>NZ_CP084115.1 GCF_020217465.1 Cobetia amphilecti
GTGTCGCTCGCACTTTGGCAACAATGTCTTGACGCCCTGCAAGACGAGCTGAATTCACAGCAGTTCAATACCTGGGTTCGTCCCCTGCAGGCTGAGGAAGGCGACAGCGGAGAGCTGTGCCTGCTCGCCCCCAACCGCTTCGTGCGTGATTGGGTCAATGACAAGTACCTCAAACGAATTCACGAGCTGCTGCGTGAGCTGGCACCGGGCAAGCCGCCCAAGGTCGAGCTGAGCGTCGGTAGCCGCCGGACCGTCTCGAACCCGCGTCCGGAAGGCGCGGCTGCGTCGCCGGTATCTGCCCAGGCGCAAGCGCCGGGCCAGATGCCGAGCCCGCGTGCCCCTTCCGTGCATACGCCGCCGCGGGGCAATTTCGCGGAAGAGCGTGAGATGGCCGGCGATGGCGCCCGGGAACAGGCACCGCGTCGCAACACGCGCCAGGTGCAGGTAGAAGGTAGCCTCAAGCATTCCAGTGGCCTGAATCCGAACTTCACCTTCGAAACCTTTGTCGAAGGCAAGTCCAACCAGCTGGCCCGCGCGGCCTCGCGTCAGGTCTCCGAGAATCCCGGCGGCGCCTACAACCCGCTGTTCCTGTATGGCGGCGTGGGTCTGGGCAAGACCCACCTGATGCACGCGGTGGGCAATCATCTGGCCAAGCAGGGCGGCGAGAATGCCAAGGTGGTCTACCTGCATTCCGAGCGCTTCGTGGCGGACATGGTCAAGGCGCTGCAGCTCAATGCCATCAATGACTTCAAGCGTTTCTACCGTTCGGTGGATGCGCTGCTGATCGATGACATCCAGTTCTTCGCTGGCAAGGAGCGTTCCCAGGAGGAGTTCTTCCACACCTTCAATGCGTTGCTCGAGGGTGGTCAGCAGATGATCCTGACCTCGGACCGCTATCCGAAGGAGATCAATGGGGTCGAGGAGCGTCTCAAGTCACGCTTCGGCTGGGGGCTGACCGTCGCCATCGAGCCGCCGGAGCTCGAGACGCGCGTCGCGATCCTGATGAAGAAGGCCGATCAGGCCAAGGTCGATCTGCCTCACGATGCCGCCTTCTTCATCGCGCAGAAGATCCGCTCCAACGTGCGCGAGCTCGAGGGTGCCTTGAAGAAGGTCATCGCCGACTCCCACTTCATGGGGCGCGCGATCAATCAGGACTTCATCCGTGAATCCCTGAAGGACCTGCTGGCACTGCAGGACAAGCAGGTGGGTGTGGACAATATCCAGCGCACCGTGGCCGAGTACTACAAGATCAAGATTTCCGATCTTCACTCCAAGCGCCGCTCGCGCTCCGTCGCCCGTCCGCGTCAGGTCGCGATGGCGCTCGCCAAGGAGCTGACCAACCACAGCCTGCCGGAAATCGGCGATGCCTTCGGTGGGCGAGACCACACCACGGTGCTGCATGCCTGTCGCAAGGTGGCCTCGCTGCGTGAAGAGAACGCCGATATCCGCGAGGACTACAAGAATCTGCTGCGTCTGTTGACCAGCTGATCGAATTGCAGCGGCAGGTCGGGTTGGCGACAATCACGCTATCGGCCTGCTGTGCTCCGGGCTTGCCTGTCGCGGCCCCGAATTTCTTTTGCGTGCGCGCTGCCTGTCAGCGAGCATTGCCCCGTTTCCAGAGAGTGGAGTCTCCATGAAATTTGCCATTTCGCGTGAAGCCCTGCTGCGCCCGCTGTCCCTGGTGGCGGGTGTCGTCGAGCGTCGTCAGACACTGCCGGTGCTGTCCAATGTGCTGCTTGAAGTGTCCGATCAGCAGCTGTCGCTGACCGGGACTGACCTTGAGGTCGAGCTGATCGGGCGCGTCGAGCCCAGCCGTGTCGATGAGCCGGGTTCCGCGACGGTGCCGGCGCGCAAGCTGATGGATATCTGCAAGTCACTGCCCGAAGGCAGCGAGATCATTCTCGCGCTGGAAGAAGGGCGTGCCATTCTGCGCAGCGGCCGTTCACGCTTCACCCTGTCGACCTTGCCGGTGGCCGAGTTCCCGAACATCGATGATGGTCAGGGCGATATCACCGTCAGCCTGCCGCGCGGCACCCTCAAGCATCTGATCGACGCGACCTCCTTCGCGATGGCGCAACAGGATGTCCGGTATTACCTCAACGGCATGCTGCTGGAACTGACCAGCAACCTGGTGCGTACCGTGGCGACCGATGGTCACCGCCTGGCCGTCTGCGAGCAGGCCGCTGACATCAGCGTGCCGGAAGCGCAGAAGCTGATCATTCCGCGCAAGGGTATCCTTGAGCTGACGCGCCTGCTCGACGGCAGCAACGAGCTGATGACATTGACGGTCAGCGGGACGCACGTGCGTGCCCAGACCGGCGACTTCACCTTCACCTCCAAGCTGGTGGACGGCAAGTTCCCGGATTACGAGCGCGTTGTCCCGCGTGGCGGTGACAAGGTCATCGTGGCCGAGCGTGCCGAGCTGCGTCAGGTACTGTCGCGCACCGCGATCCTCTCCAACGAGAAGTACCGTGGCGTGCGCCTCTATCTGGAGGCCGGCAACCTGCGTGTGCTGGCCAACAACCCCGAGCAGGAAGAGGCTGAAGAGAATATTGCCCTTGATTATCAAGGGGCTGGCCTCGAGATCGGCTTCAATGTCGGTTACCTGATCGATGTGCTGGGAGTGCTGGATGCCGATCGCGTACAGCTGACGCTTTCCGATGCCAACAGCTCGGCGCTGTTGGAAGAGCCGGGTGGTGGCGATGCGCGTTACGTAGTGATGCCGATGCGTCTGTAATATCGTAATTGCTATTTAAATCAGTACCTTGAATCGTAATTGTGGCGCGATTGACGCGCGCAATCGCAGAATGAGCCTCGACAACACCCGCCATTTTCACTCCTGAATGGCGGGTGTTGTCGTATTTGAGCCCCGAAGGCGGCCATGGCTCTATTTCTCTATCGAATGAGGCCGTCATGGCGCTTGAACGACTTCAATTCCAGAATCTGCGCAACCTGGCGACAGTCGATATGGCGCCGGGAAAAGGGGTGAATCTGGTCAGTGGTGCCAATGGCAGTGGCAAGTCGAGCCTGCTGGAAGGTATCCATGTGCTGGGGCTGGCGCGCTCTTTCCGCACGCACAAGCTCAAGCATGCCATTGCGCATGACACGGCGGGAATGACGCTGTTTGGCCGCTTGGCAGGCGATCCACCGCGCCCCCTGGGGGTAAGGCGTGATCAGGCTGCAGATGGGCTGGAGATGCGGCTGGATGGCGAGAAGGTAGAGCGAGTCGCCCAGCTGGCTCAGGCCTTGCCGTTGCAGCTGATCAATCCGGATGCCTTCCGGTTGCTGGAGGGGTCGCCCTCTGCCCGACGTGAGTTCCTCGATTGGGGTGTGTTTCACGTGAAACACGACTTCTTCGACGTCTGGCGCCGTGTGCGTCGGGCGCTCAAACATCGGAACGCACTGCTCAGGCATGGTAAGATGGACGTTCAGGCACTTAACGTCTGGGATCGAGAGTTTGCTCACTGGAGCGAGCGTCTTGATGCCCTGCGCATGGAATATATGCAGGCGCTGGCGCCTCTGTTTCAAGCCACGCTTGCCGAGCTGATTGATTTACCCGAGCTGACTCTGCGCTATCAGCGCGGTTGGGATGCCAAGCGCCCTCTGGGCGACGTGCTGGCAGCAGGGCGCGACAGTGATAGCCATATGGGCTTTACCCAGACTGGCCCACAACGCGCCGACTTGCGTATTCGCCTGGGGCGACGCCCTGCAGTCGAGGTGTTGTCTCGCGGCCAGCAGAAGCTGGTGGTCAGCGCTCTCAAGCTGGCTCAGGGTCGCTTGCTCGAAGAAATGAACGGACGTACCTGTGTCTACCTGATCGACGATCTGCCGGCGGAACTGGATGGCGAGCATCGCCGTCTGTTCTGCCAGCTGTTGGCAGGCCTCGAGTGCCAGGTCTTCGTGACCTGCGTCGAACCCGAAACATTGGATCGGGTATGGTTGCCGAACACTGATGTCAGGATGTTTCACGTGGAACACGGGCGACTGCACACGGAATGATTTCACGACGGAGAAGCCAATGAGCGAACAGGCTTACGACTCATCAAGCATCAAGGTCCTCAAGGGCCTGGATGCCGTACGCAAGCGCCCCGGCATGTATATCGGTGATACCGATGACGGCACGGGGCTGCATCATATGGTGTTCGAGCTGGTGGATAACTCCATCGACGAGGCGCTGGCCGGTCACTGTAGCGAAGTCCGGGTCGTTATCCATGCCGACGAGTCAGTTTCCGTCAGCGACAACGGTCGTGGTGTGCCGACCGAGATCCATGAAGAGGAAGGCGTCAGCGCAGCGGAAGTCATCATGACCGTGCTGCACGCAGGCGGTAAGTTCGATGACAACTCCTACAAGGTCTCCGGCGGTCTGCACGGTGTGGGTGTCTCGGTCGTCAACGCGCTATCCGAAGAGCTCAAACTGACCATCTGGCGTCAGGGCAATGTCCACGAGCAGATCTATCGCCATGGCGAGCCGCAGTCGCCGCTGGGCATCGTGGGCCAGACCGAGAAGACCGGTACCCTGGTGCGCTTCAAGCCTTCCCCGCTGACCTTTGCCAATATCGAATTCCACTACGAGATTCTGGCCAAGCGTCTGCGCGAGCTGTCCTTCCTGAACTCCGGTGTCGCCATCCGTCTGATTGACGAGCGCAGCGGCAAGGAAGAGCTGTTCCATTACGAAGGTGGCCTCAAGGCGTTTGTTGACCATATCAACACCAACAAGGCGCCCTTGAATCCGGTGTTTCATTTCGAGATGGAGCGCGAGGATGGCATTGCCGTCGAAGTGGCGATGCAGTGGAATGAAGGCTTCGCCGAGAATATCTTCTGCTACACCAACAATATTCCTCAGCGCGATGGCGGGACTCACCTGGCCGGCTTCCGTGCGGCACTGACGCGTACGCTCAATAGCTATATTGAGGCGGAAGGTCTGCTCAAGAAATCCAAGGTCGGTACGACCGGGGATGATGCCCGTGAAGGTCTGACCGCGATCATCTCGGTCAAGGTACCGGACCCGAAGTTCTCCTCGCAGACCAAGGACAAGCTGGTATCGTCCGAGGTCAAGACAGCCGTCGAGCAGGAAATGGGCCGTCTGTTCTCCGAGTATCTGATCGAGAAGCCCAACGAAGCCAAGGGCATCGTCAACAAGATGCTGGATGCGGCGCGGGCGCGTGAAGCCGCACGCAAGGCGCGTGATATGACGCGTCGCAAGGGCGCCCTGGATATCGCAGGTCTGCCGGGCAAGCTGGCTGACTGTCAGGAGAAGGACCCGAGTCTCTCTGAACTGTACCTGGTCGAGGGTGATTCCGCTGGTGGCTCCGCCAAGCAGGGGCGTGATCGTCGTACCCAGGCGATCCTGCCGCTGAAGGGCAAGATCCTCAACGTCGAGAAGGCGCGCTTCGACAAGATGCTGTCGTCTGCCGAGGTTGGCACGCTGATCACCGCGCTGGGTTGCGGTATCGGTCGTGAAGAGTTCAACCCCGACAAGCTGCGCTATCACTCCGTCATCATCATGACGGATGCCGACGTCGATGGTTCGCACATCCGTACGCTGCTGCTGACCTTCTTCTTCCGTCAGATGCCGGAGCTGATCGAGCGCGGTCATATCTTCATTGCCCAGCCGCCGCTCTACAAGATCAAGCGTGGCAAGCATGAGCAGTATCTGAAGGACGAGCAGGCGCTGCAGGACTATCTGACCGCCACGGCGCTTGACGGCGGCAAGCTGCACGTCAACGCTGATGCCCCGGGTATCGCCGGCGCTCAGCTGGAAGCGCTGGTCAACCAGTATCGTGGCGTGATGAAGCGCATCGATCGTCTGGCGCGCGTCTATCCGTCTGCCGTGCTGCGCAAGATCGTGCACGCTCCGCATCTGGATGAGGCCGCTCTCGCGGACCAGTCTCAGGTGCAAGGCTGGATCGACGGTCTCCAGAAGGAAATGGATGACCTGATTGCCTATGAGGGCGGCCCGCACTACAGCTTCACTCTCAGCCACGACGGCGAGCGCAATCTCTATCTGCCGGCGGTGACGCTGACGGCACATGGTGTCAGCAGCGATTACCTGTGGGATGTCGACTTCTTCAAGTCCGCCGACTACCGCGAGATGAGTGAGCTGGGCAACATGCTGGAAGGCCTGCTGGAAGCTGGCAGCTACGTCTCGCGCGGTGAGCGCAAGAAGGAAGTCGTCACCTTCTACGAAGCCCTCGACTGGCTGATGAAGGAAGCGGCACGTGGCTTCAGCATCCAGCGCTACAAGGGGCTGGGCGAGATGAACCCGGATCAGTTGTGGGAAACCACCATGGATCCGGAGTCCCGTCGCATGCTGCGTGTGACCGTCGAGGATGCGATCGGTGCCGATCAGATGTTCAACACCTTGATGGGTGATGAAGTCGAACCGCGCCGTGACTTCATCGAGCGCTTCGCGCTGGTGGCCAACCTCGACGTCTGATGGCGTTGAGCTAGCGCTTGGCAGATGTCTTGCCAAGCCGGGCTAGAAAAACGGCCCCTGATCTTCGATCAGGGGCCGTTTTTGCATGTGCGTGTTGCCGCAATCAGGGGCAAGGATAACAGCGAGGAGTAGGGCTCGGTCACGGCTGAGGGTGTCGTCTCAGCCGGGCGTGCCGCCCTGATCGGTGCGTTGCTTGGTCAGCCAGGCGGTGATTCGCTCTGCCGTGATGGAGGACGTCGCAAGCCCCAGGTGATCAATTGTCTCGAGGACTTCCACCTGCGCCGCGGGGTGGTGGGGTTGCAGACATTGAGCAAGTCGCTCGGCATGAAACGCCTCGTCATGCTCGCCGATCAGCGCCAGCACTGGCAGCTGATGATGGGCGAGCGCCTTGAGGTCACTTTGATAGTCGCGAGGATTGAGGCCCGTCATCAAGCGCCACGAGTAGGCGTCGGTGGTATGTGCATCGCGGTACTCTGGCGGGATATTGAAGCCAAGGACCTCAATATGATCCAGGCGATGGATGCCGAGCCGATTCAGCAGCGCGCAGGCCAGCATTCGCGCGATGCGTGGCTGTGCCCAGCGTGAATCACGGCGCATGTTGGGCGCGAGATGATGCAGGTACGGCGCCAGCAATATCACGCCGTGGAGCGGAATATCGGCACGCTGGCGCTGACAGGCAGCGGCCGAGAAGCGCAGTGCCAGGCCGCCTCCGGCAGAGTGGCCAGCGACAATGACTCTGGCATCGGCTGGTAGCTCGAGCGACAGGATCAGGTCCTCGAGGTCTTCCTCGAGCTGGAGCAGGTGGTCGATGTCGCCACGTCGCTGCGGGGCTGGGCCGTGGCCGCGCAAGTCCGGCGTATGCACATGATGACCAGCCTCAGCCAGGCGCGTTGCCAGCGATGCGAGATAACGGCTGTCAGCGCTGGAGCCATGCAGCAGGATTAGGTGTGAGCGGCTCCCTGACATGCCTGCTGCGGGATAATGGCGACAGCCCAGGCTGCTGTCATCGCGGCAGCGGTAGGGGACGAGTTCATTCGGCGCTGACCACGCTTCCTTGTCTGCCAGGAAGGTTGTGAAATCAAAGGCATGGCTGCTGGAATCTGGCATTGGCTACACTCGCTCGGATGTCACGTCATGAAAAAAGCCCGCTATCTGATCCGGTCAGATAGCGGGCTTTTTCGTTCAAGTGCTCGGCGCACTCGACAGGCTGATCAAGCCCCGTGCCTCAAGGCTCGATGTCTCAAGGCTTGCTGCCTCAAGGCTTAGTGCGCCTGATTGAGGAAGCCTTCATCCAGCTTCAGCTCGTCATTGCGGTTGACGCCGATATCGCGGGACAGGATGTTGCTGGCGATCTGCTTGGCTTCTTCCAGAGAGTGCATCTGTGCGGTGCCGCACTGATAGACGTTGAGCTCCGGAATCTCCTCCTGACGCGCCACGTTGAGCACGTCCTGCATGGCAGCAGACCAGGCAGCGGCCACGCGAGCTTCTTCCGGTTCACCGATCAGGCTCATGTAGAAACCGGTACGGCAACCCATCGGTGAGATATCGATGATCTCGACGTCATCACCGTTGAGGTGCTCGCGCATGAAGCCGGCGAACAGGTGCTCGAGGGTGTGAATGCCTTTCTCGGAGAGAATCTCTTCATTCGGCACGCAGAAGCGCAGGTCGAAGACGGTGATGTTGTCGCCTTTCGGGGTGCCCATCTTCTTGGCCACGCGCACGGCAGGCGCCTTCATGATGGTGTGATCGACAGTGAAGCTATCCAGCAGTGGCATGTGAAGCCTCCAGCATGAGGAAGTGAGACAGGCAGGCAGTCGCCCGCCCGGATTCATGTCTGAAGGGTAGCATATCGCCGCTACTGATTAGAGAGGCAAGCGCGCCGTGCGCAGGGTTATCGCAGGGCCGGCGCGCCTCACAGATAGCTTTCGGCAGCGGCTTCACAGCTGACGCAGCGGCGCTGGGACTTTCCCGGCTCACCATCCGACATGGGGTGATTGAGCTCACCATCGAGCAGGCGGTTGGTGAAGTCGGCCAGGTTGGCCACTACCAGCACGTCCTTGAGCCCCTCGCCATCTGCCAGCGTCTTCTGGCCCTTGCCGGTCATCACCAGCGCGGCGCGACAGCCGGCCTTCTGGCCCGCGATGAGGTCACGCAGGCTGTCGCCCAGCATCCAGGCACCTTCGAAGTCGGGAATCTGCAGGGCATCCTGGATCTGGTGGAGCAGACCGGGTTCCGGCTTGCGGCAATCGCAGCCGTCGTCCGGGCCATGCGGGCAGTAGGCAATGTGAGCGATATCGCCACCGGCTTCCTTCACCAGCTGCATCATCTTGGTGTGCATCTGGTCGAGTTCGCGGTGGCCGAAATGGCCACGGGCGATTCCGGACTGATTGGTCGCCACGGCCACGGTATAGCCAGCGCGGGTCAGACGGGCAATGGCCTGGATGGAAGTGGGGTATTCGATCCACTCCTCGGCGTTCTTGACGAAGGCATCGGAGTCTTCATTGATGACACCATCACGGTCGAGCACGATCAGTTTTTGCATGGTCAACTCTTCACTTCAGGGCAGTCAGGGGCGTCAGCCGGGCTGCTTGTCAGGGGTCGCCGCTTTGCCTGGAAAATTGTGAGCCGAGTCACAAGATGACGCTCGCACGTGGGGATGGGCAAATGGCGCCGAGTGGTCGAAGTGCGTGGTGCGACAGGCTGCCGCGCTTTTCGAACACTGTTTCTATACTGGAATACTAGTGCGACCTAGGTAGGGGATCAAGGCAGAAATTGTGACATCGCTGCCGTGTTGCGTGAAATCCTGTCACGCAACACGGCATTTCGGGACCCCGGATGCAAAAGAACCCCGCCGTGGCGGGGTTCTTTTGCAGAGACTGCGCGTTACCGATGTCAGGGACAGCGTGGATCGGCAGTTCTTATTGGGTCAGCAGACTGATGTCGGCCACACCCATGAACAGGCCTTGCAGACTGGCCAGCATCGCCAGACGATTGGCGCGCACGGCGGCATCGTCGGCGTTGACCATCACCTGATCGAAGAAGGCATCGACCGGCTCGCGCAGGCTGGCCAGTGCATCGAGGGCCTCCTGGTAGCGCGCCGCGGCGAACAGCGGTGCCACTTCCGCGCCACGTGCCGTCAGGGCCTCTGCCAGTGCCTGCTCGGCCGGCTCGCTCAACAGGCTCGCATCCACCTCGGTGCGACCATCGTGCTCGGCCTTGGCGAGGATGTTGGAGACGCGCTTGTTGGCTGCAGCCAGAGCAGCGGCCTCCGGGCGTTCGCCGAAGGCGTGCACGGCACGCAGACGACGCGCGAAGTCCAGCGGATTGCTGATCTTCAGGGTACGCACGGCCAGGTACAGTTCGGCACCCATGCCTTCATCGCTGGCCCAGGCGCGGAAGCGATCGAGCATGTACTCGAGCACGTCCTCGACCAGTCCTTCGGCCTTGGGCAGATCACGATGCTGCTTGGCGCTGACGGTCAGCAGCTCGCGCAGGTCGAGGTCCAGCTCACCCTTGATCAGGATGTTGAGCACCCCGATGGTGGCGCGACGCAGTGCGAACGGGTCCTTGGCGCCGGTCGGACGCTGACCGATGCCGAAGATGCCGGTCAGGGTGTCGAGACGGTCGGCCAGGGCAATCGCCATGCCGGCCTTGGTCGTGGGGATCGCATCGCCGGCGAAGCGCGGCAGATACTGTTCTTCCAGCGCGAGAGCGACGGTGGCATCTTCGCCATCGTGACGGGCGTAGTAGTGGCCCATGATGCCCTGCAGTTCCGGGAATTCCAGCACCATCTCGGTGACCAGGTCGGTCTTGGCCAGCTGTGCGGCACGTGCGGCGTGGTCGACATCGGCACCGATGCGTTCCGCGATGTGGCGTGCCACGGCTTCGCTGCGACGGGCCTTCTCGGCCATGCTGCCCAGCTTCTGCTGGAAGACGACGCTCTCGAGCTTCTCGCGACGCGATTCCAGCGTGCTGCGCAGGTCGGTCTCGTAGAAGAAGGCGGCATCGCCCAGACGCGGACGAATCACCTTCTCGTTACCGGAGATGACCTGTTGTGGGTCCTTGCTCTCGATATTGGAGACGGTGATGAAGGCCGGCTTGAGCTTGCCGTCGTTGTCCAGCAGGTGGAAGTACTTCTGGTTGGCCTTCATGGAGGAGATCAGACACTCCGCCGGCACTTCCAGGAAGCGCTCGTCGAAGGTGCCTGTCAGTGCCACCGGCCATTCCACGAGGCCGTTGACCTCGTTGAGCAGGGCTTCCTCGATGACGGCGTTGGCACCATAGACTTCCGCCTCGGCCTGGACCTGTTCGCGGATACGCTCACGGCGCACCTCACGGTTGGCCAGCACGCGGGCATCTTCCAGCGCGTCGAGATAGTCCTCGGCGTGCGCCAGCGTGATGGCCTGCGGCGCATGGAAGCGGTGGCCGAAGGTGGTGCGACCGGAGTCGAGGCCGAGCACGCTGGCCTCGATCACTTCGCTGCCGTAGAGCGCGACCAGCCAATGCACCGGACGCGAGAACTCGATGCGTGAGGCACCCCAGCGCATGTTCTTCGGCACCGGCAGGCGAGCCACGACCTGCTCCAGCATGGCCGGCAGCAGGGCGGAGAGATGCTCGCCCGGCTGGGTGTGACGATAGCCGAGCCAGGTGCCCTTGTCGGTTTCCAGCTCGATCAGATCACTGACTTCGACACCGCAGGAGCGGGCGAAGCCCTGCACCGCACGGGTCGGTTCGCCATCCTTGAAGGCGGCGGCCTTGGCCGGCCCGCGCTTCTCGATCTCGCGATCCGGCTGGCGCTCGGCCAGGGATTCGATCATCACCGCCAGACGACGCGGTGTGGCGTAGGCACGTACCTGACCGAAGGCGACTTCGGCGTCGCGCAGGCCATCGGCGAGGCCGTTGGCGAGGCTGTCAGCGAGTGCGTCGATGGCGCCCGGCGGCAGTTCTTCGCAGCCCAGTTCGATCAGCAGGGTATTCACGGAGGCCATGCTTACGCGTCTCCCTCGGTAGTGGTGTCATCGGCGGCGAGCAGCTCATCACGCAGCGCTTGCGGGGCCAGCGGGAAGCCGGCGGCCTTGCGCGAATCGTAATAGGCGTGGGCCACATCACGGGCGAGAGTGCGCACGCGCAGGATGTAGCGCTGACGCTCGGTGACGGAGATGGCGTGACGCGCATCCAGCAGGTTGAAGGTATGTGATGCCTTCAGTACCTGCTCGTAGGCCGGCAGCGGCAGGTTGGCGGTCAGCAGCTTCTGGCACTCGCTCTCGCAGTGATCGAAGGCAGCGAACAGCTCCGGCACGGCAGCGTGCTCGAAGTTGTAGGCCGATTGCTCCTTCTCGTTCTGCAGGAAGACGTCGCCATAGGTCACGACGGAGCCGTCCGGCGCGGTGGTCCAGATCAGGTCGTAGACGCTGTCCACGTCCTGCAGGTACATCGCGATGCGCTCGAGGCCGTAGGTCAGCTCGCCGGTGACCGGGAAGCATTCGATGCCGCCTGCCTGCTGGAAGTAGGTGAACTGGGTCACTTCCATGCCGTTGAGCCACATTTCCCAGCCGAGGCCCCAGGCGCCCAGCGTCGGAGATTCCCAGTTGTCCTCGACGAAACGGATGTCGTGGACCAGCGGGTCGATGCCCAGACGCTCCAGCGAGCCCAGATAGAGCTCCTGCAGGTTGGCCGGTGACGGCTTCATCACCACCTGGAACTGATAATAGTGCTGCAGGCGATTGGGGTTTTCGCCGTAGCGGCCGTCGGTGGGACGGCGGGAAGGCTGCACGTAGGCAGCGTTCCAGGTTTCAGGACCGATGGAGCGCAGGAAGGTCGCCGGGTGGAAAGTCCCCGCGCCAACCTCCATATCCAATGGTTGCAGGATGATGCAACCCTGTTCGGCCCAGTATTGCTGCAGGGCCAGAATCAGGCCCTGGAAGGTTTTCACGTCTGGCTGTGTCATTGGTGAAGCCCGTTGGCCCATGAATTCGAGAACTGCCGAGTATACAATCCCCGCTTATCGGGTTATAGGCCGCAGACGAAACCGAGTGCGTGCCATTTCCAAATTCTGATGTGTCGCGTTACTGAACGCGCGCGTTGCCTACAAGCCTCTAGAGGCTCTGGGAGCTCAAATGATCGTCGTTACCGGAGGCGCCGGCTTCATCGGTGCCAATATCGTCAAGGCACTCAATGACCGCGGCCGTACCGATATCCTGGTGGTGGATGACCTGAGTGACGGCACCAAGTTCGTCAATCTGGCGGACCTGACCATCGCCGATTACCTCGACAAGGACGACTTCCTGATTCGCGTCCAGTCGAGCCTGATGGGCGAGTATGCCGAGTTGCCGAAGATCGAGGCGATCTTCCACGAAGGCGCCTGCTCGGACACCACCGAGTGGGACGGCCAGTTCATGCTCGAGAACAACTTCGAGTACTCCAAGGTGCTGCTCAACTTCTGCGAAGCGAACCAGATTCCCTTCCTCTACGCGAGCTCCGCGGCGACCTACGGCGACAGCCAGGTCTTCAAGGAAACGCCGGAGTTCGAAGGTCCGCTCAACGTCTACGGCTACTCCAAGCTGCTGTTCGATCAGCACGTGCGCCAGCGCTGGGACAGCCTGACCACCCAGGTCGTCGGCTTCCGCTATTTCAATGTCTACGGCCCGCGTGAGCAGCACAAGGGCAAGATGGCCAGCGTAGCCTATCACCATCACACCCAGGTGAAGGCGGGCGAGAACCCCAAGCTGTTCGGCGCCTACGATGGCTACGATGCCGGCATGCAGAGCCGTGACTTCGTCTATGTCGGTGATGTGGTCGACGTGAACCTGTGGTTCCTCGATCACCCGGAAGCCTCCGGCATCTTCAATCTGGGTACCGGTCGCGCCGAGCCGTTCAAGGCGATCGCCGAGACCGTCATCGAGTACTACGAGAAGGGCGAGATCGAGTACATCGACTTCCCGGAAAACCTCAAGGGTCGCTACCAGAGCTTCACGCGTGCCGATATCGGCAAGCTGCGCAAGGCCGGCTGCAACGTCGAATTCAAGACCGTTGCCCAGGGCACGCGCGCCTATCTCGAATGGCTGAATCGCTGAGTCCGAGCACGTGTGGACTGAGCGCGTGCGGACTGAGCGTGTGTGGATTGAGGGTGAGCGCCTGCCTCGCAAGGGCGATGGGGCAGGGCAAGCGCACCCGCAAGGAGGATTGGCCGTGAAGAGGAGCAAGGCATGAGTGAGCGCATTCTGGTGGTCGGGCCCAGCTGGGTCGGCGACATGGTGATGGCGCAGAGCCTGTTCATGACGCTGAAGCAGCGCTCGCCCGGCTGCCGGATCAGTGTGCTGGCGCCCGCCTGGTCGCAGCCGATCATCGAGCGCATGCCCGAGGTCGAGGAGGCACTGGCGTTGCCGGCGGGGCATGGTGACTTCGCCCTTAAGGCGCGCTGGCAGCTCGGGCGTTCGCTGCGTGGGCGCTTCGACCGCGCCATCGTGTTGCCGCGCTCGTGGAAGGCAGCGCTGGTGCCGTTCTTCGCGCGCATTCCGGTGCGCGTCGGCTTCACCGGTGAGCAGCGCTACGGCCTGCTCACCGAGTGCCGCAAGCTCGACAAGTCGGTGCTCGATCAGACCGTCAAGCGCTTCACGTCGCTGGGCCTGCCCGTTGAGGAGGCCAATCCGCCGGCGGGCATCCCGGAGCCCGCTCTGGTCACTGACAGCGCCAATCAGCTGCGCTTGCGCGGCGAGTTGGGACTGGTGGCGCCGCCGGCACCCATCATCGGCATGATGCCCGGGGCGGAATATGGCCCGGCCAAGCAGTGGCCGCTGGCGCACTTTCGCGCGCTTGCCGAGTCATTGACTCGCCAGGGGGCCGAGGTGCGCATCTTCGGTGGCCCCAAGGATGTCGCGGCGGGAGAGGAGATCGCCCAGGGGCTTGCGGGCGTTCACAACCTGTGTGGCAAGACGCGGCTGGCGGATGCGGTGGACCTGATCGCCGAGTGTCGGGAAGTGGTCAGCAATGACTCCGGCCTGATGCATGTCGCGGCCGCGGTAGGGGCCCGTATCCAGGGTATCTACGGTTCCTCGTCGCCGCATTACACGCCGCCGCTGACGGCCAATCGCGAGATCCACTGGCTGGCGCTGGAGTGTTCACCCTGCTTCAAGCGCGTCTGCCCGCTGGGGCATACCAATTGCCTGAACCATATTGCTCCCGAGCGACTGTTGACGGCGATCTCGCTGGATGAGGATGCGCGGTGAACCTGCCGAGAAACCGTACGACGGATGATCTGATCCACCCGCGCATGCGCGGGGCCATGCAGCGTGCTCAGCGGATCGAGGCGCTGCGTGCCTGGTGCGAGCACCACCTGATACTGCCGTTCAGTCGTTGCTGGTTGATGCGCTGGAAGCGCCAGCGTGCACGCCATCAGTCCCTTGAGCGCCGTGGCCTGCCGCGTCATGCGCTGGAAGACGTGATGGGGCAGGAGGCGTTGACGGTCTGGGTCAATCCGCGTGAGCTGGTGCGCGACGTCAACTTCGGGCGTGACAAGCGCAACCGGCCTTCCTCCAACGCCTTCATCTGGGATGGCGACTGGGACCTGCGGCGCGGTGCCTTCCGTTTCGGTTCACGCTCGCGTCTGATGCGGGACCTGATCGAGCATGGCGATGACCTGACGGTGACGGAGCGCTATCAGCACTTGAAGGCCTTGCTGGAGGCGGGCAAGCCGTGGGCGTCTCCGCGTGATGGGCTGTTGATGGACAGTGAGGAGCAGATTCTCGGCTATCTGCGCTGTTATCGCGGTTATCTGCAGGACATGGCCAGCAATGGCTTTCGTCAGGGGGTCACCAAGGACGAGATGGGTGTCGCGGTGACGCGTGAGGGTCGCCTGCTCAAGATCAACCGTGGCCTGCATCGTCTGGCCATGGCGCAACAGGTCGGTGTGCCCAGCGTGCCCGTCGTCATCAAGGCGGTACATCGTGAGTTCTGGGACAGAGTGACCGCTGGTGCCGAAGGCGGTGAGGCCCTGCAGCGGCTGCAGGCTGCGCTGCGTGAGTGTCGACCCGAAAGCGAACCAGGTCCGCTGGATCCCAAGACATATCCCGTATTGGGTGTGGATGAAGGTTGGCCGGATCTGCGCGGCCTGGAGGACGGTGATTCGCGCGCCTGAGTTGCTGACCTGCTGTTTGGAAAAACGAAAAAAGCCCTGTTTCATTGTGATGTTTCACATGAAACAGGGCTTTTTTATTCTCTAGCCGGGCGATAGGTACTTGGATGATAGGTGCCTGGACGATAGGTGCTTGTGGGCCAGCTGTCTGAGATGAAAAGTGGTCTAGCGTGCCAGCCGCTGATAAAGCCCCAGATAGGCCTCGCCCATGGCGCTGGGAGTGAAGCGTGCCAGATGCCTCCGTGCCCCCGCGACCAGCCGCTCCCGACGTGGTGCATCAGCGACGAGTGCCACGATGGCGGCAGCCAGTGCCTGGGCATCGCCGGTGGGTACCAGCACGCCGGTGCTGTCGTCATGCACGATATCGGGGATGCCATCCACATCGCTTGCGATGATCGGTACGCCGTGATCCATCACGTCGAGCAGAATCGAGCCGAGACCCTCGTTGCGTGACGGAAAGGCGAACAGATCGAAGGCTTCCAGATAGTCGCCGACATTGGTGTGGAAGCCTTCCCAGACCAGATTGTCGAGATCGCCACTTTCCGCCTTGAAGGCCGCCTCGTCCTCACCAGCGCCCAGGCAGACGAACAGCAGCTGCGGGTGGCTGTCGCGCAGCCTGCGGGCCGCCTCGATCAGCACTCGCTGGCCCTTGTGGCGGTCCACCAGGGCGCCGACATGCCCGATGACAACACGATCCCCTGCGGGCGTATTGCCGAAATGCTGGCGTAGCTCGGCCACGGCCTGCTTGTCGCTGGGCAGATGGGCGAGGGTGCTGGGAATCAACGCCGTCTCGCCCCATTGGCGCTCCCGCAGGTGAGATTCGATCACCGACGAAATCGCCACCCGGCAGGCGGCCGCGCGATAGGTCAGGCGATTGAACGGCTTGTCCTTCACCGGCTGGGGCACCCGGCGTGTCAGCAGGTAGGGCGTGCCGGTGAGGCGCTGATGCAGCCATGCCCAGTGCACGGCCTTGGCTTCGTGAGCATGCACGATATCGGCGCGGGGCTGGCCGAGATGGCCCTTGAAGCGTCCGCTGATCTCGATCACGTCCACCGTGACGGCAAGCTCAAGCGCCGCCAGTTCGCTGATCAAGGGCGAGCCCCGTAGGCACACCAGTGACTGGCGGATCGGCGCACCGGCTTCGCCGTTCTCCCCCGGACTTGCGCGTCGCGCCAGGTCCGCGATCAGGTTGAGCGTCTGGCGCTCACCGCCGCGAAAGCCGCGTGCCAGATTGACATGGCGTACGTGAAGCGGGCGCGTCACACCTCGCGCGGCAGTCGGCTCACAGCTAGAGGTCATGGTCACCATACCTTGTTGAAATCTTCGGCCTCACGCACCTTGGCGTCGCGCTGGAATTCCAGCAGCTTGGCGTATTTCAGGTAGGCATTGACGCTGGCTGACAGCGCCACCGAGAAGCCATCGACGCCATCGCGGAAGCCGGCCTGGAAGACGAACTTGCGCATGAAGGCATTGCTGGCATGCAGGAAGGGAGTGAAGGCGTTGGCGCGTTTTCCCTTCTGATACATGATCTTGGCGGCGCGGTTCGAGAAACGGCCACTGGCCTTGACGAACAGTTCACCGAGATTGGCGAAGCTGTAATGCTCGAGATCGGCGTCCAGCTCGCAGGGATGGTTGGCCTGCACCGAGCTGTGCTGACGCGAATCGCGGAAGGCGAGTTTCTCGCGGTCATACAGGCGCAGGCAGTAATCGGGATACCAGCCGGCATGCCTCACCCAGCGCGAGCCGATGAAGTTGCGACGGCGTAGCGCGAAGCCATCATGGGGCGTGCTGTCGAGTGCCAGTTCCCGGATGGCGCTGACGGCACCGTCGGTCAGGCGCTCATCGGCATCCAGAGACAGCACCCAGCGGTGGCTGGCATGGCTCGGCCCGACATTCTTCTGCGGCCCGTCGCCCAGGTAGGGTTGATCGATCACCACGGCGCCCATGTTGCGCGCCAGCTCGCAGGTGGCATCGGTGGAGCCGGAATCGACCACGATCAGCTCATCGCAGACCTGGGCCAGCGAGCGCAGGCAGTCCTCGATGTTGTGGGCTTCATTGAGGGTGATGACACAGCCGGTGATGGGTACGGCGGTGTGTAGCTTGCCATCAGAAGAATGGGCGGCCGGGGCCTCGTCGCTCGTATTCATGACGGTCTCTGTCATAAGGGCGCCTGCAGCACGACGGGGTGTGGCAGGCGCCGATGGGACTCAGTGGCAGGCTCGCCTGGGCGATGCGTCTGCCGACGATTCATGTCGCTATCGTACACTGCATGGTCGCCGATGCCTTGCCGGGCGGTATTCTGAAGTGCCATTCGGGAAGCGCCATGCGTGAAGGATCAGTCTTGGTCGGCTCAAGCTTGATAGGCGCTGCGGATGCGGGCCAGGCACGCCGCATGATGTGTCGGGGTGAAGCGGGCCAACGAACGGCCCAGGCGGGAGAGATTGCTCTCGCGCCAGCGTGCATCCGTGGGAGCCTCGGCATGCAGCTGGCAGCGATCGAGATCGATCACGTAGACGCGTTCGCTTTCATCGATCAGCAGGTTGCGTGCGTTGAGGTCGACATGCTCGAGCCCGGCGTCATGCACGGCGCGAATGGCGTGGCCTGTGGCGTCGAGCAGGCGAAGCAGAGCCTCGGGCAGCTCGGCCCCGGCAGTCAGGCGCTGTGCTTCGAGGGCGATCAGGTCATCGGCGAAGGCGCGTGCGCCGGGAATCAGCACCGTGATCAGGGCGGCCTCGTAGGTCAGACCATGCCGCCACACGCAGGCACCGACGGGCTCTGGCACCGGCAGCCCCTGGCGATACAGACGCTCCGTCAGGCGCAGTTCGGCGAAGGCGCGGGTGCGCTCAAGGCCGGTATAGAGGTAGCGCTGACTGGCGAGCTTCGCGATCAGGCCGCCGCGACGATAGGGGCGCAGTGCCCAGCGGCGAGCCGGTGTCGCGGTGGTATTGGCGGGTTGCAGTTCGGCGGGCAAACGACAGACATCGAGGAACAGACTCGCCCCGCGCCCCGGCGCTTCGCCGGTCACGGCGTCGTGTTCGCGCCAGAACGATGGCATGAACCAGTCCGGCGTCATTTGTGGCGCTGTTTCGCCATCATATAGAATGTGGGCATTCTCATTTCGGAAAACTGCCATCCGCATGAAGCATCCTCTCCCTGCCCAGCCCGCACATATCTGCGTGCTCCGGCTCTCCGCTCTCGGCGATGTCTGCAATCTTGTGCCAACGGTACGCGCCTTGCAGCGTCAGTGGCCTGAGGCCCGCATTACCTGGATCGTCGGCAAGGGGGAGCACAGTCTACTGTCCGGCCTGACCGGGGTCGAGTTCGTGGTCTATGACAAGTCCACCGGCCTTGCGGGCATGCGCGCCATCTGGCGGCAGCTCAAGGACACGCACTTCGATGTGCTGCTGCACATGCAGCAGGCACTGCGTGCCAGTGCGCTGTCCCTGGGCCTCAAGGCCAAGGTGCGCATCGGTTACGACCGTGCGCGCGCCAAGGACTGGCAGTACCTCTTTACTTCCCATCAGCTGGCCCCGAGAGAGCGCGCCCACGTGCTGGAGTCGTTCATGGACTTCGCGCGTACGCTGGGTGTCGAGGACTGCCGCCTCGACTGGCGCCTCGATGTACCGCCCGAGGCCTACACCGAAGCCGCACGCGTCACCGGTGAGGCGCCGTATCTGATCATCAGTCCGTGTGCCAATCCGCGACTGCGCAACTTCCGCAACTGGTCGCCGGAAGGCTATGCGGCGGTCGTCGATCATGCCTGGCAGCAATATGGCATCCGCAGCGTGATGACCGGTGGCGGCAGCCCGCAGGAACGTGAAATGGGCGCGCGCATCAAGGCGCTGGTCAGCGAAGGCGCGGTCATCGATGCCATCGGTGGCACCTCGCTCAAGGGCCTGTTGGCGATGATCGATCGCGCCGTGGCCGTGATCGCGCCGGATTCCGGCCCGGTGCACATGGGCAATGCGCTCAACACGCCGGTGATCGGCCTGTACGCCACCACCAACCCCGAGCGCGCGGCACCGTACTGCTGGCAGCATCTGGTGGTCAATCGCTATCCGGACGCCGTGAAGACCTATCTTCACAAGCAGATGGACGAGATCAACTGGGGCCAGCGCGTGCGCCATCAGGACGCCATGAGCCTGATTCGCGCCGAGGATGTCATCGCGCGCCTCGCTGAGCTGCTGGCGGACACCGATGGCGTCATTCGTGGCCAGAGCTGCGAACGTCTGCCGGTCGCGGCTGTCTCCTCTACGGATACCTCTTCTTCCCAATCCCCCTCTGCACGCGGAGACGCCTGATGAAGCTTGATCTGACTGCGCTTGAACAGGCTCGCCTGCTGGTCGTGGGTGATGTGATGCTCGACCGCTACTGGCACGGTGGCACCTCACGCATCTCGCCGGAAGCACCGGTACCGGTGGTACGAGTCGGCGAGAGCGAAGACCGCCCCGGCGGTGCCGCCAACGTCGCGCTCAACATCGCCTCGCTCGGCGCACATGCCACCCTCGCGGGTGTGGTCGGTGAGGATGACAACGCTGCCATCCTCACGCGCGCGCTGGAAAACGCCAATGTCATCACGCGCTTCCAGGCCAGTGACAGCGTGCCGACCATCACCAAGCTGCGCGTGATGAGCCGCAATCAGCAGCTGCTGCGCCTCGATTTCGAGGAGCCGCTGCACGAGGTGGATACCAGCGCGCTGGTGAGCCAGGTCGAGGCCGAGCTGGGCGCCAGTGGCGTGATGATTCTCTCCGACTACGGCAAGGGCTCGCTGAATCAGGTCGAGGCGCTGATCGCCGCTGCGCGTGCGGCGGGCAAGCGTGTGCTGGTCGACCCCAAGGGCAGTGATTTCTCGCGCTATCGCGGCGCCAGCATCATCACCCCCAACCTGACCGAATTCGAGACCATCGTCGGGCCGTGCCGCAGCGATGAGGAACTGGCCGAGAAGGGCGAGGCACTGCGTGCCGAGCTCGAGCTGGAAGCCCTGCTGGTGACGCGCAGCGAGAAGGGCATGACCCTGATCCGCGAGGGCTATCAGCCGCTGCACCTGCCGACGCATGCGCGTGAGGTCTACGACGTCACCGGTGCCGGCGATACGGTGATCGGCGTGCTGGGCCTGGCGCTGGCGGCCGGTCACGCCTTCCCGGAAGCCGTGATGCTGGCCAACCTGGCCGCGGGTCTGGTGGTCGCCAAGCCGGGCACCGCGACCCTGTCGGTGGCGGAGCTCTACACCGCGCTGCACGGCGACAAGCTGGCGGAATTCGGCGTGATCCAGGAGTCCGCGCTCATCCCGGCAGTCAAGGCCGCCCAGGCACGCGGCGAGCGCGTGGTGATGACCAATGGCTGCTTCGACATCCTGCACGCCGGTCACGTGGCCTACCTGCAGGAAGCGGCACGCCACGGCGATCGCCTGATCGTGGCCGTCAACGACGACGACTCGGTGGCACGCCTGAAGGGGCCGACACGCCCGATCAACCCGGTGCTGCGCCGCATGCAGGTGCTGGCGGGCCTCGGTGCGGTCGCCTGGGTGGTGCCCTTCAGCGAGGACACCCCGGCACGCCTGATCGAGGCCGTGCTGCCGGATGTGCTGGTCAAGGGCGGCGACTATCGTCCCGAAGAGATTGCCGGGGGAGAGGCGGTTATCGCCAATGGCGGTGAAGTCCGCGTGCTCGGTTTCGAGGACGGCGTCTCCACCACCGCGATGATCGCCACCATTCTCGATCGCGAGGACTAGGCGTGAGCCTTGCCCGCGGCCTCTACAGCACCGCGCTGACCCTGTTGTCGCCCCTCATCTGGCAGCGGGTCTGGCGCGAGCACGATGCCCAGCACCCGCGCCTGGAGCGGCTGGGTATCATCCCCTCTACGCCGAGCACCACGCCCGACAGTGAGCGCCCCATCTGGCTGCACGCCGCCTCGCTGGGCGAGGTGGTGATGGTGGCGAGTCTCGTCGAGGCACTGCGTCAGCGCTACCCACGGCGCCCGCTGGTGCTGACGACCATGACAGCCACCGGCGCTGCACAGGCCGCACGTCTGCTGCATACCCCGCAGGGCTCGCCCGAGCTTGCCCCGGCCCGTCACCATTATCTGCCGCTGGATTTCCCGCTGAGCGCGCGGCGCTTCGTGCGTCGGCTGCGTCCGGCGCTGGCGATCATGGTGGAAACCGAGCTGTGGCCCAACCTGATGGCGGCCTGCGCGCGGGATGACATTGCGCTGTGCGTCATCAATGGCCGCCTGTCGCCGCGCGCCTTCCAGCGCTATCGCAGGATCGGCGCCCTGATGCGCGACAGTCTTGCTCACGTCAGTGGCCTGTCGGCCAAGTCGCAGCAGGATCTGGAGCGTTTCATGGCGCTTGGCCTGCCGCCAGCGTGCGGCGCGGCCGTCGGCTCGCTCAAGTTCGAACTGGACATTGCTGAACAGGTCATTGCCGACGGCCAGTCGCTGCGCCAGTCATTCGCGCAGCGGCCGGTATGGATCGCCGCCTCGACGCATGACGGCGAGGATGGCCAGATACTCGCGGCGCATGCCGCGGTGCGTGACCAGCATCCTCAGGCCTTGCTGCTGTTGGTACCGCGCCATCCGCAGCGCTTCGAGGCAGTGGCCGCTCAGGCGGCGCAGTGGTGTCAGGCGCGCGGCGAGAGCAGCCTGCGGCGCAGTGCCATGTCAGAGAGCGGCACCGAGGTGGTTGGCGCCGTATCGGTACTGGTCGGTGACAGTCTCGGGGAATTGCTGACGCTGTATGCGGCCAGTGATATCGCCTTTATCGGCGGCAGTCTGATGCCCATCGGCGGGCACAACCTGCTCGAGCCCGCCGCGTTGGGGCTGCCACTGCTGAGTGGCCCATCGCTGGACAACTTCAGCGAGATCGCCGAGGTGATGACCGCGGAAGGCGCGCTTCAGGTCGTCGCGGATGACACGGCATTGGCCGAGGCGGTGAATGCGCTGTTCTCGGATCAGGCCGCGCAGCAGATGGCAGGTCAGGCGGCCAGTCAGGTCGTGGAGCGCAATCGCGGCGCGCTGAGTGGCACCTTGGCGATGCTCGAGCACCACCTGCCGCTGTGACGTCCCTGCGCACGCAAAGTGTGCATTGACTGTCTGGTCAGACAGAAAACGCCGCACAATCGTGCGGCGTTTTCTGTTTGTCAGTGGTCTGGCGCTGCGAGTGGCCTGGCTCTTTCCTGCGAAGCAATCGACAGGCTCGGCAATCTGCAGCTCAGCAGTCGACAAGCTCGGCTGTCACGCCCATTTCTGCCTCCAGCGCCCCCAGGCAATCACGTGCGGCGGGGCTGGCATTGCTGATCACCACATCAAAGTCACTCAGCGGGGCGATGAAGGCGGGGCGCACCATCTCGAACTTGCGCGCATCGACGATCAAGAAGCGCTGCATCGCGCTTTCCAGAGCGGCCTGCTTGGCTGCGACCTCATGGAAATGGAAGCAGCTGACGCCTCGCTCGGCATGCACTCCGCCCGCCGAGAGAAAGGCCTTGTTGATGCCGAGGCGGCGGATGGCTTCCGGCATGTCGGTGGCGGTGAATGACTGGGTGGCCGGGTGAAACAGGCCCCCCAGCATCACCAGCCGCACCCCGGGCAGATGGCCGACCGCATTGGCCACATTCAGGGCGCAGGTCACCAGGGTCAGCGTCTGCTGGCGGTCGATGGCGGCCGCAAGATGGACCAGCGTGGTGCCGCAATCCACGTACAGGGTGTCGCCGTCCTCGATATGACTGGCCAGCTGCTGGCACAGCGCTTGCTTGATCGGGGCGCTGGCGTCGATCTCGCGATCCAGGCGATAGACGCTGCCGGCGGATGAATCGACCAGCAACAGGCGGCCACCCAGAATTTCCAGCAGTCCGTTGCTGTGCGCCACGTCGCGACGAATGGTCATCTCCGAGACGGCGCATAGCTGTGCGGCGTCGCTCAGTTGCAGAGGGCTGCCTTCGCGCAGAATGGCCTGCAGGCGGTCGAGTCGGGCGGCGCTGTGATTGTTCATGCGGCTTTTGTCCTTTGGTGCCGGTTCCGATGAGGGAGCGTTGGCGAAAACCTGGGCTGAAGCGCCACGTCCCACGTCAGAAGCAGATGATAAACCACTGACACACAGGGAGAACCTCAAAAATGCCCCTGACACTGCCAGTCTGGCACTGGAAGACAAGTGGGCGTGAGGTAAAACGGACGTATTGACTATTTGGTCAGGCTGTGACTTTTTGAACATGGTGAGAATGCAGGATAACACTGCACGACGTTGAGAACGGGTCGTCGCAGCCCTGCACGCAGCACCCATAACAACCACAAGAACCCTCAGGATCTTCCCAATGAATCCCCTCATGAGTCTCGTCGGGATGGCTTCGCTCATCCTCATTGCCGTGGCGCTGTCGTCGAATCGACGCGCCATTCGCCTGCGTACCGTGGGTGGTGCCTTTGCCATCCAGCTGGCCATCGGCGCCTTCGTGCTCTACACCTCCTTCGGCCAGGGAGTGCTGGCCGGTGTCTCCGGTGCCGTCAGTCAGGTGGTCAACTATGCCGATCAGGGCATCAACTTCCTGTTTGGCAGCCTGGCCAATCCGGGCAGTGGTGTCGGCTTCATCTTCGCGGTCAAGGTGCTGCCGATCATCATCTTCTTCTCATCGCTGATCGCGGTGCTCTACTACCTCGGCATCATGCAGTGGGTGATTCGCCTGCTGGGCGGCGGCCTGCAGCGTGTGCTGGGCACGTCGCGTACCGAGTCGCTCTCGGCCACGGCCAACATCTTCGTCGGTCAGACCGAGGCGCCGCTGGTGGTCAAGCCGTATCTGGCCAGCATGACGCGCTCCGAGCTGTTCGCGGTGATGTGTGGTGGCCTGGCCTCCGTCGCCGGTTCGGTGCTGGGCGGCTATGCGGCGCTGGGCATTCCGATGGAATATCTGGTGGCGGCATCCTTCATGGCCGCGCCCGGCGGGCTGCTGTTCGCCAAGCTGCTGTTCCCGGAGACGGAGAAGCCGGATGACTCGATCGCCCTCGCCGATGCTGCCCTCAAGGATGATGATGCGCCCTCCAATGTGCTGGACGCTGCGGCCTCCGGTGCGTCTTCCGGCCTCAAGCTGGCGGCCAATGTCGGGGCGATGCTGCTGGCCTTCATCGCGCTGATCGGCCTGATCAACGGCATTCTCGGCGGCGTGGGTGGCTGGCTCGGCATGGACACGCTGAGTCTCGACATGATTCTCGGCTGGTTGTTCGCGCCGCTGGCCTTCCTGCTGGGCGTGCCGTGGAGCGAGGCGACCCTGGCGGGTTCCTTCATCGGCCAGAAGCTGGTGGTGAACGAGTTCGTCGCCTACATCAATCTGGCGCCCTACCTCAGCGGTGACAGCATCGTCGCGGCCACCGGCGCGGTGATGACGCCCTACACCATGGCAGTGCTGTCGTTCGCGCTGTGCGGCTTCGCCAATCTGTCGTCGATCGCCATCCTGCTGGGGGGGCTGGGCAGTCTGGCACCGACACGCCGTCATGAGATCGCAAGCCTGGGGCTCAAGGCGGTACTCGCCGGCACGCTGTCCAATCTGATGTCGGCGGCGATTGCCGGTTTCTTCCTGGCGCTGGCGGCCTGATGCATTCCTCGCTCTCCGCCCGGTCAGTCGACGGGAGCCATCCTGCCGGCATGCGCCGGGCGGCAAGCGAGGAAACATCGGGGCGTCATCTCGGGGAAGCCGAGGGTGGCAAGGTGCCAGGCGAGAGTGTGAAAAGGTTCACATTGTCGTCGAGGGCACGTTGATCACCCCCGAAATGTCGCTCTGTCGTTTTTGCGAGGAAGTGCTAACATCGCCGCCTTTCCAGACTGGGCCCCGTGCGAGTTTCACTCCCGCGCCTTCGTCGGACTTCATAGCGACAAGACCCGCTCAGCGGGCAAGACCACAAGAATTCGAACAGTCTCATCATTCAGGACAGGATCGTTACGCGATGACCATGCTCAAGACCCTCGCGGCCAGCACTCTGGCTGCCACCACGCTGCTGACCGCTGCAGCACCGGCGCAGGCTACTGACTTCAATGGCGATATCCACGCCAATGATTACAAGTGGCTGACCTTCAACCTGATGCGCAGTGAAGACAACCGCCTGCCGTTCCGCAACAGCGAAGATACCTACCTGGAGATGGAGTTCGGCGGCCGCTCGGGCATCGTCGATCTCTACGGGTATGTCGACTTCTTCGACCTGCTGGACGACAGCTCCGATGACCTGAACGACGGCGACAACTTCTTTGCCAAGCTGGCGCCGCGCTTCTCGCTGGACGCCATGACCGGTTACGACCTGTCGTTCGGCCCGGTGGATGAGCTCTACATCGCCACCGTCACCAACATCGGTGACAACGGCGCATTCGGCGGTCTGTGGGAGCACTACGTCGGCCTGGGCAGCGATGTGCAGGTGCCGTGGTTCGGCAAGATGGGCTTCAACCTCTACGCGCGTTACGTGCGTGAGAACTACGGCGGCGAAGACGAGAGCAAGTGGGACGGCTACATGGCCTCCACCAACTGGTTCAAGCCGTTCGTCAACTTCGATGATGGCAGTTTCATCGCCTATCAGGGCTACCTGGACTACAAGTTCGATGCCGACGAAGTGGGCAGCCAGGCGGGCCGCAGCGTCAACAGCATGGAGTGGTTCAACGGTATCTACTACCACACCCAGCGCTATGCGATCGGCTATGGCCTGAAGTACTACAACAACATGGCGTTCTTCACCGATGGCTCCACTGCCACCGGCGTTCGCCAGGACACCACCGGCTTCGGCAACTACTTCAGCATCAACTACAAGTTCTGATCACCGCTTCGCTCTCGCTGAGCGACCGGCGCTAAAACAGAAACGGGAAGCCCCTCAGGGCTTCCCGTTTTTCGTCTGGCTGCTGTGGCATCTGACACCTGGAAGCTGGCATCCGGCATCCGGCATCCGGCATCCGGTGATCAGCGGAACTCCACCTCGGTGACTTCCACGCGCACCAGCTGGCGTGACCACTCACCCTCCGGCAGCGAGACGCGCACTTCGCGGCTATCGCGTGTCTGGCCGGGGCGCAGGTAGGTCTGGGGCAGGCGATATTCACCGACCCACAGCGGCACCTCACGCGTCGCGAGCAGATGGCCATCATCGGCATACAGGCGCAGTCTGGCCTGCACGCCGATGACACTCTGGCCGGCCGTGTTGTCGAGGCTGAACTGCAGAAGCGCCTCGTCATCCTCTTCGCTCACCGAGGACAGGCGCGCGACCAGACCATCGCGGTGGCCTTCACTCAACAGCCGCGGATTGGCCAGCGCGCTGCTGTTGAGGCGTGACGCGCTGTCAGGCGCTGCGTTGCTGGCACTGGTAGAGGCCGCACCGGCTGATGGTGAGGTCGAGTCGCCCGGCGCAGTGACCGCCGCCGTCACCGGCACAGCCGTCGAGGTCGGCACCAGCGCGCTGCCAGCGCCAGTTTCCACGGACGGTTGTGTGGCCGGGGGGGAAGCGGCCTGTACCTCATCCAGCTGATATTCCCAGCTGTGGTCCGGCTTGAGCAGGATCTTGACGCCGCTGTCGAGCGTCACGGTGACTGGCTGGCTGATCGGCAGGCTATCGGCCAGCGCCAGCGGACTTGCGCTGGCTGCCAGCAGCAGTGCGGTCGCCAGGCGCAGTCGTGGGCGCAGATTCATCGTCATGCCAGCTCCTCAGGCAGTGATGCGTTCGACGCCACTTTCGCGTCCCACCAGCAGCACATCGGCACCGCGTGCCGCGAACAGGCCGTTGGTGACGACACCGACGATGGCGTTGATGCGCGCTTCCATGGCGATCGGGTCCTCGATCAGGAAATTGTAGCAATCGAGGATACGGTTGCCGTTGTCGGTCAGCACGCCATCGCGGTAGACCGGGTCGGCGCCCAGCTTGACCAGCTCACGCGCGACATAGGAGCGCGCCATCGGAATGACTTCCACCGGCAGCGGGAAGCCGCCGAGAATATCCACCTGCTTGGAGCCATCGGCGATGCACACGAAGCGCTCGGCGCAGGCCGCGACGATCTTCTCGCGGGTCAGCGCGGCGCCGCCGCCCTTGATCATCGCCAGGCGCGGGTCGATCTCGTCGGCACCATCCACGTAGACCGGCACGGTGCCGACATGGTTGAGTTCGAAGACGTCGATGCCATGGCCCTTGAGGCGCTCGGCAGTGGCTTCGGAGCTGGCGACGGCACCGGCGAAGTCGTGACGCACTTCCGCCAGCGCATCGATGAACAGATTGGCCGTCGAGCCGGTGCCGACGCCGATGATGGTGTCGCGGCTCAGCAGTGGGCGAATCTCGTCAAGGGCGGCGCGGGCCACGGCCTGCTTCAGCTCATCCTGGGTCATGTGATACCTCGGGTCGGTGGGGCGGTGGTGAAAGTGGGCATTGGCGCGGTCTTCCCCGCGTGGCCAGCAGTTTACCGCCGACAGGCACTGGAAAACGGCTTGACGTGAAGCGCAACGCCGGAAAACGCCACATTATAACGGCAAACCCGGCGATGGCGCTGGACGCTCTCGCCAGCGGTCTGATAACAATGGGGGTTCGGTCGCGCTCATGCGGCCCGCGCTGTGACACATCAGGACATTCCTATAATGCTCGAACATTACGTCAAGAAAATCCTGTCGGCTCGTGTCTACGAAGCCGCCCATGAAACTCCGCTCTCGCCGGCACCCTTGTTGTCGCGTCGTTTCGGCAATCACATCTTCATCAAGCGTGAAGACCTGCAGCCTGTCTATTCCTTCAAGATTCGCGGCGCCTACAACAAGATGGCCCAGCTGACGGATGAACAGAAGGCGTGTGGCGTGATTGCGGCCTCGGCCGGCAATCATGCGCAGGGCCTGGCGATGGCGGCCAAGCTGATGGGCGTCAAGGCAGTGATCGTGATGCCGCGCATTACGCCGGAAATCAAGGTGCAGGCCGTGCGCGAGCGCGGCGCGCGGGTGATTCTCAAGGGCGACGCCTTCCCCGAGGCACTGGCCCACGCGCGTACCCTGATGGACGAGCACGGCTATACCTTCATTCCGCCCTATGATGACCCGGATGTCATTGCCGGCCAGGGCACCGTCGGCATGGAAATCCTGCGTCAGCACCCCGGCAAGATCGATGCGATCTTCGTGCCGGTCGGGGGCGGTGGTTTGATCGCCGGTGTCGCGGCCTACGTGAAGTACCTGCGCCCCGAGATCCGCGTCATCGGGGTCGAGGCGGAAGATGCCGCCTGCCTCAAGGCGGCCATGGAAGCCGGCGAACGCGTGGTGCTGGACCAGGTCGGCGTGTTCGCCGAAGGCGTGGCGGTCGCGCAGATCGGCGCGGCACCGTTCGAGCTCATCCAGCACACCGTCGATGAGGTCATCACCGTCAATACCGACGAGATGTGTGCGGCGGTCAAGGACATCTTCGAGGATACGCGCGCCGTCTCCGAAACCAGTGGCGCACTGTCACTGGCGGGCCTCAAGAAATACGTCCAGCAGTCAGGCGCGGAAGGGGAGACGCTGGTGTGCATCAACTCCGGTGCCAACACCAACTTCGATCGCCTGCAGCACATTGCCGAGCGCACCGAGCTGGGCGAGCAGCGTGAGGCGATTCTGGCCGTGACGCTGCCGGAGCGCCCGGGGGCCTACAAGCAGTTCTGCAAGGTGATCGGCAAGCGCATGGTCACCGAGTTCAACTATCGCTATGCCAACCCGGAGGAAGCGCATGTCTTCGTCGGCGTGCAGGTCAAGCCGGGCGGTGAAGACCGCGCCGCTGTGGTCGAGAAGCTGCGTGAGGCGGGCTATGCGGTGGAAGACCTGACCGACAACGAACTGGCCAAGCTGCACACGCGTCATCTGGTCGGTGGGCGCACGACCAGCGATCTCGAGGAAGAGGTCTATCGTTTCGAATTCCCGGAGCGCCCTGGCGCCCTGATGAATTTCCTCACCCACCTGCCGGCGGACTGGAATATCTCGCTGTTCCACTACCGTAACCACGGCGCGTCGCATGGCCGGGTGTTGATCGGAATGCAGATCCCCAATGGCGACCGCGCGCGGGTCGAGGAATATTTCAATGAGATAGGCTATCGCTTCTGGAAAGAGAGCGACAATCCCGCCTATCGCCTGTTTCTGTCCTGAGCGAGGCAAGCGATGGGGCGATGATGGCTATATGAGTCATTTGCGTTGAAGGCGGCGAGCTGAGGCGCAGCTCATCATGCTTCATTGGTCATATTCGTGGAAAGAAAAGCCCCGGCCTTCGCGTGGAAGGCCGGGGCTTTTTCATGCGTATCCGGCGGGCATGCCGCAGGAAATTCCACATTTCATGCCAGGCGCGAAAAAGAACGGTGTTTTTGATGGAAGCCCTTGTCGGCTTGGGCGAGCAGACATCAAAAGCTGCGTGGAAAAGCGTCCATTCAAACGATTGCATGGTGATTGTCATACAGAAGTCAGATGCCTATCATCTGGTCACTGTCAGGAAGACAGTCATCGACAACCGTCACGCGAAAGCCACTGACGATATAAGAAGAAGCCCGCTCTCATGAAACGTAAGCCCGATCTGGTCATGGCCCTGGTATTCATCTTCGGGATTGGTGTAGTGGCAACCGGCTACGCCCAGACCGTAATGGGTTCCTGAATCCTGCGCTGCTGCCATCACCGGCGGTAGCGGTGCTGCTGGCGTCAGTCTCTCTGGCGCCACGCACCCATGCCATGACCCTCCTGCCAGGCTTTCCAGCGTTTCTGCTCCCGGCTTTCCAGCTCCCCGACTCCCCCTCAGCTTGACCCCTCGTCTGGCTTCACTGCGTTGCTGCTTCGCCTCCTCACAGATAGCCCCTTTCTGCCTGCTTTCACCCTCGTGCTCCGGCGTCTCGCGGTCGTCTCATGGTCGTGCCATCGATCTCGTCGTAAAGCCCGGCGCCTCATTCGGCACGGGCAGGACGCACGACTTCGCGATCACTGATGATGGCGTCCAGCGGGACATCCCAGGACTGTACCGGCAGGGCGGGGACTTTCTGACAGTGGTGGGCGAGGCCGATCAACAGTGGCCGTGGGCCGGGACGGCGCGTAAAGGCGAAGCTGCGATCGTAGAAGCCACCGCCCATGCCGATGCGAGCCCCGCGCCCATCGAAGCCGACCAGTGGCATCAAGACGACATCCAGCGCCCAGGCAGGCAGGCGCCGCGCCCTGGAAGCCCCATGACGGGTGTCCGGTTCGGCGATGCCGAAGCGGTTGCTGACCAGGGGTGTCTGATCGTCGTAGCGCACGAACCATAGCGAATTGGCCGCGAACGGACGCAGTACCGGCAGATAGACCTTCGCTCCCCGTCGCTGCAGCCAATCGCACAGACGCGTGGCATCGATCTCGCCATCGTAGGGCAGATACAGGGCGACGTGGCGGGCGCGCAACAGTTCTGGCAGCCGTTTCAGCTGACGCAGGAGTGCATCTTCGGCTTGCAGACGAATGGCAGGTGGTAGCTGACGGCGGCGTTGGCGCAGCAGACGGCGAAGCGCACGGCGGTCGGCCTGAGGGTGATCGAGCTCGCTGGGCAGTGCCCAGAGCGTGGTATCGAGTGCTGCAGAAGGGAGTGGCGAGCGTGGGCTCGCGGATGCGGCATAGGCCGCGGGGGGCTTGTGCATGCCTGACAATCTCCGTCAGACAGGGTTCTCCAAGGTGCCGGTGTTACCGGGGGCCCTTGAACCCAGCGGTTCAAGGTGGGTAGTCCCGCGCAGCGCATCAGGCGTTCCGACGCACGGACATGCACACAGCACTGCGCAGTGGACTCCCTGGGAATAGCTTATAAGCTCGAGGGACATCGGCAACTGTCGTACACCCCAGAGAACTCATTCAGTCTACCAAACCCCGCCTGCCTGCCCAAGGGCTAATCCTGTCGGGAACAATCTGTTGCCTGAATGTATCAGTTGTTTGATTCTGAAGCGTTTTTACGCTCAGCAGCGCGCGCCTTCGCCTGATCGGCATAGTCGGCTGGCAGCTGACTGAGCGCGGCATCCAGTTGACGGTCCAGCGCGGTGAGGCGAGTCTCGAAGTCGCGCTGTAGGGCGCGTTCGCTGTCACGGCTGTTGATCAACTCATGCGAGATATTGAGCGCTGCCATCAGGGCGACCTTGTCGGCGCTGATGGTGTTGCCGCGCTGCTGGATGCCTTGCATGGCGAGATCCAGATAAGCCGCCGCACGGGTCAGGCCATCTTCCTCGCCGGGCTGACAGCTGACGGTATAGCTGCGGCCGAGCAGGCTGATCTCGGTGGTATTGCGTGGGGTGGCGGAATCGCTCATGTAGATCCTCTCGGGCCTTGTCCGGCGTCATCCAGATTGATGCCGACGTCCTGCTGTCAGTGCGTCACCGTCGCAGTCAGGACGGCAAGCCAGAAGGAGGGCCAGTGCGGTAAGATGGGGGCATTCTCGAGCCACTATAGAGAGCCGCTTCTGGAGGGTCAACGCGCCGCGCGGCGCGGCTGCCTTGTGCTGCAGCACATCCTTCAGATGCCATTCTCCCGCTACAGAACCACTTCTCACTGACTCAATGGGGCCGCATCATGGCGATCATCAACGATACCTTCGACTTCTCGCTCGTCGCAGACCACTTCCTGGCTCACGGCAGCCTCAACAATCCCTCCTTCCTCGATGGTCAGCTGGTAGCCGCACTGGCGCTGGATGACATCAGTGCCGAGGATTGGCTGGCGCGCGTCTGCGCCTCGCTGGGGGTCGAGCAACCGGCCACGCGTGAGGCCGGTGAAGTCTTCCTCACCTGGCGCACGCGCAATCAGGAGCGTCTGGCCGCCAGCGAGATGAGCTTCGAGCCGCTGCTGCCGGATGACATGTTCTCGCTGGCCGAACGTGGTCAGAGCCTGCGCGAATGGACGCTGGGCTTCCAGGAAGAGCTGGCCGGTGCCGATGACGATGTCCGTAGTGGCTGGAGTCAGGCGCTCAAGGATGCGCTGAGCGATGTCGAAGCCATCTCGAGCGGCCTCGCCAATGCCGAAGACCTCGACGACGACAACGCCGAGGACGAGGCCGACCTGTTCGCGCTGGCTGACCATGTGCGCATGGCGGCCTTGCTGCTTTACACCGAGCAGCACCCGGGCAACCCGGACGTCGAGAAGCCCAGCGATGACCAGCTGCCGGAAGGCGGTCTCGAGGGTAGCCTCGGCGTCAGCTCACGTACCGATACCCACTGAATCGATGGTCACCCACCGCTTGCGCCGCGTCTGATGCAAGGCTGGTACAAGAGGGCGGGTGACCCCATCTACAGCATCACGCCTGTTTGTCACTCGAACGCGCCATGCTCGGCGGGTTCTCGACGGAGATTGCCATGACTGCCCCAGCCATCCTGCCCGCACCTGCTGCCCTGACGGCAGAGGATTTTCGTGCACGCCGCCAGCGCCTGATCGCGCAGCTGCCGCAGGGGGCTGCCGCATTGGTGGTCTCGTCGGGCCTGGCCCAGCGCAACCGCGACAGTGAATACAACTTCCGTCAGAACAGCGACTTCCACTATCTGACCGGCTGGCCGGAACCCGAGGCCGCCTTGCTGTTGCTGCCCGGGCGCGCCGAAGGGGAGAGCGTGCTGTTCTGTCAGGAGAAGGACCCGCTGGCCGAAGCCTGGACCGGCATCCGCATCGGCGCCGAGGGTGCCGTCGCCACGGCAGGCTTCGATCAGGCCTTCACCAATGAGGCCCGTGATGAGGTGATGGCCAGCCTGCTGGATGGCCGCGAGCGTCTCTATGTGCTGTTCGAGGATGACGAAGCCCTGGCGCTGGCTCAAGCGCTGCGCGATGAGCTGGCCGCCGCGGTGCGTCGCGGAGCACGGCCGCCGGCCGCCTTCGAGGATCTCGCGCCGCTGCTGCATGAGCAGCGCCTGATCAAGGATGAGCGTGAGCTGGCACTGATGCGCCACGCCGCCGAGATTTCCGCGCGCGCGCATGTGCGTGCGATGCAGATCAGCCGTCCCGGCCTGCACGAGTATCATCTGCAGGCCGAGATCGAGCATGAATTCCAGTGGCAGGGGGCGCCGGCTCCGGCCTACACCAGCATCGTCGGGGCGGGTGTGAATGCCTGTGTGCTGCACTACATCGAGAATCGCGCGCCGCTGGAGGATGGTCAGCTGGTGCTGATCGATGCCGGCGCCGAGTACGCCCTCTATGCCGGCGACATCACGCGTACCTTCCCGGTCAATGGCCGCTTCAGTGAGCCGCAGCGCCGTCTGTACGAGATCGTGCTCAAGGCGCAGGAGCGTGCGGTGGCCGCCGTGGTACCGGGTGCAACGTTGGTGGGCATTCACCAACAGGTGGTGCATGACCTGACCACGGGGCTGGTCGAGCTGGGCCTGTTGCAGGGCGAGGTCGAGGAATTGATCAGCAGCGATGCCTACCGTCGCTTCTATCTGCACTCCACCTCGCATTGGCTGGGGCTGGATGTGCACGACGTGGGCAGCTATCGCGAAGCGGGTGAGCCACGTCCGCTGGTGCCGGGCATGGTGCTGACCATCGAGCCGGGCCTCTACATTCCGCAGGACGGCGACATTCCTGTCGAATATCGCGGCATCGGCATTCGCATCGAGGACGACGTCGCGGTGACTGCCGCGGGCCACGAGGTGTTGAGTCATGGCGTGCCCAAGTCCGTCGAGGCCATCGAGGCGCTGATGCGCGCGGAGGCCTGACGCCATGAGCGAGCCTGAAGCCATGAGCGGGCGTGATGCCGAACACTTCGACATCGTGATCATCGGCGGCGGTCTGGTGGGCGCCAGCCTGGCCTGTGCGCTGGCGCCGCTGATGGCGCGTGTGGCCGACGAGAAGGGCCTTGAGGCCGCAGCGTTGCGTGTCGCCGTGATCGAGGCCAATGAGCTGCCCGCGGCGACGGCAGACGCCCAGCGCTTTCAGCCCAGTTTCGATGCACGTGCCAGCGCCATCGCGGCGGGCTCACGCCAGCGGTTCACCGCCTTCGGGGTCTGGGAGGCGATGTGCGAGCACGCCACGCCGATTCGCACCATCCATGTCAGTGAGCGCGGCCACCTGGGCGCGACCCGCATGCGGGCCTCCGAACTCGAGGTAGCCGCGCTCGGCCACGTGATTCCCAATGCCTGGATGGGCCAGGTACTACATCGCCAGCTGGCCGAGCTGCCGCTGGCCTGGTATTGCCCGGCGCGCGTGGCAGAAATCGCCGTCACGGCGCAAGGCCATCGCCTCACGCTCGAGGATGGTCGTCTGATCGAGGCTGAGCTGACCGTGCTGGCGGATGGCGGTCGCTCCGGACTCAAGGAGCGCCTCGGCATCCACAGTGCGGCGCAGGACTATGAGCAGCATGCCTTGATCGCCACGGTGGAGATGAGCCAGCCTCACCAGGGAGTCGCCTACGAGCGCTTCACCAGCGAAGGCCCGATGGCGCTGCTGCCGCTGGCCGGCAAGCGCATGGAGCTGGTGTGGACACGCTCGCCCGCGGACACGGGAAGCCTGATGGCGCTGCCCGACAGCGACTTCCTGCAGGCGCTGCAGCGCGCCTTCGGTGAACGCGCTGGACGCTTTCGCCGCGTCGGGCAACGCCACGCCTATCCGCTGTCGTTGGTGCGTGCCAGCGAGGGCACGCGTCCCGGCCTTGCGGTGCTCGGCAATGCCGCCCACGCCCTGCACCCGGTGGCAGGGCAGGGCTTCAATCTGGCGCTGCGCGGCGTGACCGACCTGGTCGCGGCCATCGAGGCGGGCCTGACGCGTGGCGAGTCGCCGGGGGCCACCAGTGTGCTGAGTGACTTCGAGGAACGGCGCGGCGCGGATCGCGACAATGTGGTGCTTTTCAGCGATGGCCTGATCCGTCTGTTCGGGGTCGAGAGTCGTTGGCTGGGGCATGCACGGGCAGCGGGCCTGATCGGGCTCAATCTGGTCTCGCCGCTCAAGCGCCTGTTGGCCAGACGCTCGATGGGCATTGAACGCTGAGGTTGGTGGGTGCTCGCTGACTTGGCTCGTGGGCAGAGCCTCGCAGGCAGGGCGTCACTGACAGGGCGTCACTGACAGCGCCTTGGTGTCGAGCCACGCGACGGGGCTTCGAGATCAGGGCACGAGATTGGTCTTCGAGATCAGGCTACGAGACAGAACTACGAGACAGAACTACGAGACAGAACTTCGAGACAGGGAGCAGGCATGAAGGACGGTCGATCAGCAGGTAGCGCACATGACGCCGATGTCGCCATCGTCGGTGCCGGTATCGTCGGTGCCACCCTGGCGCTGCTGCTGGGGCAGGCGGGACTGCGGGTCATGCTGGTCGAGGGGCGTGAGTCCGCGACCCGCTGGCAGCCAGATAGTGCCCCCGAGCCACGGGTGAGTGCATTGACGCCGGTCTCTCAGCAGCTGTTGAGCGGTCTGGGTGTGTGGCCGACGATCGCCGCCAGTCGCTTGATGCCCTATACCGGCATGCAGGTGTGGGACGCAGAGGGCAATGGCGAGATCCAGTTCAGTGCCGAGGACAGCGGTGTGCCGGTGCTGGGGCATATCGTCGAGAACCGGGTCACGCTCGCCGCGCTGGAGCAGGCCATCGATGCCTGCCCGGCAATCACGCGCTGCTTCGGGGCGCGTGTGGCAGGCATGGCACTGCCACGCTCAGGCGCTACATCAGTAGTGAATGCTTACCAACTAGATGAGGCGGAAGCGACCAGCCTGACGCTGACCGATGGCCGGACAGTCACCGCGGCGCTGGTGGTCGCGGCGGATGGTGCGCGCTCACGGCTGCGCGAGCTGGCCGGGATCGCCACGCGGGAACACGACACCGGCCAGGTCGCGCTGGTGGCCACGGTGCGCACCGAACTCGCGCATCAGGCCGTCGCGCGTCAGCGCTTCCTGCCGACCGGGCCGCTGGCCTTCCTGCCACTGGCCGTCAATGACGCCCTGGCTCAGCCGGCCGAGGGAGCCTCGGCCGCAGAACGGCATTGCTCCATCGTGTGGTCGACCACGCCAGAGGAGGCCGAGCGGCTGCTGGCACTGTCACCGGCGGCATTCTGTAGTGAGCTGGAAGACGCCTTTGAAGGTCAGCTCGGCGCCATCGAATGGGCGAGTGAGCGCTTCAGTTTCCCGCTGCATCAGCGCCACGCCGAAGACTATGTGCTGCCGGGGCTGGCGCTGGTAGGGGATGCTGCGCATGCCATTCACCCGCTGGCAGGCCAGGGCGTCAATCTGGGTTTGATGGACGTGGCGGTGTTGGCAGACGAGCTGCTGGCAGGACATCGCCGCGGGGTGGCGCTTGGCGACGAGCGCTGGCTGGCGCGCTATCGCCGCCGGCGTCGCAGCGACAATGCCATGATGCTCAAGATGATGGATGGCTTCCGGCTGTTGTTCGGCAGTCGTCAGCCGGGCGTGCGGCTGCTGCGCAACTTCGGGCTTGGTTTCGTCGACGGCCAGGGCGAGTTGAAGCGTATCCTGATGCGTCAGGCGATGGGGCAGCGGGGTGAGTTGCCCGCCAGCTGCAAGCCGTAACAAGAGTGAAGGTGATGTAGTATATGACCTGCCGGGTATGTGAGTGCCAACTATCATTGCTTGGGCGCAGGATTGGCCGATCGCCGCCACACAGCGCTATATATCTCCATACAAGTGCGCATGTCATGCCCCCTGCAACGACAAGGCCCCGCCATCTGGCGGGGCCTTGTCGTTGTGGCCTGATGATCAAACGATCATGGCGTAATGCTTACTCGTCGCTTGTGGGCACGGTGGCCTTGAGCGCCGCGCTGCGCCCCAGCACGTTCATGCCCTTGAGCAGATTGAGCGCCTCACCCAGCTGATAGTCGCTTTCCGCCACTACCGGGCTGTCGGGTGCCTTGCTGCTGGCGGATTCGCTGGCGGCGTTGGCATTGTCGAGGCGCCCGTCGAGGTCTGCCTCGCGCACGCTGAAGTCACGTCGCGTGTCGCGCTCGAGACGGCCTCGCACGACCTCGACATCCGGGCGAATGCCCTCGGCCTGGATCGAACGTCCGCTGGGCGTGAAGTAGAGCGCGGTGGTCAGCTTGAGCCCATCGCCATTGCCCAGCGGCATCACCGTCTGGACCGAGCCCTTGCCGAAGCTGTCGGTGCCCATGATGATGGCGCGGTGTTGATCCTGCAGCGCGCCGGACACGATTTCCGCGGCCGAGGCCGTGCCGCCATTGATCAGCACCACCAGCGGGGTGTCGCCCGCCGGGGTATCGGGCTTGGCCGAGAAAGACAGCTCGCTGTCGGGCAGGCGGCCTTCGGTGTAGACGATGCGGCCGCTGGACAGGAACAGGTCACTGATCTCGACGGCGGCCGAGAGAAGCCCGCCGGGGTTGTTGCGCAGATCCAGCACCAGCCCCTTGAGCGGCTCGCCATCGTTGTCTTCCCGCAGCCTGGCCAGCGCCGTGTGGGCCTCGTCACCGGTCGCGCTCTGGAACTGGCTGATGCGCAGATAGCCATAGCCCGGGTCCAGCAGGCGCTGACTGACGCTGCTGCTCTTGATGATGGCCCGCTCCAGCACCACTTCGCGCGGCATGTCGGCGCCCTCGGACAGAATCAGCAGCCGAATGCGTGAGCCTGCCTCACCGCGCATCAACTTGACCGACTCCGACATCGACAGGCCGTCCAGCGGCGTATTGTCGATCTTGAGGATGACGTCTCGCGGCTGCAGGCCCGCACGCGCCGCCGGGGTGTCGTCGATGGGGGCGATGACGGTCAGCTGGCCATCGTCGCCGGTGCCGACCTCGATACCGATGCCGCCAAACTCGCCATCGGTATTCTCGCGCAGGTCCTGCCAGTCTTCCTGATCCAGATAGGCGGAGTGCGGGTCCAGCCCTTCGAGCATGCCGCGCATGGCATTCTTGAGCAGCGTGCGGTCATCGACCTGATCGACGTAGGTGCGCTTGATGCGCTCGAAGACCTCGGCGAAGGTGCGCAGCTCATCCAGCGGCAGGTCCGTGCCCTGGCGGGCATCCTGAGCGCTGTCGGCCGGTGAGGTGACATCTTCTGCACTGGCCGGCAGTCCGCCACCCAGCAGGGCAAGGCTCAGCGGCACGCTGACCGCCAGCTGACGCAGGCGGCGCGGGGCAGGACGGAACGGCGACATTGCAGACATGCGATTTCCTTCTCGACGGATACTGACTCGACTGGTACCGAAATGCGCTGAGCGCCGGGGCCGGATGTCGAGGCATGGCAGGGGGAACACCGCCCAGCATGCTCGCAGTCACAGGCTACTGCGAGCATATCCCGCGCGAGTGCCTGGCGACTAGCCCGCTGGCTAGCGGTGGCATTCAGCGCTGGCTGACAATCAGGCGATGCGTGAGGTGCCGCTGCCAGACACTTCAGCGGCGCGAGAGCCAGCGACTCGGGTCTGTCGGCTGACCGCTGCGGCGCACTTCGAAATAGAGCGCCGGGCCATCACGCCCGCCGCTGCTGCCGACACTGCCCAGCTGCTGGCCGCGTGACAGGCTGTCGCCCGGGCCTACGCTGAAGCTTGCCAGGTGGGCGTAGAGCGTCAGCACGTTGTCACCGTGATCGAGTATCAGCAGGTTGCCATAGCCGCGCATCCAGTCCGCGAAGACCACGCGACCGGCGTGCGGCGCCGTGACGGCGGTACCCTGCGTCGCGCGAATCAGCACGCCATCACGGTTGACGCCCTCGCCACGTCCATAGGCGGAGATCACCTTGCCCGGCGCCGGCCAATCCATCTTGCCCATCGCACGCGTGATGCGGGTCCTGGGGGGCGGCGCGCTCTTGATCGACTTGAGGCGCTTCTCGAGGGTCTGGATCAGCTGATTGGCATGCGCGCGGTCCTGGTCCAGTTCGGCGATCTTCGCCTCATGGCTGGCATAGCGCGCATCCAGCTTGCGCAGCAGGGCGGCGCGTTCATTCTGTTGCGCGATCAGCTGACTGGCCTGCCGCTTGAGGCCTGCCTGCACGTCATCCAGGCGTGTCTGGCGAGCCAGCAGTTGTGCGCGGGTGTCGGCCAGTGACTGGTTCAGCTCGGCCAGGCGCTCCAGCGCCGCACGCCGTGATTCGCTCAGATGGTTCAGATAGACCTGCAGGCGCTCAAGACGTGCGGGATCATCCTGGTTGAGCAGCAATTTCAGTTCAGGCTGACGACCGAGGCGATAGAGGGCGGCCATCTCTTCGGCCACTGCCGCCTTCTGGGCCGTCTGCTGCTGACTGAGGGCTTCACGCTTGCGCGTCAGTGCCACCAGCTGCTGCTTGATGTCATCGCGCTCATCCTCGAGCTTGCCGGTCTGCTGGCGCGTGGCATTGAGCTGGCGCTCGATCTTCTCCAGCCCGTTGCGGGTGTCGCTGCGCCGCGCTGCCGTGGCCTTGAGCTCGCCCTGCATCGCCTGGATCTCGCGCTTGAGGCGCTTGAGGTCTTCCTGGGAGGCCTGCTTCTTCTGGGTCAGGGTGGCGGTGTCGTCAGCGGCCTGCGCGGTGGTCGACACCACGGGGCCGAGTGCCAGCGGGGCGAGACTCAGCAGCCAGGCAGACAGCACAACGCCGGAGACTCGGCTCCGGCGCTTGAAGATTCGGGGGCGGTCGCCCAGCCCGAGCGGCTTGCTCGGGCTGGGCGAGAGGCACGACGCACCGAAGGGTGCGCCATGCAGCCTGCTATCAGGCCTCGGCATAATCGACCAGCACCTTGCCATCCATCTCTTCCGGCACCGACTGGCCCATCATGGTCAGCAGGGTCGGGGCGAGATCGCACAGACGCCCGTCGGCGGCCAGCTTGGCATCGCGCTGCGTCACGTAGATCAGCGGCACCTCGAAGGTGGTGTGCGCGGTCTGCGGATTGCCGGTTTCCGGGTGCACCATCTGCTCGGCGTTGCCGTGGTCGGCGGTGATCAGGCATTCGCCTCCGACCTTCTCGAGCGCCTCGACCACGCGTGCCACGCACTTGTCGAGGAACTCGACGGCCTGGACGGCGGCATCGAACTTGCCGGTGTGGCCGACCATGTCGCCGTTGGCGTAGTTGCAGACGATGAGGTCGTAGCCGCCGGACTCGATGGCTTCCACCAGCTTGTCGGTGACTTCGCCGGCGCTCATTTCCGGCTTCTCGTCGTAGGTCTTCACGTCCTGCGGGGACGGCACGAGGATGCGCGTCTCGCCGGGGTATTCCTCTTCACGGCCACCGGAGAAGAAGAAGGTGACGTGTGCGTACTTCTCGGTCTCGGCGATGCGCAGCTGGGTCAGGCCACGGTCGGACACGACCTCGCCCAGGGTGTTGTGCAGCTCGGACGGCGGGAAGGCTGCCGGCGCCGGGATGTCGGCGGCGTACTGGGTCATCATCACCAGGCCGTCGTGGGCCAGCTTGGGCGGTGTGCGCTCGAAGCCTGCGAAGTCCGGCTCGACGAAGGCGCGGGTCAGCTCGCGGGCACGGTCGGCGCGGAAGTTCATGAAGATGGCCGCATCGCCTTCCTGCATGGCGACGGAATCGCCGATGCGGGTGGCGGTGACGAATTCATCGGTCTCATCGCGCTCGTAGGCGGCAGCCAGACCGGCGACACCGGTGGCGGCTTCATGCTCGGCTTCGCCGTTGGCGATCAGGCGGTAGGCCTGCTCGACGCGGTCCCAGCGGTTGTCGCGGTCCAGTGCGAAGTAGCGACCGACCAGCGTGGCGACACGGCCGTCTTCCAGGCCCAGGCCCGCGAGGTGCTCATCGGCACGCGCGATGGAGGCCTCGGCGCTCTTGGGCGCGGTGTCGCGGCCATCGGTGATGGCGTGGATATAGATGCGCTTGGCGCCCCGCTCGGCGGCCAGGTCGGCCATGGCCAGGGTGTGGTCTTCGTGGGAGTGGACACCGCCCGGAGATAGCAGGCCGATCAGGTGCACGGCACGCCCGGCCTTGACGGCGGCATCGATGGGCGCGGTCAGGATGGCATTGTCCTTGAGGGCATTCTCACGCACCGCCTTGGTGATGCGCGTGAAGTCCTGATAGACGATGCGACCGGCACCGAGGTTCATGTGGCCGACTTCGGAGTTGCCCATCTGGCCGTCCGGCAGGCCGACGAAGCCACCATCGGTGTGAATCAGTTCGCTGGGATATTCACGACGCAGGCGGTCCATCACCGGCGTGTCGGCGGCGAGGATGGCGTTGTCCTTCTCCTCTTCGCTGTGACCGTAGCCGTCCAGAATGATTAGGGCGACGGGACGCGGACCTTGTGCTTGAGCTGCCATGACTTCCTCGCTGTGATGACGAATGATCTGGGGTGAGCAGGGGCCGGGATGACAGGATGATGTTCGACGGGCGACGCATCATGCAGCTGTCATGTCCTGCGGCCATGCTGTGGCGCATCCGTGGGGCAGAACCCTCGGCGGAAACGACATGTAGTGATAAAACTACCTGCTCGTTCTGCCCTCTATTAGAGGGGTGGTAAGGTGCCGAGTGCAAGTGCCGCAAGTGTATCGCCGGGATTGGGTTGCGCTATCGGTGGATCGCCCCGGCCCGGCTGAGCTGACAGCAGCCGGCGCATCGCCCGGCTACGCCTTTTTGATGCCATGCAGCGGCATTCATGCTTGGGCCTGTCATGTATAATGCTGGCTCCGTTACCTCAGGTAGCGGTCTATTTCCTTTGCCGCGTACGCGTCGGCATGCACGTCACAGCGGAGTTAGCCCGTCTCATGATCGAACAGCTGCTTCAGTTCGCGCAGAATCATCCCTTGCTGGTCGGCGCCTTCGTCGCCCTGCTGGTCGCCCTCATTGTCATGGAAACCATGCGTGGCAACCACGGCGTCAGCGTCAGCGAGGCCACGCGACTGGTCAATCGCGAAGAGGGTGTCTTCATCGACATCCGCGACAGCAAGGAATTCAAGGCCGGTCATATCGCCGGTGCCGTCAACGTTCCCAGCAGTCAGCTGACCAGCGAGACCACTCCGCTGGCCAAGTACAAGGAACGCCCGGTGATCATCGTCTGCAAGCATGGCCAGACGGCGGGACCGCTGGTGGCGCGCCTCGAGAAGGATGGCTTCAAGCAGGCCGTCAAGCTCAAGGGCGGCATGGGCCAGTGGGAAGCCGACAGCCTGCCGGTCGTGACTCGCTGAGTCGCAGACTCGCACGTCGCGTGTCTACCAGCTGTCATTGCCCCGCTGGCTGGGCAAGTTTGCGGGTCTGCTGGAGGCCGGCTCGCAACCAAGAATAAATCTCCGAACCCTCAAGGATATGTCTCATGGCTGAAGAACAGAACGCACAGGCTGCAGCAGGCGCAGAACAGGCTCAGGATCAGCTCCAGTTTGCCCTGCAGCGCATCTACGTGAAGGACGTGTCCTTCGAAGCCCCGAATTCTCCGGCGGTCTTCTCCCAGCCGTTCCAGCCGAAGGTCGCGCTGGAGCTGGATACCGAGCACCAGCAGGTCGGTGAGGAGCTGTTCGAAGTCTCCATCAAGGTCACCGCACAGGTCACCAATGGCGAAGACAAGACCACTGCCTTCCTGGCGGAAGTCGAGCAGGCTGGCCTGTTCCGTATCGCTGGCCTGTCTGCCGAGCAGCTGGACCACACCCTGGGCGCCTTCTGCCCGAACGTGCTGTTCCCGTATGCGCGTGAAGCCATCGACAACCTGGTCAACCGTGGCAGCTTCCCTCCGCTGATGCTGGCTCCGGTCAACTTCGAGGCCATGTACGCGCAGCGCAAGCAGCGTGAAGCCCAGGGCGCCGCCGAGGCGACCGCTCACTGATCAGTGAGCCGGCCTTGATTGGCCACATGACAGGTACGACCAGCGACGGGCCCCAGTGGCCCGTCGCTGCGTTTTTGGGCGACAATGACCGCCGCCTTGCCTGCGATGCTGCATCGACTCATCGCGGTTCACTTTCATTGCTTCTCTGTCCGCGAGACCCCGTCCATGGCCATCCGTCTGTACTGCCCCGATCTTGATCTCAATGTCAGCGCCGGGGCGTCCTTCGCGCTCCCCGAGGGGCCTGCACGCCACCTCGGGCTGGTGCTGCGTGCCAAGGTCGGCAGTGAGGCGCAGCTGTTCGATGGCCGTGGGCAGGAGGTGCGCGTGCTGCTGGAGGAGGTGACCCGCAAGGGCGTCAGCGTGCAGGTGATCGAGGCGGTGCCCAATGACCGCGAGGCGCCGCTGGCGGTGCATCTGGGGCAGGCGATCTCCAAGGGCGATCGCATGGATTACGCCATCCAGAAGGCCTGTGAGATGGGCGTGGCTGCCATCACGCCACTCTACACCGCGCGTGGCGACGTCAAGCTCAAGGGCGAGCGCGCCGACAAGAAGCTGGCGCACTGGCAGGGCGTGGCGGCCAGCGCCTGCGAGCAGTGCGGAAGAAGCGTCGTGCCGGTCGTGCATGCCCCGGTGGCGATGACGCAGTGGCTGTCCGAGCGTGATGAGCCGCTGCGCCTGATTCTGCAGCCGGGCGGTGCCGAGGCGCTGAACGTGGCCGAGGCCGAGGGCGGCGTGACCCGTGCCAGCCTGCTGATCGGCCCGGAAGGCGGCTTCACGCAGGAAGAGGTGGCAGAAGCGGCCGCAGCCGGTTGTGAAGTGCTCGGCCTGGGGCCGCGTATCCTGCGCACCGAGACGGCGCCGGTGGTGGCGCTGACCTTGCTGCAGCAGCGATTTGGTGACCTGCCGCGCTGATCTCCCGTCATCTGGCACCCGGGCGGAATTGTTGATCTGCCGGCAACACAGCGTGAGCCGGCAAGGGCGTTTCGCCAGTGGTGAGCAGCACGGCGCTGCTGCATACTTGTCCCATCGCTCCCGCGCCATGGTGTCATGTCGCGACGGGAGTCTCCGTTATCCCCGCTGCCGGCCGCGTGCCGGGCTGGCAGTGTCGTCACAAGGTTGCCTCAATGACTGCTCGCAAGCTCAAGATCGGCGTGGTGATGGACCCGATGTCCAGCGTCGCCTACAAGAAGGACACCACTCTGGCCATGTTGTGGGCCGCCAGCCAGCGTGGCTGGTCGCTGCACTATCTCGAGCAGGAAGACCTCTATCTCGAGAATGGTCGCGCCATGGGCCGGATGCGTGATCTGGAGGTCTACCACGACCCGGACAACTTCTATCAGCTGGGCGAGGTCGTCGCGACTCCGCTGGCCGAGCTTGACGTGATCCTGATGCGCAAGGATCCGCCCGTCGACGAACACTTCCTGAATGCCGTTCACCTGCTGGGCTTTGCCGAGCGGGAAGGCGTGCTGGTGGTCAATCCGACGGCCGCGCTGCAGACCTGCAACGAGAAGCTCTTCGCTCAGCAGTTCCCGCAGTGCATCCCGCCGACCACCGTGTCGGCCAACGACAAGGTGCTGCGCGCCTTCCACGCCGAGCATGGCAACGTGATCTTCAAGCCGCTGGATGGCATGGGTGGCAGTGGCATCTTCCACGTCGCCGAAGATGGCCGCAATCTCGGCTCGGTGATCGAGCAGCTGACGCTGCGGGGCACCCGTCAGATCATGGCCCAGCGTTATGTGCCGGAAATCAGTGCCGGCGATACGCGCATTCTGCTGGTGGATGGCGAGCCGGTGCCGTTCGGCCTGGCGCGCATTCCCAGCGCCGGCGAGACGCGCGGCAACCTGGCGGCTGGCGGACGTGGCGAATCGCGTGAGCTGACCGACCGCGATTACTGGCTGATCGAGCAGGTCAAGCCGGTGGTGAAATCATTGGGGCTGATGTTCGTCGGCCTGGACGTGATCGGCGACTACATCACCGAGATCAACGTCACCAGCCCGACCTGCGTACGCGAGATCGATACCCAGCGCGGCACTGATATCGCCGGTCTGTTGATGGATGCCATCGAAGCGCGTCTGGCGGCGCAGACGCCCGCCTGATCAACGTCGCGGTGAGGTCGGCACCAGTTGGCTGACCCGCAATGGATTCGCAGTAAACGGCAAGGAAGCCGAAGCTGCCAATGAGGTTCCGTGGACAGGGAGTGGGGTATGGCAGCACCCGTCGAATGGTGGGCAGGCAATCATAGCGTCACCGACCCGATCACCTATGTACCGGTGACGCGGGTGCATCGCCGTGTGGTGGCATGGGGCGCGGCACTGGCCGTCCATGCCGTCATCGGCTGGTGGTTGCTGGGCAGCGGCCTGCTGACGCCGCCCGAGGTGCCGCCGATGCCAAAGCCGGTGATGCTCGATGTGACGCTGGTCAGTCAGGCCAGCACCACTGCCGTCGACTCGCAGGTGGTGGCCGAGCAGGACCAGCAGGCCAGTGGCAGCGGGCGCGAGGCAGCGGTGCAGGCCGGGCCAGTCAATCAGGCGCCCCCACAGCCGGGTGAGCAGAGTGCGTCCGAGGCCAGCGAGCCGGCCGTGTCGGAAGCCCAGGCCCCGGCCACGCAGGCGCTGGTACTGCCGGAGCGCATCCCCGAGGTGATCGCGACCCAGCAGGCGTCGTCACAGCAGGTGACGCGTTCCGAACTGCTGCCGGATACGCCGGACAATGAACAGCAGGCCAGCGAGCAGGACGTTCAGCGAATCCAGGCCTCCGGCCAGTCGCGTGAGGTGGTGGGTGACACCGCCTCACGCAAGGCGGCGCGTGCCTCGGCCCGCGCGCGCTATATCAATGACTGGACCGGCACGGTGCAGGCATTCGGCAATCAGCACTATCCGGCGCCTGCTCATCTGAGCGGCGAGCTGCGGATTCGCGCCGTCGTGCTGCCCAGCGGTCAGCTTGAGTTCGCGGAAGTGTTACAATCCTCGGGACATGCTGAACTCGACCAGGCGGCTCTGGATACGGTCTACGGCGCGGCTCCTTATGCGCCCTTTGATGAAAGTCTCAAGGGGATGAGCCAGCTGACCATCACCCGCATCTGGCGATTCGGCCCCGGCAACGATTCTGGCGCGCCCTGACGCCTCGGGAGGACCATGCAAAGTCTGCGAGACTATTTCCTGCTGGCGATGCCGCATCTCGATGATGACAATTTTTCCGGCTCGCTCAGTTACCTCTGTGATCATGATGACAAGGGCACCCTCGGTGTCATCGTCAACAAGCCGATCAAGCTGACCATGCGCGGTCTGTTCGAGCAGCTCGAGATCGCTGCCGACAGCTGTGAGCGCCTCGATGAGGTGGTCTATTACGGTGGCCCCGTCCACAAGGACCGCGGCTTCATCCTGCATCGCGGCAAGGCCAGCGAGTGGGATTCCAGCCTGCAGGTGACCGACGAGCTGGCGCTGACCACCTCGTTGGACATCCTGAAGGCGATAGCCGGCAACGAAGGCCCTGATGACTTCATGGTGTGCCTCGGCTGCGCTGGCTGGGAGCCGGACCAGCTCACCAACGAGCTGAAGGAAAACAGCTGGCTGATCGTCGAAGGCGACAGCGGCATCCTCTTCGATGCCGACAGCGAGTCCCGTCTCGAAGCGGCTGCCAGCAAGCTGGGCGTCGACATGAATCTGATGTCGCGGGAGATCGGGCATGGCTGAGCGGCAAGTCAGCCGTACGGCGCTGGCGTTCGATTTCGGCACGCGCCGCATCGGTGTCGCGGTGGGCACCGAGATGCTCGGCACCGCGACGCCCCTGGTGCCGCTGCATGTGCGGGACGGCATTCCGGACTGGAATGTCGTCAATCGCCTGATCGAGGAATGGCAGCCCGACCTGTTCGTGGTCGGCCTGCCCCTCGAGCTGGACGGCAGCGAGACACTGATGTGCAGCCGAGCCCGCAAGTTCGGCAAGCGCCTGTATGGCCGCTACGGCAAGCCGCTGGAAATGTGGGATGAGCGCGGCTCCACCAAGGCGGCCAAGGGCTTGGCGCGCGAGCGCGGCCACCGCGGCAATTATCGCGATGATGGCGTGGACGGCCTCGCCGCTCAGCTGATTCTCGAGAGCTGGTTTGCAAGCCAGCGAGGCGAGGGCGACCTTGTCGGTTACTGAATACTCCACCCGCTTCCTTTCCGGAAGCGGGTTTTTTTTGTCTGTTTGCCGCCATCCGGCAGGGAAGATAGGAAGCGATATCCATGCAAGAGTCTGAGATGCACGAAGAACATGAGGCACTGCCAGAGGTCGAGGCACTGCTCGAGGCCATGACCGAGGAGCTCGAATTGCTGTTCGAGCGCCGTGAACTCGATCGTGAACGTCTGATTCCGGTCGGCATTCATACCGGCGGTGTCTGGGTCGCCCAGGCACTGCGTGAGCGGCTGGGGCTGGAAGAGCCCCTCGCGACACTGGATATCGGTTTCTGGCGCGACGACTTCGGCCACAAGGGCCTGCCGGATGGCGGCCAGGGGTCACAGCTGCCGGATATCGAGAACCGCGATCTGCTGCTGGTGGACGATGTGCTGATGAGCGGACGTACCGTGCGCGCGGCGCTCAATGAGCTGTTCGACTATGGCCGTCCGCGCCGCGTGCTGCTGGCCTGCCTGGTAGAGCTGCCGGGACGTGAGCTGCCGGTGCAGCCGGACGCCCTGGGCGCCAACCTGGCGCTGGCGCCCGGCAAGCGCATCAAGCTGGAAGGCCCCGGCAACCTGCGCCTGACACTGGTCGATACCGGCGAGGTGACGGCATGAACCTGTTTGATCTCTCGCAGGCCAGCGCGGACGTGCGGGCTGCCTCGCCGGCACAGGTCCAGCTGGATGAGCAGGGCCGGCTGCGCCACTTTCTGGATATCGAAGGCCTGCCGCGCAGCGTGTTGACCGAGATTCTCGACACCGCCGATCACTTCCGTGGCATCGGCGATGCCGAGGTCAAGAAGGTGCCGTTGCTGCGCGGACGTACGGTGGCCAACCTGTTCTTCGAGAACTCGACCCGGACGCGTGCCACCTTCGAGCTGGCCGCCAAGCGTCTGTCGGCGGATGTACTCAATCTGGACATCAAGACCTCGTCGGCCGCCAAGGGCGAGTCGCTGATGGATACCCTGGTCAATCTCGAGGCCATGCAGGCGGATGCCTTCGTGGTGCGTCATGGCGACTCCGGCGCGGCGCACTTCATCGCCAGCCAGATCACGCCGCATGTGGCGATCATCAATGCCGGCGACGGTCGCCATGCGCACCCGACCCAGGCGATGCTCGACATGCTGACCATCCGCCGCCACAAGGGCGAGTTCGCCAATCTGCGCGTCGCGATCGTCGGTGACATCCTGCATTCACGCGTCGCTCGCTCGCAGATTCAGGCGCTCAATACGCTGGGCGCAGCGGAGGTGCGGGTGGTCGCGCCGCAGACGCTGCTGCCCATCGGGGTCGAGACGCTGGGCTGTCAGGTCTTCACTGAACTGGCAGCAGGGCTGAAGGATGTCGATGTCGTCATCATGCTGCGCCTGCAGAAGGAGCGCATGGATGGCGCGCTGCTGCCCTCGGAGTCGGAATACTACCGCCGCTATGGCCTGACCCGCGAAAGCCTGGCACACGCGCACCCTGACGCCGTGGTGATGCATCCGGGGCCGATCAACCGGGGTGTCGAGATCGAATCCGCCGTCGCGGATGGTCCGCGCTCGCTGATACTCGATCAGGTCACCAACGGTATCGCGGTGCGCATGGCGGTGCTGTCGATGGCGGTCTCCGGACAGATGAAGGCGCGCGCCGAGCGCAGGGGTGAACGTTCACGAGGAGCTGGCGCATGAAACGCAGCCTGATCAATGCACGGGTGATCGACCCGACCAACGGCCTCGATGGCCAGTACGACCTCCACCTCGACGGCGGTCGCCTGATCGCGATCGGCGAGGCGCCGGCGGATTTCAGTGCCGAGCAGCGCGATGATCTGGCGGGCAAGCTGGTCACGCCGGCCTTCATCGATCTTGGCGCGCACTTGCGCGACCCGGGTCCGCGCTACAAGGGCAGCCTGGTCAGTGAGTCGGCTGCCGCACTGGCGGGTGGCTACGCGACCATCCTGCCGCGGCCCGACACCAGCCCGGTGCTCGACAGCGCCTCGCATATTCGTACGCTGCTGGACCGTGCGCGTGATGTGGCGGGGGTGCGTCTTGCGCCGCTGGGGGCACTGACGCAGGGACTGGACGGTGATCTGCTCGCCAATATGGCCGCGCTCAAGTCCGCAGGCTGCGTGGCACTGACCAACCTGCGCCAGCCAATACGCGATCTCGGCGTACTGCGCCGTTGTCTGGAGTACGCGCGGACCTTTGATATCACCGTCGTGTTCCAGGCCCAGGAGGCCGCCTTGGCTGGGCAGGGCTGCGCCCATGAGGGCGCCATTGCCTCACGTCTCGGGCTAGCCGGCATTCCGGAATCTGCCGAGACGGTCGCTCTGACCCAGTGGCTGCTGTTGATCGAGCAGACCGGTGTACGGGCGCATGTGTCGCTGCTCTCCAGTGCACGGGCCGTGGAGCTGGTACGTGATGCCAAGGCCAGAGGGCTGGATATCAGCGCGGATGTGTCGATGGCGCAACTGCACTGGACCGATGAGCAGCTGGAAGGCTTCAACGCCAATTTCCATCTGGAGCCGCCACTGCGCAGCGCGGCAGACCGGGATGCGCTGCGGGCAGGTGTGGTCGATGGCACCATCGACGCCATCGTCAGTGATCATCTGCCCCATGAAGCCGCAGCCAAGAGCGCGCCCTTCGCGGTATCCGAGCCCGGCATGACCAGCCTGGAAACCATGCTGCCGCTGGGGCTGGCGCTGGTGGAGGCCGAGCTGCTCAGCCTGCCTCGCCTGATCGAGACATTGACGTTCAGTGCCAGACGCTTCGGACTCAAGGGCGGCATGCTGGAAGTGGGCGAGTACTGTGATCTGGCGGTTATCGATATGGAACAGGAGTGGCGTGTCTCAAGCGAGACGCTGGTCAGTGCCGGCCATAACACGCCGCTGCTTGGCATGCTGTTGAACGGTCGCGTCGAAGAAGTGCTGCTGGGTGATTCCTGCTACGCCTAAGCAGTGTTTCACGTGGAACATGATGCTTGAGATATTTGGCTAAAGCGCGCCAACAGACTGATAGCCAAGCGATTTTTTGAATGACGTATGGAGAGAATTGGCTGCTTTTTCGTAAAGCAGCCAATTTCTTTACCAGCCTATGCCGCAGACTGACATCGCTGGGCTGCGCTCTTTGCTGCCGGCAGATGTTTCACGTGGAACAATGGCTTCAGGAGCGATTTGCGAGAGCCCATTGGCCACAGCGCCTTAAAGCGGCTGTGGCAATAGCGAGCAAGGCGGCTGGCCAGGCTGATCTGGCATGTAGAAAAAGAGATCTGAACAACAAGGAGAGAAAACCATGCCGATGATTCGTGCGGAATTTCTGACTGGCAAGACACAGGAACAGAAGCGGGAGCTGGTGGAGGCGTTGACGCGCGAGACGGCTCGCGTATTGGGCGTGCGTGAGCAGTCTGTCTGGGTGGTGCTGCAGGAAGTGGAGCCGGAAAACTGGGCCGTCGCTGGCACGCCATTGTCAGAGCGCTAAGAGAAGAAGTTTCAACTGGGCACTTGTTCTCAACTATCTGATTCAGACGGTGTTTTACGAGGAATCAAGATGTTCCACGTGAAACACGCCCCTGGTCTTGGCCCGGCATTGCCAGTGTATGGAAAACCGGCTGAGGCATGACAGAGGCATTAAAGAGGGGAGTGGGACGCAGGGCACGGCGAGCAACGCGCCTGGTAATCCGGAACAAAAAAACGCCGCAGCCATTTCTGGCTGCGGCGTTTTCATTTGCCTGCCCTCTGCTCCACGGCCATGAAGCAGAGCACGGACTCAGTTCTCGAAATCAGCTTCCGAGTACAGGGTTCGGATACGCAGGGTATGGTCGACGGTCTTGAGCGCTTCGAGCGCTTTCTTGCCGTAGGCCTTGTCGACATCGATGACCACATAGCCGACCGTGTTGTTGGTCTGCAGGTACTGGCCAGAGATGTTGATGCCTTCCTCGGACAGCACCTGGTTGATGCGTGACAGCACGCCCGGGACGTTGTCGTGGATATGCAGCAGACGGTGCTTTTCCGGGTGCGCCGGCAGGGCGACTTCCGGGAAGTTGACCGAGCCGATGGTGGTGCCGTTGTCGGAGTAGGTCACCAGCTTCTCGGCGACTTCGACACCGATGTTTTCCTGGGCTTCCATGGTGGAGCCACCGACGTGCGGCGTCAGGATGACATTGTCGAACTCGCGCAGCGGAGACACGAACTCTTCGCCGTTGCCTTTCGGCTCTACCGGGAAGACGTCGATGGCGGCGCCCAGCAGCTTGCCGCTGGAGAGGGCTTCGGCCAGGTCTTCGATGACGACGGTGGTGCCGCGTGCCGCATTGATGAAGACGCTGTTCTGCTTCATCAGCGCGAACTGCTGCTTGCCCATCATCCACTTGGTGGAGGGGATTTCCGGCACATGCAGGGTGACGATGTCAGCGCGCGCCAGCAGCTCTTCCAGGCTTGCCACCTGACGGGCATTGCCCATGCCGAGCTTGGTGACGGCATCGTAGTAGATGACGTCCAAGCCCAGGGATTCGCTGAGCACGGACAGCTGGGAGCCGATGCTGCCGTAGCCCACGATGCCCAGCGTCTTGCCGCGGACTTCATGGCTGTTCTTGGCGGATTTCATCCACTGGCCACGATGTGCCTTGGCGCTCTTCTCCGGCACGCCGCGCATCAGCATGATGGCTTCGGCCAGTACCAGCTCGGCGACCGAGCGAGTGTTGGAGTAGGGCGCGTTGAACACGGGAATGCCGCGCTTCAGTGCGGCTTCCAGGTCGACCTGGTTGGTGCCGATGCAGAAGCAGCCGATGGCGGTGAGCTTCTCGGCAGCGGAGATCACGCGCTCGTTGAGCTGAGTGCGGGAGCGAATGCCGATGAAGTGCACATCGCGGATCTTCTCGATCAGTTCTTCCTCGGCCAGCGAGGTCTGAAGCAGTTCGATGTTGGTGTAACCCGCGTTGAGGAAATTATCCACGGCGGATTGGTGGACACCCTCGAGCAATAGAATCTTGATCTTGCTCTTGTCCAGGGACGTCTTGGCCATTGTCGGATCAACCCTCTCGCCGGTCATGCCGGCGTTTCTGTTCGTTTGGTCTTTTTCATGACCTGCTGGCGTGTCACACCTCAAGAAAATGCCAGAGAAACAGCGGGGCGTGCTGTCAACAGGGGAGCAAAGAATATCACAGCCGACGGGGCCTCCGGATGAAATGTCCGCGTGCCGGGCATGAAAAATTCACAGCACAGCCGTTTGATGTGACTCTTCCTCCGTGCGCAGGGGGTGGGCAGCGTCGTGAAGCCCTTCGGGTTATACTGGCGCTCCACACAGAGACACCGGGCCCGCCCGGTCGGATGAGCGAGAGCACCCATGGCCGAAAAGGAAGTGCCACAGGATTTCGCCGCCACCCTGGCCCGTCTTGAAGGGTTGGTGACGCGGCTCGAGGCTGGCGACATGTCGCTGGAAGCGTCACTGGGCGCTTTTGAAGAGGGCGTGGGACTGGCGCGTGAGGCGCAGCAGCGGCTCGACAGCGCCGAGTTGCGCCTGCAGGCATTGGTGGAAGGCCCGGAGGGAGCGCTGACGCCCACGGCGTTTACGGCGCCCGATGCCGCAGGCAGCATGGCGGGTGAAGCGGACGAGGAGAAGGACTGGTGATGTCAGGTGGATTGAATACGCAAGTCACGCCGACAGCATCGCAGGCCAGCGAGCTGATTCGCTCTGGACAGGCGCGCAGTGAGGCCGTGCTTGAGGCGTTGTTGACTCCCGGCAGTGCGGCGGTGAGTGAGCGTCTCGAGGACGCCATGCGCTACAGCGTGCTGGGTGGCGGCAAGCGTCTGCGCCCCGTGCTGCTGTATGCGGTGGGTCGTGCCCTGGGCTGCGATGAGGAGGCCGCTGACCGCGCTGCGCTGGACGCGGCGGCAGCGGCGCTCGAATTGGTGCATGCCTATTCGCTGGTCCATGATGACCTGCCGGCCATGGACGATGACGACCTGCGGCGTGGCCGTCCCACCGTGCATCGCGCCTTCGATGAGGCGACCGCCATTCTCGCGGGCGATGCCCTGTTGACGCTCTCCTTCGAAGTGATGGCGACGACCGGCCATGTACGGACACCGGCCCTGGTGCGTACCCTGGCCGAGGCCTCCGGGCGGCGCGGCATGGTGGCCGGTCAGGCGCTGGACCTCGAGGCGGTCGGCCAGTTCCGCGAGGTAGAGGCGCTGTCACGCATGCATGCCTACAAGACCGGCGCGCTGATACGCGCCGCGGTCCGTCTGGGCGGATTGGTGGCAGTCGACGAGCAGGATTCGCGTCTTGCTGCCCTGGAGCGCTACGCTTCGGCTATCGGCCTGGCCTTCCAGATCCAGGATGACATCCTGGACGTGACGGGCGACACCGCAACGCTTGGCAAGACGGCCGGTGCTGACGCTGCGCGCGACAAGCCGACCTATCCCTCGCTGCTTGGACTCGATGGTGCTCAAGAGCGAGCAGGTCAGCTACTGCAAGAGGCCCTGGATGCCCTGGCACCGTTGGGAGAGGCCGCAGAGCCACTCGCGGTGCTGGCGCGCTACATGATCGAGCGAGACCACTGATTCCTGACGCCTATGAAGCTGTTTGACGAGATACCTCAGGCGCGCCCCGCGACGCCACTGCTCGATGCGGTCGAGACACCTCAAGCGCTGCGCGCCATGAGCGCGGCACAGCTGCGCCAATTGGCTGACGAACTGCGCGCCTACCTGCTTTACAGCGTCGGCTGTACCGGCGGGCACTTCGGTGCCGGGCTCGGTGTGGTCGAGCTGACCGTGGCCCTCCACCATGCGCTGGAAACGCCCCATGACCGTCTGGTGTGGGACGTGGGTCATCAGGCCTATCCGCACAAGATTCTGACCGGCCGTCGTGAAGCCATGTACAGCATGCGCCAGTACAACGGCCTGTCTGCCTTCCCCAAGCGTGCCGAGAGCGAGTTCGACACCTTCGGGGTGGGCCATTCCAGCACCTCGATCAGTGCGGCGTTGGGCATGGCGCTCGGCGCCCGCACGGCGGGTGAGTCACGGCGCGCCTGTGCGGTGATCGGCGATGGTGCCCTGACGGCTGGCATGGCGTTCGAGGCACTGGCGCATGCCGGGCACGTGAAGGCCAATATGCTGGTCGTGCTCAATGACAACGAGATGTCGATCTCCGAGAACGTCGGCGGCCTGGCAAGCTATCTGGCACGTATTCTGGCCAGCAAGCCGTATACCCAGATGCGCGCCAACGGCAAGCGACTGCTGTCGCCCTTGCCGGGTGCGCTGGAGCTTGCCAAGCGTACCGAAGAGCACATGAAGGGCTTCATCAGCCCGGCGACGCTGTTCGAGGAGATGGGCTTCAACTACATCGGCCCCATCGACGGCCATGACCTGCCGGCGCTGGTGCAGACGTTGCGCAACATGCGTGATCTGGATGGCCCGCAGTTCCTGCATGTGGTGACGCGCAAGGGCAAGGGCTTCCTGCCGGCGGAGCGTGACCCGATCGGTTATCACGCCATCACCAAGCTCGAGAAGGCCGCGCCTCAGGCAGCCGAGCAGGCGCCTGCCGTCACCGACGCGCCGGCTCCCAAGCCGCAGAAATACTGCAGCGTCTTCGGCAACTGGCTGTGTGACGCCGCCGCCGCGGATGCGCGCGTCATCGGCATCACGCCGGCCATGCGGGAAGGCTCGGATCTGGTGCGCTTCTCGAAGGAATATCCTGATCGCTACTACGATGTCGCCATCGCGGAGCAGCACGCGGTGACAGTGGCAGCGGGCATGGCCTGTGAGGGCATGAAGCCGGTGGTGGCGATCTATTCCACCTTCCTGCAGCGTGGCTATGATCAGCTGATCCACGATGTCGCGGTGCAGAAACTGGACGTGACCTTTGCCATCGACCGTGCCGGTCTGGTCGGCGAGGACGGCCCGACCCATCACGGCAGCCTGGACATGTCGTTCCTGCGCTGCGTGCCGGAGCTGGTGCTGATGGCGCCGGCCGATGAAGCCGAGTGCCGTGGCATGCTGAGCGCGGCACTGGCCCACTCCGGGCCTGCCGCAGTGCGCTATCCGCGCGGTACCGGGCCGGGGGTGGCCACCGATGCCGACCTGACGCCAATGGCCATCGGTCAGGGGGAATATCGCCGTCGTATCAGCGGCAGCCCCGAGGTGCGTGTCGCCATCGTCGCCGTGGGCAGCATGAACACGCCGGTGGCCGAGGTCGCCGAGGCGCTGGACGCGACCCACTTCAATCTGCGCTCCATCAAGCCGCTGGACCGTGAGGCATTGCTCGAGATCGCCGCGGAGCACGACCTGGTCGTGACCGTCGAAGAGAATGCCATCGCGGGTGGCGCGGGAGCCGGCGTGGCCGAGCTCTACCTGAACGCGGGACTGGCTCAGCCCATGTTGCTGCTGGGGCTGCCGGATGGCTTCGTCGAGCATGGCAAGCCGGTCGAGCTGCTGCGTGATTGCGGTCTGGATGCCGCCGGCATCCGCGCCAGTATCGAGGCTCGCCTCGGCAGCTGATCCTGGTGACATGCAATACCGAAACGCCTGTGGATGACTCGAGAGTTCGAGTTGTCCACAGGCGTTTTTCGTTGTGTGACTGCCTGCGGCGAGACGGCGAAGGATGCATGGAAACTCCGCGACTTCCCGCCCATGCTGGATGACCATCAAGCCCTCTGCTCAAGCAGCCAGGGCCTGGCTGGCGCGAAAGCCGTCACCTGCGCCAGTCACCACCGCAACGCCACGGAGTGCGCCCGACCATGTTGACTCTCTACAGCTATCCGAATTCCCGCTCGCTGCGGGTCGCCTGGACGCTCGAGGAACTGGGGCTCGATTACCGGATTCATAGTCTGGATCTGAAGGCCGGTGAGGGGCACAGCCCTGAATACCTGGCCATTCATCCCGATGGCAAGGCGCCAGCCCTGGTGGATGGTGAGCTGGCCCTGTTCGAGTCCAGTGCCATCTGTCGCTACCTGGCGGCGCGAGAAGGGCGCCTGCTGCCACAATCGCTGGCCGGGCAGGCACAGATGGATCAATGGCTCAGTTTCCTGACCACCGAGCTTGAGCAGCCGCTGTGGACATTGGCCAAGCACACCTTCGCGCTGCCGGAGGACCAGCGCTGTGATGCCATCAAGCAGACAGCCCAATGGGAATTCCAGCGTGCTCTCAAGGCACTTCAGCGCCGCTTCGATGGCCAGGGCTGGCTGGTGGCCGATGAATTCAGTGTCGCCGATATCTTTCTCGCCCAGACCCTCAGCTGGGCGCAGATGGCCGGGCAACCTCTGCCGGCCGTGCTTGAACAATGGGGCGAAGAGGTGCGAGCGCGTCCTGCCTGCGAGCGGGCCCGCCAGCGCGAGCAACAGGCCGCCGAGGAGCGTCAGCAACACTGAGCCCTGTTGCCGGAACCGTCATAGAACGCCGTCACAGGCCAAGCTGACGGGCTGATCTGTCCTGCATGTACTGCATGTTCTGCAATGACGTCATGAAAGCGCTCTGAGAGCGCGCACACGCCACGAGGCGCCATCCTGATATCAGGTGGCGCCTTTTGCGTTTCTGGGCCTCAGAGGCGCTTGCAGGACGCCTGACGAGGTTGAGGGGTCACCCTGCTCGTTCAGCGGCGTCAACTGTCTGGGGCGCGCCCCAGGCTGTCTGGTGGCGGGCTGACCCAGGTCGGTTCGAGACAGGTCGGTTCGAGGCAGGGCGGTTCGAGGCAGGGCGGTTCGAGGCAGGGCGGTTCGAGGCAGGGCGGTTCGAGGCAGGGCGGTTCGAGGCAGGGCGGTTCGAGGCAGGGCGGCGCGAGGCAGGCCCTCGATCGAGGGCGGGTTTCAGGCATTCGGTGGTGAATGATGCGCTGTTGAATATTTTGCGTATCTATTAATGATTCGGTAATTGGTTGTTTTCGTCATGGTGGTCAAGTGTTGATCGTGATGAGGGCGAGGGCAGTACTCATGCGTTGTGAGTGGCGACATATCCGATGAAAATCATGGGGTTGAGAGGTTTATTAGATTTTCATGACATGACATTGATCAAATCAAAAGCGATGATCGTATCTTTGCTATTTTGCGCATCATTAATTGATTCGGTATGTGGTTTATTGCGGATCTTTTTGATAAGATGTTGGTGAAAACATCAATGGGAATAACAACTTATGTGGATCTGGCAGCAGCCTGACTGGCCACGGGGGCGGTTGGAGGTCATGCCCTTGATGGGGCAGTTGGCGGCGACCCAGGCGGTGATGTCGCCGCTGGTCGCTCAGGGACAGAATCTCTATCCCCGACAACGCCTGCGTCTCGAGGCGACGCTCCTCAGCGAAGAGATGGAAGCCAGTGCCCAGCTGTCCGGCGTGGTGCTCGGGCGGGCGGCGTTGCGTGATGCGCTGTATCAGGCGCTGGGGCTGGAGTCCGGCCATCAGGAGTCACCGCGCGGGCCGGCACCTGGTGTCGACGTCTTCGTGGATGTGACGCTGGAAGTCGTGCGCACGGCATTCCAGCCGCTGAGCCGCCAACAGGTGCTCGAGTGGCATCGGCGTCTGGGGCCTTTCCTGCCGCGCAGCAGTGGTCAGCCTCTCGGGGCATGGCGCGAGGCGCGCTACGAGGCGGTCAGCGGTCGTTACGGTCTCAAGCGCTTGCGTTATCGCGCTCCGGCGGAGAACCCCGATGCGTTGGACCGGGAGCTGGATGTCTTCTGGCAGCGTCTGGCGACGGAAGAACCGGATGTGGATAACTCAGGGGTGTTGAATGCCCTGCAGCTGCATGCGCACTGGCAGGCGCTCGCACCGCTGGCCTTGGGCAACGGCTTGATCGGGCGCTTGCTGCTGATGCGCTGGCTGACACGAATCGATGCCCTGGCCGCGTTGCAGCAGCAGGGCGAGTTTGTCGGCAAGGCCGCCGAGCGCTGGGAGTCGGAAGCGCTGGAGCAACTCTGCTGGCGCCGCCAGGCGCTGTTCTCGGTGGTGCTCGAGCATCAGGACGAATTGCGCGAGCTGGAGCAGCGTTATCTCGGCAAGCCCCAGACCTCGGCCAGCGGCCATCCGCTGCCGCCGCAGCTGGACCGCGCGCTCAATGGTGAGGGGGAGGATGCAGCGCCCGGTGACATGAATGTCTGGTCCGAGTGGTGGCTTTTGCGTCTGCGCGACGCCGGTCGTCGGACGGCCTTCCATTACCAGCGCGTCCAGCGCGCCGAGCGACTGTGGCTGGAGCACGCGCGTACGCCGCTGAATGCCCGCCAGCGCGAGCTGGTACTGACATTGTTGGAGCGAGACGACGAAGAGGGCGTGGGGCGCGCCGAATACCGCGCCCTGGTCGATACCTCCGACCCTACCGCCGCCCGCGATCTCGCCGATCTTACCGCCAAACAAGTACTGGAAAGTTACGGTGTCGGGCGCGGTACCCGGTATCGCTTGCCGGTCTTTGCCCCTCAGGGAGATAGCCCTGTGAGAGACGAGCCCTGAAGCGTCAAAAAAATCGCGAAAAAAAGCGGGAAGGGTCATGACGACTCTTCCCGCCTTTTTGAGGTGGCTTGCCGATGTTCTCAGTGCCGTGTTCTCAGTGCCGTGTTCTCAGTGCCGTGTTCTCAGTGCCGTGTTCTCAAGCCGGTGTGCTCAAGAGCGCCGGCCAGCGTGGCGGTTCCCCGATCACGTCATACGGAATACGGCAGCACTGCGGTATAGATGGCGAAGAAGTGGCAGGTACTGCCGCCAAGCACGAACAGGTGCCAGATGGCGTGGTGATAGCGCAGGCGTGTCATCAGAAAGAAGATCACGCCCAGGGTATAGGTGATGCCGCCGGCGACCAGCAGGATGAGCCCCGTCTCGGAGAGCTTCTCGACCAGCATCGGCGAGGCGAACACGATCAACCAGCCCATCAGCAGATAGACGCTCACGCGCAGGGCACTGAAGCGTTCAGGCCAGCGCAGCTTGAGGAAGATGCCGCCCAGCGCGAGCGACCAGATGATGGCGAACAGTGTCCAGCCGGTCGGGCCGCGAAGATTGACCAGCAGGAAGGGCGTATAGGTGCCGGCGATCAGAAGATAGATGGCGCAGTGATCCAGCAGCTGGAAGGCATATTTCAGGCGTGGGTGACGGATACCGTGATAGAGCGTCGAGGCCGCATACAGCACCACCAGGGTCAGGCCGTAGAGGCTGACGCTGACGATCTTCCAGGGGTCGACTTCGGCAGCGAGGCTGGCCATCACGATCAGCACGATCATGCCGACGAGGCCCATGAAGGCGCCGATGCCGTGGCTGGCGCTGTGCAGCCATTCCTCCAGCCGGGTATAGAGAGCAGGCGTTGCGGAGGTGTCGCGTGAATCTGCGTCATCGGCAGGCGATGCGCTGGAAGAGGGTGATGCCTGAGGAGGTGTCGAGGCGGGCCGTGTTGACGAAGGCTGTGATGACTGAGGTTGCGATGAAGAAGGCTGTGATGATGCAGCCGTTGAGTCTTTGCGCATGGCGATGTCTCCGGCGCGGGTTCGACTCCAGCCTACTCCCTGGCGGGTGACGTCGTCATGTCACGCTCGCTGTGCCAGCCAGTCAATTTGCCTATAAAGGAAGGGGGAACCAGTCAGGCTCCCCCTGCGCGCGGCTACTCGCTGCGTTCGATATCCACGTCGCTTGCCTGGGTGAAATCATCCAGTGCCATCATGTGGCCCAGCTTGCCCGCCTTGGTCGAGAGATAGTGCTCGTTGTGCGGATTCAGGCCCGTGGTGATCGGCTGGCGCTCACTGATGGTGACACCATCACGGGTAAGGGCATCGACCTTGCGCGGGTTGTTGGTCATCAGCTTGAGAGTGCTGACGCCGAGATGCTCCAGCATCGGCACACAGATATCGTAGCGGCGCATGTCAGCCCCGAAACCGAGGCGCTCATTGGCTTCGACGGTATCGGCGCCGCCATCCTGCAGCTCATAGGCGCGAATCTTGTTGAGCAGACCGATGCCGCGGCCTTCCTGACGCAGATAGAGCAGCACGCCGCGGCCTTCGGCGGCAATGCGCTTGAGCGCTTCCTGCAGCTGATAGCCGCAGTCACAGCGCATCGAGAAGAGGGCGTCGCCGGTCAGGCACTCGGAATGCACGCGGCCCAGCACCGGCGCGCCGTCATCGATGTCGCCCAGGGTCAGGGCGATGTGGTCCTTGCCGGTGGTCTCATCCTCGAAACCGTGCATGGTGAAGGTCGCCCAGGGCGTTGGCAGCCGCGAGGCGGCGATGAATCGAATGGTCACTGTTCACCTCGAACGCCCGGACAATCGCCGGGCTGAAAAAGCGCGGGCATGCGGTGGTCCGGCAATGTCTCGATGAGTCGCTCGAGATACCGTCGGCCAGCATGCAGTCATGTGGCGAGTTTACCAGTCTGTGGCCGATGACTCATCGCTCTGTATGGAAAAGCGTTGTTGCCGCCACCACCACAATGGTCGGATGACGCCAGCAAAGGAACTATAAAGGCGGGGCGATTTGCCAATGCATTTGTTGCATCACCACGATGGGCGGGATTTTTCTCAGGCTCTGATAGAATGCCGAGACATTCCCCGAGCTGATGTGTGATTCCGATGACCTTGAAGAATGATCGCTTCCTGCGCGCGCTGGCCCGTCAGCCGGTCGACCGTACTCCCGTCTGGATGATGCGCCAGGCTGGCCGCTATCTGCCGGAATATCGCGAAGTCCGCGGTCAGGCCGGTGGCTTCATGGACCTGTGCATGGACACCGCGCGTGCCTGCGAGGTGACGCTGCAGCCGCTGGAGCGCTTCCCGCTGGATGCCGCCATCCTGTTCTCCGACATCCTGACCATCCCGGATGCCATGGGGCTGGGCCTTTACTTCGAGACCGGCGAAGGCCCGAAATTCCGCAAGACAGTGCGGACTGCCGAGGAAATCGCGGCGCTGAGCGTGCCGAATGTCGAGCGTGATCTCGATTACGTCATGCGTGCCGTGTCCACCATCCGCCGTGAGCTGAACGGCCGCGTGCCGCTGATCGGTTTCTCCGGCAGCCCGTGGACACTGGCCACTTATATGGTCGAGGGCGGTTCCAGCAAGGACTTCCGTCATGTGAAAGGCCTGATGTATTCCAATCCGGAAGCCATGCATCAGTTGCTCGACACCCTCGCACAGGCCGTTACCGACTACCTGAACGCCCAGATTGCCGCGGGTGCTCAGGCGGTGCAGATCTTCGATACCTGGGGCGGCACCCTGTCCACGCCGGCCTATCTCGAGTTCTCGCTGCGCTACATGGAACAGATCGTGGCCGGTCTCAAGCCGGACAGCGAAGGCAACCGTGTGCCGGTGATCCTGTTCACCAAGAATGGTGGTCAGTGGCTCGAGCACATCGCTGCCTCTGGCTGTGATGCCGTGGGCCTCGACTGGACCACCGAGATGTCCAATGCGCGTGAGCGTGTCGGCCATCGTGTGGCCCTGCAGGGCAACCTGGACCCGAATGCGCTGTTCGGTACGCCGGCCGCCATTCGTGCTGAAGTCGGTCGCATCCTCGACAGCTATGGTCAGGGGCCTGGCCACATCTTCAATCTGGGGCACGGCATCAGCCAGTTCACGGACCCGGGTAACGTCAATGCCCTGATGGATGCGCTGCATGAGCTGAGCCCGGCCTACCATCAGGATGACGCCGCCAATGCGACACCGGTCGCCCGCGGCTGATGGGAGAGCCCGTCATGGTCTTCTCTGCTGCCACCCCTGTTGCTGCCTATAGAAGGTGGCAAGTAGCAGTGCAGCAAGCAGAAGGGTGCCGGGCAGCGGGGGTGTCAGCATGACGCCGGTCGAGCAGCGTCTCATCCCGCGCCGCGGTTGGGCCTTCGTGGCGCTTCTGTGTCTGTTGCTGATCCTGTTCGGCACGCTCTCCCCGGGCGTGCCGCATCCGGAGCAGACCTTCCCCTGGGACAAGCTGCAGCATTTCTCCGCCTTCGCGTTGCTGGCGCTGACGACACGGCTGGCGGGCTTGACCAGCTTGATCATCCTGCCGCTCCTGCTGCTGCTGGGCGTCGCCATCGAATGTCTGCAGCTGGCGATTCCCTATCGCGGCGCTGAGGTGCTGGATGCGCTGGCGGACCTCGCCGGCATCCTCATCGGGCTGGGAGTGTTTCAGTGCGTCAGACTGATTCTCCATCTGGTCCGCCTCGGACCGGCCTCTCGCTGAGCCTCTCCCCCGGGCCGCGTGTCATCGATACGCGGCCTGTCTGAAATTGTCATGCATCAACACTTTCCACTCCGGCCGTCTTTGGCTATGGTGCAGCGCCTGCGCCATGTTGGCGCTTGCCCGGCATGTCGCGTATCACGACATCACGCCGCGTGGGCGTCATGCGGGCCGTGAACTGCCGGCCTGACGCTGGCGCAGTGCTGATTGGCGCAATTTCCGATGGCCATCGTGCCGTCTCTATCCATACCTTGATATCCCGTCTGTGATATCCAATGCGAGGGTCCCCCATGACCGAACGTCTCGATGGCTCCTGGTTTACCGAAATCTTCGATCGCCACGGCAGCGCCTTCTCGCTCAAGGTCAGCCACAAGCTGCATGACGAGCAGACCCCTTATCAGCACCTCGAAGTCTATGCCACCGAGACCTACGGCAACCTGATGGTGCTGGACGGCTGCGTGATGCTGACTGACCGTGACAACTTCCTCTATCACGAGATGATGTCGCACCCGGCGCTGTTCGCTCATGCAGACCCCAAGCGTGTCGTCATCATCGGCGGTGGCGATTGCGGCACTCTGCGTGAGGTGCTCAAGCACCCGGGCGTGGAGAAGGTCACCCAGATCGATATCGATCCGGCGGTCACGCGTGCCTCCGAGCAATTCTTCCCGGCACTGGTCGAGTCCAATGACGACCCGCGCGCCGAGCTGCTGTTCGAGGATGGCGTCAAGTGGGTCGACAACTGCCCGGACGAGAGCATCGACGTACTGATCGTCGATTCCACCGACCCGGTCGGCCCGGCGGAAGGTCTGTTCAAGACCGACTTCCTCAAGCGCTGCCATCGTATCCTCAAGCAGGGCGGCCTGATGGTGCAGCAGAGCGAGTCCCCGCTCTATCACACCGATTCCATCATCAAGGACCTGCGCAACGACATGGGCGAAGCGGGCTTTGATAGCGTCGCGACCCTGCCGTTCCCGCAGCCGGTGTATCCGTCCGGCTGGTGGAGCTGCACCCTGGCGGGCAAGGGCTGTGACGTGAAGTCCTTCCGCGAGGAAGATGCCGCTGCCGCCACCTTCGCGCGTGACTTCTATACCGTCGAAGGCCATCGCGCCGCCCTGGTGCTGCCGCCCTTCATGCAGCGCCTGCTGGAGAAGTGATCTGCATGCACCTTGCGGTGGCACGGGAGTCCCATCAGGCACGAAAACGTGCCTGACGGGATGAACAAGCGTTGAGTCAGGCAGACCGAGACATTGGTCGCAATCTGCCACTCGCGCCACATCGCTGCACCGCCAACGGCCGTTTCGCAATGAAACGGCCGTTTTTATTTTGCACCGATATGAGGCGAACTGGTCTCGCCATGAGCCTAACTGCGCGGCAATCGCGCGGAATGATCCGCCGCCCCACTCCGAGGCTTTGGCCTATATCACTGGGTTTTAGCGCTTTTTTCAGCGTTGAACGCAGCGGATCACGCGATAGGCGGAAATTGGAACGCGGCTTGCTATTGTCGGTAGGTGCCATGCAATGCATTGCACCACTTCTGACTCGAGGCTGATCGAGCGGACTCCAGACTTTCGCGAGGGAATCACGATGCATAACAACAAGAAGCCACTGCTGATCGCTAGCGCCGCTGTCCTGGCCGCCTCCATGGCGACAGGCGCCAGTGCCGCGACCCTGGATAGCGTCAAGGAAAAGGGCTTTGTCCAGTGTGGCGTCAGCACCGGCTTGCCGGGCTTCTCGGCACCGGATGACGCCGGTAACTGGCAGGGCCTCGATGTCGATGTCTGCCGCGGCGTCGCCGCCGCCGTGCTGGGCGATGCCAGCAAGGTGCGCTATGTACCGCTGACGGCCAAGGAGCGTTTCACCGCGCTGCAGTCCGGCGAGATTGATGTCCTGTCCCGCAACACCACCTGGACGGCGACCCGTGACACCTCACTGGGCCTCAACTTCGCTGGCGTGAACTATTACGACGGCCAGGGCTTCATGGTCAGCAAGGACCTGGGCGTCGCCAGTGCCAAGGAGCTGGACGGTGCCGCCGTCTGCATCCAGTCCGGCACCACCACCGAGCTCAACCTGGCGGACTACTTCCGCCTGAACGACATGTCCTTCGAGCCGGTCGTCTTCGATACCTCCGACCAGACCGTCAAGGGTTTCGAAGCCGGTCGTTGTGACGTCCTGACCTCCGACCAATCCCAGCTCTACGCGCTGCGTATCAAGCTCTCCGATCCGGCGTCCGCGATGGTGCTGCCGGAAGTCATCTCCAAGGAACCGCTGGGCCCCGTCGTCCGTCAGGGCGATGACCAGTGGTTCAACATCGTCAAATGGACCCTGTTCGCGCAGATCAACGCCGAAGAGATGGGTCTGAGCTCCGACAACATCGAAGAGAAGAAGTCGGACACCAACCCGAACGTCGCGCGCCTGGTCGGTGCCGATGGCAACTACGGGGAAGCCATGGGGCTGCCGGCTGACTGGGCCTACCAGGTCATCAAGCAGGTCGGTAACTACGGTCAGATGTTCGAGCGCAACGTCGGTACCGGTTCCGCACTGGGGATCGAGCGCGGCTTGAACGCACTGTGGACCGATGGCGGCGTCCAGTACGCCCCGCCGGTTCGCTGATGCGCGGGCTCGCCCTGTACTGCGGGTGGGCCTTGCCCCTCATGACAGGCTGAGCAAGGACGCTGGCCAGGGGAAGTGAGCGCCTTGCTCCACTTCCTCTGGCCAGCGTCATGTGGGGCCCGGCAACAAGAAGTCCTACATGAGTCCCAGCCTGTGAGTCCCAGCCTGTTCCTCATGACCCATTCATCGAGTGCCGAGAGATAACTGATCTGCCGTTCGATAGGACGGCAGGCGGAAGTCGCATAGCTTTCCGGCGGAGATTGCCTGTATGACACAACCTGCTTCTCGCCCGCCGGCCACGGTCAAGCCGCCATTCTGGCGTGACCCGGCCAAGCGGGCACTGATCTTCCAGCTATTGATGCTGGCAGGCGTGTTCGGTGTGTTGGCGATCATCGTCAGCAATACCCTGACCAACCTCGAAAGCCGTGGCATCACCACCGGCTTTGCCTTTCTGGACAACACCGCAGGCTTTGGCATCCTGCAGAGCCTGATCGACTATTCCGAGCAATCCACCTATGGCGATACCTTCATCGTCGGCCTGCTCAATACCTTGTTGATATCCGCACTGGGTGTCATCGCCGCGACCGTGATCGGCTTCGTCATGGGGGTCGCGCGTCTGTCCCCCAACTGGCTGATCTCGCGGCTGGCGGCGGTCTATATCGAAGTCTTCCGCAACATCCCGCTGCTGCTGCAGATCTTCTTCTGGTATTTCGCCGTCCTGAGAACCCTGCCGAGTCCGCGTGGCTCGCTGTCGCTGGGCGAGGCGTTCTTCCTCAACGTGCGCGGTCTGTTCGTGCCGGCTCCCATCACTTCCAGCGGTTTCTCGGTGGTGATTGCGGTGTTCGTGCTGGCCGTCGTCGCCAGCGGCATCTTCAGCTACTGGAACCGCCAGCGTCAGGCCCGTACCGGTCAGCGCCTGCCGGCGGGCTGGATCTCGCTCGGTCTGATCATCGTGGCGCCGCTGCTGGCCTACTTCGCGATGGGCATGCCGCTGAGCTGGGAGCTGCCGGAACTCAAGGGCTTCAACTTCCGTGGCGGCATCACGGTCGTCCCCGAGTTCCTCGCCCTGTGGGTCGCGCTGTCGGTCTATACCGCAGCCTTCATCGCCGAGATCGTGCGTTCCGGCATCGAAGCGGTACCGCACGGCCAGACCGAAGCGTCACGGGCGCTGTCGCTGTCCGGTGGCATGACACTGCGTCTGGTGGTGGTGCCGCAGGCGCTGCGCGTCATCATCCCGCCGCTGACCAGCCAGTATCTGAACCTGATCAAGAACTCGTCGCTGGCCACGGCCATCGGCTATCCCGATCTGGTCTCGGTCTTCGCGGGTACCACGCTCAACCAGACCGGTCAGGCCATCGAGGTGATCGCCATGACGATGCTGGTCTATCTGACCATCAGTCTGCTGGTCTCCATGTTCATGAACTGGTTCAACGCCCGCATGGCGTTGGTCGAGCGCTGAGGGTCTGCCCATGTCGATTGAAAAGACCCTGTCACGGGTCACCGAGAAGATGATCGATTCCCGTCCGGCGCCGAGCGACAGCATCGGCGCGGTGGCCTGGTTGCGCAGCAATCTGTTCGCCGGACCGATCAATACGTTGTTCACGCTGTTCGCGCTGTATCTGGTCTATCTGCTGGTGGTGCCCAGCCTGCAGTGGGCGCTGATCGATGCCAGCTGGAGCGGCACCTCACGAGAGGACTGCACGGGGGAGGGCGCCTGCTGGGTCTTCATCAGTGCGCGTCTCGATCAGTTCATCTACGGCTTCTACCCGAGCGAGGAAACCTGGCGGGTCGATATCGTCTTCGCCGTCTTTGCGGCTCTGATCGCCTGGCTGGCGATTCCGAAGCTGCCGGCCAAGGGCTGGGTCGCCATCGTCAGCCTGGCGGTGTTCCCCTTCATCGCCTACTTCCTGCTGCATGGCGGCAGCTTCGGCCTCGAGATCGTCGGTACCCACGAGTGGGGCGGTCTGATGCTGACACTGGTGCTGGCGGTGGTGGGTATCGTGGCGGCACTGCCGCTGGGGATCCTGCTGGCGCTGGGGCGTCGCTCCGAGATGCCGATCGTGAAGAGCATCTGTGTGGTGTTCATCGAGTTCTGGCGCGGTGTGCCGCTCATCACGGTGCTGTTCATGGCCTCGGTGATGCTGCCGCTGTTCGTGCCTGGCGAGGTCAATCTCGACAAGCTGGTGCGCGCGCTGATCGGCATCACCCTGTTCCAGAGTGCCTACATGGCGGAAGTGGTGCGTGGTGGCCTGCAGGCGATCCCCAAGGGGCAGACCGAGGCCGGCATGGCGCTGGGGCTGGGCTACTGGCGCAACATGGGGCTGATCGTCCTGCCCCAGGCGCTCAAGCTGATGATTCCCGGCATCGTGAACACCTTCATCGCCCTGTTCAAGGACACCTCGCTGGTACTGATCATCGGGCTCTTCGATCTGCTCGCCATCGTGCAGGCCGGTCTCGCCGACCCCAAATGGCTGGGCTACTCCATCGAGGGCTACGCCTTCGTGGCGCTGGTCTTCTGGGTCTTCTGCTTCAGCATGTCGCGCTACAGCCAGTATCTCGAGCGCCTGCTGCATACCGGTCACAAGAAGCGCTGATCACGGCGCCAAGGAATCTTCATCATGACAACGACAACATCCGCCTCGCAGGGCAACACCGGCGCCGATGAGCGCCCGATGATCGAGCTCAAGGGTCTCAACAAGTGGTACGGCGACTTCCACGTGCTGCGTGACATCAACCTGAGCGTGCGCAAGGGCGAACGTATCGTCATCTGTGGCCCTTCGGGGTCCGGCAAGTCGACGATGATCCGCTGCATCAATCATCTTGAGGAGCATCAGGAAGGCGATATCGTGGTCAACGGCATGCCGCTGACCCAGGACATCAAGCAGATCGAGGCGATCCGTCGCAACGTCGGCATGGTGTTCCAGCACTTCAACCTGTTCCCGCACCTGACGGTGCTCGAGAACTGCTGTCTGGCGCCGATCTGGGTGCAGAAGCGGCCGCGCCGCGAGGCGGAAGCCGAAGCCATGAAGTACCTGGAGCGCGTGCGCATCGCCGATCAGGCCCACAAGTTCCCCGGTCAGCTGTCCGGTGGCCAGCAGCAGCGTGTCGCGATCGCGCGCTCGCTGTGTCTGAGCCCGGAGGTGATGCTGTTCGATGAGCCGACCTCGGCGCTGGACCCGGAGATGATCAAGGAAGTGCTGGATGTCATGGTCGAACTGGCCAATGAAGGCATGACCATGCTGTGCGTGACCCACGAGATGGGCTTCGCCAAGACCGTCGCCGACCGCGTCATCTTCATGGATCAGGGCCAGATCATCGAAGAGAACGCGCCGGAACCGTTCTTCAACAATCCGCAGTCCGAGCGGACCCAGCTGTTCCTCAGCCAGATTCTGGGGCATTGAGGCCACGGACTGATCGGATGCTGTAAGCCGAAAAAGACAACGCCCCGCGTGATTTCCATCACGCGGGGCGTTGTCGTGTGTGAGCCGAAAGGCAATCAGTGGGTGCTCACTATCAACTCATTCCGCTGAATAAAGAGGCTCGCCTAGAGGCTGGGCTCGGTGCGGCGTACTTCGCTGCTGTTGGTGTCTGGCAGCTCTTCATCGCTGCCCAGGCTTGGCTCCTGCGGCTTGGCCGCGGCCTTGGGCGAGGCAGCGGCAGGTGTATCGGCAGATGTCGCCGTCGCCGCTGTGGCAGCGGGGGCTTCTTCGCCTTCGCGCGGCCAGGTGACGCTGCGTGGCTTGCCGACCCAGCTGTCGTCATTGTCGTGCACCGCCGGACGGCGCGAGATGGAGCGCGTCACCAGCGCCGCGGCATCCAGGGTGTGGTTGCCCCCGCGAATGCTCAGCAGGTGATGCGGCGCCATCAGCAACTCGAACAGCAGGCGCGTCATCACGAAGGCCAGCAGGAAGCCGCCGACACCTTGCGCCAGTACCGGCCACTGCGCGACCAGCGAATTGTCAGGCCCGATGGGCGTCAAGTGCTGCAGCGTCCAGCCGCTGGCAGCCGCCAGCAATCCCAGCTGCAGCATCAGGTGAGCGGTGACCAGCACGCGCCGGGGCAGCGGGCGGCGCATCAGGAGCAGATTGCGCATCGAAACTTCTCCGAGAAAAGACCACAGGATGAGGGGAGCGGTGGCAGACGGGCAGGCGGCACCCCGCGTTGGGCGGATGTTAGCACGCACTTCGCCATCGACGTCATGTCCGGGAGTCGCGACGCCAGTGTCGGTTCCGGCGACGATGGAGGAGCGTTGCATGTGGCTGGCGGGGTAAAGGAAAGGCCGGGCATGCCGATACAGAGGGCGGCACGTACCGATGATGACGCCGGTACACCGCATGCCTGCATGCCTTGCCACCGAGGGGCAGACCGACGCGCTCTGCGCTGGCGCCCCCGGCCCCCTTCCCGATGGATTTGAACCAAGGAGTGGCGATGTTTGCCTCGTTACGTGCGCGCATCACGTTAGCCTGTGTGGCGATAGTGCTGGTGGCGCTGGTGGTCGTCAGCAGCCTGAATGCCTGGACCACGTTCCGCAATACGCATGCCGATGAGAGCGACTACCAGCAACAGTTGCTGAGATCGAACGCCGCCCAGCTGAGCCAGTGGTTCAGCGTGCATATCAACGCGGTGAGCGGCATCGCGGCCAGTAGCCTCGAGAACTTCCCCGATGCCGCCTTGACCCAGGCGATGAAGCAGGGTGACTTCAGCAAGACCTATGTCGGCTTCCCGGATGGTCGCTTCCGTTACTTCGATGGGCGCCCGGGGCGGGCAGGTTATGACCCGCGCCAACGTGGCTGGTATCAGGCGGCGGTGGCGACCGGTAAGCCCGTCATCACGGCACCCTATGTCGGTGCCACCAGTGGCGAACTGGAAATCAGCGTGGCGGCGCCGGTCTATCGCGGCTCACGGCTGGTCGCCGTGGTCAGTGGTGATCTGCCGCTGGCGTTCATCACCCGCACGGTCGCCGAACTCTCGCCGACGCCCAACAGCTTCGCCTTCCTGATCGACGATACCGGCACGCTGATCGCCCACCCGGATGATGCCCTGGTGCTCAAGCCGATGAGTGCACTCGCATCGGCCCTGACGCCCGAGACCCTGGCCAGCAGCAATCGCCTGGTGGCCGCTGGCCAGTCGGCACTGGTGGTCGATATCCAGCAGCGTGATTACCGCATGTTCAGTGCCGAGCTGGATTCGGCAGGGCTGGGAGACACCGGTTGGCGTCTGGCGCTGGCCCTGGATGTGGCCGACTCGGATGCACCGCTTTATGCCCAGCTGTGGACCACGCTGGCCATGACGCTGCTGGTGTTGCTGGGGGCGGCCGCCGTGATGTCGTGGATCGCCAGCCGCAGTCTGCGCGGCCTGGCACTGGTGCGTGATGCGCTGGTGGATATCGCTGCAGGCGAGGGCGATCTCACGCGGCGCATTCAAGTCAGCGGGCGTGATGAAGTCGCCGAGATCGGCAATGCCTTCAATCGCTTCGTCTCGACCCTCAATGGCGTGCTCAGCGAGATTCGTCTCGCCAGTGGTGCGGTGCAGACCGCCGCCGCCGAGATCAGCCAGGGCAGTCAGGATCTGTCGTCACGTACCGAGCAGGCGGCGGCCAATCTGCAGGAAACCTCGGCCTCGATGGAGCAGATTTCCGGCACCGTCGCCCAGTCCGCGGACTCCGCACATGAAGCTGACGGGCTGGCCAAGTCGGCCAGTGAGGTCGCGCGTCGCGGCGGCGAGGTGATCGGAGAGGTCGTCACCACCATGCAGGGCATCGATGACGACTCGCGCAAGATCACCGAGATCGTCAGTGTCATGGACTCCATCGCCTTCCAGACCAACCTGCTGGCATTGAATGCCTCCGTCGAGGCGGCCCGCGCCGGCGAGCAGGGGCGTGGCTTCGCGGTGGTGGCCGGTGAGGTGCGTACCCTCGCCCAGCGCTCTTCCGAGGCCTCGCGGGAAATCGCCACGCTGATCAGCTCCGCCAACGAGCGCACGCGCAATGGTGCCGAACAGGTCAGGGTGGCCGGCAGCACCATGAACGAGATCGTCGCCAGCGTGATGCGTGTCAGTGAGGTGATCGGCGAGATCAGCCATGCCACCCAGGAGCAGAATCACGGTGTCGGACAGGTCTCCAGCGCCGTGGCCGAGCTGGACCAGGTGACACAGCAGAATGCGGCACTGGTGGAGGAATCCGCCGCGGCAGCGGATGCGCTCTCCGAGCAGTCGGCGCGTCTGGCCGAGATGGTGGGCCGCTTCCGTCTGGATGGCCCTGCGCAGCCGCCCGCAATGGCGCCGCGTAGCGCAGGCACCCTGTCCGCACAGGGCTCCAGTCCCCGTGCTGCCAGGCCCGTCGCATCGGAGGAGCTGGATTGGCAAGCCTGGTAAGGCCGTCAGCACGCGAGCCTGTCAGTCGCCAGTGACAGGCATCAGACGCCAGGGCCGCCCTTCGGGGCGGCCCTGGCGTTTTTGGTTATCTGCTTGCCTGTCGACCTTCAGGCGTCGGGCTGGCGGGGTGGTGTGCGGGAAATGAGCGGCAAGGGTTGAATGTGCGCAAGGGTGCCAGCATGTAGTCAATTGAAAGCGAAGCGATGATCGTCATTCTTCATCAACGACGCCTCACGAGAGACAGGGAGTGTGTAAATGGTTACTTACATCGTTGCTGCCGACGCCGCACGTGCACGTATCTTTGCCCGTGCCGCTGGCAAGGTCACCGAAGTGGAAAGCCTTGTACATCCTGAAAGCCGCCAGCATACCGGTGACCTGAGAACCGGTGGCAAGGGTGAATCCAGCGGCGGGCACGGTAGCCTGCATCAGACTGGCGATGATGGCGCGACCTCCGACAAGCATCAGGACTTCTTCGCCAAGGAAGTCGCGCAATACCTCAAGCAGACGGCCAATGACGGCAAGTTCGATCAGCTGATCATCGCCGCCGCGCCCAAGTTCCTGGGGGCGCTGCGCGACAAGCTCGACAAGCCGGTCGCCAAGCTGGTGACGGAAACCGTCGACAAGGACCTCTCCCACGAGAGCGCTGATGAGATCAAGGCGCGTTTCACCGGCCTGACTCACTGATCACTCCCCCGTCATCCAGAGACCAGGACGCCGCCAGCGGAAACGCTGGCGGCGTCTGTGTGTGAGTGGTCACTATTCTTATTGTTCCCGTGATAATAGGGATGGTGTCTCAAGGCTATGGTGTCATTCAGGGCTGGTGACAGCAGGCTCGGTTGCTGAAGGCCGTGAATATGCGAATCACGGCACCTGCGGCAGGATGATCTCGTCACTGCGTGAGGCGCTGCCGCTCAGGTTGCGGCAACCGGCGACGAATTCGCGCATTGCCTGGGTGATGAAGCGATCACGATGGTGGACGAAGCGATAGGCGCGCGTCAGCTCCAGCCATGGAGTGGGCAGCTCGACGAGGCTGCCGCGCCGAAAGGCATCTCTCAGCGCGAGGCGCGAGATGCAGCCGATGCCGAGCCCCGCTTCCACGGCGCGCTTGATGGCTTCGGTATGTTCCAGCTCCAGCATGATGTCGAGGCGCTGGGAGACGCTGGTCGAAGGCCCGTCCAGATGTGGGCGCAATGCCTGCTCGAAGGTGCCGCGTGTGCCGGAGCCACGCTCGCGCATGATCCAGCGAGCCGCCAGCAGGCGCTCAAGCGTGACCTCGCCCTGTGCCAGCGGGTGTGACGGCGCACAGAAGATGCTCAGCCGATCACTGACCCAGTGGGTCGCCTCCAGCAGCGGGTGCTCCACCTCGCCTTCCACCAGCCCGATGTCCAGTTCGAAGTGCACCAGCTTGTCGATCAGCTGATGGGTGTTGTGCACGTGCAGCTCGACGCGGCTGGCGGGGTGATGATGCAGAAAGTCACCGATGATCTGAGGCGCCAGATAGTTGCCGATGGTCAGCGTCGCGCCAATCTCCAGCGAGCCGGTGGCGTCCTGCTGGCCGAGCAGCTGCTCCAGCTCCTCGGCCTGGTCCAGCAGCGCGATCGCCTTGGGCAGCAGCTCACGCCCCAGGCCATTGAGCCGCAGGCGCTTGCCATGGCGATCGAACAGCCGGCAATCGAACTGACGCTCCAGCTCGGCCAGTGCCGTGCTGGCCGCTGATTGCGACATGGCCAGACTGTCGGCGGCCAGCGAGACATTGTCATGCCGCGCGACCGCCACGAAGACGGCCAGCTGGCGAAGGCTGTAGCGCATTCGACCTCCCGGGGCATGCAGTGAAGGGGCAGAGATGAGGAGGCGAAAGTGAACGCAACGCAGGATTCGCCGTCAGAGCGGGCGGACCCTGCACGATCAAGGTTGAAATGCGATTCATTCGCAACCAATATTGGTAAACTAGATAACCTATATCCAGATAAACCATTTAACGCATAACCCTACAGTGACTACAATCGCTGCATAGTTCATTGGGTCATAAGCTGTTATTTGTTTATGCCAATAGAGAATATCGAATTCGAGGGGCCACGCCCCGGGAGGCCATCAGGTGAGCAGTCTGACCACAACCGAAGTCATCGACGTCCATCACTGGAACGATTCGCTGTTCAGCTTCCGCACTCAGCGTGAAGACAGCCTGCGCTTCAAGAACGGCCAGTTCGTGATGATCGGCCTGGAAGTCGAAGGCAAGCCGCTGATGCGTGCCTACTCGATCGCCAGCCCGAACTACGAGGAGCACCTCGAGTTCTTCTCCATCAAGGTGCAGGATGGCCCGCTGACCTCACGCCTGCAGCACCTGCAGCCGGGCGATCAGATCATGGTCTCTCGCAAGCCGACAGGCACGCTGGTACTGGACGACCTGCTGCCGGGCGAGAACCTTTACCTGTTCTCCACCGGCACTGGCCTGGCGCCGTTCCTGAGCGTCATCCAGGACCCGGAAACCTATGAGCGCTATGACAAGATCATCCTGATGCACGGCGTGCGCCATGTCTCCGAGCTGGCCTATGCCGACATGATCGCGGAAGAGCTGCCCAAGCACGAGTATCTGGGCGAAGAGATCGCCGAGAAGCTGATCTACTACCCGACCGTGACGCGCGAGGAGTTCCGCAACCAGGGCCGCATCACGGATCTGGTCGAGAACGGCAAGCTGTTCGAGGATATCGGCCTGCCGCCGCTGGACCCGAAGCGTGACCGCGCCATGATCTGTGGCAGCCCGGCGATGCTCGACGACATCAGCGCCATGCTGGATGCGCGCGGCTTCGCCATCTCGCCGAAGATGGGCGTGCCGGGTGACTACGTGATCGAGCGTGCCTTCGTCGAGAAGTGATCCGCGAGCAGCACGCATGAGCGACAAGTGCTGAAACGAAAAAACCGCAGGCCGATGGCCTGCGGTTTTTTGTGTGCTCATGTCACCCGTCGGGGCAGCACGTCACAGTGCCAGGGGCTTGCACCAGAGGCTCAGACGGCGTCCTTGCCGGTCTCGCCGGTACGGATGCGAATGACCTGCTCCAGCGGCGAGACGAAGATCTTGCCGTCGCCGATCTTGCCGGTGTTGGCGACATTGGTGATCGCCTCGATCACGGAATCGATCATGGCGTCATCCACCGCGACTTCCAGCTTCACCTTGGGAAGGAAGTCGACCACGTACTCGGCACCCCGATACAGCTCGGTGTGGCCCTTCTGGCGGCCGAATCCCTTGACCTCGGTCACGGTGATACCCTGCACGCCAATCTCCGACAGGGATTCGCGCACGTCGTCGAGCTTGAATGGCTTGATGATGGCAGTGACCAGTTTCATCGTGTCTCTCCTTGGGTGATGGTGCGGGTAACGAGGCCTGCTCGTCACGCCGGTCTCTGACTCAAGCATACACCGCTTATCCAGTCAGGAAAAAAGACTCCCGCCAGGTGGCGGGAGTCTTGATGCTGCAGGTGCTGTCGCGTCCAGGCTTACTTGCGGCTGGAGGTGAATTCCGGATAGGCCTCCATACCACATTCGGCCAGATCCACACCTTCGTACTCTTCTTCCTCGCTGACGCGAATCCCCATGATGGCCTTGATGATCAGCCACACCACGAAGCTTGCGATGAACACCCAGGCGAAGATGGAGGCGGCGCCCAGCAGCTGTGCGGAGAAGGTGGCATCGTCATTGGTCAGCGGCACGGCCAGCAGACCCCAGAGACCGACCACACCGTGCACGGAGATGGCGCCGACCGGATCATCGATCTTCAGCTTGTCGAGACCGACGATGGAGAACACGACCAGCAGACCGCCGACGGCACCGATCAGGGTGGCAGCACCGACGCTCGGTGCCAGCGGACCCGCAGTGATGGCGACCAGGCCAGCCAGTGCGCCGTTGAGGGCCATGGTCAGGTCAGCCTTGCGGAACCACAGACGTGCGAGGATCAGCGCGGCGATGACACCACCACAGGCAGCGGCATTGGTGTTGACGAAGACCTGAGCGACCGCGTTGGCCTCATCGATGTTGGACAGCACCAGCTCGGAGCCGCCGTTGAAGCCCAACCATCCCAGCCACAGGATGAAGGTACCCAGCGTGGCCAGCGGCAGGTTGGCGCCCGGGATGGCATTGATCTCGCCATTCTTGCCGTACTTGCCCTTGCGAGCGCCCAGCAGCAGCACGCCTGCCAGTGCGGCGGAAGCGCCGGCCATGTGCACGATGCCGGAACCGGCGAAGTCGCTGAAGCCCGCTGCGCTCAGGAAGCCGCCACCCCAGGTCCAGTAACCCTGCACCGGATAGATGACGCCGGTCATGACTACGGCGAAGGCCAGGAAGGCCCACAGCTTCATGCGCTCGGCGACCGCACCGGAGACGATGGACATGGCGGTAGCCACGAACACCACCTGGAAGAAGAAGTCGGAACGTGCGCTGTAGTAGATGTCGCCACCGGAAGCGAGCGCTTCCTCAGCGGTATTCTCGGCACCGATCAGGAAGCCCAGGCTCGGCAGGAAGCCGCCTTCGGCGCTCGAGTACATGATGTGATACCCGACGACCATGTACATGGTGCAGGCGATGGCGAACAGCGCCACGTTCTTGGTCAGGATCTCGGTGGTGTTCTTGGCGCGGACCAGACCGGCCTCGAGCATGGCAAAGCCGGCTGCCATCCATAGCACCAGGGCGCCACAGACCAGGAAGTAGAAGGTATCAAGTGCGTACTTGACCTCGATGATCTCGTTCATGCGGGGTTCTCCTTGTTATTGTGCGCGGGGCTCAGACAGCGTCGGCGCCGCGTTCACCGGTGCGGATACGGATGACATCGTCCAGCGGAGTGACGAACAGCTTGCCGTCGCCGATCTTGCCGCTGTTGGCCGCCTGGGTGATGGCGTCCAGTACCGATTCCACACTGCTGTCATCGACAGCCACTTCAATCTTGACCTTGGGAAGGAAGTCGACGACGTACTCGGCACCGCGATACAGCTCGGTGTGCCCCTTCTGACGTCCGAAGCCCTTCACTTCGGTGACGGTAATCCCCTGCACGCCGTTGTCGGCCAGTGCTTCTCGCACGTCGTCCAACTTGAAGGGTTTGATGATGGCGGTGATCAGTTTCATGTGCTGCCCCCGTTCGCTACCGGAATGATCATTCTTGTTAAGCATGGCCAGTCAGATGAGCTGGCGGCCTGTTCCTGACAAGTGCATCGCACGAGATGTGCCATGCGGCTGAAAATCCTTGTAACTCATCTGGTTATCGCAGGATGGCTGACAGTCTTTCGGCCTGTGCAAAGATGGCTGAATCCGAAGGTCACCTGGCATGCACCGTAATGGTGCTGTTTCTGCGCCTTTGGGTGTGGGGGCAAGTGCTAATGTGGTGCAGGTGTGTGCCTGCCGATGAGGATTGGTTGGTGCAGGACGATGCGGGGCATGCACCCGACTCCAGGGTTGCGTATCCTTGCAGCAGGACACGACGGCCCCATGTACAGGGGTGTCATCATTTTCTGACCGGCAGTCCGCACGACGCGGCCGCCGGCCCGCAACGGCTGAGGTGCAGCATGTTCAAGAATGACGTCATCGGGCGTATGGCCCAGCAGATCGGTGAGCGCCTGCAGGATGCCTCGCATGGTCCGGAAGAGCTGCAGAAGTCCGTGCAAGGGGTGATGCGCGGTGCCTTCGACCGCATGGAACTGGTCTCGCGTGAAGACTTCGACATCATGATGGATGTGCTGACGCGTACGCGCAGCCGCGTCGAGTCGCTGGAAAAGCAGGTCATCGCCCTCGAGGCACTGCTGGAAAAGCAGGGGCTGGTAGCGGCCAATGCGCCGGCTGCCGAGGCCACTACGCCAGTGGATGACGAGGGGGAAGCCGCGGTAGCGAAGCGTGAAGCCGCCAGTCACGCCGCGGAAATCGAGCGCCAGCGCGACGCCTGATTCCCTCAGGTGACGGCTGAACCAAAACCGCCACGCCCTTTCGGGGCGTGGCGGTTTTTTGCGTCATGGGCGCCGCTGATTCTGAGGGGCGGCCTCAGGCAGTCTGGGGACGAGTGCCCAGCATCCAGCGCACCAGACCTACCACTGAGGCGATGATCCAGAAGATCTCGATCACGAAGCTGGCGAGGTTGAAATTGATGCACAGGCTGATCAACAGCAGGATCGCCCCGCTCAGATTCATCAGGTTGTAGGTCAGGCTGCGGGCATCGAGTCTGCCTATCTGCAGCAGGAAGAAGGCGCCGACGACCAGAGTGGTGCCTAGCATGCCGATCACATCCGCCAGGGATGCCAGCGGGGCAAGCATGTCTTGCATGGGTAGTGCTCCTGAAACAAGCCGAAGTCGTCCTGAATGGCTGGCCCTTTCCGTGGGTTGGACGATTCTCTGCCGCGCATCGGCGGCGTTCCGTGAGACAGCTTGGCGGTCATCCCGGCAAGGCCGGGACAACCGATCAAATATACAGCAGTCCCCGTCCGGCGGCACTCTTGTGGCTCTCTCGAGGGCGCTATCGCCCCTGTATGAGCACTTTCTTGGTGCAGGCAGGTCTCGAGCTGGTCTCACACCTTGCCCATGTGACGAATGGTGGCGCTGAAATGCGCCAAAACAGGCGCTTTTGCGTGGAAAATGCTGCCAAAACCGCTACTTTTAACTCGCCGCGAGCGTTTGTCGGCAATGCCGGCAGCGTAAGCATCATGGCGGTGAGCGATACGCAGATGCAGATGCAGATGCAGGGCACCAGACGCTCTCAATCACCAGACAGCAATAAGCCGTCACCCAGCGCCAGGCCCTCAGGCGCCAACCCCCGGCATCAACGACCCGATGCTCGTGCAAAGTCCTCGAACGCAGCGCATGCACCTTCTCTGACTCCTCTCCGCCAGGCGCCTCATGAGCTCCTCTGGCTCAATCTGATCTCTGACATGGCTTTCATCACTCGACTGAGTCGATCGTCGAAGCACCCTGCCTGCAGTTATTTAGTTTAATTTCTGTTGGTTGGTGCCTGTGAGTTGAGATCGGGCTGTTGGTGTCCTGGTCCGACGTTGGCTCGCTTGATCATCGATGGTATCAGTGCCTTGAATGATGAAGTTTTGAGCGCTCAAAAAATGTCCACAAGCGATGATTATGTAATGTTATCCACAGTCTGTCTGTTTGTTACGTATCCAGTAATTGCGGGAGCCTGGGGCGTAAGGGAATTTACGTTATAGACGCGAGAATCGTCACCTGAACACGTATTTCCAGGCGGCGCATGGCAGTGTCGTGGGGGTATGCGAAGCCTTGCGGCAATTGTCGAGCGCCCGAGCGTTGAGGCGCTCGCCTTCTGGGGAGTATGAGGTTTGCCATGCTGGGAGGGTTGGCAGCGGTGTGTGCCTTCGCGCTCATGGCAGGCCGGTGCCTGCTCCGATTGCGCCGTGCAACTGAGAGGCGGCATCACGCAGGGAAGGCTCATGTCATTGGCAATGTTGCGCACGCGCGCGTCACTTGGTCTCGAGGCACCGGAAGTTCAGGTGGAGGTACACCTTTCCAACGGCTTGCCGGGGCTGTCCATCGTCGGCTTGCCGGAAGCGGCGGTGAAGGAGAGTCGCGAGCGGGTGCGCAGTGCGCTGCTCAATGCCGGGTTCGAGTTTCCGGCGCGCCGTATCACCCTCAATCTGGCGCCAGCGGACCTCCCCAAGGAAGGCGGGCGCTTCGATCTGCCCATTGCGCTGGGGATTCTGGTTGCCTCCGGGCAGATACCGGAAGAGGCCGTGGCAGCGATGGAGTGCCTCGGCGAGCTGGCGCTCGATGGCAGCATCCGTGCCGTGACCGGTGTGCTGCCAGCCGCGCTCTGCTGTCGCAAGGCGGGGCGGACGCTGGTGGTGCCGCGCGGCAATGCCGACGAGGCGGCACTCGCCGAGGAGTTGGAAGTACTGGCGGTGGGCCATCTGCTGGAGCTGGTGGCTCACCTGCTGGGGCGCGAGCGCCTCACGCCGCATGTGTGCTCGATCATTCCCCAGGCGCGCCTGCCGGAGCCCGACCTGAGCGAGGTGCGTGGCCAGCATCAGGCACGCAGGGCATTGGAGATCGCCGCGGCCGGCGGCCACAATCTGCTAGCGTTATGTGTCTGGAGACCCATTGTGTGCGCGGAATCTCAGAACAGGGTCTGATAAGGGATTGTCCTTGAGAGGCCCAAACTCTTGGGACATCCACTCCATCGCAGAGGTGCAGTTTCCGTTACTGATAGATGTAAAAGAAGCTCTATGTCTCTTGGTGTCAGGGGCGGAGTACCATAGTTTCATTTCACATTTGAGGTCATTGCTCATGCCCGCGCTAAGGTTCAAGTTGCTGATGCTGAAAGGTTCTTCTCCATCGCTGAAATTCCAATCAGCCCAGTTGGCTTGGTGAGAGTCATATCTGATGTTGATGGTCTGATTCGAGGAAGGGGGGAGCGGGACGGGAGTCTCTAGACTGAAGTATGCGTGTCCCTCATGTAACGTGCTGCGTTCGAGGTAAGTGCTCAAGTCAACGGCAGTCAAGATGGTAGGGGCTTCGCCATAGTTATATACGAGAAAGCTGAAGCCTTCGTCAGTGTATGCAATCACTTGGGCGTCCAGTTTCGGGGAAGCCGGTGGAGGGTTGTTGGCCTTCCATGCAACTACGAATGAGCCTAGGGCTATAATAATCGACACAGTTGAGACTGCTACGGAGGGATGAGCTAAGAACCAGTGCCTCTTCTTCTGAGGCTGTTGGCAGCTTGAACACATATAGGCACTCGGCTGAATCTCCTTCTTGCACCATCTACACGTCCTGCTTTGACTGGGCTGTACACACCATTTGTATGCCTTGTTTCGGCTAAGCAGCTTGCGCCACTTGCGCTCCTTGCGTTGGCTAGGCTGCTTCAGCTTGCTGTTGAACTGCTTCAGCCGCTTGAGCTTCTCTTCCATGAGCTTCTTCTTCCCTTGGCGATTCTATGAGCAGCCTTGTTGTCAGGCTGTCTGGTCTGCTATCCGCTGAGAGCTTCTGTGCGCCTCTCTGAGCTTCACTATGCCATGGCTGGTGTGATTGGGCAGGTAAGGATGATCAACTCTCATGGCTCCACACAGCGCCACACAGTGACTGTCGATTCGTGCCCATTCATGGAGAAGAGCGCTTCGCCTCTCCCTCCGTGCCCCTCTGTGTGCCTCCCTGAGAGCCTCCCTGAGCCAGCGATGGACGTTATCCCCATCATGGATACCCACCCCTGAGAGCGCCTGTGAGAGAAGCCCTGAGACGCCCGTGTGACGTGAGCTAGCGATTAGTGCCCATTCACGGGGGAAACAAAAGGCCAACCTGTTTGTTACCTATGAGAGAGCAGAGAGATTCCTCTTCTAGTCCATCTGCTAGTTCACCTCCTTGCTTTCCCTTAGTGCCTCTCTGGGGAGTATCACCCTCCATGTACATACCTCTCATGAGCCTCCCTCAGTGAGTCCCACGGTAGGCGCTTCGCTTGGCTGACACTCGGCCCAGAGAGAAAGGCTCCATCGAGGGAAGGTGGTATTGGATGATCCCACCACTCACCGGCAACGCACCGACAGCACAGCGACAGCCAACAGCCTCGGCTCAAGACGGCCTTGAAGGCTCACCACTCGCGCTCTCTCGCTCAATCGGCAAGGCGAAGGCCCAGGATCTCTCATGGATTTCACACAGCGACGCCTCTCAGCCCCAGCTGGCGGGCATCACAGCGCAGCAGCACCAGAAGAACAGCACATCGAACATCTCTAGGTCGGATGCTTACGGACTCACTCACCGTTGGCACCGGCCTATTTTTTTGGCGCACATCTCTGAGCCGATATCTATGGGGGTGAACGCGCACAGCTACCCCGTTAGCCCCGTCTTCGTTCGTCGTTAGCCACCCACCCATGGCCACCCACTGTGCTTGTTCATCGCCAGCCTCGTTGCTTCCCTCGCTAACGCGGGATTTCACGCATTACCTACCAGCCAGCCTCGTTGCTGCTCCTCTTGCTAACTTAGGCTTTTCTAAGTTTCCAGCCAGCCTCGTTGCTCTCACTGCTTCTCGCTTAGTCAGGATATCCTGACTTTGCCGCCAGCCAGCCTCGCTGCTCCTCTCACTGCCTAACGCGGGACATCCCGCATTCCCTACCAGCCAGCCAAGCCGAGAGCCTCGCTACTCCTCGCCGTGTTCCCTCTGTCCGTCACGTCCGCCAGCCCTGCCGCCAGCTTAGATCAGAAGGTACACCCTGAGAGCCATGCTAGGGAGTTACCATCATCATGGATCAATAGTGTTTGACATGCCAATGAGCCACTCATAGTATTGAGCCATAGATTGTGATCCACCAAGGAAGGTAACCAACCATGGCAGCAACCATCGCTTACCTGCGCGTTAGCACTGACGACCAGACCACAGCCACACAGCGAGCCTCCATCGAGGAGAAGTACAAGATCGATACGTGGTTCACCGATGAGGCAACCTCGGGAGCGATCAAGGCAGAGCAACGTGAAGGGCTGAGCAAGCTCCTCCAGTACGTGCGCAAGGGTGACACCGTCGTGGTCTATGCGATTGATCGCCTTGGCCGTAACACCATCGATGTGCTGGAGACAGTCGAAGCGCTGGCCGCGAAGGAAGTCGCTGTGATCTCGACTCGTGAAGGCTTCGATCTCTCAACGCCCATGGGAAAGATGATGCTGACAATGCTCGCCGGTATGGCTGAGCTGGAGAGGAGCAACATCAAGGCGCGGCAGATGGCAGGGATCGAACGGGCGAGGACTGAGGGTCGAGCGCTGGGCAGAGAGAAGACCATCGATGACGCTCAGGTGGCTCAGTGGCGTAGTGAGAACAGCGCCAGCATCAAGGCCACAGCAGAGCACTTCGACATCTCAACGGCATCAGTGAAGCGTGCCTGTAGAGCAGCTGGTGGAGGAGAAAGCAAAGCCACTATGGCAATGAAGAGCGCCATGGCTTGGCCTTCAGAGAAGCAGTAGGGCAGCTGTAGAACGGCAGTAGTAGGGCTATCCGCTTAACATCCTGGCCATCCTTGTGACGACTCGCAGGGATGGCTTTTTGCATCAGGGAACAGCAGTGGGTAGATGTATTTTTGTGATCACCCACCCCAGAGACAGCGCCTGTAGATATACATGCCCCTCAGTGGATCACACAGGCTTTGTGAGGGGCTGTACGTACGTCGATGAGTGTATGTTCGTCTTAGGCTAGGTGGCTCTCATGTGGCTTCTGTGAGGCTTCTCTAGGGTCTACCCATTCTTCATCGAGGAAGGTGTAAGTGATCAGGGTTTCCTCACCGCCTTGCTGCCAGTGAAACTCCAGTAGCCCTGTAGTGAAGTCGACGACCACCTTGGAGAAGCACCCACGCATGAGCGTGTTGATCTGTGCCTTGTCCTCCCAGTTCTCCTGTACTGCTGCCACTAGCTTCTGTGCTCGTCTCTGAGCCACGTCATTGTTGAAGCTGATCCTTTGTTGCCCCATCTGATCGATCTCTTCCTTGAGGGCTTCCTGTTGCTCCTGTAGAGCAGTGAGACGCTCACCGATGGCAGGGTGCTTGCTTGGATCAAGACCATTCTCGATAGAGGTTACGATGTTATGAATCAGTCCCTCGACACCTTCGAGCTGCCCAGTGAGGTCATCGAAGCGCTCATCAAAGTCGTCGTCACCAACAGGGCAATGAGCAGCGATGTAGGAGATGTTTTCTTGAATGAGAGGCTCGACCATGTCCACTCTCACAGCGTTGTAGACGCAGCCAGCTCCTTGCTTGGCTCGGTGGCAGACGAGGTAGACCCATCCCTTGGCCTTGTTCTTAGTGACCCTGATCATCCTGCTATCACATAGAGGGCAGACAGCTATGCCACCAACGATGTTCTGTACTGGTGACGATGAATGTCGTCCTCTCCTCGGGGAAGCACTGGCCTTGAGCATCTGGACAGCCTCGAAGGTCTCCCTGTCGATCACCGCTGGGTAGTAGCCCTCGATTGGCTCACAGGCTTCCCTGTGCTCCTTCCTGTCGGCACGGCTGGTGAAGGGAGTGAGTGTTCCGTAGGTGGCAGTGTTGGTGAGGATCTTGCTCACGTAGCTGGTGTGCCACAGCTTCCCTCTACCGAAGATCGGAGCGCCTTCCCTGTTGAGCCTCGCAGCGATGGACTGCTTGCCTGTGCCTTCCAGTGTCCACTTGAAGATGTTCCTGACCACCTCGCCACGCTCAGGGATGATGTCGAAGCTCACACCGTCATCGGATGGCTTGAGCCACTGAGGAGCGCGAGAGGTGAGGCGTACAGGCTTACCCTCAGCGATCATCTTCCTCTTGCTCTCCCACACAGAGCGAAGCCGCTTGGCCTTGGTGGCTGACTCCTCGTTGGCTCGCTGGAAGGTGACTACGGCCTGTAAGAAAGTCATCGGGTCTTGCGATAAGGTCTCTCTGCTGTAGACCCTCTCATCGAACAAGGTCACGACGTTGACGCCCATCTCACAGATGCTGCTGAGGACGCTGGCGGCCTTGTGGGGTGACTGTCGGGAGATCCTGTCGAGTGACTCCACTAGCAGGTAGGAGCCTTCAGCGATGATCTCGTCCTCCACAGCACGGAGGAAGATCCCTAGTGAGCCTGTCTGTCTGTTCTTGCCTTGGTAAGCGGAGATACCTAGATCGTGGAAGCTGTGATCGTCCAATGTGAGGCCGAGCTTCTGGGCGTAGTCCTTGGCTAGCTTGGTCTGTCTTCGGAAGCTGTCACCCTTCATCTGCTCTGGTGTGGAGAAGCGAAGGTAGCTGTAAGCCTTGATGGCTGGGGCTTTGGGCTGCTCGGGGGTCATGACTCAGCTCTGTTACTGCGTGTGTTGATGGCGGCAGCCTACATTGTAGGTCTTCACGTCCACAACCTGCTATTCGCTGGTCCGCCGGGCACCGGCAAGACGATGCTGGCCAGTCGCCTGTCCGGCATCTTGCCGCCACTGGGCGAAGGAGAAGCACTGGAAGTCGCGGCGGTGCGCTCGGTATGTGGTCTGCCGATCATGGAGCGCTGGGGGCAGCGGCCATTCCGTGCCCCGCACCACACGGCCAGTGGGGTCGCGCTGGTGGGAGGTGGCTGTCATTTCCAACAATTGTTGCGACTAAACAATAATTACTGCGACAATCTCTATGTTGAGTTTACATAGAGCACGCCCTTGTGACCGTTTCTCTCAAACAATGCAGAACCTTTAGCTTTCAAGATGGCACCCTTAAAGACGAAACTGAGCGCTTGGTCGTTTGGTGGTACGGGCCTATCTTCAAAAATATCCGCTCACAAAGCGTCCCTAAAATTTATGTATTTTTAAGACCTATTGATCAGGAGAACAAATTAGGAGATGTGATTAAGCGAACGACGGTCTTAACGCATGTCGGGCTATTGAGAATCGGCTCCGTCTGGGAAAAGGGCGTGAGCAACTCCCGCATCGCATTTGAGGAGAAAACATTCCCTGTTTCGTTCTCTCCGGGCGGCTGGCGGATTGTCTCCTTAGACGACTTACACAAAGCAGGGCGCAGCCTCTATACCTCCTTTCATGAGGCAAGCTATTTACCGCTGGACAGAAAACACAAATCGTACCTGATTGAATTTTACCTCCCAGGTGGCAAACATCTGCTCATCCCTTGCACCGAATTTTTTGCACGCGTTTACGGTCGATCATCTGAAATCAAGCGGGTGCTCGCCACTTACCCTTGGGAAGAAGTAAAAGAGCGTCTTTATCGACCGCTTAACGCGCCTGCATCCCCAGGTACGTGGCCTGTCAAATTTACGTATCGTGTTCATAAACACGATGCTATTTTGCTCGCGCATATGCTGTACGATCCCTATGCTGAACAGGCTGCCAGAAGCATTTACTCACAGATTGAAGCCCGCTTCCCCGCAGATAGGATACTTTTTGAGGTCACGCCTTGGTTCCAGGGCAGCGGGGAAATCTCTGTTTCTGGCGTTCCGATTGATGGTGGCAACACATTTCTAGGATTGCAGATATTAGGCTGTACGCAGCCCGACGGTGCCACGATCCACCGCGAAAGAGAGAAGTCAACGACAGTACCAGCCACCGATGGCGATGATGCTCCCACTCAATTTCCCTATCATCAGCTTCAAGACATCCCCGATGTCATTGACCTGACGGATGATGAAGAGCCCGACCATGGCTCTTCTTGGCTAGACCTTCCTGAGGACGAATTCGTTATTTTAGGTAAGCCTCGCGCTGTCTTGGATAAACGATATACTCGAAAAAATGTGCCCGATACACGAGGCGTCCCCGTTCCGGGTGACGAAACCATTTTCTCCACTGGGGAGCCACATGGATCAGGAAAAGGGGTCGGACAGGCCTCTATTCATGCTCCTATTACACTGGAATCACAGGGCTTTCTACGTGATATGTGGAATGCGCTTCTCTATTTACAATCGGCCTATCCCGCAACGATTCGTGGCGTTAGCTGGTTTACCTTTGAAGACGGCTTTAGCACTTCCCCCGACCCTCGGTTGATCAGCCTCGAACCTTTCGAAATAGACGAGGAGGTGAAAACGACAGTCGCTAATTGGGTTTACATTGATACTCAGACCAAGCTACCTCGCGGGGTGCTCGTCATTAGGGTGCATGTGTTAGATCAAACACTCTATCTCATGGAGATTCAACGACGCCCTCCAAAACCCAGAGCTGGCGGTAGCGAGGAGGCATCCAAGCCTCCTTCCTATAAAGGTTTGGTCTTCACGCTGAGCCACCAAGGCAGCTTCGAGCAGTGGTTACGCCAAGTGCTGTCTAACGTGCGGCACGTAGAAGGTGTTGTCCAAAAACTAGTTCGTCACTGCCCAGGATTCGCCGATACGTTTAAGCACCCTAAATCCAAAAAGGAACAGATACCCTGCGAAGCCTCTGTGTTAAATGCTTTTAGCAAGGTCAGTATTGGTCGCAGTGACTTAGCGTAGGTACTATTTGTAACCTTATAAGTAGGCGGTATCTGTTTTGTCGGTAAGAGCAACCAGTACACACCGTGTGCAGGTTGCTCTTCTGACGGAGAACCGATACGGCCATCCCTTCAGTGACGGGCGAGAATCTTCGCTGCGATGGGCGAAGTGATCATTTGAATCACGGCAAAAAAAGCGGCTGGAATCGCGATTTCTGATGGCAAACCGGAAGCAGCGACAAACGCTGCGGCAATGCTGAATTCCTTTTTACTGACCGTGAAAAGATAGGTAATCACCTCTTTGCGATCAGAGGTGAGTAACCGTGAGGACATACCTACCAGGTAGCCAATCAAATTGAGGCACAGGGCCGCGCCCGCAATCACAAACGCATACCAGCCATAGCCAATGATCGTGGTGGCATTCGGCCCGACCACGGCGAGTAGGATCAGCAGATACAGAATTGACCCTATCCCTGCATACGCTGAATCATGCCGTGCAAAGAAAGCCGAAAACTTTGTCCGCAAGCTGACCCCAATCACGGTAGGAACAAGCACGATTAGTGTTAATTCAAGAATAATTGAACCAAGCGGCACGTCCAACTGGAGGCCGGTGAGCCATAAAAACAGGAAGGGGACAATGAACGGACATAACGCGGTGTTGACTGCGTTGAAAACAGCGGCAAGCGCCACATTGCCTTTCGCCATCAGTACCAAAAGAGGAGAGGACACATCCGTCGGCAGAGTGCCGAGCAAGATTTGGCCAGCAGCCAGTGGGCCGCTTCCAAAAAATAGACGGCCCGTTAGCCACCCGGCAATCGACATCGGCCCATAGACCAGCCCCAATGCCAACAACTGCCGTGACGGCTTACGGAACACGATGCGCACTGCATGCGCATCGAATGTGAGGCTGATGATCAACATCAGTAATGCCAGTAATGGCCCAATCGCGAACTCAAGCATTATTCCGGTGGCCGGAAAGAGTAAGCCTACCCCCGCGACGACGATTACAAACCAGACAAGGTGCGCCTCGACAAAATAAATGAATCTACTCATGGTGGATTGGACGTTACCGGTTGAAGTGGATTGAGCCCCGCACCTAAAACATGATCACTTCGGCCCAGCACGCCATGACTTGCTTGGGAGCAAGGGACGCTCTTCCCAATCCAGCGATGCAAATAGACAATGCTCAAGGGTTGAAGCTTTAGTTGCTAGAGGTTTTATAGTACCAAGAACAGATAATTCGAGAGAAGGTAACAGATGGGACATCATCATGATCATCCTCACATTGATCCTGCCTCTGGCGACCGGCGCGTCAGCATCTCCATATGGGCCAATGGGCTCTTAACCATCGCTCAAATCGTCGGTGGCATTATGGCGGGAAGCTTATCGCTGATCGCTGATGCGTTACATAACTTTTCAGACATGGCAGCGTTAGTCATTGCTTTTTCCGCTCGTAAAATCGCCAGACGGCCCGCCGATGCGCATATGACCTTTGGCTATGGCCGCATCGAGATAGTGGCAGCACTCATCAATTACACCACCCTCATTATTGTCGGCGTCTACCTGATTTACGAAGGCGCTATGCGGATGATCGATCCCCCTGAGATAGAGGGATGGACGATCGTGATTATTGGTGGCGTCGCGCTCGTCGTCGATGCCCTTACCGCCATGCTCACGTGGTCAATGCAAAAAGAGAGTGTCAATATCCGCGCCCTTTTTCTGCATAACTTATCGGATGCGTTTGCCTCCATCGCTGTGATTATCGGTGGTTCGCTTATTTTACTGTACGACATGCGCTGGGTAGACCCCGCCATCACGATAGGGATTGCGCTATATATTCTTTACCTTGCCTTCTCTGAAATTGGTGGCCCTATCCGTACGCTAATGCTGGGGTCTCCCCCGGAAATTGACGGGCAGGCAGTCGTTGATACCGTCCGAAATATCGAGGGAGTCCAGGATATTCACCATGTGCATCTATGGCAGATGCAGGAAAACATGGCAGCCCTTGACTGCCACGTGGTTCTGACAGAAACCGGCTGGCAGCAGCTTGAATCCGTCAAAGCAGAGATCAAGGAGCAGCTTAAAATGCGCTTCAGTATTGCTCATTCTAGCCTAGAGTTTGAGCATAGTGATCACGCGCATCAAAATGCCAATCTATATGGGCACGAGTGACAGACCGAGGCCGACTCCCGGCTCAGGTAGGTAGCGATCGACTTACTCCCATAGCGATTGGCTTATTTTTCAACCCTACTTTTCCACCCCATCGTTGAGACAGAGAGAGAAACATGTTCAAAAAAGCGTCTTTTATATTAGCTGGTACGTTAATGCTGACCGCTGCAATCGTCGCCGTATCGAAGCCTGCCCTCTTAGACATGCAAGCTCAGGCAGCAAAAGAGAGCGGTGTCCAGGCCGAGGACTCCTTGGTGCGTCCACACTCCCCCATCTTGGGACGAGAAGACGCGCCGGTGACGATTGTGGAATTCTTCGATCCGGCTTGCGAAGCCTGCCGTGCCTTCTACCCACTGACAAAAAGTATTCTGGAAACCTACCCAGAAAAAGTGCGGCTCATCGTGCGCTACACTCCTTTCCACGGCGACGTATCGGACAAGGCCATTCGGGTATTAGAAGTTGCTCGTCGTCAGGGCGTCTTTGAACCGGTACTGGAGAGGCTGCTGGCTCGCCAGGATCAATGGGCTTCACATGGCAGTTTTGATGAATCCGCCATCCTCGATATCGCGAGCCAAGGAGGCCTTGATTTAGCGGCTGCCGAAGAGCAACTGACTTCTGCTGAGGTGCAGGCGGTGATTGACCAAGACATGGCGGATGTCAGAGCCAATCAGATTCGCCAAACACCCACCTTTTTTGTCAATGGCGAGCCTTTAGACCCCTTTGGTATGCAAGAGCTGATTGATGCCGTCGAGAGTGAAGTAGCGGAGATCTCTGGGGAAGGGGATGGCCAGTGATGCAGCGCTGGTGGTTATTAGGCTTGGTGGGCTTTTACCCCTTGCTAGCCGAAGCCAATTGGCAAACGCATCTGCCATTGCCGCCGTCTGAACTTAGCCCTGTCAAGTTACAGGCGGCTAGCGAGCAAGAAGGCACATTACCGCTCGATAGCGTTGATACCCTAACCTTTGGGCGTGATGTCGTCATTGATACCACCCTCTACGAGGCCTTGGCTGCAGAAGGTGTCCCAACGCGTTTCGCCACTAAACTGGAAACACTGCTCAGCGAGTTTATCGAAGCGCCGTTGGAGTTTTCTGGCAGTGAACGTATTCAATTAGTGTGGGAGGAAGATCGACGCCAGGACGGCACCCGTGTTGGGCCACCACGCCTCAGTTATGCCGCTCTGCCTGATCAGGCAGAGCCCTTGGAGGTCATTTGGCCGGTCACCCAAAAGGGGGACGTAGCTCTTTTCAAAAGCGACACCCTGCTAGGCACGTTGCGGTTGCCCGTGCTTAGTGCCCGCTTAACGTCTCGCTTTGGGAATCGGCGACATCCTGTGTATGGAGGGATGCGTCCTCATAATGGAATTGACTTGGCTGCGCCGACAGGAACGCCGGTCATTGCCACCGCACCTGGGCGCGTATCCTTTATGGGTCGCCAAGGGGGATATGGGCAGGTGATCGAGGTGGAGCACGACACAGGGGCAATCAGTCGCTACACACACCTTAGCCGATTTTCCCCACAGTTAGTGGTTGGGAATTTAGTCAATGCGGGAGAGTCGCTCGGAGAGGTAGGTGCCTCTGGGGTCGCCACGGGGCCCAACCTGCATTACGAAGTGAGAGTCAATAACCAGCCTGTTGACCCCCTTGGTCAAGGTCAACGCATCATGCTAGGCGAACAGCCGACTCAAAGTGAATATCAAGCGTCACTTTACGAGGCAAGAGATCGCTTAGAACAAGCTATCGGTACGGCGTCACTTTATGACTTGATCTCGTTTAACGAGCCGTAACCACTCGTGCTTAACAACGTTGCATGGGGGTTAGTAACGTGAAAGTGCGCTTGTCTCGTTATGGAACCCAAGCCGTGTAATCACTCATCTATCACAACACAGGTAATCGGTATGGAAGAGGTTTCTCCCGTCACCATGGGGGTATTGGCAAGCCTTGCGGCGGGCTTGATGACGGCTGTAGGGGCGCTTCCTGTCTTGTTTACCAAAACACCGAATCGTGGTGTTCGCGATTTAGCGTTGGGGTTCGCCGCTGGTGTCATGCTAGCGGCCTCTTTCTTCTCACTGATCATACCCTCCTTAGAAGCCTCGGAGCTGCGTTATGGCGGTAGCGTTGTGCCGGCTGCCATTGCTTGTGCGGCCATTTTGCTAGGGATTGGAATGGTCGCACTACTGAACGAGCTCTTACCTCATGAGCACTTCGAATAGGGGCGAGAAGGGCCAGAGGCTGCCTCACTACGCCGTATCTGGTTGTTTATTATTGCCATTACGATACACAACCTGCCAGAAGGGCTGGCCGTTGGCGTGGCCTTTGGCGCAGGGGGAAGCGAAGGAGGCATGCCGCTAGCGATTGGCATTGGACTTCAGAATGCCCCAGAAGGACTGGCCGTAGCAGTATCACTGCTAAGCGTGGGCTATTCACGTTGGCGGTCATGGACGATTGCCGCCCTTACGGGGCTTGTTGAGCCGTTGGGTGGCTTATTAGGCGCTGGAGTCATCAGCATGTCACAAGCGCTACTGCCCTGGGGGTTGGCCTTTGCAGTGGGGGCGATGTTGTATGTGATCAGTCATGAGATTATTCCCGAAACTCATCGTAGCGGGCACCAAAAAAAGGCCACGCTGGGCCTCTCCATCGGATTGGTGCTCATGCTGTTTTTGGATGTCTCGCTGGGCTAACCATGGGGCGTGGGGCGTAGCGTTAGTGCTAACCCAAGTCGTGAGCCCCTCCATGCGAGTTTTCAGTGATACAGAGCTGATGATCACTAATGACCTCAATGATTCGACAGCTTTCCACTTTGCCACCGGCACACTGCGTGACCATCCGTTGAAGCTCCTCACGCAGTGCGGAGAGTCGTTGAAGGCGAGACTCCACTTGCTTTAGGTGATGCGTGGCGATGGCATCGACTTCTTGGCAAGGCATATCAGGTTGATCTGACATGGCCAAAAGCTCTCGCACTGACTCCACCGAAAAGCCAAAGTCTCGGGCATGACGAATAAAGGTCAAACGCCGCACAGCGTCGTCTCCATAGCGGCGCTGTCCTCCGCCGGTTCGGGTCGCATCGCGCAGCAACCCAATACGCTCGTAATAACGAACTGTTTCAGGTTTGCAATCAGCTCGTCGTGCTAACTCACCAATGCTGATACTTTGGCCGATCATCGACATGGTAAAACTCCTTAGGCAGGGCTTGAAGCTGTAGTTGCTACAAGGTTTACACTTCAAAACCATAGCCCATTGGCAGGAGAGGCACCATGAAAACATCGACGCCGACAACAGCGCCTACCGTCTTGACGCTGCGTGTTGAAGGCATGGACTGCGGCGGTTGTGAGCGCAAGGTTGTGTCGGCGCTAGAGCGGCTGGACGGCATTGAGGAAGTCACAGCAAGCTCGGTCACGGGATCGGTGAAGATTCACCACCGCGATCAGGGTGGCCCCTCTCAACAGACCATTGAGGGCATCCTGAACGAACTAGGCTATCAAGTGACTTCCCCTGCAGGCCAAACACGCGCATCTGATGCTTCATCCCCTTGGTGGCAAACCGCTAAAGGGCGCTTGGTCATTATCACAGGCAATCTGCTGATCGTAGCCTTCGCGCTTCGTTTAGCATGGCCTGCGCTGGGTAATGTGCCGTTCATTCTGGCCACGCTGGTCGGCTTAATGCCCATTGCGCAGAGTGCCTGGGGCGCCCTCAAAATGCGCAACCCCTTTACTATCGAAATGCTGATGTGCATCGCTGCGCTTGGTGCATTGGCTATCGATGCTGCTGCTGAAGCCGCGATGGTCGTATTCTTGTTCGCCGTAGGTGAGCTACTCGAAGGGGTAGCTGCGTCACGGGCGCGCCGCAGTATCTCAGCCTTGGCAAATTTAACACCCTCAACGGCAAGGCTGATGGACAATGGCCATCTGCGTGACGTCTCGGCGGAGTCACTTAAACTCGGTCAGCGTGTGCTGGTGCGGCCCGGTGATCGCGTTCCTTGCGATGGACGTATCCTGGTGGGCACGTCCGACCTTGATGAGTCGCCGGTAAACGGCGAGTCCATCCCCCGTTCGCGCTCGCCTGGTGATGACATTTTTGCTGGCACAGTGAATCTTGATGCCGCCCTGGAGGTGGAGGTAACACGAGGCGCTGATGACAATACAATCGCACGCGTTATTCGCCTGGTTGAAGAAGCACAAGCCGCCAAGGCACCCATAGCACGCTTTATTGATCGTTTTGCGTATTACTATATGCCCGCCGTCGTCTTACTCGCCCTACTGATGGCGATAGTGCCACCGCTGGTATCGACCATGGCATGGTCGGAGTCGATTTACCGTGCGTTAGCATTGCTGTTAATCGCATGCCCCTGCGCGTTGGTCATTTCCACCCCAGCCGCCATCGCCGCCGGTCTCTCGGCGGGCGCTCGGCGCGGCCTACTGATCAAAGGGGGAGCCGTTCTTGAACAGTTAGGTAAGCTTCGCTTGGTGGCATTAGACAAAACGGGCACCCTCACTGCGGGTACCCCAAGAGTCACAGATGTGGAGTCTTGGATTGCTGAGGAAGACGATAACAGCGTATTGCGGCTCGCCGCCGCAATAGAGCGGGATTCCAGTCACCCTATCGCCACGGCTATCGTTGAGCATGCTCGACAGTCGGGCATCAACCTCCCCACCGTCACCGGCAGCCGCGCTCTGGCGGGGCGCGGTGTTTCCGGCCAGGTGGAGGGTCGCGAGCTGAGCTTAATGACGCCTCGCCACCTTCACGAGCAGGTCATCCTTGAGGAAAGTCTCAGTGCTCGGATTGTCGCGTTAGAAGAAGCCGGTAAGAGCCTCGCTCTCCTCGTCGAAGGCGAGCATTTGTTGGGCTTGATCGCGGTTCGCGATGAGCCACGCGAAGATGCCATTGAAGGCCTAGCGGCGCTATCCCGTTTAGGCGTACAGGCGGTCATGCTCAGCGGTGATAATGCCCGCACCGTCGCTGCCACGGGGGGGCGCTTAGGCATTGAAGCGTACGGCGAACTAATGCCTGAAGACAAGGCAGCGTATGTTCGAGACTGGCAAGCGGCAGGCCGTGGCCCCGTCGGTAAAGTAGGCGATGGCATCAACGATGCACCGGCACTCGCGGCAGCCGATGTCGGTATCGCGATGGGAGGCGGCACGGATGTGGCGTTGGAAACCGCCGATGCAGCCTTGCTCAAGAACCGCGTTACCGGCATCGCTGAGCTGATAGACCTCTCTCGTGCCACGCTGCGCAATGTGAAAACCAACGTTGTTCTCGCGCTCGGCTTAAAAGCCATTTTCCTGGTCACCACAGCTCTGGGTATTACCGGCATGTGGATTGCGGTGATGGCCGATACCGGTGCTACCGTCCTGGTGACGTTGAACGCCATGCGACTGCTGGGTTACCGCTTTTCGCCCAGTACCGCAATGACAGGCCTGTCACAAGGAAAAGTAACCTCATGAGAACAGTGCAACACGATAGCCCTTCACGTCGCTGGCCATGGTTCATATTAGCTTGCGTGATGGCTCTAGCCGATCAACTGGTCAAGGAAATTGTGCATGCCCAGATGTCGTTTGGCCAAGTCATTCCGCTAACGCCGTTTTTTAACTGGGTTTATACCGGGAATACAGGAGCCGCTTTCAGCTTTCTCGCAGAAGCAGGGGGGTGGCAGCGCTACCTCTTTCTAGGTTTAGCGTTGGTGGTCGCCATTGTATTGATGGTGCAGCTATGCAAACCCCTGCCGCGTTTGGAAGCCTGTGCGTACAGTCTGATTCTTGGCGGCGCGCTCGGTAATACCGTTGATCGCTTAGCGCGAGGGTACGTCGTCGACTATCTGGACATTTACTGGGGCGAATGGCATTGGCCCGCCTTTAACATGGCCGATATCGCGCTATTTGCCGGTGTGTTGATGTTCGCGGTGGCGTTATGGCGTGAAAGTCCTGTTTTTAAGCGCTCTGAGTAACGCTATGGATGTGGTCGATCAAGATAAAGAATATACGCTTTTTGCTGGGCGACTCTCACCAATAATCGATTGCGTTGTAGCGCTCGCCGCTGGGGTACTGACCACCTTGAGTGCCGCCCCCTTTTCCCTATGGTGGCTTGGCCCAGTGGCCGTGGCACTGGTCTATTGGAAGATACAGTCGCTAACGCCCGTCATGGCCACCCTGCGTGGGTGGTGCTATGGGGTAGGCCTGTTCGGTTCAGGCACGTCGTGGGTCTTCGTTGCTATTCACGATTTCAGTGGCACCGGGGCCTTGGTGGCGATGTTCCTCACCACTCTTTTTGTCAGCGTCCTGGCGCTCTTCTTTGCAGTCCCCTTTGGGCTCTATCGACGCATCACGGGGCCACGGTTCGCCTTTCTTAGCTTTGCCGGTATGTGGGTGGTGAGCGAATGGCTACGCACCTGGTTGCTCACCGGCTTCCCCTGGTTATTGTTAGGCACCTCTCAGATAGATTCTCCACTAGCCCCATGGGCACCCGTTGGTGGTGTGTACTTGCTGTCACTTATGACCGCGCTGACAGGTACGTTAGGGGTAGAGGTACTGCGTCGCCGCTGGAGTTGCCTTGTCCCAATGGCCGCCTTGTGGGTCGTTCCATTCTTATTGCCCGCCCAATGGACAACCCCGGCTGGCAAGCCCATCCGGGTGGCATTGCTGCAAGGGAATCTTGACCAACGCATTAAGTGGACTGCCCAAGGGCAGCGCGAGGCGGTCAATATCTACACAACAATGACACAAGAGCAAGCAAGGGACATCGATCTCATCGTTTGGCCCGAGGCAGCCCTTCCCATGCTTGAGCAGGAAGCACAGCGAATACTGGAGCAAGTAGCGTCCGACCTGGGGCCTAACACCGCCTTGTTGACCGGCATTTTGCAACGCGACAGTGAAGGGCGCTCTTATAACAGCGTCATAGGGCTAAATGATGTGCAAGGCGAATACCAAAAAGCGCATTTAGTACCCTTTGGCGAGTATTTGCCATTCCAAAGCCTCCTCGCTGACACCCTTGCTTTTTTCGACTTGCCAACACCCCGGCTGACCCCTGGTTCAGACGTACAGGCTCCGTTACACGTGGCTGGCACTACCATTGGCACTGCCATCTGTTACGAGATCATTTTCGCCGATCATGTCGCCCAACAGGCGCGTAATGCCGAGCTGCTATTAACGGTTTCCAACGATACGTGGTTTGGGCGTTCCATTGGCCCACACCAACATCTTCAAATGGCGCGTTTACGTGCCTTAGAAAATGGTCGTCACCTACTTCGAGCTACCAGTAATGGCGTGACGGCCATCATCGATTCACAAGGTCACGTCACAGCCCGTGCCCCACAGTTTGAACAGGCCAGTTTAACTGGCGAGGTGACCCCGATGCAGGGCCTAACTCCTTTCACACGCACCGGTAGTGGCCCCGCTTGGATACTCGCTGCCTTGCTGACACTGCTCGGGTTACAACTGAACTTATCTCGATCAAAAAACGACGCATTAGATGAAAAATGAACCTAGCGATACTCCTGGCAAAGAACGCAGTAATACTTAAGAGATTCCTCCCATGGCCAATGCAGATCGGCTTCATCGTGAGTGTGGTGGTTTCGTTTCTGGCATGGCCCACTGTCGCCATGGAGACACAACCCGACACAACCCGACACAACCCGACACGACCCAGGAGACGGAATGGCCCAAAGGGCATTACCCGCTACCAGAGGAAGGTAATATTATCGGAGAGGCTGACACCTTTATCGTAAAGGATTACGACGATACCTTGATAGATATTGCCAGGCGTCACAACCTTGGCTATTTGGAGATGATCCGTGCAAACCCAGAGGTTAGCATCTGGGTTCCAGGGGTGGGCACGGAAGTGACTATTCCGGGACGTTTTATTCTGCCGAATGTGGAGCGTACTGGGATCGTTATCAATATCGCCGAGCTGCGGCTTTACTACTACCCAGATGTCAAAAACGGTGAGACACCGCGTGTTGAGACCTATCCTATTGGCATTGGTCGCGAAGGGTTTGATACTCCTCTAGGCGTGACCGAGACCACCATGAACATTAAAAACCCCGCGTGGTACCCGCCTGAGTCGGTAAAACGCGAAGCGGAAGCACGCGGTGAAACCGCGCCCAGCGTTGTGCCACCCGGCCCCGATAACCCGCTAGGAGACCATGCCATCATCCTAGGCTTCGATGGCTATTTGATTCACGGCACCAACCAGCCCGATGGCATTGGCATGCGCGCAAGCCGAGGCTGTATCCGCATGTTACCCAAAGACATCGAATCTATATTTGACCGCATTCCACCCGGCACCCAAGTCAACATCATCAATCAGTCGATCAAGATAGGTTGGGAAGGCGGTCAGCCGCTGATTCAAGCCTTTCCGCCGCTTGGAGAAGAAGAGCACAGTATGACCGCACTCACAGAGACCATGACACGCCTAAACCAATACAATGTCGATAACGTAAACCTCGATTACGAGCAGCTCAGCGATGTCCTGTCACTCTCTAACGGGCTTATAACCCCCCTACATCCAAATCAGGAACAGGAACAGGAACAGGAACCACAGCGCCACAGCCCAGAAGAGAAGTCTATCAAGGCATTTATGAAGACCTGGATCTGATGTCATCTCAACGGTCATGACACGCCTTCTGGCACACCGTTGAGCCCTGGCATATAGGTAGAGAGCCATAGCCCCGTCCAAACGGCGGGGCGACATTCGCGCGGAGCCCTCCCCCCACTGTCACGCTAGTTGGAGTATCAGCGGCTGTTAGACTCTGAACCATATGGGGCGTGATGAGGTTCCGATGAAGTACTCCGACGAGCGCCGGGAGGCCATCCTCAAGAAGCTGCTCCCGCCGCACAACCGCACGGTGGCAGAAGTGGCCCAGGAAGAAGGCATCTCCGCTGCGACACTGTACAACTGGCGCAAGAAGGCTCGGCAAGCAGGCCGTTTGCTACCTGACCAGAGCGATGATCCCGAAGGCTGGAGCTCGCAGGACAAGTTCCACGCCGTTCTGGAGACAGCGGCCCTCAGCGAGGCTGAGCGTGCCGAATACTGCCGGCAGCGTGGCCTCTATCCCGAACAGGTCCAGCGCTGGCGTGCGAGCTGTGAAGGCGCTAACGGCCGAAGCGATGCCGCCACCAAGCAGCAGAGTGAGGCACGCAAGGCGGAGCGCCAGGAGAACAAGGAACTCAAGCGCGAGCTCCGCCGCAAGGAGGCCGCGCTGGCGGAAACCGCCGCACTACTGACATTGCGAAAAAAGGCCCGAGCGATCTGGGGGGACGAGGACGAATGATCAGCACCACAGATCGCCAGGACGCCATACAGCTGATCGATGAGGGGCGTGCCCAAGGGGCACGCCTGCAGTCGGCATGCGCTGAACTCGGCATCGGCACCAACACGTATCGCCGCTGGGTGCGGGGCGATCAGGATCGCCGGCCTCAAGCGGTGCGGCCTGTCCCGCGTCATGCCCTATCGCCGGAAGAGCGTCAGCAGGTGCTGGAGATTTGCCATCGTCCTGAGTTCGCCAGCCTGCCGCCTGGGCAGATCGTGCCGCGGCTGCTGGACGAAGAAGGCCGCTACGTGGCGTCAGAGTCCAGCTACTACCGCATCCTCCGGGAGCATGGTGAGCAGCACCACCGTGGCCGCGCTCGCGCTCCACGTCCCAAGGGCGACCCCCAGCGACACCGGGTGACACGCCCCAATGCCTGTTGGAGCTGGGACGTGACCTACTTACCGACCCAGGTGCGTGGTCAGTTCTACTACCTGTACATGATCGTCGACATCTACAGTCGCAAGATCGTCGATGCCGAGGTCTTCGACCAGGAGTCCATGGCCAATAGCAGCGAGGTAATCCAGCGTGCCGTGCTGCGCGAAGGCTGCATCAACCAGCCACTGGTATTATACGCCGATAATGGCTCCGCCATGAAAGGCTCGACGCTTCAGGCGACGCTGCAGCGGTTAAATATCACTCCGTCGTACAGCCGCCCTCGGGTCTCCAATGACAACGCCTTCTCAGAGTCGCTGTTCAGGACCTGCAAGTACCGGCCCGACTACCCGATGGACGGATACGAGAACCTGTCAGCGGCGCAGCAGTGGGTGACGCGCTTCGTGCAGTGGTACAACCACGAACACCGCCACAGCGCCATACGGTTCGTCACCCCGGGGGAGCGGCATGCCGGCCTGGATAACGAGGTGCTGGCAAGGCGAGACGCCATCTATGCCGAGGCGAAACGGCAACATCCCGGGCGGTGGAGCAGTGCCACCCGCAACTGGACACCGCGCCGGACAGTCTGGCTGAACCCCGACCAGGAAGACCCGCTGGTTCAACAGGATCAGCGATTAGAAGCCGCCTGATTACAGGTTCCAACAAGCTTGACAGACATCGCCTCCAAGTGACTGCGCGCTATCAGTGTCTTAGCACTCAATATCCAGAGGCAGCCAGTAGGTAACGTCACTCATTACCACCTGTATCCCGTCTGTCGTCCGCTCTACGGTCTGTTGTCGAAGCATTTTCTGCGTTACTTTTGTGTCATGGAAATACTCCATGGCAGCAACGATCCATGCCTCCCTCCAGGCCTCTCCTTGATCAGCACACCGGGCCATCGTCATCAGGGTGCGGGCTAGTGTTTCTTTTCGCCGCTTTCTTGCCCGTTTTACATCCACCCGAGGAGCCAACGTGGTGGCATGTTGGCGATTCAAGAAATTAGTAAACCCCGTCACCGAGGCTGCTTGTCCAGGCACCGCCTGCAAATAGTTGTCCACATCGCCCTGTTGAGGCAGTCGCTGCCCCTCCCGGTCAGTAGCGAGTAGCAATGCGGCTGCCGCTCTTAGTGCAAGTCGTGCGGAGGTGTGGGACGTTTTGCCCGCCTCTATACGGGTTTCTAATTGCTGCCAATAAGCATGCAGCGCTTTTTCTGATAAAGAAGCGGACGGCATAGACCTGAGACACGCTTTGATACGTCGTTTCTCTGAGTCGATCTTCTTTGCTTGGTGATCCGGCTCTACCCCTTGCTCTTCATGCAGCCATCGCATAAGAAGTCTTACACGCCGCAACCCCTCCGCCCCGAAGTGATGAAGCAGCTCCGAATAGCTCGGTATCCGTGACCATGCCTGGTCGATCTCAAGGAAGAACGAGAAGAAATGATTGATCTTGAGGGCAGCCTTATGCGGCCCTGTGGTACGAATCAGCCATTCACCAAATTCCCCAAAGGCCTCACTTAACGCTTGGGTAGTGATACCGGCTTGGCCAATGGTGATGCGTTTACGGCATGTTCGCGTCCAATAGCAGGGCTCACAGGCATCGCCTCGACCCGCTGGCATGGGATTGCCACACAATGGACAGGCAATTTTCCCTTGCTCATAACAGACGTTGCACAATGCGTCACCGCTGGATGTCATGACCAATAAGCGATGTCGACGACACGCGGAACAGGTACCGTGATCTGCCGTCGCACAGCGTGGACATAAGCGATGATCATGCCCCATACGCGTCACTCGGGTAAGACGTTGAGAGGGTTCCCCACACTCCTCGCAGGACTCTGACTCTCTGAAATAGGGAGCGCAGGCGATACAGACAGGGCCGTAGGGAGTGACCTTGCCGATGTTGTAGTCTGAACTGGCTTTTCCACATCGTGCACACGGTTTGTCGACTTCGCACTGACGACAGACGGCGTCTGGGTCATTCTTAGGCAAACGAGCTAACTCACCACATCGTGGGCACATCCGCTGCTTAAACTCACGAGCATAGCAAGTTGAGCAGTAACCATGCCCCTTATGGCGTCGCCACAATTTGGAGACTTCTCGACCACACTCATCGCAGTCTACCGTTTTGTGTTGCTTCAAGAGGTTGGCTCCGCTTTCATTCTCCGTTTTAAACGCGCCCATGAGGCTCTCACTGCGCGTTCCGACATGGGGCGATGAGCCGGTAGAGCACGGCGGCGATGCGGCCCATGAGGGTGATGAGATAACCGTGATAACAACGGCAACAATATAACGGGGGGTGACTTTCGGGAATCATGAAGCGCACTCGTTTTGACATTACAAGCGACCAGAGCGCTAAACGTTTCTTCAAGGCCTATACTTAGCAAACGCTCCACCGCCGCTAATAAAGCACAACGCTCGTTGACAGGCAGAAGCTCAAACGCCAACCCAGACACAGGCATTCGGCTATCCGTAATCGAAATGCCCAATGTTAGAAGCGCATCTGCGAGGGGTGACGCAGGCCGCCGACTTGCACGCCGAACAACGCCAACAAAGAAAGTCACCATAGAAAACCAATCGGCGGGTGCGATAGGGGCCTCCCTAAACGTCACGTTGCTTCTTGTTAAAGCACGATCAGCCATCACTTGGAAACTGAACGCTTCTGGTAAAGGCGACGTGCATACCGCCTTTCTAAAATCGTTATAACACCGGCTGCACTGAGCTAAATGTTGATCTTCTGCTGACAGGCGATGAGGCTCTATAGGGGCCTTGCATACCGGGCACTCATCTATCAGTTGCACCCCATGAAAGCGGCACCCAGTGTGCCAAGCGAATCGCCAGTGTCGGCGCAAGTAGGGGGCTGAGTCCTCTGCCAAACACAATGCACAAATCTGTTGTCCTCCATGGCGAGTTCGATTTCGGCTACCAAGGGCTAACAACCAGGGCCAAGTCCGCGTTTCCGGTAATGAGTAACCGGCCACTTTCTCACAATCGTCCCGCATCCCAGCTTTCTGAAACTCAGCGGACGATATCCCCGATGCATTGACTAATGGGCGCATTCTTACGAGGGGAATTTCCCTATCAATATCCCTTGTCCATATACGCCATGTTGGCCAGATAGCCCCGGTGAGCGACAAAGGATCACACCCCTGTCTCAACGCCGCCCGTACCAGCCATGAAGAAAGCGACTCTTCAGGCAACAGAGGCACACTCAGCGCCCAAGGCATTACAGCATCACCTCCCTAATGCCACGGGTAGGTCGCACCCATGATTTACTCTGAATAATTTTCTCATCGATACGTTCAGCCCCGGACAAAATAGCGGCATTGGCACACTCAATCAGCAGCCGGTGCAGGTCGCCAAAATTGCCGCCAGAGATCGCGTGAAGCTGGGTCGCCAATTGTGGCTCATGCAGTTGGGAAGGATGTTTGAGCGGTAATATCTTCTCAAAGCCAGCGAGCAGCTTCTGAAACTCCTGATTGAGCTCCCACTTCGGTAATGCAACCACATCAAAGCGACTCGCATGCTGCGGATCTGAATGCAGTACACGCACAGCATCCTGCGTACCCACACCAACGATGGGAATCATTAACTCATTGCATAGGAGCTTAATGGCATTCATCGTTTCGCGCTGCTTGACGGCACCACCGGTTAACAGTGAGTGGAACTCATCAATGATCAACAAGCGGGTATGGCAAGCCCGCAGTTGATGAATCACTTGGTAGCGCAGCTTAGGTACCGGGTCTGAAGGCCGATAGGGAGCCCAAAAGCTCTCTAACACTGCGATATACAGACTTTTCTCATCGGCACTCGGTGGGGCTTGAGTGACGATCACTGGTTTCACCGGTTCTACGTCTTCATTCACGTAGCCCTCACCGTACTGTTTACGAAACCGTTGAACGATGGTTGTCTTTCCGTTGTTGGAGTCACCCACGAGCAAGAGGTTAGGCATACGAGGACGACTAGGCTTCTCCATCAGCCCACGCATGACCTCAATGACACGATTGGCCAATGGATACCCCAACCATCGCGGTTGATCCATAAACTCCATTCGCTCTCTAGCGGACAGCCCCAAGACATGACGAAGATCAGGATGAAGGTGTGTGCTCATGATATGTCCCAGTTCACATCGATATCACCCGATAAGAGACCATCTTCCTGAGTGGGTGACTCTTGGGGGGCCGCGGTTGAGGGCGCATGTAAAAGGGGATCTGCAGGCGTCACCTTCTTCTCATGCTCTTTACGTCGTTGTGCCTGACGGCGACTTCGCTTGGTACGTGCTTGCGACTCCTCCACATGAGTTCGCAGTTCACTAATAGCGCGTAGGATTTCAGACTCATTGACCGAACTCCTGCCTTCCTGGCGAAGGCGCGCTTTGGCCTGGGCATGCTCCCAAACACTCATCGAGGGGAGGGCGAGATTTGCAAAGGGCACGCGAAAATAGTGCCCGAGCTCCGGGTCTTTGAACCAAACGACGCTAATGTCACGAGGGTCACGCCGAAACACAAAGGTGCGTTTCTTGCTTGGCGTATCTGGATCTTTGGCATTGATCCATGGCCTTAGCGCCTCATCGTAATAGTTCATGCCATCGATGGTCACACCAAAGGTCTGGATCGTGCGCTGAAAGCTGGGCAAAAAATCGAGCAATACAGAAAGTCTATCAGCAGGCCGTGGCGCTAAGCCAACTCCCTGCACGTCAGCATTGCCAAACACACCGATTTCCCATTTCCGCACCGGTGACATACCAATTCCAGAATGAAGACGCTGGTGGTAAACCTTACAAATCAACGTCACCAGCCACTCTTCAAACTCGCTTTTCGTCATGGCCGCGTGCTTCTCTGGATCGTACCCCTCTTTCTCTTTAATGGAGGAGAAGGTCGTCCCAGGCAGGTTATGGATTTCTTTGAGAATAGAGCCCAGCACCCGCTCAATATGGCCACCATAACGAGGCTGCTTAACAGGCCGAAACTCAAGGTTGATCCCATAGGCTAGGCATGAGCGCCGAAACGTCTCTGAGCGAAAATCTGGGCCGTTATCGACATGAATCGTGGCGGGTGTGCCCCATACCGGCCACTCAGCCTCCACATTATGCAGTAGCAACCACTCATCTTTAGGAAGCATGGAGTGCGCCACACACATGCCGACAGATGTTTCAGAGGGCGGGTCAAACGACAAGTAATACCCCGTGACCACACGGGTAAACACGTCCATGGCCAACGTAATCCATGGGCGACCAATCGGCTTGCGATACACGTCATCGACCAAAATAATATCGGCAGGCGTGTGGTCAATCTGCATGACCGCTAGCGGATAGTCAGCATTGGGAAACTTCCCGGCTGCTGGCTGGAACTTGTTAATGGCTTTGTCTCTAAAACCATGGCCACGCAACCGGTCACGCTCTGGGATATCACGCAGACGAGCACGAACGGTACCAGGGCTCGGCGGGTCGATGCGCCGTTCATGGCAACGCCGCATCACTTCCTGTACCGCCTTTTGTGCGGACGGACGCTGCAGCGTCAAATACACCTCTTTGATGACTTCCTGAATCACTGCCTCGGCATGCGCGGGAATACGCGACTTTCCCTTCTTCCACCCTGGCTTTTGAGGAATCAATGCGAGCACCGAGCCCGTCGCTTTATACCGCTTTAACCAACGGTAAATCGTAGCCGTATCAACCCCCGTTTGTTTCGCACGCTCCTCCGCTGCATCCCGCCCCACCGTACGGCGATCCACCAAGGGCTTAATGATCGAAAAGCGATGCTCGGCCTCTTGCCAATCGGCATCCCCAATCTCGGATATATCCTGATCAGGGAGCACAGACCCGCTATTGAGAGGCGCTAGTTCTTTGATGCGAAGCGGGCAACTACGCCCGGACTCAACGGCAATGCCAATGACTGTCTCAAAATCAAGCACCTGGGAAATTCGGTAAACGGTGCCATCTTTCTGAACCTGCTCACCCACCATGATCTGCAAGTGTTGGCGTGTTTGAGCGACGCCGCTATTGGGCTCAGTTGTGTTGCCACGATGATTATTCATAATCGGGTACCCACACCTCTGATAGAGGACTGAAAGATTGAGCCATATCGCAATCTAGCTGTCGGGTCGCCAGCAGATGCCATAAATGCGCAATCCCCTCTGCCCGATAAATATCGCCCATGAAGTGCCGAGACAGCAGGTAATCCAAAGTCGCCACCCCCATCTCCCTCACGGTGTTGAGGACTGCCTGGCTTTCGACAGAAGGAAACACCATCCGCTTATAGCGCGCTAGGAAGGTAATGTTGTCCAAGGTCTTATCACGAATGCGGCTTTCATCATGAATGCGAAACGCCCAGCCCTCGTTGTTGGCATGCCGTATCGCCGCCTTCCATTTAGGCGACCATTCACGCCAATGTGCTTGCCACTTTTCCCGTGGTTTGACCTCCACCAGGAGAGGTTTTGGGTAATCCCTGTAATGACGGTTACCGAGACGGTAATACACCAAATAGTCAGGTGTGTAGGTGTAGCGCCTACCGGTCACGGGATGATGAAACGGGATCTCGCACGGCTGGGAAATCACACCAAGGACGCTCACATCAAAGTCAGCCTTGATGAGGAAATCACGTTCGAGCGTCGACTCGAACGCAATAGACTCCTCCCCGCGAAAGGCATAGTAGCCAGACACACTTCGTCGCGTAGGGCCGATTTTACGAACGGATGTAGGCAGTGGCATGGGCAGTCGCACCAAATGTTGAATAAAACAAGGCCTGTCGCATCAATTGCTATTAATTCTGTCGCACTCAATCCTGTACAGACTACCATAATAGCCCGATATTACGCGCTGAGGGTCGCATCAATTGCTGAAAATGACAGTGGCTCCAAGCCGCGTCCGGGCGAGGTGTCGCTGGCGCATCATGGCGTGCTGTTTCTGGATGAGCTGGCGGAGTTCGACCGTGGCGTGCTGGAAGTGATGCGCGAGCCGCTGGAGAGTGGCCGTATCCTGATCTCGCGCGCCAGCCATCAACGCCGTTTCCCGGCGCGCTTCCAGCTGGTCGCGGCGATGAATCCCTGCCCCTGCGGCTACCTCGGTGACAGTCGCCGCAATTGCAGCTGCACCCCGGCGCAGATCCAGCGCTATCAGGCGCGTCTGTCCGGCCCGTTGCTGGACCGCATCGACCTGCAGGTCGAGGTGCCGGGCCTGCCCGCCGAGGAGCTGACATCCGCCACTCCCGGCGAGGCCTCGGCCGGCGTGCGCGAACGAGTGCTGGCCGCTCGCGCGCGCCAATTGGCACGCGGCGGCCTGAATGCTCATCTGGATACCCACGCGCTGGAAGCCGCCTGTCAGCTGGAAGACGGCGAGCGCCAGTGGTTGGCCGGCGTACTGTCACGCCTCAATCTCTCGGCGCGCGCCTATCACCGGGTGCTGCGTGTCGCGCTGACACTCAGTGATCTGATCGACCAGGACGGTGTGCAGCGGCCACAGCTGATGGAGGCCATCGGCTATCGCCAGCTGGACCGCATGATGGGCAGGGACCCGGCTCGCCTGGGCGCCAGTTCCCAGCAGCGCAGCGCCTGATGTCGGCGGATCAGGATGTCAGCGCTGCTCGGGCTCAGTAGGAAGGTCTGTCCGCGCCGGGAATGCCTGCACGAATCAGGTGTGAGAAGTCGCCGTCCGGATGCTCATCGGCGGCGATGGCGGCGGGATTGATCAGGCTGCTGGCCTTGAGTTCCGCGAAGGGCGCAGCATCACTGAGGGCGTCCTGGTCCGCGACATATTCCGGCAGATAGCCGGAGAGCAGCAGACGGTAGTCCAGCGGCAGACCGTCGGTCAGGCGCGTCATCATCGCGTAGACGAGGGTGGTGCAGTTGCTGGTGGCGGTATTGTAGAAGCGTGGCTGAGTGCGCAATGTCTCGGCTTCGTCGACGTAGGCCAGCAACAGCTCGCGGATCATTTCGCGCGGCATCTGCACCCGATAGAGGTGTACCTGCTCGCCGCGCACGTTGCTGCGCACGCGGATGATGTCGCGTTCGTCGGCGGCGATCACCGCCAGTTCGTACTGCTTGAACATGCCGCCGAGGGTCGAGAACTGCTCGGTGCGCTCCTTGCGGATCTCCACCGAGAAGGCCAGATAGCGGCCATCGGCAAAGCCGAAGCTGACCAGCGTATGGGCGATCTGCGGGCCCATCCAGTGACTGGTCAGCAGGTCCACCGAGGTCAGCTCCTCCAGCGGATAGTCGCGGCTTTCCCAGCGCGGCGTGTAATCCTCGGCGCTGTGCCACACGAAGTTGCGTACCTGCTCGAGATGCAGCACTTCCCCCTGTGTGGCAGCCTCGGCCCTGGCGCTTGCCGGCGATGCCTCGTCCCGTGCTGGCGTGACCATCTGCCCCTCGACCAGATGTGCCACCTCCGGCGCCCAGTCGCGGTCCGCCCGTGGCGTGATGCTGGCCCACCAGGCAAGGCTTGCGACCAGCAGCATCAGGTAGCTGCCCATCAGCCGCCAGCGAATCGCGCTGGCCTGCGGCCACCACAGGACAATCACGCACACGAGGCCCAGCACCGCTGCGAGAGCCGCCACGGTGGTGCGCAGCCCTTCCGGCCCCGGCAGGCGGAACCATAGTGCGGGCACCAGCCAGAGGCTCGCGCCCACCACGGCGAGGCTGCTCAAGGCACGGGCCGCGAGGCTGACCAGCGTCATCGCGAGGCCCTCACGATAAATCGTTCATGAACGGCGCTCTTCGGCGATGGCCTGCTCGAGACGCGCGAGACGGCCCGGCACCAGGCTGTCTTCGAGTGTCGAGATGCGCAGGATATGGCCAAGCGAAGGATGCGGGGAGCGAGTGATCAGCACGCCTTGAGCCATCAATTGCTGCTGCACCTGTGCTGCCAGTTCGGCGCTCTTGAGGCGCACGCAGAGGAAGTTGGTCGCGCTGGGCAGCACTTCCGCGCCCAGCGAGCGCAGGTGCTCGGCGAGACGATCGCGACAGTCGATCACGCCGGCGACGTGCGCTGCCGCCTCTTCAGGGTGCGCCAGCAGCAGCTCACCTGCCGCCATTGCCGGGGCGCTGACCGCGAAGTGAATCCGCACCTTGGTCAGCATGGCGACATCGTCAGGCTCGGCGATCATGAAGCCGAGACGCAGGCCCGCCAGCCCATAGGCCTTGGAGAAGGTGCGCAGGCGGAAGGTGCGTGCCATCGGCGCATGGTCGGCGTGGGCGGCGTCCGGGCGGAAGTCGTGATAGGCCTCATCCAGCAGCAGGCTGCAGTTCTCCGGCAGGGCGTCGCGCAGAGCACGCACATCGGCGTCAGAATGCAGGTGGCCGCTGGGGTTATCGGGGTTGGCGAGATAGACGACGCGGGCATCGTGCTGCCTTGCCGCGGCGAGCAGCGCCGCGAGGTCCGGGGCCAGTCGCGACGATGAGGCGTCATCGGCCGTGGCGAAGCTCTCGCTGTAGGGTACCTCGATGACCTCGGCACCCAGCCCGCGGGCGAAGTACGCCAGGGTCGGATAGGTGCCGGCGCTGGTGATCACGCGCTCGCCCGCACAGACGGTGGCGCGCATCACCAGTGCCAGCAGGCTGTCGGCACCGGCATCGACCAGCAGGTTCTCGTAGGCGACTCCCAGACGCTCAGCCAGTTGCTGGCGCAGTTGCCAGGCATCGGCGTCGGCATAGCTGCGGCTCAGGTCGGCCAGGGCAGTGCCCAGCGCGCCGCCCAGCGTGTGGTGGGGCATGTCGAGCCCTTCGTTGGAGCCATACTGATACGGCAGCGCGTGTCCCAGTCTGCGTTCCAGCGCCTTGATGCCGGGGAACGGGTTATGCGGCCCATCCTGATAGAGGTGGGCAAGAAAGCGACGGGGACTGGCGGTGGTCATGTTGGCTCCGGAAAAGCAGAAAACGATAAAGGGTGTATCAGGGGTGGCGGGGACCTCGGCGCAGCTGGGCGCAAGACTCTGGGCTCAAGACTCGGATCTCAGGGCGCGGGGTGATTGCGCGCCAGCGACTCGAGGGCCGCCTGGTCGAAGGCGCCGCTCAGGGTGAAGGTGCGCGTCTCATTGCGCTCGGCACTGGCGCTGCGGACCAGTGTCAGCTGCAGCTGATACGGCTGCAGCGTTCGGTCTGACAGGGTCAGTGCGACGCCACTGGCCTCGAGAGTGGTCTCGAGACGCCACTGGCGGCTATCGACGGCGGGGCGGTCAGTGCTCCAGTTGAGCACCTGAGGCCCGTTCTTGAGCGCCAGCAGGGCGCGGGTCAGCGCCTCGTTCAGCGCGCCCGGGTTGGCCTGCAGCGTGGCATCCACCTCGGGCGGCGCGAGCAGCAATACCTGTTGCTCGAGCGGGGGTGTCCAGGGTTGCTCGGCGATCAGACGCGCCGCGCTCTGGCCGAGACCATAGATGGGGTCGCGTTCGGCACGCGGCACCTGGTCCAGGCTCATGCAGCCCGCCAGCGTGGAGAGTAGCAGGGTCGCGGCCAGCATGCGCAGGCGATGCATGGCCATCATGCCGTGCGCCCCTGCTGCGGCAGGTCTGACGGGCGCTGCGACAGGGCATCGAGAAAGGCGTCCAGCTCGGCAAACAGTTCCTTGCGAATCGGCTCGGCTTCATTGACCAGGTGGTGCTGGGCCTCGGGATGGCGGTAGATGCGCGCATTGGGGAACTTGCTCGCCAACACGCCGAGGTTCCATTGCCAATCGACGGTGGTGTCCTGCTCGCCCTGCAGGATCAGGGTCGGCAGTGAGCAGGGGGGCAGGGCGCGGAGACGGGGGATCCACTCCCGCATCGCCGTCACCCACTTCACCGCGAGGCGATCGGCCTGCAGCGGATCATTGGTGCTGAGAAACTCGTAGAAGGCCACATCATTGGTATTCGCGCGGTACTTGCGCGGAATGGAGTCGATGAAGGGGCGCGCCATGCTGTGCAGCCAGCGTGACTGCGACCAGCCCCATGGCCGTACCAGCGGTGCGAGCAGGGCGATTCCCTGCCAGCGCGATTCATCGCCGCGCATCAGGGCGTCGGTGGCCAGCACCGAGCCGCCGGTGCTCTGGCCGATGCCGAACCACGGGTGCGGCGCCAGGCTGTGGTCTTCCAGGTAATCCTGGAAGGCCTGCAGGCAGCCGACATAGTCGCCGAAGTCATCGATGGAGGCGGGCTCGCCGGATGACAGGCCATGGCCCGGCAGGTCCCACAAGGCGACCTGCCAGCCGTTGCGCAGCAGGTGCGCCAGCAGATGACGATAGAGGGCGAGGTGATCGAAGTAGCCGTGGACCACGAAGACCGTGCCGCGCGGCTTGCGCGGTGTCCACAGCTGGGCCCACAGGCGAAAGCCCCCGGCCTCCAGGTGGCCGGCATGCACGGCGATGTCCTCGCTGCGCAGCGCATCGAGACCATAATGGCCCAGGTAACGCTCCAGTGGACTGGACGTCTGGCCCGGCAGCATGTCAGGCAGGCGGATAAAGGGGCCGTGGTCGAGCAGTTCACTGAAATCGGGCATGGTCATCTCCATAATGCTGCCATGCTAGCGGCTGGCGCGGCTGCGAGCTACACAAAGAACAGTGTTTCTTCACTGTTTTCCCCGCCTGTCGCCGAGCAACAACAGCGACGCGGAATCAACGCTGGGCGGGTAATCGGGCTCCATGAGCTTGTTCATTGGTCATAGCAGTCCTTTCGCCGGCCTCGCCATCGGGTATGGTGATGGGATTCGTCCCCGCCCGGCAGGTGACAGCGTCTTCCTGCCCGGCGTCTCGATGGCTCACGCTTGTCGGGCAGTCGCGCGTCAGCAGACGCGTCAAGCGCCGTGCCAGTGAGTGCCGTCTGGCGAAAATCCTTTTGAACACCACTGCTTGCAGTGTTGTCAGCCGTGAGGGTTTCCAGCGATTCGTTTTCAGGGAGAGCAAACGCATGACCGACCGTATTCAACTTCAGCGCCTGGCCATCGACGCCAGCCTGCACCGCTTCATCGAGCAGGAAGCGCTGCCGGGCACAGGGATCGCGCCGGAGACCTTCTGGGCGGGTGTCGATTCACTGCTGCACGAACTGGCACCGCGCAACCGCGAACTGCTGGCGACCCGCGAGCAGCTGCAGGGCGAGATCGATGCCTGGCACCGCGAGCATCCGGGCAAGGTAGACCTCGAGGCCTACAAGGCGTTTCTGCACGAGATCGGCTATCTGCTGCCGGAGCCGAATACGGTCGAAGCCAGCACCGCCTTCGTGGATAGCGAGATCTGTCAGCAGGCCGGCCCGCAGCTGGTGGTGCCGGTGATGAATGCCCGCTACGCCCTGAATGCCGCCAATGCGCGCTGGGGCTCCCTCTATGATGCGCTCTACGGCACCGACGCGATCAGCGAAGAAGATGGCGCCGAGCGTGGCAAGGACTACAACCCGGCGCGCGGCGCCAAGGTCGTCGCCTATGCGCGCCAGGTGCTGGATACCATCGCGCCGCTGGCCGGCGGCAGTCACCACGACAGCGAAGGCTACACGATTCGTGATGGTCATCTGCTGGTGCGTGCCGGAGGACGTGACCTCAGCCTCAAGTCGCCGGAACGCTTCCTCGGCTATCGCGGCGATGAAAGCGCGCCGAGCGCGATCATCTTCGCCCACAACGGTCTGCACGCCGAGCTCGTGATCGATGCCGAGCACCCCATCGGCAAGACCGACCCCGCCAATGTCAGTGACCTGATCATGGAGGCCGCGCTCTCCACCATCATGGACTGCGAGGACTCGGTGGCCGCCGTCGATGCCGAAGACAAGGTGACGGTCTATCGCAACTGGCTGGGCCTGATGAAGGGCGACCTGACCGAGACGCTGGAGAAGAATGGCCGCAGCATGACGCGCAAGCTGAATGCGGACCGCGAATACACCGGCGCCGATGGCACCACGCGCGTGCTGCATGGTCGTTCGCTGATGCTGATTCGCAACGTCGGTCATCTGATGACCAACCCGGCCATCCTGCTCGAGGACGGCAGCGAAGCGCCGGAAGGCATCATGGATGCCATCTTCACCAGCCTGATCGCGCTGCACGACCTCAAGGGCGACAAGCAGGACCGCGGTGGCATCTGCAACTCGCGCACCGGCTCCGTCTACATCGTCAAGCCCAAGATGCATGGCCCCGAGGAAGTCGCCTTCGCCGATGAGCTGTTCGCGCGGGTCGAGCAGCTGCTCGGCCTGCCGGACTCCACGCTCAAGATGGGCATCATGGACGAGGAGCGCCGCACCACCGTCAACCTCAAGGCCTGCATCGCGGCTGCCAGTTCCCGCGTGGCCTTCATCAACACCGGCTTCCTGGACCGCACCGGTGACGAGATGCACACCTCGATGGAAGCCGGCCCGATGCTGCGCAAGGGCGACATGAAGGGCGCCGCCTGGATTCAGGCCTACGAGAAATGGAACGTGGATGTCGGCCTGGAATGTGGCCTGCGCGGTCGTGCCCAGATCGGCAAGGGCATGTGGGCCATGCCCGACCTGATGGCCGCGATGCTCGAGCAGAAGATCGGCCATCCGCGCGCCGGTGCCAACACCGCCTGGGTGCCGTCACCGACCGCCGCCGTGCTGCATGCGCTGCACTATCACCAGGTCTCGGTGAAGGACGTGCAGCATGATCTGCTCAGTCGTCCGCGTGCCAGCCTCGATGACCTGCTGACCATCCCGCTGGAGCTCGACCCCCAGTGGAGTGCCGAGGAGATCCAGGCCGAGCTGGACAACAATGCCCAGGGGATTCTCGGCTATGTGGTGCGCTGGATCGATCACGGTACCGGCTGCTCCAAGGTGCCGGACATCCATGATGTCGGCCTGATGGAAGACCGCGCCACGCTGCGCATCTCCAGCCAGCACATCGCCAACTGGCTGCATCACGGCATCGTCGACAGCGCCCAGGTGCAGGACACGCTGGAGCGCATGGCTGGCGTGGTGGACCGCCAGAATGCCGCGGACCCCAGCTATCAGGCGATGACGGATGACCTCGAGGGCTCCATCGCCTTCCAGGCCGCCTGCGAGCTGGTCTTCCAGGGTCGTGTGCAGCCGAGTGGCTACACCGAGCCGGTCCTGCATCGCCGTCGTCTCGAGAAAAAGCAGCAGGCGCGCTGATCGCAGGGCGGTTGGCTTGAGGAAACACTGAACACGACAACGGCGACCCTGGGTCGCCGTTGTCGTCTGTCGCCGAGCAGGAATTGCCCGGCCACTATTTTGCCAGGCGCATGTTTCCCGAGACCGCATTTGCCGCTAGCCTTGCCCCAGAAACCGCGTAACCGCGCGATCGGACCCAGTGTGTCGAGGAGAATGTCATGCCCGTGATGAGCGCCGCCGCCATCGAGGATTTCCTCGATGAAGTCTTCCCCCAGCGTCTGGGTACCATCGAGGCCGTCGGCGATCGCTGGGCGACCATGGGGTTGGCCATCGAGGACGAGCATCTGCGTCCCGGCAGCTGCGTGTCCGGGCCGACGATGATGGCGCTGGCGGATGTCTGCCTGTATGTCGCGATTCTCGGCGAGATCGGCCCGGAGCCGATGGCCGTCACCAGTGACCTCAGCATCCACTTCCTGCGTCGCGCGCGCGGCGACCGCGACCTGATGGCCACCGCGCGTATCCGCAAGCTGGGCCGGCGACTGGCCGTCGGCGAGATCGAGCTTTTCAGCCACGGAGACACCGACCCGGTCGCCATCGTGACCGCGACCTATACCTTGCCGGACAGCGATGACTGACCCCGGGGCGGTCGTGGGCCACGCCTTGGGCCAGTCCGCTACAGCTTGTTGATATCCTTCTCTTCGCTGCCGCGCTGACGCCAGCCGGTGACGGCCAGGCTCAGCCAGCCGGCGATCAGCAGCAGGCCGCCGATGGGCGTGATGATGCCCAGCTGGGTGCGCGCCGTGGTCGCCAGGGCATACAGCGACCCCGAGAACATCAGGATGCCGGCGGCCCACAGCCCCAGCGTCAGCATCTGGCCGCGCAGCGGCTGCACCGAGCGCCAGGCGAGTACCCCGACCGCCGCCAGCACGTGCCACATCTGATAGCGTACGCCGGTCTCGAACACGCGCAGCATGTCCGCGCTCAGGGTGCCACGCAGGCCATGACTGGCGAAGGCGCCCAGCGCGACGGTGGACATGCCGGCCAGTCCCATGGCCAGCCACCAGTGGCGGGAGTGGGAGTCGTTGTGACGCATAGACAATAATTCCTTGAGGGCAGGTGGCGCGGCACGATGTGCCTACGCCTGTCCACGTAAAGCCGCTACAATAGCGGCCTCTTTTCGCGGGAGGACAGCATGCAGATACAGCTCAACGGTGAAGACCACGTGGTGACGGACGACACGACGATTGCCGCCCTGGTCGAGAGTCTCGGTCTCCAGGGCCGCCGACTGGCAGTGGAACGCAATGAAGACATCGTGCCACGTAGCGCGCACGCCGACACCCGTCTGCATGCCGGTGACCGCATCGAGATCGTCCATGCCATCGGTGGTGGCTGATCCGTCCTGTTTCCAGGATTGACACTTTTCACTACTCGCTCGCGCTCAGCGCTTTCACGTCCAGCTCGATGAGGTCATCATGACAGACAGTTCTGCCCCGACATTGAACAACCCCGTCACCCAGGTCGCCGGCGACAGCCCGTTGATCGTCGCCGGCCGCGAGTTCTCTTCGCGCCTGCTGGTCGGTACCGGCAAGTACAAGGACATGGACGAGACACGCTCCGCCATCGAGACGTCCGGCGCGGAAGTGGTCACCTTTGCGGTCCGCCGTACCAATCTGGGTCAGAACGCTGACGAGCCGAACCTGCTCGACGTGCTGTCACCGGATCGCTATACCTTCCTGCCCAACACCGCCGGCTGCTACAACGCGCGTGACGCGGTGCGTACCTGCAAGCTGGCCCGTGAACTGCTGGATGGCCACAACCTGGTCAAGCTGGAAGTGCTGGGCGATCAGGACACGCTGTATCCCAATATCGTCGAGACGCTCAAGGCCGCTGAAGAGCTGGTCGCCGATGGCTTCGACGTGATGGTGTATACCTCCGACGACCCCATCGTCGCGCGCCAGCTCGAGGAGATCGGCTGCTGCGCCATCATGCCGCTGGGCTCGCTGATCGGCTCCGGCCTCGGCATTCTCAACCCGCACACCCTATCGCTGATCATCGAGCGCGCCAATGTGCCGGTGCTGGTCGATGCCGGTCTGGGTACGGCGTCAGAAGCCGCCTTCGCCATGGAGCTGGGCTGTGATGGCGTACTGATGAACAGCGCCATCGCCCACGCGCGCCAGCCGCTGTTGATGGCAGATGCCATGCGTCAGGCCGTGATTTCCGGCCGTGGCGCCTTCCTGGCCGGCCGCATGCCGACTCGCCTGACGGCACGTGCTTCTTCACCGGGCGCTGGCCTGATCACCGGCTGAGCCCTGAAACATTCGAATCCGATGCACGCGCATCGTTCATGCAAAGACCAAGACGACCCCATGACTGACGAGACTTCCAAGCCGCAGGACGACACGTCCACTTCTGCTCCCGCTGACGATGCGCAGCAAGAAAGTGTGCAGAACGAGCGCGCGCAGCCCGAGAGCGTGCAGACCGAAAGCGCGCCAGCGACCCCTTCCGTTGCCGATGAAGCCGTCGCCCGCAAGCGTGGCATCAAGAGCTACGTGATTCGTGGTGGCCGCATGACCCAGGCCCAGACTCGCGGGCTGGAAGAGGTCTTCCCGCGCCTTGGCCTGCGTCACGAGCAGGGCGAGCTGGATCTCGACGCGCTGTTCGGGCGTCGGGCACCGCTGGTGATCGAAGTCGGCTTCGGCATGGGCAAGTCACTGTGTGAACAGGCCCAGGCCAACCCGGACACCGACTTCATCGGCATCGAAGTGCACGCGCCGGGCGTCGGCAAGCTGCTGGATGATGTCGACAAGCTGGGTCTGACCAACCTGCGTGTCTATCGTCACGACGCGCTGGAAGTGCTGGCGGATTGCGTGCCGGCCGGTTGCGCCGACACCTTCCAGCTGTTCTTCCCGGACCCGTGGCCGAAGAAGAAGCACCACAAGCGTCGTATCGTTCAGCCGGCCTTCGTCGAGCTGGTGCGTCGTGTGCTCAAGCCGGGCGGCCACTTCCACATGGCCACCGACTGGGCCAACTACGCCGAAGCGATGGCGGAAGAGATGGCCGAAGCGCCGGGCTTTGCCAACACCGCTCCGGCGGAAACCGCGCCCTACGTGCCGCGTCCGGACTTCCGTCCGCTGACCAAGTTCGAACAGCGCGGCGAGCGTCTCGGCCACGGCGTGTGGGACCTGATCTTCGTCAAGCAGGACTGATCAGCGCCTCGTGCGCAGTGGCGGTGTCTTCATGACGCTGCATCGCGGCCGCCTTCGGGTGGCCGCTTGCGTGTGAGGCCCATCGCCATGGCGCGGTTCTGCGTGCCAAGGCCATCTGCCTGCGTGGCGGTCTGTGCCGCTTGCCGTGTTTGCTGTCCCTTTCTTTCCTCGTCCCGAGAGTTGCTGACCATGACGACGCCTACCGCCGACTCGGCTGATCGCCCGACCATGACCCCGCTGACGGCCCTGACCTGTCCGCTGGATGCCCAGCCGCTGGTACGTGATGGCCAGAGCTGGTGCTGTGCCGACGGGCATCGCTTCGATATCGCACGCCAGGGGCATGTCAATCTGCTGCCGGTGCAGCGCAAGCGCAGCCTGGACCCCGGCGACAGCAAGGCGATGGTGAGCGCTCGTCAGCGCCTGTTCGCCCTCGGCGGCTATCAGCCTCTTGCATCAGCCCTGGCCAGTCGTGTGCTGGCATTGGCAGCGGCCCAGACGACTCAGGCGCCGCTGGCCGTGCTGGATGCCGGCTGCGGCGAAGGTTTCTATCTGCGTCAGCTGGCGTGCGCTGCCGGTGAGCAGAATCTCTCGCTGACGGCGGCGGGGCTGGATATCTCTAAGCACGCGGTGCTGGCCGCGGCGAAGCAGTCACGTGATGCCGCCTGGCTGGTGGGCACCAACGCCGCCCTGCCGCTGGAAGATGCATGTGTGGATGTCGTCATCTGCGCCTTCGGCTTCCCTGTCTGGCAGGAGTTCGCACGTGTCCTCAAGCCCGGTGGCCACGTCGTGCTGCTGGAAGCGGGGGCCGAGCATCTGCTGGCGTTGCGCAAGATTCTCTACCGCGAGCTGAAGCCCGCGCGCGGTGAAGGCGGGCTGAGCGCTGCCGAGTCCGCTGGCTTTGCCATCAGCGGCGAGGTCGAGCATCTGCATGCGGGGCTGTCATTGACCAGCAATGAGCAGATTCGGGACCTGCTGACCATGACCCCGCACCTGTATCGCGCCGAGCGTGATGGCCTTGCGCGTGCGGAAGCCATGACGGCGTTGGAGGTCGAATTGCATGCGGAACTGAGGGTGTTCTCGCTCGAGGGTGCACAAGATAAATCTTAAATAGAAATTCTTCGCATTTGCCTTGCAAAATCAAATGAGAATGATTATCTTGTATGTGCGGTGTCCGGGCAGACATCGCAGGGCGCAAGCCCAGCCGTAGCGGCGGAGTCAGGCCCCCGCTACGGTGTTTCTCCTCATCAAGCTAGTCACGGTCTTGGGCATCCTCATCTGGGGATGCCCTTTTTCTTGTGCGCTTTGCGCATTTTGTTGTGCGCTGCGCACACTGCGCGCTCTCACGTCGCGTTCGGATGTGCGGTCGTCAGCTCGACAGCTCGACAGGAGCTCAGGTCGACAGGAGCTCAGTTCGCCAGCCACAGGGGCAGGGTCAGCATCGCCAGCAGCGTCTGGGCGGTGATCAACGCCGCCATCAGCTCGGCATTGCCGCCCAGCTGGCGGGCCAGAATATAGGCGGAGGTCGCGGTGGGCAGCGCCGCGAACAGAATCGCCACATCGCGCGCCACTCCTTCAAGGCCGAACCACCGGCAGAGCACGACCACCAATGCCGGCATCGCCAGCAGCTTCAGCAGGCTCGCCAGCCACGCCACGCTGCCACTGCTCACCAGCACACGCGGGCGCAGCGCCACGCCCACCGCGACCAGGCCGAGCGGCAAGGCGGCGCGTCCCAGCAGGCTGATGGCGTCGCCACTCCAGCCCGGCAAGCCGATGCCGCTCAGGTTGAGCGCCGTGCCGGCCAGACACGCCAGCACCAGCGGATTGCGGGTCAGTGCCTTGAGCGAGCGCAGCAGGCCGCCTTCGCCCAGGGTGCCTGCCCCGATGAAGGCCATCACGCACAGCAGGTTGGCGGCAGGCACCATCAGCGCCAGCGCCACGGCCGCGACGGTCGCCCCGGCACTGCCATGCAGCGCTGCTGCCCCGGCCACGCCGACATAGCTGTTGAAGCGGATGCTGCCCTGGAAGAGCGAGGTAAAGGAGGCGGCGTCGCCCATATGACGGCTCAGCCAGTCCGGCGCGTGACGCCAGCTCAGCCATAGCGCGGCGGCGAACAGCAGCATCGCGCCCAGCATCACGCTGGCCAGTGCCACGACTGGCACGCTGGCCATGTCGGCACGTGCCAGCGTGGACACCAGCATGGCGGGGAACAGCACGTAATAGATCAGGCGTTCCAGTTCGCTCCAGAAGCCTTCGCCGGGGAAGCGCTTCCACCCGAGTAGCGCCCCCGCGAGGATCAACAGGAAGAGGGGGCCGAGCGCCTGCTGTACACTTGCCATGCTGACTCCTTGTCGGGGCTGAGTGCGAATGCCTTGAGAGCGATGTGGCGTGCGCGTGACATGATGTCTCGCCTGCTGCCGCGGTGAGGCGGGCTGGTAAGCTTGTCATGACTCGCTCAGCGCTGCACTTGGACTCAGGTCTTGTTCGCCGGTCACGCGCTGGCGTCATGTCGTGGCTGAGCGCAGACCATTCCCATCACGTCACTTTCTTTCCCATTCGGGGCGCCTTGCCTGTCGATGCGCTGCCGGACCGTTGCCGGAACTGCCATGTATCGCGTAGAAGAAGACAATGCCCGCCCGCGGCTGCTCAATCTGCTGATCATCGTCACGCTGATCACCATCGTGGTCTCGCTGTATTACCTGATCGACTATTACCTGGTACGCGACGGCAGCAACGGCAAGGTGACCTGGTTTGCGCCCAATCAGTCCTGCGAGCTCAATCATGCCCCCTGTACTGCCGAGCTGGGCCGCTTCGGGCGTATTACCCTGGCGCTGGAGGGCGATATCAGTCCGCTGACGCCGCTGGGCATTCGCGTGATGACGGAAGGCGTCTCACCGGAGGGGGTCGAGGTGGACTTCATCGGCCGCCACATGGACATGGGCGTGAAGCGCAGCGTGCTGAACACCACCGATGCCCAGAGCCTCGAGCGCCAGCATTGGCAGGGGGAAGGGCAGCTGGGGTTCTGCAGCAGCGCGACCATGGCGTGGCGTGCGCAGGTGATCGTGACCACCGAGCGTGGCCGACTGGGCAGCTGGTTCGATTTCGATAGCCACCCGCAGGCCACCACGGCGGAGCAGCTCGAAAGCTCGGTCGATCAATTGTTTCGCAGTGATACCCGCCCGACGCATCAGGGCAGCTAGCCGCTGGCGCTGAGCCCGGCCGGCAGGGACGTCGTTTCAGGCAGAAGGCATCGGGAGGCAGGGATGGGCGCAGAGCGAAAGTCACAGGACGGGCAGGCAAGCACTCGCCGACAAGAGAGCCATCAGCTGGACAATAGTCGACAAGAAAGCCATCAGCTGGACAAGGGCGTCGCCAGACGCTGGTGGTTGCTGGGTGCCGTCGGCCTGGCGGCCGTGATCGGTGCCGGTGTCGCCTGGCAGCAGGCGCAGCGGGATCTGGCACCGGTCGCGGGAATGCAGGCCTGGGCCAGTCTGGGCGGCCCCATCCAGCTCGAATCACAGCAGGGCGACTTCACGCTCGCGGAGGTGACGATGGGCGAGGCCGCAGATGCGCAGGCCACGCCGGTCGTCGCGCTCTACTTCGGCTATACCCAGTGCCCGGATGTCTGCCCGATGACGCTGGCGGCGCTGCGTCAGGTGATGTCTGAACTGCCACCGCAGGCGGCGGCGCGCGTGGTGCCGGTGATGGTCTCGCTGGACCCCGAGCGCGACACCCCTGCCCGGCTGGCCGAATACACCGGGCACTTCGGGCCGCGCTTTCAGGGCATCACCGGCAGTCAGGCGGCACTCGCCGATGTGGCGCGGCGCTATGGCGTCAGCTATCGGCGTGTCGAGGCACAGGACTCCGCGCTGGGTTACACCATCGATCATGGCGCCGCGCTCTATCTCGTCTCTGCCCAGGGGCGCATCTACGATCGCATTCCATTCACGCCGGGGCCGGCCGGTGTTCGCGCTGGCGTGACGCGTGTCCTGAGCGCGACCGCTGATTGAGCGCTGCGTGGCACCCGCTGAATGCGCCGCGCCTTGAGGCCTTTCTCAGCGGTGAAATACACATTGTCCACAAGTTGGCAAGCGCTCAAGGAAAATTTTGTGGATAATCATGACGCCTCGAACACGCAACGCAGTGCCGTCAAGTGCTGATTTATAAAGACTAGTAAAAACAAACTGTTACGAGATGTCGACTAAAAATATCAAGTCAGTGGTTGCTTTGCGTTCAACCAGCATCACTGCCGCGACAGGCACCGGAAAGGCCGGTTGTCAACCTGTGGTCAATAGCTTCCCCACAGATTTATCCACAGGCTGGCGGCGTCCGCACAGGGCCTTCTGGAGGGGAGAATCAGCGGACATCAGCCATTGCCGTAGTGATGGCATGCCCCGTTGTCCTGTGCGCAGCATGCGCCTAGATGAGCTTGCCGCTGGCCCTCATCCGGCCTTGCCAGAAACGCAAAGAGCCGCCCGATGGGCGGCTCTTTCGTTGCTACCGGCAGCAGTGCTTGCCGGTTACCAGCAGGGGAGGCTCACGCCGCCATTACTGCTTGGCGTCGGCCTTGGTCACGTCGAGCAGCTCGACCTTGAAGGTCAGCGTCTCGTTCGGGCCGATCGGGCCGCCAGTGCCAGCCTTGCCGTAGGCAAGCTCGGCCGGGACGTAGAGCATCCAGGTGTCGCCGACGCTCATTTCCTGCAGTGCTTCCTGCCAACCCTTGATGACCTGGTTGACCTTGAAGCTGACCGGCTCGCCACGCTGATAGGAGCTGTCGAAGACGGTGCCGTCCAGCAGCTTGCCTTCGTAGTTCACCTTGACGGTATCTTCAGCGGACGGGGTCGCGCCGTCACCGGATTCCAGCACCTTGTACTGCAGGCCGGAATCCAGCGTCTTCACGCCGTCCTTCTTGGCGTTATCGGCGAGGAACTTGTCACCCTCTGCCTTGTTGTCGGTCGCTTCCTGCTCGACCATCTTCTTCTGCTCTTCCATCTTCTTCTGCTGGAAGCGGGAAAGCGAATCCGCGATTTCCTGGTCGCTCATCTTCATGTCGCCCTTGGCGTAGACATCACGCACGGCTTGAGTGAAGGCGTCGAGATCCAGATCGGTGATGTCCTGGGAGAGGCTCTTGCCCAGAGTTGCACCGATGCCATAGCTGAGCTGTGCCTGCTCGTCTGCGAGGCTGTCATCGGCGGCAAAGCTGAACGGGGTGACCAGGAGGGCGCCGAGCGCGACGGCACTGACCAGCTGTTTCATGAAAACTCCTTCAGGATGGAATGGGCCTGAGACGGGCCCGAAACACGCAATTGGCACCGAGGCGGCATGGCCTGCCTCGGGCACTAGTGTTACTCCGACTCTACCAGCCGCGTACAAGTTCCGCATCTCGCTGGCGTTGTCAGGCGCCGGCGGGCACGCGGGCCAGTGCCAGCCTGCGCAGGGCACGTGCCGACGGGTGGTCCCCCGCGGTGAGCGTCGTCTTGCCGCTCAGCAGGGCCAGCGATTGCTGAAAGGCCTGCAGCGGGTCCGCGACATGCGCGAAGGGCGCCCGCAGGCCGGTCGCGCCTTCGGCTGACGACAGCGCAGGACTCAGCTCTTCCAGCTGGGCGAGGGTCTCCTGCTCGGCGGAAAGCTCGCAGGCCTTGAGCTGCTGATAGAGGCGTTCCAGGCGTTGCACCGCGGCCGGGGCCTGGGTCGCGGGCAGCGTCGTCAGCTCCTGCTTCAGCTGGCGGCGCCGCTCGCGCAGCATGCCGGTCATCCAGCCCTGCCAGTCGCGCACACCTTCCAGCAGGCGAGTGGGCGAGGCGGCCAGGGCGATGCCGTGGGCGGACAGCCAGTGAATCCACAGCAGCTCGCAGACATCGAGGCCCGCCTCGTCCTGCAGCAGCAGGCAGGTACTCATCATGTCCGGCGTCGGCTGAGGGTTGCCCGCAGAGCCGACCTCGCCGGGCAGGACATACAGAGACAGCGCGTAGTCCCACAATCCGATAGAATATGCGCCCATCAAGTCGGCCTCTTCGTGTGTCACGGATGATGTCTCTTCATGTGCCACCGATGATGTCTCTTCACGAGTCGCGTCCAGCAGCTTGCTGAGTCGTAGCGCTCGTGTCGGTGGCGGTGAACGGGAGCCCGACGTCCCCCGTATTTTCTGATCGAGGTTGTCATGATTGCACTGCGCCAGCTCGCCCTGCAACGCGGCGGAGCACCGCTGATCGACGAAGCGGACCTGACGCTGCATGCCGGTCACAAGGCCGGTATCGTCGGCCCCAACGGCGCCGGCAAGTCGAGCCTGTTCGGCCTGATCCTCGGCGAGCTGACGCCCGACAGCGGCACGGTATCGCTGGCCGGTGGCGTGCGTGTCGCGCACATGGCGCAGGAAATCGATGCGCTGGAGCGTCCGATCGTCGACTACGTCATGGACGGGGACCACGCGCTGCGCGAGACCGAGCGCGCCCTGGCGGCCGCCGAAGAGAGCGGCGAGCACCAACGTCAGGCCGAGCTGCACGCCCATTTCGACACCCTCGATGGCTACACCGCACGGGCACGTGCCGAGCAGCTGCTGGTCGGCCTCGGCTTCAGTCAGGCGCAGCTCAGTCAGCCGCTGGCGGCCTTCTCGGGGGGCTGGCGCATGCGTGCCAATCTGGCGCGCACTCTGTTTACGCCGTCCGACCTGCTGCTGCTGGATGAGCCGACCAACCACCTGGATCTCGATGCGTTGCTGTGGCTGGAGCAATGGCTGGCGCGTTATCCCGGCGCGCTGCTGCTGATCTCCCACGATCGCGACTTCCTCGATGCGGTGTGTGATCACATTATCCACTTCGACCGCCGCAAGCTGGTGGTCTACAAGGGCAATTACAGCCGCTTCGAACGCACACGTTCCGAGCGTCTGGTGCGCGAGCAGGTCGAGCACGAGAAGACCATGGCGCGGCGCGCCGAGATCGAGGATTTCGTGCGTCGCTTCAAGGCCAAGGCCACCAAGGCACGTCAGGCCCAGAGCCGCATGAAGATGCTGGAGCGCATGGAAGAGACGGCGGCGGTCAAGGCCGATTCCCCGTTCCACTTCACCATCCCGTGCTCCGACAAGATCTCGCATCCGCTGCTGGGGCTGGACCGCGCGGTGATCGGCTATCCCGGTCAGCCGCCGCAGCTCTCCGGGGTGCGCTTCTCGCTGCTGCCGGGGCAGCGCATCGGTCTGCTCGGCCCCAACGGCGCCGGCAAGTCGACGCTGATCAAGGCGCTCACCGGCGAGCTTGCGCTGGTCGAGGGCCAGCGGACCGCCGGCGAGCATCTGGCCATCGGCTACTTCGCCCAGCATCAGGTGGACGGGCTCGACCTGTCCTCGACGCCCTTCAATCATGTGCTGCGCCTGTCACCGTCGGCGGGTGAGCTGGAGATCCGCACCTTCCTCGGCAGCTTCGGCTTCCACGGCGATGAGGTCTACGCCGCGGTGGAGTCGTTCTCCGGTGGCGAGAAGGCGCGTCTGGCGCTGTCGCTGATCGCGTGGCAGAAGCCCAATCTACTGCTGCTGGATGAGCCGACCAACCACCTGGACCTCGACATGCGCGAGGCGCTCACCGATGCACTGGCGACCTTCGAGGGCACAGTGATTCTGGTCTCCCACGACCGCCACCTGCTGCGTGCCTGCGTCGATGAATTCTGGTGCATCGCCGATGGTCGCGTGACGCCCTTCGATGGTGACCTGGATGACTACCGTGCCTGGCTCAAGGCGCGGGTCGAGGGCGAGCGGCGGGAAGCGCGCGCCCAGAAGGATGCCGATGCGGGGACTGACAGCACGCGTACGCCGGACCGCAAGGAAGCGCGCCGTCAGGCGGCTGAACTGCGCGAGAAGCTGCGTCCGCTCAAGAAGGTCAGCGACAAGGCCGAGCAGAAGATGAGCAAGGCGCAGGGCGAGCTGGACAAGATCGAGGAAGCGCTGGGCGACGCCACGCTCTACGAGGCGGACCGCAAGGCGGAGCTGACCAAATTGCTGGCCAGCCAGGGCGAGATCAAGAGTCGCCTCGATGAGGCCGAAGCCGAATGGTTCGAGGCTCAGGAAGCGCTGGAAGAGATGGAAGCCCAGCTCAAGGCGGCGGACTAGGCCATGCGGCTGGACCGCTGGCTGACACGTCAGCCACAGCTCAACCGTCGTCATGCGCTCTCGGCGCTGGCGGCGGGGCGTGTGCGGGTCAACGGCGCGACGATCAGCGACCCGCTGCATGAGGTCGGCCCCTTCGATGACATCCACCTGTCAGCGCCTGACGCGACCGTCTGCCTGCAGATCGCGCGGCGTCCACGTCATATCCTGCTCAACAAGCCTGCCGGGGTCGTGACGGCCTGTCATGACCCCGAACTCCCCACCGTGATCGATGTGTTGCGTGACACGCTGAATGCACGCGGCGAGGACAGCGGCTGGCTGGCCGAGATCCACCATGTCGGGCGTCTCGACCGTGCGACGACCGGTGCCCTGCTGCTGACCAACGACGGCGATGTCTCGGCGCGCATCAGCGATGCCGGGCTCGAGGGCCCCGCCAAGCGCTATCGCATGGGGCTGGAGCGGCCCCTGACGGAGGCCGAACAGGAAAGCGCCATCACACAGGTTCGTCAGGGGGTGCTGCTCGAACATGATCCGCGCCCGACACTGCCGGCACAGCTTGCGTTTCTCACCGCGGATCAGGCACGCCTGACGCTGCACGAGGGACGCCATCATCACGTCAAGCGACTGTGGCGCAGCCTGGGCAATCGCGTGGTGTGGCTGCACCGTGAGTCGGTGGCGGGCTTGAGTCTCGAGGGGCTGGCGCCGGGGGAGTGGCGCGAGCTTACCCGCGAGGAGTGTTCACGGCTGGGGGCCGCGCAGCCTCGCGGGTGAGGCCACCCGGCGGGTGGCGTCTTGCCGACACCGGGTTATCCACACCCGCCTGGTGCGCCGCCAGCGCGTGACGGCTGCGATGGGGTGTGGATAGATCGTTCTGAATCGTCGTCAGCGCTGCTCAGCTGCCGGTCGCCTGACTGGGCAGGTCCTCTGCCGTGATGCTCGCCTGGTCATCGTCGACGGGGCTGGCATCAGGCGTCGACAGGCTGACCAGCTCGCCCTCGGCGTTGCGCGTGAAGTTGCGCACGATGACCCCGATATCCTCCGGCAGCGGCGCAAACTGGCTGCAGCGGCTCAGCACTTCCTGCATGTCCTGATAGCCACTGTCGCGACGCGAGTCGATGGTCGCGCGCGAGAAGTCGATATCCTTCAGTGAGGTCTCGCCCGGGCGCGCCGAGGCCAGCAGACGCACCACGTTGATCGAGGGCTGCTGGGTCATGGCGAGGATGCGCTGGATCTTCGGCGACTGGCGCAGCTCTTCCGGCAGATGGTCGGCGAGATTCTCGATTCCCATGCGCAGCGCCTGATTCTCTTCCAGCAGATTGAGGTGCTCGCCGGCACGGCTGGAATACTGGATGTCCTTCTCGCGCAGCTGCGCCTCCTGCAATGTCTCCGGCACCTTGCCATCGGCACTCCACAGGTCGATCACGTAGCAGTTGACCACCGTTTCGCCATGCGGTCGCTCCGACAGCACCCAACTGACGGGCGTATTGGAGTACAGGCCGCCATCCCAATAGGCTTCGCCATCGACCCACACCGGCGGGAAGGCCGGTGGCAGGGCGCCGCTGGCCAGAATATGGCGGTGGTCCAGCGCTTCATGCGAGGAGTCGAAGTAGCGCAGTGCGCCGGTGCCGATATTCACTGCCCCGACCGACAGGCGAACGTTCTCCGGATGGCGGGCATCGAGGCGCTCGAAGTCCACCAGCCGGTTGAGCGTGTCGCCCAGCGGCTCGGTGTCGTAGAGGCTGGGCGGCTCGCCGAAGAAGCTCTGCCAGATCGGTACCGTCCACAGTGGGCGCGGGCGGAAGAAGCCCGGAATGCCCCACAGCATGGCAGAGGTGCGCGCGACACTGCGCTCCCACGGATGAAAGGCGGGACCCATGCTGGCAGCGGGTTGGGCGATGCCATACCAGAATGACTCGAGGGCCTTGAGGCGCTCGCCCTCCGGATTGCCGGCGATCAGGGCACCATTGATGGCGCCGACCGAGGTGCCGACCACCCAGTCGGGCTGGATGCCGGCTTCGGCCAGCGCCTCGAAGATGCCGATCTGGTAGGCGCCGAGCGCGCCACCGCCTTGCAGCACCAGAATGTTGAGCGCATCGGCGCAGAAGTCGCAGGATGTATCACGCATGAAACCTTCTCCTCTCTAGCAGTGCAGCACTCCGCCGGGGAATGCCCGAGGTCAGGGGGACCGTCGCGAGCGAGACGCCATGTGATGGGGGAGGCGTGGACTCGTGGAGGCGGCGAAAGGGTGACGAGGTGCATATCAAGGGCAATGAAGCACCTGATCAAGGCAATGAGGCACTGGTGAAAAGCAATCGAAGTGCTTTTATTGTGCAGTGCAGCATGGCGCTTGTCAGCATAGCACGCATCCTCGCCTTGCGTGTCTGCGATCTCATTCAAGCGACTGACTGAGGCTGCAAGGGCAGTGGTAAAGGTGAGGGTGAGGACAGGAGCAGCGGCCGTGCGGCGGTCATTGGCACCAGGGCGTCAGCCACAGGTCGGCTGCCAGCAGCAACAGGGCATAGCGTCCGCCCTTGGCGATCACGATCAGGACGATGCTCTTCCACCACGCCAGCCGGAAGACGCCTGCCAGCACCGTCAGCGGGTCGCCGATCAGCGGGGCCCAGCTCAGCAGCAGGCTCCAGGCGCCGAAACGGCGATACCACAGGGTGCCGCGCGCCAATGCGCGCCGCGAGACCGGAAACCAGCGCCGTGTGCGCAGACGACGGGCGCCACGCCCCAGGGCGACGTTGATCAGGCTGCCGAGCGTGTTGCCCAGCGTCGCTGCGACCCACAGCGCCCAGGGCGCGTGCCCCTGGCACCACAACCCCGCGAAGGCCGCCTCCGATCCGCCGGGCAGCAGGGTGGCGCTGGCCAGCGAGATCACGGCGAGCGAGGTCAATGCCGGCAATGACAGTAGGGCCACTTCACTCATATCACTTTCTTCTGTTTTTCACGGTGGCAGGGCGCTGGGGGTGGCTTTCTTCCCTCCTCAGCTCGGGTATGCTGTTGGCACGTCAAAGCCATATTTCGGGAGCTTCCTGCATGCATATTCCGTGCGTCCTGACGATAGCGGGCTCAGACCCCTCCGGGGGAGCCGGCATTCAGGCGGACCTCAAGACATTCTCTGCGCTGGGCGCCTACGGGGCCAGCGTGATCACGGCGCTGACGGCGCAGAATACCTGCGGCGTGCGCAGCGTGGAGGCGGTCTCGCGGGAATTCATCGCCGCACAGCTGGACGCCGTGCTGGATGATCTCGATATCCGCGCCGCCAAGATCGGCATGGTGGCCGATCCGCTGGTGGTGGAAATGCTTGCCGACCGCCTTCAGCAGCGTCGCCCGCGCTGGGTCGTGCTGGACCCGGTGCTGGTCGCCAAGAGTGGCGATGCGCTGGTCAATGATGCTGCCATCCAGTCGGTGGCCGAGCACCTGGTGCCGCTGGCCGATATCATCACGCCCAACCTGCATGAAGCCGCGGTACTGCTGGGTGAGCGGCGCCTGATCGGGCGCTCCGACATGCCTGAGGTCGCCCGCGAGCTGCGTGCCAGAGGCGCGAAGGCAGTGTTGATCAAGGGCGGGGCGCTTGAGGGGCAGGCCTGTGATGACCTGCTGGTCAGCGATGCCGGCGAGCAATGGCTGTGCGCACCGCGTATCGAGACCGACAACCTGCACGGCACCGGCTGCTCGATGTCTTCCGCCATCACGGCGCGCCTGGCGAATGGTCTGCCGTTGCCACAGGCGGTGGTCGAGGCACGCGAATGGCTGCTGGGCGCGCTGCGCGCCTCCGACCAGCTCAACGTCGGCAAGGGCCGTGGGCCGGTGCATCATTTCCACGCCCTGTGGTAAGCCAGCGAGAGCCAGGCCCGTGAAACCCGGTCTGCAGGAGTGATGAACCCCGCAAGCTCACCTTGATCACTGCCAGCCAACGAGTAGATGCCATGCCTATATCGCCGCTGTATCGCTTGTCCGTGTCAGCTGTCCGTGGCGCCGCTTGCAGCCTGAACGCCGCCTGTCATGCCGTCAGCCTGCCGGTGGCGAGTGCGCCGCGCTGGCTGGCTGCGGGCGTGATGGGGGTGCTGCTTGCCACCACCAGCCCGGCGGCGCTCGCCGTCGAGATCAAGGGGATGACCTTCGCGGATCAGGTGACCACGCAGTCCGGCCAGCCGCTGACGCTGATCGGCAGTGGGCTCTTCACCTACCTGCTGTGGGACGCCTATGTCGGCGCCTATTATCAGGATGCGCGTCGCCCGCGTCCGGCGCCGCTCAAGGATGTCTCGCGCCGCCTGGTGCTGGAGTACTTCCATGCCATCGATGCCGAGGACTTCGCCAAGGCGACCACCAAGGGCGTGCGCAAGAACCTGTCAGCGGCGGATTTCGCGGCGATCGAGCCTGAATTGACGCGCTTCAATCGCGCCTATCAGGACGTCGTGCCGGGGGATCGCTATGCGCTGCAATGGCTGTCCGCCGGCAGCGGCAGCGGCACGCTGTCGCTGGTGCTGAACGGGCAGGTCATCTTCGAAAGCGATTCACTGGCGCTGGCCAACGGCCTGTTCGCGATCTGGCTGGGCGACGAGCCGGCTCAGCAGGATTTCCGTACCCAGCTGCTGGGGCAGTAGCGCGCCTCTCCATCTGGCCCCTCTCTAGCTTATCTAGCCTATCTGGCCCATCTGTCGCGGCATCGCCATCGTCTTGCACCTCTATCGCGCCTCTATCGAGACACCACGAAAAACGCCCCTGCCGGGAGTCCCGGCAGGGGCGTTTTTTCATGCTCGTCTTTCTATCTTTCTAACATTCTATCTTTCTATCACTCTTTCGATCCTTGCTATCTACCTGGCGGGGCTGACGCGCTTGCCAGGGGCTTACTTGCCTTCGGCAGCCTTGATGTCGGCCTGCAGGGTGTCGAGGATCTTGCTGCCGCGCTCACCGGATTGCTCACGATAGACTTCCCAGCCCTTCTCGCCGACCGGGCGGAAGGCTTCGCGCTGCTCATCGGTCAGTGTGATGATCTCGATGTCGCTGTCTTCCTTGATCTTCTCCAGACGGTCGGCGTTGTACTCCTCCTGCTTCTCGAAGATGTACGGACGCATCTCGTTGGTGACCTTGTCGAGCATCTGCTGCTGCTCGTCATTCAGACCGGAATAAAAGTCACTGGAGGCCACCAGCGTGGTGATGAACTGCGCCTGCTTGGCCTGGATCATGTAGTCCTGAACTTCGTAGAAGCTCATTTCCTGGATGGCGAACACCGGGTTCACCTGGCCGTCGATCTGGCCCAGCTGCAGGCCGGAGTAGACCTCGGAATAGGGCATCGGCGTCGGGTTGGCACCGTAGCCGCGATAGCTCTCGACCAGAATCGGCGAGGTCATGGTGCGGATCTTGAAGCCTTCCATGTCCTCGGGGGTCTTGATGTCGCGGTTGCCGGTCCACACCATCCAGCCTTCCGGAATCACGCCCAGCAGCTGGAGGTTCTGCTCGGTGTAGGCCTCGGACAGCATGTCGATGGCCTTGGAGTTGCCAAGCACCTCTTCATTGACGGCATTGTCGTCGGAGAACAGGAAGTGCAGCGTGAAGACGCCCGACTCCGGGATCACCGAGGCCAGGTGCCCCGGTGAGGCAAAGGTCAGCTGGATGGCATCGCTCTGCACCAGTTCGGTGAGCTGTGAGGAGGTACCCAGTGCACCGTAGGGGTAGATCTCGACATCGATGTCACCGCCGGAAGCCTCTTCGATGCGCTTCTTGAATTCCTGGGCGTAGGCATCCTGCACACTGCCGGAGACTTCCTCCAGCGCGAAACGCCAGGTGTCAGCCTGCACGCCCGCGGAGGCCAGCGCCGCCATGCCCAGGCCGGACGCGAGGGCACCTCCCTTGATGAACGCGGCGAGACGAGAAAGGGGAACAGGAGTCCTGGACGTCTCGCGATTCTGCTCGGGTGACGGGTTCCATTGCATCGTCATCTTGTTCTCCTTGTGTGATTTCCATCAGCGTCGGGCGGCTCTGGGCATACCCGGCGTGCAACTTGCATCATTTAGATAATATTGCCATTCTTAATATAATAAAAAAATTACCAAATTGGATAGTATGATTAGAATTTATTATGAATAAGCTGAGCCTGTGCGCATGAGGCTCTAGTACTCGAGCTCTGGTGCTCGAGCTCTGGTGCTTGAGGCTCTGTCCGTCGCTCGCCAGACCGACATGCCGCGCGTCGGCCGCATACTGATTTCAAGCGCCGCTAATAAAGCTAGAACAAGAGTAGCCAAAGTGAAAATCACGGCGGCGCCGCGGAAAATTTCAATGGATCGTACTGGCAAATGCAGGCTGTCTGGCGCAAACCACTGCGCTCATGACGTCTGGTAGAAAGCCTATCTGGCAGGATGCCACATCAACAGGAAGCTGCTTCATGAACTCGCCCCCCTCCAAGTCTCCCTCCGCTGACGAGACCCGCCCCGCCCCGGCCGAGACGAATGGCGGTCAGGACCCCCTCGCACATCTGCCTGCGCCGCTGCGCCGTCTGGCCGCCTGGTTCGAACGTGGTGACCAGGGCCTGGCGCATGTCGAGCGCTGGTTGATCGCCCTGTGCGTGCTGGGCATGGCGACGGCCAGCATCGCCAACGTCATCGGGCGCAACGTCTTCAACTACAGCCTGCCGTTCACCGAAGAGCTGATGCAGATCCTGCAGCTGTGGCTGACCTTCCTCGGCATCAGTTACGGCGCGCGCGCCGGGCGCCATATCCGCGTGACGGCGCTGCTGGACTTCATGCCGCCGTGGTTGCGCAAGGTGCTGCTGATCGCCGGACAGGTCATTACCTGTGCCTTGCTGGCCTACCTCGCCTGGCTGGCGGTGGATTATCTGCAGAGCCTGGCCAAGTCCGGGCGTGTCACGCCGTCGCTGCGCTGGTCGCTGGCGGCGCTCTATGCCGTGGTCCCGCTGGGACTGGCGCTCGGGGCGCTCCAGTACCTGATGGCGATTCTGCGCAACCTGCTGGCGCAGGGCGCCTGGTTGTCATGGCGTACGGCGGAGATGGACGAGAACGAGGAAGTCGACGGCAGTGGCGCGCTCTAGCCACTGCACCGGGAATGTCTTCCCGATGTCTCGATAGACGATTGATCACACTTCATTGACCCAGGGACGGAAGCTGCGATGTGGATTCTGCTCGTGATGGTGGGGCTGCTGTTGCTTGGGGTACCCATGATGGTGCCATTGAGCGTCGGCACCTTTTTCTTGTTGTTCAGCGATTTTTCCTTCCTCAAGCCGGAGCTGGTGATCCAGCAGATGATCGGTGGCCTGCAGCCGGTGGTGCTGACGGCGGTGCCGATGTTCATTCTGGCGGCCGATATCATGCTCAAGGGCTCCACTGCCCAGCGCCTGCTGGATCTGGTCGAGCGCTTCGTCGGCCACTGGCGCGGTGGCCTGCCGGTGACCACCGCGCTGGGCTGCACCCTGTTCGGCGCGGTGTCCGGCTCCACCCAGGCCACGGTGGTGGCGATGGGGCGCCCGTTGCGCCCGCGGCTGCTGGAAGCCGGTTACAGTGACAAGTTCACCATCGCGTTGATCATCAATGCCTCCGATATCGCGCTGCTGATTCCGCCCTCCATCGGCATGATCATCTATGGCGTCGCGACCGGTACCTCGGTGGGTGACCTGTTCATCGCCGGTATCGGCCCGGGGCTGATGATCCTGGTGCTGTTCTCGCTCTACTGCATGTGGAAGTCGTGGAAGCTGGGCATCGCTCCGCAGCCCAAGGCGGACTGGCCCGCACGCCTCAAGGCCTTGAAGCGCGCCAGCCTGCCGGCGGGCTTCCCGGTGATCATCATCGGCGGCATCTACTCGGGCATGTTCTCGCCGACGGAGGCCGCCACGGTCTCGGTGATCTACGCGCTGATTCTCGAGATGCTGATCTATCGCGGCGTGACCCTGAAGGACCTGCCCAGTGTGGCCTTCTCCACGGGGCTGATCACCGCGGTGGTGTTCATCCTGGTGGCGGCGGGCGCGGGCTTCTCGTGGATGATCTCCTTCGCCAAGATTCCGGATGCCATCCTCGGCGGCTACATCCCCTACCTGTCGGAACATTCGCTGGCGCTGTTGGCGGTGATCGCGGCGGCCTACTTCGTCGGCTGCATGTTCGTGGACCCCATCGTGGTGATCCTGATTCTGGCGCCGGTGTTTGCGCCGGCAGTCGATGCCGCCGGGCTGGACCCGGTGCTGGTCGGCACCCTGGTCACCCTGCAGGCGGCGATAGGTTCGGCGACTCCGCCCTTCGGCTGCGACATCTTCACGGCGGTGGCGGTATTCCGAAAACCGTACATGGAGGTCATCCGGGGGACGCCACCCTTCATTGCCCTGCTGTTGCTGGCGACGGTGCTGCTGATGCTGTTCCCGCAGATCGCGCTGTTTCTGCCCAGCCTCGCCAACTAGCAGCTCGCCCACTCAAGTAGCACCTGTCGCGCCCCGCAGGCCCAGTCTGCGGGGCGTTCGCGTCTGGTATGCTCCCGAACACGAAATGTCATGAATCATCATCCATCTCTTGAAGGAGTAAGCGGCATGCGAGCATTGATCCAGCGCGTCACACGGGCGGAAGTCGTGGTCGAGGACGAGAGCGTCGGCGCCATCGGGGGCGGTCTGCTGGTACTGGTGGGCGTCGAAAAGGGCGATGATGAGGCGCGTGCCGACAAGCTGCTGCACAAGCTGCTGCATTACCGGGTCTTCGCTGACGAGAACGACAAGATGAACCTCAACGTCCAGCAGGCGGGCGGCAATCTGCTGCTGGTCTCGCAGTTCACGCTGGCGGCGGACACCGGCAGCGGCATGCGCCCCAGCTTCTCCTCGGCGGCGCCACCGGCGGAGGGCGAGCGGCTGTTCACCTATCTGGTCGACAAGGCGCGTGAGCGCGGGCGAGAACTCGGGGTGGGAATCGAGACCGGACGCTTCGGCGCCAACATGCAGGTCTCGCTGCTCAATGACGGGCCGGTGACCTTCCTGCTCGAGAGCTGATCGCGCAGACCCAAAAAAGCCGCCCCCGAGGGGGGCGGCTGCAAGCATTGGATGACAAGACTGCGCCGTCTCGCGGGAGCGCGGCGCAGGTAACGCAGTCTTACTGCACGCCTTCCGGATTGCGTGCGTTCAGGTAGGCCTGCTCAGAGACCTCATGCCACTTCTCGACCTTGCCTTCGAAGGTGGTGTAGGACTCGTAGATGCGACCGGCCAGATCGTTGGAGTCGCCGAGTTTCTTGACCACTTCGCCGGACAGCTCGCGTGCCTTGTCGAGCACGTCCTGCGGGTAGCGGCGCAGCTCGACCTTGTGCTCGTTGAGCAGTGTCTCGAGGGCGTCGTTGTTGCGCGCGGTGTACTCGTCGAGCATGTCCTGGTTCACGTCACGTACCGCGGAACGCAGGATGGCCTGCAGGTCCTTGGGCAGCTCGGCCATGGCGTCGTCATTGACGATGGCCTCGAAGGTGACGGTCGGCTCGTGCCAGCCCGGATAGTAGTAATACTTGGCGGCCTGATAGAGGCCGAAGGCCAGGTCGTTGTACGGGCCGATCCACTCGGTGGCATCGATGGCCCCGGACTGCAGCGAGGTGAAGATCTCGCCGCCGGGCATGCTGACCGTCGCCACGCCCATCTGCTGCATGACATCGCCACCCAGGCCCGGCATACGCATCTTCAGACCATCGAGGTCGGCGACCGAGTTGATCTCCTTGTTGAACCAGCCGCCCATCTGCACGCCCGAGGCGCCGCCCGCCATGACTTCGACGCCGAACTTGTCGTAGACCTCGTTCCACAGCTCCAGACCGCCGCCGTAATGCAGCCAGGCGTTCATTTCCTGCGCGGTCATGCCGAAGGGCACGGCGGCGAAGAACTGGGCTTCCGGCGCCTTGCCTTTCCAGTAGTAGGAAGCCGAGTGACCGATCTGCGCGGTACCCGAAGACACGGAGTCGAGGACCTCGAAGCCCGGGACCAGCTGGCCTGCTCCATAGACCTTGATCTTGAGACGGCCGTCGGACATCTCATCGACCAGACGTGCGAGGCGTTCCGGCCCCTGGCCTACCCCCGGGAAGTTCTTCGGCCACGAGGTGACCATCTTCCAGGTGAAGGTATCGGCGGCGTTGGCGACGGCCGGCAGGGTGCCCATGGCGGTCATGGTGCCGACGGCGATGCCGAAGGCGAGTTTGTTGAGTTGCATGGCATGCTCCTTGAAGTGCCCGATTGTTGTTGTGCACCGGTCATGAACTGGCGCTGGGCAAGAGGTGGGCCGCGAACGGCCCCCGGATATGATGCATCTGCATGAGCCGACTGGCGGCTCTCCCATCAGCTGGCGGGGCAGGCCCCGCCAATTCAGTTGCTGCTCTGTCCTTGTTCTGTTTCTTGTCCTGCTCTTGGTTCTGGCCCGTTAGTCGTCGTCTAGAACTGGGCCGGCAGCCAGGTGGCCAAGCCCGGGAAGGCGGCGAGTGCTCCCAGCATGCACAGCTGGATCAGGATGAACGGGATGACGCCCTTGTAGATCTGCTTGGTGCTGACTTCCTTGGGGGCCACGCCGCGCAGGTAGAAAAGCGCGAACCCGAATGGTGGTGTCAGGAAGGAAGTCTGCAGGTTGATGGCGATCATGATGCCCAGCCAGATCGGATCGAGGCCCATGGCCAGCAGCACCGGACCGACGATCGGCACCACCACGAAGGTGATCTCGATGAAGTCGAGGATGAAGCCGAGCAGGAAGATCACCAGCATCACCACCAGGGTGGCACCGATGACGCCGCCGGGCATGTTCTCGAAGATCTCGGTGACGACCTCTTCGCCGCCGAAGCCGCGGAACACCAGCGAGAACAGCGCCGCACCGATCAGGATCAGGAACACCATCGAGGTGACATTGGTGGTGGAGCGCACCACTTCCGTCAGGGTCTTCAGGCTCAGCTTGCGGTTGGCGAGGGCCAGCATCAGCGCACCGAAGGCGCCCACGGCAGAGGCTTCGGTCGGGGTCGCCAGACCGCCGAGAATCGAGCCGAGCACACAGACGATCAGCACGATCGGCGGCACCAGACCCTTCATCAGCAGCCAGAAGATGCTGCCGGTATGTCCCAGCTCTTCCATCAGCGCATCACGATCGACGGCCGGCGCCTTCTCCGGCTTCAGCCAGGCGACCATGGCGATGTAGACGATATAGGCGAGCACCAGGATCAGGCCCGGAATCAGCGCGCCGATGAACAGGTCGCCCACCGAGACGGTCTTCGGGCTCCAGATGCCCATCGACAGCTGCGCCTGCTGATAGGCGGAAGACAGCACGTCGCCCAGCAGGACCAGCGCGATGGACGGCGGGATGATCTGCCCCAGGGTGCCGGTGGCACAGATGGCGCCGGTGGCCAGTGACGGGTCGTAACCGCGCTTGAGCATGGTCGGCAGTGACAGCAGGCCCATGGTGACGACGGTCGCGCCGACGATACCGGTGGAGGCAGCCAGCAGCATGCCGACGATGGTTACGGAAATCCCCAGCCCGCCCCGCAGCGAGCCGAACATCAGCGCCATGGCGTCGAGCAGCGTCTCGGCGACCTTGGACTTCTCCAGCAGCACGCCCATCAACACGAACAATGGCACGGCCAGCAGGGTCTGGTTGGTCATGGTGCCGTAGAGGCGGTTGGGCATCGCGGACAGGAAGCTGGCATCGAATACGCCCTGGGTAATGCCCAGCGCATCCAGCCCCATGCCGAGTCCGGCGAAGGCAAGCGCGGTACCGGCCAGTGACAGCGCCACCGGATAGCCCAGCATCAAGACGATACAGATACACACGAACAGCAGCAGTGGCATGATCTCGAGCATTACACCAGCTCCTCATCGTGGTCAGGGGTGTCATCGCTCGCATGCGGAGAGGGCAGGCGGCCCATCAGGAACAGCAGGTGGCGGCCGGCTTCCGCCACGCCTTGCAGCATCATCAGGATGGCGATGGCCGGAATCAGGGTCTTGAGCAGGTAGACGCCCGGCAGGCCGCCGGATTCGGGCGAGGCTTCCTTGATGCCCCAGGAATCGCCCACGTAACCGAGGCTGGAGAGCAGGATGAAGGTCATCACCGGGAACAGCAGGAACAGGGTGCCGCCGAGATCGACCCACGACTTCCCGCGGTGCGACATGCGCTGATAGAAGATATCCACCCGCACATGGCCGTCGTGCTTGAGCGTGTAGCTGGCGGCGAGCAGGAAGACGGCCGCGTGCATGTACATCACGGATTCCTGCATGGGGATGCTGTTGATGTTGAAGGCGTAGCGCAGCATCACGATGGTGAATTCGACCAGCATCATGATGACGACCAGCCAGGACACGCAGCGTCCCAGCCCCTCGGTCATGCGGTCGAGCCCTGTGAGCCAGCCGGGGGTAGAGGCATTGGCAGACATGGAGTCCCCTTGGCCTGCGGGTAGCAGGTGGTGATTGTTGGTGTTGTTGTTGCTTTGCCGACAGCGTCTGCTGTGTCTTTGCCAAGCGCTTGTGTTGCAAGCAGTTGTGTTGCAAGCGATTGCTGGCAAGGTCGCCAATTCAGATGTTGCTCATGTTGTGGTCAGTCGCGGTGTCCAGCAAGCCGTGATGGCATCGCTTTGAACAACGCTATTCCACGCTTCATCCCTGTAAGTGACGTCGCTCGGATGCGGCATGCCATCAGTCATCGCTAAGTCAACGATTAATCCACGTCATTGGCAGACAAAGAGTAGCGAGCGGCGTCGCAACAACAAATGGATCATTGGTCTGACAGGCGGTTTTTGTCTTTGCTTACAGTGAGATAGGCGAAGAAATACCGGCAGGCAGGCAAGGAAACGGGCAAGTAAGGGCGCGGCAGATCGCGTTATGCGCATCCAACAGCCCGCAAGCGATGCGCCGCAGACGCGGCGGCAGGGGTGAGCATCATGGCGCAGACAGCTGCCGGCAAGCCGTAGCTGAGGGAAGCCTGGGTCGGGAAAGCCAAGCGGGAGAGCCAGGCAGTAGAGGGCGATATGCGAGGGATCGATATCCGAGGGGCAGGCGTCAGAGATGCCTATGCAAGAGAGGCAGGCGTCAGGCGAGCCCGATCGCCTTGCGGCATGCGGCTGGCAGATGGACTTCTACCGCAAGCGGCAGATGGTCGGAGAACAGGTGCGACAGCGTGGTCGGGTGGCTCAAGCGCAGCGTCGAGGAGACCAGGATATGGTCGAGTCCACGGCGTGGCTGCCAGGCCGGGTAGCTGTTGATGGCCTTGCTGGGGCGGGAGTCGAGTGCCTCGCTGAACGCCTTGTGCTGACGAAGCTGGGCCAGCGTGCAATTGAGGTCGCCCATCACGATGACATGCTTGAGGGGCGCGATCAGCTCGCCGAGATACTGCAGCTGACGATGCTGGATACGGGCGCCGAGTGCCAGGTGGGTCACGAAGACATGCAGGGCGTGTTCGCCCTCGCCGAAGCGGGCATGGATGGCCCCGCGTCCCGGCAGCGTCCCGGGCAGACTGTGCTCCTCGAGATGGCGGATCGGCAGGCGCGACAGCAGGCCGTTGCTGTGCTGAGCCAGGCGGCCCAGGTTGCGGTTGAGCTGCTGATAGCGGTGCGGGAATTCGGCCGTCTCGGCCAGTGAGTCGACCTGATTGACGTTGCCGGAGCGGAAACTGCCACCGTCGACTTCCTGCAGCCCGACGATATCGTAGGGCGTGATGGCGGCGGCGATCAGCTCCAGACGCTTGCGACGCATCGGGTGTGGCAGCACATGCTGCCAACCGCGGGTGACATAGTGATGCCACGCCGCGGTATGGATACCGACCTGCATGTTGAAGGTCAGCAGACGCAGGGGAGGTGCCGTCTCGTCGAGTCCGGCACCTCCCGCGGCGCTGGCGGCCACTGGGTCAGCAGCCGCTGCCATCAAGCGGCGTCCTTGCTGCCGGCTTTCTCTTCACGCACCTGCTCGACCAGCTCGTCGGTGATCTTGAGCATGTTCTGCAGTGAGCCAGCCGTGCTCGGCGAGATGACATAGCGGCCATCCACGATCAGTGCCGGTACGCCCATGATCTTGTAGGCGCGCATCTGGGCGTGGGCCTGATTGACCTGGCTCTTCACGCCGAAGGAGGTCAGCGACTTCTTGGCGTCTTCTTCGCTGACGCCGTAGTCGCTGTAGAACTTGGCGATATCATCCGGGTCGGTCAGGCGCTGGTGGTCCTGATGGATGGCATCGAAGAAGGCCTTGTGGGTCTCGTCGAGGATGCCCAGGTCCTTGGCGGCATAGAAGGCATAGGCGTGCTTGACCCAGTCCTGCCCCATGGTGGCCGGCAGACGGTTGAAGGTCACGTCACTCGGCAGCTCGTCGACCCACGGCTCGAGGCTGGATTCCAGCTTGTAGCAGTGCGGGCAGCCATACCAGAACGCTTCGACCACTTCGACATTGCCCGCCGGCGCGTCGGTCTTCACCGGCTCGTCGAGTACCTGGTAGTCCTTGCCAGCTTCAGCGGCGAACACGCTTGCTGACAGGCCAAGGCCCGCCACCAGAGTCAGTAGGGGTTTCCACTTCATGGAACATCTCCATCGGATTGAGGCATGCCCGGGCATGATACCCGGCAACATTAGTGATGCATCGAGTATGCGTGTCAGCCACCACTGCTGTCGAGACTGCCGGGCGGGACACGGCGGATCACTCTCGGGCCAGCCTAGCGTGACAAGGTTGACCGTTGGATGAACGCCGTTCGATCACGCCCAGAACAAGGCGTCGCTCGAACACGCCCCGTGAACGGCGTGCTGGTGGCGGTCGTCATCAAGTCGGTCATACTCGACACCCGGCTGAACGGATGCCTCAGCGCAGGCCGTGGAGATATTCGGCCACCTGCTGCATGTCGCTGTCACTCATGCGCGCGGCGATGCTGCTCATGATGGCGTTCGGGTCGTTGTCGCGGCTGCCGTCACGGAAGGCCTTGAGGGCCGTCACGGTATAGGCGGGGAATTGCCCGGCCAGCGCCGGATAGCCTGCTGAGTCGATGCCTTCACCGCGCGGGCCATGACAGGCTGTGCAGGCCGCGATGCCGCGCTCGAGCGAGCCTGCCCGATACAGCACCTCGCCGGCTCGGGCCGCCTCTGGCTCGGCCTGGCCGCGATTGGCGGGCTGCGCGGCGTAATGGGCCGCGATATCGGCGATGTCCTGATCGCTCAGGTTGTCGGCGATACCGGCCATCTGCGGCACCGAGCGGCGACCATCCCGGATGTCGGCCGTCTGCTTGCGCAGGTAGTGGGCCTGCTGGCCAGCAAGATGGGGGAAGGCCGGCGTCGGCGAGATGCCCTGGGCGCCATGACAGGCAGCACAGACGGCAGCCTTGGCCTTGCCTGCCGCGGCATCGCCGACCAGCGACTCGGCGGCGGCCCCCGTCGGCAAGGTGGCGGCCAACATAGTGGCAGCAAGTGCCAGCAGCAGGCGCAAGGGGCGCGCGGGGGTCTGCCTTGGTCTCATCAGCTCATCCATTTCACTGGTCCCTGTTTCACGAAGAGGCCCGTTCGGGGCTTGTATCATCCGGCGTGGATGGTGGCCTCTGTCATTTCCCCGGTGCCCGCGCCGTGCTGCGCGCGGTGAGAAGTGCACCCCACTCTCGCAGCCCGTGAGAGCAGGGTGGTACACTAGGCCTCATGATCGCCATGCTGACCTTGCAGGCAGTATAGCGAATCCCCTCAGGGCGCGTGAGCGTGCCTGTCGCCAGTCGTGTCATCGCAGTAATCCAGTGCATCTTCCCGCTGTCGTCGGCAAGTTGCAGCGCCGATGACAGGGCATGCGGCACTCTTTTCGTTACACCGGTCGTTTCTTCTGCTCTCTCGTGATGTCGCGCGGGCGAGACGTCCGCCTTCAACAGGTATTCAGAACTCCCATGGCCGAATCAGCTTCTTCGACCCCCAAGCTCCATTATCGTCAGGCGCGCTTCCTGATCAGTGCCGCGACTCTGGCCCAGTGCCCGACGGACGTGGGTGCCGAAGTGGCCTTCGCGGGTCGCTCCAATGCCGGCAAGTCCAGTGCCATCAATGCGCTGACTTCGCAGAAGGCGTTGGCCCGTACCTCCAAGACCCCCGGCCGCACCCAGCTGATCAACTATTTCACCATCGGTGAAACGGGCCGCCATCTGGTCGACCTGCCCGGCTATGGCTATGCCAAGGTGCCGGACAAGGTGAAGCGCGAGTGGCAGTCCCATCTGTCCAACTACCTGCGCAACCGCCAGTCGCTGCGGGGCCTGGTGCTGCTGATGGATGTGCGCCATCCGCTGTCCGAATTCGACCAGATGATGCTGGGCTGGGCCGATGAGGCCAAGATGCCGGTGCATATCCTGCTGACCAAGGCGGACAAGCTGAAGCGCGGGCCTGCTGCGGCAAGCCTGCAGAAGGTGCGTCACGCGCTCAAGGAGTGGGAAGACCTGGTCACGGTGCAGCTGTTCTCGTCGCTGAAGTACTCCGGTGTCGAGCAGGTGCATGCCAAGCTCGACGAGTGGCTGGCGGACCCGTCGGTGATGGATGGCGTGGAAGAGATGGCAGGCGATGAGGCACCGCAGGACCCCTTCGACGACTGACTGAAGGTGTAAGGCGATTTGGGGCGAATCCTCGAACTACGCCACCTTGCATGACGAAACGGCCACCCCTCGGGGTGGCCGTTTGCGTTACGACAGGCGCGTTGTCACTCACATCTGCATTGTTGCCCTTCCCCAAGGGCCAATCACATGAACAGGCTGCGCGGCGCGCTGCTGATGGGGTCAAGGCGGGTCAGGGAGCTCGTCTCCCTGGGCGCCGAGAGAATATGCGGCACCTTTGCCGCGGGCTCGACGACTTCCGGCATCGTCACGGCCTCGCTGGGGACGAGCAGGCTGCGCATGGCCTCCTGTGGTGAGGCCGCCGGCGCTTCCTGCACGCCGGATTGCGATGTCGCGAGGCTGGCACGCCCACTGTAGACCGCCACGATGACCAGCAACGCGGATGCCAGCACGATGGCGACGCCTTTCAGCAGGGCGCGGCTGGACTGACGCGAGGGCGTCATGATCGGCGCACGCTGCTCGCCTTCACCATGCAGGGGCGGCCTCTGGGGAGAGGAAGATGACACACGGTAGCGCGGGAGTGAGTGGGTGCTCATGCTGGCCTCTCCTTTTGAGGTCGAGGTGGCAGGCATCCCCAGCGCAGACTCAGGAACCCCAGACAGGGTTCAATATCGACGACGCTGAGAAACTTGTACATGAAATATGGTTGAGGCGTCATTTTTGTACAAGTTTTAATTCACTCAGCCATTGGGCACATCAGGCGCGCCACACCTTGAGCCTCAGCCGTCGGTTGCTCAGTCATTCCGTCACTCAGCCATTCAGGCGTGCAATCAGCGCCGGCAGTTCGCGGACATGCGTGATGACATGTACGCCTGCCGGGACGGGGCCCGGCGCGCCCTGGCCCTTGACGTCGATCCAGGCGGCCTGCATGCCCAGGCGCGCGGCAGGCAAGGCATCTTCCTTCCATGAGTCACCGACATGCAGGGTGGTGGAGGGGCGGCTGCCCAGGCGTGCCATGGCGGCGAGGAAGGGGCGCGCATCCGGCTTGGGCGCCAGCCATTCGCCGGCGGCGATGCTGAACTCGAAATGATGATCCAGCGCGAGGCGAGCAAGGTCGACATTGCCATTGGTGATGGCACCAAGACGGTAATCGCGGGCGAGGGAGTCGAGCAGCTCGCTGGCTTCCGGGAAGGGCGTCAATTCGTGGCGCAGCGCCAGGAAGCGCTCGATGGCGGCGCGTGACCAATGGCCCGCCTGCTCATCATCATGCCCGGCATCGCGCAGCATGGCGTGCATGGCCTCGCGGCGCAGCCAGGTGAAGTCACCGCGGCGCAGCGGGTGCTCCAGCCCCAGCGCCATGCGACGACGCGTGTATTCCTCGAGGGGGAAATCGTTGGCATGCCCGATCTCGCCATCCAGCCAGGCGTAATGCTCGGCCTCGGCGCGCTCCATCACCGCGCGATTGGCCCACAGGGTGTCATCGAGATCGAAGGTCAAGGCCGTCAGGCGAGGCGCATTGGCAGGCGTCACAGGGTGTCATCCTTGAGTGGGGCATCAATAGGGGAGGTGGCGTCGGTGTCTGATGTTGCCGTCGCTGATCCGCGCTGGCGGCGGGCGCGAGGGTGCGCCTGATCATAGGCGCTGGCCAGTTGCTGCCAGTCGAGGCGCGTGTAGACCTGGGTGGTCGAGAGGTGGGCGTGCCCCAGCAGTTCCTGCACGGCGCGCAGGTCGCCGCTGGATTCGAGCAGATGACTGGCGAAAGAGTGGCGCAGGCGGTGCGGGTGCAGATGCTCGGGCAGGCCGCGTTCTTTCGCCTGCGTCACCAGCCTGAGCTGCACGCCACGCTGACCGAGGCGCCGCCCCTGCTGGCCGACGAACAGTGCCGGCTCGTCCTGGGCGGCGAGCTGGCCACGCACCACCAGCCAGGCATCCAGCGCCTGGCGGGCGCGTGAGCCGATCGGCAGCTGGCGGGGCTTGTCGCCCTTGCCGCGTACGCGCAGGCGGCGGGTTTCCAGCATGTCGAGGTCGAGGCTGACCAGCTCCGAGAGACGCAAGCCTGCGCCGTAGAGCAGTTCCAGCATCGCCTGATCGCGGATCGCCAGCGGCGTGCCGTCATGTGGGCAGTCGAGAAAGCGCGCCAGGCTGTCGATATCCACCGGGCGTGGCAGATGGTCCGGCAGGCGTGGTGTCTGCACCAGCCCCGCCGGGTTGTGTGGCAGCACATCCTGCTCGACCAGCCAGCCACAGAAACGGCTGATCGCCGCGCGCCGCCGCGCCAATGAGCGCGGCGCGAGGCCACGACTGCGCTCGGCACCCAGAAAACGCCTGAGCGTCGGTACGTCCAGCGCCTGCCAATCCTGCGGCAGGGGCGGCGCATCCTTTGCACCAGCGGCGCTGCTGTCCGCCGCGGGACGCAGCATGAAGGTGGTCAACGCCTGCAGATCACGCGCGTAGGCGCTGACGGTCGCGTGGCTGCTGTCGAGGGCAAGCTCGGCCAGAAATTCCCGACAGGTCGCGGACAGCCCCTGCTCGGCGGCAACACGCTCGGCGCTGTTCGCTGCGGCGCTGTTCGCTGAGGCGTCGTCGGTGGATGTGTCGATGACCGAGGCGCCGTGGGCCGACTCGAGGCGACTCATCGGCTGGCCTGGTCGTCACGGCTCGAGGAGCGCAGTGGCGGCTGGCCCGGGGCATCGCGGCCCAGGCAGCGGGCCAGCACGTCACCGAGGTATTCGGGAAACAGGGTATCGAGACCGGCACGGAACTGCTCGGCATCGGCACTCGCCACCACCAGATAGCCCAGGCACTCGCCCCGGGTCAGGCGCACGATGACGGCGGAGCCGCGCGTGGCATCGGCCTGGCTGGCATCGACGAGGTCTGCGCAGTCGGCGCCGAGTGGCCACTGATGGTCGGGCAGCAGAGCTTCCCAGCGCGTGCGCGGCATGGCCAGGCAGCGACTGGCGCGACCCTCGAGCAGACGCTCGAACTGCTCGCCGCGCGCATCGTCGAGCGCCTGGCGCGGTGGCTGTGCCGAGGCACCGGCGTCGCGCTGCCACAGACAGACGGCCGCGATGTCGAACAGCTCGCTGAGACGCGTGGCCAGCGTTTCGGCCAGCGCATCATCGGACTCGGCATCGAGCAGATCCAGCACCAGCTGACGCAGACGCTGATAGCGACTCTCGTTGTCGCGCGCGGCGGTCAACAGCTCCTCGAGGCGCTCTTCTGCCTGATCGGTCCGCCCGCGCAGGTCATGTACCAGCCGCTCCAGCAACGAGATGCTGCCGCCGCGCGCTTCCGGGTGTGGCACCCGCATGCGTTGCAGCAACCCTTCACGCCCCTCGAAGAAATCGGGATGCGTGGCCAGCCATTCGGCGACCCGATCCGGGTCCAGCGTGCGCGGGCGACGTGACACGGGTGACTCGGCCATGTGGGACTCCTTGCGGACGGTTGGCAGCGGGACGCCGTCGGCCATGTTTCCGGCAGCGTCCCTCGGCTGGGGCTGGCGCTCTACAGGATGATGCGGCCTTCGAAGACGGTCTCGGCGGGGCCGGTCATGAATACCGGCTGGCCGTCGCCACCCCATTCGATGCTCAGGGTGCCGCCGGGCAGCGTGACATTGACCGGGCTTGCCAGCAGGCCACGGCGAATGCCGGACGCGACCGCCGCACAGGCGCCGGTGCCACAGGCCAGCGTCTCGCCGACACCGCGCTCGAAGACACGCAGGCGCGCTTCATGTGGCGAGACGACCTCGAGGAAGCCGGCATTGACGCGCTTGGCGAAGCGCGGATGCGCCTCGATCAGCGGGCCCAGCGTCAGCACCGGGGCCTGTTCGACACTGTCGACCAGCAGCACCGCGTGGGGGTTGCCCATCGAGACGACGCCGATTTCCAGCGTCTCGCCGTCGACATCCAGGGTGTGCACCGGCAGGTCGGCCTCGGCCTCGAAGGACAGCGCGGCGGGGGCGAAGCGCGGCGCGCCCATGTCGACGCGCACACGGCCATCCTCGGCGACGACCAGGGTCAGCGGGCCGCCGGCCGTCTCGACGCGAATCTCGCGCTTGGTGGTCAGGCGCTGTTCACGCACGAAGCGCGCGAAGCAGCGCGCCCCGTTGCCGCAGTTCTCGACTTCACTGCCATCGGCATTGTAGATGCGATAGCGGAAGTCCATGTCCGGGTCGCGGGGCGGCTCGACCACCAGCAGCTGGTCGAAGCCGATGCCGAAGTTGCGGTCCGCCAGACGGCGGATATCGGCATCGCGCAGGCGGCTGCGCTGCGAGATCAGGTCAATGACCATGAAGTCATTGCCCAATCCGTGCATCTTGGTGAAGTTCACCAGCATCAGGCATCACCTTCCGGCAGCAGTTGCTCACCGGTCCACAGTTCTTCGAGGCGCTCGCGACGACGCACCAGGTGCATCTCGGGGCCATCGACCATCACCTCGGCAGGACGGCAGCGGCTGTTGTAGCTCGAGGCCATCACGAAGCCGTAGGCACCGGAAGAGCGCACGGCGAGCAGGTCGCCCGGCGCGATGGCCAGTTCGCGGTCCTTGCCGAGGAAGTCACCGGTCTCGCAGACCGGGCCGACCACATCGTAGCTGGCGGACTTGCGCGTCTCGCGCGTGTCGACGGTGACGATGTTCTGCCACGCCTGGTACAGCGACGGACGGATCAGGTCATTCATGCCGGCATCGATGATGGCGAAGTTCTTCTCTTCACCGGGCTTGAGGTATTCGACGCGGGTCAGCAGCACGCCGGCGTTGGCGGCGATGGAGCGGCCCGGTTCGAACAGCAGCGTCATCTCGCTGCCGTGCTCATAGCGGGCCAGACGCTCCAGCAGGGCGCTGGCGTAGGCGAAGGGCTCCGGCGGAGTCTCGTTCTGGTAGGGCACGCCGAGGCCGCCGCCGAGATCGAGGTGCTCGATGACGATGCCGCGTTCCCGCAGGCGATCCAGCAGCACCAGCAGGCGTTCGAGGGAATCGAGGAAGGGCGCCAGCTCGGTCAGCTGGGAGCCGATATGGCAGTCGGCACCGACCACCTGCACGTGCTCCATGGCGTTGGCGATCTCGTAGACCTCCAGCGCCTGTTCGACCGGAATGCCGAACTTGTTGGCCTTGAGGCCAGTTGAGATGTACGGGTGAGTGCCGGCATCGACGTCGGGATTGATGCGCAGTGACACCGGTGCGACGCGTCCGAGACGGCCCGCGACGGCGTTGAGGCGCTCAAGCTCCGGCAGCGACTCGACGTTGAAGCACTTGATACCCAGCTCCAGTGCACGCTCCATCTCGCCTGCCTGCTTGGCGACGCCGGAGAACACCACCTTGGCGGGGTCGCCGCCGGCCTTGATGACGCGCTCCAGCTCACCGGCGGAGACGATGTCGAAGCCGGCGCCCAGACGTGCCAGCACATTGAGCACCGCCAGGTTGGAATTGGCCTTCACGGCATAGCAGATGAGATGCGGGTGGTCGCCCAGCGCATCCTGATAGGCCTTGAAGTGGCGCTCGAGCGTGGCACGGCTGTAGACGTAGCACGGCGTGCCGAACTGCTCGGCCAGCGTGGCGAGCGAGACGTCTTCGGCGTGCAGCACGCCATCCTGATAAACGAAGTGATCCATGATCCGGCCTGCAAGATGTCGCGCCGGCGGGCATCACCCGCCGGAGATGAATAAGGGGGCTCAGGCGTCGCTGCCGGAAGTCTCGGCAGCGGCGGTGCTCTCTGTCTCGGAGGCGTCAGGTGCCGGCGCGGGAGCTTCGGCGCGCTGACCACCGGCATCGGCGTCCGCCGGCAGATAGAGCGGGCCTTTCTGGCCGCAGCCGGCCAGCAGGCCAGCACCCAGCAGCAGCGCCGCGAGGGTGCGAAGGGTATGACGGGCGGACTGGCTCATCAGATGACGCATCGGGCGGCCTCCTGGCAGCAAGCGATAGAGCGATGCGGGCCCGGTTGCCATGGGTGGCGACCAGGCCCGAAAGAGGATGATCAGGCGCGCGAGGCCAGGGCGTCACGCGCACGCTGCACGGCAGCGCGGACCTGGTTCGGCGCGGTGCCACCGATGTGGTTGCGCGCCGCGACGGAGCCTTCCAGCGTCAGCACGTCGAAGACGTCCTGCTCGATGGTGTCGGAGAACTGCTGGAGCTCTGCCAGGGTCATCTCGGACAGGTCGCGCTGCTGTTCGATGCCGAAGGCGACGGACTTGCCGACGATCTCGTGGGCATCACGGAAGGCGACGCCCTTGCGCACCAGGTAATCCGCCAGGTCGGTCGCGGTGGCGAAGCCCTTGCTGGCCGAGGCGTACATGTTGTCGGACTTGGCGCGGATCGCCGGAATCATGTCGGCGAAGGCACGCAGGCTGCCGCGCACGGTATCGATGGTATCGAACAGCGGCTCCTTGTCTTCCTGATTGTCCTTGTTGTACGCCAGCGGCTGGGACTTCATCAGGGTCAGCAGGCTCATCAGGTGGCCATAGACACGGCCGGTCTTGCCGCGCACCAGCTCCGGCACGTCCGGGTTCTTCTTCTGCGGCATGATGGAGGAGCCGGTGCAGAAGCGGTCCGGCAGGTCGATGAAGTCGAACTGGGCGCTGGTCCACAGCACCAGCTCTTCGCTCATGCGTGACAGGTGCATCATCAGCAGGCTGGCGAAGCTGGTGAATTCGATGGCGAAGTCACGGTCGCTGACCGAATCGAGGCTGTTCTCGGTCGGACGGTCGAAGCCGAGCAGCTCGCTGGTGACGTGACGGTCGATGGGGAAGGTGGTGCCGGCCAGCGCCGCGGCGCCCAGCGGCAGCACGTTCATGCGCACGCGGCAGTCACGCAGGCGGTCCTGGTCGCGGGCGACCATTTCCTGCCAGGCCAGCAGGTGGTGGCCGAAGGTGACCGGCTGGGCGCTCTGCAGGTGAGTGAAGCCCGGCATGATGGTGTCGGCTTCCTGCTCGGCCAGCCCCAGCATGCCTTCGCGCAGACGCGTCAGTTCGGCGTCGATGGCGTCGATCTCGTCACGCAGATAGAGGCGGATGTCGGTGGCGACCTGGTCGTTGCGTGAACGGCCGGTATGCAGCTTCTTGCCGGTGATGCCGATCTTGGCGGTCAGGCGTGCCTCGATGTTCATGTGCACGTCTTCCAGTGCCACGGACCACTCGAATTCGCCCCGCGCGATCTCTTCACTGATTTCCTTCAGTCCCGCGATGATGACGTCGCGTTCTTCTTCGCTCAGCACGCCGACACCGGCCAGCATGGTGGCGTGGGCGATGGAGCCCTGGATGTCGTGCTGCGCCATGCGCTGATCAAAATCGACGGAGGCGGTGAAACGTGCCACGAAGGCATCGGTCGGCTCGCTGAAGCGGCCGCCCCAGGACTGATTGGTAGATTCGCTCATCGGGATCTCGAATTGTGGTGACGTGTCCAGAGTTCGGCGTCCGGTGCACGGTCGCGCAGCCGGTATCGTTGACCTTGGAGTGTACCAGACTCCTGCGCGTGGGCGAGGGGCCGCGGCCAGTCCGGCGGATCGCAGGAAAGCGTGCCACGGATTTTCCCCCTGAGGTGACTGGCTTTATGATAAGTGTCATCAGAGGGCAGCGCTGTTCGTCAGTCAGGTTTGCTCAACAACTTCGAATCAGATGGCGTGCGTTGCGCGCCAGCAAGGAGAATGCCGTGCCCCGCCGTGAGATTCTGCGTATCGCGACCCGCAAGAGCCTGCTCGCCCTGTGGCAGGCCGAACACGTCAAGGCGCGACTCGAGGCCCTGCATCCTGGCTTGAGCGTCGAGCTGGTGCCGATGTCGACGCGTGGTGACAAGATTCTCGATACCCCGCTGGCCAAGATCGGCGGCAAGGGGCTGTTCGTGAAGGAGCTGGAAGAGGCGATGCTCGACGGTCGCGCCGATATCGCCGTGCACTCCATGAAGGATGTGCCGATGCACTTCCCGGAGTCGCTGGGACTGGCGGTGATTCTCGAGCGTCACGCCCCGACCGATGCCTTCGTGTCCAACACCTGTGCCAACTTCGATGCCCTGCCGCAGGGCGCGCGCCTGGGCACCTCCAGCCTGCGCCGTGGTCTGCAGGCCAAGGCGGCACGCCCGGACCTGGAGGTGCTGAGTCTGCGCGGCAATGTCCAGACGCGTCTCGGCAAGCTGGATGCCGGCGAGTTCGACGCCATCATCCTGGCCACCTCCGGCCTGCAGCGCCTCGAGCTGGATGCGCGCATCACCGCCGAGATGGACGCCGAGACCTGCCTGCCAGCCTGTGGCCAGGGCGCGCTCGGCATCGAGTGCAACCTGCAGGACGAGGAGATTCTTGCGCTGCTCGAGCCGCTGGCCCACGAAGACTCCAGTCGGTGCGTGCTGGCCGAGCGCGCCATGAACACGCACCTGGAAGGTGGCTGTCAGGTGCCGATCGGCGGCTATGCCGTGCTCGAGGAAGGCGGCAGCCAGCTGTGGCTGCGTGCGCTGGTCGGCAACCCCGACGGGACGGTCATCCTGCGCGCCGAAGCGCGTGGTCCGTCCGATGCGCCGGAAGCGCTGGGCGTCGCCGTCGCCGAAGACCTGCTCTCCCAGGGTGCCGGCGAGATTCTGGCGGCGGTCTACGGCGACGCTCGTGGCTGAGGTGTCAGCGATGGCAAAGGCGTCGCGTCTTGAGGTGTTGACGACGCGGCCGGGCTCGCGCGGAGCGGTTCTCGATGCGATGCTGAGTGAGGCCGGCTGCGAGGTGGAATGCCTCAAGCTGATGGCGCTCGAGGCCTTGCCGCTGGAACCCGCCGCGCGCCAGGCGATCATCGATGTCGATCTGTATCGCGGCGTGATCGTGATCTCGCCCCAGGCCGCCGGCTATCTGGCCGATTGTCTGGAGGAGTGGTGGCCACAGCTACCCGAAGGCGTCAGCTTCTATGCCGTCGGCGCGGCCACGGCCGAAGTGCTGCATTCGCGGCTGGGCGTGCCGGTGCGTGTTCCGCCGCGCGCCACGCGCGGTGAGCATGCCGAGCGCGATGCGCCAGTCGGCACCACCAGCGAAGCCTTGCTGTCGCTGCCGTCGCTCAGGGCGCTTGCGGGTCAGCGCTGGTTGCTGGTGGCCGGTGAAGGCGGGCGTCCGCTGCTGGAAGAGACGCTGGTGGCACGGGGTGCTCAGGTCACGCGTCTGGCACTTTATCGACGCCTTCCGTTGGCTTTGTCGCCGCAACAGGCTGGCCGTCTGGCGGCGGGCGCGTATGATGCAATGGTGGTGACCAGCAATGAACTGCTCGAGACGGTGATGGCATCGGTGACGCCGCAGGCCTTGCACCAACCGCTAATCGTGTCGAGCCACCGTTTGGCTACACTGGCACACGCTCATGGTTTCGAGCGCGTGACGGTCGCCGAGGACGCTTCACCCGGGGCCCTGACGCAGGCAGTACTTCGCGCCTGCGCCCCCATCAGCAAGACTCGCCATGCAGTGACCGGCGCCACTGCGCCTGGTCCGCGTGAGGCCATCGATTCCCAAGAATCCGGAAAAGGGCAAGCGTAGATGAGCAACCGAGAACACGATCAGGAAGATAACGGCTCTGCCGGCATGACGCCCGGCAAGTCGGGCGACAAGGATGCTGCCGCTCGCGCATCAGATGCTTCTTCCGCTTCCGGCGTTTCCGCCGATGACACTGCCTCTGGCCGCCCTGGCGCCGAGGCCTCCCGTTCGTCCTCTTCCTCGTCATCCGACACGGCTGATGCCCCGCGCGAGCGCCGCTCGCGAGGTGGGCGCAATCGTCGTGGGCGTGGCAAGGGGCAGGGCAGCTCCTCCTCTTCAACCTCATCCTCCACTGCCAGTGAGTCCACGCCCGTGAGCCAGACTTCAGACGACAACGCATCGACGCCTTCCGGCGCAAAATCGCCGCTTCCGGAGCGTAGCGAACCCGCCAAGGAGGCGTCTGCCGCCAAGCCGAGTGCTGGCAAGGCCTCTTCCAGCAAGGCGACTCCCGGCAAGCCCTCCACGCCGGCTGGCAAGACGGCCAGCGCGGGTGGTGCAGGCCTGGGTGGCACGACGGCACCCGGCACGCCGCCGCCCGGCGAGCCGCAGGGCAAGAAGAGCAAGGCCGGCAGCATCGCGCTGATTCTCGTCATCGTGCTGGCCATCGTGGTCGCGGTGCTGGCGTGGTTCGGCTGGCAGCGTCTGAATGCGCTGCCGGATGCGCAGGGCCTCGACAAGCAGGTCAGCGAGAGCGTGACCCAGCAGGTCGGCCAGGTCTCCAGCAAGGTCGAGGGTCTGTCGAGCACGCTGGAGAAGAACGAATCCCGCGTCAGCGAACTCGACAAGCGTCTGTCCAGCGAGAGCCAGGACACCGAGCAGGCCCTCAACAAGGTGCTCGAGGAGCTCAGCAAGTCCCAGCAGACCGACGCGCGTGACTGGCACTACGCGGAAGCCGAGTACCTGCTGCGCCTCGCCAACCAGCGTCTGCAGCTGGAGCGTGACGTGAACGGTGCCGATGCGCTGCTCGAGAACGCGGATGCGCGTATCGCGGCGGCCAACAACCCGGCGCTGCTGCCGGTGCGCAAGGCCATCCAGTCCGAACTGGCCAGCCTGGACAGCGTGCCGCGCGTCGACCGCAGCGGTATCTATCTGGCGCTGCTCGCCGAGCAGGAACAGCTGGCGCGTCTGCCGCTCAAGCAGGACGTGGCCGAGATCGCCGCCAAGGTCGAGAACGACGCAGCGCCGACAGGCGGTTGGCAGCAGCAGCTGGCCCGCTTCGGCAACGAGCTGAAGGACTTGGTCACCGTGCGTCGTCATGACGAGGCTCTGGAAGCCCTGATCACGCCGGAGCAGGAATCCTACCTGCGTCAGAACGTGCGTCTGGTGCTGGAGCAGGCGCAGCTGGCGCTGCTCAAGGAAGAGCCGAAGCTCTACCAGGCCGCCATCGACAAGGCCATCACGCTGGTCAATGGCTACTACGACACCAAGACCGATGGCGTGCAGAATGCCGTCGCCAAGCTGGAAGAGCTCAAGAGCAAGACCATCCGTCCGGAGCTGCCTGACATCTCCGCCTCTCTGAGCAAGCTGCGTGAGCTGATCGAGCGTCGCGCCCAGCAAGGGGGTGGCAACGCATGAGAGTCCTGATACTGCTGATCATCATCGGGCTGGCCATCGGTGCCCTGTTCGGGCAACTGATGCAGGCCTTCCCGGGCTACTGGTTGATTCGCGTCGGCGATACCTCGGTCCAGACCTCCTTCTGGTTCGGCTTGATCCTGCTGTTCGCGGGCTTCGTGGTGCTGCACTTCGGTCTGCGCCTGCTGTCGCGCTTCGCGCATCCGTTCTCCCGCCTCAAGGTGTGGAACAGCCGTACCCGTCACCGCAATGCCACGCGCAAGACCGTACGGGGTCTGGTGGCGCTGGCCGAAGGCCGCTGGAAGCGGGCCGAGAAGTCGCTGACCCACTCGGCGGAAGATTCCAGCACGCCGCTGGTCAACTACCTGTCCGCCGCCCTGGCCGCGCACTATCAGGGACGTTTTGAGCAGGCGGACACGCTGCTCAAGCGGGCGCACGAGTCCACCCAGGGCTCCGAGAGTGCCGTGGGTCTGGTGCAGGCGCAGCTGATGCTGGACCGCCAGCAGCACGAACAGGCGCTGGCGACCCTGACGCGTCTCGACAAGCAGCTGGGCGAGCACCCGCAGGTGCTCAAGCTGCTCAAGCAGGCCTATCTGGCGGTCAATGACTGGGATGGTCTGCGTCGTCTGATGCCGCGTCTCGACAAGCAGGACCTCATCTCCCCCGAGGAGAAGAAGGAGCTGGAACAGCGGGCCTATGTGGCGCTGATCCAGCAGGCCGCGCGCAATCCGGAAGACATCGAGCGCGTGCGCAACCTGTGGGCCGACATGCCGGACCACCTGCGCACCGACGTGAATCTGGTCGCGCTCTACGCCGAGGCGCTGATCGCCGGTGGCCAGGAAGGTCTGGCCGAGCGTCTGCTGCGTCACTCCCTCAAGGAGTGCTGGGATTCGCGTCTGGTACTGCGTTACGGCCTGCTGGACGTGGATGCACCGCGTCAGCTGGTGTATGCCGAGAAGTGGCTGCAGGAGCGTCCGAATGATCCGGACCTGCTGCTGTCGCTGGGCCGTCTGGCACTGCGCAACGCCAGCTGGGGCAAGGCTCAGGAGTACTTCGAGGCTAGCCAGCGCCAGCGTCCGAGCGGTACGGTGTGTGCTGAACTCGCGCGTCTGTTCGCCAACCTGGGCGAGCACAACAAGAGTCAGCTCTACTACCGTCAGAGCGTCGAGCTGCTGGATCGCTCACTGCCGGCCCTGCCGCAGCCGAGCAAGGACAACGCCTGAGGGGCGGCCGCCGAGTGTTAGTCAACCGTCGAGCGCCAGCCGTCTAGTGCCAGCCGTCTAGTGCCAACCAGGGCATGCCAGGCGTCATGAGGGCTGGCGGACAAGACACTCGGCGGCTTGCACGATGTTTCCTTGTTTGATGAAAGGTATTGCCCAATTGCACCGGTCGCGCTGTCGGCCGGTGATGCAGGTTTCTCTCCAGGGTATCCACGTTCACACGCTGTGTGACGGGATGCCCTTCTTTTTTGCCCGTGTGACGGGCGCTGAGGGCATTCTCGCCCAGGCTTTCGCCCTGTCAGCACGCCGCCGTGAGATGTCGGCGGGTGCATGCTGGCGTGGGCATGGCCGGTGCCGGATTTCTCGTTGCTGATCCGGCAACGATGCGTCCGGGACTGCACGGCCAGAGCGTGAGCGTGTGGCGCTGGCTGGAAGCGATTCCTCCGTGCGATGATTCTGCGTGTCGGATGCGCCCATGCACGTGGCGCATCTACGGGCCGAGTCCGGTCCGTTTCCCCAAGCGATGATGGAGTCTGCATGTTGCATAAGTCCCTGGCCCTGATGGGCGCCTCTGTACTGGCCGTGTCACTGGCCGGTTGTGCCGCTACCGGTAACAGCTCTTCCAGCAACGCCGCCAGCTCCTCCAGCTCGTCCAGCTCCATGATGAGCCTCGCCAGCAGCATGCTGAGCAGCCAGACAGGCCAGACCCTGCCGGCAGCCGACCTGATGTCCAGCCTGACTTCCCAGCTGGGTGTGTCCTCCACTCAGGCGCTGGGTGGCTCTGCTGCCATGCTGGCACTGGCCCAGTCCCAGCTTGGCACCAGCGCGACCTCCGAGCTGTCCACTGACGTGCCGCAGCTGTCCAGCCTGACCAGCAGCAGCTCGCTGTCCACGCTCTCCAGCCTGGCGAGCCTGAGCGGCAACGACAATGCCACGGCATTGGCCAGCACCGTCGGCAATGTCGATGACAGCGCATCTCTGGACAGCGCCTTCTCCGCGCTGGGCATGGACAGCAGCATGGTCTCCCAGTTCGCGCCGGTGCTGCTCAGCTACATGGGTGGCGAAGGCGTCAGCTCGACGCTGCTGAGCTCGCTGTCCAGCATGTGGGGCACCGGCTCCTGAGCCAGTCCCTTGCATGAGGTGTGAGGCAGTGTTTTATGCCCGCACATGAAAACGCCCCCAAGCCACTGGCTCGGGGGCGTTTTCGTTTCAGTACGGCTGCCTGCGCAGGCAGCCGTGTCGGGGCAGCCGTGTCGGAATACCGCAGGCGCTTGATCAGTCGCCGTCGGCATCCGGCTGGGTGGTCTGACGGATGCGCTGTTCCTCGGCATCCACGACTTCCCCGTCTTCGGTGGCATGACGCGTCAGCGGATTCTCCTCGCGACGCTTGGCGACCTTGGCGGCTGCCTCGCGCTGCTCGGGGGTCTTCGGCTGACCGGCGGCGGAGCCATCGATCACGAACGGTGCCTGCATGGTGCGCACGTTGGCCGGCGGCGCACCACCGTCCTTGTCCTGACCGAAGTACATGGTCATGTGCGGGAACGGGATCTCGATGCCAGCGGCGTCGAAGTGCTGCTTCACGAGCTTGTTGTACTCGCGGCCGATGGCCCACTGGTTGCCCGGGCTGGTCTTGATCATCACGCGGATATTGACCGAGCTGTCGGCCAGGGCCGAGACGCCGGCAATGGTGACCGGCTCGAGAATCTCCGGACCATAGCTGCCTGCCTCGAGCTCATCGAAGGCCGCACGCAGGTGCACGATGGCGTGGTCGACATTCTCGCGATAGGAGATGCCGTATTCGCCGACATGGTAGGCGAAGTCACGCATGTAGTTGGAGACGGTATCCACCGACGAGAACGGCACGATATGGAAGGTGCCGGACAGGTCGCGGATGCCCACCGAGCGGATGGTCAGGCGTTCCGCGGTACCGGTCACGCCACCGGCAGAGACCACATCGCCGGTGTTGATGGCGTTCTCCAGCTGGATGAACACCCCGGTGATGATGTCCTGCACCATCTTCTGGGCGCCGAAGCCGATCGCCAGACCCAGTACCCCGGCACCGGCCAGCAGCGGCGCGATGTCGATGCCGATCTCGGACAGCACGATCATCGCGGTGAAGACGATCATCGCGATGGCGATGGCATTGCGGAACAGCGCCAGCAGGGTTTCTACCCGCGAGGACGGCTTGCCCTTGCCGGTGTCCGGATTGAGCTTGTGCTCGATCAGGCTGGCGATGCCGACCCAGACCGCGATGGCGAAGGCGAGAATGAACAGCACATGGAAGATGCGCGACAGCAGCAGGGCACCGGCATCGGTTGCCAGCCACTCGCCGAGCGCCACGATGTGCCAGGCATTCAGCACCATGCCGACCACCACGATCAGGATGATGGCGCGCATGATGCGCAGCGCGGTGGGGATGTAGGAGTTGAGGCGCTTCTCCAGCAGCGGCAGCTGGCCGCGCAGCTTGTCGGAGATCTGGATGCGCTTGCCGATCAGCTGTGTCACCACGCGTGACAGCAGAGCCCCGCCGCCGATGGCGAGCAGCGTCTTGAGCGTCGCCCCCATCATGAACGGCAGCGCCTCTTCAGGCGTCGTCTGCGAGATGATGAACAGGGTGGCGAAGTAGGCCAGCGCGATCAGATGCCAGGTGCGCGCCAGAATGCGCAGACACACGGCGATGATCGCGTTGTTCGCCTCGCGGGCTTGAGTGAGCAGGCGGTCACGCAGAATGATGCGATTGCGCGAGATCACCACGATGGCCCAGACGAGGGTGATGGCCATGATCAGCAGGTTGACGAAGCTGCCGACGGCCGGCGCCAGGTTGTTGTTGATCATCGGCACCACGACCAGGATGCCGTAGCCGATGAAGCCGGCCAGCATGGCCAGGGAGCGGTTCCAGTAACGCGCCACGTCATCCGGCATCGGCAGCAGACGCAGCCCCTTGTAGCCTGAGGAGAACAGCATGCGCATCAAGGCCTTGAACAGCTCGATGACCAGATAGGCGTTCAGGAACATCGACTCGCGCTGACCGATCACGCCCTGTTCGCCATAGGCGAAGATGGCGAGCAGATAGCCGCCGAGGAAGGCGAGGCCGATGACCGCGATGTCCACCACCGCCGCGACCAGTACCGCCAGCAGGGTGCGCAGCAGCGGGCTGCGGTGCTGGCCATCCAGTGACCACTGGCTGACACGTGAGAACAGCGGCTTGGCGAGTCTGCGCAGCACGAGGAACAGCGCGATGGTCGAGATGACGACCAGCCCGAGGCTCACGGCCTCGCTGGTGAAGCGACTCCAGTCGATCTCGTCGGCGTCCTCGTTGGCCAGGCCATCGAGGGTGCCCAGCATGCGGTCCAGCGTGGCGGAGAGATCCGCGACCAGGTCCTGGCTGATGGCCGCCAGCTGGCGCGACAGTGACGGCGAGTCCTCGCTCAGGGTGACGTCTTCCCCTGCCACCTCGACGGCTTGTTCACTCGCCTTGCTGTCCAGCTGTCGCAGGCCTTCGATCAGGGCCTCGCGCTGACTGGGGTCTTCCAGCAGCGTGGCCAGGCTCTCGTAGGAGGATGTCGCGCCATCGCCGCTGCCGTCCTCGGCCGGGGCGGCATGGGACAGGCTGCTGAACCCGAGGCTCAACACCATCAACAGCATCATCAGGGCGGACATCAGCCAGGCAGGTCGCCATGAGTCCGGTTGGCACGAGGCAGCAAGGGCGGGAGGGGAATGCGGGGGTGTCGGAATCGCCACAGATGGCTTCTCCATGTCGGTGAGTGTGTGAGGCGTCGGGGTAGAGAGTGAGAGCAGGCTCCGGTGGTGCATCAGAGGCTCGCAAGCGTCCCATCACTAACGCGAGGATCTGTCAGGTAGATGTTGAAGGGGCGTCACGCGCGTCCTGCGCGCACGCCGAGCGAGAGTCCATCCTTCAGTTATCGGGGCACTTGGGGCTATCCCAACCCCTGCGGGGACTCCGCCAGAGACATTCTTGCGCACAGCCTGCGGCAGGCGCCGCCAACCTTCAAGGTCTTCAGGCGCTGCTCGGGGGAGAGACGTGACCTGCTGCCACGCAGGATGTTGCAATGTCGCGTTGCATGAACTGGTGTGGTGAGTCACAGGATGAGCCGGTATTGTTGCGATTGATTATTATTCGTTGCTCGAGTGTGATAGTCATGCGCACAGGGGTCACCTTGCGGTATCGTCCTGCGCAGGATCACGCCTGCCTTCGCTTGAGTGCGAGATCATTTCCTTCATTTCGGAGTACTGCATGACCGTCTCGTCGACTGCTTTTACTGCTCGTGGCATGACCCGGCCTGCATGGTTAAAACAGGGCCTGATGGCGACCTTGGCGGTAGCGCTGATGGGGGCTTCCCTGTCTGCCGAGGCACGCAGTGTCGAGACGGCCTACGGTGAGCTGGACATCGAGGGCACGCCGCAGCGTGTCGTCACCCTGTACGAAGGCGCGCTGGATGTGGCCGTCGCCAGTCAGGTGACGCCGCTGGGCACCGTGACCACGCGTGGCGGTGATGGCGTGGCGAGCTATATCCAGTCGCAGGTGCCGGACATCAAGATCATCGGCACGCCGCGTGAGTTCAATCTCGAGGCGATCGTCGCGCTCAAGCCGGACCTGATCCTGGCGCCGCCGGGCCTCGACAAGACCCAGTACCAGCTGATGTCGCGTCTGGCGCCGACCGTCGTGCCGAGCGCTTCGGCGCTGAGCCAGCAGGGCTGGAAGGAGCAGAGTCGTGTCTATGCCGAGGCGCTGGGCGAGACGGCCGAAGCGGAACTCGAGACACGTCTGGCTGCCATCGACGCGCACGCCGCGCGTCTGAAGGCCGAGATGACCACCCCGGAAACCGCCAGCCTGGTGCGTCGCATGCCGGGTGGTCTGATGGCGATGTCCGACCAGCTGTTCGCGACCGGCCTGATGGCGGCCAGCGGCTATGAGCTGGTCGGCGGTGATCTGGTCAAGCCGGGTCGCCCGCATTCCGATCCGCTCAGCGACGAGAACATGGCACGCATCGATGCGCAGACCATCTTCCTCGCCACCATGGACGATTCCTCTGATGCCGCGGTCGACGCCCTGGCGGCAGAGCCGGCCTTCCAGCGTCTCGAGACAGCGGACCGCGACAGCCTGGTCGGCGTGAATGGCCAGCTGTGGACCAGCGCCAGCGGCCCGTTGGCCGCGGAAGCATTGCTGAAGGATATCGACCGGGCGCGCGATGATGGCTAGTCGCAGTCATGTCGGTGCACGACGTTTGACCCCTGCGCAGGCAGGGGACCTCCCGCAACCGCGACGCGGGAGGTGGTATGCAGGCTGAAGAGACCTCTCCACAGGTCCGCAGGCCACGCGCACATGCCGCCCGGATGACCCACAAGGTCTCCGGGCGTCTTGCGTTGCGTCAGGTGATGCCGCTGGCCTGCCTGAGCGCCCTGCTGACCTGTCTGGCCAGCCTGCTGTGGGGGGCTGGCGATGTCGGCCCCTGGCAGGCGCTGCAGGTGCTGGCCGGACAGGGCAGTGATCAGGCGCGCTTCGTGGTGCTCGAGCTACGCGCGCCGCGTACCCTGATCGGCATGGTGGTCGGCATGATGCTCGCCTGTGGCGGCGCCCTGATGCAGGTGGTGGCACGCAACCCGCTGGCGGAGCCGGGCTTGCTGGGCGTGAGTGCCGGGGCCTCCTTTGCCGTGGCCGTGGCATTGTTGCTGGGGATGGAAGCGACCGGCATGCACGTGATGGTGGCGCAGAGCGGTGCGCTGCTGGGCTGCCTGTTCGTGATGAGCACCGTGCGGATGAGCGGCGCACGTCAGGACCCGGTGCGTCTGGTGCTGGCCGGCGCGGCGCTGTCGAGCCTGCTGGTGGCGCTGACGTCTCTGGCCTTGCTGATCGATCAACGTGCGGCCGACGAGATCCGCTTCTGGGTGATCGGCAGTCTGGCCGGGCGCTCGCTGGAGGCGCTTTACAGCAGCCTGCCCAGTATCCTGCTCGCGGTGCTGCTGACGCTGTGGCTGGCGCGGCCGCTCTCCGCGATGGTGCTGGGTGAGCAGGTCGCCAGTGGCCTGGGCCACCATCCCAAGCGCGTGCGCAAGGTCGCGATCCTGGTGGTGGCGCTGCTGGTCGGTGCCGCGACGGCACTGGCCGGGCCGGTGGCCTTCGTCGGCCTCGCCGTGCCCTATGTGGCGCGTGCGCTGTGCGGCGCCGATGTGCGGCGCACGCTGTGGCTGTGCCTGCCGCTGGGCGTGACCATGCTGCTGAGCGCCGATGTGGTGTCGCGGCTGGTCGTGCCGCCCTCGGAGCTGCCGCTGGGGGTGCTGACGACCCTGATGGGCGCGCCCGTGCTGATTGCCGTGGTGCGTGCCCGCCGTCTGCCCACCCTGTAGCTCTGGCGCTTGCGGCGTGAACGATGATGGAGGCCAGGCTGGCGCGCATGCCGGCGCCATCGCCTCATTGCTTGAATCGACCGGCCCTGTCAGGCGTTGTCCTGACAGGGCCTTGTTTGGAATCGATGATGTCTAGACCTTCACCGCTTGATCCCCTCCGCTCGGCCCCCACAGGCACGCTCTGGTGGCGACATGGCAAGCTGTCCCTGCTGCTGTTGCGTGCGCCATTGCTGGCGGCCGGCATACTGCTGCTGGCGCTGCTGATGGCCAGTGTCGCCTCGCTGATGCTGGGCAGCGCCGGCCTTGGGCCGTGGGATGCCTTCAAGGCGGCCTTCGGGCACGGCGAGTTCGCTACCGTCTTCGTGGTGCAGGAGCTGCGTCTGCCGCGCCTGCTGGCCGGCATCGCCACGGGCGCTGCCTTCTCGCTGGCGGGCTGTCTGATGCAGACCCTGGCCGGCAACCGTCTGGCGACGCCGGGTATCATCGGCATCGACAATGGCGCGACCGCCTTCGCGGTGGCCTCCGTGGTCGGGATGGGCATCTCGCTGGCGCCGCCGGTGATGGCGCTGAGCGGTGCCGTGATCGCCACTGCGCTGGCCTTCGGGCTCTCTGGCGGCATCGGCACGCGCGGCTATCGCTTCCTGGTCGCCGGTATCGGGGTCGGGGCGCTGTTCGGTGCCGGCACGCAGCTGATGCTGGCAAGAGTCTCCATCGATGCCGCCAACAGCGCCTACCCGTGGACGGTCGGCAGCCTCAATGCGCGTGACGCCGATTCGCTCACCTGGCTCGGGCTGGCCCTGCTGATCGGCGTGCCGATCGCGCTCTGGCTGGGGCGCGGGCTGAATACGCTGCGCTTCACCGACCGCGTGGCAACGGGGCTGGGACAGCCGGTGTCGCGTGTACGCCTGATCACGCTGTGGCTGTCGGTCGTGCTGACGGCGGCGGCCGTCGCGGTGGCCGGGCCGGTAGGCATGGTGGCGCTGGTGGGCCCCGAGATCGCACGCTACCTGTCGCGTCACAAGGGCGTGCCGCTGCTGGCCTCGGCGCTGGCCGGCGCGCTGGTGATGGTGCTGGCAGACCTCGCCGGTCGTACTCTGCTGTCGCCGCAGGAAATCCCGGTCGGTATCGTGATGGCCGTGGTCGGCAGCCCTTATCTGCTGTGGATACTGCTGCGCAGCCCGCGCTAGCCGTTGCCCCTATTTTCCTGCTGAGCGGCCCAGGGCCAGCCCTTGCCGCTCAGCGTCGCACGACATGTTTCAGCGGCTGATGATGTACCAGCGGCCGATGATGTTTCAGGAGAGTGCGCCATGAGCGCTGAGACGATGCTTGATCCGCGAGCGATGAATTCCCCGGCCGATCGCCACGCCGCGGCCACCACCGATACCCTGCGAGCTAACGAGCTGTCGCTGGGCTATGGCGCGCGCCAGCGCCATGTCACCGTGATCGATTCGCTGACCCTGGGGCTGCCCGACGGCAAGGTGACGGCGATCGTCGGGCCCAATGGCTGTGGCAAGTCGACACTGCTGGCAGGGCTGGCACGCCTGCAGTTGCCTGAGTCAGGCGCGGTGCTGCTGGAAGGCAAGGACATTCACGCCTACAAGCGGCGCGAAGTGGCCCAGCGCATCGCGCTGCTGCCTCAGGAGACGCATTCGCCCGAGGGGGTAACGGTACATGAGCTGGTGCGTTTCGGTCGTCAGCCCTATCAGGGCGCGCTGAGTCAGTGGTCTGAGGAGGATCAACGGCTGGTGGCCGAGGCGATGGCCGCCGCCGACATCGAGAGCCTGGCGGACCGTGAGCTGGCCTCGATGTCCGGCGGGCAGCGCCAGCGCGCTTGGATCGCCATGGCGCTGGCACAGCAGACGCCCTTGCTGCTGCTGGATGAGCCGACCTCGGCGCTGGATCTCGGCCACCAGATCGAGGTCTTCGAGCTGATCCAGCGTCTGGCCCATGAAGAGGGCAAGACCATCGTGATGGTGGTGCATGATCTGGCCAGCGCCTGCCGCTATGCCGACCACATCGTGGCCATGCATGCAGGCCACGTGATCGCCGAGGGCGCGCCCGCTGAGGTGGTGACGCCGGAGCTGGTGCGCAAGCTCTATGGAGTCGAGTGCCGCCTGATCCCCGACCCCGACACCGGCACACCGCTGCTGATCGGCGTGCGCCGCACCAGCGAGCGCCTGAGCGGCAGCGCGACCTGAGGCCGAGACTGTGGCCATGACGGGTGCTGTGGCGCCTGCGTGGCCGCTGCCGGGCCTTGCGCAGGCCTGAGAGAGGGGCTTTAGAGGCCTGAGAGGGTGACTTGAGAGGGCAGCTTGATAGGGCGACTTGAGAGAGCGCTCGGCCTCTGACAGGAAAGCCCCAGCCAGCACTGATCGCCCACAAACAGAAAGGCCTCCCCGAAGGGAGGCCTTTCTGTCACGGATATGGTGGAGGCGACGGGAGTCGAACCCGTGTCCGCCGGCACTCCGCCTTCGGCTCTACATGCTTAGTTTCATTATTTGATTTAACACTACTGCCGCCAATGAACAGGCTACAGCAATGCGATTCTCTGAGTTTTAATCTCGACCTTAGAGACGTCGGCCAAGACGATCCTGTTTATACGGGCTCGTTCTCAATCCACCTTGAACAGGCGCAACGGTATCATGAGCAGCTTATGCAGCTAGAGCGTAGTTGTCGTCGTTTGCGACTATATATTTGCAACGTTTTATTTACGAGATACGTTACGATCTCGGCATGCACCTCAGGGTTTGCCACCAGCGTCGAATGCCAGAACGCCCCCATAACAGTGTTACCACTTTACTGCGTTGCTACGTCTTCATCATAACAGGTGGGGACTGTGCTACGCCAGTTCAAGCGTTCAGGAAAATTTCTGACCTGACAGTAGCTTGCTGGCGTGAGCTGCCTCACGCTGCCCTCAGCGGTCGCGCAGGATACGGGCTTTCTGACGGTTCCAGTCACGGTCTTTCTCGGTGGCGCGCTTGTCGTGCAGCTTCTTGCCTTCCACCAGCGCGATCTCGCACTTCACGATCGCATTCTTCCAGTACAGCTTGACCGGCACACAGGTGTGGCCCTTGTCCTGGGTGCGCGAGAAGATGCGTGCGATCTGCTTCTTGTGCAACAGCAGCTTGCGCGTGCGCTGCGGGTCCGCCACCGCGTGGGTGTTGGCGGTTTCCAGCGGATGGATGTGGCAGCCCAGCAGCCAGGCTTCGGCATTCTTGATCACGATATAGGTATCGGTCAGCTGGCCCTTGCCTGCGCGCAGCGCCTTCACTTCCCAGCCTGCCAGTACCAGACCCGCTTCGAAGGTTTCCTCGATGTGGTACTCGTGGCGTGCCTTCTTGTTCTGGGCGATCAGATTGCCGCCCTGTTCGGGTTTCTTTTTCTTGCCCATGTTGCCTCATTTGTCGTGTGCGCCTGCCGTCATCCAGTGTGGATATGGCACATCCTTCTGGATGGGGGGAGGCGTGTTACCATTCAAGGCCAGACGGCACTTCATGCGCCGGCCCATTGTTCATGATACGCATGCTGCGTATCCAAGTCAGCGGAGAGCTAGATGCCTACGGTCAACCGGTCTGCCCTGGTGCGGCATTCGGCCCGGGCAATGTTCGATCTGGTCAATGATTTCGAGCGTTATCCCGAATTCCTGTCCGGCTGCAGCAACGCGGAATTGCTGGAACGTGATGAGGACCATCTCAAGGGCAGGCTCACCCTGTCCAAGGCAGGCATGCAGCAGAGCTTCGTTACGCGCAATGACCTGTATGCCCCCGAGCGGATAGAGCTGAACCTGGTCGATGGCCCCTTCAAGCGTCTGCAGGGGACCTGGCTGTTCACGCCACTGGGCGAAGACGCCTGCAAGGTCTCGCTCGAGATGGACTTCGAGTTCAGCAATCGCCTGCTGGGCATGGCGTTCGGCAAGCTGTTCAGTCAGGTCGCCGCTCAGATGGTCGAGGCCTTCACGCGCCGCGCTGACCAGATCTACACCCAGCGCTGACACCTGGCCGTTGGCCAGGGTGCAACGCCGCGCAGGTGATATATCGCACAGGTGGTATATAAAGGTGGCGAGAGCAAAGGAGCAGACATGACAGATAGAATCACGGTCGAGGTGGCCTATGCGCTGCCCGACAAGCAGAAGATCGTCTCGCTGGCGGTCGCCCCCGGTACCACGGCGCGCGAGGCCGTGCGCATGGCGCGTCTGGAGCAGCACTTTCCGACGATTGCCGCCGAGGTGTTTCTCGAGGCGGACCTGGGTATCTTCGGCAAGGCGCTGCGCAAGCCCGATGAGCATGTGCTGGACGCCGGGGACCGGGTCGAGGTCTATCGCGCCTTGATCACCGACCCCAAGCTTGCGCGCAAGCGGCGCGCCGACAAGGCCGCTCGCGCCGCTCAGTAAGACGAGATACAGGCGAGAATCAAAAACAGCGGGGCACCTTGAAAGGTGCCCCGCTGTTGTTCTGGCTTGTCACTGAGTGAAGAGGTCAGTGATCAGCGCTCTTCAGGCAGGTCGGCTGCGCCTGCCTTGGGTTCAGCACGGTTAGGCTGTGCCGCGCGAGGGTCGATGTCCAGGTCCGGCACGATGACGGTTTCCTGGTCGATGTCGCCGCTCTTGTCGATGTTGGAGAGTGAATCGCCTGCGAAGGTCAACGTCACGCGCTTGTTGATGATTTCGCCATCCGCTTTCTTGAGGCGATAGACGTAGTCCCAGCTATCCTCACTGAAGGGGGCGGTCAGCAGCGGTGAGCCCATCACGTAGATGACCTGTTCGCGGCTCATGCCCGGCTTCAATTGCTCGACCATTTCCGGCTTGATCAGGTTGCCCTGAGGAAGGTCGCGCTTGTAGACGCTGAAGTAGCTGCACCCGGTGAGCAGCGACAGGGCGCTGCAAAAGGCGACTGTTTTGATCAAGTTTTGCATTTGCCCTGAAGATTCCCTATCGTTTTGCCTTGGCCGATCATACCTGATACATCAAGCGACTGCGAAGAGTACCCCAGCATGGCCGATCAGAACCATGAACTGCGCAAGGCGGGACTCAAGGTAACCCTACCGCGAGTCAAGATCCTGCAGATCCTCGAGAAATCGACGGATCGACACCTGAGTGCCGAGGACGTGTACAAGGCGTTGCTTGAGGCTGGCGAAGATGTCGGTCTGGCGACGGTTTATCGTGTGCTCACCCAGTTTGAAACAGCGGGACTGGTGATGCGTCACAACTTCGATGGCGGTCACGCCGTCTTCGAACTGTCCCAGGAAGAACACCATGACCACATGGTATGTCTGGACAGCGGCGAGATCATAGAGTTCTGTGATCCCGAGATCGAGCGCCGTCAGCGCGAGATCGTCGAGGAGCACGGCTATGAGCTGGTCGAGCATGCGCTAGTGCTCTACGTGCGCCCCAAGGGCGACAAGAGCGATAGCTGACGCGGGTTGCGTCAGGGATGACGTGGCTGGAGAGCCTTCTCCGGCCAGATACACGAACGGCCGCCCTCAGGGGCGGCCGTTCATGTATCTGGCGTGCATGTTTCCTCAATCCATGACTCTGGCGTTCGTCTTGTTGAGGAGCGTCATTGGACGAATGGACGTCGCTGGCAGTGCATGAACGGCGACTTAGACGACAGCGCTCAGTGGCGGCTGTCGGCAGCGCCCAGCATCTCGCGGGCATGGGCGAGGGTCTGCTCGGAGAGATGAATGCCGCCCAGCATGCGTGCCAGCTCGCGCACGCGGCCGCTTTCATCCAGCAGCGCCATGTGGGTGCGGGTCGTGTCCTTCTCGGCCTGCTTCTCTATATGCAGGTGCTGATGCGCCTGTGCGGCGACCTGCGGCAGGTGCGTGACGGTCAGCACCTGGCCCTTGTCGCCCAGGCGACGCAGCAGCTGGCCGACGATCTCGGCGGTGGCGCCGGAGATGCCGACATCGACTTCATCGAAGACCAGGCTGGGGATGGTCGAGCGACTGGCGGCCACGACCTGGATCGCCAGTGACACACGCGAGAGCTCGCCGCCGGAGGCCACCTTGGCCAGCGCACGTGGCGGCTGGCCCGGGTTGGCGCTGATGCGGAAGTGGATACGCTCCATGCCTTCCGGCTGCGGGCGCTCCCGCGCCTCGATGGCGACCTCGAAGGTGGCCTTGCCCATGCCGAGGAAGGCCAGCTGGTCCTGGATGTCGCTGGCCAGTTGCGGGGCGGCAGTGGCGCGTTTGGCGCTCACCTCACTCGCCAGCCCCTTCCAGGCCTCGCGACGCTGAGCCACTTCTTCCCGCAAGGCTTCGATGGCCTCCTCATCGCCACCCAGGCCGTCGAGTTCTTCGCTCAGACGCTGATGAAGGCCATGCAGCTCGTCCGGCATCACATGATGCTTGCGCGCGATCTGGTGAATGCGGCTCAGGCGCTCATCGACGAAGGCGAGACGCTCGGGATCGAGTTCGGTGACTTCCACGAACCGATGCAATTCACGCGCCGCTTCTTCTATCTGGATGCGCGCTTCCTCGAGCATGCCCAGCGCACTGGCCAGTGAGCCATGCTCGTTGCCCGGCAGATGCGCCAGACGTGCCAGGGCCTGGTTGAGGCGTGGCAGCGCACCTTCTTCGTCGTGATCACAGCATTCGGCGGCGGACTGCGCCTCGGCCAGAATCTGCTCGGCATTGGCCAGCGTTTCCTGCTCCTGTTCCAGGGCTTCCAGCTCCCCTTCGCACAGCGCCAGTTCATCGAGCTCCTCGACCTGATAGCGCAGCAGCTGGCGACGTGCACGCACCTCATCGCCATCATTGCTCATGCGCTTGAGGCGACGATGCGCCTCCTGCCAGTGACGGAAGTCCTCGCGCAACTGGGCAGCCTGAGTCTCCAGGCCCGCATATTCGTCGAGCTGACGCAGATGCGTCTCTTCCTTGAGCAGGGAGTGATGGGCGTGCTGGGAGTGGATGTCGATCAGGTGCTCGCCCAGCTCGCGCAGGTCGGTGATGGTGCAGGGCGTGCCGTTGATCCAGGCCTTGGAGCGGCCGCTGGCGGTGATGACGCGACGCAGCAGGCAGTCGTCGCTGCCCAGTTCGCGCTCATCCAGCCACTGACGGGCGTCGCCAAGCTCACTGATATCGAAACGCGCGATGAGGTCGGCGCGGTCGGCGCCATGGCGCACGCTGCCGGCATCGGCACGCTCGCCCAGACACAGGCCGAGGGCGCCGAGCAGGATGGACTTGCCGGCACCGGTCTCGCCGGTGATGGCGGTCATGCCGCGGCGGAAATCGAGTTCCAGCGTTTCGACGATGGCAAAATCTTGGATGGCGAGTTGCAGCAGCATGACTACCTCCGAGGGGGCTTTGACGTACGCCGTGCTGGGAGAACATCAGCGGACCCGGACTCGATGGGCGGGCTACGGTGTCGCCATACAGTATGTTTATACAGTGAACATGGCTTTTTATACAGCACGTTCGGGTGGCCTTCAATCCATGCCGGACTCAGTGGGGAGAAAAGCCCGCGGCAAGGCTTGAGAAGCGATGTGCTGTCCCCATATAGAGGCACTGACACTTTCAGTCGGCAGCAATGGCCTGGCCTTGCTGCCTCTCAAGGCAACTCATGGCCTGTCTGTCAGCCAGTGCGCGTGATGCTTCGCGACAAGCTCAGCAGGCCACGAATCAGGGCAATGGCGCATAGACGCCGGCCCGCAGGAGATCAGCATGGCTCAGGACCCGCAGACCCCGATGGATGAAGAGCTTCAGCGTGCCGCTCGCGATGCCGAGCCGCAGCCGGAAACGCCGGAAGGTGAAGTGATCGACAACGTACTGGATGCCGACGATACCGGCGCCGAAGGCTCTCTGGTGGACAACCCGGAAGCCGAGATGCTGGCCGCCCAGGTCGAAGAGCTTGAGCAGGCCGTCAAGGAAGCCAAGGACCAGGCGCTGCGTGCGGCTGCCGATGCGCAGAACGCGCGCCGTCGTGCCGAGCAGGACGCCGAGAAGGCGCGCAAGTTCGCGCTGGAGAAGTTCGTCAAGGAAATGCTGCCGGTGGTGGATTCCCTCGAGAAGGCACTGGAATCCATGTCGGGTGACGAAGCGGCCAAGACCCACGTCGAAGGCATCGAGATGACCTTGAAAATGCAGCTGGATGCCCTGAACAAGTCAGGCGTCGAGCAGCTGGATCCGCACGGCGAGCCCTTCGATCCGGAATACCATCAGGCTGTCGCCATGGTGCCGTCCCCGGACGCGGAGCCGAACAGCGTCATCGACGTGATGCAGAAGGGTTACACCCTCAATGGTCGCCTGGTGCGTCCGGCGATGGTGGCAGTCAGCAAGGCCTCCTGAGGCCTGCGCGCTCCCGACGCCCGATAGGCGTTGGATCGCGCCCTGTGGGGGCTCAGGGCGATCCGGCCCGGGAAAATTTGCCCGGCCGGGTCTTGAAACCCTGACACGCGACCCCATCTAGAGAAACAAGTTCAGGCACCGACACAAGGTGCCGACATCCAGACTTATCTTTCAGGCTAGCAACAGATTCGAGGTATACGATTATGGGACGCATCATCGGTATTGACTTGGGTACTACCAACTCCTGTGTGGCAGTGCTCGACGGCGAGAAAACCAAGGTCATCGAAAACGCTGAAGGCGGTCGCACCACACCGTCCATCATCGCTTACACCGACGACAACGAGATTCTGGTCGGCCAGTCGGCCAAGCGTCAGGCAGTGACCAACCCGGAGAACACCCTCTTCGCGGTCAAGCGCCTGATCGGTCGCAAGTTCAAGGATGATGTGGTTCAGAAAGACATCAAGATGGTGCCGTACAAGATTGTCGAAGCCGACAACGGTGACGCCTGGGTGCAGGTGAAAGACAAGAAGATGGCACCGCCGCAGATCAGTGCGGAAATCCTCAAGAAGATGAAGAAGACCGCGGAAGACTACCTCGGTGAAGAAGTCACCGAAGCCGTCATCACCGTGCCGGCCTACTTCAACGATTCCCAGCGTCAGGCGACCAAGGACGCCGGCCGCATCGCGGGTCTCGACGTCAAGCGCATCATCAACGAGCCGACTGCCGCAGCCCTCGCCTACGGCATGGACAAGTCTCGTGGTGACAAGACCATCGCGGTCTACGACCTGGGCGGCGGTACCTTCGATATCTCCATCATCGAAGTCGCCGACGTCGACGGTGAGACCCAGTTCGAAGTGCTCGCCACCAACGGCGACACCTTCTTGGGTGGTGAAGATTTCGACATGCACCTGATCAACTACCTGGTTGACCAGTTCAAGGCAGACAGCGGTATCGATCTGTCCGGCGACAACCTCGCCATGCAGCGTCTGAAGGAAGCTGCCGAGAAGGCCAAGATCGAGCTGTCCAGCGCTCAGCAGACCGACGTGAACCTGCCGTACATCACGGCTGACAACACCGGTCCGAAGCACCTGAACGTCAAGGTGACCCGTTCCAAGCTCGAGTCTCTGGTCGACGACTTGGTCGCACGCTCCCTGAAGCCGTGCCAGACCGCGCTGTCCGACGCCGGCCTGTCCGCCTCCGAGATCGACGACGTCATCCTGGTCGGTGGTCAGACCCGCATGCCGCTGGTGCAGTCCAAGGTGGCCGAGTTCTTCGGCAAGGAAGCTCGCAAGGACGTCAACCCGGATGAAGCGGTCGCCGTCGGCGCCGGCATCCAGGGCGGCGTGCTGGGCGGCGACGTCAAGGACGTGCTGCTGCTGGACGTGACCCCGCTGACCCTCGGTATCGAGACCATGGGTGGCGTGCTGACGCCGCTGATCGAGAAGAACACCACCATCCCGACCAAGAAGTCCCAGGTGTTCTCCACCGCTGATGACAACCAGGGCGCGGTGACCATCCACGTCCTGCAGGGTGAGCGCAAGCAGGCCGCGCAGAACAAGTCTCTGGGTCGCTTCGACCTGGCCGACATTCCGCCGGCGCCGCGCGGTGTGCCGCAGATCGAAGTCGCCTTCGACCTGGATGCCAACGGTATCCTGAACGTGTCCGCCAAGGACAAGGCGACCGGCAAGGAGCAGTCCATCGTCATCAAGTCTTCCGGCGGCCTGTCCGACGACGAGATCGAACAGATGGTGCGTGACGCGGAAGCCAACGCCGACGAAGACAAGAAGTTCGAGGAAATGGTCCAGCTGCGCAATCAGGCCGACGGCATGATTCACGCGACCAAGAAGACCCTGACCGAAGCCGGTGACAAGGCCGAAGCCAGCGAGAAGGAAGCCATCGAGACGGCGATCTCCGAGCTGGAAGAAGCCCTGAAAGGCGACGACAAGGATGCGATCCAGGCCAAGCTGGATGCACTGACCGAAGCGTCCGGCAACCTGGCGCAGAAGCTCTACGCCGAGCAGGGCGCCCAGGGTGAGCAGGCTGCCGAAGGTCAGGCTGGCAAGAAGCAGGACGACGACGTGGTTGACGCCGAGTACGAGGAAGTCAACGACGACAAGAAGTCCTGAGGGATTTCTTGAACGACGTCTGATGACAGCGCGGGAGCCTTGTGAAGGTGTCCCGCGTTGTCGTTTGCATCGGTGGCGCCTTGCGCTAGCCGCGAGCCACCGGTGACAACCGGCATTCCAGAACAGACCGGCAGCCTCAGGCTGCCAGCAATCCAGGCGGACCTGATCCATGTCCAAGCGTGATTATTACGAAGTGCTTGGTGTCGAGCGTGGCGCCGACACCAAGGACATCAAGAAGGCGTACCGACGCCTGGCCCAGAAGCATCACCCGGACCGCAACCCGGATGATGAAACTTCGGCCGAGAAGTTCCGTGAAGTCTCTGAAGCCTACGAAGTGCTGTCCGATGCTGACAAGCGCGCCGCCTATGACCAGTTCGGTCATGCCGGTGTCGATGGTCAGGGCGGCGGTGGCTTCGGTGGCGGCGGCTTTGGCGGTGGTGGTGCCGGCGGCTTCGGCGATGTGTTCGGCGATGTCTTCGGTGACATCTTCGGTGGCGGCGGTGGTCGTCGCAACCCGAACGCTCCGCAGCGCGGCAGCGACCTGCGTTACAACCTGGATCTCGATCTGGAATCGGCGGTTGCCGGTACCACGGTCGATATCCGCGTGCCGCGTCTGGCGGCCTGTGGCCACTGTGATGGCGATGGTGCCGAGCCGGGTTCCAGCAAGGAAACCTGCCCGACCTGCAATGGCATGGGCAAGGTGCGCATGCAGCAGGGCTTCTTCGCGGTCGAGCAGGCGTGTCCGACCTGCCACGGTCGTGGCGAGAAGATCAGCGTGCCGTGCCGCAAGTGTCACGGCGAAGGCCGCGTCCAGGAATCCAAGACCCTCTCGGTCAAGATTCCGCCGGGCGTCGACACCGGCGACCGCATCCGTCTGAACGGCGAAGGCGAGGGCGGTGTCAACGGCGGGCCGTCAGGTGATCTGTATGTGCAGGTCAACCTGCGCGAGCACGAGATCTTCAAGCGCGATGGTCGTCATCTGCAGTGTGAAGTGCCGATCAGCTTCGTCGATGCGGCGCTGGGCGGTGAGCTCAACGTGCCGACCCTCGACGGACGTGTCGTGCTGAAGATTCCGGCCGAGACCCAGACCGGCAAGCTGTTCCGTCTGCGCGGCAAGGGCGTCAAGCCGGTGCGCGGCGGCCCCGCCGGGGACCTGCTGTGCAAGGTGGTCATCGAGACCCCGGTCAGCCTGAATGAAGAGCAGAAGGAGCTGCTGCGTCAGTTCCAGCAGAGCCTCGGTGATACCGGCAAGAGCCATTCACCGAAGGAGAATAGCTTCTTCGATGGCGTGAAGAAGTTCTTCGAAGACATGAAGCCCTAGGCCTTCGCCTTGCCGTCTGCGGGCCAGCCCCGTGGATGGCCTTCATGCCAGAGAGCCCCGCACTCGACTTGTCGAGTGCGGGGCTCTCGCGTTTCAGGCCCAGTGGCTCAGTACAGCAACTCAGTTCGGTAACTCAGCCCAGTAACACAGCCCGGGGACATGGCTATTCCGGCGCTGATTCAGCCGTGAAGGCCTCGGGCTCGATGACGGCAAAGCAGCTCAGCAGCGTGGTCTGGAAGCTGCTGAAGTTGTCATCCGAGATCATCAGGAAGCGATTGCCTTCCAGATGCGTCAGCCCTTCGAAGTTGTCCAGCGACCAGCCATCGCCGCTCGACAGGCGTGCCAGGGTGCGCACCTCGGCCTGGGTGCCGGGCTCACCGAGATGCGCGCGGCGCAGACTGATCACCAGCGGGAAGGGCGGCGAGAAGGCGCGCTCCAGCATCAGCATGTCACCGTCGGGCAGCATCTCCATCGCGGTCAGGCTCGAGCCGGTGTCGCTGGCCAGCGGGTAGCTCCACTCGTGCTTGTCGTCGAGGCTGAAGATGCGCGTCATGCCGTCGCTCATGCCCTCCGGCGTGGCTTCCAGCCCGGCGAGCATGCCGTATTCCGGGTGCAGGGTCAGGGCTTCCATGCCGTTGTTGGGCGCCGCGCCGCGCGCGCCCATCGGGGTGAAGGGCTCGCTGACGGCCAGGCCGCTGGGCAGGAAGTGCTCGACGCGTGGCTGCTGCTCGAAGCTGATCACCAGGCGGGAATCGCCGCGGCGGTCATTGTTCGCGCGCAGCAGCTGCAGGCCCTCGGCATCACTGAGGGCGCCGCGCAGCGAGACATCGGTCTCGTCGCGCAGGGTGTAGGTATTGAGCGCCTTGGCCCCGACCAGTTCACCGTGACGGAAGGCGAGTCGCAGACGATGCAGCCAGCCGCGGTCCGACACGGCATACAGCAGTGACTCGTCCTGGTCCCAGCCGATGTCCGACAGGCCCCCGACGGGGGTGTCATCCAGCCATTTGCCCGGCAGCCTGAGCGTGCCGCACCACTGGATTTCCGGGAACTCGCTCTTCTGTTCCGGCGATGCCAGCGTGTAGGGGCGCGGGTGAACGCCGCAGGCGCTCAACAGGCCGGCAAGCGTCGTGGTGACAGCGAGGGTCTGGAGCATGCGCCAGCGGCGCGAGGCGGGGGATTGGCGTGCAGGCATGCTGACTCCGGAGACTGAGCGGTGATGAGAAAAATGACGATCAACAGGAGACAACCTGGTACGAGGCTACTCTAGCGCGTAACCGGCACAAATACATGACGTCAGCCAACGCTGCAGGCGGCTGATATACTCGTGGCCACAGCATAGGTGGCACGCTCGGGGCATGCTCGCGGGCTGTCACCCTCAAGACCCACAACAGGCAGGAGTCAGCATGACCCGTATCGCAATCATGGGCGTCGCCGGACGCATGGGACGCACGTTGGTCGAGGCCGTCGGTGCAGTGGAAGGCCTGACGCTGGCGGCGGGCATCGTCGAATCCGGCAGCTCCCTGGCGGGCGTCGACATCGGTGAGCTGGCCGGTCAGGGCCGTCTGGGCGTGGTCGCCAGCGACAGTCTGGCTGCCGTGGTGGATGACTTCGATGTGGTGATCGACTTCACCGCACCGCAGGTGACACTGGCCAACCTGGCGCTGTGCGCTGAGCACGGCAAGCGCATGGTGATCGGCACGACCGGTTTCACGCCGGAGCAGCTCGAGCAGCTGGATGGCTACCGTGACAGCGTGCCCTTCGTGTTCGCGGCCAACATGAGCTCCGGCGTCAACCTGACCCTCAAGCTGCTGGAAACCGCCGCGCGTGCCCTGGGCGATGCCGGCTATGACATCGAGATCATCGAGGCGCACCACCGTCACAAGGTCGATGCCCCGTCCGGCACGGCGCTGGCGATGGGCGAGGCCGTGGCACATTCCATCGGGCGTGATCTCGCCACCCACGGTGTCTTCGCGCGTGAAGGTCAGTGCGGCCCGCGTACCGACAAGGAAATCGGCTTCGCCACCGTGCGTGCCGGTGACATCGTCGGTGAGCACACCGTGATGTTCGCCACCGAAGGCGAGCGCATCGAGATCACCCACAAGGCGTCGAGCCGCATGACCTTCGCCAAGGGCGCGGCACGCGCGGCCGAATGGCTGTCAGGGCGCGAAGTCGGCCGCTATGACATGCAGGATGTGCTGGGACTCAAGTGAGCGAAGTAGAGAGCAAAGTGGGGAGCGGAATGGAGAGCCAAGCGCTGAGATGACAGTCTGGCGACATTCAGGAGAATTTCTTGAAAGCTGTCTCGGTGGGCAGGATGCGGCGCACGCGTGAGCCATTCTGGCCGCCTTGCGCCGCTGGACTGCTTCGCTTTACAAGCGCTGTGCAGTGTCCCGGCTCGGCCAAGGGTTTCGTCAAGCTGACCGCGGCGACGAAACGACCGTATCGTGGGCCTTGTCGCCTGCTGGCGGGGCATGCGCGGGGTGGTCAGCACTCAAGGATTCCGGTAATCTCTACCCAATTTGGCCACGTTCTTGGCCGCCCTATTGGTTGCCGTTTTGGCAGCGCTCGGGCCAGCAGCATTCCGAAGAATGATAACAAGCGGGATGAAACCTGATTTTTCGGTTTCGTCCCGCTTTTTTGCAACCTGAATTTGCCGCTTCTGGCGCGCGTCTGTCCAGTGACAGGCACCTGGCAGAAGTCGGCAGCGGGACACAGGCTCGGCGAATGCCGAGCACGATAATCAAGCAGCATGTCCGGTGTTCGACCGCGGATTCCGGGCAGGAAAGTGGACACTATGGGGAGGACGTTGCGTTGATCAAACCCGCGATACTGGCCTTGGAAGACGGCAGTGTATTTCACGGCAGCGCCATCGGTGCTGATGGGCAGACCAGCGGCGAGGTAGTGTTCAACACTGCCATGACCGGCTACCAGGAAATCCTGACCGATCCCTCCTACACCCGACAGATCGTCACTCTGACGTATCCGCACATCGGCAATACCGGCATCAACGACGAGGACACCGAGTCCGACAGCGTCGCAGCCGCCGGCCTGGTCATTCGCGACCTCCCGCTGCTGGCCAGCAACTTCCGTTCCACTCGCTCCCTCGATCAGTACCTGCGCGACGAGAATGTCGTCGGCATCGCTGATATCGACACGCGTCGCCTGACGCGCATCCTGCGCGAGAAGGGCTCCCTGAACGGTGCCATCCTCGCCGGTGAAGATGCCCAGGGTGATGACGTCGTCGAGCGCGCGCTGGAAGCGGCACGCGCCTTCCCGGGTCTGAAGGGCATGGACCTGGCCAAGGAAGCCTCCTGCAGCGAGCAGTTCGAGTGGCACGAAGGCGAATGGACACTGGGCGAAGGCTACGCCGATACCCGTGAGTCCGAGCGTCCCTTCCACGTGGTCGCCTACGACTACGGCGTCAAGCACAACATCCTGCGCATGCTGGCCTCCCGCGGCTGCCGCCTGACCGTCGTGCCGGCGCAGACGCCTGCCGCCGATGTGCTGGCGCTCAATCCGGATGGCGTCTTCCTGTCCAACGGCCCGGGCGACCCCGAGCCCTGCGACTACGCCATCACCGCGATTCGTGAAGTGCTCGAGACCGACACGCCGGTCTTCGGCATCTGCCTGGGTCACCAGCTGCTGGCACTGGCCTCCGGTGCGACTACGGTCAAGATGGGCCACGGTCACCATGGTGCCAACCACCCGGTGCAGGACCTCGACAGCGGTGTGGTGATGATCACCAGCCAGAACCACGGCTTCGCAGTGGATGAAGCGGGCATGCCGAGCAGCCTGCGCGCGACCCACAAGTCGCTGTTTGACGGTAGCCTGCAGGGCATCGAGCGCACCGACCGCCCGGCCTTCAGCTTCCAGGGTCACCCGGAAGCCAGTCCCGGCCCGCAGGACGTCGCCCCGCTGTTCGATCGTTTCATCGAGATGATGCGCGCGCGACGCTGAGCCGAGCGCAGGCCCGAGGGCCTGATCCATCGTTGAGTTCAGTCACCAGATCATTGCGGGAAGAGACATGCCGAAACGTACAGACCTGAAAAGCATCCTGATCATCGGCGCCGGCCCCATCGTCATCGGCCAGGCGTGCGAGTTCGACTATTCCGGCGCACAGGCCTGCAAGGCCCTGCGTGAAGAGGGTTACCGGGTCATCCTGGTCAACTCCAACCCGGCAACCATCATGACCGACCCGGTGATGGCCGATGCGACCTACATCGAGCCGATCACCTGGGAAACCGTGGCGCGCATCATCGAGAAGGAACGCCCGGACGCCATCCTGCCGACCATGGGCGGCCAGACCGCACTGAACTGTGCGCTGGCGCTGGAGCGCGAAGGCGTGCTCGAGCAGTACGGTGTCGAGATGATCGGCGCCAACGCCGACACCATCGACAAGGCCGAAGACCGTGATCGCTTCGACAAGGCGATGAAGAAGATCGGTCTGGCGTGCCCGAAGGCCAAGGTCGCGCACTCCATGGAAGAAGCCTGGGAAATCCAGGCCGAGCTGGGCTTCCCGTCCATCATCCGTCCCAGCTTCACCATGGGCGGTTCCGGCGGCGGCGTGGCGTACAACCGTGAAGAATTCGAAGAGATCTGCCATCGCGGCTTCGAGCTGTCGCCGACCCGCGAGCTGTTGATCGACGAATCGCTGCTGGGCTGGAAGGAATACGAGATGGAGGTCGTTCGTGACAAGAACGACAACTGCATCATCGTCTGCGCCATCGAGAACTTCGACCCGATGGGCGTGCACACCGGCGACTCCATCACCGTCGCCCCGGCCCAGACCCTGACCGACAAGGAATACCAGCTGATGCGTGATGCATCGCTGGCCGTTCTGCGTGAGATCGGCGTGGAGACCGGCGGTTCCAACGTCCAGTTCGGCATCTGTCCGGACACTGGCCGCATGGTCGTGATCGAGATGAACCCGCGTGTGTCGCGTTCCTCGGCACTGGCTTCCAAGGCGACCGGTTTCCCGATCGCCAAGATCGCCGCCAAGCTGGCCGTCGGCTACACCCTGGACGAGCTGCAGAACGACATCACCGGTGGCAAGACGCCGGCGTCCTTCGAGCCGTCCATCGATTACGTCGTCACCAAGATTCCGCGCTTCACCTTCGAGAAGTTCCCGCAGGCCAATGACCGCCTGACCACGCAGATGAAGTCGGTCGGCGAAGTCATGGCCATCGGCCGTACCTTCCAGGAATCCCTGCAGAAGGCGCTGCGTGGCATGGAGACCGGCGTTGACGGTCTCGACCCGATCGTCGAGAACTTCAGCGACGAGAACATGGCGCGTATCAAGGGCGAGCTGCAGGCCGCCGGTGCCGAGCGTATCTTCTACATCGCCGATGCCATGCGTGCCGGTCTCGATATCGAAGAGATCTTCCGCCTCACCAACATCGATCGCTGGTACCTGGTGCAGCTGGCCGACCTGATCGCTCAGGAAGGCGCAGTGGCTGCAAGCTCGCTGGGCGAGATGGACGCTGATCGTCTGTTCCGTCTCAAGCGCAAGGGCTTCAGCGATGCGCGCCTGGCGCGTCTGATGGGCGTGTCCGAGAAGGCCTTCCGCAAGCACCGTCAGAAGCAGGGCATCCGTCCGGTCTACAAGCGCGTCGACACCTGTGCCGCCGAATTCGCGTCCGACACCGCCTACATGTACTCCACCTATGAGGAAGAGTGCGAGGCGGAAGTCAGCGACAAGAAGAAGATCATGGTGCTGGGTGGCGGTCCGAACCGTATCGGCCAGGGCATCGAGTTCGACTACTGCTGTGTCCACGCCTCCCTCGCCATGCGCGCGGACGGCTACGAGACCATCATGGTCAACTGCAACCCGGAAACGGTCTCGACCGACTACGACACTTCCGATCGCCTCTACTTCGAGCCGGTCACCCTGGAAGACGTGCTGGAGATCGCCGACAAGGAACAGCCGGTCGGTGTCATCGTCCAGTTCGGTGGCCAGACGCCGCTGAAGCTGGCGCGTGAGCTCGAAGCCGCCGGTGTGCCGATCATCGGCACCACGCCGGACGCCATCGACCGCGCCGAAGACCGCGAGCGTTTCCAGCAGATGATCGAGAAGCTCGGTCTGATCCAGCCGGAAAACGCCACCGCGCGCAGCTTCGAGGAAGCCTTCGTCAAGGCCGAGGTCATCGGTTACCCGCTGGTGGTGCGCCCGAGCTACGTGCTGGGCGGCCGCGCGATGGAAATCGTCTACTCCGCCGCCGAGCTCGAGAACTACATGACCCACGCGGTCAAGGTCTCCAATGACTCGCCGGTGCTGCTGGACCACTTCCTGAACGCGGCCATCGAGGTCGACATCGACGCGGTGTCCGACGGCAAGCAGGTCGTGATCGGCGCCATCATGCAGCACATCGAGCAGGCCGGTATCCATTCCGGTGACTCCGCGTGCGCACTGCCGCCGTACTCGCTGCCGGCAGACGTCCAGGAAGAGATGCGCGAGCAGGTCAAGCGCATGGCGCTGGAACTCAACGTCGTCGGCCTGATGAACGTGCAGCTGGCCTGGCAGGATGGCGTGATCTACGTCATCGAGGTCAACCCGCGCGCTTCACGTACCGTGCCGTTCGTCTCCAAGTGCATCGGCCAGTCGCTGGCGCAGATCGCCGCACGCTGCATGGCCGGCCAGACCCTGGAAGAGATCGGTTTCACCCAGGAAATCGTGCCGACCTTCTACAGTGTGAAGGAAGCGGTGCTGCCGTTCGCCAAGTTCCCGGGGGTCGACCCGATCCTGTCGCCGGAAATGAAGTCCACCGGCGAAGTGATGGGCTCCGGCGATACCTTCGCGGAAGCCTTCTACAAGGCGCAGCTGGGTGCCGGTGAAGCCATCCCGACCCTGGCTGGCGATCGCAAGGCCTTCCTGTCCGTGCGTGAGTTCGACAAGGCGGGCGTTATCGAGGTGGCCCGCTCTCTGGTAACATTAGGCTTTACGCTTTGTGCTACCCGTGGCACGGCAGAGGTGATCGCCGCTGCCGGCCTCGAGGTTGAACCCGTCAACAAGGTGTTCGAAGGGCGGCCGCATATCGTCGACATGATCAAGAACGGCGAGATCGCCTATATCGTCAACACCACAGAGGGACGTCAGGCCATCAATGACTCGTCCGTGATCCGTCGCACGGCGCTGGCGCACAAGGTGCCCTACGCCACGACGCTGGCGGGTGCCAATGCCGTGTGCATGGCGCTTGCCTACGGCAACGACGTCAAGGTCCGTCGTCTCCAGGATATGCATGCAGGAGTCATGATATGAGTAGAAGTCCGATGACCGTCGAAGGCGAAGACCGCCTTCGCAAGGAGCTCGAGCACTTAAAGGGCACTGAGCGTCCCCGGGTCATCGCTGACATCGCGGAAGCCCGTGAGCACGGCGATCTCAAGGAGAATGCCGAGTACCACGCCGCGCGTGAACAGCAGGGTTTCATCGAGGGTCGTATCCAGGAGATCGAGTCCAAGCTCTCCATGTCCCAGGTGATCGACGTCACCAAGTTGCCGAAGACCGGCAAGGTGATCTTCGGCACCACGGTCGACCTGATGAACCTCGATGACGATAGCGAAGTGCGCTATCGCATCGTTGGCGAAGATGAAGCCAGCATCAAGGACGGCAAGATCTCCGTCACCTCTCCGATCGCGCGTGCGCTGATCGGCAAGGAAGAAGGGGATGTCGTGGTCGTGCGTACCCCGGGTGGCGATGTGGAGTATGAAATCTCCGAAGTGCATCACATCTGAAGTGCATCGCCTCTGATTCGTCAGATCCTGGTGTCGTGACAGCCCTGCCGGTAACCCCGGCAGGGCTGTTTTTTTGGCCTGCGGGCACGAAACCCTTCAGGGAGGGAGTAATGGAAGTACAGGGAAGTCAGCCGGAAAAGCGCATCATGGCAACCTCCATGGTGGCCATCTTCATGGTGCTCGGGTTCATGCTGTTCGGGGTGGCATATGTGGTCTCCCAGTCGTTTGCCTATCGGTACACCGGGGACTCGGCGCTGTTGACGCCATCATTGGTCCTCGGGAGTGCCCTGTTGGCGAGGGGAGTTTTCCACCTGGTGATGCCGCTGGCGCACTTCGGTGATCAGGCGCTTTATCTGCGGCCGTCACCACTCATGGGGTGTCGCAAGATCGATTATGAGCTGATCGAGGATTTCACCTTCGACAAGAAGACGCTGGTCATCAAGTATCGCGATGCCGGCAACGGTGATGGGGAGTCCAGAAAGACTACACTCAAGCGTCATCAGGTCACCCAGCGGGCGCTGGACGACATCACCTTCGAGCTGAATCAGCGCGTCAGGTCGTGATTGTCAGCAACAGAAAACAGAAACGCCGCCCTCGATGAGGGCGGCGTTTCTGTCTGCGGCAGGCGTGGCGTGCGAGGTGAGCCTCGTCAGGCCTGGGCCCGGCGGCTTACTTCTCGCTGAAGCGCTGTACGTTCGACAGCTTCGGCTTGGCCTGCGGGTTGCGGCGATACAGCAGAGCGATCTTGCCGATGCTCTGGATCAGGGTCGCGCCGGTTTCGCTGCACAGGTGGCGAGCCACCTCGCCGCGCGCTTCGCGATCGTTGATCGCCAGCTTCAGCTTGATCAGTTCGTGATCGTGCAGTGCGCGCTCCAGTTCGGTCACGACGCCTTCGGAAAGGCCGTTTTCCGAGACGGTGACGATCGGGTCAAGATGGTGCCCGATGCTGCGAAATGCTTTCTTTTGTGACTGTGACAAGCTCATGGTATCGTAAAGTTTCCCTGTTGGCGTCCGATGGGAGCGGGGAGCGTAGCGAAAGACAGGGTCGACTCCAGGGCTTGAAATCCAGGGGTGTGAACCCGTCTGTTGCGCAGGCAATGTCTGTGCCCACGGGCGGAACCGCGCGCAGGACCCGCCATTCTACTCCATGACGACGCTCATGACACGACCCGTGCGCAAGCTTGCCACGCCTTTCGTGTCGTCGTTATCCCCCGCGCTATCTCCCGCCAGTATTCGATTTTCCCCGACATTCCAGGTGACAACGTGGCTCACCCCAGCAAGAGCAGTGCTGGCTGGATGAAGGAACACTTTGATGACGCCTATGTCCAGCGCAGCTGGGCCGACGGTTATCGTTCCCGTGCCAGCTACAAACTGATTGAAATCGATGACAAGGACCGCCTGCTCAAGCCGGGCGCCACCGTCATCGACCTCGGCGCAGCCCCCGGTGGCTGGAGCCAGATCGCCGCGGACCGCGTCGGCATGGAAGGCGTGGTCATCGCCTCCGACATTCTCGAGATGGACGCCCTGGCCGGTGTCGACTTCATTCAGGGCGACTTCACCGAAGAGGCCGTGCTGAACCAGATTCTGGCTACCCTGGGTGACCGCCCGGTGGACCTCGTGATCTCCGACATGGCGCCCAACATGAGCGGCATGAGCGCGATCGATCAGCCTGCCGGCATGTATCTGGTCGAGCTGGCGCTGGATCTGGCGCGCCAGACCCTCAAGCCGGGTGGCAATTTCCTGGTCAAGGTCTTCCAGGGCGAGGGCTTCGATGCCTATCTGAAGGATATGCGCGGCAGCTTCAAGAAGGTCGTGACCCGCAAGCCGGAAGCGTCGCGTGCACGCTCACGCGAAGTCTATCTGCTGGGGCAGGGCTTCAAGGGCTGATGGTCAGTGTCCTTGCATGCCGCTGCACGCGGCAGGCATCGGCTCGCGGTGGCGAGATTTCCACGTTGCTGGTCGCATGCTTCATCGCGGGTTAAGGCGAGCCATGCGATGCTCGTCCAGACTGGCGCCAATGTGTCCGGGCGAGTCGCAGCGCTGGCTGATGCAGGCTGTCTATCGGCGCAATAGTCCATTGTCGGGCTTTAAGCAATGGTTGCCAGCCCCCATCTGGTGTAGTGTCGATATCATTGGGTCTTGAGTACGATGGGCCAGTGACAGTTCGGTGGGTTTCAATGCCTTACCGATGCTGGCAGGCAAGTAGCACAATGCACGGCAAGCTTTGAGTGACTCGGTAGGCGAAGTGGCGCGTTGCGCTGACTTGATACCCCGCAGGCACGATCAGATAGCATGGCAGGCCACCACAAGACGGCAGTCGGAGTATTCACGGCATGCCAAGACAGATTCATGCAATGAGGGTGTCCCCTTGAACGACATGGCGAAGAACCTGATTCTCTGGTTGATCATCGCAGCAGTGCTGCTGACGGTGTTCAACAACTTCAGCGTCGATACCTCGCCGCAGGCGATGAACTATTCACAGTTCGTCCAGCAGGTGCAGAACGACCGGATCAAGAGTGTGACCATCGATGGTTACACCATTGAGGGTGAGCGGGCCGATGGCTCCAGCTTCACCACCATCCGGCCGGCGGCGTCCGATCCCAAGCTGATGGATGACCTGCTTGCCAACAAGGTGGAGGTCATCGGCAAGAAGCCTGAGCAGCAGTCGCTGTGGACACGCCTGTTGATTGCCAGCTTCCCGATTCTGATCATTCTGGCCATCTTCATGTTCTTCATGCGCCAGATGCAGGGTGGCGGCGCCGGCAAGGGTGGCCCGATGAGCTTCGGCAAGTCCAAGGCCAAGCTGCTGAGCCAGGACCAGATCAAGACCACCTTCAGCGACGTCGCAGGCTGTGACGAAGCGAAGGAAGAGGTCGAGGAGCTGGTCGACTTCCTCAAGGACCCCAGCAAGTTCCAGCGTCTTGGCGGTCAGATTCCGCGTGGCGTCCTGATGGTAGGCCCGCCGGGTACCGGCAAGACCCTGCTCGCCAAGGCAATCGCCGGTGAAGCCAAGGTGCCGTTCTTCAGCATCTCCGGTTCTGACTTCGTCGAGATGTTCGTCGGTGTCGGTGCCTCCCGTGTGCGTGACATGTTCGAGCAGGCCAAGAAGCAGGCGCCGTGCATCATCTTCATCGATGAGATCGACGCCGTCGGCCGTCACCGTGGTTCCGGCATGGGCGGTGGTCACGATGAGCGTGAGCAGACCCTGAACCAGCTGCTGGTCGAGATGGATGGCTTCGAGGCGAACGACGGCATCATCGTCATCGCCGCGACCAACCGTCCTGACGTGCTTGACCCCGCGCTGCTGCGTCCGGGCCGCTTCGACCGTCAGGTGACCGTCGCACTGCCGGACATTCGTGGTCGCGAGCACATCCTCGGCGTTCACCTGCGCAAGGTGCCGATGGGCGATGACGTCGTGCCGGTCAACATTGCACGTGGTACGCCGGGCTTCTCCGGTGCGGACCTGGCCAACCTGGTCAATGAAGCCGCCCTGTTCGCCGCGCGTCGCAACAAGCGTCTGGTCGGCATGGAAGAGCTGGAGCTGGCCAAGGACAAGATCATGATGGGCGCCGAGCGCAAATCGATGGTCATGTCCGAGAAGGAGAAGCGCAACACGGCCTATCACGAGTCTGGCCACGCCATCATCGGTCTGGTGATGCCCGAGCATGATCCGGTCTACAAGGTGTCGATCATTCCGCGCGGTCGTGCGCTGGGTGTGACGATGTTCCTGCCGGAAGAGGATCGCTACAGCTACTCGCGTCAGCAGATCATCAGTCAGATCTGCTCGCTGTTCGGCGGTCGTATCGCCGAAGAGATGACGCTGGGCCCGAACGGTGTCACCACCGGCGCGTCCAACGACATCAAGCGTGCTACCGAGCTTGCCCACAACATGGTCGCCAAGTGGGGTCTCTCCAGCGAGATGGGCCCGATCATGTACGACGAGGACGAGTCCCATCAGTTCCTCGGTGGCCCGGGTCAGGGTGGCGGCAAGCTGAAGTCTGGCGACACCACCTCGCGTCTCGACAAGGAAGTGCGTCGTATCATCGACGAGTGCTACGCCAAGGCGCAGCAGATTCTGGAAGAGAATCGCGACAAGCTGGATGCGATGACCGAAGCGCTGATGACCTACGAGACCATCGATGCCGAGCAGCTGGCGGACATCATGGCAGGTCGTGCTCCGCGTCCGCCGAAGGACTGGGGTGGCCCGGCGAGCGGCGGTGACGGTGGCCTGGTGGCCCCGGTTGCCGACACTCCGAAGGCGGAAGCGCCGGAAGCTCCCAAGACGGATGATGACGCTGATGGCAGTGAAGATGACGACAGCAACCGCCGTCGCCCGTCTGATCCGCTGGGTGGTCCGAGCGGTCATTGATGTACGCCTGATGCAGGCCTGATGTAGGCCTGATGTAAGCATAAGGGGCGCCCGATATCGCATGCGATGTCTGAGCCTCTGAAAGGAAAAACGCCCGACTGGCTTACCAGTCGGGCGTTTTCTTGTCTGCAGTAATGGTGACCTGTACCGCTGCAGCAAGGACGCTGGTGAAGTTAAGGTGCTGCTGATGAGTGGCCTACGCCGTGGTGTGACGGCGTCGACTCATGTCTCTGCACGGGCATTGTCAGCGCCATGATGAGCGTGGGGTGAAAGGTCTGAGCCAATGGCGTTGCCATCTGCTGACGCCCCGTGTGGTGGCCATTCCACGCCTTGCGCGCCATGGGCTGGCTCTTTAAAGTGGTGCCCAATCATTTCTGACCGGGCTGCGAAGTCACCTTCACGCCTCTCTCGCCTGCATGGAATGCCATGACGAATTCTGCCTTGAGTACGCCTCTCGAGCCTCGAGTGGGCCATCTGATGTCATTGGAGTGCGCTGGACACCTTCTCGATCTCTCGCGTCCGCGGGTGATGGGGATTCTCAACGTGACGCCGGATTCCTTCTCGGATGGCGGCCGCAGCGCGACTCTGGACGCCGCGCTGCGCAATGCCGAGCAGATGCTGGCCGATGGTGCCGCGATGATCGATGTCGGCGGTGAGTCGACGCGACCCGGAGCGACGCCGGTCAGCACCGAAGAAGAGCTTGAGCGGGTCTGCCCGGTGGTGGAGCGGCTGGTGAGCGAGCTGGGCGCATTGGTGAGCATCGATACCAGCAACCCGCAAGTCATGCGCGAAACCGCACGGCTGGGGGCCGGCATGATCAATGACGTGCGTGCGCTGAATCGAGACGGCGCGCTGGAGGCCGCCGCTGACAGCGGCCTGCCCGTCTGTCTGATGCACATGCGCGGCGAGCCGGACACCATGCAGCAGGATACGCATTATGCTCAGTCCATCGAGCAGGAAGTCCGGACGTTCCTAGCGGCGCGTATCGCGGCCTGTGAGGCGGCGGGCATTGCGCGTGAGCGACTGCTACTGGACCCCGGCTTCGGCTTCGGCAAGTCACTGCAAGACAATCTGCGCCTGTATCACCGCATGGCGCAGTTGCATGAATTCAACCTCCCGCTGCTGATCGGCACGTCACGCAAGAGCATGATCGGCAATGCCCTCGGGCGCGCGGTAGAGGATCGCTTGGCTGGTAACCTGGCACTGACGGCATTGGCCGTTCGTGACGGGGCCAGACTGTTTCGCGTTCACGACGTGGCCCCGACTGTCGACGCTGTCGACATGGCATGGGCCGTGCTACAGGAAGGCACGATACGATGAGTCGACGTTATTTTGGTACGGATGGTATTCGCGGCACGGTCGGGGAATTCCCCATCACGCCAGACTTCATGCTCAAGCTGGGCTGGGCGGCAGGCCGCGTGTTTGCCCGTCACGGCCGCGGCAAGGTATTGATCGGCAAGGACACGCGCATCTCGGGCTACATGTTCGAATCCGCGCTCGAGTCCGGCCTTTCGGCAGCGGGCGTCGATGTGTCCCTGCTCGGCCCGATGCCGACGCCGGGGATCGCCTATCTGACGCGCACCTTCCGCGCCGATGCCGGCATCGTCATCTCGGCCTCCCACAACGCCTATCCGGACAACGGCATCAAGTTCTTCTCCGCTGCCGGCACCAAGCTGGATGATGCGCTGGAAGCCGAGATCGAAGCCGAGCTGGACCGCGACATCGTGATCGTCGGCCCGGACAGCCTGGGCAAGGCGTCACGCATCCAGGATGCGGCCGGTCGCTATATCGAATTCTGCAAGTCCACGCTGCCGGGCCGTCTGGGCCTGCACGGCATGAAGGTGGTGCTGGATTGCGCGCATGGTGCGACCTATCACATCGCGCCGAACGTCTTCCGTGAGCTGGGTGCCAAGGTCAGCGTCATCGGCGGTGAGCCGGATGGCCTCAACATCAATCAGGGCGTCGGCTCCACGCACCCGCAGGCGCTGCGCGCGGCCGTCATCGAGCAGGGCGCCGATCTGGGCGTGGCCTTCGATGGGGATGGTGACCGCCTGATCCTGGTCGATGCCGATGGCCGTGTCATCGATGGTGACGACATCCTCTACATGATCGCGCGTGACCGTCACGAGCGCGGTGTGCTGGGCGGCGGTGTCGTCGGCACCCTGATGTCCAACTTCGGTCTGGCGGCTGCGCTGGAAGGCCTGGGAATTCCCTTCGAGCGTGCCAAGGTCGGTGACCGCTACGTCATCGAGCGTCTGGAAGCCAATGGCTGGCAGCTGGGTGGCGAATCCTCCGGTCACATCGTCTGCAGCCATATCCAGAGCACCGGTGATGGCATCGTCTCGGCGCTGCAGGTGCTGGCGATCATGGCGCGTGAAGAGTGCTCGCTCAGCGAGTTGCTGGTCGGCTTCGAAAAGGCCCCGCAGGCGCTGATCAATGTGCGTCTGGCGCCGGGTTGTGACAACAAGGCACTGATGGCGGCGGATGCCGTGCAGGCCGCGGTGGTCGAAGTGGAACAGACGCTGGGCAATGAAGGGCGCGTGCTGCTGCGTCCCAGCGGTACGGAACCGCTGATTCGCGTCATGGTCGAAGGGCGTCCGCACTTCGATGTCGATGCGCTGGCGGGTCAGATCGCCGCGACGGTCGAATCCAGCATGTCGGCGTGATGCGCTGACATGGCAGCTCGCCGGGGCGACGGTTCACGTCGCTGAGCGGTCGGGTTGCACAGGACGACAACAGGCGCCGAGTGCGCCTGTTGTCGTTTCTGGCAGTTGCCCCGAGCCTGATCGCGCCGGATCACGGGGCTTGACAGGGGTCGCGAAGGTTGTCAGTCAAGGGCGGCTCCATTACCATCCTCGCACTGCTCACAAGGGAGAAGCACATGCGTACACCGCTGATTGCCGGAAACTGGAAGATGAATGGTGATCTTGCCCTGGTCGATGAGTTTGCCCGGGGCCTGCAGGCGGCTGAGCTGCCGCAGGGCATTCAGGTGGCGCTGGCAGTGCCTTTCCCTTATCTGAGCGCCGCTCGCGCGAGCATGCCTGTGAGCGTGGCGCTGGCGGGGCAGACGCTGAACCCGGCGAGCGAAGGTGCCTTTACCGGCGAAGTGGCGGGTCAGATGCTCAAGGATGTCGGTGCCGCGATGGTGCTGGTCGGTCACTCGGAGCGTCGAAGCCTGTATGCTGAAGACGATGCGGCGGTGCTGGCGCGTGTCGAGGCGGCGCTTGCCGCTGGCCTCACGCCGGTGCTGTGCGTCGGTGAGACGCTCGAGGAGCGTGAAGCCGGTGATACGGAGCGTGTCGTGCTGGGGCAGCTGGAGGCGGTGTTCTCCGCGCTCTCCGCCGATGCGCGCACACGTCTGGTCGTCGCCTATGAGCCCGTCTGGGCCATCGGTACCGGGCGCACCGCCTCGCCCCAGCAGGCGCAGGAGGTCCATGCGGCCATTCGCGCGCGCCTGGCCGAGTGGTCTGCCTCGCTCGCCGAGGCAATGCAATTGTTGTACGGCGGCAGCATGAAAGCTGCCAATGCCGCCGAGCTGCTTGCGCAGCCGGATATCGACGGCGGTCTCGTGGGCGGTGCCTCGCTCCAGATCGACGAATTCCTAGCCATTTGCCAGTCTGCAGGTTGAATCTCATGCAAGTAGCCGTTCTGATGGTCCATGTGGTACTCGCGGTCGCGCTGATCGTGCTCGTCCTTCTCCAGCAGGGCAAGGGTGCCGAAGCTGGCGCTGCCTTTGGTGGCGGTGGTGCTTCCCAGACCGTTTTCGGGTCCAGCGGTAGCGGCAACTTCCTCGCGCGCTTCACGGGTGTTCTGGCCGCGGGCTTCTTCGCGACCTCTCTGACACTGGCCTGGTTCGCGTCCAACGCCAACCAGCCGTCAGTCGAAGCGGGCATTCCGAATGCCAGCGTGATCGAGCAGCAGAAAAATTCACTGCCATCACTTGACGACTCCGAGGAAAGTGTGGAGAATACGTCGCCAGTGCTTGAGGAAAGCGGCAACGCAGACCAACCAGCACTCTAAGGAATTCAAGGCGTTAACTTTGAATTCTTCCGGGTAACGTCTCAGGCGATACCCGCCCCCGTGCCGAAGTGGTGGAATTGGTAGACACGCTATCTTGAGGGGGTAGTGACCTTATGGTCGTGGGGGTTCAAGTCCCCCCTTCGGCACCATCTTGTTAGATCGATTGGCAGTCTGGACGCAACTCTGCCACCTTGGAAAGACGTCATTCCTTGACCTCCTTTTTCGGTGACATTACCATCGTCCGACTATTGTTGCGGGGTGGAGCAGTCTGGTAGCTCGTCGGGCTCATAACCCGAAGGTCATCGGTTCAAATCCGGTCCCCGCTACCAAGTTTCTTGAAAGGCCCCTTCCTATGAAGGGGCTTTTTGTTAGCACCAGTGCCAATCAGCCACCTAGCTCTCTTCTCTACTCCCGGTCAGGTGCCTGATGCAACTGCTGTAGGAGCCTCGTCTGTGTCAACCAAGGACGCTGCGCTTAACGCGCTTATCGATCCAGTCGTCTCTGCTCTGGGCTTCGAGCTCTGGGGTATCGACTATCTCTCCCAAGGCAAGCAGTCCCGTCTGGTGATCTATATCGACCATCCCGATGGCATTACCGTGGACAACTGCGCAAACGTCAGTCGTCAGGTGGGTGCCGTACTGGATGTCGAAGACCCCATTACCGGTCAGTTCCAGCTTGAAGTCTCGTCTCCAGGCATGGATCGTCCGTTGTTCACGCTTGACCAGTACGAGCGCTACATCGGTCACGTGGTGGCACTGCGACTTCGCCAGGCCTTCGATGGCCAGCGCAAGTTCCAGGGGCTGGTGACTGGCACCGAAGACGGTGATGTCGTGATCCGGGTCGATGAAGAAGAATACTGCTTTCCCATTGAAAGCATCGACCAGGCACGCATTGTGCCGCAGTTCAAATAACTGACGTTGTCGGCACACCGCTCGCGTTGCGAGCCCGGGTCGATGCGCAAGGACAGGTTTCTGGCGAGGCAAAGTCATGAGCAAAGAGATTCTGCTGGTCGTTGACGCCATCTCCAACGAGAAAGGCGTGCCGCGGGATGTGATTTTCGAAGCCGTCGAAGCGGCATTGGCTTCGGCGTCACGCAAGCGTTTCGATCAGGAAGAGGCGGATATCCGCGTCAAGATCGATCGTGTCACCGGTGATTACGCGACCTACCGTCGCTGGACCGTCGTCGAAGACGACGAGTTCGAGACGCCGGACTACGAGATCAAGGCCAGCATCGCCGAACAGCGCGAAGAGCCGCTGGCGCTGGGTGCCGTGGTCGAGAAGCAGATCGAATCCGAAGCGTTCGGTCGCATCGCTGCACAGACCGCCAAGCAGGTCATCGTGCAGAAGGTGCGCGAGGCCGAGCGTGCGGAAGTGGTGCGCCTTTACGCCGAGCGTGAAGGTGAGCTGGTCGCGGGTATCGTCAAGAAGACGACACGTGATGGCCTCATCATCGATCTGGGCGACAACGCCGAAGGCTTCCTGCCGCGCGGTGAGATGATTCACGGCGAGCGCTACCGCTTGAACGAGCGGGTTCGTGCCCTGCTGTGGAAAGTCGACGCGGATGCTCGTGGTTCTCAGCTGATCCTGTCGCGTACGCGTCCTGAGCTGATCATCGAGCTGTTCAAGATCGAAGTCCCGGAAATCGCCGAGCAGCTGATCGAGATCAAGGGTGCTGCCCGTGATCCGGGCTCGCGCGCCAAGATCGCGGTCAAGAGCAACGACAAGCGTATCGATCCGATCGGTGCCTGTGTCGGCATGCGTGGTTCACGCGTGCAGGCCGTGTCCAATGAACTACGTAACGAACGCGTGGATATCATCCTGTGGGATGACAATCCTGCCCAGCTCGTCATCAACGCCATGGCGCCGGCAGATGTCGGTTCCATTCTGGTCGACGAAGACACCCATTCCATGGATGTCGCTGTCGCTGCGGACAACCTGGCTCAGGCCATCGGCCGCAGCGGTCAGAACGTTCGTCTGGCCAGTGAGCTGACCGGTTGGCAGCTCAACGTCATGACCGAGGCGGAAGCCGAGGGCAAGCGCGAGCAGGAAATCGACAGTTTCGTCGAATATTTCATCACTCATCTCGAGATTGAAGAGGATCTAGCCCGTGTCCTGGTGGACGAGGGCTTCACCTCACTCGAGGAAATCGCCTATGTCCCGCTCGAGGAAATGCTCGAGGTCGAGGGCTTTGACCAGGATCTGGTCGAGGAGCTGCGCGCTCGGGCCAAGGATGAACTGCTGAATCTCGCCATCGCCACTGAAGAGCAACTGGACGGCGCACAGCCGGCCGAAGACCTGCTCAACATGGAAGGCATGGAGAGTCATCTGGCATACATCCTGGCCAGCAAGGGTATCGTCACCATGGAAGACCTTGCTGAGCAGGCCATCGATGATCTGAAAGACATCGATGGCGTCGACGAAGAGCGAGCAGCGGCGTTGATCATGACCGCCCGCGCGCCCTGGTTCGCAAGCGAACAGTAACTAGGTCACGGGCTCAGGAGGGTCGTACATGTCAGAAATGACAGTCAAAGAATTCGCCAAGAAGGTGGGCCGCGAGTCAGCCCGCCTACTGGAACAGATGCATGAAGCGGGTCTGAAGCACAAGTCAGAGAACGACGCCGTCTCTGAGGTCGACAAGCAGAAGTTGCTTGATCACCTCACCAAGAGCCACGGTGGTGGCGCCGCTCCGGCAGCGCCCAAGAACCGCATTACCCTGACCCGCAAGACCAAGTCTCGCATCAACACGGGTAGCGGTCGCGGCAAGTCCATCGAGGTGCAGGTGCGCAAGAAGCGTACCTACGTCAAAGAGGGCGAAGAGCAGGCTGCAGAAGCGCCGGCTGCTGCTGCACCGGCAGCTGCCGTTGCGGACAAGCCGGCTGCGGCACCGCAGCGCGAAGAGCGTCGTGGCAATGACAACCGTCGCGAAGAGCGTCCGCGTCAGAGTGCACCGGCTGCTGCCGCTGCACCGGCCGCCGACGCTGCGCCGGAAGTCAATGCGCCGCCGAAGGAGCCGCGTGGTGATGCACCGCGTCGCGCCAAGGCTGCGCCGCGTGATGAATCACGTGATCGTCGCGAAGCCCGTGAAGACCGTAGCGAACGCAAGCGTGGCGGGGCCAAGAAGGTCAAGCGCGCCGAGCGTCGCGGTGGTCGTCGTGGTGGCCGTGATGCCAACCGTCAGCCGCCGAAGCCGGTCCAGACCTTCGTCCGTGAAGTCTCCATCCCTGAGTCCATCTCAGTGGCAGACCTCGCCGACAAGATGGCCGTCAAGGCGTCTGAAGTGATCAAGACCATGTTCAACATGGGCGCTGCGGTCACCATCAACCAGACGATCGATCAGGAAACCGCGACCATCGTGGTCGAGGAAATGGGCCACACGCCCAAGCTGATCAAGGATGACGCACTCGAGACAGCCGTTCTCGAAGGCATCTCCTACGAAGGTGAGCAGATCACCCGCGCGCCGGTCGTTACCGTCATGGGTCACGTCGACCACGGCAAGACCTCGCTGCTGGATTATATCCGCCGCACCAAGGTTGCCACAGGTGAAGCGGGTGGTATCACCCAGCACATCGGTGCCTACCACGTCGAACACGACAACGGTGACATCACCTTCCTGGATACCCCGGGCCACGCGGCGTTCACCGCCATGCGTGCTCGTGGTGCCAAGGCGACCGACGTCGTCATCCTGGTGGTGGCTGCCGATGATGGCGTGATGCCGCAGACCATCGAGGCTGTCGAGCACTCCAAGGCCGCGGGTGTCCCGATGGTCGTGGCGGTGAACAAGATCGACAAGCCGGGTGCTGATCCGGACCGCGTCAAGAATGAGCTGTCCCAGCACGGTGTCATCTCCGAGGAATGGGGTGGTGATACCCAGTTCGTCCACGTTTCCGCCAAGACCGGCGAAAACATCGACGCGCTGCTCGAAGGTGTCCTGCTGGTCTCCGAAGTTCTCGAACTTCAGGCCGTGCCGTCCGCGCCGGGTAAAGGCGTCGTGGTCGAGTCCCGTCTCGACAAGGGCCGTGGCCCGGTCGCGACCGTGCTGGTCCAGAACGGTACGCTGAAGAAGGGCGATATCGTCCTCGCCGGCCTGCATTACGGCCGTGTGCGTGCGCTGATCAACGAACTCGGCAAGCAGGTCGATTCCGTGGGTCCGGCCATGCCGGTCGAGATCCAGGGCCTGGGTGGCACGCCGGACGCCGGTGAAGAGTTCACCGTGGTCCCGGACGAGAAGAAGGCACGTGAAGTCGCCAACTTCCGTCAGGGCAAGTACCGCGAAGTGCGCCTGGCACGTCAGCAGAAGGCCAAGCTGGAGAACATGTTCTCCCAGATGGGTCAGGACGAAGTCGCCAAGGTCAACGTCGTCCTCAAGGCCGATGTGCAGGGTTCTCTGGAAGCCATCCGTGGCGCGCTGGAAGAGCTCTCCACCGAAGAAGTCAAGGTGGCCGTGGTCTCTTCCGGTGTCGGTGGTATCACCGGTACCGATGCCAACCTGGCACTCGCTTCCGAAGCGATCCTGGTCGGCTTCAACGTCCGTGCTGACGCCTCCGCGCGTGAGATCGTCGAACGTGAAGGTCTGGATCTGCGCTACTACAGCGTCATCTACCAGCTGATCGACGAGGTCAAGCTGGCCATGACTGGCATGCTGGCACCGGAATTCCGCGAGCAGATCGTCGGTGTTGCCGAAGTGCGCGATGTCTTCAAGGCACCGAAGATCGGCGCGATCGCCGGTTGTATGGTCGTCGAAGGCAACATGTACCGCTCCAAGCGCATCCGCGTGCTGCGTGACAACGTGGTCATCTATGAAGGCGAGCTGGAATCCCTGCGTCGCTTCAAGGATGACGTCAACGAAGTCCGCAACGGCATGGAATGTGGTATCGGCGTCAAGAACTACAACGACGTGCAGGTTGGCGACAAGATCGAGGTGTTCGACCAGATCCAGGTCGAGCGCACGCTCTGATAGCGCCCCTGCAAGGAGAGATCACGGATGCGTGAATACAGCCGTACTGACCGCGTGGCGGACCAGATCCAGCAAGAGCTCGCGCTGTTGATTCAGCGCGAGGTCAAGGACCCGCGCCTTGGCATGCTGACGGTCAGCGCCGCCAAGGTCAGCCGCGACCTGTCCTACTCCGATGTCTACGTGACCCTGCTGGGTGACGACAGCCCGGAACGCATCAAGGAAAACCTCGCCGTGCTCAAGCGCGCGGCAGGTTTCCTGCGCTCCCAGCTGGCGCGCACCATTCAGCTGCGTCACGTGCCGGAACTGCGTTTTCATTACGATGAAAGCGTCGTTCGTGGCCATCACCTGTCCTCACTGATCAACGATGCGGTCGCTGACGATCGCAAGCGCAGTGCTGAACGCGGTGATGACGACAGCGAAGATGGTGCCCCGGGCACCACGCCGGACGCCTGATGGCGCGTCGTCGTCGCGGCTTGCCGATCGATGGCGTTCTGTTGCTGGACAAGCCCAAGGGCATGTCCAGCAACTATGCGCTTCAGAAGGCTCGTCGCCTCTACCAGGCGCAGAAGGCCGGTCATACCGGCACGCTCGACCCGATGGCGACCGGCTTGTTGCCGGTCTGCTTCGGGGAAGCGACCAAGTTCTCCTCGCATCTTCTCGAGGCAGACAAGGTCTATCGGGCACGGATCAAGTTTGGCCAGGTCACCGATACCGGTGATGCGGAAGGCACGGTGATTCGCGAGCGGGAGATTCCCGAGATTGCGCAGGCCGAGCTGGACGCGGTGCTGGACAGGTTCCGTGGCGAGATAGATCAGGTACCGCCGATGTACTCCGCGCTCAAGCACCAGGGACGTCCGCTCTATGAGCTGGCGCGCCAGGGGATTGAAATCGAGCGTGCAGTCCGTCGCGTTACCATCTACAATATGGCGCTTCTTGCGCGGCACTCCGATGGCATCGAGATCGAAGTGGCGGTCAGCAAGGGTACCTACATACGCAGTCTGGCCGAGGATATCGGCGAGGCGCTGGGCTGTGGAGCCCACCTCACGGCACTGCGTCGTCTCAAGACGGGCCCGTTCACGGGTGATGCCATGCTGGATTTCGAGCGCCTCGAGGCGCTGGCTGACCAGCAGGCACGTGAAGGCGTTCTGTTACCTGTCGACATCCTGCTCGATCATCTCCCGTGTCTCGACATCACTGCCGAGATGGCGCGGATGATATTGCGTGGTCAACAGGCTGAAACGACGACAGGGTCGCTGGAAGTGGACTCCCTGGCTCGTGTGTATCAGGACCAGCAGTTGCTCGGGCTGGTCCGGATTGCGGCGGAGGGCGTCATCGCTCCTCGCCGACTGCTCAGTTCTGCCGTCGAGGCGGCGGCTGGGTGAGCTGATTGCGGCCTCGCCGCAAGCCGCATGAAGACTGCAAATATGCGTGGTCTTCGACATTTCTAATCTATCAAGCATATTGCTTACTGGAGAGACAGATGGCACTTACCGCTGAGAAGAAGGCTGAGATCGTTACCGAATTCGGCCGTGGCGAGAACGACACCGGTTCCCCGGAAGTTCAGGTTGCTCTGCTGAGCGCCAACATTGATGGCCTGCAGGGTCACTTCAAGGCCAACAAGCAGGATCACCACTCCCGTCGTGGTCTGATCCGCATGGTCAACCAGCGCCGCAAGCTGCTTGACTACCTCAAGCGCAAGGACTTCGAGCGTTACACCGCTCTGATCCAGCGTCTGGGTCTGCGTCGCTAATCAGCGATGTTGCCGCCATGCACTTCGGTGCATGGCGGGCCCCCGGTGGGCACAGGAAAACCGACACTGCCTGCGGGCGGTGTCGGTTTTTTTGTGCCTGATACCGAGGTGATCCGGGCTTCAGATCAGAGGCTCGACCCGCGCTGCAGCCCGCTTGTCGCGTGGGATCAACCCGCTTTTCATTGCCTGTGGCGCGCTTTACCATGAGCGCCTGGCATCGATGACTATCAGATTAAAGGACATGCGCCGTGAACCCGGTAACGCACAGCTTCCAGTACGGTAATGACACCATCACCCTCGAGACCGGCCGCATCGCGCGTCAGGCGACCGGTAGCGTGATGGTGACCATGGGCAATACCTCGGTGTTGTGCACCGTGGTGGCCAAGGCGTCGCCGAAATCCGGCCAGTCCTTCTTCCCGTTGTCGGTCCACTATCAGGAGAAGGCCTACGCGGCGGGGCGCATCCCCGGCGGCTTCCTCAAGCGCGAAGGGCGTCCCACCGAGAAGGAAACCCTGACCTCACGCTTGATCGACCGCCCGATGCGCCCGCTGTTTCCCGAAGGCTTCATGAATGAGGTGCAGGTGGTCTGCACGGTGATGTCGGCGGAGCGCAATGTCGACCCGGACATCGCGGCACTGCTCGGCACCTCTGCAGCGCTTTGCATCTCCGGTGTACCCTTCGCGGGCCCCGTGGGCGCGGCGCGCGTCGGCTTCAGCGAGCAGCGCGGCTACTTCCTGAATCCCGGCTACAGCGAACTGGCGCATTCCGAGCTGGACATGGTGGTGGCGGGGACCGAGAAGGCCGTGTTGATGGTCGAGTCCGAGGCCCAGGAGCTGCTGGAAGACGAGATGCTCGGCGCCGTGCTCTATGGCCATCACGAGATGCAGAAGGCCATCACGGGGATCGAGACGTTCGCCGCCAAGGTCAATCGTCCCAAGTGGGCGTGGGTGCCGCAGAAGCTCGACCGCGTGCTGGTCGAGGCGCTGGAGCAGAGCTTCGCCACCCAGATCGGTGATGCCTATCGCCTGAGTGACAAGATGGCGCGTCAGGACAGTCTGTCGGCGCTCAAGGCGCAGGCCATCGACCTGCTGGGCGCCGAGGATGATGCGCGCTTCAGCGTCGAGGCCGTCGCCACGGCCTTCGCGGCGCTCGAGAAGCGTATCGTGCGTCAGCGCGTGATCGCCGGCGAGCCGCGTATCGATGGTCGTGATACGCGCACCGTGCGAGCGCTGGACATGGCGGTGGGCGTGTTGCCCAAGGCGCATGGTTCGGCGCTGTTCACCCGCGGCGAGACCCAGGCGATCGCCACTGCCACCCTGGGGACCACGCGCGACTCACAGCTGATCGAAGGGCTGTCCGGCGAGAAGCAGGACCGCTTCATGCTGCACTACAACTTCCCGCCCTACTGCGTTGGCGAGACAGGCTTCATCGGCGCGCCCAAGCGACGTGAGATCGGTCATGGGCGTCTGGCGCGTCGTGGCATCGAATCCATGCTGCCGTCGCTGCAGGCCTTCCCCTACGCGATCCGTGTCGTCTCCGAGATCACCGAATCCAATGGTTCGAGCTCGATGGCGTCCGTGTGTGGCGCCTCGCTTGCGCTGATGGACGCCGGTGTGCCGCTCAAGGCGCCGGTCGCGGGTATCGCCATGGGGCTGGTCAAGGACGCCAATGGCGTCGCGATACTGACCGATATCCTCGGCGATGAGGATCACCTCGGCGACATGGACTTCAAGGTCGCGGGGACCGCCGAAGGCGTTACCGCGCTGCAGATGGACATCAAGATCGAGGGGATCGACGAGGAGATTCTTGAGCAGGCGCTGGAACAGGCCCTCGAGGCACGTCTGACCATCCTCGCGCAGATGAATGAGGTGCTGGCCGCCAGTCGCCAGGAAGTCTCGGACAATGCCCCGGCGATGCTGTCCCTCAAGATCGCGCCCAACAAGGTGCGTGACGTGATCGGCAAGGGCGGCTCCACCATCCGCAAGATCTGTGAAGAGACTGGCGCCAATGTCGATCTCGACGATGATGGCAGCGTGCGCATCTATGCCGAGCACAAGGCGCAGGCGCAGGCGGCTGCCAAGTACGTCGAGGGCATCATTGCCGAGGCCGAGATCGGCAAGCTCTATGCCGGCAAGGTGGCGCGCATCGCTGACTTCGGTGCCTTCATCACCTTCATGCCGGGCACTGATGGTCTGCTGCACATCTCGCAGATCGTCGAGGAGCGGGTCAATGACGTACGCGACTACCTCAACGAAGGCGATGAGGTGGTGGTCAAGGTGCTCGACATCGACAACCGCAATCGCGTCAAGCTGTCGCTGAAAGAGATCAGCGAAGAAGAGAAGGCGGCCTTTGCCGCTGCTCAGGCTGAAGAGGCCGCCGCCCAGGACTGACAGATCGTCGCGGAGAGCCCCCGCCCCGGTCTTGCCTGCTCTGCATGAGAGGCGAATCCTCCGGGCAAGAAAAAGCCCCCGCCAGGTCACTGGCGGGGGCTTTTGCATATCTCCCTGCTCGAGATTGCGCGAGCGGCGGGAGCTCATGCGGTCGGCAGGTGTGAGCGATCAGCTGCGCTCGATGGCCAGCGCGACACCCTGACCGCCACCGATGCACAGGGTCGCCAGACCCTTCTTGGCATCACGCTCGATCATCTCGTGCACCAGCGAGACCAGCACACGGCAGCCGGAGGCGCCGATCGGGTGGCCGAGGGCAATGGCGCCGCCATTGACGTTGACCTTGTCGACATCCCAGCCCAGCTCCTTGTTGACCGACAGGGCCTGGGCGGCGAAGGCTTCGTTGGCTTCGATCAGGTCGAGGTCTTCCAGGCTCCAGCCGGCCTTCTTGAGGCACAGGCGAGTCGCCGGCGCCGGGCCGATGCCCATGATCTTCGGATCAACACCCGCGTTGGAGTAGGCCTTGATGGTCGCCAGCGGCGTCAGGCCCAGCTCGCGTGCCTTGTCGGCGGAGCACAGCATGACCACGGCAGCGCCGTCGTTGAGCGCCGAGGCGTTGCCGGCGGTAACGGTGCCATCCTTCTTGAAGGCCGGGCGCATGCCGCCGAGCTTCTCGGCCGTGGTACCGGCGCGCGGGTTCTCGTCGGTATCGAAGACGATCGGGTCGCCCTTGCGCTGCGGGATCTCGACCGGGACGATCTGGCCCTTGAAGCGGCCAGCTTCGATGGCTGCGCAGGCCTTCTGCTGAGAGGCGGCCGCGAAGGCGTCCTGGGCTTCACGGGTGATCTCGTATTTCTCGGCCAGATTCTCGGCGGTGATGCCCATGTGGATGTCATTGAAGGCATCCCACAGACCGTCGTGGACCATGGAGTCGATCGCCTTCCAGTCGCCCATGCGCTTGCCGTCACGCGAGTTGGGCAGCACGTGCGGAGACAGGGACATGTTTTCCTGACCGCCGGCCAGAATCAGCTCGGCATCGCCGCAACGGATGGCCTGGGTGGCCAGGTGCAGCGCCTTGAGGCCAGACCCGCAGACCTTGTTGATGGTCATGGCGGGCACGCCTTCCGGCAAGCCTGCCTTGATGACCGCCTGACGTGCCGGGTTCTGACCGCACCCTGCTGTCAGCACCTGACCCAGAAGCACTTCATCGACCTGATCGCCACTGACACCCGTGCTGGCGAGGATATCCTTGATGACATGTGCGCCGAGATCCGCGGCGGAAATGCCAGCCAGGCTGCCACCGAAGGCGCCTACGGCGGTACGACGGGCTGCTACGATCACCACATCCTGCATCTGAACGCTCCTGTTCTCTTGCGAGACTGTCTGAGTCAATTGGCTGCGACTATGGCCATGCCATCAAGCGGGCGAGGCGCAGTCCTGCTGAGGTGAGATTCCAGCATAAGGCAGTTTTGTGCGGTGCGGCAATCGCCAAAGGGCATCTCCAGTGTCAGCCTTTAGCCATACGTATCGCCTGTCCAGACGGCACGACGCCAGCGCTCTGGCAGGCAGGGCTGGCGTCGTGTTGGAGCGCTCGCGGCAGGCTCGAGGCCTGAAAGCATCAGCCCTCAGGGCGTGGAGCGGCAGGCAGCAAGGGGTGCTCAGGCCATCTGGACCGGGATGGCGTTGGCCGTATGGCTGACCTCGTTGCCTTCCATCAGATAGACCATGGAGGGCTTGTGCGCGTCCAGTTCGCTCTCGGCGTAGTGGGCGAAGGCGCAGATGATCACGCGGTCGCCGACGTCGGCCTGGTGGGCTGCGGCGCCGTTCACCGAGATGATCTTCGAGCCTTCTTCGCCGCGAATGGCATAGGTGGTGAAGCGCTTGCCGTTGTCCACGTTGTAGATCTGGATCTGTTCATACTCACGAATGCCTGCCATGTCGAGCAGGTCGCCATCGATGGCGCAGGAGCCCTCGTAGTTGAGGACGGCGTGAGTCACGCGGGCCATGTGCAGCTTGGCCTTGAGCATGATGGCTTGCATCAGGATGTCTCCAGTTGAGCGCCGCCGGGCGCAGATCGAGGCCCTGGGACCAGGGCCATGGCGCGTATGACGTGGCGGACAGTGCCACGCCAGGGTGCAAGGCGGCGCAGTCTAATCAGGCATCAGGCCACCGGCAAGGCGACCTTCAGGTTATCGAGCAGGCGCGTACGGCCCAGATGAGCGGCGACCAGAATCACCGCCTCGCGCGTGTCATCCTCGACCGCCCCCAGGTCAGCCGCGCGGCGCAGCTCGAGATAGTCCGGCTTGAAGCCGCTCTCGCTGATGGCGGCCAGTGCCTCGCGCAGCGCCACATCACGCGCCACGCCCTGCTCAAGGCGAGCCTTCAGGGCGTCGAGGCACTGCTTGAGACGCGGCGCGATGGCGCGCTCCTGCGTACTCAGGTAGCCGTTGCGTGATGACAGTGCCAGACCATCCTCAGCACGCACGATGGGCACACCGATGATCTCGATGCCGAAGTGCAGGTCGCGGTTGAGCTTGCGGATCACGGCCAGCTGCTGGAAGTCCTTCTCGCCGAAACAGGCGACTTCAGGGCGCACCAGATTGAACAGGATGCTGACGACGGTGGCGACGCCATCGAAGTGACCTGGACGGTTGCCGCCGCACAGGCCTTCGGAAACGCCCGGCACCTGCACGTTGCACAGTCCGTCGCGGCCCGCGGGGTAGAGTTCCGCCGTCGAGGGGGCGAACAGCAGGTCACATCCTTCTGCGGCCAGCGCATTCTGGTCGGCCTCGAGGGTGCGCGGATAGCTGTCGAGGTCTTCGCCGGGGCCGAACTGCAGCGGATTGACGAAGATACTCGCGACGACCATGTCGGCATGGCGGCGCGCTTCACGGACCAGCGACAGGTGGCCGGCATGCAGGTTGCCCATGGTCGGCACCAGGGCGATACGCAGGCCATCGCGGCGTGCCTGGGCGAGTTGCTCGCGCAGGGCGTTGATCTGGGAGACGGTTTTCATCAGAAGCCGTGCTCCGGCGCCGGGAAGCTGCGCGTCTTGACCGCCTGGTGGTAGGCGGCGAAGGCCTCCTGCACGCTGCCGGCATCGCTCATGAAATTCTTGACGAAGCGCGGCTTGCGGCCGGGTGTCAGGTCGAGCATGTCGTGCATGACCAGAATCTGGCCATCGACGTCCACGCCAGCACCGATGCCGATCACCGGCACCTCGACGGCATCACGAATGCGCGCGGCCAGCTCGGACGGCACGCATTCGAGCAGGATGATCGCGGCGCCTGCGGCTTCCAGCGTGCGCGCATCGGCGATGATCTGCTCGGCGCGTGCCTCGTCGCGACCCTGCACCTTGTAGCCGCCGAAGGCATGCACGTGCTGTGGCGTCAGGCCCATGTGCACGCAGACCGGCACGCCACGCTGAACGAGCGCGGTGACGGCTTCGGCCAGCCAGGCTTCGCCTTCGACCTTGACCATCTCGGCACCGGCACGCATCAGACGCGCCGCATGGTCGAGCAGGATGTCGGTGCTGGCATTGCTCATGAAGGGCAGGTCGGCCATCAGCAGGCTGCCTTGCTTGCCACGTGCCACGGCGGCGGTGTGGTAGCAGATGTCATCGATGGTGACGGGCAGGGTGCTGGTATGGCCCTGCAGGACCATGCCGAGAGAGTCGCCGACCAGCAGCACTTCAATGCCGGCATCGCTGGCAAGATGAGCAAAGGTGGCATCGTAGGCGGTGAGGCAACTGAACGTCTCACCATCGGCCTTGAGGCGGCGCAGGGTGCTCAGGGTGACGTTTTTCATCGGGACGCTTACTCGTTGCGGCGCGTATGACGCGGCTGCCCGTGGCGTCGAGCAGCCGCGATCGCGAGAAGGCCGCCGAGGGCGGACTGCGGGCGACACGGGCCGGTGTTACCAGAAAGTGTTACCGCACAGGCCAAAGTGGGCACGACGGTAACAAGATGGCGAAACTCTACTCCTGAGGTCCGAGGGGGAGCAAGTCATCGCCCTCAACTCGAGACGCCAGTGTTTCGAGATTCTCCTCGCCCAGCACGCTAAGGCGCTGCGGGCCCAGCAGGTCAGCCAACGGACGCATCACGAAACCACGTTTGAGCATTTCGCGATGGGGCACGACGAGACGCGGCGTCGAGATCCTGCTGTCATTGAAGAGCAGCAGGTCCAGATCCAGCGTGCGGGGGCCCCAGTGACGCAGCCGCACGCGGCGATGCTGCTGTTCCAGGGCTTGCAGTTGATCGAGCAGGGCGAGGGGAGACAGGCGGGTCGATAGCTCGGCGACGGCGTTGACGAAGTCGGGCTGGTCCTGCGGGCCGACCGGCTTGCTGGCATACAGGCGAGAGTGTCGCGTACAGCGGGTCAGCGGCAGCCGGTCGAGAGCCTCAAGCGCGCGCTCCAGTTGAGCGCGCGGATCGTCAAGATTGGCACCGAGGCCAATCAAGGCTGTCGAAATCATGCGGAGTTCCTGCGTGGAGACGGCAGTGGCTCAGACGAGCCACTGCTCAGCCCTGGCCGCGACCATTGCGCCGACGCTTGCCGCGACGCTTGGTGCCGACCGGCTTGCTGCCGGCGGGGCCTTCATCGGAGACACCTTCGATCATCGTGACCTGGGTGAGAGCATCGACTTCCTGGAAGTCGGTCCACCACTTGCCCAGCCCCGGCTTCACTTCGCCGGCGAATTCGCGCAGCAGCAGGAAGTCGTAGGCGGCGCGGAAGCGCGGATGCTCGCGGGTCTGGAAGGCGCGCTTGCCACGGCGACGCGGCAACTTGGCCTGCATGTCCCAGATCTCGCGCATCGGAATGCTGAAGCGCTTCGGGATCGAGGTGTGGTTGAGCTGGCGAGCGATCGCCTGCTGAGCCGCCTGGTGGGCTGCCGGAATATCGGGCATGCCACTGGCGATCAGCTGGTCGGTACGCGCCTTGACGCCCGGCCACAGCAGGGCGGCATACAGGAAGGCCGGCGTGACCGGCTTGTCTTCGCGGATGCGGTCGTCCGTGCTGGCCAGCGCCTTCTCGATCAGCGGCATGGACCAGTGATAATGCGCGAAGCTCTCTTCCGTCTCGGGGAACAGCATCTGGAACAGACCAAACTCACGCAGGAGATGGAAGGTTTCCAGTGCATAGCCGGACATGAACAGCTTGAGCACTTCCTCGAACATGCGCGCCGGCGGAATCTGCAGCAGCAGCGGGGCCAGTTCGTACATCGGTTCGGCCGTGGCCTCCTCGATGTCGAAGTCCAGCTTGCCGGCGAAGCGGACGGCACGCAGCATGCGCACCGGGTCTTCGCGATAGCGTGTTTCCGGATCACCGATCAGGCGAATCATGCGCGCTTCGATATCGCGTACACCATTGGCCCAGTCGTGGATCGTGAAGTCGGACACGTCGTAATAGAGGGCATTGATCGTGAAGTCGCGGCGCAGCGCGTCCTCCTCGATGGAGCCGAAGACGTTGTCGCGCAGCAGCATGCCATCTTCCGACTGCTGGGTATGCTGGCTGGGCGTGCTATCGGCCGGCTTGCCGCGGAAGGTGGTGACCTCGATCACCTCACGACCGAAGCGCACGTGCACGATACGGAAACGACGGCCGATGATGCGGGCATTGCGGAACAGCTCGCGGACCTGTTCCGGCGTGGCGTTGGTGGCCACGTCGAAGTCCTTGGGGCGTTGCCCGAGCAGGGCATCACGGATACAGCCACCGACCAGATAGGCCTGATATCCACCGCTTTGCAGGCGATAGAGTACCTTCAGCGCATTCTCGCTGAGCTGGCGGCGGGACACGGGATGTTCATCCCGCGGTATCACACGCAGGCTGGGCAATGGGGCCGCGGGCGCGTCAGTTGCATTGAAAAGCGTCTTCAAGCGGTCACCGGGGCGTTGTAGAAAGCGGGTAAATCCTTTGAGCATGCAGCGATTCGACTCGTGCGTGGCAGGCCGCCCAGTGTAGCCGAGGGCAGATACCTTGGCAAAGCGCCGGTCTGCCATCCAGGGGCCGACTCTGCACTTCAAGGCGTCTGACGAGGCGAAAATCACCTCTCAGACAAGGAAAAAGGGAGACCGATCACTCGGTCTCCCTTGCAGGTAGGGTACACGCATCCTTGAGCGGATGTTCTTTTTCGTGATGGCGCATCGCCCTGAATACGCACCACAGTCACAAATCAATGCAGACAGATCCTTCGTGTTGCAGATCATGTTGTTGTTGTCTGGCTGTCTGTTCGGTGACCATCTCGTATTCAAAACAATCTTCCATTCACCGACGGCTGAGTAGCCTCCCCCCGCGAGTTGTTGTTGTTTCGGGGGTGATCCGGGGTCGAGCTTGTTGTTCTTGTTGGTGCTCGAGGCCGGATTCGTCGCGTCCTGGTCAGTAGATTCCGGACTGCCGATATCTTGTTGTTGTTGGATCGGCGGATGATGAACTGCGGCCGTTTGTTCTTGTTTTGGCTCTTGCCTGTCACCACTCATGTAGTGAGGCATGCGGTTCATCATCAATGTCACGCGCTCGACGGGTATTGTTCTTGTTGGTGTCGAGGGTTTTCGAAGCATTGCGCGTTCTTGTTGTTGTTGGGCGCGCTTCGTATTTCCGGTTGTTCTTTTTCTTGACCGTGTTATTGCATCGGATGTGCCACAGCTTAAAAAAAACCAGCAATTCAGTCATTTAGACATAGGTCGCTGAGACGTGAGGTGTAGAGAGGTGCGAGGTGTTACCTGACGTGGCCATTGGTGCGCTGGATGGGGTCATGATTTGGGGTCGATGGTAACAATTGGTGCGAAGGTCTAACGAAGTGCCTTGCAAGCTAATGATTGAGCTGGGTTTTTTGCGAGTCTTTCGACACTAAAGTCTAGCGATGCCCTCGATGATGCGGGGATCTCTGGCAGGCAAGGTGGCGCCGCAGGCGGGTTGCTCGCTCGGGAGGGCACCTGCATGGTGCAGTAACTTCAGCGCAGTAACTTCAGCGCAGTGACTTCTGTGCGCCAGCGTCATTGCCCCAGTATCGCTCCAGCTTCATTACGCCGACGTCAGTTTGCGGGAGAGCTGCGGCGGCCCTTGCGACGTGGAATGCCCAGGCGCTGGCGTCGCTCCCAGAGGTTCTTGCGGCTGATGCCGAGGCGGCGTGCGAGCTCGGTCTCGCTCATGTGGTCCTGATGCTCGAGCACGAAGTGCTGGAAGTAGTCCTCCAGCGAGAGGTCTTCCTCCTCACCGGCGTCGCCGACCACCGAGAGGCCGCTGCGTGGAGTGTCCGCAGGCGGTGGCTGGCCCATGTCCTGTTGGCCGGCCGTGGGCTGACCTGTCACAGGCGCTGCGGCCGTCTCGGGACTTGCGTCCCTGGCGGCGCCTTTCACTGTGCCTTTCATCGACCCTTTCATCGCTCCTTTCGCCACCCCTTTGCCCGCTGTCTTCGGCGCCTGAGCAGTGGACGGGGGCGCAGGGTTTGCCGTTGCGGCGGGCGCTGGCTGAAGCGGCTGCCCTGAGGGCGTGCGCAGGCCGAGGTCTTCCGGGGCGATGATGCGGCGCTCCGCCAGGATGACGCCACGCTCGAGGGCGTTTTCCAGCTCACGCACATTGCCGGGCCAGGCGTAGTGATGGATTTCCTGACGCGCCCGCTGAGAGAGTCGCATGCCGTCACGGCCATGCTTGCGGGCGATGCCGGCCAGCAGGTGCTCGGCCAGTTCCAGCACGTCATCGCCGCGCTCACGCAAGGGAGGCAGGTCGATCTCCATCACGTTCAAGCGGTAGTAGAGGTCGAGGCGAAACTCACCGCTGGCCGAGAGCTGGTGCAGGTTGCGGTGGGTCGCGGCGATGAGGCGGATGTCGACGTAGCGGGTCTCGATCGCCCCCACGCGGCGAATCTCGCCCTCCTGCAGTACTCGCAGCAGGCGCGCCTGGGCATCCAGCGGCAGTTCGCCGATCTCATCCAGGAACAGTGTGCCGCCGTCGGCGGCTTCGATCAGACCGGTGCGCGAGCTGGTGGCGCCGGTGAAGGCGCCTTTTTCATGGCCGAACAGCTCGGACTCGATCAACGTCTCGGGAATGGCGGCGCAGTTGACGCAGATCAGCGGCGCCTGATGGCGTTCGCTCTGACGGTGGATGGCGCGTGCGACCAGTTCCTTGCCGGTGCCGGACTCACCGAGCACCAGCACGGTGACGTCGGCGGGCGCAACCTTGCGGATGCGGGTATAGACCTGTTGCATGGCGCGACAATGGCCAATCATCTCCACCGGCTTGTTGGCCGTGCCAGCATGCGCCTGGGGAGGAGGGGGCGCGGCGCTCGGCGCCCCCTGGCGTGGCAGCGACAGCGCATCTCGCACGCTGCGCGCGAAGGCCTGCTGATCGAATGGTTTGGGCAGATAGTCGGCTGCCCCCGCCTTCAGACAGCCGATAGCGGCGTGCAGGCTGGGGTTGTCGGCCAGCAGCAGCACGGGAGTTGGCCGGCTGGCGCGCAGGATCGGGTCGGCATGCTCTCCGGCCAGTTCGCTGTCGCAGATCACCAGCGCGAAGTCGGCAGGGTGCTGCAGACGGGCATCCTCCAGGCCGCTGGCCTGCACCACGTCGTGACCCTCGCGCTCCAGCAGATGCTGCAGCGTGTTGCGCGAAGCACCTTCCTTTTCGACGATCAGAATCCGGGCCATGGGGTGATGTCGCTCGCCTGAGGGTGTGCATGAGGGAATGACTGTCGTTCGAGTCTGTCCTGTTCCCACAGGGGAGGCAATCCGACAATCGTGGCTGTTGTCAGGCGTCCCGAGTGCATGGCGTGCCTGGTCTCAGCTGCCCTCAGTTGCCCTCAGTTGCCCTCAGTAGTCCTTGGCATTGGAGCAGTGGCCGCACTGAGTGACGGCGCGGTGCCGACCGCCGCGAGTGACCAGCGAGGAGTGGCGTGGGCGAGTTGCTCAGCGGGGCTGGCGGTCGCCAGTTCGGGTGGCGGCGCCTGGCCGAGCAGCGTCAGGGTATGGTGCAGCAGCGCTCGAATCGCGTTGGCGTCTTCCGGCAGGGCCGGCGCCAGATTCTGCTTGGAGAGCTTCTGGCCATTGGCGGCCGTGATCAGCGGCAGGTGCGTCAGGCGGGGCATCGGCAGGTCAAGCGCGGCCTGCAGCAGACGATGCCAAGGGCTGTTGTCGAGCAGATCCAGCCCGCGCACGACATCGGTGATGCCCTGCTCGGCGTCATCCACCACCACTGCCAGCTGATAGGCCCACAGGCCATCGCGTCGCTTGAGCACCACATCGCCGAGCGTGGCGAGATCCAGCTGGACCGCGCCCTGCAGGCGGTCCTGCCAGCCAGCGATGGCCCGGGTGCCGCCGAAGCGCTCTGCCGCACGCACATCCAGCCGCCAGGCATGCTCGCCCGTGGGAGGCTCAGCTCGCTCACGGCACCAGCCGGGGTAGATGGCATGCTCGCGCCACTGCTTGCGCGAGCAGTCACACGGGTAGGCGATACCACTGGCCTTCAGTTGCTCCAGCGCCTCGGCGTAGGCGGCGTGACGCTGGCTCTGGTAGCGGAGCTCGCCATCGCGCTGCAGGCCGAAGGCATCCAGCTGACGCAGGATGGTATCGGCGCTCCCGGCGGGGCAGCGCGGCGGGTCGATATCCTCGATACGCACCAGCCACTCGCCGCCGTGATGGCGGGCATCGAGATAGCTGGCGACGGCGGCCAGCAGTGAGCCCGCATGCAGCGGGCCGGAAGGGGTAGGGGCAAAGCGGCCACGGTAGGCGGTAGGCATGTGGGCTCCGTCATCCTTCGTGGTGGGGAATTCGCAGGCAGCAGGGCCTGAACGCATACGGGCACCGCTCCGAGGAGGGTGCCCGTATGGGGGATGAGGGCGACGGCCTGACGTCGCTTCATCGACAGCAGGGCTTAGCGGCCCAGCTGCTTTTCCTTCAACTCGGCCAGCGTCTTGCAGTCGACACACTGGGTAGCGGTCGGACGTGCTTCCAGACGACGAATGCCGATCTCGACGCCGCAGGCTTCGCAGAAGCCGTAGTCGTCTTCATCGATGTTCTCGATGGTCTCGTTGATCTTCTTCAGCAGCTTGCGCTCGCGATCACGTGTTCTCAGTTCGAGGCTGAAGCCTTCTTCCTGAGTGGCACGGTCTGCAGGGTCTGCGTAGTTGTTGGCATCTTCCTGCAAGTGACGCACGGTGCGATCGACCTCTTCCATCAGCTCCTGTTTCCAGTCCAGCAGGATCTGACGGAAGTGCGCTAGCTGCTTCTCGTTCATGTACTCTTCACCCGCTGCCGGCTCATACGGGGTGAATTTCTTAAGCGCTTCCGGCTTGGTTTCAGCTAAGGGCATGGGACCGCCTCATTCCGCAAGGTGACTTGGGCCGTCGACAGTCTGTTGCACTGCCTCCTTGGCCACGGCGAGGGGGCTGTCCTGACTGCTGCCCTCGCGAGAAGATCAGCTTATTTAGCGTAAAAATGACAAGTTTGCAACCGATCTCCGACGATAGTTTGTAGCGGGCAGTGGTCCGGCGTGTACCGGCAAACACCGATTTTCCTGCACGAAGGGGCTGGGAATGGGCCTTGGCAGGCGCCTAGAATGAAGCTCCCATCCTGAGGAGTGTTGTCATGCCGTTTGCCCGCCGTCTTGAATCCGTCGCTGCCTTTCGCGTGATGACGCTGCTGGAAGCCGCCCAGGCACGCGAGGCCGCGGGCCATGACGTCATTCATCTGGAAGTGGGCGAGCCCGACTTCCCGACCCCCGCGCCGGTGATCGCCGCCGGGCAGGCGGCGCTGGCGGCCGGTCAGACGCGCTACACCCCTGCCTGCGGCCTACCGGCCCTGCGCGAGGCCATCGCGGCAGACTATCAGCGCCGCCACGGCGTCACGGTGTCTCCCTCCCGTATCATCATCACGCCCGGCGCCTCCGGTGCCTTGCTGCTGGCCACATTGCTGTACGCCGAACGTGGTGATAGCGTGTTGATGGCCGACCCGACCTACCCCTGCAATCGCCACTTCATGGGCCTGGTGGATGCCCAGCTGGATGTGGTACCCGTCAACGCCGAGAGTGGCTGGCAGCTGACCGCCGAACTTGCCGATGATTTCTGGTGCGAGAACACGCGGGCCGTGATGGTGGCATCGCCCTCCAATCCCACCGGACACGTGCTGTCGCCCGAGCAGTTGAAGGCGCTGGGCGAGCTGTGCCAGTCGCGTGATGCGCACCTGCTGGTGGATGAGATCTATCAGGGGCTGACCTATGGCGTGCCTGCGCACACCGCACTGGCGGAGTGCCCCGACGCCTTCGTCATCAACAGCTTCTCGAAATACTTCGGCATGACGGGCTGGCGGCTGGGCTGGCTGGTGGCGCCGGAAGCCGCGGTCGAGCCCTTGTCACGCCTGGCGCAGAATGTCTTCCTGGCTGCCTCGACGCCTGCCCAGCATGCGGCGCTGGCGGCCTTCACGCCGGAATGCGAAGCAGAGCTCGAGCGGCGTCGGCAGGTACTCGAAGCCCGCCGTGGCGTGCTGCTGGCCGGGCTCGAACGCCTGGGGCTGGCGCCGTCGGTGCCGCCGCAGGGCGCCTTCTATGTCTGGCTGGATATCTCGCATCTGAGTGATGACAGCGAGGCCTTCTGCCGCGCACTGCTGGAAGAAGAGAATGTCGCCATCACGCCGGGCACGGACTTCGCGCTGGCTGAAGGGCGTCGCCATGTGCGTATCGCCTTCACCGCCGATGAGGCGCGTCTGCGCGAGGCCCTGGCCCGCATGGACCGCTTCCTTGAGCGGCGTGCCACTCAGGCGGGAGTGTCGGCTTGATGGTGCTTGAGGGGCTGTATCGTGGTCGTCTGATCCGTCGCTACAAGCGCTTCTTCGCCGAGGTGGAGCTGCTCGAGGGTGAGCGGGCCGGTGAAGTGGTGACGGCGCATTGCCCGAATACCGGCTCGATGCGCGCAGTATGCGTTGAAGGTTGTGAGGTATGGCTGTCGCCCTCCGATAACCCCAAGCGCAAGCTCGCCTGGACCTGGGAGCTGATTCGCCTGCCCCTGGACCCACCCGGCGCTGACGGCCGGCGTGAGGCCTTGGTGGCGGTGCATACCGGGCGTGCCAATGCCCATGTCGAGGCGGCGCTGCAGCAGGCCAGTGTGAGCGTGCTGCACGAAATGGGGCTCGCCGACTTTGCGCGCCTCAAGCGCGAGTCGCGTGTCGAGGTCCTGCTGCCGGGCAATGACATGCCGGAGCGCTCACGGCTCGATTTCCAGATGTGGCCGAAGAAGGAGGGCGCGGCCTCGATCTATCTGGAGGTCAAGCAACTGACGCTGCGTGAATCCGACGGTCACGGCTATTTCCCGGACTCGGTGAGCACGCGTGCCCAGCGTCATCTGGCCAGCCTCGCGGCGCTGGTCGCAGCAGGCCATCGCTGCGTGCTGGTGTTCTGCGTCGCCCATGACGGGATCGAGGATGTCGCACCGGCGGCGCATCTCGACCCGGTCTATGCGCAGGCCTTTGTCCAGGCGCAGGCCGCCGGTGTCGAGGTGCTGGCGCTGGGCATGCAGATCACGCTCGAGGAGTACCTTTCAGATGCGGGTCAGCCGCTGTGGCGAGCAAGGCTGGGTCTGACGCACGCGCTGCCACTGCATGACACGCGCTTTGCTGGCTGATCAGGTCGCTGGCGCTCAGCCTGTCAGTCAGCGCTCGCCTCTCTCCATAATCTCTCTATCATCTTTCTATCATTTCTCCCTCACTTCTCCACTGCTGCCTCCCATAGCAGCAGCTGTGCTGGTGAGGCGTCGTTGTGCACCCGCTCAACGTCCAGCGTGGTCAGGCGTTGGCCGACGCAGGGTCCGCTGATGCAGGTGCCGTGATGCGGTTCGAAACAGGCCTGATGGTGGTGGCAGAGAATCAAGCCGCCGGTCGCGTCCATGTAGGGATCGCCAGTCTCGTCTTCGGTCAGCATTCGGCTGCCCTGGTGCGGGCAGCGGTCGAGGAAGGCGCGCGGGCCGTCGGGCTGCATCACCAGCAAGGCCGGACGGCCATCATCGAGTGTCAGTGCCATGCTGCGGCCGATGGGCAGTGATGGCAGCGGCAGTCTCAAGCACAGCCTGGATGAGGGCCCTTGGGGGAGTGTTGGTGGCCTTTCGGACATGAGGGGGCTCGCATCGGGTATCATGGCAGCGTTGGCACGCTCTCTTGTGGTCTTTTACCGTGTCTTGCCGCTTCCTTCCATGCCGGGTCATCTTCATGTCGCTATTTCGCCGCTCGATCACTTCCAGCTTCCGCTCCAGCAACGAATCCGAGACGCCTGAGCGCACGGCCGGGGTGAGCCGTCGCCAGTTGCTGGCCGGCATGGTTGCCTCGGCGGGCGGGCTTTCCGTACTGGGCACGGCACTGGCCAGCCCGCTCGCGCAGGCCGCTCAGCCGGCCAACGGGCCGTTGCCACCGCTGCCGGCCTGGCATGACCCCAAGGCGTCCCACCCGTTGCTGGGCAGCATACTGGTCGCGGAGGGCAATCGTCGTCTGTCGCCAGCGGCGCTGGTCGATTGGAGTCAGGCGCACTCGATGGTGCTGCTGGGCGAGCATCACGACAATCCGGACCATCACCAGCTGGAACGCTGGTTGATCGATGCGCTGGTCGCGCGGCGTCAGTTGGGCGGTGTGGCGCTGGAGATGCTGGACACGACTCAGGATGCCGCCTTGTCGCTGGCCAATCGTACGTCGCTTGCGGTTGCGGGATTGCCGGATGACGAGCTTCAGCAGCTGCTGGCCTGGAATGCGCGCTGGCCCTTCACCGACTACGCCCCTCTGCTGCGCGGAGCGCTGGACAGTGGTGCGCCACTGGCCTCTGCCAGCCTGTCGGCGGCACAGCTGGAGGCCAGCATGGCACCGGGACAGTCGCCGCTGGCACTGCCGGAAGCGGTGCTGCGTCTGCAGCGTGAGGCACTGGATGAAGGCCATTGCGGCCTACTGGGCGCAGAGCGCCTGGATGCGATGCTGCGTGCGCAGCTGGCACGTGATCAGCAGATGGCAGAACGCCTGGAGGGCCTGGCGGCCGATGGCGCCACCAGCCTGCTGGTGTGTGGCTCCGGTCATGCCCGTCGCGATATCGGCGTGCCGCGCTGGCTGGACGGCAGCACGTTGTCCGTGGCGCTGATGCCGGTGGCCTGGGATGACGCGGGCCAGCCGCTGACACATCTCACCGATTATCTGCCGGAAAGCGCCGGTGCGGCGCCGGCCTATGACCTGGTGTGGTTCACGCCGGCGACGGCGCCAGTCGCGGATGCCTGTGAAGGCCTGCGTGAGACGATGCAGACGACCGTCAGCTAGCGGCCAGTCAGCGCCTGGAAGTCAGCTACACAACAGCGGCCTGAATTGCCGGCATGAAAAAAGGCACCTCTCGGAGGTGCCTTTTTCGTTGGTGCGACCTGCGTGGCGCAACCTGAACAGTGACGCGATCAGGCGTTCTTGAGATCCGACGCGCTGTCGGCACGCCGACGCGGTGCCTTCTGCGGCGTTTCGTCTTTGTGACTGTCGTTGTGGCTGTCGTTATGGCTATCGTTGCTGCCAGCCTGCTCACGGAAGCGGTCTTCGATATAGGTGATGCGCGTGCGGCCGTGGGGCACCGGCTTGAAGTCGGCATCGACGCTGACCAGCACGATGCGGTCGATGGTCAGGATGCGCTCGCGGGTGATCTTGTTGCGGATCTCGACGCATAGCGAGATCGAGGTGCGACCGAAGGCGCTGGCGGTGATGCCCAGTTCGATGATGTCGCCCTGACGCGCGCTGGAGACGAAGTTGATCTCCGACATGAACTTGGTGACCACGCGCGAGGTGCCCAGTTGGACGATGGCGTAGATGGCCGCTTCTTCATCGATCCAAGCCAGCAGGCGTCCACCGAACAGGGTGCCGTTGGGGTTGAGATCTTCAGGCTTGACCCACTTGCGGGTATGGAAGTTCATGCACTCTCTCCTCGGGATGCCGGCGCACCTCACCGGAAGTGCGTGCCGTGATCCTCAGCTGCGTTTACCCCGAAAGTATATAGACTTTAGTTGCGACTGTCTGTGCATGGCCCGGATAGCGCAGCGCTATCGCGGCGCGGAAGAATTGCTGGCGTCATGACGCGAAACGGCCGACAGGAGTGTCCTGTCGGCCGTTTTCTTGCGGTGCCTGGCGCTTGGTCTGTGGCGACTGCTGTAGGGTGCCTGAACTCAGCGCTGGTCGGGCGGGCAGTTGTCGCGACAGACGCGGAAGATGGCCACTTCCCCGAACAGGTTCGGCCACCAGGTCGCCGCCGGGTGTGGCTCGTGATCGCCATTGCCGACCGCGCGATCGATGATCTTGAGGCCCTGGGCGCGACACAGGCGCTCGAAGTCCGCGAAGGTCGACAGGTGGATGTTCGGCGTGTCGTACCAGGCGTGAGGCAGCGACTTGGAGACCGGCATGCGCCCCTTGAGACCAAGGTGCAGGCGGTGACGCCAGTAGGCGAAGTTGGGGAAGGTGATGATGGCCTCACGCGAGACGCGCATCATCTCCTCCAGCGCACGGTCCGGGCGACGCAGTACCTGCAATGCCTGGGACATCACCACGCGATCGAAGGTGTCATCGGCGAAGTTGGCCAGGCCATCATCGACATTCTGCTCGATGACGTTCACGCCACGTGCGACACAGGCACTGATGTTGTCTGGGTCGATCTCAAGGCCATAGCCGAAGACCTGCTTGGTCTCCTTGAGGGAGGCCAGCAGGGTGCCGTCACCGCAGGCGAGGTCCAGCACGCGCGCGCCTTCGGGAATCCAGTCATGAATCTGGGCGAGGTCGTTACGCATGGCTGGTCTCCTTGGTGCTCGGCTTTTGCGTGGCTTGCGCGCCACAGGCGTGGTCGTAAGCGCGAGTCAGGAAGTTGCCCAGTACCGTCTCGTAGCGTTCGCCCGGCAGCAGGAAGGCATCATGGCCGTGCGGCGAGTCGATGTTGGCGTAGCTGACCGACTTGCCGGCATGGATCATGGCATTGACCAGCTCGCGAGAGCGTGACGGCGCGAAGCGCCAGTCGGTGGTGAAGCTGACTACCAGTACCGGGCAGCTGATCGGCGCCATGGCCGCGGACAGGTCATCGCCTGCCGTGGCGGCAGGATCGAAGTAGTCGAGCGCCTTGGTCATCAGCAGGTAGGTATTGGCATCGAAGGCGGTGGAGAAGGTGTCGCCCTGGTGGCGCAGATAGCTCTCGACCTGGAAGTCGACGTCGTAACCGAAGTTGAGGCGGTCCTGACGCAGGTCGCGCCCGAACTTGGTGCCCATCGAGTGCTCGGAAAGATAGGTGATGTGACCGACCATGCGCGCCAGCTTGAGGCCGCGCTTGGGCACGGCATCGACACGCGAGTACCAGCCGTCATGGAATTCCGGGTCAGAGCGAATCGCCTGACGCGCGACTTCATTGAAGGCGATGTTCTGCGCCGAGAGTTTCGGCGTGCAGGCGATGATGGCGACGTGACCGACGCGATCAGGGTGGTCCATCACCCACTGCAGCGCCTGCATGCCACCCAGCGAGCCGCCGACCACCGCCGCGAAGCGGGTGATGCCGAGAGACTCGGCGAGGCGCTTCTGGCTCTCGACCCAGTCAGGCACGGTCACCAATGGGAAGTCAGGCCCCCATTGCTCGCCCGTTTCCGGGTTGATCGAGGTCGGGCCGGTGCTGCCGTGGCAGCCGCCGATGTTGTTCAGCGCGATGACGAAGAAGCGCGAGGTATCAATGGGCTTGCCGGGGCCGATGTAGTCGTCCCACCAGCCAGGCTTGCGGTCGCTCATGGCGTGATAGCCGGCCGCATGATGGTGGCCGGTGAGGGCATGACAGATCAGGATGGCGTTGCTGGCGTCCGCGTTCAGCTCGCCGTAGGTCTCGTAGACCAGCGAGTACTGCTCGAGGCGTCTGCCGCAGGCCAGCTCCAGCGGGGTATCGAAGTGGGCAGTCTGGGGCGTGACGAGACCGACCGAATCCGGGGGCAGGGAATCAGGCATCGTGGTGAAGGTTTCCAGCATCATGTCCAGCAGAGTGTTCGGGGCAAGGCCCGTGTCCGGGGCGCGAAGCCGCGGTGATGCGCCTTGTGGGCGTCTCGTGCACCGTGGTTCTGGCTTCGGCCGAGGGCTCACTCTAGCACAGCGTGCGCACGCGTGATCCAGTGAGACGCGATGCAAGAGCGCCCGCCACGGGAGTGCGTGGCGGGCGCTGATCTCGTCGGCCTGTGCCTGGGCGCGTGCAAGCCAACCCTGCTGGCGGAGCGCCGGCTTAACTGAAGGCGCTGCGCAGCATACCCAGTGACGGCAGGGTCTGGTTGATCAGGCTGCCGACCAGGTTGAGCGCGATGAACACGAAGATCGGAGACAGGTCGAGCATGCCGATCGACGGAATCACCTTGCGCACCGGCTTCATGATCGGATCGACCAGCTGGTGGACCAGGATGGCGCCCGGGTGGTTGGCCTGCGGTGCGACCCACGACAGGATGATCATCGCGATCAGGGCGAAGAAGTAGATGTTGATGATGCTGTCGAGAATGGTGCCCAGCGCCGTCAGCGCGATGAAGCCGACCGGCAGCATGCCGCCACCGAACAGGGCGCCGATCGCGACCAGTACCAGACTGACGACGATGAAGGCCGCGGCCAGGGTGGCGATGTCGAAGCGACCCAGCGGGCGCAGGATGCCCTGCAACGGGGCCACCAGCGGGTTGGTCGCCTTGACCACTGACTGGGTGACCGGGTTGTAGAAGTCCGCGCGGGACAGCTGCAGCAGGAAGCGCAGCATCAGGATGTAGACAAACAGTTGCAGCAGGATGGTGACCAGCTGAAGTCCGATATTACCCATAGCACCCATGGGGCTTTCCTTAAGACGGTGAGAAGTGGGCGCGCGATAGTGCACGCGTCATGCCGCTAGCATGCCAACAACAGATGAACAGCGCATGATGGCCTGTTGTGACCCGGGCTGCCAGCGGCCTGCAGGAGTTGTCAGTGGGGCAGAGGCTGTCAGCGATCCAGCTCGCGGGCAAGCTCGGCGGCGCGCACGCTGGAGGCCTTGGCGGCGCGCTCGACGATATCGCGCAGGCCATCCTCCTCGAAGCTGTTGATGGCGCGCTCCGTGGTGCCGTTCGGCGAGCACACGCGGCGGCGCAGCTCGGCAGGCTCATGCTCGCTGGAGAAGGCCATCTCGGCGGCACCGCGGGCGGTCTGGATCGCCAGGCGGCGCGCGGTCTCGGCGTTCAGTCCCAGCTCGATGCCTGCCGCTTCGAGTGACTCGATGAACAGGAAGAAGTAGGCCGGGCCGGAACCGGAAATGCCGGTGACGGCTTCCAGCAGGCCTTCTTCCTCGACCCACTCGACGATACCGACCGCGGTCAGCATCTCATCCATCAAGCCGCGTTGCTCCTCCGTCACCTGCGCGGTGGCATAGAGGCCGCTGGCACCGACACCGACCAGTGACGGTGTGTTGGGCATGCAGCGGATGATGGCGAGGTCGCCGCCCAGCCAGCGCTCGAGGCTGTCGCAGGTGATGCCGGCCGCGACCGAGACGATCAGCGGCTTGCGGTTCTGCACCGCAGGGGTCAGCGCCTGGCAGACGTCATGCATCATCTGCGGCTTGACGCCCAGCACCACCACATCGGCTTGCGAGACGGCGTAGGCGTTGTCCTGGGTCGTGCTCACGCCGTAGCGTTGCTCGAGGGCATCGAGTGTCTCGCGCGAGCGAGCCGTGGCGATGATGCGGTCCGCGGGATAGCCGGCATCGACCATGCCGCCGAAGATGGCACTGGCCATGTTGCCGGCGCCGATGAAGGCGATGGTGCGCGGTGTAGCGGTGCTCTGGTGCGTCATGCGGTGCTCCTGATCATTCAGTGGGAGGGCTGGAGGCAAGCTCGAGAGCCTTGCGTGAGCGTTGGGCTTGCATCAGCGAGCGCTGGATTCAGTGGACGTGGGAATAGTCACGTGCGCCGAAGATGGCAGTGCCGAGGCGTACCAGTGTCGCACCTTCGGCGACGGCGGCCTCAAGATCCGCGCTCATGCCCATCGAGAGCGTATCGAGCCGGGCCTGCGGGTAGCTGGCGGCGGGGAAGCGCGCCTGCAGTTGTTCCAGCAGCTCGCGCAGCTGGCGGAAGGGCGCACGGCGCTCGGTCTCACTGGCATCGGCGGCGCAGGGGGCAGGAATCGCCATCAGGCCGCGCAGGCGCAGTCCGGGCAGCGCGATCACCGTCTCGGCCAGCGCCAGCAGTTCCTGCGGTGCCACGCCAGCCTTGGAGGCTTCGCCGGAGATATTGACCTGCAGGCAGACATCGAGCGCGCCAAGCTCATCGGGGCGCTGCTCACTCAGGCGGCGTGCGATCTTCTCGCGTTCCACGGTATGCACCCAGGTGAAGTGCTCGGCAATGGCGCGCGTCTTGTTGGACTGGATGGGGCCGATGAAATGCCATTCGATATCGGTGAGGTCCGACAGCGCCTGCTGCTTGTCCAGCGCTTCCTGCAGGTAGTTCTCGCCGAAGGCCCGCTGGCCGGATTGCCAGGCTGCGCGCACCAGCGTGGCGGGTTTGGTCTTGCTGACGGCCAGCACCTGCGCCGAATCAGCGTTGCGTTTACTTGTCTGCAATGCCTTTTCCAGCCGCGCGCGGGCCTCTAGGATACACTGGGTAACACAAGCTTCGTCGTCGGGGACTGCGGTCATGCGGCTCGGCTCCAGAATTTGCGGAACAACCTGGCGATGGCTGGCACGGTATCAGGCGTGTCATCAATAGCATGAGCGTGACAGGCCTGGTGACATGGTGCCCATCGCACTATCTACTGAAGAGCCACTTCACACTTTCACCAGAGTACACAAGACTCGTTGGTACAAGAGCTTCGGTCTTCGCGAGGGAACTGCATGGATATTACCGAACTGCTGGCTTTTTCGGCAAAACAGAACGCGTCGGATCTTCACCTGTCCGCTGGTTTGCCACCGATGATTCGTGTCGACGGTGATGTGCGGCGCATCAATGTGCCGTCAATGGATGACAAGCAGGTGCGCGCACTGATCTACGAGATCATGAACGACAAGCAGCGCCGTGACTTCGAGGAATTCCTCGAGACCGATTTCTCCTTCGAGGTGCCGGGCGTCTCGCGCTTTCGTGTCAACGCCTTCCATCAGGGGCGTGGCGCGGGGGCCGTCTTCCGTACCATCCCCTCGGAAGTGCTGACGATGGAGGATCTGGGGCTCGGTGAAGCCTTCCGCAAGATGTGCATGCTGCCGCGCGGCCTGATTCTTGTCACCGGGCCGACCGGCTCCGGTAAATCCACCACGCTGGCGGCGATGGTCGATTACATCAACGAGAACAAGTACGACCACATCCTCACCATCGAGGACCCGGTGGAATTCGTGCACCAGTCCAAGCGGTGTCTGGTCAACCAGCGTGAAGTGCACCGTGATACCCACGGCTTCGCGCCGGCGCTGCGCTCGGCGCTGCGTGAAGACCCGGATGTCATTCTGGTCGGCGAGCTGCGAGATCTCGAGACCATCCGCCTGGCGCTGACCGCGGCCGAGACGGGCCACCTGGTGTTCGGCACCCTGCACACCACCTCCGCGACCAAGACCGTCGACCGTATCATCGACGTCTTCCCCGGCGAGGAGAAGTCGATGGTGCGCTCGATGCTGTCCGAGTCCCTGCAGGGCGTCATCGCCCAGACACTGCTCAAGAAGATCGGCGGTGGCCGGGTGGCGGCTCACGAGATCATGATCGCGACGCCTGCCATCCGTAACCTGATCCGCGAGGACAAGGTGGCGCAGATGTATTCCTCCATCCAGACCGGTGGCGCCCTGGGCATGCAGACACTGGATGCAGCGCTGACGCGTCTGTTGGCGGAAGGGCTGGTGACCAATGAAGATGCTCAGGCGAAAGCCAAGGGCTTGTTGAGCTGAATTCGTCAGGAGTACCGACAATCACGTTGCAGGTAGGTGGGGCAGGGGCCGGAACACGTCAACTTTTCAGGTTCATGGGACGGCATTTCAGCGCGAGGCCTTGGGCGCGACTCTCAAGGCGCATATCGGGATACAACTCATGACTCCTCATGAATGGCTGCATGAACTTCTGCAGTTGATGGTCAGCAAGGGCAGCTCGGACCTGTTCATCTCCACCGGCACGCCGCCGCAGATGAAGGTCAATGGCCGCATGGTGGCGCTGGGTGACAAGAAGCTGAGTGTCGATCAGGTCAGAGAGCTGGTGCTCGCGCCGATGAGTGACATGCAGCGCGAGCGCTTCGAGGAAGAGCGCGAGGCCAACTTCGCGCATAGCTTGCCGGGGGTCGGGCGCTTCAGGATCAGCGCCTTCTACCAGCGTAGCCAGATGGGCATGGTGATTCGCCGCATCCAGCTGTCGATTCCCAGCCTGGAAGAGTTGCGGCTGCCGGAGATCATCAAGGGGCTTTCCGAGACCAAGCGTGGTCTGGTGATCTTCGTCGGCGGCACCGGCGCCGGCAAGTCGACCTCGCTGGCGGCGATGATCCAGCACCGCAACCAGACATCGAGCGGGCATATCATCTGCATCGAAGACCCGATCGAGTATATCCACCCTCACCAGCGCTCCATCGTGACGCAGCGTGAAGTGGGGATCGATACCGAGTCCTTCGAGGTGGCGCTGCGCAATACGCTGCGTCAGGCGCCGGACGTGATAATGATCGGCGAGATCCGCTCGCGTGAGACCATGGAGCACGCGCTGACCTTCGCCGAGACCGGTCACCTGTGTCTTGCGACGTTGCATGCCAACAATGCCAACCAGGCGCTGGACCGCATCATCCACTTCTTCCCGGAGGAGCGTCATGAACAGGTGTGGATGGATCTGTCGCTGAACCTCAAGGGCATCGTGGCCCAGCAGCTGTTGCCTCACAAGAGTGGCAACACCACCCAGCGCGTGCCGGCCATTGAGGTGATGCTGCGTTCGCCGCTGATCGTCGACCTGATCCGCAAGGGCGCGGTGGTCGAGATCAAGGACGTCATGAAGCGCTCGCAGCAGCAGGGCATGATGACTTTCGATCAATCGCTGTACGCCTTGCATCAGCAGGGCTTGATCACCGAGGAAGTGGCATTGGCGCATGCCGATTCCGCCAATGACCTGCGCCTGATGATCAAGTTCGGTGATTCCGACAGCGCCCAGGAAGCCCAGCTGGATGTCCTGAATGCCGCCAGTCGCTTCTCGCTGCAAGGGGATGACGACTGAGGCGTGTCGGTGATGCCAGCTGTCGGTGACGCTAGCATAGTGATCGGCCAATCAAGAGCCGCCCTTCTTCTGAGGAAAAGGGCGGCTTTTTCGTATTCGATGAGGATCAGCGAGCGTAGAGGCCGCCCAGCACTCTCGGGCCGCTCGCGCCGGTCACGCTGGGCAGGTTGCCGGGGCGCTCCAGTACTCTGCGCGCCGCGAGCCAGGCAAAGGCGCTGGCTTCGAGCAGGTCTGCGTTCCAGCCCATGTCAGCGCAGGACACGAGGGGCGTCGCTTGCTCGCCTTGCGCCAGGCGCTGCTCCAGCTGCGTGAGCAGGGCGCCATTGCGTGCCCCGCCACCACAGGGAGTCAGCGCGGCCAGTGACACGCCGGTCTGCTCCAGTGCCTGCACGATGCTCTCGACAGTCAGGCTCAGGAGCGTGGCCTGCACGTCGGCCGGTGCCTCGTCGCCGGTCAGGTGCTGTGCCAACCAGTCGAGATGGAAGTCTTCGCGGCCAGTGCTCTTGGGAAGGGGGCGGCGGAAGTAATCGGCCGACAGCAATCTCTCGAGCAAGTCAGGAATCACCTTGCCGCTGGCGGCCCATTGGCCGTCCTGATCCACCGCGGTGCCACGATGACGCGCATGCCAGGCATCCAGCAGGCAGTTGGCGGGGCCGGTGTCGAAGCCGATGACGTCAGCCGTGGAATTCTGAGGGGGAAGTAGCGTCAGATTGGCGATGCCGCCCAGATTGAGCAGCCCATGCCATTGGTCTGGCTGACTGAAAAGAGCAGCGTGGAAGGCAGGCGCCAGCGGGGCCGCCTGACCGCCAGCGGCCAGATCACGGCGCCGGAAGTCAGCGACGACGGGAATGCCGCACAGCTCGGCCAGCAGGCTGGGGTTGTCGAGCTGCAGGGTGTAGGGCGTGTGGCATGGCCGGTCGCTGAAACCGTAGGGGCGATGCTCGATGGTCTGGCCATGGCTGCCAATCGCCGTGACATCGTCTGCACTCAGCTGCTGGCGGGTCAGCAAGCGCGTCACTGCGCTGGCGGCCAGTTCGGCCAACGCCTTCTCGGCGGCGGCGAGGTCGGCGAAGCATGCCTCATCACAATGCATCAGCTGCCAGAGACGAGTCCGCAGTGTCTCGGGCAGCGGCAGATCGAGCCCATCAATGAAGCGAATCCGTTCGTGGTCTGGCGAGGAGGGGGTGATATCGAGCAAGGCGATATCGAGTCCGTCCAGGCTGGTGCCGGTCATCAAGCCAAGGTAGAGCGCCATTGGGGGTCTCCCGATCATTGGGGGCGTGCAACAGGGGGGGGAAGCTTGTGAGCACGCCGCTCTGCGGCAGGGGGTGCATGCCATGCTCGTCATGCTAACATTCTCGGCCAACATGCCCCGTTACGAGGGGAGCAGCAACGGTCAGAGAGGGCAGGATGAGCGACAAGTCAGTAGTGGAAGCGCTGGAGATCATCAAGCGCGGTACCGATGAGGTGCTGGTCGAGGAAGAGCTGATCAAGAAGCTCGAGTCCGGGCGCAAGCTCAAGGTCAAGGCAGGCTTTGATCCGACGGCGCCGGACCTGCACCTCGGTCATACGGTGCTGATCAACAAGCTGCGCCAGCTGCAGGACCTCGGTCACGAGATCATCTTCCTGATCGGTGATTTCACCGGCCGCATCGGCGACCCCACCGGCAAGAGCGTGACGCGCAAGCCGCTGACCGAAGAGGATGTGAAGGCCAACGCCCTGACGTATCAGGAGCAGGTCTTCAAGATCCTCGACAAGGAGAAGACGCGCATCGCCTTCAACTCCGAATGGATCAACAAGCTCACCGCGGGTGACATGATCGAGCTGGCGGCCTCCAGTACGGTCGCGCGCATGCTCGAGCGTGACGATTTCGACAAGCGCTATACCGGCAATCAGCCGATCTCCATCCACGAGTTCCTCTACCCGCTGATCCAGGGGTATGACTCCGTGGCACTGGAAGCGGACATCGAGCTTGGCGGTACCGATCAGAAGTTCAATCTGCTGATGGGGCGTGAGCTGCAGCGCCAGCGCGGCCAGGAGCCGCAGGTCGTGATCACCATGCCGATCCTTGAGGGCCTGGATGGCGTGCAGAAGATGTCCAAGTCGCTGGGCAACTACATCGGCATCAACGACCGCCCGGGCGAGATGTTCAACAAGATCGTCTCCATGCCGGATTCGCTGATGTGGCGTTACTTCGAGCTGCTGTCGCTGCGTCCTCTCGATGAAGTGAAGGCGCTGATGGCCAGCATCGACGACGGTGCCAACCCGCGTGATATCAAGATGGAGCTGGCGCGCGAGCTGGTGGCACGCTTCCACGATGAAGAAGCGGCGGCGACGGCGCACCTCTCCAGCGGCAATCAGCTGGCCGACGGCGAGTTGCCGGCGGACATGCCGGATGTCACCGTCAGCCTGGAAGGCGCCGAGGTGGCGCCGATCGCGGCGGTCATCAATCGTGCGGGCCTGGCCAACAACAGTGCCCAGGCCAAGGACATGCTCAAGAATGGTCGCGTGAAAGTGGATGGCGAAGTGGTCGAGCCTTCCTATATGGCACCTTTCGATACTGCCATCGTCATCCAGGCCGGCAAGAAGCGTTACGCACGAGTGACCGTGACGCGCTGAGGTACTGAGGGATACTGAAAGGTATTGAGAAGACGCTGGCGTATGTCGCCTCCCGTTCGGCCCCACCATGTCTGGTGGGGCCGAACGGGTTTTGAGCGCCTGACATCACCGCGGCGAGATTCTCTCAAGAAAGCCCTTGCCCTTACGCCAGTTCGTGCGTAAAGTACGCATCCGCTGCCGGGGACGCATGGCGTCACCAGCGGTGAAAGAGGTTTGCAGGTAATTGTTTTGCTTGAGGTTTTTGAAGTCCGCTTCGGGAATCATCGCTTGACAATCTGGCGCGATTCGCTAGGATACGCCGCACTCCTTACGGAACAGGTGATCGAGCAACGCTCCTCACCGCTTGATGATGCTTAGAGGCAGTCGGCTGACTCATTATCAAGTGCTTGACTTCTCAAGCGTTCCGGGTAGAATATGCCTCCTCGCTTAACAGCGACGCTCTTTAAAAATTTGATCAGGTAATTCGTGTGAGCGCTTGCCGATGAGTGGTGACAAGGTCACCAAATATCGGAGCAAGCCTCTCACGAGAAGTTTGACTCTGAACCAAGTTTGGTCTGCTTAACAGACTATCAAGCTTTCAACTGAAGAGTTTGATCATGGCTCAGATTGAACGCTGGCGGCAGGCTTAACACATGCAAGTCGAGCGGAAACGATCCTAGCTTGCTAGGAGGCGTCGAGCGGCGGACGGGTGAGTAATGCATGGGAATCTGCCCGATAGTGGGGGACAACCTGGGGAAACTCAGGCTAATACCGCATACGTCCTACGGGAGAAAGCAGGGGATCTTCGGACCTTGCGCTATCGGATGAGCCCATGTCGGATTAGCTTGTTGGTGAGGTAATGGCTCACCAAGGCGACGATCCGTAGCTGGTCTGAGAGGATGATCAGCCACACTGGGACTGAGACACGGCCCAGACTCCTACGGGAGGCAGCAGTGGGGAATATTGGACAATGGGCGAAAGCCTGATCCAGCCATGCCGCGTGTGTGAAGAAGGCCTTCGGGTTGTAAAGCACTTTCAGCGAGGAAGAACGCCTTGGGATTAATACTCCCGAGGAAAGACATCACTCGCAGAAGAAGCACCGGCTAACTCCGTGCCAGCAGCCGCGGTAATACGGAGGGTGCAAGCGTTAATCGGAATTACTGGGCGTAAAGCGCGCGTAGGTGGCTAAGTCAGCCAGGTGTGAAAGCCCCGGGCTCAACCTGGGAACGGCATCTGGAACTGCTTGGCTAGAGTGCAGGAGAGGAAGGTAGAATTCCCGGTGTAGCGGTGAAATGCGTAGAGATCGGGAGGAATACCAGTGGCGAAGGCGGCCTTCTGGACTGACACTGACACTGAGGTGCGAAAGCGTGGGTAGCAAACAGGATTAGATACCCTGGTAGTCCACGCCGTAAACGATGTCAACTAGCCGTTGGGTCCCTTGAGGACTTAGTGGCGCAGCTAACGCAATAAGTTGACCGCCTGGGGAGTACGGCCGCAAGGTTAAAACTCAAATGAATTGACGGGGGCCCGCACAAGCGGTGGAGCATGTGGTTTAATTCGATGCAACGCGAAGAACCTTACCTACCCTTGACATCCAGAGGACTTTCCAGAGATGGATTGGTGCCTTCGGGAACTCTGAGACAGGTGCTGCATGGCTGTCGTCAGCTCGTGTTGTGAAATGTTGGGTTAAGTCCCGTAACGAGCGCAACCCCTATCCTTATTTGCCAGCGAGTAATGTCGGGAACTCTAAGGAGACTGCCGGTGACAAACCGGAGGAAGGTGGGGACGACGTCAAGTCATCATGGCCCTTACGGGTAGGGCTACACACGTGCTACAATGGCAAGTACAAAGGGTTGCAATACTGCGAAGTGGAGCCAATCCCATAAAGCTTGCCTCAGTCCGGATTGGAGTCTGCAACTCGACTCCATGAAGTCGGAATCGCTAGTAATCGTGGATCAGAATGCCACGGTGAATACGTTCCCGGGCCTTGTACACACCGCCCGTCACACCATGGGAGTGGACTGCACCAGAAGTGGTTAGCCTAACCTTCGGGAGGGCGATCACCACGGTGTGGTTCATGACTGGGGTGAAGTCGTAACAAGGTAGCCCTAGGGGAACCTGGGGCTGGATCACCTCCTTATCGACACTGTCTACTGCTCGCGGCAAGTGCTCACAACGAATTACCTGATCTTATTGCTGGCTTAGCCGGCAGTGGCAAGCGTGCTCATCACAGAGCGCGCTTCTCACTGTTCTCTGAACAGCCGCTCTTTAACAATGTGAATCATGCTGACGATAGATGTGTGCGCCAAGCGCATGTCTATCAAAACGATATGTCGGAGAGGTCCGACAGATTCGTAATCCTTGACAGACCCCTTGGGGTTATATGGTCAAGCGATTAAGCGCATACGGTGGATGCCTTGGCAGCCAGAGGCGATGAAGGACGTGATAGCCTGCGATAAGCGTTGGCGAGGTGGCAAATACCCTGCGACCCAACGATTTCCGAATGGGGAAACCCACTCACCATCAGGTGAGTATCTATAGGCCAATACATAACCTATAGAGGCAAACCCGGGGAACTGAAACATCTAAGTACCCGGAGGAAAAGAAATCAACCGAGATTCCCCAAGTAGCGGCGAGCGAACGGGGACCAGCCCTTAAGCGTGACAACTGACAGACGAACAAGCTGGGAAGCTTGACGATACAGGGTGATAGTCCCGTAGTCGAAGTCTGAGTCACGTGAAATCGAGTAGGTCGGGGCACGAGAAACCTTGACTGAACATGGGGGGACCATCCTCCAAGGCTAAATACTCCTGGCTGACCGATAGTGAACCAGTACCGTGAGGGAAAGGCGAAAAGAACCCCGGCGAGGGGAGTGAAATAGATCCTGAAACCGTATGCGTACAAGCAGTGGGAGCACCTTCGTGGTGTGACCGCGTACCTTTTGTATAATGGGTCAGCGACTTATATTCTGTGGCGAGCTTAACCGTATAGGGGAGGCGTAGGGAAACCGAGTCTTAACTGGGCGACCAGTCGCAGGGTATAGACCCGAAACCGGGCGATCTATCCATGGCCAGGGTGAAGATTGAGTAACATCAATTGGAGGCCCGAACCCAAGTATGTTGAAAAATGCTGGGATGAGCTGTGGATCGGAGTGAAAGGCTAATCAAGCCCGGAGATAGCTGGTTCTCCTCGAAAGCTATTTAGGTAGCGCCTCACGTATCACCGCTGGGGGTAGAGCACTGTTTCGGCTAGGGGGTCATCCCGACTTACCAACCCGAGGCAAACTCCGAATACCAGTGAGTGCAGCGTGGGAGACACACAGCGGGTGCTAACGTCCGTTGTGAAAAGGGAAACAACCCAGACCGTCAGCTAAGGTCCCAAAATCCTGATTAAGTGGGAAACGATGTGGGAAGGCTCAGACAGCTAGGAGGTTGGCTTAGAAGCAGCCATCCTTTAAAGAAAGCGTAATAGCTCACTAGTCGAGTCGGCCTGCGCGGAAGATATAACGGGGCTAAATCAGGTACCGAAGCTACGGGTTCATCCTCTGGATGAGCGGTAGAGGAGCGTCGTGTAAGCCAATGAAGGTGGATTGAGAAGTCTGCTGGAGGTATCACGAGTGCGAATGCTGACATGAGTAACGATAAGGGGAGTGAAAAACTCCCCCGCCGGAAGACCAAGGTTTTCTGTTCTACGTTAATCGGAGCAGAGTGAGTCGGCCCCTAAGGCGAGGCGGAAACGCGTAGTCGATGGGAAACGGGTTAATATTCCCGTACCGGATGTGGTTGCGATGGGGGGACGAAGAAGGCTAGGTGAGCCAGGCGTTGGTTGTCCTGGTGAAAGCATGTAGGCCGAGGAATCAGGCAAATCCGGTTCCTCTGAGGTCGAGATGCGAGACGAACTGACCACGGTCAGGAAGTCATCGATGCCACGCTTCCAGGAAAAGCCTCTAAGCTTCAGATCACATGCGACCGTACCCCAAACCGACACAGGTGGTCAGGTAGAGAATACCAAGGCGCTTGAGAGAACTCGGGTGAAGGAACTAGGCAAAATGGCACCGTAACTTCGGGAGAAGGTGCACCGGTTCGAGTGAAGGACTTGCTTCGTAAGCTCTTACCGGTCGAAGATACCAGGTGGCTGCAACTGTTTATTAAAAACACAGCACTCTGCAAACGCGCAAGCGGACGTATAGGGTGTGACGCCTGCCCGGTGCCGGAAGGTTAATTGATGGGGTTAGCTCACGCGAAGCTCTTGATCGAAGCCCCGGTAAACGGCGGCCGTAACTATAACGGTCCTAAGGTAGCGAAATTCCTTGTCGGGTAAGTTCCGACCTGCACGAATGGCGTAATGATGGCCACGCTGTCTCCACCCGAGACTCAGTGAAATTGAAATCGCAGTGAAGATGCTGTGTACCCGCGGCTAGACGGAAAGACCCCGTGAACCTTTACTATAGCTTTACACTGGATGCTGATGTTGTCTGTGTAGGATAGCTGGGAGGCTTTGAAACCACGTCGCCAGATGCGGTGGAGCCAACCTTGAAATACCAGCCTGACATCATTGGCGTTCTAACTCAGGTCCGTTATCCGGATCGAGGACAGTGTATGGTGGGTAGTTTGACTGGGGCGGTCTCCTCCTAAAGAGTAACGGAGGAGCACGAAGGTACCCTCAGCACGGTTGGAAATCGTGCATTGAGTGCAAGAGCATAAGGGTGCTTGACTGCGAGACAGACACGTCGAGCAGGTACGAAAGTAGGTTCTAGTGATCCGGTGGTTCTGTATGGAAGGGCCATCGCTCAACGGATAAAAGGTACTCCGGGGATAACAGGCTGATACCGCCCAAGAGTTCACATCGACGGCGGTGTTTGGCACCTCGATGTCGGCTCATCACATCCTGGGGCTGAAGTCGGTCCCAAGGGTATGGCTGTTCGCCATTTAAAGTGGTACGCGAGCTGGGTTTAGAACGTCGTGAGACAGTTCGGTCCCTATCTGCCGTGGGCGTCGGAAGTTTGAGAAGAGCTGCTCCTAGTACGAGAGGACCGGAGTGGACGAACCTCTGGTGTTCGGGTTGTCATGCCAATGGCATTGCCCGGTAGCTACGTTCGGACGGGATAACCGCTGAAAGCATCTAAGCGGGAAGCCCCCTTCAAGATGAGACTTCCCTGAGGCCTTGCGCCTCCTGAAGGGCCCTTGAAGACTACAAGGTTGATAGGCTGGGTGTGGAAGCACAGCAATGTGTTGAGCTAACCAGTACTAATTGCCCGTGAGGCTTGACCATATAACACCCAAGGGGTTTGCTTCGGCAAACGCCGGGATTACGACAGGATCGAGACATATCGGTCAGCATGATTCATATTGCGAGTCGCGAGGCCACAAGCCTCGGGACTCAGGCATCGCAAGATGCCACCGTTTCGCCTGACGACCATAGCGAGCGTGAACCACCCGATCCCATGCCGAACTCGGAAGTGAAACCGCTTAGCGCCGATGGTAGTGTGGAGTTTCTCCATGTGAGAGTAGGTCATCGTCAGGCACTTATCCCGAACCGCCCCTGTAGCCATGCTGCAGGGGCGGTTCTCTTTGTGCTCAAGAAAAGTGGTGCAGAGAGTCCTGCATGCGAATCAGCTGTGGGCGAAAGAAAAGAGCTTTGCCCAAGCAACGTGCACATGACACAAGAAGGCCCCTGTCGATATCTCGACAGGGGCCTTTGTCTTCGGGGCCTTTTATCTTCAGGGCCAGTGAAGTTTCAGTGCGCCATCACATCAGGGCGAGACTTCGTAGAGTTCGATGGGCGTACCGTCAGGGTCTGCCAGGAAGGTGAAGCGGGCGCCGGTGTATTCATCGACACGTATCGGCTCTGGCGTGGCGCCACGCGCGATCAGCAGCTCGACACAGGTATCGATGTCTTCCGTCGCCAGCGCCAGGTGACGAAGCCCACAGGCTTCCGGATAGCTGGGGCGCTCAGGCGGCGAGGGGAAGGAGAACAGCTCCAGCTGGATACCGCCCGGCAGGAGCAGGTCGAGCTTGTAGCTGTCGCGGGCCTCACGATAGGCCTCGTTGATCACCTGCGCATCCATGACCTCGAGATAGAAGCGCCTGGCGCGAGGGTAATCAGCGGTGATCAGCGCCACGTGATGCACCCGCGTCAGAGGCAGGCGGGGTGTCGGGGTAGCGTCTGAAGCCATGGAGAGACTGTCCGTTGTCATGTTGTGCTCCTGCAGAGTGTTCGGTGCGATGAACGGTACGACGGGCTGTGTGATGAGCTGTGTGGATGGGCCGTGCGGCGAGCACCTGAGTGACATCCTGATCAAAGAAGGCGCCCACTGGGCGCCTTCTTTGATTGGAGCAATCACTGGCCAGACCGTGCGCTATCTCAGCGACACAGGGTTTCCAGGGCTTCGATCAGGCTGTCCATTTCGGCATCGGTACCGATGCTGATGCGCAGATAGTCACGCAGTGCGTCGGTGTTGAAGTGGCGCACCAGGATGCCCTGTTCGCGCAGGCCGATGAACAGCTTGCCGGCATCGTGGGTCGGGTGAGTCGCCAGCACGAAGTTGGTCTGCGAGGGCAGGATCTCGAAGCCCAGCGCGGCCATGCGATCGCGCGTCTGCTCGCGCGTGGTGATGACGCGTGTGCGGCACTCATCGAAATAGTCGGGATCACTGAGCGCGGCGACGCCGACCTGTTCGGCCAGGCGATCGATGGGGTAGGAGTTGAAGGAGTCCTTGACGCGCTCCAGACCCTCGATCAGCTCACGCGAGGCCACGGCATAGCCAAGACGAATGCCCGCCAGGCTGCGCGACTTCGAGAAAGTGCCCGTCACGACCAGATTCGGATACTGATGAATCAGCGGGATGGCGCTTTCGCCACCGAAGTCCACGTAGGCCTCGTCGACCAGTACCACGCTCCGCGGATTGCGCTCCAGCAGCGCGGCAATCGCCTTGCGGCCATGGCCATGCCCTGTCGGGGCGTTGGGGTTGGCGAAGATGATGCCGCCATTGTCGTTGCCGAAGGCTTCCAGGTCGACTTCCCAGTTGTCGGTCAGCGCGATGCTGCGCGACTCGATGCCATACATGCGGCAGTAGACCGGGTAGAAGCTGTAGCTGATGGTGGGCAGCAGCAGCGGCTTGTCCTGACGGAAGAATGCCTGGAAGGCCAGCGCCAGCACCTCATCGGAGCCATTGCCGACGAAGACTTCCTCGGCGGCCACATGGAAGGTATCGGCCAGGGCGGCGCGCAGCGAGCTGGAGCTCGGGTCCGGGTAGCGGCGCAGATCAGAGGCATTGAACTCGCGCAGCGTCTGCTCCACGGCGGGCGCCGGCGGGTAGGGGTTCTCGTTGGTGTTCAGCTTGATCAGCTGCTCACGCGGTTGTTCGCCGGGGACGTAGGGGGTCAGGTCGTGGACCTGGGGGCTCCAGTACTTGCTCATGATTTCTCGCCGCTGGTGACAGTGCATGACCCGTGTCATGGATGCTTTTCATGTTGCCCGCTGGATCGTCGCGGTACAAGCACCGGCATGCGCTCTGAGTGAGTCATGAGGGGCATTGGAGCGGTGATTGGAGGCTGTTGCGAAGGTCTGTTGCGAAGGTCTATCGAGGGGGGTGTTGAAAGAAGCCCAGGAGTGGCCGCACGGCGGGCCTCGCCCATTGTTGCCATGCCAGCATTATTCTCGTGCGATGTGCGTGCTTGAAGCAGCGCGTGGTGTGCCGCATGTCATAGGCATGCTTGCCCAGCTCGTGCGACCTTGCACGGTGAGGACGCTGGGTGAAGTCCTGCAATTCAAGGAGTCCCGATGACTGCCAACACCAATGCCCCGTACGCTGACACCCTGCTCGATCCGGTCAAGCTCGGTGATCTGACCCTGCCCAACCGCATCCTGATGGCACCGCTGACACGTGCTCGTACCCCCGACAGCGTGCCCGGTGAGCTTCAGCAGGCCTATTACGGTCAGCGTGCCGGTGCCGGCCTGATCATCAGCGAGGCGACCAACATCTCGCCCACCGCACGTGGCTATGTCTACACGCCGGGCATCTGGACCGATGAGCAGGAAGCGGGCTGGAAGGGCGTCGTCCAGGCGGTGCACGCCAAGGGCGGACGCATGGCGCTGCAGCTGTGGCACGTCGGGCGTGTCTCGCATGAGATGGTGCAGCCGGACGGCCAGCAGCCGGTCGCGCCGAGCGCCCTGCGTGGTGAAGGCGCCCAGTGCTTTGTCGAGTTCGAGGACGGCACCAGCGGACGTCACCCCACCGGTACGCCGCGCGCCCTGGAGACGGACGAGATCCCCCAGCTGATCGAGGACTATCGTCAGGCCGCCGTGCGTGCCAAGCGTGCCGGCTTCGACATGATCGAGGTGCACGCCGCCAACGCCTATCTGCTCAACCAGTTCATGGCCACCGGCACCAATCAGCGCACTGACCAGTACGGTGGCTCGGTCGAGAACCGTGCGCGTCTGACGCTGGAAGTCGTCGATGCCGTCGCCGAAGTCTTCGGCCCTGAGCGTACCGGCATCCGCCTGACGCCCTTCATCGAGATCTTCGGTCTGACCGATGACGAGCCGGAAGAAATGGCCTTCTACATGGCCGAGCAGCTCTCCAGACGTGGCATCGCCTATGTGCACGTCAACGAGCCGGACTGGGCCGGTGGCGATATCAAGTTCAGCGATGACTTCCGTCGTGCCCTGCGCGAGCGCGTCACGGGCGCGCTGATCTTCTGCGGCCATTACGACGGTGAGAGCGCGGCACGCATCATCGATGAGGGCATCGCGGATGCCGTCGCCATCGGGCGCCCGTATATCGCCAACCCGGACCTGGTCGAGCGCATTCGCCTCGGCGCTGAACTCAACGAACAGGACCCGGACACCTTCTACGGTGGTGGCGCCAAGGGTTACACCGACTATCCGTTTCTCGACAATGGCCATGATCGCCGCGGCTGAGGCCGACACGATTTAGCGAATGGTGTTCGATAAACGCCATCGGGGGTGGCCTCTCGGGGCGGATACCCGCTATTCTTGAGCATGGAAGCTTGTGAGCGGGCTGCCTGCCAAAGCGGGTAGACCGCTCGCCGTCGATAGCGCTGATGCTGCTATCGAGTCATCGCCTTAAGGAGGATTCAATGCAGATCAGGACTCTGATGGTGGGAGCCGCGCTGATGGTCGGTCTCGCCGGGTGCGCATCAACGGCCCAGACCAATGACGGTGCCGCTGACAACAGCGCCACCGAGACAGCCAGCGAGCAGGTTGCCGTCTACAAGGGCACCCTGCCGTGTCGTCGTTGCACGGGCATTGACCTCGATGTACGCCTCAAGGGTGCCGAAGAGGCAGCCCAGGATGAGCGTACCTTCAGTCTCGATGCCACCTATCGTGATCATCCGCAGCAGCCGGATCCAGAGCATTACGAAGGCCAGTGGGACGTGCTGTCCGGCACCGTGACGGACCCGAACGCGACCGTCTATGAGCTGACGCCGGACGGCGAAGGCCAGACCTACTACTTCCTGCGTCTGGATGCCCAGACCCTGGAGCTGGTCGACCCGCAGAAGCGTCGCTTCCAGAACGGTGAGACACTGCGCCTCAAGCGCCAGTAAGCGTGCCGTGCGCCACAAGGCGATCGTGAGCACAAGGAAGGCGGCGCAAGCCGCCTTCCTTGTGTCTGGCCGTTGGAAATCCACGGCTGACGACACTCCGCCGCGGCGCCGAGAATCATTTCTTCCCGACAGGATTGTCTGATGGCGAAAGCAAAGAGCGCCTTCGTATGTACCGAATGCGGTAGCGAATTCTCGAAGTGGCAGGGCCAGTGCAGCGGCTGCCGCGAGTGGAACACCCTGCAGGAAATCCGCGTCGGCGCCACGGTATTGCCCGGCGCCGCCCCCGCTGCGGGAGCCGTCGCCGGTGGTGCCGCGCGTAGCGCCAGCAATGGGCGGGGCGGCTACGCCGGCACGCTCAGCGACAACGTGACCGATCTTTCCAATGTCTCGCTGGCCGAAGTGCCGCGCTTCTCCTCGACCTTCGGCGAGTTCGACCGCGTGCTGGGTGGCGGGCTGGTGCCGGGTTCCGCCGTGTTGCTCGGTGGCCACCCGGGGGCCGGCAAGTCGACGCTGCTGCTGCAGACCGCCTGCAAGCTCGCCCAGCACAAGCGCTCACTCTATGTCACTGGCGAGGAATCGCTGTCGCAGGTGGCGATGCGCGCCCATCGTCTGCAGCTGCCGACCCAGGGGCTCAAGATGCTGGCCGAGACCAGCGTCGAGACGATTCTGGCCACCGCCGAGCGCGAGAAGCCCGAGGTGCTGATCATCGACTCCATCCAGACCATGCATCTGGAGGATCTGTCATCCGCGCCGGGGGGTGTCTCGCAGGTGCGTGAGTCTGCCGCCGCGCTGACCCGCTTCGCCAAGCGAACCAATACCGTGCTGCTGCTGGTCGGCCACGTGACCAAGGACGGCTCACTGGCCGGACCCAAGGTGCTGGAGCACATGATCGACGCCTCCCTGCTGCTGGAGGGCGATGGTGATTCGCGCTTCCGCACGCTGCGTGGCCAGAAGAACCGCTTCGGCGCGGTCAACGAGCTGGGCGTGTTCGCCATGGTCGAGCTGGGCTTGAAGGAGGTGAAGAACCCCAGCGCGATCTTCCTGTCGCGCAGCGAGGAGCAATCCTCCGGCAGTCTGGTGATGGTGGTGTGGGAGGGCACGCGACCGATCCTGATCGAAGTGCAGGCCTTGCTGGATGACTCGCCGCTGGGCAATCCACGCCGTGTCGCCGTCGGTCTGGACGGCAATCGCCTGTCGATGCTGCTGGCAGTGCTCAACAAGCATGGCGGCCTGTTCACAGGCGATCAAGATGTCTTCCTGAATGTGGTCGGCGGGGTCAAGGTGCTCGAGACCAGCGCCGACCTCGCGGTGCTGTGTGCGGTGGTCTCCAGCCTGCAGAACCGTCCGCTGCCGCGCGAGCTGGTGGTGTTCGGCGAGGTGGGGCTGTCCGGCGAGATCCGTCCGGTGCCGAGTGGCCAGGAGCGCATCGTCGAGGCCGCCAAGCATGGCTTTACGCGCGCTATCGTGCCCAAGGGCAATGCCCCCAAGAATCCGCCCAAGGGCATGACCATCGTGGCGGTCGACAAGCTGTCCCAGGCGCTGGAAGCCCTGTGACATCTGCGCCTACCGCGTGAGCCTGCCGCACGGGGACATCGTGGTGTGATGTAGCATACAACGAACAAGGCCAGCCTCGCGGCTGGCCTTGTTCGTATGGAGTTTTCTCCGAGCACGAAGCTCAGTCCTGCTTGTCAGTCCTGCTTGTCAGTCCTGCTTGTCAGCCTGACGGGCAGCGTGAGCACAGGCCTTGAGGCGTGAGACCAGGAGCTCGACACCGCGCTCGCGCATCAGTTCTTCATTGCGCCCCGGCACCTCTTCGACATCGCCTGCGTAGGCATTGATGGCGGCTTCGACCGAGCTTTCGCGCAGCAGGTGCAGCATCGGGTAGGGCGAGCGGTTGGTGTAGTTGGCCGCGTCGTCTTCCTCGGTATCCTCGAACACGTATTCCGGGTGGAAGCTGGCCAGCTGATAGATGCCTTCGTAGTCCTGCATCTCGAGCAGCGCCTCGGCGTAGTCGAGCAGCTCGAGGTAGGTATCGAAGTCGCGGAAGCCGTCCTTGAAGATCACCAGCGTCGTCTCGGCGTCGCGATTGGCGTCCAGGTTCAGCAGCTCGTCGCCGAGTGCCTGCAGGCTGCGCTCGAGCCCTGCTCCGGGCACCACGGCATACTGGATGCTGTTGCGTGCCATCTCGCGCGCGGCAAACGGGCACAGATTGTCGGCGATGATGTGCGTCTCGACCCACTGGCGCGTGGCGTCGATGGCCTCGGCTTCGCTGGCATCCAGCGGCGGGGTATAGCCACCCGCCGTCTCGGGAGTCGTGGTATCGGTCGGCGTAGCGTCGGTGGTCATGGCGTCAGGGTCCGCAGCGGTGTCAGGAACGGGTATTGTCACTGCTCGGGCGCGGCATGGCCAGCGCCGTGTCTTCTCGTCTCTCTTCGTGTCTCGTTATCGTGTCTCGTCTCTGTGTTCCGTGATCATGTCTCTTCATCGTCTCTCTTCAACATATCTCTTTCTAGGGAAAGGACCGCAAGGTCACAGGTCGCTGTCGAGCATGTGGCGGCCCTGTTTCATTAGTGATTTCAGCGATAGACTTATCACCGCTGGTTTCAAGCCTGTCCCGAGTACGTTCAGGGGCATTGCGGCTACCGGCTGACGACTTCTTTCCTGCCTCGCCACGGAGATACTTCTTGTCCGCTGATACTCCGCCTCCTTCCTCGCCGCCCCCCGAATCTCCCGAATCTACCGAGACGGCAGAGGGGCCCGAGCACACCAGTGCCGCGGCCTATCGCCTGTCGCGACTGTTGCCCTTTCTCGGCTGGATGCGTCAGCTGTCGCCCGGGGATGCGCGTTCTGACCTGATCGCGGGCCTGAGTGGCGCGGTGCTGGTGCTGCCCCAGGGGGTGGCCTATGCGTTGATCGCCGGCCTGCCACCGGCGCATGGGCTGTATGCCGCCATCGTGGTGGCGATCATCGCCGGTCTGTTCGGCAGTTCGCGGCATATGGTCAGTGGCCCGGCCGCGGCGATCTCGATGGTGGTGTTCGGCACCGTCTCGACCCTGGCCGCGCCGGGCAGTCCCGAATACCTGCCGCTGGTGCTGGCGCTGACCTGCATGGTCGGCATCATCCAGCTGTCGTTGGGGCTGATGCGCATGGGAGCGCTGGTCAATTTCATCTCACACACGGTGGTGATCGGCTTCACCGCCGGCGCCGGGGTCTTGATCGCCACCAGTCAGCTCAAGCACCTGTTCGGCATCGCGCTTGGCGATGCCTCGAGCTTTCTCGGCACCTGGTGGGCGCTGCTCGGGCATCTGGGCGATACCTCGTGGGCCACGTTGATCACGGGACTCAGCACCTTGCTCACGGCCGTGCTGGTTCGGCGGCTGAATCGCAAACTGCCGTGGATGCTGGTGGCGATGGCCGTCGGTTGTGGTGTCGCGGCATTGCTCGGCGGCAGCGCGGCAGGTATCCCGATGGTCGGCGCCCTGTCCGGCAGCCTGCCGCCGTTTTCCCTGCCGCCGCTGGGCTTTGACACCCTGCGCTCGCTGGGCGGGGCGGCCTTCGCGCTGGCGGTGCTCGGCTTGATCGAGGCAGTCTCCATCGCGCGTGCCATCGGCGTGCGCTCGCATCAGCGTATCGACGGCAACCAGGAGTTCATCGGCCAGGGCTTGTCGAATCTGGCGGGCAGTTTCTTCTCGTGCTTTGCCGGTTCCGGCTCCTTCACGCGCTCCGGCGCCAACTATGATGCCGGCGCCCGCACCCCGCTGTCGGTGGTGGTGGCGGCGCTGATCGTGCTGGCGGTACTGCTGCTGGTGCCTGACGTGACCGCGTGGCTGCCGTTGCCTGCGATGGCAGGCCTGATCATGGTGATCGCCGCCAACCTGATCGAAGTCGGTCATATCCGTCAGATTCTGGCCGTCAGCCGCGAAGAGGCGGTGGTGCTGGTGATCACCTTCCTCGCTACTCTGCTGTTGCCGCTGGAGTTCGCCATCTTCGCCGGGGTGCTGGTCTCGCTGGTGCTGTATCTGAACCGCACCTCACGGCCCCGTCTGGTCGAGATGGCGCCAGACCCGGAGCACCCGGAGCTTGGCGTGCGCAATGCCGAGCGTTATCAGCTGGCCCAGTGCCGGGAAGTGGTGATTCTGCGTGTGGATGGTTCGCTGTTCTTCGGGGCGGTCGACCACGTCCAGCGCAAGCTGGCGCGCTATACCGGCAAGCACGTCATTCTGTTGGGCACCGGCTGCAACTTCATCGATATCGCGGGTGCCGAGATGCTCGAGATCGAGCAACGTCGCCTGCGCGATGCCGGCGGCAGTCTCAGCATGTGCGGCTTTCGCATGTACGCGCTGGAAGTGATGGAGCGCGGTGGCTTCCTCGAGCGCATGGGGCGTGAGAACTACTTCCATACCGCCGAGGCGGCGATTGCCTCGCTGCGCGACTCGGTCGCCGAGGCGCATCGTGCCCACGGTGATCAACCCGCTGCCTGCCCAGATTGTCAGCTGTTCGGCCCGGCCGGGATCGGGCCGGGGCAGGGGGTGCGCCTGACGCCACCGTTGGCGTGAAAGCACAAGGCTGGGGGCGGCTGCACGCTTGCGCTAGAATATGGCCCCTTGATGGTGCGGCCAGTCAGCCAGTTGCCGCCCATTGCCTCAATCCTGTTCTGTCTGCCGAGAGATGCCCATGAGTTTGCCCACCGTGGCGGCCAGCTGCGACCTGATTCGCGACGGCCGTCCGTTGATCGATGTGCGCGCGCCGGTCGAATTCGCCGCTGGTGCCTTGCCGGGTGCCGTCAATCTGCCGCTGATGGATGATGAGGAGCGTCATCGCGTCGGGGTGCAGTACAAGCAGGTCGGCCCGGAATCGGCGGTACATCTTGGCCATCAACTGGTCAGCGGCGGGATCAAGCGCGCACGTATCCGCGCCTGGGTCGAGCACGTCGAGCGGCACCCTGACGCGATTCTCTATTGCTTCCGCGGCGGCATGCGTTCCCAGCTCAGTCAGCAGTGGTTGCAGGAAGCGGGGATCGAGCGTCCGCGCATCGAGGGCGGCTGGAAGGCCATGCGTCAGCAGCTCTGTCAGCATATCGATGAGCGTGCCGAGCAGGCCCCGATGCTGTTGATCGGCGGGCTGACCGGCTGCGCCAAGACCGAGCTGATCCATGCGCTGGACAATGGCATCGACCTGGAAGGCTGTGCGCGCCACAAGGGTTCGGCCTTCGGCCGCCATCCCTTCCCGGCGCCGAGCCAGATCGACTTCGAGCACCGCATCGCCGCCGAGATGCTCACGCTTGAGGATGAAGCGCCGACCATCATGGAGGACGAGTCGCGCTTCATCGGCAGCGTCAACATTCCGCTCGCCACCTGGCGCGCGATGGAGCAGGCACCGTTGATCCGCGTCGAAATGCCGCTGGATTGGCGAGTCGTGCAGATTCAGAAGGACTATATCGAGGGGCTGTGGTCCACCTACAGTCGCCACTATGGTGACTTTCTCGGCTGGACCCTGATGCAGCGCCAGCTGCGTCAGGCGCTGCTGCGTCTGCGCAAGCGCCTGGGCAGTGCACGCCTTGCTCGTCTGGTGCGCATGCAGGACATCGCCTTCCAGGAGCACAAGCGCGGCAACCCCATTGCCCATGAAGGCTGGCTGGCGCCGCTGCTCAGCGAGTATTACGACCCGATGTACCGCTATCAGCTCGAGAAGCACGAGCGTACCTTCCTGCACGTCGGCGACTGGGACAACAGCCTTGCCTTCGCGCGTGAGTGGAGCGCCAATCACCGCTGGCAGCGCTGATATCCCTCACGAGCGCCGGTCAGCGCTCACGCATTCAGCCAGTCCACCAGCAGGCGGTCCAGCAGGGCCGCCTGACGATCAAAGCGCTTCGGGTCCTCCAGCAACGCCTCGCGTGACTGCACGCCATTGCCCTCCAGGGGCGCGGGATGGTGGGCAAGGCGGTCCTGCGTGGCCGCCGCATCCATGTGCGGATGGAAGTTGAGCGCCACCACGCGACCCTCATCCCAGCTGAAGCCGGCCACTGGCGTATGCTCGCTGCTGGCCAGCAGCTCGCAGTCTTCCGGCAGTCCGCAGATCTCCTCATGCCACATCAAGGCCTCGAACTCGGCGGGTAGCCCCAGCGGGCACTCGTTGCTGCGCGTCAGCGTGGCCCAGCGACGCTGCGGCACCACGGCGGACGAGACGATCGCCCCCATCTGCTCGGCGATCAGTCGCGCCCCCAGGCCAATCCCCAGCAGCGGGCGATTGCTGTTAAGCGTGCGCCGAATCAACTTGCGCTGCAGGCGCAGCGACTGCTGTTCGGCGGGCGAGGGTGGTTGTGCGGCGCTCGACAGGCGTTGCGGACCATCCAGCACCACCAGCGCATGAAAGTCATCGATGCCCGGCAACGCTTCTCCTGCCAGCGGGAAGCTGGTGTTGAAGCTGTGCCCCATGCCGGAAAGCCAGTCCTTGAGGCGTAGCGGACTCTGCCAGTCATGCGCTAGCGTTGCGGTATCGGCGGCTGAATCTGGTTCAGTGTCAGGGAGTTGCCCCTGATGTATGAAGTAAAGATGCATGGCTTCATCATGCGTGAGCGCCATGTCAGCGTAAAGTCCCCAGTGTCGACATCTCTGTACCTGCATCTCAGAACCTAAATCTCAGTACCTGCACCCAGGCGAACCAGCCGCGACACGACAAGGAGAGAACCGCATGCGGGCCGAACTGCTCGAACAGATCTACACCGTGGTGGCGCAGATTCCCGAAGGGCGCATCACCACCTACGGGCGTATCGCCAAGATGACCGATGGCGCCAGCGCGCGCATGGTCGGCTCGGCGATGCGTCACCTGCCGGATGGCCATCAGTTGCCGTGGCATCGCGTGATCAATGCCTCGCTCAAGGTCACCGAGCACGGCGGGGCAGTGCGCCAGCGGGAAAAGCTGCGCAGCGAAGGCATCCTGTTCGATGGTGCCGGCCGCGTGCCGACGGAGTGCCTGTGGCCCTGAGGCATGCCCCGGCACGGCAGCGCTCGAGCAGGGTCGCGTTCATCCGGCCACGCGCGGGCGCTACCCTTTCGCCTATCCTATCGCATACCCTATAGCGACCTCCGGTGACATCGCGGCTGGCGGAGCCAATACGCCAGCGCGAACGCCGCATATTGAATAGTGAAGTGAGAATAGAGCCGTCATGACTCAGCCTGTATCCGGTTTCCGTGCGCGCCTTGATGCGCTGGCCCCCGTGCGCCGTACTGCCTTCATGGCAGCGCTGACCGAGCGACTCCTGCCCAATGCCGGCTTCTACGCCGAAGCCAATGGCACGGCCAGCGCGCTGGACACCACGCGTGAGCTGCGCAAGCTGCTGGATCTCGTCTGGGAGCAGCTGCGCGTGCGCGATGCCAAGATCGATTTCTCGCTGCAGGCCGAGAAGGTCACCGCCTTCGAGCCCGCCGAGGACGATGACAGCTTCGGCGCGCGCCGCGCACTGGAGGCCGTGATGGCGCTGACCGCCTGCATCGATGTGCTGATCAGCGAAGAGCCGGAAGCCGCGCTCAAGATCAGCCGTCTGTCCGCCGATGGCGTGCGCGCGCTGATCGACCTGCAGGCCGGCGAGGGCATCGAGCAGGAAGCGCTGGAAGCCATGATTCGCGAACATCCGTTGATGATCGATGAGCGTGACTTCCAGGACGCCGTGCTGGAGAGCGTCGAAGCCCCGCAGCTGTCCCGCGATGACTGGCGCGCGCTCAAGCAATTGGGCCGCAATGAAGATGTCAGCAATCTCGGGCTATCCTTGCAGGACTGAGCGGCCCGATTCGGGCCATCCTGGTGCCAGTGATGACTGGCCAGCCGTTGTTGGAGAGACAGATGAGCGACAGCCGTCAGCAGGATTCTTCTCCGATGAACGCAGCGCTGAATGGCGTGATTCAGACGCGTCTGGACGCCATGCGTGAGCGTCTCGCGCAGCCGACGCTGAGCGCGGCGGATGTGCATGCGCTGCGCGTCGACTGCAAGCAGCTGCGCGGCTGGTGGCAACTGCGGCGCGAGTCGCTGGGCAAGTCGGCGGTGAGTGAGCATCAGGCGCGTCCGCGCGCCGTCGCCAAGGCATTGGCCGGGCCGCGCGAGGCGCACATGCTGCGCAAGACGCATGGTCGCGCCTACGCCTGGGTGGATGAGCGCAGTCAGCGCCTGCTGGATGCGCTGCGTCCGGGGCTGACCAGTGCCGCGCTGAGCGAGCCCGAAGGCGAGCTGGATCACGCGCCGCTCGAGACGCTGCTGAGCGAAGAGCGGGCGGCCTGGCAGGCGGCACTGCTGACGGTGGAGGAGCTCAACATCGGGCTGGAATTCAGCCGTCATCGCATCAGCAAGCTTGCGGCGCAGGTGGCCAACAAGCGTGAGATCGAGACGTCTCACCGGCTGCGCAAGTGGGTCAAGTACCGCATGTTCCAGCTGGCACTGGCGCACGAGGCGCTGGGTGAGGCAGCCGCGCGGGAGCTCGAGTCACCGAGTCACGGACGGCGCCGCGAGCCGGAACTGCTCGACAAGGCGGCCGCGCGGCTGGGCAATCAACATGACCTGGCGGAGCTGGCGCTGTGGGTCGGGGAGCGCGTGATGCTGCCCGCCGCCGAGAAGCATCTGGTCGCGGACATCATGACGCTTGCCGACCAGCGTCTCGCGCAGGCGCTCAAGCCACTGAAGAAGCTGGGCTACGTCTGAGCGCTGTTCTCGCCTGAACCGAAGTTGCGTCTCTGCAGACACGAACGCCGCCATTCCCTGAGGAAATGGCGGCGTTCGCGTTTCTGCCTGAACTACCTGCGGCTGCGCTTACAGGCGCATCTCGATACCGCGTGCGGCCATATGCGCCTTGGCCTGGGGGATCGTGTACTCGGCGAAGTGGAAGATGCTGGCGGCCAGCACCGCATCCGCACCGCCTTCGAGCACGCCATCCACCAGATGGTCGAGGGTGCCGACACCGCCGGAGGCGATCACCGGCACGCTGACGGCGTCGGAGATGGCGCGTGTCACACCGAGATCGAAACCGGCCTTGGTGCCATCGCGGTCCATGCTGGTCAGCAGCAGTTCACCGGCGCCCAGCTCGACCATCTTCTTCGCCCACTCGACGGCGTCGAGTCCGGTCGGCTTGCGGCCACCGTGGGTGAAGATCTCCCAGCGCGGTGTCTCGCCGTCCTGGCTGACGCGCTTGGCGTCGATGGCGACCACGATGCACTGGCTGCCGAAGCGTTCCGCGGCTTCACGCACGAAGTCCGGGTTGAACACGGCCGCGGTGTTGATCGAGACCTTGTCCGCGCCGGCGTTCAGCATGGTGCGAATGTCTTCACAGGTGCGGATGCCGCCACCCACCGTCAGCGGGATGAACACCTCACCGGCGATGCGCGACACCATGTCGACCGTGGTGCCACGGTTGTCGACGCTGGCGGTGATGTCGAGGAAGGTGATCTCGTCGGCGCCTTGCTCGTTGTAGCGCTTGGCGACCTCGACCGGGTCACCGGCATCGCGGATACCGACGAAGTTGACGCCCTTCACGACACGACCGGCGTCGACGTCCAGACACGGGATGATGCGTTTGGCGAGTGCCATGATCGCTCCCCTCAGGCCTTGCGGCCGGTGATGGAGTCGGACAGCGCCTGCGCTTCGGCGATGTCCAGGCTGCCTTCATAGATGGCGCGGCCGGTGATGGCACCGAGGATGCCCTGATCGGCCACTTCGGCCAGGCCACGGATGTCATCCAGGTTGGTCACGCCGCCGGACGCGATCACCGGGATACCGCCTTCGCGGGCCAGTGCCACGGTGGCTTCGATGTTGACGCCCTGCATCATGCCGTCGCGGGCGATGTCGGTGTAGACGATGGAGGACACGCCGTCGTTGGCGAAGCGCTTGGCCAGCTCGGTGGCCTTGATGGTGGAGACTTCAGCCCAGCCATCGGTGGCCACGAAGCCGTCACGCGCATCGAGACCGACGATGATGCGGCCCGGGAAGGCGCGGCACATCTCGGCGACGAAGGCCGGTTCCTTCACGGCCTTGGTGCCGATGATGACCTGACCGACGCCGGCTTCCAGATAGTGCTCGATGGTCGCGGCATCACGGATGCCACCACCGATCTGGATCGGCAGCTCCGGGTAGGCGCGGGCGATGCGTGTCACGGCGTCGCCATTGACCGGCTTGCCTTCGAAGGCACCGTTGAGATCGACCAGATGCAGACGACGGCCACCGGCCTCGACCCAGCGCGCGGCCATGGCCAGCGGGTCATCGCCGTAGTTGGTGGAGTCTTCCATGCGGCCTTGCTTCAGGCGTACGCACTGACCGTCCTTGAGATCGATCGCGGGGATTACCAGCATGTCGGGTGTCCTCTCGGCGTGTCTGGGCACGCCTGTATTGTCGTCGGTATATCGAAGGCGGATGTATCGGCGTCCGTCACGCGAGACAGACGCCGAGGGTCACGCGGGCGAGCCTTCAGGGCTGCCAGCGGACGAAATTCTCGAGCAGCTTGAGGCCGGCGGCCGCGCTCTTCTCCGGGTGGAACTGCACCGCGAACAGGCTGCCCTCACCGATGGCGACGTGCGCCTCGGCACCGGCGTAGCGCGTGGCACCGTAGACCTTGGAGCGCTCGCTGGCCGACACATAGAAGCTGTGCACGAAGTAGAAGCGCGAGTTGTCCTCGATGCCCTCCCACAGCGCGTGGCCCTGGGTGTGCGCGACATGGTTCCAGCCCATGTGCGGCACCTTGAGGCGCTGGCCGTGCTCGTCCAGCTGCTGGTCATCGAAGCGTTTCACGTCGCCCTTGAAGTAGGCGAGGCAATCGATGCCACCGTTCTCTTCGCTGCGCTCCATCAGCATCTGCTGACCGACGCACACGCCCAGCAGCGGCTTGCTGTGGTTGCTCAGCAGCTCGCCGACCAGACCGCGCAGCTCGGCGCGTTCAAGCTCGCCCATGCAGTCACGGATGGCGCCCTGACCGGGCAGCACCACGCGAGTGGCACCGCGGATGGCGCGCGGGTCGCTGGTGATCACGACATTCTCGTCGGCCACGTGCTCAAGCGCCTTGGCGACGGAGTGCAGGTTGCCCATGCCATAGTCGATGACGGCAATCGTCATGTCTTTCTCCCGAAGGCCGGAGGCAGGCTCCGGCGCTGGATGTCAGGCGTCTGGCGCCCGGATCATTCGTTTACAGCGAGCCCTTGGTGGAGGCGATACGGCCTCCCATGCGCTCGTCCTCTTCCACTGCCATGCGCACGGCACGACCGAAGGCCTTGAAGATGGTCTCGGCCTGGTGGTGGGCATTGAAGCCCTTGAGGTTGTCGATATGCAGGGTGGCGCCAGCGTGATTGACGAAGCCCTGGAAGAATTCCCAGAACAGCTGGGTATCGAAGCGACCGATGTTGCCGCGGGTGAACTCGCACTGCATGAACAGGCCCGGACGACCGGAGAAGTCGATCACCACGCGAGACAGGGCTTCATCCAGCGGCACGTAGGCATGGCCGTAACGGCGAATGCCGGCCTTGTTGCCCAGCGCCTGCGCGAAGGCCTGACCCAGGGTGATGCCGATGTCCTCGACGGTGTGGTGGTCATCGATATGCAGGTCGCCATCGCAGTCGACCTCGATGTCGATCACGCCGTGACGGGCGATCTGGTCCATCATGTGTTCGAGGAAGGGCACGCCAGTGTTGGCGCTCAGCTTGCCTTCACCGTCCAGATTGATGCGGACCCGGATCTTGGTTTCCGAGGTGTTGCGATGAACTTCGGCGATACGCTCTACCATGATGTCTCTCCAGCGGTCGGTGACGCCATCAGCGGCTTCGGGGTCGATGGGGTCTGGGCGCAGTCTGGGGCCTTTGGTAAGAGAGGCGTGTGTCCAGTCCGGCCGGGAAGTGCGCATCATGTGGTTATTGTCATGTGATGTCGCAATCGAAATCGTGATCAGGGCATTGACGACGGCAGAGAGCCGTCGGCGGGGCGCTTGATCGGCGGCAGGCGCGTCGTCTTTGTGCCTGCCCGACCCGTCATTATAGAGAAAGGACAATGGCATCCGCTACAATGGCGGGCATTCATATCGCGGGCGAGGATCTCACCATGCCGGTCACTCTTCAGATGATCGATCACGCACGCTGGCAAACCGATGAGCAAGTCCGTATCGATCTGTCGCGTATCTATCACGAAGCCCCCAGTGAGCGTCTCCCGCTCGCCCCGGATGACTTCATTCAGGCCAATCTCGCCGCGGGACACCGCTTCTGCAGCGCCTTCTTCAACGATCGTCATATCGGCGCGCTACTCTGCGAGGATGAAGGCGATGCCTGGAAGATCAGCCATTGCTGCGTGCGCAAGAGCACGCGTCGACGCGGTGTCGGTACGCGCCTGATGGCGCTGCTGTCACTGGAAGCGGCCAGTGCCCAGCGTCTGCTGGTCGTGCCGAGTCAGGGATTGACCCTGGCCGACGAGCTGCTGGTATCACGTCTGGGCTATGTGCGAGACCCCGCCCGCGACGGCTTCGTGCTGGCGCAGGAGTGAACCCGGTCGTTGCCGGATGCGGAACTGACGTCAACGCGACCTGTCCACCGGCTGTGTCATCATCATTTCTGTCTTGAGGCTGTCTCGCTGTGCGGGAGGATGGCGCGCAGCGCTCGAGCTAGATGATGAGCGGGAGAAAAGGCATCGCCTGATGCCACGAGTCCCCAGCGCCATTCCATGTGCTGCCCTCTGGAGTGAGGGCACCGTAGCAATTCTCATCGTGTCAAAGGGAGGACGCAGATGAAAGCACTGTTCAGAGCCTTGCTGGCCATCGTCGGAGTACTGGCGTTGGTGGTCGTGGCAGGGGTGATCTATGTCACCACCTTCCTCGATCCGAATGATCTCAAGCCGCGACTGGTCAAGGCGGTCAAGGACCAGGCGGGGCTGGAACTGGCCCTGAACGGCCCGCTGGACTGGTCCTTCTATCCGCGTCTCGGCGTCAGTGTCGAGGACGCCGAAGCCTGGCTGCCGGAGCAGGAACGTGACCAGTCACCGTTTGCCTCCTTTACCCGCGCGGAAGTCGGCGTGTCCTTCACGCCACTGCTGAGCGGTGAGGTCGAAGTCGAAGGCGTCTTCCTCGACGGCCTCAAGCTGGCGCTCGAGCGTGATGCACAGGGGCGTGGCAACTGGGAAAGCCTGCTCGAGCATGCGGCGACGGCCGCCGACAGTGGCGCGGCGGATGAAGCGCTGCCGCCGGCCAAGAGCGCCGGTGTGGCGCTGGCGGATGACACGACGCCGTCGGTGCAGAATGGCGCCGGCAGCATGGCGGTCAATCTCGATATCGCCTCGGTGCAGGTCACCAATGGTCAGATCGCCTATCAGGACGCGGCCAGCGGACTCGACATGACGCTCAACGATGTGGCGTTGACGTCCTCCAACGTCAGCCCCGACAAGGCCTTCCCGGTCGAGCTGTCGTTCGTGGCCGATGGGCGTGAGCCGGAGCTTCAGAGCACCGTCAGCCTCGATGGCAAGGTGGCGCTGGACCTGCAGGGCGGCCGTCATGTGCTGTCCGGCGTGAGCCTGGATACCACCACGCGCATGCCGTCGCTGGGTGACAAGGATCAGAGCGTGGCGCTGGACATCGATACCCTGACGCTGGACACCGACAAGCAGCTGTATCTGGCCGATGGCGCCGAGCTGGACGCGACGCTCCATCAGGCCGCGCTGGGTGACAAGGCCCTGCCGCTGAAAGCCACCTTCGGTGCCGAAGCGGACCTGGCGGCGGGCACGGCGAATCTCGAGAACCTGCTGCTGACCTCCGGCAGTGACCTGCGCCTCAGCGGGGCGCTCAAGGCCAAGGACATCACCGGCGATGCGCTCAGCTATTCCGGCCAGTTCAAGCTGGCACCGCTGTCGCCCAAGGCGTGGATGACGCGTGTCGGCATGGAAGCGCCGCAGACTGCCAAGAGCAGCGCGCTGACCTCGCTGGCCTTCTCCAGCCCGTTCAAGGGCGACATGTCGCAGGTGCAGCTGACCAACCTGGTGATGGCGCTGGATGACACCACCATCAACGGGCGCCTCGGCTCGTCCTTCGATGCCTCGCAGATCACCTTCGATCTGGATGTCGACGCGCTCAATCTCGATGACTACCTGGCACCGGCGGGCGCAGACGAGAAGACGGCAAGCCTGGGGGAAGCGCTCACGGCGGGCGTGATCGCGCCGGTCTATGCGGCCGATGGTGACGCGGAGCTGCTGCCGGTGGCATTGCTCAAGACGCTGGGTCTTCAGGGGCAGCTGGATATCGGCACACTGATCGCCTCGGGTCTCGAGATGAGCAAGGTGACCGCCAAGCTGTCCGGTCAGCCGGGCGTACAGCAGCTCGATAGCCTGACGGCCAGCCTCTATGGCGGCTCGCTGGCGGCCAATGCACGCATCGACAGCCGCAAGACACCGCTGAGCATGAGCTTCGGCGAGAAGCTGACCAATCTGGATATCGCGCCGTTCCTCAAGGCGCTGGCGCCGGAGCAGAAGGACATCCTGCGCGGTCGCCTGACGCTCAATGGTGACTACACCACCAGCACCAATCAGATCGACAGCATCAAGCGCAATCTGAACGGCAAGGGCAACTTCGAGATTCGCAATGGCGAGGTGCTCGACGTCAATATCTCCAGGGAGATGTGCACTGCCGTGGCGACGCTGAGTGGCAAGACCTCCTCACGTGAATGGAAGGCCAATACGCCGCTGGAGCGCGCTCAGGGCAGCTTCACGGTCACCAATGGCGTGATCAGCAATCAGGATCTCGCCCTGGCGATCCCGGGCATCGCGCTGGACGGCAAGGGCCAGCTCAACCTGCCGACCGAGGCCTTCGACTACAACGTGGCGGCGCGCTTCATCGAGGGCGCGGATGACGCGGCCTGTGAGGTCAATCCGCGTCTGATCAAGCTGCGCTTCCCGGTGCAGTGTCAGGGCAACCTGAGCGGTGAGCCGGGCGAGTGGTGTGGCTTCGATCAGAAAGGCTTCCAGAGTGCCGCAGCGGAACTGGCCAAGGATGAAGCCAAGCGCAAGGCGGGCGAGAAGGTCAGCGAGAAGCTGGATGAGAAGCTCGACGAAGATACCCGCAAGAAGATCGACGACAAGCTGGGCGAAGGCGCCAGCGACAAGCTGAAGGGCGCGATTCAGGGGCTGTTCAACTGATCACGCGCTCCTTTCGCAGCAAGACCGGCACGCCAGCTCCTCGGGGCTGGCGTGCTGCCGTTTGAGCCCAGGCCATGGCGTCGACCATGGCGCGAGCAGAGGAAGTTTTGATGGCGCGACCTGACACTGCTGCCACGCCAGACGTGACAGCTCCCGAGAGCCACGCCACACCCGGCTTTGAAGACATCGCCCTGAGCCCCGAGGCGTTTCAGGCGCGCGTGTTCGACTGGTTCGATGAGCATGGCCGCAAGCATCTGCCCTGGCAGGAGAACACCACGCCGTATCGCGTCTGGGTCTCGGAGATCATGCTCCAGCAGACCCAGGTCGCGACGGTGTTGCCGTACTATGCCCGCTTCATGGAGCGCTTCCCGGATGTCGCGGCGCTGGCGGCGGCGGACATCGATGACGTGCTGCACCTGTGGACGGGCCTTGGCTACTACGCGCGGGCGCGCAATCTGCACAAGGCCGCGCAGCATGTCGTGAATGAGCACGACGGTGCCTTCCCGGTCGAGAGTGTCGAGGCACTGTCGGCCTTGCCGGGCATCGGGCGTTCGACCGCCGGGGCGATCATCAGCATCAGCACCGGACAGCGGGCGCCGATCCTCGATGGCAACGTCAAGCGCGTGCTGGCACGCCTGCATGCCGTGGAGGGCTGGCCGGGACGTCCGGCGGTGGAGCGCAAGCTGTGGACGCTGGCGGAGCGCTACACGCCGCAGGTGCGGCTGGCGGACTGGACCCAGGCGATGATGGATCTCGGAGCCACCCTGTGCACGCGCGGCAGCAAGCCCGATTGCGCGCGTTGCCCCTTCGAGGAGGTCTGCGTGGCGCATGCGCGTGGCGAAGAGAAGCGCTTCCCCGAGAGCAAGCCCAAGAAGACCATACCGACGCGTCAGACGCTGATGTTGCTGGTCAGTGATGAGGCGGGGAAGATCCTGCTGGAACGCCGTCCGCCGACGGGCATCTGGGGCGGCCTGTGGGCGCCGCCACTGGTCGAGGATCGCGAGGCCGCGCGGGAATGGGTCGCCCGCGAAGCCCGCGGCGCCCATCTGGAGGCGCCACTGGCAAGTTTCGAGCATGTCTTCAGCCACTTCCGGCTGACCATCACGCCACAGCCGGTACAGCTGGGGGAGGCAGGGCTTGCGTCAGCTGTACCGGCCGAGAGCGTCAACGAGTCAGCCGCCGACCGCCGCTTCGTCGACCCTGCCGCGCCGGACGCCGTGGGCCTGCCGGCGCCGGTCAAGGCGCTGCTGGCGCGCTGCACGGATGATCTGTTCGGCCTGTGAGGCCTTGTCGGCGTCGGCATCGGCAGCACGTCTGGGGCAAAGCGGCTCAAGCGTGCGAGAATGAGGCAACAGTAAAGGCGTCTGGCGAAGGCTCGACGCTCATCCGCACTGACATCCAGTTCTCTTACGGAGTTACCCATGCGCACCGTACATTGCCGCAAGTATGACCAGGACCTGCCGGGTCTCGATTTTCCGCCGCTGCCGGGCGAGAAGGGCCAGGACATCTGGTCCAACGTCTCGAAGCAGGCATGGGAAGAGTGGCAGGCGCTGCAGACGCGTCTGATCAACGAGAAGCACCTCAACATGATGGATGCCGACAGCCGTCGCTATCTGATGGAGCAGATGGATCGCTTCTTCAACAACCAGGAGACGGACCAGGCCGAAGGTTTCGTGCCGACGGACGCCGCCGCCAAGGGCGAATCGCAGGGCGGACAGGGCTACGAAGTCTGAGTGGCCGGCGAGGACGGCGGAAGGCGAATTACGACGCCAAATTCTTGATAAGCAAGGGTTGACGTCGGGAAAGGTTTTCTATTTAATACGTCCTCGTTGGCAAGGGCCAGATAGCTCAGTTGGTAGAGCAGGGGATTGAAAATCCCCGTGTCGGCGGTTCGATTCCGTCTCTGGCCACCAAGTGTTGGGGTATAGCCAAGTGGTAAGGCACCGGTTTTTGGTATCGGCATTCCCAGGTTCGAGTCCTGGTACCCCAGCCAGCTGACATGCAGTAACGTAGTAAGAAGACTCATATCATGAGTTCTTTGTGCCGGCTTAGCTCAGTTGGTAGAGCAACTGACTTGTAATCAGTAGGTCGAGGGTTCGACTCCTTTAGCCGGCACCATCTTCAGGCTTCTGTAGATGAGCGAAGAACACACGATATAGAGGTCGCCTTGGCGGCTTTTTTTGTGTCTTCAGGTTGGCCAGATAGCTCAGTTGGTAGAGCAGGGGATTGAAAATCCCCGTGTCGGCGGTTCGATTCCGTCTCTGGCCACCAAATTGGGGTATAGCCAAGTGGTAAGGCACCGGTTTTTGGTATCGGCATTCCCAGGTTCGAGTCCTGGTACCCCAGCCAATTCTGGCTAGCTGATGAAGTCGCAGGATGAATTCGGCAGCCAACAGAAAAGCCACCCTTCGGGGTGGCTTTTTTGCGTCTGGAGTAAAGGTCTGGAGGGCGACGGGGCATGCCGTGGGCCGGCGCTCATCTCAGTGCGAGGTGGGCTCGTCCGGGTGCATCGCCAGCCAGCTCAGGCGCTTGCGATAGATGGTGGAGGGGGCGATCTCCAGTATCGCCGCAGCGCGGGGGATACTGCCATCACAGGCGCTGATGACGCTCTCGATCGCCTCGCGTTCGACCATCCACAACGGGCGCAACGTGGTCTCGCTGCCCTCCGGCGCGCTGTGGCTGACCGACGGGCGATGCGCCGTGCTGGAGGGCAGGTCCAGCATGTCGGCCGTCAGCACCTCACCATCGTTGAGGATGATGGCGCGCCGCAGCGTGTTTTCCAGCTCCCGCACATTGCCGGGCCAGTCATGGGCCAGCAACTGACGCTCGGCGCATGCACTGAGTCGTGTGAAGCGCTTGCCCTCGTGGCCTGCCATGCGCCCCAACAGCCCGGTGGCGATTTCCAGGATATCCTGACCGCGCTCGCGCAGCGGCGGCACCTTCAGCGGGATGACGTGCAGACGATAGAAGAGGTCTTCCCGGAAGCGGTGAGTATCGACCAGTACCCGCGGGTTCTGATGCGTGGCGCACACGATGCGGCAATTGACCTCTACCGTGCGCGTGGCACCCACCGGCATTACCTGTCCTGTCTGCAGGAAGCGCAGCAGCTTGCTCTGCAAGGGTAGCGGCAGCTCCGCGATCTCATCGAGAAACAGCGTCCCCCCATCTGCCGCCACGGCGAGCCCCTGCTGGGCGCTCACGGCCCCCGTGAAAGCCCCGCGCACATGTCCGAACAATTGCGACTCCAGCAGCTCTGCCGGAATGGCGGCACAATTGACGGCGATGAACGGGCCGTCACGTACCGGGCTATGGCGGTGAATGGCAGTGGCACACAATTCCTTGCCGCTGCCGCTTTCGCCGGTGATGAAGATGGGAGCGTCCGAGTGGGCGACCTGGATGAGAGTGCGATAGAGCGTCTGCATGGCCGATGAGTCTCCGATAAACTCCCCAAAACCGCGAGGTCGCTTTACCGGTAGTTCCCTTACCCGCGAGGTAGTGGAGATATCGTCAGCCAGATTCAATGCAGTAGCCGATGATGCAGCCTGATGAGCTTTCAGTGCGGTCATGAGTGTTGTTCCCTTGCTGCTGGTCTTTCTGCATTGCCTGCGCTTCGTGCGAGCGGGCTGCGAAAGAATAATTGTCGGGCTGCTTCTGGTGACAGCCTCACCGGAGAGTCTGGATTCTCCAGCGTTGAGTGTTCGTCTTGGGGGTTTATCGAGTACCCATATAGAGGTTAATGACTTGTGCGAGATGATCATGGCGGTTTTTAGTGCGTTTTTTCCGCTCCCCCTGAGTGGCAGACTTCTCAGTCTCGACGCTCGCCTGGCTAACCAACTCTCTACTCACGCTGAAAGGGTGAGTTCTGGTATCTGACGGTCTGTCTTCCCGCGGATGACTGTCCCGAGCAGTGCATCACTGGGCGTCTTCCTCTTCATCTTCGTTGTTGTGGGTAATGGTAAAGTCAGTCGACGACGTCTGAGAGCTGCCATCCGCGGATTGATCCGCAGTGCTGTCGATGGTGCCGGTGGAACCATCACTCAGTGTCTGTTCGATCTGTTGCCAGTTGCCGATCGAGGTACTGCTGCCGGTATTGAGGGTGTATTCCCCGATATTGGTATCGGACCCTTCCCCCAGGCTGCCGGCCTTCTTGCTCTCGTAGAGAATCAGGGCGGATTCGGCGCTACGTGCCGGAAAGTCGTAGGGGAAGGGGCCCATCAACGAGTTGGCGCTGGCGCTACCGGCCAGCAGGAACCCCGCGCCCACGACTCCCAGGCTGATACGTGTGAAAGCATTCATGTCTTGCTCCTTTCGGTCTGTGAAAGATGCAGTGTCTGATGCGTGAGACGTCTGATGTCAGCAGGTGCTGAAACACACGCGGGTTGCCCCGCGTGTGTTGGTTGCCTGCAGAGGGGTTACGGAGTCACGGGGCCGACGCTGATGGACATGTTGTTACCCACGGAGGTCGCGGCATTATTGATGACCGGGCCTTCGAAGCTGCCTGTCGGCGGCAGATCCAGCGTGATGTTGCTGACTTTGGCAGTCGAGCTGATGTTGGCGAAGCTCATCTGGGTATTGTCGGCAATCAGGGCGCTATCGATATCAGTGCTATCCAGAGTGACCGACATATTGTTGCCTACGGAGGTCGCGGCATTGTCCACGCTCAGGTTGAGAATGTTGTCGACCTTGGCCAATGATTCGACTTCAGCAGTGCCCGGGTAGAAGAAATAGCCACCAGAACCCGCCAAGAACTGCTCATTGTGTAGGTTGACCATGGCATCACTATCCACCGAGACATTGTTGCCCACCGAAGTAGCGGCATTCTCAAGCGACTCTAGGCGAGTAATGTCAGGATTAGGCGTGGAGCCGGCATAGCTGATATAGACATCGACATCAGCGTTAGCGTTTGCAACTGCATCTGCACTCGCATTGGCTGCTGAATGATGATTCCAGCTGTGTGCATTCGCAGCGGATGACGCGCTGCTGCCTGCACTGAGGCTATCAACTAGTTCGATGGAAGGGTCACCTGCTTCACCTGCACCGTAGCTGACATCACTGACGATGGCTTCGGAGCTGACGTCACCGATCTGCTTTTGCAGACTTTCGACCATCACCAGGCCGCCTGGATCTTTGATTTTCGGGTCAATATAGACATCAATATTGACATCAGTATTGACATACCCATCCCAATTCCAATCCACGTTATTGAAGGCTTGCGCTTGGCTTGCCATCATCACACCACTTACGAGACCGATGGCGACTGCGAGCTTATTATAGGTAGTCATTGTCATGTTCCTCATGAATGTTGACTTATTGTGCTGCGCTGGATGCTGCCGATGTTTCTGTTGCAGGTGCCTCTGTTGCGGGTGCTTCTCTCAACGGTGTTGCGACTGCTGCGGTACTGCCTGATGCCGAATTGGCTGCGGCCACTTGCTGCGTGTTGCCGTCTTTCGCTGCAACATGCTGTCCCGGGTGAAGCTCGCATTCCTGTCCCGCAGGTACAGGAAGCCCCAGGCCTTCAGTCAGAAGCTGATACGCGCCCATCTCCACGACTGATCTCACGCCCAGCTGCAGTGGTTCATTGCGTACTGCGCCGGAGTCAAACTCGACCAACTGATTGCCGAAGAAGCGGTAGATACCGGCTTCGACTTCATAACCCACCACCTGCTTCTGCAGGCTGGTGACATAGACGGTGCGGAAAGTGCGGATATCGACCATGCGCAGATCCAGGCCGACGTTGATGACTGCAGTGCGCAGTCCGGCCCCGATTCCGCTGACGAACAGGCGAGCTCCACCACTTGAAATGTTGTAATTGAGCTCTGTCAGTGCGCCGAGAACTACGAAATGCGAAGGGAGAACTGCCAGTTTGCGCGGCGAGTAGGCCATGGCCTTATTCTCGAAAAGCTGCTGCTCTGCCAGCGGGACTCGTACATCGAGACGCTCGGTAAGATGTACCTTGCGAGTCTTGTAGAGAGCACTTATCAGCATCTCTGATACGCCCTGGGTCACGGCAGCACTCTCTGTCACGGTGGAGTAACTGCGTTGACCGGTCTTGTCCGTCACCTGACCCACTGCAATCACAGGCAGGTTGGTGGCTCCCTGAATTCGACTGAGTGATACGAGGCATTCGCTATATGGCGTATTGTTGGAGGTGACTGGTGGCCCTACGACCGGTTCGACATTGTCGAATTTCGGTTCGACAGCGGCGCAGCCCCCCAGCACTGTGGCCATGCAAGCGGCCATGCATATCCGTGGCTTAAACATGCTGGAAGTTCCCCTGGTGTGACGCATGATCCTGCGCCGTTATTTTCTCTCTGATATGTCTCTATCAGTTGTTCTGCCGTGTTTTCTAAGGGGCACGAAGCGTGCCAAACAATTTCACAATATTTCACAGACACTTACGCATTAATGCGCAATGTTGCGTGCGATGCGTTTTGCAAATGGCGAAGCGAAGTGAGGGGAAATACCACGGGCGTGGTGCCAGTGATGAGTCGCTGATTAAGCCGGTTATCTCACGGAAGATGAGAATTCGCGGCAACAGGATGAGTCGGGATTGGCGAGAGGGGATGACTGAGGGAATTTGTCATCCGCGAGGCACAGGCAGCCTCATGTTTTCTTGAGAAGGGTGATGGCGGGTGTGGTGTGAGATTGGATGGTCTTTTAACGTTCTTGCGGATCAGATCTCTGTGCTTATTTCATGAATCTCGGGGTTGAAGTCTGTTGCATGGCCCATAGGTGGGACAGTGCGGGCAAGCCGCATGCTAGAACGCCAGATTCCACTTTCCTCAATGCAGGACATTGATGCCTTAAGGAGAGCATGATGACAGCTTCACGCCATATGACCTCGTACAACGCCACTTCTGCTCTTTCGTCCAAGCAACGCCAACATGAGCAGACCGATGGTGGCAACGTCAGCGCCGCTGCAGAAGCCTCCAATCAGCAGCTGGACGCCCGTCAGACCAATGCCGACCGTGATCAGGCGCCGGAAGCCTATCTCGACAAGTCGGGCAGCGACCGAGGGTCCGATCACTCGCGAGACGCCTATCCGACGCGTCTGAGCCAGCCGCCGGAGCATCTGTGGCAGAAGCGCCGCGAGCCCGTCGTGCACTCGCGTGCCGATGAGGGGCCGCTGGGTGCCGACCAGCTCAAGCGCTTCAAGAAGGACGGCTTCCTGTTCGAGCCGGAATTCCTGGCGCCGGAGGAAGTCGAGGCGCTGAAGAACGAGCTGGCAGCGCTGCTCGACAACGAAGAGTGGCAGGGTCGTGATTTCACCATCACCGAGCCCAAGAGCCGCGAGATTCGTTCCATCTTCGCCGTGCATTTCCTGTCTGAGCGCTTCAGAAAGCTGGCGGAAGATCCGCGCCTGACCAGCCGTGCGAGCCAGATTCTCGGCGGCGATGTCTATCTCCATCAGTCGCGCATCAATTACAAGCCGGGCTTCGAGGGCAAGGGCTTCAACTGGCACTCGGACTTCGAGACCTGGCACGCCGAGGATGGCATGCCGGAGATGCGCGCGGTCAGCGCCTCGATCATCCTGACCGACAATCACCACTTCAATGGCCCGCTGATGCTGATCCCCGGCTCGCATGAAGTCTTCGTGCACTGCCTGGGCGAGACGCCGGATGACAACCACAAGTCATCCCTGCAGACCCAGAAGGTCGGTGTGCCCTCGCGCGAAGCACTGAGCGAGCTGATCGCTGAACGTGGTATCGAAGCACCGACCGGTGCCGCCGGTGGTCTGTTGATGTTCGACTGCAATACGCTGCATGGCTCCAACGCCAACATGTCGCCGGACCCGCGCAGCAACGCCTTCTTCGTCTACAACCGCGTCGACAATGCGATGCAGGCACCCTTTGCCGCCGCGCGTCCGCGCCCGGAATTTCTCGCGCACCGTCTCGATGGTGGCTGGGATGAACTTGAAGACTGAAGTTGAAGACTGAAGTGGAAGACCGAGCTTGAAAGCTGAGCTTTGAAGGTGGCAGTGGACTGAACTGCACAACGCCGGGTTGCGCTCAGGCGGCGAAATCTCGGACGTTGGTGTGGTAGTGGCAGGCTGTCGGGGCGACGTATCATTGCGATATCTCTCATTGATCGTCTTTCATTGATCCTCCATCACGCCCCGACAGGAGTTCTGCATGCCGCTTGCTCAGCGTTTCACCCCGCGTTTCAGCGATGGTCGCGTCTTCGCTCATGACCTCGGCAAGGTGGTCTGTGTCGGCCGCAATTACGCAGCCCACGCCGCGGAGCTCGGCAATGAAGTGCCCAGCGAGCCGTTGCTGTTCATCAAGCCCGCCACCAGCGTGACGCCGATGGACAAGCCATTGGCGATCTCTCGGCGTCGCGGCCAGTACCACTACGAGGCCGAACTGGCACTGCTGATCGGCAAGCCGCTGTGTGAAGCCAGTGAAGCAGAGGCGCTGGAAGCACTGGCCGGCATGGGCCTGGCACTGGACCTGACCCTGCGTGAGCGCCAGAGCAAGCTCAAGGCCAAGGGCCAGCCGTGGGAGCTGGCCAAGGCCTTCGATGGCAGCTGCCCGTTGTCTTCTTTCGTGGCGCTGGAAGGGCCGCGTTGGCGTGATGCCGATGGCGAGCTGCACGATGTGGATTTCCAGGCGCTGCACTATCGCTTTGCCATCGATGGCGAGCAGCGCCAGCAGGCGGATACCAGCCTTATGCTGTTCCCGATTGCTCGCCTGCTCAGTGAGATCAGCCACAGCTTCACCCTGTTGCCCGGCGATGTGGTGCTGACCGGCACGCCGGAAGGCGTCGGCGAGCTGAATCCGGATCAGGCGCTGGCACTGGCGCTGGATGCCCCGGATGGCAGCGGTGAGCTGCTGCGTGTCGAGACACGCACGCGCGGAGTGGCATGACGTCTGGGTCTGTTCCAGCCAGAACCTGAACTTGAGCTGGCTCTGAACAGCCCTGAGCGAGTAGACAGCAGCTCTGAGCGAGTTGAAATCAGCCCTGAGCGGGTTAAAAAAAGCCCCTGCCGGGTCACCGGCAGGGGCTTTTGCTGTCTGGGCTTTTACTTTTGCTATCCGGGCCAATCCTTCCGAACCTGATCCTTCCAAACTCGGTTCATTGAGCCAGGGCCCGAGCCTCGGCAGCGTTTCAGCTCTCCAGGTAGGTATAGCCGTCGAGACCGGCCTTCAGGTCTTCGAGCAGATCTGCCTGTTCCAGCGCATTCAGATTGGATGACTTGAGCTGACGCGCGAGGCGTGCGGCCAGCTGCTCCGGGTCGAAGTTCACGTAACGCAGCACCTGCGCCACGCTATCTCCCTGAATCGCATGGGAAAGCTGCCACTGGCCATCGTCGTCGAGGCTGGCATCCACGGAATCGGTATCGCCGAACAGGTTATGCAGGTCGCCGAGGATTTCCTGATAGGCGCCGACCATGAAGAAGCCGAGCAGCTTCTCTTCATCGGCATGCCATTCCGGCAGCGGCAGGGTGGCGTCCAGGCCCTGATCATCCACATAGGTGTCGATGCGGCCATCGCTGTCGCAGGTGATGTCCTGAATCACGCCACGCCGGGTCGGCGCGCGGTCGAGGCCGGTCAGCGGCAAAATCGGGAAGATCTGCTCGATGCCCCAGATGTCCGGCAGCGATTGGAACAGCGAGAAGTTGACGAACAGCTTGTCGGCCAGCTTCTCGTTCAGCTCATCCAGCACCGCGCGGTGCGAGCGCTGACGGGCATCGAGACGTCCGGCGAGGCTGCGGCACACGTTGGTATAGATGGCTTCGGCCTCGGCACGGATGGCGATGCTCGCCAGACCCATCACGAAGCGCTCCTGCACCTGATGCTGGGCATGCACCACCGCGTGGTAGATCTCGACCAGCTCACGTGGCTCAAGCTGTCCCTCCAGACGCGCGGCCTGGGTCCACAGCGCGGCGATCTGGGTGTCATCCTCACGCGGTGCGGGCAGCGGCAGGTTCACGCGCTCCTCGCCGATCACGTCCGTCACCAGCACCGCGTGGTGGGCGGTCAGCGCGCGGCCGGATTCAGAGATGATATGCGGGTGAGGCAGGTCGTTCGCCTCACAGACTGCATGGAACGCCCCGACCACGTAGTCGGCATACTCGCGCATCGAGTAGTTGAGCGAGCAGGCGCTTTCCGAGCGCGTGCCTTCATAGTCCACGCCCAGGCCGCCACCGACATCGACGATTTCCACGCCGGCGCCAGCTTCGTGCAGGCCCTGATAGAAGCGTGCGCACTCGGCCAGACCGCGCTGGATATCGCTGATGTCCGCGATCTGGGAGCCAAGATGGAAGTGGACCAGCTTGAGGCAGTCCAGCGCATCCACCTCGCGCAGACGCTCGACCAGCGCGACGATCTGACTGGCGGTCAGGCCGAACTTGGACTTCTCGCCGCCGGTGTTCTGCCAGTTGCCCTTGCCGATGGTGGCCAGGCGCGCGCGCAGGCCAATGCGCGGACGCACGCCGAGGCGCCTGGCCTCTTCCAGCACCAGTTCCAGCTCGCTGGCCTTCTCGACCACCAGATGCACGCGGTGGCCGAGCTTCTCGCCCATCAGCGCCAGACGCACGTATTCGCGGTCCTTGTAGCCATTGCAGACGATCACCGACGGGCCGCTGTCCGACAGCGCCAGCACGGCGAGCAGTTCCGGCTTGCTGCCGGCTTCCAGCCCGACACGCCCGCGTGAGCGCTCGCTGGTCGCCAGCAGTTCCTCGACCACGCGACGCTGCTGATTGACCTTGATCGGGTAGACGGCGGTGTAGCTGGCGCCATAGCCGCGCGAGCTGATGGCGGCATCGAAGGCGGCGCACAGCTGCTCGACGCGGTCATGCAGGATATCGGCGAAGCGAACCAGCAGCGGCAGGCGCAGGCCCTGGGCGCGCGCCTTGTCGATCAGCGAGATCAGCGGCAGCGCAGGCGTGCCCGGCTCGCCATGCGGGCGCACCAGTGTCAGGCCATCCTGGCCCACGTCGAAATAGCCGCTGCCCCACTGGTCGATGTTGTAGGTGCGGCGTGCTTCGGCTGCAAAGGAGGTCATCGCGGTCTCCGGAGATGGACGGCGTGAAGGCAAGCCCGGCGGTGCTCAACAGGTGTGGGCAGCGTCGGAGAAGACAATGACGCCCGCAGGAATGCGGGCGCTCAGAGGGCGCATTATGCCTGCTGGGGGCCAGCAGGCAATTGCTTTGACGACTCGGTCAGTACGGAAGGTACCGATCAGGCCGGTTGCGTGGCCTCGGGCAGCGGCAGAGCGCCTTCCTCGATACGCCGACCCAGCAGCTGGCGGTACTGTGCCGGGTCCTTCGGCGTCAGGCTGTGGGCGGGCGGGTCCACGTAGACCACCAGCAGGCGTGACAGCCAATAGCGCAGCGCGGTCATGCGCAGCATGCTCGGCCACAGGCGGCGTTCGTCGGCGTTCATCGGGCGCTCGGCCAGATAGGCACTGAGCAGGGCGTCATAACGCGCCTGGTCCAGACGGCCATCGTCATTGGAGCACCAGTCATTGACCAGAATCGACAGATCGAAGATCAGGTCGCCGGTGCAGCCGTTGTAGAAGTCGATGATGCCGCCGAGGCGGTCGCCGTCGAACAGGGTGTTGTCGCGGAACAGGTCGCCATGCAGCGCGCCCTGCGGCAGCTCGACACCGCTGAAAACGTCTTCGCAGACATCGATCTCGTCGGCCATCAGCGCCTGGTCTTCCGGGCTCAGATACGCCAGCACCTTGTGGTGCATCGGCTTGATCCAGTGCAGGTCGCGGGTGTTGGGGCGGTGGCCGGTGAAGTGCTGCGAGACGGCATGCATGCGCCCCAGCGCCGCGCCGATCTCGCGGCACTGGGGCACGTTGGGCGAGACCGGCCAGTTGCCCGGCATACGCGGGAACAGCAGCGCCGGCTTGCCTGCCAGCACCTTGAGCGCCTGGCCGTCGCGGTCGTGCAACGGGCCCGGCACCGGCAGCTTGTGGCTGGCGAGGAAGTCGAGCAGCTCGACGAAGAAGGGCAGTTCCGCATGCTCGCCCTGCTCGAACAGGGTCAGCACCATCTCGCGGCGATCGGTGGTGACGAAGAAGGTCGAGTTCTCGGTGCCGTGCGCGACATCCTCAAGCGATGTCAGCGTGCCTGCGTCGTACTCTGCCAGAAATTCTGCGACCTGAGCGTCGCTCAGGGGGGTAAAGACTGCCATGGGTGACTCTTCTCGCCGAAATGTGTCCGCCCCGCCAGTGGCGCGCCGCCGGAGCGAAACGGCGGCAATGCGCTGACAGGAGTTGTTGTAGGTATGCAGGAAGGATGCCGCCACGCCCGGGGGCAAGAGATGTGCCGCGGGCGTGACGCCTGTCGCTGCTGGTTCAGCTGTCGCGTGAACCAGATGCCGAGCTTATCACTTTTTCAGTGCCCAGCCGGGTACCTTGAGCTGGCTGGCACTGGTGACGCTGGACTTGATGAAGTTGCCGTTGCCGTCACTGTCGAGCAGGAAGAAGGGCGCGCCGCCCTTGGGGATGATCTCGATGGCATACAGATGGCCATTGACGCGGTATTCGCGCAGCTGGCGGTCATCCTGCTGACGGCTGGTGATCTGCGGCTTGGGGGCCTCGCTCTCGGCGACAGCCAGCGGCGCACTCAGGGCGGTGACGGCCAGCAGCAGCCCGGTGGCCAGCAGCGTGGGCAGGCGCAGCAGGGAATGCGGAGCAATGGAAGCAGTCGAGCGCATGACAATCCTCCTTTACACAAGCGCAGCCTGTATCAGGTTCCGCGTGCAAAAGTTCTGTGAGCAAGGGGCCTGCAAGCAGGGTGCCTGCGAGCAAGCACCCGGTGCGTACCCGTGCAGAAGACAAGCGAATCGGCGCTGGCCTGAAACCTTGCCTGATGGGCGCAGTTTACGTCCCTTGCCGGCAGTGTGCACGACTTCCCGCCATCAATGCCGGGCGCAGAAGACACACGCGCCGAGGGTGGCGACTGTGCCTCGCCGCAGCCCTTGCGTATCATGACAGCCATAGCTGCCGAGAGGTTTTCGGCCCCGACTCTGCTTGCCCCAAGCTCACCCTTCAGCCTACGGATGCGACTGCTCATGGCCGCCACGCCGATCGTTCTCGTCGATGGATCTTCCTATCTCTATCGTGCCTTTCATGCTCTGCCGCCGCTGACCACCTCCAAGGGCCTGCCCACCGGCGCGGTGAAGGGCGTGATCAACATGCTCAAGAGCCTGATTCGCCAGTACCCGGACAGCCCCATGGCGGTGGTCTTCGATGCCAAGGGCAAGACCTTCCGCGACGACATGTACCCGGAGTACAAGGCCCAGCGCCCGCCGATGCCGGATGACCTGCGCCTGCAGGTCGAGCCGCTGCATGCCTGCGTGCGTGCCCTTGGCCTGCCCCTGCTGTGCGTGGAAGGCGTCGAGGCCGATGACGTCATCGGCACCCTGGCGCGCATGGCGACCGAGGCCGGGCGTGACGCCGTCATCTCCACCGGCGACAAGGACATGGCCCAGCTGGTGAACGAGCACATCACCCTGGTCAACACCATGAAGAACGAGACGCTGGACGTGGACGGCGTCACCGAGAAGTTCGGCATTCCGCCGAACCTGATCATCGATTTCCTCGCGCTGATGGGCGACAAGGTCGACAACATTCCCGGCGTGCCGGGCGTGGGCGAGAAGACCGCGCTGGGCCTGCTGCAAGGCATGGAAGGCGGCCTCGACACCATCTACGGCGATCTCGATCGCATCAAGACGCTCAGCTTCCGTGGCGCCAAGACCCTGGCCAAGAAGATGGAAGCGCATCGCGAAGATGCCTATCTCTCCTACCGTCTCGCCACCATCAAGCTGGACTGCGAGCTGGAATATGGCCTGGATGACCTCGCGATCGCCGCGCCGGACACCGCCGCGCTGGTCGAGCTCTACAAGGAGATGGAATTCCGCGCCTGGCTGAAGGAGCTGCTGGAAGGCGGTGACATGGCGGCCACGCCGCATGCCGATGAGAAGGACAGCGGAGTCGCCGGCAGTGACCTGTTCGGTGACAGCATCGCGCCGGTCGCTGAAAAGGCCTCAGGCAAGGGCAAGACCGCCGCTGCGCCAACGCCTGATCTGGAAGCGGCGGAAGAGGGCGATGAGATGCCCGATGCGCTGCCGCCGCGTGAGGAGCGCAACTACCGCGCCATCACCGAGCAGGCCGAGCTGGATGCGTGGCTCGAGCGCGTGCGCAACGCCAACTCGCTGTGCTTCGATCTCGAGACCACCAGCCTCAACTACATGGAAGCCGAGATCGTCGGTATCGGCATGGCGCTGGAAGTCGGCGAGGCCGTCTACATTCCCGTCGCTCACAGCTATCTGGATGCCCCCGCGCAGCTGCAGCGCCAGGCCGTGCTGGAAGCGCTGACGCCGATTCTCGCCGATACCGCCATCACCAAGATCGGCCAGAACCTCAAGTACGACATCGAGGTGCTGGCGCGCTATGACATCGCGGTGGCCGGCCCGCTGGCCGACACCATGCTGATGTCCTACGTGCTCAATTCCACCGCGACCCGTCACGACATGGACTCGCTGGCGCTCAAGTATCTGGGCGAGAGCACCATCAGCTTCACCGACATCGCCGGCAAGGGCGCCAAGCAGCTGACGTTTGATCAGATCGCGCTGGAAGAGGCGATGCCGTATGCCTGCGAGGATGTCGACATCACCCTGCGCCTCGCCGCGCTGCTGATGCCGCGCATCGAGAAGCTGGGACGTCTGGATGAAGTGCTGCGTCAGTTCGAATATCCGCTGATTCCGGTGTTGGCACGCATCGAGCGCAACGGCGTCGCGATCGACCCCGAGCGCCTGCACGTCCAGACCCGCGAGCTGACCGAGCAGATCCACGACATCGAGAAGCAGGCCTTCGAGCTTGCGGGCCGCGAATTCAACCTCTCTTCGCCCAAGCAGCTGGGCGAGATCCTCTTCGAGGAGCAGAAGCTGCCGGTCAAGAAGAAGACGCCCAAGGGCGCGCCGTCCACCGCCGAAGCGGTGCTTGAGGAGCTGGCGCTGGACTACCCGCTGCCCAAGCTGATCATGCGCCATCGCGGCATGACCAAGCTCAAGAGCACCTACACCGACAAGCTGCCGCAGCTGGTCAACCCGACCACGCGTCGCCTGCACACCAGCTACCATCAGGCCGTCACCGCCACGGGGCGTCTGTCGTCGTCTGATCCGAACCTGCAGAACATCCCGGTACGCAGTGACGAGGGGCGTCGTATCCGTCAGGCCTTCATCGCGCGCCCCGGCTATCGTATCGTCGCGGCGGATTACTCGCAGATCGAGCTGCGCATCATGGCGCACCTCTCCGGTGACAAGGGTCTGCTTTCGGCCTTCGCCGATAACCGCGACGTGCACGCCGCCACCGCCGCTGAAGTCTTCGGCACCGAGGAAGCGCGTGTCACCAGTGACCAGCGCCGCAGTGCCAAGGCCATCAACTTCGGGCTGATCTACGGCATGTCCGCCTGGGGCCTCTCGCGCCAGCTGGATATCGAACCCGGCCAGGCCAAGACCTACATCGAGCGCTACTTCGAGCGTTATCCGGGTGTCGCCACCTACATGGAAGACACGCGTCAGCTCGCCGCCGAGCAGGGCTACGTCGAGACCATCTTCGGCCGTCGCCTCTACCTGCCGGAAATCGGCTCACGCAATCACGCGCGTCGCAGCGCTGCCGAACGCACCGCCATCAACGCCCCGATGCAAGGCAGCGCCGCCGACATCATCAAGCGCGCCATGATCGACGTGGATGCCTGGCTGGCGGGCAGCGACGGTGTCGACAGATACGACGCCATGATGGTCATGCAGGTACACGATGAACTCGTCTTCGAAGTCGCCGAAGCGCAGGTCGACGCCTTCATGAAAGACGTCGCGCAGCGCATGCAGAATGCCGCCTCCCTCGATGTCCCGCTGCTCGTCGAAGTCGAGCAAGGCGACAACTGGGAAGAAGCGCATTAATAACGATTAGCTTATTCTCTAAAAAGTGCTTCTTCTGAAGAGGAGAAGCACTTGTAAAATTTTTAATAGGGCTTTAGGAAATTAATGGATTTTCTTATATTGTGTAACCCGTTGATTTTTGTGAGTATATCCAAAAACTCTTCTTTTAATACGCCCTTTTCTGTTTTTTGTCTCGCGTTTAATTCTTTGACATTTGATTTGTATTTTCTTATGTAGTCTTCGCTATACTTGAGGTTATATCCAAAATCATAAAGTGCTCGTAAGCCTGAAACGTACTCAACGGTAACGAGATGCTGATTATCACTCCATGCTTTTGTCTTTAATTTATCGTATTTTATTAGATCATCGAGACTCGGCATGTAGATTTTAATCATTTCTTTGCTTTGTTTCGGCGTATTGCCATAATCCATGTTGATTTCTTGCCAAGATGAATAATATGCATCAAGTGATTCTTCAGTCACCCCTAGTAAATCAAGATCCATATTTATATTTAATGAAAACTCATAATGCTCTCGTATAATGTTTATACACTGAATAAATTCTCGGTTACTTAGCGAATATTCTGCCCTTAATTTTTCTTTTTGTAGCGTAAAAACATCTTCTTTCCATTGATCTCTTGAAAGTAAACACTCAGAGATATGCATTATGTCTTGCCTAGATAGTTTTTGCGTAAAAGATCCTTTGCTGTATTCTTCTATAAGGTTTTCACTAAGCATGTTGAGTTCTTCCATTCTTTCTTCTATGTAAGTGAATACGTGATTAAGTCTTTCAATATTTATTATCCTGACTTCAGTCAAATGTCTTATCTTGTTATTGCTTTCAGGATATCGAAATGTTTGACCTTTAGCGTCAATCTTCCCTATGTCTTTAATATATTGGTCAAGAAGAGTGATGAGCTCATAATATCTTTTATCTATAGACGCTGATTTTGTTTTAAAAGTTTCCCATATTTCATTTATATCATGGCCCATTATATTCTCTAATGATGACTCTTGATTTTTGAGACTAGATAGCTGTTGAAGAAGTAATAGCTCGTTTTTTATTCTAAGTTCGATAGAGTGTCTCATGTTAAAGCAAATTGGATATATCATTTCGTCTTGATGATATTTTCCACTATCATCTGATAGGTATAGTTCTATTAGTGCGTTGGCCGAAGTAGAATAGCCTCGTGCAAAATGCATGATGCCAGGCATCCCGTTGTTACCTACGCAAGCATTATGGATAGTATTGAGTCCATTTCCAAATACTAGATTATCCATTATGTAGATCCTTTTATCATTAATGTCTCTTAGTGATTGTATAACATAAATTATTATCAGTTTTTGTTTTCATCTACGACCACTGGCTACGTTGATCCTTGGCATCGGTAGGCCGATGCTGTGGGTGGCGTCCGGTTTTCCGGACACTGGCTGCGTGATGGCGCGGCGCACAACAATCAGATCCGGAGGGTGTGGTGGCAGAGGGATACGGCTGCCCACGATGACCGGACACGCCAAGGGAGAGCGGTGATGGCTCAGCAGATGCCTGTGTCAGGTGCGGTGGTCGGGGAGGAGAAGGCTGCCCCGCTGCGTGATGATCTACCTGCCACCTCGATTCATCTGGAGCGGGCGCGCCGCGAGTTGCTGCGTGCCGCGATGGATGCGGTGGAGGAGTGGGTCGTGGTGGTGGATGCCCAGGGCGGTATCCAGTTTCTGAATGCGCCCTATGCCGAGTTTCTCGGCGTCGAGGCCAGCGAGGTGCTGGGGCGCGATGTCAGCGAGGTGATCGAGAACACCCGCATGCACGAGGTGCTGGAGAGCGGACGCGCGGAGCTGGCCCAGCTGCAGCTGATTCGTGGCCACCACATGATTGCCCACCGTTACCCCATCTTCCGCGATGGCGAACTGATCGGTGCCATCGGCTCGGTGCTCTATCACGACACCTGGGAGTGGCGGCAGGTGAATGCCCAGGTTCAGGCGCTGGAAGCGGAAGTGGACTATTACCGTCAGGCGCTGGAAACCCCCACCGGCGCGCGCTGGCAGCTGAGTGACATCATCGGCGATTCGCCCGCCATGCGGGAGCTGGCCTGCAAGGTACGCAAGATCGCCCCCGGCGGTGCTTCGGTGTTGATCCGTGGCGAGTCCGGCACCGGCAAGGAGCTCTATGCCCATGCGCTGCACCGCAGCTCTGCGCGTGCCAAGGGCCCCTTCATCAAGCTCAACTGCGCGGCGATTCCCGAAGCGCTGCTGGAAGCGGAGCTGTTCGGCTATGAAGAAGGCGCCTTCACCGGCGCCAAGCGTGGCGGCAAGCCCGGCAAGTTCCAGCTCGCGGATGGCGGCACGCTGTTTCTCGATGAGGTCGGTGACATGCCGTTGGCGATGCAGGCCAAGCTGCTGCGCGTGCTGCAGGATCGCGAGGTCGAGGCAGTCGGCGCGACCCGTCTGGTCAGCGTCGATGTCCGTGTCATCGCCGCGACTCACCGCCCGCTGGAAGCGCTGGTCGAGAGCGGCGAATTCCGCGAAGACCTCTTCTATCGCATCAACGTGGTGCCCCTGAAGGTGCCGCCGCTGCGCGAGCGCCGCGACGACCTGCCGACCCTGGCCACGCACCTGCTGTCACGTCTGGCGCGACGCAGTGGTCGCCGCCCGCCGATTCTCTCCGAAGCCGCCCTCGAGCGCCTGTGTGCGCATCACTGGCCGGGTAACGTGCGCGAGCTGGAAAACGTGCTCGAAGCCGCCTTCTATCTGGGCGGCAGCCATATCCAACCGACCGATCTGCCGGATGCCATCGGTGCCCGGCATGGCGATGCCCGGCATGGCGATGCGCGGCACGCCGCTACCCATCAAAGCGACTTGTCCACACCCGCTTCAGCGCCAGAGTCGTCCACAAGCGCCCGGGAGTTGCACACCACGCCGGCCACGCTGCGTGAGGCGATGGCTCAGGCGGAGCGCCAATTGATCGAGGACGCGCTGCGCGCCGCCGAGGGCAATCGCACCCGCGCCGCTCGGCAGCTAGGCATCGCCAAGTCCTCGCTCTACGAGAAGCTCAATCGGCATGGCCTGTTGGCCGAAACGCCCTGATCGATAGGCATTTCACCCTCCCGCGACAAATAAGTGATACGAAGCGTCCGGAATCTCGGTCAGTGTCCGGAACTCCGGACGCTTCGCATTTCTCGCCAGCCCACGGCGTGCATACCCGCATGGGGTCTGTATTCCTCTATCGGCATATTCGACTGGAGTCGTAGACAGAATTCATGTCAGCGCGCGACCTTGGTCGCAGCCTCGGTGACCGGAGTGTCCGGCTTTCCGGACGCTGTCGTAAGCCGATACTGCCGCGCAGGGCGCGGTGAGTCGGCTCGCGCGGGCCTTGCCCTCGTAGCTCTCTGAAATCATTGACGTTGTTGTGGCGTGGTCAGCCGCTTGCGTTGTCATCGGGTAAGTTGACGTAAGCGTCATCTTGCAACGTGGCTCATGTCCAGCAAGCCACAAGCCGTACGACCAGCGAGCACAACAACAAATCAGGGAGCCGCACCATGTCGCAACACGCCACGCCGTATCAATCGACGCCGACCCGCCGCCTGCGCCTCGGAGCTGCCATTGCGGCGGCCGTGGCCACCACGACCTTGCTGGCCGCCGAGCCAGCCCAGGCGGAAGGGCCGAAACAGCTCGACGTCGCCAGTACCTTCTCGACCAAGAACTTCCTTGGCGCCGGTGCCGTGCGCCTGTCCGAGGAACTCAAGAGCGCGACCGGCGGCGAAGTCGGCCTGCGCGTGCACGAGCCGGGCGACCTGGTACCGGCCTTCGAAGTCTTCAACTCCGTCTCCTCCGGTGCGGTGCAGGCCGGGTGGGACTGGATGGGCTACTGGGCCGGCACGGTGCCGATCACCAACCTCTACGGCGCACTGCCGTTCGGCCCGAGCCCGGAAGCCTTCATGTCGTGGATGTGGGCCGGTGAGGGTACCGAGCTTGTGCAGGCCGCCTACGACCCCTACGGCGTGAAGGTGCTGCCGTGCTTCATCTCGCCGCAGGAAACCGGCGGCTGGTACAACAAGGAAATCAACTCGCCGGAGGACTTCAAGGGCCTGTCGATGCGTATCTCCGGCCTTGGCGCCAAGGTGCTCAACAAGCTGGGCGCCTCGACCCAGCTGGTGCCGGGCAGCGAGATCTACCTCGCGCTGGAGCGTGGCCGTGTCGATGCCACCGAGTTCTCGGTGCCGCAGGTCGATCAGGCGATGGGCTTTAATGAAGTCGCCAAGTACTACTACTTCCCGGGTTGGCACCAGAGCGCTAGCTGGTTCTCGCTGCTGATCAACCAGCAGGTATGGGACAGCTACAGCGATGAGCGCAAGGCGCAGTTCCAGACGGCCTGCCGCGCGACCCTGCAGTGGGCAATGGCCGAAGCGCCGCCGGCTCAGGTGCGTGCGATCCACGAGCTCGAGGAGAAAGGTGTCGAGGTCAAGCGCTTCCCGGAGCCGGTGATGACCGCGCTGCAGGAAGCCTGGGGTGAAGTGCTGGCCGAAGAGAAGCAGACCAATCCTGACTTCGCCAAGGCCTACGATTCGCTGATGAAGCACGCTGCACTGATCGACGAATGGTACGAGCTGCAGGCCATGCCGCAGCCGATGGCCATGAAGCAGGCAGACAACGCTGACGAGGGTAGCGCCCAATGACCGACCCCCGCCTTGCGCCCTGGCGGGCACAGGGCGGGGCGGTGTGTGACGCCCTGGGTCGACCACTGGTCGGCCTGGGGCTGTGGGTGGGTCGCCTGACCAGCTGGTTGGGTCTGGCGATCATCCTGGCCGTGCTCACCACCGTCACGCTCAACGCCCTGGGCATCAATGAAATCGCCAACTGGGGGTCGCCCGACGTGCTGCTGTTCGGCACCGCGATCACCATCAATTCCGTCACCGAGTTGCAGTGGCACCTGTTCGGACTGCTGACGCTCTTCGGTGGCACCTACGCCCTGCACAGCGATACGCATGTGCGGGTCGACCTGTTCTATCAGCGCCTCTCGCCGCGCGGACGCGCCGTGGTCGATATCCTTGGCCACATCATCATGCTGATTCCCTTCTGTCTGCTGATCGCCTGGCTGTCCAAGCACTTCGTCACCATGTCCTACATGTCCGGCGAGAAGTCCAACTATGGCGGTCTGGTGGACCGTTACCTGATCAAGGCGATGCTGCCGACGGGGCTGGTGTTCCTCGCCCTCGGTGCGCTGGGGCAGATCTTCGAGAATCTGGCCTGCCTGTTCGACCCGGCGCGCACCCCTGAGCGCCTGAAAGACCACGAGATTGCCAGTCTGGCCGGCCTTGCGGATCAGCAGAATGCTGCGCACGCGACCACCGACGCCACGGCACCCCAGAATCATGCAGACGGGAGCCATGACAATGCTCGCTGAATACGCCTTGCCCATCACCATGGTGGTGGCACTTCTGATCGGTATCTTCTCCGGCTACCCGGTGGCCTTTCTGCTCGGCGGGCTGGGCATCCTGTTCGCCTTCATCGGCGACATCCCGCTGCCGTTTCTCGGCACCGTCGGCTCGCGCATCTTCGGCGGCGTGATCGAGAACTGGCTGCTGATCGCGATTCCGCTGTTCGTGTTCATGGGGCTGATGCTGGAAAGCTCCGGCGTGGCGCGCAATCTGTTGATGACACTGCAGCGGCTGTTCGGTCGCGTGCATGGCGGTCTGGCCGTCTCGGTGGCATTGCTGGGCGTGGTGATGGCCGCCAGTACCGGCATCATCGGTGCCTCGGTGGTCATGCTGGGCCTGCTGGCGCTGCCGGTGATGCTGGGGCAGGGCTACAAGGCCGAGATGGCCTGCGGGGTCATCGCGGCCTCCGGCACCCTGGGCATCCTGATTCCGCCCTCGATCATGCTGGTGCTGATGGGTTCCATCCTGCAGATCTCGGTGGGGGCGCTGTTCAAGGCGGCGCTGATTCCGGGGCTGATGCTCGGCGCGCTCTACGTCGCCTATCTGCTGATCACCGCCAAGCTGCGCCCGGACTGGGCACCGCTGCCGGACCAGTCGCTGCTCGGCACCGACAAGACACCGCTGCCGCTGGCACTGCTGCGTGACCTGCTCGGCCCGATGGTGCTGATCGTCGCGGTGCTGGGGTCGATCATGACCGGTATCGCCACGCCCACCGAGGCTGCGGCCATCGGCGCGGGTGGTAGCCTGCTGCTGGCGCTGGTGATGGGCGGACTGTCCTTCTCCACCCTGCGCAACACGCTGCGCGATACCTCGCGCACCAGCGCGATGATCCTGTTCGTCGTCATCGGCGCGACCTGCTTCTCGGTGGTCTTCAAGCGCCTCGGCGGTGACTACCTGATCGAGGATGTCATCACCGGCACCGGCCTTGGCCCCTATGGCCTGCTGTTGCTGCTGATGGGGCTGATCTTCGTGCTCGGCTTCTTCCTCGAGTGGATCGAGATCAGCTTCGTGGTGCTGCCGCTGGTGGCGCCGGTGGTCGAGGCGCTGGACTTCGGGCTCGGGCTTTCCGGTCAGGGGCTGCTGGTGTGGTTCGCGATTCTGGTCGCCATCAATCTGCAGACGAGTTTCCTGACGCCACCCTTCGGCTATGCGTTGTTCTACCTCAAGGGCATCACCGCCGGGCAGGTGTCCATTGGCACCATCTATCGCTCGATTCTGCCCTTCGTCGGCTTGCAGCTGGCGGGTCTGATCCTGTGCATGATGTTCCCGGCGCTGGTGCTGTGGCTGCCGGGGCTGATGCCCTGACGCACGCCACTTGGGGCATCACAGGGAGGTGATGCCCGGGTAAGCAGAGGGCAGAGCAGCGCAGCGCAGCGCGGCATGAGGCACGCAGGGGCGACCCTTCGGGGGTTCTATCAGGGAGAATGAGATGCTGCCACGACGCAGGGTATTGATCGCGGGGCAGGGGGAGTGGCTGGAGGCCATGGCGCGCACCTTCCTGGAAGATGGCGCCATCATCGCCCTGATGGGCACCGCGCCGGCGGACCTCGAACGCGTGCTGGATGCACTGGGCGGTGAGCAGTCGGACCGCTTCGGCCAGGTGGTCGGCGAAGGCTGCTTCGAGACACTGGTGGCGCGTCTCGGGCGCCTCGATGTGCTGGTCTGCATGCCGCCGCAGGCCATGGCCGGGCAGTCGCTGGAAGCCTGTCTGGTCGCGCAGGTCGCCGGCCCCGGCGCCTTGCTCAAGGCGGCCTGTGCGCGCATGTTGCGCCACGGCGGACGCCTGCTGGCCGTGGCACCACCGCTGCCTTCGCAGCCGTCCTCATCGCTGCCCTCGCAGCTATCCTCGCAGGAGCATCACGGCACTGCCATGGCGCAGGCGGCGCTGAGTGAGCTGATCCAGCGGCTGGCGTCACGCGCGCCGGACAAGGTACGCGCCAATCTGCTGTGCCCAGAGGGCAGCCGACCGGACGCCGTGGCGGAATGCGCGCGCTTTCTTGCCGGTGGCGCCGGGCGCTCCCTCAATGGTCAGGTGCTGCACCTGAGCGACTGATCTCCCGACAGACGTTTTACAACACAAGCGGCCGTGGCATTGCCACGGCCGCTTGTCGTCGTCTGCTGGTCTGACATATGGCCAATTTGATCAAATATACGTCCAATTATATCAATCCGCTCTGGCTGAAGTGATTAAGGTAGAAGGAGACTCAGCGTCGCACCAGCATCCGCGAGCAGGTACCTGACCAGTAAGACAACAGTGCCGCTCCCTCAGCCGTGGAGATCATCGAGTGCCCAGCAGACCGCATTCCGTCAGCCTGAAAGACCATGGACAACAACTGCATCTGAGCCACGCCGAGGGCGATCTGACCCTCGAGGCGCTCTGGCTGCGTGAGCGGAGTCCCGATGAAACGACGCTCGACTCCCTCACCGGTCAGCGCCTGATCGAGGCGGCGGACCTGCCGCTGGACTTGAGCCTGACTCAGGCGCAGCTGGATGGCGACACGCTGTCACTGGCCTTCAGTGACGGCCATGCGGCAAGCTTCTCGCTGGCGTCCCTGCTGGCGGAGTGTCAGCCGTGTGAGGCCTATCAGGGCATGACCTTCTGGCAGGGGAGTCTCGCCCAGCTGCCCGAGGCCGACTTCGCCGCAGCACTGGACGATGACGCGGCCTTGCTGGACATGCTCGAGCAGTTGCAGCGCTTCGGCTTCGTGCGGGTCAGCGGCGTGCCGGACACGGAGGACGGCATGCAGGGGCTGATCCACCGTATCGGGCCGCTGCGGCGCACCAACTGGGGCGGTATCGCCGACGTGAAATCCGTCGCCAATGCCTATGACCTCACGATGACCCAGCGCGGGCTGGAGCCGCATACCGACAATCCCTACCGCGACCCGATTCCGGGCTATATCTGGCTGCACTGTCTGCGCAACGCGGCCCAGGGCGGCGACAGCATGCTGGTGGATGGCTTCAGTGCGGCAGAGCGCCTGCGGCGTGAAGACCCCGAGGCCTTCGCCTGCCTGACAGAAGTCAGCCCCGGCTTCCGTTATCACGACGCCACCACACGCCTGGAAAGCGAAGGCCCGCTGATCGAGCTGGACAGCCGTGGTCAGGTCGCCCGGGTACGTTTCTCCAACCGCACCGAGCGGGTGCCGGCGCTGCCCGGCGCGACGCTGCTTCGCTACTACGCTGCCCGCCAAGCGTTCTACCGCCTGATCTCCGGTGACGACTTCACGTTGCATCTCAAGCTGGCACCGGGCCAGATGCTGATCATGGACAACTACCGGCTGTTCCATGGCCGCAGCGCCTTCCAGCTGGAGGGCGGCATCCGTCATATGCGCCAGGGCTATGTGGATCGTGACTCCACCGCCAGCCGCCGTCTGCTGCTGGCCGATCAGCTCGCCGGTCAGCGCGACGGTCAGTTCGCCAATGAGGAGGCCAGCGCATGAGCGAGCAGGCCCGCTTCCGCAGTTTCGAGGAAAGCACGCATGCCGAGTGGGCGCTGATCGATGCGCGCTTCCGGGAATATCAGTCTGATGCCTGCCGGCGTGTGCTTGAACATCTGGGGCGTCTCAAGGGCGATCACCACGGCTATCCGGTCGATCGCTACGAACACTGCCTGCAGACCGCCACCCGCGCGCTGCGCGCCGGCGCCGATGAGGAGATGGTGGTCTGCGCGCTGCTGCATGACATCGGCGATGACCTGGCACCGGCCAATCATGCCGAGATCGCCGCCGGTATCCTCGAGCCGTTCATCGACCCGCTGAACACCTGGATGATTCGTCATCACGAGCTGTTCCAGGGCTATCACTACCGCGAATTCTTCGGTCAGGACCGCCACGCCCGCGAGGCACATGCCGGGCATCCCGCCTATGAGCGCACCGTGCGCTTCTGTGACGAGTGGGACCAGACCAGCTTCGACCCCGAATATGACACCCTGCCGCTGGAGCATTTCATCCCGATGCTGGAGCGCGTGATGGCGCGCGCGCCCTTCGGCGGCTTGCCGGATCTGGTGCCGGAGCCAGAACTTGAGACAAAAATGGAGCCAGAACTTGAGAAGGGCATGGCCAGGCAGGCCAGTGCTCGCTGAAGGCGCACTCCTCCGGAGGGTAAAGCTCCAACGAATCAATTGCTTGCGACGCAGCAGGGCGGAGAAGACACAAGCACCGTCAACGACAACGACAGCGCCGTGAGCGATGGACACGCACGACGACCGCCATATACGAAGCCTTTCAGCCCCGACAACAACAAGGCCCGGCGCGACCGGAACCGACAAGGAAAGACACGATGACCACCACCCCGTACCCCCTGACACCTACGACGAAGCACGGCGTCCGCCGTGGTCTGCTTGCCCTCGTGACCCTGCTGCTCGGCACGGCTAGCCTGGCAGCCTCGGCCCAGGACAAGGATGACGAGCTGACGCTGATCGTGCCGCCGTGGCCCGGCGTCACCGTCAAGAGCGAGATCGTCGCCCAGATTCTCGCCCCGCTGGGTTACGACGTGGAGCGACAGGAAGTCAGCTCCACCGTCGGCTACAACACCCTGACCACTGGCGACAGCGACGCCTTCCTCGCGGGCTGGCTGCCTGCCCAGAAAGACAGTTATGACGCGGCCATGGCCGCCGGTGCGATCACCGATCTCGGCAACAACGTCACCGGCGCCCGCATGGGCTTCGCGGTGCCGGGCTATGTCTACGAGGCCGGCATCCACAGCGCCGCAGACCTTGCCGCCCACGCCGAGAAATTCGACGAGACCGTCTACTCCATCGAAAGCGGTTCCACCATCAGTGACATGCTCAATGGCGCCATCGACAATGATGTCTATGGCCTGGGCGACTGGGATGCGATGGAGTCCTCGACGCCCGGCATGCTCAGCGAGGTACGTGCCGCCCAGCGCGAACAACGCTGGATCGCCTTCTACGGCTGGACACCGCACTGGATGGTGCCGGAATTCGACACCCATATCCTGGCAGACCCGGAGTCGGTGTTCGGCCCCGACAATGGCGCCAGTGACGTCAAGACCGTCGTGCGTACCGCCTATGCCGAAGCCAATCCCAACCTCGCCCGCTTCCTCGATCAGCTGGTCTTCAGCTCCGAAGAGCAGAGCGGCTTCATCCTCGATTACAGCCTGAAGGAGCGTGACCTCGATGAGGTGGCGCACGACTGGCTGGCCGCCAATCCAGACCGGCTGGCGGAATTTCTCGCCGACGTGACCACACGCGATGGCGAGGATGCCCTGGCCGCCGTGAAGGCCAGCCTGTGAGGCTGACCTAGCCTTGCTGCCGCCTTGACGGCGTGGGCGGGCGCCGAGGGATGGCTCCCGCCCATGGCCTCGTATTGCCCAAGCCTCGCAGCGCCCAGGCCTCGTCGCGTCCAGGACGCGCAATCCGTGAACCACGACCCTGCTTGCCATGCCTCTGGCGTGGAAAGTCGCAATGTGGAACGCCTCTTGCTATACAAGTGTATCAATAATCGTTCGCTTGATTGCAGCTCGATCGCCGATTGCGCAGCCCGCCGCGGCCCGCAGCGGCAAGACAGGCGTCATCCGCGCATCGTCCGTCAGGCCCGGCAGCATCACGCCGCACCAGCAGGGTGCGTCACGCCGCTAGCGGCTGCACGATCGCCCATTTCACGCCAGCCACAGCCACCCACTTGTGAGTCGCTCATGACTATCTCGCCCTCGAACGTATCTCCCATGACCCGCTCGAAGAATGCAGACAGTGACGGCATCTCCCAGCCTCAGCAGGCGCGCCCGGACGGCCAGGCAAGACCCGCGCGCGCTGCCTCGAATCGGGTCGTCGTCGAAGCCAGCAATATCGTCAAGCACTACGGTGATCTGGCGGTGCTGCACGACGTGTCCCTGCGCGTGAAGGAAGGCACCGTCACCACCATCATCGGCGCCAGTGGCTCCGGCAAGAGCACCTTGCTGCGCTGCATGAACCTGCTCGAGCGCCCCGATCGGGGCGAGCTGTCGATCGCCGATGAGCATGTGCGCTTCGACCGCGACAGCCGTGGTGGCCTCATCGGGCTGGATCGTCGTCAGATCCAGCGCCTGCGCTCCAAGGTCACCATGGTCTTCCAGCAGTTCAATCTGTGGCCGCACCTGACCGTGCTCGGCAATGTCGCCGAGGCACCGATGCGCGTGAAGGGCATGTCACGCCGCGAGGCGACGCGCATCGCGGAGCACTATCTGGAACGTGTCGGCATGCTGGAACGCGCCGACAGCTATCCGGCCTTTCTCTCCGGCGGCCAGCAGCAGCGGGTCGCGATCGCGCGTGCGCTGGCGATGGAGCCGCGCGTGCTGCTCTTCGATGAGCCGACCTCGGCGCTGGACCCGGAGCGGGTCAGTGAAGTGCTCGGCGTCATCCGCAGCCTCGCCGATGAGGGCCGCACCATGCTGATGGTGACCCACGAGATGGCCTTCGCCAGAGAAGTCTCCGATCAGATCGTGTTCCTCGATGAGGGCAGGGTAGGCGTGGCCGGAAGCCCGGCGGAGGTCTTCGAGCAGACCGAGCACGAGCGCTGCCGCCGCTTCATCGCACCGGCCGCCTGAGCCCTGCTTGCATCACCCCGGCATGGACCTCCCCGCCATGACGTAGATGGACCCACAACAACAGCCAGGAGATGGCCTGATGACCTTGATGAACGACGCTGGATTCGCTGCCAAGACACCTTCACTGACCACGCGCGGAACGCGTTCTGCCTCTGCTTCCACTTCCACCTCTGCCCCCACCTCTGCGCTGCGCAAGCTGGCAGGCGCCCTGATGATGGGGGGACTGGCGGTGGGTGGACTGACGCTGGGCGCCGCTCAGGTGCATGCCGCCGACACCCTCAAGATCGGTATCTCCGCGGAACCTTACCCGCCCTTTACTTACACCTCCGCCAGCGGCGAGTGGACCGGTTTTGAAGTGGAGCTGGCCGAGGCGATCTGTGACGCCATGCAGCGTGAATGCGAGATCACCCCGACCGGCTGGAGCGGCATCATCCCCTCACTGAAGGCCGGTCGCATCGACATGATCATGAATTCGATGACCATCACCAAGGCCCGCGAGAAGGTCATCGACTTCAGCATCCCCTACTACAACTCGCCCGGCGCCTACGTGGCCGCCAAGGATCTCGAACTCGAGATTCCGGACGGCCTCGACGGCAAGATTCTCGGCACCCAGGCGGCGACCACCCACGCCAACTTCGCGCGTCGAGCACTGCGCAGCACTGGCGTCGATGTGCGCCTGTATGACCAGCAGGAGCAGGTCAACAGTGACCTGCTGTCCGGGCGCGTGGACGTGATCCTGGCCGACGAGATCGCCATGAGCGCACTGGTCAAGCGTGACGAGGCCAGCAACTTCGAGATCAAGGCGACCACGCCGCAGCACGAGGCCTACGGCATCGGTGCCGGTGTCGGGGTACGCAAGGAAGATGGCGCGCTGAAAGAGGCGCTCGATGGCGCCATCCACCAGGTCTATGCGAACGGCACCTGCACGGCGCTCTCGAACAAGTACTTCGATACCGACGTCTGCCTGGGCTGATCCTGCGCGTGCTGGCCGGCCGGCTGAGGTCGCCCGGTCAGCACGCCTCGCGTATCGCATCCGCCATTTCCTACTGATACGAGAAGGACGCTGATCATGTCCCAGTTCGCCCAGGAAGGGCTCGCCGATTGGGCGGCCCCGATACTCGCCGGCGCCGTCACCACCCTGCAGATCGCCTTCGCCGCCTACGCCATCGGCTTGCTGCTCGGGCTGGTGGGAGCGGCGTCACGACTCAGCCCCTGGGCGCCGCTGCGCGCGCTGGCCACCAGCTATTCGACGGCCGTGCGTGCGGTGCCGGAATTGCTGCTGATCATCCTGCTGTATTACGGCGGCTCCCAGGCGCTCACTGCCCTGATGAACGCGCTGGGTGTCGCTGGCAAGGTCGAGATCAGCGGCTTCGTCACCGCCGTCGGCGTACTGGCCTTCGTGCAGGGCGCCTACATGACCGAAGTCTTTCGCGGCGCCATCCTGGCCATTCCCAAGGGCCAGCTGGAAGCGGCCGATGCCTACGGCTTCTCGCCCATGGCGCGCTTTCGCTACATCACGCTGCCGGGCATGTTGCCCAACGCACTGCCGGGCATGTCCAACCTGTGGCTGATCCTGATCAAGGACACCGCCCTGATCAGCGTCATCGGCTTCAGCGAGCTGTTCTTCACCGTGCAGCAGGCGGCCGCCAGTTCGCGCGCCTATTTCCTGTTCTACAGCGTGGCGGGGCTGCTCTATCTGCTGATGACCCTGACCTCGAGCGCCGCGTTCAGTCGTCTGGAGCGCTACGTGCGCCGCGGCGAACCCGATATTTCAGCCCAGGAGGCGTGACATGGATTTCAGCTGGTTATCGGACCCCTATTATCAGGAATCGCTGTGGACAGGGTTGATCAACACCCTGGTGCTGCTGGTGGTGTCGGCCGTGCTCGGCTTCACGCTGGCGGTCGGCATGGCGATGGCGCGCATCAAGGGTCCCAGGCCTCTCGCCTGGCTGGCCAGCGGCGTCTCCATCGTGATGCGCGGCACGCCCCTGCTGGTGCAGCTGTTCTTCTTCTATTACGGCATCGGCCGGCTGCTGGAAGGCATTCCCGGCATTCGCGAGAGCATGTTCTGGGGCATCCTGCGTGATCCGTTCTTCTACGCCACCCTGACCTTCACCCTCTCGGTGGGCGCCTATACCGGTGAAGTCCTGCGCGGGGCACTGCTCAGCGTGCCGCCGGGCGAGCGGGAAGCGGGGCGCGCCTTCGGCATGGGGCCGTTCCAGGTCTTCACGCGTCTGTGGCTGCCGCGCGCCATTCAGCTATGTCTGCCGACCCTGACCGGCGAGATGATCCTGCTGCTCAAGTCGGTGCCGCTGGTCTCGACGATCGCCATGATGGACCTGCTGCAGGTCGCCAATATCATCCGCGACGAGAACTTCCTCACCTACGAGCCGCTGCTGTTCATCGGCGCCATCTACCTCGTGCTGACCATCCTGCTGACCCTGTGCCTGCGCCAGGTCGAACTCAACTTCCCCGGCGTACGCGCCCAGGCACGCAGCGGCGGGTGGCTGTCGCGCCTGCGCCAGCCAAGGCCCGCCTGAGGCCACTCGCCTGGCGGCCATCGCTCACTTCCCGCAGATAATCTCTCTTGCACACAAAGACGCCGAGTCAGTCGACTCGGCGTCTTTGTGTCAGTGGGCCGATGATCAAGCTCCGAAGCCAGCAAGCTTTCTAACTGGCACCGAAACCTGCCAGCTCTTCAACTTGCTCCGAAGCCAGCAAGAAAGACGCGCACACAGCGTCTGACATGTGGGCGGAGTTGTTCCGGGCTTTCGGTGTCGGGTGGGCAGCCGAGCAGGGCGTCGACATGCAGCGGGTTGAGCAGCATGCCGGTGAGCAGGTTGGCGGCGGCCAGTGGTTCCTGGCCGAGGCCGGTGGACGGCAGGTGGCCCTGGGCGACCTGACGCGACAGGTAGTCTGCCAGGCGTTGTCGGGTCAGCTTGGGGCCGTTGTCGAGGAACAGCTTGCCGAGCTGCGGGTTGCGGCCGCTCTCGAAGGCGAGGCCACGGAACAGGCGGATCAGTTCGGGCGCGAGGGCCAGCGCCAGCATCGCCATGCCGAAGTCTTCCAGCGCTTCCTCGACACTGCGTGTCTCGTTGGCTTCGTGGTCCATCACCGACCACACCGTCTGCGCCTCCTGCTGCATCACGGCCAGAAACAGGCCGTCCTTGTTGCCGAAATTACGATACAGCGTTGCCAGTGATCCGCCTGCCTGCCGGGCGATCTCATTGATGCTGGTCGCGGCGAAGCCGTGTTCGAGGAAATGTTCGCGCGCGACTTCCAGCTGGCGTTTGCGGCGTGCTTCCCCGCGCGGTGAGGCGCGGGTCGTGGTGCTTCCCGAGTCAGGGGCGGTCTCTGATGAGGGCGAATCAGTCATGTGAGTGTCCTGTCTGTGATCCGGAAACCGCCTGAAACAGGCAAGGTTGCGATATTGCGAACGAGAGACGCTGTCTGTCGAAACTGTCGGGGCTGCCTCAAGGAAGTGTAGTATTCATTACACTTTGTGGCGATGCAAGATGACAGCCGTGGCCTGAGCGCTCGCAAGCGCCGTGGCCGCCTCATCCGCAGCGTCAGACAGATTACACGCCTGTCACCGACAGGCAGCAAGAGAGAGTCGCCGAATGAACAAGGCAGGCAAGGGTGTCGTGGCACTCATCGTGGTGGCGGGCGTGATCGCTGGCGGAGTGATGGGGGTCGAATGGTGGCAGGTCGGGCGCTTCATGCAGGAGACCGACAACGCCTATGTGCGTACCGACAGCGTCGCGGTGCGCTCCGAGATCACCGCGCGGGTGACGCGCATGCTGGTGCACGACAACCAGCCGGTGAAGAAGGGGCAGTTGCTGGTGCAGCTGGATGACGAAGATGCCAGGGCCAATCTGGACCAGGCCAGTGCCGCGCTGGACAACGCCCGCACCGGGGAAGTCCAGGCCGAGCGTCAGCTGGACCTGCAAGGCGCCAAGATCGACGAGGCCAAGGCATCGCTGGCCTCGGCCAGGGCCGAACGCGATCAGGCGGCGCTGCATCTCAAGCGCTCCAGAAGTCTGGAGAGCCGCAGCTACGCCTCGCGTCAGTCCTATGAAGATGACCAGGTGACCATGCGAACCGCCGAGGCGAGCGTTGCCCAGAAGCAGGCCGCGCTGGTGTCTGCCCAGCAGCAGCTTGAGGTCTACAAGGCGCAGCTGGAATCGGCGCGTGCCCAGGTGGTGTCAGCGGCGGCGGATCTCGCCTACGCGCGCCACCAGCTGGAGAAGACCTCGATCTACGCGCCGCAGGATGGCGTGGTCGGCAATCGCAGTGTCGAGGTGGGCACCATGGCCAGCGCCTCGTTGACCCTGATGCAGCTGGTGCCGGTGAAGAGCGCCTATGTGGTGGCCAACTACAAGGAAACCCAGACCGAGCGCATGCGCGTCGGCCAGCCGGTCAGTCTCGAGGTGGACGCCTACCCGGACATCGAGTTTGAGGGCGTGGTGGATAGCCTGGCGCCGGCGACCGGCACCGAGTTCAGCCTGCTGCCGACCGACAACGCCACCGGCAACTTCAACAAGATCGTCCAGCGTGTGCCGGTGCGCATTCGCCTGACCGGCCCAGCGGATGCGCTGCCGCGTCTGCGCGCCGGCCTGTCGGTCATCCCCAGCGTCGATACACGAGAGCTTTCGGACACCGGCTCCTATGCCGTCGATAGCCTCTCCAGGGACGTCATCGCGCCCGATGCCGCGCAGGTCGCCAGCGCTGATCGCGGAGCGCAGTAAGCATGGCCGAGACGACTCAGTCCTCGGCTCAATCCCCGAGCCAGCCCCCCGCGGGCAGCGCCAGTGACATGCCGACGCGCCGCCAGCAGATCGGCTTCGTGGCCGCGGTGTTCGGCATGTTCATGGCGATTCTGGATATCCAGATCGTGTCCAGCTCGCTCAACGAGCTGCAGGCGGGCCTGGCCGCCAGTCAGGACCAGATCTCCTGGGTGCAGACCAGCTACCTGATCGCCGAGATCGTGATGATTCCGCTCTCCGGCATGCTGGCGCGCATCTTCTCGACGCGGCTGGTGCTGACCGTCTCGGCGCTGGGCTTCACGCTGGCGAGCCTGGGCTGTGCGCTCTCGACCTCGCTGGAAGCCCTGATCGTGCTGCGTGCGGTCCAGGGCTTCATGGGCGGGGCGATGATTCCGCTGACCCAGGCGGCCAGTTTCTCGATCTTCCCGCGCCGCATGATGGGCAGCATCCAGGCGGTGATCGGCCTGGTGGCGACCATGGCGCCCTCCATCGGGCCGTCCGTCGGCGGCTACATCACCGAATACATGAGCTGGCATTGGCTGTTTCTGGTCAATCTGGTGCCGGGCATCATCGTGGCGGCGCTGGTGTGGCGCAATCTGGAGATCGACAGCGGCGACCGCGGTCTGCTCAGTCGTCTGGATACGCTGGGGCTGGCGCTGATGGCGGTCTTTCTCGGCAGTCTCGAATTCGTGCTCGAGGAGGGGCCCGGCGATGACTGGTTCGCCAGTTCGCTGATCCTGTTCTGGAGCGTGGTGTGCGCGGTGGCGGCGGTCGGCTTCTTCTGGCGCGTGCTGACGACCAGCAACCCCATCGTCGACCTGCGGGCGTTCAGGGACCGCAACTTCGCGCTGGGGGCGATCATCGGCTTCTGGATCGGCGTGGTGCTCTACGGGCTGGTCTATCTGGTGCCGCTGTTTCTCGGTTCGATTTCCGGCTTCTCCAGCGTGCAGATCGGGCAGGTGATGTTCGTCAGCGGCGTGGTGATGTTCCTGATGGCGCCGGTGGCGGGCAAGCTTTCCGACCGCATCGATCTGCGCCTGATGCTGTGCATCGGCCTGGTGCTGACCGGCCTCGGCACCGGCATGAACGTGCACCTGACCTCGGACTCGGGCTTCGATGACTTCTTCTGGCCGCAGGTGATCCGCGGCGCGGGCCAGATCATGGTGCTGCTGTCGGTCTCCCGGCTGGCGATGGGGCGTCTGGCGCCCCACGAGATAGGCAACGGCAGTGGCCTGTTCAACGTGATGCGCAACCTGGGCGGCGCGGTGGGACTGGCGCTGATCGATACCATCCGCGAGCTGCGTGAGGACTATCACTGGAACCAGATGATCGGGGCCATCGACCAGAGCCGCCAGGTGGTGATCGATCAGCTGGCAAGCTATCAGTCGACCTTCGCGGGGCTGGCTGATCCGTGGCAGGCCGGTGTGCAGATGATCGCCCAGCGCATCAGCATCCAGGCCGAGGTGCTGGCCTTCGACAATATCTTCCTGTGGCTGGGCGCGGTCTATGTAGTCGGCAGCGTGGCGGCCTTCCTGTTCCGTCGCCCGCAAGACCCGGCCAGCAAGGCGGATGCCAGCGAAAGTGGCGAACAGAGCCCAGCGCACTGATGGCGCCTTGAAGGCTCCTTGAGCGTACTTTGAGAAAACGCCGCATGTCGCTGAAAGACAAAGACCCGCCAATCGGCGGGTCTTTGTCTTTCAGGCATTGAGCCTCTGTCAGTCAGCATTCAGCCAGCAGGGCGTCACCAGCCCCAGAACATCAGATACCAGATGCCCAGTGCGGGCAGGCAGGCCAGCGCGACACTCGCGGTACCGATCAGCCGTGCAGCGTTGCCGGCGAGCAGGCCGCCGTTGCGCTGCTCGCCGGTGATGCGCCAGGCCAGCCGCAGCCCCCACAGACAGGCCAGTGCCAGCAGGGTGGCGCGCAGATCATTGGCCCAGGTGAGATTGATGCCATCGCCGCGCAGCAGCGTCATGGTGGTGGCGGAGAGGCCGAGAAACACGCCCAGCCCGCCCAGCGGAATCAGACTCAGCGAGAGGTGCCACAGGCGTGACAGCGTCGCCTTGCCACCCATCAGCCAGTTGCCCAGCAGCAGCGGCAGGCTGGTGAGCGCGCCCAGCAGGCCGCCACCGACCACGATCCACAGCGTGATCAGGCTGCCATCGAGCAGGTTGAAGACATCGTTGTGCTCGGGGTAGTTGGTCAGAATCCAGGTCGGCAGGGTGGTGGTCAGCGGCCACATCAGATCGTGATCGATCAGCCAGAAGGCCAGCTGCTGCTTGAGGGCGACGAACCACGGGCTGGCGCTCCAGCTGAAGGCGCCGATGGCGATGCCGAGCAGGCCGAACACCAGCACCGAGTAGTGGGTGAAGCGCACCGGCTGCGGCGGCTCGACCAGCTCCACGCCCGGCGCACGCCACTCCAGCTGCATCGCGTCCTTGTAGCCGCTGCAGCGTCCGCAGACATGGCAGTCACCGGCACTGTCGAGCTGCTTGAGCGGAATCAGCGGCGCGCAGTCAGGGGCGTGCATGCGCACGGCGTTGCCCTGACGGACAGCCTGATTGTGGGCGTTCCAGCGGGCCTGGTCGGTACGGAAGTGGGTCGGTGACAGGCGCGCCAGCAGATTGAAGACGCCATTCACCGGACACAGCTGACGGCACCAGACGCGGGTGCCCTTGCCGTAGATCAGCCCGACGATGATCGCGGCCACCGTCGAGCCCCCCAGTACCACCAGTGCGCCCAGCGGGTACTGATAGACGCTGGCCAGCTGGCCATACAGCGTGGTGCCGAGGAAGGCCACGAAGGGCCAGCCGCCCCAGCGCATCCAGCCGGGAATCGGGCGACCGAGGCCGATGCGACTGGCGGCTTCGGTCAGGGTGCCTTCGGGGCAGAAGACACCGCACCACACGCGGCCCATCAGCACCATGCTGATCAGCACGAAGGGCCACCACAGCCCCCAGAACACGAACTCGGCGAACACCGTCAGATTGGTGAGGATATGCGCCTGGTAATCCGGCAGTGGCAGCAACGCAGGCACCACCAGCAGAAAGGCATAGATGCCGACCACCAGCCATTGCACCAGCTGGATCAGACCACGCCGCTGCTGCATCGCCTGTCCGAAGCGCGCGATGCGCGTGGCCTGACGGCCCGGCGGGGTGCCGCCATCACTGGCGATGAGGTTGGCGATGTCACCGTGGGGGCTGGAGCCGCAATTGGCCATGACTATCGTTTCTCCTGACTGGCAGATCGCGTGAACAAGACTCAGCTGCGCGCGCGGGCAGTGAGCTGACGGCGCTGGTCGACGCGCTCCCTCTTGCGCTGACGCTTCATGAGGCTTGCGACGATGACCCAGTAGCCGAGATAGCCGACCACCATCGTCGTGGCAGGCCAGGCGCGATAGCCGGCGAAGGTCGCCAGCAGTCCGCCGAGGCCGCTGCCATCATCGAGCAGCCAGCTGGAATCCCACAGCGGGTCGAGGCCTGCCGGCAGATAGCCGAGGCCGATCAGCTGTTCGAGGCCCGACATCAAAAGTGACGCCGCCAGCAGCAACAGCAGGATTTCGGTCACGCGGAAGAACAGCTTCCACGAGAACAAGCGTGAACCGAGCTGCAGCGCCATGAAGGTCGCCACCGCGAGGGCGAAGCCGAGGCCTGCGGCGAGCGCGAAGCTGGCGATGCCGCCGGACTGCAGGCTGGCGGCGCCCATGCCGTAGAGGAAGACGACGGTTTCCGCGCCTTCGCGCGCCACGGCGATGGCGACCAGCGTCGCCACGCCCCAGTAGCTGCCGGAGGAGACGGCGCTGGCCAGGCCGCTCTCGAGTTCTGCCTTGAGCGTGCGGCCCTTGGTGCGCATCCACAGCACCATCTGGGTGATCAACAGGCAGGCGGTCAGTACCAGTACGGCCTGGAAGACCTCCTGCGCGGTGCCGGTCAGCCAGGTGTTGGCGCCCATCAGCGCCGCCCCCATCAGGCCGGCCAGCACCAGGCCGGCGACGACCCCGCCCCACAGGTAGCGCAGGCCCGCGCGGGTGCCGGACTGCACCAGCCAGGCGTGCATGATGCCGATGACGAGAATGGCTTCGACGCTTTCACGCCAGACGATAAACAGGATCTGATCAAACATGCGGACTCTCTTCTACTGACGTTCGGTGCGCGCCATCGATGACGAAAAAGGCGTCATTGGCACAGGGTGGCCGAGCTTATTCGGCGACGACCTTGCCACGCGCGTCCGGCAGGTGGAAATCATCGAAGAAGTCATAGCTCCCCGCGCGCAGCGGATGGATGACGACGAACGACTTCACGCCCGGTGCCAGCACCTTCTCCTTGCGCAGGGAGTTGCTCTCGAATTCGGCCGGCGTATTGCCCGCGTTGTGCAGCTGGATGACGAATTTCTCGCCGGCCTTCACCTCAAGGACCTCAGGAATGAGCTTGCCGTTGTCGAGGGTCAGGTCGTAGGACGGCATGTCGCTGGCGGCCGCCGGCCGAGGCAGCAGGGCCACGAGCAAAAGGGCGACGAGCAACATGACGAGCGCGGGCAGCAGGGCGCTTGCTCGACGGGGCAGGCGAGAGGGCAAGAGGGAGGGCAAGAAAGAGGTCAGGCGCATGGGACACTCCGGACGATGAGGGAAAGCGCACACTGACACCAGCACAAGGCGCTGGTGGTAGAGCGACCAATGGCCGCGAGTGCAGGTCAGCACAGGCGGCCATCGAAGGAGCAAGCGGCAATGGCCGCCTCACGGGATGCAGACATTCAGGGTCATGCAGCAGGGCAGAGCGGCGCTCAGTAGCCGCCTTTCTTGCCGACGCCGGCATAGACGAAGTCGTAGTCGGTGGTGATGGTCTGCGGCCACTCGGCCACGCCGGTTTCCTTGTCGATATGACGCGGCATGTCCGGATGCTGGATCTCGAAGGTCAGGTGGTACTTGCCCGGGCCATCCAGTTTGACGTTCTTGCCGTAGTGGGTGCCGTCATTGGCGATCATCGGCACCAGCTCGCCTTCGATCGGCGCCTCGCCACCCTGTTTGGTCAGGGTGTAGTGAATGCCGAGATAGGGAATCCAGTCGCCCGGCGCGAAGCCGTTGTCGTTTTCCATCAGCGCGTGGATATCGGCTTCCAGGTGGATATCGGCCTGATTGGCAGGCAGCTTGCCGGTCGGGGCCATCACCACCGGCTGCAGGTAGACCGCAGCGATTTCCATGCCGCCTTCCTTGACCGGCGTGCCGATCGGGTATTCCAGTGCTGAGGCCTGACCCGCCACGAATGTTGCCGCCAGGCTCAGGGCGAGCAGGCAAGGCTTGAGCGCGCGGGGCAGAGCAGTGGTGAGGGAGTGACGCTGTGGCATCGGGGGGACTCGCAATGATGGGAAGTGGAGCTTCATTATCCCGATAAGCCTAAATATAACCATTCTCATCCCTGCGCCGCTTGCGTTGCTCATCTTGCAACGGGGCGTTGTATGAGCATGAGCTTCTTCTCAAGTAAGCACGAGATTCTTCACAAGTAACAGGGGCGGGTGGCAGGCCTGGCGGCAGCGCCGAGCAGGTCGCGGTTTTCTCACGACTACTTTACGGCTGCCTCGCGACTTTCTCGCGCCATCTGGTCTGGCGCGCTGCCATGCGGCATGCTGCGCGACATGACGACTCCTCCTTCAGATTCTCCTTCTCGCATTGATCTGCCTGCCCTCGAGGCGTGGTGCCGAACGCTGCATCAACATCTGCTCGCGCGGCGTCAGCGTGCCTGCCTGTGGATCAGCGGCGATGACCCCACTGGCGCCGCGCAGGCGATCTGTGAGCGGTGGCCAGCGCGTGAGCCTGCTCCGCTGTGGCTGGGCACAGGTGAAGCCTTGTCGACAGCGGGCGCGACGCCGGTGCGTACGCTGGCGATGGCCAAGGCCGCCACCCAGCTGGGCGGTGAGCAGTCACTGGTCATATTCGATGCAGCGCAGCCGGCGACTGGCTTCGACCCCGATGCCTTCGGCGCCGTGGCCGGCACCCTGAAGGCGGGGGGCCTGCTGGTACTGATGACGCCTGCCGCCTGGGCCGCGGCAGACCCTGCGCCAGTGCCGGATGGCGATCATGCGCGGCTGGCTCACTGGCCCTTCGAGCGGCAGCAGCTGACGGCACGCTATCTGGCGCGGCTGGCGCGGCGCCTCTCATCGCATGCCAGTGTGCTGCACTGGCCACAGGGCGGACACTTGCCTGCGCCATCGCTGGATGGCGGCAATCAGGCGGCGCGAGCAGACGCCATCGCCGACAGCGATTGTCTGACGCAGGACCAGGCCGCCAGCGTGGCTGCGCTGGAGGCTCTGGCACCTGCGCGGCCCGTGGTGATCAGCGCCGATCGCGGGCGTGGCAAGAGTGGCGCGCTGGGCATCGCGGCGGCGCGCTGTCTGGCGGCGGGGGAGGATGTCTGGCTGACGGCGCCGCGCCCTGCGGCGGTCAGCGCGATCTTCGAACGCCTGGCGGTCCTGATGCCCCAGGGGCAGCGCGAGGGCAATGTCTTTCGCTTGTCGGCTGGGCAGGCGGGGGACGACACGGCTTCTGGCAGCGAACTGCGCTTTCTGGCGCCGGATGCCATCGAGGCGGCTCGCCTTGCCTGTCACGATGAGGCGCTGCCACAGTTGTTCGTCGATGAAGCCGCCGCCATCCCCACGCCATTGCTGAAGGGCTATCTGGCGCATTTCCCGCGCATCGCCTTCGCCACCACCGTGCATGGCTATGAAGGCACCGGGCGCGGCTTCCAGCTGCGGTTTCGCCATCATCTCGAGCGTCAGTGTCCCGGCTGGCAGGCGCTGGAGATGACGACGCCCGTGCGCTGGGCGCCCGGCGACCCGCTGGAGGCGTTGACCGATGATTTGCTGCTGCTCTCGGCGCAGCCGCCTGAGCTGCCTGAGCCATGCGCGAAGAATGCTCAGCAGTGGCTGGAGGGCTGCGACATTGTCGTACTGGAGCGTGATGCATTGGCGCGTGATGAGGCGGCGTTGCGGCAGCTGTTCGGCCTGCTGGTGCAGGCGCATTACCGCACCACACCGGCGGACCTGCGCCAGCTGCTCGACACGCCGGGGCTCACGCTGATGGCGATTCGTCAGCGAGACGTCACGACAGGGCGTGATGCCTGGCTGGGGGTGGTGGCCGCTGTCGAGGAGGGCGGCTTCCCGACGCCCCTGGCGCATGATATCTGGTGCGGCAAGCGGCGTCCGCGCGGGCATCTGCTGGCACAGTCACTGGCGGCGCATGCAGGCCACCAGGGCGCCGCCGAGGCCCGCTGGTGGCGGGTGCTGCGTATCGCGGTGCATCCCGCGCTGTGGCGGCGTGGTCAGGGCGCGCGCTTGCTCCAGGCGCTGGAGCAGCAGGCGCTGGCGGCAGGCGTCACGCGACTCGGCACCAGCTTCGGGGCCGAGGCCGATCTGGTCGCCTTCTGGCTGGCGCAGGGTTTCGTGCCGCTGCGCATGGGCCTCAAGCGCGATGCCGCCAGTGGCGAGCACGCAGTGATGATGGGCAAGGCCATCGGCGAAAGCGGGAGTGGAAAATCTGCGCCGCGCGGGCAGTTGGCGCAGGATGCCTTGCTCGGCGCGCTGCAGCAGGACTTCCAGCGCCTGCTGCCCAGCCTGCTGAAGCATGAGCTGCACGGCTTGCCGCCCGCCTTGGCCGACAGACTGTGGCAGCGAGGAAGTGAGAATGACCTGGCCACGCTGACGCCAGCCGCATGCGCGCAGCGACTGGACTGGTATCGCCGTGGTGGCGGGGGGCTGGCGCTGGTGCGGCCGTGGCTCGAGACAGCACTCGAGGCCTGTGGGCCTGCACGACTCGATGAGGCGTCACGTCACGGGCTGGTGCTGGCGCTCGGCGGACAGGATGCGCCTGCCTTCATCAGCTGGGCCGAGGGGCAGGGCATCGTGGGCCGCAAGGCGCGCGATCGCTGGTGCCGAGCGGCCGCCGGGCGCCTGATCGAACAGAGCGAATGACAAGGCCGTCTGACAAGCTCATCTGACATGAGCATCGGTCAAGCCTGTCTGACAAGAGCAGAGCGGCCGGCCGCGGCTCAGAGGCCCGGAATGCCGATCGGGCCGGGCATGTCAGGAATCGGCGAGCAGCCACTCAGCATCAGCAGGCCGGCAGTGGCGGAGATGGCGGTCAGCAGCAGTAGTCGACGAGGCATAAGGGCTCCGATGAAGGTGGGGAATGGCATGCAGCTGTCAGCAGGGTCGTGATTGCCATCCTTGCATATTCGAAGTCGCTGATCGATAGGTGTCGACAACCACTAGCCACGCCCGTCCGCTGTTCCGTATGCTCATTGATGACAAGAACAGGAATCTTCGCCATGAATGAGCATATCGATACGTTGGACCCCGCCATCCTCTGGCGTCATTTCCGCACTCTGTGCAATATCCCGCGCCCGTCCGGGCATGAAGCCGCGCTGGTGGCCTATCTGATCGACTGGGCCGAAGCGCGTGGTCTCGCCCATGATCGCGACGCTTTTGGCAACCTGCGTCTGCGCAAGCCCGCCACGCCCGGCCACGAGAGCGCAGCGGGCATCGTGCTGCAGGGCCATCTCGACATGGTCGCCCAGGCGGCCAGCGACAGTGATCACGACTTCACCCGTGATTCCCTCGACACCTATCTGGAAGATGGCTGGCTCAAGGCGCGCGGCACCACTCTGGGGGCCGACAACGGTCTCGGCGTCGCGGCGGCGCTGGCCGTTCTCGAAGATGACAGCCTCGTGCACGGTCCGCTGGAAGCGCTGTTCACCCTCGAGGAGGAAACCTCGATGGGTGGCGCGCTGAATCTGGCCGAGAACTGGCTGGAAGGGCGCTACCTGCTCAACCTGGATTCGGAAGACCGCGGACAGGTCTATATCGGCTGTGCCGGTGGCGCGGACATCAATGTCGCCCACGAGTTTGCCACCTCGTCCCTGAAGGATGCCGAAGCGGAGCTGGAGCTGACCATCGGCGGCCTGGTCGGCGGCCATTCCGGGCTCGATATCCATCGTGGTCGCGGCAATGCCAATCGCCTGATGTCACGCGCGCTGGTCGCGCTGGCCGAGTTCAAGCCGCGTCTGGTCAGCTGGTCTGGCGGTACGCTGCGCAATGCCCTGCCGCGTGAGGCCACGGTCGGCGTGGTGATCTATGACGAGCGCGTCGCCGCCGCACGCCAGCGCCTCGCGGACTTCGAGGCCCAGATTCGCGACGAGCTGCGCGAGACGGACCCGGATGTCTCGCTCAGCGTGACCCGCGGCAATGCCGAGAATGCGCTGTCCGTCGAGGACACCCAGCGGCTGGTCGCGGTGCTGGATGCCGCGCCCTACGGGGTCGAGCGCATGAGCGCGGCGGTGGAAGGCGTGGTGGAAACCTCCAACAACCTCGGCGTGGTGCAGCTGCGCGAGGGGCGTTTCCATCTCTGCGCGCTGGTGCGCTCACTGCGCGATGATGCCGTGACCATGATGGAGCAACGCATTCGTGGGCTCTTTGCGCTGATCGGCGCGACCACCACAGCCGAGAATGCCTATCCGGGCTGGCAGCCGGCGCCGGATGCGCAGCTGCTGGCGCGCTTCTGCAGCCTGCACGAGCGCGTCACTGGCCGCGTGCCGGAGATCAAGGTCATCCATGCCGGACTCGAGTGCGGCATCCTGGGGGCCAAGTATCCCCAGCTCGAGATGATCTCTTTCGGGCCGCTGATTCGCGGTGCCCACTCGCCCAGCGAGCGGGTCGAGGTCGAGTCGGTCGGTGAATTCTGGCAGGTGCTCAAGGGCCTGATCACGGAACTTGCCGAGCCTGCCAAGGCCGCTTGATCAACTCTCAGGCAAGACTCGTCACGTAGACGAACGACGCCCCCGCAGGTCAGCCTGCGGGGGCGTCGTCATCTCTGGGCGTCGTTATCTCTGGGCATCAGGCGCTGGCGTGGCCTGATGAGAGTGCGCAAGCTCAGTTGATATTGATGCGGATCGCCGGAATGCCGATGCTCACGCCGTTATGGTAGCGGCGGATGCCATGCCGACCGGAGTCATGGTTCTGGTAGTAGTACGGGCGGTAGCGGTCGTGCTCAAGACGCCCATGCTGATGGTAGCGGCGCTTGGGGACATGGCGGCGGATGTCATGGCCAGAATGCTGGCGCGAGTGATGGCGCTCCACGCGCGGTTCGTCGAACATCCTGAGATGGCGGCGCTTGATCGCCTCGTGGCGACTGTGCGGCGTGCTGTGGCGCTCGCTGTGCTGGCCCTGCGCGCGATGGCGATCATCCGCGGCGACCAGCGTCGGCGTGGCGAGCATCAGCGTCAGTCCCAGCAGCAGGGAAGGCAGCAGAGACGTAAGAGATGTGTTCAAGGTAGAGATATGCATGGGGCGGTCTCCCGTATGGTCGGTCAGTCACCCAAGAGGATCCTTGTCGTCAGAATATCGTGTCGCAGCGCCTTTTACGAAAGGCGTTCGCTAATGTCTCCGTGCGTCGCTTGTCGTGTTGTTGTGGAACTGAGTTGTCCAGATTGCGTTGCCTGTGGCGTAAGTGGTTGCTCGCAATGAGGTTCTATAACGCACGGCTGCAGAATGGCCAACGAACCTCGGAGATGAGGGGTTCAGCCAGTGCTGCAAGGACACTTCACTTCTGCCACCAAGGCACCGGATCGCGCCCTTGAGACAACGAAAACGCCCCTGCCGAAGTGGCAGGGGCGTCTGTCTGTTCAAGCTTCAGAGCTTGCGGCTGTCTAGCCTGCGTCTCTCTGGCTTGCGACCTCAGGCGTGCTGATGCTGGTGCTTGCCTTCGGCCAGTTCCTCGAGCAGCTTGGCGTTGAACGCATCGAGATCTGCTGGCTTGCGGCTGGTGACCAGCGCGCTGTCACACACCACTTCGCTGTCCTGCCACTCGGCACCGGCGTTCTTCAGGTCCTGTGCGACGGAGGGGAAGGAGGTCATCTGACGGCCTTCGACGACGCCGGCATCGATCAGGATCCACGGCGCGTGACAGATGGCGGCGACCGGCTTGTGAGCCTGGAAGAAGCTGCGCACGAAGCTCAGTGCGCTCTCGTCCTGACGCAGGGTATCCGGATTGAACAGGCCACCCGGCAGCACCAGGCCGTGATAATCGTGTTCGCTGGCATCGCTGAGCGGGGTGTCGACCTGGTACTTCTCGCCCCAGTCGGTTTCGGCCCAGGCGCGAATGCCGTCTTTCTCCGGCGAGACGATATCTACCTCGACACCCGCCTCCTGCAGTGCGGCGCGCGGCACCGCGAGCTCGGATTCCTCGAAGCCATGGGTCGCGAGAATGGCCACGCGCTTACCTTGCAGTTGTTGACGTGTCTGCTGATCGGTCTGCTGTGTCATGCGAATCTCCTTTCCGTGCTTCGGCTCTTGCGAGCGTGCTGGGCAGAGAAGGGGAGAATTCTGCTCTCGGCGTACGTCACTCACCGCAGTGAGCATCGCTCGATGATGGCAGGCAATTCCCGTCCTTTCGTGCCCTGACACTCAAGACATGGATGCGCGATACTGACTTTCAAGGGGGGGTGACCCCGCTGCGTTTTCACAGGCCATGGAGTGCCCGATGTCGCTGCTTTCTGAATCTTCCGCCGTGATGTGGTTGCTGGTCGGCGTGCTGTTGATGCTGTCGTTGGCCCTGGGGCTGGGCTGGCGGCGAACCCGCGAGCAGCTTCATGCGCTGCAGGAAAGCAGTGAGGAGGAGGAGCAGTCGATACAGCAGACGTGGCAGGCCTCGCTGGACGAGTCGCGTGAGCGCCAGCAACAGGCTGAGCAGCGGGCAGTCTTGATCGAGCAACGTGCCGCACTGGATGGGCAGCAGGCGGAGCAGCAGCAACACTATCTGAGCCAGTCGCTGGAGGAAGCGCGCCAGGCGCGCGATGCGCTGACGGAGCAACTCGCCACGCTGCGCGAATCGCTGCAGGGGCGCCTGGATGAACAGTCACGCGCCCTGAGTGAACAGCAGACGCTGGCACGCAGCCTGACCCGCCAGCAGGAAGTGCTGGAGGCGCAGCTGCTGGAGCGTGAAGAGCGTCTCGAGACACTGACCGAGCGCTACGCCGAGCTGCGCGAGACACATGCCTCGCTGGTGACGCGCCAGCGTCAGGAGGCCAGCCATCACGAGCAGCAGCTGGCATTGCTCAACGACTCGCGCGAGCGCCTGAGTCAGGAATTCGAGCAGCTGGCGGGCAAGGTGTTCGAGGAGCGCCAGCAGCGCTTCACCGCCGCCAGTGGTGCCCAGCTCGAGCAGCTGCTCAAGCCGTTTCGTGAACAGGTCGGCGACTTCCGTCAGCGCCTCGAGCAGCTGCATGGCGAGGAGGTGCGCGAGCGCACCAGCCTCAAGAGTCAGCTCGACCAGCTGGCGGGGCTCAACCGCCAGATCACCGAGGAGGCGGCCAACCTGTCGCGGGCGCTCAAGGGCGACAGCAAGATGCAGGGCAACTGGGGCGAGATGATTCTGGAAACCGTGCTGGAGCGCTCCGGTCTGCGTGATGGCATCGAGTTCAAGCGCGAGGTGTCGTTCACCGGCGAGGGCGGACGCCAGCGTCCGGATGCCATCGTCTACCTGCCGGACAACAAGCACCTGATCATCGATGCCAAGGTCTCGCTGACCGCCTACACCGAGTACGTCAACGCCGAGGAGGACGTGACGCGCGCACGCGCACTGCGCGCGCATCTGACCTCGGTGCGCGGCCATGTCACCGGACTGGCGCGGCGCAACTATCCCGCTATCGAGGGGCTGGGCTCGCCGGACTTCGTGTTCCTGTTCCTGCCGATGGAGCCGGCCTTCGCGCTGGCCTTTGAACACGATGACAGCCTGTTCCAGGATGCCTTCACCCAGGGCGTGGTGATGGTGACGCCGACCACCTTGCTGGCCAGCCTGCGCACCGTGGCGAGTCTGTGGAGTCTGGAGCGCCAGAACGACAATGCACGCGTGATCGGCGAGCGCGCCGGAGCGTTGCTCGACAAGTTCCGCGGTCTCGCCGAATCCCTCGAGGAGCTGGGCACTCAGCTGGGTCGCACGCGCGAGGCGCATGATACCGCCATGAAGCGGCTGGCCAGCGGGCGCGGCAACCTGATCAGCCGTGCCGAGGAGCTGCTGGAACTCGGTGCGCGCATGAAGAAGCCACTGCCGGAAGCGCTGGTGCGCCAGTCGCGTGACACCCTGCATCAACCCGAGCAGGCGCTGGATCAGCCGCCGAAATCCGCGTCGTCGGCGCTTGATCGCCAGCCCGCGCCCGAGCCGCCTGCCAGTGAAGAAGCGGCGGCCAGTGAAGAAGCGGCGGCCAGTGAAGAAGCGGCAGCCAGCGAAGACCAGGATGTCGCCGGAGCGCCGGGCGCCGAAGTACCGGGTACCGGAGCGCCGGGTGCCGAAGTACCGGGTGCCGAAGCACCGGATGCCGAGGCATTGGACACAGAGACACTGGACACCGAGGCAGGGCAGGCGCCTGCGTCGCTCTCGCGCTGGGAGCTCATGGAGCGCAAGTGGCAGGGCGATAGCTGATCGCCCTCATCGCCTGCAGCACTGCAGGCAGTCGTTGCGACTGACGTTACAACAGACGTTGCGACATGCCCTCAGACAGCAGATGACAGTCGACGCAAGCGGCCCCCTATATGGGGCCGCTTGCGTTTGCATGGCGAGGTCAACGCAAGCGCGGGGTATCGTTTCCGCATGCGATGAGGGGAGTGCGGTCAGCGCGATATTGTCGAGTCGCGGCAATAATTTCGATTTTTTCTGCATCCATCTTCCCAAGCCCCCCGTAAGTTGGATTGAGCCCGCAGCGCAGGGGCGAAAGTGATAGATAAATAACGTTTGGCTCATTAAAGAGCATTTTCTCAGGAGATGTGCCCATGTCTACCAAGACGAACAAGTCCGCCAAGACCGCTTTTGCCCTGGCCTCCGCACTCGGAACCGCTGTCGCTCTGTCTACCGCTGTCGTCTCCCTCCCGGCCCACGCGGCGGGTATGGAAAAGTGCTACGGCGTGTCGCTGGCCGGTGAGAATGACTGCGCCGCTGGCCCGGGCACTTCGTGTGCCGGGACTTCCACCGTCGACTATCAGGGCAATGCCTGGAAGCTGGTTCCGGAAGGCACCTGCACCTCCATCGAGACGCCGAATGGCACCGGCAGCCTGGAAGAAATCAAGTAAGCATCACGCCTCGGGGCTGGCTCGGACTTCCCGAGCATCCCCCCGAACTTGACATCCGGTGGCCTGGCGCCACGCCGCCACCGGATGTTCGCCGCCTCGAGAGGTCTTCATGCACCAGCCATCCCCTTCCTCCGGCAGTCCGGATTTCGGTACGGCCTATCCGTCCCTCGACGAGATGGCCGTCGGTATCAGCCTCAAGGCGCAGCATGTGCGTGAGCTGATGTCGTCGCGTCCGGCGCTGGGGTTTCTCGAGATTCATGCCGAGAACTACATGGGCGCCGGCGGGGCACCTCATGCCCGGCTGGATGCGCTGCAGGAGTACCCGCTCTCGATTCATGGTGTCGGCCTGTCGCTGGCATCGGAGCGCCCGCTGGATGCCACGCATCTGGCGCGCCTCAAAACGCTCTGCGAGCGTCACCCGCCCACCAGCGTGTCAGAACACCTGGCCTGGGCCGGCCATAGCGGCCACTTCTACAACGACCTGCTGCCGGTACCGCTGACGGACGCGATGCTGGCACGGGTCAGCGATAACCTGATGCAGTTGCAGGACACCCTGGGCCGTCAGGTATTGATCGAGAATCCCGCCCACTATCTGCGTTTCGATGCACGCGAGCTGGGGGCGGAACTGATTCCCGAGACGCATTTCCTCACTCGCCTGGTCGAGCGCAGTGGCTGTGGATTGCTGATCGACGTCAACAATGTCTTCGTCTCGGCGCACAACATCGGGATCGATCCCGCGGCCTGGCTGGAGTCAATTCCGGGCCACGCCGTCGGGGAAATCCATCTGGCGGGGCATGGCGAGGACTCGCGTGAAGGCCTGCTGATCGACAACCATGGCGCGCCGGTCTGCGATGAGGTCTGGGCGCTGTATGCCGACTTCATCAATCGCATCGGGCCGCGTCCGACGCTGATTGAATGGGACACCCAGGTGCCGGCGCTGGAGGTCTTGCTGGGGCAGACCACGCGCGCTCAGGCGTTGCTGCACAGCACACGGGCGCAGCAGCTGACGCGCTCCGGCATGGAGGGCGGCCAATGACCTCTCTCGAGCGGCATGCCAGCGCTGAGCGCCAGCCCGACTGGCAGCGCGCCTTCATCGAGGCACTTACCCAGCCTGATGCCGCGCTGCCCGGTATCGAGGCAGGCCATCAGCAGCGCTTCGATGTCTATCGCAACAATGTCTGGGCCAGCCTGATCAGTGCGCTGGAAGAGGCCTATCCGGTGACCCGTCAGGTGGTGGGCGAGCGCTTCTTTGCGGCCCTGGCCCACGATCATTCCCGCCAGCATCTGCCGCGCTCACCGCTGATGATGGAGTACGGGGCCGGGCTTGCCGAGACCCTGCATACGACCCTGACCACGTTGGTCGAGGCGCGTCAGGTGTCGGCCGCTCAGCTGCCGTTCTATGCGGTGGACCTGGCCCGCTTCGAGGCCGCTCGTCTGGTGGCCTATCACGCGGCGGACGCCGAAGCCCTGGTGCCGACCCAGCTGGCGGGGTTGCCGCCGGAGGCGGTGATGGAACTCAGGTTCTCGGCGCACCCCGCGGCTTGTCTGCTGCACCTGGAGCATGCGGTGCTCGAGATCTGGCAGCGCCATCAGCATGCCGACGCGACGCTTGAAGGTCTGGATATCGCGCGGCCGGAGCGGATCTTGATCACGCGCCCAGCGCTGGAGGTGCAGGTCACGGTGCTGTGCGAGGCCGCTGCCTTGCTGCTCGAACTGCTGCTGGCGGGGCAGACGCTGGCGGGCGCGGCAGCGCGGCTCGCGGACGCGCACCCCGAGCAGGAGCTGGGGCCGCTGCTGGCCCCCCTGCTGGCAAGTGGTGCCTTCCGCGCGCCGACCTGATCCTGCCTGGTTCTTTTCTGCTCGGCTCTTTTCTGTTTGACCCTTCGCGCCCTGGCGCACCCTTGAGGAGGCCTCATCATGAGCCTTGAATCATCAACGACGCCTGCGGTTCGTACCGGTGTGGCGGGGCAGGTCCTGAAAGTGTTCGTCTGGCTGGAAAGCTTGCGGATGGATGCGCTGTTGATCCTGATGCGCATCATCGTCGGCGCGGTATTCTTCATGTCGGCGCAGACCAAGGTCGACGGCTTCACGATCAAGGACAGCACCTTCTTTCTGTTCGAGCATGAATACGCCTTGCCGCTGGTCTCGCCGATACTGGCCGCCTGGCTGGCGACCATCGCCGAGCACCTGTTTCCGCTGATGCTGTGGCTGGGGCTAGGGACGCGCTTCGCGGCGCTGGGGCTGGCCGTCATGACGCTGACCATCCAGCTGTTCGTCTATCCCCACGCCTGGGTCACTCATGGTCTGTGGCTGTCCAGCCTGCTGGTGCTGGTACTGCAAGGCCCGGGACGCCTGTCGCTCGATCAGCTGATTCGCTCACGCACCGCCTGAGGCCGTCATTCGGCAGAGTCGTTCGGTGAGGCAGAGATCAGTCGCGCACAACGCAAGACGGAGACCCTGGGGTCTCCGTCTTGCGTTGTAGTACCGCGATAGTGCCAGCCATCTATCCGCTGGCTATCGAGGCGCTCAGGCCGGCTCGTCGGCGAGTTGATGCTCGATCTCGGCACGTACCATCTCGACGCTGGCGGCATCGATGTAGCCGTTGGCATGCGCGTGGTGCGCCATGTCGAGGCTATCGGTGCTCAACAGCATCACACAGCCGAGAGCGGCCAGCTCCTCGCCGAGCTGGTCCAGCTCGGCCTTGCGCGAGTCCGAATCGCCTATCTGGCGAATGTAGATCGCGCAGATGCGACCGGGATAGCGGCGCACGACCTCGGCGTAGACTTCCGGGTCATGCTGGCCGCTGTCGCCGATGAGCAGGAACTGCATCTCGTCATACAGGCCGAGCATCTTCTCGATCAGCGCCTGCTTGTGGTCTTCGGAACGTCTGGGCAGCGGGCGTTGCAGGGTCAGCCCCCACTCGCGCAGGAACAGGATCGGCCCGACCGGAATGCGATTGTGCTGGAAGAAGACCTCCAACATCTCGTAGATGCTCCACGGACCTCGCGACACATAGAGCAGCGGACGCTGTTGCTGGCCGTCATCACCCTCATGGAGCGCCTGATAGAGCGCGGCCACGCCGGGGAAGGCGGTGCGGCGCTCGGCGGACTCGATGAACAGGCGGTAAAGCATCTTGAGCTTGTTGGCGACACCGGTGTACATCACGGTGTCGTCGATATCGCTGATCACCCCGAGGCGTGTGCTGATGGGCGGCAGATAGACCTGCGCCTCGCCTTCCACCGGGGGCTGCTTCGGCGGACACGCAGTGATGCGGGCGGTATGCCATTGCCCCTGGTGCTCCAGCGGCTCATCGAGCGGTAGATGCACGCTGAAGTAGCCATCGCGGTCGGTGATGGCGGTGATGCGGTTGTCCCCCAGCGCGACCTCTACCTCGACACCGCTCTTGCCCCAGCGCAGCATGCGGCGGCCGACATCCATCAGGTCGCGCCCGGCGCCGGGAGCCAACTGGCTGCGTGAGCCGGGCTGGCGGAAGATGCGCCCCATCAGAAAGGCTTCGCTATGCGAGCCATAGCCACGATAGGCGTGAATGACATAGCCATCCTTGCCCTGGGCGTGGCGCATGGGCTTGGCAGCTACATGCAGCAGCTTGCGTAGCAGACGTGTCAGCGGCAGTGACATGCAACCCTCCTGGTCGGTATCTGGCGGGCCTTCATGGCCACATGACAACGCCGCCTTCCGAGTCCCGCGTGTGCAGGGTCGAAAGGCGGCGTTCACACTGCGCGAATGCCTCGCGGCCCAGTGTCAGTCAATTACAGCGTCAGACAACAGCATCAGTGATCCGCACTGTCATGTCCTGGCGCTGCATTGGCTTGATCGCTTACTCGCCCAGGTAGGCGGACAGCATCCACACGGTCTTTTCCTGCTCGCGGATGTAGTCACCGACCAGTGAAGCGGTACCTTCATCGTCGGCGTCAGACGCGACGGACATGATCTCGCGCTGCAGTTCGATCAGGGACTTGTAACCGGTCAGCAGGCCCTTGACGCAAGCCGTGCCGTCGCTGACGTGGGTGTCTTCCTTGATGGTGGCGACGCGCGCGTAGTCACTGTAGGCGTGCAGCGGTTCGTGACCCAGGGTCAGGATACGCTCGGCGATCTCATCGACCTTGGTCAGCAAGTCGGTGTAGGTTTCCTCGAACTTCACGTGCAGCTCGAAGAACTGGTTGCCCTTCACGTTCCAGTGGTAACCACGGGCATTCATGTAGAAGGTCTGGTAGTTGGCCAGCAGGATGTTGAGGTGCTCGGCCAGCTGAGTGGCGCTGGCAGTGTGCAAACCGATGGCATTGGTATCGTTGGACATGAAGACTCTCCTGAAAAATGTGAAGTGAACGGCATTGTGGGGAAAGTGGAGATGCAGGTGGCGAGCCGTGCTGCCAGTATGCCACCAGTGTAGAGGCTGGGCGGGATGCAGGGTAACGAATTCACTGTATCGCCCTCATCGGCCACCCCTATCGTCGCCGGCGCACCACCCTCAAGCCGTAGATGAATGCTTGGAAAGAGATGTGGTGCGCGCACGTGGTTTTCAAGGTCGCACACTGATATTGCAGTCAATGTCGTCGACTCGGACATTCTGATATCGGCCACATACGCAAAGGCCCCGCACGGGGCGGGGCCTTTGCGACAGCCATGTCATCAGCTGTCATCACCTCTGCAACGCTCAGGCGTCAGTTGCGCGCCATGTGCAGGAAGTGCATGTGCTTCTCGTACTGGTCCAGCACGTCGCCGATCACCTGCTCCTTGGTGTAACCCATGACGTCATAGGTCTGGCCACCTTCACGCAGGAAGACCTCGGCGCGGTAATGGCGTTCCACGTCGCTGGTGCCCTTGCGCCTGACGTTGCGCAGCGCGAAGGCCGGTGCTGCATATTCGCGCACCCGCACACCGTAGACGAAGTCGACTTCCTCGCCGTGGCTGACCTGCAGATAGCTGCGGTCATCCTCGTCATTGACGCGAGTATCCAGGCCCTGGGCCTCGAATTCCTTCGCGACATCCGCCAGTGCCGGCGTGACGGTGTTGATCAGGTACTGCTCGACGTTCTTCTGGCGCGGCGTCTCGACCAGGGTCTGGACGCGCTTCTGCCAGCTGCGTGCGCCACCGGCGGTGTGGCCCGGCGTGTTGCTCAGGTGCTGCATGGAGCGTTGCTTGACGCCCTCGAGACGCAGTGCCTTGAGCAGGCCGTAGCAGACGAACATCAGAATGATCGCGAACGGCAGGGCAGAGGCCAGCGAGGCGGTCTGCAGAGCACCCAGGCCACCCGCCATCAGCAGCGCTACGGCGACAAAACCTTCGGAGAAGGCCCAGAAGACACGCTGCCAGACCGGAGATTCGTCACCTTCCTTGGAGGTCAGCATGTCGATGACCAGCGAGCCGGAATCCGAGGAGGTGACGAAGAAGGTCACGACCAGCAGAGTGGCCAGCATGGAGGTGATGCTACCGAACGGGAACAGCTCCAGGAACTTGAACAGTGCCACGGACGCGTCGGCGGAGACCGCTTCTGCCAGGTTGCCCGCAGTATCGGTCAGCAGCATGTGCAGGGCGCTGTCGCCGAAGAAGGTCAGCCACAGGAAGGTGAAGCCCATCGGCACGAACAGCACGCCGTAGACGAATTCACGGATGGTGCGGCCACGCGAGACACGCGCGATGAACATGCCCACGAACGGGGACCACGCTATCCACCAGCCCCAGTAGAACAGAGTCCAGCCACCCAGCCACTTGGACGGGCCATCTTCCGGGATATAGGCGAACATGTTGAAGGTCTTGTCGACCACTTCGCTGAGATAGCCACCGATGTTCTGGATCAGCGTCTGCAGCAGGAAGATGGTCGGGCCCACGCACAGCACGAACAGCATCAGCGCCAGTGCCAGACCAAGGTTCAGCTCGGAGAGACGACGGATGCCGCCGTCCAGACCCATGACCACGGAAACGGTCGCCAGACAGGTGATGATGGCGATCAGGATGATCTGGGTGGTCAGGTCGTTGTCGATATCGAACAGGTAATGCAGACCGGAGCTGACCTGCAGCACGCCCAGACCCAGCGAGGTCGCGACCCCGAACATGGTGCCGAATACGGCGAAGATATCGACGGCATGGCCGATCGGGCCATGGATGCGCTTGCCGATCAGCGGATACAGCGCAGAGCTGATGCGCAGCGGCAGGTTGTGGCGGAAGCTGAAGTAGGCCAGCGCCAGCGCCACCACGGCATAGACGCCCCAGGCGTGGATGCCCCAGTGGAAGAAGGTGGTCTTCATGGCTTCACGCGCGGCCTCGACGGTGCCGGCATCGCCAACCGGAGGCGCAGTGAAGTGGAAGACAGGCTCGGCGACGCCGTAGAACATCAGGCCGATGCCCATGCCCGCGGAAAACAGCATCGCGAACCAGGAGCCGTAGCTGAAATCAGGCTCGGAATGGTCTGGCCCCAGCTTGATGTCGCCATAGCTCGAGAAGGCGAGACCCAGCGTGAAGATCACGAACACGCCCATGGCCAGCAGGTAGAACCAGCCGACGGTGTCGATGATCCAGGTCTGGACATGACCGAAGGCGGTCTGCGCGGTATCCGGCATGGCGACCGTAAAGATCACGAACGCCAGAATCACCACGGCGGAGCCGAAGAAGACTGGCGGATTGATCTTGGCGACCGTGGGCTGGTCGGCATTTTCTGACATAAATTTCTCTCCCTGATTGCCTATTCGTCGATAATGGTAACTTATTGAACCTGTAGCGTCGTGAGTTGTCCGCGCGATATCGTTTCCATATGTAACCAGTGTTGCGCGCGCTGACCGGCGGTTTGCGCGCCGAGCGAGCGGCCCTGACAGTGCTGGCGTTGCGTGATCATCGTGCGAAATGGCAATGGCGGTACGGTCTTGGCTTGCATTGTCGGGGGCTGGATACGGTAGGCGCTGGCATGGCTGGGCGCTAAGATGAGGCTTCCTGCATCCAGGGTATCCCGCTGTCTCGATACCATAATTATGCAGAAACCCTACAAGACTTATGTGTCAGTCTAGTGCCTCTGGTGTGTCTCATGGTGTGAAAATCGTGATGTCGCGCCGGCTCAAGTGGCTGACCGGAGACGTTCGCATGCTCCATCGACTTCCCGAATTTTCCGCACGGCCAAGCGTGGCTGACACGTCAGCGCGCTCGCGCCTGTCGCGCATGACACTGCTCGCAATCGGGCTGGTGCTGCTGAGCGGCTGCTCGGCCCTGTCCGGCAAGGACCCGCTGGCCGCGAATGACAGCGCTGGCCTGCCCGAAGCCTGCATCTTCCCGCGTGAGGGCGATGCCAATCAGTGGTTGCGTGCCGCGGCGCAGGTCGTCGAGGCCCGTGGCTACAAGATCCGCGAGAGCGAACAGGCGCTGGGCGTGGTGACGGGTGAGCGCAAGGTGGACCAGCCGGGGCTGGGCGCGATCGATGGGCCCTTCGGCTCGCGCATCGGCTTCTCGGTGGGCTATGGCGTCGCGGCGGGCAATGATTTCGGCGTGGGCGTCGGCAATGACACCTTCCGCGATGACCCGATCAGCTTCGAGCGCATCTCGCTGGTCGCGCCGGATGAGCGCGTGCGCGTGATCCGCGATGAGCAGGTCATCAATCAGGGCGGCTATGTCATCGATGCCCGTCCTCACAATGACAGCGACAGCTGCCGCCAGATCGAGCGTCAGCTGCAGGCCGCGCTGGCGGGTCGTGATCCACGGGAGGTTCGCTGATGAACATGCGCAAGGCATCTCCACGCTCGCTGTGGCAGCGTCTGGGGCTTGCGACGCTGCTCGCCGGCCTGCTGGTGTTGGGTGGCTGCATGAATCAGCCGACCCATGCGCCGGACTCGCGCACCGCGGTGATCGCCCCCAACAGCGGCACCCTGACCTCCCAGCAGGTCTTCGTCACCCTGCTGACGACGCTGGCGGAGCGTGGCTTCATCATCGAGCGGGCAGACCCTGACCTCGAGCGCCTCGATGCCAGCTATGCTGCCCGGCCGCCGCTGGCGCTCGAGGCCTGGGTGAGCGAGGTCAACGGCCAGATTCGTCTCAGCGTGAGCGGTGACAGCAATGGTGCCGATATCGCGCCGGGCCGCCTCGACAACCTGCTGGTGGAGGTCGCCGTGGCTCTGGATGCGCGCACCGTGCCGGTGATCGGCGCGCCGTGACCGCCCCGCGCATGCCAATCCCACGCATGGCAACCCCACGAGGCGGCCCTCGGCGTCGCCTCTCTGGCCTTGCCCACCACTTTGCAGGCGGGCAGTGCCGGAGCCCGGGCGAGCCCGCGCTCGCGCGGTGTGATGGCCCATGACGCTGAGTGCGCTGCGCCGTCGGCGTCTGGCTTGGCTGGCACTCTCGGCCAGTCTGCTGGCCGGGCTGATGGCCTTGTTTGCTCTCTGGCATTGGGAGCTGGCGCGTGGCGAGCGTGATGCTCGCCAGCACGCGGCGACTCGCCTGAATTTCTACGCCAGCACCCTGAATGCCGAGTTATCGCGCTTCCAGTGGCTGCCGGAATTGCTGGCGCGCCAGGCCCGTGTGCGTATCGCCCTTGGCGAGCAGGGCGTTCCGCCTGCGGCAACGCTGCCTATTATCCCCTCAAACGAACGCGACGCTGCCAGTGCTGCCGCTCCCCTCGGTTCGAGCAGTGATCTCAACCAGCATCTGCGGCGTGTCGCGCGTGCCTCCGGCGCGGCGGCCATCTTCCTGACCGACCGTGACGGCATGACCGTGGCCGCGAGCAACTTCGATGAGCCAGATAGCTTCGTCGGCTATCGCTACGACTACCGGCCCTACTTCATCGATGCCCTGGCGCGCGGGCGCGGTGAATTCTTCGCCGTCGGCAATACCACCGGGCGTCCCGGCTATTTTGTCTCGGCGCCGGTACTCGGGGCCGAGGGCGAGCCGCTGGGCGTCATGGTGGTCAAGGTCTCGCTGGAGGCGCTGGAGGATACCTGGCGCCAGGCGGGGGAGACGGTGCTGCTCGCCGATGTCAATCGCATCGTGCTGCTGGCCTCGCGGCGCAACTGGAAATATCGCGCGCTGGAGGCGATCGAGCCGCAGGCGCTGGACAGCATTCGGGCACAGCAGCAGTTTCGCGGGGCGCCGCTGACACCGCTGTCGCGGGAGCTGGAGGACGGCAGCCTGGTGCTGGGCGACAACCACGAACTGGCGGCGTCGGAGATCGCGCGGCTGCCGACGGCGGCGATGGGTCAGCGCTATCTGGATGAGTCGCTGGCCAGCGGGCCGCTGGGTTGGCAACTGCATTTTCTGATGCCGCTGCGGCCACTCTATATCCAGGCGCGCAATGTGGTGCTGGTCGGGCTCGCCGTGATCCTGGGGCTGGCGATGATGGCGCTGTGGATGCGCGAGCGACAGGCGCGCCTGGGGCTGATTCGGCGTGAAGCGGTGATGATGCGCGAGATCAACGAGCGCCTCGAGGAGCGGGTCGCCCAGCGCTCGCGCGAACTCGAGGCCACGCGTGATGAGCTGGTGCAGGCCGGCAAGCTGGCCGCGCTGGGCACCATGGCGGCCGGTATCGCTCATGAGCTCAATCAGCCGCTGGTCGGCATTCGCACCTACGCCGCCAGCGGCGGCAAGCTGCTGGCGCGGGGCATCGCCTCCGCCGCAACGCGCCCCGAGCTGACCGCGCGTGCCGCCGAATCCGCCGCCAGCAACTTCACGCGTATCAGTGAGCTGTCCGAGCGTCTGGCCGACATGATTCGCCAGCTGCGGGTCTTTGTGCGCCCGGCCAGTCAGCAGGCGCCCGTCGCCCTGGCGCTGGCGCCGCGTATCGACTTCGCGCTGGAGCTGCTCGCCGAGCGAGTCACCGCCCTTGACCTGACGGTGGAGCAGGACGCGCTGCCCCGGGACATCATCGTGATGGGCGAACAGGTGCGTCTCGAGCAGTTGCTGACCAACCTGATCCGCAATGCGCTCGATGCGCTGGAAGGGCAGCAGAAAGCACAGCAGGCCGATCAGCAGAGCGACGAGCGCACGGCCCCGCGACTGCGCCTCAGTTGGCAGGCCTGGCCGACAGTGGCCAGCCTCGAGGGGCAGCCTGGTGGATGTCTGCGCATCGAGGACAACGGCCCCGGCATCGACCCTGCGCTGCGTGCCACGCTGTTTGATCCTTTCACCACCACGCGTGAGGTCGGCGAAGGCATGGGGATGGGGCTGTTTCTGAGTTATGGCCTGGCGCGCGATCTGGGTGGCCAGCTGCGTCTGGCCGATGGCGCTTCAGTGTCTGAACCGGCTGAGGGCTCCTCGCTGGCTGAGGGCTCTGCGCTGGGCGGCGCCTGCTTCGAATTGTGGCTACGCACGCCGGCGTCGGAGGCAACGCATGCAGCCGACGGCACCGAACAACAAGGCAGCGGGCAGCAATCCGTGACATGACGGGGTATACGCACGAATGACAGGCTATACGCATGACAGCGATGGCTTCGAGGGCGCAGAGGAGTTTGCCGCCACGGGCCTGGACCCGGCAGAGCTGCGCCTGCAGCAGGACAGTGATCTGACCCGTGAGGCGCCGGTATGGCTGGTGGATGACGACCCGGCGGTGCGCGAATCCCTCGCCCAGTGGCTGGAGCTGGCCGAGATCCATCTGCGCTGTTTCTCGCGCGCCGAGGCGCTGCTGGAAGCCCTGGCCGCCGCCGAGCCGGTCAGCGTGGTGATCAGCGATATCCGCATGCCGGGCATGGATGGCCTGACGCTGTTGGCGCGGCTTGCGCTGCAGGCACCGGAGCTGCCGGTGCTGATGATGACCGGTCACGGCGATGTCGCCACGGCCGTTGCCGCGATGCAGGGCGGCGCGCGCGACTTCATCGAGAAGCCGTTTGACCCCGAAGCGCTGGAGCTCAAGCTGCGTCAGGCGCTGGCGGGGCGGCGCCTGAGTGATGAAAACCAACGCCTGCGCCGCCGCTTGAGCGTGCGCGGCCTCAGTGGTCTGCTGCGGGGCGAGAGCCGTCAGATTCGCCAGCTGCGTGAGCGACTGCTTGAATTGCGCGGGCACCCGGCGCGCGTCTGGATCAGCGGCGAGGCGGGCAGCGGGCGCAGCACTCTGGCGCTGGCACTGGCCGAGCATGCGCCGCCTGCCGAGGCGACGGCCTTATCTGCTGCCATGCCGACGGCGGCGACGGCCTTGCTGGCACGAGTGGAATGCGCGCCCCTGTCGCAAGCCAGGGCAGAGGGCGCGGAGGCTCTGGCGGGCGCGATCGAGGATGCGCTCGCGGCATGTCCTGCGGCCAATACCTTGCTGCTGCATGAGGTGGACCACCTGAGTGGCGCGCAATGGCAGTGGCTGGATGGCTGGATCGCCACGCGTGAGGACGGCGCCCGCCAGGCGCCACGGCTGGTGTGCAGCGCGCAGTGCAGCGTGGGCGACGTGATGGCAAGCGGGCCGCTGACGCGCACTCTGGGGCATGCACTGGCCGAGATCGAACTGACGACACCCGCCCTGCGCGAGCGGCGCGAGGACATCCCGTTGCTGATGGCGCATTTCAGCCGTCAGGCCGCCGAGGTGCATGAGGTGGAGGCGCAACCCTTCGCCAGCGGTGAGCTGGCCGCGTTGATGGCGGCGGACTGGCCGGGCAATCTGTGGCAGCTGCGTCAGGCCGCCAGTCGCCGCGTGGTGCTGGGGGAATCGCCCACGACGCGGCAGTCATCCTCACCGGGCAATGCCTCAGCGGAGCAGGACGCAGGCGAGGCCGGCAATGGGGCGAGCGACGAGGCGCTGGCGAGCAGCGAGGAGCATGGGCTGGCGGCACAGGTGGCGATGTTCGAGTCGACCTTGATTCGCGCCGCCTTGACCCGCGCACGCGGCAACATCGCTCAGGTGCTGGAGGAGCTGGCACTGCCGCGGCGTACGCTCAATCTCAAGATGCACAAATACGGGCTGCGCCGTGAAGACTTTCGTCATGGCCATGATGATTCGGCGAACTGACCGTCACCGCTGCCTGTCGAAGGTGTCCTCGGGCTGCGTCGGGATGTCGCCCGTTTTGTCATGAAGTAACATCCTGCCAATCCCTTCCTGTCGTCCCCGTGACGTTCTGCCGGAGTTTCCCGATGTCTGTTGCTGTTCATCGCCTGGTGGCGGCGCTGTCGTCCGCGCTGGCGCGTTTTCCATCTCGTCACAGCCTGCGTCCCGCGGTCTGGCTGACGCCGTTGCTGATGCTGGGCACCCTGGTGGCCAGTCAGCCCGCCGCCGCGCATCCGCACGGCTGGGTCGATCTGCGGGTGACGCTGCGCCTCGATGACCAGGGGCGGGCCGTCGCGATGCGCCAGTATTGGCTGCTCGACCCCTTCTACAGCCTGACGCTGCGTCAGGAGCTGGCCGCGCTCGAGGACGATACCAGCATGGAGCAGCGCCTCGATGTGCTGGGCAGCGAGATTCTGGCCAATCTGTCGCAGTTCGATTATTACACCCATGTCACGCTGGACGGCGAACCCGTGGCGCTTGGCAAGGCGACGCGCCAGACCACCTGGCTCAAGGGTGAGCGTGTCGCCTTCCAGATGGAGCTGCCGCTGGCCGAGCCGGTGGCGATGGCTGGCCACACCCTCAGTTATCGTATCTACGACCCCACCTATTACATCGAGATTCTGCATGACCCGGATGCCATCGCCGTGCAGCAAGGGCTGGTGGTGAGCGGGCTGGAAGGGCAGGACTCGGCGCTGAGCTGCACGCCGGGCATCACGCCGGCCGACCCGGACCCGTCCAAGGTCGCCGAGGCCTCGATGCTGGATATCAATGCCACCGCACCGATGGATCTCGGCCAGTACTTCGCCGAGGTCGGCAGTGTCAGCTGTGAGGTGGCTGATGAGCAGTGAGCCGAAGGACACCAGCGGGCTTGGCGATATCAAGAGCCTCAAGGGCATGCGCGATGGCCTGCTGAAACCGGCCTCGTCGCGGGGGCGGCGCCTGGCAGGCTGGCTGGCGGTCGGCTGCGGGCTGCTTGTGCTGGGCATGGCGCTCTGGCCAAGCCTGGTGCAGGGCTGGGGCGAGGCGCTGGGGTGGATCTTTGCCGAGCAATCGCGTTTCCAGCGCTCGCTGGGGCGCGCCATGAGTGAGCTTGCCGCGCATCCGGGCACGCCCTGGGCGCTGATCGGGCTGTCCTTCGCCTATGGCGTGCTGCATGCCGCGGGCCCTGGGCATGGCAAGGTCGTGATCAGTACGCTGCTGGTCAGTCAGCCCATCGTTCGACGCCGTGCGCTGTGGTTGTCGTTGCTGGCAGCCTTGCTGCAGGGCGTCAGTGCGCTGGTGCTGGTTGGCCTCGGGGCGGGGCTGCTCGACTGGGCGGGGCGTGATGTGCTCGGGCAGGTCGAGAAGGTCACCCTGCTCAGTCATCTCGGGGTGCTGGTGCTGGGGCTGTTGCTGCTGTGGCGCGCCGCTCGCACGCTATGGCGTGTTGTCAGGGCACAGCCTGTCTCAAGCGTGGGAGCGCCGCAGGCGCCAGCGATGCAGGGGCTGGCGTTCGAGCCGTCGCCTGGCCACGACCACTCACATTCTCACTCTCACGGCCACGCTCATTCACACGGACATGACTGCGGTTGCGGCCATGCGCATGGCGTGACGGCGGAGCAGGCCAGTGGCGACTGGCGCACCATGGGCATGGCGGTGCTGGCGATCGGCCTGCGGCCGTGTTCCGGCGCGATTCTGGTCTTGCTGGCCGCGCTGGCGTTGAACATGGTCGGCAGCGGGGTACTGGCGGTGCTGGCGATGTCATTGGGCACCGCGCTGACGGTGGGTAGCGTGGCGATGGCCACCTTGATCATGAAGGCCAGTGGACGCCTGGTGGCGGCCGGCTCGCGCCTGGGTGGGTCGCACCCGGGCAGCCGCGCGCGTCGTCAGTGGCCGTGGGCGGCGCTGGTCGGTCTGCTCGGCGGCATCATCATCACGGTCTTTGGCGCTTTGCTGGTCGCCAGCAGTCTCAAGGCGCTGGACTCTCCCACCGGTCGCGGTGCTTCGCCGTTTGATCGCTCGGCGCCGGGCACCTCCCTCCAGAGCCCTCTGGGTCCGAGGTCATCAGGGTAGAGCTCAGGCGAGGAGTGAGACCAGCGCCGCCAAGGCAGGCGTGCCGCTTACTAGCTGCTGCTTACTACCAGAAAGATACGACAACGGGGCCCATCGGGCCCCGTTGTCGTAGATGTGAGAGCGCAGATGACAGTGTCTGCGAGAGCGTAGATGTCAGTGTCAGTATCAGTGACAGCGCAGGTGACGCTGTCAGTAGGAATAGCTCGGCAGCTCGGCGATCTTCATGCGCAGGGTGTCGACCAGCACCGTTAGCGCTTCGCTGTCGTGGGGCTCGGCCGTGCCGACGCCCCACACCGGCCCCGGCCAGGCTTCATCATCGCTGCGGCGGGCGATCACGTGCATGTGCAGCTGCGGCACCATGTTGCCCAGTGCGCCGATATTGAGCTTCTCGCCGCCGCTTACCGTCATCAGCAACTCGCCCAGTTGCGTGGTTTCCTGCCACAGCTGCTGCTGGGCGCTGCTGTCCAGCTCGTAGATCTCGCGGATGGCATCGCGGCGCGGAATCAGTACCAGCCACGGATAGCGCGCATCGTTCATCAGACGCACGGTGCACAGCGGCAGGTCGGCCACGAAGTGAGTGTCGGCGTCCAGCTGCGGGTGAAGGCTGAAGGGGGTCATCGTCTCTCCTTGATCGGATGGAGCAGGGCGGGCGTGAGTCGAGGGCAAAGGGTAACCCGAATCGTGGCGGACTCCTTGGCGTGAACGCCCGCGAATGCCCTCAGTGTGACCAGATCGGCAGAATCCTGCCACTTTGCGGATTGCCCGTGCGCGCTGTGAGGGCTGCGCAATGCCCCCATCGCCAAATATCGCGCCGCGCGGACAGTTGCTAACCTTCTTCCTACGCTGATGCAGAGGCTCGCAACGAACGCCCCACGCAAAAGAGGGCTACCTTGCGCATTGTCGGTCGCGACATGGCCAGCACCGCCCAGGGCCAGAGCCTGCTCAGCCGCAATGTCCGTCTGCCTACCCACATTACAAGAATGCTCAACCTGCGCCCGGCAGGTTCGCCAAGGAGTCACTCCATGCAAAAGCGCCAGTTCCTCAAGGCCGGTCTCGGTCTCGCCATCGCAGCCTCTCTTGGTCTCAGTGCCGTGGCTCAGGCGGAAGGCAAGTACATCATGGGTACCGCCACCACCGGTGGCACCTTCTACCCGGTCGGCGTGGCACTCTCCACGCTGATCAAGGTCAAGCTCGAGCCGACCGCCGGCATCTCCGTGTCCGCGATCTCCTCTGCCGGTTCCGGCGAGAACCTCAAGCTGATGGAAGAGGACCAGGCCCAGTTCGGCATCATCCAGGGCCTCTACGGCGCCTGGGCATGGAATGGCACCCCGCCGGTCAACAAGGCGCACAAGAACCTGCGCAGCATCTCGATGCTATGGCAGAACGTCGAGCACTTCGTGGCCCGCAATGATGAGGTCAAGTCCGGCACCATCGAGGACATGACCAACTTCTACGGCAAGAGCTTCTCCATCGGCAAGAAGAACTCCGGTACCGAAGGCTCGGGTCGCTTCATCCTCGAGCAGCTGGGCATCGATGCCGACAAGATGGATCTGGCCTACATGGGCTATGGCCCGAGCGCCGACGCGATGCAGAACGGCAACATCGACGGCATGAACATTCCGGCCGGCGCACCGGCCTCCGCCGTGACCCGTGCCTACGCCAACCTGGGCGGCGAGATCACCACGCTGGACTTTACCGAAGAGCAGCTGGCCAAGGTCAACTCCCAGTTCGAACTGTGGACTCCGTATGAAATCGCCGCTGGCACCTACCCGGGCCAGGACGAGGCGATCAACACCATCGCCCAGCCGAACATCCTGGTGGTGCGTGATGATGTCTCCGAAGAAGACGTCTATCAGATCACCAAGACCATGTACGAGAACCTGCCGTTCCTGAACAACATCCACCCGGCCACCAAGGCCATGGCCATCGACAAGGCCATCGCGGGCCTGCCGCTGCCGCTGCACCCGGGTGCCGCACGTTACTTCAAGGAGCAGGGCATCGAGATTCCGGCGCGCCTGATCGCCGAGTGATCCACTCCTGATGTTCCCGCTGCCCTCATCGCTCGCCTCTGGCGGCGGTGAGGGCAGCGCAGTTTCCCAGACCAATAAACCACCGCCGGTCCGGCGCCATGACACTGCCCCGCGTGGGCAAGGTGAGGCGCAGGACCAGAGCAGTGCCCACGATTGATTGCTGTAGAAGCCCGTATTCTCCTCGCAAGCCCGGGCGCATGGTGACGCAAGTCGCCGCTGCGCCATCGCTGTCTGATCCCGTTTTGAGGCAACGCCATGCATGATTCCCGCTCGCCAGAGCCCTCTCGTCCCACTGATAGCGAAGCGCAGGAGCCGGATCTCTCCGGTGTGCGCGACGAATCCGCCGAAGCTGCGCCGTGGCGCATGGAGCTGCCCTGGCTGGGGCGTGCCGTCTTCGTGATCTCCATCGTCATCTGTCTGGCGCACCTGTACTTCAACACCGTCTCGACCCTGTCGGAGCTGTGGGTGAGCGCCTTGCACTACGGCCTGTTCGGTCTGCTGTGCGCGCTGACCATTCCGATGCTGACGCCGGCCAGTGATGGTGCCAAGCGCTGGGTGCTGGGCGTGGATGTCATGCTGGGGCTGGCGGCACTGGGTTGCGGCCTCTATCTGATCGGCTTCGAGGATGCGCTCTATGACCGCGGCGTGGTGTTCTCCACCGCGGACTGGGTGGTCTCCATCGTCGCGGTCGGTCTGATCCTCGAGTTCGCGCGTCGCACCACCGGCTGGTTCATCCCGGTGCTGTGTCTGATCGCGCTGACCTACGTGGCCTGGTGGGGCAAGTATGTCGGCGGCGTGTTCAACTTCCCGGGCCTGACCTGGGAGACGGTGCTGTTCAGAAGCTTCATCGGCGGCGAAGGGATGCTGGGCTCCATCGCGCGCATCTCCTGGTCCTACGTGTTCATGTTCATCCTGTTCGGGGCCTTTCTGGTCAAGTCCGGCGCGGGTGACTTCATCATCGATCTGGCGCGCTGCGCGGCAGGTCGCTTCAAGGGCGGGCCGGGCTTCGTGGCGGTGTTCGCCTCCGGCCTGATGGGCTCGGTGTCCGGTTCGAGTGTCGCCAACACCGTCTCCACCGGTGTGATCACGATTCCGCTGATGCGCCGTGCCGGCTTCCCGGCGCGCTTCGCGGCAGGGGTCGAGGCCGCCGCCTCGACCGGTGGCCAGCTGATGCCGCCGGTAATGGGCGCGGGCGCCTTCATCATGGCGTCCTATACCCAGGTGCCGTACCTGACCATCGTCGGCGTGGCCGCCTTGCCGGCGCTGCTCTACTTCCTGTCGGTGGCCATGTTCGTGCGCATCGAGGCCAAGCGCTCCGACGCCACGGCGCTGGATGACCCGCAGGGCCCGCGTCTCAAGGACGTGCTCAAGGATGGCTGGCACTATCTGGCACCGCTGTTCGTGCTGGTCGGCGCGCTGATCTACGGCTTCACGCCGACCTACGCCGCCGGCATCGCGATCCTGTCCGTCATCGCGGCCTCGTGGCTGTCGAAGAATCCGATGAAGCTCGGCGACATCATCGAGGCGATGCTGGCCGGGGTGCGCAACATGACCACCACGGCGATTCTGCTGATCACCGTCGGCCTGATCGTCAACGTCGTCTCCACCACCGGTATCGGCAACACCTTCTCGCTGATGATCACCGACTGGGCGGGTGGCAGCCTGCTGATCACCATCATCCTGATCGCACTGGCCTCGTTGATTCTGGGCATGGGCCTGCCGGTGACGGCGTCCTATATCGTGCTGGGCACGCTGTCCGCCCCGGCGCTCTACAACCTGATCGCCCATTCCCAGCTGGTGGATCTGCTGGCGGCGGGCAACCTGCCGGAGCAGGCCAAGGCCATCTTCATGCTGGCAGCACCGGACAAGCTGGACCTGCTGGGTGCGCCGATGAGCATGGACGCCGCCCGCGAACTGCTGGCGCTGGTGCCGGATACCTTCCAGAGCCAGCTGTATGAGCAGGCGCTGTCGCCGCACGTGCTGACCATGGCACTGGTGAGTGCGCACATGATCATCTTCTGGCTGTCCCAGGATTCCAACGTCACGCCGCCGGTCTGCCTGACCGCCTTCGCGGCAGCCGCGATCGCCCGCACACCGCCGATGAAGACCGGCCTGATGGCATGGAAGATCGCCAAGGGACTCTACATCGTGCCGCTGCTGTTCGCCTGGAGCCCGCTGATCTCCGGTGACATCGGCGAAATGCTGACGGTGTTCGTGTTCGCGCTGTTCGGGATCTACGCCATCGTCGCGGGCCTGGAAGGCTATCTGGAGCACGAGCTGCCCTGGTGGCTGCGTCTGGCGATGTTCCCGCTCGGTGCGCTGATGCTGTGGCCGCATGGTCAGCTGACCTACGACCTCGCAGGCCTGGTCATCTTCCTGGGCGTGCTGACCTACAGCGTGCGTCAGAGTGGCCGGCAGGAAGCGCTGGCGCACTGAGCCAGGCGTGTCGGATGAGCGCCAGACGCGTCAGTCGATGTGGCTGAAGCAGGCGTGACGCGACGCGATATGCTATGAACGATGCCCGGCATCACTTTCCCCCGCTCAGTCACGCGAGGGTGGTGTGTCGGGCATCGCGCGCTCTGGGGCCTGTCCGCCTCGGGCGTCTTCACTCAACGGGATGGCGGGACAAGGAATGTCGGCATGATGTCGGATGTTGCAGGGCTGACCAGCGGCCTTGATCTGATCAGCGTAGTGGCGCTGATCGCACTGGGTGGCGTGGCCGGTTTCATCAATGTGCTGTCGGCGGGTGGCTCGATGCTGACGCTGCCATTGCTGATGTTTCTCGGCCTGCCGCCTGCGCAGGCCAATGCCACCAACCGCGTGGCGATCGCGCTGCAGAGTGCGACCGCGACCAGCACCTTCCTCAAGGCGGGCGCTCACAACATGGGGGTGGCCTGGCGGCTGGCCGTACCCGCCGTGGCAGGCGCCATGCTGGGCGCCTGGCTGGCGACCCGCATCAGTGCCGAGGCCTTCGAGAGCGTCCTGATCGTGGTGATGGTGGTGTGCTCGATCATGATGCTGCTGCCGACGCCGCGCATCGACACCCGTGAACTGACGCCGGAGCGCATCACGCCCGTGGTGTTGCTGGCGATGTTCGGCATCGGCATTTATGGTGGCTTCATCCAGGTCGGTGTCGGCGTGCTGTTCATCGTGGTGCTCTACCGGCTGCTCAAGATCGACCTGACCCAGGTCAACGTCTTCAAGGTCTTCATCGTGTTGATGTATACCCTGCCGGCGCTGGCGGTGTTCGTGTTCGATGGTCAGGTGCGCTGGGCCTACGGTCTGGTGCTGGCGGTCGGCAACATGAGCGGTGCCTTCCTCGGCGCGCGGGTCAACATGAGTCCCGCGGGCGCGCGGTGGGTCAAGTGGCTGACGGTCGCGGTCATCTTCATCATCGTGCTCAAGCTGGCGCTGACCTGATGCTGGCCTGATGCTGAGCTGATGCTGACCTTATGTTAGACACGGAGTAAGCTCGCGGTAATCTGAGCGAAATGCCAGTCTGTCCTGTCGACACACCGGCACGCCGCTCACCCCCCTATTCATGATGGCGCCGAGCCCGGCTATGGCGTCTCTTCCTTCATCGTTCAGGAGTCTTTCCTCATGCAAGCCATGGTCATCGAGCAGTACGGCGGTCCCGAAGTGTTCGTCGAGCGCGAACTGGAGACCCCGACACCGGCGCGGGGGCAGGTGCGTATCAAGGTGACGGCTTCCAGCATCAACCCCATCGAGGCCAAGCTGCGCAGCGGGCTGGTCAAGTCGCACCCGGAATTCCCGGCCATTCTCAATGGCGATGTCTCCGGGGTGATCGATGCCGTCGGCGAAGGCGTATCGGACTTCTCCGTCGGGGATGAAGTGCTGGGTTGTGCCGGTGGCGTGAAGGGCTGGCAGGGTGCTCTGGCCGATTATATGATCGCCGACACCCGTGTGATCGTGAAGCGCCCGAGCCTGGCGGCGCTGACGCTGGAAGAGTGCGCGGCCTTGCCGCTGGTGTTCCTGACGGCCTGGACAGCGTTGGTCTCGCGCGGTCAGATCAAGGAAGGCGAGCACGTGCTGATCCACGCCGGCACCGGCGGCGTCGGCCATGTCGCGGTACAGATCGCCAAGTATCTCGGCGCGCATGTCACCACCACCGTGTCCAGCGAAGCCAAGGCGGACCTGGCACGCCAGCTGGGCGCCGACGAGATCATCAACTACCGCGAGGAAGCGGTCGCGGACTACGTGACGCGCCTGACCTCCGGGCGTGGCTTCGATCTGGTCTTCGACACCGTCGGTGGTGACAACCTGGATCGCTCCATCGAGGCCACCGCGACCTCCGGTCGTCTGTGCTCCATCAATACCCGCTCGACCCACGACCTGACCCAGCTGCACTCCAAGAACCTGTCGCTGCACGTCATCTTCCGCTCGGTACCGCTGCTGACCGGTATCGGCATGGACGACCAGCCGGAGCTGCTCAACGCCCTGAGCGAGATGCTGGAGGCCGGTGCGGTTCGTCCGCTGCTCGACGAGCACCAGTTCAGCTTCCGTGACGTCGCCAAGGCGCATGAGCTGCTGGAGTCCGGCGAGGCGCTGGGCAAGATTCTGCTGGTAAATCGTTGAGTATTGGCACCTTCGGTCAGTGAGGGTGTCTTACCTTCATTGGCCGTTGATCAGGAAGAGAAGTGATGAGAATGACGCGTTTGATGGTGGCTGCCCTGTTGGTGGCCAGTGTGAGTCTGGCCGGCTGCAATACCGTGGCCGGTTTCGGCAAGGACCTGGAGCATCTGGGCGGTTCGATCGACAACGCCGCCAGCTGATTGCCCGAAAGAGAGGAATGCCCATGCGACGATTCATGATGATGACTGGCACCGCGCTGCTGTTCGGCCTGCTGTTGGGTGGCTGCAATACCGTGGAAGGTTTCGGGGAAGATCTCGAACACCTTGGGGGTTCCATCGAGGAATCGGCCAGTTGATGGCACTGTCCATGACATGGGCGGCGAGTGAACAAAACATGAATCTCACCCCTTGAAAGCCCATGGGGCGGCCCAAGGTATGAGGGTAGAGGCGCAGGAGCTGGCGCCTTTACGAGATTTTTCGATATTCACTACCGCAAGGAGCATGACCATGTCCCGCACCATTGCACTCATCTTCGCCTCTTTCTTCACTCTGGCCGCGCTTTCCGGCTGCAACACCGTTGACGGTGCCGGCCAGGATGTCGAGCATGCCGGCGAAGCTGTCCAGGACGCCGCTCAATAAGCGACGCCCCGGATAGTGGTGATATCCAACGCCCGGCCATTGTGCCGGGCGTTTTCGTGTCTGGTCGCCGCTCAGGCTGACTGACGGGCCGCCTTGCGTCATCATAGCGCTGACGACATGCGCCCTCAGCGTACGTCACTCCCGCCACCGCGAGCCAAGGGCCCGACATGGATCATCGACAGTTGAGTTTTCTGGTCGCACTGGCCAGTGAGCGCCATTTCGGTCGCGCAGCGCGGGTCTGTCATGTAACCCAGCCGACGCTGTCGGCGCGCCTCAAGCAGCTCGAGGAGGAGCTGGGCACGGCGCTGATATTGCGCGGCCACCGCTTCGAGGGCTTCACGCCCGAAGGGGAGCGCGTGCTGACCCACGCACGGCGCATTCTCGCCGAGCTGGATGAGCTGAAGGGAGACCTGTCGCCGGACGCGGTGCTGACCGGCCGCCTGTCACTGGGCGTGGTGCCGTCGGCGCTGGCGGCGGTCGGTGAGTTTCTGCCGCGGCTGCGCGAGGCCTTTCCGCAGCTCTCGCTGCGCCTGCGTGAGCTGTCGACCTCATCGCTGGCCCAGGGACTCGAGGATGGCGAGCTGGATCTCGCAGTCGGCTACCCCGCGGCGCCCGCGATGAGCGGCTTTGCCTGTCGACCGCTCTATCCGGAGCATTCGGCCTTGATCGCCAGTCAGACGCATTTCCGCCTGCCCGACGCGCCGCAGTGGGAGTGCCTGCGTGACTATCCGCTGGTGTTGCTGACGCCGGAGATGCAGCAGCGGCGACGCCTCAATCAGCAGTTCGAGCTGCTGGGACTGCAGCCCTCGCCCTTGTTGGAGGCCAATTCGATTTCCGGCCTCGGCGTGATGCTGGAGGCTGGCCTGGGGGTCAGCGTGCTGGCGGAAAACCTGGCCGATTCGCGGCTTGGTGAAGGGCTGATCGCGCGTCGGCTGCCCGGTGAGGGCGAGACGGTCGGGTTGTTGTGGCGCAGTGGTCAGCAGCGTAGCCGACGGCTAAATGCCGTGCTGGAGCTGCTGCGTTCGCTGCCTCACTCGGCGGGTGTGGCCGATTGAGCGAGCCTGCAACGCAGAACACCCCGTCGAGACGGGGTGTTCAGGTAGCGAAAGCGGCGTTGGCTGCTATCAGCTCTTCTTGCTGGCTTCCAGCGCGGCACGGCGGGCGGCTTCACGCTGCTGCTGCTTGGCATCGCGCCGCGCCTGCATCTGGGCGACGGCATCCATGCCCAGGTGGGCTTCGCCACGTTCTCTGGCGAGGCGAATCTGGTTCTCGCGCTCGGCGAAGCGCGCCTTCTGGGCATCGCTCAGCTTGTCGTAGCAACGCGGGCAGCTGACGCCTTTCTGGTAGCGCTCGCTCTGCTTGTCTTCCTCGGTGATCGGCAGGCGGCAGGCATGGCACTGATCGTACTGGCCGGGGCGCAGCTGATGGTCGACGGTGACGCGCTCATCGAACACGAAGCACTCGCCCTGCCACAGCGTCTCTTCCTCGGGCACCTCTTCCAGATACTTCAGGATACCGCCCTTGAGGTGATAGACCTCATCGAAGCCCTGCTCCTTGAGATAGGCCGTGGACTTCTCGCAGCGGATGCCGCCGGTGCAGAACATCGCCACCTTGCGGTACTGTGCCGGGTCCAGCTCACGCGAGACGTAGTCCGGGAAATCACGGAAGGCAGTGGTGTTCGGGTTGACGGCACCGGCGAAGGTCCCCACTTCCACTTCATAGTCATTGCGCGTGTCGATCAGCAGCACCTCAGGATCGGAAATCAGCGCATTCCAGTCCTTCGGCTCCACATAGGTCCCGACGGTGTGACGTGGGTCGATGCCCTCGACGCCCATGGTGACGATCTCGCGCTTGAGCTTGACCTTGGCGCGCAGGAAGGGCGCCTGCTCGGCCAGTGACTGCTTGGTGTCGAGCTCGGCCAGGCGCGGGTCGCTGGTCAGCCAGGCGAGCAGCGCATCGATGCCCGCGCGTGAACCGGACACGGTGCCGTTGATGCCTTCGCGGGCCAGCAGCAGGGTGCCGCGGATGGCGTGCTCGTTCATCACCGCCAGCAGCGGGTCGCGTAGCGCCTCGAAGTCCTCGAGGGTGACGAACTTGTAAAGCGCGCAGACCACATGCTGCGGCGCCAGCGGGCTGGGGCGGCTGGAGGCAGACGTGCTGGTCAGCTGCGGGGCGCTGGCCTGATCAGACGCGGCGGTCAGGTCGGGAGTGTCGGTCATGCGAAGGTCCTCATGCGGGCCGGAACGTAAATCCGGAGCAGGATGATCGAGAGATGAGAGCGGCCGGCGGGCGGGTGATAGCGCGACAGCAGGAGCACCCTCAAGGGTCGGCGACGCATTTTACGCGACTCGCGCGCGAATTTCTCGCCCACTGCGATGGCCCGCATGCCTGTCACCGGCCGGACGCCATCTTCATTGGTGGTGTCTATCAATTGGCGGCTCGGCTCAATTGGTCGCCCTCACGGCATGACGGTAGGATATTCCCATATTGCGCAGAGGTCGGCTGAGGGTTGCGCGCGCCATTCTCGCCACGCATCTGCGCCACGGAGAGCCGTAATGAAAGATTCGCTCTATCAACAGGCGCCAGGCGCTGCAGGCTATGCGGATGCCCGCGAGGTGCCGCTGCGCGAGCTGGATGGCCCATCGGAGCTGCCGGTAAGTCTGGCGCTCAATGACACCGCGATGGGCACCTTGCTGGCCAGTCCAGAGGCCCTTGAGCCGCTGGCGCTGGGGCATGCCTTCACCGCGGGCTGGATCACGCGGCGTGACGAGGTCTCGGCGATCCATCTCTCGCGGCTCCGTCATGGGCTGGCGGTGCGTCTTGAGGTCAGTGACTCGCTGGCGCGCAAGGCCGAGCGTCATCAGCGGCGTGAGAGCAGTGTCTCGAGTTGCGGCGCCTGTGGCGTGCAGGACGAAGCGGAGCTGATGGCGGGACTCATGCGTCTGCCGCCACGGGCAGCGCTGGCACCCGACGCGCTGATGCGCGGGCTGGAACGCCTGGAGCGCGCCACGCGCCGCGGCATGCATCTGGCGCTGGGGTTGGACGCCGAAGGCGGTCTGATCTCGCAGGGCGCCGATATCGGTCGCCACAATGCGCTGGACCGCGTGATCGGCATGAGCCTCGACAGCGGTGTGTGGCCCGAGGCGTTGCTGGTGTCGAGCCGCTGCAGCCTGGAGCTGGTGCAGAAGACCATCCGTGCGCGCATTCCGACCCTGATCACCCTGGCGGTGCCCTCGCGACTCGCCGTCGAGACCGCCCGCGCCTGCGACCTCAATCTGATCTGTGCCCACCGCGGGCGTCGACTCGAATTGCTCAGCGGTCACGCTGATCGCCCCCGTTCATCCTAGCCAGTGGATCCTGACATGACCGACATTGCTGCCCCCGAGATCGAGACGCCTGCGTCTGCCAGCCTGCCCCGCGAGGATGCGCAACAGACGCGTCATCCGCGCATTGCCGCCTATTCCGGGCCGGCGGGTGGCTGGGGCGCACTCAAGAGCGTCGGTCAGCATGTCAGTCACTCCAGGGCGCCGTGGAAGAGCGTGCGCTCCCTGCTCAAGGCCAATCAGGACAAGGGCTTCGACTGCCCCGGCTGTGCCTGGGGAGACCCGGAACACGGCTCCTCCTTCGAATTCTGCGAGAACGGCGCCAAGGCGGTGGCCTGGGAAGTGACCGCCAAGCGTGTCACGCCGCGCTTCTTCGCGCAGCACACCGTCACGGAGCTGCTGGGTTGGGACGACTTCATGCTCGAGGATCAGGGGCGTCTGACCGAACCGATGCGCTACGACGCGGCCAGTGATCGCTATATGCCGATCAGCTGGGACGCGGCCTTCGAGCTTGTCGCCGAGCACCTCAGCGCGCTGACGTCGCCGGATGAGGCGCTGTTCTATACCTCGGGGCGTGCCAGCAACGAGGCGGCCTATCTCTACCAGTTGTTCGTGCGTCTGTTCGGCACCAACAATTTCCCCGACTGCTCCAACATGTGCCACGAGGCCAGCGGTGTCGGCATGAAGGCGAGTCTCGGCGTCGGCAAGGGCACGGTGCTGCTGGAGGACTTCGAGCACGCCGATGCCATCTTCGTGTTCGGTCAGAACCCCGGCACCAATCACCCGCGCATGCTGGGCGATCTGCGGCGTGCCTCACGGCGTGGCGCGCGCATCGTCAGCTTCAATCCGCTGCGTGAGAGGGGGCTGGAGCGCTTTGCCGACCCGCAGTCGCCGCTGGAGATGATGACCCTCTCCAGCCAGCCCATCAGCCATCGCTATTACCAGCCGCGCATGGGCGGCGACATGGCGGCGGTGCGCGGCATGGCCAAGGCGCTGTTCGCGATGGAGGCGCGGGGCGAATTCACGCGCGCCGCCAGCTTCATCGCGGCGCATACCCGCGGCGTCGAGGCCTGGCAGGCGCTGGTCGAGGCGACCGAGTGGGCAACCCTCGAGGACCAGTCCGGCCTGACGCGCGCTCAGCTCGAGGAGGCAGCAGCCATCTTCGCGGGCGCCGACAACGTCATCTGCACCTGGGCGATGGGCATCACCCAGCATCTGCATGCCGTCGAGAGTGTGCGCGAGATCGTCAATCTGCTGTTGCTCGGCGGGCATTTCGGCCGTCCCGGCGCCGGGGCCTGTCCGGTGCGTGGCCATTCCAACGTCCAGGGCGATCGCACCATGGGTATCGACGAGAAGGCGCCCGCCTGGCTGATCGATGCGCTGGAAGCGCGCTACGGCGTCAGCATGCCGCGTACGCCGGGCTACAACACCGTGGAGAGCCTAGCGGCGCTGGAGCAGGGCAAGGCGAAGACCTTCATCGCGCTGGGCGGCAACTTCACGCGCGCCACGCCGGACAGCGAGCGGACCGAGGCCGCGATGCGCAACCTCGAGCTCAACGTCCAGATCAGCACCAAGCTCAACCGCAGTCATCTGGTGATGGGCAAGCAGACCGATGCACTGATTCTGCCGTGTCTCGGTCGCAGCGAGATCGATCGCTCCTCACAGGTGGCTTCCCAGCACATCAGCGTCGAGGACTCGATGTCGATGGTGCACTCCAGCGCCGGCATCAAGGCACCGGCCAGCCCTGAATTGCGCTCCGAGCCCGGCATCATCGCGGCGATCGCGCGTGCCACCCTGGCGCGCGTGCTGCCGGCGCGAGGTATCAGTGATCCGGTCGATTGGCAGGCCCTGAGCGAGAACTATGATCTGATCCGTGACGAGATCGCGGTGGTCATTCCCGGCTTCGCGGACTTCAATTCACGGCTGGCACACAAGCGCGGCTTCCACCTCGCCAATCCGGTACGCGAGCTTGCCTTCCCGACCTCCAGCGGCCTGGCCGAGTTCTCGCACATGCCGCTGCCGGAGTCGGTGATGCATCAACAGCTGGCGCGGCGTGACGGCTGGCTGACGCTGCAGACCATGCGCAGTCACGATCAGTACAACACCACCGTCTACGGCTACAACGACCGCTATCGCGGCGTGTCGGGTCAGCGGCGGGTGATCTTCATCAATGGTGAAGACCTGGCGCGGCTGGGGCTGGCCGACGGTGATTGGGTCGACATGCTCGGCGAGCCGCGTCCGGACGGCAGCGAGCGACGTGCGCCACAGTTCCGTCTGGTCGAGTACGACATCCCGGCCGGTTGCATCGGGGCCTACTATCCGGAAACCAACGTGCTGGTCGCGTTGGAAAGCCACGGCGCTGATACCGGTACGCCATCCTCCAAGGCGGTGCCCGTGCGTCTGGAGCGCAGTTCACGCATCGCCTGACGGCGCGAGATGTCAGCAGCAGGGTGCATGCATCACCACACTGCCGTGCCGCGAGGAGACTCGTCGCGCGGCAGTCGTGTGTCTAGAATATTCCCGTGCGCCGAGCCAGCTACGCTCGGCACACGTCTTTTCCGTCCTCAGTGCTGCCCCAACCACCGTTCAAGAGAGTGATCCATGCAATATCTGCACACCATGCTGCGTATCCGTGATGTCGACGCTTCACTGCATTTCTTCCGTGACCTGCTCGGCATGGTCGAGATCTCGCGCAAGGATTCCGAGAAGGGCCGCTTCACGCTGATCTTCCTGGCAGCCCCGCAGGATGCCGAACGTGCCCGCGAGATGCAGGCGCCGATGCTGGAACTGACCCATAACTGGGACCCGGAAGAATACGAAGGTGGGCGCAACTTCGGCCATCTGGCCTATCGCGTCGAGGATATCTACGCCACCTGTCAGCATCTGATGGACAACGGCGTGACCATCAATCGCCCGCCGCGTGACGGCCACATGGCGTTCGTGAAGAGCCCGGATGGGATTTCGCTGGAGCTGCTGCAGGCCGGTGACGCCCTTGCGCCGCAGGAACCCTGGGCCTCCATGAGCAACACGGGCAGCTGGTAAGCAAGCAAGGTCGCATGTTGACGTGTGCGTAAACGTCGCATTCAGGCAACGCAATAGCCGAATTATGACTGGTGCATCGCCCAGCAGGGCTTATGATGTAATGAAGTTCATAAGCCCCGCAGCATGATGTGTGACATGTCGTGCTCGGCCTTTGTGGAGTGTCATCGCGGCAGGCAGCTATACCTTCTTCCTTTCTCTTGCTGCCCGCCTGCCGCGATGTTGCACCTCCTTGAGTCGCGTGAGGGACCGCCACGCGGACACTGCCTAGCTGGCAAGGACTGCCTGATGCCGAGAGTCATAAGCGCCTGGCTACGTCATGAACCACGATTGCTCGCCGTGGAGCATCGTCGTTTCTACCATGCCTATCTTTGGGTCTATCTGATGCTGATGGGCCTCTTCGTGGTGTGGGTTCCCTTCTTCACTCTCTTCAACGAGCCGCGGCTGGCATTCGTCAGCGGCATCATGGCGCTCGTGTCCGTGCTGGGCGTGATGCTGCACCGGGCGCATCAGTTGACGCTGGGCCTGGCCCTGATGATGAGCGCCTTGACGCTGATGGCCTGGCTCTCGGTTTTCTGTTTCGGGCTCTCGGCGGGCTATGAGTACTATTTCTTCATCGTGATGGCCGGTATTCACCTGGCCCCGCTGGCGGCGCGTGTTCGAGTGGTGACGACCCTGATGCTGTTCATGGCGGCTGTCTCGGCACTGATGGTCTCGCCAGTCCTGCATGAGGGCGGCGTCCTGTCGGCCTGGGTGCTGCAATCGACCAATCTGTTCGCGGTCTTCCTGATGATGGTCACCTTCCTGTGGCGCATGCTGGCGCTTACCGAACATTTCGAGCGCCAGTATCTGAAGGATGCCAGTCGTGATGAGTTGACCGAATTGCTCAATCGCCGCCAGATATTGCGCCACGCCGAGGACTGGTGGCGTGACGGAGTGCCCTGTGCGGTCTTGATGCTGGATGCGGACAACTTCAAGCGCGTCAATGACCTGCATGGCCATGCCGTCGGTGATGAAGTGCTGCGTCATCTGGGCCGCCTGCTGACGGCTACGCTTCGTCAGGGCGATCGCGCCGGGCGTGTCGGTGGCGAGGAGTTCCTGGTGCTGCTGCCACGTATCGGGCGCACCGAGGCCATTTCCGTGGCGGGACGCATGCGCTCCCTGCTGGCCAAGTCTCCTCCGGTCTTCGCCGGCACGCCGGTGCCGGTCACGGTTTCCATCGGCGTTGCCATCAGTCATGAGGTCGATTCGCTGGATGAGCTGATGCAGCTGGCCGACAGGCGGCTGTATCACGCCAAGCACAATGGGCGTGATCAGGTGGTGGCCGGTGGGGAACACGAGATGACAGGCTTTGCCACGCCCGATGTCAGCCCCCCGCCCCCCGGCAATGACGGCGGCGGGCTTGGCAAGGCAGAGGCCGTGGAGGAGGGCGCTCGCGACAAGGAGGATGACCGCCAGGAAAAGCGGCACCACAAGGATTCCAGCCCTTTCTCGCGGACACCCCTCGCCGGCTGACCTGAGTTCAGGTTCTTGAGTGCAGGTTCACGAATGCTGCTTCAGGAGCGCTGCTTCAATCGGGCCAGCGCGTTCTCCATGCCACGGGCAACGGTGGTCGCCAGTGGTGTGCACAGCACCCAGGGCAACGCGATCAGTGCAATGCTGAGCGAGCCCAGATAGACATCGCTGAACCAGTGAGCGCCGACCATGATCCGCGGAGCGCTCAGCAGTACCACGAACGCCAGGCTGCACAGGGCGATGCGGCGCGGTGCGAAGGCCAGCATGAAACTCGCGAATACCATCAGCATCAGGCCGTGATCCCCCGGGAAGCTGTTCGACGCCGAATCCTTGGTCTTGAAGGACACCAGTTCGGAGAGATGCTGTGCGTGGCTGAAGAAGCGCGTCGGGCTGGCATGGCCATAGCTGATGGCACGCAGCACGAACAGCGAGAGCAGGCCCGCCGTCAGCAGCATGGTGATGCCGATGCTGGTCCAGCGGCGATAGCGGGCAGGCTGCTGATCATTGAGCATCGCCCAGCAGAACAATACCCCCATCATGGCGAAGGCCACGGCGTCGAAGGCGCGCGTGTTCAGAATGCCGAGCAGCGTGTCCCAGTGCGGATTGAGCGGTGTGATGAACTGGTTGAAGTCCCAGAAGACATCGCTGTCGAGGGTGGGCCAGAAATTCAGCGCCGGTACCCACCAGCACGCCAGCAGCGCCACTCCCAGCGAATTCAGGAGCACCAGTCGTCGCAGGTTGAATCCTGTCTTCGACCTCTGCGAGCGGGGCGGGGGTGAGGGTTGCACGTGCGGGGCCTGCTGCGAACCACTGACTCGCTGTGAAGACGCAGTATCAGCGGCGTGCAAGGAAGGACTGTCGGGGGCGGCGGGAGTCATGTCGTGTCAGCTCTGCGGGGCTCATGTCGGTATAGGCTCACTCAGGCCGGTAGCTCGTTGGCTCGGTGGCCAGAGGACTCGAGACAGGCGACGCTGAGTGGCGATCTGGTCGAAATTCTAGTGCAGGCTTTGCTTTGAAAACACTGTTTTCAAAGTTGGCGAGGTGGACAGATGGTTGCGTCCATCGCGCTGGTGGCAAGCCTGCAGCAGTCCGGCAGGTGACACTCAGGCGCATGTCGTGAGGGCCTGTCGTTCATGACAGCCGTGCGCATGATCGCTACCCTTGCTGTCATGTCCGTTCCTTACCCACCGTTCTTTCCGTCTGCCGGGTGACTGCCGTTGCCGGCAATGCCACTGGCGGGCGCCACAGGAGTCATCCATGTCCATTACCGTGCGTCGTCTATCGCGTTATACCTCCGTGGGGTTCGCTATCTCCTTGCTGGCTGGCTGCGCGGCCATGACACAGCCTCCGCAGGGCAGTGACTCATCGGGTGCCGCTGCTCCTGCTCTGGTGGGCACCCAATGGAGTTTCTCCGCCACGGATGCCAGTGAAGAGGCCGCCAACTTCCTGCTGCAGCCTCCCAGTCAGCAGCAGCTGGCAGACGAGGAGGATGACCGTCTGCGTCTGGTCGGCAGCAATGGTTGCAACCGCCTGATGGGGCCGGTGGTGCTGGATGAGTCGCGTCAGACGCTGGATATCGGTCCGCTGGCCTCGACCATGAAGATGTGCCCCAACCCTGAGCAGTCCAACGCCTTCAATCGTATGCTCGAGGATGTGGCCAGTTATCAGATCATCGGCAGCGGTGAGAGCGCTCGGCTGCGCGTGATGGATGACACCGGCTATCTGCTGGCGACCTTCATGCCGCTGGAAGGCCCCGCCGAGTAATTGCTCGGCGCGCTTTTCTCGATGAGCTCATCTCGATGCGCTCATCCGGCGTGCCTGGGAGGGCGATTCGCGAGCGGGCTGCCAGAAACGAGAAAGCCCCCTGCACCGTTCGGTGCAGGGGGCTTTTGCTTGCGTGAAGCGCGTGCGTGACTTACAGCGCTTCGATCTTGACGCGCTGGCTTTCCAGCAGCGCAAGTTCCGCCTGGGCGTCGGCCAGCTTGGCGCGCTCCTTCTCGACCACATCAGCCGGTGCACGACCGACGAACTTCTCGTTGCCGAGCTTGTTCTCGAGGCCGGTGATGACCTTCTGCTGCTTCTCGTGCTCCTTGTCGATGCGCTTGAGCTCGGCTTCCTTGTCGATCAGGCCTGCCATCGGCACCAGCACTTCCAGCTCACCGACGCGCTGGATGGCGGACATCGGGGCTTCGTCGCCTGCCGCCAGGAAGGTGATGCTTTCCAGACGTGCCAGTTTGGAGAGGAACAGGCGGTTGGCTTCCAGACGCTCGGCATCGCCAGCCGCGCCGTTCTGCAGGAAGACTTCCAGCGGCTTGGCCGGTGACAGGTTGAGCTCGCCGCGCACGTTGCGGATGGCGATGATGATGCCTTTCAGCCACTCGATATCGCGGATGGCCTGCTCATCGATCCGGTCGGCTTCGGCCTGCGGCCACGCCTGGCTCATGATGCTCTCGCCTTCCACCGGCTTGCCCGCGTGCGGTGCGATACGCTGCCAGATCTCCTCGGAGATGAACGGCATCATCGGGTGGATCAGGCGCAGGATGGTCTCGAGGGCGCGCACCAGGGTGCGACGCGTGCCGCGCTTGGCTTCGATGCTGGCGTTGTCGTCCCACAGAACCGGCTTGGACAGCTCCAGATACCAGTCGCAGTACTCGTTCCAGATGAACTCGTAGAGCGCCTGGGAGGCGTGGTCGAAGCGGAACTCTTCCAGCGCGCGGGTGACCTGCTGCTCGGTCTGCTGCAGGCGCGCGATGATCCAGCGATCGGCCAGCGACAGTTCGACGGCTTCGCCGTTGACGCCGCAATCCTGGTCCTCGGCATTCATCAGCACGTAGCGCGCCGCATTCCACAGCTTGTTGCAGAAGTTGCGATAGCCATCGAGACGGCCCATGTCGAACTTCACGTCACGCCCGGTGGAGGCGAGTGACAGCAGGGTGTAGCGCAGCGCATCGGTACCGTGAGGCTCGATGCCCTCCGGGAACTCGTTGCGCGTGGCCTTGGCGATCGCCTTGGCCTTCTTCGGCTGCATCATGTTGCCGGTACGCTTCTCGACCAGCTCCTCGATGCCGATGCCGTCGATCAGGTCGATGGGATCAAGCACGTTGCCCTTGGACTTGGACATCTTCTGACCGAGGCTGTCGCGCACCAGACCATGCACGTAGACCTTGCGGAACGGTACTTCACCCTTGAACTTCAGGGTGAACATGATCATCCGCGCCACCCAGAAGAAGATGATGTCGAAGCCGGTGACCAGCACGTCGGTGGAGTGGAAGGTCTTGAGCTCTTCCGTGTCCGCCGGCCAGCCGAGGGTACCGAAGGTCCACAGCGCGGAGCTGAACCAGGTGTCGAGGACGTCTTCGTCCTGACGCAGTTCGACGTCGGCACCCAGGTTGTTCTCGGCGCGGACTTCCTCTTCATTGCGGCCGACATAGACGTTGCCGTCGTTGTCGTACCAGGCCGGAATGCGGTGGCCCCACCACAGCTGACGCGAGATGCACCAGTCCTGCAGGTCGCGCATCCACGCGAAGTACATGTTCTCGTAGTTCTTGGGCACGAACTCGATGTCGCCGTTCTCGACCGCTTCGATGGCCGGACGCGCCAGCTCCTCTACGGCCACGAACCACTGGTCCGTCAGCAGCGGCTCGATGACATCGCCGGAGCGGTCACCGTGCGGCAGGGTGTTGTTGACGGCCTCGACCTGCTCCAGCAGGCCCAGCGCGTCCATGTCGGCGACCAGCTTCTCGCGGGCGACGAAGCGATCCAGACCGGCGTAGGCGGCCGGTAGGCTGGCATCTTCTTCAGGCTGCGGACGGCCCTGGAGGTCATAGATCTCGGCGCGATCCAGGATGGTGGCATCCTGGCTCATCACGTTGATCAGCAGATGGCCCTGACGCTTGCCGACTTCGTAGTCATTGAAGTCATGGGCTGGGGTGATCTTGACGCAACCGGAGCCCTTTTCGATGTCGGCGTGCTCATCGGCGACGATGGGGATACGACGGCCGACCAGCGGCAGTTCGATGAACTTGCCGACCAGGCTTGCGTAGCGCTCGTCCTTGGGATTGACGGCCACGCCGGTATCACCCAGCAGGGTTTCCGGGCGCGTGGTGGCGACGGTGACGTAGTCCTTGCCATCGGCGGTCTTGACGCCATCGGCCAGCGGATAGCGGAAGTGCCAGAAGCTGCCCTGCTGATCGCGGTTCTCGACTTCGAGATCGGAAATCGCGGTGTGCAGGGTCGGGTCCCAGTTGACCAGACGCTTGCCGCGGTAGATCAGGTCTTCCTTGTGCAGGCGCACGAAGACTTCCTGCACCGCCTTGTAGAAGCCGTCATCCATGGTGAAGCGCTCGCGCTTCCAGTCGATGCTGGTGCCCATGCGACGCAGCTGGCGGGTGATGTTGCCGCCGGACTCTTCCTTCCACTCCCAGATCTTGTCGGTGAAGGCTTCGCGGCCGAGATCATGGCGGGTCTTGCCTTCTTCGGCGGCGACCTTGCGCTCGACCAGCATCTGGGTGGCGATACCGGCGTGGTCGGTGCCTACCTGCCACAGGGTGTTGCGACCCTGCATGCGGCGCCAGCGGACCAGGGTGTCCATGATGGAATCCTGGAAGGCGTGGCCCATGTGCAGGGAGCCGGTGACGTTGGGCGGCGGGATGACAAGTGAGAAGCTCTCGCCCTGGCCTGACGGCGCAAAGCGGTTGTCGGATTCCCAGCGCTCGTACCAGCGCGTCTCGATGGCGTTCGGTTGGTAGGTCTTGTCCATGGGTCTGCATTGATCCGGTTGGGCGGGGCGTCCCGCGCCGGCTCAAGGAGCGGTCAGCGCAGGCAGAAAATGGGCTCGATTATAGCGCCGCTGATGACGGGCGTCATTCGGTCTTGGCGGGCAGGCACTCGTGGCGTCTGGCAGACGCTGTTTTCACAAAGCAGGCAACATCCACGCACTGATGCCGTATCCTGTTGCGACCTCATGAGCCGAGGCTTGCCGCCTCGCACACTTCCCATTCTCTCACGCTCGCGGAGCCGCAATGTCCAAGCCTCGCCCCACGGACGGTGCCCCTCGTCCGACACGTCGTTGGGTCTGGCATGAACTGCTGCGTCATGCGCTGGTGCCATTGCTGGTGCTCGAGGTGGCGCTGCTGGGCTGCTATCTGGTGTTGCACTGGCTGGTCTCCGGGCAGCAGGACTCCACGCGCAGTGAGCTGGTGAATACCCAGCTCGAGCAGCTGACCCATTACGAGGCAGAGCACATCAGCCTGCTGGCGGACGACTGGCGCAGCGATGCCCGCCAGCTGGCGCGCAGCACTCTGCGTCACATGGACACCCCCGTGACGTCCCGCCAGCGCGAGCAGGAGCTAAAGCGTCACATGAGCGCGGGCGACGGCACCCTGTACGTCGCCGAGAACGATGGTGGCGCCGGCTCCTATTACTCCTCGCTGGTGCCCAGCTATCTGCAGGACCACGACAAGGTGGTGCGCCTCTCGGCAATGGATGCCCAGGTGTCGGACATGCTCGCCACGCAATCCGAGCTGCGCCAGATCTGGTTCTCCGGCTACGACGGCTACTTCCGCATATCGCCGTGGACCGATACCCGCAACATCTTCACGCCCGGTGTAGACCTCACCAGCTACGGCTTCTACTACCTGGCGGATGACCGCAACAACCCGAGTCGTGGCGCCGTCATCACGCCGCCCTACCAGGATCCGGTCGGCAGCGGTTGGCTGGTCTCGACGCTGATGCCGGTCCATCGCGGCGACTTCCTCGAAGGCGTGGTCGGCATCGACGTCACCCTCGATTCTCTGGTCGAGCGGCTCGAGAATGCCGAGCTGCCCTGGGGCGCCTATCTGATTCTGGTGAGTGACGATGTCGTCATGGCCATGCCGCGTGTCGGCGAGCAGGATTTCGGCCCCCAGCCCGCCCCTGAAGTGGTGCCGATGCCGCTGCTGCACGATCGCTTCCTCGATACGGCGCATGATGTCGAGAACTCCCCGGCCATGGCGCACCTGCTGCGCAGCATCTCGGATGAGGCGCAGGGCGTGCGCAGCGTTTCCTTGCTCGCCGGTGAGCGGCTGGTCGGCTGGCAATCGGTGCCGGGCACCGACTGGCGGTTGTTGGCGGTGGTGGATGCGCAGCAGGTCAACAGCGGCATCGATATCTGGAATGAACGCTTCAATCAGCTGGGCTACGTGATGCTGGTGGGACTGATTCTGTTCTTCTTCGCCCTGCTGGTAGTGATGCGGTGGCGGGCCGAGGCCATGGCGGCCACCCTGTCCGAATCACTGGCACGCCTCAGCGACATGGCGCTGCGCATCGGTCGCGGTCAGCCCGTGGTGCGCGAGCGCTTCCAGCTGCAGGAGCTGGATCAGGCCGGTGAGGCGCTGCGCGAAGCGGCTCAGCGGCGCGACCAGATCGAGCTTGAACGCGCCGAAGGTGCGCGGCACGTCGAGATGGTGATGGCGGCCTCCGGCGATGCCACCTGGCGCTATGACTTCGATCAGGACGATCTCTACCTGCACGAGAATTTCTTCCTGATGCTGGGGCTGCCGGTCCGCGCCAGCATGCATCTGGCGGACCTTGACGCCATGACGCACCCGGAAGACCTCGTCGGCCTGCTCGAGGCGCGCTGGCGAGTCATGCACGGTGAGAGCTGGGCCGAGGCACGTGACGTGCGCTATCGGCATGCGCGTGGTCACTGGGTCTGGGTGCAGATTCGCGGCCAGATCACCCGGCGTGATCATGAGGGGCGGCCACAGCGCGCCACCGGGCTTGCGCTGGATATCCAGCGCCACAAGCAGTCACTCAAGCTGCTGGAGGCGGCCCGCGACAGTGCCACCGAGGCCAGCCAGTCCAAGTCGCGTTTCTTCTCGAGTTTCAGTCACGAGATTCGCACGCCGCTCAACGCCATCATGGGCTTCACGGATCTGCTCTGCGAGGAAGCCGATCTGACCCGCGAGCAGCGCCGCTACGTGGATGAGGCCAGTCATGCGGCGGCACAGCTGTCGGCGCTGATCGAGGACGTGCTGCAGATGTCGAGTCTGGAAGCCGGTGATCTGCCGCTGGACTGCCAACCTCTCTCGGTGGGCCAGAAGCTGATCCGGCTGGCAGGGCAATATCAGCCGCGTCTGGAGAGCGCCAACCTGACGCTATCGCTGGCACTGGAAGGCGAGTCACTGTGGCTGAATGCCGACCAGCGTCGCCTGGATCAGATTCTCGGCAACCTGATGGGCAACGCCATCAAGTACAACCGCGAGGGGGGCTGGATCCGCCTGGCCATCGGCCAGGAGCGCAATGCCAGCGGAGTGGAGATGGGCTGGGTGGAAATCACCGATGGCGGCTTCGGCTTTGATTCCGCGCAGGCGGTCCAGCTGTTCCAGCCGTTCTCGCGTCTGGGACGAGAAGATTCAGGCATCGAGGGCACCGGGCTCGGGCTGGCGCTGTCGCGGGAGCTCGCCCGCCGCATGGGCGGTGACATCACGGCGCGGGGCGAGCTGGGCGAGGGCGCCAGCTTCCGGGTCTGGTTGCCGCTGGCGGATGTCAGCGCCCATGAGCGCGTTGTCCAGGCGGCGTGGTCGGCGGAGAAGGTGCTGCCGGTGCCCTGTCGCTGGCTGGTGATCAGCACGCGGGCGCAGGACCGTCTGCGCCTCGAGGTGATCGGCAGTCACGTCGCCAATCTGGAGATCATCATCGCCAGCAGTGCGGCCCAGGCGTTGCGCCTGGTGCGAGATGTCAGCCCGTGTCTGGTCATCTTCGGCGATGTGCCGGACATGAACGTGGTAGCGCTGTTCGCCGAAATCCAGCGCATGCCGCGCGAACTGCCTTTGTGGGCCGTGCGTATCGGGGAGCGTGACGCCAGCGAGACCGCAGGCGGCCTGCCCGAGGCCTTCTTCGACAGCGGTGAGAGCCCGCCGAGCATGGCCGATATCGAGCGCTGGCTTTCGCATCTGCAGGATAACTTCAAGCTTGCCCAGGCTCTGGGAATGTAACGAAAGCCGGTCCGCTCAGCTGACGCCCTTGAGCTGATGCGAGCGCACGGCATAGCCGCGTGACTTGTAGGTGCGCCAGCATTCGCGTTTGGTGACCAGAACATCCTGATGCTGATTGATGATCTCGGCGACGCGCTCGAAGCGTGAGAACCACTCGGGAATCTCGGGGTGCAGGTTGAGCAGCGCCTCGATACCCGGCGCCGGGGCGTCCTGCCAGCCGATGGTGACCGGCGGGCGCGGCACGTCATCGGCGTGTTCGGCCTCGCGGGCGGCCATGTCGAGATCGATATCCAGCGCATGGGGCACGAAGCTTTCCGGGCGGAACTGCCACAGATGCTCATCGAACTGACGCGCCATCGCCTCGTCCTCGACATGCACATGCAGGCGAAAGCCCTTGGCGTGGATGGTCTCGGCCAGCCGGCAGGCGAATTCCAGCCGGGCTTCCAGCGTGGTGTCGGGCAGGATGTAGAAGTCGATCTGGGTCATGGGCACCGCTCGGGCAAGGAATTCTCGAGCGCTCAGGATACCGCACTCGCCGCGCGGCTTCGATGCAGCCTGCCTCCCGTGACATTTTTCCGCAGTCAGATATCCGTGCGCCAGAAACCCCAAGGCCCGCCTCTTTCGAGGCGGGCCTTGGGGTTTTGGTCATCCTTCAAGCCACAGGGGCAGGCTCGAGGGCTTGTTCCCGTGCACTGATACCAGAGCACTTATTTCAGCCACCTATGCCAGGCGCGTCATCCAGCCACGCGTGTCTTCGGCGCGACCGTATTGCAGATCCAGCAGCTGGCTGCGCAGACGCATGGCGACATCACCGGCGTTGGCGGTCAGGTCGAGGCGGCCTTCTTCACTGACCAGCTCGCCCACCGGCGTGATGACGGCAGCGGTACCGCAGGCGAACACCTCGGTGATCTCGCCGGAGGCGATGCCTTCACGCCACTCGTCGATGCTGATAGGGCGCTCTTCCGGCGTCAGGCCCAGATCGGTCGCCATGGTCAGGATGGAGTCACGGGTGACACCTTCCAGAATGGTGCCGGTCAGGCGCGGCGTGACCAGACGGCCGTCCTTGAAGACGAAGAACAGGTTCATGCCGCCCAATTCCTCGACCCACTTGTTCTCGGCGGCGTCCAGGAACACGACCTGGTCACAGCCATTGGCGGAAGCTTCGCTCTGCGCGGCCAGTGAGCCCGCGTAGTTGCCGCCGCACTTGGCGAAACCGGTACCGCCGGCGGCCGCACGGTTGTAGTGCGAGGACAGCCAGATGGAGACCGGCTTGATGCCGCCCTTGAAGTAGGCCGCCACCGGTGAGGCGATCACGTAGTAATCGACTTCACGCGACGGACGCACGCCGAGGAAGGCTTCACTGGCGATCATGAACGGGCGCAGATAGAGGCTGCATTCGTCACTGACGCTGGCCGGAGTCGGCACCCAGGCGCTGTCCTGCGCGAGCAGGGCCTTGAGCGAGCCGACGAAGTCCTCGTCGGACAGCTCCGGCAGTGCCAGACGGCGGGCGGAGTTGCGGAAACGTGCGGCGTTCTTCTCGGGGCGGAAGGTCCACACCGAGCCGTCTTCATGACGGTAGGCCTTGATGCCTTCGAAGATTTCCTGGGCGTAGTGCAGTACCGAGGCGGCGGGGTCGAGGCTCAGCGGGCCGTAGGGGCGGACTTCATGGCCGTGCCAGCCGCCGTCGGCGGTCCAGCGTACATGGGCCATGTGATCGCTGAAGTGACGGCCGAAGCCGGGATTGGCCAGAATGGTGTCACGAACGGCAGCATCCGCCGGTTGCGTGGACGCGCGGACGTCGAAGCCTTTGGTCACGTGGGTGTCTCCGTAGCAGCGAGACCCCCGACGCGGAACGCCGGGGGTCGAATCATTTTTATAGGACCTCTCGGGTCAGCGGTGCCGAGTGGCGTCGCGACCCGCGTGTCTCAACGCTAGCACGCTATCGAGAGCATGCGAAGCCTCAGACGGTCTCTTCCTGCGGGGCGCTGAGTTCCGCTTCGCGATCCAGCAGGTATTGGGTCAGAAGGCCCACCGGGCGGCCGCTGGCGCCTTTCTGCTTGCCGGACATCCAGGCGGTGCCGGCGATGTCCAGATGCGCCCACGGGAATGTGTCCGCGAAGCGGGACAGGAAGCAACCTGCGGTGATCATGCCGGCTTCGCGACCGCCGATGTTGGCGATGTCGGCGAAGTTGGAATCCAGCTGCGTCTGATACTCGTCCCACAGCGGCATGTGCCAGGCGCGGTCCCAGGCTTCTTCGCCGGCGTCGAGCAGGTCGAGCGCCAGGTCATCATCGTTGGAGATCAGACCGGTGGCGTGATTGCCCAGCGCGATGACGCAGGCGCCGGTCAGGGTGGCGATGTCGACGACGCTGGCCGGCTCGAAGCGCTCGGCGTAGGTCAGCGCATCACACAGCACCAGACGGCCTTCGGCGTCGGTGTTGAGGACTTCGACGGTCAGGCCCTTCAGGGTCTTGATGATGTCGCCCGGCTTGGTAGCGCGGCCGTCCGGCATGTTCTCGGCGCTGGCCACGATGGCCACCACGTTGAGCTTGGGCTTGAGTTCCAGCACGGTGCGCATGGTGCCGAACACGCTGGCCGCGCCGCCCATGTCGTACTTCATCTCGTCCATGCCGGCGCCCGGCTTGAGCGAGATGCCGCCGGTATCGAAGGTGATGCCCTTGCCGACCAGCACGTGCGGGGCTTCGTTCTCGTCTTCCGCGCCGCGGTATTCCATCACGATCAGGCGGCTCGGCTCTTCACTGCCGCGGCCGACCGACAGCAGGGACAGGGCGCCGAGCTCCTCGAGCTCTTCCTCGCCGAGCACGGTCACTTTCAGGGCGCCATCGGAGGCAGCACCCAGTTGCTCGGCACGCTCGCCGAGGTAGCGCGGCGTGCAGATGTTGCCCGGCAGATTGCCCAGCGTGCGCGCTTCATTGACGCCCATGCCGATGGCGGCACCGACGCGCAGGCCGGCTTCCAGTTCGGCCTGACGCTGCTTGTCGGCACTAACCACGCTCAGGCGGGTCAGAGAGACGGGCTCGCCCGGCTTGCTCTTCATCTCGGTGAAGCGATAGGCAGTGCGCAGCGCGCTCTCGGCGATCATGCGCGCCATCCAGTCAGCCTCGCGCAGCTCGAGATTCAGCTCGAGGCCAGCGAAGGCCGCGTCTTCGATGGGCAGCTTGAGCAGAGCGGTCATGGCGGCGTCGAGGCCACGCTTGTAACGGCTTTCGTCGAGCTTTTCCTCACTGCCGAAACCGGCCAGCAGCAGGCGCTGAGCGCCGAGGCCCGGAGCGAAGGGCACCAGCAGGGTATTGCCGAGCTCGGGCTTGAAGTCGCCGCGCTCGATCAGCTGGGAAATCAGCTTCTCGCTGGCATCGTCGAGTCGTGCCGCAGCACCGGTGAGGTCGCCCTCGATGACAGGTACCACGATGCAGGCGGTTTCAAGCTGGGCCGGATTGGCAGTGACTACAGGAAATTCCATGGCAACTCCACGCGCGCGAGTGAGGGTACGAAGATGAACAGTACAAGGATGAAGGATGTCGTCAGGCCAGGCGTGCCCGGCTCGCGGCGACATCGGGGTCATGGTCTGGATGGGGGCGCAGACCGCTCATGACAAGCTGAGCTGGCATGCACGAGTGAGGGCAGTCCATCATGTCAGGCTGTCCACGTGCAATGCCTGGAGCCGCGACAAGGCAGCATCCTTTCTGGATAATGCTGCTGCATGAGGGGGAGCCGCTCCCGTCCAGTCTTCAGACCCGTGCCGCCAGTGTACGCAAAGGCTGCGCACCATGCATGAGGGGGATGATGCCTTCATGTGATCACGACCATTCCTCCACCGGCTATCATCGATCTGGTCAACACGCTCGCTTGCGAGCGGGAAACAGGAGTTCCACTTGATCATCTTCCGCTACCTGACACGCGAGATACTCACCACCATGGCCGCCGTGGCCGGGGTGCTGATGCTTGTCATCATGGGCAGCCGATTCATCCGCTATTTCAGTGATGCGGCGGAGGGGGATTTCCCGGCGTCGATACTCGGCAGCCTGATGCTCTATCACCTGCCGGGTTTCTTTGAACTGCTGCTGCCGCTGTCCTTCTTCCTCGCCGTGTTGCTGGCCTTCGGTCAGCTGTACATGAACAGCGAGATCACCGTGTTGGTCGCCTGTGGCGTCGGCCCGGAGCGCCTGCTGCGTGTCACCCTGCTGCCGGCGCTGTTGATCACGGCGCTGGTCGCGGCCTGCAGCCTCTATCTGACGCCTGCCGGCGCACTCAAGAATGAGCTGTTGCTCGAGCAGCAGAAGCAGAAGACCGACTTCTCGATTCTCGGCGCGGGACGCTTCCAGGAGATCGGCAATCGCACCGTCTATGCCGAGAGCATGAGCGATGACAACAGCGAGCTGGAAAACGTCTTCATCGCCGAGGCAGGTGACAGCAATGCCGCCAGCACGCCCGATAGCGAACCGAGCCAATCGGTGGTGCGCGCCGAGCGTGCCTTCCAGGAAGTCAGCCCCGAGACCGGCAGCCGCTATCTGGTGTTGAGCGACGGCACGCGCTACGGGGTGGAGCCGGGCAAGGCGATCGCCCAGCGACTGGGCTTTGATCGTTACGGCGTGCGCATCACCGAGGGGCAGGACGCCGCGGCCCTCAAGGAGGACATCGAGCTTGCGACCACGGCGCAGCTCTGGGCTTCCGATCTCCCGGAGGCCAAGGCCCAGCTGCAGTGGCGCATCTCGCTGCCGTTGATGGTGCCGATCCTGATGCTGATCGGCCTGCCGCTGGCACGCGTCAATCCGCGTCAGGGGCGTTTCGCGCGTCTGCTGCCGGCCATCTTCGTGCACATCACCTATCTCAGCCTGTTGATCGCGGCGCAGAATGCCGTCGCATCCGAGAAGTACCCGGCCGCCATCGGCCTGTGGCCCATTCACGGCGTCTATCTGGCGCTCGGCATCTGGCTGAGCTGGCGCGACAACCGCGGAGGTGGCCGCTGATGCTGCTTGATCGTCTCGACCGTTACATCGCCCGCAATGTGCTGGTGGCCATGCTGGTGGTGCAGGTACTGATTCTCGGGCTCGACCTGATGATCACCTACATCAATGATCTGGGGGACGTGAAAGGCGACTACGGCGCCTTTGAAGTACTCCTCTATCTGCTGATGCGTCTGCCATCGCGCTTCTACGAATTCGTGCCGGTTGGCGTACTGCTGGGCGCCCTGATCGGGCTGGGCAGCATGGCCTCGAGCAATGAGCTGACCATCATGCGCGCCGCCGGTCGTTCACTGACGCGCATTCTGTGGGGCGTGATGAAGCCGCTGGGGCTGGTCATCGCCATCACCATGGCGGTCGGTGAATATGTCGCCCCCGTTACCGAACTGCAGGCCGACGCCTGGCGCGCCGAGAAGCAGCAGGGCGCAGGCGCCGTCTATGCCGAGGGTGGCGGCTGGCAGCGCGAGGGCAACGACTACTACCGATTCGGCTCGATACGCAGCGATGATGTGGTGCTCAACGTCACCCGCTATCGCTTCGATGACGAGCGCCATCTGACCCAGGCGCTCTACGCCAGGCGCGCCGTCTGGCAGGACGATGGCTGGACGCTGGAGGCGGTGCAGACCACCACCTTCGAGTCCCAGAATGGCGAGCCGAGCGCCACCACGGTGGCTCAGCAGGAGACCCGCGAGTGGGACACCCAGCTGACGCCGGACCTGCTCAAGCTGGTCATCAGCGACCCCAAGCAGCAGTCAGCCTCCGACTTGTGGCGCTATTCCCGCTACCTGCAGGACCAGGGGCTGTCGGCCAATCAGCCGCTGCTCTACTTCTGGCAGAAGATTCTGCAGCCGCTGACGCTGGCGGCGCTGGTGCTGGTGGCCGCCTCCTTCGTCTTCGGGCCCTTGCGCACGGTGGCGGCGGGGACACGGGTCTTCTACGGCATCGTGGTCGGCCTGCTGTTCAAGTATCTGCAGGACCTGCTCGCCCCGGCTTCGGTGGTGTTCGGCTTCGCGCCCATCTGGGCGGTGCTGGCGCCGATGCTGGCCTGTTATGTGATCGGCCTGCTGCTGATCCGGCGCAGTGGCTAAGGGCGCCCCGCACTCTCGCCGCCGTCTCGACCCGCAGGGTGCGCGCCCTGCGGGCCTGATGCGGCGTCTGGGCGGCGTGGTCTATGACGCCTTCCTCGTGATGGCGTTGTTGATCGTGCTGGGTTTCATCGGGGTTGCCGTCAATGGCGGTGAGGCCAATCAGTCACCGCTGTTCCGCAGTCTGTTGCTGGTGGCGATGTTCGCCTTCTTCGGCGGCTGCTGGAGCCGCAGTGGCATGACGCTGGGCATGCAGGCCTGGCGGCTGCGCATCGAGACGCCACAGGGTCATGTCCCGACGCTGCAGCAGTGCCTGATACGCTTCGTGGTTGCCGGGCTGTCATTGGGCGCCTGCGGGCTGGGGTACGTCTGGCAGCTGTGGGACCCTGAGCAGCGCAGCTGGCAGGACATCGCCTCCGGCACTCGTGTGGTGGTGGTGCCCAAGCTGCGGCGCGAGTGAGGCACCGTGCATGAAGACAGTGACCTCAGCCAGACGTGATCTCAGCCAGATAAAAAAACGCCCCGCCAGTCGATGACTGGCGGGGCGTTGTGTTTTCCGCGAGTGCAGGGCGTGATCAGACGCCCAGCAGGCCATCCAGGCGCGTGATGATGCGTTCCACGCTGGTGCGTGACACCACCAGGCTGTCTTCCTGTGCCGCCGTCTCGGGCAGCTCGCGCGGCAGGTCGATCACCGCGGTACCCATGCCTTCCAGACGCACGCCCTCGCGATAGCGCACGAAGGACAGCTGACCGATCGGACGCTGGCCATCGTGATCGAGGCGCGCCAGACGCGTGAAGGCACTGACGGTATCGAGCACCGGCGCGCTGGTCAGCGGCAGGTGCGTCAGGCGCCATGCCAGCCAGCCATCGATGTCGACGGCTTCATCGCGCAGGGTGGCGAACCAGTGACGCGCCTGATCCAGGCGGTAGCGAGCACGGCCCTGCTTGTCGAGCCACAGCACGTCGGCGCTGGCTTGGCGCGGGCTTTCCAGCTCGCCCGGCAGGTACAGCCAGGATTCGGTCAGGCGCTGCAGGGCGCCCGGCAGCGGCTCATCCAGGGTGCGCTCATTGAGGGAGTCCAGCGCCGCGCTCAGGTCGCCCTGTTCCGTGCTCTCGCCGGTGTTGGAGTAACCGACGTTGTAGCGCCAGACACGGTCGGAAATTTCCTGGGTGACCACGTGGTCATGGGGCAGAGCGATATGGCTCATCAGTTCACGCGCGTTGCAATGCTCATCCACCAGGCCTTCACGGCGGGCTTCACGATAGAGATTGCGCAGCAGCGGGGTCAGCGGCAGACGGTGGTGGTCACCGAAGCAGCTGCCGGCGTCGCGGACGGCGTCCAGATCAAGTGGCAGGTGGGACGTGGCGTGATGATCGGCGGTGGCGAGTTGTACTGACATGATATCGGGCTCCTTGCGGATTGGCGTTCGGAAATCGGCAGATAGGGCAACAGCAGACGGATTCAGGCCGGTCACGGCTTCAGCATGGCGCCCATCATCGGCATGCCGATGCGGGTCATGGCCATGAGGAGGCGGAGCGACGGAATCTCTTGCAGTGTCCTGTTCATGTTCTTTCCTGATTGCCTGGCGGGGCGTGGCAGTCATTTGCCTTCATCGTGACGCGGCGCTTCCCGTGAGCGAGGAGCTGGGCTGCGTTCGAGTGACCCGCCTGAGTGATCGGCTAGCGATGACTCATTATGTTTTGGTGCGATTGTTTTTCGAATTGCATAAAAAATCGTTATACATACTAGCGGCCTCGTGTGAAATCGCAACCCTAGCTTTCTGTCAGCCACGGGCCATCATTCTTTATACGGTGCTGGCTTTCCCCACGGCAATCGCTTTGTGAGGCTGATATGGCTTGCTTATGACATCGTGTGTTCCGCAACCGCAAACCGGCCAGAAATCGCCTCGCTAAGTATTTGATATAACGTGTGAATGAGAATTTTTTGCAGTCAGGTGTTGCGCATGTTTCTGCGAATCATTTACATTTGTCTCACTTGGAGTGAGCGAGGTGAGCCATGTACGTCTGTCTGTGCAAAGGTGTGTCAGACCACAAGATCCGCGAAGTCGTGGAACAGGGAGCGCGCAGCTTCCGCGAAGTCCGTGAGCAGACCGGCTGCGCGACCCAGTGCGGCAAATGTGCCTGCATGGCCAAGACCATCACTCGCGAAGCGGTTGCGCGTGAAATGATGCCGGCAGAGGATCTCGCCTACGCGGTGTGATGCAGGCTCGAGCCGAGGCTCGCCTGCCGGCGACTGACACTCCAGTCGCCGCCCAGTCGCCGCGCTGCCCAGCTGCGTGATCTGTTCTCGTCGACTCCCGGCAAGTGCTCGCTTGCCTGACGCCCGCCATCTGGTCTCAAGACCGGGTGGCGGGTGTTTTCGTATGGGCGCCAGGCAATCCGGTGTCGGTCGCCACATGACAACGCGGATACCAATCCTTCCCATTTGCGCCTAAAAGTCGATAACTTGTTGGTATGTCTCGAAAAATTCATGTTTTTGCGCCATACTTGCCGCACCTGATCGATAGGGCACGCCTGACGTGCCCGCGCTGCGGCTGATGCATGCCGTCATCAGGCGCAGCACAGAACCTGACGCAAGCAGCAACCCTGACAAGAGAGGAATGGCGACATGAAAGGCGATCCCAAGATCATCGAGCATCTCAACACCATACTGGCCAACGAACTGGTCGCCATAAATCAGTACTTCCTGCATGCGCGCATGTACAAGGACTGGGGCCTCAAGCGCCTGGCCAAGTGGGAATACGACGAGTCCATCGAAGAGATGCGTCACGCCGACACCCTGATCGAGCGCATCCTGTTCCTGGAAGGTCTGCCCAACCTGCAGGACCTCGGCAAGCTGCGCATCGGCGAGAACACCAAGGAAATGCTCGAGTGCGATCTGGCGCTGGAGCACCAGGCACATGGTGATCTGAAGGAAGCGATCGCCTACGCCGAACAGGTTCGCGATTACACCTCGCGTGACCTGTTCCGCAAGATCCTCGACGACGAGGAAGAGCACATCGATCACCTGGAGACCGAGCTGGGCCTGATCGAGAAGGTCGGCATCGAGCTCTACCTGCAGAAGCAGATCCACCACGAGATCGACTGATTCCGTGGCGGCTCGCTGAGTCGTGCAGAAACGAAAACGCCCCCGCTGCCGATGGCAGCGGGGGCGTTTTGTCTTCAGTGGCGCAGAACCGGCTTACTTGCCCAGTTCATTGACCAGCAGCGCTTCGACAGCCGCGATGCGGGCGTCGAGGCTCGCCTTGTCGGCGGCCAGAACCGTGATGTGGCCGATCTTGCGCCCCGCACGCGGCGCCTTGCCGTAGTCGTGCAGACGCGCGCCGGGGATGGCGAGCACGGCGTCACGTTCCGGCATGCGGCCGATGATGTTGAGCATCGCGCAGGGTGTGAGCAGTGTGGTCTCGCCCAGCGGCATGCCGGCGACGGCACGCAGGTGATTCTCGAACTGGCTGGTGACGGCGCCTTCGATGCTCCAGTGACCCGAGTTGTGCACACGCGGTGCGATCTCGTTGGCCAGCAGGCGCTCGCTGCCATCGTCGTTTCTGACGACGAAGAACTCGAAGGCCATCACGCCGACATAGTCGAGCTCGTGCATCACCTTGAAGGCAGCCGCCTCGGCTTCGGCCTGCAGGCCGTGGGAGTCGAGCGGCGTTGAGCAGTGCAGGATGCCGCTGCGATGTTCATTGCGTGACAGCGGCCAGGCGCGTGTCTCGCCATCGCGACCGCGTACCGCGATCACCGAGACTTCGTGATCGAAGGCGATGAAGCCTTCCAGGATCAGCGGCACGCTGCCGAGTTCGGCGAAGGTGTCGGCGACGTCGGCCATCTCGCGCAGCACTTTCTGGCCCTTGCCGTCATAGCCCAGCGTGCGTGTCTTGAGCACGGCGGGCAGACCGATGGTCGCGACGCCCGCTTCAAGGTCAGCCTGGCTGTCGACCAGCGCCAGCGGCGGCACCTCGATGCCAAGACGCATGAACAGCGACTTCTCGCTCCAGCGGTCACGCGCGGTATCCAGTGCGCCAGCCGGTGGGAAGGTCGGGCGCTCGGCCGCCAGACGCGCGACGGCGTCCGCCGGCACGTTCTCGAACTCGAAGGTGATGGCATCAGAGGCCGCCACCAGCTGCGTCAGGGCCGCATCATCCTGCCAATCGGCACAGAGATGATGACCGTGGACGCGACCGCAGGGCGAATCCGAAGGATCAAGGAAGGTGAAGCGGGCATTCAGGGCGGCGCCGGCCTGAGCCAACATGCGGCCCAGCTGACCGCCGCCGACGATACCGAAGCGGAACGGCTGGCTCATGGCTTACTCGCCTCCGTGGGACAGGCTGGGTGCGTCGGGGCGCGGGTCCGGGTTGTCGAGCACACGGTCGGTCTGCTCGGCACGGAAGTTGATCAGCGCGGTGCGGATGGCCGGGTACTTGTTGGCCAGCTGGCTGGCGGCCAGCAGCGCGGCATTCACGGCGCCGGCGCGGCCGATGGCCAGCGTGCCGGTGGGGATGCCGGCGGGCATCTGCACGATGGAGAGCAGGGAATCGACACCTGACAGCATGCTGGACTGCACCGGCACGCCCAGCACCGGCAGCCAGGTCTTGGCGGCACACATGCCCGGCAGATGCGCCGCGCCACCGGCACCGGCGATGATGACCTCGAGGCCACGCTCGGCAGCGGTATCGGCATAGTCGAACAGCAGGTCGGGCGTGCGATGGGCAGAGACGACCTTGACCTCGTGTTCGATCCCCAGCGCTTCCAGGGTTTCGACCGTATGGCACATGGTCGCCCAATCCGATTTTGATCCCATGATGACACCAACCAGTGCGCTCATGCTTCCTCCGCTCTTGACGTGGTATGAACCAGCTCACAGTGCCTGCCAGACGTGCCGGGCAGTGCGCTGTGTGGGCGTGGCCGAGCCGCGCGGGCAGATCATGCCCGCAAGCGGCTCAATGCGTATGTCTGGAAAAACAAGCGGCGCAGTATAGCACCGCGACCGACAGGCGGCATGTACCTGTCTGGTCGGTCAGGATGTGGGCGCGGCAAGGCCGCGGATCAGCAGGACCAAGCCGAGATCAGCGCGAAGCGTGGCACCGGCTCGCCCTGGATCTCGACGTTCTCCATGAACATGCTCAGCGGACGCACCCACAGCCCGCATTCACCATAAAGAGCACGATAGACCACCAGCAGCTCTTCGGTCTCGCTGTGGCGACTGGTGCCGATCACTTCGTACTGCGCGCCCTTGTAGTGGCGGTAGAGGCCCGGCACGGGACGATTTTCCGGCAGCGGCGGCATGGCAGGCAGGTCAGTCATGGCGATTTCCTTGAGGGTGAAGCCAAAAGCGAGAAGCAAGAAGCGGTGAAGCCAACAGCGAGAAGCAGGCGTATCAGTCGGCAGCGTTCGGCGTATCAGCCACAGACGTTTCATCAGCGACAGGCGTGGCCTTGGCACCGCGGCGTGCGATGCGCGCCAGCACGCGGGCAGCGGCGGTGAAGCCGAAGCTGCCGGTGACGAAGGTAGCCGCGCCGAAGCCGCCAGCGCAATCCAGGCGCGTGGCGCTGTCGCCGGGCTTGGTGGCACACACCTCGCCGTCGGCGCCGGGGTAGGTCAGCTGCTCGTCGGAATAGACGCACTCGACATCGAACCGGCGCTTCAGGTTGCGACTGAAATTGTAGTCGCGACGCAGCAGTGAGCGAACGCGCGCCAGCAGCGGGTCCTGCTCGGTGCGGGCGAGATCACCGATCTGGATGCGCGTCGGGTCGAGCTGGCCACCGGCGCCGCCCGTCACGGTCAGGCCCAGCTTGCGCCGCTTGCACCAGGCGATCAGCGCTGTCTTGGCGGGCACGCTGTCGATGGCGTCGATGACGTGATCGAGGTCGTCGTGGATCAGCTCGGCGAGGTTGTCCGGCGTGACGAAGGCCGAGATGGCGTGGATCTTCATCTGCGGCGCGATCAGCTGGCAGCGCTCGGCCAGCACCTCGACCTTGGGACGACCGATCTGGCCATCCAGCGCATGCAGCTGACGATTGACGTTGGAGACGCAGACATCATCGAGATCGATCAGCGTCATCTCACCGATGCCGGAGCGAGCCAGTGCCTCGGCGCTCCAGCTGCCGACACCGCCGACCCCGATCACCGCGACATGCGCGTGGCGGAAGTGGGCGAAGGCGCTGGCACCGTAAAGGCGGCGGATGCCACCGAAGCGGAAGTCGTAGTCGTCTTCTGCAGGGGCCTGGCTGGCAGCGCCGGCCGCAAAGAAGCTCTCCAGCATCCGTTCGCTGGCGGAGGGCGTGCTGTCGTGGGTTGACGGCTCGCCTGAGGGCTTGCGGTCAGGGCTCTGTTCTTCAGAGCTTTTGCTTTCAGAGCTTTTATTTTCAGAGCTCTGCTGTTCTGGGCTCATGTCGGTCGAGTCCGGGGTGTCGGAAGAGGTGGTCATGCGCAGCTCGCGAATCTCGGGGGAACGGGTGGCAGTCGGCAGGGACGCGCTCAGTCAGCCGGGTCGTCGGCGGATGCATCGAGCCAGTGTCTGGTCGGGCGCTCTGCCAGATGTTCAGCGTAGCGTTCGGGCAGATGGCCCAGCCAGCCGAAGCGCTCCATCAGTGCCGCGTAGGCACCTTCTGGCGGACACGACAGGCTCAGCCAGCCACCTTCGGGATGAGGAAGCTCAAGCCCGACAGCCGCCAGCAGCAGGCGGGGGCATTCCAGTGTCGTGGCGAAGTAGCGATTGTAGTTGCCCTTGCCATGCTTGGCGTCGCCGATGATCGGGTAGCCACGGCGTGACAGGTGACGGCGAATCTGGTGGCGGCGACCGGTCAGCGGATGGGCCTCGACCAGCGAGAAGCGCGACTGCGGGTAGCGATCGATGGCGATGGGCAGCTCGACCTGTGCCAGGCGGCGCGTGTCGGTGATGGCTTCCTGCTCCGGCATCTCGGCCTTGGGCAGCTTGCCATCTTCCTTGCGCAGGCCGTAATCGAGGCGTTGCTGCTCGGGCGCGACACCGCGCACTATCGCCAGATAGCGCTTGCTGACCTGCTGCTCCTCGAAGGCGGTGCTCAGCTTGCGCGCCGCCTGGGGCGAGAGGCCGAACACCATCAGCCCTGATGTCGGACGATCGAGGCGATGCACGGGGAAGACATGCTGGCCGATCTGGTCGCGCAGACGCTGAAGCAGAAACTCGGTCTCGTGCTTGTCTATGGGGCTGCGGTGCACCAGCAGGCCCGATGGCTTGTGGACCACCACCAGCACCTCATCCTGGAACAGGATGTCGAGTGGCTCGGCGGGTTCAGTCAGCTCAACAGGCTCAGCCGGCTCAGTCACCTCAGCAGACTTGGCCTCGAGAGACGTGGGCGTGGCGTCCGCCATCGGCGCAGGTGTCTGAGGCGCCGTCGGCGCCTCGGAGTGCGGAGCATCAGAAGAAGAGGGCATGGGCATCACGGCAGCAGGAAGACGAAAGCCGACCATCGCAATGAGGGTCGGCGTGTATTGTCCGGCTTTCGCCGCTGGCTGTCATGTCCGGCGTGGTGTTGGGCGCGCGGATGCCTGATGTCAGGGCCTGATCAGCAGGCCGGCGGCGAGCCACTGCACCAGCAGGTTGACCGCGATACCCGGGGCTTGCTCTGCCCCCACCTGCGGCGTCAGCAGCTTCCCTAGCCGGCCGAAGCTCAGGCCCTCGGCACCGGCCGCGAGGATGGCGCCGAGAGCCAGGTCTTCCAGCGGTTCGAGAGAGCGATAGTGCACCTCGGGCGCGCCAGCGGTGGGCTGGCGCCAGACGATCCAGGGCGTGGGCGCGTCCGACTCGACCGGCGCGCGTGGTGGCTCATCGTTGTCGATGGCCTTCCAGATGGCCGGCGTATCGAAGTGGAACAAGAAGCGCTTGAGGGACGGGTGCGCTGCCAGGGCCAGCTCGGGCCACTCCTCGGGGGCCAGCGTCTGCAGGGGCTCGACACTCAGCGGGGTGCTGTCCACCACATCCAGCGCCAGCCCCAAAGCCCACTCGAAGGCGGCCATCTCGGTGACCAGGGAGCGCTCGGGTTCGCGCGCCGCGACGAAGGCCGGGAAATGCTGGCCTGCCCAGCGAATCGAATAATGACTCGGCGGGTGGGCCGCGAGGTAGTCACGACACAGCAGCCCGAAGGCGTCATCGCCGATCAGGGTGTGCACGGCCTCGAAATCCCCGCCGAAGACCTCGAAGAGCCGCAGCCGATAGGCCATCGCGTAGATGTCGAGGCGCTCCTCGGCGCTGGCAAGCTGATCACTGATGACGGCCTCGGCCGCCGCGCTGCGGGTGTCAGGGCTCGGTGTCGCGAGGTAGGCGCCCGTGGTCTCCTGCAGTTGCATCAAGGCGCTGCGATCAGCACCGCCTGCAGGGCTCGCTTGCGTCATGCGCGCAGCCCTCCGTGGTCTGGCGTCTGGTTCTCGCGCGCAGCATCCGCCAGCGGACGACCACTGCGGCGGCGCAGCTCGGCGTACTCCTGCATCAACTCCGACCAGGGCGGGAAGTTGTCGTCACGCTCGATCATGGTGGCGACATCGCCGAAGCGCTCCCGCGCGGCGTCATACAGCGTCCACACGGTGTCCGGGACGGGCTGGTCATGGGTGTCGATGCATAGCTCGCCGCCGGAGACCTCCTGCCGGATATGCCCGGCCAGATGGTGCTGCCAGACGCGCTCTGCCGGCATGGCGTCCAGATAGGTCAGCGGGTCGAAGCCATGGTTGTGGCTCGAGACGATGACGTTGTTCAGGTCGAGCAGGATCAGGCAGTCGGCGCGGCGGCTGACCTCGGCCAGAAACTCCCATTCGCTCATCTCGTCAGGGCGCCAGGTCAGATAGCTGGAGACATTTTCCAGCAATAATTGACGGCCGAGCGCGTTCTGGACCTGATCGATGCGTTCGGCCAGATGGTCGATGGTGGCATCGGTATAAGGCAGCGGCAGCAGGTCGTGGAACTGATGCGCGCCGGTACGCGTCCAGCACAGGTGGTCGGAGACCCACAGCGGTTCGATGCGCTCGCACAGGGCGCGCAGCTCGCGCAGGTAACGGCTGTCGATGGGGTGGCTGCCACCGATGGACAGTGAGACGCCATGCAAGGCGATGGGGTAGTGCTCGCGGACTCGCTCGAGATGATGAAGTGGCTTGCCGCCGGCACTCAGACCACCGGTACTCAGGCCACCAGTACTCAGGCCACCAGTACTCAGGCCACCGTATTCTCTGGCGCCGTGGCCCATGTAGTTCTCGCTGATGGCCTCGAACCAGTCGATGTCCGGCAGCGTCGTCAGAATCTCGTGATAGTACTCGGGGCGCAGGCCCAGCCCTTGGCCGATGCCGGCGCTGGCGGGCGTGGGCAGGCGAGCGGTGACAGCTGTCGTCATGCGTGAGTCCTCTTCTGAGCGAAGGCAGAGGGTGCGGAAAAGGGCGAGGCAGAGGGCGAGTCAGGAGAGCTGAAAGACACCCGCCAGGCTTCCCGGACAGAAACCGAGCCAGAGCCAGAACCAGAATCAGGAACGGGAGGACGGTGTGCCGTCCTCCCGTCGGTAATTCGCCAGAGGCGCCTGCCAGGGCAGACGCCTCTGCGTGCCTGAGGATCAGCCCTCGACGACAGTACCACCTTCGCCGACACAGGATTCAGCGCTGGCAGTGTACGACCAGCCCTGGCCCTTGCAGGCGTTGTGGCCCTTGCAGGCGCTGTTGGCGGTCGCGCATTCGGAGGTGCCCTTGCAGGAGTTGATGCCGGAGCACTTCACGGCATTGTCACCGGCGTGCACCGGCAGCGAGGTCAGGGCGGCAGTGGAGAACAGCGCGGCGGCAGCGGCGGCGAAGGTGGCAGCAGTAACGGTCTTCTTCATGGTCATGATGGCTTCCTATCGGGCAGGGCCCGTATTTTTTGAATTATGGATCAGGAACATCGTGGCACCCGCTTGCGTCAGACAGCTCGTTCAGGCGGGTCATGAAGTCATACGCCGTCAAAATACAGTTGGATGCGGAAACGCCAAAAAAATCTGACATCATTGTTCACTATGCTTGGAAAGGCAGTCTTGCCGAATTAGTGAGCCTGCTTATGGTACGCTTTCGCCATCATCTGCCCGATTGCCGATATCCCTTCCTCTTGCTGGAGTTCCCCATGCCGGACCTACTTCGACGCCTGTGGCGCATACCGCGCTGGCGCTGGAGCATCGTGCTCGTTCTACTGTTGGGGGGCTGCAGTGCCGTCGCGATTCATCAGCTCGATGAGCGTTTCGGCCCCGCGTCACCGCGTGAGCGGGTGGTGTCACACGACAGTCTTGCCGGGCGCCAGTGGGAGGATGAGGTCAAGCCGGTGATCGAGACGCGCTGCGTGGTCTGTCATGGCTGCTACGACGCTCCCTGTCAGCTCAAGATGTCATCGGCCGCCGGGATCGATCGCGGCATGAATCCGGCGCCGGTCTACGATGGCACGCGCTTGCTGGCGGCCAATCTGACGCGCATGTTCGAGGACGCGGACACCACCGAACAGTGGCGCAGCATGGACTTCTCGCCGGTGCTCAATGAGCGCTTCGACTCTCCGGCCGCCAATCTGGAGGGCAGTGTGCTGTTCCGTGCGCTCAGCCAGAAGCGCAAGGCGCCGCTGCCGGTGACGGAAGATGGCCTGCTGCCGGAAGACCGCTTCGACCTGTCGCTCAATCGCAGTCAGGTGTGTGCCCCCGTCGAGGGCTACGACAAGTTCGCCGAAGACCATCCTGACTGGGGCATGCCCTACGCCCTGCCACAGGTCAGCGATGAAGAGCACCGCACGCTGGTGAACTGGCTGGCCAAGGGTGGCGCGATGACCGGTCCGGCACCACTGCCCCAGGCGCTGATGCCGCACATCGAGCAGGCCGAGCGCTTCTTCAACGGCGACAGCCTCAAGCAGCGCCTGATGAATCGCTATATCTACGAGCATCTCTTCCTGAGCCATGTGTATTTCCCGGACATCAAGGGCGCGGATGGACGGCCGATCTTCTTCAAGCTGGTGCGTTCCAGCACCCCGCCGGGCGAGCCGATCAAGCGCATCTCCACGCGCCGCCCCTACGATGCACCCTATGCCTCCTACACCGCCGATGAGCGCGCGAGCCTGCCCCACGATGACGCCGGACGCCCGCGGGTCTATTACCGTCTGTGGCAGGAGCGCGCGACGATCCTGGCCAAGAATCATCTGCCCTATGCGCTCGATGATGCTCGCTTCAAGCGCTGGCAGGCGCTGTTCCTGACACCGGATTACCCGGTGGATGACCTGCCGGATTACGACCTCAAGACGGCCTCGAATCCTTTCCTGACCTTCGAGGCCATCCCGGCCGAGTCACGCTATCGCTTCATGCTGGATGAGTCGCAGAACACCATCATGGGCTTCATCAAGGGGCCGGTCTGTCGCGGTCAGGTCGCGGTGGATGTGATCAATGATCACTTCTGGGTCGGCTTCACCGATCCGAAGATGTTCAGCCACCCGGAAGTGGAACGCACCCTGGCCGAGGAAGGGAAGAATCTCAGCCTGCCCGCCGAGCAGAGCAGCAATGCGTTGCCGATCAGCTCCTGGGTCAAGTTCGAGCGCAAGCAGACCGCCTACCTCAAGGCCAAGCAGCGCCTGATGTCCCAGGCCTATCTCGATGGCGATCTGCGCCTGGATGAGCGAGTGCTGTGGGACGGCAGCGGCTGGACCGACGGCCCCGGCCAGGGGCGCAATCCCAACGCGGCCCTGACCATCTATCGCCACTTCGACAATGCGGCGGTGATGAAGGGGTTGGTCGGTGGCGTGCCCAAGACGGGCTGGATCATCGATTACCCGATGCTGGAGCGCATCCACTATCTGCTGGTCGCCGGCTTCGATGTCTATGGCAATCTCGGCCATCAGCTGGTCACCCGTCTGTACATGGACTTCCTGCGCATGGAAGGCGAGAACAACCTGCTGGTGCTGTTGCCGGCGGGCGAGCGCCAGGCGGTGCATGACAGCTGGTATCGCGACGTCAGCCCCGGGCTTGTCGAGCTGCTGTTCAAGAAGCCGCCGCAGTTCGATGCACCCAGTGGCATCGTCTGGACACCGCAGGAGCTGTCATCCCCGAACCAGGCTCGCCTTGGTCTGATGCGGCGCATGCAGGAGCGCCTCGCGCCGGAACTCGGCCATGAGCGCAGCCTGAGCAATGTCGAGGACGAGCACGTGCGACATGAGCTGCAGGCCCTCGCTGCGGTGCAGGGAGTCTCGGCCAGCCTGATGCCGGAGGTGACGATCGTTGCGCTGGAGGATGGCACTGATGACTCGCCGCGCCTTTACAGCGTGCTGCGCAATTCCGCCCACGCCAACATCACCAGCCTGTTCGATGAGGAGGTAAATCGCCGTCCTGAGCAAGACACTCTCGATGTCTTGCGTGGCGTGGCGGGCGATTACCCGAATGCCTTCTGGCGTCTGACGGCTGACACCCTGACGGGGCTGGCAGAGCGGGTGGCGGCACTCGAGACCGAAGAGGACTATCGCGCCCTGCAGGCCGATATCGGGGTGCGCCGGACTGATCCGCGCTTCTGGGAGTTTTCCGACAGCGTGCTGCGCACCAACTATGCTGATCGCCCTGTCGAAGCGGGCCTGCTGGACTATAACCGCCTCGAGAACCGCTGATTGCCAGCAAGGCTTGAGCGGCTGAGGCAAGGCCTGCTGTCAGGACTGTCTGGGCTGCCAGAACTGTCAGGGTTATCAGGACTGTCATGACGACTGGCCTGACAGAAGGAAGAAGCCCGCCACGCACATTGCGTGGCGGGCTTCTTCTTGTGTAGTGCCAAAATGGCGCCCTGGCGGCTGATCAGCGCAGTGTCGCGCTGCGTGATGTGCTGTCAGCAGGCGTCATCAGCGACCGCCCTGACACTCGCCTTCGGCCAGTTCGATCAGGCCATCCAGATGCAGGATATGCACCTCGCGGGCACGAATGTCGACCAGCCCCTGGGTCTGGAAGCGGGTCAGGATACGGCTGATGGTTTCGACGGCAAGCCCCAGATAGTTGCCGATATCGGCGCGTGCCATCGACAGGCGGAAGCTGTACGGCGAATAGCCACGACGACGGAAGCGCTGTGACAGGTTGACCAGGAAGCTCGCCAGTCGCTCATCGGCTGTCTTGCGCGACAGCAGCATCATCATGCGGCGATCTTCGTGCAACTCCTTGCTCAGGCTCTTGAACAGCTGGGTTCTCAGTTCCGGCATCTGCTCCGAGAGCGCATTGAGGCGGTCGAAGGGAATCTCGCAGACGGTGGTGGTCTCCAGCGCCACCGCAGTGCCGGGATAGCAATTGCTGTCGATGGCATCCAGCCCGGCCAGCTCGCTGGGCAGGTAGAAGCCGGTCAGCTGCTCCATGCCGCTGTTTTCATTGGTGATCTGCTTGAGACTTCCGGAGCGCACCGTGAAGACGCAATCGAAGGCATCGCCCTGGGTGAAGAGTACTTCCCCTTTTCTGAGTGGCGCGCGACGGCGGATGATGGCGTCAAACTGGTCGATATCTTCCATGTTCAGTGCCAGTGGCAGGCACAGTGAACTCAGCGAACAGGTCTGGCAGCGGGCTTCATGGGCGCGCAAGCGGTGTGATGCCTGTGCATTGGCCGTCATGGTGACTCTCCTGAGGAATGTCACCGCTACCCCTGGGGCAGGGCAGCGGGAGGGGTCTTTCGGGCGCAACAACGGTGGGGCGGGGCCTTGTCGCCCGCCGCTACCCTGCCTAGCCGAATTGAATCGAGCGGCCAGAGTCTGAGCGCTTATCGGCTAATGCAGTGCAATTTCGTGGCGCCATAATATTAGATTTTATTAATTCATTATCCTGCCCAACCCATGGGCGTTGCAAGGTGTGTGAACTTTAGGCCGGGTTGGCCCCGCATGACCATACCGCGACGACCTGCCTCAGCCAGCTGCGCCGAGCAGCAGGATCAGTGCGGCGGCCAGCGTCGCCAGTGCCAGTATGCCCCAGGCACGTGGTGCTGGTGTGCCAGGCTGACGTACGCCGTTGATGCGATGTTCCTGCATGGGGCCATCGCCTTCGCGCTCGTCGCTGTCAGCGCTTGCAGCGCGCGAAAGGCTGCCCAGCGCCAGCATGGCGAACAGCACCAGGCTGCCCAGCGTGAGGGCCAGCACCCAGAGATTCCAGAACAGGGGGAGTCCAGTTGTCTCCAGCAGATTCATGTCGTGTCTCCTGAGCGGTGTCCTGTCATGGGCCACGGCTGGCGATGTCGCTCGCGGGGGCGGCCTGCTGCAGGTAGGCGAGCAGCGCCGTGATTTCGGCAGTGCCACGCACGTCATTGGGGGCGGCGAGAATCTCGTCTTCCGCGTAGGGCACGCCCAGGCCTTGCAGGGCTCGCATGCGTGCCGCGATGCCTTCACCGCTCAATGCCCGCTCGAACAGCCACGGGTAGGCGGGCATCGCTGAGCCCGGCACCTGACTGCGCGGGTCATGCAGATGCAGGCGCTGCCAGGCATCGTCATGCTGCGCAGGCAGCTTGCTCAAATCCGTCCCCCAGCGCTCGACGCCCCACAGCGAAGGGCGGTCGTAATAGCGCTCTCGGGCGGTCGTCGCATCACCGTGGCGCGCCGTGTCGCCCGGTAGATCGCGCACCATGCGTGTGTGGCACTGCTGACAGCCCTCGCGTTGGTAGATGCGCTGGCCCTCCAGCGCCAGGGCGCTCAGCGGTTTGAGGTCTTCGGGTGCGCTGGCGAGGCTGGGGTGAGCCCCGAGCGGCACCAGCTGGGCGAGGGCGCCGAGGCTCATGGTGAGCAGGCATAGTGCCGTCATCAGGCCGGCGTGACGTTCGAGCAGGACATGTCTCATGCGTAGTGCCCTCCCGAGGATGTGGCAGGGGGCGTGGTAGAGGGGGACGCAGAGTGCATGGCAGGTTCTGATGATGCCTTGTGCGAGCCGGAGCTCAGGCGCTGACGCTCATGAGCGGCTTGGCGTTCGCTCTTTTGATCAGCCAGGGTGCGCGTCACATTGAGGAGCATCAGCAGCAAGCCGAGCGCCCAGCAGGCGAGCCCGCCCAGCGAGATCATCATCGGCATGCGGGCCGCTTCCAGCACCTCGCTCAAGGTGTATAGCGGCCTGCCGTCATTTGCCAGCACATGCCACATGCTGCCTTGAAGCAGCGTGGTCGCCCAGCTGGCGGCAACGCACAGCAGGGTGCCGATGATGACCAGCAGGGCGTGAGTCTTGAGCAGCGCGAGGGAGCGCATCGGGGGCAGCAGGTGATAGGCCATCACGATGGCGACTGTCGCGACCACTCCCAGGCTTGCTGCCGGCGACAGACTGTTGGCGGCACTGAAGGTCAGGGCATTGAGGGTCGGCAGTGACAGCAGGCTGTATTCAAGAACCGCCAGGGCATAACTGACCAGAGCTGCCGCCAGCAGGCAGATCAGCGGATCCCGGCGCAATGAGTGCCAATCCTCCTTGAGTGTCATCAGGCCATTGAGGCTGAGTGCCAGCCCCGGCGCCAGCAGCAGGAGGCCCATCGCCATGCCCAGCGTCTGGCTCCAGGCCGGCAGGGCGCTCGCGAACAGCAGCGGAGCACCTCCCCATGTCGCCAGCAGCACCAGCATCCAGAAGCTGGTGGCGGCCAGCCGATGCGAGTAGAGCGGCAGCCGTGAGCGGCTCGTCACCATGTGATGGAGCAGGGCAATGACGCCGAATGCGAACATGCCGCCGGGGAGTGGCCCTGCCTGCCAGCGCTGAATCAGTGCCTCGAGGCTGCCCGTGAAGAGCGGTATCGATTCCAGCAGGCCGATCGGCACGCTGAGCGAGATCAACACATGCTGTATCAACACCAGCATCAGGCCGGCGATGAAGTACCAGCAGGCCACCGGCAGGCGGCGCAGCGTGCGCTGTTCCAGCACTGTGAAGAAGACCCACGCCACGGCCAGCCAGACGAGGGTCATCAGGAGATCGACGAGCCAGGGCGCTTCGGCCATGTATTGGCCCGAGGAGTAGCCTGCGACAATCGCCAGTGCGCCGAGCGCGACCACGGCCTGCCAGCCGAGGAAGGTGAAATGCATCAACTTGAGCGTGAAGGGGGGCAGTGCGATATCCGCTATCGCCGTCTCGGCGTCCGTGCGTGATTCGCGTTGCAGGACACTGTGCATGGCGATGGAGTAGCCGCCGGCGATCACTGCCGAGCCGCCCAGACCGTAGAGCAGCAGGTGGTGCTGCAAGGGAGCGAGGCGGCCGTAGCTCAGCCAGGCCACTTCCGGCCCCAGTGATGGCCATAGCCAGATGAGGTTGAGCCACACCGCCAGACAGAGGCTGAGCAGGCCCCAGATGACGGCCATGCGAGAAAAATCATGGCTTGCGTGATGATGATGGTTCACGCGGGGATGACAGGCCGAAGCCTCAAGAGCTGTACGCATATCACGACCTCGTCGGCAGTGGGCGAAAGCGCAGTGCTGGTGGTGACGGTGCTGGAAGCGGCGCTGCGGAAGCGGTCATGTCATCGACGCCCCTGTCAGGGCGGCAGGGCTGGCGCTGACCGATATCACGCGCGACCATGACCGACTGACAGGCCATCCCTCGCGCTGGAATGCAGCGTTTACCCCTCATCGGTTCCAGCGTTGTCTGGCGCGAGCCGTACGAGATCAACAGGAGAATTTCGCTTGCCCGCCGTCACTTCATCATCGGACGAAGATGCCAATGCGTCCAATACGGCTGAGGTCCCCAGCCCTTACGCCGAGGAAGGCTTTCGTGTCGCCAGCCTGGCCGATGTCGCCTCGGAGCTTGCTGCTCGCCAGACCATGTCCCACGACGCGCTGGCCGCGCGAGGGCCGTGGCGAGGCTGGTTGGCGGAACTGGGGCCGCTTGAAATCCATGGACGACCGGGGCGTGCCCTGCTATTGCATGCGCATGGTGCCGGCGCCGGGCGTGAGACCGACTTCCATCAACAGTTCGGCGCTGCCTGCCTGATGCAGGACATGGCGTGGCTGGCATTCGATTTCGGCTATCTCGTCAGGATGCGCTGCGAAAGCCGCCGCCGACCGCCGCCCCGGCTGCCCGGGCTGATCGAGGAGATGGCGCGCTGGTGTCAGGCGCTGATGGTGTGTGTGGCGGCCGTCGACTCCTTGCGATCGCTGCCCTGGCTGGTCGGCGGCAAGTCGATGGGCAGTCGTGTGGCCTCCCATCTGCTGGTGGAGTTGACCCGGGCGGCGCATGCGCCGTTGCCGGTCGGGTGGTACGCGCTGGGCTATCCGTTTCATCCCACGGGCAAGCCCGACAAGTTGCGTATCGACCATCTGCCGGATATCCCGATGGCCGGCTTGATCTGTCAGGGCAGCCGCGATCCCTTCGGAACTCGCGAGGAAGTGACGGAATATCCGTTGCCGGAAAGCCTTACATTGCTTTGGCTGAATGATGGCGAACATGATTTCAAGCCACGAAAAGCGAGTGGCGAGACGCGTGAAGGACTGATTTCGCGTGCGGCGCAGGCCTTGGCCAATCACCCGGCGCTGGGCGGAAAACGGCAGTGAATCGCCACCATGCGAGGGGCATTACCCTGGCCTTCGATGGCGACAGCGGCATGTCAGAATGATGACGCAACGCTGATGTTTACTGGCCTGCAGGCGAGATGCAGCGGGAAAGTCCTGTCTTATCAATACTCTGTCGCGGGCGATTGCTGAAATTGTGCGCAAAAAAAGTATTGACTCATGGGCCGGATTCCGTAGAATGCAGCGCCAACGAGACAGGGGTGGTTAGCTCAGTTGGTAGAGCACCAGCCTTACAAGCTGGGGGTCACTGGTTCGAACCCAGTACCACCCACCATTTGAAAAAAGTCATTGCTTTTCAAAGCGTTACTTGATTAAATGGCCTGGTTCGTGAGCAGAAGCAAGCGATTGTCGTGGACCGGTAGTTCAGTTGGTTAGAATGCCGGCCTGTCACGCCGGAGGTCGCGGGTTCGAGTCCCGTCCGGTCCGCCATTCTCGTTTGTCATGCGCCCGATGTTGAGTTGTTCTGAAGTGGACCGGTAGTTCAGTTGGTTAGAATGCCGGCCTGTCACGCCGGAGGTCGCGGGTTCGAGTCCCGTCCGGTCCGCCATCAGAATCGCGAGATATCACCGCTGCTTGCAGCAAAGATCGTTTGTGTTGGGTGATTAGCTCAGTTGGTTAGAGCACAAGCTTCACATGCTTGGGGTCACTGGTTCGAATCCAGTATCACCCACCAATGCGGACCGGTAGTTCAGTTGGTTAGAATGCCGGCCTGTCACGCCGGAGGTCGCGGGTTCGAGTCCCGTCCGGTCCGCCATTCGATCTCATAGAATTCGTGAAACCCGAGCTTTCGAGCTCGGGTTTTTGCGTTTCTGGCTGTCGGAAAGTCTTCTGTACTGGCCCGGCCCGCTTGTCTCCCTGTCCTTGCCTCTTTCCTCTTCTCTCTTCTCGACCTGGCCATGCTCCAGGCTTGTCGGCCTTCCATGGGCACATCACGACATTTCGTTCTTTCCCGTTGATGGGTGTCCTGCGCGGTTGCTCACCTCTCTGATGTCATCACTGATGTCATTCGCAATGTGGCCTTTGGGAGTATTGAGCCCATGGCGCGATGCTCTACACTGGGATCACTCGTTTCATACGACCGTTTGCCATCTGTCATCAGTCGTTGATGTCCTGACAACCTGTTACTGACGACCATGACTCAGTGAGTGTTGCTGATGAGAGTGGCGGCGGCGCGATATAACAATGATTGTCCGAGGGGCTCGAGACAGCCAAGGAGAGACCGCAATGACTGCCTATCCGAATATCTTCCGTCCGCTGACGTTGGGCCACATCACGCTCAAGAACCGTGTGCTGATGGGCTCTATGCACACGGGGCTTGAGGAGACTCCCGATGGCTTCGCGCGCCTGGCGGCGTTCTATCGTGAGCGTGCACGCCACGGGGTGGCGCTGATCGTCACGGGCGGTATCGCGCCGAACGCGGAAGGGGCTGTCATGCAGGGGGCCGCGAAGCTGACCACCCCGGAGGAGGCGGAGCACCATCGTGAGGTCACCGAGGCGGTGCACGCCGAGGATGGGCGCATCTGTCTGCAGATTCTGCATGCGGGGCGCTATGCCTACTCGCCGGATCAGGTCGCGCCCTCGGCGATTCAGGCGCCGATCAACCCCTTCACGCCACGCGCGCTGAGCACATCAGAGGTCAAGGAGCAGATTGCTGACTACGTGCGCTGCGCCAGCCTGGCCCGCGAGGCCGGCTATGACGGCGTCGAGGTGATGGGCTCGGAAGGCTATTTCATCAACCAGTTCATCTGTCGGCGCACCAATCAGCGCGAGGATGAGTACGGGGGCAGCTTCGAGAATCGCATCCGCTTGGCGGTGGAGATCGTCGCCGGTATCCGTGCCGCGCTGGGTGAGGACTTTCTGATCATCTATCGCCTCTCGATGCTGGATCTGGTCGATGAGGGCAGCACCTGGGAGGAAGTGGTCGCGCTCGGCAAGGCCATCGAGGCGGCAGGGGCGAGCCTGATCAATACCGGCATCGGCTGGCATGAGGCGCGTGTGCCGACCATCGTCACCAGCGTGCCGCGCGCTGTCTTCACCGGGCTGACCCAGCGCATGAAGCAGGAGCTCAGTCTGCCGCTGATCACCACCAATCGCATCAACATGCCCGAGGTTGCCGAGTCGGTGCTGGCCGAGGGCCATGCCGACATGGTGTCGATGGCGCGACCGTTCCTGGCGGACCCGCAATGGGTCAGCAAGGCCAGAGCGGACGATGCTGCCATCATCAATACCTGCATCGCCTGCAATCAGGCGTGTCTCGATCATACCTTCCAGATGAAGCTGACCTCGTGTCTGGTCAATCCGCGTGCCTGCCATGAAACCGAGATGGTGATCGAGCCTGCGCGACATGAGCGCCGCGTGGCAGTGGTGGGCGCAGGTCCTGCGGGGTTATCTGCCGCCGTGACGGCGGCAGAGCGTGGTCACGAGGTGGTGCTGTTCGAGGCGCAGTCCGAGGTGGGTGGGCAGTTCAATTTCGCGCGCCGCATCCCCGGCAAGGAAGAGTTCGACGAGACACTGCGTTACTTCAACGAGAAGCTGGTGCGTTGTGGGGTCGAGGTGCGTCTCAATACTCGCGCCACCGCCGAGATGCTGGCGGAATTCGATGCCGTGATTCTGGCCTCGGGGGTGAAGGCGCGGACGCCGGATATCGAGGGTGTCGAAGCCGGTATCGAGCGGGGGCAGGTGCTCAGCTATGCCGAGGCGATCAGTGCGCCGGAGCGGGTCGGGCGTCGCGTGGCGTTGATCGGGGCTGGCGGGATCGGCTTCGATGTCGCGGAGCTGATGACTCACGTCGAGCCGTCGCCCTCGCTGGATGGTGAGCTGTGGTGCGAGGAGTGGGGGGTGGATCTCTCGGTCAGCACGCCTGGCGGCCTCAAGGCACCCGTGGTGCCGCAGGCGCCTCGTGAGGTGTGGCTGCTGCAGCGCAAGACTTCCAAGCCCGGCAAGGGGCTGGGCAAGACCACTGGCTGGGTGCATCGCGCGACCCTCAAGCAGCGTGGCGTCAAGATGGTCGCCGGCTGTGAGTATCGCTCGATCGACAGCGAAGGCCTGACTGTCAGCCTCAATGGCGAAGAGCAGCATCTGGCTCTGGACAGCATCGTGCTGTGCGCCGGGCAGGATTCGGTGCTGGAGCTCAAGGCGCCTCTGGAGGCGGCGGGGGTGGAGCTGCATATCATCGGTGGCGCCGACAAGGCGGCAGAGCTGGATGCCAAGCGCGCGATCGCGCAGGGCACCATGGCGGCCGCTGCCCTTTGAGTTGACCGCGATCACGCATGGGGATATTCAGCGTTGAGCTGAGCCTGACCACTGCCTAGACTGATGGAAGCCACCGCGGACGCCGTGCCTTTGCTGCATGTGCCTCCGTGGTGGCTTTGTCGTCTTCAGAGTTTGCCTCGGGCGCCGCGCCAGCGGCTCGATGCGCTCTGATCTCTGCCTTGCCGCCACGATGGGATCTGCTCATGTCACCGCACGCTGCCGCCTCACGCCATGCCACCGCTGAGGCTCTGATGCCGGACACCGAGGACAGTCCTTTGCCGCCTCACAGGGAGGATGCTCGGACTTCATCATCGCTGGCCGCCTCCCCGCCGGTAGCCGAGACACTGGACAGCCTGATGGATCTGTTCACGCCGCCAGCGGTCGAGCGCCTGGCGTGGCCGCTGGCCGATGAGGCCGGTGTGATCGTCGAGTGCCTGCGCGCCGACACGCTGGACAGCGAGATTTCCGGCAACAAGGCCTGGAAGTTGCGTCTGCCGCTGGCCAGGGCGTTGAGCGAGAAGCGGGGCATCATCAGCTGTGGGGGTGGTTGGTCGAACCATCTGCATGCGCTGGCGGCGGCGGGTGCCAGATTGGGCATCGAGACGCATGGCCTGGTGCGCGGGCATCCCGAAGCGCCGCTGACGCCCACGCTCGCCGATGCGCGCGACAATGGCATGCGCTTGAGTTTCGTCTCGCGAGCCGAGTACCGGCAGCGCGACCAGCCTGATTTTGCCAGGCGCCATGGCGAGGGGGTATGGATTCCCGAGGGTGGCGGTTGCGTGGAAGGCGTCGCCGGGCTGGCGCCGTTGGCTCAGGCGCTGGCCGAGCCGGTGCCGGGCGAATCTGCGCCGCAGCTGGTGCTGCTGGCCTGTGGCAGCGGCACGACGCTTGCCGGGGTGCTGAGTGCGCTGGGCGAGCGCGATGGGCTGCGGGTCATCGGGGTGCCGACCATGAATCATGGCGATCAGCTCTATCATCGTGTGCGTCGCCTGCTGGCGGAAAGTGGCGGCAGCCAGCAGAAGACGCCGGAGTGGGGCCTGTGGCTGGGGGCGCAGGCCGGCGGCTTTGCCAAGGCGCCTGACTGGTTGATCCAGTTCATTCAGCGCTTCGAGGCCGAGACCGGCGTTGCGGTGGAGCCGGTCTACACCGCCAAGCTGTTTGCGGCGCTGGCGCATCATCTGGCCAATGGTCTGATCGCACGCGGTACGCGCATTCGCGTGCTGCACAGCGGGGGCTTGCAGGGGCGGCGAGGTTATCCGGCGTTGCAGGCCATCTGAGGGTGCTGGCGAGGCGAGTGTCATCTGGCTCGTCTCCTCTCGCGAGGCGCCCTCCGGTGGCTTGCGTGCAGCCTTCACCTGCCACTGGCGGCGGCGTGCAGCGCTGTTATGATGGAGTTTCTGCAGCGGCTCCTGCCATCCGGGAGCCGTGTCTGTTTCACCGGACAGGGTGATCCCCTGTCCCGCTCTGGAAATTCCCATGACGACTGACGCCATTGCCCCGACCCCCGCTGCGACCTCTGCTGCCGATGAAGCGTGCACTTCACGCTTTCTGGCCAGTGACAACACGTCCGGTATCTGTCCCGAGGCGATGGCGTACATGATGCAGGCCAATCGTGATGATGATCTCGCCTACGGCAATGACCGCTGGACACAGCAGGTCACCGACAGCTTCCGTCAGCTGTTCGAGACCGAGTGTGAGGTGTTCTTCGTCTTCAATGGCACCGCCGCCAACTCCCTGTCGCTGGCCCACCTGTGCCAGTCCTACCACAGTGTCATCTGCCACGAACTGGCCCATATCGAGACCGATGAATGCGGCGGGCCGGAGTTCTTCTCCAACGGCTCCAAGTTGCTCAACGCGCCGGGCCCCAACGGCAAGCTGACGCCGGAAGGCATCGAGCAGCTGGTCACCAAGCGCAGCGATATCCACTATCCGCGTCCGCGCGTGATCTCCCTGACCCAGTGCACCGAGGTCGGCACCGTCTACAGCCTGGAAGAGCTGCAGGCGATTCGTGAAGTGGCGGACCGTCATGATCTGCAGATCCATATGGATGGCGCCCGTTTCGCCAATGCCTGCGCCGCGCTGAATGTCTCGCCGGCTGAGCTGACCTGGAAGGCGGGTGTGGACGTGCTGTGCTTCTCCGGCACCAAGAATGGTCTGGCCATGGGGGAGGCGGTGATCTTCTTCGATCGCAAGCTGGCACGCGATTTCGATTACCGCTGCAAGCAGGCCGGTCAGCTGGCCTCCAAGATGCGCTTCATCGCGGCGCCCTGGATGGGGCTGCTGGAAAATGATGTCTGGCTGAACAACGCCCGCCATGCGAACGGCATGGCGCAGTATCTGGCCGAGCGTCTCGAGGCGCTGGAGGGAATCGAGCTGCTGTTCCCCGGCGAGGCCAACAGCGTGTTCGCCAGCTTCCCCGAGCATGTGCTGGCGGCACTGCGTGAGCGTGGCTGGACCTTCTATACCTTCATCGGTGCGGGTGGCGCACGCTTCGTCTGCTCCTGGAACACCACCACCGAGTTGCTCGACGCCCTGCTCAAGGATATTCGCGACGTGCTGTGAGTCTCCTGATTCAGGCAGTCCCGAAGGCGTGAGCGCCTCCCTCGAGATCCCCATCGCCCCGGCGGTGGGGATTTTTTTTGTGGCCGGTTGTCCGGTCTTGTCAACGTCATGCGTGACTGAGGCAAGAGTCTGATCAGGTTGGTAGCCACTTCGTCGCCAGTCGTTGTTTTTATGGTCTTTGTGGTGAGCCAGGAGGCTGTATGAAGCGTGGCGGAGGTGGTCGGGAGTGAAGTGTGGGCGCGGCCATTCTTGCTCGACTGGCTGGTATGCAGTGTCGTCTGGGCGTGAGAGTGACTGGCGTCAACCGTCAGTCTGTTCCTATGCTCAAGGTGTGCTGCAGTGCAACATGACATGAGTGAATCACCCGCGACAGCAGAAGCATTGGTCGAGTTTTCGCGTCTTTCGAAGCTTTCTTCAACGCGTTGTCAGAGGTGTTCAGGCGCCATCGAAGTGTCTGCTGACCCACTGGCTGCCGTAGATCCTGCGGTGCTTGGCAGAACTGGCTCCGCCGGCGGAAAGTTCGTTGAATGCATTCATTCACTGTATTGGACACCAGCACCCTATATCGACCTATGCTGATAAACACGCCGAGGCAGTCGTCCTGCGTACGCTTTTCAGGCTGAGCGGACGAACGAATTTTGCGGTCTTACCTGAGTGGGCCCGGCGATGGTCCCAGCGACTGATGTCGCGACAAGGAGGCTTCCATGAGCATCTTCGATCACGTGCAGAGCCGCTACGAGCGGATTCAGCAAGAAGAGATGAGTCTCCAGGAGTACCTGGAGTTGTGCCGGCAGGACACTACTGCCTACGCCAGCGCTGCCGAGCGCATGCTGGCGGCCATCGGTGAACCGGAGGTCATCGATACCGCCAAGGACCCCAGTCTTTCCCGTATCTTTTCCAACAAGCTGATCCGCCGTTATCCAAGCTTTGCCGAGTTCTATGGCATGGAAGAGGCTATCGAGCAGATCGTTTCCTACTTCCGGCATGCGGCGCAGGGACTGGAGGAGCGCAAGCAGATCCTGTATCTGCTCGGCCCGGTGGGCGGCGGCAAGTCGTCTCTGGCGGAGCGTCTCAAGCTGCTGATGGAGCAGATTCCCTTCTATGCCATCAAGGGCTCGCCGGTCTTCGAGTCTCCGCTGGGGCTGTTCTCGCCGGAGGAAGATGGCGAGCTGATCGAGAAGGAGTACGGCATTCCCCAGCGCTGCATGCGCAGTGCCATGTCACCGTGGGCCGCCAAGCGCCTCAAGGAATATGGCGGTGATATCAGCAAGTTCCGCGTGGTCAAGCTCTACCCCTCGCGCCTCAATCAGATCGGTATCTCCAAGACCGAGCCGGGCGATGACAACAACCAGGACATTTCCGCGCTGGTCGGCAAGGTCGATATCCGTCAGCTGGAGCTCTATGCCCAGGACGACCCGGATGCCTACAGCTTCTCCGGCGGGCTGTGCAAGGCCAACCAGGGGCTGATGGAATTCGTCGAGATGTTCAAGGCGCCGATCAAGGTGCTGCATCCGCTGCTGACCGCGACCCAGGAGGGCAATTACAACCCGACGGAAGGCATGGGCGCGATTCCCTTCGATGGCGTGGTGCTGGCGCACTCCAACGAGAGCGAATGGCAGGCATTTCGCAACAATCGCAACAATGAGGCCTTCCTCGATCGCGTCTATATCGTCAAGGTGCCTTACTGCCTGCGCGCCTCCGAGGAGGTCAAGATCTACGCCAAGCTGCTGGAACATTCGTCGCTGAATCAGGCGCCCTGTGCCCCGGATACGCTGCGCATGCTGTCCCAGTTCATCGTGCTGTCGCGTCTGCGTGAGCCGGAGAATTCCAGCGTCTACTCGAAGATGCGCATCTATGATGGCGAGAACCTCAAGGATACCGATCCGCGCGCCAAGTCGATCCAGGAATACCGCGATAGCGCCGGTGTCGACGAGGGGATGGATGGGCTCTCGACACGCTTTGCCTTCAAGATTCTCTCCAAGGTCTTCAACTTCGATGCCAGTGAGGTCGCGGCCAACCCGGTCCATCTGCTCTACGTGCTGGAGCAGCGCCTCGATCAGGAGCAGCTGCCCAAGGAAACCCACGAGCGCTACCTGCGCTATATCAAGGAATACCTGGCGCCCCGCTATGTCGATTTCATCGGCAAGGAGATCCAGACCGCCTACCTCGAGTCCTATTCCGAGTATGGGCAGAACATCTTCGATCGCTATGTGACCTATGCCGACTTCTGGATCCAGGAGCAGGAGTATCGCGATCCCGAGACCGGCGAACTGCTGGACCGTCAGTCACTCAACGAGGAACTGGAGAAGATCGAGAAGCCCGCGGGCATCTCCAACCCGAAGGATTTCCGTCACGAGGTGGTCAACTTCGTGCTGCGCGCACGGGCGCAGAACAACGGTACCAACCCGAGCTGGCAGTCCTACGAGAAGCTGCGTGCGGTGATCGAGAAGAAGATGTTCGCCAATACCGAAGAGCTGCTGCCGGTCATCTCCTTCAATGCCAAGGCCTCGGCATCCGACCAGCGCAAGCACGAGGACTTCGTGGCGCGCATGGTGGATCGCGGCTACACCGAGAAGCAGGTGCGCCTGTTGTCCGAATGGTATCTGCGCGTACGCAAGTCGCAGTAAGCCCTGCCGACTGACGACAGGCCTGCCGGCGGGCACGATTGCCGCCGGCACTTGCCATCCGGCCATCCGCTGAGGGCGGGGCCGGCAAGGAGGGCGAATGAGTTATTTCATTGATCGACGCAGCAATGCACGCAACAAGAGTGCAGTGAATCGACAGCGCTTCATTCGGCGCTATCGCAGTCATATCAAGCGGGCGGTGGAGGATGCCGTCAATCGGCGCTCCATCACCGACATGGAGCGCGGCGAGGAAGTCTCCATTCCGACGCGTGACATTTCCGAGCCGGTCTTCCAGCACGGACAGGGCGGCAAGCGGCGTGTGATCAATCCCGGCAACAAGGAATTTGTCGAAGGGGACCGCATGCGCCGTCCCAGTGGCGGTGGTGGGGGAGGTGGCAGTGGCGAGGGCCAGGCCTCCAACCAGGGCGAGGGGGAAGATGACTTTGCCTTCACCCTGTCGCGTGAGGAATTTCTCGAGTTCGTCTTCGACGGGCTGGAACTGCCGCATCTGGAACGCAAGCAGATCGCGGACATGGAAGAGGTGCGTCCGGTGCGCGCGGGGATCGCGCGTGACGGTACACCGGCACGTATCAACATCGTGCGCTCGATGCGTTCAGCGCAGGCGCGGCGCATCGCGATGCGTTCCCCGATCAAGCGGGCGCTGAAGGAGGCTGTCGAAGCGCTGGAGCAGGAGGAGCGCAAGGACCCGGTGCTGCGCAACAAGGTGCGCATCAGTGAGCTCAAGGCGGAAATCGAGCGGCTCGAGGCGCGCCTCAAGGCGGTGCCGTTCCTCGATACCTATGATCTGCGCTACAACCACCTCATCAATCAGCCGATGCCGTCCAACAAGGCGGTGATGTTCTGCGTGATGGATGTCTCGGGGTCGATGACCCAGGCGCACAAGGACATCGGCAAGCGTTTCTTCCTGTTGCTGTATCTGTTTCTGGAGCGCAACTACGAGAAGGTCGAGCTGGTCTTCATCCGTCACCACACCGCTGCCAAGGAAGTCGACGAGGAGGAGTTCTTCTACTCCCGCGAGACCGGCGGCACCATCGTATCCAGTGCCCTCACGCTGCTCGATGAGGTGATCGAATCGCGCTATCCGGCCGGCGAGTGGAATCTCTACGTGGCGCAGGCCTCGGATGGCGACAACTGGGATGACGATTCCACCAACTGTCGCGAACTGATGATCAAGAAGCTGATGCCGCGCCTGCAGTACTACGCCTATGTGGAGATCACGCCGCATGCCCATCAGGCGCTATGGGAGGAGTACGAGCGGGTCGAGGCGGAATTTCCGGAACGCTTTGCCATGCAGCAGATCGTCGAGGCAGGCGATATCTACCCGGTATTCCGCGAGCTGTTCAAGCGCCGCATCAGCGCCTGATCACATCATGCGACGTGCCCGGCAGTCGCGCCGGGCCAGGAGGCCTCATGAGTCATGGTCTTGATGGCGGTCTTGATGACCGAATGAGCAAGCGCATCGATAGCCGGCTGGAAGACACCCAGCCGGCCAGCGGGTCGGATTGGACCTTCGAATTGCTCGAGCATTTCGAAAGCGAGATCGCGCGCATCGCCGCGCAGTACAAGCTGGATATCTACCCCAACCAGATCGAGGTGATCACGTCCGAGCAGATGATGGATGCCTACGCCAGCATCGGCATGCCGGTCGGCTACCATCACTGGTCGTTCGGCAAGCAGTTCCTGTCGGTGGAGCAGGCGTATCGGCGAGGGCAGATGGGGCTGGCCTATGAGCTGGTGATCAACTCCGACCCTTGCATCGCCTATCTGATGGAAGAGAACACCCTGATGATGCAGATTCTAGTCATGGCGCATGCTTGCTATGGCCACAACAGCTTCTTCAAGGGCAATTATCTGTTCCGCACCTGGACGGATGCCTCGGCGATCATCGACTACCTCGTCTTCGCGCGGAAATACGTGTCCGAGTGCGAGGAGCGTCATGGCGTGGACGCCGTCGAGCAGCTGCTCGACGCCTGCCATGCACTGCAGAACTATGGCGTGGATCGCTACAAGCGCCCTTCGGCCATCTCGCCGGAAGAGGAGGTCCAGCGTCAGCAGGAGCGTGAAGCCTACCTGCAGGCCCAGGTGAATGCGCTGTGGACCACGATCCCCCAGGCGGGCGAAGAGGATGAGGTGATCGATGAGGTCAATGATCCTCTCGGTCTGCATCGCCGCGGCCGCTATCCGCCGGAGCCGCAGGAGAACCTGCTCTATTTCATCGAGAAGAATGCCCCGTTGCTGGAGCCCTGGCAGCGTGAGCTGGTGCGTATCGTGCGCAAGCTGGCGCAGTACTTCTATCCGCAGCGCCAGACGCAGGTGATGAATGAGGGCTGGGCGTGTTTCTGGCACTACACCATCATGAATCAGCTCTACGATGAGGGGTTGATCGGCGAGGGCGTGATCCTCGAGTTCCTGCAGTCGCATACCTCGGTGGTGCAGCAGCCCGGCTTCGATCACCCGCATTACAACGGCATCAATCCCTATGCGCTGGGCTTCGCGATGTTCACCGATATCAAGCGTATCTGTGAGCACCCCGACGATGAGGATCGTGAGTGGTTCCCGGATATCGCCGGCAGCGACTGGTTGGAAACGGTGCACTTCGCGATGCGCAACTTCAAGGATGAGTCCTTCATCCAGCAATTCCTGTCGCCCAAGGTGATCCGGGATCTCAAGCTGTTCTCGCTGGTCGATGACGACAGCGATGAGCATCTCGTCATCGACGCCATTCACGACAGTCGTGGTTACAAGCGCATTCGTGAGGCGCTGTGCGTACAGTACGCACTGAGCCACCGTGAGCCGAATATCCAGGTGTGGGCCGCCAACATTCGCGGTGATCGCTCGCTGACCCTGCGCCATGTGCAGGATGATCGGCGCCCGCTGGCGCGCAGCGTCTACCCCGTGATGCGCTATCTGCATCAGCTGTGGGGCTTTCCTGTCCATCTGGAGTCGATGGAGAACGATGAGGTGGCAAGGCGCTACCAGTGGCCACTGCCGGAGGATGCCAATCCCGGCTGACAGGGCGTCAGGTGACGCTCATGGCGGATCGAGGGGGGTGCCGAGAGGATGCCAGCCCTGACCGGCGCGCAATCGGCATAAGGCAGGCATGAAAAAACCGCCGTGAGGACACCCTCGCGGCGGTTTTCTTGTCTCAATCGGCTCTCGTGCTCATGCTCGTGCTCTCAGCCAGAGGGTTCCGGTTGCGCACCTCAGGCCGGGCGCTTGGTCCAGGACTGACACCAGCCCTTCGGCTCGACGCTATGGCTTGGGAAAAGCTGGCAGCCTTCGTTCTCGGGCTTGTAGAACATGCAGTTGGCGCAGTCCGAACCCGGCTTGAAGGCGGGGTGGTCCTTGGCTTCACTGGCGACTTCCACGTAGTTGAGCGCCTTGGCTTGCGGATTGGAGGTATCCAGTCGCGGCAGGTCGGCGGCAAGGGCGCGGGGTGAGAGTATGGCGGCGCCCAGCGGCAGGGCAGCGAGCCCCAGCAGACTATTGCGCATGAAGTTACGGCGGCTCTGATTGGCCATGGTCGGATTCCTTCTCATCAATGGAGCACAACCGTCGGGATGTGCTGCGGTCACGGCTCGCCTGTCAGGAGGCGCTTGCATGTCAGTCGTTGCAGTGTCGCGGGTGCCACCGGCACCTTGATGGGTACTCTGTGTGGCATTGCTGACCGCTTGCTGGCATTCATGGATGCAGATGGCATGCCAGATACTGAACATGTGGTCAGGTTCTGCGCCATCAGTATTCGGGCAGATTTGTCAGGAGGTCTCTGCTCGCCGATGGTGCATCAAGCGGGTGCTGCCTGCTTATTGTGGCTTGAGTTGGGGCAACCGTCAGCCTCGCTGGCAGAACTCTGGCATGATGGAATCGACGCAGGAACGTGAATGACGTCGCTGTGGCCCGCGAGCCATGGCGAAATGATGGATGCATGCCTTGCCGAGGTAACTGCAACGACAAGAAGGAAATGGCGGGATGCTGGATGTGATGGACGATATTCGCTCGGCCGGCCGCAAGCTGTGGCGGGGCTTCGGGGTCAGCGTGGTGTTTGCACTGGTAGGGGGTGGGCTCTGGTGGTGGCAGGAGCGCGACTACCAGCAGTTCTACGTCTGGCAGGGCGTGCCGCAGGCGCGTGCACTGGATTGGAAGACGCTGGCGCGCGGCTTGCGCAGCGATGCCTATCTGGTGGGCTGGTCTGATCTGCGCGCCAACCCGCTGTGGGTGACATGGCGGCTCGAGAATACTCAAGGGTCGCGGCTGGGGGAGCGTCCTGACGAGTTCGAGCGCGACTGGCGCTCGCTGTGGCCCGTCACGCCGGATAGCTATCGCAACAGTGGCTACGACCGCGGACACCTGGCGCCCAACTACGCCATCGGCAAGATCTACGGCGTCAAGGCGCAGCATCAGACCTTTCGCATGACGAATATCTCGCCACAGACACCGGCGCTCAATCGCAAGCTCTGGCAACGGCTGGAAGCCGCCATCATGGACAGCATCCTTCCGCGCGAAGGCGCACTATGGATCACGGCAGGGCCGGTCTTCAGCGGCAGTATCGAGCGGCTGCCCAATCTGATCGAGATTCCCGATGCCTTCTACAAGATCATCATCTCGCCCGGCTCGGGTCGGCAGGCACCGCGTGCGCTGGCCTTTCTCTTCCCGCAGCAGGTGAGGGGAGATGAGCCGCTGGACCGTTTTCTGGTCAGCATCGATCGCATCGAGTCTCTGACAGGGTTGGACTTCTTCCATGAGCTTCCCGATGACGTCGAGCAGCGCCTCGAGGCGCAAGTCGTGCGCGATGGCTGGCAGGTCGACAGTTTCAGTCGTACGCCATCACGTTACTGAGCGCGCTGCCAAGGTCCGACTGACAGGAACGTACTGAAGGAGTTCGGCGGACAGGTGCCGACTGAAGGGGTGCAGCTGAAAAGAGTTATCCACAGCGCCAGGCGTAGTAATGGGTGTGGACAAGTTGCGCATGAGGAGGGCGGTATTTTCTTCGCGACATGCGAAAGACAACGCAGGGCGCTGTGGGTCTGAGCAAAACAAGAGGGTGAGTCAGTCAGGATATAGCGAGGGAGAGTATCGCGATGTGAGCAGCAGGCGCTGCGAGGATGCATCGGATATCAATTTGATGGTGCCCAGAAGAGGACTTGAACCTCCACGTCCATACGGACACTAGCACCTGAAGCTAGCGCGTCTACCAATTCCGCCATCTGGGCATCAAGTTGTGTGCTGAAGTCTCAAGAGCTGAGTCTTGCAGCTGAACGAGCATGAAATCCTTGGTAGTGGATGCCATGTTCCCTGTTCGAGTGCGCATCGTGGTGCCCAGAAGAGGACTTGAACCTCCACATCCTTACGGATACTAGCACCTGAAGCTAGCGCGTCTACCAATTCCGCCATCTGGGCGAAGCGCGATACAGGGGTCGTTCGTTGTGAGTCTGACGTCCGTGGTGCCCAGGAGAGGACTTGAACCTCCACATCCTTACGGATACTAGCACCTGAAGCTAGCGCGTCTACCAATTCCGCCACCTGGGCAGACATCAGAACTCGTTTCGGTCCGCAGACCCGGATCAGCAGTCAAGTTGTTGAAACTTAAATGCTTTACCCGTTTTCTGGTATCCATCTTAACGTGTGTCACGCCAACATGAAACCTGAAATTGGTGCCCAGAAGAGGACTTGAACCTCCACGTCCATACGGACACTAGCACCTGAAGCTAGCGCGTCTACCAATTCCGCCATCTGGGCAAGTGGTGCCGAATAATACGGATGTACTGCGGGAATGCAAGCTTTTTCTTTCATGTCCTGCTGAGCGAGCCGCAGAAAGCCTCTCTCGCTTGATGAGGGAAGACAGAAGACAGGCAGAGGACAGACAGAGGACAGACAGAGAACAGACAGATGAAGCTCATCAATTGGCGAGCTTTCAGACTTGAGAGTCTGGCCTCGGGCCGCCATTGAGAGCACTGAATGGCCCCTCCGCCGTGATGAGTGGCGGGGAATGGTTGGGTCGGCCCAAGGGTAGAGGCTATAATGCGCGGATGAGAGACAACCTGTCATTCCGTGCCGCGATCGCTGCCCGTCTCGAATTCATCGTCAAGGAATCCTGATTAATGACCCAATGGACGCTCAGCGACGACCCGCACGCGGAACGCGAAGCCCATAAGTACGACAAGCCCATCCCCAGCCGAGAGTTCTTGCTCGACAAGCTGGAAGAGTATGGCAAGCCCATTACCCACGAGAACATGAGCCGCATGCTCGGTTTCGAGGACGAGGAGCAGCAGGAAGCTGTGCGCCGTCGCCTCAATGCCATGGAGCGTGATGGTCAGGTGCTGCGCAATCGTCGCGGTGCCTATGCCCTGATCGACAAGCTGGATCTGATCCGTGGCCGCGTCGTCGGTCATCGCGACGGCTTCGGCTTTCTGGCGCGCGAAGATGGCGTCAAGCCGGACCTCGCCGTGCCGCCGCGCCAGATGCGTCGCGTCTTCCATGGTGATCAGGTGCTGGCTCGCGTCAGTGGCCGTGACCGTCGTGGCCGCGACGAGATCACCATCGTCGAGGTGCTAGCGCGCAACACCCAGACCCTGGTCGGCATCTATCGTCAGTCCGAGCCGGACTTCGGTGTGCTGATTCCCGAGAACTCGCGCATCGCGCAGGAAGTCATCATCCCCAACCGCGTGGCCAATGGTGCCAAGGACGGTCAGGTGGTGTCCGTGCGCATCACTCAGCAGCCCGCCACACGCGTGCAGCCGGTGGGTGAAGTGGTCGAGGTGCTCGGTGAGCGCATGGATCCGGGCATGGAAATCGATATCGCGATCCGCTCGCACGATATTCCCAGTGAATTCCCGCCGGAAGTCGAAGACCAGATCTCGACCATCTCCGCCGAGGTGCTGGAAGAAGACAAGAAGGGCCGTATCGACCTGCGCGAGACGCCGCTGGTCACCATCGATGGCGAAGACGCGAAGGACTTCGATGACGCCGTCTGTGCCTGGCAGGACGACAACGGCAACTGGAAGCTGCTGGTCGCCATCGCCGACGTCTCCCACTACGTGCGTGGCGGCAGCCCGCTGGATCAGGAAGGCTATGTGCGCGGCAACTCGGTGTATTTCCCGGGTCAGGTCGTGCCGATGCTGCCGGAACTGCTCTCCAACGGTCTGTGCTCGCTCAACCCGCATGTCGATCGTCTGACGCTGGTCTGTGAGCTGACCATCTCTGCCAGCAGTGGCGAGATGCTCGACTATCGCTTCTTTGAAGCCGTGATCCGTTCACATGCTCGCCTGACCTACGAGAAGGTCGGCACCATGCTGACCGACCCGGAAAGTGAGGAAGGTCAGGCACTGTGCCAGCAGTACAACGAACTGCTGCCGTCGCTGCACAACCTGCACGCGCTGTACGGCGTGCTGCGCAAGGCGCGTGACAAGCGCGGTGCCATCGACTTCGAGACCACCGAAACGCAGATCCTGTTCAACGATGAGCGCAAGATCGAGCAGATCGTGCCGCGTACCCGCAACGACGCGCACAAGCTGATCGAGGAATGCATGCTGGCGGCCAACGTCGCGACGGCACGCTTCCTGGATGAGCACGATCTCCCGGCCCTCTATCGTGTCCACAAGCAGCCGGCACCGGAGCGTCTGAACAACCTGCGCGCCTTCCTGGGTGAGCTGGGGCTGACGCTGGAAGGTGGCGACGAGCCGGCACCCAAGGACTTCCAGGCACTGCGTGCCTCGATCGCCGAGCGTCCGGACCTCGACATCATCCAGACCGTGATGCTGCGCAGTATGACCCAGGCGGTCTACTCGCCGCAGAACGAAGGTCACTTCGGTCTGGCCTACGATGCCTACGCGCACTTTACCTCGCCGATCCGTCGCTATCCGGATCTGCTGGTGCACCGTGCGATTCGTTCCGTCATCCGTGGTCCGCGCAAGACCGACACCGTGCTGCGCGCTGAAGATGCCGTGACCGAGCGCCCGACCAAGTGGTGCCCGTACACCTTCGAGCAGATGCTCGAGCTGGGTGAGCACTGCTCGATGACCGAGCGCCGCGCCGATGAGGCTACGCGTGACGTCAACGACTGGCTCAAGTGCGAGTTCATGAAGGACAAGGTCGGGGAAGTGCTGGAAGGCACCGTCGCGGCAGTCACCCAGTTCGGCCTGTTCGTGCGTCTGGATGCCTACTACGTCGAAGGCCTGCTGCACATCTCCTCGCTGCCGTCCGACTACTATCACTACGAGGCCGAGAAGCATCGCCTCAAGGGTGAGCGTGCCGGCGTCAGCTATGGTCTCGGCGATGGCGTCACCGTCCAGGTGGCCCGTGTCGACATGGATGAGCGCAAGATCGACTTCATGCTCAGTGACCCGACGCCGCGCCCCAAGCGCAAGCCGCGCAAGGCGCGCAGCAGCGAGGGCGACAAGCCGGCAGCCGGCAAGAGTGGTTCCACTGCCAGCAAGGAATCCGCCGCCAAGGGACGTCCCGGCAAGCGTGAGCGCGAACGCCTCAAGTCCCTGACCGAGGAAGTCAGTCAGGAAGGCAATGGCAACGCGGCTGCGGCTGAAAAACCGGTAGGTGAGCGTCCGCCGCGCAAGCCGCGCGGTGAGCGTGGCGAGCGCAGTGATCGCTCGGGCCGTGGAGAGCGCAAGGCCGCCGCTGGCAATGAGCAGCAGCCCGCCGCAGAGGCGCCGGCTGCGGCGCGTCCGGCCGTGCCGAGTGGTCCAGAAGCTGCCGACAGCCCGTTCGCGCCGGTCGCGCCGATGGGTGCCGCAGGCAAGGACGACCCGTCGCGCAAGCGGGGTTCGCGCTCGCGCGGGCGTCGCGGTAACGGCCGTAGCTGATTTCGGCTCTGCTCCTCGCGCGTCACTGCATCAGCCCCGGCTCCGGTCGGGGCTGATGCGTTGGGCAGTCGTCAGGCTGCACGATTTCAAGGCTGTCGCGTCGGCGGCAGCTCAGTTTCCGTCAATGTGACAGGGCCCGTCGGGTCATCAGTCAGGAAGGCACAATGAGTCAGGACAAGGGGCGCAAGCCCGGCCGCGGCAAGCCCGCCGGCGAGCGTGCTAGTCACGCCAGAAGTGAGCATTCCCGAGGTGAGCGCAGCGGCGCTCAGCGTCACGAGCGTGGCGGGGCACGCAAGGGTGGCGCTCGCGCCGCCGCGCCGAAGATTCCCGGTGGCCTGGAAGCCGTCTATGGCGTGCACGCCGTGGAAGCCTTGCTGGCACGTGACCGCGCACCCAGCGAGCTGTGGGTGCAGGCGGGCGAGGCCGAGCTGCGCCTGAGCGAGATCATCGAGCAGGCGCGTGCCGCCGGCTCGCGCGTCACCCTCAAGGGGCGCGAGGAGCTGGATGCACTGGCCGTCGGCGGTGGCGCCCATCAGGGGCTGGTCGCGCTGTGCGCGCCGCTGGCCACCGAGAACGAGACCGGCCTCAAGCTGCGTCTCGATGGCTGGTCCCACGCAGAAGCTCCGCTGTTTCTGGTGCTGGACTCCGTCACGGATCCGCACAACCTCGGTGCCTGCCTGCGCAGTGCCGATGCCGCGGGCGCCCATGGCGTCATCGTGCCCAAGGACAAGTCGGCTTCACTGAATGCGACCGTGCGCAAGGTGGCCTGTGGGGCAGCGGAAGTGGTGCCGGTCTATCAGGTCACCAACCTGGTCCGCACGCTGGACGCCATGAAGGAAGCCGGTGTCTGGGTGCTGGGCACGGCGGGCGAAGCCGAATCCATGGCCTTCGAAGCCGATTTCACCGGCCCGGTCGCCATCGTGATGGGCGCCGAGGGCAAAGGCATGCGTCGTCTGACCCGCGAGCATTGCGACAGCCTGATCAAGCTGCCGATGGCGGGCAGCGTCTCCAGCCTCAATGTCTCGGTTGCCGCGGGCATCTGCCTGTTCGAGGCCGTGCGTCAACGCCGCGGTTGAGGCAATTGTCGGCAGGGGATAGTCAGGGGACGGGCAAGAGAAAGGCAAGAGAGAGGCAAGAGAGCAGCGGCCGGTGGAACGGGCTGGCTGTCTTTCACGGGCCGCTTGCCAAGCCCTTGACTCCTCTCTACAATACTGCGGTTCTGTGAAGTGCAGTCTGCAGTGAATGCGCGGCATGGGGGCACCTGTCCTCGCCCGCGCGCGTCTTTCGTGGCCTTCGGGTCTGAATGGCACAACCGTAGTAATCACTCCACTCCTTGCTTCCCGGCCCGAGACGCGCCGTGGGGGCTGTCAAACCGAAAGGAGCCAAGCCATGCGTCACTACGAGATCGTGTTCATGGTCCACCCGGACCAGAGCGAACAGGTTCCGGCCATGATCGAGCGTTACACCTCCATCGTGACCGAAGCCGGCGGTACTGTGCATCGTCTGGAAGATTGGGGTCGCCGTCACCTGGCCTACCCGATCAACAAGATCCACAAGGCCCACTACGTGCTGATGAACGTCGAAACTACCGGTGAGGTGGTCGAAGAACTCGAAACCATCTTCCGTTTCAACGACGCCGTCATCCGTAACCTGGTTGTGCGTTCAAAGGAAGCGGCCATCGAGCCGTCTCCGATGATGAAGCCGGCTGAAGAGAAGCGTCCGCGTCGCGAAGACAAGCGTGACGAATCCGAAGCTCAAGACGCTAACTGATACCGCACCCCCAGGAGGTCATTGCAATGGCACGTTTTTTCCGTCGTCGCAAGTTCTGCCGCTTCACCGCTGAAGGCGTGAAGCAGATCGACTACAAGGACATCGAAGTCCTGAAGTCTTACATCACCGAGACCGGCAAGATCGTCCCGAGCCGTATCACTGGCACCAAGGCACGCTACCAGCGTCAGCTGGCGACTGCCATCAAGCGTGCTCGCTACCTGGCTCTGCTGCCGTACAGCGACAGCCACCAGTAAGGCGACACCATGATGCTGGCACTGGCACGCTGGGCCATGCGCGGCCCCCTGCAATGCATCGCGATTGCATTGCTGACGGGAATCGTGCCCTGGTTCTTCTGGTTCAGTGCCGCCATCAGTGCGCTGGTCACGCTTCGGCGTGGCCTTGCGCCTGCCGCACCCGTAGTCATCGCCGCCGCCGTTCCGGCCGGTTGGTGGTGGGTACAAGGCGATCCGGTGCCTCTGGCAACCGTATTGCTGGTCACCCTGATGGCAACCCTGTTGCGCGCTCGCGTGCGATGGGGTGAGGCGCTGATAGGCGCCAGCCTGACGGCGGCACTGATGGTGCAGTCCGGGATATTCCTGCCACCAGGCGGAGCCGGTCCACTGCTTGAGAGCATTCGCAAGAATGCCCCTGAGCTTGACGCACGCTTGAACGACTTTGCCGCTCAAGGTGTGCCGACTGAACAGCTCGCAGGGCTGGTCATCGGTGGTATTACCGGGTTGGTGGTCCTGCTGGCCGCCACGGGCTGTCTGGCCCTGGCGCGCAGTTGGCAGTCCGGGCTCTACAATCCGGGTGGGTTTCGCAGCGAATTCCATGCCTTTCGGCTGAGTTTGCCCGAAATCCTGATACTGGCAGCCTGCGGGATCATTGGCGTATTGCTCAATGTACCTGCAGTGCTCCTGCTGATCTGGATACCGCTGCTGGTGGCGGGCATTGCCCTGGTACATGGTTACATCGGGTTAAAGGGGATGAGCGGGTTATGGCTCGTCGGCGTCTATTTCATGATGCTGACCACCTGGCCCACGATTCTGATTTTGCTGCTGTTGGCGCTTGTGGACGTCTTTGCGGATTTTCGCGCACGTCTCGCCGGCAGTCATCGATAAGAGGTTTACGAGATGCAAGTCATTCTGCTCGACAAGATTGGCAAGCTGGGCAACCTGGGTGACCAGGTTTCCGTCAAGGCTGGCTTCGGTCGCAACTACCTGCTGCCGTACGGCCTGGCAGTTCCGGCCACTGCTGAAAACCAGGCAGCTTTCGAAGCTCAGCGCGCTGAGCTGGAAGCACAGGTTGCAGAGCGCAAGACCGAAGCTGAAGCGCGTGCCGCTCAGCTGAACGAAATCGAACTGTCCCTGGTCGCCAAAGCTGGCGAAGAAGGCAAGCTGTTCGGTTCCATCGGTCCGCGTGATCTGGCCGAAGCTATCGCCCAGTCTGGCATCGACATCGCCAAGAGCGAAGTCCGCATGCCGGAAGGCCCGCTGCGCAACACTGGCGAATACGACATCGTGCTGCAGCTGCACGCTGAAGTGACTGCCACTGTCCGTGTGGTCGTGGTCGGCGAGTAATCGCTGATTTGCAGTGGCTGGCCGGTGATCCGGTGTAGCGACTGCTGCGGTACCCAAGCCGCCTTTGCATCCTCGATGCGAAGGCGGTTTTTTCATGGGCGCGATTTGTCGTCGGTGTGGCATTTGCCTGGTCGCCGGCGAGGCGATGACGCACAAAATCCGGTAGAATGCCTGCCCCCGTCAGGAAGAGGTTTCGGCGTGGGCGCGGCGGTTGGCAGGCTTGCGTCAATGCGTGAAACTAGAAGCCCCCGTGGGCATGTCAGTCATCAGCAGGAGTCAGCCAGGCATGAGCGAGATTCAGGATCAGGATCGCGAGACGGCAGCGCTCAAGGTGCCGCCCAATTCGCTGGAGGCCGAGCAGTCGGTGCTTGGCGGCTTGATGCTGGACAACAGCGCCTGGGATACCGTCTCCGAGCGGCTGGTGGCCGACGACTTCTATCGCTATGAGCATCGTCTCATCTACAACGCCATGTCTCAGCTGGTCGGCGGCAGTCGCCCGCTGGATGTGGTGACGCTGTCCGAGCTGCTGGAAAGTCGTGACCAGCTCGAGTCGGTCGGCGGGCTGGCGACCCTCGCTGAGCTTGCGCGCAACACGCCCTCGGCCAGCAACATCAAGGCCTATGCCGACATCGTTCGCGAGCGCGCCACGCTGCGCAAGCTCATCCAGGCGGCCAACCAGATCGCCGAGAGCTCCTTCAGCCCGCAGGGCCGTGATGCCGATGAGCTGGTCAACGAGGCCGAGCGCCTGGTGTTCCAGATCAGCGAGTCGCGGCCCAAGAGCGGTGGCCCCAAGGGCATGAGTCAGCTGCTGACCGGCGCGGTGGACCGCATCGATGAGCTGTTCAATCTCAAGGGCCAGATGACGGGCCTGTCGACCGGCTTCCGTGATCTCGATGACATGACCTCCGGCCTGCAGCCGTCGGATCTGGTGATCATTGCCGGCCGTCCCTCGATGGGCAAGACCACCTTCGCCATGAACCTGGTCGAGCATGCCGTGGTCTCCGGCGACAAGCCGGTCGCCGTGTTCTCGATGGAGATGCCCGCCGAATCGCTGATGTTGCGCATGATCTCCTCGCTGGGCCGCATTGATCAGACCAAGGTGCGTACCGGCCAGCTGGAAGACGAGGACTGGCCGCGTCTGACCTCGGCGGTCAACCTGCTCAAGGACAAGCAGCTGTTCGTCGATGACACCGCGGCGCTGTCGCCCAACGAGATGCGCTCGCGCTGTCGACGCATGGCGCGTGAGCATGGCGGCATCGGCCTGATCATGATCGATTACCTTCAGCTGATGCAGGTGCCGGGTCTTTCCGAGAACCGTACCGCCGAGATCTCCGAGATCTCGCGCTCGCTGAAGGGCCTGGCCAAGGAATTCGCCTGCCCGGTCGTGGCGCTCTCGCAGCTGAACCGCTCGCTTGAGCAGCGCCCCAACAAGCGTCCGGTGATGTCGGATCTACGTGAATCCGGCGCCATCGAGCAGGATGCCGATGTCATCGCCTTCGTCTACCGTGATGAGGTCTACAACAAGGACAATCCCGACAACAAGGGACTGGCCGAGCTGATCATCGGCAAGCAGCGTAACGGCCCCATCGGTACCGTTCACATGGCCTTCATCGGCAAGTACACCCGTTTCGAGGACCTGGCGCCCGACAGTTATGGCCAGGCCTTCGCTGAATAACGTGATGCGTACGCGCGTCAATCATGTACCCGGGCGGCGGCATCGCCGTTGCCTCGCAAGACCCGCACTGACGGGGAGGAGATAGCATGGCAGGTGGATTTGGGCGCGGACGCGCACGTACCCCCAAGCTGCAGGGCCGCGGCACGCTGGAGAGCCTGGAGCGTGAAGGGCCCTTCAAGGAATGGCTGGGCATGCCGGACCTCTACCGCTTCACGCTGGTCGTGGAAGGTGAGAGCTACAGCTACCAGACCGAAGACAGTGAAGTGCCGGTGGTAGCCGGCGACATGGTCGTCTTCCGCTACAAGGAGACCAAGGCGGGCAAGTGGATCGACCGCAACTCCCTCGGCAAGGCCATCGACCCCAACTCGCTGTAAGCGTCATTTGAGCGCTTGAGGATCACGCCATGCTGGCTGCCAGGCCGGCATGGCGTGATCCTGCTTTGATCGAGATAGTCGGTACATCGAGATAGTCGATCTGACGTCTGGCATCCCCTCTGTCGGATGAGGCGCCTCATGCGCCGCGTGGCACCTTTGTCATCCCTCTGTCATATCAGCATGTTCAGATTCTGACATGCTCCCATCCCCGTCCCTGCAAGCCGCTCATGGCCAGCCTGTCGTCGAATCCTGTCATGCACTGGAGGCGTTGCTGCGTCTGCGCCAGGTGAGCATGCATTTCCAGCCCATCGTGTCGTCCAACGGCCGTGAGGTCTTCGCCTATGAGGCGCTGGCGCGCGGGAGTGCCGCAGGGCCGCTGGCCTCACCGCTGACGATGTTCTCGGCGGCGCGCGAGCACGGCCGCCTGGTGGAGCTCGACAGCCTGTGTCGCGAGCGTGCGCTCGAGCAGTGGTCGACGCTGGGCCTGACGGAGCGGCTGTTCATCAACGTGTCTCCCGATGTGCTGCTGGATGGCGCCCACTCGCCCGGCCTGACGCGACGCCTGCTGCGGCGCTTCGGCCTGCGTCCGCATCAGGTGGTGATCGAGCTGACCGAGCAGACGCCGGGGCTGGATTCGGCGCTGATGCGGGAAGCCGTCAGCCATTATCAATCGATGGGCTTCGCCATCGCGCTGGATGATCTCGGGGAGGGCTATGCCAGCCTCAAGCTGTGGTCGTCGGTGCAGCCGGACTTCGTCAAGATCGACCGTCATTTCATCAGTGGTATCCATGCCGACCCGCTCAAGCGGCGCTTCGTGCGCTCGATCATCGATATCGCCCACGGCAGTGGCAGTCAGGTGATCGCCGAGGGAATCGAGCATGAGGCGGAAATGGAATGCGTGCGCCAGCTGGGGGCCGACTACCTGCAAGGCTGGTTGTTCGCGCCAGCCGAGGCCGACCCGCTTGGCCAACGCGCTGCGCTCGACCGGCATCTGCGCCATCTGAGTCGTAGGCTGCAGCAGCGCCCACCGCCAGGCCGCAGTATCGGCAGCCTGGCGCGCGCCGTGACGCCGGTGCAGCAGGATGTCACCGTCAATGAGGTCGCCCAGCGGCTGCATGCCGAGCAGGAGGTGATGTCGCTGGCCGTGGTGGACGAGCAACAACGCCCGGTGGGCCTGATCATCCGCCATCGCCTGCTGGGGCTGCTGAGCCAGCGCTTCGGGCCGGAACTGCATGCGCGTCGTATGATCCATGAGGTCATGCAGAGCAGTCCGCTGCGCGTCGAGGCGGATGAGACGCTGGAGCGCGTCTCGGCCAAGGTGACCGGCCGCGAAGGCAGCGATCGCGATGAGGACTTCATCATCACGCGAGGCGGGCGCTATCAGGGGCTGGGGCGCACCCTGGATCTGCTGCGCATCATCACGGAGCTGCAGGTGGCGAGCGCCGAGGAGGCCAACCCATTGACGCGCCTGCCGGGCAACGGGCCGATCGAGCGTCAGTTGCTCGACTGCGTGGCTGGCGCGGGCTTGGGCTTGGGCGAGGGCTTGGGCGAGGGCTTGCGAGAGGGCTTGCGAGAGAACAGCAGCGCGCGCAGTGCCGAGTGGGCCGCGATCTATCTGGATCTCGACAACTTCAAGCCCTTCAATGACCGCTTCGGCCACGCGCAGGGCGACCGCATGCTGCTGGCGCTGGCGACGGTATTGCGCGATGCGCTGCAGGAGGGCGACTTTCTCGGCCATGTCGGCGGCGATGATTTCGTGATGACGCTGTGCATGACCGAATATCACCGGGCACTGCGCCTGACAGCGCTCGAGCAACGTCTGGCTGGCCTGCAGTCGGCATTCCAGCATGCGGTCGCCAGCCTGTATCCGGCCGATGTGCTGGCAGCGGGAGGTTTTCAGGGCCACGACCGCTTCGGCACCACGCGCTTCTTCCCGCTGACGCGATTGTCACTGGTTGCGCTGCATGGTCTTGCCGGGTGCGAGACGACCCGGATCGCCGCGCGCTGGAGCGAGCTCAAGAGCGAGGCCAAGGCGCGGGACTCCGGGCGTGTCATCGAGGCGTGTGCCTCACCAGTGCAGTGATCTCTGCCTGCGAGTCACTCAATCGTCATCCGCCTGCCCCATGACTGTCATCGCTGGCCATCAGTCTGGCGTGAAGCCTTGAAGTTCATCCTGAAGTGTCGGGCTGCTCGGATGCCTGAGTCGCCCAGCCCCTGTTTTCACGGGCTATCCTTGTACCACGTCGTCGTCTTACGGCCTTACCATGCGCAGTCCCCTGGATGCGCAGGAGTCTTTACATGTCCAGAACCGCCAGCATCTTCACGCCGTCCGCTATCTTTACCAGCAATCTGCAATCCTTGATGGCCGAATACCCTGCACTGGAGGCACGCGTGATCAGTCATGCCGCCAGCCGTTTCTATCAGGTCCAGCTGGTGCTGGAAGCCGCCGGCGAGGAAGAAGAGGAGCGCAGTGAGCTGCTGATGAAGCGCGGCAAGCCGATGCTGTTCCGCTCGCTGGAGGATGTCTACAGCGAGCTCAAGCGGGGCGGGATGTCACGGGCGTGGCTGGTCTCGCAGGTCGCCAATGACGAGATGATCGGCCGCCCGCCGCAGTACCACCAGCCCTTGAGCTCACGTATCCCGTTGAGCTTCTGAGCCCGCGCCTCCTGGCTCAAGTGTGCTTTTGAGGCACCCAGCGGCCAATGCGCTCGCGATGGCGGGCAAAGAAGCGGTAACTCAAGTCCATCAGCGGGCGCAGGCCCGGTAGCAGCGACAGGCGCACCAGGCGCCGATAGCCGAGTACCGAATAGAGTGCTCGGCTGGCATCCATGCCGACATACCACTCCCCGCGTGCGTCCTGCACATGCAGACGTCCCATCATCGTCTCGAAGCTCAAGCCCAGCGCCTGAGGCGAGAAATCTGATGCACGGATATCCACCGTTCTGACCCGCTCCCGCCCGGGATGCCTGGCCAGCCAGGCGACCTCGCGCTGGCACAGGGGGCACTTGCCATCGTGGTAGAGCGTGACCGGTGCGCTGGCTTGCCAGATGCGACTCATGAGGATTCCTTGTCGGTCGTGAGACTGGAGGGTGCGGCGTAGTAACCGGCGCGATGGGCATCACTGCCATAGTCCGCGGCGCTGTCGAGGCGAGCCAGAAAGGCGTCGGCCTGTTGCAGCAGGGCTTCGCGCTTGTCGTCCTTCATGCGTCGCCAGCTGCCGTAGACCAGTGACATGCGCGGATTGCGTGACAACGCCTCGCGATGGCGCTCGATGAAGTGCCAGTAGAGGCTATTGAACGGGCAGGCATGCGGGCCGGTGACCTTCTTCGGCGAGTACTGACACCTGGCGCAGTGATTGGACATGCGGTCGATGTACTTGCCCGAGGCACAGTAGGGCTTGGAGCCCATCAGGCCGCCATCGGCATGCAGCACCATGCCCAGCGTATTGGGCAGCTCGACCCATTCACAGGCGTCCACATAGACCGCCAGATACCAGTCGCATAGTGCCTCGGGCTTCACGCCGCACAGCAGCGCGAAGTTGCCCGTGACCATCAGGCGACGAATGTGGTGGGCGTAGGCATGCTCGCGGGTGCTGGCGATGGCCTGATCCAGACAGCGCATGCCGCTGTCCCCCGTCCAGAAGAATTCCGGCAGGTTGCGGCTGGCTTCCAGCCGGTTTTCGCGCTTGTAGCCGGGCATGCGTGTCCAGTAGATGCCGCGCACATATTCGCGCCAGCCGAGTATCTGACGAATGAACCCCTCCGCCGAATTGATCGGCACCTCGCCACGCCGCCAGGCGGTGTCCACGGCGCTGCAGACCTCCTGCGGGCTCAAGAGGCCGATATTGAGCGCGGCAGACAGGCGTGAATGGAACAGGAACGGGTCGCTGTCCTCGATGGCATCCTGATAGCGGCCGAAGTCCGCCAGGCAGTGATCGAGAAAATGCGCGAGGTCAGAGCGGGCCTGGGCGCGCGTGACAGCCCAGTTGAAGTTCTCGAGGCTGCCGAAGTGGCGCTCCTCGTCACTGGCCTGCTCCCCGAAGCGCGCCGCGACCAGCGTCAGCACCTCGCGGGTGGTCGCATCCGCGTGATGGGCATGCACCGGCGGCGGTGGGGCGTGGAAGTCGTCTGGAATCGGTTCGCGGTTGTCGTGGTCGTGGTTGAACTTGCCGCCGGCGGGTTCGCTGCCTTCCATCAGCAGGTCGGTGTCACGGCGTTGCTCGCGATAGAAGTACTCCATGCGCAGTTGCTTGCGGCCCTCGGCCCAGCCGGCGAAGGCTGCCGGCGTGGTGAAGAAGCGTGTGTCCTCGAGGACTTCCCAGCGCACGCTGCCGGCCTCGCGCCGCGCCAGAAAGTCGTCCAGCAGCCGCCACTCGCCGGGGCGGGTCACCAGCACGCCATCACACTGATACAGGGCAGCCAGACGCTCTGCCTCGCCGGTCAGACGCTGGAGGTTGTCCGGATCCTCCAGTCGGCTTTCATGTACCTGCCAGCCACACTCCCTGAGTTCCTGGGCGTGATGGCGCATCGCGGCCAGCATCATCGCGATCTTGTGCGGGTGGTGCGGCACGTAGCGGCCTTCCTCCTCGACCTCGCAGAAGGCGATCACGCTGTCGGCGGGTGCCTGCTTGAGGCTTGCCAGGTCATGGCTGAGCTGGTCGCCGAGGATCAGCACCAATGGCCGCGCGAAGTCATGACGCGTCGCCAGGCGCAGAGTAGCGGGAGTGGTATCGGGCACGAGGACTCCGGAGGGGTTGTGACAATAATTGTCTTAAAGCTATACAAATCGTGATGATAGTATAACTTCATCCCTCACGCACAGGGCGAGCTGGTAATATGACTGCGCTGTCGTGAAGTTGGCTGCGCTGCGGTGAAAGTGGCTGCGCTGCCGCTTCACCTCTCTTCTTGCCCCTAGTCAGGAGTCCATCATCCATGAGTACCCCGCGTTTTGGCGTCATGCTGGTCAATCTCGGCACCCCCGATGCCCCGACCCCCAAGGCGGTGCGCCGTTACCTCGCGGAGTTTCTCGGTGATGTACGCGTGATCGACCTGCCGCGTCTGCTCTGGCTGCCGATTCTGCATGGCCTGGTGTTGACGACGCGTCCCAAGAAGGTGGCCGAGGCCTACGCCTCGGTGTGGACGGAAGACGGCTCGCCGCTGATGGCGATCGGCAAGCGTCAGCGCGCCGCGCTGGAAGCACGCCTGGCCGAGTCACTGGGCGAGGACATTCCCGTCGAACTGGCGATGACCTACGGCAAGCCGACCATGGAAGAGGTGGGGCGCAAGCTCGCCAGCCGCGGTGCCGATCGCATGCTGATCCTGCCGCTCTATCCGCAGTTCTCGCGCACGACCACCGCCGCGGTCTTCGATCGCCTGGCGCGTGCGCTCAAGCCGTGCCCGCATCTGCCGGAGCTGCGTTTCGTGCGCGACTATCACGACCACCCGGATTACATCGCGGCGCTGGCCACCAGCGTGCGTGAGCACTGGGAGAAGGAAGGCCCGCGTGGCAAGCGCCTGCTGATGAGCTATCACGGCATTCCCAAGCGCTATGCCACCGCAGGCGACCCCTACCCGACGCAATGCGAGCGCACCAGCCAGTTGCTGGCCGAGGCGCTGGGGCTTGGCGACGATGAGTGGGCGATGACCTATCAGTCGCGCTTCGGCAAGGCCGAGTGGCTCAAGCCGTACACCGATGAAACGCTGAAGGCGTGGGGCGGTGAAGGGCTGGAAAGCGTCGATGTCATCTCGCCGGCCTTCGCGGCTGACTGTCTCGAGACGCTGGAAGAGCTGGAGGAAGAGAACCGCGGCTACTTTACCGAATCCGGTGGTGGCGACTTCCGCTACATCCCGGCGCTCAATGACCGCAGTGACCATATCGATCTGCTCGAGGCGCTGTGTCGCCAGCATACTCAGGGCTGGTAACGAGCAAGCCCGTCATACTGCCATTGCCCGAGAAATGAAAACGCCCCACCAGTCATCACTGGTGGGGCGTTTTCATGTTGCTGGCCTGCTGTTCGTGAATCCGCTCCTGCGAATCAGCGCTCGTGAATCCGCCCTCGTGGCTTGGCCCCGCTTGATGAGGGCCTGCCTGGCGATAGCCGAGAGCCGATCACGGCAGGCGGGATTCGCTGGACTCGGCGTTGACCTCGTCCGGCTCCTCGGCGACTTCGAGTCGCTCCGGCACGTTGCGTGTACGGCTGTCCGCCACCAGCTTCTGGTGCAGCGCCGCCTTGGACAGCAGGTGAGCGGTCACGGGGGCGGTAATGAACAGGAAGATGGACACCAGCATTTCCTGAAAGCTGAAGTGGCCGGTGGTGGCGCGGAAGTAGATCATCGACGCCATCAGCACGCAGCCGACCCCCAGCGTGGTGGTCTTGCTGGGGCCGTGCAGGCGCATGTAGAAGTCCTTGAGGTGCGTCAGTCCCAGAGAGCCGATGAAGGCAAACAGGCCGCCGGCAACCAGGAAGAAGGCGATCACGCCTTCGAGGACAGGATAGAACCAGGTGGGCATGGGGAGTCTCCGCTCAGGTCATTCGATGATGTCGCCGCGCAGCAGGTACTTGCAGACTGCCACGGTGCTGACGAAACCGAGCATGGCGATCAACAGCGCCGCCTCGAAGTAGGACTTGCTGTTGAGCTGGATGCCGAACAGCACGATCAGGGCGATGGAGTTCACGTACATGGTGTCCACCGCCAGAATGCGGTCCGGCAGGTCCGGCCCGATGGCGAGCCGGAAGACGTTGAGCACCAGCGAGGCGGCGAACAGCGCGATGCTGATCCACAGGGCGATGTCTAGCATTCGAAGATCTCCTTGAGCGGACGCTCGTAGCGCTGGCGGATCTCGTCGATCAACTCCTGCTCATCCTCGACATCCAGTGCGTGGATGATCAGATGGCGACCATCCAGCGTCAGATAGGCCGAGACCGTGCCCGGCGTCAGCGTGATGGTGCTCGACAGCAGGGTGATCGGGAACTTCTCCTCAAGCTCCAGCGGATAGCGCACGAAGGCCGGACGGAACTTGGCGCGCGGATTGAGGATCAGGTAGGACACCTGCAGGTTGGCGATGATGATGTCCATGATCACGCGCAGGAAGTAGCTGATCAGCCGCCAGGGCTTCTGGAGGTCGGGCTGCGGCTCCCAGAAGCGGTAGGTCAGGATGGGAATCGCGATGGCCAGCACTGCCCCGAGCAGGATCTGACCGGGCGCGACGCTGTTCTGCAGCATCAGCCAGACGATCAGCAGCAGCACCGACAGCATCGGCGTGGGCAAGAGACGGGAACGAGGCTTGATCATGAGACATCTCCCTTCAGCGGCGGTGCGGTTTCCGGTGCCGCGTCCTTGCCGAGCAAGGATTCAAGATAGGGGGCCGGGTTGGACAGCTGCTCGGCGGTGGCCTTGGTCCAGTTCGCCAGCGGCCCCGCGAAGATGACCAGCATCAGCGCGGCCGAGATCAGCCCGCCAGTGGCGATGCCACGGGCTACGCCGATGCGCTCGCCGCTGGGTTCGGCCTTGCTGGTGCGCCAGAACACGCTGGAACCGGCGCGTGAGCAGGCGACCAGCGAGCACAGACCGGCCAGCAGCAGCAGCGGCCACAGCCAGATCTGCTGCTCCGGCGTCGCCGAGGCGAGAATCAGCGCCTTGCCGATGGCGCCCGAGAACGGCGGCAGCCCGGCGGCGGCGGCGGTGCCGATCAGGAAGAGGCCGCCCAGCAGGCCTGCCTGCAGCAGCGGGCGCGAGCGCACGATGCGTGCCCCGGCCTTGCCGCGCTGACCGGCGACCACGTCGACCAGCAGGAAGAGCCCGCCGGTGACCAGCGTCGAGTGGATCAGGTAGAACAGCAGCGCGCTGTCTGCCTCGATCGTGTTCATGCCCAGCGCCGTCAGCAGCGTACCCACCGACACCATCACCAGATAGGCCACCAGGGTGCGCAGATCACGCGCCGAGAGCACGCCCAGCATCGCCACCACCAGGGTGGCGAGTCCCGCCCACCACAGCCAGTCACGACCGAGGTCCGCCAGTGCGCCAGCGTTGTCGGTGAAGATCAGCGAGTAGACGCGCAGGATGGAATAGATGCCGACCTTGGTCATGATCGCGAACAGCGCCGCCACCGGCGCCGAGGCCGCGGCATAGGCGCGTGGCAGCCAGAAGTACAGCGGCAGCATCGCCGCCTTGAGGCCGAACACCACCAGCAACAGCAGGCCACCGGCTTCCATCAGACCGGCACGGCCCGGGTCCAGCGTAGTGACGATGACCGCCATGTCGGCCATGTTCAGGGTGCCGGTCACGCCGTACAGGATACCCAGCGCGATCAGGAAGAATGCCGAGCCCATCAGGTTCAGCACCACATAGTGCAGCGCCGACAGCGTGCGTGCCTTGCTGCCGCCATGCAGCAGCAGGGCATAGGAGGCGATCAACAGCACCTCGAAGAACACGAACAGGTTGAACAGGTCGCCGGTCAGGAAGGCGCCGTTGATGCCCATCAGCTGCAGCAGGAACAGGCCATGGAAGTTGGAGCCGGTCTCATCGATGCCCGCCGTGGCGTACAGACAGGCCAGCAGGCCCAGCAGCGAGCTGAGCAGCACCATGGTCGCCGACAGGCGATCCAGCACCAGCACGATCCCGAACGGCGGCTGCCAGTCGCCCAGCGCGTAGTAGCGGATGGTGCCATCACCGGCCTGCACCACCAGCGCGATGGCGATGGCCACCATCAATGCCTGGGCCACCAGGCTGACCGTGCGGCGCAAGGTCGGTGAGGTGGCACGACTCAGCAGCAGGCCCGCCCCCACCAGCAGCGGCAGGACAATCGGAAGGACAATCAGGTGTTGCAGCATCACTTGGTGTCCTCTTTCTCTTTCGAATCATCCAGGCGATTGCCGTTGACGTGGTCACTGCCCAGGTCGCCGCGCGCGCGCATCGCCAGAATGACCACGAAGGCCGTCATGGCGAAGCCGATCACGATGGCGGTCAGCACCAGCGCCTGGGGCAGCGGGTCAGCTGCTGGTGAGCCGGCACCGACCACGGCTGGATTGCCGTGCATCGCAAGGCCACCCATGGAGAACAGGAACAGGTTGACGGCGTAGGACAGCAGCGTCAGGCCGACCACGACGGGGAAGGTGCGGCCGCGCAGGGTGAGGTAGACACCGCAGGCGGCCAGCAGGCCGGTGGTAGTGGCGTAGAGGGCTTCCATCACATCTTCTCCTTGGTCGGGCGATGCGGAGTCGTCAGCTTGCCCAGATTGGCGAGAATCATCAGGGTCGCGCCGACCACGGTCAGGTAGACGCCGAGGTCGAACAGCAGCGCGGTGGCCAGCTCGATTTCCCCGATGACGGGCAGGGTGAAGTGGCCGAAGGAGGATGTCAGGAACGGATAGCCGAACACCCAGCTGCCGGCGCCGGTCAGGCCGGCGATCAACACCCCGGCCGCCGCGACGGGCTGATAGGGGAAGCGCAGCCAGCGCTGCGTCCAGTCCACGCCACGCGCGATGTAGAGCAGGATGATGGCCACTGCCGTCACCAGGCCGGCGATGAAGCCGCCGCCCGGGGCATTGTGGCCACGCAGGAAGATGTAGACCGAGACCAGCAGTGCCAGCGGCAGCAGCGTCTGGGAGACGGTGGCCAGGATCATCGGATGGCGATCCGGCGACCAGCCACGTCCATCCAGGTCACTGGACGGCATGAACAGGCGCAGGCGGTTGAGCAGCTTGAAGATCGCCAGGCCCGCGATGCCCAGTACGGTGATCTCACCCAGCGTATCGAAGCCACGGAAGTCGACCAGAATCACGTTGACCACGTTATGGCCACCGCCACCGGAGACCGCATTGGCCATGAAGAAGTCGGAGATCGACTCCACCGGGCGGGTCAGGATGGCGAAGTTGAGGCTCGCCACCACCACGCCGAAGGCACTGGCCAGCAGCACGTCGCGCATGATGCGGCGTGCGCTGGATTCCTTGGGCGTGCGCTGGGGCAGGAAGAACAGCGCCAGCATCAGCAGGATCATCGTCACCACCTCGACCGCCAGCTGGGTCAGTGCCAGGTCCGGTGCGGCGAAGCGCGCGAAGGCCAGCGAGGTCATCAGGCCGACCACGGACAGCATCAGCAGCGAGATCAGACGCTTGCGGTGGGTGATCGCGGTACCGAGGCCGGCCAGGCCGGTGATCACGGCGCCGGTCAGCAGCATGCCATCGAAGGGCTGTTGCTCAAGCTCTCCACCCAGTTGCGGCACGACCAGCAGGCCGATGCCGACGAACAGCAGCGCGGTCAGCAGCAGCCACAGCATGTAGCGCTGCAGCGAGCCATTCTCGAAGCTGTCCATGCTGCGCTCGGAAAGCTTGACGAGGCGTTGCACGTTGGCCTCGAACACCAGCAGGGCATTGCGGGCGCGGAACTGGCGCTGGAAGGAATAGAGGTGGTGGCGCAGGGCATAGACGGCGACGCCGCCCGCCAGCGCGATACCGCTCATCAGCAGCGGCAGATTGAAGCCGTGCCAGATGGCGAGACTGAAGTCCGGTACCGGCCCGGCCAGCACGCTGGCGGAGGCACTGACCAGCAGGTCCTTGATCACCAGCGACGGCAGAATACCGACCAGCAGACAGATCAGCACCAGCACCTCGATGGGCAGCTTCATGTAGCGCGGCGGCTCATGCGGGGTCTTGGGCAGATCCTTCGGCTCGCCATTGAAGAAGACGTCGTGGATGAAGCGCAGTGAGTAGGCCACCGACAGGATGCCACCGAGGGTCGCCAGCGCCGGAATCAGCCACGACAGGCCGCCCAGCAGCTGGGCATCGAGGCTCTCGGCGAAGAACATCTCCTTGGACAGGAAGCCGTTGAGCAGCGGCACACCGGCCATCGAGGCCGAGGCGACCATCGCCAGCACCGTGGTATGCGGCATGTAGCGATACAGGCCGTTGAGCTTGCGGATGTCACGCGTGCCGCACTCGTGATCGACGATGCCGGCGGCCATGAACAGCGAGGCCTTGAAGGTGGCGTGGTTGATGATGTGCAGCAGGCCCGCGACGGCGGCCATCTGGCTGTTGAAGCCGAACAGCAGCGTGATCAGGCCCAGGTGACTGATGGTCGAGAAGGCCAGCACGCCCTTGAGGTCCTGCTTCATCAGCGCGAACCAGGCGCCATACAGCAGGGTGGCAAGACCGGTCAGACTGACGATGTAGAACCACAGGTCTGTCCCCGCGAGCACCGGGTGCATGCGCGCCAGCAGGAAGACACCGGCCTTGACCATGGTGGCGGAGTGCAGGAAGGCGGATACCGGCGTCGGTGCCGACATCGCGTGGGGCAGCCAGAACTGGAACGGGAACTGGGCCGACTTGGTGAAGGCGCCCAGCAGCACCAGTACCAGCGCGACCGGATAGAGCTCGTGGGAGCGGATCTGGTCCGCCGCGGCCAGCACGTCATCGAACTGGTAGCTGCCGACGATATGCCCGATGACCAGGATACCTGCCAGCAGTGCCAGACCCCCGGCGCCGGTGACGGTCAGGGCCATGCGGGCGCCCTTGCGCGCCTCGCTCAGCTGGTACCAGTAACCGATCAGCAGGAAGGAGCTCAGGCTGGTCAGCTCCCAGAACACCCACATCAGCAGCAGGTTGTCTGCCATCACGATGCCGAGCATCGCGGTCATGAACAGCATCAGGAAGCTGTAGAGGCGTGCCAGCGAATCCTCGCCCGACAGGTAATAGCGGGAATAGAGGATGATCAGCAGGCCAATGCCGAGAATCAGCAGCACGAACAGCCCCGACAGACCATCGAAGCGCAGCGACAGGTTGAGTCCCAGCTCCGCGATCCAGGGCAGATGGAACTGGGGCACCATGCCCGAGAAGACGTCTCCGAGGTGGAAGACGGCGATACCGAGTGCTAGGGCAGGTGCCACCGCGGTCAGCCAGGCAAGGCGTGCACGGGGCAGATTTCTGGCCATCAAGGGCACCAGGGCACCGAGTAACGGCAATAGCACGATCAACAGCAGGGTCATGGAAGACTCGCTCCAGTCGTTGTTGTAGTACGTAGTCCGTCATTCGTGGGCAGCGCAGACACAGGCTCAGGGCCGGACTGCCAGCTTCGAGATCGGGAGGCGGAGTTTCGGCCACTGGGTGCCGACAGAATAGGCGAGCGCACTGCAGGTTGCCGCGATGAAGTGCCGGACACACGAGACTCTGTCAGGAAGACGTTCTCATGGGGCCATGCGAGACACGACATGCGTCACGCGGCAGCAAGGGTTGGCAGTGGCTGGCTCAGGCTGCACGGAGGATCTGGCGCGGGTTCAGCGCGTCAATCGCTCCGGGCATGACGTTACCGTCGCAAGGGGCGGATCCGTCAGGAAGGGGAGTCGCACGGCACGGGGTGCCAGCATCCAGGATGGGATGAGGTCCGCAGCGCGTCCCCGGCTGCCCGCGACGGGCAGACGGCGAATATGCCGGGTTGGTGCGGTCATGTCATGTCTTGCGAGCATGGCCGTATTCCTCCTGAAGCCCCTGGATGACAAGTGTGTGTTCGAGTGGAGACACTTGCGCGATCTTGTTGAAAACATTGATGGAACGTGACCTAACCTCTCGAATGTATCACGCACTTGCACCCCTCGCCAGCGCATGCCCGACCCGCCGGAACGCGACATGTACCGTGTGAAGTGTTGTACAAGATGTCGATTTTCTTGTACAAATATTGCACGCCATACGTTCCACGGAGTCATCATGCACGAGGTCGCCAGCATGAATTCGGGCAACGCACCGGAAACCTCTCTGGTGTGGTTGCGTCACGACCTGCGGCTGGAAGACAACCCGCTGTTCGCGCTGCCCCTGTCCCGTCGCCCGCATCAGATGCTGGTGATGTATGTCTTCGACCGTCGCTGGCTGACGCCGAGCGACGGCTTGCCGCGCTTGGGGCCCGCGCGTCTGCGCCTGTTGTGGCAGAGCCTGATGAACCTGCGTGGCATGCTGCTGCGCCGCGGCAGTGACCTGCTGGTGCGCGTCGGGGACCCCGTCGAGGAAGTACTGACGCAGGTCGCCCAGCATGATGTCCAGTGCCTGGAAGTCAGCCGCGCCGCCGCGCCGGAAGACAGCCGCGCCCTGCAGCAGCTCTCACGGCGTCTGCCGGCCTCGACCCGGCTCCACTGTCATCCCCCTGACCAGATCGCCTTCGACAGCCAGCTGCTGGATGGCCCGTTGCTTGATCGCCTGCTGCCGGGCAGATTCCCCCGCGAAGAGACGGCTCGCCTGCGTGTGGCGCATGAGGCGTCCTGCGTCGCAGACGAGCGTGCGGCTCCCTCCAGTGATCTCACTCTGCGTGACACTGCCTCTGCTGACACAGGTTTTGCTGGCACAGCCTCTGCTGATACAGGCGCTTCAGGCGATCATGACGCCCTGGCGACCTGCGCCGCGCTTGCCTCGCAGGTGCTGCGCGCCAGTGGTGGCGATGACGCTGGCGTGGCCGACCTGATGCTGCCGCCTTGTGCTGTGTTGACGCCGACGCCCGGCACCTTGCAGGCACGCCCTCAGCGCGAGGCTCTGTCTCAACACGAGGCTTTGCCGACAGGGCTGAACGATGAGCAGTGGCGCGCCCTGTGCGAAGCGCAGTCACCCTTGCAGGGACTGCCCTATTCCCTGCCGCCGTGGCCCGATTCTGCCTCGCGTGGCTTTCCGCCGCTGGATGCCATCTGTGGCTCGGCGCAAGCCTGGCAGCCGGCGACTGCCAGGCTTGCGGAGCTGCTGGGCGGCGAGGAGCCAGCCCGCGCATACCTGTCGACCTTGCTGTGGGGCAAGGCCTGGGCGAAGGGAGATGCCGGCAAGGGCGATGACGACTCGATAGAAGGGGCGTCCTATCAGCGATCGCACTCTGCCGATGGCGAAGGCGCTGGTGTGCCGACGGGGCTGGCACCTCAGCGGGAGGCGGGGAAGACGCTGGACGCTATGCAATTGATGGCGCGCCCGGCGGATGCATGGCCACTGGCAGCATGGCTGGCGCTGGGTTGCATCAGTCCGCGCCGCATTCTGCAGGTACTGGATGCCCGCCGCCGCGAGGCGGGTGATGAGGCGATCAATCAGCAGCTGCTGGCCATCGTGCTGCAGCGCGAGTGCTGGCAGCGTATGCTGCGTGACAAGGATGAGGAGGCTCGCGCGGCCTGGTATGGCGCTGCGTTGCGGGAAGACGCCGCAAATGACGCCGCCTTTGCGCGCTGGAGCGAAGGGAGAACCGGCGATGCCCGGGCCGACAAGGCCATGCAGGTGCTGGTACGTGAAGGCTGGTTGCCGTGGTCCGAGCGCAAGTATCTGGCCGGTGCCTGGCTGGAGGGCGGCGGCGACTGGCGGTTGGGCGCGCGCTGGTTCGAGCGTTGCCTGCTCGATTACGACGCCGCCATCCACTGGGGTGAATGGCGGCATCTGGCGGGCTTCGATGTGTGATCAGGCGGTGTCGATATCGCGCGAGTCGTCCGGGAAGATCCAGGCCCTGGTGGCACCTCATCTTTGACCTGCTGCTATGACCTGGCGTTCTTCAGCCCAGACGGGCCAATAGCGCCGTGACGGCTGTCTCGACGCGCAGGATGCGCTCGCCCAGATGCACCCCTTCAAAGCCTGCCGCCATGAATTTCTCGACCTCATAGTCCACGAAGCCGCCTTCCGGGCCGATGGCCAGCATCACCGGCTCGTGGACGGCGCGTGGGCATTCATCCGGCATGCCCGGATGGGCGATGATGCCACGCGGAGGCGTGCCTGATGCTGGTGTCATCAGTGCCGGCAGGCGGTCTTCCACGAAGGGTTTGAACAGTTTCTCGTGGGTCACCGTCGGCATGATGGTGTCACGCGCCTGCTCCAGTCCCAGCACCAGATGCTGGCGAATCTTGTCTTCCTTGAGCTCCGGCGACTGCCAATAGCTCTTCTCGACCCGCCGCGTATGCAGCAGGGTGATTTGCTTCACGCCCAATGCCGTGACGTGTTCCAGCGAGCGTGCCAGCATGCGCGGGCGCGGCAGCGCCAGCAGCAGATGCACGTCGAGTGGCGCCGGCGGCTGACGGTCCAGCGTCAGGCTGAATTCGGCGCTGTCCGCGTCCAGTCGCTCCAGGCGGCCACGGCCGATCAGGCCACCCTCCACCCCCAGCGTCATCTCGTCGCCGACGTTGGCACGATGCACCTCACGCAGATGGCGCAGGCGGCGCGGGTCCGTGACACGTGCGTGGTCCTGAGCGGTCAGGTCGTCAGCGCCGAGCAAAATCAGATTCATGGCAATACCGGGGCAGTGGAGGGCAGGATGCATCGCTTACAGACAGCGGCAAGCGGGCGTTATTCTAGCATGTCGTGCATGCTGACCCGACGGGGACAGCGTTGGCATGGCGTCAATGACTGACGCGTGGAGACGCCTTTTCTTGCAGTCCCCCCCCTTGAGTGCACAATGAAGAAAAATCGACAGGAGCCTGACACGTGCGAGTGATCCGCAAATATGCCAATCGGCGCCTATACGACACCGAGCAGAGCCGCTACGTGACCCTGGAAGACCTGCGCAGCCTGGTGCTGGCGGAAGAGGTCTTCAAGGTCGAGGACGCCAAGAGCGGTGAGGACCTCACGCGCACCATCCTGCTGACCATCATCATCGAGCAGGAGCAGGGCGAGGGCGAGGCCGAGGTCTTCTCCAACGAGCTGCTGGAGCAGTTCATCCGCATCTATGCGATGGCCAAGCCGCTGCCGCTGGCCGGTTATCTGGAGCAGGGTACGCGGCTGATGATGGAGCAGCAGCAGCGCATGCAGGAGCAGTGGTCCCAGGCCATGCGTCACTCGCCGATGGAGATGATGCGCGAGGTCGCCGAAGAGAACCTGCGCTTCTGGCAGCAGGCCATGGGCGCTGGCATGGGTGCTGGCAAGAATGCCTCACGCTCACAGCCGAGCGATGCGGATGCGGCGCCTGATGAGTCGGACACGCCGCCGGACGATGAGCGACGCTGAGTGTGACGCCGTGTCAGATCCAGCTTTCACATAAATTCATCGTGATGTGAAAAGGGGCGCCCCGAGCAGGGCGCCTTTCTGCCATAATGCGCAGCCTGATATTTCCTCGGTAGCTCGCGCCATGCGGGTAGCCCTGATCCTCACTGGCTCATGAAGGTTGAAAAGATGAAGGTCCTGATCATCGGCGGCGGTGGCCGCGAACATGCGCTGGCCTGGAAGGCCGCCCAGTCATCCCGTGTCGAGGAGGTCTTCGTGGCGCCCGGCAATGCGGGTACGGCGCGCGAGTCCAAGCTGACCAATCTGGCGATTGCCGCTGACGATCTCGATGCGCTGGTCGCCTTCGCGCGTGACAACGCCATCGAGCTGACCATCGTCGGCCCGGAAGCGCCGCTGGTGATCGGCGTGGTCGATCGCTTCCGTGAAGCGGGGCTCAAGTGCTTCGGCCCGACGGCCGGTGCCGCCCAGCTGGAAGGCTCCAAGGCCTTCACCAAGGACTTCCTGGCGCGTCATGCCATCCCGACCGGCGACTACGCGACCTTCGCGGAGGTCGATGCGGCGCTTGAGTACCTGGCGGCCCATCCGGCGCCCATCGTCATCAAGGCCGATGGCCTGGCGGCGGGCAAGGGTGTCGTGGTCGCGATGAGCGACGAGGAAGCTCGCGCCGCGGTGCGTGACATGCTCGAGGACAACGCCTTCGGCGATGCCGGCGCACGCGTGGTGATCGAGGAATTCCTCGACGGTGAGGAAGCCAGTTTCATCGTGATGGTCGACGGCGAGAACGTGCTGCCGATGGCCACCAGTCAGGATCACAAGCGCGTCGGCGAAGGCGATACCGGCCCCAACACCGGCGGCATGGGGGCCTACTCTCCGGCGCCGGTGGTGACGGCTGACGTTCACCAGCGCGTGATGGACGAGATCATCCTGCCCACCGTGCGTGGCATGGCGGCCGAAGGCCATCCTTACACCGGTTTCCTGTATGCCGGTCTGATGATCGATGCCCAGGGCGCGCCGAAGATCATCGAGTACAACTGCCGCTTCGGTGACCCGGAAACCCAGCCGATCATGGTGCGTCTGAAGTCCGATCTGGTCGCGCTGTGTCTGGCCGCCGAAGACGGGCGTCTCGACACCCAGACCTGCGAGTGGGATTCCCGCGCGGCGGTCGGCGTGGTGCTGGCAGCTGGCGGCTACCCGGCCAGCTACCGCAAGGGCGATGTCATCAGCGGCTTCGATGCTGCCGAAGCGACCGGCTGCAAGGTCTTCCATGCCGGCACCGCCGAGCAGGACGGCCAGGTCGTCACCAGCGGTGGTCGCGTGCTGTGCGTCACCGCACTGGGCGACAGCGTCGCGGCGGCCACCGAGCGTGCCTATGAAGGCGTCGATGCCATCAGCTGGCAGGACATGCTGGTGCGTCGCGACATCGCCTGGCGCGCCATCGCTCGCGAGCGCGGCGATAGCTGAAAGCGCTGAGTCGCACGGGCCATCACCCCGCGACATGCCTGCTTCACGACAAGACCCGGCCTTAGGCCGGGTCTTGTCGTTGGGGCGTCTCTCGATGCCCTGAGCGCCTACGACCATCGTGTCGGGGTCTGGTCATGTCGGTGTCGGGCATGCGATAACCCTAGTCATCCTATATTCCTTCTTGAGGCTGACCGGCGTCGAAAGATGGCGTCGCCGTCCGCCCTGAACCCTTTTCCTGTCTCGCCGACAAGGAGTCTGCATGGACCGTATCCGGCTTGAATTTCCGGTTTCCCGCCTGGTACATCGCCACCCGATGACGATTCGGGTCAGCGACATCAACTATGGCCAGCACCTGGGCCACGACAGCGTAGTCAGCCTGGCGCACGAGGCGCGGGGCCAGGCCTGGCAGGCGCTGGGCTTCCCCGAATGGAACATCGATGGGCTGATGAGCATCGTCGCGGATCTCGCCGTGCAGTATCAGGGCGAGGGCCGGCTGGGTGACGCGCTCGTGGTGGAGACGGCCATCGACAGCGTGTCCGGCAAGGGGCTTGGCGTCCATCACCGCCTGCTGCGTGTCAGCGATGACGCGGTACTGGCGACGCTGCGCGTCGGGCTGGTGTTCGCTGGCGAGCAGGGGCTGGCGGAGCCGAGCGCGCGCGCCAGTGCCGCCATCGAGCAGGCCGTCTCAGCCATGTCGTCCCGGGTAGCCAACTGATGTCGCGGGAATATCCGATCATCGCCGTGACGGGGTCTTCCGGCGCGGGCACCACCACCGTCATGCGCACCTTCGAGCGCATGTTCTCGCGTGAGGCGATTCATGCCGCCTACGTGGATGGGGATGCCTTTCACCGTTATACCCGTGACGAGCTGGTGCGCATGTTTCAGGAGGCGCCGGAGCGCAAGCGCGAGCTGTCTCACTTCGCGGTCGAGGCCAACCAGCTGGATCGTCTGGAAGCGCTGTTCGTCGAATATGGCGAGCAGGGCTCCGGCACGCATCGTCATTACATCCATGCCGAAGACAAGCGCATGATCGAGGCCGGCTACAAGGTCGGCACCTTCACCGAATGGCAGTCGCTGCCGGACTGTACGGACCTGCTGTTCTACGAGGGGCTGCATGGTGGGCTGGTGACGCCGGAGCATGACATCGCGCGTCATGTCGATCTGCTGATCGGGGTGGCACCGACCATGAATCTGGAGTGGATCCAGAAGATCGATCGTGACACCAAGCTGCGCGGGCACTCCCAGGAAGCGGTGGTGGACACCATCCTGAGCCGCATGGATGACTACGTGCGCTACATCCAGCCGCAGTTCTCACGCACGCACATCAACTTCCAGCGCGTGCCGACGGTGGATACCTCCAACCCCTTCGAGCCGCAGGATATCCCGACGGACGCCGAGTCGATGGTCGTGATCCACTTCCGCGATCCCGGCAGTGTCGACTTCCCGTTCCTGCTCGCGATGATCCAGGGCTCGTTCATGTCACGCCCGCATACGCTGGTGGTGCCCGGCGCGCTGATGGCACTGGCCATCGAGCTGATCATCACGCCACTGGTCAAGAGCCTGCTGGCACAGCGGCGGTTCCGCTAGCGGGAGACATGAAGGGGGCTGGGCTCGGGCTGGCTCAGTGCTTGCGGCCCTTGAGGCGTGGCAGGATGCCCTTCTTCCAGATACGCAGGGTGCGATTCAGGCGGCCGCTGCGGATCAGCAGGCGTGCCTCGCGGGTGCTCAGCGGCAGGCCGAGGGTGCGTTGCTTGAGCTTCAGCGAGTGACGCAGATCGAAGCGACGCATCATGCGCGCGAGAGTGGCCGTGCCCGGCAGGCGCGGCAGGCGGACGGCAGAGGTGAAGTCGATCAGGACCGGCACGCCATCGCGCAGCACGACGTTGGAGCCACGGATGTCGTTGTGGGCCATCTGACGCTGATGGAGTTGCTGCACGACGAGAATCAGCTGCTGACTGAGGCGGGCATCCGTCACGTCATCCAGGGCGGCGTCACTCAGCAACGGCCCTGGGATGTACTCCATCGCCAGCGACAGCGGTGACAGGCGCGCCACGGCGCGGGGGGCGTGTGTCCAGTCGCCCAGACGCTCGAGCATCTTCAGCTCATGGCGTACCAGCCAGCGTGCCACCAATGCCGCCGGCGTGCCGGCATAGCGGCGGTAATCCTTGCAGACCACCGGTTGGCCATTGAGGTGCGTGATATAGACCTCTGCCTTGAGAAAGCCCTTGGCACGCTGCAGGAACTCGCCCGGGGCCTGCTCGCCGTCAACACGCGTGACCCTGGGCGCGGCACGCAGTGCCGCCCGCGCCTTCTCTGCGCGCGTAGGCTCAGCGCGATCGACGGCGGGAGCGCCGACAGTGGCCGGTCGTGTCTCGCCATGAGCGCCAAGGCCGGCCTCCAGTTCGTGGTTGGCCTTGCGCAGGGAGGAATCTTGGCGAGTGAACACGGGCATGACGGGCGGCTTCTCGTTAGCGGGTTAACAATGATTATCCTACTGTTTTCCTCATTCGCCCACTGGCAGCGGTGAATCAGTCTGTTTCCCTAAAGGCGACATTGCTCTGTTCACAAGCTGGCCCGCGTTTTCCTGCGTCTGCCCTTGGCCTGTTGCCCGGCTGGCGCTACGCTGGCAGGCCACGCTGCCGTGGGCAGCCCCACTTCAAGGGAGAAGGTGTCATGGACTGTCTGTTCTGCAAGATCATCAACCGCGAGATTCCCGCCGATATCGTCTATGAGGATGATGAGGTGCTGGCCTTCAATGACATCAATCCGCAGGCGCCGACCCATGTGTTGATCATCCCCAAGCAGCACATCGCCACGCTCAACGATATCGAGGAGCATCAGCTGGCCACGGTAGGGCGCCTGCAGTACACCGCCGCCAGACTGGCGAAGGACTACGGTTTTGCCGAGGGCGGTTATCGCGTGGTGATGAACTGCAATGAAGATGGCGGCCAGACGGTCTATCATATTCATATGCACCTGATGGGTGGTCGCCGCTTCACATGGCCGGCTGGCTGAGCCGGCATAGAGCAGGCGCCTGTACCGGCGGTTCGCGGGCAGGTAGCGGCTAGCGATAACAAGCGCGCGGCACACAGGCGCATACCGGCAATGTCGTGAAAACGGCATTGCCGGTTTTTCATTGGGGAAGCCACGGCGCAAGGGAGCCGGTCAGGCCTCGCCCGGCGACACTCTGCCCCTTACCGTCGCGGGCTGGCTTGCGTAAGATGGCCTCATTGCTCACGCCGTGCAGGAGTCTTCCCATGCCGCATTCCGATGCCATTTCGGCGCAACGTCATCACAGCCGCGCCGATCAGTTGATCCATCAGTTCGACACCGTACTGCGTACCCTGGTGCCACATGCCGCCCAGCCGTCGCGTCCCTCTCCGGCGGGCGACATCCATGACGAAGCGATCAGCGACGAAGAGCGCCAGCACGCCGCTGGCCTGATGCGCATCAATCACACCGGCGAGGTGTGTGCCCAGGCGCTCTATCAGGGTCAGGGTTTCACGGCGCGTCTGCCTGAAACGCGCACGCAGATGGAGCTGGCTGCCCAGGAAGAGATCGATCACCTGGCCTGGTGCGATGCACGACTCGTCGAGCTGGATGCCAATACCAGCCTGCTCAATCCGTTGTTCTACATGACGAGCTTCGCGCTCGGGGCAGCGGCCGGTGCCATCAACGACAAGGTCAGCCTCGGGTTCGTGGCCGCGACCGAAGAACTGGTCGGCGAGCACCTGTCGAAGCACCAGCAGACGCTGCCCGAGGGCGATCAGCGCTCACGTGCCGTGTTGCGCCAGATGGAAATCGACGAAGCCCATCATGAGCAGTGGGCGCTGGAAGCCGGTGGTCATCGCTTCCCGGGGCCGCTGAAGAGCGCCATGCGCCTGATGTCCAAGGTGATGACGGCCAGCGTCTACCGAGTGTGATGGTCAGACGTCTGAGCCTGCCTTGGCAGCTTCAGGACGCTGCAACGCAAAAGGCCGCCCCATGGGGCGGCCTTTGTGTTTTTGGCGAACGTCGTGATGATCAATACGAGACGATCATTGCGAGTCGGCCAATGTGAGACGCTCAGCGGTCTCCGGCGTCAGGGCTTATTCCTTGACCTGGTACTCACCGTCCAGCGTCTCGGTGCTGCTGCCGTCTTCACGCGTGGCATCACGCGAGTAGTTCTGGCGGCCACTGGCCTTGTCCTGGGCCTCCTGCATGCGCTGCTGCATCTCGCTCATGCGCTTTTTCATGCGACGGCGGATGAAGGGCAGCATGATGATGCCGAGTACCATCATCACCAGCGCCGCGAACAAGCTGAAGATCATGACCACGCCACCGATCAGCCAGGCGGCGACCAGCTTGAGGCCGGACAGGCCATTGGAGGGGCGTTGGTTGCCTGCATTGGCCTGCCATTGGCGAGCCTGGTTCCACAGAGTGTTGTGCTGTTGGCCTTGCATGTGTCTTCTCCACGATAGAGCCGGGCCGTCAGGCCGGGCGAGGATGACCCGATAGGTGAAAGTGGGTGGTCGGGGATATCGGGTCAGGAAACAGGGGTATTGCCCTCCCGGCGCAACGGGCATTCGTGCTCTGGGCCGGGGGATGGGTAAGTGGGGCTCGATGCGACGCACTTTTGCATGAGGCGCTTGATGGCATCGGGCGGCCGGTTGACTCGTTCAGCATCGAAGTTGGCATCGTTGCCGTCAAGCGGCTTCGGCGTTGATCCAGCGCTGGATGTCGGGTTCAGTCCCTGAACCACTTCAAGGCACGGCGGCTGGTCAAGCGGGTCGATCAGTTCACGGCCGGTAATCCGGATTCATGGACACGCTGGCAGCGAGGTTGAAAGCGTTGCCCGGCAGCGGCATGTTCAATGTCATTCGTTGCGGCCTGCCTTGCGCATCGCGTCCGTGAATCTGGATGGCGTGCGCAGCGACTTCGACGCTCTGTACACTCTTGATGCCGTCGACAGCGGCAAAATTCAAGGTCTGGCGCATGCTGTCGCCATCGATGGCCTTGTCGCCGGGCGCGGAATCACTCTGGCGCAGCGCTTCGCTGATGAATTCTCCATCGGCGAGATTGATGGCCAGTTCCATCTGCCACCCATTATGCCCCCAGCCCGTGAACTGAACATGATCGTCGCGGATATCCATCGTACTGAATTCCATCATGCCCTTGCGACTGGCGTGGATCATCATCTGCGTGAGCAGCTCTGGCGCGAGCCCCTGGGTAGACGCGGCCTCAGAGATAGCTGTCGCAGGCTTTCCGGCTGTGCGGGTGGCGGCCGTGTCCAGCGCGCTACCCTCCGCATCATCGCCGAGCGTGGCGTGCGCCTTGCCGTCATCTGAGTGCTCGCTGGTCGAGGGCCCATTTGCAGAGAGCCCTGCGGTCGAGAGTTCTGCCGCCGACAGCTGATGGCGCACCGGCAGGTCCTCGATGCCGTTGGCATAGGCGGGAGCCGAGCCCAGCATCAGGCCGAGTGCGCTGACGCCCAGGCCGTGTCGCCAGTGCTGGACTGCGCGGCTGGCGAGCCAGAAGCGCGACGGGGCGGCGCCTGCGGCCGAGGATGGCGGCTGCCGGGATGCGGAGTCTGATTCACGAGCGGGAGCAATACGGGACGCGGCTGATGGGGACATGACACCCTCCTCAAGGATGGCTGTGCATGGCACTCACTGTGGGCCAGGCGACCTTGCGCGTCGCTGAGACGTGAATTCATCTGAGGTTCATTGCCTCCTGTCAGTCTCTGCATCACAGGGTCAGTGGTTGCTCTCGGGTTGGTCCGCGTTGTTCCAACGCAGGTTTGATTGCACATTCCGTTGCTAGATTGAGCGCCACGCGCAAGCGCCCGCCTTGGGCGCACACCAGCCCCGCCGTCATTCACGAGGTTCCTCTTCATGCAGACTCCCCACAAGGCTCAGCCAGACGCCCGTGCAGCGCGTGGCAGTCAATGGCGGCAACGCTATGTCTGGCTGTGCCTCGGGCTCGGGAGCCTGCTGGTCGGTGCGCTGGCACTGCCGCCGCATGCGCTGTGTGACAGCGAGCGCTGGCGCAGCCTGCACGACGAAGTCGCCGCCGGACGTGTCATCTCGTTGTCCGAGCTGCTCGATAGCCTCGAGCGCGACTGGCTGGGTCAGGTGGTCGAGGTGGAGCTCGAAGAGACGCATGGCGAGCTGATCTATGAGGTCGAGATGCTCGGGCCACAGGGCCAGATGGCCAGATTCACCGTGCGCGCCTCGGATGGCAGCCTGCGTGAGGTGCGCGGCGTCAATCTGGATGCCATGCGTCGCGCTGGCAGCGGTTCCTTGTCTGAGCCTCTGACCAAGCCCCTGACCAGGCCCTTGCCCGAGACGGACGACGCGCCGCTCGTGACTGACGGCGCCAATGCCGAGGTCGAGAGTCAGTAGGACGAGGCAGGCAGTGGCCAGGCCAGGCAGTGTCAGCGCAGGCTGTGACAAGGGCGCCGAGGGTGCCTGGCGGCCCTGAGGAACGGTATGCTAGTGCCATTGTCCATTGCGCCACCGGTAGAACGCCGCTTGCGTCAGGAGCCCGAGAATCGATGAAGATATTGCTGGTTGAAGATGACATGCCGTTGGCCGAAGCGCTGATGGCGCGCCTGGGGGAAGCCGATGTGCTGGTCGAGCATGCCACCACCGGGGGAGACGCCGACTTTTTGATCCAGACCGAGAGCTACGATGCCGTAGTGCTGGATCTCGGCCTGCCGGACGGCGATGGCACGCGCTGGCTGGCCCAGTGGCGAGAGGCCGGCATCGAGGTGCCGGTGCTGGTGCTGACCGCGCGCGAGCGCTGGTCTGACAAGGCCGCCGGCTTCTCTGCCGGCGCCGATGATTACGTCACCAAGCCCTTCGAGACCGCCGAGGTCATCTTCCGTCTGCGCGCCCTGGTGCGTCGCTCTCGCGGCCATGCCCACCCCGTGCTCAAGCTGGGTGATCTGGCCTGTGACACCCACGGCGGTACCGTCAGCCTGGCGGGGCGCCCCGTGTCGCTGACCGCCCAGGAAACGCGCCTGCTGATGCACCTGATGCACGCCGTGCCTGGTGTGGTCAGCCGTTCTGAACTGGTCGAGCATGTCTATGACCGCGACCACGAACCCGATTCCAATGTCATCGACGTGCAGATCAGCCGTCTGCGCCGCAAGCTGGGGGCCGAGCGCATAGAGACGCTGCGCGGGCGTGGCTATCGTCTGCGTGATCCGGACGCCGAGACACAGACGCCGGCGGATGGCAGCGACGCATGAAGCCACTGTCCGTCGGCCGCCGCTTGCTGGGCGGCTCGCTGGTCATTGCCTTGATCGTCATGCCGCTGACCGGGCTCGGTCTGGCCTGGAGCTTCCGTGACGCCGTGACTACCGCCTTCGACCAGCGCCTGCTGTCGCTGTCGAAGGTGCTGATCGCCGCCATCCAGTTCGACCGCGAGAAGGGCCGCCCCGGCCTGACACGCTCGCTGGGCGACCCACGCTTCGATCAGGCCTATTCGGGCTGGTACTGGCAGATTTCCGATCGCAACGGCAATGTGCTGACGTCGCGCTCGCTGTGGGACCAGCGACTGCCGCCGCTGGAAGACATGGACAAGGGCGTCATCATCAGCCGTGACCTCAAGGGCCCGCGCCATCAGGTGCTGCGCTCCCTCGAGCGCGATATCCGCCTGCCCGGTCGCAACCAGCCACTGCACGTGATGGTGGCGGCCAGCCGTAGCGAGGTCGACGCCGAGGTCGCGCGCTTCGAGTGGCTGCTGGCGGGTGCGCTGGTGGCCTTGGCATCGCTGTTGGTGTGCGGCTCTGCCGCGCAGATCAGCTGGGGGCTGGCGCCTCTGCGGCGCCTGCGGGCTCGCCTCAAGAAGGTCGCCGACGGCGAGGCGGAGCGGCTGGAAGAGACCCGTCTGCCGCCGGAGCTGACCGAGCTGACCCGCGCCATCAATGCCGTGCTCGAGCGAGATCAGCGCTTGATCGAGCGCGGGCGCGCGGCGGCCGGCAATCTGGCGCATGCCCTCAAGACGCCGGTCAGCGTGCTCAAGGCCCAGTCCGAGCGCTTCGACGGCGAGGACCGCGCGCGGATCGACGCCGAGCTCAAACGCATCGATGAAGCCGTGCGCCACCACCTTGCGCGTGCCAGTGCCGCCGGTGGCGCGCATCTCAGCGGGCGCATCAGCCTGCGTGAGGCGGCAGGGCCGGTCTTCGAGGGACTCGGGCGCTTGGCGAGCCGGCGTGGCATCACGCTGAGTCTGGCGCTGGAGGACGACGCCAGCGTGCGGGTCGACCCGCAGGACCTGCAGGAAATGGTCGGTAACCTGCTCGAGAACGCCTTGCAGTGGGCTCGCCAGCAGGTGCGCGTCAGCAGCGAGACCCGCGATGGCGGCGTGCTGTTGATCATCGAGGACGATGGCCCCGGCATGAATGAAGAAGAGGGCGCTGCCGCGCTGGGGCGTGGGGCGCGTCTTGATGAAGGGCGCTCCGGTTCCGGTCTGGGGCTGGCGATCGTCGATGATCTGATGGCGCTCTACGGGGGCGAGCTGGCACTGGAGCGCTCCAGTCTGGGCGGCCTGGCGGCACGCGTCTGGCTGCCGAGCTCCCCGCTGGTCGGGGCGCAGCCGAAGGAGTGACAGGGCGCCGCCTCGTTTATCGGCGGTCTTGTCTTGATAGCTCAGCGCTATCACAGCCATCCCGAGAGATGATTGGGCGCGGCCAGGACGACACCGTATTCTGACGGTGTCCGGCTGGCAGCCGGACGGGCTTCGTTTCTGAGTCTCGTCTGCCGCGCCCTGCGGTGATGACGAACTGGCGCTCCTTCGGGAGCGCTTTTTTTTGCCTGTCATTCACCACGCCATGCCTGATCGACGATGCTCAAGGCGCCGATTGAACGCTGGCGGGGCTAACGGTCACGCTCAGGATCGCATAGGCTGTCAGAGAGTAAGCATCCGTTGCCGGGCGTCAGGAGGTGGTGATGAAGGACATGACAATGTGTGCTCAGCATGGCGATCTGGAGGGCCTGGCACAGGCATTGGCCGCTCCCGATGCGCACGAGCGAGTCAATGACGTGGATTATCGTGGGCGCTCGCCATTGCTGGTCGCGGTGCAGGCCAATCAGCCGGAGGCGGTGGAGGCCCTGCTGGCCGCCGGCGCCGATTGCGAGCAGACCGATGCCCTGCACGACACGCCCCTGCTGGCCGCGGCCGCGCTCGGCTATGGCCGCTGCCTGAGCCGGCTGCTGGCGCATGGCGCCTCGGCGACGGTGCTCAATCGCTTCTCTTCCACTGCGCTGATGTCGGCCAGTGAGCGTGGCCATGCCGATATCTGCCGTCAGCTGCTCGAGGAGACCGATGTCGACGTCAATCACCAGAATACGCTCGGCTGGACGGCACTGATCGAGGCCGTGTTGCTGGGGGATGGCGGCGTTGACTATCAACGGGTCGTCGAGCAGCTGCTGGCCCACGGTGCCGACGTCAATCTGGCGGACGCCGAAGGTGTCACGCCGCTGGCGCATGCGCGCTGGCGCCAGTTCGAGGCGCTGAGCGAGAGGCTGGAAGCGGCCGGCGGACACGAGCAGGGCGTTGCCCATGACGTGAGCGACGACGTCCAGGCCCGTACCTCGACACCGCGTCGTGCATGATGGCACCGACCACAAGGAGGCATCGCATGGCGTTGACCTGGGGACTGATCATCATCGGCATCGCCTTGCTGCTGCTCGGTGGCTATCGCTGGCAGCAGGCACAGTCCTTCGCCCGCAACAGCGCACAGGTGATGGGCGAGGTCATCAATCACGACCGTACGCTGCACGTCGAAGGGCGTAGTCCGATCCATCTGCCCAAGGGTGGCAAACTCAGCGAGGATGAGGCCCTGGCGATGGCGGGTCTGCCGCCGGGTGGGCGCTTCAATATCGAGTCGATCCAGTATGCGCCCGTGGTGCGCTATCAGGATCAGCGTGATGGCTGGCACGAGATCATCTCGCCGCTGGCGGTGCCCTCGCCGACACCCGCCGTGGGGGAGAGCGTGGCGCTGGTCTATCACCTCGACGCCCCGCATGAGGCCAGCCTGCCGGGGACGCGCGGCTGGCTGATCGGGGTGCCGTTGATTCTCGGCTTCGCACTGTGCGCCGTCGGCCTGCGTCTGCTGTTGCGGGGTGGTGGTGGATGAGTGATTCAGGGGGCGGCGCGACCCGCCGTTATGGTGTCGGCATGCTGGTGCTGTGCTGGGCGCTGATTCTCGCCATGCTGGTGTGGTGGTTTCAGGGCCAGCTTGATGAGCGCACCCGGCCCAATGCCTCGCTGGCTGGCCAGTCGCTGTCATCCGGAGAGCCACTGACGCTGTCGCGCAATCGCTCAGGTCACTTCGTGGCCCCCGGTACGATCAATGATCAGCCGGTGACCTTCCTGCTCGATACCGGCGCCACCTATGTCTCGGTGTCCGAAGCGCTGGCCGAGCGCCTGCAGCTGCCACTCGGGCGGGATGCGCGCTTCACTACCGCCAATGGCGTCAGCCACGGTGCCCTGACCACACTGGACGCTGTCAGTCTGGCGGGGCTCAGCCAGCGCGAGGTGCGCGGGGCCATCGTGCCGGGCATGCACGATGAGGTGGTGCTGCTGGGTATGAGTTTCCTGGGGGAGTTCGATATCAACATGCGCGGTCAGCAGATGACGCTGACGCCGGTGGATGGCGCTGGCGGCGTTCGATAACGCCAGTGGCTGACACAGATGGCTGACAGGGCTGGCAAGAAGGGCAGCTGACACTCCACCGCTCTGCCAGCAGGCCCCGCAAACGACAACGCCCCGCTCATGATCTCCATGAGCGGGGCGTTTCACGTCTGGCGTGTCAGAGCAGGTGCTCAGTCTTTCCTGGGCGGCTCGACATGGCCGCCGAAGCCGAAGCGCATCGCCGACAGCAGGCGGTTGGCGTAGGTGTTTTCCTTGCGCGAGCTGAAGCGCGAGAACAGCGCATTGGCCAGCACCGGCACGGCGACACCCTGTTCGACGGCGGCATCGACGGTCCAGCGGCCTTCGCCACTGTCAGAGACGGCACCGCTGTAGTGGTCCAGACGCTCGTCACCGGCCAGTGCCTGGGCGGTCAGGTCGAGCAGCCAGGAAGAGACCACGCTGCCACGTCGCCACACCTCGGCGATATCGGCCAGATTGAGGTCGAAGCGCTGATCTTCCGGCAGGGCGTCGGAGCCCTTGCTCTGCATCAGCTCGAAGCCCTCGGCGTAAGCCTGCATCAGGCCGTACTCGATGCCGTTGTGGACCATCTTCACGTAATGACCGGCGCCGACCGGACCGGCATGGATGTAGCCGCGCTCGGCGCGCTCATCCGGGGCGTTGCGGCCCTTGGTACGTTCGAGATCGCCATAGCCCGGGGCGAGGGTATCGAACAGCGGCTCGAGATGCTCGAACACGGCCTTCTCGGCACCGATCATCATGCAGTAGCCGCGCTCCAGGCCCCACACGCCGCCGGAAGTGCCCACATCGACGTAGTTCAGGCCCTTCAGCTTGAGGGCCGTGGCACGGCGGATGTCGTCCTTGTAGAAGGTGTTGCCGCCATCGATGATGGTGTCGCCGGCTTCCATCAGCTCGGCAAGCGTGGCAATGGTCTGCTCGGTGATCTCGCCAGCCGGCAGCATGACCCAGACGGCGCGCGGCGCCTCGAGCTGCTGAACCAGCTCCACGAGGCTATCGACGTGCGTCGCACCGTCGGCGACCAGTGACTGGGCGATTGCCGCGTCACGATCATGGGCGACCACTTCGTGACCATTGCGCATCAAGCGACGAGCGATATTGCCGCCCATGCGGCCGAGTCCGATGATACCGAGTTGCATGTTCGTTCCTTTCACGTGAAGCCGGGGAGAGTCGGGACGGCGCGAAGCCTACCCTGTGCGGGCGCTGGACGCAAAAACGGGCCATATCAATGACATGGCCCGTTGGGGATCTTCACAAAAATATTAGCTATTATTTATTGCTTCTTTAGTGGCTTTCCATGTTCTTTTCGAATGGTGCCGATTTTCTTATCTGACCTAGTATCACGTCCATCGGGATTCCTCACTGAACCAGGAGGTAATCCTCGTGACTTCTCAAAAGTACCTACAGTGCAGTCGCTTCTTGTTTTTCTGACCATCGCTGTAATTCTCCGAGTACATGGCTTTTTAGCTCATTAGTGAAACTATAGTTATGCACTGATGAGCGCAAGCGCAGAAAGTTATGACGTGTATTTAACTAAATTAGATCAATCCCAGCTCAGGGCACCGCCGACCTGATATTCGGTGACGCGCGTCTCGAAGAAGTTCTTCTCCTTGCGCAGGTCGATGATCTCGGACATCCACGGGAACGGGTTCTTGGCGCCCGGGAACTGCTCCTTGAGGCCCAGCTGCGCGAGGCGACGGTTGCAGATGAAGTGGAGGTATTCCTCCATGATGGCCGCGTTCATGCCCAGCACGCCGCGCGGCATGGTGTCACGCGCGTATTCGATCTCGAGCTGGGTGCCTTCCAGAATCATCTGGGTGACTTCGTCCTGGAATTCGGCGGTCCACAGGTGGGGGTTCTCGACCTTGATCTGGTTGATCACGTCGATGCCGAAGTTCAGGTGCATGGACTCGTCACGCAGGATGTACTGGAACTGCTCGGCGACGCCGGTCATCTTGTTGCGACGACCCATGGACAGGATCTGGGAGAAGCCGCAGTAGAAGAAGATGCCTTCGGTGACGGCGTAGAAGCCGATCAGGTTGCGCAGGAATTCCTGGTCCGCTTCCGGTGTACCGGTGTGGAAGTCGGCACGTGCCAGCGCCTGGGTGTGCTTGAGGCTCCAGGCGGACTTGCGCGCCACGGAGTCCACTTCACGGTACATGTTGAAGACTTCGCCTTCGTCCATGCCCAGTGACTCGATGCAGTACTGGTAGGCGTGGGTGTGGATCGCCTCTTCGAAGGCCTGGCGCAGCAGGTACTGGCGGCACTCCGGGTTGGTGATGTTCTTGTAGACGGCCAGCACCAGGTTGTTGGCGACCAGCGAGTCGGCAGTGGAGAAGTAACCCAGCGAGCGCATCACGATCAGGCGCTCGTCTTCGGTCAGGCCGTCCTGGCTCTTCCACAACGCGATGTCCGCGTTCATGTTCACTTCCTGCGGCATCCAGTGGTTCGCGGAGCCGTCGAGGTACTTCTGCCATGCCCAATCGTACTTGAAGGGCACCAGCTGGTTGACGTCGGCGCGGGCATTGATCATGCGCTTCTCGTCGACCTGAATGCGCTGGGCCCCCATTTCCAGTTCTTCCAGACCCTTGGCCACGTCGAGATCGTCCAGCGCCTGCTGGGCGCGGGCGATGCGCTCGGCATCGCTGATCGCGTAGCCTTCGCTGTTCTCGCTCGCGACGACAGCGTCAGCCGCCGGGGCAGCGGCGGGAGCTTCGGCCTGCGGCGCCGGTTTGGCCGTCGCCGGCTTCTCGGCAGCGGGGGCTTCGTCTTCGTGGAAATCGTCCCAGTTCAACATGTTGCGTTCCTCGTGTTCGGTGATGGTCACGCGGGCAGTCAGCGTGACGAAAAGGCAGGGGCGGTGCGTTCTACGACGCGAGCGCCATCGAGTGGCGTGGCTCCCACAGGGAGTCAGGCCCGGGCTTGTTTCGAGGGAATGTCAGGAGGCAGTGATTGTTGGTGGCGGCACAAGACCGAGCGGGGCTCGGTCTTGTGGATTTGCCGCAGTCCGCCTGCAAGGTGTGTCCTGGCAGGCGGTGAGTCAGCGTCGTCAGCGCGGACTCGGTTCTGGCGCAATCGCTTACTGACAGGCCTCACAGCCCAACTCATCGATGTTGCTGGCGGAGGGGGCGCGCTGGCCGCTCTTGCCCTGTAGGAAGTCTTCGATGCCGCGCGGTTCCGGCTTGGCTTCCGGTGCCGGGGTCGGCGCGGGAGCAGGTGCCGGAGTCGGTGCATTGCCGACGGCGTTGTGCTTGCTGCGATCGACAGTGGATTTCTCCACGGCGGTCGCACCCAGAGCACGGAGGTAATAGGTGGTCTTGAGGCCACGGAACCATGCCATGCGGTAGGTCACGTCCAGCTTCTTGCCGGACACGCCCTGGATGTACAGGTTCAGGGACTGGGCCTGATCGATCCACTTCTGACGACGCGAGGCGGCTTCGACGATCCACTTCGGCTCGACTTCGAAGGCGTTGGCGTACAGCGCCTTGAGGTCTTCCGGGATGCGCTCGATCGGCTGCACGCTGCCGTCGTAGTACTTGAGGTCATTGATCATGACCTCGTCCCACAGGCCGCGCGCCTTGAGGTCGTTGACCATGTAGGCGTTGACCACGGTGAACTCGCCAGACAGGTTCGATTTGACGAACAGGTTCTGGTAGGTCGGTTCGATGGACTGCGAGACACCACAGATGTTGGAGATCGTCGCGGTCGGCGCGATCGCCATCACGTTGGAGTTGCGCATGCCCTGGGTGCGGACCTTCTCGCGGATGTAGTCCCAGTCCTGGGTCTGGCTTTCGTCCATCTCGATGTAGTCGGCGCCACGCTCGGTCTTGAGCTTCTCGATGGAATCGATCGGCAGGATGCCCTGGCTCCACAGCGAACCGTCGAAGCTTTCGTAACGACCACGCTCGGCGGCCAGATCACTGGAAGCTTCGATTGCGTGATAGCTGACGAGTTCCATGGATTCGTCGGCGAAGGTCACGGCTTCTTCGGAGGCATAGGCGATGGACTGCGCGTAGAGCGCATCCTGGAAGCCCATGATACCGAGGCCGACCGGGCGGTGACGCATGTTGGAGCGACGCGCCTGCGGTACGGCGTAGTAGTTGATGTCGATGACGTTGTCGAGCATGCGCACGGCGGTACGCACCGACTTCTTGAGCTTGTCGCCATCCAGCTTGCCGTCGATGACGTGCTGCGCCAGGTTGATCGAGCCCAGGTTGCAGACCGCGATCTCGTCCTCGGAGGTGTTGAGGGTGATCTCGGTGCACAGGTTGGACGAGTGCACGACACCGGCGTGCTGCTGCGGGCTGCGCAGGTTGCACGGGTCCTTGAAGGTGATCCACGGGTGGCCGGTCTCGAACAGCATGGACAGCATCTTGCGCCACAGATCACGCGCCTTGACGCGCTTGAACAGCTTCAGCTGGCCCTGACGGGTCATCTCCTCGTACTGCTCGTAACGCGCCTGGAAGGCCGCGCCGTACAGGTCGTGGAGGTCCGGGCAGTCGGACGGCGAGAACAGGGTCCATTCGGTGTCATCGAAGACACGCTTCATGAAGAGATCCGGCACCCAGTTGGCGGTGTTCATGTCGTGGGTACGACGACGGTCATCACCGGTGTTCTTGCGCAGGTCGAGGAATTCCTCGACGTCCATGTGCCAGGTTTCCAGATAGGCACAGACGGCGCCCTTGCGCTTGCCACCCTGATTGACGGCAACGGCGGTGTCGTTGACGACCTTCAGGAAGGGCACGACGCCCTGGGACTTGCCGTTGGTGCCCTTGATGTAGGAGCCCAGCGCGCGCACCGGCGTCCAGTCATTGCCGAGACCACCCGCCCACTTGGAGAGCATGGCGTTGTCGCGGATGGCGCCGTAGATGCCATCGAGGGCGTCCGGCACGGTGGTCAGGTAGCAGCTGGACAGCTGGCTGCGACGGGTACCGGCGTTGAACAGCGTCGGCGTGGAAGCCATGTAGTCGAAGCTGGACAGCAGCTCGTAGAACTCGATGGCACGGCCTTCGCGGTCTTCCTCGTTCAGGGACAGGCCCATGGCGACACGCATGAACATGACCTGCGGCAGCTCATAGCGCACGTCGTTCTGGTGCAGGAAGTAGCGGTCGTACAGGGTCTGCAGGCCGAGGTAGGTGAACTGGTTGTCACGCGTGTGATCGATGGCCGCGCCGAGACGCTCCAGATCGAAGGTGGCCAGTTGCTCGTCCAGCTGCTCGAAGGCGATGCCGCTCTCGATGTAGGCCTTGAAGGCGACCGGGTAGTGGTCCTTCATCTCGCCGAAGGTGGCCTCGTCAGCGACCTTGAGGAAGCTCAGGGCTTCGCGGCGCAGGTTGTCCTGCAGCAGGCGGGCGGTGACGTAGGTGTAGTTCGGGTCCTTCTCGACCAGCGTACGCGCGGTCATCATCAGCGCGGTGGACACGCCATCGACCGGCACGCCGTCGTACAGATTCTTCAGGGAGTCATCGACGATCTTCTGGGCATCGACGTTGGAAAGCTCTGCGCAGGCATCGAAGACGAGGGTCTCGATACGGCCCAGATCCAGCGGGCGCACGCTGCCGTCGAGGTGCGTGACGTTGATGGTCGGGTGCGGCTTGGCGATGCCGTCGCTCTGGGCGCTGCGGGCACGAGCGTGCTCATCGCGGTACAGCACATAGGCACGGGCGACCTTGTGCTCGCCGGAACGCATCAGCGCCAGCTCGACCTGATCCTGGATGTCTTCGATGTGCAGGGTGCCACCGTCAGGCATGCGACGCTGGAAGGCGTCGGTGATCTGGCTGGTCAGCTGCTGAACCAGGTCGCGGATGCGCGAGCTGGACTCGACCTGATCGCCTTCCACGGCGATGAACGCCTTGGAGAGAGCGACGGAGATCTTGCTGGCGTCGAAGGCCGCAACATCGCCATTGCGCTTGATGACGCGCAGGCGCTGGGGGGCAGTCACGTCGACTGTCGCCTGATCGGTGCTGAAAGTGGAATCCATGACGCCTTCCTGAATCGTCTGAAGGTGAATCGTTGCCCGTTAGGGCTCGAGGGCAATTCGTATCGGGGCGCAGGCTGGAAATTCCTGCCGGCGCCCGGGGATATTCTGTCGTCGTCAGCCTTGTCGTCGAGAAACGCTATCAGGCTCAGGCGGGGCAATCGGCGCCCGGGCTGAGCCTGATAGCGTTCATGAGACACGGTTCCAGCAGCCTTGCGTGACTGCCGTCCCATACGCTGATTCATGCTTTCGGGGCTTGACAATCGTCGCCATGATCTATGGGTGTCGACGTCGCCAAAACCCTACATATGGGGTGTGAGCTGGTTTTGGACACAAGATAGTGTTGTTTGGTGGGGCGTGCAAGTGGATAACTTGTGGGTAAGGTGTGGTTGAAAATCCGGCCTTGCCGCTGAGGGATGTCAAGAGTTCAGGTGTTAAATTTTCTGCGCTCCGTCAATGCAGATGGTGCCTGCGCTGCTGGCGCGTAAACGCCCAAATTGGCGTATCATTCGTGACAAATCACCCTGAAAAGGTTACGACGTGGCACAGGAAAGTAACTGCTTGTGAGCTGCTGGCCACGTTGACCCAACGATGCGGATGGAATGCCCTTGGATACCAATGCGCAAGAACATGTATTGATTGTTGAGGATGACGAGCGTCTGGCGACACTGACGCGCGAATACCTCGAAGCCAACAACTTCCGCGTGAGCGTCGAGAATGACGGCGCGCGGGCGGTGGACCTGATCATCAGTCTGCGCCCCGACATCGTGATTCTGGACCTGATGCTGCCGGGCGAGGATGGCCTGTCCATCTGTCGTCGCGTGCGGCCTCAGTTCGCCGGGCCGATCCTGATGCTGACGGCGCGTACCGATGACATGGACCAGGTGCTGGGTCTGGAGATGGGCGCCGACGATTACGTGCCCAAGCCGGTGCAGCCGCGTGTATTGCTGGCACGCATGCGGGCCTTGCTGCGTCGCGCCGATGGCCCCGAAGTGGCCGCCGGTGAGACGCGCCTGGTGTTCAATGATCTCGAGATCGACAACGCCACCCGTGAGGCATGGTTGGCGCGCGAGCGCATCGAACTGACCAGTGCCGAGTTCGACCTGCTGTGGCTGCTGTCCTCGAATGCGGGACGCGTGCTGACGCGCGAGGAGATCTTCTCTGCGCTGCGCGGCATCAAGTACGACGGCCAGGACCGCTCCATCGACGTGCGTGTCTCGCGCATCCGCCCCAAGATTGGCGATGACCCCAATCATCCTGAGCGGATCAAGACGGTGCGCAGCAAGGGATACCTGTTCGTCAAGGACCTCTAGACGATGCGCCGGGCTCTCTCCGACAGCATCTTCCTGCGTGTCTATGTCGCCTTGCTGGTGGCATTGGTGCTAACGCTGGGCATCGCGCTGGGTGGCTTTCAGCTGACCAACATGGTCCGGCTGGAGGCCTACCAGACGCGTCTGGGCGCGGCGCCGATGCGCCTGCTGGTGAGCCAGATCGCGGCCACGCCGGAGGCAGAGCGCGGGGCCTTCCTCAATCGGACCGCCCGCCTGCTGGATGGGCGGTTGTTGCTGGCACCGGCGGCGGTCTTTGACCTCAACTGGTGGGAGCAGCGCCGCCTTGAGGCCGGGCGGCCGCTGGTGAGGCCGCATGATGACGCCGGCTGGCAGCTGTTGATGGCGGTGCCCGGCGAAGAGAGAGTGCTGGAATTCCGGCTGCTGCATCTCGCGGAGCGGCAGTTACGTGGGTTGATGGTGTCTCTGCATGACACCCTGCAACCCATGAATGCCGAGCAGCGCAGCGACTTGCTGGCCCAGCTGCAGCAGGCCTCCGGTCTGTCCTTCGCGCTGTTGCCGGACATTCCGCAGAATCTCGATGCACAGCAGGCCAGTCGCCTGGAGGCCGGTCGGGTGGTGCTCAACGTGGCCAGTCATGGCCAGGCGATGGCGCTCTATACTCGTCTGGGGGACCGCGCCATGCTCAAGGTCGGGCCCATCCGTGGCTTCGAGACGACACCACCGGCCTTGATCATCGCCATGATACTGGCGGTCATCAGTCTGCTGGGCGGCGTCATCTATCTGGTGGTGCGTTCACTGGAGGCGCGCCTGACGCGTCTGGAAAAGGCCGCGACACGCATCGCGGGCGGCTATCTCGATACGCGGGTGCGCATCGAGTCCAATGACTTTCTCGGGCGTCTCGGCATGGCCTTCAATGGCATGGCCGAGCGGGTGCAGGGGTTGCTGGGCGCGCAGCAGGACATGATTCGGGCGGTCTCGCATGAATTGCGCACGCCGGTGGCGCGCATCCGCTTCGCGCTGCAGATGATCGAGGACATGGTCGATGATGATTTCGTCCAGCGTCAGATAAAGGGCGCAGACGGCGACATCGAGGAGCTCGATAAGCTGATCGACGAGATCCTGACCTACGCACGACTCAACAATGCCGCCGGTATCCAGCTGGACCTCGGCATGGTGGATTGCCGCGAGATCGCGGAGCAGGTCTGCGAGACGCTGGCGCCGCTGCATCCTGAATTGCTGCTGAGCATCGAAGGCGAGGCGCTGGAGGTCGAGGCCGAGGCACGCTATCTGCAGCGGGCGCTGCAGAATCTGGTCTCCAATGCCTGCCGGCACGCGGATTCCCGGGTACTGGTGCGCATCACCAGTGACCCGCAGGTGGTCAGGCTCGATGTCGAGGACGATGGCCCCGGCATCAACGAGGAAGATCGCAAGAAGGTTTTCAAACCCTTCGCGCGCTTGGATGATTCGCGTACGCGTGCCTCCGGCGGCTACGGGCTGGGGCTCTCCATCGTGCAGAAGATCCTGCATTCCCACGGCGGCAGCGTGGTGGTGGACAAGGGCAGGTCGCTCAAGGGCGCGCGCTTCAGCCTGTTGCTGCCACTGACCTCCAGTCAGCTGGAACGCAAGGCGCCTGTGCCCTTGCCGCCGGTCAAGCCGCCGTCACTCCAGGACGAGCACGCCACCTGATCACGACCGTTTGAGGAATCGGCCATGCGGGAATCTTCCTTGTCACTGCATCCTGACTTGATCGGCGCGTGGCGGCTCGAGCGTTTCTGGTATGCCTGGCCGGATGGACGCGAGCTGGAGCCGCTGGGCGAGTGCAAGGGCCAGCTGCATTACATGGCCAATGGCTATATGAGCGTGCAGCTGGTGTCCTGTGAGCGTCAGCCTCTGGGAATGGCGCCGACGGATGATCAGCTGGTCGCCGCCTTTCGTGAGGGCTTTGCCTACTGTGGGCGCTGGCAGTGGGACAGTGAGCGGGAGGAGGTCTGCCATCATCTGTCGCTGGCCACGATCGCCGATTGGGATGAGGTGACGCTTGTGCGGCGCGTCACGCTCGAGGGAGACCGCCTGCTGCTGGGCACCGATGCGCCGAATCTGCAGCTGCCCGAAGGGGGATTCCTGACCTGGCTGGAGTGGCATCGATTGGCGACTGTGTGAAGTGATTGTCGAAAAGGCTTGACGTGATCATGGGTTAGCGTGCAATGTAGCCCCTGTTGGATAGCAAGACGCACCACTCAGTCGCCTGTGCTGCTCGGTAAATCGCCTTGAGCGCCCCGAGAAGCCTCGCTGATTTGATGCATGGTTTTGCTTTGCCCACGCTCTTCGGGTAATGCCCGTTATTTCAAACATGCTAATCAGAGAGGAATTTCTCATGGCTACAGGTACAGTTAAGTGGTTCAACGACGCTAAAGGTTTTGGTTTCATCGCTCCGGCTGATGGTGGTGACGATCTGTTCGTTCACTTCTCCGAAGTCCAGGCTGATGGCTTCAAGACCCTGCAGGACGGCCAGCAGGTCTCCTTCGACGTGACTCAGGGCCAGAAAGGCCTGCAGGCAGCCAACGTCAAGGCTATCGACTGATCATCACTCATTGCGGAATGCTTTCCGCTTGAGATGATAGATGTCAAGAACCGCCCCAGCTCATGCTGGGGCGGTTCTGTTTGTGCTGAAGAAAAGTCTTTTGCGTAGCCGTAGTGATATGGCGCGAACAGGCAGTGATCAGCAGATACACGAAAGCCCCACCAATCGATGCCTTGCGGCCTGTCGAGTGGTGGGGCTTTCGTGTATCTATCCCTCGTAAGCGCTGAGGCTCGGGTATCAGGCAGGCTTCACGCCACTCAGCACCTCGAATGATGTCTCACGGGCGGTACGCAGGAAGTCGTCCATCCACGGCGTGCCGAGCAGATCTTCTCTGACGGCGGCGTAGAGTGTCGCCCAGACACCGTCGCCCAGCGACAGGCCGCGCACGTAATCGCGCGACAGATACTCGGCCAGCGCCCAGTTGGGGAGCGCCGTGACGCCGCGGCCGCTGGCGACCAGCTGCATCATCATCACCGTCATCTCCGCGCTGCGGATCTCGCGCGGGCTCACGTTGGCCGGTTCGAGGAACTGGGTGAAAACGTCCAGGCGATCATGCTCGACCGGATAGATGATCAAGGTCTCGTCACACAGGTCCTGCGGCTCCACATGGCCCTTGATGGCCAGTGCATGCTGGCGTGCCACGGCCAGCATGACCTCATAGCGGAACAGCGGAATGTACTGGATGCCGCTCATCTCCACCGGGTTGGCGGTGATGACCAGGTCCAGCTGCTCGCGGCCCAATGCCTGCAGAGGGGCGAAGCTGTGGCCTGAGGGGATATCGACTTCAATCTCCGGCCAGTGATCGCGGAAGCGATCCACCGTCGGCATCAGCCACTGAAAGCAGCTATGGCACTCGATGGCCATGTGCAGCCGGCCCTGCTCGCTACCCGCCATGCGAGCAATGTCGCGCTCAGCCATGCGGAACTGCGGCAATACCTGCTCTGCCAGCGACAACAGGCGCTGTCCGGCGCGGGTGAACTCCACAGGGCGCGTCTTGCGGATGAACAGCGGCGCGCCCAGGCGCTCCTCGAGGTCCTTCAGCTGATGGGACAGGGCGGACTGGGTGAGGTGGACACGCTCCGCGGCTTCGACCAGCGAGCCAGCATCACGCAGGGCCAGCAGGGTACGCAGATGGCGCAATTCAAGCATGATGAATGGTGCTCATGTTGAGAGGTTGAGAAAGATGTGTTGTGAACGGCAAGTGGAGACAGGCCAGTTGAGACAGGCAAGCCGAGAACGATAAATCGAAAGTCCTGGTGCAAGCCGCGAGCGGGTCAATCACTCCCGCGAGACTGGATCAGTGGGGGAGTGGCAGCGGGATCTCCCCCCTGCCAGGCCACCGCCGTGACGCGCGTCTGCTCGAGAGCGCTCATGACACTGTCTCATATTCATGGCGATTCGCGTATCACTCGGGGCGGCGGAACACGAAGGGCGCTGGAGTCAGGCGCCAGGAGGGTGTCATGCAAGGCCGGCAGGGCACGCGCCTTGTACCCTCAGTGCATTCCCATCCCCACAAGCCCCACTGCGCTTGATAGACTTTGGCAGGGTGCGCCAGGAAGGCCGCCGTCTCCGCCTTGAAGTCCAGCCATGCCGCAGTGTCTCGTCGCGAGAGTGCTGCGCTGCATCTTGTCGTCCGACATGCCCAGGGAGGGTCCATCATGTCACGTCATTGCTGTCGTCTTTTTGCCATTTCCCGTGTGTTGCCCCATAGGTGGGCCGCGAGCCTCACGCCAGGGATGATCGCTGCCGGTCGAGCGGGCTTGCGCCTGTCGCCTCTGGCGGTGCCCCTGCTGCTGGCGGGATGTACCTCCCTGCCGTGGAGTCAGGATGCCGCGTCAGGGACGGATGCTGGCCAGCCGCCGCTGAAGGTGCCAGCCCCCGCACAGGACCCGGGCCCCGTGGTGCATGAGGTGGCGAAGAAACCTGCGCCGCCCAGTGCGGAATCGCTGGGCAAGGCCGCTGCGGTGACCTTGCCCTCCAGCTTTCTGCCACCGCCCCGGGCGAGTGAGTATCAGGTATGGCGCTGTACTCCGGCGCAGGATCTTCTGATGGCCTTCAGCGAAGGCGACGCCGAGGCGTCGCATGACTGGTTGCGACTGTGGTCACGCCGGCATGCCTATACCCTGGAGCGGGTCGTCAGTGCCTCGGGCGAGCGTTATCAGGCCAATGCCGGTGCATCGCCGGCCGAGAAGGCGTCTGGTGGTGTGAAGGTGTTGCCCGGTGAAGAGGGACTGGAGGTGTGGTTCAAGGGTTCCGAGGCGATGCTGCAGAATGCCCGCGGCAATCTGGAATGTGTGCAGGATGATCGGCGCGTGATTCATCCGACGACGCAGAAGCCGCTGTTGGTGGCGCAGGGCAATGAGCCCGGCTGGCAGGTCAGTCTCGACAGCGAGCACAATCTGCTGACGCTGACAGCTATGCAGGGCTTGCTCGAGTCGCCGCACGAGGCGCAGGCATCCGAGCGCTCTGCAGAAGCGGAGGCTGGCGCTCGCTCGTCAGGTGTCCAGGTGGTCAAGCTGCCTTATCGGGTCGCCCGTGAGGCAAATGATAGCCGTGTGCTCAAGGCGCAGCTCCCGGCTGACGGCAAGCAGGGCGAGCCATTGCAGCTGGTGGTCGCGCCGGGCGCCTGCTTCGATTCCATGCAGGGCGCGCCCTATCCACTGACGGCGACCTTGACGATTGCAGGGCAGGAATTGAAGGGTTGTGGCGAGGCGTTCCGTTATCAGTCGGCAGTCGAATAAGGGTGATGACCGACTAATTGTTCGCTTTTTTCGAATGATATAGGCGATTTAAGTCGCTTTTCGTGTGGAATGGTTCATTTATCATGCTGTACATGCGGATCGGGTCGAACACCGTCGACAGGATCGCGCCTCACTTTCATGGAGACCCTCCACATGTCAAAAGCTTCGCTCAATGTCCTGCTGGTGTCTGCTTCCCTGTTCGCCGACAAGGGCAATTCACGTGCGCTGGCCTCATCCTTCGTCAGTGCGCTCGAGGCCTCCGGGCAGCCATTTCAGCTGACGCATCATGATCTGGTCGAGCGTGACCTGCCGCATCTCGATGGCGCGGAAATGCAGGCCTGGATGACGCCGGCGGATGAGCGTAGCGCCGAGCAACGCAAGCTCGCCGCACTGTCCGATGGTTTTCTGGCCGAGCTGAGAGCGGCAGACCTGCTGGTCGTCGCGGCACCGCTCTACAATCTGGGCCTGCCGACGCAGATGAAGGCGTGGTTCGACCGGGTGCTGCGTGCCGGCGAAACCTTCCGCTATACCGAGAAAGGGCCGGTGGGCCTGCTGGAAGGCAAGCAGGCGCTGGTACTGGCGGCGCGTGGCGGCATGTACGCGGGCACTGAAATGGACTCCCAGACACCACATCTGAAATCCATGCTCGGGCTGATGGGCATCACGGATCAGCACTTCGTGTATGCCGAAGGCCTCAGCATGGGCGATGAGCCCAGGGCCGCCTCGCTGGCTGAGGCCAAGGCAGCCATCGCCAATCAGGTGGAAGCCCTGCAGTTCCGCTGAGAGAAGTGAAAGCACGAACGCCATCGCCGCCCGGACAAGGGGTGGCGATGGCGTTCGTGTTTGTGGAGAACCAAAGGGAGTCGCTGGCGCCGGTCAGTCGCGGGAATCGAGCACTTCCAGCGCTCCCTTGAGGCGCGCATGCAGTTCTTCCAGCGGCGGCTGGGCGCCGCCTTGCGGCCAGCCCGCCGTCAACACCACGCCATCGGCACCATAGTCGCTGGCATCCACCGGCACATCGTAGCCGCTCAACCAGTGGCGAACATCGGCCTCATGGGCGAAGCCGACCTTCAGACGCCTGGGCGTGCGCGGCGTGAAGGTCGTGGTGGGCAGGTGCTCGAGCGCCTCGAGCACCGCGCGGCTGTATGCGCGCGCCAGGCCGCCGGTGCCCAGCTTGATACCGCCGAAGTAGCGGATCACCACGCAGGCCACCTGGCCGACGCCACTGCCTTCGAGCACCTGATACATCGGCCTGCCAGCAGTGCCGCCCGGCTCGCCATCATCGGAGAAGCCGATGGCGTTCTGTTCATTGGGCGCCCCGGCGATGAACGCCGTGCAGTGATGGCGTGCGTTGGGGTGGGCGAGATGCGCCTGAGCCAGCAGCCGCGTCATGCCTTCTGGCGTCGGGGCATGGGCCAGCCAAGCGATGAAGCGGCTCTTCTCGATCTCGATGCTGTGTTCATGGTGCGCCTCGGGCGCCAGTGCCGGTATCAGATAGGTCATGGCACCATCTTACCAAAGCGTCACCCTCAGTGAGTGACGGCATTGCCGCGCACCACGCCCATCACCATGCCCAGCACTTCGATATCGGCATTCTTGAGATAGATGGGGGCCATGCTGTCGTTGGCCGGTTGCAGGCGCACGCCGGTCTTCTCGATATACAGCTTCTTCAGCGTCACTTCCTGCTGATTGATCATCACCACGGCAGTCTCGCCATTCTCGGCGCTTTCGCTGCGTTCGATGATGATGATGTCGCCATCATGAATATTGCAGTTGATCATCGAATGGCCGCGCACGCGCAGGGCGTAGGTATTGCGGCGCACCATGCGCGTCGGCACGGCAACCGTACCGCAGTCGGCGATGGCTTCGATGGGCATGCCGGCCGTGATGTTGCCGAGCAGCGGGATATCCATCATGTCGCTGGCGGTGATTTCCTGCCAGGCCTGGTCATTGAGCGGCAGGTTGTGAAGACGCTGAAGGTAGTGCGGAGCGTGAAGACGTGACATGAGCTATCCCCTGATGCCGTGCGGTCGGCGCGGATGGTGCGTCGGCCTGCGGTGCAGCGTGGAGGGTCGTCAGGCTGAGTTCATCTGTCGCCTGCTAGGCTCCGCGAACATGCTGACAACGCGTTGAGCCGACCCGATCAGTCTGTGCCTGCACTCGGCAGGCGTGTGATGAAGGTACTGTATGGATACTGTTTTTGTATACAGTGTCTGCATCATAGCAAGCTCTCGCGAAGTGGCAAGAGGTGAGCGGATCGACCGGCGCCAATCCAGCGAAAGTGTGTCGTATGAATGTGCACCACATGTCGCTGATATATTTCTCGAGTGCTTGACTGCCCGTCATGGCGGGGCTGCGAGGTCAGGCGATCGGCTGCTCGGTGGTCAGTGTCGACCTCAGCTCGTAGAATGGCTCGCAGTGACCCCACGGGGTCTGCCCTTGATGTCGCACTCCGCGACGGCTCAGCCGCGAGAATCCGGGATGCCCAGCCAGCCTGCCAGCGATGAAGTTCGTAGCGCGCCGCCTCTGTTGGCGGTCGTGGCGCTCGGCTGTGAGCGTGATGAGCGCTGGCTGTTCGAGGGGCTGGATCTTTCGCTGCATGCGGGAGAGATCCTGCAGGTCGAGGGCCCCAATGGCAGTGGCAAGACGACCCTGCTCAAGATTCTGTCCGGTCAGTTCCATGACTACGAGGGCGAGGTGCTGTGGCGCGGCCAGCCCACCTCGCGGGTGCGTGACGACTTTCTGGGTTCACTGCTCTATCTGGGTCACCAGCCCGGCATCAAGGGCACCCTGACCGCCTTGGAAAACCTTGCCTGGTATCAGGCGCTTGGCGGTCAACCGCAGGCGAAGGTAGAGGCCCGCCGCGAGCTCGCCTGGGCGGCGCTGGACGCCGTGGGGCTGGCCGGTTTCGAGGATATGCCTGCCCAACAGCTGTCCGCCGGTCAGCAGCGGCGTATCGCATTGGCGCGGCTGCATCTGACGCCGCGCCGGCTGTGGGTGCTCGATGAGCCCTTCACCGCCATCGATCGTGATGGTGTTCAGGCACTGGAGGCATTGCTGCTGGCTCACGCCCAGCGTGGGGGCAGCGTGGTGATGACGACTCATCATCGCTTCTCGCAGGCCTCGCGCTTGCGCCGCCTGTGCCTGGGCGCGAAGGAAGGGGAGAAGGCCGAACAGGGTTCAGAGCAGGGTTCAGAGCAGGGCGTGGGCGGGAAAGACACAGCCTCGACACAAGGCGCCTCGGCATGAACCATGAGCTGCTGACGGCATTGCCCGAGGCCCCGCCCACCAGTTCGCTGGCCGGGGCCTTCAAGGCGACCCTCGCGCGCGACCTGCGTCAGGCGCTGCGCCGACGCAGTGAGCTGATCAATCCGCTGGTGTTCTTCGCCCTGGTGATCACGCTGTTTCCGTTGGGCATCTCCCCGGACAAGGCGCTGCTGGCGACGCTGGCGCCGGGCCTGCTGTGGGTGGCGGCATTGCTGGCGACGCTGCTGTCACTGGACGGTCTGTTCCGGCAGGATCTGGAGGACGGCAGCCTCGAGCAACTGTTGCTGACGCCGCAGCCATTGCCGTTGTTGGTGCTGGCCAAGGTGGCAGGCCACTGGCTGTTGACCGGCCTGCCGCTGGCGCTGATGGCACCCTTGCTGGGCGTTATGCTGGGACTGCCGAGCGGCGCCTTTGGCGTGTTGATCGCCTCGCTGGCGCTGGGCAGCATGAGCCTGTCATTGATCGGCGCGATCGGTGCGGCGCTCACGGTGGGGCTGCGGCGTGGCGGGGTGCTGCTCTCGCTGATCATCCTGCCGCTGTACATTCCGGTGCTGATCTTCGGCGCCGGCGCCGTACAGAGCGCCGTCAACGGCATGCCCAGTCTGGCCCATCTGGCCATTCTGGGCGCGATGCTGGCGCTGGCCCTGCTGCTGGCACCGCTCGCCATCGCCGCCGGACTCAGGCTGAGCATCAATGGCTAGTCCGATCAAGAACTGCATGACGCTGCCCGAGCATTCTCGGGCATTCGCAAGGCTCTTCATTGCCCCTGACAAGAGGCCCGTGTGACCGCCGACTCCGACTCTCCTCAAGCGCCTGCCCGCAAGGTTCGCCCCCGCAAGGGTGGGCTATGGCCGTGGCTGCATCGCATGGGCGCACCGGCGACCTTCTTCGCGGCCAGCCAGCGCTGGCTGCCGTGGCTCTGGGCCCTGGCGATCATGGCGCTGGTGGCCGGCAGTGTCTGGGGGCTGGCCTTCGCGCCCGCCGACTATCAGCAGGGCAACAGCTTCCGCATCATCTATGTGCATGTGCCGGCGGCGATTCTCGCCCAGTCGTGCTTCATGCTGCTGGCGGTGTGTGCGCTCATCTTCCTGGTGTGGAAGATCAAGCTGGCGGACATGGTCGCCACGGCCGCCGCGCCTGTCGGTGCCCTGATGACGGCGCTGGCACTGTTTTCCGGCTCGGTGTGGGGCATCCCCACCTGGGGCACCTGGTGGATCTGGGATGCCCGGCTGACCTCGATGCTGATCCAGCTGTTCCTGTATCTGGGCGTGATCGTGCTGCGTGGCTCCTTCGCCAGCCGTGACAGCGGTTCGCGCGCGGCCTCGATCCTGGCGCTGGTCGGCATGGTCAACATCCCGATCATCAAGTATTCGGTGGACTGGTGGAGCACACTGCATCAACCGGCCACCTTCACGCTCAGCGAAGCGCCGCCGATGCCGGCCAGCATGTGGATTCCCTTGCTGATGATGGTGATCGGCTTCTACGCCCTGTTCGGCGCGCTGGTGCTGATGCGCACGCGGGTCGAGGTGCTGAGACGCGAGAGTCGCAAGCAGTGGGTGCGTGATCTGCTGAGTCCGTCTTCGCGTGCGCGCCCCGACGCTGCGGTGGTCGCGACAGAAGGGGACAAGTCATGAACCTGCCGGGCATCGCTTTCTCGAGTGTCAGCGAGTTCTTCGCCATGGGCGGCCATGCGCTGTATGTGTGGTCGGCCTGGGGGCTGACGGCGGCGTGTCTGGTGGGGCTGGTGATCGCCACGCGGCTGTCGCGTCGCGCGCTGGAGGCGGATATCCGTCGCCGGCTGCGCCGTGACGCTTCTCGTCATTCTTCGCACCCTGCTTCACACCGCGCTTCGCATCGTTCGTCACATCAGGCTTCGCGCCACAGCTCTCGTGATTGAATCTGTTTTCTCCCTCCCGCGGCGGTTGTCCCGCCGGCCGCGAGAGGCTTGACCGTCCCTTGCCCTGATCGAGCCCTGACCATGACTCCCAAACGCAAGCAGCGCCTGTATATCGTCACGGCCATCGTGCTGCTGGCCGCCCTCGCGGTGGGCCTGACCCTCTATGCCCTGCGCGCCAACATCAACGCCTTCTATACCCCGACGCAGATCGCCACCGGCGAAGCGCCCCAGGGGCGGCAGATCCGTGCGGGCGGCATGGTGCGTGATGGCAGTGTCAGGCGCGACAACGAGACGCTGGATGCCATCTTCACCGTCACGGATTTCGATCATGACGTGACGGTGCATTATCAGGGCATCCTGCCGGACCTGTTCCGTGAAGGGCAGGGCGTGGTGGTGATGGGCACCTTCGATGGTGAGCATCTCGAGGCCAGCGAGGTGCTGGCCAAGCATGACGAGAAGTACATGCCGCCGGAGGTGTCGGAGGCGCTGAAGGCCTCCGGGCGTGATGTGTCTGGTAACAGGACGGGCAACCTGACCAGCGACAGCAGCGCAGCCAAGGCCGCGCTCGATCCGCAGGAGACCCCGTGATGGTGACGCAACTGTTGCCGGAAATCGGCCACTTCGCGCTGATTCTGGGCGCCTGTCTGGCCTGTGTGCAGGCGGTCGTACCGCTGGCGGGGGCCAGTACGCGCCGTCCGCTGTGGATGAGCTTCGCCCAGCCGATGGCCTGGGGGCAGTTCCTGTTCGTGCTGATCGCCTATGCCTGCCTGACCGCAAGCTTCCTGCTGGATGATTTCAGCGTCGCCTACATCGCCAACAACTCCAACAGCCAGCTGCCGTGGTACTTCAAGTTCAGCGCCGTGTGGGGCAGCCACGAGGGCTCGGTGCTGCTGTGGAGCCTGATACTGGCCGGCTGGGGCTTTGCCGTCTCGCTGGGCGCGCGCCATCTGCCGCGCGACATGCTGGCACGGGTGCTGGGCATCATGGGGCTGATCTCCACCGGCTTCATGGCCTTCGTGCTGCTGACCTCCAATCCCTTCGCGCGCCTGCTGCCGGACATGCCGGCTGACGGCGCGGACCTCAATCCGCTGCTGCAGGACATCGGGCTGATCATCCATCCGCCGATGCTCTACATGGGCTACGTGGGCTTCTCGGTGGCGTTCGCGTTCGCGATGGCGGCACTGATGGGCGGGCGTCTCGATGCGGCCTGGGCACGCTGGGCGCGCCCCTGGACCAACATCGCCTGGGCCTTCCTTACCGTCGGCATCGCGCTGGGCAGCTGGTGGGCCTACTACGAGCTCGGCTGGGGCGGCTGGTGGTTCTGGGACCCGGTCGAGAACGCCTCCTTGATGCCGTGGCTGGCCGGTACCGCCCTGATCCACTCGCTGGCGGTCACCGAGAAGCGCGGCGCCTTCAAGAGCTGGACGGTACTGCTGTCGATCTTCGCCTTCTCGCTGTCACTGCTGGGCACCTTCCTGGTGCGCTCCGGCGTGCTGACCTCGGTGCACGCCTTCGCCAGTGACCCCGATCGCGGGCTGTTCATTCTGGTACTGCTCGGCATCACCGTCGGTGGTTCGCTGCTGCTGTTCGCGCTGCGTGCACCGCGTGTGCGTTCGACGCTGGGCTTTCACTGGCTGTCGCGGGATGCCTTCCTGCTGGTCAACAATCTCGTGCTGCTGGTGATGATGGTCACCGTGCTGCTGGGCACCCTCTATCCGCTGGTGCTGGATTCGCTGGGGCTGGGCAAGATCTCGGTGGGCCCGCCGTACTTCAATGCGCTGTTCGTGCCGCTGACCACGCTGCTGTGCGCCTTCATGGGCCTCGGGCCGGCCTCGCGCTGGAAGCAGATGCCGGGGCGCGAGCTTACGCGTCGTCTGGCGCTGGCCGGCAGCGCGGCACTCGTCATCGGCGGCCTGCTGCCGCTGACGCTGGATATCGAGTGGAGCTTCTCGGTGGCGCTCGGGCTGATCATCGCGCTGTGGGTGGTGCTGCCTCTGCTGCGCGACCTGTGGGACAAGAGTGCCTCGAAGGCGGGGCGCTGGGCGGGGCTCAAGCGCCTCACGCCCAGCTACTGGGGCATGCAGCTGGCGCATCTTGGGCTGGCGGTGACCATCGTCGGCGTGACGCTGGTCTCCAATACCGAGGTCGCCGAGAACGTGCGCATGGTGCAGGGCAAGGAAGTCAGCGTGGGCGGCTATCAGTTCCGCATGACCGAACTTGGTGAATATCGCGGCCCCAACTACCTGTCGGACCGCGCCACGGTGGAAGTCAGCCGTGATGGCAAGGCGGTGACGACACTGCATCCCGAGAAGCGTCTGTTCCTGGCCAGCGGCATGCCGATGACCGAGACCGCGCTCGATGCCGGCTTCACCCGTGACCTCTACGTCGCCATGGGTGAGAAGCTGGATGACGACAGCTGGGCGGTACGCATCCAGGTCAAACCCTTCGTGCGCTGGCTGTGGCTGGGCGCCCTGCTGATGGGGGCGGGCGGCGTGATCGCCGTGCTGGATCGCCGTTATCGCCGCCGTGTCGAGGCCAGCACGGCGTCTGACACCCGCTCCCTCGCCACGCAGGAGGCTCGCCCATGAATGTTCGTCGTCTGGTGCTGTTCGTGCCGCTGGTGGTCGTGGTGGGGCTGGGTGCCTTCCTCTACCAGCGCCTCGATGATGACCCCTATGCACGGGACTCCGCGCTGCTGTCGCGGCCCTTCCCCGAATTCTCGCTCAGCACCTTGAGTGATCCGCAGTCGCGCCTCGATGCCTCGCTGCTCAAGGGGCAGGTCAGCCTCGTCAACGTCTGGGGCGAGTGGTGCCCGACCTGCAAGCACGAGATGCCGCAGCTGCTGGATCTCGCCAGCCGCGGCGTGCATATGGTCGGCGTCGACTACAAGGACACCCGCGCCAAGGGCCGTCAGTTCCTGGAGGAATTCGGCAACCCGTTCAGCGTCAATCTGTTCGATCCCGACGGCACGCTGGGCTTTGATCTCGGCGTCTATGGGGCACCGGAAACCTTCCTGGTCGATGCCGAGGGCGTGATCCGCTATCACCACACCGGCTACATCCGGCCCGAAGATGTCCGCGACGTCATCCTGCCGACGCTGGAGCGCATCGCGGAGCCCGCGACTAACGCCGCCAGCACGCCCGATGAGGAGGCCAGCTCATGAAATCCGTGCTCAGGAGTTTCGCCATCCCGCTGGTGCAGGCGCTGGTGGTGCTGATGTTTCTTGCCTGGCTGTCAGCCGGCAAGGCGCAGGCCGCCATCGAGATGCATCAGTTCGACAATCCGGTGCTGCAGAAGCGCTACGACAGCCTGACCGCCGCGCTGCGCTGCCCCAAGTGTCAGAACCAGGCGATCGGTGACTCGGACTCCCCCATCGCCGGTGACATGCGCCAGAACGTGGCGGACCTGCTCAAGGACGGCCGCAGTGACAGCGACATCCAGAATTTCATGGTCGCGCGCTTCGGCGAGTACGTGCTCTACAACCCGCGCCTCGATGGGCGCACCTGGCTGCTGTGGGGCGGTCCCGCTGTCCTGATTCTGCTCGGCTTGCTGGTCGTGACGCTGATCGTGCGCGCCCGGCGACGTGCGCGTGTGCGTGCGCTGGATGATGATGAGCAGGCGCGCCTGTCGGCACTGCTTGCTACGCACCGCCAGTCCATTGATGAGCAGCCTGGTGATGAGCAGCCCGGCGCTGGGCAACACACTGCCAAGGAGCGCTCATGATCCTGTTATGGCTGGCGATTGCCGTGCTGTTGATTCCCGCCGGCTGGCTGCTGTTGCTGCCGTTGCGGCGGGCGCGTCGCGTGCATGCCGATCAGCAGGCGTTCGAGGACTACGACAGCCTCGGCGCCGAGAACGTGCGTGTCTATCGGCGTCGACTGGCCTCACTGGAGCGCGGCCATGCGCGTGGCGAGCTGGATGACACGGCGCTGGCGGAAGGGCGGGTCGAGCTGGAACGCAGCCTGCTGGAAGACGCCGAATCCCTCAAGCGCTCTCCGCTCAAGGCGGCCAGCAGTGGCCGTGTGCTGGTGCCCGTGTTGCTGGTGGCGATGGTGGCGGGCTCGCTCTACTGGTATCAGCGCGAAGGCGCGAGCGGGGACCTGGCGCTGGCGCAGGCGATTGCCGCCACGCCGATCCACGATGCTGCCAGCTTCGAGGCGCGCATCGCCCGGCTGCGCGCCGAGGCCGAGGCCCAGCCCGACAACGCCAAGGTGTGGATGGCGCTGTTCCCGCTCTACCGCGATGCCGGACGTCTCGATGAGGCCATGCAGTCGCTCGAGGCGTTGATCACGCTCGAAGGCCGCGTGCCTGCGCTGATCGCGCAGCTGGCGCAGCTCAAGTTCTTCGCGGCCCAGCGCACCCTGACCGATGAGGTCCAGGCGCTGGTCGATGAAGTGCTGGCGGCCGATCCGCGTCAGCCGACGGTACTCGGCCTGCTCGGGATCGAGGCCTTCGATCATGCCCGCTATCCCGAGGCGATCGATTACTGGCGCAAGGCGATTGCCGGCTTCGAGAATCCCGATGCCGCCAAGGCGCTGCGCGAAGGTATCAAGGCCGCGCGCCAGCGCATGGCCAGCGCCGGTGATGTCGATACCTCGGTCGCCCTGGCCAACTCGGTCGCGCCAGAGCAAGGCTCGGCGGCTGATCAGGACAGCAAGGAGGGCGCCGCACGTCTGACGCTCAAGGTGTCACTGGACCCGGCGCTCGAGGCGCAGTTGGCGGCGATGCCGGTCAGTGCCGAAGCGGCGACCCTGTACATCGTGGCGCGTGATGGCGAAGGCAAGCTGCCGCCGCTGGCAGTGGTGCGCACCACCGCGGACAAGCTGCCGCTGACGCTCACTCTGTCGGACGACAACGCCATGGCCCCGATGGCGCGGCTCTCGATGGCCGAGCGCGTCACGCTCGTGGCGCGTATCTCCGCTTCCGGGCAGCCGACGGCCCAGCCGGGGGATCTCGAAGGCAAGCTCGAGAATGTCATCGTCACGCGCAGTGCCGATGCCGATGACGAGAAGGGCACTGATGCGACACAGGCGCCGCTGGCACTGCGCATCGATCACCGCGTCACTCAGTAAGCTGCGATTGGCCTTATATCCCGCGCGATGACGGCTTCGTTTGTCATTGCGCCGGTTGGGGCCATCGCCGCTTTTGGGTAGACTGCGCGCTGGTTTTTCGAAAATACCCTCGATGACCGGCTGTCTCGTCGTAAGGACATGTTTACCTTGCGGCGGTGCGGGCTCTTCTCGAAAGGTCTGCGACGCCGCGGTATTTCAGGTTTTCCTGCGTCAGAGCTTCTTTCTCCAGAACTTATTTCTTCAGACCTTCTTTCTCCAGACTCAAGGACGCGCCAGGCGCAATGCGGCTCAAATCGATCAAGCTGGTCGGCTTCAAATCCTTCGTCGATCCGGTCACCGTGCCCTTCGACAGCAACATGACGGCGATTCTCGGCCCCAACGGCTGTGGGAAATCGAACGTCATCGATGCTGTGCGCTGGGTGATGGGCGAGTCCAGCGCCAAGAACCTGCGCGGCGAGTCGATGACGGACGTCATCTTCAATGGCTCCACCGGGCGCAAGCCGGTGGGGCAGGCCTCCATCGAGCTGACCTTCGACAATGCCGACGGCAGCCTCGGGGGCGCCTGGTCCGAGTACGCCGAGATAGCGGTCAAGCGTCTGGTGACGCGCGATGGCCAGTCCGGCTACTTCCTCAATGGCCAGAAATGTCGCCGGCGTGATATCGCCGACGTCTTCCTCGGCACCGGCCTCGGGCCGCGCTCCTACTCCATCATCGGTCAGGGCATGATCTCGCAGCTGATCGAGGCGCGCCCGGATGACCTGCGCAGCACCCTCGAGGAAGCCGCGGGCATCTCCAAGTACAAGGAGCGCCGCCGCGAGACCGAGAATCGCATGAAGCGCACCCAGGAAAACATGGAGCGCCTGGATGACCTGCGTGAGGAGCTCGACAAGCAGCTCGAGCGCCTCAAGCGTCAGGCCGAGGCCGCCAAGCGCTATCAGACCCTCAAGCAGGACGAATATCGCCTCAAGGGCGAGCTGGCCGTGCTGCGTCGGCGGGGCCTGCGTGCGCAGCAGCGCGAGCAGCAGTCACGCGTCGCGGAGCTGGAAACCGGCGTCGAGCGCGAGATTCTCGGTCAGCGTCAGTGCGAGAGCCAGCTGGAAGAGCAGCGCTATCAGCACGACGAGCTGGCCGGTGAGCTGGAAACCCATCAGGCCGCCTTCTATGAGACCGGCGCCCAGATCGCGCGTATCGAGCAGAGCCTCGAGCACGCTCGCACCCGTGAGCAGCAGCTGGCGGCGGACCTCGAGATGGCCAGGCGTGAGCTGAGCGACATCCAGCGCGTCGAGGGTGAGGACGGCGAGCGCCTCGAGATGATCGATGCGCGCCTGGAAGACATCGCCCCGGAACTCGAGCTGGCCCGCGAGACCCTCGATGGGCTCGAGCTGTCATTGGATGAGGCCGAAGAGCGCCGCCAGGACAGCCAGAGCGAGTGGGAGCGCTTCAGTCAGGCCGACAACGAATCCCAGCGTGGCGCCGAGCGGGCCCAGAGCGAGATCCAGCAGCTCGAGAATGCCATCGCCGACGCCGAGCGCCAGCGCGAGCGCCGTCGCCAGCAGCTGGCGGAGCTGCCGGATGTCGCCGAGTTGCGTGAAGCCCGCGAGGAGCTGCGCGAGCAGCTTGATGAATTGTCGCTCAGCGGCGAATCACTGGAGTCGCGCCGCGAGCAGGCCAGTGAAGCCCGTGAGCAGGCCCAGGCCGATCGTCTGGCGCTGGATGGAGAGCGCGATCAGCTGCGCCAGCGTCGCAACGTCTTACAGGGTGAGAAAGCCTCGCTTGAGGCACTGATCGACGCGGCGCTGCGTGACGACGATGACAGCCTGGCGAGCCATCTGGAGCAGCATGGGCTCGCCGAGACCCCGGCGCTGGCCGAGGGGCTCGAGGTCGCCGAGGGCTGGGAATCGGCCAGCGCCTGGGTGCTGGGGCCCTTCCTCAAGGCGCGTCTGGCGGCGAGCGAGCCGTCGCGGCTGGCTACGCTGATGGACGAGCTGCCCGGCGGCGAGCTGTTGCTGGTCGATGGCACGCCGGCGTCCAGCGCGGCAGCCCGCCCCGCTGGCACCCTGGCGGCGCAGGTGAGCGGCGCGGATGCCTTGGCCGGTTGGCTGGCCAGCATCCACTGTGTCGAGTCGCAGGCAGCCGCCTGGGCCAGGCGTGATTCGCTGGCCGCGCACGAGAGCGTGCTGACCCCGGATGGCCTGTGGCTGGGGCAGGGCTGGAGCCGCCGTCAGGTGGCCGGTGAACGTGCCGATAGTGTCATCGCCCAGCGGGCGCGCCTCGAGCAGGTCGTGCTGGAGCTCGAGTCACTGGACGAGCGTCTCGAGGAGATCGAGACGCGTCTGGCCGCAGCCGCCGAACAGATTGCCGGCGCCGAGCAGCAGCTCGAGCATCTGCGCGTCGAAGAGCGGGAGCTTGGCGAGCGCCAGCGTGAACTCAGTCTCAAGGAGGCCGGCATCGCCAGCCGCCTGGAGCATGTCGATGGCCGCGCTCGTGAGCTGGATGAGGAGCTCGAGCAGCTGGCGGAAACGCGCGAGACTCAGGCCCTGACGCTGGAGGAGGCGCGCGAGCGCTGGCAGCAGGCATTGGAGGCGGTCGAGAACAATGCCCAGTCGCGCGAGTCGCTGGAGCGTTCACGGCGCGAACATCAGGAGGCGCTGGCCGGGCTGCGTGCCCAGCTGGCGCCCGCGCGTGAGCAGGTCAATCGTCTCGACATGGAGTGTCAGCGCCTGACCACCGAGCGTGACGGCATGCAGGGCCAGCGCATGCGAGCCGTCGAGCAGCGCGAGAAGCTCACCGAGCGCATCGAGATGCTCGAGGCCAGCCGCGAAGAAGCCTCACTGCCGCAGGAAGAAGAGCGCGAAAAGCTCGAGATGCTGCTCGAGACGCGTCTGTATCAGGAAACCAAGCTCAACGCCTGTCGTGACAAGACTCATGAATTGGTCGAACAGATGCGTCAGGCGGAACAGTCGCGTCAGACTCATGAGCGCAATCTCGAGGGGATTCGCCAGCGCCTCGAGGAAGGCCGCATGCAGGTGCAGGCGCTGACCCTCAAGGGCGATGCGCAGGACGAGCAACTGGTGGAACTGGGCTATGACGAGGCGGCGATCACGCAGCTCGAGGACGAGCTGGACCCCAATGCCACCGAATCGGCCTGGAGTCACAACCTCGAGCAGATCGGTGAGCGCATCAAGCGGCTGGGGGCCATCAACCTGGCGGCCATCGAGGAATACGACCAGCAGGCCGAGCGTCGCAACTATCTGGAAGCCCAGCATGCCGAGCTGAGCGAAGCGCTGGAGACCCTCGAGCGCGCCATCCGCAAGATTGACCAGGAAACACGGGTGCGCTTCAAGGACACCTTCGACAAGGTCAATGCTGGAATCCAGGCGCTTTTCCCCAAGATCTTCGGTGGCGGGGCCGCGTGGTTGACGCTGACAGGTGATGATTTGCTGGAGACGGGGGTCGCGATCATGGCGCGGCCACCGGGCAAGAAAAACTCCACCATTCACCTGCTGTCAGGCGGCGAGAAGGCACTGACGGCACTGGCGCTGGTCTTCGCCATCTTCCAGCTCAATCCGGCCCCGTTCTGCATGCTCGATGAGGTGGATGCACCGCTGGATGATGCCAACGTCGGACGCTATGCGAGGCTGGTGAAGGAGATGTCGGAAAGCGTACAGTTCATCTATATCACCCATAACAAGATCGCCATGGAAGCGGCAGATCGGCTGATGGGTGTCACCATGCAGGAACCCGGCGTCTCGCGCCTTGTCTCTGTAGGGATAGAAGAAGCTGCCGTGCTTGCCGAAGCGTGAGGGAAAAGCCGTTCAGGAGGGCAAGGTCATCCTCCGGCGCGGTAGCCAGTGGCCGCCTTGGCGGCCTAGTTGGCAAGATCGTGTTGCATCTAGAGATCGAAAGCACTACGAGTTTGCGTCATAGTGTCAGTCAGGGATAATTGAAGGGCGATTGCGCAGGTCACCACCACAGGATTGACATTCGAAAAAATGTCCCCTTTTTCTGCAATCGCGCTATGCTGTTCACGTGCATGGTGCCCAAGCAAACAGGCTAATGACCCATGGAATTGAGAGAGTGGCTCATCTTGTTGGGGTTGGTGCTGGTCGCAATCATCGTCGTTGACGGTGTGCGCAGGCTCCAACGTCAACGTCGAGTACCCCGACTGGATCGAGCGGGTACAGAGGATTCCACCGACGATGCGGGCAATCCCGCGGTGGAAGAAGAGGAAGAACGTGACAACTGGGAGCTGCCGAACGGCGGCTACCGGGTGGTTGGCGATTCCGAGACGCATGCCGAGGCCGAGGAAGATGTCGTGCTCGACAATGCGCACGGCATCAAGGCCTCGCGGGTGACTCAACCGAGTCGTCCGGCGCAGCCCATGGAGCGTCGTGAAGCGCCGGAGCGCAAGGGCTTCGGCGAGCGTGCGGCTGCCTTCGGTGCACGTGCCAGCCAGTCGATGCGCGACGTGACGGCCAGTCTGGGCGCACGGCGTGATGATGAGCATGAGCACGACGATGCGCATCGTGAGCCCGTGCTCGGCAGCGCCTCCAGTGAGCAGGCCGAGACGGCGCGCGAAGACGACTTCCATGAGAAGCCGGTGATCACTGCCGAGGACGACAGCATCAGCGTCTCCTCCACCCAGGCCGATGATCTCGAGCCGATGGCCGAGATCGAGGAAGGTCAGGATGTCAGGACTGAGGCGTCCTCCGCTGGCAAGCCGGCCGATGTCGCCAGCAGTGCTTCCCAGCGCCAGGAACCTTCACTGGAAGCGGCCACAGCGCCTGCTGCCGATGCGACAGCCCCCGAGGATGATCGTCATCCGCTGGTGCTGCGTGCCGAACGCAATCAGGTCGATGACCAGCTCGCACGTGACACCCTGGCCGATGCCAGTGAAGTCATCATCATCTCGGTGATGGCGCGTGGCGATGAAGGCTTCAGTGGTGAAGACGTGCTGGGCATCTCGCTGGCCTGTGGTCTGCGTCATTCCGAGATGGGGCTGTTCCTGCGCCACGAGGAAGATGACGACGACAGCCCGCTGCAGTTCGCGATGGCCAACGTGGTCAAGCCGGGCATCTTCAAGCCGGCCGAGATGGTGGACAGCCAGCTGGATGGCGTCACCTTCCTGATGCCGCTGCCGGGCGCGGACGACACCTCCGCCGCCTTCGAGACCATGGTCGAGATCGCCATGCTGCTGGTGCGTCGTCTGGGCGGTGAGCTGAAAGACGAGAACCACAGCGTGATGACGGCCCAGACCATCGAGTTCAAGCGCCAGCAGGTGCATGAGTTCGAGCGTCGCAATCGTCTGCATCGCTACCAGGCCAACTGATCGACTCCCCAGCCATTCTCTGAGTCGACCAGTCATGCCAGAACGCCAACGGCGACCTTCGGGTCGCCGTTGGCGTTTGCGTATCCTGCCGACCTCTTGCAGCCTTTGACGCTCCCTGCCAGTCGCCCGAAGTGCTTGAATGTGTGGCCTGTCGATCACATTGAGTACAATGGCAGCATCAAGGCGACCCCTCTGCCTGCAAGCCTTTGCAAGCTCTTGCAAGTGCGTCAGGTCGGAGGGTTCGCCACCCGTTTTCAGGTCGCTCAGCGCTGCCTTCTGGCAGTGCTGGCGAGCCACTGTTTCGAGTGAGTGTCATGTCAGCCCAGGATGATCTGTTTTCGGCGCCTGCCGATGATTCCAACGCCTCGAGCGCTTCCCGCTCCGCGGAACCGGCCGTGGTGGAAGGCGTGCCTGCCAAGGTGATGGAGGAGGTCGCGCAGCTGCATCGCGAGCTGCTTGAGGCCAGCCACCGCTATTACGTGCTGGATGATCCGACGCTGACCGATGCCGACTACGACACGCGCCTGCGTCGCCTCGAGGCGCTGGAAGCCAAATATCCCCAGCTGATCACCTCGGAATCGCCCACCCAGCGTGTCGGAGCCGCGCCGGCCAGCGGGTTTGAAGAAGTGCAGCATGCGGTGCCGATGCTGTCGCTCAACAACGCCTTCGATGACGATGAGTTGCGCGCCTTCGTGCAACGTGCGGCGAAAACGCTGGAGCTGGGAGATGCTCAGGATGCGGGTGACGAGCTGAGCTTCTGCTGCGAGCCCAAGCTCGATGGCCTGGCCGTGTCGCTCATCTACGAGAATGGCGTGCTGGTGCAAGGCGTGACGCGCGGCGATGGCCGCACCGGCGAAGGTATCACCACCAACCTGCGCACCATCCGCTCGATCCCGCTCAAGCTGCGGGGTGATGATCTGCCGGAGCTGCTGGAAGTGCGCGGCGAGGTCTACATGAGCCACGCTGGCTTCGAGGCGCTGAACGCGCGCGGCCGCGACGAGGATGGCAAGGTGTTCGCCAACCCGCGCAATGCCGCCGCCGGCAGCCTGCGCCAACTGGATTCCAATATCGCCGCCTCGCGTCCGCTGGAATTCTGCGCCTATCAGGTCGCGCGGGTGGACGATGCGCTGCTCGCTAGCGAGGCCGGTCAGAATCATTCCGGTCTGATGGCGCTGCTCAACGACTATGGCTTCCGCACCAGCCCGCAGCTTGAGGTGGTGCGCGGTGCTCAGGGCATCATCGACTACACCCGCCGCCTCGGCGAGCAGCGTGATGGCCTCGACCACGACATCGATGGCGCGGTCATCAAGCTCGATGCACTGCGTCTGCAGCGTGAACTGGGCTTCGTGGCGCGCGCGCCGCGCTGGGCCATCGCCTACAAGTACCCGGCGCAGGAACAGGAAACCACCCTGGAGGGCGTCGATTTTCAGGTCGGACGCACTGGCGCGCTGACGCCGGTCGCCCGACTGGCACCGGTGCAGGTCGCCGGTGTGGTGGTCTCCAACGCCACACTGCACAACATGGACGAGGTGGAACGTCTCGGCGTGCAGATCGGTGACAGCGTCATCATTCGGCGCGCCGGCGATGTCATCCCACAGGTGGTGCGGGTCGCCAGCGAAGGCGCCAGCCGCGAAGCCATCGTGCTGCCGGACGGCTGCCCGGTGTGTGGCTCCGAGATCGAGCGCCTCGAAGGCGAGGTGGTGGCACGCTGCGCGGGCGGACTGATCTGCGCCGCGCAGCGCAAGGAAGCCCTCAAGCACTTCTCCAGTCGCAAGGCGCTGGATGTCGATGGCCTCGGCGAGAAGCTGATCGAGCAGCTGATCGAGCGTGAGCTGGTCAAGACGCCGGCGGACCTGTTCCACCTGGAAGCTGCCACGCTCGCCGAGCTGCCGCGCATGGGCGAGAAGTCCGCCGCCAATCTGGTCGCCTCGCTGGACAAGAGCCGCAACACCACCCTGGCGCGTTTCATCTACGCCCTCGGCATTCGGGAAGTCGGTGAAGCCACCGCCGCGAATCTGGCCACGCACTTCGGCACCTTGGAAGCGCTGCGTGCAGCGGATCAGGCCGCGCTGGAGGCAGTGGAAGATGTCGGCCCCATCGTCGCCGCGCATATCCATACCTTCTTCCAGCAGCCGACCAACAACGAGACGCTGGAAGCGTTGCTCGCCTGTGGCCTGAGCTGGGAAGAGGTCGAGATCGGTGAGCGCCCCCAGCCGCTGGCAGGCCAGACCTGGGTGCTGACCGGCAGCCTCGACAGCATGACGCGTGATGAAGGCAAGGCGCGTCTGCAGGCGCTGGGCGCCAAGGTGGCGGGCAGTGTCTCGAAGAAGACCGCCGGTGTGGTCGCCGGCGAGGCAGCGGGCAGCAAGCTCGAGAAAGCCATGCAGCTGGGCCTCACGGTGCTGGACGAAGAGACCTTCGTGAAGCGCCTGGCCGAATGGGAATCCGGTGCTGATGCACAGCAGGACAATCCGCAAGACAGTGCGCAAGCCAATGTGCAAGACAGTGCGCAGGACAGCGCGGGAGAGGATGCATGAGTACGGATACGCTGAACGATGCACCGCAGGCGGCGTCACGCCACCCTGATGATGGACAGGAGCTACCCATGAGCCAGATGCCACTTGATCAGATGGACCCGCGGGACCGCTTCATCGAGGTACCGCAGACCATGCTGCCCGCCGATACACGGCGCGCCCTGCTGGAAGCCTTCGTCACCCGTCAGGGCTATGACACCACCGATGTCGGCGAAGGCATGGCCGGCTGGGTCGCGGAGCTGGAAGGCCAGCTGTCACGCGGCAAGCTGTTGATCGTCCATGACATCGGCACCGAATCCACCGAGGTGATGACGCTGGAACAGTGGCAGTCCTTCGGTCGCCAGCTGGCGGACGATGAGGAAGAGGGCGACTGAGCCCAGCCAGCGGTCATGATGTGTGGAGCATGCCCTGATCCTTACCCTGCCCCTGACCTCGAGGCTGGAAACGACAACGCCCCTGGCACAGGCCAGGGGCGTTGTCGTTCATGAAGCGCCAGTTGTTGCGGTTAGTGGCGTCTGGCGATGCGCCGGATCATGCGAACCACATCGGCACGACCAGGCTCGAGATCAGCAGAATCAAGGCCCCGCCCAGGCGCGAGGAAATCTGCGCGAAGGGCATCAGCTGCATGCGATTGGCCGCCGAGAGTACGGCGACGTCACCCGTGCCGCCCATGTTGGCCATGCACAGGCCAGCGGTGATGGCGGACTCGATGGGATAGAAGCCGACCAGCTTGCCCACCAGGCCCGCACCGAAGGCGGCGCCCGCGACGACACCGAACACGATCACCACGTAGGTGATGGTGATGGCATCGATCACCTGGCCCAGATCGGTATAGGCCACGCCGATGCCGAACAGCAGCGCGAAGGTCCAGTTGCCTGCCACGAACCGGAACCATTGAGCGGCGGCCTGATTGATGTTCTCCGGTACCAGGTTGGCGCACTTGAGCACGGCGACCGCGATGATCATCAGCGCGTAGGGGTGCAGCGGAATGACCTTGCCGAGAATCTGGCTGGCGACGAAGAAGCTCAGCGCAATCACCATGCCGATGCCCAGCTGGGACAGGTCAGGCGTGCTCTTCTCTTCGCGGACATTGACGCCCGGCATCATCTGGCCGCCACCGGTCAGTGACGGGAAGCGCTTGCCAAGCCCGTTGAGCAGCCCGGCAATGATGATGGCGAAGACATTGCCCAGGGCCAGTGCCGGCACCAGGATCGAGATATAGTAGCTGGCCGGTTGCCCCAGCAGCTGCTCGTAGATCTGGCTCATCGGCACGGCGCCGGCGCCCATGCCGCCGCCCATGATGGGCAGGGCGATGACCATGACGGCATCCTTGGGCGAGAAGCCCATGACCCAGCCGACCAGCATCGCGAAGAGCGCCGCGAACAGCACCGAGCACAGCAGCGGCAGCGCGAAGCGGGCCCCGACCTTGACCAGTACGCGGGAGTCCATGCCGAGAATGCTGCCGGTGATCAGCGCCGCGATGTAGAAGTTCAGAAAGCCACCGGCCTTCATGAACTCACTGACATTCGCCGTGACTTCCTGCGGCAGCCAGCCGCTGTAGACCAGCGCTGCGGCACCGAAGATGGCGAGAATGGCGCCGCCACCCAGATAGCTGTTGATGATCGGCAGGCGGTCGCCCAGAAAGCCCAGCAGCTCCCCGAGAATCATCATGACCAGCAGCGCGCCGATCATGCCCGCAGGCAGGGTGTCGGTGGCGATGGCGGCGACAAGAACCAGGAAGGACAGGGCGAAGATCGGCAGCGACATGCCGAAGATGCGCGTCTTCTGCCAGGGGGACTCTGCGGCAGGCGTGGCCGTGGCGGTCTGCGAGGAATGTGTCATGCATGCTCCTTGTCCTGCACTCTGTCGTTGCAGGACCTGTTGTCATGCCCGGACGCGTTGGCGTGGCATCGCGGGATCGTTTGGGACGGGGAAGGGACATCATGTTCGCGCACTGGATGCGCGTCACAGGGAGCTTACGGTGTGGCTCCCGAGGGCCAAGTTTTGCGAATTAAAGAAAGCCTTTTGAAACTTATGAAAGCGCCGGCTGCCGCTCGCCCATGCGCCGGGCCGAATGGCCATGCCACCAAGGGGGCACATGGCTTGTCCGGCGTGTTGCGGCATTCTCAACCCGGACTGAGCGCGCTGACCTCATTGCTCGCCGCCGGCATGGTGATCGTCAGCCTGCTGGTCGCGGCCTGGCTCTTCAGTGCCCAGCTGGAGCGGACCCAGCGCGAGATTCAGGGCCAGCGCATTGCCGCTCTTGCCCAGCGTATCGCGCGTCTGCCCGAGGTGCGTTCCGCCCTGAGCGAGGCCAGCTCGCCGCAGGCTGCGCCTCCTGTCGCGGACAGCCGCCTGGCGGCACGCATCGAGCGACTGCGTCGGGAGAATGCCGTCGACTTCATCGTGGTGATGCGCCCGGATGGCTTGCGGCTCAGTCACCCGGACCCCGCACGCATCGGGCAGCTCTTCCAGGGTGGCGACGAACAGCGTGCGCTTGCCGGCGCCTCCTACCTCTCCGAATCCCGCGGCACGCTCGGCGAAAGCCTGCGCAGCTTCGTTCCGGTCATGGCGAATGCGTCCAGGGGCGGTGAGCGCGCCGTCGTCGGTGCGGTGGCCATCGGTATCACGCTGGATTCCCTGGGGCGGCGTCTGGCCGATGAGAAGCGCCAGCTGCTGCTCGGACTAGGTTTGTTGATGCTGTTCGGCACGCTGGGCGCACTGGGACTTGCGCACTATCTGCGCAGACAGCTCAAGGGACTGGAGCCGGCGGCCATCGCGCGGCTGGTGGAGGAGCATCAGGCGGTGCTGGCCAGCCTGGAAGAGGGCATCATCGTGGTCGACCCCGAGGGGCGGATTACGCTGGTGAATGCCGCGGCGCGCGAGTTGCTGGGGGCCTTGCCGACGCTGGGAGAGCGCCTTGATGACTGGTTGCCCGACACCGGCATGCGTGAGTGCCTCGTCGCGCACCAGCCGGTGAGCGAGCAGGAAGAGACCCGACTGCGCCAGGTGACCCACGGCGGGCGGCGATTGCTGGTGCGTTGCCAGCGGGTGCATGATGGCGAGCTTCTGATGGGCGGCGTGCTGGTACTGCGCGAGCACGACCGCATGCAGCGCCTCGCCGAGGAGCTGACCGGCGTCCGCCGCCAGGCGGAGTCACTGCGTGCCGCGCGCCATGAGTTCCGCAACCGGCTGCATGTGCTGTCGGGCCTGACACAGATGCAGGACCTCGCCGGTCTGCGCGATTATCTGGCGTTGCTGGTGGAGCGGGAGTTGCCGGCGGATGCCGCGGCCGCCGAGCGCATCGTGGACCCTCTGCTGGCAGGCCTCTTGATCGGCAAGCACAGCGAGGCTCGCGAGCGTGGCATCACGCTGACGGTCGAGTTGGAGATCGAATGCCATCATGGCCGCTGCGCTGAGTGGGGAATGTCACAGGACGATGGCGCTCAGGCCGAGTTTCCGGTGCTGGAGCGTAGCTTGAGTCATGATCTGGTCAGCGTGATCGGCAATCTGCTCGACAATGCCTTCGAAGCGCTGGAGGAGGTGGGCGCTGACGCTCACGCCCCGTCTGTGACCCTGGGGTTGATGCTGGAATCACTGGACCCGTCGGCAGAGGCGCAGTTGTCGATCAGCGTGGCGGACAACGGCCCCGGCATGCCGACGGAGCTGAGGCAGACGGCACGCATGGCGGGGGTGAGCAGTCATGGAGAAGGCCGCGGGCTGGGCCTGTCGCTGGTGCAGGAGATCGTGACCGCGCGCGAGGGAGAATGGCACCTCTATGCGCCCTCGGGCGGCGGTACCCTGGTCGAGCTGACCCTGCCTTGCCGACTGCTGACTGGCGCGGCGCCCTGATAGGGGGCCGCGCATCACAGGATGGCGTTGCGGCCGGAATTTGCACAACGAAGGAGCCAGAGCGCATGCGTGTGCTGATAGTCGAAGACGACCCCATGGTCATGCGTCTCAATGTCGAATACCTCAGTCGCATCGACGGCATGCGCCTGGTGGCCCAGTGCGAGGATGTCGCGACGGCACTCGACGTGCTGGCGCAGGAAGCGGTGGACCTGGTGCTGCTGGATGTCTACCTGCGCAGCCGCAGCGGGCTGGAAGTGTTGCGATGGCTGAGGCGCCACGCCGCCCCCGATATCCAGGTGATCCTGATCACCGCCGCCAGTGAGGCGGACACGGTGCGCAGCGCACATGCGCTCGGGGTGTGCGATTACCTGGTAAAACCCTTCAGCTTCGCCCGTTTTCAGCAGGCGTTGGCACTGGCGCGTCGCGGCCGCCAGCAGCTGGAGAGCCTAGAGGGTGAAGTCAGCCAGCAACAACTGGACCAGCTTTTCGGCGTGCAAGGGCTGGTCAGCGGCGCTGCGGGCGCGGTACCCGAGGGGCGCCTGCCCAAGGGCGTGACGGCGGCATCTCTAGCCCTGGTGGCCAGTGCCATCATGGCGCTGCCGCGTGAGGAAGGCAGCTTCACCAGTGAGGCGTTGCTGCCTGCCACCGGCATGTCGCGAGTGACCATCCGCAAGTACCTGCGCCATCTCGCGGCCTGCGGCATGCTCAGCGAGGCCTTCCACTACGGTCAGATCGGCCGGCCATCCTTCACCTATCAGGTCATCGACCGTCAGGCCCTGTCCAGACAGTGCCGTCAGGCCTGAGTGATGCCGACCTCTCAGCGCCGCTGGACGATATCGCGGATCAGGCGGCGTCCCGGGTGCAGGTGCTCGGCCAGTTCGCGTTCCAGCGGCAGCGGTTCGCCGCACAGTCGCGAGGCGATCAGCTCAGCGCACAGCGGGGCGGTGGTGAAGCCGCGTGAGCCGTGTGCGGTGGAGAGCCACAGGCCGGGCAGGTGGGCGCCGCTCGACTGTGGCACGCGCTTTTTCGCATCGAAGGCCATGGCGGCGTAGTCCTCACGCCATTGCGCGGCGTCCGGTGCCGGGCCGGCCAGCGGGCTCTTGTCCGGGCTGGCGGCGCGCCAGGCGACACGTCCCTGCCAGTCATCGTCTTCCAGCCTGACGCCACGCGCCTGCTCCCAGGCGGCGACGAAGGCGGGCAAGGCACTGCGCAGTTCAGCGACATTGGCGGCGTGATCCGCCTCGCGGACCGCCTCATCCTCATCGCGTGGGGCGAAGGTCGCGCCGAAGCTGAGGGTCACGCTGCCATCGGCGTGGCGCTGATAGGGCGAGACATAGCCACCGGCGCACACCACGCTGTCGAGCGCTGGCAGGAGCGCGGCGTGTTCCGCCGCTACCGTGATCTCGCTGACCTGGCCGCGAATCGGCTGCAGCGGCAGATGCGCGAGCGGCTCGGGCAGGTGAGTCTGCTCCCCCTGCGCGACAATCAGCTGATCGACTTCCATGCTGGTGCCGTCGCTGGTCTGCAGCTGCCAGCGTGGCGCGCCGTTGCCAGTGGCCCCGCTTTCCTCGGCTTCCAGCGACTGAATGGCCTCGATGCGCGCCTGCAGAAAGCGGATGCCCGGGGTGGCGGCGAGGTGCTGGCAGAGCGCGCTGGGGCGCACCCAGCCGGCGACCGGATAGAAGAGGCCGTCGAAGGCGATCTCGCTGCCGGCGATCCGGCTGGCCTCGCTGGCGCTGACCGGCTTGAGCAGCGCCTCGGGCAGCGGGTGATTGTCGAGGAAGCGCTGCTGGCGCTTGCGCTCACGTTCACTGGTGGCCAGCTGCAGCACGCCGCTGGCGGACCACAGGGTCTGCTCGGGGTCGAGGCTTGCCAGCCAGCGCCGGCTGTACTGCAGCGCGGCCAGCTGGAAGCGACTGGCGGGATTGGTCTCGGCGGCCAGCTTGACGTAGAGCGCGCCCTGGCGATTGCCGGAGGCGCGCGCGCCGGGGGCTTCGGCATCGATCAGCGTGACCTGCACGCCGCGCCGCGCCAGCGCCTCGGCGCAGCTGGTGCCGGCGATACCGGCGCCGAGTACCGCGACATGCGACTCGCGAGAAATGGGCGCGGGCTGCGGAGCCTGAGTCCAGGGCTGCTCACGACGCAGCGGATGAAGGGCGCCACGCACCGCGTGCTCCTGCATGGGGGCATGGCCGGATGCGGGTGAGGCATCAAGCCCCATCAGCTCGGCGCGCGCGGCGGCGGTCGGCTCGTCCAGCTCGCCGCAGATCATCTCGCGCTTCATACCGTGGCCGGGCACCTTGCGCCACACGAAGCCTGCCGCGCGCAGGCCACGCCGCACGAAGCCCGCGGCGGTGAAGGTGGCGAAGGTCGCCGTGGGGCGCGAGACACCTGCCATGGCCGCGAACAGCTCGGGTGACCACATCTGCGGATTCTTCGACGGCGAGAAGCCATCGAGGAACCAGGCATCCACGCCACCTTCCAGGCGCGACAGGCGCTCCACCGCATCGCCGAAGTGCAGGTCCAGGGTGATGCGCTCATCCAGCCACAGGCGGTGCACGCCGAGGACGGCAGCGGGCCATTGAGCGACCAGCGGCTTCGCCAGTGAGGCGAGGTCCGGCCAGGCGGACAGCGCCCGCTCGAGATCCGCGGCGCGCATCGGGTGCTTTTCCACCGAGATGACATGCAGGCGCGCCTCGGCGGGCGCCGTTGCCAGAAAGCGCTGGGCGGCGCACAGGATGTTGAGGCCGGTGCCGAAGCCGGTCTCGCCGATCACGAAGGGGCGCGCTCCCCGCCAGTCACGGAAGCGCTCGCTCAGCCGGTTGCTGTCGAGGAAGACGTGCACGGTCTCGGCGCGGCCATCGTGGATCGAGAAGTACACATCGCCGTAATCGGTGGCCTGTGGTGCGGTGTCGTCCCACTCGAGCTGCGCCTCCTCCAATGCCGCCAGTGGCGCCAGTGGTACGTCCGGCACCACGCCGGACGCCGTGACAGGCTCGATCGCGCTCGGTGGCGTCGTGGCAGGTTTGCGGGCCGCGGTGCCCGGCGCTTGCTGCGGCGAAGTCTTTCGGGCTGACGAGGCGGTCTGATTCGAATTTGACTGATCAGGAGCTGACTGGCCGGGGGCGGGCTGGCGGGGGGAGGAAGGGTGATCGTTCACGGGCATTCCTGGCAGGAGGTCGAGCGGGAGAGCAGCACAGCGAGACAGCGGCAGAGCAAGGCCTGCAACGCAGACGACGGACAGCCAGGCTGTCCGTCGTCTGTGAGAAACCGCCGGTCAGATGACCGGTCGGACGCCGGGCTAGGGCAGGGTCTGCTTGAAGGGCTTCACTTCGGCGCTTTCATAGACACCGGCGATGACGAAGGGATCGGCATCGGCCCACTTCTGGGCGTCTTCGAGGGAATCGAACTCGGCGATGATGACGCTGCCGCTGAAGCCGGCTTCGCCCGGTGCTTCGCTGTCGATGGCCGGGTTGGGGCCGGCGATGACCAGACGACCGGCGGCGTGCAGCGCTTCCAGACGTGCCAGATGCGGCGGACGCGCCGCCATGCGCGCTTCGAGGCTACCTTCAACGTCCTGACAGACAATGGAGTAGAGCATCACGAATCATCCTTTTGAGAATTGGTCGAGGAAGCGTTCTCTTCCTGAGGGGCCTGCACCATGTGACGGGACAGGTAGACGCCCTGAACGATGACGAACAGCAGTGTCAGACCGAGCATGCCGAACAGCTTGAAATCGACCCAGATGTCTTCCGAGTAGTGGCTGAAGACGTAGATGTTGAGGCCGCCCATGGCGAGGAAGAATACCACCCAGGCCAGATTGAGGCGGTGCCAGATGGGACGCGGCAGCTGAATCGCCTTTTCCATCATGCGCTCCACCAGCGGCTTGCCACCGAACAGCGGCGACAGCAGGAAGGCGACGGCGAACAGCCAGTTGACCACGGTGGGCTTCCACTGGATGAAGGAGCTGTTGCCGAACAGCACGGTCGCGCCACCCAGCACGACGACCAGCGCCAGGGTGACCAGCTGCATCTTCTCGACGCGCTTGTGGCGCCAGTAGATGTACAGCACCTGCGCGAGGGTCGCGGGAATCAACACGGCGGTAGCCATGATCATGTCGCCAGTCATCTTGTAGACGGCGAAGAAGATCACGATCGGCAGAAAGTCGAGCAACATCTTCATGGGTAATGCGCACTCCTGAACACGACGACGCAGCCGTCGGGAAGGCAAGGGCCTGTGCGAGTGGTATCCTGTCTGACACCAGCGGCGCACCCCTGCCTGCATGTGCTCATTCTGCCGCCATTGCTGCCTGCTGACAAAGCCCCTGTGTGTCCGGGCGCGCATCGCAGCCAATACTGCCCGACGTCTGGCCCGCTGGATCGCCTGCATCTCAGGCATCGCGTGGCACAGACGTTCATCCCGAGAGGTTCCCCGTGTCCGACGTTATGTCCGACTCTTCGCCGATTTCCGCATCCCGCAAGCCGATCGAGTTTCGCCCGCTGCCGGAGCGCTTCGATTCCGATATCGAGGTGCCGGACATCGACCTGCACATGCATTCCACCGCCTCCGACGGCGGCATGGCACCGACAGAGCTGGTGGCGCTGGCCGCGCGGCGCGGTCTGTCACGCATGTCACTGACCGATCACGACAGCATGGAAGGCATCTTCGAGGCCCAGCAGGCCGCCCGCGCCGAGGGAATCTCGTTGCTGCCCGGCTGTGAGCTGTCGGTCCGCTGGCGCAACCAGACCATCCACATCGTGGCGTTGATGCCCGAGGGCGCCGGCGATGCGCTGAGTGCCGGTCTCAAGCAGCAGCACGAGGCGCGTGAACGCCGCAGCCACGAGATCGCCGCGCGCATGGAAAAGCTCGGGCTCGAGAATGCCTTCGAGCGCGCCCGGGAACAGGCCACGCTGAGTGGCTCAGGCGACCGCCCGCTGTCACGCCCGGATTTCGCCCGCGCGCTGGTCGAGGCCGGGATTGCACGCAACCTGCAGGACGCCTTCAAGCGGCATCTGGGCGCGGGCCAGAAAGGCGACGTCAAGGCGCACTGGCCGGAGATGGAAGAGGCGGTGGGCTGGGTGCGTGCCGATGGCGGCATCGCCGTGATGGCGCACCCGATGCGCTACAAGCTGACGCGCACCAAGCGTGGCGAGCTGCTGCGTGACTTCATTGCCGCCGGCGGTGAAGGCGCGGAACTGGTCAGCGGCTTCCAGAATATCGATCGCGCGCGTGACCTGGCGCGTCAGCTCGATGAGCTGGGCCTCTACGCCTCCGTCGGCAGTGACTTCCACTTCCCCGGCGGCCCGCTGGCGCCCGGCAGCATGAGTCCGCCGCCCCGCACCAAGGTGCCGCCCGTGTGGTGTCACCCGCGCATCGCGCCCTTTTTTGCGGCCGACGCTGCCTCCATGTGATATCAAGAGATCACCGTGACGCCAGTCCGCCTGCCGGGCTGGTGCCCAGACGCAAGGAGCACCGCATGGGACAGTTCTTCCAGATTCATCCCGAAAATCCCCAGAAACGCCTCATCGATCAGGCCGTCACCATCATCCAGCAGGGTGGCGTGATCGCCTATCCGACCGACTCCGGCTACGCGCTTGGTTGTCATCTGGGCGAGAAGAAGGCCATCGAGCGCATCAAGCGCCTGCGTCAGCTGGACGACAAGCACAACTTTACCCTGGTGTGTTCTGACCTCTCGGAAATCGGCACCTACGCCAAGGTCGACAACGCCATCTTCCGCCTGCTCAAGAGTCACACGCCGGGCGCCTACACCTTCATCCTGCAGGCGACTTCCGAGGTGCCGCGCCTGCTGCTGCACCCCAAGCGTCGCTCCATCGGCGTGCGCGTACCGGACCACGCCATCACCCACGCCCTGCTGGAAACCCATCGCGAACCGCTGATGAGCGTGACGCTGATTCCGCCGGGTGAGGAGCTGCCGATGACGGACGCCGAAGAGATTCGCGAACGCTTCGGACACGCGCTGGATCTGGTCATCGACGGCGGCGCCTGCAGCTTCGAGACCACCAGTGTGGTGGACCTGCGCGAGCTGCCGCCGGTGATCGTGCGCGAAGGGCGCGGCGATATCTCGAGCTTCGTCGAGTGATCGCGACAGCGTAGCGCTTCACGGCGCTGACATCGCCTTGCCATACGAAGACGCCCCCGGACCTTGAGGTCGCGGGGGCGTTGTCATTTCCGAGGAGTTGTCGTGTGCTGAGTGATTCTCGGCTTCGTCAACTGCGGTCGCGGTCAGGGGAGTCGTCGCCTGGGGAGGCGGTCTCATCCCCCGATGGCGTCTCTGCATCAGCTTCAGATTCGGACTCCGGCTCTGTCTCAGGCTCCGGTTCCGGCTCGCGCGGGTCGCGGGTGTCCTCGTCCAGCCAGGTGCCGCAGAACTTGCAGTACTTGGCGTTGCGATCATGGCCTTCACGACCACAGCCCGGGCAGGCTTCGTCGCTGGTCTGCTGCATGCGCAGGCCGTTGAGGACCTCGGCCGAGAACACCCCGGTGGGCACGGCGAGAATCGAGTAGCCGAGAATCATCATCAGCGCCGAGATGAACTGCCCCAGCGGCGTGATGGGCGCGATGTCGCCATAACCCACCGTCGTCAGCGTCACCACGCCCCAGTAGAGCGCCTTGGGGATGGAGGTGAAGCCGGCCTCGGGCGGCTCGATCAGATAGATCAGAGCGCCGAACACCGTGACGATGCTGAGCACGGTGATGAAGAACAGCAGGATCTTGCGCCGGCTGCGCGTCATGGCCTCGACCAGCATGCGGCCCTCGCCGACGAAGGCCATCAGGCGCAACACGCGGAACAGACGCAGCACGCGCAGTACGCGCACCACCAGCAGGGCCTGGGCGCCCGGTATCAGAAGCGACAGCCAGGTCGGCGCGATCGACAGCAGGTCGAGCACGCCGTAGAAGCCCTTGGCCCAGGTGCCGGGATGCTTCAGGCAGTAGAGGCGGACGGCATATTCCAGCGTGAAGATGATCGTGAAGCCCCACTCCATGATGCGGAACAGCTCGCCGTATTGCGCATTGAGCGAGGGCACGCTGTCGAGCATCACCACGGCGACACTGGCGAAGATCATCAGGATCAGGCCGATATCGAAGGCCTTGGCCGCCTTGGTATCGGATTCGAAGATCCAGTGGAACAGCCGCGCGCGCAGGCGGCCCGTCGCGGGCTCGTAGTCACTGGGGTGCGAGGATGTCGCTGGGGGGCTTTGCGGCGTGCTGCCATATTCATTGGCAGGGCCCTGGCGTTCAGGCATGCAGGCTTCCTTGACGGGCGTGACGACGCCGGATGAATGTCAGGGCGTATCGGGGATGTCTCAGTATGACCTTCAGTGACTGCCCGGCCGTTGTCCATCAGCCAGTGGTCTAGCGCCTGGTGGTTGGGCAGTCAGTGTCGTTTTGAGGTTCAGCCGCGCAGCGTCGCGAGCAGTGACAGGCTGTGCTGGCCGAAGTCGCGAGTCGCCCAGTCCTGTGAGGCGTCGCCGTCGCTGCTTTCCAGCGCCTCGACCAGCGCCACCGCGTGGATATGGCCGGGATGCTGGCTGGCGGCCAGCCGTGATGCAAGGGCCGACAGGGCGGCCAGCGCATGCGCGTGCCACTTGAGGTCGTCTTTCGCCTGACGGTCGGCGTGGGCATCGAGCGCATCGATGGCGGCGGACAGCAGCGCGCCGGGGTCAGCGGTATCCAGCGTCTTCTCATGCCATTCGTCATCCCGCAGCGCCGCACCGCGCTTGGCCTTGCTGGCATCTGCCGGGCGCAATGCCAGGCGGCTGGCCAGTGAATCCGCCAGCTGCCAGAGCACGCCTTCTCTCACCTCGGGGGCGAGTTCTTCGCCGCCGGTCAGCTCGAGCTCGATCTCCTGGATGGCCACTTCGCGACCACTGGCCTTCACCGCGCCCAGGTCCAGCGCCATCTCGACGCCGACGGTGACCTGCTCGTCGCTCACATTCTCGTCGCTGCGTGTCGCCTTGACGTCGATCTGCCAGGCATGACGCTCGAAATCGGTGCTGAAGCTGGGCGCGAGTGCACTCAGCAGCTGCTCGCGGGCGCCGTCTTCCAGCGCCTGCAAGGGCGGCAGGTCACGCAGGCCGTCGAGGTCGAGGCCGGTCTGGCCCTCGGGCAGCTCCCACTCCCATTCGCCGCGTGAATGCAGTCCGCCATGGCTCTCGCCGCTGGTCTTGAGCGTCTGGCGCAGGGCGCCCGTGCTGTCGGCATCCTCACCGCTCTGGCGCAGACGCAGCGCCATGCGCGCGCGCTCCAGCGCATGCTCGGGGGTGTCGAAGTAGGTGTTGGCCAGCCAGAGCCGCCTGGGGGCGACCGTTGCCAGTTCTGCAATGCTCGCCAGTGTCTCCAGAATGGCATCGCGATCAATGACGGGTTGAGACAGTGCCAGTTTGAGTTCGATTTCCTGCGCCATGATGGGCACTCCCTGTACAGATGAAAGAAGACAGATACTGACGGTTGAGGATGACAGCGGCGCCAGGACCGCAGAGCCTCCGGCAAGCGTGGTGCATGGTGGTGAAGGCTCGTGTGTCTCATGCTCGCGCCTGGCCCGCGGCAAGGCAAGCTCGGGGAGGGCGGAAGGGCATGCGGGATATCGGCCTGTCGGCAGAATCACACTTATATGACAGCATGATGACATTGAAGTGACAGCAATTGCCTGTCGTCACGTCCTTGGTTATATTACGAACAGTGGATAAAGCCAGCGACCACGGGTCCTGCCGCTACATGACAATCTCTCTTCTGGAATCCTTCGTGTTCCCCCGAACTGCCGCTGTTGTTGCGTAAATGACAACAGCAAGGCGGTATCATGACGTTACGATGAAAGTTATGTGATCGTCACAAAGGCTTTGCTACACTCCGCGCGTCAATCCTTAACGCCGACGGCCACTATGGTAACGACCAACCCTTTCTCTTCGATGTTCGGGCGCTCGCCTTTCAAGGCGCTGCACACCCACATCATCAAGACCGACGAGTGCGCCCAGCACTTGCTGACCTTCTTCGACGCCTGCGAGCAGGGTGATTGGGAGCAGGCAGCCAGCATTCGCAAGACCATCAGCGGGCTGGAGCGTGAAGCGGACGAGTTGAAGACGCAGCTGCGTCTCAACCTGCCCAACTCGCTGTTCCTGCCGGTCTCGCGCTCCGACCTTCTCGAGCTGATCCATGTCCAGGATTCCATCGCGAATGTCACCAAGGACATCGCCGGGATCATGCTGGGTCGTCATATGCAGATACCCACCGCACTGGTGCCCGCCATGCGTGAGTATCTCAAGACTGCGGTCGAATCGGTCTGCCAGGCGCGTCGTGCGTTGGGTGAACTGGAAGACCTCGTCGAGTCCGGTTTCGGGCGCAACATGAGCGAGCTGGTCGACAAGCTGATCAACGAGCTGCATGAGCTCGAGAAGCAGTCCGACGAACAGCAGATCGCCATCCGCCAGACCCTGTTCTCGCTGGAAGCCAGTCTCCCGCCCGTCGATGTGATCTTCCTCTACAAGATCATCGATTGGGTCGGCGATGTGGCTGACCAAGCGGAAAAGGTCGGTACCCGACTGCAGATCCTGATGGCGCGCTGAGCGCCATCAGGACGTCCTGCCATCTGTCCAAGAGTCTTCTATGTCCATCATTGCTCAATACGGCGATGTGCTCGTCATTCTTGCCTGTCTGTTCGGTTTCTTCATGGCATGGGGTGTGGGTGCGAATGACGTCGCCAATGCCATGGGAACCTCGGTAGGTTCCAAGGCGATCACCATCAAGCAGGCGATCATCATCGCCGTGATCTTCGAATTCCTCGGTGCCTGGCTTGCCGGTGGTGAGGTGACTGACACCATCCGCAAGGGCATCATCGACCCGTCACTGCTGATCGAGAATCCACAGTTCCTGGTCTACGGCATGCTGGCCTCGCTGCTGGCCGCCGGTATCTGGCTGCTGATCGCTTCCATGAAGGGCTGGCCGGTCTCGACCACCCACTCCATCGTCGGCGCCATCGTCGGCTTCTCCGCTGCGGGTCTGGGTGTGGATGCCGTCGAATGGACCAAGGTCGGTCAGATCGCGGCCTCCTGGCTGGTCTCGCCGTTGCTGGCGGGCTCCATCGCCTTCGTGCTGTTCAAGTCCGTGCAGACGCTGATCTTCGACAACGAAGACCCGTTCGCGGCCGCCAAGCGCTACGTGCCGATGTACATGTTCCTGGTCGGCTTCATCATCTCGATGGTGACCATGGTCAAGGGTCTCAAGCATGTCGGCCTGCACCTGAGCTTCGAATCCAGCCTGCTGCTGGCCGTCGTCATCGGCGCCATCGTGATGGGTATCGGCGTGCTGATGGAGCGCAAGGTCGCGCGTTCACGCCTCAAGGAGAAGAATCGCGCCACCGGTGACGACTTCGACTTCAGCGGCGTCGAGAAGGTATTCGGCCTGCTGATGATGTTCACCGCCTGTGCGATGGCCTTCGCCCACGGCTCCAACGACGTGGCCAATGCGGTCGGTCCGCTGGCGGCCATCATCAGCGTCGTCGACTCTGCCGGTCAGATCGGCGCCAAGGCGAGCATGCCGTGGTGGGTCCTCGTGCTGGGTGGCGGCGGTATCGTCGTCGGCCTGGTCACCTATGGTCGTCGCGTCATTGCCACTGTCGGCACCGGCATTACCGAGCTGACGCCGTCACGCGGCTTCGCGGCCACGCTGGCCGCCGCCTCGACCGTCGTGCTGGCCTCCGGCACCGGCCTGCCGATCTCCACCACCCACACCCTCGTCGGTGCGGTGCTGGGGGTGGGCCTGGCACGCGGCATGGCAGCGCTCAACCTGCGTGTCATCGGCACCATCGTGATGTCCTGGCTGATCACTCTGCCGGCCGGCGCGATCCTGTCGATCCTGTTCTTCTTCATGTTCAAGGGCATGTTCGGCTAAGCCGACGCATGATCCAGAGCTGAATTGGTAAAACAAGAAAGGCGACCTTCGGGTCGCCTTTCTCGTGTCTGACACATGGATGTCAGGGGGCACCGCTCGCCGTGCAGGCTGCGGCGCTGATATGATGATTCATGGGCATGCCTGACATGCCATTTTCCCTCTCTCCTGCCCGGAGCTGGCTCTTGAACACGCGTTTCCCCTTCGCGGACTGGTTTCGCAACTCCTCTCCCTATATCAATGCCCATCGCGGCCGCACCTTCGTCATTCTGATCGAGGGCGATGCCCTGTCCTCGTCACGACGAACGCAGTTGATACAGGATCTGGCGTTGCTGCATACCCTCGGCGTGAAGCTTGTGGTGGTGTTCGGGGTGCGCCCGCAGGTGGCCGAGGCGTTGCAGGCTGCCGGTATCGAGGCGGACCGCCATCAGGGCCGTTGGGTGGTGACGCGCGAGATTCTCGGCCATCTGGAGCAGCAGGTCGCCACGCTGCGTCTGCGCCTTGAGGCGAGTCTATCCCAGGGGCTGCCCAATACGCCGCTGCATGGCGTCGAGCTCTCCGCCGTCTCCGGCAATCTGGTGATGGCCAAGCCGCTGGGTGTGCGTCATGGCGTCGACTTTCTGCATGGTGGCGAGGTGCGCCGCGTGCGCAGTGAGGCGATCCAGGGGCTGCTCTCGCAGCAGGCCATCGTCGTGCTGCCGCCGCTGGGCTATTCCAGCACCGGCGAGGTGTTCGATCTGGACGCCGCTGAGGTCGCCGAACATGCCGCCGTGGCGCTGGCCGCTGACAAGCTGATCCTGCTTGGCGAAGGGGAGGGCCTGTTCGGCGAAGACGGCGAGCTGCTGCGTCAGCTCAATCCGGAGGAAGCCGCGCTGATGGCGCCGCCCCGCGATGACGACAGTGAGCTGTCGCGCCACCTGGCCGCTGCCTGTGGCGCCGCACGGCGCGGCGTCGGGCGCACTCACCTGTTGAGCTGGCGCGACCGTGACGCCCTGCTGGGCGAGCTGTTCACCCGTGACGGCATCGGCACCATGATCACGCGTCAGGGCTATGAGCAGCTGCGCAAGGCGCGCCTCGAGGATGTCGGTGGCCTGCTGGCGCTGCTGGGGCCGCTGGAGCAGCGTGGCATCCTGGTGGCCCGCTCGCGGGAGCGTCTCGAACACGAGATCGACGACTATGTGGTGCTGGAGCGCGATGGCATGGTCATCGGGTGTGCGGCACTGCACCTCAGCCGTGACGCCGCCATGGGCGAGCTGGCCTGCGTGGCCGTGCATGATGACTATCGCCGCGGACAGCGCGGCGAGCAGCTGCTGGCCGAGATCGAGCTGCGCGCGCGTCGCGCCGGCGTCGAGCGTCTGTATGCGCTGACGACCCATACCGTCCACTGGTTCATCGAGCACGGTTTCGTGTCGGCCGGCCTGCAAGACCTGCCGCCCATGCGTCGCGAGGCCTACAACTCGGCGCGTAACTCCAAGGTATTGCTCAAGTCGCTCTAGTCACACCTCACTTGCCTGCCAGTGTGAATCGCCCGGAGAACACCCGCTGATGACCCCCTCGATGAGGGCTGATCAGTGGGTGTTCTTGCATAGGTGTCGCAGTTTTCCCTCACCCCTTGCGGGATTGTCTTGCAAAGGAGACGTTTCAAGACGTTGATTCAGAAGGGAAAAATAGCATGACCCGTATATGTGTTGGCAAATCGCGACGAATCGGCCAGTAAAACACGACTCTGTGTGCCGCCCTGGGCAACATTGGCATGCCTGTCGCCGTGATCGTCATTTCAAGTCATTGTTTTGTAATGTGTTTTCGCGTTTATGGCACGCCTTTGGCAATAGGTACCGTGAGCAAGAGATATGAGGCGCATCACCGGCCCCTTTCTCTGGCCTTCCAGCGATGACGGTACTCACTACCCTGTGCGCTCCGTGATCGCTGACAGGCCAAGCGTCTGCTCCACGCGATGTGTGACTTCAGGTTGCGATGAGACAGGTACGGCCCCTGGTGGGCATGGACAGTATCTTGAGGGCAAGGACGCCCGGGCAAGGATGCCCGAAACCGATGCGGTAGCCGGAGAGATTGGCTGCCGTCATCCCCGAATTGACGATCGAGGCGGGCAAGTCGGCAAGCCATCCGACTCGATCATCCACATTGCGATGTGTTGCCCCCTGCTTCACATCCGATAGGGAGCGCGGACGCTGTCCGGCGTGAACGTCAACTGACCTGGAACGACCACCAGGTGACGTTCTTTTCTCCCGGGACTGACAGGCAGACCACCTGTCAGGCCCGCCAATCACGTAGTGCCTCTGGTCTCCAGGTACCAGAGGCACCACGTGATGACTGACCCTTCAGTTCCCTGCGTACTTGGGGCCGGCTATGCCGGCCCTCTTTTTTTGTGCGTCTAGCGCTGAATGGGCAACAATTTCATGCGAAACGTTGCCAATGGGGCGGTTTGTCTCGTGGCGGCGTATTGATTTGAATAAGAGTCGTATTTATTAACGAACTGGCAACCGCGATGGACGCTGGTGAACTCTGGTATTCTAGGAAGACGTGATTCGATGATGACCACCCCTTTCTTGCATAGAGTTCTTTCCATGGCCTCCACAGTGTCACGACGCTGGCGTCCCCGCTCGCTGCCGCAGCTGGTTCTGATGGCATTTCTGGTGGTGATGCTGCCGATTGCCGTGCTCATGTTTCAAGCAGGGCAGGCGCTGTCGGAGTTGTCGGAACTGGCGGATGTCAGTGCCCGCCAGGCTGTCGACCAGACCCGCCGCGCCCGCACGCTGACCAATCTCGCCGTCGAGATGGAGCGTAGCGCCCGCCAGTACGCCGTGCTGGAAAACCCTGATCTGATGAAGATCTACGCCGACAAGGCCAACAGCTTCCGCACCTTGCTGGATGAGCAGGCGCGGCTGTTGGGCGAGGGCGACCCTCGCGTCAGCGAGTTGAAGGCGACGCTGTCACAGCTCGAGCGCATGCCCGAGATGAGCGTCGACCAGGTCAGTCGCCATCTGGAAGACTTCGGGCCCTTCTCGATCCAGGCCAGCGGCCTGCTCAACTCCACGCGTGAACTTGTCGATGCGCGTATCGAAGGCATCCGCGCCCGCGCCTCTCAGGTCAAGAATCAGCTGTGGTGGCAGACCGCCGCGCTGGTCTCCATCAGTCTGCTGTTGATGCTGTTCTTCACCTGGCTGATCATCCGTCCCATCCGGCAGCTGGAGCGCCGCATCAATGGCCTGGGTAGCGGCACCGACAGCGAGCGACCCATCGTCATCAAGGGGCCGGCGGAGCTGGTGCAGCTGGGCGAGCGTCTCAACTGGCTGTCGACGCGTCTGGATGAGCTCGAGGAGCAGAAGCAGCAGTTCCTGCGTCACATGTCGCATGAGCTCAAGACCCCGCTGGCCAGCATCCGTGAAGGCACCGGCCTGCTGATCGACGAGGTCGCCGGGCCGCTGAGTCCGCACCAGACCGAGATTCTTGGTCTGCTGGATGACTCCAGCAAGGAATTGCAGAAGCTGATCGAGCAACTCCTCGACTACAATCTGCTGCAGCACAATCAGGGCCTCGAACAGAGCCGCTTCGATGTGCATGAAGTGTTCAAGGAAGTGCTGGCGAAACATCGCCTGGCACTGGAAAAGAAGGGCATGCGCGTGCATCTTCCGCCTGCCAGCCTCAGTTGGGAGGCGGACAGGCCGCGTACCGGGCGTATTCTCGACAACCTGATCTCCAATGCCATCGCCTATGGCGAAGACAGCGGTGACCTGTGGTTGAGAGCCCGCAAGGAGCGTCGCAAGCTGATCATCGAAGTCGCCAACAGCGGTGAACCCATCGCCGCCCAGGACCGTGACCACCTGTTCAAGCCCTTCTATCAGGGCGCGGTGAAGCGCAAGGGCCCGCTCAAGGGCTCCGGCATCGGTCTCTCGGTCGCCGCTGACAGCGCCCGCGCCCAATTTGGTCAATTGGCGCTGGTGGATGACCCCAAGGCGGATGTCTGCTTCCGGCTGACATTGCCGACACCGAGTCGCTCGCTGACGTCAGGGGAAGGCAGCGAGCATGAACCGCAGGCAGACAGGGATGCCGCCGGAGCGGATCAGCAGTCCACACCACATGAAATGGCGTCATTGAACGCCATCAAGCACGCAAGGAACTGAAGTGATGAAGGGTCAACGACTACTGATGCGCCTGGCTGCAGGCGTGTTGCTCAGTACGCTTAGCGCCTGTGGCGCCCTGACCAATATCACCATGCCGGGCAGCGAGCCGGAAGTGGTCAGCCCGAGTGTGCGGGAGAGCTGCTATGGCGCCGGCGACCTGCCGGACTTCACCGGCGAGGACTGCCTGCTGGATGAATGGGTCGCCTTCGCGCTGCAGGCCCAGCGTGGCAACAGCGGCTGGCGTGAAAGCACCCTGTTGCAGCTGGAAGGCAACCGCCACGACCGTCGTCTCGCGCGTGCCATCGTGCTCAGCTGGGGCGATGAATCGGACTGGGAGCTGGCCTCCGACCTCTACAAGGCGGACCTGCCCACCGCCCCGAGCCGCCTGCAGCCGCTGCTTCGTCAGTGGCTCAATGGCCTCGAGGAGCGTCGCGGTCTGATCGCCGAGCGTGACAAGAATGACGGTGCCCGTCGCAAGCTCAGCGCCGAGAACGCCCAGCTGACCAAGAAGCTGGAAGCCTTGACGGCCATCGAAGAATCGATCAATTCGCGCCGCCAGAGCACGCCCTGAATCCTCAGCGGCAGACTCTGGCCACGACCCTGTCACTCAATCCCCGCGATTGCATGACGCAAGACTGTGCGGCCCCGACGTCGATGTCCCAGGCCCTCGGGTGTCGCAAGGAGAGTTAGTGTGAAATACGCACAAGCGCATATTCTGCTCGTCGATGATGATGCGAGCCTGCTCAAGCTGCTCGGCATGCGTCTCGAAAGCCGTGGCTTCAAGGTCACGACGGCCAGCAGTGGCCGCGAGGCGCTCAGCCGTCTCGAAGCCGCACGTCCAGACCTGGTCCTGTCCGACCTGCGCATGGATGAAATGGATGGCATGGCCCTGTTCGGTGAGCTGCAGAAGCGTCAGCCGGGCATGCCCGTCATCCTGCTGACCGCACACGGCTCCATCCCTGATGCCGTCAGTGCCACCCGTCAGGGCGTGTTCAGCTTCCTGACCAAGCCGGTCGACAAGGACGAGCTGTTCGCCGCCATCGATGAGGCGCTGGCCCAGGCGCCGCCCGTAAAGGAGGGTGACGATGCCTGGCGCGCTGGCATCATCACTCGCTCCCCGCAGATGGAGCAGATTCTCGAGCAGGCGCGCATGGTGGCGGCATCCGATGTCAGCGTGCTGGTCACCGGCCCGTCCGGTTCGGGCAAGGAGCTGATGGCCAAGGCCATCCACAACGCCAGCCCGCGCGCCTCGCGTCCCTTCGTCGCCATCAACTGTGGCGCGCTGCCGGAGCAGCTGCTGGAAAGCGAACTGTTCGGTCACGCCAAGGGCTCGTTCACCGGCGCGGTCAGCGCCCACCAGGGCCTGTTCCAGGCGGCGGACGGCGGCACCCTGTTCCTCGACGAGATCGGCGACATGCCGCTGTCGCTGCAGGTCAAGCTGCTGCGGGCACTGCAGGAACGTCAGATTCGCCCGCTGGGCTCCACCACCTCGGTGCCCATCGATGTGCGCATCATCTCCGCCACGCACCGCAATCTCGACAAGGCGATGCACGACGGCGACTTCCGCGAAGACCTCTACTACCGCCTCAACGTGGTCAATCTGAAGCTGCCCGCCCTGCGCGAGCGTGCCGAGGATGTGCCGCTGCTGGCCAAGTATCTGATCAGCCAGGCCGCCGCGCGCCACAAGCCGTTCGTGAAGGGCTTCTCGCCGGAAGCGCTCAACCTGCTGGCCTCCAGTGCCTGGCCGGGCAACGTGCGTCAGCTGGTCAACGTGGTCGAGCAGTGTGTCGCCCTGACCAGCTCCTCGATGATTCCGGAAGCATTGGTCTCCCAAGCGCTGGCCGCGGAAGAGAACGCCTTGCCGTCCTTCTCCGAGGCGCGTGCCGGTTTCGAGCGCAGCTATCTGATCAAGGTGCTGAAGATCACCGAAGGCAACGTGACCCAGGCGGCGCGTATCGCCGGACGTAACCGCACCGACTTCTACAAGCTGCTGGGACGACATGATCTGGAGCCGGGCGTGTTCAAGCCGGGCGCCGAGCAGGGACCGCCTGACTTCTAGGTTTATCGCGTCCGAAGCCACGCGAAAGGCGTAAGGTCAAAAGCGGCCCACAGCTTCTTGCAAGCCCACGCGCGTAAAGCGTGAGTGCAAAAGCGGCTTGGTGTATCGGACGTGAAGCGCTCATGAAAAAGCCCCGTTACCTGTTCAGGTAGCGGGGCTTTTTGCGTCTTGTTCTCGTCATGCCGAGGCAAGGCAGGGGATCAGGGGCGCGGCTTGTAGCGGCGTTTGACCTCGACGGCGAGGCGGCCTTCGCCGAGGCGGATCGAGAGCATCTCGCCGGGCTGGGTCTGGTGGGCGGCGCGAATCACCTTGCTGTCGCCGGGTGCCGGCGTCTGGCTGCCGACACGCTCGACGATGGCGTAGCCACGGTTGAGCACATTGAGCGGGCTGACTGCATTCAGCGCGCGCATCGCGCCTTCCAGGCGCTCACGATCAGCGGCCAGGCGACGTGGCAGGGCGTTGTTGAGGCGCGGGGTCAGCATCGCCAGTTGCTGACGATGGCGCTGGATATCGCGCGCGGGGCTGGCCTGCTGCAGGCGGCGGGTCAGCTGATCGGCCTTCTGCTGCTCACTGGTCATGCGCATGCGCACTGCGGTGTGCAGGCGGCGTTCCAGCTCGCGGGCACGCTGGCGCTGGGTTTCCAGCTCACGCGCCGGATGACGCAGGCGCGAGCGGGCATGATCCAGCCGCTGCGCCGCCTGATCGAGGCGGGCACGCTGCGCGCGCCACAGGCGCTGCTTGAGGGCGGTCAGTTGCTGCACCTGGGCGCGTTGGTCCGGGTACAGCGCCTCGGCAGCAGCAGAGGGCGTCGGCGCGCGCAGGTCGGCGGCCAGCTCCGCCAGGGTGGTGTCGGTCTCGTGGCCGATGGCGGCCACCACCGGCAGGCGCGAGTGGAAGATGGCGCGCGCCAGATGCTGATCATTGAAGGCCCACAGGTCTTCCAGGCTGCCGCCGCCACGCGTGATCAGCAGCGCATCACAGTCGCTGTCGCGATTGGCCATCGCCACCGCGCGAATCAGCTGCGGCACCGCCTGCGGCCCCTGCACGGCGACCGGCAACACGCTCAGATGCGCCTGCGGCCAGCGCTTGCGCGTCACCGCGATCACGTCCTGCAGCGCCGCGCCGGTGGCGGAGGTGATCACGCCCAGATGGCGCGGCGGATGGGGCAGGGCGCGCTGATTGGCGAACACGCCCTCGGCCGCCAGTTGCTCCCTCAGGCGTGCCAGTCGCGCCAGCCACTCCCCCAGCCCCGCCTGCTGCAACGCCTCGACGATCAGCTGATAGTCGCCACGCGCCTCGAACAGCGACACCTTGGCGCGCACCCGCACCCGATCGCCATCCCTGGGTTTCTCGCGCAGAAACTGGGCGCGGCTCTTGAACAGCGCACAGCGCACCTGGGCGTTGTCATCCTTGAGCGTGAAGTAGCAGTGGCCGGAGCGCGGCTGCGAAAAGCCCGAGATCTCCCCCTCGATCCAGAGCTCCCCCAGGCCTCGCTCCAGCAGGCCCTTGGCCTCGCGGTTGAGCTGGGTCACGCTGATGGCGTTGGCGGCAGACGAGGTTTCGAACACGCGACATTCCTTGTGCTGGAGCTGACGGGGAGCTTGAGTGAGGGCGACTATTGAAGTTGTGAAGCACTGAAGCTTGTGAAGTGAACAAGACAATGATGCCACAGGCGAGAAGCGAGAGACGATCCAAAGCGATCCTCGGGATGCGCTGGCCGGCACCCAGCAAGGCTCGGCTCTGGCAAGGTGACTCACCGCCCGCCAGCCCGCAGGCCGCGCCATCCGTGGCTTTAGTTGACCAGATGGTTAGTGTCGTCGGGACGTGAAGTTGCGAGTTTGATAGCCTGCGACGTTTGTCTCGGGCGGGGCGAATGGGTTATCATGGGTGATTACCTCGCAGCAACCGCTAGAACCGTAGTCATGGCGCCTGTCCATCGGGCCCTGCACTGCGGCTTTCGCGCATCCCTCATAAACTGCTACTGGGCGTTCGACATGCTACGTATAGCGCAAGAAGCTCTGACGTTTGATGACGTTCTTCTCGTCCCCGGCTACTCCGAGGTCCTCCCCAAGGACGTCAGCCTGAGATCACGTCTCACACGCGACATCAGCGTCAATATCCCGCTTATCTCCTCTGCGATGGATACCGTCACCGAAGCTCGCCTGGCCATCGCCATGGCGCAGGAAGGTGGTGTCGGCATCATCCACAAGAGCATGAGCATCGCCCAGCAGGCCGCGGAAGTCCGCAAGGTCAAGAAGCACGAAAGCGTCATCGTGCGTGACCCGGTCACTGTCAGCCCGAAGGCCAAGATCCAGGATCTGCTGGCAATGTCCGAGGAGCATGGCTACTCCGGCTTCCCGGTGGTCGAGGGCGAATACCTGGTCGGCATCGTGACCGGTCGCGACATGCGCTTCCAGCCTGACTTCAGCGATACCGTCGCCGGCATCATGACCGGCCGCGAGAAGCTGGTCACCGTGCTGGAAGGCACGCCGCTGGACCAGATCAAGGCCAAGCTGCAGGAAAGCCGTATCGAGAAGATGCCGATCGTCGATGAAGAGTTCCGCCTGCGCGGCCTCGTCACCGTTCGCGACATCGAGAAGGTCAAGACCTACCCGAACGCGGCAAAAGACAGCAACGGCAGCCTGCTGGTCGGCGCCGCCGTCGGCACAGGCCCGGAAACCCCCGACCGCGTCGCTGCACTGGCCGAAGCCGGCGTTGACGTCATCGTCGTCGACACCGCTCACGGTCACTCCAAGGGCGTGATCGACCGCGTCGCCTGGGTCAAGGAGCACCACCCGAAGATTCAGGTCATCGGTGGCAACATCGCGACCGCTGAAGCCGCCATCGCCCTGGCAGAAGCCGGCGCAGACGGCGTCAAGGTCGGTATCGGCCCGGGTTCCATCTGCACCACGCGTATCGTCGCCGGTGTCGGTGTGCCGCAGATGAGCGCCGTCGCCAACGTCGCGGCCGCCATGGCCAAGTACGACGTGCCGGTCATCGCCGATGGCGGTATCCGCTTCTCCGGTGACATCGCCAAGGCCATCGCCGCAGGCGCCAGCATCGTCATGATCGGCGGCCTGCTCGCCGGGACAGAAGAAGCGCCGGGCGAAGTCGAGCTGTTCCAGGGTCGTACCTACAAGGCGTATCGCGGCATGGGTTCCATGGGCGCCATGTCCCAGACCCAGGGTTCCAGCGACCGTTACTTCCAGGACAAGAATGCCGGCGTCGAGAAGCTGGTACCGGAAGGCATCGAAGGCCGCGTGCCCTACAAGGGCATGATGAGCGCCATCGTGCACCAGCTGATGGGCGGCCTGCGTGCCTCCATGGGCTACACCGGTAGCCAGACCATCGAAGAGATGCGCACCGTGCCGCAATTCGTGCAGATCACCGGTGCCGGCTTCGCCGAATCCCACGTCCACGACGTGCAGATCACCAAGGAAGCGCCCAACTATCGGCGCGACTGATACATAGCGAAGCGCGACGCAAAGCGGGAGCCCAACACGGGTTCCCGCTTTGCTTGGGTCGAACGAACTTTCGGTATCGGCTACCCTCGACGCCAGATTGTTTCGGCCCTGCGCTCCCTCGCAGCTCCGAAGCGGGTCTCACGACTCCCCAATGAGAGACTGAAGATGCAAGACATCCATTCCCACAAGATCCTGATCCTCGATTTCGGTTCCCAGTACACACAGCTGATCGCGCGTCGCGTGCGTGAGCTGGGCGTGTTCTCCGAGGTGCGTGCCTTCGACATCACCGAAGAAGAGATCCGCGAGTACAACCCCAACGGCATCATCCTGGCCGGTGGCCCGGAATCCGTCACCGAGCTGGACTCGCCGCGTGCGCCTGAGTGCGTGTTCGAGATGGGTCTGCCGGTGTTCGGCATCTGTTACGGCATGCAGACCATGGCCGAGCAGCTCGGCGGCAAGGTCGAAGGCTCCAACATGCGCGAATTCGGCTATGCCCAGATTCGTGTCGACGGTGAGTCCGCGCTGTTCAAGGACATCAAGGACCACCTGGACGACGAAGGCCGCCCGCTGCTCGACGTCTGGATGAGCCACGGTGACAAGGTCGCGCAAGTCCCGGAGACCTTCACCGTCACCGCCTCCACCCCGAGCTGCCCGATCGCCGCCATGGCGTGGGAAGAGAAGCAGTTCTACGGCGTGCAGTTCCACCCGGAAGTCACCCACACCCTGCAGGGCCAGCGCATCCTCGAGCACTTCGTGATCGAGATCTGCCAGTCCGAGCGTCTGTGGACTCCGGCCAAGATCATCGAAGACCTCACGGATCGCGTTCGCGCTCAGGTCGGTGACCGCAAGGTGCTGCTCGGCCTGTCCGGCGGCGTCGACTCCTCCGTGGTCGCGGCGCTGCTGCACAAGGCCATCGGCGACCAGCTGACCTGCGTCTTCGTCGACAACGGCCTGCTGCGCAAGAAGGAAGGCGACCAGGTCATGGAAACCTTCTCTCGCCACATGGGCGTGAAGGTCATCCGTGTTGACGCCGAAGACCTCTTCCTCGGCAAGCTGGCTGGCGTCAGCGACCCGGAAGCCAAGCGCAAGGCCATCGGCAACACCTTCATCGAAGTGTTCGATGCCGAAGCCGCCAAGCTCAAGGATGTCGACTTCCTCGCTCAGGGCACCATCTACCCGGACGTGATCGAATCCGCTGCCAGCAAGACCGGCAAGTCTCACGTCATCAAGTCCCACCACAATGTCGGCGGCCTGCCGGACGACATGAAGATGGAACTGGTCGAGCCGCTGCGCGAGCTGTTCAAGGACGAAGTCCGCAAGGTCGGCCTCGAACTCGGCCTGCCCTACGACATGGTCTACCGTCACCCCTTCCCGGGGCCGGGTCTGGGCGTGCGTATCCTCGGTGAAGTGAAGAAGGAATACGCAGATATCCTGCGTGAAGCCGACGCCATCTTCATCGAAGAGCTGCACAACTTCGACTGGTACCACAAGACCAGCCAGGCGTTTGCCGTCTTCCTGCCGGTCAAGTCCGTCGGCGTCGTCGGCGATGGCCGTCGTTACGAGTGGGTCATCGCCATTCGTGCCGTCGAGACCGTCGACTTCATGACTGCCCGCTGGGCGCACCTGCCGTATGAGCTGCTGGAGAAGGTCTCCAACCGCATCATCAACGAGCTGGAGCACGTCTCGCGCGTCACCTATGACGTCAGCAGCAAGCCGCCGGCCACCATCGAGTGGGAATGATCGCCTGACGATCCCCCCTCGCTGAGCTGACGCAGCGTTCTGTCTTGACGGTCTCTTGAGCTGATCGAGACGAGAACGCAGCAAGCAAAAAGCCCTTCTGGCCATTGGCTGGAAGGGCTTTTTTGTGGGCGCGATTCAGGAAACGCTTACCGCCTTGTTTACTCCAGCTCGGCTCACTCCTGCTTGGCTGGCGCCTGCCTGGCCTTGCGTAGATCGAGCCGGACGCCGTGGGCGGAGTGGAAGAAGCCGAAGTCGGCCAACAGGCGGGTGTCGCCTGCGGGAGTTTGCCATTCGACTTCGGCGCGGTGATTGCGGACTTCGTGCATCACGGCGTCGTACTTCAGCAGCAGTGAGTCCAGATCGGCTTGCTCGGTCTTCACATTCCATTGAGTGACGACCAGCAGGTAGTCGCCGAGTTGTGGCTGATAGGTGGAGGTGAGATGCGCCTCGGTGAGCGTCAGCGGTAGCGCGTCGCCATCCTTGGAGAGTGCCAGATGCTGATTGAGATAGTCGCTGAGTTGATCTGTCAGCGTCTGCGCCAAGGGAGCATCGGGCTTGGCGTCACCCAGCGCTGCCAGTTGTGGCGCTGCGATCAGCAGGTCTTCACGCGGGAACTGGAGAGTGAGCTTGAGCGTGTGCTGCGGCTGCTGCTGGAAGATGAGCGTGCTGCCGGGCAGGGCATGGGCGTGAGCCGACTGGATGATGCCCATGCCGCTGACACCCATGCCGCTGATTCCCGTGGCAATACCGCCGATCATCACCGCGAGCGTGAGCAGCGCCGCGCGCCACGGCGAGCTGCGGGTCATTCGCTCTGGCCGCCGTAGTCGTCGGTGCGGTCACGCCATACCGAGTGCGGATGGTTGCCGACCTTGTCGGTGGACTTGTTGGACTGCAACGAGAATTCGATCCACAGCGACGGGCCGTGTATGCGCACATAATCGTTTTCGGCGCTGACCTGCGGCGTGCCGGAGAAGCCGAGATAGGTCTCGGGAAGCTCGGAGGTGTACTTCTCCATGTAGGCCGCGGCTTCGGGGGCGGAGATGTCGTCCACATAGGTTTCGATGGCCGTCAGCAGCAGCGCTCGCTGGTCATCATCCAACTCGGAGACCGGCAGGCCTTCATAGCTTTCGGGGATGGCATCGTCGGCCTGGGGGCCAGCGAGGATATCGCGGTAGGTGCCTGCCAGCGTGGCCTCGGCCTTCTGGTCATCGGAGAGCGAGCTCAACAGGGTGGCGAAGGCATCGCGCTCCTGGGTCAGCGGCTCGTTCACCCGGCCGTTCATCTCGAAATAGGGGAAGGGTTCTACACCACGGAAGGAGGGCGTGGCACCGGCCAGCTTGCCGTCGGTATAGGTGTTGGCGAAGGCCATGTGGTGGCCACCGTAGTACAGCTCCCAGGTGCCGGTCTCGCCGGGCGTGCCGAGGAAGGCGAACTTGGTGTTGTAGGAGGAGTAACCGGCCTTGTAGTCGGTGCTGACGGTGTTGATGTAGTCATCGGCGTTGAGCGTCTGGAGCATCTCGTCGAAGCCTTCATCGGGCGCGTGGCCGGTGGCTTCCAGCATGATGGCTTTGACGAGGCCGCGCTGCTTGATGTTCAGCTCGCCCAGCAGCACGCCGGGGCGTTTCGGGAAGGCGCCAGCGGGCAGATTGCTCCAGTTCTCGGCCTCAGCGAGGGAGTAGTCATGCTGGAGGTTCTGCAGGATGTCGTCGTCGGAGATATCCGCCTTGAGCAGATCAATCAGGCACAGCATGCGCGCATAACCGGGTGTGTCGCCGCACTCGGCGGCGCTCTCGGGGATGGGCACGCTCTGCATCTGGGTGCTGGTGTCGCCCATGCGCGCGCGCAGCGCCTCGCTCAGCGCCTGGTCTTCCGCTGACATCGGCGGCGGGCCATCGTGATCGGGCGGCGGCCCATCGTGCCCTTGCTGTGCGAGGACGGGGAAGGACAGGAGCGCGGCCAGCGCGGCTCCTCCGGTCACTGCGAGACGTCGGGACATCGATGGGCCTATTTTCCGGGGACAGGAGGAAAACCTTAGCCCGCCTGACGTCGAGCAGGAAGCCTTCGCCAGATGATTTCTTTGTGCACATGCGGTGGGCTGTGCGTCGGCTGGCGACGACAGCCACGGGCCATGTCACGGCTCACGCCAGTGTCAGGTCACCGTCGTATTCGAAGCACCTTTCCTCGCCGGTGACGGGGTCAATGAACTCGAATCCCTTGGAGAGCAGCTGCAGGGGGCGCGCGTAGTCATCCGGCGAGAGCGGTTGCAGCACGGGGTAGTAGCGGTCATTCAGAATCGGCCAGCCCAGCGTCTGCATGTGCACGCGTAGCTGGTGGGTTCTGCCGGTGACAGGATGCAGCTCGAACAATGCCTGGCGGTCTGTCTGCTGCACGCAGCGAATCACCGAGTGGCTGTTGGCCGCGCCGTCGGTGACATGAATGCGGAAGCGTTGCTCGCTCTGCTCGAGACGATTCTTCACCTCCCACTGCTGGCCCACCAGGGACTCATCGCTGTGGGTCTCCGCGATGGCCTGATAGGTCTTGTGGATATTCCGCGACTTGAACAGCTGATGATAGAGGGGGCGCGTGTCGGGATTGACGGAGCACAGCACCAGCCCCGCCGTGACCCTATCCAGGCGATGCACCGCCTGCAGCGCCTCTATCCCGGTGCGCTTGCGCAGTCGCTGCTGCAGGCACTCATTCACGTACAGGCCGCCGGGTGTCACCGGCAGAAAATGCGGCTTGTAGGCCACCAGAATGTGCTCATCCTGATAGAGAATCCGCTCCGCGAAGGGGATGCTCGGCTCGCTTGCCACCTCGCGGTAATAGAACACGCGTAGATGTGGCTGGTAGGGCGACTCTGGCGTAATCCGCGAGCCATCATCGCGATGCACCTTGCCCTCGGCCATGCGCTCGCGCCAGCGTGACTCGGCAATCGCCGGAAACTTGAGCAGCAGATACTCCAGCACCGTCGTCACACCGGGATTGACCTGAGGCAGGCTCAGCTTGGAAGGACGCGCGGAAATGGACATGGAAGGCCTGAGGTTGAGGGGGGGGGGGCGGCTTGAGGGAGCCATTGTACAGGGTGAGGTGGGGAGCGAGTGTCAGTAGAGGATAGGTTATCTGTGTCGCCGATATATGATCGGGTCTTATGACACTGATCAACGTCCAGTCAGTATTTGCGACACGAAATAGGAATCCGGCTGTATATCGTTGTCATCAAGAGCTACCATCGCGCATTTACCTACATGATAATTTTAGGCTATTGTCAAGAGAGCTCTGCGTTTGTCTCTGCAGTGGACGCCGACTTTGTCGTAGAGCCTTGAGCAGCGACGTTAAGTATTATCTGTGAAATTAGAAGGTTGATTGTGAGTCAAGGGGGAATGAGAGAAGTTGTGTAATATCGTAATTTATTAAGTGCTCATAATATTCGTAATCCAGTTGCTTTGTTGTAGGAGCATATTATCTTTATATGAGATCAAAAAATAGCGCCTAGCTAACCTCCTAATTCAATTTTCGCCGATTAATGCTAATAAGGGTTGTCTGATGACAAAATATATTGAAGAAATAGACCTGGTTATCCCTAGTACTGGTAAAGAGGTAAGAATTGATCTTAAGGGAAGGAATTTAATCATAACTGGCTCTAATGGGTGTGGCAAGACACAACTGTTAAGCTGTATTTATAAGGAGTTATGGTCTTCTGTTATTGAGCGTGACAATAAAAATGTTAATGATGTTGAGCGTGATATCAGGAACACGGAATATTATATTGGCACTTTGAATGTTTCGTCTCAAAACTATAAGATTACAAAGGAAAACCTAAATAATCTTCGGCTTGCACTTGCTAAAGCACAACGACCGCCTGTTGTTATTAATGGGTTAGATGATTTTGTGTTAAAGGTCGAAAAATCTACAGCAATATTATCTAATTTTGGGGCCATGAGGAAGTCAGAAATTGTCAAACCAACATCTATTGTTAGTTTTGATAAGTTGCGCGAACAAGACAGAAGAACATCTATGGACAGGGAGCTTAAGTCTAGCTCTTCTCTTTTTGAACAGTTTTTAGTATCTAATATGGCTCTCCAAGCTTTCTCGGAATCTCCTAATATAAATAATGATGCGGGAGAGGCCAAACGAATTAACAAATGGTTTGTTAAGCTAGAGGAAGATTTGAAAAACCTATTCGAGGATAATTCTCTAAATATAAAATTTAAATCAGACACACTTTCTTTCGAAATAAATCAGTCAGGAAAAAAACCTTATACATTACAATCTTTATCATCTGGCTTTTCTTCTATAATGGCTATATATGCGGAGTTAATCACAAAGGTTTCACTTTACTCAGTAGATCCTAGTGAGTTAACAGGAGTAGTGCTCATAGATGAAATCGATGCGCATTTACATGTTTCTTTACAAAAGAAGATACTTTCATTCCTAACAATATCTTTCCCAAAAGTTCAGTTTATTGTTACTACTCATTCACCATTTGTAGTTTCATCAGTCGAAGATGCTGTGATCTATGATCTATCATCTAATAAGCAAATAGATGATTTGTCTATGTACTCTTATGAATCTATTTTGGAAGGACTTTTTGATGTGCTACCAGTATCTAACAATATGCAAGAAAAGATCAGCTACTTAAACAAGCTCACAAGTAGCAGTTTTATAGATATCGCTAAGATAAAAGATATATTAAGTAGACTCCCTAAAGACGACGATCTAGATCCAGAGACGTTGTATTACGTTAATTTAGCAAAGGTTGCTATTCGTAAAAGCAAGAAAGAGGTTTAGAGCCATGTTTAATACAATAAGAACACGAGAAGCGCCCTCGTCTCTATCACGTCGTCAAAAATACAATTCTAAAGATGTATTGGATGAGCTTTGTAAAGTGTTTTTCAAGAAGTGCTATATTTGTGAGACTAAAGAACCTTTAGATATTAATGTAGAGCATTTTTCATCTCATAATGGAGATTTGAATAAAAAGTTCGATTGGGAGAATCTATACTTATCATGTGCACGGTGCAATAACATAAAACTTCAGGGGTATAATAATCTGCTAGACTGCTGCGATACAAATACCGATGTTTTGAGAGCAATAAAGCACAAGCCACCTACTACCCCTTATGCAAAAAGATTGGAAATAGAACCACAGCTTGTAGATGAAAGTACTTTGGCGACGGCTGAGTTGTTAAATAAAGTTTATAATAGTGACCATACCGATACTAAAATGGTTACTGCTGTAGCTTTGCGTAAGGAGGTTTTTAAGCAGTTTAATATATTTCTTGAGTTACAATGTGAGTATTTTGACGAAACGAGTCTTGAAGTTGAGAAAGAAAATGCTATAGAAAGAATGAAGCTTTTAATAATGCCTTCCTCTAAATATAGTGCATTCATAAGCTGGTGTATAATTGAAGATACAGTGCTTTATCCTATTCTGGAGCCATATATTGGATTAAGTGAGGAGTAAGGGTTATTAGATGTTAGGTCAAGGTAAAGCCCTCCCGGCATCGCCGGGAGGGCTTTTACATGCGTCTTGCGGACTACGTTCACCGATGGGTTGATCTGCGGGGTTCTACTCAGATCAGACCATTACATCGGGTGTTGCTCTTCTTCGTAGAGCTCGGCCTTGGCGTCGCGTAGGACATCTTCGCAGGCGCTGTGGTTGGCCAGTTGCAGCATCAGGTTCTGGCTGAGGGCGAAGCCCTTGCCCAGGCAGGTGTCGACCTCTTCGCGGGTGAGCGCCGGGGTGACATTGCAGTCAATCTTCATCGTACGACTACCGCCATCAAAGCGGTCGGCTAGGGCGCGCAAGCGCCAGGCAAGCCGTGTTTTCCAGCGGGCGGTGGGGTCGGGGCCTTCCGTCACGTCGAGCGTGCAACGCCATTCAGGTTTGTAGACCTTCATGTGAACCTCCTCGGCTGGTCGTTTTCAATGATCGATCGTGATGTTCTGCTCCGCGTGCTGTGCTTGATGTCGTGCCTTGTTGCTCGTACCAGAAATGCGTTCCAGTCGTGCATATGACAGTCGTGCTCGAGGCTCGCGCGTCATCTTGATCGACGACAGGCCGAGCCTCTCTCTCACCATACGAGTTTTGGCGCCGAGATACATCAGTCTGAGTGTAAACGTTGCTTATCCTGATGTATCTGCAACAGCTGCTCCAGCGCCAGATGCAGCCAGTCGAAAGTATCAAGTGGCCTCACGACCCGCGCTGGCTCGCCACTTTGTGCAGCGGTGGCGGGGCTGTCAGGCGGAGTGTGCTCACCCAGCAGCTCCGCCAGGCTCTCGATCTGGATGCCTTCGCGTAATGCGAATGTCTCAAGCTCGCCACTGGCCAGCCAGATCTCCTGAATCACCGTCGGCACCGCACTCATGGCACAGGCGTAGTCGAGAATCTCGCCGCGCTCGCGTTCTGCTGCAATGCGCGCGGCATGCGCCAGCAGTTGGGCGCTCAAGGCCGGAAAGCGCGCCTTGGCAATGCGTGGCGGCAGGTGAGAGTCGCCAGGCCCGGGCGCTCGCCAGCGGCGCAGCGCAGGAAGGGGCTGGGTGGAAGAGCCCGGCATTGAAGCGTCTGACGACGGACAAGCAGACGGGGGATCAGTCTTGGAGGCCATGTGGATAAACTCCAGCGCGAAGGGCGAACCGGCAGGCCGGTCGAGGGCGAGGGCTAGGGTCCAGGGTCAGGGCGAGGCAGCAAAGGCCATAGCCGCTGATGAATCAGACAGCGAGGCTGCAAAGACGCTAGCCGCTGATGAATCAGACAGCGAGAAGGGCAGAGTGTTGGATGGCGGGCGAGTCAGCGTCTCTTGTGCGGCAGTCACTGCTGCTGTATTGCCCAACAATGGCAGCTCGGGGTCGCTTAAGCGGCCTATGCAGCAGGCGTTTGCGCCAAGGAGTCACGCGGCGGGCTAGGCTGCCAAGTGATTAATTTTGCGAGAAAAATCATCAATCAATGCAACCAGGCGGCCACTTCGTGCGTACACAGCAGCACGTGCCCGCTGCGTTGCAGCGCTGGCCCATTCCCCCTGGAGAGAATTGACATGACGAAGTACGCCGATCGAATCCGCATTTCCCTGCTGCTGCTGCGCCTCGGGGTCTTCCTCGTTATCACGATGTGGACACTGGACAAGTTCTTCAATCCTGGCCACGCCGCCGCCATCTTCGAGAAGTTCTATGCCATCGGTGGCATGGGCGAGGGCATCGTCATCGCGATTGCCGTCATCGAGATGGTGTTGTTGCTGCTGTTCGTCACCGGCGTGAAGAAGACCCTCACCTACGGTCTGGTGCTGTTGCTGCACGCCGGGTCTACCTTCTCTGCCTTCAAGCAGTATCTGGACCCGTTCGATCACCTGCTGTTCTTCGCTGCCTGGCCGATGCTGGCCGCCTGTGTCGCGCTGTTCATGCTGCGCGAGATCGATACCTGCTTCACCCTCGGTGGCAAGCAGGCGCGTCTTGAGGAAGAAGCGGCACGCTAAGTGACCGTGGTCGAGCTGGCTGCAAGGTTCGGCCACTGCCCTTGCTGAGATGACACACAATAGCGCCGCTCGGGACATGCCCGGGCGGCGCTTTTGTGTGGGGAGGTATCGCCATCGTGCGTCTTCGTGTGGCCTTGCTTGCTTGCGCCGGGGAGAGTAGGGGCTCCAGCGTCGTTATGTGTTTTTTCTTGTTATGTTTATCCAAAAGGCAATCATTTGTCTTGTGTGCAGATAGTAAAGCCCATGATTGTTTCTACTGTGCTCCATAACCGGCATTACGTAATCATCTGATGGCAAGGCCCACAGGCAGCACTGTGCTTGCTCAGGTCACGTCATGCCTTGCTACGCCATGCGGGATTTCTGATGCAGGCCCAGTGAGTCACTCAGCACCTTGAGGGCGCTGGAGAAGTCCTCGGCTTCGCTCGCCTGTGCGAGGCTGTCCGCGCTGGCTTTCTCACTGACGACACTGTTTGCGCTGCTCTTGTCGCTGGGCATTCCACTGCCGCTGACGCTTGCCATGCCGCGATCGCTGGCGATCACCTGACCGACGGAGTGAGCAGTATCGCTGCCGAGTGCGTCGTCACTGGCGTTGCGCGCGATGATGGCGTGGAGGGCCGGCAGGCTGGCGTGATTGTGGAACTGCCAGACGCCGTAGATGCGGCCATCAAAGGAGGCTTCACTGCCCAGCGTCGGGTCGACGGCGAGACCGGCGCCCAGCCCGAACATGTAGAGGCCCGCAAGACGCTGGCCGTGGATGTCGCAGGGGTTGCCGTTGGCATCGGAATCCAGCCCGCCATTCACTTCACGCAGCGTGATGGGCTGATGATGGGCGTCGCTGATGGTGGGCAGAATCGGCTGATAGCCGTTGCACTGCACCACGATGGGCGCGTCGGCGAGTACTTCGCTGGCCAGTTCCAGGCGTTGGGCACTGCCGGGACCGGTCTGCACCAGCTGGATGTCCATCGCGCACTCTTCGATGCGGCCGGTGGCCAGTATTTCCTGACCGATGGCCAGTGCCCGGTAGCGCAGCCCGCCGGAGCGGTTGATGCGACCGCTGATCGGGCATACATCGCGCTCGGCATCGTAGTGATAGCCTGCGGCGCGCGCTTCTTCGGCATTCTCGAAGAACAGCCGAATCGGCGAGCGATGCAGCAGGGTAATCTCCTTGACGCGGGTATTGCGCAGCGCGTCGGCCAGCACGTCGAGCATCGAGAAGGCGCTGTGCGAGCCACCCACCACACAGACGCGACCACCACGGCGCAGACGCGGCAACAGCAGGCTGCGCAGCTGTCCCGGCGGCATGCGCAACAGCTCATCGCCGCTGTAGATGCGTGCGCGCCGCGACGGCGTCAGTCCCTGACGATTGAGGCTCTGGGTCAATCGCTCCGGGCACTGCTGGCCGCCCAGATTGAGCACCAGGTTCTCGGTGCGCAGCCGCGACGTGCGCTGGGCCACTTCCGGTTCATGCGAGAGGGTCAGAATGCTGGTGCCGTCGAGGTACTGCAGCGTGTCCAGGCTGGTGCCGCACCACATCTCGACGCCCGGCAGGGCGGTGATGTGCGCCAATACCAGCGCACTGGCGGCTTCCAGCAGCTCGCCGATCTCATCGAGTCGCGGGGAGGAGTAGGGATCGGCGCGGATTCGCTCCAGGCAGGGTTCGCCTTCGAGCGGGGCCAGCACGTCGGCGAGTGCCGGGTCGCGCAGGCAGTCGAGGAACACATCGCCGACCGAGTTGGCGGTGATGCGATATTCACCCAGCCGACCAGCGCCAAGCTTGCCGCTGGCGTGGGTACCGCCGGCATCGAGAATCAACAGTCCGTGGCGGGCCAGTGTCGTGATCTGGCCTGTCTTGAGGGCATTGAACAGAAATCCCATGCCTGCCGGGCCGACACCGGCCACGATACATCCGTAGCCCGTGATTCTTAAGAGGTCCTTCATGTCGTCTTGCTCCCTGGGTCGTAGTGACATCTTGTGGCTGTTTGGGTAGAGAGGTGTGATCCCCTCTTACAGCTGGCGGCTTGAAGACTGCGCCGCTCTATTGCTGCTCCCCTGTTGTCGGGGCAGCGGTGACCGTGGTGTTTCGGGTGGCAAAGATCGCCTGTCCGTGCGATATCATTTGCTCTTTGATGTGCTATTACAGCAACTTGCATGCGCGTTATGCCGTGCATTGCGGCAATGAAGCTGCCGGATTCACGTCAATGCTGTTTCCATGGTGTTGCCGGTTCTGAGTGCCGGTTCTGAGTGCCGGCGACCTGTGCCTTGCGCCGGGCTTGATGACCGGTTTCATGACCAGCGTGATGACCGGCTTCACACGAGCTGTCAGTACGCTTGCAACGATCCAATTCGGGAGACCACCCCGAGATCGAAAACGCCTGTGCGACACAGACAGCATTTCGCTATCTGCAAGTCATTGATATTCATGATATCGGTTCAGATGGATCCTTTGGACGCGCAGCGGCACCGCTGCGGTAGCCGAGCAATAGCCGAGCGGTATCCAGCAGCACATCACTGATGAGAGGTGGCATTCCTCATACCCGGCATGGGGGTGGGCCCATCTCGGTATGCGCCAATCCTGGTGTGTCATTGGCACTGATAGTCTGAGGCAGATAACAAGAACGTCTTGATGATTATCCCGTCACGAATGTCGGCGCCATTTTCGTGAAGTGCGCTGCAGGAAATGCACGGCGTGAAATATGCAGCGACTCAGCCACCGCCTGATATGGGATTTCGTGACATGCCAACTGACCGTTGGCCATTTTGTTTAATTAACGATAATTAATAAATGATATTTGGCGGGAATCGAATCCTGTCGTGACGAAAATCATGCTTTGAGTTGAGTCACATTCGAGCTGGCTCATACGGTGTGCTGAGAGGTGAGTCTGGCGGGCAAGAGAGGGCGTTGCTCAAAAAGGCTATCTCGCCTGGGGAGCCGGTATCAGGTGCTGGCATCCGTGGCAGGCGTTAGTGGCCACGCTCTGCTATGCTCTGCGCCCGCGCGTAAGCCCGTTCGGCTCGTGCCTGTTCATCGATTGAAGGAATGTCCCCGTGACTGACGCCACCGCCACCCCTGCCTTTGCCTCTCTGGCGCTGGCGCCCGAGCTGCTCGACAACCTCGCCACGCTCGAATATCACACCATGACGCCGATTCAGGCGCAGAGCCTGCCGCCGATGCTGCAAGGCCGCGATGTCATCGCCCAGGGCCAGACCGGCTCCGGCAAGACCGCTGCCTTCGGCCTGGGGCTGCTGTCACGCCTCAAGGTCTCGCGCTTCCGTGTGCAGTCACTGGTGCTGTGTCCGACGCGTGAGCTGGCCGATCAGGTCGCCGGCGAGATCCGTCGTCTGGCGCGCGGCCTGCACAACGTCAAGGTGCTGACCCTGTGCGGCGGCGCGCCCTTCGGCCCGCAGCTGGGCTCGCTGGAACACGGCGCGCACATCATCGTCGGCACGCCGGGACGCGTGGATGAGCACCTGCGCAAGGGCAGCCTGAGCCTGGTCGAGCTCAATACCCTGGTGCTGGATGAAGCCGACCGCATGCTCGACATGGGCTTCGCCGAGGTGCTGGATGCCATCGTCGCCGAGACCCCGGAGGAGCGTCAGACGCTGCTGTTCAGCGCGACCTTCGCCGATGGCGTGCGTCCGATCGCCGAGCGCATGCTGCGTGACCCGGTCAGCATCGAGGTGGCCTCCACCCACGATGACAGCAGCATCCGTCAGCTGTTTCACCGTGTCGCCGATGACGAGGCGCGCTTCGAGGCGCTGCGTATCCTGCTGCTCAAGTACCGCCCGGAGTCCAGCGTGGTGTTCTGCAACACCAAGCGTCAGGCGCAGGAAGTCAGCGACGCGCTCAATGAGCACGGCTTCAGCGCCATGGCGCTGCACGGTGATCTCGAACAGCGCGAGCGTGACCAGACACTGGTGATGTTCGCCAACAAGAGCACCTCGATTCTGGTGGCCACTGACGTCGCGGCGCGCGGGCTGGATATCGAAGCGCTGGACGCGGTGTTCAACTACGAGATCGCGCGTGATCTCGACGCTCACGTGCACCGTGTCGGGCGTACCGGCCGCGCCGGCAGCTCCGGCATCGCCTGCACGCTGTACACCGAGAAGGAAGACTATCGCCTGACCAAGCTGGGCGAATTCCTCGAGCAGACGCTGGAAGCCGAGCCGCTGCCCTCGAAAAGCATGCTGACGCGTGAGCCGTTCCATGCGCGCATGGCGACGCTGCAGATCGACGGCGGCAAGAAGGACAAGCTGCGCCCCGGTGATATCCTCGGCGCGCTGACCGGTGACGGCGGCCTGGAAGGCAGCAAGATCGGCAAGATCAAGGTACTGGCGCGGACCACCTTCCTCGCCGTGGAGCGTGATGTCGCCAAGTCGGCACTCACCCAGCTGATGAATGGCAAGCTCAAGGGGCGCTCCTTCCGCGCGCGTCGTCTCAAGAGCTGAGGCGGGCGGCGTCGGTGACGCGCCTGACCGGTATCGGCGACATGTCTGAGAGGGGCTGAACCAGGCTTTTCATCTGCCATGCGACCTTGATATCACCCCAAGCGATGCCCGCCACCACGGCGGGCATCGTGCTTTTTGAGCAGCAGATTGACGCTCGCAGCCGCTGCGGGCGGTGGCTAAGCTTGAGGTAACGTCCCTGGCCATCAGGGCGCTGATTCGGTACCTCGTGATGACTGCCAACGCCGTCGATAATCTTCGCATTCGTGAAGAACGTCTCATTGATCATGAGCGCATCTACCGCATTCATGAATCCGTCTTTGCCGGCCATCGTGAAGCGCGCCTGGGTGACAGATTGCGTCGAGGCAATCTGGCGCAGATCTCGCTGGTGGCCGAGCGTGTCACCGACCCGGAGACCGGCCGCCACCTCAGCGAAGGCGAGGGCGGCCTGCTGGGGCATGTGATGGTGTCGCGGGTGGAGCTTTCCGGCTACCCGGACCGCGTGCTGATGGCGTTGGCGCCGCTGGCGGTGCTGCCCCAGCATCAGCGTCACGGCATCGGCAAGCGGCTGGTGATCTCGGCGGTCAAGCGCTGCCGGCTGCTGGGGGCGGGGGCCGTGGTGGCGGCAGGCCATGCGGATTTCTATACCCACCTGGGCTTTCATCCGGCGGGTCATTACGGGCTCTACTGCCATCATGACGACGTGCCGGGTTCCTTCGTCGCCTTCGAGCTGCTGCCGGACTATCTGGAGGGGCTGGGCGGTGAAGTGCAGTTTCCCGATACCTTCTCTGAGCTGGGTATCTGAGCAGCCTTGAGCGGTTGGTTTTGATCAGCAACAGGCAACTCGGCGTTGCGTGACCCTTGAAACGGCAAGGCTCCAGCTCCATGTCATGGGTAACACCACGTGGCAGCCTGAGTGTGATGGCAGCTGTCGCGTCATTCCGACCGATGATTCAAGGAGAGACATCATGAAGCTCAAGACTCTGGGTAGTTCGCTGATGATTGCCATGCTCGGTCTCGGTGGCCTGTCGCTCGCCGGTTGCGAGGACGAAGGCCCGATGGAGAAGGCCGGTGAGAAGATGGACAACGCCGTCGAGGAAGCCGGTGATAGCGTCGAGAACGCCACCGATAGCTGAGGCTCGGATGCCAGCGCCGCGATGAGTCGCCGCTGACCTGAGCTGTCGCCAGACACAAGAAGGCCCCGCCTCCCATGAGGCGGGGCCTTCTTGTGTCTGGCTCGGGGAGAAAGCAATCCGCTTATGCCGAGGCGGGCTGCTGCTCGCTCTGCTGCTTGCGGTCCGCGACGGCGGCGTCGTAGGCGCGGCTTTCCTCGGCCTCGGTGGCGGCGCTGAAGCGCACCAGCAGTGCGAACAGCGAGATCACGATCACGCCCATGCCCAGGTACATCAGGCCTTCCTGGTAGGTCAGCTCCTCACTGCGGAACAGGAAGCCCGCGGCGACCGCGCCTGCGTTGCCGCCCGCGCCGACGATACCGGCGACCGCGCCGAGTGCCTTGCGATTGACGAAGGGCACGATACCGAAGGTCGCGCCTTCCGCCATCTGCACGAAGAGGCTGAAGACCAGCATGATGCCGATGGCGACCGCGAGGGTTTCCATCTGGGCGAAGCCGACCAGCGCCACGCCTTCACACAGCAGCGCGATGAACAGCCAGCGCACGCGGCCCTTGAGGCCGGACTGGCGGGCGAACAGGTCGGAGAACACGCCGCCCAGGGTGCGGGCGAACAGGTTCATCAGGCCGAACAGCCCCGCGATGAGACCGGCGGTGGCGAGGTCGAGATCGAAGTGATCGAAGAAGTAGATGGCGGCGACGTTGTTGATGGTCAGCTCGACCCCGAAACAGGCGCCATAGACGAGGAAGAGGGCCCAGACGCGAATGTCGCGTGCCGCCGCGCCGAAGGTGGCGCGCATGCTGTATTCCTTCTCGGCCTTGGGCAGCTCACCACGCTCACGCAGCTCGCTGAAGTTGCCGTCCGGTGCATCCTGGGTGAAGAAGTAGTAGGCGATACCGGTCAGGAACAGCACGATGCCCGGCACGACCATCGCCAGACGCCAGCCCAGGGTCTGCTCGACGCCCAGCATCAGCAGGCCGGCCATCACCAGCGGCATCAGCATCTGGGTGGTGCCGCCGCCCAGGTTGCCCCAGCCCGCGGTGGTGGCGTTGGCGGTGCCGACCACGTTGGGGCCGAACATCACGGAGGTGTGGTACTGGGTGATGACGAAGGAAGCGCCGATGGCACCGATGGCCAGACGGGCCAGAAAGAAGGATTCGAAGCTGTCGGCGAAGCCGATGCACATCACCGGCAGCGAGCCGAGGCACAAGAGCCAGGTGTAGGCCTTGCGTGGCCCGATGCGATCACACAGCACGCCGATGGCGAGGCGCACGATCACCGTGATGGCGACGGAGGCGATGATGGTGTTGCCGATCTGGGTCTTGGTCAGGCCGAGGTCGTCACGTACCACGGCCATCAGCGGCGCGATGCCGAACCAGCCGAAGAAGCAGACGTGGAAGGCGAACCACGACATGTGGAAAGCGCGCATTTGCGGGGTGTTGAAGCTGAACAGCCGGATGCGGCTGGCCTTGTTGCGGATATCCATGAGTGGGCTCCTGATTCAGCGTCGGTGCCGGGCACGAAGTCAGGTGTGCTCGGCGAGTGGTCGAACGGCTGTGAATGAACGACAGCAAGGGCGCCTCGTCATTGAGGGGCCTGGTTCGACGCACTCGTACTCCGAAGAGCCTGGTCCACGTCATGGATAGCGATGGCAGCAGTCGGTGATGCCATGGTTGCCGGCAGCAGAGCGTCTGTGCGGCAAGTGACAGGAACAAAGCAAGTAGCGCGCCAGTTGCGGGGGTGTGGGCGGGACAAGTCCCAGAAGATCAATGGCTTGGCGAGGACAATAGGTTGGCACGTGCAGGCGGTGTCTAGGGCTGGGTGCGCGCTGGCGGTGCGTCAGCAAGGCGCGAGGTACCAGTCTGGCGCACGAAGATGGCGCTGGGAGGGTCGGCAAGGCGCATGCCTCATTGCAGTGCAGCGACGCTTTCGGCTCGGCCGCTCTGAAGGCCTTTAACCGCAGGGTTGCACCAGATTGCGGCACGAATCCTGCTTGGGTGTACGGCAAGTCTCATGCCCGACCCAAGGAAACCTGACATGCCCGTGACCGTGCTGATCGTCGATGTCCGCAGTGAGCGCTCCGCCGCGCTGGAGCAGGCGCTATTGAGCGCCGGCTTCGAGGTGGCGCTGCGCGTTGACGAGCACGAGGACCTGCACGCGCTGGTCGAGCAGCATCAGCCCGATGCGGTGATCATCGACGCCGACCTGCCCAGCCGCGACACCCTGGAGCATCTCGGCCAGCTGGGGCGACGCTATCCCAAGCCGATGATCATGCTGGCCAGTGAAGATGCCCCGGACCTCGTGCGTGAGGCGGCAGGCGCCGGTGTCTCGGCCTATGTGGTGGACCACGTTATACCAGCGATGGTGCGCAGCATGGTCGAGGTCGCCATCACCAGCTTCGAGGCGCACCGTGCGCTCAAGGGGGAGCTCAACCGTACCCAGACCACATTGGTGCAGCGGCGCAGCGTCGATCGCGCCAAGGCCGTGGTGATGGAGACGCGCGGGCTCAGTGAAGATGCCGCCTACCAATACCTGCGCAAGACCGCCATGAACCGGCGCCTGGCCCTGCATGAGCTGGCCGATGAGCTGCTCAAGGCCGCGCGTCGGCGCTGAGCCGGTCGCCGTACTGTCCTTCTCTCTCGATCGTTCAAGAGGTGTGCGTGATGCCCACAGATGTACCCCTGAATGGCCATCAGCTGACGCTGGGCCTGATGCCACTCAATGATGCCGCGCCCTTCGTGGTCGCTGAGCAGTTGGGGCTTTTCCGCGAGGAAGGGCTGGCGGTGACACTCAAGTGGCAACCTTCGTGGGCGGCGTTGCGTGATGACCTGCAGACCGGCGTGTTGCAGGGCGCGCAGATGTTGGCGCTGATGCCGCTGACCTCCACCCTGGGCCTGGATGGCCGCGCCACGCCGGTGATCAGTGCCATGACGCTCAATCTGGGCGGCAACTCCATCACGCTGTCGCGCGCGCTGATGGCCGCCCTCGGCGAGGACGGCCACGACCTCTCCAGTCCGTTGCAGGTCGCGAAGGCGCTGGCGGCGCATATGCGCGAGCGCAAGCAGCGCGGTGAGCCGCTGCTCAAGCTGGCCAGCGTGCATCCGTTCTCTTCGCATCGCTATCTGTTGCGCTACTGGCTGGCGGCGGGCGGCATCAATCCGGACCGCGACGTCGAGATGCGCGCCGTGGCACCGCCGCTGATGGCCGCGCAGCTGGCCAGCGGTGCGCTGGACGGCTTCTGTGTCGGAGAGCCCTGGAACAGCCTGGCAGCGGCGCAGGGGATGGGGCAGGTGGTGGCGGGCAGTCACGATATCTGGCGCTTCGGGCAGGAAAAGGTGCTGGGCGTGCGCGAGGACTGGGCGGAGCAGCATCCGCTGGCGCATCAGGCGCTGATTCGCGCGCTGCTCAATGCCTGCGCCTGGCTGGATCGCCCCGGCAATCGGGCCAGAGCCGCCGAGTGGCTGCATGACGAGGGCATGCCGGAGGTGCCGATGAGCGTGGTGACGCGCGGACTGGAAGATGTCGATGTCGAGCAGTCGGTGGACGACTTCCAGCAGCACAATCCCGGCTGGACCATCTTCCATCGCTACGCGGCCAACTTCCCGTGGCGTTCCCAGACGCGCTGGTATGCCGCCCAGATGCAGCGCTGGGGGCATCTCGAGGGCATCAGCGACAATGATCTCGAAGCGACCTTGGCGCGCTGTGTGCGTCCGGACCTCTACCGCACGGCGGCCCGCAAGCTGGGCATGGTGGTACCGGTGGCGGATGAGCGCAGTGAAGGCACGCATCCGGCGCCCTGGTGGCTGAGCGGTGAGGCGGGCCAGGTGCCGATGCCGGCGGATGGCTTCATCGATGGTGCGGTCTTCGAGTGATGTCGCGGGCGCGGTCCTTGCCGATCCGCGCTGGCGCGGGATTGCACAGCACTTGTAGATAAGTCGCCATCTCCTTTGCCGGATGACAGGGCAAACCTGACGGCTCAGACATGTTGGCAGTGCGGTTGTGATATTCTCATCGCACTGCCAGCACCGCGTCAGGGGATCGCATGACCACTCGCAAGTCTCAGATTCGCAAGGATAATGTCGGCCGCATCCTGCTCGCCGCCGAAAAGATCTTCGCTCTCAAGGGCTATGTCGGCGCCAGCATGGTCGATATTGCCGCCGAGGTAGAGCTGCCCAAGTCCAATCTGCATTACTACTTCAGCACCAAGGAAGCGCTGTATCGCGCGGTGCTCGATGGCCTGCTGGCGCTGTGGAAGGAAGATGCGCTGTGCTTCGAGGCCTACGACGACCCGCAGCTGGTGCTCTCCACCTACATTCGCGCCAAGATGATGCACTCGCGCCAGCGCCCCTATGGCTCCAAGGTGTGGGCCAGCGAGATCATGCAGGGTGCGCCGGTGCTGGGCGAAGAGCTGACGGTGTGGCTCGACGAGTGGGCCGAGATGAAGAAGTCACGTCTGCGCCAGTGGATCGGCGAGGGCCGCATCGACAACGTCGATGCCTCCGCCTACCTGTACATGATCTGGGCCAGCACTCAGCATTACGCCGACTTCGATCACCAGATCGCGGTGCTCAATCAGGGCAAGGCGCTGAGTGATCGGGAATTCGAGCAGGCGGTGCAGAACGTGACGCGGGTGCTGCTGAAGGGCGTCGGTTTGTCCGCCTGAGTCAGCAGTTGACTCCATGATTTCATTGTCCTTAAGCTAATCATGGTCATCGTTGATTGGTCATCAAGACAATGAAGAAGGGGCTGCCATTGCTGGCAGCCCCTTTTTTTGGTTCCCATCTATTGCTACCTGCGCCCCGGGATCAGAGGAGCACCAGACGATCAGGCCGCGCGATGCGGATTGCGTGGGTCCTCCATCCAGTTCATGTACGGCTTGCCGGTGTCCTGCACTTCCATGGTGATGCAGTCCTCGACCGGGCAGGTGATCTCGCACAGGTTGCAGCCCACGCAGTCGGCGTCCTTTACCTCATAGCGGGCGGTGCCGTTGTCCTTGGCCAGATGCATGATGGCCTGGTGCGAGGTGTCCTCGCAGGCGATATAGCAGCGTCCGCAGCCGATGCACTTGTCCTGGTCGATGCGGGCGATCACCTGATAGTTCATGTCCAGCTGCTTCCAGTCGGTGGTGTTGGGCACCGCCGCGCGGGAGAACTCGTCGATACGCTGATAGCCCTTGCTGTCCATCCAGCGCCCCAGGCCATCCTTCATCTCCTCGACGATACGGAAGCCGTGCAGCATCGCCGCCGTGCACACCTGCACGCTGCCCGCGCCGAGGGCGATGAATTCCGCGGCATCTTCCCAGTTGGAGATGCCGCCGATGCCGGAGATCGGCAGGTTGGCGGTTTCCGGCGTGCGCGCTATCTCGGCCACCATGTTCAGCGCGATGGGTTTCACGGCGCTGCCGCAATAGCCACCGTGGGTGCTGCGGTCGCCGACGATGGGATGCGCGACCATGCGGTCGAGATCCAGGTGGGTGATGGAGTTGATGGTGTTGATCAGCGAGACGGCATCGGCGCCACCACGCCAGGCGGCCTTGGCCGGTTCGCGCACGTCGGTGATGTTGGGGGTCAGTTTGACGATCACCGGCAGCGAGCTGTAGGTCTTGCACCAGCGCGTGACCTGCTCGACATACTCCGGCACCTGGCCCACCGCCGCGCCCATGCCGCGTTCCGGCATGCCGTGGGGGCAGCCGAAGTTGAGTTCGATGCCGTCACAGCCGGTGGCCTCGACCTGCGGCAGGATGGTCTTCCAGGCCTCTTCCTCACACGGCACCATCAGCGAGACGATCAGCGCGCGGTCCGGCCAGTCCTTCTTGACCTGGGTGATCTCGCGCAGGTTGATCTCCAGCGAGCGGTCGGTGATCAGCTCGATGTTGTTGAAGCCGCTGACCTCGCCATTCGGGCCATAGTGCGCCGAGTAGCGGGAGGAGACGTTCACCGCGGCCGGGTCTTCGCCGAGGGTCTTCCAGACCACGCCTCCCCAGCCGGCCTCGAAGGCGCGTACCACGTTGTAGGCCTTGTCGGTGGGCGGGGCGCTGGCCAGCCAGAAGGGGTTGGGGGCACGGATGCCGGCGAAGTTGACCGACAGATCGGCCTTGTAGCTGGCGACGTGATCGCCACTTGCTTCAGCACTTGATCCAGCACCTGCCGGGCGCGCGTTATCGTCATTGAGCGGGGTATGAATGGTCATCAGGCGGCCTCCACCTTGAGCATCAGATCGTGATGGATGGCCTCGGCGGCCAGCTTGCCGTGGGCGACGGCTTGAACGGTGAGGTCCTGCCCGCGGGCGATGCAGTCACCGCCGGCATAGACGCCGGGCAGACTGGTGCGCAGCATCTCGTCCACCTCTATCTTGGCCCCCTCGCGGACCAGCCCTGCGGCATGCGCATCGCTCAGGCTCGCGTCATCGAAGCCCTGGCCGATGGCGGTGAAGACCCCGTCGCAGGCCAGCGTGAAGGTCTCGCCGGTATCGACGAGGCGGCCATCCTCGACCCGCGTGCGCGCGAACTGCATCGCGCTGAGCGCGGCGTCATCACCTTCTTCGCTTCTACCACTATCGTTTGCCACATCGAGCGCCAGCGGGCGCGCCCAGGTGTGGATCATCACGCCATTGGCGCGCGCGATTTCCTGCTCGTGATGGGTAGCGGACATCTGCTCTTCGCCACGCCGGTAGACCAGGTCCACCGTCTGCGCGCCGAGGCGCCTGGCCTGCACCGCGATATCGATGGCGGTGTTGCCGGCGCCGATCACCACGGCGTGTCTGGGCACCGCGAGGGCGTTCAGTTCGCCACTCTGACGCAGCACCTTGATGAAGTCGGTGGCCGCCATCAGGCCGCTGGCATCCTCGCCGGTCAGGCCGAGGGCATGGCTGGTGCCAAGGCCGAGGCCCAGGAAGACGCTATCGAATTCGCGTGTCAGGGAGGCCAGCGCCAGGTTGTCGCCGAGGCGCTGGCCGTGGCGGATCTCGATGCCGCCGATCTCGAGCAGGAATTCGACCTCGCGGGCGGCGAAGTCATCGGTCAGCTTGTAGCGGGCGATGCCGTATTCGTTGAGGCCGCCGGCCTTTTCCTCGGCCTCGAAGATCACCACGTCGTGGCCGAAACGCGCCAGGCGATGGGCGCAGGAAAGCCCGGCAGGCCCGGCGCCGACCACCGCGATACGCCGACCGGTGCTGGCGCCACGCGTGAACGGATGGGCTTCGAACTGGGCGTTGTCCAGCGCATGGCGTTGCAGCAGGCCGATCAGCACCGGCTGGCACTCATCGCCCTGATTGCGCACGCAGGACTGCTCGCAGAGGATCTCGGTGGGGCAGACGCGGGCGCAGCTGCCACCGAGGATATTGGCATCGAGAATCTCGCTGGCGGCGCCTTCGAGATTGTCATCGTGGATACGGCGAATGAAGGTCGGGATGTCGATGCTGGTCGGGCAGGCCTTGATGCAGGGGGCATCGTAGCAGTACAGACAGCGCGAGCTCTCGATGAAGGCCTGGCGCTTGCTGAGCGCCGGATGCAGGTCTGTGAAACGCGCACTCAGCGCCTCTTCCGCGAGCCCGCTCGGGGCCCAGTGGGAAGGAGTGGAGGATGTGGTCACGGTGTGGCTCCTGCCCGCGCTCAGGCGCGGGGTCGTTGTTGTTGGTCTTGCAGGCGAGTCGGGTTGCGCTTCTTGACTGGCAGCGGCTTGTTTAGCAGTGCTAAGGGACTGGCAGCGCGTCAGGTGCGCCGCCAGGCCGCCGTTCAGTCGTGTCGTACTTGTCTCAGTTGTCTCAGGTGGGCCGTTCGCCGACCGTCAGCTGCGATCCACGGCGCTGACGACGTTGCTCTCCGCGCGGGCCTTGAGCTGGTCGAACACGCTGGGGTAGGCCGGACGCTCGACATACTGGCCGTGACCGCGCTTGGCATGCAGTTCGCCATCGCGCCAGGCCCAGTCGCCGCGGCTGATGGTGTGACGCGGAATGCCCTTGACGGTGCGGCCTTCGAAGATGTTGAAGTCGATGTTCTGGTGGTGGGTCTTGGCCGAGATGGTGCGTTCGGCGTTGGGGTCCCAGACCACGATGTCGGCGTCGCTGCCGACGCGGATCGCACCCTTGCGCGGATAGAGATTGAAGATCTTGGCCGCATTGGTGGAGGTCAGGCCGACGAAGTCCTCGGCGGAGAAACGCCCGGTGTTGACGCCTTCGTGCCACAGCATCGCCATGCGGTCCTCGACCCCGGCGGTGCCGTTGGGAATCTTCGAGAAGTCGTCCTTGCCCATCTCCTTCTGCTCGGCGCAGAAGCAGCAGTGATCGGTGGCGGTGGTCTGCAGGTCACCGGACTGGATGCCGCCCCACAGCGCCTGGCGATGCTCCAGCGAACGGAACGGCGGGCTCATCACGTGGCCGGCCGCGAATTCCCAGCTCTTGTTCTGATAGACCTCTTCATCGATCAGCAGATGGCCTGCCAGCACCTCGCCGTAGACCGGCTGACCGTGCTCGCGGGCGTAGCGGATCTCCTCCAGCGCATCGGCGGTGGAGACGTGGACCAGATACACCGGCGTGCCCAGGGTGCCGGCGATGCGGATGGCGCGGCTGGCGGCTTCGCCCTCGACCTGCGGCGGGCGTGACAGCGGGTGCGCCTCCGGGCCGGTGATGCCGTCGGCCAGCAGCTTCTGCTGCAGGTGGTAGACCAGCTCGCCGTTCTCGGCATGCACGGTGGGAATCGCGCCCAGCTCCAGGCAGCGCGCGAAGCTCGAGACCAGGGTGTCGTCCGGCGCCATGATGGCGTTCTTGTAGGCCATGAAGTGCTTGAAGCTGTTGACGCCGTAATCGGCGACCAGCGTCGCCATGTCCTGGCTGACGCTCTCGTCCCACCAGGTGACGGCGACGTGGAAGCTGTAGTCGCAGCACGACTTCTCGGCCCATTCGCGCCAGGTGTGATAGGCCTCCATCAGCGGTTGCTGCGGGGAGGGGATCACGAAATCGATGATCATGGTGGTGCCGCCGGCCAGCGCCGCGGCGGTGCCGGTCTGGAAGTCCTCGCTGGCCACGGTGCCCATGAAGGGCAGCTGCATGTGGGTGTGCGGGTCGATGCCGCCGGGCATCACCAGACAGCCGCTGGCGTCGATCACTTCGCAGTCGTCCGGTACGTCCAGGTCGGTGCCGATGGCGGTGATGGTCTCGCCGTCACACAGCACATCGGCGGTGTAGCGCTCTTCGTGGGTCTGGATGCTGCCGCCCTTGATCAGGATTGCCATGAGTCTCTCCCGGCCGCATCGCGCGGCCTTGTCCGGCATTGAGTGTCAGGTCGTCTTGTTGTTGTCGTGCGGGTCGTCAGTCCGTCATTCGCCGTCGGTGAGGCGGGTATAGGCATCCGGGCGACGGTCGCGGAAGAACTGCCAGTTGTTGCGCACCTCGCGCACCATCGCCATGTCGAGGTCGTGGATCAGCAGCTCATCCTCGGTGGCGCTGGCCTGGGCTTCGATCTGGCCGCGTGGATTCACGAAGTAGGAGGAGCCGTAGAACTCGCCGATATCCCAGGGCTGTTCATGGCCGACGCGGTTGATGGCGGCGATGTAGCAGCCATTGGCGGCGGCGGAGGCGGGTTGCTCCAGCTCCCACAGGTATTGGGAGAGGCCCGCGACGGTGGCGGAGGGATTGAAGATGATCTCGGCGCCGTTGAGCGCCAGTGCGCGCCAGCCTTCCGGGAAGTGGCGGTCGTAGCAGATGTAGACGCCGATGCGCCCGTAGGCGGTGTCGAAGACCGGCCAGTCTGACTTGCCCGGCTTGAAGAAGAATTTCTCCCAGAAGCCCGCCACCTGCGGGATGTGAGTCTTGTGATACTTGCCCAGATAGCTGCCGTCGGCATCGATGACGGCGGCGGTGTTGTAGTACACCCCCGGCTGCACTTCCTCGTAGATGGGCACGATGATCACCATCTGATGCTTCTTCGCGTACTGCTGCATCAGGGTGACGGTGGGGCCGTCGGGCACGCGCTCGGCGGCGGCATACCACTTGGCATCCTGGCTCGGGCAGAAATAGGGCTGATTGAAGACTTCCTGGAAGCACAGGATCTTGACGCCTGCCTCACCGGCCTGGTCGATCAGCGGCAGGTGGGCCTCGTTCATGGCATCACGGATCTGCGCGGGCTCGAGGTCGGTGGAGACGTTGAGTCCCATCTGGATGACGGCGCAGCGCAGCTTGCCGGCATCCTCGGTATAGGAGATGCGGGAATCGTTCGACATGTCTTCCTCATCGGGCGCTTGGCGCCGGTTGTTGTTGTCTTCAATGAGTGCTGGTGGGCTGAGCGGGTGAGCAGGGATAGCGCGAAATGGCCCCAGGAAAAACACGCCGCCTGCCTGGCAAGTCTGCATGCCGCTGGCAGGCGTCATGGGTCAGGAAAGGTCCGATTTAAATCCTGTCTCACCAGTCAGCTTAATGAACATTAGACAGTGTTCCCGCGTTCGGCAAGATGAAGTGTCAAATAAAGTCTTGTGGATTTATCTTGTTGTTATCAAAGAGTTTTTATTCAATAAAAGGCCATATTTCACCATTGTGGTGCCTGGAGAATCAGCGTGGTTCACGCGATTTTCAAAGGAAAAGACGATGCACAACAGTGGCTTGTGATCGTTTGCGTGGGCATTGCGCAAGACCGCCTTGCACCAGCTTGGAACCTGACCATACTGACAGTTGGCGCGAACACGGCTTGTCGCCACCTGACAGGCGTCATGAATGAAAATACGCGCCATTGCATCTCAAGTTGTCTTGCAAGACAGGTTTGATTTGTCGGCAATAATCCGGCCGGCGGCATGCGATTTGCCACAGGGTTTTCCACACGAACTGCGCAAGGTGTTTCTTCTACACGGCCTGCCACAGATTCGTCTGCCGCAGAATCTTCTGAATCAGAATCTTCTGCATGCAGTGCCGAATGAAGTGTGCCTGATGATGTGTGCCGAACGGGGAGGAGCGAAGAGGAGTCAGGAAAGCGACGGAGAAGGTAAGGAAGACAGGAAACGACAAGTGACACAAGGCAAGCGCAGTGCATCACCCTCAACAATAACAACAGCTGAACAGGTGAGGACTCATGGCCCCGACACAGACGCGCTCGCACATGGTGCGCAGCAATGAGGAAATGATCGAGCTGGTGGTGGCACAGGATGTCGCCCGCAGCCCGCGTTACAACGAGGATATCGCGCCGACCAGGAGTGCCGAACGCACCTGGTCGCGCTGGAACATCGCCGCACTGTGGGTCGGCATGTCGATCTGCGTGCCGACCTACACCCTGGGTGGCGTCCTGACCGCCTACTTCGGCCTGAGCGTCGGCGAGGCGCTGTTCACGATTCTGGTCGCCAACCTGGTGGTGCTGATTCCGCTGACCCTCAACGCCTTCCCCGGCACGCGCTTCGGGATCCCCTTCCCGGTGGTGCTGCGCTCCTCCTTCGGCATCATCGGCTCCAACGTGCCATGCATGATTCGCGCGGTGGTCGCCTGTGGCTGGTTCGGTATCCAGACGATGTTCGGCGGGCTGGCCATCCACCTGCTGCTGTCGAGCCTCTCGGCCGACTGGAAGGCGCTGGGCGGGGTGGGCGAGGTCATCGGCTTCTTCGTGTTCTGGGCGCTCAACCTGTTCGTGGTGATTCGCGGCGCGGAATCCATCAAGTGGCTGGAGACGCTGTCCGCGCCCTTGCTGCTGGCGGTGGGGGTCGGCCTGATGGTGTGGGCGCTGCCGCATACCTCGATCAGCGAGCTGTTGGCCCAGCCGCCGAATCGTCCCGAAGGCGATGGCGTGGCCAGCTACTTCATGGCGGGCCTGACCGCGATGGTCGGCTTCTGGGCGACGCTGTCGCTGAACATTCCTGACTTCAGTCGTTACGCGAAGAGCCAGAAGGACCAGATCGTCGGTCAGATCATTGGCCTGCCGCTGACGATGTTCTTCTTCGCGGCGCTCGGCGTGGTGCTGACCGCGGCGTCCAGCTCGCTGGTAGGCGAGACCATCTCCGACCCGGTCAACCTGATCGGTCGTATCGACAGCCCCGGCTGGGTCGCCATCGCCATGGTGCTGATCATCATCGCGACGCTCTCCACCAATACCGCGGCCAACATCGTCTCGCCGACCAATGACTTCCAGAACATCGCGCCGAAGTTGATCAACCAGACGCGCGGCGTGCTGCTGACCGGGCTGGTCGGGGTGCTGCTGATGGGCTTCGAGCTGATCAAGAAGATGGGCTGGATCGTCTCGGACGTCAGTCTCGAGAGCCTCTATTCCAACTGGTTGCTGGGCTATTCGAGTCTGCTGGGGCCGATCGCGGGGATCATGATCGTCGACTACTTCGTGATCCGTCGTCAGTCCTTTGATCTGCCGGCACTCTATCTGGATGGCAGCACCTATCCGGCCTTCAATCCGGCGGGCTTCATCGCCTTCTTCGTGCCGGTGGGACTGACGGTGATCAGCTTCTCGCAGCCCGGACTTTCCTGGTTCTACGACTACGGCTGGTTCACCGGCTCGCTGCTGGGGGCGCTGGTCTACTTCGTGGCCAGCAAGTTGCTGGTCAAGGCACCGCCGGTGCATCTGCCGGAGGCAGTACCGGGCAGCGGGGCGCAGCGCGCCTGACGCCGCTTATGAGCATGGTGAGTGCAATGACAGACGGGCTGCCGATTGGCAGCCCGTCTGTCGTTCGTCGGCTTATCAACTCATCCGCTCATCAACTTATTCGTTCATCAATTCGGCAGCTCATCCGCGGCGGCGCGTCATGCGTCAAGGCCGGGGGTGCCATCTTCGAAGCGCTCGACCATGAAGTCGACGAACTGGCGCACCTTGGGCGAGAGGTGGCGGTGGCGGGGATAGACGATCCACACCCCGGTATCGCGCACCTGGTACTCATCCAGCACCGAGATCAGCTTGCCGCTGGCCAGATGGGGCGCGACGTAATAGTCGGGAATCTGGGCAAGGCCGAGGCCCTTGAGCGTGGCGTCCAACAGCGCCGGGCCGGAGTTGGCCTGCCAGCTGCCGGTGATACGCACCTCACGGCGCTGACCCTCGACCTCGAACAGCCACTCGCGCTTGGAACCGGCCAGACAGCGATGACTGGAGAGCTCGGCCAGGGTGTGCGGGCGCGGTGCCTGCTGGAAGTAGTCGTGCGAGGCGACGACGAATTCGCGGCGATCCACCAGCCGCCTTGCGATCAGCGAGGAGTCCTTGAGCACGCCCATGCGGATGGCGACGTCGAAGCCCTCGTCGATCAGTTCCACCGGACGGTTGGTGAAGTGCATCTGCACTTCCAGTTGCGGGTGCAGCAGCTGGAAGTCGTTGACCAGCGGCGCGACGTAGCGCTCGCCGAAGGTGGTGGCGCTGGTCAGCTTGAGCACGCCGCTGGGGCGGGCGTGGAAGTCGCCGATGGCCTGTTCGGCGGCGCGGAAGCCATCGAAGAGGTGATGGCAGTGCTCGAAATACACCTGTCCGGCATCGGTGAGACGCGTCTGACGGGTGGTGCGGTAGAGCAATTGGGTATCGAGCTGGGCTTCCAGCTGGCTGATCAGACGACTGACATGTGAGCTGGACACCCCGAGATGACGGGCAGCACCGGAAAATGAGCCGATTCTGACGACTTCCACGAAGGCTTCGATACGGTCCCAGCGCTGCATGCTGGCTCCTCTTTCATTGTTGTTGAGTGGCAATAATCATCTGAGTGCCAACGGCTTAATCCCACCCGCATGACTGCGTAGACTGTGCTCCATGCCAAGCCCGCAAGGATGAACCGCAAGGACAAGCCCAGTGCCTGTCGCGTGGGGAGTCCCTCGGGCGACTCATCCATGCAACCTGTCAGGTGCGGCTACCTTTCAGGGTGGCCTCCGTGGTGATCATCACCACACCAGGGGGCATGAGATTGGCAGCCAGTTTACCGCTATTGATGCTCACTAGGAGAGATTCATGAAATCACGTGCTGCGATTGCGCTGGAAGCCGGCAAGCCGCTGGAACTGGTCGAGATCGATGTCGAAGGGCCGAAGGCCGGTGAGGTGCTGGTACGCATCGTCAATACCGCCGTCTGTCACACCGATGCGTTCACCCTGTCCGGCGCAGACCCGGAAGGCCTGTTCCCGTCCGTGCTGGGCCACGAAGGCGCCGGTATCGTCGAGGAAGTGGGCGAAGGCGTGACTGGCCTGGTGCCGGGCGACCACGTCATTCCGCTCTACACCGCCGAATGCGGCAAGTGCAAGTTCTGCCTCTCCGGCAAGACCAACCTGTGCAGCGCCGTGCGTGCCACCCAGGGTCGCGGCCTGATGCCGGACGGCACCTCGCGCTTCTCCCTCGATGGCAAGATGCTGCACCACTACATGGGCACCTCCACCTTCTCCGAATACACCGTGGTGCCGGAAGTCTCGCTGGCCAAGGTGTCCAAGGAAGCGCCGCTGGACAAGATCTGCCTGCTGGGCTGTGGCGTCACCACCGGTATCGGCGCGGTGATGAACACCGCCAAGGTCGAGCCGGGCTCTACCGTCGCCATCTTCGGCCTCGGTGCCATCGGTCTGGCCGCCATCCAGGGCGCGGTGATGGCCAAGGCGTCGCGCATCATCGCCATCGACATCAATGAAGACAAGTTCGACCTGGCCCGCAAGTTCGGCGCCACCGACTTCGTCAACCCGAGCAAGCTGTCCGTGCCGGTCCAGGAAGCCATCGTCGACATGACCGACGGCGGCGTCGACTACTCCTTCGAGTGCATCGGCAACGTCAATGTCATGCGTGCCGCGCTTGAGTGCGCGCACAAGGGCTGGGGCGAATCCATCGTCATCGGCGTCGCCGGTGCCGGTGAAGAGATCTCCACCCGCCCGTTCCAGCTGGTGACCGGGCGCGTCTGGAAAGGCTCCGCCTTCGGTGGCGTCAAGGGCCGTACCGAACTGCCGGGCTACGTCGAGCGTTACATGGACGGCGCGATCAATCTGGACGACTTCATCACTCACCAGATGCCGTTCGAGAAGATCAACGAATCCTTCGATCTGCTGCACGAAGGCAAGTCGATCCGTACCGTGCTGAGCTTCTGATCCGGGGCTGAACTGCCGCCGGGCAACACGGAAACACCTGTTGCCCGGTGAGGTCTGGAACGCGAAACGGCGTCGGCTTGCCGACGCCGTTTTCATGGGCGATATCACAAGGGAGAGCATGATGACCGCGACCGAACAACTCGAGCTGGTCAGCGCCAACAAGGTGCATGGCGGCTGGCTCAAGCGTTACCGTCACCGCAGCGGCAGCCTGGATTGCGACATGGTGTTCGCCATCTATCTGCCGCCCCAGGCCGAACAGGGCCCGGTGCCGATGCTGTGGTGGCTGTCGGGGCTGACCTGCACCGACGAGAACTTCATGCAGAAGGCCGGCGCGCAGAAGAAGGCGGCGGAACTGGGCATCGCCCTGATCTGCCCGGACACCAGTCCGCGCGGCGTCAATCTGGACGGCGAAGACGACAGCTACGACTTCGGCAGTGGCGCAGGCTTCTACGTCAATGCCACCCGCGAGCCGTGGGCGCGTCATTACCGCATGTATGACTACGTCACTGAGGAGCTGCCGGCGCTCGTCAAGCGTCACTTCCCGGTGGACGGCGAGCGCGAATCGATCTCCGGTCACTCCATGGGCGGCCACGGCGCGCTGATCTGCGCGCTGAAGAATCCGGGCCGCTATCGTTCGGTCTCGGCCTTCGCGCCGATCGTCAATCCTATGGCCTGCCCGTGGGGCGAGAAAGCCTTCAGCGGCTATCTCGGCGATGACCGCGCCCAGTGGGCGCAGTGGGACACCTGCGAGCTGGTCAAGCAGGCGAGCAAGAGCGGCACCGAGCGTCAGGAGCTGTTCGTCGAGCAGGGCGAGAGTGATCAGTTCCTCGAGGAGCAGCTCAAGCCGGAGCGCCTGGAGGCGGTCTGCGCCGAGCTGGATCACCCGTTGGTCCTGCGTCGTCAGCCCGGCTACGACCACAGCTACTTCTTCATGGCCAGCTTCATCGATGAGCATCTTGCCTACCATGCGAAACACCTCCTTTGAGGTGTGAGTGTGGTCGCCGGTAGAAATGAAAAGGCACGCGAAACACCTGCTTTGAGGTGAGCCTCAGGCGTTGAGGTATGAAAGCGCCAGTCGCAGCTGATCGCTCGCCGAGCAGAGACACTGCGTGAAAGACAGAAACGACAGTCCCGCTATCGATTGATGGATAGCGGGACTGTCGTTTTTTCGTCATGAGAAGCAGAGTTTTTCAGAACCTTCAGGCATGAAAGCCCGTTTTGGTGGCGTTTGCTTATGCTGCGTCAGTGGTAGCCAACTCAGGCGTTATTCTGTGCCGTACGGCAACGATGATTTGCTGCACAGCGGCGATAAAGTCACTGCGCCAGGCAGGCGCGATGGTTTACTGTCGAGAGGTGGACAACGCACGACGTCCAGGCAGTGAATCACGACATCCCTGACGCTATCGGAATTGCAGAGGTCGCTTATTGACCTCCCCCTGATGGGACCGATCGCCGATGTTGTCGCTGCTGGAGCTGACCCCCCAAGGTTCGCTCCCTGCTGAGACCCAATAACGATAATACTGCGGACCCCCGCCGGCCTCATCAGGCCACGGGAGAGGGCACCACGAGGCCCCGGTCTGCCACTCAAGCAGATATAGAGAAGGACTCCCCTCATGGCATTGACCAGTGGCCGTTTCGCCCGCCCGTACGAAGCTCACTCATCCGCTGCAGGAATGGCCGGCGAGACGCGCCAGCCGCAGACCATCGGCTTCCTGCTGCTCGACAGCTTCACGCTCATCTCGCTGGCCTCGGCGGTGGAACCGCTGCGCATGGCCAATCAGCTGGCCGGACGCGAGCTGTACCGCTGGTATACCGTGACGCTGGAAGGCGCCCCCGTGCGCGCCAGCGATGGCCTGCAGGTCACGCCCGATACCTCCACCGAGGCCTGCCCGCCGCTGGATATCGTCATCGTGTGCGGTGGAGTCGGCATTCAGCGCTCCGTGCATCGCCCGCATGTCAGCTGGCTGCAGGCCCAGGCACGTGCCGGCCGCAAGCTGGGTGCCGTCTGCACCGGCAGCTGGGCGCTGGCCCAGGCAGGGCTGCTCGAAGGCCATGAGACCAGCATCCACTGGGAGTGCCTGGCCGCGATGCAGGAAGCCTTCCCGCGCGTGCCGCTGACCACACGACTGTTCTCCATCGATCAGGACCGCGCCACGGCCTCCGGCGGTACCGCGCCGATGGACATGATGCTGACCATGATCGGTCGCGAGCATGGCCGCGAGCTGGCGGCGGGCATCTCCGAGATGTTCATCTGTGATCGCGTACGTGGCGAGCAGGACCAGCAGCGCGTGCCGCTCAAGCATGTGCTGGGCACCACCCAGCCCAAGCTTCTGGAAATCGTCGCGCTGATGGAGGCCAATCTGGAAGAGCCCATCGGCCTGGACGAGCTGGCGCACTATGTCGATGTCTCGCGCCGTCAGCTGGAGCGGCTGTTCCAGCGGTATCTGCACTGTTCGCCGTCGCGCTACTACCTCAAGCTGCGCCTGACCCGCGCGCGTCAGCTGCTCAAGCAGACGGCGCTGTCGATCATCGAGGTGGCCTCGGCCTGTGGCTTCGTGTCCACGCCGCACTTCTCCAAGTGCTACCGCGAGTACTTCGGCATGCCGCCGCGTGATGAGCGCATCGGTGGCGAGCGCAGTGTCAGCGTGCTGGAGGTGCCGTGTCGCGCCGATGGCGACCATCAGCTGACCGGAGTCGCCAGTCTGGAAGGGCTGCTGCACCAGTCGATCGGTCAGAGCATGGTCGGCAATGCGCCCCTGCAACCGGCCAGCGAGTCCCCCGTCTCCTCGGCGATTCTGGCACTGGCCAATGCGCGCGGTGAGCCGACCTACGCCAGCGTGCGCCTGCAGGGCTGACGCCTGCCGACTGACAGCAGCTTCCCGCAACATCCAACGCCTCTGCCGCTCCGGCAGGGGCGTTGTCGTTTTCACAGGAGCCACTGGCACGCTCTGGTACACTCGAAGGCACCAGGAAGCAGTAGCTGACACGACAATGGCTCGGTGGCGGAATGACGCGCCACGACACGCACGACAGGGGACGGCAAGGGATGGCACGAGGACAGCAACGCAGGCAGGAAGGCACGGAGCGTGTGGCGGGTGCTCGGCGCGGGGCGACACGCCGCCCGGCGCCGCGTGCCGGCATGCGCCCGATGGAGCGTCTGCGCTGGCTGGCGGTGTGGGCATTCAAGGTCGTCGCCTGCTGGATGGTGGCCTGCATCGGCCTGGTGGTATTGCTGCGCTTCGTGCCGCTGCCGGTGTCGATGGTGATGCTCGAGAAGTGGGGCTATGGCCTGGTCACCGGCGAGCCGATGGCGCTGCAGCATGACTGGGTGCCGATGGAGCAGATTTCCAACAATGCCCGTCTGGCGGTGATCGCCTCGGAAGACCAGAAATTCCCCGATCACTACGGCTTCGATGTCGATCAGATCGTCAAGGCCATCGATGCGCGGCTGGCCGGTGAGCGTCTGCGCGGCGCCAGTACCATCAGCCAGCAGACCGCCAAGAATGTCTTCCTGTGGAACGGGCGCAGCTGGGTGCGCAAGGGGCTGGAGGTCTGGTTCACCATCCTGATCGAAGTGATCTGGCCCAAGGAGCGCATTCTCGAGGTCTATCTGAATGTCGCCGAATGGGGGCCGGGGGTCTTCGGCGTCGAGGCCGCGGCCGAGCATCACTTCAATACCGATGCCGCCAGCCTTTCCGCCTACCAGGCCAGTCTGCTGGCGGCGGTATTGCCCAACCCGATCCGCTTCAATGCCGGCAAGCCCTCGGCCTATATCCAGCGCCGCGCCAGCTGGACGCGCCGTCAGATGAACAATCTCGGCATGGGCTACTTGAAGCGTCTGGAGCAGCCGCGTGGCTGGCTGAGCTGGGACCTGCTGCCTTCGCTCAAGGAGCTGTCCCCCGCGCATTGACCGGCCTGACGGTACACCATCGGCTGTCCCACGACGCCCCGGCTCTCTCGAGTCGGGGCGTCGTCGTTTCAGAAACGACAGCCCTGACGCGATTCGATAGCCACGGGTCGCATCTGGCGTCAGAGGGGAAAGAGGGCAGGACTATGCTGGCACAGCCTGCTGGAGATCGTGTTCCGGCAGGCCCTGTCCGCCGGGTACGGGCAGTGACCTGACTTCCAGAGCCGCCTGCCCAGCGCCGGAGCGACATGATGTCCGAATTCTCCTCCTCCTTCGGTGGGTCCGATGCGGCCCGCGCCCTGCACGATGACAGCATCGTCATCGATGGTCTGGTGATCGCCAAGTGGCAGCGCGAGCTGTTCGAGGACATGCGCAAGGGCGGTCTGACCGCTGCCAACTGCACTGTCTCGGTCTGGGAAGGCTTCCAGGCGACCGTCAACAACATCGTCAAGAGCAACCAGCTGATCGCCGAGAGCAGTGATCTGGTCTGCGTGGCGCGCACGGCCGCCGACATCCGCGCCGCCAAGGCCGCCGGCAAGACCGGCATCATCTACGGCTTCCAGAATGCCAACGCCTATGAAGACCAGATCGGCTATGTCGATGTCTTCAAGCAGCTCGGCGTGGGCATCGTGCAGATGTGCTACAACACCCAGAATCTGGTCGGCACCGGCTGCTACGAGCGCGACGGCGGCCTGTCCGGCTTCGGCCGCGAGATGGTCGCCGAGATGAACCGCGTCGGCGTGATGTGTGATCTCTCCCACGTCGGCTCGAAGACCTCCGAGGAAGTCATCCTCGAATCCAAGGTACCTGTCTGCTATTCCCACTGCGCGCCGGCCGGTCTCAAGGACCACCCGCGCAACAAGTCCGATGCCGAGCTGCGCTTCATCGCCGAACACGGCGGTTTCGTCGGCGTCACCATGTTCACCCCCTTCCTCAAGGCCGGCGTCAACGCCACCGTCGACGACTACGTCGAGGCCATCGAATACGTGATGAACCTGGTCGGCGAGGATGCCATCGGCATCGGCACCGATTTCACCCAGGGCCACGGCCAGGACTTCTTCGAGTGGCTGACCCACGACAAGGGCTACGCCCGTCGTCTCACCAACTTCGGCAAGATCGTCAATCCGGAAGGCATCCGCACCATCGGTGAGTTCCCCAATCTGACCGAGGCGCTGCTGCGTCGCGGCATGAGCGAGCATCAGGTGCGCAAGATCATGGGCGAGAACTGGCTGCGCACGCTGGAAAATGTCTGGGGCGGCTGAGTCTGGCTGCCTGTGCCTTTTCTTGATCGCTCTTACTTGATCTCTCTTTCCTGATCTCTCTTTTGCAATTCCCTCAAGCCCCCTTTGGAGGACACCGACATGAGCAAGATGGCCCCTGAACTGCCGATCGAAGTGGATAGCGAGACTGGCGTCTGGACGTCCGATGCGCTGCCGATGCTGTACGTGCCGCGCCACTTCTTCATCAACAACCATGTCGCGGTGGAAGAGGCGCTGGGCGTGGAGAAATACGCCGAGATTCTCTATCACGCCGGCTACAAGAGCGCCTGGCACTGGTGCGAGAAGGAAGCCGAGCTGCATGGCCTGGTCGGCGTGGAAGTCTTCGAGCACTACATGAAGCGTCTGTCGCAGCGCGGCTGGGGCCTGTTCATCACCGAGGAGATCGATCTGGAGCGCGGTACCTGCAAGGTGCGCCTGGAACACTCCTGCTTCGTCTATCAGCAGGGCAAGACAGGTACCAAGCTCGAGTACATGTTCACCGGCTGGTTCGCCGGCGCGATGGACCAGATTCTGGCTGCGCGTGGCAGCGAGCTGCGCACCGTCGCCGTCCAGACCCAGAGCGGCGGTGAGGAAGGCTGTGACGTGGGGTATTTCGAGGTCGCTCCCGGAACAGTGTGACGTTTTCGGATCCGCCACTCTCTATTCCATGGCTCGGGCCAAGGCCAAGGCCCAGGCCCGGCCCAGGCAAAAGGCAACAGCACAAGCCGGCTGCCCGATCATCTCTCTGTCACGACACTCACCACCCACAACAACGACAACGCAACGCCTGAGCGCCGCCTTTCCTGACATGCAAGACGCCTGACGCCGACCCCGCCGCCACCAGCAACGACTCGTGGCGGCGGGCAGGCCAGGCCAGCGTGACAAGGCGGCGTTCTCCCCGGCGAGGAGCTCTCACCATGGCATTCGACGCACTCTTCCAGCCGATCGAGATCGGCAAGCTGACCATCCGCAACCGCGTCGTCAGTACCGCCCACGCCGAGGTGTATGCCACCGATGGCGGCATGACCACCGAGCGCTACGTGCGCTACTACGAAGAGAAGGCCAAGGGCGGGTGTGGCCTGTGCATCTGTGGTGGCTCCTCGGTGGTCTCCATCGACAGCCCGCAGGGCTGGTGGAGCTCCGTCAATCTGTCGACCGACCGCATCATTCCGCATTTCCAGAATCTGGCCGATGCCGTGCACAAGCATGGCGGCAAGATCATGATCCAGATTACCCACATGGGCCGTCGCTCGCGCTGGGACGGCTTCGACTGGACCTCGCTGATGTCACCGTCCGGCATCCGCGAGCCGGTACACCGCTCCACCTGCAAGACCATCGAGGTGGAGGAGATCCAGCGCATCATCGCCGATTTCGCCCAGGCGGCGCGGCGTGCCAAGGAAGGCGGCCTGGACGGCGTCGAGCTGTCCGCCGTGCACCAGCACCTGATCGACCAGTTCTGGAGCCCGCGCGTCAACAAGCGCACCGATGAGTGGGGCGGCAGCTTCGAGGGCCGCATGAAGTTCGGCCTCGAGGTGCTCAAGGCGGTGCGCGCCGAGGTCGGCGACGACTTCGTGGTCGGCATGCGCATCTGTGGCGATGAATTCCATCCCGATGGCCTGTCCCACGACGACATGAAGCAGATCGCGGCCTATTACGATGCCACCGGTCTGCTCGACTTCTTCGGCGTGATCGGCTCCGGCTGTGATACCCACAACAGCCTCGCCAACGTCATTCCCAACATGTCCTACCCGCCGGAACCCTTCCTGCACCTGGCGTCCGGCATCAAGGAAGTCGTCTCGATTCCGGTGATCCACGCCCAGAACATCAAGGACCCCAACCAGGCCGAGCGCATTCTGGAAGGCGGCTATGTCGACATGGTCGGCATGACCCGCGCCCACATCGCCGACCCGCACATCATCGCCAAGATCAAGATGGGCCAGCTCGACCAGATCAAGCAGTGCGTCGGCGCCAACTACTGCATCGACCGCCAGTATCAGGGCCTCGACGTGCTGTGCATCCAGAATGCCGCCACCTCGCGCGAATACATGGGCCTGCCGCATCAGATCGAGAAGACCAGCGGCCCGGTGCGCAAGGTCGTCATCGTCGGCGGCGGTCCGGCCGGCATGGAGGCAGCCCGCGTGTGCGCCGAACGCGGCCACGACGTGACGCTGTTCGAGGCCCGTGACGAGCTGGGCGGCCAGATCACCATCGCGGCCAAGGCGCCGCAGCGGGATCAGATCGCCGGTATCACGCGCTGGTATCAGCTGGAGCTTGCGCGCCTGAAGGTTGACCTGCGCCTCGGCACCCGAGCCGATGAGGCCACCATCCGTGACCTGCGCGGCGATGTGGTGATCCTCGCGGTGGGCGGTCGTCCGTTCATGGACCAGTTCGCGTCCTGGGGCTACGACGAAGACCCGGCCAAGAGCCTGATCGTCTCCTCATGGGACGTGCTGGACGGGCGCGTCGCGCCGGGCAGCAACGTGCTGATCTACGACAGCATCTGCGAGTTCTCCGGGGTCTCGGTGGCCGACTATCTGGCCGACAAGGGCGCCAGGGTCGAGATCGTCACCGACGACATCAAGCCGGGTGCGGCGGTCGGCGGCACCACCTTCCCGACCTACTACCGCAGCCTGTATGCCAAGGAAGTCGTGATGACCTCCGACATGGTGCTGCATGAGGTCTACCGCGAAGGCGAGGGCCTGGTGGCGGTGCTCGAGAACGAATACACCGGCACGCTGGAAGAGCGCGTCGTCGATCAGATCGTGGTCGAGAACGGCGTACGCCCGGATGAGGCGCTCTACTACGCCTTCAAGGACGGCTCGCTCAACAAGGGCCAGATCGACGTCGAGTCGCTCTACGCCATCAAGCCGCAGCCGTGCCTGAGCCAGGCCACCGAAGGCAATGATTACCTGCTGTTCCGCCTCGGTGACTGCAACGCACCGCGCAACACCCACGCCGCCATCTATGACGCCCTGCGTCTGTGCAAGGACTTCTGATGACGTGATCTGCCGAGCCGGCTGCTCCTGTGCGCCGGCTCGGCAGTCGTCCGGTCGACAGCGGGCTTGAAGAAAGAGGGTGAGCAGCATGAATGACACGATCTTGTCGGTATTGATCTTCACCGCGCTGGCGCTGGCTGCCCTCGGCGCGGTCAAACGTATTGGTCTGTGGCGCCAGGGGCGGGCGGACGCCACGTCCATGAGTGTGGGAGAGCTGATCGCGAGCCTTGCCAAGGTACCGCGCCGCTACGGGGTGGACCTGCACCACGTGGTCGCGCGGGACCGCTACATGGCCAACACCCACGTCGCCACCGGGGGTGGTTTCGTGGCCGCGGCGCTGCTGATGGTGGTGGTCTACGGCTTCGGCATCGACTCCGCCTGGCTGGGCGTCTTGCTGCTGCTGGCCAGTGGCGCGATGTTCGGTGGCGCGCTGTTCGTGCGTCGTCGTCGCCTCGACCCGCCGGCGCGCCTGTCGCGTGGCCCGTGGATGCGTCTGCCCAAGAGCCTGCTGGTGTTCTCCGCAAGCCTGTTCGTGATGAGTCTGTCACTGGTGCTGCCGGAAGGCGTCGGCGGCATGATCTCCGGCGGTATCCTTGGGCTGGTGCTGGTAGCGGGCATCGCCTGGGGACTGCTCGAGATGATCGTCGGCATGACCGGCGGCGGCTCGCGCATCACCGGGCCGACGAAACATGCCTTCGCCGGCGCGCTGCATCTGGCCTTCCATCGGCGTCCGGCACGTTTCAGCACCCGTGACAGTGCCGGCATCCGCGACAGCGCACTGCTGCCGCTGGACCTGACCAACCCCGAGGCACCGCTGGGCGTCGGCAAGCCGTCCGACTTCAACTGGCGTCAGCTGCTGGGCTTCGATGCCTGCGTGCAATGCGGGCGCTGTGAAGCGGTGTGCCCGGCGTTCGCGGCCGGTCAGCCGCTCAATCCCAAGAAACTGATTCAGGACATGGTGGTGGGCATGGCCGGTGGCAGCGATGCCGCCTACGCCGGTTCGCCCTATCCGGGCGATGAGCCCAGGCGCGCGCCCGGCCAGCATGGCGGCGGCCCGCAGCAGACCATCGTCGGGGCCTCTCCGCATGCTCGCCCGGCAGCTCAGGCCGTTGACTCTGATAGCCAGACCGTTGCCTCTGGGCCGATCCAGATGAAGGCGGCACCGGGTGCTGCGGGTGAGGCGACAGATGGCGACAAGCTGATCCACGAATTCAAGGTACTGGTCGAGCCGGAAACCCTGTGGGCCTGCACCACCTGTCGTGCCTGCGTCGAGGAGTGCCCGATGATGATCGAGCACGTCGATGCCATCGTCGACATGCGCCGTCACATGACGCTGGAGCAGGGCGCGACACCGGGCAAGGGTGTCGAGGTGCTCGACAACCTGATCGCCACCGACAATCCGGGCGGCTTCGCGCTCGAAGCGCGTCTGCATTGGGCGGCGGACCTCGACCTGCCGCGCATCGCCGAGCTGCAGGCCGCCCGCGAGGCAGCGCGTGATCCGCGTCCGGTGGAAGCGCTGCTGTGGCTGGGCGATGGCGCCTTCGACATGCGCAATCAGCGCACGCTGCGCGCCTTCGTGCAGGTGCTGCGCGCCGCCAGGGTGGATTTCGCCATCCTCGGTGCGGAAGAACGTGACAGTGGCGACGTGGCGCGCCGCCTGGGGGATGAGGCGACCTTCCAGTCGCTGGCCACCCGCAATATCGCCACCCTGTCGAAGTATCGCTTCGCGCGCATCATCACCTGCGATCCGCACAGTTTCCATGTGCTGGGGCGCGAATATGCCGCCTTCGGTGGCGACTACCTCGTCAACCACCACACCAGCTACATGAACGAGCTGCTGGCGGCCGGTCGCCTGAGCCTTGATGCCACCAGACTGGCGACGCTCGGCGCGGTCACTTGGCACGACCCCTGCTATCTGGGTCGCTACAACGGTGAATTCGAGGCGCCACGTAGCTTGCTGGCGGCGCTGGGGCTGGAAGTGCGCGAGATGCAGCGCTCCGGTTTCCGCTCACGCTGCTGTGGCGGCGGTGGTGGAGCGCCGGTGACGGACATCCCCGGCAAGCAGCGTATCCCCGACATGCGCATGGGCGATGTGCGCGAGACCGGCGCCGAGGTCGTGGCGGTCGGCTGCCCGCAGTGCACCGCGATGCTGGAAGGCGTGGTGGCTCCGGCCGGTGAAGCCGAACCCCAGGTGCTGGATCTGGCGGAACTGATGGCGCGGGCGCTGGTACTGGAAGCGTCCACGCAAGGCTTGGCGACGTCGACCACGCAGCCCACTGACGCGGAGGTGGCGGCATGACGATTCCCGTCGATCCACAAGCAACCGAGCGCGAGTCACTGCCACGCCGTGACCCGCGTCTGGAGCAGCAGGCACGCAATCGCCTGCACCCGCAGCATCTCATCGCGCTGCAGGCGCTGGGCCGCGGCGCGGCAGCCCCTCAGGAACGCTGGATGGGCCCGAAGGGCGTGACGCGTCGCGATCCGCACGTCGGCCACTTCATCGCCGCCAATGGTCGCAAGCGCATCGACCGCAGTGGCCGCTCCGGGCCTGCCGCGGCGGGTGCTGGCCAGCCCGCAGTCGTGGCCAAGGCGCGCGTACTGCCGCTGGTCGAGATCGCATCACCCGCCTTCCTGATCGCGGTGGTGCCGGACATGACCGGTGGGCGATTGTCGAGTCACGACCGCGATGTACTGGGGCTGGCGCGTCAGATCGCCGATGCCGACCCCGCCCATCAGGGCGCGGTGCTGGCCATCACCTTCGGCACGCTGCGTGAGGATGGTGACGCCGCCGACAGTGTCGGACTCGGCGCGGCGGGTGCCGATCGCTGGCTGCACTTTGCCGATACTCTCCACGATGGCTACGCGCCGCTGGCTCAGCTGGCGGAGCTTGAGGCCATCGATGGCAAGCTGGCACCACGGCTGTGGTTGCTGCCGGAATCCCGTACCGGCGGCGGCGAACGCGGCCGACGTCTCGGTGCGCGCCTGCTGTGCCGGGGCGATGCGCTGGCGCGGCCCAGCGGCAATGCCTATCAGCTTGACGGCGAGCTTGCCGCCATCGGGCGTGGCGAGCTTGTCGAGGTGAGCGTCACCGGGCGCAGCGGCAATGGTCAGCAGGACCTGACCCGCCCGCTGACCCGTATCGTGCTGTGCGAGGCGGAATGCGCCGAGCCGGTGGAAGATGTGCGCCACGCCGCGCTGCCGCTCGAGTGGGAGGCGGCCAGCACCGCGCGCGCCGTGCCAGACGTGATCGAAGACCTTGGCCCGGTGGCCGTCGATCCCTCCGCGATCGCGCTGGGCGAGGCCGAATTCATTCTCTCGGCGGGCAACGGCATCCGCGATTGGGATGGCTTCCACCGCGCCGCCAGCCTGCTGGGCGCCACCGAAGGCGCCTCGCGGGTGGCGGTGGATGACGGCTTCATGCCGCGTGCCCGCCAGGTCGGCGCCACCGGTACCTGGGTGACGGCGCGGGTCTATGTCGCGGTGGGTATCTCGGGGGCCATCCAGCATCTGCAGGGCATCCAGCGCTGCGACAAGGTGGTGGCCATCAACACCGATGGCGGCTGTGACATGGTCAAGCGTGCCGATCTTTCGGTGATCGGTGACGCCGGGGCGATTCTCGCCAGCCTCTGTCAGCAGCTCGAGGCCGAACGCAGTGCCGTCAGTGATGCCTCGGCGGCGGGTCAGGCACCTGCCGCGCCCTCGACATCATCCAGTGCGTCATCCGCCACGCTTGCCGCCGACGCGGCCTGAACTCGCGCCTGTGACAGGGGAAAGGAGAAGGACATGAAGGCAGATCGTTCGTCCGTTGCGCAGCAGGCCTCGGCGCCGCTTGAGGTCGTGAGTCTGGTGTCGTTGGGGCAGCACCCGGTTTCGGGGCGTCTGCGGCGCGCCGAGCAGGACGCCCGCGCCCTGGAGCTGTGTCTGGCGCTGGAGCGTCAGTCGGCACCCGGTGCCGTAAGCCTCAGCGCCTGGCATGCCAGTGGCAGCGAGATCGCGCTCGGCAGCGAGCAGGATCAGGCGCTACGCGGCTATCTGGGCATGGGGCTGGAGTCGTTGACGCTGGTGACGCCGAATGCTCCTGGCGCTGCCCCGCTCAAGGCTGTTGATCAACCGGTCGTTGATGTCTGGCCGCTGCTGGTCACGCGCCTCAAGCAGGCGGCACCGCAGCTGGTGGTGTGTGGCGGCCAGGGCGAGACCGGTGAGGGCAGTGGCCTGCTGCCGCATCTGCTGGCGGAGAGTCTTGGCTGGCCGCTGGTGGAGGGTATCGTCGCGATCGAGAGCTGCGATGGCGCGCATCTCACCGCCTTGCAGGCGCTGCCGCGTGGCCAGCGGCGACGGTTGCGCGTGAAGCTGCCGGCACTTGTCAGCGTCGATTCCGCGGCGCCGGCGGCGCGTCAGTCGGCCTTTGCACAGGCGCGGCGCGGTGAGCTGTCCACACTGGCCAGCGGCGAGCTGGTGCATGATGCACAGGCCGAGACCTTCGGCGTGGCCCCGGCTCGCAAGCGTCCCAAGCGCTTGAAGCGCATCAAGGCGACCAGCGCGCGGGACCGCTTCAAGGCCGCGGCCGCCAAGGCCGAAGGGGGTGGTGGCAAGCGGCTGGAAGGCGTAAGCGCCGAGGAGGGCGCGGCGGAAATCCTCAAGCTGCTGCGTGAGGAAGGCGTACTGCGCTGAAGCCGCGCAGACGGTAAAAAGCCCCTGTCAGCCGAGCTGACAGGGGCTTTTTCATGCAACACAGAAAGTAGCTCCTCACAGAAGGTCGCTCCTTACAGAAAGGTCACTCCTCCCACTGCCAGTCCTCATCGTTCAAGGGGTCGGGCGAGGTGTGCTCGTCGGTGCCCTGGGGGGGCTTGCGCGCTGCCTGACTGGCTTCGCGCTGGCGCATCGGCATGTTGTCGATCACCTGATAGATCTGGTCGGGGGAGACGAAGCCTTCCTGCTGCATCTTCTTGCCGCCGTCCTTGCCCATCAGGATGACGGTGAAGGGCGCGCCCTCGCGCAGTTGCATGGCATCACGCAGGGCACGCACCTCCTCGAAGCTCATCGGCACGCCATCGTGGATGCCGCGCGTGCCCATCAGCGTATAGAGCGTCATGTCGCGTTGCTGCATCTCGCCACGCGTGGCGCGCAGTTCCTCGCGCTGACGCTCGAGGTCCCGGTCCTGCTCATCCGGCGCGATCAGCACCAGCGAGCGTCGGTTCCAGGTCTCGCCCAGCAGCGGGTTGGCGGCGGGGTCGACATTGGCGGCGGTCATGGTGGTCTCCGCGGTGTCCGGCGAGGTCGGGGGCGGCGGCGCGCCAGTGGATGTCTCGGCGGGCGCGTTCAGGTCGGCATCCGAATCCAGCAGGCTGATGGCATGCACCGGCGAGCTCAACAGCAGGGCCGGCAGCAGGGCCAACAAGAGGCTCATCAGGCCCGGCATCAGCCTGTGATGCGAGAGCAGTCGAGGCAGTGCGGGCGGTATCTGTGTGGACAGTACCTGCTTGGACAGTCTCTGCTTGGACAGTCTCTGCTTGGACAGTCTCTGCGTGGACGGTATGTGCGTGGACATGGCAGTCCTCCGGCAACGAATGTTATGAGCTGGGCTAGCCAGCCTGGGCTGCAGAAGCAGGTTGCACAGGAGAATGGCACACCCGGGATGACAGCCTCTCCTTCAAGACTAAGACAGTCGCCGAGAGTTTGCTGCCCGTTGGCGCGCGATTTATGTGGTACTTCATGACATGCCACCCTCATTCAGCCTGTGAAAAGGCCAGTGGCGACATACCGATAGCGGCGGCAGCAGGTGGCATGCCTTGCTAGAGCGCGTAGCGAGCGCAGAGGCATGTCTGTATCGAGGGCGGGGCGAGTGCGTGGCGGGCAGACCTCACGCGGCTTGCTGCAGATATTTTCACAATCGTGGCGCAAGCTGTATGCGCGTCCAGCCGTCATGACGCCCGCCATGCGCGGCCCCGCGGTTTTTACGTTGCTGATCTGCGACTCATGTAACTCTGGCGATACAGAATGTTTTCAAAGAGTTGCATGAAAAAATGAACATCCTGTCGTCAGGCCCGTCTGAGTTAGGGCAAACACTTATTGATCACTGCTGGAGGCTGCAATGAAACGGATGACTGCATACATGACGGCTGCCCTGATTTCCGCGGGCATGATGTCGGCACCGGCGTTCGCTGCTGACGCACCGGCCCAGGGTCAGTCTACTGCCCAGGCGGCACAGGCTCAGGCTGGCGATTTCACTGACGCTCAGCTGGAACAGTTCGCTGCGGCCTCTCAGGACATCGCACGCATCTCTCAGGAATTCGCCGGCAAGCTGCAGAAAGCCGACGACGAGACTGCCAAGCAGAGCGTGCGTCAGGAAGCCAACGACGAGATGGTCAGCGCTGTCGAAGACTCCGGTCTGGAAGTCGCTACCTTCAACTCCATCGGTCAAGCGGTCCAGAACGACCCGGACCTGATGAAGAAGGTGCAGAAGCTGGCTCAGGAAAACTCCTGATCTCGCCTGGATGACGTTCGGGTCATCCAATGAAAACGCCGCCCCCGGTTGCCGGGGGCGGCGTTTTTTTGTGCCCATGTCTTGCGGCCTGTCAGTCAGTACCGCCTTGGTCAGTAAAGCTTTGGTCAGTAAAGCTATGGTCAGCGCCGCATGTCAGGCGCCGGCGACCGGACGAATGAGCATGTCCTGTGCCTTCTTTTCCTGCATCAGGCCACGGAACAGCGAATAGCACATCACCAGCAGTACCAGCGTGAACGGCAGCCCCGTGGCGATGGCGCCCGCCTGCAGCGAGCCCAGCGCAGCGCTTCCGCCGCCATAGAGCAGGGCACCGGCGATCAGGCCTTCCATCGCTGCCCAGAACATGCGCTGGCTGATCGGTGCATCCACCTTGCCGCCGGCGGTGATCGAATCGATCACCAGCGAACCGGAATCCGAGGAGGTCACGAAGAACACCAGTACCAACAGGATGGCGATGAAGGACGCCACACCGGACAGCGGCAGGTTGTCGAGCATCTGGAACATGGCCAGCGACACGGAATCGATGCCATTGGCCAGCGCGCCGACGCCATTGATGGCCTGTTCCAGTGCGGTACCGCCGAAGACTGACATCCACACGATGGTGACGAGTGTCGGTACCAGCAGCACGGCGGTGACGAATTCGCGTACGGTGCGGCCGCGCGAGACACGTGCGATGAACATGCCGACGAACGGTGACCAGGAAATCCACCACGCCCAGTAGAAGACGGTCCAGCCGTGGAACCAGCTTTCATCGGGGCGGCCGATCCAGTTGGACAGCGGCAGTAGATATTCCACATAGCTGAGGGTGGTGGTGCCCAGGCCCATGAGAATGGCGAGTGTCGGCCCGAAGATGAGGATGAAGATGATCAGGACAGCGGCGATGATCATGTTGATGTTGGAAAGCAGCTTCACGCCGCCATCCAGGCCACGACTGACCGAGTAGATGGCCACCAGCGTCACCAGGATGATGATCGCGATCTGGGTCGGCAGGCCATCGCCGACGCCGAACAGGTAGTCCAGCCCCGATGCTGCCTGAGCGGAGCCCAGCCCCAGCGAAGTCGCCAGACCGAAGATGGTCGCCAGCACGGCGAGGATATCGACGATATGCCCCATCCAGCCCCAGGTGCGCTCACCGAGTATCGGGTAGAACGCCGAGCGGATGGTCAGCGGCAGGCCCTTGTTGTAGGTGAAGAAGGCCAGCGACAGCCCGACCACGGCGTAGATGGCCCAGGGATGCAGGCCCCAGTGATACATGGTGGCGCCCAGCGCGGCGCGTGCTCCTTCCGGCGTCCCGGCGGGTGCGTTCAGTGGCGTGCCGTACCAGTCGGTGTAGTAGGCCACCGGTTCGGCGACGCTCCAGAACATCAACCCGATGCCCATGCCAGCGGCGAACAGCATCGCGAACCAGGAGCGTGTCGAGAACTCGGGCTTCGCCTTCTGACCGCCCAGGCGCAGCTTGCCCACCGGGTGCACGATCAGCAGCAGGCAGAACAGCACGAAGAGGTTGCCGGCCAGCATGAACAGCCAGTCGCCATGTGCGATGGACCAGGCCTTGGCGCCGCCCAGGGCACTTTCCGCGCCCGCTGGGAAGAGGATGGCAAACAGGATGAAGCTGACGATCAGCACGGCGCTGATCGCGAAGACGGGGTTGTGAACATCGAGACCCATGACCTGGACATTGTCCTGGCCGATCTCGTAGTCCGTGTCATACGGATTCGATGACATGTGGTGACCTCATGTTGTTATTGGTGTCGCCAGCCGGGCAGGGCAGCTGGCGTGAAGCGAGGTGTTGTCGTGGGTGTCTCCCGGGGCTGCGATGTGGGAAGGGGGTGGAATGGCAATCCGGAGCGCGGTGGCGAGTCTGACTGCGGGGCAGGTCGCCACCGGCCCTCGTGATTGTGTGAGGGCTGGGCGAGAGCGAGTTAGCTGGATACGACGCCGGCATATGCGTGACTGACATAGGGGGCGATTCAGCGCTCAGAGCGGTTGTCGCAGGTGTGCCCGCTTTGTAGATTGCGATCTACAGTGAAGGAAAGTGGTGCGTGCTCCCTGACCGCGCACCACTTTCGCGCCCGAGACTTCACTCCTCGCGCGATACGCCAGTCCTTGCCTGCTCCTGCCCAATAACAACACCGTGGTGCCGCCATGACGCCTGAGACCCTGACCGAGCCGACACCTGTCGCTCGCCGCCGTTCGCGCAGCCAGTTGCGCGGCCGTCCGCTGGATGCCGAGGCCTGGGCCGAGGTACAGCGCCTGCTGGGCGATGCCCCGGCGCAGCGTGACCTTCTGCTCGAATATCTGCATGTGCTCAATGATGAGGTCGGCTACCTGACACTGGCCCATCTGCGCGCGCTGGCCGAGTGGATGCGCCTGCCGATGGCCGAGGTCTACGAGACGGCCACCTTCTATGCCCACTTCACCGTGGTTCGCGATGGCGAGACGCCGCCCGCGGCGCTGACCGTGCGCGTCTGTGATTCGCTGTCCTGCCAGCTGGCCGGCTCCGAGGCCTTGCGCGCCGGTCTCGCCTCGGGGCTGGACCCCGAACAGGTGCGCGTGCTGCGTGCGCCCTGCATGGGGCGCTGCGACAGTGCGCCGGTGGCGGAGGTCGGGCATTACCATCTCGGCCACGCCAGCGTGCAAGGCGTCACGGCGGCGATTGCCGAAGGCCATGTGCATGCCGCGCCGGCAGCGAGTCTCGACTATCCGCGGCTGGCGGAATATCGCGCCAGTGGTGGCTATGGGCTGCTCGCCGCGCTGGATGGCGGTGAGGTCAGCATCGAGGACCTGGCGCAGATGATCGAGCAGGCCGGTCTGCGTGGCCTGGGCGGGGCGGGCTTCCCGACGTTTCGCAAGTGGGGCTTCGTGCGTGCCGAGGCGAGGCCGCGCTATTGCGTGATCAATGCCGATGAAGGCGAGCCCGGCACCTTCAAGGACCGCTGCTATCTGGAGCGTGAGCCGCACACCTTCCTCGAGGGCGCGCTGGCCAGTGCGCATGCCATCGAGGCCGAGGCGCTCTACCTCTATCTGCGCGACGAATACCCGACCCTGAATGAGGTGCTGCGCGAGTGCATCGCGGAGCTGGAAGCCGCAGGCCTCGTCGCGCCGGGCTATATCCAGCTGCGGCGTGGCGCCGGCGCCTATATCTGTGGCGAGGAATCGGCACTGATCGAGTCGCTGGAAGGCAAGCCCGGCAAGCCGCGTCAGCGGCCGCCCTTCGTGGCGCAATGTGGCTTGTTCGGTCGCCCGACCCTGGTCAACAACGTCGAGACGGTCTATTGGATCGCGCGGCTCCATCGCGAAGGCCATGACCACTACGTCGCGGCCGGCCGTCAGGGACGTCAGGGGCTGCGCAGCTTCTCGCTCTCCGGGCGCGTCAGACGCCCGGGCATGTATCTGGCACCGGCCGGCATCACGCTCAGCGAGCTGGTCGAGGAATATGGCGGCGGCATGGCCGACGGCCATCGTCTGCGTGCCTATCTGCCCGGCGGCGCCTCCGGCGGCATTCTGCCGGCCAGCAAGGCGGACCTGCCGCTGGATTTTGACACCCTGCAGGCCCACGGCTGCTTCATCGGCTCGGCCGCGGTGGTGGTGCTGTCGGATAAGGACGATCTGGCAGCGGTGGCGCGCAATCTGATGAGCTTCTTCATGGACGAGTCCTGCGGCCAGTGCACGCCGTGTCGTGTCGGCACGCGTCAGATGCTGGCGGCGCTCAGCGGCGATGAGTGGGATGAGACGCTACTGACGCGCTTGTCGCAGGTGATGATGGACGCCTCGATCTGTGGGCTCGGTCAGGCCGCGCCCAATCCGGTGCTCGGCCTGCTCAAGGACTTCCGGGAGACCCTCGCCAGCAGCGGGGTGCGCTTGATCGCCACGAGCCATGCGGCTGACGCCACGGGAGGTGAGGCATGAATGCGCTGACAGGGTTGGGCAACTCATCCTCGGATGATCAGCCGCTGCGCGAGGATGGCTTCACCATCACGCTGGATGGTGCGGAGGTGACGGCCTATCCCGGCGAGACGCTATGGAAGATCGCCAAGCGTGCCGGTGAGACGATTCCCCATCTCTGCTACAGCGAAGCGCCGGATTATCGCGGCGATGGCAACTGTCGCGCCTGCATGGTCGAGATCGATGGCGAGCGCACTCTCGCCGCCAGCTGTATCCGCGAGGCGCGGGCGGGCATGGTGGTGCGCAGTGCCAGCTCACGGCGTGCCGGCGAGGCGCGTGCGATGGTGGTGGAGCTGCTCGCCGCCGATATGCCCGCCGAGGCGCACAACCCCGATGTCAGCAGCCACTTCATGGCGATGGCCGAGCTGCTGGCGGTGGATGTCGGGCGCGCTCGCGAGACCCTGTGCGGCGCCCGCGAGACGGTCCGCGAGTGGCTGGGGGATACGGTGGAGGAGTGGTTGCCGACGCAGGCCAGCGCTCTCGATCACTCCCATACCGCGATGGCGGTCAATCATGATGCCTGCATCAGCTGCGGCCTGTGCGTGCGCGCCTGTCGCGAGGTACAGGTCAATGACGTGATCGGGCTGGCGGGGCGCGGCAGCAATACGCGCATCGTGTTCGATCTCGAGGACCCGATGGGCGACAGCACCTGCGTCGCCTGCGGCGAGTGCGTGCAGGCCTGCCCGACCGGCGCCCTGATGCCTGCCGCCCAGGTGGATGAGCAGGGCTTCGGCGACAGCGCCGCCGTCGATGAGCGCGTCGCCTCCATCTGCCCGTACTGCGGCGTGGGCTGTCAGCTGGAGTATCAGGTCAGTCGCGGCAGCGGCGAGGCGTTGAGTGTCGAGGGCCAGCCGGTCGCGACCCTGGCGGATGCCCAGCAGGGCATGGCGGACGGCGACTCCCTCAAGACTGACAAGCGCCGACAGCGCGTCGCGGATACGCGGCTGGACAACATCATCGCGGTCAGTGGCCGCGACGGGCCCTCCAACCACGGCCGGCTGTGCGTGAAGGGGCGCTTCGGCTTCGATTATCCGCGCCATCCGGAGCGTCTGATCCGCCCCCTGATCCGCCGTGACGGCGTAGCCAAGGGGCTGGATGCGAACTTTGACCCCGCCCACCCGCTGACCCACTTCCGTGAGGCCAGCTGGGACGAGGCCCTCGAGGTCGCGGCCGAGGGGCTCATGCGCCTCAAGCGCGCGCATGGCCCCGACAGCCTGGCGGGCTTCGGCAGCGCCAAGTGCACCAACGAGGAGGCGTGGCTGTTCCAGAAGCTGGTGCGCACCGGCTTCGGCTCCAACCATGTCGATCACTGTACGCGTCTGTGTCATGCAAGTTCGGTGGCGGCGCTGATGGAAGGCGTCGGCTCGGGCGGCGTGAGCGCCTCCTTCATGCAGGCCGAGCAGTCCGATCTGATCGTGCTGACCGGCTGCAACCCGGGCGTCAATCATCCGGTGGCGGCGACCTTCTTCAAGCGCGCCGCCAAGCGTGGCACACGCATCGTGGTGATCGACCCGCGTGCGCTGGCGCTGCGTCGTCAGGCGCATCGCTCGATCCAGTTCACGCCGGGGGCGGACGTGGCGCTGTTCAATGCCATGCTCAACGTCATCATCAGCGAGGGGCTGGCCAATCAGGCCTATATCGAGGCACACACCGAGGACTTCGCCGCGCTGGCGGAGCATGTCGCGGCGCTGACGCCGGAGGCGATGTCGCCGCTGTGTGGCGTGGCGGCAGAAGAGATTCGCGCCGTGGCCCGCGAGTACGCGACCGCCAGGCGCGCGATGATCTTCTGGGGCATGGGCATCTCGCAGCACACCCACGGCACCGACAACGCGCGTTGCCTGATCGCGCTGGCGCTGGTGTGTGGTCATGTCGGGCGTGAAGGCACCGGCCTGCACCCGCTGCGCGGTCAGAACAATGTCCAGGGTGCCTCGGATGCCGGGATGATTCCGATGGTGTTCCCCGACTATCAGCCGGTGGGCGACACGGCGGCGCGCGAGCGGCTGGAAGCGCTGTGGCAGACCCCGCTCTCGGCGACGCCGGGCCTGACGGTGGTGGAGATCATGCACGCCATCCACGCCGATCAGATCCGCGGCATGTACATTCTCGGCGAGAATCCGGCGATGTCGGACCCGGATCTCGAGCATGCGCGCAGCGCGCTGGCGCATCTGGAGCACCTGGTGGTGCAGGACATCTTCGTCACCGAGACGGCACAGTTCGCCGATGTGGTGCTGCCTTCGTACGCCTGGCCGGAGAAGGACGGCAGCGTCACCAATACCAACCGGCAGGTGCAGCGTGGCCGGGCGGCACTGCGCGCCCCGGGCGAGGCCAAGCCGGACTGGTGGATCACCCAGCAGCTGGCGCGGCGCATGGGGCTTGACTGGGATTACGCCGGGCCGGAGGAGATCTACGCCGAGATGCAAAAAGGCATGGATTCCCTCGACAACATCGACTGGGCGCGGCTGTCCGAGGAGAACTCGGTGACCTATCCGTGCCTGACGCCGGGGGGCGAGGGCGAGGATGTGGTATTCGGCGAGGGCTTCCCGCGCGCCAGCGGCCGTGCCCGCTTCGTACCGACCTGGCCCACGCCGCCGGATGAGACGCTGGATGACGACTATCCGACGGTGTTGACCACCGGCCGTCAGCTCGAACACTGGCATACCGGCTCGATGACGCGCCGCGCGGCGGTACTCGACAATCTCGAGCCGGCCGCCGTGGCCACGCTCAATCCGGTGGAGCTGGAGCGCCTGAGTATCACGCCGGGCGAGCCGCTCTCGATCACCACGCGACGTGGCCAGATCACCCTCGCTACCCGCGCCGATCCGCTGACGCCGGCCGGCATGGTCTTCGTGCCATTCTGCTACGCCGAAGCCGCCGCCAACCTGTTGACCAATCCGGCGCTCGATCCGGTGGGCAAGATTCCCGAGTTCAAGTACGCCGCCTGCCGTCTGGCCAGAGCCGAACCCGCCTCGGCGGGTGTGGAGAGCTGAAGCAGACATGTGAGGCGGACATGGCAAGCGGGCTGGACCGAGCGGATAGATCGAGGCAATAGACCGCAACCGAGCCAGACGCGCCTGACGCAAATGCCTACGCCAGTGGCGTGGGCAGGCACGCAGAGGGCGCCCCGGTCTGACCAGAATGTCGGAGACAGCCCGTCGTGCATTTCGGCTATCCTCAGAAAGGCTATGCTCAGAACAGAGTGGGTCAATACCAATGACAATGCCCGCCGTCAGCGAGCAAGGAGAATGACGATGATGATCGTGGAGCTGATTGATCACGAAGACTTTCGTGAGCGGCTGGTGGCGCTGGGCGTGCAGATTTCCGAGCATGCCTGCGCGGATACCTGCGCGCGCATGGCACTCAGAAAGCATGCCGAGGTGGGCGTGCCGGGCCTGCAGGAACTGGTGCGCGAGCTGGTGATGCACTCCGATATCCTGCTGCCGTCGGTGCGCCAGGCGCTGGACAAGTATCTGCTGCCGGGACTGCGCTAGGCGCGGCACTCCTGAAAGATTGCGCGCCGCGCGCTGACACTGATTGCCAGATGAACAAAAGGGCCTGTCGACTGACAGGCCCTTTTGCGTGGGTGCTCACTCGCCTCTTTTCACTGCGCGCAGTGGCTCAGGTCGCTGCGTTGGCGCGATCGTATTCGCGCTTCTCCCAGCGCAGACCGCGGAACAGCGAGAAGCACATCACCAGCAGCACCACCGTGAAGGGCAGTCCCGTGGAGATGGCGCCCGCCTGCAGCGCACTCAGTGCGGTGCTGCCGCCGCCATACAGCAGGGCACAGGCGATCAGGCCGCCGGCCGCTGCCCAGAAGATGCGCTGGCGCGTCGGAGCATCCTGCTTGCCACCGGCGGTGATGGAATCGATCACCAGCGAGCCGGAGTCGGAGGAGGTCACAAAGAACACCAGCACCAGCACGATGGCGACGCAGGAGGTGATGGAGGACAGCGGCAGGCTGTCGAACATCTGGAACATGGCCATCGAGGGAGTGTCGATGCCCTGGGCCAGCTCGCTGCCGGCGGCTCGTGCCTCTTCCAGTGCGGTGCCGCCGAAGACGGTCATCCACACGATGGTGACCAGGGTCGGTACCACCAGCACGGCGGTGACGAATTCGCGCACGCTGCGTCCGCGCGAGATACGCGCGATGAACATGCCGACGAACGGCGACCAGGAAATCCACCAGGCCCAGTAGAAGATGGTCCAGCTATGGAACCAGCCTTCGTCGGGGCGATCGATCCAGTTGGAGAGCGGCAGCAGATATTCCAGATAGCCGACGCTGGTGGTGCCGAGTCCGGTGATGATGTCCATGGTCGGGCCGACGATGAACAGGAACACCACCAGCAGCGCGGCCAGCATCATGTTGAGATTGGAGAGGCGTTTGACGCCGCCATCCAGGCCGCGACTCACCGAGTAGATGGCCGCGAGCGTGACCGCCACGATCACGCCGATCTGACTGACCAGCCCATCGCCGATGCCGAACAGATGGTCCAGCCCCGAGGCCGCCTGTGCCGCGCCCAGCCCCAGAGAGGTGGCAAGGCCGAACAGGGTGGCGAGCACCGCGACGATATCGATGATATGGCCGCTCCAGCCCCATACACGTTCACCCAGCAAGGGGTAGAACACCGAGCGCAGCGTCAGCGGCAGGCCCTTGTTGTAGGCGAAGAAGGCCAGCGACAGGCCGATCACGGCATACATGGCCCACGGGTGAAGCCCATAGTGGAAGACGGTGGCCGAGAGTGCCGCCGTTGCGCCTTCCGGCGTACGCGGTGGTGCGTTCAGTGGCGTGCCGGACCAGTCGGTGTAGTACGCCACTGGCTCGGCGACCCCCCAGAACATCAGGCCGGTGCCCATGCCGGCCGCGAACAGCATCGCGAACCAGGCCATCCGGCTGAATTCCGGCTTGGCGTCGCGTCCGCCCAGACGCAGGCGGCTGACCGGGTGCAGGACCAGCAGTAGGCAGAACAGGATGAAGAAGTTGCTGGAGAGCATGAACAGCCAATCACCATGGGTGATGGACCATGCCTTGGCGCCGCCCAGTGCCGACTCGGCCGACTCGGGCATCAGCAGCGTGAACAGGATGAAGCCTACGATCAGCAGCGCACTGATGGTGAAGACCGGCTTGTGGACATCCAGCCCGAGTCGCTGAACATTGTCCTGACCGATCTGGTAATCCGTCACATACGGATTCGATGACATGGAGTTACCTCGTATGTTTTCTTTCGATAGCCGCTCCTGTGGGCATCTCGAGTCAGAATGAGGGACCTTGTCCCGCCTGGTGGAAGCGTTCAGACCTTGGTCTGAAGCCTTGTGCAACATGCGCCTTTCTGCCAGTTGCAGGTGGTGGCGTCAAACCTTGAGCCATCCTTGTCGTGCGCTGAAAGGCATTGATTGTATTAAGGTTTATGGATTTCCTATCCGTGCCGGAAAGTCATTCGGGGCGCTGTAAACTGAACAGGCTATCCGTGCGTGCATAGTCACTGCCGGCCATGCGCCCGATGGCACGCAGCACCTCATTGTCGACATGCCGCCCATCCCAGACCGCTGCGTCGGCATGCATCACCACCACCTCGGCCAGCACCAGTGAACCGGCCAGCGGCTGATCACCGAACGAGATGATGTCGCGCAGTCGACAGCCGAAGGCGATCGGGGCGCCCTCCACGCGCGGGACCGCAAGCGGCGGCATGGCCACCTTGTTCAGGCCCGCGTGGGTGAACTCATCCTCGTCGGCGGCGAGACTGGCGCTGGTGAGATTGAGCGCCTCGCTCATCGCCTCGCCACCGATGTGAATGACGCATTCCGCGACCTGCCCGAGGTTGTTGAGGGTGTCCTTGGTCTTGCCTTCGCCATTGCGCAGCGGGCTGAAGGCGAGCACCGGCGGATTGATGCTGGCGATGGTGAAGAACGAGAAGGGCGCGAGGTTGGTGTTGCCTGCCGCATCGATGGTCGAGACCCAGGCGATCGGCCGGGGCGCGATGCTGCCCGAGAACAGGCGATAGAGGATGCCTGCGGGAAGCTGGTCGGCGGCGATGAGGGAATGCGTGGTCGAGGAGGCAGTCATGGTAGGGCTCTCGTTGCAGGGCTGTTGTTGTAGAGCTGTCATTGCAGAGCTGTAGCTGTAGAGCTGTCATCGCAGAGCTGTCATCGCAAAGCGGGCGTTTCAGGGCATGGCTCTCGACCCGCTCAGGCAGCATGTCGCACGGCCCTGACATTGGAGAGAGTGTGAGCCCGCCAGGCCCAGAGCCCGATAAGCCAAGAGACCCGGCAAGCCAAGAGACCCGGCAAGCCAAGAGACCGCTAGACCGAGAGCTCGAGAATCTGGCCGTCGCGGCGAGTGGCGGCCGCGAATCATCGCTGATGGGGAACGCGAATCGCGCCTGACCTCAGGCCGATGGTGCTGGTGAAGAGAGACCTGTGTGGCCGCTGGGCGTGGAAAAGGCCCCGGGAAATTCTCCCAGATCATTGTCCCTATTTTTGGTGTGGTCAATTGTCGCAGGTCTTGACCTTTTTCGAGGATGTTGTTCCTGACGCCGCGGTCGAGTTCATTCCTTGTCTGACTCAAGTCACACAATGGGGGCGGGAAACCGGATTTTTGTGCAAAATTGGTAACCAGAGAGTTTCTGAGGTGTGTTTATTTGTGTATTTTTTATGATGGAAGGCTGGGCGTCATCTGGCAGAAAGGTGGTGAGTCCGCGTAAATGAATGACGGAAAATGACACTCATCAGGCCATTTGGTTCGGCATTGATCATGAGAATGGCATGCCAAGGTTGCGAAAAAGTGTCCCCTGTTGATCGGGAATGCCAGCATCATGTGAGACGCATCATGGTGCATTTACCTGTCAGGTAATGATCGATAATGATGCATGTTTTCTCGTCAATGAACGCCGGCCTCATACAAGTATCATGTCGGGAAAATGCCTCTCTCGCCCGGGTTGGGGGAGTACTTCAGCAACTTTTGAAAGGCTTATCGGTACAATTTTTGGCATTTAATTTCAATTGGTGGCTGTTTATTGGGGTTTTGTTGCGCAGTATCGTGTGGCGGTAGTGGTTGCTTCGACGCCACCTGGTGCGCCGATGGCGAGGACATCTGTGGGGATGCACTGAATTGTGACGCGACAAGGTCGTGATTCTCACGGGCATCATCAAGCAGGGCAGGGGGGCTGGCATCGCGGAGAAGGCCGGTGAATGACGAGCTGTCTGGCCCTGCAAGGCATGCACTGTCGCGACATCATTGCCGTGAGTGTCGGCTTCCCCCTCCGATCCCGCTGCTTTAACCTCCCTCGAGCGTGAGAGAACTCATGCCGCTCAAGGCATGATTGGCGCGCACCGGATGGCCGAAGTCATCCGCATGTGGCCCCTGGTGCGTCATCCTGCCCCGTAGTCAGCCCCCCTGTCTTTTCTCTATCCTGTGCCCGCCTGCGGGAAATCTTCTGATTTCGTTCGAAAGATCGACGGCTTCCTGTTGGTCATTTCTTCGAACGCTGTGTTCCACATGTGGGCTCGTCATGACGCCATGGCGTGTTCCAACGAGGTCGTGAGATGAGAAAAAGCCTAATGCGGGGGGCTCTGCGGGGACTCCCTATCCTCGCGGGATTATTGATGCTGTCCGGCTGTGACGCCGTACTCTTCGATCCCAAGGGGCCTATCGGTGAATCCGAAAAGTCGCTGATCCTGACTGCTACCTACCTGATGCTCGTGGTTGTTATCCCGGTCATCTTCATGACGCTGTGGTTCGCCTGGCGCTATCGCGATACCAAGCAGAGCAAGGCGACCTACACGCCCAACTGGGCGCATTCCACCAAGATCGAGATCGTGGTCTGGGGCATTCCGTGCCTGATCATCCTCGCTCTGGGCATCCTGACCTGGAAGAGCACGCACGAGCTGGACCCGCGTGCCGAGATCGTCGACGGCGGTGAGCCGATCGAGGTGCAGGTCGTGTCCATGGACTGGAAGTGGTTGTTCATCTATCCGGAGCAGGGCATCGCGACGGTCAATGAACTGGCCATGCCGGTGGATCGTCAGGTTCGCTTCCACATCACATCCGACACGGTGATGAACTCGTTCTTCGTCCCGCAGCTCGGTAGCCAGATCTATGCAATGGCGGGGATGGAAAACCGTCTGCACCTGATCGGCAGTGAAGTGGGTACCTACGACGGTATCTCTGCCAGCTATAGCGGCGCCGGCTTCGCCGACATGCACTTCAAGGCGCATGTCATGAGCGAAGGCGACTTCGACGCCTGGATCGAGAAGGCACGCGGCAGCAGCAAGGTGCTGGATGACGCTGGTCTTGCCGCTCTCAAGGAGCCGAGCGAGGACGTCGCCCCGACCTTCTATGGTCAGGTCAAGCCGAACCTGTATGAGCAGATCATGGCGCCCTACATGGACGGCATGGAGCTGGGCATGAGCGATGATCAGATGCGCCACATGAAGAAGGGTGGAATGCATCACGACAGCGCCGAAGACGGCATGTCCGATCATGACGCTTCTGGTCACGCTGAATCTGCGATGGCAACCGAGGAATAAGCAATGCTTGGAAAACTCACATTAGAGGCGATTCCGTATCACGAGCCGATCATCATGATCGTGCTTGCGGCGGTAATCCTCGGTGGTGCAGCCCTTGTCGGCTTCATCACGGTAAAGAAAAAGTGGGCCTACCTGTGGAATGAGTGGTTCACCTCTGTCGATCACAAGAAGATCGGCATGATGTACATCATCGTCGCGTTGGTGATGCTGATCCGTGGTTTCTCCGATGCGATCATGATGCGTTCCCAGCAGATGCTGGCGTCCAGTGGTGGTCAGGGCTATCTGCCCCCGGATCACTACGACCAGATCTTCACTGCCCACGGCGTGATCATGATCTTCTTCGTGGCGATGCCGCTGGTCATCGGTCTGATCAACGTTGTCGTGCCGCTGCAGATCGGCGCACGTGACGTGGCCTTCCCGTTCCTGAACTCGCTCAGCTTCTGGCTGTTCGTGGTCGGCGCGCTGCTGGTCAACATCTCTCTGGGTCTGGGTGAGTTCGCCAAGACTGGCTGGCTGGCCTATCCGCCGTTGTCGGGGGCCAATTACAGCCCCGGGGTCGGGGTGGATTACTGGATCTGGTCATTGCAGATCTCCGGTGTCGGTACCCTGCTGACAGGTGTCAACTTCATCGCCACCATCCTCAAGATGCGTGCGCCGGGCATGTCCCTGATGAAGATGCCGGTCTTCACCTGGACCGCACTGTGCGCCAACGTCCTGATCGTCGCGGCCTTCCCGATTCTGACCGCTACCATCGCGATGCTGACGCTCGATCGCTACCTCGACTTCCACTTCTTCACCAATGACCTTGGTGGAAACATGATGATGTACGTCAACCTCATCTGGGCCTGGGGCCATCCTGAGGTGTACATCCTGGTGCTGCCGGTCTTCGGTGTGTTCTCCGAAGTCATCGCCACCTTCTCCAAGAAGAAGCTGTTCGGTTACACCTCGCTGGTGTGGGCGACTCTCGTCATCACCGTCCTGTCGTTCATCGTCTGGCTGCACCACTACTTCACCATGGGTGCCGGCGCTGACGTGAACGCCTTCTTCGGTATCGCGACGATGATCATCTCGATCCCGACAGGTGTGAAGATCTTCAACTGGCTGTTCACCATGTACCGCGGTCGCGTCGAAATGACCTCTCCGGTACTGTGGACCCTGGGCTTCATCGTCACCTTCACCATCGGTGGCATGACCGGCGTTCTGCTGGCCGTTCCGGGCGCCAACTACGTACTGCACAACTCGCTGTTCCTGATCGCCCACTTCCACAACGTCATCATCGGCGGCGTGGTCTTCGGTGCGATGGCCGGTATCACCTACTGGTTCCCGAAAGCGACCGGCTTCATGCTGTGCGAGAAGTGGGGCAAGCGTTCCTTCTGGTTCTGGATCACTGGCTTCTACCTCGCCTTCATGCCGCTGTACATCCTCGGCTTCATGGGCATGACCCGTCGTCTGCAGCACGTCGACAACCCGCTGTGGGTGCCGTACCTGGTCGTCGCCTTCATCGGTGCTGTCCTGATCCTGATCGGTATCGCGTGCACCGTGATCCAGATCGCGGTCAGCATCAAGAACCGCAAGCAGCTGCAGGACACCACTGGCGATATCTGGGGCGGTCGTACCCTGGAGTGGAGCACCACTTCACCGGCACCGTTCTACAACTTCGCTCACGAGCCGCAGGTTTCCGAGCTCGACGAGTTCTGGGAAATGAAGGAACGTGGCATCGAGCAGGAGGCCAAGAAGCCTTATGCGCCGATCCACATGCCGCGCAACGCCGCTGCTGGCGTCATCATCTCCGCCTTCAGCCTGGTGTTCGGTTTCGCACTGATCTGGCACATCTGGTGGATGGCCGTGGTCGGGCTGGTCGGCATGATCGCTACCTTCATCGTGCGCTCCTTCAACTACGACATCGACTACTACGTGTCCGTCGAGGAAGTGGAGCGTGTCGAGCGTGAGGGTCGCGAGCGTCGCGCCCTGCCCAGCGCCCGCACACCTAACGACACAGTGGTTCAGGGGTAATCATGGCGAATAATGCAATGACATCTCACGATGGGGCGCATGACGCCCATGACGATCACGAGCATCACGATACCAACGGCCTGAAGGTCTTCGGTTTCTGGCTCTATCTGCTGAGCGACTGCATCCTGTTCGCGATGCTGTTCGCGGTCTACGTGGTACTGAGCCAGGCGTATGCCGGTGGCCCGACGGGCGCCGAGATCTTCGAGCTGAACTTCGTGCTGGTCGAGACCGCGCTGCTGCTGGCCTCGAGCTTCACCTACGGCCTGGCGATGCTGGGCATGAACCGCGGAGACAGCTCCGCGGTGATCAAGTGGCTGATGATCACCTTCGCCTGTGGCGCAGGCTTCATCGCGATGGAAATCTATGAGTTCTACCACCTGATCGTGAACGGCCAGGGTCCGGACAAGTCCGCGTTCCTGTCTGCCTTCTTCACCCTGGTCGGCACCCACGGTCTGCACGTGACCGTCGGTCTGATCTGGATGGCGCTGCTGATCTTCCAGGTCAAGAAGAAAGGTCTGACGGAAGTGCATCGCGGTCGTCTGATGATGCTCAGCCTGTTCTGGCACTTCCTGGACGTCATCTGGATCTGCGTCTTCACCGTCGTCTATCTCACAGGAGTGATGCTATGAGCCATTCCAACAACGACCACAACGACAATCACGGCAGCGTCAAGCAGTACGTGACCGGTCTGATTCTCTCCATCATCCTGACCATCATCCCGTTCGGGATGGTGATGATGATGGATGATCCGGGTGTCGGCGTGATCTGGGCCATCTACGGTTTCGCCATCGCTCAGGTCTTCGTGCAGCTGTACTTCTTCCTGCACCTGGACGGCTCCAAGGAGCAGAGCTGGAATGTCATGGCCATGCTGTTCACCGTGGTGATCGTGGCAATCGTCGTTGGTGGTTCCATATGGATCATGATCGAGCTGAATCAGAACATGATGCCCATCTGATAGCGTGAGCCTGATGATCAAGGACTACCTGCGTACCACCAAGCCGGGCATTATCTTCGGCAACCTGATCACCGTCAGCGGCGGCTTCTTTCTCGCTTCCGGTGGTGAGGTGGATTGGGCGCTGTTCATCGCCACCCTGGTCGGGGTGGCGTTGATCGTGGCCTCAGGCTGTGTGTTCAACAACTGCATCGATCGCGATATCGACCGCCACATGGCACGTACCCAGGGCCGTGCTCTGGTGCAGGGCGACATCTCGCTGAAGGGGGCCTTCGTCTTCGGCAGCGTGCTGGGCCTTGCAGGCTTCTGGCTTCTGGCCGCGATGACCAATCTCATGGCGATGATCGCCGTGGGGCTGGGCTTCGTGATCTATGTCGGGGCCTACAGCATGTGGCTCAAGCGTGGCTCGGTGTATGGCACCCTCATCGGCTCACTGTCCGGCGCTGCGCCGCCAGTGGTCGGCTACCTGGCCGTCACCGGTCAGGCGGACATGGGGGCGCTGCTGCTGTTGATCATCTTCAGCATGTGGCAGATGCCGCATTCCTATGCGATTGCCATGTTTCGTGTCGATGACTATCGGGCCGCCAATATTCCGGTACTCCCGGTAGCGCGAGGCATGGAGCATGCCAAGCGTGTAGTGACGGGGTACATTGCCGGCTTCATCCCGGTGTCGCTGTTGCTGACACTGTGGGGATATACCGGCATCTGGTATCTGGTAGTCGCGACCGTCACGGGTGGCTGGTGGCTGTATCTGGCCGCCTGGCGCCTCAAGGATCAGCCTGATGCCTCCTGGGCACGCAAGCTGTTCGGCTTCTCCATCATCATCGTCATGGCGCTCAGCCTGATGATGAGCCTGGACACGCAGCTGTAATCCAGCCGTAGTACCTCTCGGGTGACCCGCCATCGGCGTGTTGCCCGAGTGAAAGCCAAAAAAACCCGCCACCGGCTTGCCGGTGGCGGGTTTTTTCTTGCCTGTCTTTCAGAGTCTCAGGTTTCGAGGACTCAAGGACTCAAGCCCTCAGGCCAGCTGCAGATGCGGCTCCTGCTGTCCCTTGAGCGCTTCCTGCATGCGCTCGGCATACCAGTCGACGAAGTCGACGACACCGAACTCGAAGGTCGCCGAGTAGGGGCCGGGCTGATAGGCGCTGGAGTTGACGCCGCGCTGGTTCTCTTCCACCAGCTGACGGTCCTGATCATTGGTGGCGTCCCACACCTTGCGCAGCTTCGCCAGGTCGTAGTCGACACCTTCCACCGCGTCCTTGTGCACCAGCCATTTGGTGGTCACGCGGGTCTTGAGGGGGCCGATCGGGTCGACCTGGAAGACCACGGCATGATCGCCCATGAAGTGGTTCCAGGAGTTGGGCAGGTTGAGGATGCGCAGCGAGCCCATGTCGGGGCTTTGCAGGCGACCCAGCAGCTTCTTGCACGCCGGGGTGCCGTCCGTGGTCATCGAGACGGTGCCTTCCAGCAGCGGCGTGCGCGTCATGCGATTGCGGCGACCGAAGCGCACCAGTTGATAGGGCACCTTCTCGGCATCCCAGTCGGCCTGCTTCTTGGCGACCAGCGCCTTGTAGGCCTCGGTGGCACGCGGGTCATCGGTGTCATCGAATTCCTGCAGGGTGTTGAGCAGCTCCGGGTGGGAGCCATCGCAGTGATAGCACTCGCGATTGTTCTCGATCACCAGCTTCCAGTTGCCTTCCTCGATGATGGAGGAGCTGGCCGCGACCTTGACGTTCTCCATGTCGTAGGGCTTGAGGTAGAACTCCAGCGTCTTGAAGAACGGCTCGCAGTTCTCGGGCTGCTCGGCGAGGTTGATGAACAGCATGCCGCCGGCTGAGCGCACGTGGACGGGGTGCAGGCCGTATTCACTGGTATCGAAGGTGGTACCCATGTCGGAACCGGCGAACAGCAGGCGGCCATCCAGCTCATAGGTCCACTTGTGATAGCCGCACACCAGCTTGGCGACCTTGCCACGCTCGGTGCTGCACAGGCGGGACCCGCGATGGCGACAGACGTTATGGAAGGCATGGATGGCCCCGTTGTCACCGCGCACGATGATGATCGGACTGTTGCCTACATCCATGGTCATGAAGTTGCCCTTGAGCGGGATCTCGCTGCTGAGACCGGCAAACAGCCACTCGCGCTCGAAGATCTCCTTCATGTCGAGATCGAACAGGCGCTGATCATTGTAGAAGGGCTGGGGCAGGGTGTAGCCGGGACTGCGGGCCTCTAGAAGCCGCGCGGCGGCCTCGCGTACCGCCTGACGCTGCTGATCCTGAGCGTGTTCCAGTAAGTCGCTCATCGCGGTGTCCTCGCACGGTCGGTAGGCGCCGGGAGCAGGGTCGCCTTGGGTTGAGTGAGTGTGCTGATCATTGTTGTTGTGAAGCCGGGACAGAGGGAACGAGTGAACAGACCATTGCCGGGCAGCACCGCGGGGCTACATCGGGGCCCCATGAGGGAGTGCCAATGCATCGCGCGGTGCGTCATCCCGTCCTGGTCGGTTCGGGTGTCGAGGGCGGCGCAGGCAGAGTGCCGCTCGCTCGACAGGATAGTCAGCGTGGAAGTTCAGGCAGTCCGCATGACATCTGAGTGGCATTGCCACGCATGGATCGCAGTGTGGCTGAGGTCAAGTCACGACTTATGTCTGATGGCGACGCTCAATGATGTATTTCCGACGCCGGTCGTCTGCGCAGGGGCTTTGAGGCACAGGCAGGCGTAGCGATGAGGCGGCGGCAGGGCGCTGCGGGGGCGGGATTGGAGTGATCGGGCATGTTTCTGTCGTGCACGGATAAATGCTTGCCGGGCGCTGACTCGACAATCCTGAGCATGTCCCACCGTTGGCCGCGCACGCAGCGCAGGGTGGCCTGACACTGTCTCTTCAAGAACATGTCTCCAAGAACAACATGCCCAGCGAGGCCTTCATGAGCACCACTCTCAGCAACTTCAATCCAGTTACGACGCAGACCTGGACCAACGGTCGACATAGCGTGCGCTGCGTGAAGGTCATTCAGGAAACCTGGGACGTTCGCACCTTCTGTTTCATGGCCGAACAGCCGGTGATGTTCTTCTTCAAGCCGGGGCAGTTCGTGACCCTGGAGCTCGAGATCGATGCCCAGCAGATCATGCGCTCCTACACCATCTCCAGCTCACCGTCGGTGCCCTACAGCTTCTCGATCACCGTCAAGCGCGTGCCGGGCGGGCTGGTCTCCAACTGGCTGCACGACAACCTCAATGAAGGCGATGTGCTGGCGGTGCACGGCCCGGTCGGCAACTTCAACTGCATCGACTACCCGGCGGAACGCATTCTGATGCTGTCCGGTGGCGTGGGCATCACGCCCTTGATGTCGATGGCGCGCTGGTACTTCGATACCAATGCCAATGTGGACATCTCCTTCGTGCACAGTGCGCGCAGCCCGCGCGACATCATCTTCTGGCGTCAGCTCGAGTTCATGGATTCCCGCGTGCCGGAGTTCAACATGCACGTCATCTGTGAACGCTTCGAGACCGGCCAGACCTGGTCCGGCTATCGCGGCTATCTCACCGATGCGATGCTCGAGATGATCGCGCCGGACTTCATGGAGCGCGAGATCTTCTGCTGTGGCCCCACGCCCTACATGAATGCGGTCAAGCATCTGCTGCGCAGCCACGGCTTCGACATGAGCCGCTATCACGAGGAATCCTTCGGTGCCACGCCGGTCGATGTCGAGGAAGAGGCCATCGAGCAGGCCGAACAGGCCGAGGTGCTGGCCGATGAGCTGGACCGCTCCGATCTCACGCGGGTCGAGTTCTCCGCCACCGGCAAGTCGGTGCAGATCGCCCCGGGCGAGACCGTCCACGCCGCCGCCGCCAAGCTCGGCCTGCATATTCCCAAGGCCTGCGGCATGGGCATCTGCGGCACCTGCCGGGTGCAGAAGGTCTCGGGCGAGGTCGAGATGGAACACAACGGCGGCATCACCGATGAAGACGTCGCCGAAGGCTTCATCCTGTCCTGCTGCAGTGTGCCCAATGGCGATGTGGTGATCGATTACTGAGGATCTGAGGTTCTAGTGGAGAGCGTCTTTTCACCACAAGATGAAGTTGGTGACAGTCCCCGGCGAGGTGAATGAATCTCGCGCAAGTGATAGGCGGAAAGTCGTAGACGATGTCGCATACAGGGAGGCCGGTGACGCTGTCAGTCATCTGTCGGGACATGGGTCGGTTAGCGTGGGGGTACAACAAGTAAAACTGGCTAATGGAGCAATGTCTCATGACTCGTGATGTCGATGCACCGCAACGCCCCTCCCTGCCCATGGCCAGCTTGCCTATCCTGGCAACGCTGGCCGTGTTGGCCCTGCAACTGTTTGTCTTCGGTGAATTCACTCCGCACGTACCGCTGATCTGTGGCGTCGCGATGACGGCGCTGGTCGGCTGGAAGCTGGGCCACGGCTGGTCGGCGATGGAAGAGGGCATGATGCGCATCGTGCGTGTCGGCCTGCCTTCCATCGCGATCCTGATTCTGGTCGGCATGACGGTCGGGGTTTGGATCGCCTCCGGCAGCGTGCCGATGATCATCTACTACGGACTCAAGCTGGTCTCGCCGGAATACTTCCTGGCGGCGGCCATGCTGCTGTGCGCGGTGGTCTCGGTAGCGCTGGGTACCAGCTGGGGCACCGTGGGCACGGTGGGGCTTGCGCTGATGGGCATCGGGGCCGGCTTCGGCATTCCGCCGTGGTGGACCGCCGGTGCGGTGGTGTCCGGCGCCTTCTTCGGTGACAAGGTCTCGCCGCTGTCGGATACCACCAATCTGGCGCCGGCGGTGACGGGTGTGAATCTGTTCGCGCACATCCGCAACATGATGCCGACCACCATTCCCGCCATGCTGATCGCACTGGTGATCTACCTGATCGCCGGCAACCTGCTCGCCGCCGGTCAGGTGCTGGATCTCGAGCGCATCACCGCCATCACCGAAGGGCTTTCCGGACACTTCACCTTCAATCTGTGGGTGCTGATGCCGCCGCTGCTGGTGATGACACTGGCCGTTGCGCGCATGCCGGCACTCCCGGCGCTGTTCGTCGGGGTGCTGGCCGGGGCGGTCGTGGCATTCGGCGTACAGGGCGAGGCGGTCAAGGCACTGTTCGGCTATATGCAGGGCGGCTACGCCTTGAGCACCGGCGTGAGCGAGATCGACAGCCTGCTCAATCGCGGCGGCATCATGTCGATGGCCTGGGTCATCCTGCTGGTGATGATCGCACTGGCCTTCGGGGGCTTGCTGGAAATCATCGGCTGTCTGGAGGCGCTGTGTGCCGCGGTGCTGGTCAAGGTGCGCGGTATCTTCGGTCTGCAGGTCGCGGCCAGTTCCACGGCGGCGCTGACCAATGTCATCGCGGGCGACCCCTACCTCTCCATCGCTCTGCCGGGGCGCATGTACGCGCCGATCTATCGCGGTGAGGGATACTCGACGCTCAATCTGTCGCGCTCACTGGAAGAGGGTGGCACGCTGATCTCACCGCTGATTCCCTGGAATGCCGGTGGTGCGGTGGTGGTCAGTTCACTGGGGCTGATGGCCGGTGGCGCGGGCATGGAGGGGCTGCTGTACATTCCGCTGGCCTTCGCCTGCTGGCTGTCACCGTTGCTGGGGCTGCTCTACACCCTGCTTGGACGCTTCATCATTCGGGCCGATGATGATGAGCGCGCCGAATGGCAAGCCAGGGGACATGCCGTGACAACGCTGGCCCAGCTGCGTCAGCAGCAGGCCGAGGGCCTGGCGGGACTGCCAGCCGCCACGCCCGAGGTGCGCTGACAGTCTGCTCGGCATGAGTGCTCTAAGACTTCATGCTCAGGTTCATGAGCAAGTCGACTCGCGCAGGAAGACGGCACAAACCATCTGGAGGTGCAGACGACTTCGGGGCTACCCTTCAGATGTTGCCACGTGAATGAGCGCATGCAGTGCAGGGGGCTCTGCGGGAAGTCCCGCCAGGCCATGCCAGGGTTTGCCCTGGTGCCATAAGCACAAGGCCCCGTTGGGCTGCATGCCACCTTCAGCTGCGGGTCGAGAGCGGAGAGCGTTCACGTCAGGTCCACGACTGCCACTCCAGTCACGGGTTTGGTCAAAAGGGCAATGATGACACAGGGGAACAGTGCGCCACCTCCAGGCCGGGAGCGGGTGCCAGCAGGACTACAAGGCTGATCGTCGCAACAGGAAGCGCCGTGCTGCTCAATATCGGGATGGTGCAATACCGTCTTCTTCACGGCACGGCAGTTTCCGCAGGAAGGTGTCACACGACCACGCAAGCTCAGGCTCGCGTGGTTTTTTTGTGCCTGTCATTCACTGCGGAAATGCTCGGGCAGCCGCAGTCTGCTCAGCCCAGTGTCGCCCCCATCGCCGCCAGCAGCATGGGCAGATAGAGGAAGGCGGCGAGCGTCGAGCAGAATACCAGCGTAGCGACGTACTCCGGCTCACGCCCGGCCTTCTGGGCGAACATGTAGTTGTAGACCGCCACCGGCATGGCCATCTGCATGGTCAACACATGCAGCGCCAGCGGGGGCAGGTCCAGCAGGGTGCCGATCCCCCAGGCACACAGGGCGGCAAAGGGAATGCGCAGGACACTGAAGCCCACGCCCGCCGCCAGATTCCTGACGCGAATGCTGGCCAGCGACACGCCCAGGGTGATCAGCATCAGCGGCACGGTGAAGCCGGAGATCAACTCCAGGCTGTTGGCGACGAAGCGCGGCATGTGCACATCGCAGAGCAGCATGAGGGTGGCGACGATGCTGGCCCAGATGGTCGGCGAGCGCACCACGCTGCGCAGCGGGTTGCCGCTGGTGCTGGCAAGCCAGGCGCCGAGGGTGAACTGCAGCAGCGACATGGTGACCATGATGGTGATGGCGTAGGCGAAGCCGGCCTGACCGAAGGCGTAGAGCGAGACCGGCAGGCCCATGTTGCCGACGTTGGAGAACAGCAACGGCGCCACCGCGACCTTCCAGGGCTTGCCGATCAGGCGCGCGAAGGGCCAGCTCAGCGCCAGCAGCAGAGCCATCACGGACAGCGTCGCCAGGCCCGTACGCAGGAAGCTCGAGTTGTCGATCTCGGCGCTACCCAGCGCATTGAGGATCAGCGCCGGCGTGCCGATGTAGAGCACCAGCCGGGTGACGAAGGCCATCGGGTAGTCGTTGCCCAGCCTGACCCAGAAGAAGCCGATGGCGGCGCCACACAGTACCGGTGCCATCACCGCCAGCAATTCCATCAGCATATTCTCAACTCCCTTCCTCAGGCGCGCGCTTGCATGGATCAGTCGTCATCCGGCGCCTGATCGCACGATATCGGTGTCTAGCATACCTGCCCGCAGGGGCTTCGGTGTAGCGCCAGTGGCGGGCAGCCACTATTCGCAGCAGCTCTGCGCGGGCCGTCGAGATGTCGCTTTTGCCTGCCGATGTCGCATTCGCGCTGCGGGGTGACGCTGACAAGCAGTTTGCCGCAGGGGGGCAGGGCTAGTATCGGGTCAAGACAGCCACCCATGGCCTTGGCGCCGGCTGACTCGACAGGATTTGAGCGAACAGACGAACACTGATCACCCTTCATCGATCCACTCCAACAACAACGATCCGCTTACCGGAGGCGCGCAATGTCTCAGCAACATGGCTACACCCGTGATGACCGACTGGCCAGACTCGACCCTGCACTGGCCGAGGCCATCCTCGAAGAGACAGCGCGTCAGGAAGCGCATATCGAGCTGATCGCCTCCGAGAACTATGCAAGCCCGCTGGTGATGGAGGCTCAGGGCAGTCAGCTGACCAACAAGTACGCCGAAGGCTATCCCGGCAAGCGCTACTACGGCGGCTGCGAATTCGTCGACAAGGTCGAGACGCTGGCCATCGAGCGCGCCTGTGCGTTGTTCGGCTGTGACTACGCCAACGTGCAGCCGCACTCCGGCGCCCAGGCCAACGCGGCCGTGTTCATGGCACTCGTCTCGCCGGGCGACACCATCCTCGGCATGAGCCTGGCGCATGGTGGCCACCTGACCCACGGCGCGGCGCCCAACTTCTCCGGCAAGCACTACAACGCCATCCAATACGGCCTGACCGAGAGCGGCGAGCTGGACTACGAGGAAATGGAACGTCTGGCGCGCGAGCACAAGCCGAAGATGATCATCGCCGGCTTCTCCGCCTACTCGCGGGTGGTCAACTGGCGTCGCTTCCGCGATATCGCCGACGAGATCGGCGCCTGGCTGATGGTCGACATGGCCCACGTGGCCGGTCTGGTCGCGGCGGGTCACTACCCGAGCCCGCTGCCCTACGCCCATGTCGTCACCACCACCACGCACAAGACGCTGCGCGGCCCGCGCGGTGGCCTGATTCTCTCCGCCACCGGTGATGAAGCGCTGCACAAGAAGCTCAATGGCGCCGTCTTCCCCGGCCAGCAGGGCGGCCCGCTGATGCACGTCATCGCCGCCAAGGCCGCGGCCTTCAAGGAAGCGATGAGCCAGGACTTCGTCAGCTATCAGGCCCGCGTGATCGCCAATGCCCGCGTGATGGCCGAGGTCTTCATGGCGCGCGGCTATGACGTGGTCTCCGGCGGTACCGATGACCACCTGTTCCTCGTCTCGCTGATCCGTCAGGGCGTGACCGGCAAGGACGCGGATGCCTCACTGGGCCGCGCCCATATCACCGTCAACAAGAACAGCGTGCCGAATGACCCGCAGAGTCCCTTCGTGACATCCGGGCTGCGCATCGGCACTCCGGCCGCCACCACGCGCGGCTTCGGCGAGGCGGAATGCGAGGCACTGGCCGGCTGGATCTGTGATCTGCTCGACGCGCTGTCCACCGGCGAGAGCGCCAAGGTGGAAGCCGAGGTGCGCGGCAAGGTCGAGGAAGTCTGTGCCCGCTTCCCGGTCTATGCATCGAACAGCGTGACCGACCCCGCCGCGCTTGCCTGAACAAGGCGCTGGCGAGAGACAACGATAACAACGACACATGCCGCAAGCGCAGAGACATCACTCGGGTGACAACAACAGACATCACTCGGGCGAGAGCACCGGACAGCGCTTGCGGTGGCAAAGATGTGAGGAGGGTGGCAAATGCAGCGTTACTCGGGATTCGGGCTGGTCAAGCATGCGCTCAGCCACCATGAGAACTGGCAGAAGGTCTGGCGTAGTCCAGAACCCAAGAAGGAATACGACGTCGTCATCGTCGGTGGCGGCGGGCATGGTCTGGCCACGGCCTACTATCTGGCCAAGGAGCACGGCATCACCAATGTCGCGGTGATCGAGAAGGGCTGGTTGGGCGGCGGCAATACCGCGCGCAACACCACCCTGGTGCGCTCCAACTATCTGTGGGATGAGGCGGCGGCGCTCTACGAGCACTCCATGAAGCTGTGGGAAGGCCTGTCCCAGGATCTCAACTACAACGTGATGTTCTCCCAGCGTGGCGTGCTCAACCTGGGCCACACCCTGCAGGACATGCGTGACATCCAGCGGCGCGTGAATGCCAACCGTCTGCAGGGCATCGATGGCGAAGTGCTGGATGCTCAGCAGGTGCAGGAACTGGTGCCGGCGATGGACTGCTCGAGCCGCGCACGCTACCCGATTCTCGGCGCCTCCTGGCAGCCGCGCGGTGGCGTGGCACGTCACGACGCCGTGGCCTGGGGCTTCGCGCGCGGTGCCGACAGCCTCGGCGTCGACCTGATCCAGCAGACCGAAGTCACTGGCTTCCGCAAGCAGGATGGCGCCATCGTCGGGGTGGAAACCTCACGCGGCTTCATCGGTGCCAAGCGTGTCGGCGTGGTCACCGCCGGCAACTCCGGGGTGATGGCCGAGAAGGCCGGCTTCCGCCTGCCGCTGGAATCCCACCCGCTGCAGGCGCTGGTCTCCGAGCCGCTCAAGCCGATTCTCGACACCGTGGTGATGTCCAACCACGTCCACGGTTATGTCAGCCAGTCGGACAAGGGCGACCTGGTCATCGGTGCCGGCATCGACGGCTACGTGGGCTACGGCCAGCGTGGCAGCTACCCGACCATCGAGCACACCCTGCAGGCCATCGTCGAGATGTTCCCGATCTTCTCGCGGGTACGCATGAACCGTCAGTGGGGCGGCATCGTCGACACCTGCCCGGACGCCTGTCCGATCATTTCCAAGACGCCCGTGAAGGGGCTCTATTTCAACTGCGGTTGGGGGACCGGTGGCTTCAAGGCCACGCCGGGGTCCGGCAACGTCTTTGCCTGGACACTGGCCAAGGGGCGCACCCATCCGCTGGCAGAACCCTTCTCCTATGACCGTTTCAACACGGGCAAGCTGATCGACGAACACGGCGCCGCTGGCGTCGCGCACTGAACCTGCCGTCAGGAGACGACCGACCATGATGCATATCTTCTGTCCCTACTGCGGCGAGCTGCGCGAGGAAGAGGAATTCCACGTCAAGGGCCAGGCGCATATCGAGCGCCCGAAGGACCCCGAAGCCTGCTCCGATGCCGAGTGGGGGGATTATCTGTTCTTCCGCAACAACCCGCGTGGCGTCCACCACGAGCTGTGGATTCACGCCGTGGGCTGTCGCAAGTATTTCAACATCACCCGCCACACCGTGACCTACGAGATTCTCGAGACCTATCGCATGGGCGAGCAGCCCACCATCACCGGTGAGACGAAAGCCGATCCGACTACGCAAGCCAAGGGGGTGAGCGCATGAGCCAGCAAGACAACCAGACCGCCGCTGCCCCGCGCCGTCTCGCCTCGGGTGGACGCATCGATCGCGCCACGCCGCTGACCTTCACCTTCAATGGCAAGCGCTATCAGGGCCTGGCAGGCGATACCCTCGCCTCGGCACTGATGGCCAACGGCCTCGACGTGCTCAACGCCAGCTTCAAGTATGCGCGTCCGCGCGGTCTGGTCGCCGCCGGTGCCGAAGAGCCCAACGCCATCCTGCAGCTGGGCAGCACCGAAGCCGGCCAGGTGCCCAACGTGCGTGCCACCCAGCAGGCGCTCTACGACGGCCTGGAAGCCCACGCCGTCAGCGGCTGGGTCAAGGCGCAGAAGGACCTGATGAGCCGCTTCCTGCCGCAGGTCGGCAAGCTGGGCGGCAAGTTCATGCCGCCGGGCTTCTACTACAAGACCTTCATGGCGCCGGCCTCGTTGTGGATGACCTACGAGAAGTACATCCGCAAGGCCGCCGGTCTCGGGCGTTCTCCGCTCGAGGAGGACCCGGACATCTACGATCACCTGCATCAGCACACCGATGTGCTGGTGATCGGCTCCGGCCCGGCGGGCCTGATGGCGGCGCTGGTCGCGGCCCGCAGCGGCGCGCGCGTCATCCTGTGTGATGAGCAGGAAGAGCTGGGTGGCTCGCTGCTCTCCATGTCGGCGGACTGTCTCGATCAGACCCTGGATGGCCAGCCTGCCATCGAATGGCGTGACGCGGTGCTTGCGGAACTCGAAGCCTGCGAGGATGTGCAGCTGCTGCCGCGCACCACCGCCAACGGCTACCACGATCACAACTTCGTGACCCTGCACGAGCGCCGTACCGAGCATCAGGCTGACCTCGCGCCCTTGAATGCCCGCGGCGCCCAGCAGGCACGTTCACGTCTGCACCGCGTGCGTGCCCATCGCGTCATCATGGCCACCGGCGCCCACGAGCGGCCACTGGTCTACAGCCACAACGATGTGCCGGGCAACCTGCTGGCCGGTGCCGTCACCACCTATCTGACCCGTTACGGCGTCGCCGCCGGTGACAAGCTGGTGCTGTCGGTCAACAACGACCACGCCTATCGCGCGGCACTTGCCTGGGCGGCGGCCGGTCGTGAAGTGGTCGCGATCGCCGATGCGCGTCCGGACCCTGCCGGCGTGATGGTCGAGGCGGCGCGTGCCGCGGGCATTCGCATCATCGCCGGCGCCGCGGTGATCGAGGCCAAGGGCGAGCGTCGCGTGACAGGCGCACGCATCGCGGCCATCGATATCGATGCCTTCAGCGTGACGGGGGCAGTGGAAGAGCTCGCCTGCGACACCATCGCGAGCTCCGGCGGCTACAGCCCGGTGGTTCACCTGGCGGCGCACACCGGTGCGCGTCCGGTATGGAGCGACGAGATCCACGGCTTCCTGCCCGCGCTGGGCGCACCGATGCTCAAGGGCTTCGATGCCTGCGGCGCCGCCAATGGCAGCTTCGCGCTGGAAGATGTGCTGGTCGCGGCCTACGCCAGCGGTGTCGCCGCGGTGGAAGCCTGTGAGTTCGAGACCGCCCAGGCCGAGGTGCCTGCGGTCTCCGAACTTGCAGAAACGCCGATGCTGCCGCTCTATCAGGTGCCGCACGACAAGCCCACCGCTCGCGCGCCCAAGCAGTTCGTCGATCTGCAGAACGACGTCACCGCCGCCGGTATCGAGCTCGCCACCCGTGAAGGCTTCGAGTCCATCGAGCACGTCAAGCGCTACACCGCGATGGGCTTCGGCACCGACCAGGGCAAGCTGGGCAACATCAACGGCATGGCGGTCGCCGCGCGCTGTCTGGGGCAGACCATCCCCGACACCGGTACCACCGTGTTCCGCCCCAACTACACGCCGGTGACCTTCGGCGCCATCGTCGGCCGTCACTGCGGCGAGCTGTTCGACCCGATCCGCTACACCGCGATGCACGAATGGCACGTAGCGCAGGGCGCCAAGTTCGAGGATGTCGGCCAGTGGAAGCGCCCCTGGTACTACCCGCAGGGCAGTGAGGACATGCATGCCGCGGTGGAGCGCGAGTGTCTGGCGGTGCGCGAGAAGGTCGGCGTTCTGGACGCCTCGACCCTGGGCAAGATCGACATCACCGGTCGCGATGCGCGCGAATTCCTCAACCGCATCTACACCAATGCCTGGGCCAAGCTGGGCGTCGGCAAGGCGCGCTACGGCCTGATGTGTCACGACGACGGCATGGTGATGGACGACGGTGTCACCACCTGTCTGGCCGAAGACCACTTCCTGATGACCACCACCACCGGTGGCGCGGCCTCGATCCTGGAATGGCTGGAACTGTGGCACCAGACCGAATGGCCGGAACTGGACGTGCAGATGACCAGCGTCACCGATCATTGGGCAACCCTGACCGTCACCGGCCCCGAGGCGCGTGCGCTGGTCGGCGAGCTGACCGACATCGACCTTGATCGCGACAGCTTCAAGTTCATGGAAGTGCGTGAAGGACTGATTGCCGACATTCCCGGGCGCATCTTCCGCATCTCCTTCACCGGCGAGCTGTCCTACGAGCTCAACGTGCCGGCCAACTACGGGCTGCATGTCTGGAAGCGCCTGTTCGAGTGCGGCAAGAAGTACGGCCTCACGCCCTACGGCACCGAGACCATGCACGTGCTGCGCGCCGAGAAGGGCTTCATCATCGTCGGTCAGGACACCGATGGCTCGATCACCCCGGAAGATCTCGGCATGCAGTGGTGCGTCGGCTACAACAAGCCGTATTCCTGGATCGGCAAGCGTGCGCTGTCGCGTCCGGATACCCGTCGCGATGACCGCAAGCAGATGGTCGGCCTGATTCCGACGCGCAAGAAGGCCGGCGATGAGCGCATCGTGCTGCCGGAAGGCTCGCAGATCGTCTTCGACCCCGAGCATGCCATCCCGATGCCGATGGTCGGCCACGTGACCTCCAGCTACTACAGCCCGACGCTGGGACATGGCTTCGCGCTGGCGGTGGTCAAGGGCGGTGCCAAGCGCATCGGCGAGACGGTGTTCCTGCCGCAGGCCGATGGCACGACGCTGGAAGCCGAAATCACCTCACCGGTGTTCTACGACAAGAAAGGGGAGCGCCAGCATGTCTGATGCCACCACACTCGACCCGCAAGCGGGTGCCGCCGTCGATGCGCAGCCGCAGGACATGACAAGTTCTCAGACGTCGGTGATCGACCAGCGCCCGACGCCCGAGGTCCACGCTCAGTGCGCCCGTTCGCCGCTGGCGCATCTGTTCACGGCCCGCGATGACGGCGATGCCGGCATCGTGCTGCAGGAAAAGGCGTTTCTCGGTCACCTGACGCTGCGCGGTGACCCCGCGCAGCCGGGCTTCGCCGAGGGTGTCGAGGCGGCGCTGGGTCTGGCGCTGCCGTTGACGCCGGCGACCCTCCACCAGAATGAGGGCGGTCGCTCGATCCAGTGGCTGTCACCGGATGAGTGGCTGATCCTGGTGCCCGGCGAGGAAGCCTTCACTGTCGAGAAGGCGCTGCATGAGGCGTTGGCCGGCCGCTATCAGGTGGTCAACGTCAGCGGTGGTCAGACCGTCATCTCGCTGAGTGGCGACCAGGCGCGTCAGGTGCTGATGAAGTCGACGCCCACCGATGTGCACCCGCGTGCCTTCCCGGTCGGACGTGGCGTGCCGGCGGTGTTCGCCAAGGCGACACTGGTGCTGCGCCGCGTCAGCGAGAGCGAATTCGAGCTGGTGGTGCGCAGAAGCTTCGCCGATTACCTCGGCCGCTGGCTGCTGGATGCCAGCGAGGAATTCGGGGTCTGCATCAAGGGCTGATTCTGCGTCTGGAGAGAGAGGTCTGCGTCTGGAGATAGATCTGCGTCTGGAGAGAGGTCTGTCGCAGGCGCACGCAATGACCTGAATCGACTGCCAGGGGCCTTGCCCGGGCCAGGAGGCGGGCTTCAGAAATACTGAAGCCCGCCTCAATAATATTGGTTTGTCGCGCAGGGCCTCGGATGCAACCCTGACGTTGCTGCTTCCAACAATAGATAATCCTTACATGACAGGCACCTACGTATGCGTGATACCTGGATTCTGACCGCCCAATGTCCCAGCCGCATCGGCACGGTGGACGTCGTGACACGCTACCTGCGCGAGCAGGGCTGCTATATCACCGAGCTCAATTCCTTCGATGACCGCCTGTCGGGGCGCTTCTTCATCCGGGCCGAATTTCGTCCGCAGACCGAGGCCGGCACCCTCGATGACGGCTTCGATGCCGCGAGTTTCGAGCAGGGCCTGGGTACGCGTGCCGCCGACTTCGAGATGGACGTCAGCCTGAGTGCGCCGGATGAGCGCATGAAGGTGGTCATCATGGTCTCGCGCTCGGACCACTGCCTGAACGACCTGCTCTATCGGCATCGCATCGGCCAGCTGCCGATGGACATCACCGCCGTCATCTCCAACCATCCGGACATGGCACCGCTGGCCGAGTGGCATGGCCTGCCGTATCACCACCTGCCGATCACCGCCGAGACCAAGGCCGAGCAGGAGGCTCGGGTATGGCAGATCGTGCAGGACACCGGGGCTGAGCTGGTGATTCTGGCGCGCTACATGCAGGTGCTGTCGAGCGACATGTGCGAGAAGCTCTCGGGGCGGGCGATCAACATCCACCACTCGCTGCTGCCGGGCTTCAAGGGTGCGCGCCCCTATCACCAGGCCTACGAGAAGGGCGTCAAGCTGGTCGGTGCCACCGCGCACTACATCAATGATGATCTCGATGAAGGGCCGATCATCACCCAGGGCGTCGAGACGGTGGATCACGCCCACTATCCCGAAGACCTGATCGCCAAGGGCCGTGATATCGAGTGCCTGACCCTGTCGCGCGGCGTGCGTTATCACCTCGAGCGTCGCGTTTTCCTGCATGACAAGCGCACGGTGGTGTTCGGTAACTGAGCCCGGGCTGCGTCCGTCAGTTCACTCAGTTCATGCAGTTCACGAGCTCCACAACGTCCACCAACGACGAAGCCCGCGACCTTTCGGTGGCGGGCTTCGTCGTTCCTGCGTGTGCGTATGCGCGTCAGCTTCTGCGCAGGCTCCACAGGAAGTAGCTGCCGCCGATCAGCGAGGCCATCAGGCCGGCGGGAATCTCGTAGGGCGACAGCAGCTGGCGGCCCAGCCAGTCGGCCAGCACCATCAACAGCGCGCCGCACAGCACCGCGCCGAGCATGTGCTCGCGGGCGCGGCTCAGGCCCAGCAGGCGCGCCAGATGCGGGGCCAGCAGGCCGACGAAGGACAGCGGGCCGACGATCAGGGTCGCCAGCGCGGTGAGCACCGCCACCGCGCCCAGCAGCACCAGGCGGGCGCGGGTCACGCCGATGCCCAGCGCACTGGCGCTCGCCATGCCCAGTGGCAGGATGTCCAGCCAGCGCGCCAGCGGACGCACCAGCAGGACCGCGATGATCGCCAGCGCGAGCACGCCGACCGCCGCGGAGAGACCCACGTAATAGGTGGAGCCGGACAGCCAGGCCAGAATCTGCTGACCGCGCGGGTCGCCATCGGCAAGGATGATGCCGCGCACCGCATCGTAGAGCGCCGTGATCGCCACCCCGCACAGCAGCACGCGTTCGGGAATGAAGCCACTGCGATGATTGAGCATCACCAGCAGCGCCAGACAGGCCAGCGCCCCGCAGATGCCTGCGCCCAGCAGGGTCAGCTGCCCCGGTGACGGGACCAGCAGCAGTGTCAGCATCAGGGCGATGGCGGTGCCGCCGCTGATGCCGAGAATCTCGGGGCTGGCCATCGGGTTGCTGGTCAGACGCTGCAACAGGGTGCCGGCCAGGGCCAGCAGTACGCCGGCGCCTGCCGCCGCCAGTACCCGTGGCAGGCGGAAGTCCAGCACGCTGGTCTGGCCGGCCATCAGCTGTTGGAGCATGTCACTGCCCAGGGTCCAGCCATCGGCGCCATTGCCGACCAGCAGGGCCAGCATCAGGGCCACGCAGACCCCGGCCAGCAGCCAGCCGAGCAGGCGGTCGGGGCGGGGGTGACGATGCGTCAGTGACATGCCGTGATGACTGGCGGGGCCAGCCCCCTGCGCCATCTTGAGGCGCGGAATCAGCCACAGCAGCAGCGGCGCGCCGAGGGCCGCCGTCATCGCGCCGGTTGGAATCAGGTTGGGCAGCAGGCCATCGAGACTGGCGACCACCTGGTCCGTCACCGCCAGCAGTAGCGCCCCGAACAATGGTGCCCACAGCAGGCGCTGGCCCAGGCGGCGCGCGCCCATCAGACGCACGCACGCTGGCGCGGCCAGGCCGATGAAGCCGATGATGCCCAGCACGCTGACCACGCAGGCGCTCAGAAATACCGCCAGTCCCAGACTCATCAGGCGCAGCTTGCGCAGCGAGACGCCAAGGCTTCTGGCATTGGCCTCGTCGAGGTCCAGTACTGCCAGCGGACGCATCAGCACCAGTGCCAGCAACATGCCCGGCAGCAGACGGGAGAGCAGCGTGATCACGCCATCCCAGCTGTTCTGGGCCAGCGAACCTGCGCCCCATACCAGGGTGCCGTGCAGGGCCTCCTGATTGAACAGCAACAGCACCATGCCCAGCGCGCCGATGTAGAGATTGACCACCAGCCCTGCCAGTACCACCACGGTCGGTGACATGCCTCGCGCCCAGGCCAGCGCGAATACCAGCCCCATGGCGGCCAGGCCACCGGCCAGCGCGACCCATTCACGGCCCAGCTGGAAGCCGTCTCCCCCAAGACCCGTGCCGGCCATCAGTGCCGGGGCGAACAGCGTCGCCAGCATCATCGCCAGACTCGCGCCACTGGCGACGCCGAGAGTGGTGGGCGCAGCCAGTGGATTGCGCAGCACCTGCTGCATCAGCACGCCCGCCATGCCCAGCGCGCCACCGGCCAGCAGCGCGCAGACCAGACGCGGCCACCAGCTGACATGGGCCACCAGCTGCGCGGAGAGCAGCGCGCTGTCTGCCTGGCCGAGACTGGCCGCAGCGCTGAAGTCGGGCGATGCCCACAGTGCGGTCAGGCCCTGCATCAGGCTCAGGCCTTCACGGTTGAGCGCGAGGCTGCCGAGTACCACAAGGGCCAGGGCCAACAGGCTGCAGGCCCGGCCCGGCGAGAGATGCAGCGGTCGCCGGCCTGATGCGGGGCGGGTGCTCATGGCCTGCTCAGTGGTTGCCATCGGTGGTCTCCCCCTCAAGTGTCGCCTCATCATCAATCAGATGGCTGGCAAGCAGTGCGGCGAAACGATTGGCCGAGGGCAGGGCGCCGAAGCTCCAGACCGGCGGCAGGAACAGCGGCGCCGAGGCCTGACTGTTCTCGCGCACGCCGGGCATGGCCTGCCACAGACCGTTATGCGCCAGTGCCTGGTGTCCGCCGGGCGGCAGCGGCTCCACCACCACCATGCGGCCCTTCAGCGTCACCAGCTTCTCGAGACTGACGGTGGCGAAGCCCCAGGCGTTGGTGTCCCCTTGCCAGGCGTTGGCGATGCCCATGCGCTCGATCACGGCCTGGAACAGGCTGTTGTCGCCGAAGATGCGCACATGGCGGTCATCCATGAATTGCACCATCAACAGCGGCAGGGGCGATTGACCCTTGCGTGCCGCCTGCTGGCGCAGCGCGGCGTTGTAACCGGCGAGGCGAGCGGTGCTCAGGCGGATCAGCTGTTCGGCCTGGGGCTCGCGCTGCGTCAGCTTGCCCAGCTGGCGGGTCGCCTTGACCAGTGTCTGCCAGGTGTCGGCGTCCGGGGTATAGATGGCGATGCTGGTGACCGGCGCGATGGCCGACAGGCGCGGCGCGAGGCTGGACAGCATCGGGCTGATCAGGATATCGGCGGGGGCGAGGGCGGCCAGCTGCTCCAGGTTCGGCTGGGTGCGCAGGCCGAGATCCCGCGTGCCCTGCGGCAGCGCCGGTTGATCCACCCAGCTTGCGTAGGTCGCGACCTGACCCACACCCATGGCGCGTACCCCGATTCCGGTCAGGGTCTCGGCCAGGGTCCAGTCCAGTGCCACGATGGGGCGATCGACGAAGCCGGCCGGTGGCCGGACTGTCTCGTCCGTCGTGGCAGCGCTGGCGGCCCCCACCGCCAGCAGGCTCAGACTGATCAGTGCCAACAGCCACTTCATAGCGGCACCGCGATCTGCTGCTGGCTCTGCGGCGGGGTGATCACCTGCATCTCGACGCCGTAGATATCCTTGAGCGTGACGGGGTTCATCATCGCGTCGGGTGCGCCTTCAGCCAGCACCTGGCCGCCGTGCAGCGCCACCAGGCGATCGCAGTAACGCGCGGCCAGATTGATGTCGTGCAGCACGATGATGATACCCAGCCCGAGGGTGTGGCTCAGGTGCGAGACCAGCTCCATCACCTCGATCTGATGGGCGATATCCAGCGCCGCCAGCGGTTCATCCAGCAGCAGATAACGACTGCCCTGGGCCAGCAGCATGGCCAGCCACACGCGCTGACGTTCGCCACCGGAGAGGGTATCGACCTGCTGTTCGGCGAAGGCTTCGGTGTGGGTCAGCGCGATGGCGCGCTCGATGGCTTCTTCATCCTTGGGGCCGGGACGGCCGAGCAGGCCGTGCCACGGATAACGGCCGAAGGCGACCAGCTCGCGGCCGGTCAGCGCTTCGGCCGCCGGCAGATGCTGCGGCAGGTAGGCCACCGCCCGCGCGAATTCCCGACTGCCGAACTGCGAGAGCGGGCGATCATCCAGCGCCAGCTTGCCACTGGTCGGGGTGTTCTGACGCGCCAGCAGCTTGAGCAGTGTCGACTTGCCGGAGCCATTGTGGCCGATCAGGCCATGCACCTGGCCGGGGGCGAAATCGAGAGACTGCGTCTTGAGCAGGCAGCGCTCGCCGAGGTCAAAGCGCAGGTGGTCGAGAGTGAACATGAAAGCATCGTCATCCGTGGTCAGGGCGTCAGGCTAGGGGCGATTCATTCTGGGCGACATGACGCGGAGACGTTCGCCCATCCGTGCTCCGCGGGGCCATCAGTGCTGATCGCCTCTTGCTGTCGGGCTGTCATCACGCCGGCTTCGTCGTCGCGCCTTGCCGGGCGCGGTTGACGTGCGCTGCGCGGCTGGCGGCGAGTTCGTGGTGTCCTGTTGGCTGGCGGCGCAGTCGCGGCTGACTTCATTGCGATAACAGCCCGCCGCGGCCAGGCGCATCTCGCAGTGCTGCTGCGCCTGGGTGACGTAGCGGCCTGCCATGCGCTCGGACACGCCGAGTCGCTCGCCGATCTCGCGCTTGGTCAGGCCCTCGAGGCGATACCAGGTCAGGGCGAGGCGAAAATGGCCCGCCAGCTCGGAGAGTGCCGCATCGACGACCTGCAGCTTCTGGCGGCGCGCCAGGCTCCTCTCCGGGTCCAGATGGGCGGCCGCCACGCGCTCATCGCCCTCGGACACCGATTCGAATTCCGGTGCGCGGGACTGGTGGCGGTGATGGTCGATGATCAGATTGCGTGCGATGCGAAACAGCCAGGCGCGCGGGTTGGCGGGCCAGTCTCCGGTTAGGCGCAGACGCAGATAGACCTCATGGCTGATGTCTTCCGCCAGCTCATGCGAGCCCAGCTGACGCACCAGAAAGCCGGTCAGTTCGTGACGATGCTCGGCAAACAGCTGGTCCAGCGAGTGACGGTATTGCTGTGCAGCACAAGCCTGAAGCTCAGCGGGCGTTTCAGCTTCTGGCCCGTGTGCGTCAGGCGTTCGCTCATCCGTGTCGCGATGAGGCCGAACAGGGGGCTTGGCGTGAGAGGACATCCACGGCTCGCAATGAGATCTGTCGTGATGGGAGGGTAATGGTATTGTTGTTACGAATCATTATCAATGATTGTGTGTCAGGAACGCCAAGGACCACCCCCGTGCATGACAAGGGCGGTCCCGGTGCTGCTTGGTCGTAGTTAGCTGGTCGTAGTTAGCTGGTCGTAGTTAGCTGTTCTTGGCTGACGGGCCGTAGCTGACGGGTCATGGCGATCACCGCCTAGCGGCGGGCGAAGGCCGCGATGGGGTTATCCAGCTCGCCCTTGAGCTGCAGGGCGCCGGACGGATCGGTGAGATCGACCATCTGCTGGTTGTTGCGCAGCTGCAGGCGGTTGAGGCACGACAGCGTGAAGCGCGGCGCGAACAGGTCATGACGCGCGAACTTGTCGGCCATCTCCGGATGGGCATCCTGGTAGTCATGGATACAGGCCGCGACGCGAGACCAGAAGGCCTCTTCCGTCATCACCTGCTCGCGCACCAGCAGCGGTACCGCGAAGCGGAAGATGCAGTCGAAGACATCGGTGAGCAGCGACAGGATACGGATCGGTTCCGGCACCTCGACCACCAGACGCTCGACCCCTGCCGGCAGTTCGAGTGCGCGCGTCTCCTCGGTGGCGAACAGCGCCGCTTCCTCGGCGATGTCCTTCATCAGCGCACCACACGGCACGCCATCGCGCAGACGCATGATCAGGTTCTCGCCGTGCGGCATGAACACCAGGTCGTGCTTGAAGTAGCAGTGCAGCAGCGGCGTCATGTAAGCCGTCAGCCACTTGTCGATCCACGCTTCGGCGCCGATGCCGGAGCGCTCGATCAGCGCCGGCAGCAAGGCCTTTTCATCGTTGTCGACATGCAGCAGCGCGGCCATGGTCATCAGGCGCTCGCCCTCGTCCTTGACGTCTTCCGGGCTCTCGCGCCACAGGCTGGCCAGCATCTTGCGATAGCCGACGGCTGCCGGGTCCGCGTCTTCCAGCACATCATCGCGATAGCCGATGGCCGCGACTTCACGCAGCAGGCGGAAGCCCCACTTCTCGAAGGACGGGTCCGAATCGATCAGGCCCTGCAGCCACTGATTGATGACCGGAGTGGCACGCATGTAATAGGGCGACAGGCCGCGCATGAAGCCCATGTTGAGGATCGACAGCGCCACCTTCACATAGCGACGGTTCGGCTGATTGCGGTTGTAGAGCGTGCGGATCGACTGCTGCGCCTGATAGCGGTCCTCCCCCAGGCCGAGACAGACGATGTGCTGACTGGCGATCTCTGCGGCGAAGGTGATCGCCAGCTTGTGGCTCCACTGCCACGGATGCACCGGCATCATCAGGTAGTCGGCGGGCGCAAGGCCCTTCTCGGTCAACTGCTGTTCCAGGCGTGCCAGCTCGGCTTCACCCAGCTCTTCCTCGAGCAGACGGCGCGGATCGAGACCATCCACGGCCGAGTAATGGGCGTTGTCGCGATGCACGGCGATCCACACCAGCGAGAACGGCTGCGCGGCTTCCGGCGCGTAGGCGCGATAGTCCAGCGCATCGAAGCCCATGCGGCCATTGTTGGCGACGAAGCACGGATGGCCTTCGCTCATCGCCGATTCCAGGGTCTGGAAGGAGGCACCTGCCAGCACGCGGGCGGACTGATTCTCGCGCACGGCGCGCTGCATCTTCCAGGCGCTGGAGGCAAGCGTGGCGCTGACCTCCTCGAGATAGACCGGCAGCAGACGCGGCGGAATCTCCAGCACGTCATTGAGTTCCAGAATCAGCTCACGCGCGTCCAGCGGCAGGGCGTTGCCGTCGGCATCCAGACGCTGGATGGAGGCGGCATCGATCAGCCAGTGATCGAGCTGGAAACGGCGCGCCACAAAGCGATATTCCGCCGCGCGGCGGCTGACCGGCGGCGTGTCGCTGACCTGCGCTGCCAGCGGCAGGCGGAAGTGATGCCAGTTGTCATGGCTCTGGCAGGCGGTGCGGGTGCCGCAGCCATCGGCGCATTGCGGGTGGATCAGACGCTCGTGGCTGAACTCGGCCAGCGCCTTGCGCACCAGCAGGCGATTGGCCTGCTGCCAGTCCGGGCCGGTGAGGTGCTGGCTGGCCGCGGCCGGGTTGGCGGTCACGCCGCGGTCCAGACGCGGGCTGCGAGTGGCCAGGGCGGCGCGGAAGTCCTGCGGGGTGCAGAAGCACAGGCGCGCCGGCTTGCCGTCGAGATCCAGCGGGCCATGATCGACGAAGCCCACCGCGGCATTCAGCGGATGAATGGCGCGATTGCGGCTGTCCGGCTCCACCACCACACGGGTCACGGGACGGACTGCATCTTTCCCTTCATCGGCATGCTCATCGCGGAACTGGCCGGCGAAGATCATCGCCATGATCGATTCGATCACCGCCCGCGAGAAGCCGCTGATGGGGGCCTGGTCCTCGCTGCGCGGCGCGACGAGGAAGTGCATGCCGAAGTCGCCGGGCTGCACACTGTAATGCTTGCCGAGCGGGTCGTGCGCCGGGTCATAGAGCTCAACCAGAAAGGCCGGCTTGTCGTTGTAGAAACCGACCCAGCCCTGGGCGTGCTGGCTTTCTTCCAGGCCCTGGTAGAAGTCGTACTTGGTGGTGATGAGGTCATCACTCATGCCCCAGAAGCTGGCGCGTTCGCCGCTGGTCCACTCATCCACCATCGCCATGTCGGCGGCAAGGTCGAGCGGGCGTAGCGCGAATTCGGCGCGCTCGCTCGTGCTGTCATCCTTTGGCTTGCGCAGGCGTGCCTGGGCTTGCTCCAGCTCCACCGCGCGGCGGGTGAAGCGCGTTCCCGGTGCCGGGCTGAGCAGATCGAGCGGTGCCGGCGCGGCGAGTGAGGTCGTCCCGAACAGCTGCTGTGAGGGTGTCGCTGCACTGTGAGAACTTGCCGCACTGCTGGACTGTTCGGCGCTTGCGGCGCTGGTGATGTCGACTGGCATGTTCATGCGGTGGTCTCCCGGTGTTGCGGTGCAGCGGTGTGAGTCGTATCGGCCTGGGTGTCAGAGACGGTGCCGGCAGAAGAGAGGCCGGTAGAAGAGCTTTCGGTAGAGGATGGGCCGGCGTGAATATCCGTCTCGCCGTAGGGCAGGTGTGCGGCGGGCAGCGGTGTGAAGCCATTGCCACAGCCCTTTTCAGAGCCGGGCGCGCCGAAGCTCTGGAAGGCGATGCGGCGCTCGATGGTATAGACCTCACGACCGGTGATGGCGCGCAGGATGCAGCTGTTGCGATAGCAGGCCATGCCCAGGTCAGGCGCGGCCAGCGAGTGGGTATGCAGCTCGGCATTCTGGACGAAGATCTCGCCGGCGAACGGTGATTGATCGCCCTCGTTGCCGTCAGCATCCGCGGTGCTTTGCGTGTCGACGGCGTAGAAGCGACCGACGGCGTAGCGGCCTTCCTCGTCACGACGAATGCGCGATTCGATGCTGCGCAGGAAGGGCGGTGCCACGTAGTGATAGCCCGTGGCCAGCACCACGGCGCTGGTGTCATGACGCCAGGCCTGCTGCTGTTCGCGCTGATAGAGCCCCAGCGTGAAGTCGCCGTCGGTCTCTTGCTTGTTCAGCGAGGTCAGTTCGGTATTGGTCATCAGGGTGGTGGGCACCACGCCTTGCAGCTGCTTGGCATAGAGGGTGTCGTAGATCTCGTCGATCAGCTCGAGATTGATGCCCTTGTAGAGGCCCTTCTGGGTCGCCAGCAGGGTGTTGCGCTGCTCACGCGGCAGGGCGTGGAAGTAATCGATGTAATCCGGCGAGGTCATCTCCAGCGTCAGCTTGCCGTATTCCAGCGGGAAGAAGCGCGGCGAGCGCGTGATCCAGTTGAGCTGGTAGCTGTGCTGGTCGATCTCGCGCAGCAGGTCGAGATAGATCTCGGCGGCGCTCTGGCCGGAACCGATGATGGTGATGGCCGGCTGGGAGGTCAGCTCCTCCTTGCGCGCCAGATAGTGGGCGTTGTGGCACACGCGGCTGCCCGCGACCGGCACCACGTCACGCACGGCATCGGCGGCTTTCGGCAGATAGGGCTGGGTGCCGGTGCCCAGCACCAGCTTGCGTGCGCGATAGGCGAAGGCTTCGCCGGTGCTGGGGCGAGTGCCGCGCACGACATAGATGTCGCCGACATGCTGGATGTCCTGGACGTCGTGATCGAAGCGCAGGCTGGTCAGCTCGCGCGCCGCCCACTGGCAGTACTGGTTGTACTCGCGACGCAGCAGGAAGAAGTCTTCGCGGATGTAGAAGTTGTAGAGCTTGTCATGCAGCTTCAGATAGTTGAGGAAGCTGAAGTGGCTGGTCGGGTCGGCCAGCGAGACCATGTCCGCCATGAAGGGCGTCTGCATGCTGGCATCTTCCAGCAGCATGCCCGGGTGCCAGTCGAACGCGGCCTTGCGCTCGAGGAAGACGCCCTGGACGTCTTCCAGCGGCTCGCTCAGGCAGGCAAGGCTGAGGTTGAAGGGGCCGATGCCGATGGCAACGAAGTCCAGCACATCATCGCGCGCTTCCAGAGTGTCTGTGACGTGAGGGTTCGAGGTGTCATGCATGACGGCTTTCCTTGGCTTCTGTGGTGTGACTGCGACGGCTGGCGGCCGGAATGTCGGCCAGTGGTGCGCCATGGTTCGGCTGGGCGGTGGTGCTGACGGCCAGATGATGCGCCTTGACCAGCGCCTGGCCGTGCTGACGGATCAACTCGACCACGGCGGCCAGGTCTTCCTGGCGCGTTTCCGGGTTCAGGAGAGTGAACTTCAGGTACTGACGGCCGGAGACCTTGGTGGCGGCGACGATGGCTTCACCGCTGCGTGACAGGCGCTTGCGGATCTCGCGGTTCAAGGCGTCCCACTGCTCGGCGCTGAGGGTCTCTTCACTGGCGTCATGGAAGCGGAATACCAGGGTGCTGAGCTCCGGCGCCTGGACGACATCGATGTCCGGCGCCGCCTCGAGCAGCTGGTAGCCCTCGCGGGTGAGGTCGATCACGCAATCGAGCATGTCGCCGAGGGCATCGGCGCCCATCAGGCGCAGTGTCATCCACAGCTTCAGGGCGTCGAAACGGCGCGTGGTCTGCAGACTCTTGTTGACCTGATCCGGCGTGCCTTCGCGGGCCTGAAGCTCCGGGTTGAGGTAGTCGGCGTGATAGGTGACGTGGCGCAGCTGGGTGCGATCACGTACCACACAGGCACTGCAGCTGACCGGCTGGAAGAAGGTCTTGTGGTAATCGATGGTGACGGAGTCGGCCATCTCGGTGCCCTTGAGCCAGTGACCATGACGACGAGAAGTGATCAGGCCGCCGCCATAGGCGCCATCGACATGGAACCAGATACCGCGGGCGTGGCACTCACGGCCGATGGCCTGCAGCGGGTCGATGCTGCCGAAATCGGTGGTACCGGCAGTGGCGACCACGGCCATCGGGATCAGGCCTTCGGCGCGGGCGTTGTCGAGGGCGTCACGCAGGGCCACGGGGTCCATGCGGCGGCGCTCATCCACGGCGACCGGGATGACGGCGTTGTGGCCGAGGCCGAGCAGGGCACAGGCCTTCTGCAGACTGAAATGGCTGATGCCGGAGGCGAAGACGCGCAGGCGTCCGGCTTCCGGCGGCAGGCCGTGGGTCTGGTTGCCGGGATGGTTGGGCAGCTTCTCGCAGACCGCATCACGGGCCAGCAGCAGTGCCATCAGGTTGGATTGGGTGCCGCCGCTGGTGAAGATGCCATCGGCGGTCGGGCCCAGGCCCAGGCGCTCGGTGGTCCAGTCGATCAGGCGCTGCTCGATCAGGGTGCCGCCGGCGCTCTGGTCCCAGGTGTCGAGTGAGGAATTGATCGCGCCCAGCAGGCTCTCGGCCCATACACCGGGCAGCACGACCGGGCAGTTGAGGTGCGCGATGTAGCGGGGATGATGGAAGTAGACGGCATCCTTGAGGTAGAGCGACTTGAGCTCCTCCAGACCGGCTTCGAGGTTCTCGAGGGGCGTCTCGAGATCGAGGTCGGCAAAGGCCGGACGCAGGGCCTCCGGGGTGATGCCACTGAACGGCTTTTGAACACTGTCGAGCTGTTCAGCCACCAGCTGGCTGATGCGGTCCATGCCTGTCTGCCAGGCATCCATGTTGGCAGGCGAGAACAGGGCGGCGCGCGGCGAGCTGGACAGTGAGCGCGCACAGGCGTCGGTCTGGGCGTCAGACACGGAGGATCCTGCGGCAGCGCCGTAGGTGGCGGCGGAATCTTGAAGGCTGTGCATTACATAACCTTATGCGAATGTTCGCAGATAAAGACTTGGAAGAGACTCGCAGCCAGCTGGGACAGATGGCTCAGGTGCGAGGACCAGTCAGGACATTCATCAAGTGCCGCGTTTGCGGTCGTTGTTGTTGGTGAAGCTGTTGGCAAAGCCGTCGGCGTGGTCAGTCACGTCTGCCGTGGGCATCGGCAGAGTGAGTCGTCACCGAGCACCCCTGTGTCGGGCAAGCTCGGTGGCCGGCAATCCCGGTGGCCGGCATCCCCGGTGTCATGTGCTGGACACGCCAGAGCTATCAGACGATGAGTGGTTCAGGGCGATGGTACCGGCGACATCCTTGCCGCCGGCGGGTCGTGCGGGTCGATTCAGAATCGACGGACTGCGGAGTTTTCGAAATCAGAAATCATAGGTCAGTGTCGCGGTCATGCTGCGCTCGGCACCGTAGTAGCAGAAGCTGGTGTTGTAGCAGGACGCGATGTATTCCTTGTCGAACAGGTTGCTGACGTTGAGCTGCACGCTGGTGCCGCTCCAGCCGATCTGGCTCAGGTCGTAGCCGACCAGGGCATCGACCAGCGCGTAGTTCGGCACCTTCTCGGTGTTCTCGGAATCCGCCCACATGTCGGCGTAGTAGCGCACGCCGAGGCCGGCATTCAGTCCCGTGAGCGGGCCTTCATTGAAGGCGTAGTCACCCCAGACGCTGACCTGGTGCTTGGGCACCTGGTTGGCATCGTTGCCTTCGGTGCCATCTTCCGCCTTGGCATAGGTCACGTCGGTGTAGCTGTAACCGGCCTGCAGCGCGAAGTCGCGGGTCACCTGAGTGCGGGCTTCCAGCTCCAGGCCCTGGGACTCGATCTCGCCGTAGGCGGTGTAGTAGCTGTCTTCCGGGTCCTTGGAGGCGACGTTTTCCTGATTGATGCGGAACAGCGAGACGCTGTACTGATCACGCGTGCCGTTGGGCTGGTACTTCATGCCGACTTCGACCTGCTCGCCGGTGGTCGGGTCGAGCAGGTCGCCGTCTTCATCGGTGTAGGAGTTCGGCGAGAAGGACGTGGAGTAGCTGACATAGGGCGAGATGCCGTTGTCGAAGCCGTAGATCAGGCCGATGCGGCCGCTCATCTCGTTGTCGTTCAGCTCACTGGTGGTGTTGTAGTCACGATCGGTGTTCTTGATGTTGACCCAGTCCTGACGCAGGCCGGCGGCCAGGTTCCAGCGACCCCAGCTGATCTGGTCCTGCAGGTAGACACCAGTCTGGTCCAGTTCACGCTTCTGGTTCTCGGTGGCATAGATGGAGACATCGGCATCGCTGCTGCTGGAGACATCCAGCGTGCTGGCGGTGCCGTATTCCCAGTCCACGTCATTGGTGCGCGTCTGATAGTCGGCGCCGAACAGCAGGGTGTGATCGAAGGCGCCGGTGGAGAAGCGGCTCTCCAGCTGGTTGTCGACGGTCCAGGCGCGCAGGCTTTCTTCGCCACCGGAGTAGTAGCGGGTCAGCTCGGTGTCCGAGGCCCAGCCATAGGCGTAGACCTGCTCGAGGTCCACATCGGAGCGCAGATAGCGGAATTTCTGGCGTGCGGTGACAGCGTCGTTGAAGCGGTGCTCGAAATCGTAACCAAGCATGCGTTCGGTGCGATCGAACTCTTCGTAGTCCTCGTCACCTTCGTAGAAGTCGTTGCCGAGCTTGGTGCCGTTGTAGCTGACCACCGTGCCTTCATAGGGCAGGCCGGAGTGGTAACCGCCTTCCGGGTCCTTCTGGAAGTAGCCCATCAGGGTGACGGTGGTGTCGTCGGTGACGTCCATGGTGATCTGCGGCGAGAAGGCGTAACGCTCTTCCTCGACGGAGTCGACCTGGGTGTCCTCGGCACTGGCGAGGCCGGTCAGGCGATAGGCGATGCGCTGCTCGTCATCCAGCGGGCCGGTGAGGTCGAATGCAGCACTGCGTTCGTTGTCGTCGCCGACGGTGAAGCGGACCTGGCCGGAGTCCTGGAACTCGGGGCGCTTGGACTGCATCGCGACCAGGCCACCCGGCGAGGAGCGACCGTAGAGGACGGAAGACGGCCCTTTCACCACCTCGATGCTGTCGAGGAAGTAGGGGTCGATGGTCATCGAGCTGTAGGAACCCGAGTCGCCCATCAGCTTCAGGCCATCCAGGAAGGTGTTGCTGACACTGCCATCGGAGAAGCCACGCAGCACCAGATAGTCATAGCGGTTGGAGGCACCGATCTGGTTGGTGAAGACGCCCGGCGTGTAGTCCGCTGCACGCTGGACTGTCTCGGCTGCGCGCTTGTCGATATCGTCGCGCGTGATGGTGGAGACGGCCTGTGGGGTTTCCAGGTAGCCGGTGTCGGTCTTGGTAGCCGCTGTGGTGGTCACCGTCATGGTGTCGAGGGTCTCGTCCTGAGACTCACGGTGGTCGGCCGCCATGGCCTGACCGGCGAAGGGCAGGCCAAGGCCAATCGCCAGTGCCAGAGGGTGCCTGGGCAGGGTCATCAGCAGGGAGCGAGTGGCTTTATGTGCGGCGGAGTCTTTCATGAGCGCGGTGTTCCATCCGGAATGATTTATATAGGAATGATTCTTGTTCGTCGTTCTCTCCTGTGGGTAGACGTTCAGATGACAGCTTTCTGAACCATGAATGAGAATTATTTTTATCATTCTCTTATGTCGTGGTGTCATGAGGGCTGACCATCGCCGTCATGCGCGCTCTCGCTGGCTGGCGCAGGCCGTTATCCTCGGCTGCTACCGACACAAAAAAACCGCCCCGTGGGGCGGTTCTGATGACGCGATGCGCAGGCTCGCGCTGTGCTGAAGGTTACTGGTCGACCATCTCGCCCTGCAGCGTGACGGGAATGTCGCCTACCAGCTTGCCGTAGCCCAGCAGGTTGAGCAGGGTGCTGCCGACCTGATTCCTGGCTACTTCTGCACTGTCCAGTGAGATGGGGTCGGCGTTGATGAAGGTCAGGTGGGTGGCATCCTGACGGGTGACCTCCAGCGGCAGGGTCTCGCGGTGGGTGCGGTTGCCATCGGTGGCCGAGAAGGGCACCTGCATGCGCGTCGTCTGGCCGGGCTCCAGAGCCGCGATGGCCAGCGGGTCAAGATTCAGGGTCAGCGTGGCCAGGCGCATCTGACTGACGCCGGACAGCCACGGCGGCAGCTCGCCGACCTTGTCGAGCAGATCGGTCTGGCCGACGCTCAAGGGAATGCTCATCTTGCCGTCATCTCCCACGGTGCCGCTCAGGCCATTGAGGTGATGCACGTGCTCCACATTGCCCTGGCTGCCCTGCGCGGTCAGTGTCGCGGTGGCGCCGCTGCTGTCGGGCACCAGCTGCCAGGCGGCCTGTGTCGGCAGGCTGACACCGATACCGCTCATGGCGAAGGCCAGTGCCGCGGCCTTGATCGGGGCACCGAAGCGGCTTTTGGCGGCTGTGGCGGTGAGGCGGCTGGCGGGTTTGCCGGTCGAGCGACGCGCAAGCGTGCGACTCAGGGCGCGGGTCCAGCGAGAGAAAGGCAATGACATGTCATGACTCCTGATGGCCAGGGGCTTGATCGGGCGAGGCCCGCCATGAGCGCCTGGAAAAGATTCGATGCTGCAGATGGGACATTGGACAGGCGGCGGCTCCAAGGGTTCGCGACACTCGTCGCAGCCGGGAGGGGAGAATCGCTATGTTGTTGAGTTTTCGGGCTTTCCCGAGGCTCATGCTTTCGCTATCATATGCGCGCTGCATGGGCCCATAGCTCAGTTGGTTAGAGCACTCGACTCATAATCGATTGGTCGCAGGTTCAAGTCCTGCTGGGCCCACCATGCATGCATGCCAGTGGGGGTCATTCAGCTGATGCTCAAAAGCTTCAGTGCCCCCACAAGTCGCCAATGGCGGCTTTTTTTGTGCCTGCCATTCCGGCCTTTCTTGCTGTTCTTTCTTTCCCTTCTTTCCCCCACCAGTGCATCAATGGCGTGATTTCTCGTGGTCCTGAACCACGAACGCCCCATGCCGTGGGGCATGAGGCGTTTTCCTCTGCATTGCCGCGGATCATCCGGTTCGGGTGATCTCTTGCAGGGTCGCTATCACTGAGTCTCTTCTTCCATTTCCTGCTCAGTGTCATTGGCGGCACCGCTGATGGCGTTGCCGGCGGTGGTCAGCGCATTGGCGGTCGCCTGACGAGTGTCCTGCCAGGCACTGGCAGCGGTGTTCTTGGTTTCATCCCAGGCCGCTGCGGCGCTCTTGCGCGTGTCCTGCCACCAGTCGGTGGTGTAGTTCGGCTGCTGCTCGAACTCGCTCACATCCATGTCGAGGTGGATGCGGTATTCCAGGGCATCCAGATCATCGCCCTGTTCGGTCTCGAGGGTGAACTTGCCCGTTTCCACGACGTACTGGTTCTCGTCCAGCCCCATGGAGTCATCGCTTTCGACGACCAGAGCGGCGACCTGCATGTTGTCGTCGAGCAGGATGTCCTCGACTTCACCGATCACGTTGTTGTCATCGTTCTGCAGGTAGACGTCGGCATCCATCAGCTCATCTGCGGAGTAGAGCCCCTGCGGACTGGCCATGGCCATGCTGGTAGTGGACAGCAGCGTGGTCGCGGTGATCGCACCCAGAATCTGTTTGCGGTTCATATTGCTCATGCCGTACTCCTTGCGTGTTGAATCGGTACTTCTGGTCCGGTCCCTCAAGCGCTTCCTTCTCGCTCGTGGCGCAAATGATTCGCCAGAACCATGACCCTACCCACTGAGATCCTGACGAGACCGACAAGTTTCAAGGGGGGGGGGAAGAAAAACTTGTACGAGAATTTCTCTGTCTGTCACATGCAAGGTGTAAAGGGGCAATGTCGTCGTGCCAAGAGAGTGGGCTTTCTGGTGCTCCATAACTGTCGCGAACAGGCCGCCCGCAAGCGCTCTGTCAGCAGGGCTCTGACGAAGGGTTCGAGTAGAGGGGCGAGCAGAGAGATGAGGTGCTGAAGGATTGCATGGATACCAAGGCCCGCGCCGTTCAAGGCAAGAAGTCGAGATGATGCACGTGGATATGTCGCAATCAGTGCGCGTTCAAGGCTTTTTCTGCTCTCTGATTGGCTGCCTGGCGAGTGGAACAAGCTGTTTTTGCACTTCATAAGAGGCTTTTTTGTAGCGAAATGTTACACGGTTCTGGCGGGGCGCTCTCGTGCTACAGCGGGCGCATGGGGAGAGGTAAACGCTTGATCAGCGCACACGAAAACGCCTGCCAATGCGTCTACATTAGCTATACAGATACGTTCTGATACGCGTTAAAACTTGTACAAGGTTTTGGAAGTGTCTAACTTTGCAACTGTCGAAGCACGGCGGGGCAGGCAGGAGATCACCCTGATACAACATTGATGGAGCCGCAGAGCCGCTTTTTCAATCCCTTGTCAGGTTGCCGCAAGTTTTTACATCGTCATGCCGCCCGCTCCACCGGTTTCGAGCACAAGGTTTTCATCATGGATCCAATGGAGGGCATCGAGATGAACACAGTACGTAAGGTTCCCATGGAGTGTTCACGCTGTGGCAGCAACCGGGTTCACCTCGAAGATTCCCCGGCAGATGATGACATCGTCAGTTGTGCAGAATGTGATGAGTTTCTGGGTGTCTGGTTCATGTTGCGTGATCGCCTTGAAGTCAGTGCCCGCAAGCGAGCTGCGATTGACCCGGCCCTGATGGCGCAGAAGGTGGTCCAGCAGCTGGACGCCTCGGCCTGAAGCAAGCGCATGTAAGGCCAGTGTTCGCCAGTGCGTGTGAGGGCGCACAAGAATTTTTACCTCAGTGCCAGTCGGATTCGCTGTTTCGCCCTGGTCGCGGGCTTGTTGCCCGGGGCAGCGAAACTGAATTTATGGCACTGCAGGTGGAGTCGAGATTTCCGTGATACCGCTGACGACTGTTCAGCGTCCTGGTCGACCTGCGGCGAGCCGCGTTGCTTCCGCGATAGGTCCTGTTCTGCCTGAGAGTGTTTTCCCGGCCTTTGGTCGGGATTTTTTTGGCTTCAAGCCCATGAATACCCGTCTGACGCCCGTTTGAATAACGGTGCGGCGGACACCCCCTGATCTGGTATGCGTTTGATCTGCGTCATTCGCGAGGTGTTATCAGACTGTAAGATAGTGCTGTCAGACTCTTGCCGGTCGCGCTGCCATGAAGTGTGTTCCGCGCTCTGCGCGATACCTTCCGCAGCCGTGAGCGCAGAGACTGACCAGCGATAAAATTGTGGCATCTAACCGAAAGTGCAATGGAGTCTGTCGCTATCTGTCTCCATCATGCGCACGCAAACCGAGCCACGTCTTGATGTTTTCTGTACTGAGAATCTGGTCATGACATCGTCATCTTTTGCGTCGAAAAGGAGTTCGCGCATGTTTACCCCATCAGTCCCGACCCGTAATGGCCCTCAGTGTCCCGAATGCAACGAAGCGCTGGATTGGCCTGCCCGTGATCTGCCGGATGATCACATCCTCAAGTGCCCGAACGGCCATGCGTTGTGTTCGATGGGCGATTTTCGCCTGGCGGCACGTGAGATGGCGCTGCAGGAAGAGTTCCGCCTGACGCGTGATGGCGCCAGGTCACACGGCCAGCACCGTGTGCCGGAGCGCCCCGTCGCACGCATGTCCAACACCGCAAGCCACGGCACCAGCCATGAGTCGCTTGCCGGCAGCATCAGCGCCGCGTGACATCTGTCTGTTCGCGCCTGCCCCTCAAGCCCCGGCCACCGTGCCGGGGCTTTGCGTCTGAGCGTAGTGCCGGGCAGTGCCTGGGCGAGGTAGCTCGGTGAGGTATCTCGAGCCGAAAGACGAGCGACTCCCCGCCAGCGGGGTTGCATGCCGTGTGAGTGGCCCCATGTCTTGGGGAGACGCCAATCGACCAGCCTCAAGGCGAGCGGCTCAGACACCGAACAGGAGAATGCTTCATGTCAGATCTTTCCGAGGAACTGCGTATTCCCAAGCCGTGCCCGGACTGTGGCAGCCAGCGAGTCCGCGTCTCGCAGGTCCACAATCCCGACGACAAGGTGTTCTGTGCATCCTGCGGTACCTACGTCTGCCTATATGCCGATGTGGCCAGGATGCGAGAGGAGGGCGCGAGCAGCGAAGCGGAAGAGCTGCTGGAGCAGGCCTCCAACAAGGGCATGAAGAAGTGACCTGATCTCTGGCCGAGACACCGACAAAAGAAAAGGCCCCCCACCGTGAGGTGAGGGGCCTTTTCTTTTGTCGGGCACATTTCATGTCAGGCGCAGGCCCTATTGCTTGCGAGCCCGCGCCTGGGGTCGCGTCTAGCTCTCGTCACCCTGGCTCGGGGTAGAGGCCTTGGCGATGGCGCCAGTGTTGTCGGCGGCTTCCAGCTTGGCCAGCATGTTCTCTGACTGACGCTTGAAGTTGGCGAGCGCCTTGCCGGACAGAGACTTGTTGTTCGGCAGCTGAACGCGCATGGCATCGACCTGGCGGTTGTTGACCATCACCTCATAGTGCAGGTGCGGGCCGGTGGAGCGGCCGGTGTTGCCTGACAGGGCGATCTTCTCACCCATGGTCACGCGCTCGCCTTTCTTGACCAGCGGGCGTGACAGGTGCAGATAACGGGTCTTGTAGCCGTTGTCCATGCGCAGCACCAGATAGCGACCGGCCAGCGGGTGGTTGCCGACCAGCTCGACGACGCCATCCGCGGTGGAAAGCACCGGCGTGCCGATGCGCACCGCGAAGTCAGTGCCCTTGTGCGGGCTGATGCGTCCGGTCACCGGATGGCGACGGCTGAGGTTGAACGGCGAGCTGATGCGCGCCTTGTGCGCCAGCGGATAGCGATTGAAGGCCGGGTCGAGGCCCTTACCGTCGGGGGTGTAGTAGCGGCCATCGCTGCTGTTGCGCACCACGGTCAGTGACTTGCGAGAACCTTCATAGCGTGCGGCGAGGATGCGGGAATCCATGCTGGTGCCGTCGATCATGTCGGACTCGACCAGCACCTGGAACCTGTCACCCTTGCGCGTATCGCGACGGAAATCGATCTTCTTGCCCAGCACCTGGGTCAGCTGGCTGACTTCCGCGACGCCCAGGCCAGTGGCTTCCGCTGACAGGGAGAAGCTGCCACTGACCGTACCGGCGAACATGCGCTGAGTGGCCTGGGTCGCCTTCTCGATCTTGGCGACATTGAAGCTTTCACCGCCGGCCTCACGCTTGACCATGAAGCCGCGACGCGCATCCTTCATGATGCGCAACGCCAGCAGGTTGCCGTCTTCATCCAGCTTGTAATCGAAGCTGTCGCCGATGCGCCAATGGGTCAGCACGCGCTTGTCAGGCAGCGCCTTGAGGATGCGCGTGGTCTCGCTGTAGCCAAGGCCCAGCGAGCGCTCCGCCATCACGGCGAAGGTATCGCCGGCCTGCACGGTATAGGTCTGCCACTCGGGCACATAGACTTCCTCGGCCGCCAGCTCGGTCTGCAGCGTCGGGCTTTCGCCGAGCTCGACCGGGTCGACGGAGAGGTCGTCATAGGAGGTGCCGCCGGCCTGTTCGTCGGTCGCGGTGCCGATGACGGCTTCTGCCGTCTTCACTGCCGCCGGCGCCAGTGCCACGATCGGGCCTGCCGTCTGGCTGTCGGGATGATAGTTGGCATCCGTCAGCAGCGTCGGCATGTCGAAATCGATGGCGACGATCTCGCTGGGCGTCAGCGCTGCCAGCGGAATGTCACCGGAGGTCGAGCTGGTCGCCGTCTGATTGGCGAGCTGCGCCGGGCTCAGGGGAGACTGAGTGTCATCGGCGGCAGCAATCGCCAGCGGCAGCTTGGCCGGGGTGCTGGAATTTGCACTGGCCAGGTCGATGGCGATGGACTGTGAGGCCGTAGAGACATCAGGAGCATCGAATGTTTCGAGAAGCTTGTGAGCACCCAGCACGGTAACCATGGTGGCAACAGGTAAAAGAAGATACTTGTGCGCGCGAGGGAGCGAATGAAGGATTCGCAGCATATGTGACCGATAAAGTTATGTGAAATGAAAAGATGGCAACAATGAGGCATTCGAACCTTAACCAAGGTTCCCATCGTTCGATAGGCTGGACGCATGTCCAGTATGAGTAATTCAACCCTGTTTAGATCATTGACGGCGCAATTGGCGGTACCGGCAACATGAGGTCTGGCGAAAATAGCGCCATTTTTGCTTAGGAAACGCTGTTCAGGCAGTAAATCCTGCTTGGTGTTAAATTTTGTAAAGTTACGCAAAATAGCGTATTTGGCCTCCTGCATTTCAGAGGATGCCGTCCTGATGTCCGAGGATTGCGACCAGATGTCGGGAGTCTGACAGCACAGAATGCTCTTTTGCTCCCGTCGGGTTGCAGTATCAGGTGTCTGGTTTTTTGCGTCTGGCATGTCAGGATTGCCCCGTGCATTTCCGTACGTTCTGCAAGAGGAATCCCGATGTCGTCACGCGTGACACTGGCTCAGTGGCAGATGCTGGCCGCCGTGGTGGACCACGGCAGCTTCGCGCGCGCGGCGGCCGCGATCCACAAGAGCCCCTCGACCCTGAATCATGCCGTGCATCGCCTCGAGGCCTTGCTGGGCGTGCAGGTGCTGGAGCCGGTAGGGCGCAATGTCCGGCTGACCGAGGCGGGTGAATTGCTGCTGCGCCGGGCGCGTCAGCTGATCGAGAATGCGCGGGCACTCGAGGATGTGGCCGATGCGTTGTCGGCGGGCATGGAGAGCGAGATCGCCATCGCGGTGGATCAGCTGTTTCCGCCGGATGTGCTGGCACGGGCGCTGGAAGCCTTCTCGACGGCCTACCCTCAGGTGCGTGTCCAGCTGCACGAGACGACGCTGACCGGCGGGCGCGAGCTGTTCGAGGAGAAGGAAGCGGACCTGTTGATCAGCGGTCTGATGCTGGATGGCCATCTCGGCACCCCGTTGCTGCGTGAAACCTTCATCGCCGTGGCGGCGCCGGGGCACCCGCTGCACGCCCTCGGGCGGCCGCTGGATCTGCGTGATCTCGTGCAGCATCGCCAGCTGGTGGTACGCGACAGCAGTCGTTCCAGCGGCATGGATGCCGGCTGGCTCAAGGCCGAGGCGCGCTGGACGGTGAGCCACCTGGCCACGTCAGTCGATCTTGCCGAACGCGGACTGGGCTTCGCCTGGCTGCCCCGTTCCCGCATGTGCGAGGCTCTGGCCCGGGGGCGGCTGCTGCCACTGCCGCTGGCCAATGGCGGCGAGCGCGAAGTGTCGCTGATGCTCTATCTGCCGGACGATGATCGCGCGGGCCCCGCCGTCCGGGCGATGAAGGCGCAGCTGCACGCTGCCGTCGAGCAGGAGGCAAGCGAGCGACGCTCCTGAAAGCGTATAGGGTCTGAAAAGCGTGAGGGCTTGAGAAGAGCGCGTGACGTGATCGTTCGAGAAACTCGATCGTTGCCACGCAGTGAATTCGCTTGCGCTGTCGCGCTCGACTCTTAGGCTGGGGGCATCCCTCAGCCATATAAGGAGCGTGCAAGATGGGCTTACTGGTCGACGGCAAGTGGCAGGATCGCTGGTATGACACCGATAGCACCGGCGGTGAATTCAAGCGCGAGAGTGCGCGGCTCAGGGATTGGGTCGTGGCGCCCGATGCCCCGCTCGAAGGGCCGCAGGGACAAGCGGCCGTGCCCGCCAGTGCGGACCGCTTCCATCTCTACGTCTCGCTGGCCTGCCCGTGGGCGCATCGTGCGCTGATCATGCGCTCTCTCAAGGGGCTCAAGCCGCTGGTCGGCATGTCCTACACCAGCCCCTTGATGCTCGAACATGGCTGGAGCTATCTCGAGGAAGAAGGCTCCAGCGGTGATCCGATCAATGGCGTGCGGTATCACCATCAGCTCTACACCCTGACCGACCCGCACTACACCGGCCGTGTCACCGTGCCGGCGTTGTGGGACAAGCAGACCGGTCGCATCGTCAACAACGAGTCGGCGGAGCTGGTGCGCATCTTCAATGACGCCTTCGATTCGCTGACCGGCAATGATCTGGACTTCTATCCCGAAGACCTGCGCGGCGAGATCGATGCCATCAATGCCGAGGTCTATGACAAGGTCAACAATGGCGTCTACAAGACCGGCTTCGCCACGCGGCAGGAGGTCTACGAGCGTCACTTCACGGCACTGTTCGAGTGCCTGGATTCACTGGAGCGCCGGCTGGCCGACTCGCGCTATCTCACCGGTGAATGGCTGACCGAAGCCGACATCCGCCTGTTCACCACCCTGATCCGCTTCGATGTCGTCTACTTCGGGCACTTCAAGTGCAATCAGCGCCGTATCGCCGACTATCCCAATCTCTCGCACTATCTGCGCGAGCTGTATCAGTGGCCTGGCATCGCCGAGACCTGCGATCTTGCGCATATCAAGACCCACTATTACGCCAGTCAGCAGACCATCAATCCCACCGCTATCGTGCCGCTCGGCCCGAGCCTGGCGCTCGATGCTTCCCATGACCGCGAGCGTCTGCCGGGCCAGGGCATTCGTCGTCACGCCTGAGGTATTGAAGTGTGAGCTGATCGCGCCCGAGTTGATGGCGCCTGAGTTGATGGCGCCCGAGTTGATGACGAGCAGCGGTGGTTGGGTCAGGCGCGCGGTGTTGGGCGTCTGATCTTGGCCAGCCAGCGGTCCAGTGCATTGCCGAAGTCGCGTTGCTCGCGCTGGCCATAGGCGGAGGGGCCGCCGGTGTGCTCGCCGCTGGAGCGCATGCTCTCCATGAAGTCGCGCATCTGCACCTTGGCGCGAATGTTGTTGCTGTCCAGCGCTTCGCCGCGGGTCGTCATCACCAGCGCGCCTTTCTCGATCGCCTCCAGCGCCAGCGGCAGGTCGGAGGTGATCACCATGTCGCCGGGGTGGGCGCGCTCGACGATCAACTGATCGGCAGCATCGGCCCCTTGTGGGACCGACAGCGCCTTGACGTGCATCGAGCGCGGCAGCGGCACCTGATGATTGGCGACGAACCAGGTGGGGGTCGCAGTGCGTTCCGCCGCGCGCACCAGGATGTCGCGCGCGGCGCGCGGACAGGCATCGGCGTCGACCCACAGCGTGGTGACATGCTCGGCGGGATGTTGTGGGGAGGGGGCGTCATGGTCTTGCGCGTCAGTCATGCAGGCTCCTGTCAGGTGGCTGTTCAGCGAGTCGTGATGGCAGGGCGCATGCCTGCCCGAGGGCGGCCGGCCTGCGACCAAGGTCAAAAGAAAGGATGCAGAATGCGTGAGAGGCTGCTAGAATGCCAGCTCCTCGCATGTAGTGACCCACCATCCTGAGTAGCCGAGCCCGACGTGATCGCCGTTTCTTGTGGCCATCAGCCGGTATTTCGCGCCTCCCGGACCGCGTGGCGTAGCTTGCCCCAGCCATCCGTGACCCCTCGATTCGATCGATGTCCGGCCGCCGCGATGCAAGACCCGTCCCTGTCCACAGTGTGCATGATGGAGCGCCCCGAGACTCTGAGTAGAAGAGCCTCTGGTTGCTGTACGGTCGCCGCAGCGTTGTGCCTGAAAGTGGAATTGCGTCCACCTTCAGAGCAACCCGGGCCCGTCCATGCCAAGACGTCCAGCACTCGTACGTTTTTTCTGATGATGCCAGCGCCTCGTGCCTGACTGCATCGCCAGACGGAGCCCTTACGCTTCGTGTCGGTTCAACCCGACCCATTCTTCAGCTGCAAGCCTTACTTGTAGCCATTTAGGTGTGAGATATACATGACCACGACTTCCGTCGTCGATCGCTTCAGCGATCTTGCCCTGCTGCCTGCCGTCCTGACCTCTCTCGAGAAGCTGGGCTACGAAACTCCGTCCCCGATCCAGGCTCAGACCATCCCGAGTCTGCTCGAAGGCCGTGACATGATCGGCCAGGCACAGACGGGTACCGGCAAGACCGCTGCCTTTGCACTCCCGCTGTTGACCCGTCTGGACCTCGACCGCCGTGAACCGCAGGTTCTCGTGCTGGCCCCGACCCGTGAGCTGGCCCAACAGGTCGCCGTCAACTTCACACGTTACGGTCAGTTCATGCGTGGCCTGGAAGTGGCCACTCTCTGCGGTGGTCAGGACTACCGCGAGCAGATGCGTAGCCTCAAGAGCGGCGCGCAGATTGTCGTCGGCACCCCGGGTCGTGTCATCGACCACCTGGACCGCAAGAGCCTGAACCTGAACGGCCTGAAAGCCCTCGTGCTGGATGAAGCCGATGAGATGCTGCGCATGGGCTTCATCGATGACGTCAAGCGCGTCGTCGCCGATACCCCGAAGGAAGCGCAGCGCGTCTTCTTCTCCGCGACGCTGCCGACCGAGATCGAGCGTATCGTCAACCGCTACCTGGTTGATCCGGTCAAGGTTGCCATCAAGTCCGAATCGCGTACCGCTTCCACCATCGAACAGATGATGGTGCGTGTCGAAGGCGGCGCCAAGCTCGAAGCGCTGTCCCGTCTGCTGGAAGTCGAGACCGTCGATGCGGCCATCGTCTTCGTGCGTACTCGTGCCGCCTGTACCACTGTCGTCGAACAGCTGATCGCTCGCGGTATCTCCGCGGCAGCGCTGTCCGGTGATCTGGACCAGTCCCTGCGCGAGCGCACCGTGACTCGCCTGAAGCGTGGCAAGGTCGACGTGCTGGTCGCGACCGACGTCGCCGCTCGTGGTCTGGACGTGGCGCGTATCACCCACGTCTTCAACTACGACCTGCCGGGTGACAGCGAATCCTTCGTCCACCGTACTGGCCGTACTGGCCGTGCTGGTCGTGAAGGTCGCGCCATCACCTTCGTCAGCGGTCGCGAAATGCGCAAGGTTCGCTGGATGGAGCAGGCCCTGGGCCAGCGCATCACTGAACGCCAGCTGCCGAGCGAAGAAGAGATCCGTGGTCACCGTGACGCCGCCTTCCGTGCTCGCGTCGTCGAAGCCCTGGGCAGCAGCTCCAACGGTCACCGCGCTCTGGTCCAGAGCCTGGTCGAAGAAGGTCACGATCCGGTCGAGCTGGCCGCTGTCTTCGTCAAGATGGCTCGCGCCGAAGAGACGCCGATCCAGTCTCTGCCGAAGCCGGGTGCGCGTCGCAACGAGCGTTCCGAGCGCGGTGAGCGCACCGAGCGTCCGGAACGCGGTGAGCGTCGCAACTCCGCGCCGGTCGCGCGTGAAGGCATGAAGCTCTACCGTGTGGCCGTCGGCCACCGTGACGGCGTCAAGCCGGGCCAGCTGGTTGGCGCTCTCGCCAACGAAGGCGGCATCGAAGGTTCACGCATCGGTCGCATCGACATCCGCAACACCCACAGTGTCGTGGAACTGCCGAGCGGTCTGCCGACCAGCATCGTGTCCAAGATGGCGCGTGCTCGCGTCGCTGGCCGTCCGCTGGAACTGGCAGAAGACGGTGCGGGCGCTCGTCCGCAGCGCCGTGAAGGTGGCAACGACGACCGTCGTCGCGCCTGATCAGGCCTGAGTCGGGCCGGCACTGATCGCAGTGCTGGCCACGGCTTCTGAAAAGACCGGTACCTCTCACGAGGTGCCGGTTTTTTTGTGCCTGGACGAAAGGCGCCACCGGGGCTGGTATCCTGTGCTGGCGTAGCTCCACCGCTCATCATTTCCCGAGGATGCCCACATGATCTCTTCACTCGACGCCTTGCGCCGTGGCCTGCAGGCCACGCCTGCCCGCCAGCTGATGCTGTGCGCTCTGCTGGCGACACCCTGGCTGTCGCTCAGTGCGGCCCACGCCGAGTCCGGCATGCCCGCCAGTAGCGCCACGCCGGAGATTCGCGTCCCGCTGGTCTCGCTGGAGGCCCTGCGTCTGGCGCCGGTGGTCTCACCGCAGGGCGAGGCGCTGGGCAAGGTCGAGGATGTGCTCAGTGATACGCGTGGTCAGATCCATCGCCTGCTGATTCGCCCTGACGGCGGTGACAAGGCGGCCAGCATCGACTTCGCGCGCTTTACCCGTGAGGCGGTCAGTGACCCGCTGGCGGCTGAGGCCCCCGGCGATATCCGTTACCGTCTGGTGCTCGACATGACGCCGGAGCAGCTGACGGCCCGCGCGGACCAGCCGCTTTCCAATCGCCTGTCACGCCAGCTGGAACGCAGCATGGGGGAGGTCGGCAATGGGCTGGACACCTTCCGCAATCAGGCGGCGGAGGTGCTGCGTTCACTGGGCAAGCAGCTTGAAGGTGAGGGCGATCGATAGCATCTGGTGGAGAGAGACCCGCAACCGCCGAGAGGGAATGCATGAGTGAGTGGATGACAGCACTGCACGATTGGAATCTCGACCCTGCCGCCGCCGTTGCCAAGCAACGCGAAATGGCCACTCGACTGACACTGACACCGCCCTGGGGAGCAAGCCCCGGCGAGTGGCCAGCGACCATCACAGGGGTCGATATCGGCTTCGAGGATGGGGGCGAGGTGACACGCGCGGCGGTGGTGACGCTGGATCTGGCGACGCTGGAGCCCCTCGAGCAGCAGCTGATCCGTCAGCCGACACGCATGCCGTATATACCGGGCTTGCTGTCGTTTCGGGAGCTGCCCGCCGCCATCGCCGCCCTCGAGTCGCTGGAGCGTGCGCCCGAATGTCTGATGGTGGACGGCCATGGCATCGCACACCCACGCCGCCTGGGCGTGGCGGCGCATCTCGGCCTGTGGTGTGACCTGCCATCCTTCGGCGTGGCCAAGAAGCGTCTGTGCGGCAAGCATGGTGAACCGGGCGATGAGCGCGGCGACTGGGTCGCGCTGACCGATCGCGTGCGTGAGGCGGATGGCGAGCTCGGCATCATCGAGAATAGCGAGCTGCCCAAACGCGAACAGCGCAGCCAGTTGGGCGCCGTGCTGCGCTCACGCGCGAAGGTCAAGCCGGTGTTCGTCTCGCCGGGCCAGCGCATGAATCTGGACACGGCGCTGGCGATGACCCTGCATTGTCTGGGCAAGACCAAGCTGCCCGAGCCGACCCGACTGGCGGACCAGCTCGCCAGCCGCCGCCTCAAGCGGCTTCGTGATGCCTGACCGCCGCTAGCCCTCGATCTCCAGTCGGCTCTGGCCGTTGCCCGAGGGGCGCACCGCGATCCGCACCGGAATGCGTTCATGCATCTCGGCCACATGCGAGATGACCCCGACGCGACGGCCACTGGCCTGCAGGCCATCCAATGCCTCCATCGCCAGGGCCAGCGAATCCGGGTCGAGGCTACCGAAGCCTTCATCGATGAACAGCGATTCGATGCGCAGCTCACCGGAGGCCATGCCCGCCAGGCCCAGCGCCAGCGCCAGTGAGACCAGGAAGGTCTCGCCGCCGGACAGCGAATGCACGCTGCGCAGCTCGTCACCCATCTCGGTATCCACCACCACCAGTCCCAGCGGGCTGGCGCCGCGCGCCAGACGATAGCGACGAACCAGATTGGCCAGATGCAGATTGGCATGCTCGATCAGACGCTCGAGGTTGAAGGCCTGGGCGATGGTGCGGAACTTGGCACCACTGGCACTGCCGATCAGTTCCGATAGCGTGCCCCAGCGTTCATGGACTGCGCGGGTGCGGGCCAGCTGCTCGCCAAGTTCGGCGCTGCCGCTGCGGCGCTGATCATCATTGAGTATCGCCGCCTGCGCCGATTGATGGGCCTCGCGCACGGCAGTGAGCGGTGTCTTGAGCGCCGCGATCAAAGTGGCCAACGCCTCGCCAAGCGCGTGGGTGTCTTCCTCGGGCTGTGGCTGCGCATCCTCCGGCGCACCAGCGGCATCTTCTTGCGGGGGTTGCGCATGAGCCTGCAAGCGAGCATGCAGCGCCAGGGCCTGCTGGGCCTGGGCGCGGATGACGCCCGTCTCTTGCGTTCCCGCCGTGCCTTCTCCTGCGCTGCCTTCTCTCGCCGTGCTTTCTCTCGCCGGACCTTCTCCAGCGGTACCTGCTCCTGACGTCTCCACGGCGGGCGCTGCCAGCTGTTCGAGTGCTGCCAGCTGCTCGAGTACCGTCTGCCAGCTGGAGGTCCGAGCGGCCTGCCAGTGTTTGAGCTGGCGCGCATTGCGCTCCTCACATAGGGCATCCGCGCGTGCCACGCGCTCGTGGGCACTGCGCAGTTGCTGGCGCAGTGCCTGCAGCTCGTGATCCTCGACGGCCAGCAATTCCGCGATGCGCGCGTCATCCAGGCCGGGATTCGCTGTCTGCCAATGCGCGCGTTCGCGGTCGAGCGAGTCTTGCTCCTCGCGCAGCTCCGTCTGGCGTTGCTGCAGGTTGGCCTGCTGCTGCGTCAGCTGCTGTTGCTGGTCGCTCAACTCCTGCAGCGCCTGCCGCGCATCCTCTTGTTCGTTGCGCATCCGGGTGGTCAGCGACTCGATCCAGTCGGACCAGTCGCTCACGCTGGCATGCTGTCGCTTGGGGTCTGCGCTCAGCTGCTGGGCAAGCGTGGCGCTGAGTTGCTCGATCTCGCGCGCCAGCGCAGTGATCTGCGTCTCGCACTGTTGAAGCTGCGCCTCGCCATGCTGGCATTGCGTCGTCAGCGTGGCGTGGCGTGTTGCCAGTGCCTGGCGTTGCTCACGCAGCGGCGTCAGCTGACGCAGTGTCGTCACCAGCGTGTTCTGGCGGGCGTCCAGCTCCCCAAGGCGCTGCTCGATCAGTTGCAGTGCGTGGGCAGCCGGCAGCTGCGGCAAGGGGGCAAGCTGGGGCTGCTCCGACAGCGAGTGCCGGGCCAGAAGCTCGCTCAGGTTCGTCTGGCAGCTCTGCGCCTGCTGCTGCAGGCGTTGCAGCTCCGTGTGCAGCTGGGTCTGTTCCTGTTGCAGATAGCCGAGCTGCTCCTCGAGGCGGGCGTGCTCGTGACTGGCCGTCTCCATGGCTTGCTGCGCGGTGGCCGTGGCCTGGCGGCGCTGGTCAAGGCGCTCGCGGGCCTGCTGCTCCAGCTGAGCGATCAGCGCCTCGGCCGGTGCGGCCTGGTCGGCGGCGGGGTGCTCGTGGCTGCCGCACACCGGACACTCCTCGCCCTGGACCAGCCCGCGGCGCAGCGCCATCACGTTGTCGCTGCGCGCCAGACGCTCCTGCTCCTGCTGGCGGCGCTCGGCGTCTTCCTCGTGACGCGCCTGATCACGGGCCTGCAATGCCTGCACCTGCCGGGCAGTCACATCCCGCAACGCCTGTTGCTGTCGGGGCAGTTGCTGCTCCAGTTCGACAAGACGCTGCTGCACCTCATCACGGCGGGCCAGGCCACTGATCTGCTCGCTGAGTACGGGCTTGAGCTCCAGTAGTGCATCGCGCTGACGTTGCAGCTGGTCACGATAGTCTTCGGCATCGCGCAGCGGCTGGCCGGACTCGTCGACCAGCCTTGCCTGCAGCTGCTGGAGTTGCTGCTCCAGCTGCTGGCGCTGGCGATCCTGAGTCTCCAGCTCCTGCTGATGTTGGCCGAGCGTGTCGCGCAGGCGTTGCTGTTCACTCTGCTGGCTGGCGTGTGCTTCGCGTTGTTGCGCCAGACGCGAGGCCACCTGACGTGCCTCTTCAAGTTTCGGCAGTTGCTCGCCACGCCAGGTATCGCAGCGCTGCATGCGTTCATCGGCGGTGTGCCTGGCGGCCCGGGCCTGCTCAACCCTGGGCGACAGGGCGCCGAGTTGCTGCTCCAGCTGGGCCAGTTGCGTGACCAGCTGTGCATGCTGCGGCGCGATCGCCTTGAGGCGCAGCAGGGCAGGGCGAATCGGCGCGAGGGCTTCCAGGGCGCTGAGTTGCTCGCGCTGACGGGAAAGCCCATCGCTGGCGACGTGGGCCTCGGTCTGCTCCTGCTGCGCCTGACGCAGGGCCTGTTCGAGCTCGCCCGCCGTGGTGGTCCACTGGTGATAGGCCGTCAGTGCATCATGCTGTTCACTGAGCCGGGTCATGGCCGTCTGGCGCAGACGCACCTCCTCCTCGAGCGCCTGGCGTTCCTGTGGGCTGGCCGGCAGCTGGCCCTCCAGCTTGCGCTCCAGTTCATTGACGGTCTCGCGGGCGGCGCGCTCGCGCTCATGGGCGGCCATCGAGATCTCGGAGTAATGGCCGGTATCGGTCAGCTTCTCCAGCAACTCCGAGCGTTCATTGTCATTGGCACGCAGGAAGGCGCTGAACTCGCTCTGCGCCAGCAGTACGGCGCGGGTGAACTGCTCGAAATTGAGCCCCAGCCTGTCGATGATCAACGCCTTGGCGTCATTGCTGGTGGTGTTGAGGGTCTGAGCCGGCTGGGTGTCATCGCCGGTGGGCAGCAGCTGGAGATGTTGCTTGGCATTCTGCAGGCGCCCGCCGGGCTTGCCGCGTGCGCGGCTGACCGTCCAGCTGGCGCGATAGCGCAGGCCATCGCGGCCGATGAAATCCACCTCGGCCTTGCCTTCGCCGCAGCCACGCCGGAGCAGGCTGCGCGGGTCCTTGAGCGTCAGCTGATGCTCGCCGACATCCTCCAGCTGACCGCCACTCGGCGTCTGGCGCAGGCGCGGCGTGGTGCCATAGAGCGCCAGACACAGGGCATCGAGCAGCGTGCTCTTGCCGGCCCCGGTGGGACCGGTGATGGCGAACAGGCCGGCATCGGACAGCGGCGCCTTCTCGAAGTCGACTTCATGTGCGCCGGCCAGCGACGCCAGGTTGTCGAGGCGCAGGGCGAGAATCTTCATGCCTGACCTCCCTTGGCCTTGTCTGCCGTGCCAGTCTTGTCTATCGAAGCCGCCTTGTCGGCCTTGCGAGCGGGCCGGGTGGCCGGCTCGCCTTCGAGGCGCGTCTCGCACGCGGCCTCGACTTCCTCGAGCAGCTGGGCGAAATCCTCGATCAGCGTCGGGTCCGGCTCATTGTCATAGGTGGCGCGATAGTGACGCTCGAACAGCCCCATCGGCCCCAGCTCATCGAGCTTCACGCCCTTCGGCGCGCGAAGCTCGGCGCTGGGCGCCGGGTAGCGGGTGACCAGCTTGATCAGACGTAGCGGCGCGCCTTCCAGCAGTGCCTCGATACGGGCGCGCAGGTCGATCAGCGGGGCTTCCAGCTGCACGGTCACTTCCAGCCACGGCCAGCGTGTCGGCTCGAGATTCGCCTGCGCCTCGGCGACCAGCGCCGTGAGTTGAGTGGTGATCTCGGCCAGTGGCGCAGGCCCGACGCGCGTGAGCGCGACATGGCAGGGCACGCGATGCTCCTCGACCTTCTCCAGGCTTTCATTGCTGAGCGTGACATCGAGGATGCGGTGACCGTAGTCGACCTCGGAGAAGTCCATCGCCAGCGGCGTGCCGCAATAGCGGATGCGCTCCTCGCCGCCCACGCGTTGCGGGCGATGCAGGTGGCCCAGCGCCACATAGGCGATGTCGTCGGGGAACAGGCTGGTCGAGAGCGCCTCTTCGCCACCCATCAGGATCGGGCGCTCGCTGTTCTCGGACACCTCGCCGTCACGCATGTGGGCATGGCCCATGGCGATCAGCGCCTCGCCGGGCTGGCGGGCGGCGCGCGCAGCACTGACCAGCTGCTGGTGCACGCGGGCCACGCCGTCGCGGTAGGCCTCGCTGCGGGTGCGTTCGGCCTTGCCTGCTGCTTCTCCTTCCTGCTCGGCTTGCTCGCCGCTGCTCAGGCCGGTGACCTCGGCCGGGCGCAGGAAGGGCACCGCCAGACACAGGGCGCGGCGCTTGCCATCACGATCATGCAGGGGCACCAGCAGATGCTGGCAGTCGAGACTGTGGGCATCGCCGCCGTCGGCGGAGTCATCCACCCAGCGCACGCGTCCCAGCGCATGGGTCTTGAGACGTGCCAGCAGCGCGGCCGGCAGCTCGATGCGCGAGCCGGAATCGTGATTGCCGGCGATCATCACGATCTCCAGCGCCGCGTCCTGCTCGTGGGCGCGCACGATGAAGTCGTAGAGCAGCTCTTGGGCGGCCAGGCTCGGGTTGACCACATCGAACAGGTCTCCGGCGATCAGCAGCGCATCCGGCGCCAGAGTCTTGAGCTGCCCGAGCAGCCAGTCGAGAAAGGCAGCATGCTCGACGTGACGGCTCTGGCCGTGAAAGCTCTGGCCGAGATGCCAGTCGGAAGTGTGCAGAAAGCGGAAGCTCACGATGGGGTCCTTGCGAAGTCGTCTGGCCGGCGGCTGGGGCTGCGGCTGGGGCAAGCCGGGCCGGGTGAAATGCTGCCCAGTGTACGGTCTGGCTTCGCTGGGGCGGAAGAGGGCGCGGCCTCAAGCCGCTCAAGGTGCGGCGCATTATCAGGCAGATGATCTGGATCAAGGCCTTCCACGGGCAAAATCGACAAAAGTCGCTACGCTGAAAGTCGAGGCCCTTGTCATTCACCGACAAGCCCACGCGATGGCAGCGTGTGGGAGTTGTCTCAAGCGAACCACATCAGCGGAGAAGCCCGCATGGGGCTTTCTTGCGCACAGTCTTCGCAACGTCTTCAAGCTGACTTGGATAACAATCAGGCTGGTGATAGAGGATGCTGTTACCGACGCCCAGAGATGACAGGAAGGATTCGAAATGCGCCAAGGTCTTTTTGCTTCACCTCGTCCCGACAATCTCGGCCTGCATGATGGCATGCTGGCTCCGGCCCCCAGCACCCCCAACGGGGTCAGTTCCCAGGCCACTGACAGCAAGCATTATGTCGCGCCACTCCCGATGCCGCAGGATTGCTGCGTCAGTGCGATGGAGAAGTTGCACGGCATCATAGAATCGATGGGTCATGCTGAAATCGTCAGCGAAGATGGCGGCTATCTGCACGCCGAGTTCCACACCCCCGTGCTGGGCTTCGTCGATGATGTGGAAATCGTCTGCAATGAAGAGGAGGGGGTCTGCCATGTGCGCAGCGTCTCGCGCAGAGGGCATTCCGATCTCGGCAAGAACCGCCAGCGGGTCGAGGACATTCGTCAGCGCCTGGAAGGCTGGGGCTACTGCAGCTGACGCTTGTCGATGAACCTGAACCTGAGCTTGAACCCAGGTCTCGGGAGTCGCTCGGCAGGCGCGGGAAGATGACTCACCGCATGACACCCACCACATCCCTCATTGCTTGAACTGCACAGGATGACGTCCACCACCCCGGTCCGCCTTGTCGAGGCGCCGGGGTTTTTCATGCCAACTCTTGGCAAGGTCGGCGTGATTTCCCGCAAGACCCCTGCCAAACAGTGAGCGAACGCTACCCAGCCAAGGTCGCCTTTGCTACTCTGGACGCGATACATGAGACGCATGATTGCATCGATCTGTATTGTGTTTTTTGCAATACAGTGATGCGTCGTACGCTGGCAGGATTCCGCATGATCGCCACGCCTCCGGGGCAACCCCGGCGCTTTCAGTCATCATCAGCACGACTTCCGCTCCGTGATCGATGATGTCTCTCGGTTGGATGATGTCTTTCGACAGGATGATGTCTCCCCGACTGAAAGCCTCCAAGACAAGATGTGCGACGCGTGAATCACCCTTGACCATCGCTGGACACCAGCCCCCGCTAAACAGAGATCCATGAACGATTCCGTCCCCGCAGCGGGCTCCGCCTCCGCTGCTCACGATTTGCCCAACGAAAATTCGCTCAAGCGTGGTGACATCAAGGTACTCGGTCTGTCCGCTCTCGGCGGCGCCCTCGAGTTCTATGACTTCGTCATCTTCGTGTTCTTCGCCACCGTCGTCGGCCAGCTGTTCTTCCCGCCCGACATTCCCGAGTGGCTGCGTCAGGTGCAGACCTTCGGCATCTTCGCCGCCGGTTATCTGGCGCGCCCGCTGGGTGGCATCATCATGGCCCACTTCGGCGATACGCTGGGCCGCAAGAAGATGTTCACGCTGTCCATCTTCATGATGTCGCTGCCGACCCTGCTGATGGGCATGCTGCCGACCTATGCCGTCATCGGCATGTGGGCGCCGCTGCTGCTGATCATCCTGCGTCTGTTCCAGGGCGCGGCGGTCGGCGGTGAGGTGCCGGGTGCCTGGGTGTTCGTCAGCGAGCACGTCGCACCGCGTCACAATGGTCTGGCCTGCGGCACGCTCTCGATGGGTCTGGTGGGGGGCATCCTGCTCGGCTCGCTGATGGCCAGCGCCATCAACAGTGTCTACACCCCGCAAGAGGTCAGTGATTTCGCCTGGCGGATTCCGTTCATCATCGGCGGCGTGTTCGGGCTGTTCTCGGTCTATCTGCGTCGCTGGTTGCACGAGACGCCGGTATTCGCCGAGATGCAGCAGAAGAAGGCGCTGGCCGCCGAGCTGCCCTTGAAGATGATCCTGCGGGAACAGCGTCCGGCGATTGCCGTGGCGATGGCGGTCACCTGGATTCTGACCGCTGCCATCGTGGTCGTGATCCTGATGACGCCGAGCCTGATCGCGGGTCTCGAGGGGCTGAGCCGCGCCGCGGCCTTCTCCGCCAACAGTCTGGCGATCGTGGCGGTGTGCGTCGGCTGCATCGTCTCCGGTTACATGGTCGATCGCATCGGCGCCGGCGTCACCCTGGTGCTGTGGAGCGCCTTGCTGGGCATCACCTACTGGGTCTTCCTCGCCACCATGCACTCAGACCCCAGCCTGCTGGTGCCGCTCTACTGCCTGACCGGCTTCAGCGTCGGCATCGTCGGCGCGGTGCCGAGCATCGCGATCCGCGGCTTCCCGCCGGCGGTGCGCTTCACTGGCCTTTCGTTCTCCTACAATGTCGCCTACGCCATCTTCGGTGGCTTCACGCCGATTCTGGTCTCGCTGATGATGACCGTCTCGCCGCTGTCGCCCACCTGGTACGTGGCGGCGCTGTCGCTGATGGGCGTGGTGCTCGGCCTGTGGCTGGCGATCAGCCCGCGTGGCCGCGAACTGATGCGCATCGTCTGATCAGCGTATCCGGCATCGCAGGATGAGAGGCAGGCCCTTGTGGCCTGCCTCTGCCTGAAAACGCGCATCACCCTCTGGGCGGTGCGCGTTTTACGTTTGGGCCGGCGCCACGGCGACGCTAGGATAGAGCCATTCATTGTCTCTTCCGCGCAGCGGCTTGCCACGGCCACGATGGCCGGGTTGTCACTCCCAGCAGGATGCCCGCATGTTTACCGTTCTTCACGCCAATCACCTCGAGGACCTGCGCGATCTGGCCCTCAAGGTGATCAAGGCCGCGCCTCAGCCTCCGCTGGTGCCGGAAACCTTCCTCGTCCAGTCCAACGGCATGGCCCAGTGGCTGAGATTGTCATTGGCCGAGGCCGATGGCATCGCCGCCTCGGTGGATTTTCCACTGCCCTCAAGCTTCGTGTGGCGCGCCTATCGCGGGGTATTGGGTGGCGTGCTGGGCGACGAGATTCCGGAACTGTCGCCCTTCGACAAGGGCCCGCTTGCCTGGCGTCTGCTGCGCCTGCTGCCGGGGCTGCTGGCCGATGAATCCCAAGCCGAATGCTATGCGCCGCTCAGGGATTACCTGTGTCGCGACGAGCGTGGCCAGTTGATCGAGGCGGTCGGTGAGGACGCATTGCCAGCGCTGCCCGAAGGCCCCGAGGCCGAGCGTCAGCAGTGGCAGCTGGCCTGCCAGCTGGCGGACCTGTTCGATCAGTACCTCAACTATCGCCCCGAGTGGGTACGCAGTTGGGAGAGCGGGCTTGAAGACGACAACTTCCGGGATGCCTTCGCGCGTCAGCAGGCCGCAAGCGAGCTGCCGGCCAATCTGCTGCCCGACAACCTGCCGGACAGCCAGCAGTGGCAGCCGGCACTGTGGCGAGCGGTGCTGGCCGATGCGCCGTCCAGCAGCCGCCAGCATCACCGTGCCGCCCTGCATGGTCGCTTCGTCGCGGCGGCGCGTGCGCTGGAGACACTGCCCTCGACCCGCCGTCATCCGCTGCCGCCACGCCTGTTCGTGTTCGGTATCTCGGCGTTGCCGGGCCAGACGCTGGATGCGCTGCATGCGCTGTCCGGGGTGATGGACATCTACCTGATGATCACCAATCCCTGCCGCCATTACTGGGGCGATATCGTCTCCGACCGCGAAGCCGTGCGGCGCAGTTCGCGAGCAGACAGCCAGCGCATGGACAGCGAGCGCCTCGCACAACAGCGTGCCCGTCACCCCGAGGCGCCGGCGCTGATCGGGCTGGCGGAGGAGGAGTTGCACCTCAAGGCCAACCCGCTGCTGGCAGGGCTTGGCGCACAGGGGCGTGACTTCATCGTCAGCCTGTATGAATTCGAGAGCGCGCTGTCGGGGCGCGACAGCGGCTTCGATATCGAGCTGGACGTCTTCGTGCCGCGCATCAGCGAGGACACCCCACCCGAGCAGGCGCCGCTGCTGCAGCAGATCCAGGACGAGATACTCGAGCTGGTCCACCCCGGCGAGCGCGCCCTGGCCGAGGGCAGTCCGCGGGTGCTCGCGGCCGATGACGACTCCATCAGTCTGGTCAGCGCCCACTCGGCGCTGCGCGAGGTCGAGATCCTCCATGACCGCCTGCTGGCGGCCTTCGAGCGCGCCCATGAGGCCGAGAAACGCGGTGAGGGCGAGCCGCTGCGGCCGCGCGACATCCTGGTGATGGTGCCCGACATCGACCGATATGCCCCCTATATCGAGGCGGTGTTCGGTCAGCTGCCGCCGGGCAATCCGCGCCATATTCCCTTCACCATCGCCGACCGCGTGGCCAGTCAGGCCAATCCGCTGCTCGGGCTGGTGCTGATGCTGCTGGAACTGCCGGAGCGGCGCCTCGGCGTCAGCGAGGTGCTGGACGCGCTGGATGTCGCCGCCTTCCGGCGTCGTTTCGCCATCGAGGAGGGTGAGCTCGAGCGTCTGCGGCGCTGGCTGGCCGACAGCGGCGTGCGCTGGGGACTCTCCGGCGAGCACCGTGAGCAGCTCGGCTTCATGCCCCTCGACGAGAACAGCTGGCGCTTCGGGCTCGAGCGCATGCTGCTGGGCTACGCCACCGGCTCCCCGGCGGCCGGCTCCCCGGAGGCCGGCGGTCCCGCGCAGGGGGAACTTGGAGATGAGCAAAATGGCGCTCCGATGGACGATCTGATGGACGGCCTTGTCGACATGAACGGCCTGAGCTTCGACGGCGTGGTGCCTTTCGATGAAGTGGCCGGTCTCGAGGCCGAGCTGGCAGGCAAGGTCGGCGAGCTGATCGAGAGCCTGGATCGCTGGCGGCGCTGGCTGGATACCTCGCGCACGCCAGCGGATTGGGCCACCACGCTGCAGCGGCTGTGGGAGGAGAGCCTCAGCCCGGACAGCGCCGAGGAATTCGACATTCTGGCGCGCCTGCAGGCGGCGCTCTCACGCCTCGACAAGGGCTGGCAGCAGGCCGGTTTCGAGGGCTGCCTGTCGCTCAAGGTGGTGCGCGAGGCACTACGCGGCGAGCTGGACAGCGGCGGTCTCGCCCAGCGCTTCCTCGCCGGGCGGGTCAACTTCGCCACCCTGATGCCGATGCGTGCGATCCCCTTCCGCGAAGTGCACCTGCTGGGCATGAACGATGGCGACTACCCGCGGGTGCGCATGCCGCAGGATTTCGACCTGATGGCCAGCCGCCCGCAGGCGGGCGACCGTTCACGCCGCGACGATGATCGCTACCTGTTCCTGGAGGCGCTGCTGGCGGCGCGGGACCGCCTGTCGATCTCGTGGGTCGGGCGTGACCAGCGCGACAACGGCGAGCGGCCGCCCTCGGTTTTGGTCGGTGAACTGCTCGATTACATCGAGCTGGGCTGGGAGCCCGAGCAGCCGCACTCCGCCAAGCGTTCGCGGGAGGCGGCGCTGCGTGAGCGTCTGATCATCGAGCACCCGCTGCAGCCGTTCTCGCGGCGCTATTTCCATGCCTCCCAGGCGGCGGCCGTCGATCTGTTCAGCTATGACGCCAGCTGGTCGAGCCTGTATCGCGCGGCGGGTCAGGCTCAAGTAACTGAAAAGAATCAGGAAAACCCCAGTGAGACCGAGGCGAATTCGGCGGCAGCGACTGCCTTGAGGCAGCTGGTGGAGCAGGCGCCGGAGTCCCATCTGCGCCTCGGTGCCGATTCACTGGCGCGCTTCCTGCGCCGCCCCTGGCAGCTGGGGCTGGACCGCGTCGGCGTGCGCTTCCGCGATGCCGAGGTGCCGGATGAAGACAACGAACCCTTCGCCCCCGACGGGCTGGAGAACTTCACCCTGACCCGCGAGCTGCTGGACGCCGCGCTTGCCGGGCAGTCACTGCCGCTGGCCGCCGAACGTCTGCGCCGGGCCGGGCGGCTGCCGGCGCTAGGCTTTGCCGATGCCTTGATCGAACCGCGCCTCAAGCGCCTCGATCAGCAGTTGGCCAGCTGGCGTGACCAGCTCAGCGATGCCATCTCGCTGCCGCCGCGCACCCTCGAGGTACCGCTGATCATGCAGGATGAGGGCGGTGAGATGCTGCGCGTGACCCTCACCACGCGTCTGGTCAGCCGTCAGCAGCTGCGCGATGACGCCGAGGGCGAAAGCCGCCTGCTGGCCACGCTGGAGGCGACCCACTTCGGTACCCTCAAGCCCGGCAAGGAAGGGCGCTACAAGAAGCTCGGCAAGCCGCATCGGCTGCTGGCCGGCTATCTGGACTGGCTGATGGCCAACGTGCGTCCCGGCCTCGGGGAAGTGGCAGGTGATCAGGGCGCAAGCCGTGAAGGCTATCAGTGGCTTGCGGTGTTCGAGGACCGCTGGCTGCTGTTTCCCGCGCTGCGCATCGAGCAGGCCGAGGCCGCGCTGCGCCATCTCGTCAAGGCCTATGCCCAGGGCTGGCAGGCGCCGCTGGCGGCCGCGCTGGAACTGGCGACCACGCTCTGGGAGGTGGTGGGCGAGGAGGATCGCAATGCCCTGTTCGGTGCGCTCAAGGCGCAGGCCGCTGACGGCAGCGCAAACCTTGAGACGGCGCTCGGGGCCATTCACAAGCCCTGGCTTGGTGAGAGTCTGACGCGCGCCATGGAAACCCGCTTCAGCGAAGACATCTTCAAGGGCCCCCAGGCGCTCAGGCGTCAGGAAGGCGCGCTGGGCGAGCTGTGGCCGGAGTTCGAGGCCTTTGCACAGGCCGGCGGCGTGCTCAACAGCGTGCAGCTCTATCAGCCACTGATCGAGAGCATGATCGGTGTGCGGCAGGGCATTCTCGGCGAACGCGCGGTGGAGCTTGCCACCGGGAAGGCGACGTCATGAGCGATACCAGAGTGGAAGACATGCGCGGTGTGGAGAGTGGCGTGAGGAGTGGCATCGCTCAGGACAAGGAAGCGGCAATGAGTGACGAGATGGATCAAGGCGTGCAGGGCCAGGCCCTCGATATTCCGACGCTGCCGCTGCTCGGTCAGCACCTGATCGAGGCGAGTGCCGGCACCGGCAAGACCTTCACCCTCGCCGCGCTCTACGTGCGGCTGGTGCTCGGGCCCTTGCCCGGCCAGGACGCGGGCGTCTGCTATCCGCGCCCGCTGACGCCGCCGGAGATACTGGTGGTGACCTTCACCGAAGCCGCCACCGCAGAGCTTAGAGACCGCATTCGGGCGCGCCTCAAGCAGGCGCGTGAGGCGCTGCTGGAGCGTGCCAGTCCTGATCCGGTGCTGGCCAAGTTGCTCGCGCCGCTGCTGACACCATCACCCGCCGAGGACGCAGCGCGCCTCAAGGCTGCCGCGGCACGGCGCCTCGATCAGGCCGCGCGCCTGATGGATGACGCCGCCATCTTCACCATCCACGGCTTCTGTCAGCGCATGCTCAGTCGACATGCCTTCGATGCCGGCGGGCGCTTCGGCGCCGAGCTGTTGCAGGACGGCCAGTCGCTGCTGGCGCGCTGCGTCGAGGATTACTGGCGCTGCGAGTTCTATCCGCTGGCCCGCGAATGGCAGGCGTTGATCCGTGGGCGTTGGGCCGGGCCTGACGCTTTGGGAGAAGAGCTGCGTGGCCTGCTGCGGGATGGCACGCCGCGCCCGCTGTACCGCGACGGCGAATGTCTTGAGGCCCCGCATGACCTGAGCGAGCTGCTCGGCAATGCCGAACAGTGGCGTCAGCAGCAGGAGGCCGCTCGGCGCGCCGTCGAGGAAAGTTTCGATGAGGCGGCCATCCGCGCGGTGATGGGTGAGGCCTTCGCCAGCAAGGCCCTCAACGGCAACAGCTACAAGGAGGCCGAACTCGAGCCTCGCCTGGCGGCGACGGCCGCCTGGCTTGCCAGCGGCGAGCACGACTTCGCCGCTGACATGCTCGACAGCAAGAAGCTGTGCTGGCTGAGTCAGGCCAAGCTCGAGAAGGGCACCAAGAAGAACTGCCATACGCCGCGCCATCCCTTCTTCGCGGCGCTGGACATGCTGGCCGAGGTGCCCGCCCCGGACGCCGTGCTGCTGGATCAGGTCGCCGTGCATGCGCGTGACAGCGTCGCCCGCGCCCTGATCTGCGAGAAGCGCCGCCTCGGGCTGTGGGAATTCTCGGACCTGCTCAATGATCTCGATCACGCGCTGGACCCGACGCTCAATGGCGAGGCCAGCCAGCGTCTGGCGCGCCAGATCCGTCAGGAGCTGCCGGTGGCGATGATCGACGAATTCCAGGACACCGACCCGGTCCAGTACCGCATCTTCCGGCGCATCTATCCGCAGACGGCGGGCGATGGCCCGACCGACGACGATGCCTTCAGCAGTGATGTCGGCAACGATGCTGGCGAGGCGCCAAGCACGCTGTTGATGATCGGTGACCCCAAGCAGGCCATCTATGCCTTCCGCGGCGCCGATATCGACACCTATCTGGCGGCGCGCAAGGTCACCAGCTCGCGCTTCACCCTGCCGCGCAACTTCCGCTCCAGCGCCGCGATGGTGTCCGCGGTGAATGCCCTGTTCGCCCAGCATCAGGCGCCCTTCGGCAGTGAGGACATTCCCTTCCAGCCGGTCGAGGCCCAGGGCACGCGCACCCGGCTGGTGCTGCGTCATCCGGATGGCCGCGAAGAGGCCACCTGCGCGCTGAATCTGTGGTGGGCCAGCGGTGAGCGTCTGAGCGCCGATGACCACCGCCGTGCCATGAGTGGTGCCTGTCGCGCCCAGATCCAGGCCTTGCTCGAAGGACAGCAGCGTCTGGCGGCGGGCGAGCCGGGGCTGGTGTTCATGGACGGAGGCGATGCGACGCCACGTGGCGTGGCCGCCAGCGATATCGCCGTGCTGGTGCGCAACGGCCGCGAGGCTGCGGCGGTGCGTGGCGCGCTGGCCGAAGGCGGCATTCGCAGCGTCTATCTGAGCGAGAAGAGCTCGGTATTCGACACGCCGGAGGCCTTCGAACTGCTGCAGCTGTTCGAGGCCGTGGCCCATCCGCGTGATGACCGCCGTCTGCGCGCGGCGCTGGCGACGCGGCTGCTGGCCGAGGATCTCTCGCTGGTCGAACGCCTCGCGGTGGATGAGCTGGCCTGGGAGCGTGAAGTCGAGCGCTTCGATGGCTATCACCGCGACTGGCAGCGGCGCGGCGTGTTGCCGATGCTGCGCGGCGTGATGCGCGACTTCCGGGTCGGGGAGCGGTTGGCGGCGCGTGCCGGGGGCGAGCGCGCCCTGACGGATGTGCTGCACCTTGGCGAGCTGGCCCAGAATGCTGCCCAGCGCCTCGATGGCGAGCAGGCGTTGCTGCGCTGGTGGCATCAGGCGCTGGAATCCGGCCATGAAGCGCTGGACAGCGACAGCCTCAGTCAGCGGCTGGAAAGTGACGAGGGGCTGGTGCGTGTCGTCACCATCCACAAGTCCAAGGGGCTTGAGTATCCCATCGTGCTGCTGCCGTTCATGGCCAGCTTCCGCGCGGCCGAGCCGGACAAAAATTTCGGCCTGCTGACCCTCAAGCAGCGCTGGCTGGCTTCGGCTGACGTGGAAGGTGATGACGAGGGAGGCGATGACGAGGAAGACGATAACGAGGAAGTGCCTGCTCGGAGAGTCGATCAGGAGGATGACGCTCTCGATGACAGTATTCTGGTCAAGAAGCCCTCCAGGGAGGCCATCGCGGCGGCCGATCATGCACGGCTGATGGAAGATGTGCGTCTGCTCTACGTGGCGCTGACGCGTCCCAAGTTCGCCTGCTGGCTGGGGCTGGCGCCCATCGGCAAGGGCGGTTTCAGCAAGCAGCTGAGCCTGCCGTCCACCGCCGTCGGCTACCTGCTCGGCCTGAGTGACACCCCGGATATCGAGGCCAGCGCCATCGAGGCCGCGCTGCACGGCTGGTGTGATCAGCAGTCTGCCGGCCTGGCGCGCGTTTCCGGCCTGCCCGCACCAGTAGGCCATGAATATCAGCCCCCGGCGGAGCGCGATCAGCACTTCCACGGCGCGCGCCACTTCGCGGGCGGTATCGAGGATGACTGGTGGATCGCCTCCTACACTGCCTTGCTCACCGATGCCCGTCAGGTGACGGCGGCGCTGGAAGACACCGCCGATGCCGCGGATGACCGCGTGCCCGAGGGCGCCACCGAGATCGCGCTGGAAGAGGGCGAGCAGGGTCTGACCCGCCCAGACCGCGAGGTGGCGGGGCAGTCCGGCCCGCTGCTGGCCGGTGGCCTGCCGATGACGGTGGGCGAGATCCATCTGCATGATTTCCCGCGCGGACCGCGCCCGGGGACCTTCCTGCATGGTCTGCTGGAGGCGGTGGATCTCGATCGCCTCGGCGCGGATGACTATCGCGGCGAGCTTGAACGGCTGGTGGGCTCACGGCTGCATTTCGGTGGCTTCGATGCCAGTTGGCAGCCGCGCCTCACCGACTGGCTGGAGCAGGCGCTGACCCGCCCGCTGCAGGGCTTCGAGGGCGAGCCTATCCTGCTCAACCGGCTGGAGGCCTGGCTGCCGGAGCTGGAATTCTGGCTGCCGGCCGTGCACGCACGCAGTCTGCCGCTGGATGCCGTGGTCACCGCGCTGGAACCGCTGCCGCGCTCGCGGCCCAGGCTCGCGCCACGCCGCATGCACGGCATGCTCAAGGGCTTCATCGATCTGACCTTCCAGTCCGGCGGCCGCTGGTACGTGCTGGACTGGAAGTCCAACTATCTGGGCGAGCGCCCCGAGGATTATCTTGGCGAGTCGCTGGCCCGCGCCATGGTCGAGCACCGCTACGACCTGCAATACGTGCTCTACACCCTCGCGCTGCATCGTCTGCTCAAGGCGCGCCTCGGTGAGGACTACGATTACGAGCGCTGCATGGGCGGGGTGCTGTATGTCTTCCTGCGTGGCCTGGATGCCGGCGGTGACTCACCCGCGCTTGCGGTGGATGAGGCACATGATCTGGGCAATATGGCGACGCCCGGTGTCTTCCAGCGCCGGCCATCACAGGCGCTGATCGAGGCGCTGGATCTCTGGCTGGGCGGCGACAGCTCCGCACTGGACAGCCTGCTCCTCAACACCACCGATACCTCGCCACTCACCCAAAGCGGCCAGCAGGGGGCCTTCGATGTCTGACACCATGTCTGTGCCAACGCAGCAGCTCAGCGCTGCCCCTGACGCCCCGACTGCCGACACCCTGCTCGCCACGCTCGGCCTGTGGGTGGAGCTGGGCTGGCTGCGGCGCGTCGATGCCCATCTGGTGCGCTTCATGGCGCGCCATGTGCCGGAGGCCCCGGCCAGCGTATTGCTGGCGGCCGCACTGGCCAGCCACCAGCTGGGGCGCGGGCATGTGTGCCTGTCGCTGTCGCGGGCACTGGCCGAGCCACGCGCGACCCTGTCGCTGCCGCCGCTGGAGCAGTCCGAGGCGCATCTGGCCGAGGTCAGCGTGGCCCTGCCGGAGGCCTTCCTGGCGGATCTCGATGCCGGCCGCTGGGCCGAGCAACTGGCGGCATCGCGGCTGGTCAGCGTACTGGCGCAGGCCGACTCCCCAGCAGGCCATCTGCCGCTGCGCCCGCTGGTGCTGGTGGGCGAGCGCCTCTACCTGCGCCGTTACTGGCAGGCCGAGCGTGAGGTCGCGGCGGGGTTGCGTGCGCGGATGGGGCCGAGCGAGGAGGGCGAGACGCGGGTCAGCGATGCGCTGGGCGAACGTCTGCGCGAGCTGTTCGCCAGCAATCAGCCGGACCCGCACGGCGAGCCGGACTGGCAGAAGCTGGCCTGCGCCCTGGCGTTGCGTCAGCGCCTGACGGTGATCTCCGGCGGCCCCGGCACCGGCAAGACCACCACCGTCACGCGCCTGTTGGCGCTGTTGCAGGCTCAGGCGCTGGCGGGTGGCGCTGACGATGCAGAGGGCGAGCTGGAGAGCGAAGAGACAGCCCAATCGCACGAGCGGCGGGCGCTGGATATCCGCCTGGTCGCCCCGACCGGCAAGGCGGCGGCGCGGCTGTCGGAGTCGATCCGGGGGGCGGTGGCGAAGCTCGAGGTGCCAGACGCGGTACGCGCCGCCATCCCGCGCGAGGCAAGCACCGTGCACCGCCTGCTGGGCGCACGGCCGGATTCGCGTCACTTCCGCCATCACGCCGGCAACCCGCTGGCGCTGGATCTGCTGGTGGTGGATGAGGCCTCGATGGTCGATCTCGACCTGATGGCCGCCCTGCTCGGCGCGCTGCCCGCCCACGCCCGCCTGATTCTGCTCGGCGACAAGGACCAGCTGGCCTCGGTGGAAGCCGGCGCCGTGCTGGGCGATCTCTGCGAGCATGCGTTGCCGCCGCGCTACTCACCGGCGCTGTGTGAAGATCTCACTCGCCTGACCGGCGAAACGCTGGAGCAGGCCATCGCCGTGCCTGATGGCCAGGACTTGGAGGAAACATCAGCGACGCGCGGCCGACTCGCCGATCACGTGGTGGTGCTGCAGAAGAGCTATCGCTTCTCTGCCGACAGTGGCATCGGCGCCCTGGCTCGCGCCAGCAACGCCGGGGATCGTCAGGCGCTGCGCGATGTCTGGAAGGCCGGTTATCGCGACATCGCCTGGCTCAAGCTCAGTGGCCCGGAGGACCGCGATCTCGAGAAGCTGGTAGTCAACGGCTACCGCCCGGCGCTGGAGGCCGTGCGTGAGCGGCGCCCGGCGCGTGAGGTGATCGACCTGCTGCTCGAGTTCCAGCTGCTGTGCGCGTTGCGCCGTGGCCCCTACGGCGTCGATGGCCTCAACCAGCGTGTGGCGCGGGTGCTGATGCGGCGCGGCCTGATCGCCGACGAGCGCGGCTGGTACGCCGGTCGCCCGGTGATGGTGACGCGCAACGACCGCGCGCTGGGGCTCTACAACGGCGATGTCGGCATCACCCTGCCGGACCCCGCCGCCGGGGAGCGTCTGCGCGTGTTCTTCCCGGTCGAGGAGGAGGCGACGCCAGACACCGAGCGTGATGGGCAGGACACCGACATCCAGCGCTTCCACCGTGGCGTGCGCGCGGTATTGCCGTCACGCCTCGAGGCGGTGGAGACGGTCTTCGCGATGACGGTCCACAAGTCGCAGGGTTCCGAGTTCCGCCATGTGTTATTCGTGTTGCCTGAGGGCGCCAACCCGATTCTGACCCGCGAGCTGGTCTACACCGGCATCACGCGGGCCAAGTCGCGGGTCACGCTGGCGGGAACCCGCCGCGAGACGCTGGAAGGCGCCATTGAACGACGCGTGGTGAGAGCCAGCGGGCTGGTGCTCTAGGCCGGACACCGACGGATGATCGTCATCTCCGGCTCCGCCGCGCTCGACGGGAGGAGGGGGCATGACGGATGTCAGCAGTCGCGTGAAGGAAAGGGCGCGGCCACAGAGCGAGATGCATGCCGTGGCGCTGGCCACGGCGGCCAGCCAGCTCAAGGACCCGCAGGCGGCGGTGGCTGAGCTTGCCCGAACGCTTGATCTGGCGCTGGGAAGTCGTGAGCGGCTCGGCGGGGTGCTGTTCTTCTGCTCGGCGGATTATCCGCTGGCGGCACTGGGCCAGGCGCTGGCCGCCACCTTCGCCGAGGTGCCGGTGAGCGGTTGCACCACCGCCGGCGAGATCACACCCGCGGGCTATGCGCGCGGCTCCATCACCGCCATCGGCCTTGCGCGCAGTGACTTCGCGCTGGCGCAGGTGCTGATCGATGATCTGAGCGGTTTCGATCTTCCGCGTGCCCAGGCGCTGAGTGATGAGTTGCTGGCGCGCTGTCGCGAGCAGGCCGTGGCGCCGGTGATGGGCAATAGCTTCGCGCTGACGCTGCTCGACGGGCTCTCGAGCAGCGAGGAGCAGGTGCTGGCGACGCTGGATGCGGCGTTAGGCAGCATTCCCGCCTTCGGTGGCTCCGCCGGGGATGACAATCGCCTGTCGCACACCTATGTCTACGCCGATGGTGTCTTCCATGATCAGGCGGCGGTCGTGGTGGTGGTCAATACGCGGCTGCCGTTCGAGGTCATCAGCACCCATCACCTCACGCCGCTGGCCGACAAGCTGGTGGTGACGGCGGTGGACCGTGATTCGCGCCGCGTGCTGGAGCTGAATGCCGAACCCGCCGCCGAGGAGTACGCCCGGCTGGCCGGCGTCGCGCCCGAGGCGCTGGAGGAGGCGGTCTTCGCACGTTGTCCGCTGGCGGTGCGCATCGGCGAGGCGCATTACGTGCGCTCCATCCAGCGCGTGAATGACGATGCCAGCCTGAGTTTCTACTGCGCGGTGGAGACCGGCATCGTGCTCACCGCCATGCAGGCCACGCCGATTCTCGAGCAGCTCGAGCAGCGACTGGCCGAGGTGGAGGCGCGCCTGGGGCCGCCCGCGCTGACCATCGGCTGCGACTGCTTCCTGCGGCGCATGGAGATCGAGGCGCTGGCACTGGAGGATGAGGCCTCGCGCATGCTCAGGCGGCACCGGGTGATCGGCTTCAATACCTACGGTGAGCAGCACCACGGCATGCACATCAACCAGACCTTCACCGGCGTGGTGATCGGCCAGCGCCGCTCGGTTGCCGACGGCACGGGAGGACAGGATGTCGCCTGATACGCCGCTGACCGAACAGGGCTTTCTGAGCGAGCCGGACGCTCTGACTCAGACGGACTCCCTGACTCAGACGGACACCTTGAGCGCCGAACTCGCCGCCCTCAAGGCGCGCAATCGCCAGCTGGAGAAGATCAACGCCGCCCTGATCGAGCGGGTCGAATCCAGCAGTCCTTCACCGAGCGCGCCCTACGCCGCCTTCGAACATGCGGTGCTGCTGGCGGATCAGGTGCGTGAGCGTACCGATGCCCTGCATCGCACCCTCGATGAGCTGGGGGCACTCAATCGACGCCTCACCGCCGCCAAGGCCGCCGCCGAGGCGGCCAACCACTCCAAGACCCGCTTTCTCGCCGCCATCAGCCATGACCTGCTGCAACCCCTGAATGCCGCTCGGCTGTTTGCCAGCGCCCTGGAAGAGCAACTGGCGCGGCTGGCGCTGGATGCTTCCCTGCCGGGTGATGCCATTTCTGACGTCATGCCGAATGATGCTTCGCAGGGCGTCTCCACGCCCGGCGAGCTGGTGGCGCGGCTGGGGCGCTCGCTGGCAGATGTCGAGAGTCTGCTGGGCACGCTGGTCGATATCTCGCGGCTGGATGCCGGCGTGCTGACGGCGGATGTCGCCGTCTTCCCGGTGCGTGAACTGCTGGATGTGCTCGCCGAGGAATATCGTCAGCTGGGCGCTGCCCGTGGGCTCGAGCTGCATTACGTGGCTACCCATTTGAGTATCGAGTCGGACCTGCAATTGCTGGCGCGGGTGGTGCGCAACTTTCTTAGCAATGCGCTGCGCCATGTGCCGGATGGCTCGACGCGCGGGCGGGTGCTGCTGGGGTGTCGGCGTCGCGGTGACTGGCTGGAGATCACCGTGGCCGACAACGGCCCCGGCATTGCCGAGCATCAGCGCGAGGTGGTCTTCCAGGAATTCCGACGCCTGGCGCCGCGCCAGGACAACGAGCAGCGCGGCCTCGGGCTGGGGCTGGCGATCGTCAAGCGCATCACCGGCCTGCTGGAGCACCCCCTGTCGTTGACCAGCACGCCGGGGCGCGGTGCCGCCTTCGCGGTCCGCGTGCCGATTCGACAGCCTGCCAGTGTGGTGGGCCCGGCGGCTGACGCCTCCTCTACTGGCCAGCCTTGCACGTCACCGCTCGCGCAGCCGCTGCTCGATACCGTTATCTGGGTGGTCGAGGATGATCGGGAGGTGTGCGCCGGCATGCAGTCATTGCTCGGGGGCTGGGGCGCGAGTGTTTACTGCGCCGATGATGCCGAGGTGCTGTTGCAGCAGGCCGTGGCCGCGCCGCAGGTCTTGATCGTCGATCATCAGCTGGGCGAAGGGCAGCCCGATGGCCTCAAGCAGGCGCAACGCCTGCGGCAACGCTGGCCGGGCCTGCCGGTGGTGGTGATCAGCGCGGACCACTCGGCGCCGCTCAAGGCCAGGACGCGTGCGCTCGGTTTCGGGTTTCTGCTCAAGCCGGTCAAGCCACTGCGCCTGCGCCAGTTGCTGGTCAATCGTCGCTAGCCGCGCGCAGAAGGGCTGGAAGAGATGCTGGAAGGGGGGAGGGAAAAGGAGCTGGAAACGGGCCTCAAGAAGAGACTGGAAAGGGGAGAAGGCAAGGACAGTGGCAAATAGGCGTCCGCCACGGGGGGGATTGAAGGAGCCTATCGGGCACCACGCTTATTTTTAATGAGAATCAATGGCATTTGGCGTGTATGCTGATCACATAGCCTCCCGCATATTTCTTTATCTGTTCGCGGGTCATTGATCTGGCAGGTTTTCCCCCCATGCTGAATGTCATGTCCGATAAATCCGTACGTCATGCCGCAAGCATGTCACTGGGCAGCGAAGGCGACGCCTCTGCTGCCGGTGGTATGCGCACAGCTTCCCCTGTCCGTCTTGCTGGCCGCCTGCGCCGCGCCTTGCCATTCCTCGGCCCGGCGATGATCGCCGCCGTCGCCTACATCGACCCGGGCAACTTCGCGACCAACATCGAGGCCGGCTCCCGCTATGGCTACACCCTGCTGTGGGTGGTGCTGTGGGCCAACCTGATGGCGATGCTGATCCAGACCCTGTCCGCGCGGCTGGGGCTGGCGACCGGCAAGAATCTGGCCGAGGTCATCCGTGAACGCTTCCCGCGTCCGGTGGTGTGGGCCTTCTGGGTGCAGGCGGAGATCGTCGCCATCGCGACAGATCTGGCCGAATTCCTGGGGGCGGCGCTGGCCTTCAATCTGCTGTTCGGGCTCAGCATGCTGGAAGGGGCGCTGCTGACCGGCGCCATCACCTATGCGGTGCTGGTGATGCAGCGTTTCGGCTTCCGCATGATGGAAATGATCATCGGCGCGATGATTCTGGCGGTCTCGGCGGGCTTCCTGCTCGAGATCATTCTGAGCCGCCCGCCGGTGGAGCCGATCATCTACGGTCTGCTGACCCCGAACTTCCCGGATAGCCACGCCATCTTCCTGGCGGCGGGCATCCTCGGTGCCACCGTGATGCCCCACGTCATCTACCTGCATTCCGCGCTGTCCCAGAATCGCATCCGGGTGCGTGACAGCGGTCAGCGTCGTCGCGTGATGGGCTACTACCGGCTGGATGTCATCATCGGCATGGCGCTGGCGGGGCTGATCAACATGGCGATGCTGGTGCTGGCCGCCAAGGTCTTCCACGGCAACGGCGAGACCGGCGTAGCCTCCATCACCGAGAGCTACAAGCTGCTGTCGCCGCTGATGGGTCAGGATGCGGCGAGTCTCATCTTCGGCTTCACGCTGCTGCTGGCGGGACTGTCCTCGTCCATCGTCGGCACCCTGTCCGGTCAGGTGGTGATGCAGGGCTTCGTCAACTTCCGCATTCCGATGTGGCTGCGCCGCGTGATCACCATGGCACCGGCCATCGCCATCATCCTGATGGAGTTGCCGGAGCAGCAGGTGCTGGTCGCAAGCCAGGTGGTACTCAGCTTCGGGATTCCCTTCGCGCTGGTGCCGCTGTTGATGTTCACCGCCAACCGCCGCCTGATGGGCGACCTGGTCAATCGTCACTGGGTGACGGCCATCGGGGGGCTGGTCGCGGCGATCATCATCCTGCTCAATGGCTATGTGCTGGTCGGCGAGCTGATGTAGGCCCCATGCTTTATGCCCCAGTTCCTATGCCCTTGTGAGAGGTAAAAGCCCTGCCGGTGGCAGGCCCTCGCAACGCCCCGCTGTGTGCCTCATTCGTGAGCGCCCCGGCGGGGCGTTGCGCGTTGTGGGGCGGCAGGGGGCGCGCTGGCGCCTGACACGGCAGGCAGGGCGTGGCTGGCCAGCAGGATCGCCTGTACCCGGCTGGCGACCCCCAGCTTGTGCAGGATGGCGGAGACATGCGACTTGATGGTGGTTTCCGCCACGCCCAGCTGCCAGGCGATCATCTTGTTGGATTCGCCCAGCACCATGCGCTCCAGCACGCCGCGCTGCTTGGTGGTGAGGGTCTGCCAGCGCTGCGCGAATTCCGCCTCGCTGAGGCTCGGCGCAAGTTGTGGCGCTGGCGATGGCACTGGTGCTGAGGCCGATGCCGAGGCTGATGAGGATGAGGAAGCCGCCTGGCTCGCCAGCGCCGGACGCGGAGCGGCGCGCATCAGCCGGGCGGGCACATAGACCTCACCGGCCAGCATGCGCGCGAGCGCCTCGCGCAATACCTCCGCTGAGCTCGACTTGGAGAGATAGCCCACCGCGCCGAGTGCCAAGGCTTCCAGCACCGTCTCGCGCGCTTCGTGGGCGGAGAGAATCGCCACCGGCAGCCAGTCTGCTTCCTGGCGCAAGCGCGTCAGGCCTTCCAGGCCGTGGCTGTCGGGCAGGTCGAGATCCAGCAGCAGCAGGTCGAGGCTATCGGCATGCGCGTCGATGAGGCTGAGCGTCTCGGCGAGACTGGCGGCCTGCAGCAGCTCGTAGGGCGGTGCCGGGGCGTCAGCGACGCTTAGACTCAGGGTACGACTGATGGCATCACGGAACAGCGGATGGTCATCCGCGATCAACAGACGGTACATGGAGGCTCCTGGCCGGTGGCGGGCGATATCCTGAGCATAACGTCATGGCGTGGTGTCGTGCCTTGCGGCCTTCGCGGTATGGCGGCCTTCGCCAGCCTGATTTCCTTCTTGCTCTCTTTTCGCTTTTCTCCTCCCAAGGGATGAGACGGTCTCCGCCCATGGGGGCATGTCGCGATTGGCGCCGGTGGTCAAGACTGTGAGAGTCGCCTGATCAAGTACCGCTTGATAGAGCGGGCAGCGGGTCAACGCCAACGGCGCCACTGCAGTAGAGCCAACACAGGCGTTTCGCTGACACGACAACGATTTTTCAGTAACGACAACGACTGCGCAGCAACGACAACAACAGGCCGTCGATCACGAGCGCCACTCGTGAATCCGGCCAACAGGAGTTCGCCATGATCTACGCCTCCCCGGGCAGCGCCGATGCGCTGGTCACGTTCAAGGACATCTACGGCAACTATATCGGCGGTCGCTTCGTCGAGCCGGTGAAGGGTGAGTACTTCGACAATGTCAGCCCGGTGACGGGCGAGGCCTTCTGCCGTATCCCGCGTTCGAGTGCGGAGGATATCGACCTCGCGCTGGACGCCGCCCACAAGGCAGCCGCTGCCTGGGGCAAGACCTCGGTGCAGGAGCGCTCCAACATCCTGCTCAAGATCGCGGATCGCATCGAGCAGAACCTCGAGATGCTGGCCGTTGCCGAGACCTGGGACAACGGCAAGGCGGTGCGCGAGACGCTGAACGCCGATATTCCGCTGGCGGCGGACCACTTCCGTTACTTCGCCGGTTGCCTGCGCTCCCAGGAAGGCACCGCGGCGGACATCGATGCCAATACCGTCTCCTATCACTTCCATGAGCCGCTGGGTGTGGTCGGGCAGATCATCCCGTGGAACTTCCCGATCCTGATGGCAGCCTGGAAGCTCGGCCCGGCGCTGGCGGCCGGCAACTGCGTGGTGCTCAAGCCGGCGGAACAGACCCCGGCCTCGATTCTGGTGCTCGCGGAGCTGGTCGGTGACCTGCTGCCGGCGGGCGTGCTCAATATCGTCAACGGCTATGGGGCCGAGGCCGGTCAGGCGCTGGCGACCAGCAAGCGCATCGCCAAGATCGCCTTCACCGGCTCCACTCCCGTGGGCTCGCACATTCTCAAGTGCGCCGCCGACAGCATCATCCCCTCCACGGTGGAGCTGGGCGGCAAGTCGCCCAACATCTACTTCGCCGACATCATGAATGCCGAACCCGAGTTCATCGACAAGGCCGCCGAAGGCCTGGTGCTGGCGTTCTTCAATCAGGGCGAGGTGTGCACCTGCCCGTCACGCGCCCTGATCCAGGAAAGCATCTACGACGACTTCATGGCCCGGGTGATGGAGCGCGTGAAGACCATCAAGCGCGGCAACCCGCTGGATACCGACGTGCAGGTCGGCGCCCAGGCTTCCCGCGAGCAGTTCGACAAGATCATGTCCTACATGGATGTCGCCCGCGAGGAAGGCGCCGAGGTGCTCACCGGCGGTAGCAGCGAGCAGCTGGAGAACGAGCTGGCCAACGGCTATTACATCCAGCCGACCCTGCTCAAGGGCAACAACTCGATGCGTGTCTTCCAGGAGGAGATCTTCGGGCCGGTGGTGGCCGTCACCACCTTCCGTGACGAGGCCGAGGCGCTGGCCATCGCCAATGACACTGAATTCGGTCTTGGCGCCGGTGTCTGGAGCCGCGACATGAACGTCGCCTTCCGCATGGGCCGTGGCATCCAGGCCGGCCGCGTGTGGACCAACTGCTACCACCAGTATCCCGCCCATGCCGCCTTCGGTGGCTACAAGAAATCCGGTGTCGGTCGCGAGACCCACAAGATGGCACTGGAGCACTACCAGCAGACCAAGAACCTGCTGGTCAGCTACGACATCAATCCGCTCGGCTTCTTCTAGGCCTGGCATGCAGCGCCACCGCGACCGGTGGTGCTGCATGCCTCCCGCGATTCTCGCTTGAGAAAATGACAACGATGCCCGCGCCAGATCCGATTGCTTGATCTGGCGCAGGGCAGGGAGCGCTGCGTCTGGTTTCAATGGAGAGGCAAGCTTTGCACTGGCTCGGGCGCTGGCGCATGCAGGCGCAAGCCCACACTCTCCGGCGCAACTCTCCGCCGCAACTCTGCTGGTTCGTCTGTCTTGAATGTCCGTCTTTCTTGAATGTTCGTCAGTCTTCAATGGATGAGGAGTAGGTCATGGATAGCAGCATGAAAGCCGCCGTGGTACGTGAATTCGGTGCACCGCTGGTGATCGAGGAGGTCGCGGTACCGCGTCCGGGGCGTGGCGAGATTCTGGTCGAGGTCGCTGCCTCCGGGGTCTGTCATACCGACCTGCACGCCGCGTATGGCGACTGGCCGGTGAAACCCAATCCGCCGTTCATTCCCGGCCATGAAGGCGTCGGCACCATCGCGGCGGTGGGCGAGGGCGTCACCCACGTCAAGGAAGGCGACCGTGTCGGGGTGCCCTGGCTCTACTCGGCCTGCGGCCACTGCGAGCATTGTCTGGGTGGCTGGGAGACGCTGTGCGAGAGCCAGCAGAATACCGGCTACTCGGTGAATGGCGGCTTTGCCCAGTTCACGCTGGCGGACGCAGGCTACGTCGGACGTCTGCCGGACAGCGTGGGCTTCGTGGAGATCGCGCCGGTGCTGTGCGCCGGGGTCACGGTCTACAAGGGCCTCAAGATGACCGACACCCGCCCCGGTCAGTGGGTGGTGATCTCGGGCATCGGCGGGCTGGGACACATGGCGGTGCAGTATGCGCGTGCCATGGGCCTGAACGTGGCGGCGGTGGATGTGGATGATGCCAAGCTGGAACTGGCCCGTCGTCTGGGCGCGACCGTGACCGTCAATGCCATGAAGGAAGACCCGGCGAGCGTCATCAAGCGCGAGATCGGCGGCGCGCATGGGGCGCTGGTGACGGCGGTATCACCCAAGGCCTTCGATCAGGCTCAGAACATGCTGCGCCGTGGCGGCACCCTGGTGCTCAACGGTCTGCCGCCGGGGGACTTCCCGCTGCCGATCTTCTCCACCGTGCTCAATGGCATCACGGTGCGTGGCTCCATCGTCGGCACGCGTCAGGACCTGCAGGAGGCGTTGGACTTCGCCGCGGAAGGCAAGGTCGCCGCCACCGTGCAGACCGGCAAGCTCGAGGACATCAACGACATCTTCGGGCGCATGATCGACGGCAAGATCGAGGGGCGCATCGTGCTCGACATGAAGGCCTGAGGTGTTCGCTGACCTGATCTTGAGCCTTCACCACCGATGACAGGCCTGCTGGAAACGGCAGGCTGCCAGACACGACAACGCCAGCCCGAGGGCTGGCGTTGTCGTGTCTGGCATGGCCGTGCGCGTTAGCTCTTACGCGGGCACTGCAAAGAGTTCTCTCTGACGAGCTTGGGCTTCTGCTTACACCGTGCCGAATTTCTCGTTCTCGCCCATGTCCGGGGTGTGGTCCTTGTCGAGGTTGGCGCGCGCCACCTCGTAGAGCTGATAGGCCTTGCTCTCCTTGGCCTTCCAGTGCTCGCCGGATTGCACCGAGATCTCCAGCAGGGTGACGTCGGGGTCATCCTTGCCTTCCGGGAACCAGGCGGCCACGAACGGATTCCAGAACTTGTCGATCAGGCCCTGATCGCGGTGCAGGTTGGCATGACCGCTCAGCGACACGTAGACGCCATCATCCTGATCGGAAAAGCTCAGGCAGACCTCGCTGTCCTTCCTGGCCTCAAACACCTTCTCGGCGCTGGCGCGGGTGAAGAACCACAGGGTGCCGTCGTAGTCATCCTGCACCAGATGCATCGGGCGGGCGTGGGGCATGCCGTCACCTTGCGTCACCAACATGCCGACCTTCACATCCTTGATCAGCTTCCAGATCTTCTGCTTGTGCTCCGGGCTCGACATCGTGTGTCACTCCTTTGCGTCATGCGAATGAAAATCCGGCTGGCTAGCCGTTGCACAAGACCTTGGAGCGACACCCCACAACTTCAAGGGATACTGGTGAAGCTTTCGCTTGATGAGCCAGCACTTGATGAGTCAGCACTTGATCAATCGGCGCTTGATTCAGGCGCCGAGGCGACTCACTGCGCTGCCGGTGCTTGCCAGGCGTCGCTGCCCCACAACGGCACGCTGCTCAGTGCATGCTTGAAGCTGCCGCTGGTTTCCTTGGTGCTGTAGGCGATATAGAGCAGGCTCTGGGAGTCGCGATCCAGAATGCGGCGAATCTTGAGGCTCTTGAGCAGCACGCTCTTGGACTTGCGATAGACCTCCTCGCCACTCTTGGAGGTGTCGATGTCGGCGATCATCTCCGCCGTGATCGGGCCGGTCTGGCGGCAGGCGATGCTCATGTCGGAGGGATCGGAGAAGTCGAGGTCCGCCTCGATGTTGCTCAGATGGCAGGTCACGCCCGGCACCTTGGGGTCGATCAGGCTCTCGATCTTGATGTCCTTGGTGGTGAACAGGCCCAGCGAGACATCCCCGACCTCGTTGTCATCACAGCCGGCCAGCAGCAGGCCTGAGGCCATCACACCCAGCAGGGCAGCACGAGGGGAAAGGCGGCGCAGTCGCGTCATGGGGGCATCCTTGAGTCAGTGGTGTCAGACGATGATAGCGTGTCAGACCTGCGGTGGGCGTCAACCATCGCCCGGGCATCAAAGCTTGCCGCGGCCTCAATGCTTGCCGCGGCCTCACTCGCTGGCGAAGGCAGCGAGATTCAGCGTATGCGAGTTGCCCAGCCACATCACGCCCTGGGTGTGATCGAAGAGGTCATCGCCGGTGCCGGCGTGCACGAAGATGTCCAGCGAGCCGCGGTTGAGTGCCAGCCATGGGATGATGCGCCCGAATTCCTCAGGCAGGAAGGACAGCTGACAGCTCCACAGCGGGTGCGGGCCGACCGGCTGCTGATGGAAGCGCCCGACCCGCAGCGTGAAGCGCTGCTCGGCCTGGGCCGCCAGTTCGCGAGCGGCGGCCAGGCTCTGCTCATCGGTGTAGTAGAGATGGGCGTGGTAGTAGTTGATGTGGTGTGTCATGGCGTTGTCTCGATCGTTCTCAAGGGGGCTTCCTGCGCTCGGCCTAAAGGGCCGTGGCGAGAGTTTTCAATGGCTGGCGGCAGTGGCCGTCAGGGCGTGATGGGCCTTGTGGCCGTCAGCCCCAGGCCTTGTAGATCAGCTGCACACCCACCAGCGCCATCGCGATGATGATCAGGCGGAAGAACAGCTTCTCGTTGACACGGGATTGCAGCCACAGGCCGCTTCTGACCCCCGCCCAGGCCACCGGCACCAGCAGCAGCGAGGTGGAGAGGCTGGTGAGGTTGATCTCGCCCAGCGCCACGTAGGGGCCCAGTTTCATCAGGTTCATGCCAGCGAAGATGATCACCGTGGTGGCGATGAAGGTCTCCTTGGGGTGCTGGCGCGGAATCATGTACAGGTTGTAGGGCGGGGCGCCGGCGTGGGCGAAGAAGCTGGTGAAACCGGCGGTGGCCCCGGCAGGAATGGCCAGCCAGCGGGGCAGCGGTTTCCTGGCTGTCGGTTTGAACAGCATATAGGCGGCGAACAGCAGCGAGATGACGCCCAGCAGGCCGCGAATCATGTTCTCGTCCAGCTCATCGAACAGCACCACGCCCACCGCGATGCCGATGGCGGCGCTGGACAGGATGATGCGCACCTCCGACCACAGCTGCTTGCCCCACCAGGCGCGGGAGCTCAGAAAGTCCATCACCAGCAACAGCGGCAGCAGGATACCGGCGGCTTCCAGCGGCCCGATGGCCAGCGCCATCAGCGGCACCGAGAGCGAGCCGAAGCCACCGGCGAAGCCGCCCTTGGAGATGCCGGTCAGGTAGGTCGAGAAGATGATCGCGCTCCAGGCCAGCGCAGAGTAATCGGGCAGTGTCAGCAGGGCATCGAGAAAATCGGTCACGGGCATCTCATGTCGAGAGGGCGGGCAAGGTGAGTCGTGAAGGCCCATTGTTGAACAATTCTGCCCGCGCTTCATCCCGACACGCTGCAATGAAGTCTTTCCCTTGGCGCACCAATGCGCTAAAAGGCGCATGTCGCACAGTGTTTTCTTTCGAGACACTGGGCGAGTAGCCTGATCTGGCGGGCATGTCGCAGTGCCTGCCGCTCGTTGGTCGAACAATCTCTGAGGTGGCGATGTCACGCGCTCCATTTGAAATCAGCGGTACCCGCATCGCGCCGGGAACGCGGGCCCAGGTCGATGTGCCTGTCGCCAAGCTCTACACCCATGCGCCGCTGCACATCCCCGTCGAGGTGGTGCATGGCCGTCAGCCCGGCCCGGTGCTGCTGGTGTGCGGTGCCATCCACGGTGACGAGATCAACGGCGTCGAGATCGTGCGGCGGCTGCTCAAGAGTTCCAGTCTGGCGCGGTTGCGCGGCACACTGATCGCGGTGCCCATCGTCAACGTGTTCGGTTTCGTGCAGCACACGCGCTACCTGCCGGACCGCCGTGACCTCAACCGCTGCTTCCCGGGCAGCGAGAGCGGCTCGCTGGGCTCGCGGGTGGCGGCGCTGTTCCGTGAGCAGATCGCCGATCAGGCCACCCACATCATCGACCTGCACACCGGCGCGATTCATCGCACCAACCTGCCGCAGATCCGCGCCACCATGACCGGCAGTGATGCCACGCGTCAGATGGCGGACGCCTTCGGCGCGCCGGTGCTGCTGAATGCCGAGCTGCGCGAGGGCAGTCTGCGTGCCTATGCCAGCGAGCGCGGCGTGCCGGTCATCACCTATGAGGCCGGTGAGGCGCTGCGCTTCGATGAGTGGGCGATTCGCCCCGGCGTCAGCGGCGTGAAGCGCGTGATGCGCTCCATCGGCATGCTGGCCAAGGACCGCGACCGCAAGCCCAGCTCGCGTGCGGTGGAGATGTCCAACGGCTCCAGCTGGGCGCGGGCCTCCATCGATGGCATCGTCCAGAGCCGAGTAGGCCTGGGGGACCGCGTCGAGAAGCATCAGGTGCTGGGCATCGTCGCCGACCCCTTCGGCAACAGCGAAAGTGAGGTGCTGTCACCCGCGGATGGCATCATCATCGGCATGGCCAACCTGCCGCTGGCCAATGAGGGCGAGGCGCTTTATCACGTGGCGCGTTTCCATGCGATCGACGATGCCGAGAGCGCCGTCGACAACTTCCAGCAGCTGTTCGTGCCGGATTCCATCTAGGCGTTTCACGCCCTTTTACGGCCCTGTTGCTGGCAGTGATAACGCAAACGCCCCGCTCATTGAGCGGGGCGTTTGCGTTGCAGCAGTCTGTCGTCTGGTCGATAGCGTCAGCGATAGTCACCGTCACAGAGCACTCAGCCGTGGCTGGTCTGGGTCTCGAGCGGGCCGTCATGACGCGCTTCAGCGCCGTGCATCCAGTCCACCAGCTTGCCGGCGAACACCAGCAACAGCAGGCCGCCGAGCACGCCGGTGATGGCGATGCCGCCGAACACGCTCATGGCACCGGCTTCGCCGACCAGCGAGCCGATCATGCCGGCCAGGTAGTTGGCCAGCGCCACGAAGGCGAACCAGGCGCCCATCATCAGCGCGCCCATGCGCACAGGTGACAGCTTGGTGACCATCGATAGCCCCACCGGCGACAGGCACAGCTCGCCGAGAGTGTGGAAGAAGAAGGCGCCGACCAGCCACATCATCGAGGCGCTGCCTGCGGCTTTCTGCTCCAGCACCGCGCCGATCATGCACACGAAGCCGATGCCGAGGGCGATCAGGCCGAAGGCGAACTTGACCGGCGAGCTGGGCTCACGGTTGTCCATGCGCGTCCACAGACCCGCCAGCAGCGGCGAGAGCAGGATGATGAACAGCGGATTGAGCGACTGGAACCAGGCCGCCGGCACTTCAAAGCCCATCAGCATGCGGTCGGTGTAGTCCTGCGCATACAGCGCCATCAGGCCGCCGCCCTGCTCGAAACCGGCCCAGAACAGGATGGTGAACAGGCCCAGCACCATGATGACCTTGATGCGGTCACGCTCTTCGCGGCTCAGCGGTGTCTTGCGGTTGTTGCTCTTGCTCAGGCGTGCCTCACGGCGGGCGCTGGGTTCGACCCCCAGGTCACCCAGATGGCGCGGCGCGAAGATGAGCTGGATGGCGACCGCCAGCAGCATGCCGATACCGGCCACCAGGAAGCCGGCGTTCCAGCCATAGCCTTCGGCCATGGAGCCCGCGACGATGCCTGACAGCAGCGCACCGATGTTGATGCCCATGTAGAAGATGGTGAAGGCGCCATCACGGCGGTGATCGCCCTGTTGATAGAGGTCGCCGACCATCGTGGAGATGTTGGGCTTGAACAGGCCGTTGCCGACGATCAGCAGGCCGAGACCGACATACAGCAGCATCTCGGGGTCGAGGCCGCTCATGGCCGGCGGCACGGCGAGCACGAATTGCCCGGCCGCCATGATCAGGCCCCCGATCAGGATCGCACGGCGGGCACCCAGCCAGTTGTCGGCCAGCGCTCCGCCGAACATCGGCGTGATGTACACCAGGCCCGTGAAGATGCCGTACAGCTGCAGGGCGTCGCCCTGATTCCAGCCCAGGCCGCCACTGGTGACGGCATCGGTGAGATAGAGCACCAGCAGGGCACGCATGGCGTAATAGGAGAAGCGTTCCCACAGTTCCGTGGAGAACAGCAGATAGAGTCCGGCCGGATGCCCGAACAGCTCACGGCTGTTGGCTCCGGTAGGGGAGTGTGTGGACATGGAACCTCGAAGGAAGTGTCAGCAGAAGCAGCGCAGCCCGGATGACGGGACTGCATGGACCGGCCCACAGGTCTGCAGAGGAGGACTGTGGAGGAATCGCCGATGACGGAGCAGTTGTGTGGCTGACCTCACGCGAGCATGGCGTGACGATGTCGAGACCGGTTGTTGTCCGTATGGTCAGCCATTCTGCGTGAGATGCCTTTGTCAGACAATCAAACGAAAGTCATGCATGTTGTTGGTATTTAAGGGGTTATTAGCTTAGATGGCGACGCAGGGTTGCGTCAGATATCACGCCTGCCAGTGCAGTGTCGTCACTTTGCTGACTGCCGAGACGACGACACCCGGCGCGAGGGCCGGGTGTCGGGGGACGGTCTCTTGAAAGCGCCGCTCTCAAGAGAGAGGGCAGAAGATAGGGGGATGAAGAGAGGGTAGAAGAGACAGGGCAGAAGCGGCGCGAGCAGGCCAGCTCGATCAGGCCTGCTCGACCTGTGCCTCGGGCCGATGCTCCGGCACGCGCGCCATGGCATCATCGATGACCTCGATGCCCGCGCCCGGCTTGTGGGCGTTCTCGGAGACATGACGGCGGAACTGGCGACCGCCCGGCTGACCCTGGAACAGCCCCAGCAGATGGCGGCTAATGTGGTTGAGGCGCACGCCCTCGGCGAGACGCTTCTCGATATAGGGGCGGAAGGCACGCAGCGCATCGTGGCGGCTGGTGTGCGGATTCTCGGCCTCGCCGTACAGCTCGCTGTCCACCGTCGCCAGCAACCAGGGGTTGTGGTACGCCTCACGGCCGACCATCACGCTATCGACGTGCTCCAGCTGCTCGTGCAGCTCGTCCATCAGCTTCAGGCCGCCATTGATACCGATATGCAAGGACGGGTGCGCCTGCTTGAGGCGGTGCACGCGGCCGTAGTTCAGCGGCGGCACATCGCGGTTCTCCTTCGGCGACAGGCCCTGCAGCCACGCCTTGCGCGCATGCACGCTGAAGGTGTCGCAGCCGGCATCGGCCACGGTGGTGATGAAGCGCTCGAGATCGGCGTCCTCATCCTGATCATCGATCCCGATGCGGCACTTCACCGTCACCGGAATCTTCACCTGCGCCTGCATCGCCGCCACGCACCTGGCCACCAGCTCCGGATGGCCCATCAGGCAGGCACCGATCATGTTGTTCTGCACGCGATCGCTCGGGCAGCCGACATTCAGGTTCACCTCGTCATAGCCCCAGCTCTCGGCGATCGCCGCACACTCGGCCAGCGCCTGCGGGTCGCTGCCACCCAGCTGCAACGCCAGCGGATGCTCCGTCTCGTCGTGACCGAGGAAGCGCTCGCGGTCCGGATTGAACAGCAATGCCCCGGTGGTCACCATCTCCGTGTACAGCAGCGTACGACGGCTCAACACGCGCGCGAAGGCGCGGTAGTCACGGGTCGTCCATTCCATCATCGGCGCAACGGAAAAGGTGCGGTCAATCGGTGTCATCGGCATGGCAGTCATATCGGCTGGTGTGGGAGCAGGGATCGGAGCATCAGGTGCAGGCGCTGTCGAGACAAGCGGGCGGTGATTCTAGCAGCTTGTGAGGCGAAGCGCCGAGTCAGAGAGAGCCGCGAGCCAATGTGCCGCTCATGGCTCAATGCGTGTTGTTGACCTTCAGTGCCTCGATATCCTGGGCGATGTCTTCAGCGAGCTGGCGGACGGCTTCGCTTTCGCCTTCACGCTGGGCGTAGGCGCGCAGGCCCATGACTTCGGCTTGCAGGCGACGGCCGAGGCGTTCCGGCTGGTGCGCGGGGCGCTCGGGGTCGATGAGTTCACCGGCGTCGCGGGCGTCCACGAAGGCCTGGCGGAAGCGGGCTTCCATGTTGGCGAGCAGCATCTCGACCTTGTCGCGGGCGGCCTGTTCACGCTCGCCGAGTTCCAGCAGGCTCTTGGCCAGCATGCAGGCGCGGGACGGCACCTCGCAGTCGCGCAGTCCGCCGAGCTTGCGGATATAGGTGGCGAGGGCAGTCAATGGCGAGTCGTGGCTGGCCATCAGGCTTTCCATCTCGCGCAGGCTGCGCGCGGAGTAGCAGTCCAGCGCTTCCTGGAAGAGGCCATCCTTGCTGCCGAAGGTGGCGTAGATGCTGCCGGGACGCATGTCGAGCGCGTGCTCGATATCCTTCAGCGAAGTGGCATGAAAGCCCTTCTGCCAGAAGAGATTGAGCGCCCGTTCGAGGGAATCCTGGCGGTTGTGCAAGGTCGCGCGTGGCATGGCTGTCCTGACGATGGGGCTCGCGAGTGACGCCTGTCTTCACGCAGTATGGCGAAGCGGGCGGTCTGCAAGGAGCAAGGTGTTGAGTGAGTACTCAAGTTTAACTTGAATGATCGCTCAAATCCAGCTAGTGTGTTCCCCGACAACGCAGTGCAGCGGATGGTCAGGCGTTATTTTGAGCGTTTGCTCATATCTTGCCCTGCATCCTCAGGGGCGCTGCTCAAGGCTTCATGCTACTGACTGGCAGCCCGCCCCTGAGACTCCGCGCATCTCGCTCATCATTCCGAAGGAGTTCTCATGACTGATTTCACACTCTATACCGCCGACAATGCCCCGCAGGACAGCAAGCCGCTGCTCGGCAAGTCCGTCGAAGCCTTCGGCATGGTGCCGGGCCTGCACGCCGTGATGGCGGAAGCGCCGGGGCTGCTGGAGGGCTACCAGGTGCTGCACCAGCTGTTCCTCGACAGCAGCTTCGATGATGAAGAGACCACCGTCGTGTGGCAGACCATCAACGTCGAGCACAACTGCCACTACTGTGTGCCGGCGCATACCGGTATCGCCAAGTCGATGAAGGTGGATGACGCCATCATCGAGGCGCTGCGCAACGAGACGCCGCTGCCGACCGAGCGCCTGGAAGCCCTGCGCACCTTCACGCTGGCCGTGGTGCGTGAGCGTGGCTTCGTCGATGACGCCACCGTGCAGACCTTCCTCGATGCCGGTTACACCAAGCGCAATGTGCTGGAAGTGATTCTGGGCCTGTCCCAGAAGGTGATGAGCAACTACACCAATCACCTGGCCGAGACGCCGATCGACGAGCCGTTCAAGAAGTTCGAGTGGCACAAGCAGGGCTGAAACTGAGGCGAGAGTGCACGGCAAGTGCCTGACTCCCCAATGCTAATGAAAATATTTCTCATTAGTGTTGACGTCTGAGCCCGCGGGTCATATTCTGGGGTCATCGCTTCCCCGCCATGGGTAGCGGTGTCCCGGCCAGCGGAGTCAGGCCCCTGTCCGGGAGGCTTCTCATCAGACAGTTTTACGGTCCTTGCCAGCGGCTCATCCTACGGGGTGGGCCGCTTTTTTATGCGCAAAAAAAGACGCCTCCTTCGCTTGCACGAGGGAGGCGTCCGGAAGCGCTTCTCGATTCATTCGCTTTCCGTCTGCCAATGACAGGGAGGAAGGCTTGCGAGTCGAGCGGTGCTTCGTGCTCACCAGATTTGGATGTCAGGTCCCTGGCAAGCGTCTCATCAGGCCAGTCACGACCTTGATATTCTGGCGCCATGATACGTCAGCCGGTGAGGGGAGGCCAGCGGCGCGTGAGATAAACGCTGACTCAATGTTAATGAAAATATTTCTCATTAGTATTGACGGCGTCTGCCGGAGAGCATAATCTGGATTCATCGCTTCCCGCCATGGAATGCGGTAGCCAGAACAGCGGAGTCAGGCCCCTGTTCGGGTTTCTCCTCATCAAGCTAGTCACGGTCTTAGGGCGACTCTCACGGGTCGCCTTTTTTCGTGTCTGGCCGTCAAGCGCTGCTCTGGCGCGCTATCTCCATCACTCGCTCGCTCTCTCGCACGATCACTCGCTCAATCACTCCTGCGGGCGATCTCTCGCACGCGGCCTCGCGCTCATGCCTGATACGCCTCGTCGCTCGGCCTCCGCTGGCGCGCCATCTCGTTTAGAATGACGACATCCTATTCCCACGCCGCCAAGGTGCCCGGGTTTCGCTGCCTTTTCAGACGGTTGGCCATTGCGGCCAGTCATTGTCATCAGTCAGTGCACAGGCGCGACCCGCGGGGCTTTTCGAGGAAGTCATCATGATCACACTCTATCGACTGCACGATGATGGCCGCCTGCGCGGCGAACATATCGTGTTGCCCGACCCGCAGCCCGGCCAGCCCGATGCGCCGCCGCGCCTGGCGGATAGCGCAGAAGAGGCGGCTGCCCTGCATGCCGGGCTGCTGGCCGATGACGAGCTGGCACCGCCGATTCTGGTGCGTAGCGATGTGCTGTGGATCGACCTCTGTGAGCCGGATGAGCAGGAAAAGCGCTGGGTGAGCGAGCAGTTCACGGTGGAGCTGCCTGATGTCGAGGAGCTGGAGGAGATCGAGTCGTCGTCGCGCTTCTATCTGGAAGGCGATGGCATCCACGTCGTCTCGCTGTTTCCGCATCGCAAGGGGCGCGAGCCGCAGACGGCCAACGTCGCCTTCCATCTGCATGGGCGCCAGCTGATCAGCATGCGCCACGAGGATATCGGCCTGCTGCGGCTGTTTCGCAATCACCTGCGTCGCCAGCGACTGAGTCCGGAGGATGGCTGGGAGGTGCTGTTGGCGCTGTTGGCGATGAAGGTCGATTACCTGGCCGATGAGATCGAGGATATCTACCGGGCACTGGAGGCGCTGGGCAAGCAAGCGGTGCACCCCGAGGCGCTGGAGGACACCCTGCACGGCATCCTGTTGCAGGAGCGCTACAACGACAAGGTGCGCCAGTCGCTGCTGGACAGTCAGCGCCTGCTGCGTCAGCTGACGCGCCATCTGCCTTCGGCGCCACGCCAGAAGTCGCGACGTCAGGAGATTCGCGACATGCTGCGCGACATCGACTCGCTCAATCCGCACACCACCTTCATCTTCGACAAGGTCAACTTCCTGCTCGATGCCTCGATCGGTTTCACCAACCTCGATCAGAGCCGCATCATCAAGATCTTCTCGGTGGCGGCGGTGGTCTTCATGCCGCCGACATTGATCGCCAGCATCTACGGCATGAACTTCCACTGGATGCCGGAGCTGGACGAGGACTGGGGCTATCCCTTCGCGCTATGCCTGATGGGGGTGTCGGCGCTCTCGACCTATCTGTTCTTCAAGTGGAAGAAGTGGCTGTAAGTCACTGAAGACAGGCATAAAAAAAGCGCCTGGCGTCGTGAGACGGCCAGGCGCACAAGAAACTTGCATTACAACACTGAAGATCGCCACCGAGGCCCGGGATGGGCCGACAGCGAAACCGCGCGTGGGGGCGTCGCCATGCAGACCAGTCACCGGGAATCGGTGGGATGAGCAGTGCAACTACCTGAGCGCGAACCTGGACGGTCGGGCTGCGCCACGCAGGCCCGGCCGTCGTCGGTCTAGTCCGGAAGCAGGCGGCCGATGCCGCGGCGCGCCTGCTCCCGCATGTTCGTGGCGCACAGTATAGGGTGCCGCGCTTTGGAGAATAAGCGCGTACAATCGAAAACTAGGGTTTCCATATTGGAAACCTGGAAGATTGATGGGCTGTCTGGCCGTGTTCAGGGGGCCATGGCGGTTGCACAGCGAGGGTGAGGGAGACACATGGCGACACTTGATGCACTGCGCGTATTCGTCGAGGTCGTGCGCGCGGCCAGTTTCACGGCGGCGGCACGGCGACTGGGAATTTCCAAGTCGCTGGCGTCCAAGCGGGTGGCGGCACTGGAAGAGCAGCTGGGCGTCAGCCTGATCAATCGCTCGACCCGCAAGCTGCATCTCACCGAGGCGGGGCGCATCTACTACGAGCACGGCCTGCGCATCCGCGAGGAGCTGGAATCCGCCGAGGCCCGCGTGCAGTCCGTCACCTCGCAGCCGATGGGCCAGCTCAAGGTGTCGGCGCAGGTGTCGTTCGGCTTCATGTATCTGGCCGCGCCGACCACCGCCTTCATGCGGCGCTACCCGGATGTCAGCGTCGAGATTCTGCTCGAGGACCAGCGCTTCGAGCCCATCGATGAGTCGGTGGATCTGGCGATTCGCATGGGGCCGCTGCCGGATTCCTCGATGGTCTCGCGCCCGCTGTGCAAGGTGGTCTATGGCCTGTATGCGGCGCCGGACTATCTGGCGCGCGTCAATGCGCCGCCGGTGCAGCCTCAGGACATCCGCGCCTTCGATACCATCTTCTATGGCAATTACGACCTGGGGGCCCATTGGCGCTTCACGCTCAATGGTCAGCCCTTCGATGTGGAGCCGGAGTCGCGGCTGGTGATCAACAATCTGCTCGGCGTGGTGGAGGCGGCCAAGGCCGGCTTCGGTCTCGCCTACCTGCCGACCTTCTCGGCCCGCGCGGCAGTGGAAAGTGGTGAGCTGGTGCCGCTGCTGCAGCCCTACTGGAACGAGCATGGCTCGATGGTGGTGCTGTTCCGCTCACGCAAGTACCTGCCCGACAAGACCCGCGCCTACCTCGACTTCATCACCGAGTGGTTCCAGGAGCATCTGCAGCTCTGAGTCGCCTCTACCGAGAGGGTTACCACTCGATGGCCTGGCCGGCCCAGTCGTAGAAGCCGCCGCTGGCGGTGGACGGGAGCTCGCTGGCGACGCGCAGCAGACGGCGCGCCACGAAGCCCGTGGTGAAAAGTTTGCCCTCGGGCACGCGGGCCTGGAAGGGCGTCGACAGGCCGGTGTCGGTGGTGCCGGGATGCAGCGCGACCAGCAGCGCCTCGGGATTGCGGCGCGCGATCTCGATGGCGGCGGTCTTGAGCAGCATGTTGTGGCTGGCCTTGCTGGCGCGATAGGCATACCAGCCGCCGCTGCGGTTGTCGGAGATCGAGCCGACCCGCGCCGACAGCGAGGCGAAGATCACCGGCGTGCGTCGGCGCAGACGTGGCGCCAGCATTCCCAGCAACAGGGCCGGGGCGAAGGCGTTGACTTGGTGCAGGCGCGTCAGGGCCGCCAGGCTCAAATCCTCCAGGCGCTTCTCCGGCCATAGCTGCTCACGCTCGTCATGTAGCAGGCCCAGCGCGTTGAGTATCAGCGCCGGTGGCTGTCCCGTCTCGCTCTCGCCATCCAGTTGCTGTGCCAGCCACTCCTCGAGGCGCGCGGTGCCTTGCTCGGTGGTCAGGTCGGCTTCCAGCGTCTCGAGCTCGGGATGTGCCGGAAGGCATGAGACATCGCGACTCACCGCCAGCACTTTTCCACAGTGGGGATGGGCGAGCAGCTCAGCGATCAGCGCCCGCCCGATCCCGCCGCTGGCACCGGTGACCAGTGCGCAGAAGCCCTGTGGCAGGCGCGCGAAGGTGTCCGCCGCCAATGGCTGATCTTCCAGTCTGCTGTCTGCCATGCATGTCTCCCTCTGTAGTGGCCGAATGTGACTGTCGTCAGGCAGTGCGCTCCATCAGCCTGGCGAGACGGGAATCGCGGCTCAGCGTGGTCGGGGTGGTGTCTTCCTGCAGGCGGCCGGCTTCCAGCAGCGCCAGACGCGCAAAGCGCTCCAGCCCCAGCGGCTGGTGGGTGATCATGATCAGGCTGCGGCCCTCGCAGGCGGCGAGAATCGCGCTCATCACCTGCTCGGCGCTGGTGCGGTCCAGTCCTTCGCAGGGCTCATCGAGCAGCACGATCGGCGCCGGTGACAGCAGCGCGCGCGCCACACCGAAGCGGCGCAGCTGGCCACCGGACAACGAGCGCCCCCCTTCATCCGGGAAGCCGGCCAGTCCCTGTGGCTGGCGGGCCAGCCAGTCGCCGAGGCCAAGACTTTCCAGCATGCGCGTCAGTGCTTCATCGCTGGCCTCGGGAGCGGCCAGGCGCAGGTTGTCGGCGTAGCTGGCACAGAACAGATGCGTGTCCTGCGGGCAGACCGCGAAGCTTGCGCGCAGCGTGGCCTCATCGAGTGAATCCAGCGCCACGCCGCCCAGCGTGATGTGTCCGGCGCTGGGAATATGGAAGCGACTGAGCACGTCCAGCAGGGTGCTCTTGCCGCTGCCGGACGGGCCGAGCAGTGCCAGATGCTCGCCGGCAGCCAGCGTCAGGGAAAGCTCTGTGAGCACCGGCGTGTCGCCGTGGGTGACGCTCAACTGCTCGATCTCCAATGGATGACCCACCGGCGTGGCAGCCTCGGAGTCACTGGGGAACTGAGCCGCCGGCGTATTGGCCTGCACGCTGTTGAGACGCGCGGCCGCCGACAGGCAGCGACCGAGCCCCTGCCAGGCCAGCGGCAGTGGCGCCAGCGCCTCGAAGGCGCCGAGCACTGCCAGCAGGAACAGTGCCAGCAGGCGACCATCGAGCAGCTCGCCAGAAGGCGTCGTCATGTCGGTGTTCGCATATGGCGCCATCTGCATGACGCCGAGTAGCGCCACCCCGGCCAGCGTCAGCCCCAGCAGACTGTGGCTCAGCCAGCTGGCCAGTGCCTGACGGCGTGCCTGGGCGCGCTCGATGCGGTCCCGCTCGGCCTGTTGCTCGGCCAGGCGCTCAAGTTCTTCATTCCAGCGACCATAGATCACCAGCTCGCCCAGTCCCTGCAGGCGCTCCAGCAGGCGCGCGCGCAGGCGGCTGGCCGAGGACTGATGCCGCATGGCGTCACGGCTGCCGCGCCACCAGGCCAGCCACGGCACCAGTCCGCCGGTCAGTACCAGTCCGATCACCGCCACCAGCGCCAGTGTCGGCGCGAAGATGCCGATTAGCGTGCCGGCGGCGAGGATGGCGCAGATCGCCACCAGCGAGGGAATCAATACGCGTACGTAGAGGCTGTCGAGGGCGTCGACATCCGCGCCCAGGCGCGTCATCAACTCTCCCTGGCCGGCATGCTGCAGGGCGGCGGGGGAGAGTGGCTCGATGGCCTCGAACAGGCGGCGGCGCAAGCTCGCCAGCAGGCGCAGCGTGCCTTCGTGGGTGGTGACGCGCTCACCATAGCGCCCGGCGGTGCGCGCCAGCGCCAGACCGCGCACGCCTGCCGCCGGGGTGAAGAAGTTGAAGGCCTGGGTGGCGGCGACGCTCAAGCCGGCCACGGCGGTGGCGGAGAGAAACCAGCCCGACAGCGCCAGCAGACCGGTGGCGGCCAGCAGGGTGATCAGCGCCAGCAGCGCACCGATGCCCAGCCAGCCGCGATGCTCGCGCATCAGGGCCAGATAGGGCGTCAGTTCACGAAGATGTGGGCGCTGTTCGGCGTGCGACACGGCCAGTGCTGGCTCGCTGGCCGTGACAGCTGCGGGCGTATCAGGCGCGGGTTTGCGGATGGCGCGGCTCATGCGTCACCTCGCGGCGTCGCGAGGGGGAGTGGGCGGTCCTGCACCAGCTGGCCATCGTCCAGGTGAATCAGGCGCTGGCATAGCGTCAGCAGCTCGGGTCGGTGGGTCAGCAGCAGCAGGGTGCGGCCCTCGCCGAGACGCTTGAGCGCGGCGATCACGCGCGCTTCGCTGTCGGCGTCCAGGCTGGCGGTGGGTTCATCCAGCAGCACCAGTGGCGCGTCATGCAAGAAGGCGCGGGCCAGTGACAGGCGGCGTGCCTGACCGCCGGACAGCGCCTGACCGCCCTCGCCAAGGCGCGTCTCGAGCCCACGCGGCAGGTGCTGGTACCAGTCAAGCAGGTCGGCATTGTCCAGCGCCGCTTCGAGCTGTGCGTCGCTGGCGTGAGGCCTGGCCAGACGCAGGTTGTCGGCCAGCGTGCCGGACAGGACCACCGTCTCCTGACCGACCCAGGTCGCCATGCCCGGCGGCAGGCCGTGGCTCAGCGGATGGCCGTTGAGATACAGCAGGCCGTCGCTGGCCTCGACGAAGCCGAGCAGCAGATTGAGCAGCGTCGACTTGCCGGAACCGGAGGCGCCGGTCAGCGCGACGCGTTCGCCCTGGGTGATCCGCAGGGTCAGCGGGCCGAGTGCCGGCGGAGTCAGTGTGCTGGTCTGGCGGTTCCACTGATTGGGATAGCGCACACAGACCTCTTCCAGCATCAGCGAGTGCAACTTGCGGGTCTGAGGGCGCACCGCGGGCAGGTCGCTGATGGCATTGTGCGCCTGTGCGCCAGCCTCGGCCTCTTGCGTGAAGGGGGCACTGCCGACGATGGGGGCGAGGTCACTGGCGGCAGCCTCGGCCTCGGCCTTGGCGTGATAGTGCACGCCCAGCTCGCGCAGCGGCTGATAGAACTCGGGCGCCAGCACCAGAATGAAGAGTGCGGTCTGCAGGGTCAGCGGTGAGTCGCCCCAGGTGCCGAATTGCAGATGGCCGAGGAAATGGAAGCCGAGGTAGACCGCCAGCAGCGCGATGGACACCGCGGTGAAGAATTCCAACACCGTGGAGGACAGGAAGGCCAGGCGCAGCACGCGCATGGTGCGCTTGCGAAAGGCATGGCTGACCGCCTCGACCTGGGGGCCGCGTCTGGCGCTGCCGAACAGCTTCAGGGTCTTGAGGCCGGTGAGCAGGTCCATGAAGTGGCGGCCCATGCGGTCCATCTCCCGGAACTGCTCCTGCGAGCGCTTGCGCGCCGCGATGCCGACCAGAATCATGAAGATCGGCACCAGCGGTGCGGTGGTGGCCAGAATCAGGCCGGCCGCCCAGTTGAGCGGAAACACCACGCACAGCAGCATCAGCGGAATCAGCCCCGCGAGGCGTGTCTGCGGGCGGAAGTCGGCGTAGTAGCCGTGCAGTGACTCGACCTGGTCCCAGGCGCGGTTGGCGAGACTGGCACGATGCTGGCGACGCACCCACAGCGGGCCGAGTTCGGCGAAGCGCTGCAACAGTCGCTCGCGCAGGCGACGGCGGATCTGCTGGCTGGCGCGGGTGCCGGCATAGCCACGCAGGCCAGTGAGCGCGCCGCGCAGCGAGAGACTGGCGGCGAGCACCGCGATGGCCGGCCACAGTGTCGCCAGGCCTTCGTGGTCGATCGCCACGCCCTGGGCCAGACGGGCGATGGCCCAGGCCTGGGCGAGCAGCACCAGTGTCGAGAGCAGGGCGCACAGGATGGCGAGCTGGGGCCAGCGGCCACCGGCACGTGCCAGTGTCTCCAGCCAGCGGCGTGGCACGAATTCTGCCGATGCAGTGGCATCGGTGGGGGAGGGTGAAACATCGGGTGCAGCGGCAGTTCGGGGCATTCATGCTCCTGCCGGTGGTGGCAGAGATAGTTGCAGGGAGGCGCTGGCGTCACGTCTCAAGGCAGAGAATGACGCATCTGGCGCAAGCTTACCGCCGAGAGAGCGTTGGTACACGGCGACGCACTGTCGCACATCTTCACCTTGCGTATAATATGCCCCAGCACTTGCTGCTGAGACAGCAGCGTGATTTCACGCCCCGGCAGTCAGTCATTGCCGAGACGCTTGTTGCCCTCTCTTCTCGAACTACTGGACTCCACATGACCGTTCGTACGCGCATCGCACCGTCGCCGACTGGTGATCCCCACGTCGGCACCGCCTACATCGCCCTGTTCAACCAGTGCTTCGCTCGTCAGCACGGTGGCGAGTTCATTCTGCGTATCGAGGATACCGATCAGACGCGTTCCACCGGTGAATCCGAGCAGATGATCCTCGACTCGCTGCGCTGGCTGGGCATCGAATGGGCCGAAGGCCCGGATGTCGGTGGTCCGCACGGCCCGTACCGTCAGAGTGAGCGTGGCGACATCTATGCCAGGCACTGCCAGCAGCTGATCGATGCCGGCCATGCCTTCAAGTGCTATCGCACCAGTGAAGAGCTGGACGAGCTGCGCGAGTCGCGCAAGGCCGAAGGTCTGCACATGGCGCTCAAGCCGTCCGATCTCGCGCTGCCGGCAGAAGAAGTGGCACGTCGTGAAGCGGCGGGCGCGCCCTTCGTCATCCGCATGAACGTGCCGGAAAGCGGTACCTGTGTGGTCAAGGACATGCTGCGTGGCGAGATCGAGGTCGAGTGGGCCCAGGTCGATGCGCAGATCCTGCTCAAGTCCGATGGCATGCCGACCTACCACCTGGCCAACGTGGTGGATGATCACCTGATGGAGATCACCCACGTGCTGCGTGGCGAGGAGTGGATCAACTCGGCGCCCAAGCATCAGCTGCTGTATGAATACTTCGGCTGGCAGATGCCGGAACTGTGCCACATGCCGCTGCTGCGCAACCCGGACAAGACCAAGCTGTCCAAGCGCAAGAACCCGACGTCGATCCTCTACTACCGTCGCATGGGTTACCTGCCGGCGGCGGTGATCAACTATCTCGGCCGTCTCGGCTGGTCCATGCCGGACGAGCGCGAGAAGTTCACCCTGAGCGAGATGCAGGAGCACTTCGATATCCAGCGTGTCTCGCTGGGTGGCCCGGTATTCGATGTCGAGAAGCTCAGCTGGCTGAACGGTCTCTACATCCGCGATCTGTCCGAGGACGAGCTGCTGAGCGAGCTGCGTCAGTGGGCCTTCAACGAGTCCTACGTCAAGCAGATCCTGCCGGAAGTGAAGCCGCGCATCGAGACGCTGTCCGAGGCGATTCCGCTGGCCGGCCACTTCTTCTCCGGTCTGCCGGCCATCACGCCGGACGACTTCGCCAAGGCGAAGCTGGAAGGCGAAGACCTGGTGCGTCAGATGCAGTTCCTGACCTGGAAGCTTGAAGCCGTGAGCCGCTGGGACAAGGAGCACCTGCTGGCGGAAGTGAAGCTGCTCTCCGAGCACTTCGGGCTCAAGATGAAGGACTTCCTGGCACCGGTGTTCGTGGCGGTGACCGGCTCGGCGACCTCCACCTCGGTGATGGACGCGATGGTCATTCTGGGCTCCGACATGACGCGCGCGCGCCTGCGTCACGCCGTGGCCGTGCTGGGTGGCGTCTCCAAGAAGGCTGCCAAGCGCTTCGAGAAGGAATATCGCGACCTGTAAGAATATCGCGACCTGCAAGAATATCGCGGCCTGCAAGGGTGTCTGCGATGTGCAGATGATGGCCCCCGTGACGTATGTCGTCATGGGGGCCATGTCTTGCAGCGGGACGCTGAACAGCGCTTTCAGTGCTGATCAGCAGCACGATGAGAATTGTGTGAAAAAGAAGTTGACGACCCAGAGGGTTATCAGTAAGATACGCCTCGTTCTTGAGAGACGGGGCCTTAGCTCAGCTGGGAGAGCGCAACACTGGCAGTGTTGAGGTCAGCGGTTCGATCCCGCTAGGCTCCACCAAGTTTCTCAAGCGACTGCGTCCCATTCGTCTAGTGGTCCAGGACACCGCCCTTTCACGGCGGTAACAGGGGTTCGAACCCCCTATGGGACGCCACTCTTCAGACATCTCGAGTCACCTTTCAGGTCTCGTGAAGTCAACAAAAAAGCACACCTTGCGGGGTGTGTTTTTTTTGTCCCTGATTCTGGCTTATGCACAGCCTGTGTGTCGGCAGAAAAGCATGTTATCCCCAAGTCGCCCTTGACAGACCCCGTGTCTTGTCCACTGTTCGCGCGCTGTCACATCTCCCCCTGCATCTCTTCCCAAAGTGCGGCCCCTGCGGCTGGCGCTTACGTCGTGTTACGAAAAATTTCTTTTATATCAATGGTTTATGCGCTGGTTAAATTTTGTGCAATCTGTTGGTAAGCCCGCTGTCATGCTGGTTCGCCGCGCTTGTCTAGGGGTTATCAACGAGGTTATCCACAGGTAGTGTGGAAAAACATCATGAGCGCCGCTGCTGTCTGGGATGTTGCGCTGCGGCATGAAAAAACGCCTCATTCCCGCGTCCATATGGCGTTGGAATGAGGCGTTTTCAGTGCGAGGCCGTGTGATGCGATTCAGCTCGCTCGCGTGTATTCAGACCCGCTTCATCTGGAGAGGCGCTTGAGCAGCGATGAGGTGTCCCAGCGATTGCCGCCCATGGCCTGCACGTCGGCATAGAACTGATCGACCAGCGCGGTCACCGGCAGGCTGGCATCGATGCGGCGTGCTTCCGCCAGACAGATGTCGAGGTCCTTGCGCATCCAGTCGACGGCAAAGCCGTGATCGTACTCGTCCTTGATCATGGTGGCGTGACGATTTTCCATCTGCCAGGAGCCGGCGGCGCCCTTGGAGATCACCTCGATCACCGCCTCACGATCCAGTCCGGCCTGCTCGGCGAAGTGCAGGCCCTCGGAAAGCGCCTGCACCAGCCCGGCAATGCAGATCTGGTTGACCATCTTTGTGGTCTGGCCGGCACCGGTCTCGCCGATGCGCTTCACCATGCGGCCGTAGTGCGTCAGCACCGGCTCGGCACGCGCGTAATCCGCTTCGCTGCCGCCACACATGATGGTCAGCACGCCATTCACGGCGCCTTGCTGGCCGCCGGACACCGGTGCGTCGACGAAGCCGATGTCGGCCTCGCCCGCGGCGGCGGCCAGCTCGCGTGCCAGGTCGGCACTGGCGGTGGTGTGGTCCACCAGCAGGCTGCCGCTCGCCATGCCGGCCAGCACGCCGTCGTCGCCGTAGGTGACGCTGCGCACGTCATCATCATTGCCCACGCACATCAGCACGATATCGGCGCCTTCGGCGGCTTCTCGCGGGGTGGCGTGATGGCTGCCGCCGTACTCCTCGCTCCACTGCTCGGCGCGTGCACGTGTGCGGTTGTAGACCCGCACCTCCAGGCCTGCGCGTTTCAGATGGCCGGCCATGGGGTAACCCATGACGCCGAGTCCGATGAAGGCGGCGGTACGTGGCGTTGTGTGTGTGTCTGACATGCTGGGGGCTCCTTGCCATCAATCAGGAATGAGGTTGCGCCGCTCTCGGTGGGGCGCATGGCGTGCCGGCGCACACAGGGCGTGACGAGGCCGGTACATCAGCACGCTAGCACGTCCGGGGCGGGGATGGGGCGGCTTTGTGGCTTGCGTCTCGACAGGAGGCTGTGCGCTGAGAGGCGCCAGGCCAAAAAAAACCGCCTCCGAAGAGGCGGTCTGTCCTGCAGGCGAATGACCCGATGTTGCCGGGTTGCCTGGTGCTGAGTTAATTGGTGCTGGATTACTTGGCCGGATAGTCGCGCTGCGGGTGGCCGGTGTAGAGCTGACGCGGACGGCCGATACGGTGGCCGCCGGCGATCATCTCGTTCCAGTGGGAGATCCAGCCGATGGTGCGCGACATGGCGAAGATGACCGTGAACATGTTGGTCGGGATGCCGATCGCCTTGAGGATGATGCCGGAGTAGAAGTCGACATTCGGGTACAGCTTGCGCTCGATGAAGTACTCGTCTTCCAGCGCGATCTGCTCCAGACGCTTGGCGATCTTGAGCTGCGGGTCGTCTGCCATGCCCAGCTGCTCCAGCACTTCGTCGCAGGTCTCTTTCATGACCTTGGCGCGCGGATCGAAGTTGCGATAGACGCGGTGACCGAAGCCCATCAGCTTGAACGGGTCTTCCTTGTCCTTGGCCTTGTCGATGAAGCGCTGGATGTTCTCCTCGGACTCTTCACCGATCTCGTCGAGCATGGCCAGCACGGCTTCATTGGCGCCGCCGTGTGCCGGGCCCCACAGTGCCGCGATGCCGGCGCTGATGCAGGCGAACGGGTTGGCCCCGGTGGAGCCGGCCAGACGCACGGTAGAGGTCGAGGCGTTCTGCTCGTGGTCGGCGTGCAGCATGAAGATGGTGTCCATCGCCTTGGCGAACACCGGGTTGATCTTGTACTCCTCGCACGGGTTGCCGAACATCATGTACAGGAAGTTCTCGCCGTAGGAGAGGTCATTGCGCGGGTACATGAACGGCTGACCGATGTTGTACTTGTGGCACATGGCCGCCAGGGTCGGCATCTTGGCGATCAGGCGCACGGCGCTGACGTAGCGTTCCTTCTCGTTGGTGATGTTCAGGTTGTCGTGATAGAAGGCGGCCAGGCCACCGACCACGCCGCACAGGATCGCCATCGGGTGGGCGTCGCGACGGAAGCCCTTGAAGAAGTTGACGATCTGCTCATGCACCATGGTGTGGTTGCTGATCAGCTGGGCGAACTTGTCGTATTCCTCGTCGCTCGGCAGCTCTCCGAACAGCAGCAGGTAGCACAGCTCGATGTAGTTGGAGCTCTTGGCCAGCTGGTCGATGGGGTAGCCGCGATGCAGCAGCACGCCTTTCTGGCCATCGATGAAGGTGATGGATGATTCGCAGGCGGCAGTGGAGACGAAGCCCGGGTCGTAGGTGAACATGCCTTCGGCGGTCAGGCCGCGAACGTCGATGACGTCCTGGCCGAGCGTGCCGGAATAGACCGGGAACTCGATGCTCTTGTCGATACCGTCTACTGTCAATGTCGCTTTCTTGTCAGTCATGCCGACCTCCTCATTATTCGCGTAACTCTTTGACTTGCTTGCCATGCCGGGCTTGCATCAATCCCGCCCACTATAGAAGCCCGCGAAAGATTGTCAATTCGCCACACGGCGTAGAGACGCGCGCCATGCTGCTGTGCGTCAGTTCCCCGACGTTTACGTATCCCGTGGCGTCAGGTCGCGTCCTGTTCACTGCATTTTGTGCAATCCGTGGTTGCGGCCCTGCGACGTCATGCCATTTGTCATGCCAATGGCCAACCCCTATAATCCACCGTCGCGCGACTGGCGGGAAATTCGGCTCGGTACCGTGGATGGCCTGCGCCCGAGACCCTTCCTCAAACCACCGCCCCTGCGGGCTTGCGTCCGTGTTGGGCCAAGAGAGTGTGTAAGAGCCGTGAATAGCAAACGACCCGTAAATCTCGATCTGACGACGATAAAGTTCCCTCTCCCTGCGCTGACTTCAATCACCCACCGTATTACTGGCGTGATTCTGTTCGTGGGCCTGGTATTTGCGCTGTGGGCACTCGATGCCTCGCTGTCCTCCCCGGAAGGGTTCGAGGCAGTGCGCGACACCCTGGCGACCAATTTCCTGGCCAAGATCGTGGCCTGGGGCCTGCTGTCTGCCCTCGGTTTCCACTTCGTGGCTGGCATCAAGCACCTGCTGATGGACATGGATATTGGTGTCGAACTGGAAAGTGCTAATCGCAAGGCGCAGGTCACTGTCGTGATCAGTGCTGTTCTCGTGGTCCTGGCGGGAGTCTGGGTATGGTAAACAACATCACCAATTTCAGCCGCAGCGGTCTGTCCGACTGGGTGCTGCAGCGTGTTTCTGCCGTGATTCTGGCAGTCTATTCCGTGTTCATGGTCGGCTACCTGCTGCTCCATCCGAACCTCGACTACACCACCTGGAGTGGTCTGTTCGAGAACACGGCGATGCGCATCTTCTCTCTGATGGCATTCATCTCGATTGCCGCACACGCCTGGATCGGTCTGTGGACCGTGGCGACCGATTACATGAAGCCGACCGCACTGCGTTTCGGTTTCCAGGTCTTCGTCATCCTTGCGTTGTTCATCTTCTTGGTCTGGGGCGTTCAAGTCCTGTGGGGAGCCTGATACATGTCCACCATGCGTAGCCTGACATTCGACGCGATCATCATCGGCGGCGGCGGCGCTGGCCTGCGTGCCGGTCTCGAACTGTCCCAGTCCGGCAAGAAGACCGCCGTGCTGTCCAAGGTCTTCCCGACCCGCTCGCATACTGTCTCTGCCCAGGGCGGTATCACCTGTGCCATCGCTTCTGCTGATCCGAATGATGATTGGCGCTGGCACATGTATGACACCGTCAAGGGTGGCGATTACATCGCTGATCAGGACGCTGCGGAATATATGTGTACCGAAGGCCCGAAAGCGGTCTTCGAGCTTGAGCACATGGGTCTGCCGTTCTCCCGTTTCGACAACGGCCGCATCTACCAGCGTCCGTTCGGTGGCCAGTCCAAGGACTTCGGCAAGGGCGGCCAGGCGGCTCGTACCTGCGCCGCGGCTGACCGTACCGGTCACGCCCTGCTGCACACTCTGTATCAGGCCAACCTGAAGAACGGCACCGTCTTCCTCGACGAGTGGTACGCCATCGATCTGGTCAAGAATGCCAACGGCGATATCGTCGGCGTGATTGCCCTGTGCATCGAGACCGGCGAGACCGTGGTCGTGAAGTCCAAGGCCACCGTTCTGGCCACTGGCGGTGCGGGCCGTATCTACGCCTCCACCACCAATGCCCTGATCAACACCGGCGACGGTATCGGCATGGCACTGCGTGCCGGCCTGCCGGTCCAGGACATGGAAATGTGGCAGTTCCACCCGACCGGGATCCACGGTGCGGGCGTGCTGGTCACCGAAGGTTGCCGCGGTGAAGGTGGCTACCTGGTCAACAAGGACGGCGAGCGCTTCATGGAGCGTTATGCGCCGAACGCCAAGGACCTCGCGGGCCGTGACGTCGTCGCGCGCTCCATGGTGCTGGAAATCCTCGAAGGCCGTGGCTGTGGCGAGAATGGCGACCACGTCTTCCTGAAGCTGGATCACCTGGGCGAGGAAGTGCTGAACAAGCGCCTGCCGGGTATCTCCGAGCTGTCCAAGACCTTCGCGCACGTCGATCCGACCAACGCGCCGATCCCGGTCGTGCCGACCTGCCACTACATGATGGGTGGCATCGCCACCAACGTGCACGGTCAGGCCATCGCACAGAACGAAGACGGCAGCGACCGCATCGTCAACGGCCTCTATGCCGTGGGTGAAGTGGCCTGTGTGTCGGTTCACGGTGCCAACCGTCTGGGCGGCAACTCGCTGCTGGATCTGGTCGTCTTCGGCCGCGCCGCGGGCAAGTACATCGAAAGCGCGCTCAACGAAGGTGTCGAGTACCTCGAGCCGACGCAGAGCGACATCGATGCAGCCCTGGTGCGCCTGAACCGCTGGAACGAGTCCGAAAGCGGCGAGTCCGTGCCGGAACTCAAGCGCGAACTGCAGCAGATCATGCAGAACTCCTTCGGTGTCTTCCGTCAGGAAGACAAGATGGAAGAGGGCGTCAAGCAGCTGTCCGATCTGCGTGAGCGTATCGCCAAGGCGGGTCTGTCCGACAAGTCTCAGGTCTTCAATACCGCGCGTATCGAAGCTCTCGAGCTGGACAACCTGATGGAAGTGGCGGAAGCCACTGCCATTGCGGCCCTGACCCGCAAGGAAAGCCGTGGTGCTCACTCCCGTTACGACTTCCCGGACCGTGATGACGAGAACTGGCTCAAGCATTCTCTGTTCTTCCCGAACGAGAAGCGTGTCGGCAAGCGTGATGTGAACTTCGCGCCGAAGACCGTCGAGCGTTTCGAGCCGAAGATTCGTACCTACTGAGTCTGAACCCAAGGCGCGCGTCGCGACCCGGTCGGGACGCCGCGCCTTGCTTCAGACCAAGTTCGCACTCGCTCGAGTTCACTCTCGCTTGAGTTCGCCGTGATCGAGGTGCGTGCAGGTCACCGCACGCACCTGACCCGTTTGCCCGGAGGGGAAACCATGCTTCAGGTATCCATATACCGCTACAACCCTGAAACCGATACTGCGCCGTACATGCAGGAGTTTCAGGTCGACACCCAGGGTCGTGACCTGATGGTGTTGAACGTGATGGAAATGCTCAAGGAACAGGACAGCTCGCTGGCCTATCGTCGCAGCTGCCGTGAAGGCGTCTGCGGTTCGGACGGCATGAACATGAACGGCAAGAACGGCCTGACCTGTGTCACCGCGCTGTCCGAAGTCGTCAAGGACAACAAGCTGGTGCTGCGTCCGCTGCCGGGCCTGCCGGTCGTGCGTGACCTGGTCGTCGACATGAGCATCTTCTACAAGCAGTACGAGCGCATCCAGCCGTACCTGCTCAACGACACGCCGGCGCCGGCCATCGAGCGTCTGCAGTCGCCGGAAGACCGTGACAAGCTCGACGGTCTCTACGAGTGCATCCTGTGTGCCTGCTGCTCGACTGCCTGCCCGTCCTTCTGGTGGAACCCGGACAAGTTCGTCGGTCCGAGCGGTCTGCTGCAGGCCTATCGCTTCCTGGCGGACTCGCGTGACACCGCCACCAAGGAGCGTTTGAGCGAGCTGGACGACCCGTTTGCCGTATTCCGTTGTCGCGGAATCATGAATTGTGTCGCGGTTTGCCCCAAGGGTCTGAACCCGACACGTGCCATCGGCAAGATTCGTGAGCTTTTGCTGGCAAACGCCACTTAAAAGCCGCGCCTTAGCTTGCTATGATGCACGTCAGCTGCGGCAGGGTGTCACACCTTGTCGCAGCGCACAGCTTGCTGAAGCCGGTGCCTTGTGCACCGGCTTTTGACGATAAAAGAAGACTCAGATGGTGAAGGCCTCCATGGTTTCGCCATACAGGGCATAATCGAGTGACGCCGACAGCGCTTGTCAGGCGCCTACCCCACCCCATCAGTCAGGGTGACCGAGAGATGCAAGAAGGCACAATGGAGTTGATGTGGCGCACTTCCCATATGAGCGGGGGGAATGTCCACTACGTAGAAGATCTCTACGAGCGTTATCTTGTCGACCCGAATGAGGTTCCCGACGAGTGGCGCAACTACTTTGATACTCTGCCGCGTCATGACGGCAGCCCCTCCCAGGATGTTCCGCTAGCGCCGATCCGTGATCAGTTCTACGAGATGGGTCGCAACAGTCGCCGCCCGGTGGCTGTCTCTGCGGGCGAAAGCAGCGAGAACAAGAAGCAGGTTCGTGTTCTCCAGCTGATCAACGCCTACCGCTTCCGTGGCCACCAGAAGGCGGATATCGATCCCCTCGGTCTGCGCAAGCCGGCACCGGTACCGGACCTCGAACTGTCCTTCCATCAGCTGTCCGCCGCTGACATGGACGTCGAGTTCCAGACCGGCTCGCTGTTCCTCGGAAAGGATGTTGCACCGCTCAAGGAAATCCACGCCGCGCTGGAGCAGACCTACTGCCGCAGCATCGGCGCCGAGTTCATGCACATCGTCAACACGGAAGAGAAGCGCTGGCTGCAGCAGCGTTTCGAGTCCGTACGTTCCAAGCCGAACTTCTCACGCGATGTCCGTCATCACGTGCTGGAACGTCTGACCGCCGCCGAAGGCCTCGAGAGCTATCTCGCCAGCAAGTACCCGGGCACCAAGCGCTTTGGTCTGGAAGGCGGCGAATCCTTCATTCCGATGATGGATGAGCTGATCCAGCGCAGCGGCAAGTACGGTACCAAGGAAGTCGTGATCGGCATGGCCCACCGTGGCCGTCTCAACCTGCTGGTCAACCTGCTGGGCAAGAGCCCGTCAGAGCTGATCGAGGAATTCGATGGCAAGAAGCAGATTGCCAAGGGTTCCGGCGACGTGAAGTACCACCAGGGCTTCAGCTCGAATGTCATGACCCCGGGCGGCGAAGTCCACCTGGCGCTGGCGTTCAACCCGTCGCACCTGGAAATCGTCTCTCCGGTGGTGGAAGGCTCCGTGCGTGCCCGTCAGGACCGTCGCGAAGACAGCGAAGGCGACAGCGTACTGCCGATCTCCATCCACGGTGACGCGGCATTCGCCGGTCAGGGCGTGGTCATGGAAACCTTCCAGATGTCGCAGACCCGTGCCTACAAGACGGGCGGTACCGTGCATGTCGTCATCAACAACCAGGTGGGCTTCACCACCTCGCGTGCCGATGACGCTCGCTCGACTGAATACTGCACCGACATCGCCAAGATGGTTCAGGCGCCGATCATCCACGTCAATGGAGATGATCCGGACGCCGTGCTGCACGCCGCTCAGGTCGCCATCGACTACCGTCAGCAGTTCAAGCGTGACGTCGTGCTCGACCTCGTGTGTTACCGCAAGCGCGGTCACAACGAAGCCGACGAGCCGTCCGGTACCCAGCCGCTGATGTACGCCAAGATCAAGTCCCAGAAGACTGCCCGCGAGAAGTATGCGGATCGTCTGGTCGAGGAAGGCGTGCTCAGCGCGGAAGAGACCAAGCACCTGGTCGACCAGTACCGTGCTGACCTGGATGCCGGCAACCACGTTGCCAATGCGCTGGTGAAGCAACCCAACACCGGTCTGTTCGTCGATTGGACGCCGTACCTGGGCCACGAGTGGACCGGCGTTGCCGATACCTCGATGGACATGAAGCAGCTGCAGGCCCTCGCAAACAAGATGTGCGAAGTGCCGGACGGCATCTCGGTCCAGCGTCAGGTCAACAAGATCTACGAAGACCGTCGCAAGATGGCCGCCGGTGGCATGCCGCTGAACTGGGGCTTCGCCGAGACACTGGCCTACGCCACCCTGGTCGATGCCGACCATCCGGTGCGTATCACCGGTCAGGACGTGGGTCGCGGTACCTTCTCCCACCGTCACGCGGTGGTGCACAACCAGAAGGATGGCGACACCTACGTGCCGCTGCAGCACATCAAGGATGGTCAGGCGACCTTCACCATCCATGACTCCTACCTCTCCGAGGAAGCGGTGCTGGCCTTTGAATATGGCTATGCCACCACCATGCCCAAGGCATTGGTCGTGTGGGAAGCCCAGTTCGGTGACTTCGCCAACGGCGCCCAGGTGGTGATGGACCAGTTCATCTCCTCCGGCGAGAGCAAGTGGGGCCGCCTGTGTGGTCTGACCATGCTGCTGCCGCACGGCTACGAGGGTCAGGGCCCGGAGCACAGCTCCGCACGCCTCGAGCGTTACCTCCAGCTGTGTGCCGAGCACAACATGCAGGTATGCATGCCGACCACGCCGGCGCAGATCTACCATCTGCTGCGTCGTCAGGTCATCCGCTCGCTGCGCAAGCCGCTGGTCGTGCTGTCACCCAAGTCTCTGCTGCGTCACAAGGAAGCGACTTCCACCCTCGACGAGCTGGCCGATGGCCGCTTCGAGATGGTGCTGTCCGACAAGGGCAACCTGGAAGCTTCCAAGGTCAAGCGCGTCGTGCTGTGTGCGGGCAAGGTCTACTATGACCTGGCCGCCTATCGCGCCGAGCAGGGCCGTGAAGATGTTGCCATCATCCGTGTCGAGCAGCTCTATCCCTTCCCGAAGGAAGAGCTCCAGGCCGCCATCGCCGACTACGAGAATCTCGAGCAGGTGATGTGGTGCCAGGAAGAGCCGCTCAACCAGGGTGCCTGGTATCAGAGTCAGCACCATATGCGTCAGGTCGCTGAGCAGCACCGTCAGGGGCTTGGCATGAGCCTGGACTTCGCCGGACGCCCGGCCTCTGCGGCACCTGCCGCGGGCTACATGTCCGTTCATAACGAGCAGCAGCGCCAGCTGGTCGACGACGCCTTCAACAAGTAAAGGCTCGCGACCCGCAAGGGCACCGAGAGAGAATTGAGTTAAGGAACTCCAATGGCTATCGATATCAAAGCGCCGTCTTTTCCGGAATCCGTCGCCGAAGGCACTGTGGCGACCTGGCACAAGCAGCCCGGCGACAGCGTCGAGCGTGACGAGTTGATCGTCGAGATCGAGACCGACAAGGTCGTGCTGGAAGTCGTCGCACCGCAGGACGGCACCCTGGGCGAGATCAAGGTTCAGGAAGGCGACACCTGCGAGTCCGAGCAAGTGCTGGGCTCCATCGGTGATGCAGACGCCGCTGCGTCTTCTGACGCCAAGGACGACTCCGCCGCTGAAGAGAGCAAGGACGACGCCAAGGCCGACAGCAAGCCGGCCGCCGGTGGCGAAGGCAAGACGCTGGAAGTCAAGGCGCCGAGCTTCCCGGAATCCGTTGCCGAAGGCACCGTCGCCACCTGGCACAAGAAGGTTGGTGAAGCCTGTGAGCGCGATGAGCTGATCGTCGAGATCGAGACCGACAAGGTCGTGCTGGAAGTCGTGGCTCCGGCCGACGGCGCCCTGAGCGAGATCAAGGTCGAGGAAGGCGATACCTGCGAGACCGAAGCCGTGCTGGCACTGTTCAGCGCTGGTGCTTCCGGTGGCGCCGCGCCGGCCGCTGAGGCAAGCGACGACAATTCCGGCTCTGACGAAGGTCAGGACGAGAAGGTCGGCGACAAGATCCTCGCCCCGGCAGCACGCAAGATGGTCGCCGAGCACGATCTGGACGTCAGCAAGCTGGTCGGTACCGGCAAGGGCGGTCGCGTGCTGAAGGAAGACGTGGCCAAGGCCGTCAAGGAAGGCACTGCGGCCAAGTCCGCTGCCAAGCCGGCTGCCAAGTCCGGCGCTTCCAAGTCTGATGCCAAGGCCGCGCCGAAGTCTGCACCGACCTTCGAGGGCGAGCGTCCCGAGAAGCGCGTGCCGATGAGCCGCATGCGTCAGACCATCGCCAAGCGTCTGGTCAATGCCCAGCAGACTGCCGCCATGCTCACCACTTACAACGAAGTGGACATGAGCGCGGTGATGGAACTGCGCAAGCAGTACAAGGACACCTTCCAGAAGGTGCACGACACCAAGCTCGGCTTCATGGGCTTCTTCGTCAAGGCGGCCACCGAAGCGCTCAAGCGCTTCCCGGACGTCAATGCCTCCATCGACGGCACCGACATCGTCTACCACGGTTACCAGGACATCGGTGTGGCCGTGTCTTCCGACCGCGGTCTGGTCGTGCCGGTGCTGCGTGATACCGACAGCATGAAGCTCGCCGATGTCGAAAAGACCATCGTCGACTTCGGTCAGCGTGCCCGCGCCGGCAAGCTGGGCATCGATGAGATGCAGGGCGGTACCTTCACGATCACCAACGGCGGCATCTTCGGTTCCCTGATGTCCACCCCGATCCTGAATCCGCCGCAGACCGCCATCCTGGGCATGCACAAGATCCAGGAGCGTCCGATGGCCGTGAACGGTCAGGTCGTCATCCGTCCGATGATGTATCTGGCACTGTCCTACGATCACCGCATGATCGATGGCAAGGATGCAGTCCAGTTCCTCGTCGCCATCAAGGACCTGCTGGAAGATCCGGCTCGTTTCCTGCTCGACGTCTGAGACCGCAATGTCTCACGCCCTTGAGGATCTCGAGGGCGTGAGCGGCCCCGGCGGGTGGCACTGCCACTCGCCGGGTTGCCAACCCGAATCGAACTGCACCAACAGGAAGAGACATGGCCGATAAATTTGATGTGATCGTCATTGGCGCTGGCCCTGGTGGCTATGTTGCCGCTATCCGCGCTGCTCAGCTGGGTCTGAAGACCGCCTGCGTCGAGAAGTGGGTCAACAAGGAAGGCAAGGTCGTTCACGGCGGTACCTGCCTGAACGTCGGCTGCATTCCGTCCAAGGCATTGCTGGAAACCTCGCACAAGTACGTCGAAGCGCGTGATGAATTCGCCGAACTGGGCATCAAGGCCGACGGCGTCGAGATCGACGTGGCCAAGATGATCGAGCGCAAGGCGCAGATCGTGAAGAACCTGACCGGCGGTATCTCCGGTCTGTTCAAGGCCAACGGTGTCACCGCGCTGGAAGGTACCGGCAAGGTGCTGCCGAACAAGCAGGTCGAAGTGACCGATCACGACGGTGGCAAGACGACCTACGAAGCCGAGAACATCGTCATCGCGTCCGGTTCCGTGCCGGTCGAGATTCCGCCGACGCCGCTGACCGAAGGTCTGATCGTCGATTCCACCGGCGCGCTCGAGTTCGACGAAGCGCCGAAGCGTCTGGGTGTCATCGGTGCCGGTGTCATCGGCCTCGAGCTCGGTAGCGTGTGGAGCCGTTGCGGTTCTGAAGTCACCGTGCTGGAAGCGGTCGACAGCTTCCTGCCGATGGTCGATGCGGCCGTCGCCAAGGAAGCCCAGAAGCTGCTCAAGAAGCAGGGTCTGGACATCAAGCTCGGCGCCCGTGTGACCGGTTCCGACATCAAGGACAGCGAAGTCGTCGTCAAGTACACCGACGCCAACGGCGAACAGGAACAGACCTTCGACAAGATCATCGTCGCGGTCGGCCGTCGTCCGTACACCCAGAGCCTGCTCGACAGCGATGTGGGCATCAATCTGGACGAGCGTGGCTTCATCCACGTCGACGACCAGTGCGCGACCAGCGTGCCGGGCGTCTACGCCATCGGCGACGTGGTGCGTGGCCCGATGCTGGCGCACAAGGCCTCTGAAGAGGGCGTGATGGTTGCCGACATCATTGCCGGCCACAAGGCCGAGATGAACTACGACGCCATCCCGAGCATCATCTACACCTTCCCGGAAGTGGCGTGGGTCGGCAAGACCGAACAGCAAGCCAAGTCCGAAGGCATCGAAGTCAAGACCGGCAGCTTCCCGTTCGCGGCAAGCGGTCGTGCCATGGCCAACAATGCCACTGAAGGTCTGGCCAAGATCATTGCCGACGCTGAGACTGATCGCGTCCTGGGCGTTCACATCATCGGCCAGCATGCCGGTGAGCTGATCGCACAGGGTGTGACTGCCCTCGAGTTCGGCGCAAGCGCCGAAGACCTCGCACTGATCTGCACGGCTCACCCGACACTGTCGGAAGCCGTGCACGAAGCCGCGCTGGCCGTTGACGGGCATGCGATTCACATCGCAAACCGCAAGAAGCGCAAGTAAGCGTCCTTCCGAACAAGAGGCGCGTCGCCCCGGCCAGGCCGGGGCGAACGGTGGCAGTGGCATCTTGCGACTGCCGTTCGAGTCTAATGCAACCAATGGCATGACACGATGAACCTTCACGAATATCAGGCAAAACAACTTTTTGCCGACTATGGCCTGCCGGTGTCCAAGGGCTTTGCCGTTGACACCCCGGAAGACGCTGCTGAAGCGTGCAAGAAGATTGGCGGCGACAAGTGGGTCGTCAAGGCACAGGTCCACGCAGGTGGCCGCGGCAAGGCTGGCGGCGTCAAGCTGGTCGACAGCGCACAAGCCGCTTCCGACTTCGCGACCCAGTGGCTGGGCAAGAACCTGGTGACCTACCAGACTGACGAAAACGGTCAGCCGGTCACCAAGATTCTCGTCGAGAACTGCACCGACATCGCCGAAGAGCTGTACCTGGGCGCCGTCGTTGACCGCACCACTCGTCGCATCGTCTTCATGGCTTCCACCGAAGGCGGCGTGGAAATCGAGAAGGTTGCTGAAGAGACGCCGGAAAAGATCCTGAAAGCCGAGATCGATCCGCTGGTCGGCGCACAGCCGTACCAGGCGCGTGAACTGGCCTTCAAGCTGGGTCTGAACCCGACCCAGATCAAGCAGTTCACCAAGATCTTCCTGGGTCTGGCGAAGATGTTCGCCGACAAGGATTTCGCGCTGCTGGAAATCAACCCGCTGGTCATCACCGACGAAGGCAACCTCCACTGCCTCGACGGCAAGATCAACATCGACGCCAACGCCGTCTACCGTCACCCGGACCTGCAGGCGATGCACGATCCGTCTCAGGAAGACGAGCGTGAAGCGCATGCTGCCAAGTTCGAACTGAACTACGTTGCCCTCGACGGCAACATCGGCTGCATGGTCAACGGCGCAGGCCTGGCGATGGGCACCATGGACATCGTCAACCTGTCTGGCGGCAAGCCGGCCAACTTCCTCGACGTGGGTGGCGGTGCTACCAAGGAACGCGTTGCAGAAGCATTCAAGATCATCCTGTCCGACGACAACGTCAAAGCTGTTCTGGTGAACATCTTCGGCGGCATCGTGCGTTGTGACATGATCGCCGAAGGCATCATCGGTGCCGTCGAGCAGGTCGGTGTCAACGTGCCGGTCGTGGTGCGTCTGGAAGGTAACAACGCTGAACTCGGCGCCAAGAAGCTGGCCGAAAGCGGTCTGAACATCATCGCTGCTACCAGCCTGACTGACGCGGCGCAGCAGGTTGTCAAAGCTGCGGAGGGCAAGTAATGAGCATTTTGATCGACAAGAACACCAAGGTGATCTGCCAGGGCTTCACTGGCGGCCAGGGTACCTTCCACTCTGAACAAGCCATCGCCTACGGCACCAAGATGGTCGGTGGCGTGACGCCGGGCAAGGGTGGTCAGACTCACCTGGGCCTGCCGGTGTTCAACACCGTCGCCGAAGCCGTTGCCGAGACTGGCGCTGAAGCGTCCGTCATCTACGTGCCGGCACCGTTCTGCAAGGATTCCATCCTTGAAGCGGCCAATGCAGGCATCAAGCTGATCGTCTGCATCACCGAAGGCGTGCCGACTCTCGACATGCTGGAAGTCAAGGTCAAGTGCGACGAGCTGGGCGCGCGCGTCATCGGTCCGAACTGCCCGGGTGTCATCACTCCGGGTGAGTGCAAGATCGGTATCATGCCGGGTCACATCCACCAGCCGGGCAAGGTCGGTATCGTGTCTCGTTCCGGCACCCTGACCTACGAAGCCGTCAAGCAGACCACTGACCACGGTTTCGGTCAGTCCAGCTGTGTCGGCATCGGCGGCGACCCGATTCCGGGTTCCAACTTCATCGACATCCTCGAGATGTTCGAGAAGGACCCGAAGACCGAAGCCATCGTCATGATCGGCGAGATCGGCGGTTCTGCTGAAGAAGAAGCCGCTGCCTACATCAAGGCGAACGTCACCAAGCCGGTCGTCTCCTACATCGCTGGTGTGACTGCGCCTCCGGGCAAGCGCATGGGCCATGCAGGCGCCATCATCTCCGGCGGCAAGGGTACTGCCGACGAGAAGTTCGCGGCTCTGGAAGCGGCTGGCGTCAAGACTGTGCGTTCACTCGCGCAGATCGGCGATGCCATCAAGGAAGTCACTGGCTGGTAAGCCATTGATCTCCTGACAGCGATCGGCGCCAAGCGGATCGCATGTCACCGAAAGGGCAGGCCCATAGGGCCTGCCCTTTTTTCGTTTCTGGCCCTCACCAGTCTCTCTCTAGTGCATGCCGGCGGGGTTACCTGCGGCCGGTGGCGCAGGCGAGGGGAGAGGTGTTTCGGCTGATGCAGGCGGGGCAGGTGCGTTCATATCAAGCAGTTGCTAATCTGATGACTGTTCATTGGCACCTGACCAAGCGACACGTGCAGATGCCCCACGGCGCAACACGACTCACTGATAAGGATGTTCCATGCTCAAGTCATTCCCCGCCCTTACGCGCTCCGCGCGCCTGCTGGCGTTGCTGTCCCTGCCGTTGGCTGCTGGCATGCCGCTGTCTGCCAGTGCAGATTCCGGCGCGGCGGCAGCCTCCGCCCCTGAAGCTTCAGCGAGCATGCAGGTGCCTGCCAAGGGCATCGAGTCGGTGACCAGTCGTGATGATGTCGCCTCCGTCCAGGCGCGTCTCGAGACGGCGCTCAAGGCCAAGGGGCTGACGCTGTTCAGCGTCATCGATCATGAGGCGGGTGCCGAGAAGGTCGGCATGGAGCTGCCCGCGACGCATACCGTCATCTTCGGCAATCCCAAGGTGGGCACCCTGTTGATGCAGTGCAACGGGGCGGCCGCCCTGGACCTGCCGCAGAAGATGCTGATTCGCGCCGTGGAGGGTGGCAGCGTGATCGAGTGGAATGACCCGCAGTACATGGCCAATCGTCATGATCTGGGCGACTGCAAGCTGCCGCTGGACAAGATTGCCGGGCTGCTCAAGGGGCTGGCCGCCGAAGCGGCGGGTCAATGAAGGCAGCGCTCATCACGTGTCGATGCTGATATCGTGAACTGACAGCGAGCGCTGACGATCAGGCAGGACGAGAAAGCCGGACTCCTCACGGAGTCCGGCTTTTTGATGTTCCCCTGCCAAGGACTGCCTGTCTTGAAGGGCTGCTTACAGAGCATCACCGTGCTGCTTCAGCCACTGTACGGCGCGGTCCGGGTAGTCAGTGAAGACACCATCGACCCTGGCATCGACGAAGAAGACGCGCAGCATGTCGTCGTAATCGCTGGCCCAGTCCGGGATGCGGCCTTCATCGAGGCGGAAGGTGTAGGGCATCACGATCATGCCCTGCGCATGGGCTTTCTCGACCAGCGGCGTGACCTTGATGTCGTCCCGAGTCGAGCTGTCCTCGATCACCATCGGCTTCCACGGCCCGATGCCATCGGCGTAGGTGGCGATGCGCTGCATGCCGCCCTCCTGATACATCCAGTCATAGTCGTAGGGCTCAAGCTTGCCAGCCGCATCCGGCTGGAAGGTCATGTCCCAGCTGGTCTCGCCCATCAGCTGCACCAGACGCAGGTCCATCTCCAGTTCGGGCTGCAGCGTGTCGTGGATGCGCTTGAGGCCATTGGGATCGAAGACCTGCACGACGGCATTGTCATCCTGCGCGACGTAGCCGTAGTGCTTGAGGGTCTCGAGCACGGCTCGCGAGACCTGCTTGCCTTCCGACTGGTGGAACCAGGGCGCCTTGATCTCCACATACAGGCCGACATCGCGTCCGGTGGAGTGATTCAGGCCCTGGATCATCTCGATCTCTTCGCTCAGGGTGTGCAGGCCGAAGTGCGACTTGCCCAGCGGGAAGCGCTCAGGGTAGTCGGCGACCTGCTCGCCATCCTTGACGGTGAAGCCCTCGCTGAACGACAGCTTGCGCAGCTCGTCCAGCGTGAAGTCGATGGCGTAGTAGCGGCCATCATCACGCGCACGCTCGGGGAAGACCTCGGCGACATTGGTCACACGGTCCAGGAAGCGGTCGTGCAGCACCACCAGCTGGTCATCCTTGCTCATCACCACGTCCTGCTCGAGGAAGTCGGCGCCCTGGGCATAGGCCATCGCCTTGGCCGCGAGGGTGTGCTCCGGCAGGTAGCCCGAGGCACCCCGGTGGGCGACCACGACCTTGTCGGTGCCATGGCCGGGGTCGATGCTGCGCAGGGGCCTGTCATCAGCGAGTGCCGCTGAGGTCGAGGTGGCCAGCAGCGAGCCGACCACGCCCATCATGGCCAGCGGGCGGCGAATGCGGGCGGAAGTCGGGTGACGCTGGGAAGGATGCGGCATGTGAGATCACCTTGAGCTGTGGTTATTGTATGGTCGTTCAATAAAGCCGCCTGCCAACATAACAAAGTCTTATTCATATGGCGATGATCAAGTGTTTTTCATGATGATGTCTGAAGCGCTGCTCGGTCGCCCCGTCATGTGGTCGCCGAGCGACGCTTGAGCAAGCTTCCCAGCATGCTGCGTCCCGCCATCACGAAGAACACCGGGGCGCCGGCGATCAGGTAGAAATAGAAGGTCACCGCTCGCCAGATCACCACGGCCGCCGCGGCACTGGCGGCGCCAATCATCGGGCTGAGCAGGGCAGTGGAGGACAGCTCCGCGCCTCCGGCACCGCCGGGCAGCAGCGTCAGCTGGCCCGCTGCCAGCGAGAGCATCTGCACGATGAAGGTCCAGCTCCAGTCGATGTCCTGCCCCAGTCCGGACACGGCCAGATAGAGGATCGAGTAGCGCAGCAGCCAATGGGCACAGCAGAGCAGGAAGATCAGGCTCAGCGTCAGGCGCGGCAGGGCGAGTGTCTCGACCAGCGCATGGCGGAAGTGGATCAGGCCCCGCGCCAGCTTGACGCGTGAGCGATGGCGTACCTTGAGCCAGCGCAGCAGGCGTCCGCTGGTCTTGAGCAGGCGCCGATGATGCTTGCCCAGCGCGGCCAGCAGGCCAAAGCCGATGATCAGCAACAGCGCCGGCACGGCCAGCATCCACCCCAGGCGCAGGTCGATGGTATGCGAGAGGGCGTAGAGCCCGATGCTGGCCAGCGCCGAGAGGAAGAACAGCATGTCGGTGATCTGATCGACCGCGAATACCGCCGTGGCCTGCGCCGGGCGCACCCCCTGACGTGACAGCAGCCCCATCAGGGTAAGCGGACCGCCACTGCCGCCGGGGGTGGCGCTGATGGCGAACTCGGTCGCCATCACCATGCCGACGGCGCGCCGTTGCCCCAGGTGACCGCCACGCCCGGCCAGCAGCAGACGCAACCGGCCGGCGTTCAGGTTCCAGCACATCACGATCATGCCCAGCATCAAGAGGAAGGTGTCGAGGGGGAACTGGCGCAGCTGGCCGCCCAGTCCGCTGCCACCCAGCACCAGCGGTATCGCGATGACCATCACAAGGCCAGCACCCAGTAACCAGAGGGCACGATTCATGGCAGATTCCCGCAACGGGTTGTCACAAGGCCCATACGACGGGACTCATCCAGTGGGTGGGTCTCAGGCAGCACTGTGGGCCGCCTGGTGCGAGTTCAGTTGCGTCGTGTCAGACGTGGCGGGGGCGAGCAGCCCCTGCTGGGTCAGCCAGCCGATCTTGGTCATCGGCAGGCGCCCTTCATCGAGCAGGCGCTCGACCAGCGTCAACCAATACTGGCGTGAGCGTGCATGGCGCATGTCGACCGGATGCAGGCCCAGACGCAACACCGGCGCCTGTTGCTCGCGGCTCAGCTTGCGCTGCGTCACCCACTGCGACATCAGGCGGCGTGGCGCGGAGCGTGCGCTCCACACGAGTCCGGGCGCATCGATGACCGTGAAGTCAGGCAGTCGATAGAGATGCTGGGGGTCACTGGTGTAGCGGAAGTCGAGGGACTTCAGAGCCTGACGAGTGCCGTCACTCATCAGCCAGGCAGGGGCCACGAATCCGTCCAATGGCCAGCCGAGGCGCTTGAAGAGTGCGGCGCCTTCCAGCAGGCGTCGTCTGGCTTCGGCCTCATCGAGGGGGTAGAACTCGCCTTCCCAGGTCAGCACGCGGCGCATCAGGTAATCGCGCGGGGTGCGGGGGGCTGGTGCGTCATCGCAGTGATGGAAGCCATGCAGGGCAAGCTCGTCCCCCTGTTGGCGGCGAGAGTCCAGCAGGGCGATGAATTCCGGAGCGTCTTCCAGGGCGCTGCGATGATGGAAGTCAGGCACCACCAGCCAGGTGATCGGGCAGGGGTGGTTCAGGCGTGCCTGGCAGAGAGCATCCACCTCGGCGACGAAGTCCCGGTAGTCGGACCAGGTCTCGGGCGCGACATCATGCAGGACCAGCAGAAAGTGCTGCTTGGCAGCCGGCGACTCAGCCATGGGTCACCTCCTCGAGTACCGGTTGCATGCGAGTCCCGGTGACCGCGTGATAATGGCCGAGCAAGCCATCCACGACACGGTCCCAGGCATGGTGCTTCTCGACATGTCGCCGCGCCTGGCGACCCAGTGCGGCGGGGTCATTGGCGAAGACTTCCTGCACGGCACGCGCCATGGCATGCGGCGAGTGCGGGTTGCACAGCTGACCGCAGCCCAGTGGCACATTCTCGGCCAGCGCGCCGGCGCGTGCCGCCACCACCGGCGTGCCGCAGGCCATGGCTTCCAGTACCACCAGACCGAAGGTTTCCTGGGTGCCGGCATGCAGCAGCACATCCACTGAGGCCACCAGACGCGCCACTTCGGTGCTGCTGCAGAAATGCCCGGTCACGCTGACATTGTCAGGCAGATGCCGCGGCATGCCCGAGCCGATCAACAGCAGATGGTAGTCGGGGCCGAGCAGGCGAGCGGCCTCCAGCAGCTCATCCAGATTCTTCTCGCGTGAGCCGCGTCCGGCGAAGGCCAGCAGGCGCACGTGGTCTTCCAGGCCAAGCTCGCGGCGCAGGCTCTCATCGCGGCAGTCAGGGTGGAAGGTGGAGAGATCGACACCGAGTGGCTGGATATGGACATTGTCGACGCCGAGCCGGTCGAGCCGGTCGGCCATCACCTGGCTGGGGGCCAGCACGCGATCGAAGTGGCGATAGAGGCGTTTGACGTAGCGATCGACGTTGGCCCCTGACCACTCGCCCAGGCGATTGGTGATCAGGCGCGGCAGGTCCGAGTGATAGAAGCCCAGCACCGGGACATCGAGCTTGCGACCGGCATCGAGTGCCGCCCACGCCGTGACGTAAGGGTCGCCGGCCTCGATGACATCCGGCTGCAGTGCCAGCAGCGTGCTGACCCAGCCGCCCCGGCGCAGGGGGAAGCGATAGCCGTTGCCGAAGGGAATGGGCGGTGCCGGCACGCTATAGAGGTCATCACTGACACTGGTGGTCTCGCCGGGGACCAGCAGGCTGTGACGAACATCGGGCCGCGTCCGCAGACGTCGTCGCTTGGCTTCCAGGTAGGTTCTGACCCCGCCACTGGAGGGGGCATGGAACATGGTCATGTCAGCGATATGCACACGGACTCCTCAAGACCGCTTTACCGGTCGTGCGCGATGAAGATGAATCCCGACGTCACTGCCCGCCATGGCTGCCTTGTCGTGCTTCAGGGTGCTCCCGGGTGCTTGAGAAAGACGCAATCGAGCACGCAGATTCCAGCAAGCCAGTGGCATTGACGAACGAGCCTCTGGTCAAGTCATGGGGGGAACCCGACGTGAAACCAAGGGCAGAGGCATGACATGCGGTGTCGCGCGTGACGAGACGCCTCGCCACGCGATGTTCCACACTGCGGCTGGCAATGACGTTACATCAGGAGATGACTGGTCTGTGTGACAACAGGGAACAATGTTGGTGCGATGCGCGCCCGGTCTCGGTCATTTGTCATCAAGCTCCTGTCATCAGGCTCCTGGCATCAGGCTCCTGGCATCAGGTTCACTGCCAGGGGAGGAGAGAAGTCACGCCATGCTGGCGATGGTCCAGCAGGGAGTGCGGCAGCTGGCCTCTGGTCAGTGCTGCGCAAGAGAAGCCATACGACATGCAAAAAAAGACCCTGTCCGGAGCCACCGGACAGGGCAAGTGCGTGCACTACAGGAATACAGGGGGCGACAGGGGGGAGGGTCGCCGGAGCGGGCATTGCAGGGTCTAGCAGTGGATCGACTCAGTCATGTCTGGCATCCGTGCCTGGTGTTGCATGGGGTCCTGGCATCGTTATCTGTCCTGATGGAGGGAGATCGGGCGTCATCACGCCAGTCCATGCTGGGACAGGTGCAGGGCGCTGGGCATTGCCTGGCCAAGCTCCTGCGAGAAGGCGGCTTCCGGCTCGGCTGGGCGCTGGCTGGCGAGCAGCACAAGGCTCAGCAGCAGGCCGGCGGCCAGCAGCAGGCGGTTGCGGTTGCGGCGGCGATCACGTTCCAGCAGCATCGCGACATGTTCCATCGCTTCACGTTGAATCTCACGCTGGCGCTCCGGAGAGGTGGAGCTGCCATCCGAGCTTCTGCCTGAGCTGCTGTCTGCTGCGGCGTCGACGCGGGCGTAGCTCATGGCCGGGTGACGAACGATGGCGGCATGCTCGGCCAGGTGACGCAGTGAGGTAGCTGCAGTGGAGCGATGAGTTTTCATTTCCGGGTCCTCGCATGGACGAACTTCATCAGGGACAGGCTTCAGTCATTCGCGCTTGGTCAATCCAGTAACGCTGCAGCAGTGAAAGCAGATGTCGTGTGTCGATGTGAGGAGTATAGCGTGAGCTTCTGTTTCACAAAATTACAATTTCTCACGCTTGGTACACGCACCGTATACGCAATGCACAAGAACGAAAAACGCCCCGGGCGCAGAGCACTCCGGGGCGTAGATGGCCGTGGCAATTGCCCGTGATGACAAGGCAGTTACATACGGCAGTGGTGGGTCGCGGCTTATTCGGCCGGACGACCTACCAGTGAACGACGCTCTTCACGGGCTTCGGTCAAGGAGACCTTGATGATGTCGCCCAGTGAGTAACGCAGCTCGTCTTCGATGCGCACGCGGCCTTCCTTGTCATCGATCGCGACCTTCTTGCGATCGCTGTGGATCAGCGGTGCCGGAATGAAGACGCTGGCGCCATTCTCTTCCAGACGCACACGCATGCCGCCACGACGGATGTCGATGATCTCGCCAGTGAAGACCTGCTGTTCTTCGGCGGCCTTGGTCAGGTAGCGCACGTAGAGCCAGTCCTTCACATCGCGCTCGGCCATGCGGTTGAGACGACGACGTTCGCTGAGGTGCTCGGTCAGCTGCTCGGTGGCTTCCGCCGGCACGTCCTGGCCGAGAATCACGCGCTTGATCAAGCGGTGGTTGACCATGTCGCCGTACTTGCGGATCGGCGAGGTCCAGGTCGCGTAGGCTTCCAGACCCAGACCGAAGTGCGGCCCCGGCTGAGCGGACATCACGGTGTAACCCTGGAAGCGACGCATGCGCACGTCCAGCCAGGTGTCTTCGCGGCTGTCCAGCTCCTGACGGATCAGGCGGTAGCCTTCCAGGCTGCCCAGCTGTTCCGGCGTGGCGGTGATGTTCTGACCAGCCAGGAACTCGATGGTGTCGTCGTACTTCTCCGGCGCGAAGCCCTGGTGCACGTTGAAGATACCGTGACCGATGTGCTTGGAGAGCAGACGTGCGCAGCTCAGGTTCGCGGTGATCATGGATTCTTCGATCATGCGATTGCTGATGCGGCGGTGGTCGGCACGTACGTTGAGCACGTTGCCTTCCTCATCCAGCTCGAACTCGAAGTCCGGACGCTCGCGGAAGACCTGGGAATTGCGTGCACGCCAGGCGATACGCGCCTGGGTGAAGGCTTCCAGCTGACGCAGACCTTCGGCCAGCTCTTTGGTTTCCGGCTTCCAGCTGCCTTCCTGGCCTTCGATCCAGTCGGAGACGTTGTCGTAGGTCAGGCGGTGGTGGGAGCGCATGGTGGCCGCAAAGAACTTCGGCTCGCCGATCACGCCATCGGTATCGATGTCGACGATGCACATCAGCGTCGGGCGGTCTTCACCTTCCTTCAGCGAGCACAGGTCGTCGGCCAGGATTTCCGGCAGCATGGTGACGTTCTGGCTCGGCAGGTAGACGGTGAAGGAGCGCGTGCGCGCCTCTTCGTCGACACGGCTGCCTTCCGGGACGTAGGCGGTCGGGTCCGCGATGGCGATGCTCAGGGTCCAGCCGCCTTCCGGGCGCTCGACGATGTGCAGGGCGTCATCCATGTCACGCGTCTTCTCACCATCGATGGTGAAGAAGGGTACGTGGGTCATGTCTTCGCGAGTCAGGCCTTCCTCGAGCAGCGGCCAGTCAGTGCCGCCCTCCGGAGAGGCCTGTTCCAGCGCGTGACGCGCCAGGGTGACGCGCCACGGCACACGCGGGTTGTCCACGGTGGCGATGACTTCCTCGATCTGGGCGAAGAAGCTGCGGTCGTCCTTGCGCATCGGGTGACGCAGCAGACGTGCCACGACCCAGTCGCCATCATTGAGGGCTTCCTCATTGATGCCACGCTTCACACGCGCTTTCATGCGCGTGTTGATGGAGGGATGATCCGGCATCACGTTCAGGCGGCCATCACGCTTGCCGACACGAGCGACGAAGCGATCGACACCCGTCTCAATCAGCACTTCCGGCTGTACGGACTTCTTCTCACCTTCCACCTTGACGGTCGCTTCGACGGTATCGCCGTGCAGTACCTGCTTCATGGCGGGTGGCGGCACGAAGTAAGACTCGCCGTCCTCGCATTCGAGGAAGCCGAAGCCCTTGTCGGTGCCTTTGATCACCCCCGTGACACGGGGAATTTCCTGGCGGATTTGATCTTTCAGCTGCGCCAGCAGCGAATTGTTCTGCAGCATTTCGGAAGTTCTGTTGGCGGGGTCAGTGGCTCACTATACGGACATGGAGCATGGGGGGAAAGCTACCAGATGGCCCAACGCCCGCGCGGGTTGCGCGCAGGCGTGGATGAGCGGCAGGTCAAGCGCGGGCAAGCCTGGTGAAAGCGGCCTGCCGGTGTACTTTGCCACAGGCTCGGACGTGCACTCAGTCGGCGGTCGTCGTGGCGTTCAGCAGACCCGAAACCGGCGTATCACCGTCGAACAGGGTGAAGATGGGCGCCTTGCGATGACGGCCACCGATCTCGCGGGCCTTGATCAAGCCAAGCAGGAACTCGGCGACATTGGCCCGCGAGACCTGCATCTCGTCGGAGTCATCGGCGTTCTGGGTCAGCTTGCCGCTGCCGCTCTCGTTGGTGAGACGGCCGGGCTTGACGATGACATGACGCAGGCCACTCTCGGCGAGGCACAGGTCAGCGGCCTTCTTGGCCGCGAAGTAGGGGCGCATCGCCGCCGGACCGGCCAGCGGTGTCTCGGAGCGAATCGAGCTGACCTGGATCACGCGCGACAGCCCGAATTCGGCAGCCAGCTCAGCGGTGCGCATCGCACCGTGCAGGTCGATGGTCAGTGTCTTGTCCGGGCCGGTATTCGGGCCGGAGCCCGCAACGAACACCGCCTGATCGCAGCCATAGAAGGCCTGGCGCATCTCGCCTTCCAGATCGCCCAGAACCGTCGGGATGCTGCGTTCATGGAACCAGCTCTGCTGCTCGGTCGAGCGGATCATCGCGACGACGGGTTCGCCGGCGGCCTGAGCCTTCTCGCAGAGTTGACGACCGATCTTGCCGTTGGCACCGATGATGAGCGTCTTGCGCATGCTGTCTGCTCCTTCGCGAATCAAATGGCGAGGCGGCTGGCGAGTGATATTGCCACTCACTGCCGCGCCCCTCCTGGTACAGCAAGGTCTGCGGGCTGAGCCACGTGACTTCAAGGGGACTGCTGTTCGATGGCGGGCATTACGCGGCGACTCGCTCGCGGGATGAAGTCTGCGATGGACAAGCATTAAAGGCGGCTGTCATCTCTGTCTGTGGCACGGGAGCCTTGCTAGGATGGCGCTGCCAGGCACGACTCCCTCAAGATTGCGCCAACGACAAGGATGCCCGATGAGCCGCATAGCCCACCCCGCCACTGATGATCACAGCGACACCGCCGCATGGCACGGCGCCGCCTTCCCCTCCGAGAGCGCGATCCGGGTCGGGCTGATCGGTTATGGCATGGCGGTGCGCACCTTCCACGCGCCCTTGATCGAGGCCACGGACGGGCTGGCGCTGGTGGCGCTGTCCACCTCGCGGCCCGAGGTCGTCAGGGCCGAGCGCCCGCAGCTGGAGGTGGAGGCCACCCCGGAGGCCTTGCTTGCGCGTGACGATATCGACCTGATCATCATCGCGACGCCTAACGAGACTCACGCCCCGCTGGCCTCTGCGGCGCTGGCGGCAGGCAAGCATGTGGTCGTCGACAAGCCCTTCACGGTGACGCTTGAAGAAGGCGAGGCCCTGACCCGCCAGGCCGAGCAGGCCGGACGGGTGCTGGCGGTATTTCACAATCGGCGCTTCGATGCCGACTTCCTGACGCTGGCGGAATTGATCAACGACGGCACGTTGGGGCGCATCGCGCATCTGGAATCCCACTTCGACCGCTTCCGCCCGACGGTGCCGAACCGCTGGCGTGAGCAGGCACTGCCCGGCAGCGGCCTGTGGTATGACCTCGGCCCGCACCTGCTGGATCAGGCGCTGTGCCTGTTCGGTGAACCGAGCGCCATCCAGCTCACGCGTCGCGCCCAGCGCGAGGGCGCGGTGACCGATGATTTCTTCCACGCCGTGCTCGATTACGCCCACCATCCAGGGCACCCCGGGCTGGTGGTGGAGCTGCACGCCAGTGCACTGACGGCGGCGCCGACGGCACGCTTCGCCGCGCACGGTACCCGTGGCAGCTATGTGGTGTTCGGGCTCGACCCTCAGGAGGATTGCCTCAAGGCCGGTGACTGGCCCTCGCGTGACCCGCAGGAGCGCCATGCGCGCCAGTGGGGGCGGGATGCGCGTCCCGGAATGCTGACCGTGCTGGAGGCCGACCCAGACGGTGCCGAAGGCGAGCAGGTGCTGGTGGGCGGCACCCATCAGGGCCGCGATGGTGACTATCCGGCCTGGTATGCGGGGCTGCGCGACTGCATTCGCGGCCAGGGCGGCAATCCGACCTCGCCTCATGAGGCACTGCGCGTGATGAAGTGGCTGGAGGCCGGCATCGCCAGCGAAGGCTGAAATCCTCGAAGGCTGAAAGCATCGAAGGTGAGATGACTCACGAAAGACGCGCGCCCTGAAGGCCCGAATGGCCAGCTATCAGAGGCGCGCGTCTTGTTTTTCAAGGCAGTGGCAGCGGAGGCGCGGCCTGCTCAGCTCGCGTCGTCCTCGCCCTTGTCGGCCTTGCGCATGCGCGAGAACAGCTCCGCGCGCAGCTCACCGATGCGCGGCACCTCCTCGGCATGGAAGGGGATGGGGCGCAGCAGGCGCATGGCGCGCAGGCCGAGACGTGCGTTCATCAGGCCACTGCCCAGCCCCTGACCGGCCTTGGTGGAGAGGCGGCCGGCCAGATTCATCGACAGCAGGTCCATGCTGGCCTCGGCGGCCAGTTCGCTGGCACCGGCGAAGACCATCGAGGCCAGCACCTCCTTGAACAGCCGCAGGCGGCTGGCATAGCCCAGCTCCAGCCCGTAGAGGCGCGACAGGCGCTCCATCATGCGCAGCCCGCGCCAGGCCACCAGACTCATGTCGACCCAGGTCAGCGGCGAGACCGCCACCATCACCGCCGTCTCGCCGCTCATGCGCGAGATCAGACGCCGCGCCTCACGATCCCGCGGCCCCAGCACGTGGAAGGCGAACAGCTCGCGGCGCTCCGACGGGGAGTGATGCGCTTCACAGGCGGCGCGCCAGGCGCGCACGCCGGCATCATCATCGCCGAGCTTCATCTGACGACGCAGCTGTTCGAGCAGGTCTTCCTGCTGGCTGTCGGCTTTGCCGCCTGCCTTGCCCGAGTCCTCGTCAGGCGTGGGCTGCGCATCACCGCGCTGGCCAAAGCTTTTTTGGCTAACGCCTCCTTGACCAAAGCTCTCTTGGCCAAAGTCATCCTGCTGATGTTCTTCCAGCTCGGCGCGCAGCGCGACGTGCTTGCGCAGGTGACGCAGCCTGAAGAGCTCCTTGCCCAGCGCACGGGCGCCGAGCCCGATGGCGCCAAGCCCCAGCAGGCCCCAGGCGCCGGCGATCAGATCACCGCCCATGGCCGCCTGATAGAGCGCATGACCGGCTTCGACACCCCCGAGTGTCAGGGTGCCGAGCAGCAGCCATTTGAGGCCGCGATGACGTGGCCGGGCGCTCAGCGTCGCATCGAGTCCCGGCGTGGCGGGTTCCGGTTCGGCCGCCGCCAGGGGCTGGCTTTCCATCTCCGGCGAGAAGTGACGCGCGCCGCGCAGGGCCTCTGCCGCGCTCTCGGTGGGGCGCTCGGCATAGGTGGTCGAGGCGGCATCGGCCTGCGCCGAATCGGGGCTCGTGAAGCGTTTGCCCGGGCGCGGATGGCGGGATTCGATGGTCATTTCAGGTGGTCTCCCAGCAACCAGTCGAGCACGGCGTCCATGCGAATGTGAGGTGGCGCATTGCCGTCGATCTTCGGCGGCGCGAAGTGGGGGAAGTCGAAGCGACTTTCGGCCCAGAAATTCGGGTCGGGCAGCCGCGAGGGCACCTCGCCTGGGAACAGCAGCACGGACTCGCGGCCGGCGCCTTGCGTATCCGAGTTGCTCGCCCCCTCGTGCTCGCCGAGCAGTTGTCCCGCCAGCGCCGGATGACGTTGGCCATTCTCGACCACCTCACGCGCCTCGCTGGCGCGGATGGCGGCGATGGTGAAGGCCTTGAGCGGCACATCGCGATAGCGCAGGCGCTTGAGCGGGTCCGCCAGCAGCTGTTCGAGCAGGTCGCGCATCGCGCCATGCTGCTCTGGCGTGACGTGGTCGGCCTTGGTGGCGGCGATGGCCAGGCGGTCGATGCGGCGGTCCATCAGGCGCGCCAGCAGGTGGCGGCGGCCATAGGCGAAGCTGTCGAACAGCTTGTCCAGCGCACGGCTCAGGTCGCGGAATGGCGCCGGGCCGGCATTCAGCGCGCCCAGCACGTCGATCAGCACGATCTGGCGGTCAAAGCGCCGGAAGTGGTCATGATAGAAGGGGCGCACCACGCGGCGGCGATAGTGATCGAAGCGGCGTGCGAGGGTGCGATACAGGCTGGCTTCCGGCAGGGCGGCCAGCGCGTCGGGTGTCCAGTCACCGAGTCCCGGCAGCGGGAAGAACTGCAGCACCGGCGCTTCGTCCAGCTCGCCGGGCAGCAGGAAACGGCCCGGTGTCAGGTCGACGAAGCCACCCTTGCGGCGCGCGGCGTGCAGATAGTCGGTATAGAGGCTCGCGATCTCGGCGAGGCGGTCTTCATCCACCTCACTGTCCGGTGTCAGGCCCTCGATGGCTGCCATCCAGTCATGCGCCCAGTCGCCACGCCCGTCGGCCAGCTGGGTCTCGCACTCGCTGCTCCAGCCGCTGAAGTCCTGCTCCAGCATCGGCAGGTCCAGCAGCCATTCGCCGGGATAGTCGATCAGGTCCAGCGTCAGGGTGGCGCGCTGGCTGTCGAGCATGCGCGCGGCGCGCGAGGTGGGGCGAAAGCCGATCTTGAGACGCAGCTCGCTGATGCTGCGGGTCGGCGTCGGCCATTCGGGGCCGTGCGGCGAATGCTGGCCGGACAGCGAGCGCAAGCCGGCTTCCAGCGGGAAGCGCGGGATGGAGAGGTCCGGCTGGCTGACGCGTTCCGCGCCGAGCAGGCGGCCATCGCGTGCGGCGGGCAGCAGTTCCAGACGCGCGCCGAGTCCGGCATGACGCAGCTGCTCGATCAGCGAGACGAGAAAGGCGGTCTTGCCGGCACCGGACAGGCCCGTGACGGCGAGCCGCAGCTGGCGGTCGAGACCGCGCTCCAGCAGGTCATGTGCTTCGCGGCCCACATCGCGGGCAAGCTGGCGGGCGTTGCGGGTCATGGTGTTGAACATCAGGCATTCCCTGTCAGTGGGGGCGAGGCGGCGGCGCGATGTGATGGCGTCCTGGCAGCTGATGATGAGCTGGGTGATGGCCGGGACTTGTCAGCGTGCGCCGCACGGCTCGCCATCATCCCTCTATCTGCGGGCGATCGGCGCGCAAGGCAAGCTGACGCCACGCCAGCAGGGCGATGGGCAGCAGGCAGGCGGGGATCAGCAGCAGGTTGAGCAGCGCCCAGCCCAGCGTACTGACCAGGGGGCCGGCCAGCAGCGCCGTCACCGCCCCGGTGGTGAAGACGAGGAACTCGTTGGCGGCCTGGGTGCGGGCCTTCTCGTTGGGGCGATGGCAGCGGGTCAGCAGCGTGGTGGCGGGCAGGAAGGTGAAGTTCCAACCGATGCCGAGCAGGATGAGACCGAGGAAGAACCCCTGGGTTCCCGTCAGGTAGTCGGCGGCCAGCAGCTGTGCGGTGGCAAGGCTTGCCAGCAGAAAGCCGCAGCCGGTCACGATCATGGTGCCCGCCCCGAAGCGGTCGACCAGCCGCCCGGTGAAGAAGGACGGCAGAAACATGGCGACCACGTGCCATTGAATGGTGGTGGCGACGTGATCGAAGCCGTGTCCGGCATAGGCCATGGCCAGCGGTGTGGCCGTAATCGCCAGATTCATCACCCCATAGCCGACCATCGCGCTGAGCACGGCCAGCAGGAAGGTCGGTTGACGCAGGATCACGCCCAATGGGCGTGCAGGCGCCACTGCATCATCGTCGGCTGACTGGGCGTTGCCGTCACGGGGCAGGCGGATGAAGGCCAGCAGCAACAGCGCCAGCAGATAGAGCGCCCCCAGCCCGATGAAGCTGCCCAGGAAGGGGGTGTCGGCCAGTGCATGACTGGTACGCGCCAGCCAGGGCCCGAAGAAGGCCGCCAGCACGCCACCGCCCATCACCAGCCCGATGGCGCGCTCACGTTGCTCCTCCGGGGCGGCCTCCATCGCGGCGAAGCGATACAGCTGGCCGAAGCCGATACCGATGCCCACCAGCCAGGTGGCAAGCAGGAACAGTCCGAAATGCTGCAGATGCAGCGCCAGCACGGCCAGCCCCGCGCCAGCCAACCCGCACAGATTGCCGAGCACGAAGCCGCGCCGCCGCCCGAGACGGGCGGTGATCAACGAGGCGGGAATGGTGGCGCACATCAGGCCCAGCCACTGGGTGGCGACCGGCGCGGTCGACCAGCTGCTCGAGGCCAGCTGAGCACCGATCAGCGGTGAGACCGCGATCAGCAGGATGTTGCCGCTGACCAGCAAGGCCTGACACAGCGACAGCAGCGTGACGGCCAAGGGCAGGCGTGCCCGGTCGGCAGCGGGAGAAGATAGTGGCATGAAGGCGCAGCTCCGTCGGATGTCGGCGCCCGGCGCGCCTGATCTGATTATGCCTGTGCTCCGCTCAGGCGTTCCAACTCCGTGTTCAGGATTGCGCTCACGTTGAGCCTAGTCTCCCGCCCATTCCCGCAGGCTGCCCTGGCGCACGCGGCGGATGGCATGTGACAGCTCGCCCTGCTCGGCAAGACGATGGATGACCGCAGGCAGCGCAGCGCGGACTTGCGCGGCTGACATGCCGGGGGAAAGTTCCGGGGCATACAGCATCTTGAGCAGTACGTAATCCAGCGGGCTCAGCCAGGTATCCACCGTGACGTCACTGAAGACGGAGGGGAAGACCCTGTCTGAATCATTGGGCAGCCCCATCAGCTGGGCGCTCTCCTCGACGACGCAGTCCACCAGACGCGCCTTCTGGCGGGCATAGTCCGCGGGAATCAGGATCAGGCCGCTGGTGATGGCGTGATCCGGCCCGGTCTTGAACAGCGTCAGGCACACGCCTTCACGCAATGCCTTGCGCATGCCCGGGGTGGCGGCCTGCTGCTTGCCGACGTAGGCGGCGGCCTCGCGCGTCATGTGGTCCCGGGCGATGAAGGCGATGCGCAGGTTGGCCTTTCCGGCGGAGGACACGAAACTCAGCGGCTGGCCGGTGATGGCGGCCAGATGACGAAACTGGACCTCGCTCATCTGTCGCTGCATGCGCGAATTGCCCAGCTGCGAATCGACCCGCACCTTGATGGGCGCCTGCCAGCGCACCAGCGAGGCGCTGCTGCCGGGTTGGTATTCACGCTTGAGTGCCACTTCCATGAAGCTGTCCGTCAGCACATCGGCCCGCTGCCAGCGCTCGGCGGCCTGGCTCGGGCTGACGACGGCCAGACTGGGCAGCAGCAGGGCGATGCCCAGCGCCTTGAGCGCCCTGAGCGAGGAAAAGAAAGGAGCCCTCAGCGAAGAGGAGAAAGAAGCCCTCAGCGTGGAAAAAAACAGCCCTTTGAGCTGGCGATGGGGTAAGCAGGGCATGGGCGACCTCTTCAGGGAACATGCAGTTCAGCATGCCTGAAATGCACACGCCCCGCGTGTCCGAGAGGGCAACGCGGGGCGTGATACTCAATTGATGACGATTTGTCGTTTTGAAGCGGCGACTATCAGGCGTCAGATGAAGGCCAGATAGATGGCGATCACCAGCACGACCAGCAGCAGCGCGCAGACCTTGGCGCCTTTCCAGGGCGTCATGTCGATGGCGCCGACATCCTGCTGGATCCACGGCTCGTCACGCGGCGCCAGCTTGCCGATGATCAGCATCATCGCGATCAGCAGCACGAACACCAGGCCGACGAAGTGGAACTCGTGGATCACGTCGAGCACGCCGGAGAAGGCCGGCACGAAGTAGACCACCCCAATCACGCTGCAACCGATCAGCAGTGCCAGGTTGGCGGCGATGGTCGGCACGCGACGCGTCAGCAGCCCCATCAGCACCACGGCGAAGATCGGGATGAAGTAGATGGCATTCATCTTCTGCAGGTAGCCGAACAGACTTTCCTGGCCGGCCAGCAGCGGCGCGAGGGTCATGGAGGCGATCGCCAGCACCCAGCCGAAGCCCTTGGAGACCTTGACCACTTCCTCGTCGCTGGCCTCACGACGCAGATGCGCCTTGTAGATACCGGTGGAGAACAGCGTGGTGGTGGCGTTCAGCGCCGAGTTGAAGGACGACAGGATCGCGCCGACCATCGCCGCGGCGAAGAAGCCGGTCAGCGGCGCGGGCAGCACATCGAAGACCAGCTGGCCGTAGGCGCTGTCGGCCTTGACGCCGGAAGAGGCATAGAGGTGATAGGCGATGATGCCGGGAATCACCAGATACAGCGGGCCCAGCAGCTTGAGGGCACCGGTCAGCAGCACGCCTTTCTGGCCCTCGGCGAGGGTCTTGGCGGCGAAGGTGCGCTGGATGATCTGCTGGTTGGTACACCAGTAGAAGAAGTTGATGATCATCACGCCGGTGAACAGGGTCGAGAAGGGCACCGACTGGCCTTCACCGCCCATGGAGTTGAATTTCTCCGGATTGGCGGCGGTCAGCGTGTCCCAGCCGGCCATCACGCCCTGGCCATCACTCACCGCATCGAGGCCGAAATAGACGATCAGCATGCCGCCGATCAACAGGCCCACGCCGTTCAAGGTGTCGGAGATCGCGATGGAGCGCATGCCGCCGAACAGGGCATAGATGGCGCCGATGATGCCGACCACCCAGATGGTCATCCACAGCAGTGCATTGGGCGAGCTGATGCCGGTCAGCGAGGGCAGATCCAGCATGCCCTGCAGGCCGATGGCACCGGAGTAGAGGATGATCGGCAGCAGGATCACCGCGTAGGCGAACAGGAAGATCAGGTTGGTGATCAGCTCGGTGCTGCGGCCATAGCGCAGGGCCAGCAGCTCGGGCAGGGTGGTGATGCCACTCTTGAGGAAGCGTGGCAGGAAGAACATCGCCATCACCACCATGGCCAGTACCGCCATGACTTCCCAGGCCATCACCGACAGGCCATCGGTGAAGGCGGCGCCATTCAGGCCGACCATCTGTTCGGTGGACAGGTTGGTCATCAACAGGGAACCCGCGATCAGCGGGAAGGTCAGGCTGCGTCCGGCGAGGAAATAACCGGTGGAATGCGAGGTGTCATCGCGGTGTGTCCACCACCAGGTCAAGGCGGCGACCAGGCCGGTAAAGAACACGAAAGAAACAAGTGTCAAGGCATGCATGGGGGAGAATTCCTTTAGGCGTGCGGCGGCGAATCATGAGGCGGTGGGCAGGTGACCCGGGTAGCGATTCGACGCCGATCCAGCCGTGGCGATGCAATGCACACAGCAAGCTGTGTCATCGTCCGTGAAGAGACTCACCGGTAACATTCACGGCAAGACTGGCGCTAGTGTAGGTATCTCCCGATTTCTCGCTATCCGCCATTTGTAGAACATACGTAGGTTTCGGGGTGTGGTTGGCGTCGATTGAGCGTTGAGAATGAACAGGCGGTCATTGCTTCTCAGTCTCTGGTATCAGGCATTGATCGCAGTGTCGTAAAAAGACACATGTCGCGGCTTTCACCGCGTATTGCGGGTCATCCTTCATGCTCAATCAGAGACGCCAGCGCCCCGCCATCGGTAAGGATGACGGGGCGCTGGCGTACTCATTTCATACGCTCATGTCGTGCACTCATATCGTGAGGTCATGGCGATGACGATGACATGTGGCGTGCGATCGCGCTATGCGAGTGGGGCGATCAGCCGGCGAAGGCCAGATAGATGGCCATCACCAGTACCAGCAGAATGATGCTGGCGATACGCGTGCCAGCCCAGGGCGTCATGTCGATGGCACCGACGTCCTGCTGGATCCAGGGTTCGGCGCGCGGTGACAGCTTGCCGATCACCAGCATCATGGCGATCAACAGCACCAGCACGATGGCGATGAAGTGGAAGTTGTGCACCCGATCGACCAGCTCGGAAAGCGTCGGCACGAAGTAGAACAGGCCGATGACTGCGCAGCCGAGCACCAGCGCCAGGTTGGCGGCGATGGCCGGCACGCGCTTGGACATCAGCCCCACCACGATCACCGCCAGCAACGGGATGTAGTAGATGGAGTTCACCTTCTGCACGTAGACGAACAGGCTTTCCTGGGTCGCAAGCAGCGGCGCGATGGCCATCGCGGCGGCGGCCATGATCCAGCCGGCCCACTTGGAGGCCTTGACCACCTCTTCATCGCTGGCCTGCGGCTTGAGGCGTGCCTTGTAGACATCGAGGCTGAACAGGGTGGCGGTGGAGTTGAGCGCCGAGTTGAAGGACGACAGGATCGCGCCGACCATCGCCGCGGCGAAGAAGCCGGTCAGCGGCGCGGGCAGCACATCGAAGACCAGCCGGCCATAGGCGGCGTCGGCCTTGATGCCGTCACCGGCGTAGAGCTGGAAGGCGATGATGCCCGGCAGCACCAGATACAGCGGGCCCAGCAGCTTGAGGGCACCGGTCAGCAGCACGCCCTTCTGGCCTTCGGCGAGGGTCTTGGCGGCGAAGGTGCGCTGGATGATCTGCTGGTTGGTGCACCAGTAGAACATGTTGAGCAGCAGCACCCCGGTGAACAGGGTCGAGACCGGCACTGACTGGTCATCCCCGCCCAGCGAATTGAGCTTCTCCGGGTGGGTCTCCTTGAGCGTCTCCCAGCCGGCGAGAATGCCATTGCCGTCGCCGACACGGTCCAGCCCGTAGTAGACGATGATCATGCCGCCGATCAGCAGGCCGATGCCGTTCAAGGTGTCGGAAATGGCGATGGAGCGCAGGCCACCGAAGAGGGCATAGATGGCGCCGGCGATGCCGACGGCGATCACGGTGCCGGTCAGCAGTACCATCTGCGAGTCGATGCCGGTCAGGGCGCGCAGGTCGAGCACGCCCATCAGGCCGAGGGCGCCGGAGTAGAGAATGCTGGGCAGTAGAATGATGGCGTAGGCCAGCATGAAGATCAGGTTGGCCAGTAGCTGGGTGGTGCGATCGAAGCGCAGTGCCAGCAGTTCCGGCAGGGTGGTGATACCGCTCTTGAGGAAGCGTGGCAGGAAGAACATGGCCATCGCGACCAGCGAGACCACGGCCACCACTTCCCAGGCCATCACGGAAAGGCCGTCGGTGAAGGCGGCGCCGTTGAGGCCCACCATCTGCTCGGTGGAGAGATTGGTCATCAGCAGGGAGCCTGCGATGATCGGGAAGGTCAGACTGCGTCCGGCGAGAAAATAGCCGGTGGAATGTTGATGGTCGTCACGACGGGTCAGCCACCAGGTGATCACGGCGACCAGCCCCGTGAAGAACACGAAGGAGCTCAGGGTGAGGGCGTTCATGGCATTATCCTTGTTGAACAACAGGGCTCGGAGGCCTGCTTGCTCAGCTGCCCATCGTCTGCAGAACATGCCTCACCGTTGGCGCGCGGTACCACGAGACACGCTGTCAGCGACCGACATCTAGCGTGCCGATCAGTGTCAAAGAAATGCCTGACCCTCACCATTGACAATTTGTCTGACATTTTTCTGCAATTGTCTGATTCGTGCAGACATAGCCTGCCAGCGGCTGTCGACCTGTCGCCATGACCAGAACGCCCCGCCTCTTGCGTGTCGGTCGACAGCAGGAGGCGGGGCGTTGTCGTTGTCAGAAGCTGGTATCGGAAGTCGGTGTCAGAAGCCGATAGTCAGCAGCGAGTGCCACATGCCGACATCAGAAGCGAGTGCCAGAAACCGACACCGCTGTCAGGCGCTGGCGGCGGCGGGGGTCAGCACCTGCTGGTAGAGCGAGGCACCGTGGATGTCCTTCAGCGTCACGGTCAGCGCTTCGCTCTCGGGGTCGAGATCCACCTGGCCGAAGAACTGGAAACCCTCGCTGGGCGACATGTTGGCCCGCCCCTCAGGCGGCGCCTTCACGAATTCGAGTTTCGGCCCGAAGGTGTTGTCCAGCTCACCGGGACCGAAGGTGCCGGCGTGGATCGGGCCGCTGACGAATTCCCAGAACGGCGTGAAGTCCTTGAAGACGGCGCGCTCGGGCGAGTAGTGGTGCGCGGCGGTGTAGTGCACATCGGCGGTCAGCCAGACCAGATTCTGGATGTCGTGATCGCGCACGAACTTGAGCAGTTCGGCAATCTCCTGCTCGCGCCCCAGTGCCTCGCCATCGCCATTGGCGCCGTTCTCGAAGTTGCCGCCGTCACGCACCAGCAGCCCGATCGGCATGTCGGAGGCGATGACCTTCCAGGTAGCGGTGCTGGCCTTGAGCGACTGCTTGAGCCATGCCAGCTGATCGCGACCCAGGAAGTCGGTCTGTGGCCCGCGCCCCGTCTGGCGGTTGGCGGAATTGGCACCGCGGAAGCTGCGCATGTCGAGCATGAACATCTCGAGTCCCGGCCCGAAGCTGAAGTTGCGGTGGATGCGCTCCGGCGCGGCTGGGCCGGTGCGCAGCGGCATGTTCTCGAGGAAGGCGCGACGCGCATTGGCGGACAGCACGTCGAGATTCTTCTCGGTGTAGCGATCATCCTCGAGAATCTCGCCCGGGTACCAGTTGTTGGTGGTCTCGTGGTCGTCCCACTGGGCGAACATCGGCACTTCGGCATTGAAGCGGCGCAGGTTCTCGTCCATCAGGTTGTAGGCGTACTGGCCACGATACTCGTCCAGCGTTTCTGCCACCTTGGACTTGGCGGGCGTGACGATATTGCGCCACAGGCTGCCGTCGTGCTGGGTGACGCTCTCCTCGAGCGGGCCATCGGCGTAGATGGTATCGCCGGAGTGCAGGAAGAAGTCCGGCTTGACCTGGCGCATGGTCTCGTAGAGGCGTAGGCCACCGAAGTCCGGGTTGATGCCCCAGCCCTGACCGACGGTGTCACCGGACCACACGAAACGCAGCGCACGCGGTGTCTGGGCGCTCGGCGGCAACACCAGGCGACCGGCGGTGGCCTCGCTGATGGCGCGGTGATCATCCAGCGCCGCGTAGCGCACCCGATAGAAGACCTCGCCGCTGGCGTTGGCGCGAGTGCCGATGCGGGTCAGGTCGAGCTTGCTGGTCAGGCCGTCCGCCGGCAGGGCCACCGGGCCACGCATCTGGAAGGCGCCGCGCATCTCGGGATTGTCGGCCAGTTCGATCAGCATGCGTGCCGGCTTGTCGCTCTGGCTCCACAGCATGGCGCGGCTGGCGGTCACGTCGCCGCTCATCACGCCGGAGGGCATGCGCGGGCGCCGTCCTTCGGCCATCACGATGGCGGGAGCGCCGAGCAGGCCCGTGGTCGCCAGCAGCCCGACCCCGGCACCTTGCAGGCCGCGCCCCAGCAGCTGGCGGCGGTCCATCCGTGACGGGGCGCCGGCGGGGGTGACTGTCGAAGCGTCATTGCCGGCTGGCGCAGCGCTTGGCGAAGCGGGGGATGTAGGGGTGGTTTGAGCGGCGTGGGACTTGCGAGAGGAACGCAAAGGCAGCAGATCAGACAGACGGCGGGACATGACGGGCTTCCTTGTAACGGTCTGGCGTCAGGTTGGGATAGAGAGTGGCAACACAAGTGACATCAGGGCACCAGCCAGCGCGGGACATGCCGCAAAGGCTGACAGCGCTGATGGGAGAGGCTACTTTCCACGCTCAAGATGAAGATCCGGTGTCAGAACCATGATCGCCCCGCGCCGCTCAGGCCCGACACTCGCAGTGCAAGGTGGTGCGCTCAGCCAGGCCTGTCGCGCGGCTTCCTTCCCGACTCCACCCAAGGACACCTTCGATGCCCCCCTCCATGCCCCCCTCAAGCCCCTCGGAATCCCCGCAACCTGACGCCGCCAGGCTGATCGCGGACAGCCATCCCCAGGCACGGCAGGTACTCGATTACTGGTTCACTCAGCTGACGCCCAAGGACTGGTTTCGCAAGAGCGATGCCCTCGATGGCCAGCTGCGTGAGCGATTCGCCGCGCGGCTCGAGCAGGCACTTGCCTGTGAGCTGTGGGAGTGGCGGGCGAGCGTCGGTGGACGGCTGGCGGAAATCCTGCTGCTGGACCAGTTCGCGCGCAATATCCATCGCGATACTCCGCGCGCCTTCCGTGGCGACAACCTGGCACTCGCGCTCTCCCAGCAGGCCGTCGCGCTGGGCGACCTGGACCGCCTTCCGCTGGCCTGGCAGCCCTTCGCGATCATGCCGTGGATGCACAGCGAATCGTTGCGCATCCATGAACATGCCGAACAATTGTTCGCACGCCCCGGTCTCGAGCACACCTTGCGCTACGAGCATCTGCATGCGGACATCGTGCGTAGATTCGGCCGCTATCCGCATCGCAATGCGATTCTCGGTCGCGAGTCCACGCCGGAAGAGATCGCCTTCCTGGGCCAGCCCGGCTCCTCATTCTGACAAATGAAAGATCGCCCCCTTTTAATTGTGTGACGTCGTCTCCAAGACTTGTACAGCGGCGCCAAGCGCCTGTACATCAGCAAGGAAGGAGACAGCAGATGGGTATCATTCTCGGGTTGATCATCGGTGGTCTGGCCGGCTGGATCGCAGGCAACATCATGCGCGGCGGCAGCTTCGGCATTCTTGGCAACATCGTCGTCGGTGTCGTCGGCGGCCTGCTGGGCAGCGTCATCTTCAAGCTGCTGGGGCTGGCCTCCACCGGCATCATCGGCTCGCTGGTCGTCTCGGTCGTGGGGGCGGTGGTGTTGCTGTGGATCGTCTCGAAGGTCAAGTCCAAGGCCTGACGGCGCGGTGTCGAGCCCCGTCAGGCGCGAATTAGCAAGCGCAAGCAGCAAGCGCAAGTAGCAAGCGCTAGCAGCAAGTGCAGTCGTCAACAGCAAGTGAAGTCCCTTGCGGGTGTCTGGATGGATTCGATGTAGATACCCGCAGCAGCAACGCCTCTTGTCACCCGGGGCACCTGACTGCCCGGTGATCTGTCACGGCGCCGAGAGGTGCCTTGTTCGAGAAGTGCTTTGACAACAAGCACTTTCACGACAAGTGCTTTGAGAAGAAGTACCTGGACAAGAAGTACGCCGGCAAGAGGCGGCAAGGCCGAATCATCCTTCAGCGCCACACTAGTGGCGCGTTGCGGATCTAGCGAAAACAGGAGCGTTTGAGCATGGCGAGCAATGAGCACGATTCAGCACCCTCTTCCCAGTCGAATGCCGACAGCGCGAAGTGCCCCTATCACGAGGGCCAGAATCGCTCGGCGGAGGGAGAGAACCCCTATACCCATCCCAACCGCAATGGGCCGCACGACACCAAGCCCAATGCCGGTGATGGCCATGCCAAGGACGAGGCGCTGGAGACCTATCGCGCCGACGCCGAAGGGCATGACCTGCGCACCAACCAGGGGCTGCGCATCGCGGACAACCACAACTCGCTGAAGGCGGGGGAACGCGGTCCGACCCTGATGGAAGATTTTATCTTCCGCGAGAAGATGAACCACTTCGACAATGAACGTATTCCTGAGCGTATCGTTCACGCGCGTGGCGCGGCCGCGCACGGGTATTTTCAGGCCTACGACAATGCCGCCAGGTATTCCAAGGCCGGCGTGTTCAGCGACCCGTCCAAGAAGACGCCGGTGTTCGTGCGTTTCTCGACCGTGCAGGGCTCGCGTGGCTCCAACGACACGGTACGTGACGTGCGTGGCTTCGCGACCAAGTTCTACACCGATGACGGCAACTGGGACCTGGTCGGCAATGACATCCCGGTGTTCTTCATCCAGGACGCGATGAAGTTTCCTGACTTCGTGCACGCCGTGAAGCCGGAGCCGCACAACGAGATTCCCCAGGGCCAGTCAGCCCACGATACCTTCTGGGACTTCGTGTCACTGATGCCGGAAACCACTCACACCGTGCTGTGGACCATGTCGGACCGCGCCTTCCCGCGCCATTACCGCAACATGGAAGGCTTCGGTGTGCATACCTTCCGTCTGATCGACCGTGAAGGCGTGTCGCGCTTCGTCAAGTTCCACTGGAAGCCGGTGGCCGGTACCTGCTCGCTGATCTGGGATGAAGCCCAGAAGCTGTGGGGACGTGACCCGGACTTCAACCGTCGCATGATGTGGGATGACATCAAGAGCGGCGCGCCGCTGGAGTGGGAACTGGGCATCCAGGTGGTCGAGGAGAAGGACGAGCACAGCTTCGACTTCGATATCCTCGATCCGACCAAGCTGATCCCCGAATCGCTGGTACCGGTGGTGCCGATCGGCAAGATGGTGCTGGACCGCAATCCGGACAACTACTTCGCCGAGACCGAGCAGGTCGCCTTCAATCCGGCCAACATCGTGCCGGGGATCGACTTCTCCAATGATCCGCTGCTGCAGGGGCGTCTGTTCTCCTATCTGGATACCCAGATGCTGCGTCTTGGTGGGCCGAACTTCCACGAGATTCCCATCAACCAGCCGGTGTGCCCGTTCCACAACAACCAGCGCGATGCCCAGCATCGTCAGACCATCAACACGGGGCAGGCGTCCTACGAGCCGAACTCCATCGATGGTGGCTGGCCGGCCGAGACACCGCCGTCCCAGGACGCCCATGGCGGTTTCGAGCCGTATCATGAGCGCATCGAGGCGCACAAGGTACGTGCGCGCAGCGCCTCCTTCGGGGATCACTATTCCCAGGCCACCCTGTTCTGGAACAGCCAGACTGACGTGGAGAAGGAGCACATCATCGCGGCCTACACCTTCGAGCTTTCCAAGGTCGAGCGTCCGTGGATCCGTGAGCGGGTGATCACCGAGATCCTGCCCAACATCGATCTGGAGCTGGCACGTCGCGTCGGTGAGAATCACGGCATCGAGACACCGACCAGCAAGCCCGCGCCGGACGGTGAACTGGGCACCAGCCAGGTCGACAGCGACCCGGCGCTGAGCCTGATGGCGCGCCTGCCGGACTCCATCGCCACCCGCAAGGTCGCGATCCTGGCTGCCGATGGCGTCGCCATGGAAGATGTTCGCTCGATCAAGGAGCAGCTGGCCGCCGAGGGTGCCGAAGGGCTGTTGATCGCCCCGAGCATGGCGCCGATCAAGGCCGGAGACGGCACCATGCTGTCGCCGGATGCGATGCTCAATGGCCTGCCGTCCGTGACGGTGGATGCCGTCGTCGTCGCTGGCGGCGCGGGTAGCGTCGAGGCGCTGAGCGGCTCGGGCCTGGGACTCTATTATGTCCAGGAAGCCTACAAGCACCTGAAGCCCATCGTGGCGATCTGCGAAGGCAAGGAGCTGCTGGCCGCCGCCCGCGTGCCGGTCGAGGAGGGCGTCATCCTGGTGGATGATGTGCTCGCCGCCAGCCTGCCGCTGCGTGATGCCCTGATGGCTCACCGTGTATGGTCGCGTGATGCGCGTGCCAACCAGATGCCGGCATGAGGCGCTGACGCCCCACAAGGTATGATGTGACCCATATAGCCCCCTGACCTGCGAAGGTCAGGGGGCTTTTTCATGGTCATGATGCGGTCATTTCCGGACGTGAAGATGTGATGGCGGAGAAAGGTGAAAACAGGGTTGGTGACACCTCCGGGTTGAGAGCCGTCCTGCGGTTCTCGCCGCTGAGGGTGGCTGATAGGCTCAGTGATAGAGGCTGATTATCGAAGGCATGCTGGTAATTGATTATCGCTAGAAGCACCAGGTGCGTAAGGTAAGCAGGCATCAAGGGGCCACAAGCCAGCACATGCCGGGCAGGCATTGGCCCCGACCCGATTCGACAATGGGCTGCAGGCCTTCACATCAAGCAGCGCATGAAAATGTGACATCAGCAGCATCTGGCCTTGCCAGTCGAGTTTGATAGCGCTTTTTTCTACCTGACAGGAGAACGTCTACATGTCCCAGACTCCACGCTATACCACAGGTAACGGCGCCCCGGTGCCTCACGATGACATCAGCCAGACAGCGGGCCCGAATGGTTCACTGACCTTCGACAACTGGCGTCTGTTCGAGAAGCTGGCGCACTTCAACCGTGAGCGCATTCCGGAGCGTGTCGTCCACGCCCGTGGCGTCGCCGCCTACGGCACCTTCACCCTGGCCCGTGACCTGTCTGACCTGACCATCGCCCGCTTCCTGCAGGGTGTCGGCAAGCAGACCCCGTTGCTGGCGCGTTTCTCCACCGTGGCCGGTGGCCAGGACAGCGGCGACAACACTCGCGACGTGCGCGGCTTCTCCTTGAAGTTCTACACCGAGGATGGCAACTGGGACATGGTCGGCAACAACACGCCGGTGTTCTTCATCCGCGAGCCGTCCAAGTTCCCTGACTTCATCCACACCCAGAAGAAAGACCCGCGCACCAACATGGTCGACTGGCAGAACCGTTGGGAATTCTGGGCCAACCATCCGCAGGCGCTGCATCAGGTCACCATCCTGATGTCCGACCGCGGTATTCCGAAGTCGCTGACCACCATGAACGGCTACAGTTCGCACACGCTGAGCCTGTGGAACGACAAGGGCGAGCGTGTCTGGGTCAAGTGGCACTTCAAGACCGACCAGGGCCACGAGACGCTGACCGACGATCAAGCGGCGCAGGTCGCACCGGACTTCCACCAGCACGACATGTTCACCCGCCTCGAGCGTGGCGAGCGTCCGAGCTGGACCGTCAACCTGCAGGTGATGACCGAAGCGCAGGCACGTGACTACCACATCAACCCGTTCGATCTGACCAAGGTGTGGCCGCACGGTGACTTCCCGCTGATGGAAGTCGGCAAGATGGAGCTCAACCGCAACCCGGAGAACTACTTCGCGGAAGTCGAACAGTCCGTCTTCTCGCCGTCCAACTTCGTGCCGGGTATCGGCGCCTCCCCGGACCGCGTGCTGCAGGCTCGTCTGTGGGCCTACGCCGATGCACACCGCTACCGTGTCGGTGCCAACGCCGAGCAGCTGCCGGTCAACCGTCCGGTCTGCCCGGTCAACCACTACCAGCGTGATGGCGTGATGGCGGGCATGTGCCCGGTCACCGGTCACGGTGGCGGCCCGCTGGGCGGCCAGGTCGGTCAGGGTGTACCGGGAGAAACGAAGGAAGGTGGCCAGTACTCACGCACTAACTTCTACCCCAACGAGCGTGCCGATCAGGGCGCCCCGGTGCCGGACGCTACCGTCGCCGAGCCGGCGATGCCGCTGGAGCAGAACGCCTGGATGGGCTATCACGACAACAGCGATGAGGATAACTACAGCCAGGCCGGCAACCTCTATCGTCTGTTCGATGAAGGCCAGAAGACGCGCATCACCGACGTCATCGCCGGCACCATGGTAGGCGTCAGCCACGTGGTCCAGGACAAGATGATCGCGCACTTCCGTCAGGCGGATGCCGATTATGGTGATCGTATCGCCACCAAGCTGGCCAAGCTCGATCCGCGCTGAGTCAGTCATGTTGCACCCTTCGTCAGGTCAGTAGTGACCCTTTGAGCTGACGAAAACATCAAGGCCCCCGCCGGGTAACCGGCGGGGGCCTTGTCGTATGCGGCTGTCAGGGTGCTATCCGACAGTCACAGCGCTGTGCGAAAGACACGCAAGCACAGGCACCTCAGTCGTCGCGCGTGGCCTCATTGCCGTCGGCTTTCTCGCACACGCCCAGCGCCCACAGCAGGAAGGCGTCCTGGCGCGCATTGTCACGCCACGCCTTGAAGCGACCCGAGGCACCGCCGTGGCCGGAGCTCATGTCGGTGCGCAGCAGGACCGGGTGCGGCGTGCAGTCCATCTGGCGCAGACGCGCATACAGCTTGGCCGGCTCCCAGTAGGGCACGCGGGTGTCATGCCAGCTGCCCTGCAGGAACAGCGGCGGATAGGGCGCGGCACTCAGGTTGTCCAGCGGCGAATAGGCGCGGATGCGACGCCGCGCCTCGTTCTCGTGCGGGTTGCCCCACTCGGTGTATTCCGCGGTGGTCAGCGGCAGCTCCGGATTTTCCATGGTGCGCAGCACATCGACGAAGGGCACATCGAGCACCGCGGCGCAGAAGGCCTCGGGACGCTTGTTGAGGCTGGCGCCGACCAGCAGACCACCGGCGCTGGCACCGTAGGCGGCGATGCGATCCGCGGCCCCGACGCCTTGCTCGACCAGCGCATCACGCGCGGCGAGGAAGTCGTTGAAGCTGTTTTCCTTGTGCTCCAGCTTGCCGGCCAGATACCAGGGCTCGCCACGGTCCCCGCCGCCACGCACGTGGGCGACCGCGAAGGCGACGCCGCGCGTCAGCAGTTCCAGGCGGGCGATCGAGAACCAGGGGTCCAGCGTCTCGCCGTAGGCGCCATAGCCATAGAGCAATACCGGCAGCGGGGCGTGGGGGTGGCTTGCGTCATCACACAGGTCGCGCCGCATGACCACCGAGACCGGCACCTGCTCACCATCGTCGGAGGTCGCCCACAGACGGCGGCTGATCAGATGCTCGGGCGCGAGATCGCCATGCACGGTCTGACGCTTGAGCAGGCGGCGCTCCCCCGTGTCGAGGTCGAGCTCGATCCAGCTCGGCGGCGTGGTGAAGCTTTCCTCGCGGATGCGCAGGCGGCGAGCATCGAAATGCGGGCAGTCACCCAGCCCCTGGCTCAGCGGTTGCTCCGGCATCGCCAGGCGCTCGTCGCGGCAGATCGTCTGTGTCGGCGCCGTGCCCTCGAATTCGATCACGCGCAGCCAGGCCTGGGCCTGACGGTGGTCGCGTTCATCGACCATCAGCCCCCAGCTGAAGGCTTCGACACCTTCCAGCGTCACCTCATCGCGGGTGGCGATCAGCGGCTGCCAGTCGCCGGGCGCATGCTCGGAGGCGATATCGAGCTGGAAGTGCGGCGCTTGCCTGTTGTGCAGCACATAGAAGTGGCCGGGGCGGTGATCGACGCCGTACTCGACACCGGTCTCGCGGGCGCGCACCAGGCGCATCTCACCCAGCGGGGCATCGGCCTTGAGCAACCAGGTCTCGCTGGTGTCCTTGGAGGCGGTCTCCAGAATCAGCCAGGCGCGTGAGCGGGTCTTGCCCATGCCGACCCAGAATTCGCTGTCTTCCTCGCGATAGAGCAGCGTCTCGGCGCGGCTCGTGACATTCAGACACCAGATCTCGAAGGGGCGCTGAGTGCTGTCATAGCGCGTGAACAGCAGGTGCTGGCCGTCCTCGGCCCACACCAGGTCCGGCCCGATATCCTCCAGCAGACACTCGTCATCGTGGCCGGCGTTGCGTGAGTCGCCATTCGCCGCGTTCAGTGTTGCAAGACGCAGGCTGAACACCTCGTCGCCGCTGGTGTCCAGAGTCCATGCCAGTTGCTGCTCATCCGGGGAGATGGCCATATCGCCCAGCTCGACGAAATCGTGATGGCGCGACAGGCTCTGCAGGTCCAGCAGGCATTCGTGCTGGCGGGTATCGGCGGGGTCGGCGCCGATCGCATGGCGCCACCAGACCGGATAGTCGGCGTCAGCGGCGGTCTCGCTCCAATAGACGTAGTGATCCAGTGCCTCGGCCAGGCTTGAGACGGCCAGTTCGCGGCGCGCAAGATGGCCGTGATAGAGGGCGTCGCTCAGCGGCGCGAGCGGGGCGAACCAGCGATCACTCTCGGCGTTGGCCGCCGTGAGAAAGGTGGTGACCTCTGGCGTGTCGCGTTCTTCAAGCCAGTGCCATTCGGGGTCATCGGCACGATAATGGCGCTGGACGGGGCTATCGGGCATGGCTACCTCTTGAAAGTGGGGTGCTCGAGTGTGTCGGGCGGGCATGGAGTGTAACATTGAGCCTGTCCCACAGCGTGCGCAAGCCCTTGTCTCATGGGAGGCATCGCCGCCGTGAGAGATGAATGCGCAGCCTCTGGTGCCACGCAACGTGTGGCCCCGATGATGGGATGACTCGATGGCTGAACTGAGGTGCCGGCTGCTTCTGCACAGGACAGGCACCCCTCAGAATGTCAGTCTCGACAGGATGTTATGACAGGAGTGAAGGGCATGATGATTTCCGATTCGCTGCCGCAGATGTGGCTGATCTATTTTGGCCTGGCGGCGGTAGTGCTGTTTACCGGCTATATGGCGGTGCGAATACTGCCGCGTTTCCTGCGCTGGATCCTGGTCGGCGGTATCGCCGGCATGATCGCCGTGCCGACCAGTTTTCACGTCACGGCCAGCGTCGCGGAAGATGCCTACACCGGCCTTGCACCGGCCATCGTGGCCTTTGCCGTCAGCGTGGTGCAGAAGGATGGTGGTGGCATGGCCTCGGCCTTCGGCATGCTGGTACTGGGCATCGGGGCCGGCGTGGTGCTGGGCCTGGTGATCTGGTGGCTGGGTCGCGGACGTGAACAGCGTCGCCGCGCCGCCCAGCAGCGCCGCGAGCCTCATGGCCACGAGCAGGAGGATGAGGAAGTGCGCGAGGGCCACGCCGCTGGCGCCAGCTTGCGTAGCGAGAAACGTGGCACGTCGGCGCGTACCCGCGCAGGCCGTGACCGTCAGGAACCGTCGCTCTGATCGAGCGTCGTTCGATCAGCGCCAGCCGTGCATTGTCCGAGCGTGGACTAAGGATCTGTCATGCCCCGTGATGTAGCTGTCACTTCGTCTCTTGAGCCAGTCCGTTCACCTGGGCTTGCGTCCGGCTCTTCATCCGGCCCTCTAGCGAAGGGCGCGGGGGCGCGCTGGCTGGCGGCCCTGATGCTGGCGGGCATCAGCCTCGCGTCGCCCTCGGCCTTCGCCGAGCAGGCATCATCAGCGGAGAACCCCTCGGTCAGCGAGCCGGTGAGCGAGTCGGTGAGTGAGCCGGCAAATGAGTCGGCAAGCGAACAGGCTGAGCAGATGCCGTTCGTGGCCCGGGATGTCGCGAGTGACGCGAATGCTGCCAGTGGCTCGGCGCGCGACATTGTGCCTGACCTGCGCATGGCGATCGATGTCTCCGGCAGCATGAAGCACAACGACCCGACCAATCTGCGCGCCAGTGCGCTCGACCTGCTGGTCACCTTGCTGCCGGAGCGCTCGCGTGCGGGGCTGTGGGGCTTCGGTGAGCAGGTGCAGCCCCTGCTGGCGCTGGGCGCGGTCGATGCGGGCTGGAAACAGGCGGCCCGCGGGCTGGAAGGGCGGCTGGACGATTACGAGCAGTACACCGATCTCGAGGCGGGCCTGCGTGCCGCCGCCGAAGGCGCCGATGCGAGCATCGATGGCCAGGGGCCGCGTCAGGTCATCCTGCTCTCCGATGGCATGGTCGACCTGCGTGAGCCGAGCAGCGAGAAGACCGCCTCGGACAGCGCCTCGCGCCAGCGCATCACCGATGAGCTGACGCCACAGCTGGCGGCGCACAACGTCACGGTGCATACCGTCGCGCTGTCGCGCAATGCCGATATCGATCTGCTGCAGCAGGTTGCCGATGGCACCGGCGGGCTGGCGACGGTCGCCGAGACCCCGGAAGACCTGCTGCGTGCCTTCCTCGGGGCGCTCGACCGTATCGTGCCCGGCGAGCTGGTGCCGCTCGAGGACAAGCGCTTCACCATCGATGGCAGCGTCGAGGAATTCACGGCGCTGGTCTTCCATGGCCCCGATGACAGCGCGCCGGTATTGATCGCACCGGATGGTCAGCGCTATTCGCTGGCCGACAAGGCGTCGTTGCCCGAAGGCGTGCGCTGGGAACATCAGCCGCGCTATGACCTGATCACCGTGACCGACCCCGAGGCCGGGCAGTGGCGTATCGAAGGGCAGGTGGGCGTCGATAGCCGCATCACCGTGGTGTCAGACCTGGCGCTGGTGTCGCGCCCGCTGCCGGCCACGCTGTATCGCGGCTTTGGCTATTCCCTTTCAGCCTCGCTGGTCGACGGTGCACGTGATGTCGCTGAGCAGGACTTTCTGGCGACGCTGGACGGCAATGCGCGTCTGGTGCCGGAAGACGAGGGTGGCATGTCAGCAGAAACGGCAGCCGTGACCAGCGCCCAGCAGCGCGGTCTTGAGCGTGACGGCGCGCAGTTCAGCGTCAACATGCCGCCGCCGCAGCAACCGGGTGGCGCTCGCCTGACGCTGACCATCGAGGGCCAGCGCGATGGCGCGCCCTTTGCACGTCAGTTGAGCCAGCGCACCAGCGTGGTCGACCCACTGCTGGTCGAGCCGATCGGTGGCAATGCGCAGAATGCGACGCCGCCGAGCGCGCTGGAGGTCAGCGCGCGTCATCCGTTGCTCAACACCGCCAACACCCAGCTGGACGCGACGCTGCAGGGCGAGCCGTTGAGTGTGGCGGAAGCGGGCGAGAGTCGCTGGCGTATCGAACTGCCGCCGCTGGAGCGTGACGTCAGTGCCGATGTGCAGATCAGCGCGCGCATCGCGCTGGGCGGGAGTTCGCGGGTGATCGATCTCGCGCCCTATACCCTCAATGAGAATGCGGCGCGGCGTGCCGCCAATCTGGATCGCTCGCCCATCGAGGGTGAGTCCTTTGGTGAGATTCAGGGCCTGGATCAGGCGGTAGAAGAGAAGGAAGACCTCAATGATCTGCTGATGAAGGGCCGTCTGCCCATCGACAAGGTGCCTGCGTTGATCAGTCAGTGGTTCGAAGGAGCTTCGGACTTTGCCCAGCGTGAGGCAGAATCACCGCAAAGCCGCATGATCGCTTACGCCGTGGCCGGTGTGATCGGCCTGCTGGTAGTGATCATGCTGGTGCGTCGCATGACGCGCAAGCCGACTCAGCGGGAGGAACCCCATGTGTGAACTGCTCGGCATGAGTGCCAATGTGCCGACCGATATCTGCTTCAGCTTCGCCGGTTTTCTGCAGCGAGGCGGTGGTACTGGTCCGCACCGCGATGGTTGGGGAATCGCCTTCTATGAAGAGGGCGGTTATCGCGAATTCCGTGACCCGCATCCGTCGGTGGATTCGCCCATCGCGCGCATGATTCTCGATTATCCGATCAAGTCGCAGATGGTCATCAGCCATATTCGCCAGGCCAATGTCGGCCAGGTGACACTGGCCAATACCCACCCGTTCACGCGCGAGCTGTGGGGCCGTCAGTGGTGCTATGCCCACAACGGTCAGCTGGCGGACTGGCAGGCACTGCCCCTGCCGTACTATCGCCCGGTGGGCAGCACGGACAGCGAGCACGCCGCCTGCTTCCTGCTCGGCGAGATCCGGCGCGCCTTCCCGAATCCGCCGGCGCGGTGCGAAGACCTGTGGCGGCATCTGCACGCCCAGTGCGAGCGTCTGCGCGGGCTTGGCGTCTTCAATCTGCTGCTCTCCGATGGCGTGCATCTCTACGCCTACTGCTCCACCAAGCTGGCGCACATCACGCGCCGTGCGCCCTTCGGGCAGGCGAGCCTCACCGACTTCGAGATGAGCGTCGACTTCCAGCAGCACACCACCGATGCCGATGTGGTCTCGGTGATCGCCACCGATCCGCTCACTGACAACGAGCAATGGCAGCGCCTGCTGCCGGGGCAGCTGGTGGTGTTCCGCGAAGGCGAGCTGGTCGCCAGTCTCGGTGGCGAGTTGCCGCTGAGCCAGGAAGAGCCAGGGCAGGAGCAGGCCGAGAGCGGGGCGGTCGATCGCACCGCGACCGCGCGCCGCAAACCCGACTGGCTGGCTTCAGACTTGAGCTGCTGACGTTTGGCTGAGTCGCTGACGTTTGGCTGAGTCGCTGACGCTGAGTGACGTAGAAAGAGCTTGAATGCCAGACACACGAAGGGCCGCAATCGCGGCCCTTCGTGTTTGCGGCTTTTGCCTGGTCAACGCGTGAGGCTCAGCCTTCGACGTCGTCGAACATGCCGGCGAACATCGGCGAGGACAGGTAGCGCTCGCCGCTGTCCGGCAGGATGACGACGATGGACTTGTCGGCGTAGGCCGGGTCTTCCGCCAGACGCAGCGCCGCGGTCATCGCCGCCCCGCAGGAGATGCCGCACATGATGCCTTCTTCCTGCATGATGCGACGCGCCATGGCCATGGCGTCTTCACTGGCGACCGGCTCGACACGATCGATCAGCGCCAGGTCCAGGTTGTCGGGAATGAAGTTGGCGCCGATGCCCTGGATCTTGTGCGGGGCCGGCGTGATCGACTCGCCCTGCATGCGCTGGGTGATGATGGCGGATTCCGCCGGCTCCACCGCCACGGCTTCGAGTGACTGGCCGCGCACCGTCTTGAAGTAGCGGGCGATGCCGCTGATGGTGCCGCCGGTACCGACGCCCGCCACCAGCACGTCCATCTCGCCATCCAGCGCGTCCCACAGCTCCGGGCCGGTGGTCTCTTCGTGGATGCGCGGGTTGGCCGGGTTGGAGAACTGCTGCGGCAGGAAATAGCGTTCCGGTTCGGCCTTCTGCAGCTCGCAGGCCTTGTCGATGGCGCCCTGCATGCCCTTGGCCGGATCGGTCAGCACCAGGTTGGCGCCGAGGGATTTCAGCACCTTGCGACGTTCCATGCTCATGGAGGATGGCATGGTCAGCGTGACGGGGTAGCCACGCGCCGCGCCGACGAAGGCCAGCGCGATGCCGGTATTGCCGGAGGTCGGCTCGATGATCTCCATGCCCGGCTTGAGCACGCCGCGCTCTTCGGCGTCCCACACCATGCTGGCACCGATACGGCACTTGACCGAGAACGCCGGGTTGCGGGCTTCCACCTTGGCGTACAGGCGTGGATGGCTGCTGAGGCGGTTGATCTTGACCAGCGGCGTATTGCCGATGGCTTGCGAGTTGTCCTGATAGATCTTGGCCATGCGAGGTCCTCTGGGTATCTGGCGGCTAGACAGCGAGCATGCCCGCTGCTTGAGTGAAGTGATGACGCTCAGCAGCGCCTGTCGCGACTGTATGAGCATAAGGTTAAGGGCTAGCCGAGCGCGACTCAAAGGCCTGAAGCGCATAACGACATGGCAAGGTTGGCAGTCGCGGCTAGCCTCTGACCAAGGTCGTACAAGAGTAGTGATCTGATTTAACGAGACTTTTTGGGATGTGAACGATGGTTTCAATCGGTCGTTTTACATCGTTGGCGTGACTGGTTAAGGTGAAGCGCGGCGGCCCTGGAGGTTCTTGCCGGGGTGTCGTCGGTGTATTGCCGGCACCTGCGCGCGCGCTGTCGCGCCGTCCTTTTCCCCATCACGCCGTCATTCATGTCATTGTTCACATGTGGGCGTGACGCCCTGATAACAACAAGTGCTGAATTCTCGCCTGTGGCTGCCAGTGAAAGACTCCGCGCCCGGCCACGATCCAGCAGACGAATGCAGTCATGGAGCCCAAGCCATGCATGATGCCAATCCTGCCAACGCCTCGGCAGACCCGGAAGCCGACAAGGCGTCTGATCACGCTGGCCCCGTGACCGGGGACGCCAACCTGATCGTCAGTGGTGAGCCGTTGTCCGGTCTCGAGGATTACCCCTCGATTCTCGAGGTCTTCGAGGCCAGCTGCGCCAACTATGCCGAGCGTCCGGCCTTCAGCTGCATGGACAAGACGCTCAGCTACGCCGATGTGGACCGCCTGTCGCGCAATTTCGCCGCCTGGCTGGAACACGAGACCGGCCTTGAGCCCGGTGATCGCATCGCCATCCAGCTGCCGAACCTGCTGCAGTTCCCGGTGGCGGTGTTCGGTGCATTGCGCGCCGGTCTGGTGGTGGTCAACACCAACCCGCTCTACACCGAACGCGAGATGCAGCACCAGTTCCATGACTCCGGCGCTCGCGCCATCGTGATTCTGGCCAACATGGCGGACAAGCTCGAGAAGGTGCTCAAGCGCACCGACATCGAGGAGGTCATCATCACCGAGATCGGTGACCTGCATGACTTCCCCAAGCGTCCGCTGATCAACCTGGCGGTGCGCTACGTCAAGAAGATGGTGCCGAAGTACCACCTGCCCGACGCACACGGCCTGCGTGACGTGCTCAAGCGCGGGGCGGGGCTCTCGCACACGCGTGTCACGCGCCAGCCCGAGGACATCGCCGCGCTGCAGTACACCGGCGGTACCACCGGGGTTGCCAAGGGCACCATGCTGACCCACCGCAATCTGGTCGCCAACATGCTGCAGGCGCGCGGCGTGATCAGTGATGTGCTCAATGAAGGTCAGGAGGTGCTGATCGCGCCGCTGCCGGTCTATCACATCTATACCTTCACGGTGAATTGCCTCTACAGCATGGAGAGCGGCAACCACAGCGTGCTGATCACCAATCCGCGCGATATCGATGGCTTCATCAAGACACTGGCCAGGACACCGTTCACCGCCTTCGTCGGCCTCAATACGCTGTTCTCGGCGCTATGTCAGCGTGATGACTTCAAGGCGCTGGACTTCTCGAGTCTCAAGCTGACCATCTCCGGCGGCATGGCGCTGACGCGCAGCGCGGCCGAGCGCTGGGAAGCCGTCACCGGCTGCCCGATCGCCGAGGGCTACGGCATGACCGAGACCTCGCCCATCGTCAGCTTCAATCCGCCGCGCGAGCTGCAGCTGGGCACCATCGGCAAGCCGGTGCCGGGCACCGAGCTCAAGGTGGTGGACGCCGATGGTGTGACGCTGGGGCGCGATGCGCCGGGCGAGCTGTGCGTGCGCGGCCCCCAGGTGATGAAGGGTTACTGGCAGCGTGACGACGCCACGCGTGAGGCGATGGATGACGAGGGCTTCATCCGCACCGGCGATATCGCGGTCATCCAGCAGGATGACTTCGTGCGCATCGTCGATCGCAAGAAGGACATGATCATCGTCTCCGGCTTCAATGTGTTCCCCAACGAGATCGAGGACGTGGTCAGCGGCCATCCGGATATCGTCGAGGCGGCGGCAGTGGGCGTGCCGGACGAGCAGAGCGGCGAGGCGATCAAGCTGTTCGTGGTCTCAAGCAACCCGGATCTGGATCGCGACACCCTGCGAAGCTGGTGCAAGGAGCAGCTGACCGGCTACAAGGTGCCGCGCTTCGTCGAATTCCGCGATGAACTGCCCAAGACCAACGTCGGCAAGGTGCTGCGCCGTGAGCTGCGCGACAGCGAAGAGAGCGGTGGCAATACGCCGCTACGCGAGCACTGAGAAAAGCGCTGAGCCGGCGGCGTGGCAGGGAACAAGCGCCGCCAAGGTTGGGCGCGGCTACGCGCAGGGCTACAATGGACGGCCCGTCACTTGTTGACGGGCCGTTTTGTCATTCAGGTGTCATGGCTTGCTGCCTCGTGCAGGCGAGCGTGAGGCTGAATTCCCGAGAGTTTCCGGCTGCGCGCGTGGCGTGTGGTCGCTGGTTGAGAAGAGGCAGTCCTTGAGCGACACCGCTACCGCACCGTCCGAACATGCGCGTCTTGAAGCCCTCGCGGCTCGCCTTGAACGCGCCCTGAGCCGTGATCAGCGCGAGCTGGGCAAGCGCCTGGCTGGCCTGCGGCGGCGTCTCAAGGAAGGCAAGCCGGTCGATCGTGCCATCAACGATATCGAGAGCCGCCTGGAGGCGAGCATCGCCCAGCGCGCCGCCCGCGAGACGGCACTGGCACGCTGGCAGACCCCCGCCGCGCTCAACTATCCGCCGGAACTGCCGGTGGTGGAGCGTCGCGAAGACATCCTCGCCGCGCTTGCCGAGCATCAGATCGTGGTGGTCGCCGGTGAGACCGGCTCGGGCAAGACCACTCAGCTGCCCAAGCTGTGTCTGGAGATGGGGCTGGGGCGCAACGGCCTGATCGGCCACACCCAGCCACGTCGTCTGGCGGCGCGCTCGGTGGCGGCGCGTCTGGCCGAGGAGCTCGAGACGACACTCGGCGAGACGGTCGGGTATCAGGTGCGCTTCAACGACACCACCGGCCCGTCGACGCTGATCAAGCTGATGACCGACGGTATCCTCCTGGCGGAAACCCAGCATGATCCGGACCTGAGCCGCTACGAGGCGATCATCATCGATGAGGCCCACGAGCGCAGTCTGAACATCGACTTCCTGCTGGGTTATCTCAAGCGTCTCACCGCGCGCCGTCCGGACCTCAAGATCATCATCACCTCGGCGACCATCGACGTGGAGCGCTTCAGTCAGCACTTCGCGGCCCAGGATGGCACGCCGGCGCCCATCGTCTCGGTCAGCGGGCGCAACTTCCCGGTCGAGACCCAGTACCTGCCACTGGTGCGCGACGCCGAGGATGAGGAAGACCTCAGCCTGCAGGAGGGTATCCTGCGCGCGGTGGAAGAGTTGTCGGTGATCGAGCGCGAGAAGGGCTGGATGCAGGGCCCGCGTGACGTGCTGATCTTCCTGCCCGGCGAGCGCGAGATCCGCGCCACCGCGGACACCCTGCGTCGCGCCCAGCTGCGTGATACCGAGGTGCTGCCGCTGTACGCGCGCCTCTCCAACGAAGAGCAGAACCGCGTCTTCCAGCCGCATCGTGGCCGCCGCATCGTGCTGGCCACCAATGTCGCCGAGACCTCGCTGACCGTGCCGGGCATCCGCTACGTGATCGACCCGGGCCTGGTGCGCATCAGCCGCTACAGCTATCGCTCCAAGATCCAGCGTCTGCCGGTGGAACCGATCAGCCAGGCCAGCGCCAACCAGCGCAAGGGCCGCTGCGGGCGTATCGCCGAAGGCCTGTGCATCCGCCTCTACAGCGAGGAGGACTTCCTCGCGCGTCCGGAATACACCGAACCGGAAATCCAGCGCACCAACCTGGCCTCGGTGATCCTGTCGATGCTGTCGCTCAAGCTGGGCGATATCGAGAAGTTTCCCTTCGTCGATGCGCCGGACTCGCGCTTCGTCACCGATGGCTTCCGCCTGCTGCGCGAACTGGGCGCGGTGGATGAACACAACCGTCTGAGCCGTGATGGCCGCACCCTGGCGCGTCTGCCCATCGACCCGCGTCTGGCGCGCATGGTGCTTGAGGGCGCCTCGCGCGGCTGCCTGCGTGAAGTGCTGATCATCGTCAGCGCGCTGTCGATCCAGGACCCGCGCGAGCGCCCTGCCGACAAGCGCCAGCAGGCCGATCAGATCCACCATGAGTGGGATGACGACAATTCCGACTTCGTCAGCTGGCTGAATCTGTGGGAAGGCTTCGAACTGGCGCGGGATGCGCTGGGTGCCAACCCGCTGCGCCGCTGGTGCAAGGCGCGCTTCCTCAACTATCTGCGCCTGCGCGAGTGGCATGACACCTTCCGTCAGCTCAAGCAGCTGACGCGCGACCTGGGGCTGGAGATGACCAGCGCCCAGCATGAGCGCGACACCGAGGCCCAGGCCGAGGTCACCGCGCGGGTACTGGCCTCACCGGGGCAGGGTCGCCGCCCGTCGGTGGCCATCGATCACGAATCACTGCATCGCGCGCTGTTGACCGGGCTGCTCTCCAATCTTGGCCTCAAGCAGGAAAATCGCGAGTATCTCGGCGCGCGCAACCGACGCTTCTTCGTCCACCCGGGCTCCGGCGTGGCCAAGAAGTCGCCCAAGTGGGTGATGGCGGCCGAGATGGTCGAGACCACCAAGCTCTACGCGCGTCAGGTCGCGGCGATCAAGCCCGAGTGGGTCGAGCCGCTGGCCGAGCATCTGGTCAAGCGCAGCTACAGCGAGCCGCACTGGGAGATGAAGCGTGCCCAGGTGGTCGCCAGTGAGCAGGTGACCCTGTTCGGGCTGCCCATCGTCACCGCGCGCAAGGTGCATTACGGCCCGCTGGCGCCGGAAGAGTCTCGCGAGCTGTTCATTCGCCGTGCGCTGGTCGAGGGCGAATTCCAGACCCGTGCGCCGTTCTTCGCCCACAATCGCGGCCTGATGGATGAGGTCGGTGAGCTTGAGGACCGCGCGCGCAAGCGTGACATCCTCGTCGACGAAGAGACGCTGTTCGCCTTCTATGCCGAGCGGATTCCGGAAGGCATCTACAACGGGCGCAGCTTCGACAAGTGGCGCAAGGAGGCCGAGCGCGACAACCCCGATGTCCTGCATCTGAATCTCGACGACCTGATGGCGCGCGACGCCGAGGAAGTCACCGTCGCGCGCTACCCCGAACAGCTGCACCACAATAGCGTCGCCTACCCGCTGAGCTATCACTTCGCGCCCGGCGCGGTGGATGACGGCGTGACGATGATCGTGCCGGCGGCGATGCTCTCGCAGCTGCCACGCTATCGCATCGAATGGCTGGTGCCGGGGCTGTTGCGCGACAAGGCCATCGCGCTGATGAAGTCGCTGCCCAAGCAGTACCGCAAGCAGGTGGTGCCGATTCCCAATTGGGTCGACGCCGCACTTGAGGCGCTGACCCCGGACGACGTGCCGCTGACCGATGCGCTGGCCGAGTTCATGCGCGTCAAGACTGGCTTGCGCCTGCCGCAGGATGCCTGGGCGCCCGAAACGCTGGAACCGCACCTGAAGATGAACCTGCGTATCGTCGATCAGGACGGCAAGGTGCTGGGCGAAGGGCGTGATCTCGAGGCGCTGGAGGCTCGCTTCAAGGACTCGGCCGCGGCCGCCGCGCGGGCGATGGCCAGCCGCAGCCGTGAAGCCGACAGCGAAGTGCTGGAAGATCTGCCGGAGGCGCCGATCGCCACCTCGCACAGCACCACCCAGGCGGGCATTCGCGTCGAGGCCTATCCGGCGCTGGTGGTGAAGGCGGCAGCGCCTGCCGACGGCGGCATGAGCGCCAAGCAGCGCAAGCTGGCGCGCAAGACCGGCAAGAACAGCGCGCCGTCCAGCCATGCGCCTGCCAGCGCGACGGCTCAGGTCGAGCAGAATCTGAGCGTGGAGCTGTTCGATCATCCGGCCAAGGCCGCCGCCGCGCACCGTGATGGCATCACGCGTCTGGCGATGGCACGCCTGCCGGACCAGGTGCGCTATCTGGACCGTGACCTCAAGGCGCTGGAGCGCTGTGCGCTGCTGTTCGCCAAGGTCGGCACGCGTCGCCAGCTGGCGGATGACTTCATCTACAGCGTCTTCGAGCAGGTGATGGCCGTCGAGCCGCTGCCGCGTTCGCGCAGCGAACTGCAGGCGCGTCTCGATGACAGGCGGGCCGAGCTGGTGCCGCACGCCGAGGCGCTGCTCAAGCCGCTGGAAGCCGCACTCAAGCAGCATCTGGAGCTTTCCAAGCGCCTCAAGGGCAAGATCGACTTCTCGATGGCGCTGGTGGTGGCTGATCTCAAGGCCCAGCAGGCGCGCCTGATCACGCCGGGCTTCATCCAGGCCTCCGGTGAATGGCTGCATCAGCTGCCGCGCTATGTGGAGGCGATGCTGATCCGTCTCGACAAGGCGCCGCGTGAGCGCATGCGCGACCAGCGTGACATGGAGGAGGTCAAGGGCTTTGAATCCCGCCTTGATGCCCGTCTGAGCAAGGCGCGCGAGCAGGGGCTGCCGGATGCGGAGCTGGAAGAGTTCGGCTGGTGGCTGCAGGAACTGCGCGTCTCGCTGTTTGCCCAGCAGCTCGGCACCCTGGAGACCGTCTCCGCCAAGCGCCTCGAGAAACGCTGGCAGGAGCTGATGGCGCGCCGCTGATGTCCTGAGGCTGGGCTCTGCCCTGGCTGAAGCTCTGTCATGGCTGAAGCTCTGCCTTGTCTGGGCCATTCCAGGGCGCTGTGCGTGGCATCAGGGGCTTGCGTGACCGGTACGTGGAGGCGTGCCGCGGCGGGATGGCCCAAGCTGCAGACAGGAATTGCTGTTTAAGCATTCACTGTGATCGCCCGACAAATGCTGACTCGGGCGTCTGGAATCGCCGAGACAGCGTACACTGAACATGGGGCATGACGACGCGGCGCCGGGTCGTGCCCCGCTCAATTCTGGTGATATCCCGCGGGATAGCACTGTCAGGAGTGGATGCATGCCAAACAATGACAATGATCACGCTGCCGATACGCAACACGCCAACGCCGGTCAGTCCATGAGCGCCAGCGGCAATCATCGCGTACTGATCACCGGCAGCGGGCTCTACACGCCGCCCAATGCCATCAGCAACGAGGCATTGGTGGCGTCCTTCAATGCCTGGGTGGCGGCGGACAATGCCGCCAATGCCGACGCCATCGCACGTGGTGAGCGTGAGGCGCGCACCGAGTCCAGCGCCGAATTCATCGTCAAGGCCTCGGGTATCCACAGCCGCTACGTGCTGGATGCCGAGGGCATTCTCGACCCGGAGCGCATGCGCCCACGCCTGCCGGCGCGCGCCAATGACCAGCCCTCGGTGCAGTGCGAGATGGGCGTGGCGGCCGCGCGTGAAGCGCTGGCGGCGGCGGGCGTCAACGCCGCGGACCTGGATCTGGTCATCGTGGCCTGTTCCAACCTCGAGCGCCCCTATCCGGCGGTGGCGGTGGAACTGCAGGCCGCGCTTGAGGCCGGTGGCTATGCCTTCGACATGAACGTGGCGTGCAGCTCCGCCACCTTCGGCATCGAGACCGCTGCCAACGCGATTCGCAGCGGCAGTGCCAGGCGTGTGCTGATGGTCAATCCGGAGATCTGCAGTGCGCATCTCAACTTCCGCGACCGTGACAGCCACTTCATCTTCGGGGATGCTTGCACGGCCGTGGTGCTGGAGGCGGCGGATGTCGCCACGCGCACCGATGGCTTCGAGGTGCTCGGCACGCGACTGGTGACGCGCTTCTCCAATGCGATACGCAACAATTTCGGCTTCCTCAATCGCACGGCGGTGCTTGAGGACGACGTGGCATCCGCGATGACACTCGACAGCGCAAGCCATCGTGTAAAGGCCGATGACAAGCTGTTCATCCAGGAAGGGCGGCGCGTCTTCCGCGAGGTCTGCCCGATGGTGGCCGAGCTGATCACCACCCATCTGGGCGAGATCGAGGCAGACGGCGGTGATGTTGATCGCATGTGGTTGCATCAGGCCAACCGCCACATGAACGACATGATCGCGCGGCGTGTGCTGGGGCGTGACCCGTCGAGCGAGGAAGCGCCGATCATTCTCGATCGCTACGCCAATACCAGCTCCGCGGGCTCGGTGATCGCCTTCCATCTCCATCACGCTGATCTGGCGCCGGGGAGCCTCGGGGTATTGTGTTCTTTCGGGGCAGGCTACAGTGCCGGCAGCGTGCTGCTGAAACGCTGCGGTTGAAGCAGGACATTGCGCGAATCCACGTGGCCTGTGCTGGCTCTTGGCGGGCGCGGAACGTATAAAGAAGACCGGACCTGACAGCCAGGGATGTGGCAAGGACCGCTGCAGGAATCCAATAGACTTACAGGTGACGAGATGCACACGATCAAGACTTCCCTGCCGGCACTGCTGGCCATGTCCCTGCTGGCGGGTTGCGCCAGTACCGGAGACAGCGAGCCGAACCCTCAGGACCCCTGGGAGGGCTTCAACCGTAACGTCTATACCTTCAATGACACCCTGGATCGCTATGCCCTCAAGCCGGTCGCGCAGGGCTATGACTATGTGACGCCGGAGCTGGTACAGGATGGCGTGGGCAACTTCTTCTCCAATCTGGGAGAGGTCAGCACCATGTTCAACTCGGTGCTGCAGTGGAAGTGGGCCAATGCCGGTGTCTCCACCGGCCGTCTGCTGCTCAACTCCACCGTCGGCATCGGCGGCCTGTTCGACCCGGCCAGCGAGCTTGGCTGGACAGTGGATGAGGAAGACTTCGGTCAGACCCTCGCCGTCTGGGGCGCAGGGCAGGGGCCGTATCTGGTGCTGCCGCTGTTCGGTCCGAGTACCGTGCGTGATACCGCGGGCATGCCGGTGGATTACTTCGCTGATCCCGTCAACTACGTCGAAGACGACAAGGTGCGTTACGGCCTGAAGGCGCTGGATCTGGTCGATACCCGTGCCGGTCTGCTCGAGCAGGAGAAGCTGATCCAGGGCGATCGTTACAGCTTCATTCGTGATGCCTACCTGCAGCGCCGCAACTTCGAGATCAACGATGGCAAGCTGGGCGATGATCCCTTCGCCAGCGGCAGCTTCGATGATGCCGATCTCGACGGTGCCTTCGCACCGGAAGACGACAGCCAGTAACGCGTCACCCGCAGCAGGCGACCGGTACCGTGAAGGGTCAGTGGTGCCGGTCGCGAGGGCAAGCAGCATCAAGACTGCGAGTGGATGGCAGTAAGGACGGGAATGAGGGGTTGGCATGGCGGATGAGCAAGGCAAGCGTCTGTTGATCGGTCTGATTGATCTTCCCGGCTCGCGGCGTGATGCGCTGGCGAACCTGTTGACGGATGAACGCTGTGCGGTGGCGGCCTGTGATGGCATCGCGACACTGCCCAGCGGGGTGGCGGTGGTGGTCGCGCATGTCGAGGCCGTTTCCAGTCATGAGTGGGCGCGGCTGGCCGAGCGCCTGCCGACGGTGGTGGTGGCCGAGAGCCGTGGCGATGAATGCCTGCTGCCGGCGGTGGAGGCCGGGCTGGTCGATTACCTCATCTCGCCGCGCGAGCATGGCTCGGTATTGCGCAGTCTGCTCAAGCGGGCGGCGGAGCATCACCAGCTGGCCCATGAGCACGCCAAGGCACGCGCGCGCCTCGAGGAGCTCAACGAGCACCTGGAGACGCATCTGGCGCTGCTGCGTCAGGACCAGCAGGCCGGTGGCCAGATCCAGCAGCGTCTGCTGCCCCAGAGCGGGCAGCACATCAACGGCGTCAGTTACGAGTACTGCCTGTCGCCGTCGCTGTATCTGTCGGGTGACTTCCTCGAGTATCAGGCGATCGACGAACGCTTCAGCCTGTTCTACTTTGCGGATGTCTCCGGTCATGGCGCCTCGTCGGCCTTCGTGACCGTGCTGCTCAAGCTGCTGTTCGCACGCGCGATCCGCCACTGGGAGGAACATACGCCGGAAACCTTCGGCCCCGAGTGGCTGGCGCTGCTCAACCGTGAACTGATCGACAGTGGTATCGGCAAGCATGCCACGGTGATGTGTGGTGTGATGGACCGTGACACGCGCACGCTGCATTACACCCTGGGCGCCCAGCTGCCGATGCCGGTACTGGTCACGCCCGATGGCGAGCTGCGTGAGCTGGAAGGCAGCGGTCGGCCGGTGGGGCTCTTCCCAGACACCCGCTATCCAGCGTATCGTGTGGCGCTTCCTGAGCGGTTCCGTCTGTGGCTGGCCAGTGATGGTGTACTGGAATGCCTGCCGGGCGAGGCGCTGGAGGACAGGACTCGAGCACTGCATCAACGGATTCTGAGCAGTGAGGATGTGCAAGGATTGCGTCGTGGACTGGCGCTGGATGGCGAGCTGCCGGATGACCTTACCTTGATGACGCTGACAGGATTCCATGATGGATGAAGGACGTATCCAGGCCGTGTTCGAAGACGGCCTGTTCGTGCTCAAGCTATCCGGTGATGTACGCCTGACGCTGTGTGCCACGCTGGATCAGCAGGTACAGCGCGTGGCTGCGGTTGAGGGACTGGAAAGCGTGATCATCGATCTGCGCGAAGCGACCAATGTCGATTCCACCGCACTGGGCTTTCTGGCCAAGCTGGCGCTGGCGGTCCGCGACCGGCTGGTGATGCCGGCGCAGGTGGTGGCTGCCCATCCCGACGTGCTGACCATGCTCAAGGTGATGGGGTTCGACGAGGTGGCCAGTGTCGTGGACGCCGGCAGCCTGCCGGAGGCGGACCAGGCCGATCTGGACGGGGCTTCCTGCTGCAACGCGCCAGCGCTGAACGAGTCTCAGGATGACGCCGATGCCTCGCCCCAGCAGGAACAGGAGCTGCGCGGACGCATTCTCGAGGCTCACCGGCTGTTGATGTGCCTGAACGGCCACAACCGCCTGGAGTTCCAGCCGCTGATCGAGCTGCTGGAAAGCGAGGAGCATCGCCAGCCGCACTGAAGGCGCGCTGGGACGTTGAGCCTCACAGCACGCTGCTGAAAGCACGAATCTGACAGCGCGATCCAGACAGCACGTTTCTGAAAGCACAAAAAAGCGCCTGCCGTGAAATACGGCAGGCGCTTTTTGTTGCCTTGGCCATTCAATGAGCTCTTGCTTAACAAGAGCTCATCATCGGCGTTATGCTCCGTTGGCTCAGTGGCTGCGCAGTTCGGCCAGCAGAGTCTCGAGCTTGCGCTGATCGGCCATGAACTTGCGGATACCTTCGCCCATCTTCTCGGTGGCCATGGCGTCTTCGTTCATGTCCCAGCGGAAGTTGGACTCGGTCAGCACTTCCGGCACGTTCTGCTCGGCATCGGCGGCCAGCAGGCGACGTTCCAGCGGGCCGGTGCTCTCGGCCAGCTCACCCAGCAGTGCCGGCGAGATGGTCAGGCGGTCACAGCCGGCCAGCGCTTCGATCTCGCCGGTGTTGCGGAAGCTGGCGCCCATCACGATGGTCTTGTAGCCGTGACCCTTGTAGTGCTCGTAGATGGCCTTGACCGACTTCACGCCCGGGTCGTTGTCGCCGCTGAAGTCGGCATCCGGCTGATTGGCCTTGTGCCAGTCGAGGATACGACCGACGAAGGGCGAGATCAGCGTCACGCCGGCATCGGCACAGGCCTGGGCCTGGGCGAAGCTGAACAGCAGCGTCAGGTTGGTGCGGATGCCTTCGCGCTCGAGCTTCTCGGCGGCGCGAATGCCTTCCCAGGTGGAGGCGGTCTTGATCAGGATGCGTTCCTGACCGACGCCATTGGCGGCGTAGCGCTCGATGATGCGATGCGCGCGACGGATGGTCTCGTCGGCATCGAAGGACAGGCGGGCGCTGACCTCGGTGGAGACATAGCCCGGCACCAGGCCGGCGATCTCGGTACCGATATCCACGGCCACGGCATCGACGGCATCATCGATGTCGGTGGCCTTGCGCGCGACTTCGGTCAGGCGCTCGCGACGTGACGGGTCCTGAGCGGCCTGCAGGATCAGTGACGGGTTGGTGGTAGCATCAGTGGGCGCGAAGCGACGAATGGCCTCGAGGTCACCGGTGTCGGCGACGACGGTGGTCATTTCCTTGAGTTGGGAGAGCTTGTCCTGTGCCATGCAAGAGTTTCCTGTACTGAGCGTGAGCCACCCGAAGGGGTGAGTGGCCCTCATGAATAAGGCAAGAGGTGAAGGGCAGGGGCCGCCGGAGCGAGCGCTGCCACCGAGTGTGCACCCACGCCTGCCGGCTGTGAAGGCATCGCGGGCCGATCGCCCCAAGTGGATGATCCGCGGGGATTTCATCAGCGTGATGTGACATTCGTCACCTGTGTAGGTCAACTGTATCAATTGTGCGGCGGCGCGCCCACTGTCGTCATCTGACGGCAAGGGCGTGGCGTTTTCGGCACGTGGACATACCATCGACAAACGATTGCAGGAGGGGATGTGGACAAGCGTCAAACCCGTCAGCTGGCCTTGCTGGTCGCGGCCAATACGGCCCTGGCTCCATTGGCCATCGATGCCTATCTGCCGGCATTGCCGGCCATGGCAGAAGACCTGGCGACCACGGTGCACCATACGGAGCTGTCGCTGTCGGTCTTCCTGCTCGGCTTCTCGCTGGGGCAGCTGATCTTCGGCCCGCTGTCAGACCGTATCGGGCGCAAGCCGGTCCTGCTGTCAGGCATCTTCGTTTTCCTGCTGGCGAGTCTGGCCATCACTCAGGTCGAGAGCCTCGAAGGGCTCTATGCGCTGCGCTTCCTGCAGGCGCTGGGCGGCGGCGCCTCGGTGGTCAATTCCTCGGCGATCGTGCGCGATTGCTTCAGTGGCCGCGAGGCGGCCAAGGTGCTGTCCACCGTCGCGGTGATCATGATGCTGGCGCCCTTGATCGCGCCTGCCATCGGCAGTCTGCTGCTGGGCATGGCGGGCTGGTGGCTGATCTTCGCCTTCCTGGCCGCCTATGCCGCCTTCCTGCTGGTGGTGCTGCCGCTGCGCTTGCCCGAGACCCGACGCAAGCGCGAGGCGGACGAGCCGCCGGCCAGTCTCCTGCAGGTCGCGCGTGACTATGCCAGCGTGCTGCGCCACGGGCCGGCGATGGGCTATGCGCTGACGCAGGCGATGGGCTTCGGTGGCATGTTTGCCTTCATCACCGCGTCGCCCTACGTCTATATGCAGCATTTCGGAGTGACGGCGGCCTGGTACCCGGTGCTGTTCGGCGCCAACATCCTGTTCATGTTCACCGCCAACCGTCTCAACGTGCGCCTGCTGTCACGCCTGTCGCCGCCGCGCCTGCTGCGCATCGGCATCGGTATCCAGCTGTCTGCCGCCATCCTGCTGGTATCGGCGTTGGCGCTGGGGCTGGACCTGCTCTACGTCATCGCGCCGCTGCTGATGGTGTTCGTCGGGGCCAACGGCATGGTGGCGCCCAACGCGATCTCCTCGGCGCTGGAGTATTTCCCGCGCATCAGCGCCACGGCCAATGCGCTGATCGGCAGCATGCAGTTTGCCAGTGGCGCCGTGATCGGCATGTTGATCGCAGGTCTGGCGATGGACAGCCTGTGGCCGATGATTCTCGGCATGCTGGGCACGGCGCTGGTCAGCAATATTCTGCTGCGGGTGCTGGCAGGGCGTCGCGCCCTGGCGCGCCATGAGACGCCGTCCGACTGAGAAAGGCTTGAGCCGGCGACTGTCACACAGTTGTCATGAATGCTTGGCAAGGTACTCCCTGTAGACAAGAAGCCACCTCACTGGCTCATTCCTATCGCAAGGAGTTTCAGGCATGAAGGCGTTCCTCAAGTCCGGTCTCGCAGTGGCTGTCATCGCTGCATCAGTTGGTGCTGCAGAAGCCCGTGAACAGCTGCGCATCGTGGGTTCTTCCACGGTCTATCCGTTCTCCAGCTACGTCGCTGAAGAACTGGGTGCCACCAGCGATTTCCCGACTCCGGTCATCGAATCCACCGGTTCCGGCGGCGGCATGAAGCTGTTCTGTGAAGGTGTCGGTGACAGCACTCCGGACATCACCAACGCCTCTCGCCGCATGAAGACGTCTGAATTCGAGCGCTGTGAAGAGAACGGCGTGACCGATATCACCGAAGCCATGATCGGCTTCGACGGTATCGCCTTCGCCCAGTCTGTCCGCGATGGCAGCATGGACCTGACCCGTGAGCAGATCACCCTGGCGGTCGCCGCTCAGGTGCCGGTCGACGGCAAGCTGGTCGACAACCCCTACACCAAGTGGTCCGAGATCGACTCCTCCCTGCCGGACCGCAAGATCACCGTCTACGGGCCGCCTTCCACTTCCGGTACCCGTGACGCCTTCGAAGAGCTGGTGATGGAAGTCTCCACCGAAGAGATGGAAGGCTACGGCGGTGAGGGTTACACCAACATCCGTCAGGACGGTCACTACATCGCTGCCGGCGAGAATGACAACCTGATCATCCAGAAGCTGGTCGAGAACACCGAAGCCTTCGGTATCTTCGGCTACTCCTTCCTCGAAGAGAATGCTGACAAGGTCGTCGGTGCTTCCATCGATGGCGTGCAGCCGGAAGCCGATGCCATCTCCTCTGGCGAGTACCCGGTCTCCCGCTCCCTGTTCTACTACGTGAAGAACCAGCACAAGGATGACGTGCCGGCTCAGCAGGCCTACAACGACCTGTTCATGAGCGAGAAGATGATCGGTGAGCTGGGCTACCTGAAGGGCATCGGTCTGATCCCGCTGCCGAAGGAAGAGCGCGCCACGCTTCGCGAGCAGGTCGCTGAGCGCACCAAGCTGACTCTGGCCGATCTCCAGAAGTAAGCAACGCAGCTGACCCTCTGACGCGGCCGGTTGCCCTTGGCAGCCGGCCCGTTTGCTTGACTGGTCGCAGGGTTTCGCAAGGCATGAAGCCTTCCCCCTGTGAACAACGCGACTCCGGGACCCGAAAGATGCAGACTCAGCAGATCTTTCTCTTCTTCATAGGCATCGTGGCGCTGGCTGGCCTGGTGGCCTTCTTCAGCGGCCGCAGCAAGGCACAGCGTGTGCGTGCCAGCGGTGCTGAAATGTACGCCCAGCCGGATCAGTACGGCTGGTTCACGGCAATCTCCAGCGCAGGGCCTGCTCTGCTGGTCGGTCTGGCAGCCGTCGTTGCGATTGCCACCGCAGATATCGATATCGAAGGCATGCAGCTGCTGATCGCCAGTCTGGTCGTCGCAGCCGTCGGCCTGGTCATCGGCCTCGCCTTGGTGAAGCCTGATTTCCATGCGCGCAATGCCATCGAGACCCTCATTCGTTATGTGTTGATCGGCGCGGCGATGATCTCCATCGTCACGACGTTCGGCATTCTGGTCTCGATCATCTTCGAGGCCATCCGCTTCTTCCAGATGGAAAGCTTCTGGACCTTCATCACCGGCACCACCTGGGATCCGGGCAACAGCTTCCAGATGGCCGCCGGCCGTGGTGAAGGTGTCGAGAGCACCGCCAACTTCGGCGCCGTACCGCTGTTCGCCGGTACCTTCATGATCACCCTGATCGCGATGCTGGTGGCCATTCCCATCGGTCTGCTCGCCGCGGTCTACATGGCAGAGTTCGCCCCCGAGAGCGTGCGTACCGTCGCCAAGCCGGTGCTGGAAGTGCTCGCCGGTATCCCGACCGTGGTCTACGGCTTCTTCGCCGCCATCACCGTCGCGCCGCTGATCGTCGACATCTTCTCGCCGCTGGGCATCGAGGCGTCCTACAACAACGCGCTGGCGCCGGGGCTGGTCATGGGCATCATGATCATTCCGTTCATTTCCTCACTGTCCGATGACGTCATCACCTCCGTGCCGGACACCATGCGTCAGGGCTCTCTGGCGCTGGGCATGACCCACGGCGAGACCATCCGCAACGTCATCCTGCCGGCCGCGCTGCCGGGCATCATCTCCGCGTCTCTGCTGGCCATGTCACGCGCCCTCGGCGAGACGATGATCGTGGTGATGGCGGCGGGCATGCGTCCGAACCTGACCGCCAACCCGCTGGAAGACATGACCACCGTCACGGTGCGCATCGTTGCCGCGTTGACCGGCGACCAGGAATTCGCGAGTGCCGAGACACTGTCGGCCTTCGCGCTGGGTCTGGTGCTGTTCGTTGTCACTCTGCTGCTGAACATGGTCTCGGTGGTCCTGATCCGCCGCTTCCGTGAGAAGTACAGCGCCAACAACCTCTGAGGCCGAGACTAGACATGAGCCATTCATTCGACGATATCTCGGCCCAGCTGAAGGGCCGTCATCGCCGCACCAAGCGCCTGAAATTCATGTCCATGGGCGCACTCGCCCTGGCCGCCACCTTCCTGGTGGTCTTCATCGGCGACATGGTCATGCGCGGCTACCCGGCCTTCCAGCAGGCAGAACTGCACGTGCCGGTCACCTACAGCGAGCAGTCGCAGGAAATCCCGCTGGCAGCGGTGGAAGAAGACGTGCGTGACCTGGTCAGCCGCGGCTGGCTGCGCCAGCTGCCGCGCGACATGGCCGCTGACGCCAGCCTGATGGGGCAGACGATCGACCGCTGGGTGATCGCCGATGACCAGGTCGATCAGTACCTCAAGGGCCACAAGTCACACCTGAAGCCCAAGCAGACCGCCGTGCTGGACCGCATGATCGAGAACGGCACGGCTGAGCTCAAGTTCAACATCAACTTCTTCACCACCGGTGATTCGAAGTTGCCGGAATACGCCGGTATCTGGTCGGCCGCGATGGGCACGATCCTGACGCTGCTGGTCACGCTGGCCTTCGCCTTCCCGGTCGGCGTGCTGACGGCGGTCTATCTGGAGGAGTTCGCTCCGGACAACCGCTTCACCCAGGCCATCGAGATCAACATCAACAACCTGGCGGCGGTGCCGTCGATCCTGTTCGGTCTGCTGGGTCTGGCGATCTTCATCAACTTCTTCGGCATGCCGCGTTCCTCCCCGCTGGTCGGTGGTCTGACGCTGGGTCTGATGACCTTGCCGGTGATCATCATCACCACGCGCTCGGCGCTGCGCAGCGTACCGGACACCATTCGTCAGGCCGCTTTCGGCGTCGGCTGCTCCCGCTGGCAGGTGGTGCGTGACCACGTGCTGCCGCTGTCACTGCCGGGGATTCTGACCGGTTCCATCATCGGCCTGGCACAGGCGATGGGCGAGACCGCGCCGTTGATCATCGTCGGCATGGTGGCCTTCATTCCGGATGCGCCGACCGCCATCACCCAGGCTGCCACCGTGCTGCCGGCCCAGATATTCACCTGGGCGGGCGAGCCGGAGCAGGCCTATGTTGAACGTACTGCGGCGGGCATCCTGGTGCTGCTGTCAGTGCTGATCCTACTCAATGCCGCAGCCGTGATGCTGCGCAAGAAATTCGAGCGTCGCTGGTAGGCAGCTGCGAGGCGGCCCGCCGATTGGCCGGTCGCCTTCCACCCTTAGCCCTGGCCCACGACTCATCAAGGAATACGAGACATGAACAGCACCGTCGCCACTCCCGCCAAGCCTGCCGCCGCCACTCGCCCCGGTAGCCCGGTCGTCATCAATGAAGATGCCAACCACGAGCTGGCCATTCGCGTGGAAGACCTCAACCTGTGGTACGGCGAGAAGCAGGCGTTGAAGAACATCAACATCGATGTCTTCCAGAAGAACGTCACCGCCCTGATCGGCCCGTCCGGTTGTGGCAAGTCGACCTTCCTGCGCTGCCTGAACCGCATGAATGACCTGATCCGCAGTGTGCGCATCGAAGGTCTGGTCGAGATGGATGGCCGTGACGTCAACGCGCGCAACATGGATGAAGTGGCATTGCGTCGTCGCGTCGGCATGGTGTTCCAGAAGCCGAACCCGTTCCCCAAGTCCATCTACGACAACATCGCCTACGCACCGACCATGCACGACCTGGTCAGCCGTCGCGCCGACAAGGATGATCTGGTCGAGAGCGCGCTGCGTGATGCGGGTCTGTGGGAAGAAGTGAAGGACATTCTCGACCAGCCGGGCACTTCGCTGTCCGGTGGTCAGCAGCAGCGTCTGTGCATCGCGCGTGCCATCGCGGTCAAGCCGGACGTCATCCTGATGGATGAGCCGACCTCGGCACTCGACCCGATCTCCACCGCGACCATCGAAGACCTGATGGACAAGCTGAAGACCCAGTTCTCCATCGTCACCGTGACGCACAACATGCAGCAGGCGGCACGTGTCGCCGATTACACCGCCTTCTTCCACATGGGTGAGCTGGTGGAGTACAACGACACCAAGACCATGTTCTCCAACCCGAATACCAAGAAGGCCGAGGACTACATCACCGGTCGCTATGGCTAAGCGGCGCCTGCGTCAGGGGCTCGGATGGCTGAGCCCCTGATCGCTGCCTGAGAGCATCGCAGGCCGCACGACGACACGAGGCCCGGATCATTGATCCGGGCCTCGTGTCATTTCAGGGCAATGCTTTGTCTGCCGCCTGTCTCGTATCAGTCTTCCAGTTCGACGGCGATCGCGGTGGCTTCGCCGCCACCGATGCACAGCGCCGCGATGCCGCGCTTCTTGCCGCGACGCTCCAGCGCGTTGATCAGGGTGACGATGATGCGCGAGCCGGTGGAGCCCACCGGATGCCCCTGGGCGCAGGCGCCGCCGAAGACATTGACCTTGTCATGCGGGATGTCGTGGGCGTCCATCGCCAGCAGGGTGACCACCGCGAAGGCCTCGTTGATCTCGAACAGGTCGACGTCTTCTGTCGTCCACTCCAGGCGCTTCATCAGCGAGTCGATGGCGCCGATGGGCGCCAGCGTGAATTCGCTGGGGTGCTGGGAGTGGGTGCTGTGACCGAGGATACGCGCCTTGACGGCCAGCCCGCGCCGTTCGGCTTCATCACGGCGCGTCAGCACCAGTGCCGAGGCGCCATCGGAGATGGAGCTGGCATTGGCGGCGGTGATGGTGCCGTCCTTGGCGAAGGCCGGGCGCAGGGTGGGAATCTTGTCGAGATTGGCCTGGAAGGGCTGCTCGTCCTGCTCGACCACGCTCTCGCCCTTGCGGCTCTTGACCGTGACGGCGGCGATTTCCGGTGCGATGTCACCCGATTCGGTGGCCGTCATGGCGCGCCTGAGCGATTCGATGGCGAAGTCGTCCATGCGCTGGCGGTCATAGCCGCGGGCATCGGCCACTTCCTGGGCGAACACGCCCATCAGCTTGCCGGTCTCGGCGTCTTCCAGCCCATCGAAGAACATGTGGTCCTTCAGCTCGCCATGGCCGAGGCGATAGCCGCCACGCGCCTGGGTGAGCAGGTGCGGGGCGTTGGACATCGATTCCATCCCGCCGGCCAGCATGATGCGGTTGGTGCCTGCGCGAATCAGGTCATGCGCCAGCATGGTGGCCTTCATGCCGGAACCGCACAGCTTGTTGATGGTGGTGGCGCCGATGCTGTCCGGCACGCCGGCCTGACGCATGGCCTGCCGCGCCGGGCCCTGCTTGACGCCGGCGGGCAGTACGCAGCCGAAGATGCCTTCGTCGACATCGGCCGGCGTGAGGCCTGCGCGCTCGATGGCCGCCTTGATGGCCACGGCGGCGAGCTGTGGCGCGCTCAGCGTCGAGAGTGAGCCCTTGAGGCCACCCATCGGCGTGCGGGCACCGGCGAGAATGACGATGTCATCGGCGCTGGCGGCGGGGCTTGGCGTAGTGCGGGAAGCGGTGGTCATGACGGTCTCCTGTGTCTTGTTATTGGAAGATCGAGTCGTGCAGTCGGCGTTGTGATCACTGCGTGGCTATGCTTTGATCCATTCAATCCCATAAACCAAGCAAGCGCTAGTTATACGATGAATGTAGCCACCGCCTCACCCCGTCGCAAGGAGCTGGTCCGTATCGCTGCCCGCCTGTTCGTCGAGGAGGGTTTCGATCGCACCACCGTCCGCATGCTGGCCCAGGAAATGGGCATCAAGTCCGGCAGTCTCTTCCATCACTTCGCCGACAAGCAGGAAATTCTGTGCGCCGTGATCGAAGAGGGCATGTTCAGTGCACTGGCCATCGCCCGTGAGCATCTGGCGCGCTGCGAGCCGTACCAGGCAAGCGAAGTGACCGCCTCGGCGGCGTCGCAGCAGCAGGCGCGTGAGCGACTGCTGGCCCTGGCGCGTGCACATCTGGACACGCTGCTCACGGATCGCAATGCCCATGTGGTCGCGCTCTATGAGTGGCGGCGGCTGGAGGGCCCGGCGCGCGAGCATCTCGTCCAGCTGCGCGATGACTACGAGGATCTGTGGCGTGACGCCATCGCCTCCGCCGTGGCCGCAGGGCTGCTCAAGGGCGACGCCGCGCTGCTGCGCCAGTTCATGCTCGGCGCGCTCAACTGGACGGTACGCTGGTATCGCCCCGATGGAGAGCGCTCCCCCGATGAGCTGGCCGAGGCGCTGGTCGACAGCCTGTGTCGTCTGCCCTGAGCGAGTGTCTGCTGCACGGCGTCCGTTACACCGCCTCTGCAACTTTTGGCCAGTCGAGCGTCACAATGCTTGCCGCCCGACAGGCTTGTCGCTAACTTGACGTTTACGTTAACTGTAGATGGCTGGCGCCCAGTCATCTCACATCGCCCCGGAGCACCACTCAGGAGCCAGTCACGCCATGACGCCAAGCGATACAACAACAAACCGCACGTCACGCGCCGCCTCTGCTGCATCTGCGAATTCACACGCCATGCAACCCGCCGCCAGCCAGACGCTGAGCGATTATCTGGCCGCCTTCGATATCCAGGCATTGCGCGATGAACTGTTCACCACGCCGCTCGACACCAATGACGAGGGCGAGCTCGGCAATGCCTATGAGGCGTGTGTCGGGCGTCATCTGCGCGCCGGGCAGGGCGAACGTATCGCGCTGGTCCACGAAGACGAACAGGGCCGGGTGCGTGAGCTGAGTTACGCACAGCTCGATGAGCAGAGCGCGCGGATGGCGGCTGCCTTGAAGGCACAGGGCGTGATGGCGGGGCAGCGGGTCGCCTGCATGCTGTCGCGCACGCCGGAGCTGATGATCGCGCTGGCCGCGACCTGGCGGCTGGGCGCCGTCTATCAGCCGCTGTTCACCGCCTTCGGCACCGATGCGCTCGACTATCGCCTGTCGCGCGCCGAGACGCAGATCGTGATCACCGAGACGAGCCAGCGCAGCAAGTTCACTGAGCTTGCCCGCCATCCCGTGATCATCTGCGTGCGCGGTGAGGGAGATGCGCTGGAGGCGGACGATCTCGACTGGCAGACATTGATGCAGAGCGAGCCACTGACCGAGCCGCCGGTGTGGCTTCCGGCGGAGGCGCCCTTCCTGCAGATGTTCACCTCCGGCACGGTCGGCAAGCCCAAGGGCGTGGCGGTGGCGCTGAATGCGCTGCCTGCCTTCTGGCTCTATCAACGCCTGGCGGTGGACCTGCGCCCCGGCGAGCGCTTCTGGAACATGGCCGACCCCGGCTGGGCCTACGGCCTCTACTACGCCATCACCGGCCCACTGTTGCTGGGTGCCACCACCTACTTCATGCAGGCGCCGTTCAGTGCAGAAGGCGGGCTGGCGTTCATGGAGCGTCACCGCATCGACAATTTCGCGGCCGCGCCCACGGCCTATCGCATGCTCAAGGCCTCCGGGCTCGGTGAAGGCGCCTTCGAGCGCCTGAACCTGCGGGTCGCAAGCTCCGCCGGCGAGCCCCTCAACACTGAGGTGGTGGGCTGGGTCGCGCGGGAGCTGGGCTGTGCGGTGATGGACCATTACGGTCAGACCGAGACCGGCATGACCTGCTGCAATCATCACGCGCTGGCCCATGAGGTCGTGGTCGGCAGTGTCGGCTTCCCGCTGCCCGGCTATCGACTGGCCGTGCTCGACGCCGAGTATCGTGAGCTGCCGCCGGGCGAGCCGGGTGTGCTGGCGGTGGATATCGCCCGCTCTCCCGCGCACTTCTTCGCCGGCTACACCTGGCAGGAGAAGCAGCCCTGCGTCGAGGGCTATTACCTGACTGGAGACGTGGTGGTGGCAGAGCCCGATGGCCGCTTCACCTTCGCCGGGCGTGATGACGACATCATCACCACCGCGGGCTATCGCGTCGGCCCGGCGGATGTCGAGAACGCTGTGCTGGTGCATCCGGCGGTGGCGGAATCGGCGGCGGTCGGCAAGCCGGATGCGCTGCGTGGCGAGATCATCAAGGCCTATGTGGTGCTGCGCGATGGCCATGTCGGCAGTGACGAGCTGGCGGAGGAAATTCGCGCCAGCGTGCGTCAGCGACTCTCGGCGCACAGCTATCCGCGCGAGATCGACTTCGTCGACAGCCTGCCCAAGACGCCGTCGGGCAAGATCCAGCGTTTCCTGCTGCGGGCACAGGCGCGCGCGAGCTGAACACCGAGCCATGTACGTGGCTTTCAGGCACGGCCGGCTATCCGACGGGGCTTGTCTGTTACCACGCGCCTGTTACCACGCGCCTGTCACCACTGCCTCTCATCACCTTTCCTGCCATCACCTTTCGGGAGACTCGTTTCATGAAGATCGCCGACCACTGCTTTCTGATCACCGGCGCAGCATCCGGCCTCGGGGCCGCCACGGCCTCACGTATTGTCGCGGCCGGCGGCCAGGTGGTGCTGGCGGACCTTGCCGAGGCCGCACGTGAACAGGCCGATGCGCTTGGGGAGGCGGCACGCTTCTGTCATTGCGATATCACCGACAGCGCCAGTGTCGAGGCCGCGCTGGATGTCGCGGAGCAGACCTTCGGTGCCATCCACGGCGTGATCCACTGTGCCGGCGTGGTGAGCGTCGCCAAGCTGGTGGATCGTGACGGCGAGCCTGCTCCGCTTGAGGGCTTCGAGAAGACACTGGCGATCAACCTGAGCGGCACCTTCAACGTGGCGCGCCTGACGGCGGCACGCATGGCGCGCAATGCCGCCGAGGGCGAGGACGGCGAGCGGGGCATCATTCTCAATACCGCCTCGGTCGCGGCCTTCGATGGCCAGGTGGGGCAGTGTGCCTATAGCGCCTCCAAGGCCGGGGTCGCCGGCATGACGCTGCCGATGGCGCGCGAGCTGGCACGCCATGGCATTCGCGTGATGGCGATCGCGCCCGGCGTGTTCGAGACACCGATGATGGCCGGCATCCCGGAGCCGGCTCGCGAGGCGCTGTGCGAGGCGGTGCCGTTTCCCAAGCGTCTGGGCAAGCCCGATGAGTTCGCGCGTCTGGCCGAGCACATCATCACCAACAGCATGCTCAACGGGGAGGTGATCCGCCTCGATGGCAGCATTCGCATGGCCTGAGGCTGGCGGGTAAGACCTTTATCGTCTGGATCGGGCTCTCTGGATCGGCTCTGGGGAGAGAGCACGGTACACAAGGAATCTTGCAGGACAGGTTATCTCTGGGGGAGATATTGCTCGATCGCGGCTGCGGTCGGGCTTTTTTGTGTCTGTTTTTTGTGTCTTCTTTTGTGTCTGCCGTGCGCGAGGGCGGCCTGGAGACAGGGTTCGCCACTGATGAGACAGGGCTTGCCACCAATGTCGCAGGCCAGAAATCAAACGACCGCTTGACGGTATGGCGAAGGAGGCGTTAATTTCAAACACATGTTTGATAGTGTTGCGTCAGACCTGTTCGCCGCCAGCGACTCGCTTCTTCATTGCTCGAGTGAGTGCTGCGCCGCCTGACAAGCGTCCTGCCGCCACCTGTCGTTGTTCAGGTCAGCGCCGCCGCGTCGCGACGGCTCAAGGAGTAAAGCATGCCGGACTATCAGGCGCCGTTGCGCGACATCCACTTCGTGATGAATGAGCTGCTCGACTATCCCGCGCACTATGCCAGCCTGCCGGGTGGCGATGAGGCCAGCGACGATATCGTGACCGCCATCCTGGAGGAGGGCGCACGCTTCGCGCACGAGGTGCTGACGCCGCTGAACCAGTCGGGCGATCGCGAGGGCTGTACCTTCGAGGGCGGCGAGGTCAAGGCGCCGAGCGGCTTCAAGGCTGCCTATCAGCAGTATGTCGAGGGCGGCTGGCCGAGTCTGGCTGCCTCACCGGAGCATGGCGGTCAGGGTCTGCCGCCGTCACTGGCGATGGTGCTCTCGGAAATGGTCGCCTCCGCCAACCTGTCGTGGGGCATGTATCCGGGCCTGTCGCATGGCGCGATGAATGCGCTTGAACATCACGGCAGCGAGGTGCTCAAGCAGACCTATCTGACCAAGCTGGTCGAAGGCAGCTGGACCGGCACCATGTGCCTGACCGAACCGCATTGCGGCACGGACCTGGGGCTGATCAAGACCCGCGCCGTGCCGTTGGCTGACAGCGATGGCAGCAAGGGCTACCGCATCAGCGGCACCAAGATCTTCATCTCGGCCGGTGAACATGATCTTTCCGAGAACATCGTGCACCTGGTGCTGGCCAAGCTGCCGGATGCTCCGGAAGGCTCGCGTGGCATCTCGCTGTTCGTGGTGCCCAAGTTCCTGCCCGACGCCAATGGCGAGGCCGGTGAGCGCAACGGCGTCAGCTGTGGCTCCATCGAGCACAAGATGGGCATTCACGGCAACGCGACCTGCGTGATGAACTTCGACTCCGCCACAGGCTATCTGGTCGGCCCGCCGCACAAGGGGCTGGCCTGCATGTTCACCATGATGAATGCCGCGCGTCTCGGCGTGGGGATCCAGGGCGTGGCGCTGGCCGAGGCCAGCTTCCAGAATGCGCTGAGCTATGCGCGTGACCGTCTGCAGATGCGTGCCCTGTCTGGCGCCAAGGCGCCTGAGAAGGCGGCCGACCCGATCATCGTGCATCCGGACGTGCGCCGCATGCTGCTGACCCAGAAGGCCATCGCCGAGGGCGGGCGCATGCTGGTGATGTACGCCGCCCAGTTCAATGACATCGTCGAGAATGCTCCGGACAGCGAAGACAAGGCACGTGCCGATACCTTGCTCGGCCTGTTGACGCCCATCGTCAAGGCCTTCCTGACCGAGACCGGCTTCGAGGCGACAAACCATGGCGTGCAGGTCTATGGCGGCCACGGCTTCATTCAGGAATGGGGCATGGAGCAGTTCGTGCGCGATGCACGCATCACCCTGCTCTATGAAGGCACCACCGGTATCCAGGCGCTGGACCTGCTGGGCCGCAAGATCCTGATGAGCCAGGGCGAATCGCTCAAGGTCTTCACCAAGGAGATCCACAAGTTCTGCCAGGCCAGCGAAGGCAGCGAGTTTGCCAATCCGCTCGCTGAGCTCAACCGCGAATGGGGCGAGCTGACCATGGCGGTGGGCATGGGTGCGATGCAGGACCGCGAAGCGGTCGGCGCGGCCAGTGTCGATTACCTGATGTATGCCGGTTACGTCACGCTGGGCTACCTGTGGGCGCGGGCCGGTGAGACGGCCAGGGCCGCGCTGGCGGCCGGCGAAGGGGACGCTGCCTTCTATCAGGCCAAGCTGGATACCGCGCGCTTCTACTTCCAGCGCATCCTGCCGCGCACGCAAGGCCATGCCGCGATGATTCGTGCCGGTGGCGAGACGCTGATGGCGCCGACGGTGGAAGGCTTCGGCAGCGGCTTCGAGATCTGATGACGGTTTCAAGCCTGACAGCAGTTTCAAGCCTTACAGCAGCTTCAAGACTCAGCAGTTCGATGTATCGGCAACAGTCGTGTCTTATGCCTCCAGTCAGTGCGCTCTGACTCGGTACCCTTGGGGAGACTTCGGTCTCCCCATTTTTTGTGCGCTTGGTGTCAGGCAGGAGTTTTTCCCGACACGAGCAATCAATCTCGTTTCAGTCTTGGCTTGTGACAGGCATGCGCCCAAGATAGGCGCATCGAAGGCTGCCCCGCGGTTTCCTCGGGACAGCGACGCGCATGTACTTATGGCAAGTACTGATGGCAAGTACTGATGGCAAGCACTGACAGGATAGGTGGCGCAGGATGCACGCGAACGACACGCCTGACGAAAGATCGCGACACGAGGAAGTGCCGCCCGAGGCGCAGATGGCTGACGCGCAAGCGCCTGACGATAGCGTTGGCGAGCCACGCAGCGTCAGTGAGGGCACTTCCATCGAGGAGGCCGTGACACGCATGCAGGTGCCACGCGACGAGCGTCAGCAGGAGGCGCTCGAACGCTCCGGACGTTCTCGCCATGCGCCCAATGTGCGCCGCGCGCTGGAGATTCACCCCTTGCTGGTCGGCATGGCCGCAGTGGTCATCATCATCGGCGGCCTCAAGCTGGCGGCGGACCTGGTGGTCCCGCTACTGCTGGCGGTGTTCGTCGCTGCGGTCTGCGATGCGCCGGTGCGCTGGCTGGCCCGTCACGGCATCGGGCAACGCTTCGGGGTGCCGATCGTCATCCTGACGGTCTGCGTGCTGTTCTCGTCGCTGACGGCGCTGCTGGTCTCGCGCTTCACCCTGTTCAGCGATGAGATGCCCAAGCTTGAGGAGAGCCTGCGCGAACAGTATCAGAGCATGCTGGAATGGCTGGCGGACAGTGGCGTATCCATCGCGCCGGCCCGCTTCAGCGAGCTGGTCGATCCGGCCTCGTTGACCCAGTGGGTGCCGAACCTGCTGACCGGGCTTGGGGGGCTTCTGTCCTCGAGTGTCATCATCGTGCTGACGGCCACCTTCCTGCTCTATGAGGCGCTGTCACTGCGCGACAAGCTGGTCAGCACGCTGCGCAGCCCGCATGTCAGCCTGCGCCGCTTCACGCTGTTCTCGCTGACGCTACGCCGCTATCTGGCGGTCAAGACCTTGATCAGCCTCGTGACCGGGGGACTGGTCGCGATCAGCTGTCTGGTGCTCGATGTGGAGTTCGCCTTCCTGTGGGCCACGCTGGCCTTCTGCCTCAACTACATCCCCAACATCGGCTCGGCGCTGGCCGCGGTGCCTGCGGTGTTGCTGACGCTGGTGATGCCGGAGGGTGGCGCGGTCAAGGCGCTGATGCTGGGCGGCTGTTATCTGGCGATCAACTTCATTCTCGGCAACTTGATCGAACCGCGCGTGATGGGGCGCACCCTGGGGCTGTCGACGCTGGCCGCCTTCCTGTCGCTGGTGGTGTGGGGCTGGGTGTTCGGGCCGGTGGGCATGCTGTTGTCAGTGCCGATCACCATGACGCTCAAGATCGCCTTCGACTCGCACCCGGGCACGCGCTGGGCGGCGCGTCTGCTGGGCCCCTCCGTGCGCCGGATCCGCCGTCGTCGACGCATGGCGGAGGAATGACCCGCGAGCCAGCTCTGCGTGGATGACCCGCTGCCAGAATGCCAAAGGCCCCGTCACGCTGTGCGTGACGGGGCCTTTGGTTATCGAATCAGTGCGCGGTGGCTGGCGGGGCAGTCACCTGTCAGCAAGTCGACTCAGAGGTTCTGCTCGATGAACTGGCTCAGCTGACCCTTGGACTGGGCACCGACCAGAGAGGCGACCTTGGCGCCGGACTTGAACAGGATCACGGTCGGCACGCCACGCACGCCTTGCTCGGCGGCGATTTCCGGCGCGTCATCGACATTGACGTTGACGATCTTCAGGCCTTCGCCTTTCTCGTTGGCGACTTCTTCGACGACCGGCGCCATCATCTTGCACGGACCGCACCACGGGGCCCAGAACTTCAGCAGGACCGGGGCTTCAGCGTTGAGAACTTCCTGTTCGAAGTTGGCGCCGGTGACATCGACGTGATTGGACATCTTGTTTCTCCAGGGGATTCGTTTCGCTGTCTGCGGCATTGCCGGACATGCAGGCTGCGTCCGATGGTAGCGCCACTTTGCATCACTGACAAATGGGCATTGTCCATCGGCTCAATAGCACGGGGTTATGATCGCTAGTGTTTTTATAGCTGTTTTATTGGTTTGAGGGAATAGCAACGGGGCAGGCAATGTGGATTGCCCGCCCCGACTTTGGTATTGCCTATGCGAAAGATCCCGCAGCAAGGAGAGCTCAGAAGAAGGCGTAACGGATGCCCAGCCCCAGCAGCAGTGTCGTCAGCAGGCCCTGCAGCAGGCCGCTGGGCATGTGGCGCGTCAGGCGTGCGCCCAGGCTGATGGCGGGCAGTGAGCCGACCAGCAATGCGCCGAGCAACAGGAAGTCGACGTTGCCCAACCACAGGTGGCCCAGTCCCGCCACCAGGGTCAGCGGTACGGCGTGAGCGATATCGGTGCCGACGATGCGCGCGGTGCTCAACAGCGGGAACAGCATGATCAGCACGGCAGCGCCGAAGGCGCCGGCACCCACGGAGGACAGGGTGACGCACACGCCGAGCACGATGCCTGACAGCACGGTCAGCGGTGCCGCGTGGCGTACGATGAAGCTTTCCGGGCTGATCAGCCCCAGCAGGCGCTTCTTGAACAGCAGCACGCCGGCGGTGAGGATCAACATCACACCCAGCATGCCCTTGATCAGGCCCGCGTAGGCGGTGGGGTCAGTGAAGAAGGTATGCAGGACCGCAATCGTCAACAGTGCCGCCGGCAGCGAGCCGATGGCCAGGCGCCGGGCGATGGTCCAGTCCACATGGCCCTGGCGATGGTGCGCGAAGGCGCCGCCCGCCTTGGTAATGGAGGCATAGAGCAGGTCAGTGCCCACGGCGATGTGCGGCGGGAAGCCGAACATCAACAGCAGGGGCGTCATCAGCGAGCCGCCGCCCACGCCAGTGACACCGACCGCGAAACCCACTCCGGCGCCTGCCAGCACGTATAGCAGCAGTTGTGTGACTTCCATCCCTACCTACCCCCTTGTCAGGTTACTGTCGCCAATCTACTCTTGAGCGTATATTCCCGAAAGGAATCATTATTCATGATTTTATCGCCCGATCATCTTAGCAAGGTGACCGGCCATGTCCGGGCCACTGTCACGCCGCGTCGCGTCGATGGTGCTTCTCAGGAGAGTGAAGCCGCATGAAACTCCAGCAGTTGCGTTATATCTGGGAAGTCACCCGCCACAACCTGAACGTGTCCGCCACCGCGCAAAGTCTGTATACCTCCCAGCCGGGCATTTCCAAGCAGATTCGTCTGCTGGAAGATGAGCTTGGCGTCGAAATCTTCGCACGCAGTGGCAAGCACCTGACGCGGGTGACCCCGGCCGGCGAGTCCATCGTCGAGCTGGCAAGCCAGGTGCTGCGCACGGTGGAGAACATCAAGCACGTCGCCCAGGAGCACAGTGACGACCGTCGCGGCAGCCTGTCGATCGCCACCACGCACACCCAGGCGCGTTATGCCTTGCCGCCGGTGATCGCCGATTTCACGCGCAAGTACCCGGATGTCGCGCTGCACATGCAGCAGGGCACGCCGAAGCAGATCGCCAACATGGTCAGTGAAGGTCAGGCCGATTTCGCCATCTGCACCGAGTCGCTGGAGCTGTTCAACGACCTCATCCTGCTGCCGTGCTATCGCTGGAACCGCTGCGTGCTGGTGCCCAAGGATCATCCGCTGGCCAATGGCGAGGAGCTGACCCTCGAGTCGCTGGCCAGTTATGCGCTGGTCACCTATACCTACGGCTTCACCGGCCGCAGCCAGCTGGACGATGCCTTCAAGTCCCACGGCCTGGCGCCCAACGTGGTGCTGACCGCCTCGGACGCCGATGTCATCAAGACCTATGTGCGTCTCGGCATGGGCATCGGCATCGTCGCGCACATGGCGGTGGACGAGGTGGCTGACGAGGACCTGGTCGCGCTGGATGCCACGCATCTGTTCGAGAGCTCCACGACCAAGATCGGCATCCGTCGCGGCACCTTCATGCGCAGCTACATGTTCGAATTCGTCGAGCGCTTCGCGCCGCACCTGACGCGCGAGCGTGTCGAAGCGGCACTGGCCGCCGGCCCGCGCCACGAGCACGAGATCTTCCACGACATCGAGCTGCCGGTGCGCTGAGTGCCGGTGGGCTGAGTGCCGGTGGACTGAGTGTCGGTGGACAGTGTCGGTGGACAGTGTCGGTGGACAGCCCCGGTGAACTAAGTCCCGCTCGTCAGATCTGCCACAGCGCAGATGAAAAAGCCCGCCTCCTGAGAGGCGGGCTTTTTGCTGGCTGGGCGGTGCGAGCACACAGCATCAACCACAAGGCTCAGTGTGCCAGGTGCAGGCCACACTCGCGGTTGTCTTCCGCCTTGGTCGGGTCGACGTAGTCGAACTCGTTGGGCAGGTCGTGGGCGACCAGATACTCGTGCATCTGCTTGGATGACCAGTTGAGCACCGGGGCGACCTTGATCAGGCCATCGCCGTTCAGCGAGACCGGCTGCATGCCGGCACGGAAGGCGGTGTCACTGGCGCGCACGGCGGTGAACCACATCTCGGGGTTCAGTTCGCGCAGTGCACGCTCGAAGGGTTCGAGCTTCACTTCACGGGTGAAGGCTTCGTGGCGCGGGTCATCGATATGCGGCGTGAGACCATCGACGGCTTCACGGTGGGCACGCGTGCGCTGCGGCAGATAGATGATGCGGTTCAGGTTCAGCTTGCGCGTCACTTCATCGGCGAAGCGATAGGTGGCATCGGTGTTGTAGCCGTTGTCCATCCACACGATCGGGATGTCAGGACGGAAGCGCGTCACCATGTGCAGAATCACCGCCTCGAAGGGACGGAAGTTGGTGGTGCAGATGGCGTGCTTGTCCAGTGACAGGGCCCAGCGGGTCAGGGCTTCCGGGTCGTTGCCGAATTCGGCATTGATGCGGGCGAGATCGAAGGTATCGGACATGAGGAGTCTCCAGAACGAGGGCACGTCCGATGGAGCGGGGCGCAGGGCTGATCAATGGCCAGCAAAGACCATCAGCAGAGGCGGGTAGCGCTCAAGGAGACGTGCAGGAATGCGCCTACCCTATCAAAGGCAGGCACTACTTCCCCAATACGAATTCGTTCGAACGTTATATGCCATCGAGTTATGGCGCTCATGACGCCTTATAACGCCGCCTGTCAGCCAAGCGCTTCCATCAGACGCTGGATCTTGGCCAGGCTCTCGCGGTATTCGGCCTCTTCCTCGGAGTCGGCGACCAGACCGCCGCCGCCCCACAGATGCACCTGGCCCTCGGCGATCACCGCCGTGCGGATCGCGATGGAGGTATCCATGTGGCCGCGGATATCCAGATAGCCGAGGCTGCCGCAATAGGCGCTGCGGCGCACCGGCTCCAGCTCCTCGATGATCTGCATGGCGCGGATCTTGGGCGCGCCGGTGATGGAGCCGCCGGGGAAGGCGGCGCCGAGCAGGTCCAGCGCATCGCGTCCTTCATCCAGGGTGCTGGTGATGGTGCTGACGGAATGGTGCACGTTGGCGTAGCTCTCCAGCGCGCACAGTGAGGGCACCTTGACGCTGCCGGGCGCGGAGACGCGGCCCAGGTCATTGCGCAGCAGGTCGACGATCATCACGTTCTCGGCGCGGTCCTTGGGGCTTTCAAGCAGCTCGGCGGCAAGTTGGGCGTCCTCTTCCGGCGTCGTGCCACGTGCGCGGGTGCCCTTGATCGGCTTGGTCTCGACCGCGCGGTGATTGACCTCGACGAAGCGCTCCGGCGAGACGGAGACGATCGCCATCTCCTCACCCTGGGGGTCCTGCCAGCTCAGATAGCCGGCGTAAGGTGTCGGCGTGGCCTGACGCAGGCGCAGGTAGGCATCCCAGCTGTCGCCACTGCAGTCGGCGGAGAAGCGCTGGGTCAGGTTGATCTGATAGCAGTCACCGGCATGCAGATACTCCATCACCTGGCGGAAGCGTTCGCCGTAGCCCGCGCGGTCCAGCAGCGGCGCGAAGGGGGTGTCGAGGGCGAAGTCGGCGCTGCGCGGCGCCGGTTGCTCCAGCCACTCAAGCACCTGCCTGCGCCGTTGGGGCGAGGCGATCAGCCAGCTCTGCTGGCGCTGATGGTCACTGATCAATGCCCAGTCATAGAGACCGAGACGCGCCCAGGGTAGCGCGATATCGTCCTCGGTCGTGGCGGGCAGGTCTTCCAGCGCGCGCCCGAAGTCGTAGCTCCAGTAGCCCAGCAGGCCGGCAATGAATGGCAGGTCTTCGGCTGTCAGGTCATGCCGGGCGAGCTCTTCGCGTGCCAGTGTCTGTGGCAGCAAAGTCAGCAGCTGGCGCTGGGCCTCGATCACCGGCAGGCGGGCGAGGCGCTCCAGCGCTTCACTGAACTGGCTCAGGTCACGCATCGACTCCGGCAGCGGGCCAGTGAGCTTGCCGCCGTGTGGGCCTTGCTCCAGCACGGCCAGCGGGTCGCTGCTGATGATGTCGAAGCGGCCACCGGCCAGCGACGGCTGGCCGCTGTCGAGCAGCACGGCGTCGGGACGTGAGCGCAGGCGTGCGAAGCGCGACAGCGTGGAGGCTTCATCCTCGGCGGCGAGGGCGTAGGGCAGGGCGTTGATTTCGAGCGAGATGGTCATGACAGCTTCCGTTGGCGGACAGGGCATTCTAGGCATCCGAAGGCGTTTTGTCCGCCCATGCGTGCGGATTCCGGTGAGGGGCTGTCCTTGTCGGCTTGCCGTTCTCCCGTGCGCTGATTAAGGTGCCTGCCTCTGAACGCCCTGCGCCGTCATCGATGACTGCCCTGACGCACGTGCTGACGTTCGCCCAGCCCTCTTGCCCAGTCTCTTGCCCAGCCCCTGGCACCCCACCGGAGCCCCTGCATGCATCCCGAGTTCGAACATGGCCAACATCTGCTGTCACGTCCCGATCAGAACATCTTCTGGCAGCGTCTCAAGCGGCATGACGCACAGGGCGGGCGTCGACTGCTGATGCTGCACGGCGCGGGCGTGGCCGGCACGCTGACCTGGGCACCGCTGGTCGGGCATCTTACGGCCCATGATGAGCTGATCATCCCGGACCTGCGTGGCATGGGGCAGACGCTGGCGCCGCAGGGCGGCGAGCCTCCTTTCACTCTCGAGCAGGTGGTCGAGGACGTGATGGCGCTGATCGAGACCCAGCGCATCACGCATTTCGACCTGATCGGCTACAGCTTCGGCGGGCTGGTCGCCATGCGTCTCGTCCAGCGTCTGCGCGCCGAGCGCCCGGAGGTGAAGGTCGGCGACATCAGCCTGCTGGAGCCGGCACTGCTGGAGCGCGAATGCCACGCCACCATGGTCAAGGTGCGTGACGGCTACGCCGAGGCGGCGCGCGCCATGCGCGAAGCCTCAAGTCCCGAGGCGGGCATCACCGCCTTCCTCGACCTCATCTCGCCGCACCGTACGCGCAACCCGCGCGCCGAGCGCATGATGGTGGCGCGACTGGCGCATCGTCATCTGGGCTTCGCCAATGCGCTGGACTGTGTCACGCATGCCGTGCGCGAGATCGACCGTGAGGCACTGCTGGCCGACGTGCTGGCCTCAGGCAGCGAGGTGCGCAGCCTGGTCGGCGGCAAGAGCCCGCAGACCCTGCGCGACTATCACAGCCTGCTGGCCGAGCGTCATGCGGGCTGGCAGTCGCTGGAAATCCCCGGCACCGATCACTCGCTGCCTTTCCAGAAACCCCGCCGCATCGGCGCGGAGCTCAGCTTCGTATAAAACATGTGATTGTCGACAAGCCGGCCGATGAGCGGTCTGGCATTGAGACTCAAGACGCCCCGTCAGCCTGTGCTGGCGGGGCGTCTTTCGTCTTGGCTGCTACCGTCTGGAGTGCCTCTGGCATGGTGACGCGGGAAGACTGGCATGGCGGCGCCTCAGGCGGTTCGGCCTTGTTCTGGCAGCCTTTTGTCCAGCGCATGCCAGCTCTCTTACGCCAAAGGTGTAGAGGATTTGGCGGATTGCATCTTGACCCACTCAGGCTCGCTGGCTAGTCTGGCAGTCATTGAATGATTGTCGACAATGGTGCTGAAAGTCCCTCATCGCCATTGTCCTGTCTCAGCCCCTTGTCCAGCCGGATTGCCTGACCGCCATGACCACCGATGCCTTTCACAATGCCACCACCGCTCGAAGCCTCGCGCGCGGCGCCACTGCCGAGCAGGCAGGCCACACCGCCTCCGCGAGTGCTCCGACGCCTGAGGTGCGCACCCTGGCCGAGCGCGTCTTCCACCAGCTGCAGGACGCCATCGTGCGCGGTGAGCTGGCACCGGGCAGCAAGATCACAGAGCCGGGGCTGGCGCAGGCCTATGGCATCTCGCGCGGCCCGCTGCGTGAGGCGATGCGTCGCCTCGAGGTCCATCGCCTGATCGAGCGCGTGCCCCACGTCGGCGCGCGGGTGGTCAAGCTCTCGATGACCGAGCTGCTGGAGCTGTTCGACGTGCGTGAGGCGCTGGAGAGCATGGCCGCGCGTCTGGCGGCGCGGCACATGACGCAGGAGGAGGTCACGCGGCTGCGCAGCGTGCTCAAGACCCACGAGCAGCAGTCGGACCTCAAGACCGGCACCGCCTACTTCCAGAAGGAAGGCGATCTCGACTTCCACTACCAGATCGTCCTCGGCAGCCATAACCACATGCTGATGACGATTCTCTGCGACGACCTCTACTACCTGGTGCGCATGTATCGCACCCAGTTCAGCGCCAGTGGCTCGCGTCCGCAGAAGGCCTTCGTCGAGCACCACCGTATCGTCGATGCCATCGAGGCTGGCGACGAGGAGCTGGCGGAGCTGCTGATGCGGCGCCACGTCAGCGCCTCGCGGGAGAACGTCGCCCGCCGCTATGCCGCCACGCTCAAGGAAGAGCAGGGCGAGGAGTGAACTGCCACACCGCTTGCGACCGGATCACCCCCAACAATTCCAACCCCGTCATGGGCCCAGCCCGGGAGATGTCATGTCACGCCATCTGAGTTCCACCGCCTTGCCAAGCCCCGGCGCCCGCTTCCGCGCGGCGCTGGAAGCCAACCGTCCGCTGCCCATCGTCGGCACCATCAATGCCTATACCGCCATCATGGCCGAGCGCGTCGGGCATCAGGCGATCTACCTGTCCGGTGGTGGCGTAGCCAACGCCTCCTACGGCCTGCCGGACCTGGGCATGACCAGCATGAATGACGTGCTGGAAGACGCGCGCCGCATCACCGCCGCCAGCGAGCTGCCGCTGCTGGTGGACATCGATACCGGCTGGGGCGGCGCCTTCAACATCGCACGCACCATTCAGGAGATGGAGCGCGCCGGCGTGGCGGCCGTGCACCTGGAAGACCAGGTCGCCCAGAAGCGCTGCGGACATCGCCCCAACAAGGCCATCGTCTCCAGTCAGGAAATGGTCGATCGCATCAAGGCGGCCGCCGATGCCCGCCGTGATGACGACTTCTATCTGATCGCGCGTACCGATGCCTTCCAGAAGGAAGGGCTCGAGGCCGCCGTGGCGCGTGCCAATGCCTGTGTCGAGGCCGGGGCGGATGCCATCTTCGCCGAGGCGGTGCATACCCTCGAGGACTACCGCGCCTTCTGCGAGGGCGTCGACGCGCCGATTCTGGCCAACATCACCGAATTCGGCGCCACGCCGCTGTTCAATCAGCGCGAGCTGGGCGACGTCGGCTGCCGGATGGTGCTCTATCCGCTGTCGGCCTTCCGCGCCATGAACGCCGCCGCCCTCAAGGTCTACCAGAACATCCACGACAAGGGTGACCAGAAGGACGTGGTCGACGACATGCAGACCCGCATGGAGCTCTACGACTTCCTCGATTACCACACCTTCGAGCAGAAGCTGGACACCCTGTTCGAGGCCGAAAGCCGCAAGGATTGATGCCAGACGCTCGAGACGGACGCCATGTCTCGCATCAGGAGGCCACTGGCTTCACGGGCCGGCACTTCCGGCCCGACCGTTTCTCCCTCGCTGGCAAACGCCTGGCCGGCGAGGGGCTTGACGCTTTATGCCCTACAAGAAAAAGAACAACTCAATGACGTCACTGCCAAGGAGATCGCGCCATGTCAGATACCACCGCTACCCCGAGCCCTAGTGCCTCCAGCGGCCTGCGCGGCCAGAGTGCCGGCGAGACCGCCCTGTGCACCGTCGGCCAGACCGGCTCCGGCCTGCGCTATCGCGGCTACGATCTGGAGGATCTCGCCGCCCACGCAAGCTTTGAAGAAGTCGCCTATCTGCTGCTCAAGGGCAAGCTGCCCAATCGCGAAGAACTGGACGCCTACATCGCGCGCCTCAAGGGCCTGCGTGGCCTGCCGGATGCCCTGAAGGCAGTACTGGAGCAGATTCCGGCCAGCGCCCATCCGATGGACGTGATGCGCACCGGCTGCTCGATGCTCGGCAATCTGGAGACCGAAGAGAGCTTCGATGAGCAGTCCGACCAGGCCGACCGCATGCTGGCCGTGTTCCCGTCGATCATCAATTACTGGTATCGCTTCAGCCATGATGGCGTGCGCATCGACACCGAGACCGATGACGACTCCATCGGCGCGCACTTCCTGCACCTTTTGCACGGCGAGGCCCCCAGCGAGCTGCATGCCGCGGTGATGAATACCTCGCTGATCCTCTATGCCGAGCACGAATTCAATGCCTCGACCTTCACCGCGCGTGTCTGCGCCTCGACGCTCTCCGACCTGCACTCCTGTGTGACCGGGGCCATCGGCTCGCTGCGCGGACCGCTGCATGGCGGTGCCAACGAGGCGGCGATGGCGATGATCGAGCACTGGCGCTCACCGGAGGAAGCCGAGCGCGAGATTCTCGGCATGCTGGAGCGCCGCGAGAAGATCATGGGCTTCGGCCACGCCATCTACCGTGAACGTGACCCGCGCAACGCCATCATCAAGGAGTGGTCACGCAAGTTGTCCGAGGATGTGGGCGACACTCAGCTCTACGCCGTCTCCGAGCGCGTCGAAGCCGTGATGTGGCGCGAGAAGAAGCTGTTCTGCAATGCCGACTTCTTCCACGCCAGCGCCTATCACTTCATGGGCATTCCCACCAAGTTGTTCACGCCGATCTTCGTCTGTTCACGCCTGACCGGCTGGGCGGCGCATGTCTTCGAGCAACGCGCCAACAATCGCATCATCCGCCCGAGCGCCGATTACACCGGCCCGAAGCATTGCGACTGGCTGCCCATCGAGCAGCGCGACTGACCCTTTCCTCGGCCAGTCAGCGTGCTGGCCGATCGTTTGCTTGACCGCCTGATGAGTCCGGATGCCCATGAATACCGAGTATCGCAAACCCCTGCCTGGCACGGCGTCACCGGGTACCCCGGTCGACTACTTCGATGCGCGTGCCGCCGTGGAAGACATCGCCCCCGGCGCCTACGCCGGTCTGCCCTATACCTCACGCGTACTGGCCGAGAACCTGGTGCGTCGCTGCCCGCCGGATCAACTGCGTGACAGCCTCGTGCAATTGATCGAACGTCGGCGTGATCTCGATTTCCCCTGGTACCCCGCGCGCGTCGTGTGCCATGACATCCTCGGTCAGACCGCGCTGGTCGACCTGGCCGGCCTGCGCGATGCCATCGCCGAGCGCGGCGGAGACCCGGCCAAGGTCAATCCGGTGGTGCCGACCCAGTTGATCGTCGACCACTCGCTGGCGGTGGAGCACGCCGGCTTCGACAAGGGCGCCTTCGCCAAGAACCGCGCCATCGAGGAGCGGCGCAACGAGGACCGCTTCCACTTCATCGACTGGACGCGTCAGGCCTTCGAGAACATCGACGTGATTCCGCCGGGCAACGGCATCATGCACCAGATCAATCTGGAGCGGATGTCGCCGGTGATCGAGTCGCGCGCCGATGAGAAGGGCCATCAAGTCGCCTTCCCGGATACCCTGGTGGGCACCGACAGCCACACGCCGCATGTCGATGCGCTGGGCGTGATCGCCGTCGGCGTCGGCGGGCTCGAGGCCGAGAGCGTGATGCTGGGGCGTGCCTCCTACATGCGTCTGCCGGACATCATCGGCGTGCGCCTCACCGGGCGTCCGCAGCCGGGCATCACCGCCACCGACATCGTGCTGGCGCTGACCGAATTCCTGCGCGCCGAGAAGGTTGTCTCCTCCTATCTGGAATTCTTCGGCGAAGGCGCGGCCAGCCTCACCCTGGGCGATCGCGCCACCATCTCCAACATGACGCCGGAGTACGGCGCCACGGCGGCGATGTTCTACATCGACCAGCAGACGCTGGACTATCTGACGCTGACCGGACGCGAGCCGGAGAACATCGCGCTGGTCGAGCGCTACGCGCGTGAGACCGGGCTGTGGGCCGACGAGAGCGGTCATATCGAAGGCGCGGTGGAATATGAGCGCGAGCTGACCTTCGACCTGTCCTCGGTGGTGCGCACCCTGGCGGGCCCCTCCAACCCGCACAGTCGCGTGCCGACCAGTGAACTGGCCGCACGCGGGATCTCCGGGGTGATCGAGCATGAGCAGGACGAGGACGGGCGCGACCTGATGCCGGATGGCGCGGTGATCATCGCCGCCATCACCAGCTGCACCAACACCTCGAATCCGCGCAATGTCATTGCCGCCGGCCTGCTGGCCAGACGCGCCAATGCGCTGGGGCTGACGCGCAAGCCGTGGGTCAAGACCTCGCTGGCGCCGGGCTCCAAGGCCGTGCAGCTGTATCTGGAAGAGGCGGAACTGCTGCCGGAACTCGAACAGCTCGGCTTCGGCATCGTCGGCTTCGCCTGTACCACCTGCAATGGCATGAGCGGTGCGCTGGACCCGGCGATCCAGCAGGAAATCGTCGAGCGTGATCTCTATTCCACCGCGGTGCTGTCCGGCAACCGCAACTTCGATGGTCGTATCCACCCCTACGCCAAGCAGGCCTTCCTGGCCTCGCCGCCGCTGGTGGTCGCCTACGCCATCGCCGGCACCATCCGCTTCGATATCGAGAAGGATGTTCTCGGGCATGCGCCGGACGGCTCGCCGATCATGCTCAAGGACCTGTGGCCGAGCGACGAGGAGATCGACGCCATCGTCGGCTCCAGCGTCAAGCCGGACCACTTCCGTCAGGTCTACATCCCGATGTTCGAGGCCCGTCAGGATCGCGACGACACGACCAGTCCGCTCTACGACTGGCGCGAGATGAGCACCTACATCCGTCGTCCGCCGTACTGGGAAGGCGGCCTGGCCAGCGCACCGACGCTCAAGGGCATGCGGGCACTGGCGGTGCTGGGGGACAACATCACCACCGATCACCTGTCGCCCTCCAATGCCATCATGGCCAGCAGTGCGGCGGGTGAGTATCTGGCCGCGATGGGCCTGCCGGAGGAGGACTTCAATTCCTACGCCACTCACCGCGGTGATCACCTCACCGCGCAGCGGGCCACCTTCGCCAATCCCAAGCTGATCAACGAGATGGCCGTGGTGGAAGGGGCGGACGGCAAGCGCGAGATAAAGCAGGGCTCGCTCACGCGCCTGGAGCCGGAAGGCAAGGTGGTACGCATGTGGGAGGCCATCGAGGCCTACATGCAGCGCAAGCAGCCGTTGATCATCATCGCGGGCGCGGATTACGGCCAGGGCTCGTCGCGTGACTGGGCGGCCAAGGGCGTGCGGCTGGCGGGCGTCGAGGCCATCGTCGCGGAAGGTTTCGAGCGTATCCACCGCACCAATCTGGTCGGCATGGGCGTGATGCCGCTGCAGTTCGCCGCCGGTACCACGCGCAAGACGCTGGCGCTGGATGGCAGCGAGATCTACGCCGTCGAAGGCGAGCCGGCGCCGGGGGCAGAACTCACGCTGGTGATCGAGCGCACCGCCGGCGACAAGGCAGGCCAGCTCGAGCGCGTGCCGGTCACCTGCCGTCTCGATACCCGTGAGGAAGTCTCCATCTACTCGGCGGGCGGCGTGCTGCAGCGCTTCGCCGAAGACTTTCTGAGCTCCCAGGCACCGGGCGAGCCGGCGGCGGAGGTATCGGCATGAGCCAGCAGGCACAGCTCAGGATTCCCGCCACCTATCTGCGTGGCGGCACCAGCAAGGGCGTGTTCTTCCTGCGCGATGAGCTGCCGGAAGCGGCGCAGGTGCCGGGCCCGGCGCGTGATGCCCTGCTGTTGCGCGTGATCGGCAGCCCCGACCCCTACGCCAAGCAGATCGACGGCATGGGGGGCGCGACCTCCAGCACCAGCAAGACGGTGATCATCAGTCGCAGCGAACAGCCGGACCACGACGTCGACTATCTGTTCGGCCAGGTCTCCATCGACTCGCCCTTCGTCGACTGGAGCGGCAACTGCGGCAATCTCTCGGCGGCGGTCGGGCCCTTCGCCATCGAGAAGGGCCTGGTGCCGGTCGAGCGCCTGCCGCGTGATGGCATCGCCGAGGTGCGTATCTGGCAGGCCAACATCGCCAAGACCATCATCGCTCGGGTGCCGATGTGTGAGGGGCGCGTCCAGGAAAGCGGCGACTTCGCCCTGGATGGCGTGACTTTCCCGGCTGCCGAAGTGGCGGTCGCCTTCCGCGACCCCGCCGCCGGCGAGGGCAGCATGTTCCCCACCGGCAATGTGGTCGATACGCTGGAAGTGCCGGAATCGGTGGTCGCGGGCGGGCGGATCCAGGCGACCCTGATCAATGCCGGCATCCCGACCATCTTCGTCGCTGCCCGCGATCTCGGCTATCAGGGCACCGAGCTGCAGGAGGCGATCAACGCGGATGGCGAGGCCCTCGCGCGCCTCGAGACATTGCGCGCCCACGGCGCACTGCGCATGGGGCTGATCCAGGAGCTGGGCGAGGCCGCCAGACGTCAGCACACCCCCAAGGTCGCCTTCGTGGCACCGCCGGTGGATCACGTCGTCTCCAGTGGTCGCGAGATCAAGGCCGACGAGATCGACGTGCTGATTCGCGCCGTGTCGATGGGCAAGCTGCACCACGCCATGATGGGCACCGCGGCCGTCGCCATCGCCGCTGCGGCCGCGGTGCCCGGCACGCTGGTCAATCTTGCCGCCGGTGGCGGGGCCGATGCTGAGTCTGGGGTCGGACAGACTGGCACCGCGCGTGACTCGGTGTGCTTCGGACATCCCTCCGGCACGCTCAGGGTCGGCGCGAGTGCCCATCGTCAGTCACCTTCGGGTCAGGACGGTGACGACCAGCAAGGCGAGGGCGAATGGACCGTCAGTGAGGCCGTGATGAGTCGCAGCGCGCGTATCCTGATGGAAGGCTGGGTGCGGGTGCCGGCGGAGACCTTGATGCGCTAGCGCCGGTATTGGCAGGCGATGGTCTACTGTCAATATATCTCTCTTGATATTCCTCCTGCGGCATCCCGATGAAAGCCGGCCTGGCATGCATGTGCAGAGGGCCGGCTTTCGCGTTTCCGTGGTGAGGACACAGGTATTTCGGGGGATGTGCCGGCATCGCGGGAGATGCATGCGAGCAAAGACGATCCACGACAGGAGGTCACACATGAGCACGCCATCCTCTGATCAGACGGGCGACAGCCGTCTCAGCGCCACTCAAGCCAGTACAAGTCAGGCCAGTACCAACCAGGCCAGCACCAATCAAGCCAGTACCAATCAGGCCAGCGCCAACCAGCGCCCGGACTATGACCCGGAGCTGCAGCAGATCGCCGACTATGTGCTGGGGTATTGCGATGGTCTGCATACCGCGGATGCGGATGCGGATACGGATGCGGATACGGATGTGGATGGCCTGGCCGGTAAGAGCGAGCGCTCAGGTCCCTCGGCAGAGGCGATGGACACCGCTCGCCTGTGTCTGATGGATACCCTCGGCTGCGGCATCCTGGCGCTGCGCTTCCCGGAATGCACCAAGCATCTCGGGCCGCTGGTGGCCGAGACCGTGGTGCCGCATGGTGCGCGGGTGCCCGGCACCGCCTTCAGTCTCGATCCCGTCAAGGCGGCGTGGGATATCGGCTGCACCATCCGCTGGCTGGATTACAACGACACCTGGCTGGCGGCGGAGTGGGGGCATCCCTCGGACAATCTCGGCGGCATTCTGGCGGTGGCGGACCACCTCTCGCGCCAGCGTGTCGCGCTGGGCAAGCCGCCCCTGGTGATGCGCGATGTGCTGGAGAGCATGGTGATGGCTCACGAGATCCAGGGCGTGCTGGCGCTGGACAACAGCTTCAATCGCGTCGGGCTCGACCATGTCATGCTGGTCAAGGTGGCGACCACCGCCGTGACGGCGCGCTTGATGGGGGCGAATCGCGAGCAGTTGCTGTCGGCGCTGTCGCACGCCTTCGTCGATGGCCAGAGTCTGCGCACCTATCGCCATGCGCCCAATGCGGGCTCGCGCAAGAGCTGGGCGGCGGGGGACGCCACCTCGCGGGGCGTGCGGCTGGCGGACATCGCCCTGCGTGGCGAGATGGGCGTCCCCGGCGCTCTCAGTGCGCCGCAGTGGGGCTTCAATGATGTCTCCTTCAGTCACGGCAATAGCGATCTCGCGCTCAAGCCTGAAGACGAACGGCACCTGACGCTGGCGCGCCCTCTGGGCAGCTATGTGATGGAGAACGTGCTCTTCAAGGTCTCCTTCCCGGCTGAATTCCATGCCCAGACCGCCGCCGAGGCGGCCGTCCAGCTCCATCCCGAGGTGCGCGACCGGCTCGAGGAGATCGAGCGCATCGAGATCACCACCCACGAATCGGCGATCCGCATCATCTCCAAGCAGGGCGCGCTCGCCAATGCGGCGGACCGCGATCACTGCCTGCAATACATGGTCGCGGTGCCGCTGATCTTCGGCGAGTTGAACGCGGACCACTATGAAGATGGCTTCCATGCCGCTTACCCGGAGATCGACCGGCTGCGTGACAGAATGGTCGTCAAGGAAGAGGCGCGCTTCACCCGCGAGTATCTGGAAGCCGACAAGCGCTCGATCGCCAATGCCCTGCGGGTAGTCTTTTACGATGGCAGTGCCACCGAGCAGGTGACGGTGGAATACCCGCTGGGACATCGTCGGCGGCGTGAAGAGTCGCTCGTTCCGCTCGAGGACAAGTGCCGGGCCAATCTGGCCACCTGCTTCCCACCCACGCGGTGCGACACCTTGATGGCGTTGCTGGGCGATCGCGAGCGACTCGAAGCACTGCCGGTGCACGAGTTCATGGCGCATTGGGTGCCGTGAGGTTGCCAGTCGCATGATGCCCCGTTGGCAATCAGTCATCCAATTGACTGGTGCCGTCATCCGGTATGGGTAAACTGGAAGCGGATTGCACAGGAAGATCGACAGGGGCGCTTGCAAAGACTCGCCGGAGAGCGGGACAACGCCTGCCGGGCCTTCATTGCAAAGGCATCATCACAAGGGACTCATCATGAAAACATTTCTGCTGCTGGGCGCCATCGCGCTGATCGTCATCTACGTGATCTCGATCTACAACAAGCTGGTCAGCCTCAAGGCGCGCTTCGAGAATGCCTTCGCGCAGATAGAGGTGCAGCTCAAGCGGCGCTACGACCTGATTCCCAATCTGGTCGAGACGGCCAAGGGCTATCTGAGTCATGAGCGTGGCACCTTGGAAGAAGTGATCAATGCCCGCAACAAGGCGATGGCCGCCTTGAATGCCGCAGCGGCGCATCCCGGCAGCATGGACAAGCTGGCCAGTCTGGCCGGTGCCGAGCAGGGGCTGGCAGCGAGTCTGGGCAAGCTGGATGTGGTGGTCGAGGCCTATCCGGAGCTCAAAGCGGACCAGACCATGAGCGACCTGATGGAAGAGCTGACCGCCACCGAGAACCGCGTCGCCTTCGCGCGTCAGGCCTACAACGATGCCGTCACCGACTACAACGTCTATCGCCAGAGCTTCCCGCAGGTGGTGTTCGCGCCGACCTTCGGTCATCGCAGTGATGCAGGCCTGCTGGCCTTCGATGACAGCGTGAAGATTCGCCAGGCCCCGGATGTCAGCTTCTCTTGAGTCGACCGGTTGATGCTTCTCTCGCAGCGGCCTTGCGCTGTGATCCTGACTGGGTAGATGGCGAGCGCGAATGAATTTCTATCATGAGCAGGACAGTGCGCGGCGTCGTACGCGGCTATTGCTGCTGGCCTTCACGGCCATGTCGCTGGTGGTGTCTCTTGCCGCCGGCGCCGTGGTGCATGTCGCGATCAGCAGTTTCCTGGGGCGTCCGGCCTCCACGACGTTTGAATATGTCTGGCCAGTGGCGAGCATCATCTTTCTGTGCAATGCACTGGTCGCGGCGCGTGAGCTGCGGCGTCTGCAGCAGGGCGGTGCGGTCGTGGCCGCACGCCTGGGCGGCAAGCTGGTGGATGTCGAGACCCAGGACTCGAGCGAGCGGCGGGCACTGAATGTCGTGGAAGAGATGGCGATCGCCGCCAATCTGCCCACGCCGCAGCTGTTCCTGCTGCCGCATGAGGCGATGATCAATGCCTTCGCGGCGGGCTATCGGCCCCATGATGCGGTGATCGCGCTGAGTCGCGGGGCGTTGGAGCAGCTGGATCGCAACGAGCTGCAGGGCGTGGTCGCTCACGAGTTCGCCCATATCGCCAATGGCGATATTCGCCTCAACCTGCGTCTGGCGAGTGCGGTCCACGGCCTGGTGTTTCTCTCCGAGGCGGGGCGCTTCCTGATGGGGGCGGGGCGCATCGGCTTCGTGTTGGGCAGGGCGCGCTCCTCCGGTTCCGACAGGAAAGGCGGCATGCCACAGCTGATGCTGGTAGGTGTGGCGCTGTGGTTGCTCGGCAGTCTCGGCGGGCTGGGCGGCAGGCTGTTGCAACGCGGGGTCGCGCGCTCACGCGAATATCTCGCCGATGCCAGTGCAGTGCGCCTGACGCGTTTCCCGGATGGCATCGCCTCGGCCCTCAAGCGTATCGGTGGCATGGGCTGGCAGGGGCGCATCCAGCATCCGCGCGCCATGACCTACAACCACCTCTTCTTCGTCGAAGCGCGTCCGCCATGGCTGACGGGCTGGTTCGACTCGCATCCGCCGCTGGATGAACGCATCAAGCGCCTGGAACCCCGTTGGGACAGACAATATCTGAGCGCGCGCCAGCAACCGGTGCATACCTTCGAGCAGCAGGGGCCCATCGGGGCCGAAGTGCTTGGCGGGGTCATGGCGGGTATCGCCGGCGCGGCCGTCATGGGCGAGCTGTCGCGTTCCCGGGGTGAACTCGAGAACCTGACGCTGTCGCGCTTTCTCTGCCCGCAGCTGGTGGTGGCGATGATCGCGCCTTCGGAGCTCACCCGGCGTGGGGTCTGGCTCACCGAGCTTGAGCGTCAGCATGACTGGCTGGATGGCAAGCGCGTGCGCGAGGCGCGGCGCAAGCTCGAGTCCTTGCCGCGGGTCGAGTGGATCCCCTTGCTCAATCGGTTGATACCGCGCTGGCGGGAAGCGGATGAGCGCGCGCATCGCATGCTCAAGGCGCAGACACCTCCGCAGGACATGTTCATCTGGTGTCTGTGGCAGTTGCTGCTGGAGTCACTGGACCCGCGAATCGATCGCAAGAGTGACTCGCTGGCCCTGCAGCAATGCCAGCCGGCCTGTCAGCATTGGCTCGTGCTGATGGTCGGACTTATCGACGATGAAGCGCTGCGCGAGGACATCTTCCTGGATGCCAGTGCAGAACTTGGTCTGGCGCTTGCGTATCCGCAGTCGCAACCGGATGGGGATAACCCTGCGCTGCGCTGCCGTCATCTTACGCAGCTGGCTCACCTGCGCCCGATGGACAAGCAGCGCTGGTTCGCGGCGCTTGCCCAGGTGGTGCATGCCGATCAGAAGCTTGCAGAGGAAGAGGTAGCCCTGCTGACTCTGCTGGCGCGCGTCATGCAGCTGCCGGAGGCGCGTCTGGAAGCGGCGCTTGAGACACAGTCGCATTCGCGTGGTGGCTGGCAGGCGCGCCCAGTGTCACGACCCGCGGACGGCAAGGCGGTCTGAGTATCGACCAGGCGAGTGGCTGTTTTCTGCGTCAAAGCCCTTGCCATCAAGCCGATTCCTGCGTAAAGTACGCATCCGCTGCCGGGGACGCATGGCCTTACCAGCGGTGAAAGAGGTTTGCAGGTGATTGTTTTGCTTGGTGTTTTTGAAGTCCGCTTCTAAACCATCGGTTGACAATCCCGGGCGATTCGCTAGAATACGCCGCACTCCTTACGGAACAGGTGATCGAGCAACGCTCCTCACCGCTTGATGATGCTTAGAGGCAGTCGACCGACTCATCATCAAGTGCTTGACTTCTCAAGCGTTCCGGGTAGAATATGCCTCCTCGCTTAGCAGCGACGCTCTTTAAAAATTTGATCAGGTAATTCGTGTGAGCGCTTGCCGATGAGTGGTGACAAGGTCACCAAATATCGGAGCAAGCCTCTCACGAGAAGTTTGACTCTGAACCAAGTTTGGTCTGCTTAACAGACTATCAAGCTTTCAACTGAAGAGTTTGATCATGGCTCAGATTGAACGCTGGCGGCAGGCTTAACACATGCAAGTCGAGCGGAAACGATCCTAGCTTGCTAGGAGGCGTCGAGCGGCGGACGGGTGAGTAATGCATGGGAATCTGCCCGATAGTGGGGGACAACCTGGGGAAACTCAGGCTAATACCGCATACGTCCTACGGGAGAAAGCAGGGGATCTTCGGACCTTGCGCTATCGGATGAGCCCATGTCGGATTAGCTTGTTGGTGAGGTAATGGCTCACCAAGGCGACGATCCGTAGCTGGTCTGAGAGGATGATCAGCCACACTGGGACTGAGACACGGCCCAGACTCCTACGGGAGGCAGCAGTGGGGAATATTGGACAATGGGCGAAAGCCTGATCCAGCCATGCCGCGTGTGTGAAGAAGGCCTTCGGGTTGTAAAGCACTTTCAGCGAGGAAGAACGCCTTGGGATTAATACTCCCGAGGAAAGACATCACTCGCAGAAGAAGCACCGGCTAACTCCGTGCCAGCAGCCGCGGTAATACGGAGGGTGCAAGCGTTAATCGGAATTACTGGGCGTAAAGCGCGCGTAGGTGGCTAAGTCAGCCAGGTGTGAAAGCCCCGGGCTCAACCTGGGAACGGCATCTGGAACTGCTTGGCTAGAGTGCAGGAGAGGAAGGTAGAATTCCCGGTGTAGCGGTGAAATGCGTAGAGATCGGGAGGAATACCAGTGGCGAAGGCGGCCTTCTGGACTGACACTGACACTGAGGTGCGAAAGCGTGGGTAGCAAACAGGATTAGATACCCTGGTAGTCCACGCCGTAAACGATGTCAACTAGCCGTTGGGTCCCTTGAGGACTTAGTGGCGCAGCTAACGCAATAAGTTGACCGCCTGGGGAGTACGGCCGCAAGGTTAAAACTCAAATGAATTGACGGGGGCCCGCACAAGCGGTGGAGCATGTGGTTTAATTCGATGCAACGCGAAGAACCTTACCTACCCTTGACATCCAGAGGACTTTCCAGAGATGGATTGGTGCCTTCGGGAACTCTGAGACAGGTGCTGCATGGCTGTCGTCAGCTCGTGTTGTGAAATGTTGGGTTAAGTCCCGTAACGAGCGCAACCCCTATCCTTATTTGCCAGCGAGTAATGTCGGGAACTCTAAGGAGACTGCCGGTGACAAACCGGAGGAAGGTGGGGACGACGTCAAGTCATCATGGCCCTTACGGGTAGGGCTACACACGTGCTACAATGGCAAGTACAAAGGGTTGCAATACTGCGAAGTGGAGCCAATCCCATAAAGCTTGCCTCAGTCCGGATTGGAGTCTGCAACTCGACTCCATGAAGTCGGAATCGCTAGTAATCGTGGATCAGAATGCCACGGTGAATACGTTCCCGGGCCTTGTACACACCGCCCGTCACACCATGGGAGTGGACTGCACCAGAAGTGGTTAGCCTAACCTTCGGGAGGGCGATCACCACGGTGTGGTTCATGACTGGGGTGAAGTCGTAACAAGGTAGCCCTAGGGGAACCTGGGGCTGGATCACCTCCTTATCGACACTGTCTATCGCTCGCGGCAAGTGCTCACAACGAATTACCTGATCAAGTTAGTTTATCGAGTAGTAGTGTCGGGTCTGTAGCTCAGTTGGTTAGAGCGCACCCCTGATAAGGGTGAGGTCGGCAGTTCAAATCTGCCCAGACCCACCAAAAGCTTCGTGCTTTTGTCGACACGGTTTTGCCGACTTTGGGGCCATAGCTCAGCTGGGAGAGCGCCTGCCTTGCACGCAGGAGGTCAGCGGTTCGATCCCGCTTGGCTCCACCATGAAAGTCCGGTTCAGCTTCTACTACCTGATAACGCTGCACAGTCCACAGTGACAAGCATATCGCCTTCCTCGTGAAGGTTGTGTGACTTCTCACTGTTCTCTGAACAGCCGCTCTTTAACAATGTGAATCATGCTGACGATAGATGTGTGCGCCAAGCGCATGTCTATCAAAACGATATGTCGGAGAGGTCCGACAGATTCGTAATCCTTGACAGACCCCTTGGGGTTATATGGTCAAGCGATTAAGCGCATACGGTGGATGCCTTGGCAGCCAGAGGCGATGAAGGACGTGATAGCCTGCGATAAGCGTTGGCGAGGTGGCAAATACCCTGCGACCCAACGATTTCCGAATGGGGAAACCCACTCACCATCAGGTGAGTATCTATAGGCCAATACATAACCTATAGAGGCAAACCCGGGGAACTGAAACATCTAAGTACCCGGAGGAAAAGAAATCAACCGAGATTCCCCAAGTAGCGGCGAGCGAACGGGGACCAGCCCTTAAGCGTGACAACTGACAGACGAACAAGCTGGGAAGCTTGACGATACAGGGTGATAGTCCCGTAGTCGAAGTCTGAGTCACGTGAAATCGAGTAGGTCGGGGCACGAGAAACCTTGACTGAACATGGGGGGACCATCCTCCAAGGCTAAATACTCCTGGCTGACCGATAGTGAACCAGTACCGTGAGGGAAAGGCGAAAAGAACCCCGGCGAGGGGAGTGAAATAGATCCTGAAACCGTATGCGTACAAGCAGTGGGAGCACCTTCGTGGTGTGACCGCGTACCTTTTGTATAATGGGTCAGCGACTTATATTCTGTGGCGAGCTTAACCGTATAGGGGAGGCGTAGGGAAACCGAGTCTTAACTGGGCGACCAGTCGCAGGGTATAGACCCGAAACCGGGCGATCTATCCATGGCCAGGGTGAAGATTGAGTAACATCAATTGGAGGCCCGAACCCAAGTATGTTGAAAAATGCTGGGATGAGCTGTGGATCGGAGTGAAAGGCTAATCAAGCCCGGAGATAGCTGGTTCTCCTCGAAAGCTATTTAGGTAGCGCCTCACGTATCACCGCTGGGGGTAGAGCACTGTTTCGGCTAGGGGGTCATCCCGACTTACCAACCCGAGGCAAACTCCGAATACCAGTGAGTGCAGCGTGGGAGACACACAGCGGGTGCTAACGTCCGTTGTGAAAAGGGAAACAACCCAGACCGTCAGCTAAGGTCCCAAAATCCTGATTAAGTGGGAAACGATGTGGGAAGGCTCAGACAGCTAGGAGGTTGGCTTAGAAGCAGCCATCCTTTAAAGAAAGCGTAATAGCTCACTAGTCGAGTCGGCCTGCGCGGAAGATATAACGGGGCTAAATCAGGTACCGAAGCTACGGGTTCATCCTCTGGATGAGCGGTAGAGGAGCGTCGTGTAAGCCAATGAAGGTGGATTGAGAAGTCTGCTGGAGGTATCACGAGTGCGAATGCTGACATGAGTAACGATAAGGGGAGTGAAAAACTCCCCCGCCGGAAGACCAAGGTTTTCTGTTCTACGTTAATCGGAGCAGAGTGAGTCGGCCCCTAAGGCGAGGCGGAAACGCGTAGTCGATGGGAAACGGGTTAATATTCCCGTACCGGATGTGGTTGCGATGGGGGGACGAAGAAGGCTAGGTGAGCCAGGCGTTGGTTGTCCTGGTGAAAGCATGTAGGCCGAGGAATCAGGCAAATCCGGTTCCTCTGAGGTCGAGATGCGAGACGAACTGACCACGGTCAGGAAGTCATCGATGCCACGCTTCCAGGAAAAGCCTCTAAGCTTCAGATCACATGCGACCGTACCCCAAACCGACACAGGTGGTCAGGTAGAGAATACCAAGGCGCTTGAGAGAACTCGGGTGAAGGAACTAGGCAAAATGGCACCGTAACTTCGGGAGAAGGTGCACCGGTTCGAGTGAAGGACTTGCTCCGTAAGCTCCTACCGGTCGAAGATACCAGGTGGCTGCAACTGTTTATTAAAAACACAGCACTCTGCAAACGCGCAAGCGGACGTATAGGGTGTGACGCCTGCCCGGTGCCGGAAGGTTAATTGATGGGGTTAGCTCACGCGAAGCTCTTGATCGAAGCCCCGGTAAACGGCGGCCGTAACTATAACGGTCCTAAGGTAGCGAAATTCCTTGTCGGGTAAGTTCCGACCTGCACGAATGGCGTAATGATGGCCACGCTGTCTCCACCCGAGACTCAGTGAAATTGAAATCGCAGTGAAGATGCTGTGTACCCGCGGCTAGACGGAAAGACCCCGTGAACCTTTACTATAGCTTTACACTGGATGCTGATGTTGTCTGTGTAGGATAGCTGGGAGGCTTTGAAACCACGTCGCCAGATGCGGTGGAGCCAACCTTGAAATACCAGCCTGACATCATTGGCGTTCTAACTCAGGTCCGTTATCCGGATCGAGGACAGTGTATGGTGGGTAGTTTGACTGGGGCGGTCTCCTCCTAAAGAGTAACGGAGGAGCACGAAGGTACCCTCAGCACGGTTGGAAATCGTGCATTGAGTGCAAGAGCATAAGGGTGCTTGACTGCGAGACAGACACGTCGAGCAGGTACGAAAGTAGGTTCTAGTGATCCGGTGGTTCTGTATGGAAGGGCCATCGCTCAACGGATAAAAGGTACTCCGGGGATAACAGGCTGATACCGCCCAAGAGTTCACATCGACGGCGGTGTTTGGCACCTCGATGTCGGCTCATCACATCCTGGGGCTGAAGTCGGTCCCAAGGGTATGGCTGTTCGCCATTTAAAGTGGTACGCGAGCTGGGTTTAGAACGTCGTGAGACAGTTCGGTCCCTATCTGCCGTGGGCGTCGGAAGTTTGAGAAGAGCTGCTCCTAGTACGAGAGGACCGGAGTGGACGAACCTCTGGTGTTCGGGTTGTCATGCCAATGGCATTGCCCGGTAGCTACGTTCGGACGGGATAACCGCTGAAAGCATCTAAGCGGGAAGCCCCCTTCAAGATGAGACTTCCCTGAGGCCTTGCGCCTCCTGAAGGGCCCTTGAAGACTACAAGGTTGATAGGCTGGGTGTGGAAGCACAGCAATGTGTTGAGCTAACCAGTACTAATTGCCCGTGAGGCTTGACCATATAACACCCAAGGGGTTTGCGCAGGCAAACCGCCGGGATTGCGACAGGATCGAGACATATCGGTCAGCATGATTCATATTGCGAGTCGCGAGGCCACAAGCCTCGGGACTCAGGCATCGCAAGATGCCACCGTTTCGCCTGACGACCATAGCGAGCGTGAACCACCCGATCCCATGCCGAACTCGGAAGTGAAACCGCTTAGCGCCGATGGTAGTGTGGAGTTTCTCCATGTGAGAGTAGGTCATCGTCAGGCACTTATACTGAACCGCCCCTGTAGCCTTGCTGCAGGGGCGGTTCTCTTTGTGGTGAGAAAAGTTGCGCAAAGCAAGAGACGTACGCGCTTCGTGAGGCGTCTGCTGCGCCCATGACGACGGCCTGAGCGTTGTCACAGCCCCATCACGTACATGCACGCTTGTAGAAGGCAGAGGCGAGAGGCTAGACTCCCCAGCCTTCTGTATTGGAGATGATGATGCAACCTCAAGAACTGTTGCTGTATTGCCGCCCTGGCTTCGAGGCTGACCTGGCCGCAGAAGTCAGCGAGAAAGCGGCGTATATCGGCACGCCGGGTTATCCGATTGCGGCACGCGACAGTGGCTTCGTGCGTTATGTGGTGACGGGTGATGAGCCCGCCAATGCCCTGCATCGTGACATGCCGCTACAGGCGTTGGTCTTCGCTCGTCAGACCCTGGTGGCGCTGGAGCCGCTGGTCGGCATGTCGCGGGAGAATCGTGTCTCGCCGATTCTGCAGCAGGTGGTCGACGCCGGCTGGAGCTTCGAGGAGATCCGCCACGAGATGCCGGATACCAATGATGGCAAGGCACTGTCGGGGCTGGGCAAGGCCGTCGGTCGCCCGCTGGAGTCCGCGCTGAAGAAGCGGGGTGCCCTGCGCCGCAAGGCCGGTGGTCGGGCGTTGCATGTCTTCTGGACGGATGGCGATGAAGTCCAGCTGGGCATGAGCTTCCCGGGCAACCGCAGCGAATATGCCAATGGCATTCGTCATCTGCGTTCGCCGAGTCGTGCGCCCAGCCGCTCCACGCTCAAGCTGGAAGAGGCGTGGCACGAATTCGTGCCGCGCGATCAGTGGGAGCGTCGCATCGCCACTGGCATGCAGGCAGCGGATCTTGGTGCCGCCCCGGGTGGCTGGACCTTCCAGCTGGTCGAGAAGGGCATGTTCGTGTTCGCGATCGACAATGGTCCGATGAACAAGGACCTGATGGCGACAGGACAGGTCGAGCATCTCAAGGAAGATGGCTTCACCTGGGAGCCGCCGCTGCGCCTGGATTGGCTGGTCTGCGATATCGTCGACAAGCCGATTCGCGTGACCGAGATGGTCGAGCGCTGGCTGAAGAAGCGCTGGTGCAACGAGGCCGTCTTCAATCTCAAGCTGCCGATGAAGCAGCGCTGGAAGGAAGTCTCTCGCTGCCTCGACTATCTGGCCGCCAGTCTCGAGCGTTCCAACGTCGGTGCCGAGATTCGCTGTCGTCATCTGTATCACGACCGTGAAGAGGTCACTGTGCACGTGCGCATCACGCACTGACTGGCTGTTGCTCAATCAGCATGCACGAGTGGCACATGCCCCATACAAGAACCCCACGGCCTGCCCAGGTCGTGGGGTTCTTGTATGGGGCGCCTGATGCCTTCGCTCGCCGGAGAGGCGCGCTCAGGTATGCTCCAGCAGGATTATCCGCTCCGGTTGGGATAGCATGGGCGCCAGGCGCGCCATCATGCGATCTCTGGCCGGACTGACCGACCATTCCTGCCATGCTCGCGCATCGCGCCATGAGGTGATCAGGATGCGGTGACCCGCGCGGCCGGTTTCCATCAGATTCTCGCCCGAGATGAAGCCCGGGACATGCGTAGCCTCGCGTACGACTTCACGCGAGGCCTGTTCGTAATCCTGTTCCAGTCCCGGCATGATATGCCGTTCGATCAGAACCTTGATCATGCCTGTCTCCCCTTTTTTGTACGTGCCGCCAGCCAGGGCGGCAGGATTGTCAGGAGTCTTCGATGACCGATATCACATTGCCCGAGGCCGATGCCGAACTGGAAACCAGTGGCCTGTATTGCCCGGAACCCATCATGATGCTGCACAACAAGGTGCGTGAGCTTGCCTCGGGTGATCTGTTGCGGGTGGTGGCGACCGACCCTGCCACCACCCGTGATGTGCCCAAGTTCTGCGCCTTTCTCGGCCACACCCTGGAGCTGAGCCACGAGACGCCGGAACAGTTCCTGTATTACATCCGCATCAGTTGAGCGCCATCCGCAGCCGCTGAGTCGCTGGCCATGACTAGTCCTCAGGCTTCGCGGTCATGGACCTCGACGCAGACCTGGTCGCTCTCGCCGGTCATCATCAGCGCGAGAGCCTCCAGCGTCGCCGGGTCCTGCTCGCGAATCTGATTGGCGATGGCGCGCTGGAAGAAATAGACCACATCATGTCGGCTGCGCCCCGGGTACAGGCAGTCGTCGCCGGCCAGCACGGGTGTCTGGGTGACGCGAGCCTCATCGACCAGCAAGGCCTCGATGTTGCCATCGCTGTAGAGACGCCAGCCGAAGACCTGCTTGAGCTGCCACTGAGTCTCGCCGTTGGTCATGCACAGCGCATGGGTACCCAGCGTGTCCGGCAGTTGCTGCAGCAGCGTCGTCTTGTCCGAGACTTCATAGTCGTAATAGGCCGCGGCATGTTCGAGCTCGAACACCTTGTGGTCAGGCGCCAGCATGAAGACTTCGTCGGTTTCCGGGTCGCGATAGCCGACGAAATGCCCCTGCTGCGGGTCTTCCAGCTCGTGGCAGGGCATCAGCCCCTCCATCCACGGCACCATGCCGACGACTTCACCATCCTCGCGCAGCCCCCAGGCCAGTACCGGAATGCTGTAATAGCTGTCCGGGTCGCTGTCGAGCTGATAGAGCATTTCCAACCCGTCGTGTTCCGGCGCCAGCCGGAGAATACGACGTCGTGCACGCATCCTGTCACGCATGACACTCAGGTCGATGACCTTGGCGGAGCGGGGGGAAGATACTGGTACGCCCATGACGAACCCTCCTCAGCAGCTTGTCGATCGTCCTCGGCGTGTGCTGGTGCGTTCTCTCGCTTCTGCCATGTGTGTCGTCAGCGAGAGAGCACTGCCTTGAATAACCATTAGCACAGCCAGAGCCCTGACGGTAACCCCTCCTTGGACGAAATGACCGTCTATCAGCTTTTTCGTGTTTAAACGCAAAAGCCCCGCGTCACCTTGTCGGGTGTCGCGGGGCTTGCTCATCATGGCGATTCAGGCAGCTGTCAGCCCAGCATCCGGGCCGAGCTTCCTGTTGGAATGCAGGCTGAGATGCAGGCGCTATCCGGCAGGCATCACTGGCTCGCCAATGCCTCGTCGCGCACGCCACGGCGCGCGATGATCCACAGGCGCCAGCCGAGCAGCAGCGCCGCCACGGTCAGGCCGGCCACCATGCCGATCCAGTAGCCATAGACGCCCATCTGCTCGATGGGCCAGGGCGAGATCGGGAAGGCCTCACTGCCGACGCCCAGCAGGTGTCCGCCTCCCAGCCCGACTACCCAGTAGGCGAACATGGTGATCAACATGATGATGCGCGTGTCCTTGAAGCCGCGCAGTGCGCCTGCCATCGCGACCTGCAGGGAGTCCGAGACCTGATAGAGCATCGCCAGGGTGATCAGCGACATGGCCAGGGCCTGGACCTTGAGGTTGCTGGTGTAGAGCGCCACGGCCGGCTCGGCCAGTACCCAGATCACGATGTCATTCACCAGCGCCACCACCAACGAGAAGGCCACGCCATTCCAGGCCACGAAGCGTGCTTCGCGCATGTCGCCACGGCCGATGGTGTGACCGACGCGCACGGTCAGGGCCATCGCCATCGACAGCGGCAGCATGAACAGCAGCGAGGTGAAGTTGAGCGCGACCTGGTGGGCCGCGACCTTGATCTCGCCGAAGCTGGCCACGAACAGGGCGATGACCGTGAACAGCGTGACCTCGAAGAAGATCGCGATCCCGATCGGCAGGCCGACCTTGAGCAGTTCGCCCATCTGCTTGAAATGGGGAGCGCTGGGTTGGCACCACAGCGCCACGGCGCGATATGCGCTGCTGTAACGCGTGTAGGCGAACATGCTCAGGCACATGATCCACATCGCAAGGCCGGTGGCGATACCGCAGCCGGCGGCGCCCATGGCCGGAATGTCGCCCAACAGTCCCGGCAGGGTGATCCCCAGCAGGTCATCCACGCCCGCAGACCCGTAGATCAGCACGTAATTGAGCGGGATGTTCGATATCAGGCCGATCAGGCTGATGATCAGTGCCGGGCGGGTATGGTTCATGCCGTCCGAGTAGGCGCGCAGGACCTGATAGAAGGCGGCACCCGGCATGCCCCAGGCGATGGCCATCAGATAGAGGGTCGCCTGCTCGGCCACGGCCTCAGGCACCTCCATCAGGGTGAAGATCGGCGCGGCCAGATACCACAGCGCAAGCCCGGACAGGCTGCCGAGCACCAGCGAGATCCACAGCGATTGATGCACGTTGCCACGCACCTCACCACTGCGATTGCCCCCCATCAATTGCGCGACCACCGGCGTCAGACCCATCAGGGTGCCCGCCATCAGCAGCAGCAGGGGCACCCACAGGCTTGAGCCCACCGACACGGCTGCCAGGTCCGTGGCCGAGGAGCGTCCCGTCATCAACACGTCCACGGCACTCATGCCTGCCTGAGCCAGCTGCGCGCCACAGATCGGCAGCGCCAGAGTCAGCAGGCGTGAGGTTTCCGCTCTGACGCGGGGAATCAGTGGCGGAGGCGGAGAACCGGGGGCCGTCTGAGGCTTGGAGGGGGTGGATGAATCGGCGGGGGGCACGGCAGGCTCCTGCTAGTAATCGAGAATCATTCTTGCTTGGCGCGCCATCCTAGCAGATAAGCAGGTTTCATGAACGCAAGCTGATGAATTATCACGGCTGTGAGCGACACTGTCAGCTGAAATGACGCGCTATACGCTAGCCACGTACAATGAGCCATCCGACAGAGCAGGTTTTCCTGCCGCCATCGAATGCCCACACACTGCCAGCGCTTGCCGAGAATTGCCGTGTCGTCCCATGAGTCCCTACCTGCCGTCCATTGCTCTGATTCCGCCAGCGGGAGTCCCCGTCGTGCGCATGACCTCGCCACCTTGATGGCATTGTTCGACGGTCTGTTCGGCGACACCTTCAACACCTTGCTGCGCTGTGATCCCGAGGAGCCGCTCTATCTTCCGGCCGGCATGCAGGGGGAAGGCAGGCATGTGCCGGAATCAGAGCTTGGCTATCACCGCATCTATCTGGCACGTGGCTTCTTTTCCAGCGCGCTGCATGAGATCAGCCATTGGTGCATCGCAGGCGCCAGACGGCGGCTCGAGGAAGATTACGGCTACTGGTATGCACCGGATGGCCGCGACGCCGAGCAGCAGCGTGCCTTCGAGAGTGTCGAGGTCGCGCCGCAAGCGCTGGAGCTGCTGTTTCACCGGGCGGTGGGCAAGCCGTTTCATGTCAGCGTCGACAATCTTGAGCTGGAGGTGGATCGAGACGCCTTCGCGCAACGTGTGATGCAGCGCGCCGCCGATGTCGAGCAGCGCGGCCTGCCCGCCCGGGCCGCTGCCTTCCGCCACGCACTCGCCGGTGTCTGGCAGCAGGGGATGCCGCTTGAGCAGGCCATCGCCCATGCCAGGCCCCTGTTGCCTGCGGTGGGGGAGGACGGCCGACTGGCGTGATGCCTTGTCTGAGCATGCCAGGCGGCAGTGGCGTCGCCCGCTGGGCTTGCCTCCCGGTACTCGCCTCCCTGAGCGGGATTGCATTATCTGCAAATCAGCGTTGCACTCACGTTGCAGGTGTCAGGGCTTTGTGATTAGAATGATTCGCATTGACACAATGGTTCCGCTTTTACTGTCCTGCAGGTCTGCTCTTGGCAGTCCTCGTCAGGACAGGACACCTTGAACAGGGGTATTCGATGACTGCTGTATCCATGATTTCTGCATCCTCCGCTCGCAAGCTGTTGTTGAGTGCGCTGGTCGGCGTGACGGCTGTCACGGCCATGCCGGCGCAAGCCCAGGAAGAGGTGAACGTCTACTCCTATCGTCAGGCCTATCTGATCGAGCCGTTCCTCAAGGAGTTCACCGAGGAGACCGGCGTCAAGGTCAACGTGGTATTCGCCAAGCAAGGTCTGGCCGAGCGTCTCAAGCGTGAGGGTCGCAACACGCCGGCTGACGTCCTGCTGACGGTGGATATCGGTCGCCTGCAGGAGCTGGTCGACGAAGAGCTGGTCAAGAGCGTCAATGACGACGTCATCGAAGCCAACCTGCCCGAGCAGTATCACGGTCCTGACAACCAGTGGTTCGGTATCACCACCCGTGCACGCGTGCTCTACACCAGCGTCGAGCGTCTCGAGGCCGGTCAGGTCGCAAGCTATGACGACCTGGCGGACCCGAGCCTCAAGGGCCGTGTCTGTTCGCGTGCCGGGGATCACCCCTACAACGTGGCATTGATCGCCTCGCGTATCGCCCACAACGGCGAGGAAGCGACCCGCGAATGGCTGGAAGGCTTCAAGGACAACCTGGCGCGCAAGCCGCAGGGCGGGGACCGCGATCAGATCAAGGCGATTCGTGACAACGTCTGTGACGTGGCCATCGGCAACAGCTACTACTACGGCAAGATGCTCGACAACGACGAGCAGCGTCCGTGGGCCGAGAAGGCACGCATCGAGTTCCCGGACCAGAACGGTGTCGGCACGCACATGAACATCTCCGGCATGGCGATGACCAAGTACGCGCCGCACGAAGAGAATGCGCTCAAGCTGATGCGCTTCTTGACCGAGAAGACCGCCCAGCACATGTATGCCGAGGTCAATTTCGAGTACCCGGCCAACCCGGCTGCCGAAAGCTCGGAGCTGCTGACGTCCTGGGGCGAGTTCAAGCAGGATGACCTCTCGCTGACCGAGGTCGCCAAATACCGCAAGCGTGCTGCTCAGATGGTCAATGAAGTCGGCTTCAACCAGTAACGGCACTCACCGCTGGCGCAAGCCATCGGGTGGGATGTCATGAACGAAGAGGGGCTGTCGCGATGCGACAGCCCCTCTTCGTTTGAGTGAACAATGTAAAATAGACGCAATTGCAGTTGGCAGGTCAGTGAGGAAGAACAGATGACGCAAGGCAAGCGGCTGTTGGTAAAGCGAGGTGCGAGCCTTGAAGAGGAAGCCTGCACGGCAACCAGCGCGACGGAGCTCGCCCTGGAGCGCGCGACTCACGGCACGTCAGGCGCCGAAGACGCGGCGATAAGACGCCGTCAGCGGCGCCTGGGCACGCACATGGGGTGGTTCGCGACGGCCTGGGGGGTCGCCGCGCTGGTGGTGATGCCGGTGCTGGCCGTCATCTGGCTGGCGTTGTTCGGCGATGATGGCAGTGATCAGGCCGGTGACGGCATCTGGCCGCACCTCGTCTCCACCGTGCTGCCTGACTACGTCATGACGAGTCTGGCGCTGGTGGCCGGCGTGGCGGTGCTCAGCGGCAGCATGGGCGTGGTGTCGGCGTGGCTGACCACCATGTATCAGTTCCCGCTGCGGCGTACCTTCGAGTGGTCGTTGCTGCTGCCGTTCGCGATTCCCGCCAACGTCATCGCCTACATCTACACCGATGTCTTCGAATATGCCGGGCCCTTCCAGGGCGCGCTGCGTGCGCTGTTCGGCTGGGACTCGCCGCAGGATTACTACTTCCCCGAGATACGCAGTCTGGGCGGCGCCATCCTGATGCTGTCGCTGGTGCTGTTTCCGTATGTCTTCATGCTGGCGCGCTCGGCATTTCTCGATCAATCGCCGTCACTGCGCGATGCCAGCCGCACCCTGGGTTGCAATGGCTGGCAGAGCTTCTGGCGCGTGGCGCTGCCCAGTGCACGCCCGGCGATCGCCGTCGGCCTGGCGCTGGCGATGATGGAGGCGCTCAATGATTTCGGCACCGTCGATTACTTCGCGGTGCGTTCGCTGACTGCCGGCATCTTCAATGTGTGGCTCAACATGGGCAGCCTGCGCGGTGCGGCCCAGATCGCGCTGTGCCTGATGATCTTCGTGGTCACGCTGATCTGGCTGGAACGGCATGCCCGGCGCCGGCAGCGTCAGTTCGGCAAGGGCGATCGCTATCGTCGCTATCGTCGTCCGACCTTGCATGGCTGGCGCGCCGGGCTGGCGACACTGGCTTGCCTGCTGCCGCTGCTGTTCGGCTTCCTGTTGCCGGTGGGGCTGCTGACGCGGCATGCCATTCGCTACTTCGAGGAGTCGTGGACGCCGGACTTCGCCGGTTACGCGCTCAATAGCCTGATGCTGTCGGTGAGTGCTGCCGTGCTGACGCTGATCATCGGGGTGCTGCTGGCCTACGCCAAGCGGCTGGATCGCACCGCCAGCGTACAGCAGGCGCTCAAGCTCTCGAGTCTCGGCTATGCCATGCCGGGGGCCGTGCTGGGGCTGGGCGTGCTGGTGCCGCTGTCCGGTTTCGACAACGCGCTGGACAGCTTCCTGCGCGCCAACTTCGGGTTCTCCAGCGGTCTGCTGCTGACGGGCACCATGGGCGCGATCATCATCGCCTATGTGGTGCGCTTCCTCGCTATCGCCGCGGGTTCCATCGAATCGAGCCTCGACAAGGTCACGCCTTCGATGGACATGGCGGCGCGCTCGCTGGGCGAGAACACCTTCTCGACACTGCGCCGGGTGCACCTGCCCTTGATCCGTCCCGGCTTGCTGACCGCGGCGCTGGTCGTCTTCGTGGATGCCATGAAGGAGCTGCCGGCCACCTTGCTGCTGCGGCCCTTCAACTTCGACACGCTCGCCACCCACGTCTATCAGTACGCCTCGGATGAAATGCTTGAGCAGGCGGCGTTGCCGGCGCTGGTGATCGTGGTGGTCGGCATCCTGCCGGTGATCGTGATCTCGCGCACCATCGTGGCCTCGCGCAGCGAGTCATGATGAAGACAGCGTCGGCATCAGCTTATTGCCATATGAGAGTTGTTCCTCGTGTGGAGATCGCCTAGGGTGCAGCGCTCGACACTGACAGAACAACGCCGGAGATGATTCGCACGATGCTCAAGCCTTACGTAGCCAAGATGCGTGGTGGCCCCCTGAAGCGGGGCAGGCCGCATGTTGCCGATGCCTTGTGGTCATGGCTCGGGGCCTTTCTGGGCATGGCGCTGATCGGCTGGCTGTCCTCGCACTATCTGGCGGTCAGCTCGCTGTTGCTGGTGGGGTCCTTCGGCGCGACCTCGGTGCTGCTCTACGGCGCGCCGCACAGTCCGCTGGCCCAGCCGCGCAATGTGCTGGGCGGCAACATGCTGTCGGCACTGGTCGGTGTCGCCTGCTATCACTGGCTGGGCGATGGCTGGCTGGCGGCGGCCATGGCGGTCTCGGTGGCACTGCTGGTCATGCAGTTGACGCACACCCTGCACCCGCCGGGCGGCGCCACGGCCTTGATCGCGGTGATCGGCGGTCAGCCGCTGCACGAGCTGGGCTACTGGTACGCCCTGTTGCCGGTGGGGCTTGGCTGCTTGGCGATGCTGGTGCTGGCGGTGTTGATCAACAATCTGGCGCGTCATCGCCGCTATCCGCTGCACTGGCATTGAACCCATCGGATGCGCGCTTCTGCAGGCGACGGCGGAAGATGGTAGACTGGGCCATCGCCTGACGCGAGCGACTGGCAGCAGCCGGATGAGGTCCCTCTGACCGACTCTTTCTTTTCTGCGCCTGATACGCCTCGCTCCCTCTCCCGGCACGTGCCCGGCCAGGCGCCATTCCTTAATGATCGACCAGCACGTGGCCGGTCAGCCGAAGAGATATTGATGACTGAGACTACTGCCAATTTCGTCCCGGCGTTTGCCTCCCTGGGGCTGTCCGCTCCTGTCCTGAAAGCGATCGCCGAGATGGGCTATTCCACGCCGTCTCCCGTCCAGGCAGGTGCGATTCCTGCCGTGCTGGAAGGCCGTGATGTGATGGCTGCCGCGCGCACCGGGACCGGCAAGACCGCCGGTTTCGCCCTGCCGCTGGTCGAGCGCCTCTCGCAGAGCGCTCCCGCGGGTGCCCGCAAGATCAAGGCCCTGATCGTCACGCCCACGCGTGAACTGGCCGCGCAGATCGACGAGAACGTCACTGCCTATTCCCGTCACCTGAAGCTGCGCAATGCCGTGGTATTCGGTGGCGTGAAGATCAACCCGCAGATCAGCCGACTGTCCTCTGGCGTCGAGATCCTGACCGCCACGCCGGGCCGCCTGCTGGACCTGCACTCCCAGAAGGCCATCGACTTCTCCGATCTCGAGACGCTGGTGCTGGATGAAGCGGATCGCATGCTGGACATGGGCTTCATCCACGACATCCGCCGTCTGCTCAAGCTGCTGCCGACCAAGCGTCAGACGCTGCTGTTCTCCGCGACCTTCTCCGATGAGATTCGCGGCATGGCCAACAAGCTGCTGAATGACCCGGTGGCGGTGGAAGCCAGCCCGCGCAACACCACGGCCGAGAAGGTCGAGCAGCATATCCACACCGTGGAGAAGAGCCACAAGCCTTCACTGCTCAAGCACCTGATCATCAAGGAAAACTGGCACCAGGTGCTGGTCTTCACCCGTACCAAGCACGGTGCCAACCGTCTGGCGACCAAGCTCGAGAAGTCCGGCATCAGTGCCGCGGCGATTCACGGCAACAAGAGCCAGAATGCGCGTACCAAGGCACTGGCCGGCTTCAAGAACGGCGAAGTGCGCGTGCTGGTCGCGACGGATATCGCAGCGCGTGGCCTGGATATCGAGCAGTTGCCGCAGGTCGTGAACTACGAACTGCCCAACGTGCCGGAAGACTACGTGCACCGTATCGGGCGTACCGGCCGTGCCGGCGCCAGTGGGCGTGCCATCTCGCTGGTCTCCAGCGATGAGCGCAAGGAACTCGGCGGCATCGAGCGTCTGCTCAAGGGCAAGCTCAAGCGCGTCGAAGTGGAAGGTTTCGTGCCGGAAGTCGATGTCGAGCCGGAACGTGAACCGCGTCAGCCGCGTGGTGGCCAGCGTTCGGGTGGCCAGCGCTCTGGCGGCGCACGCTCTGAAGGTCAGCGTTCTGGCGGCCAGCGTACTGGCAGCAAGCCTGCCGGTGAAGGCCGTGGCAATGGCGGCCAGCGTTCTGGCGGTCAGCGCTCTGAAGGCCAGCGCACTGGCGGCAAGCCTGCTGGTGAAGGTCGTGGCAATGGCGGCCAGCGTTCTGGCGGTCAGCGCTCTGAAGGTCAGCGTACTGGCGGTCAGCGCTCTGAAGGTCAGCGTTCTGGCGGCGCGCGTTCTGGCGGCCAGCGCACTGGTGGTCAGCCTCAGCAGATCGCACGTGTCGATGATGACAATCGCGGCAACCGTGCACCGGTGCAGCGTGAAGTCGATGGCAATCGCGTCGCGCCGCAGCCGGAGGTGAACGGCAACCGTGCGCCGAATGCGCCGAGCAATGATGAGCGTCCGCGTCGCCGCTCACGTGGTGGTCGCAACCGCTCCAGCGGTGGCAACGGTGGTGGCCGCTCCAACGGCTGAGCCGCGCCGTAGAGGCCAAGGCTGAAACGAGAACGCCCCGACAACCTTGCGGTTGTCGGGGCGTTTGCGTGTCAGGAGCAGGAGCGTCTGTTCAGACGTCTTCTTCCCAGTCGATCTCGTAATCCGGGCCAGTGCCCTGGATGTCTTGCTCGCCACGCACGCCATCACCGCGCAGGCGGGTATGGATGGCCAGCATCACCAGCACCTCGTTGTCCGGACGGAAAGGCTGCAGGCCCTGTTCGAACAGCATGTTGTTGCGCTCGCGCGCCCAGTCACCCGGGGCAAGCTCAGGGTAGAGGCCTTCCGCCGGCGCGAACTCGATGAAAGGGTCCATGTTGTAGGCGTCGAACAGGCGGGCCAGTGCCTGCTCGTCATCCATGACGCCGGTGGTATAGAGCGTGGTCTGGTAGTAGTCCTGCTCCAGCTCCTTGAGCACATCGAGGGGGCTGACGCCGAAGCTGCGCAGGTCGTCCAGGCTGTAGTCGCCCAGCTCCAGCATCTCGCCATCCAGCCATTCGTCGTCCGGCTGGATCAGTACATGCTTCATCTGGCCATCGGGCAGCGCCCAGGCGATGGCCAGCGGCAGACTGGAGTCCTCGCCGGTCTCGACGGCGATGAAGGCGGGGAAGTCCCCTGTTTCGGGTTCATATTCGTGCATGGTGATGTCCAGAGCAGGGAAGCGTGCAGGGAAAGTCGTTGATGCCGATTACAGGCGGAAGAAGCGTGTGGCAGTGGCGGTGGTAGCCTGTGCGAGTTCTTCCATGTCGATACCGCGCAGCGCCGCGACCTCCGCCATGATCCACACCAGCAGTGAGGGTTCATGACGGCGCCCCTTGAGCTTGGCGGGCAGATTGCGCGGTACCAGATAGGGGCAATCGGTTTCCAGCATCAGACGCTCGAGTGGAATCTCGCGGCACAGGCTGCGCAGGTGTTCGCCTCGGCGCTCATCACACAGCCAGCCGGTCAGCCCGATGTGCAGGTCGAGATCGAGATAGCCGTAGAGCGTCTCGCGCTCACCGGTGAAACAGTGCACGACGGCGTGACTGATATCGTCGCGCCAGTGCTTGAGCATCTCGAGCATCTGGCGACCGGCGTCACGTTCATGCAGAAACAGCGGCAGGCCTGTCTCGGCGGCCAGCGTCAGCTGCGCTTCGAACGCCCGGGCCTGTTCGGCGGGGGTCGAGAAGTTGCGATTGAAGTCGAGGCCACATTCCCCCACCGCGACGACCTCTGGCTGCGTCAGTAGCTCTCGGATGCCGCGTTCGACGCCATCGTTCCACTGACTGGCCTCATGCGGATGCACGCCGGCGGTGGCAGAAAGGCCACGATAGCGTGCCGCCAGCGCCTGGGCCTCACGCGAGCCATCCAGGCTGGTGCCGGTCAGGATCTGCCGGCTGACGCCCGCCGCGCGTGCTCGCAGCAAGGTGCCCTCGACGTCGCGCGCGTAGCTCTCATGCGTCAGGTTGACGCCGATGTCGACCAGCGCAGAGGGGCTGGCGAAACGCAGCTCCGGTGCCAGCAGCGTCAGCGCGGCCGCGATATCGGCCTCGCCGAGTTCAAGGTCGTCACACAAGGCGGCAAGCGTCTCGTCGGACAGCCGCTCGCTATCATAGTAGGGCAGGGAGGCAGGATCGGCATGCGGGGGAAGCGCGGACATCGGACACCCTTGGGATCGCGGGGAGGGAGAAGACACGTGACAGCGCAAGGCCGGGCAATAGCCCGTCGGCCTGGCACTCGATAGCGCTGCATGACAGGCGGGCCTTGGCAGTGCAGGGCACGTGACGTGATTGCAAGCGGTCGGCCATTCTACCCAAGGCGCCGGCGTCTTTCAGCCCTTGCGGCGTCTTCCATCGCCTGCACGCTGCGCCTCGGGTAGAATGGCAGCATTCTCCGGCGCGCGTCGCTGGCGGCGGCCTGTCCGCCTGACTCCCACTTCCTCCGTGGCCTTCCCGGCCGTGGACCCGTCACGAGTTGCTGCTGCACATGGCATTGTTACGACTGGAAAATCTTCAGCTGGCCTATGGCCATCACGTCTTGCTCAACGGGGCGGACCTTGTCGTCGAGCGCGGCGAGCGTCTGGCGCTCGTCGGCCGCAACGGCACCGGCAAGTCGACCCTGCTCAAGCTGATCACCGGCGAATTCCAGGCCGATGCCGGTGAGCTGTGGAAGGCGCCGGGCCTCAAGATCGGCGTGCTCTCGCAGGACCTGCCGGCCGCCGAAGGACGCACTATCTTCGATATCGTCGCTGAAGGCCTGCCGAAGGCGGGCGCGCTGCTGGCGGAGTACCATCACCTGATCAGCGACCCCGAGCCGGACCTCAAGCGTCTCGAGCATGTGCAGGTCGCGCTGGAAAGCGTCGATGGCTGGCAGTTCCAGCAGCGTATCGATACCGTGCTGACCCGCCTGGGCCTGCCGGAAGACACCATGATGGAAGACCTGTCCGGCGGCTGGCGTCGTCGTGTCGCGCTGGCGCGTGCGCTGGTCTCCGACCCGGACCTGCTGCTGCTCGATGAGCCGACCAACCATCTGGATCTCGATACCATCGCCTGGCTGGAAGAGCAGGTCGCGGCCTTCTCCGGCGCCGTGCTGTTCATCACCCACGACAGGGCCTTCCTGAAGCGCCTCGCGACCCAGATTCTGGAGCTGGACCGTGGCCGTCTCGGGCGTTATCCGGGCGATTACGCGGCCTACCAGGCCCAGAAGCAGCACGAGATGGATGTCGAGGCCAAGGAGAACTCCGAGTTCGACAAGAAACTGGCCCAGGAAGAGACCTGGATCCGCCAGGGGGTCAAGGCGCGTCGTACCCGCAATGAAGGCCGTGTGCGTGCGCTGGAGAAGATGCGTGCCGAGCGTGGCCAGCGGCGTGAAGTGCAGGGCCGTGCGCGTATCGCCGTCGACTCCGCCGAGCGCAGCGGCAAGCGGGTCGTGGAGCTGGAGAACGTCAGCTATCGCTACGACGAGGCGCAGGAGCAGTGGGTCATCCGTGACCTGAGCGTCGAGATCCAGCGCGGCGACAAGGTCGGCCTGCTCGGGCGCAACGGCGCGGGCAAGACCACGCTGCTGCACATTCTGCTCGGTCAGCTGGAAGCCAGCGAAGGCAAGCGCATCGAAGGCACCAAGCTGCAGATCGCCTACTTCGATCAGCTGCGCAAGGGCCTCGACATGGAAGCCACCGTCTACGACAACGTGGCGCGCGGCAGCGACCGTGTCACGGTCGGCGGGCGTGACATGCACGTGATGAGCTACCTGCAGAACTTCCTGTTCACGCCGGACCGCGCGCGTCAGCCGGTTCGCTCCCTGTCAGGGGGCGAGTCCAACCGTCTGCTGCTGGCGCGTCTGTTCACCATGCCGGCCAACGTGCTGGTGCTCGATGAGCCGACCAACGATCTGGATGTCGAGACGCTGGAGCTGCTCGAGGAGCTGTTGCTCGACTTCGACGGCACCGTGCTGCTGGTTTCCCACGACCGTGCCTTCATGGACAACGTGGTCACCAACATCCTCGCCTTCGAGGGCGACGGGGTCGTCAAGCCGTATGTCGGGGGTTACAGCGACTGGATACGTCAGGGCGGGCATCTGCCGCCGGCGCCGTGGGAAGTCGAGCGTGAGCGTGAGGAAAATCACCGTCGTGATGCCCAGGCAGAAGACGAGCGCCGCAAGCGCGAGGCCGCCCAGGCGCAGCAGGCCAACAAGAAGGTCAAGCTGCCCTACAAGTTCCAGCGCGAGCTGGACCTGATTCCGGCGACCATCGAGAAGCTGGAAGCGGAGATCGCGACGCTGGAAGCCGAGATCGCGGCGCCGGAGTTCTACACCGGGGATGCCAAGACGGTGAAGAACACGCTGGAGAAGCTCAGCCACAAGCAGCAGGTGCTGGAAGAGACGATGGAACGCTGGATGGAACTTGAAGCCATGCAGGAAGGCTGAAGCCGCAAGTGACGGTCTTGAGCACGTACGGTCATGAGTGACGATGCTTGATGACCGTACGGTGCAGAAAGTCCGTCAGCTGAACACACAAGAGGGCTGCCCATGTGCAGCCCTCTTGTCGTCCCTCACATGTCGTCGACGTGAGGTGTCGTCTGGCATGAGGTGTCGTCTAGCCGGCCGTCATCATTCCTCGCTGTCATCCGCGCCGACGCGCACCGCCAGCACGTCGCACTGGGCGCCGTGCAGGACACCCGTGGAGGTAGAGCCCAGCAGCAGCGCAAAGCCATGTCGACCATGCGAGCCGACCACGATCAGGTCCACGTCGTGTTCGGCCGCGAAGCGATGGATCTCGCTGTCCGGCATGCCGACCACCACGTACTGGTCTTCGGCGGCGATATCATGAGGGGAGGCGATCTCGCCAAGTCGTTCACGGGCGTGGGAATCCAGCTGGTCCTGGATGCTGGTCAGGTCCATCGGGATATCACCGCCATAGGCAAAACCCAGCGGTTCCAGCGTATGGATGATGGAAATCTTGGCGCCGTTGCGCTTGGCGATCGGCAGTGCCCGCTCCAGCACCAGATGGGAATCCTTGGTCAGGTCGACAGCGACCAGTACATGCTTGTATTCGTTGCTCATCCTGAGGTCCTCCCGCAGAGGTTGGCCATTCGAGTGGCGTCGTGCACCTGCTTCCATGCTAGGCTTGCCGCCCCCTTGAACACAATGACTTACATCAACGTAATGGCAGTGCGTGATACGCAACTCTGCGGGGCTGCATAGCCTATCCTGCGCTTTCACGCCACGTCCTGCTTGATGAAACCCTTGAATAGACAACCGTTGGATAGACGATGACGACTGCGCTGATCATCATTTTTGTCGTGCTGGCGATGCTGTCGCCGCTGACCTGGTTACGCCCCAGCAAACGCGAGACGCGCACTTCACTGGTCCGCAAGGCGGTGATCGCCGATGGCATGCGGGTGGACCTCAAGGCGCCGGCGCTTTCTGACGCGCCCAAGGGCATCGTCGGTTACCGCCGCCCCTGGCCGACCGAGCGCGATGTCACGCCCTTCATTCTGGTGCAGGATGAATGGGCCAGTGATGCCCTGCGTGAGGCGGTGCCGGGCTATCGCTGGCGCGAAGAGAGCCGCCTGGCGGATGACCCTGATGTCGCCGCGGCGCTGCTGCGCTTCACGCGCACGCTGCCGGAGGATGCCCTGATGCTGGAGTCGTCGCTCTCCGGCCTGACGCTGTGGTGGGGCGAGAGTCTGGATGTGGAGAGCTGCCACGACTGGCGGCGCGAATTCGAGGCCTTGCATGCGTTGTTGATCGACAAGGCGCCTATCTCGCACAAGCGTCGACCGCTGGTGGGCACCGAGCCGAAGATGCCGGACGCCTGACACGCGCAGCCTGCCCGCCTTCAGAAAAAAGCCCCCATCGAGTCACTCGGTGGGGGCTTTTTCATGTTCTGCTTGCGCTCATGTCCTGCTGGCGCGGCCGGCCACTTTCGGTCGGCGTATAGGCTCAGGCGCTCTCCGGCACCTTCTCGGAGATTTCCAGGCCATTGCGCTCCATGACGCGCAGGCATTCACAGAATTGATCGACCTGCGCCTCGCTCAGGCCCTCGAGCATCTCGATGCGAGTCTGCTCGGCGATGGCATCGATCTTCTCGATCAGTGGCAGCGCCTTGCGGGTCAGGAAGATGCGCTTGGTGCGGCGGTCTTCCTCACAGGCGCGGCGCTCGACCAGGCCCTGCTCGGTCAGTTGGTCCAGGGTGCGAACCAGCGACGGGGCTTCGATACCGATGGAGCGAGCCAGATCACATTGGGGCTGACCATCGCCCATGCGCCACAGGTGTACCAGCGTCATCCAGCGAGTCTGGGTCAGCCCTAGTGGGGACAGTCGCTGGTCCAGAATGGCGCGCCACAGGCGCGGCAGGCGGGAAAGCTTGAGTCCGATATCTTCATGCATGGATAGGTCGTCCGCTGAGTGCAAATGTGAAGGGGCTTTTGTCATTGGCGCGCGTCCAGCATCACTCAAACCTGAATGAGACTGATTCCTTGTGCGCGCCGCCCTTCACATCAGCATGCTAGGCAGTCTGGATAATTACAAGCCTGCGAACGAATTTTACGTCCAAGGTCGAGTAACTCAGCGTTCCCGCTTGTGGAGCGACTCATGATGACGACTGTCACAAACCCGGAATCAGGTTGGTGATACGCCAGCCGGGGATGCCGGGCGGCTGGCTGATGGTGCTGTCGGCCAGGGTCGCCAGCTGCGGATCCTCGCTGACCACGAAGCGCAGACTGCCGATGCGCTGTCCGTTCATCGTCTCGACATCGATGCGCCACTCGCCCTCGCTGCCCTGCGGGAAGGCCGTCTTGTGCGTCCAGGCTCGGTAGCCTTCGCTGCGCCCGCCGTTGATGTTCAGGGCGATGCGATCGACGACTTCGCCGTCATGCCGCCAGACGTGATAGACCTTCTCCGACAGGCCGCGCGGGGCGCGGATGGCCGTGAAGGCGTAGAGGCCTCGGGCGGAGAGTTGCGCAGGCGTCAGCTGCATCTCGCCACGGGGTGCGCGCGCCGCGGTATCGAAGTCCGGCGACAGGCTGCTGGCATTGATCCACAGCGTGGCGGGCGGGATCCAGGCGCGTGCCCCCCATGCGCCTACCCCGAGCATCACGCTGATGCCGATCATCGCCAGACCGCCGACCACCCCACGCGCGATGCGCAGGTTGGCGACGCTGGGCAGCGCGAACAGGCTCATGGCGGCACAGGCGGCCAGCAGGCTCTCACCCGTGGTCAGTTCCAGCAGCAGGGGCAGGGTGACCAGTACCACCACGAACACGCACAGGGCGTGGAAGCCGAAGTACAGCCAGCGATGGCGCTCGGCCAGCCGGTAGTAGAAGGGATCGAGAATCGACAGCAGGGTCGCGCCGCACAGCAGCAGCGTGAAGCCCGCCTGGCCGCTGGCCCAGTCGGTGGTCGCCAGGAAGAACGGCAGGGTGAAACACAGTGTCTCCTGCTGGATCAGCTGGGCCACGAAGGTCGCCAGCTTGCGGGGCAGGGCATTCTGGCCGCGGTGGCGGCGCAGACGGCTCCACAGGCCTTCGGCGATCAGGATCAACCAGGCCAGCATCATGCCCAGCGCCAGCATGCCGCCCAGCCATTGCTGACGATTGACAAGGAAGAAACTGCAGATGCCGGCGGCGAAGCCGATGGGCGGCCATAGCCAGTGCCAGCGCTTGGTGCGTTCGACAAGGCCGGTCAGGCGCAGATACAGGGCGGTGAGAGTGCTGCTCATGAAAGCATGATATCGATGAGGCCTTTGAAAGCCTGCTGGCGCGCGAGGAGGTGTCGCGGCCAGCATGCGGGTTGGGAAAGCGTTCAGGGTAACGCGGCTGCCTTGTGCGGTGTAGCGTCGATCTTTGCCTACATCGGCTGTCGATGGCGTGCGCCAGTCTGCCCGGGCCAGTATACAGACGCCCCGTGACCCCCGACCTTTCGCTAATGTCCGCAGGCTTGATCTTTGCCCGTCACTGGCCCAAGCTGGCTGTATTCAAACGCTTGTATGAAGCGCTGTGATGAGAGATGACTCTCGCGCGGTGCCTCTGGAAGCGGCGAGTCCGGCGAGGCCGGTTGCCAGCGCCCTCATGGCCAACGCCAAATGGCAGTGACCCTCGAGCGCCCGGCAGCCCCTTCACCTCTTTCTCTTGTGGAGATCCGTGGATGATCTATTCAGGCAAAACGCTAACCGTCGAGGCCAATCAGGACGCCATCGCCCTGTTGACCCTCGATCTTGAAGGCGAATCGGTCAACAAGCTGGCCAGCTACGTACTCAAGGAGCTGGGAGAGGCGGTCGAGGCCATCAAGGCGACGGCCGATCTCAAGGGGCTGGTCATCCGCTCCGCCAAGGAAGCGTTCGTGGTCGGTGCCGACATCACCGAGTTCCATCAGATGTTCGAGAAGGATGAAGCCTTCCTCATCGACATGAACATGAACATCCATGGCATCTTCAATGCCATCGAGGATCTGCCGTTCCCCACCGTCACTGCCATCAATGGGCTGGCGCTGGGCGGCGGCTGCGAGATCACCCTGACCACCGATTTCCGGGTCATGGCCGACAGCGCCAGGATCGGCCTGCCGGAAACCAAGCTCGGCATCATCCCGGGCTGGGCGGGCTGTGTACGACTGCCGCGTCTGATCGGGGCGGACAACGCCATCGAGTGGATCTGTGGTGGCACCGAGAACCGTGCCGACAAGGCGCTGGCAGTGGGCGCCGTCGATGCCGTCCTGCCGGTGGCCGAGCTGGATGCGGCGGCACTCGACATTCTGGCGCGTGCCAATACCGGCGAGCTGGACTATCAGGCGCGTCGTCTCGAGAAGACCTCGCCGCTCAAGCTCAATGCCATCGAGCAGATGATGGCCTTCGAGACCGCCAAGGGCTTCGTGGCCGGCAAGGCCGGTCCGCACTATCCGGCGCCGGTGGAGGCCATCAAAGTCATCCAGAAGGGCGCGGGGGAATCGCGTGAGCGTGCCCAGGCCATCGAGGCCAAGACCTTCGCCAGGATGGCGCTGACCGACGTGGCCTTCAATCTGGTCGGCCTGTTCATGAACGATCAGGTGGTCAAGAAGAAGGCCAAGGGTTACGAGAAGCAGGCCAGCGAGATCAAGCAGGCCGCCGTGCTGGGGGCCGGCATCATGGGCGGCGGCATCGCCTATCAGAGCGCCAGCAAGGGCACGCCGATCCTGATGAAGGACATCAACGGCGAGGCTATCGAACTGGGCCTGAAGGAGGCTCGCAAGCTGTTCGGCAAGGGGGTCGAGCGCGGCAAGCTGACCACCGAGAAGATGGCGCAGGGCCTGTCCAACATCCGCCCGACGCTGTCCTACGGTGACTTCGGCAATGTGGACCTGGTCGTCGAGGCGGTGGTCGAGAATCCCAAGGTCAAGGCCTCGGTGCTGGCCGAGCTCGAGGACAACGTCGCCGAGGACGCCATCCTGACCTCCAACACCTCGACCATCTCCATCACGCGGCTGGCCGAGTCGCTCAAGCGTCCCGAGAACTTCTGCGGCATGCACTTCTTCAACCCGGTGCACCGCATGCCGCTGGTCGAGGTCATCCGTGGCGAGAAATCCAGCGATGCGGCCATCGCCGCGACCGTCGCCTATGCCCGCCAGATGGGCAAGACGCCGATCGTCGTCAACGACTGCCCGGGCTTTCTGGTCAACCGCGTGCTGTTCCCCTACTTCGGTGGCTTCAGCCTGCTGGTCGAGAAGGGCGCCGACTATCAGCGCGTCGACAAGGTGATGGAGAAGTTCGGCTGGCCGATGGGTCCGGCCTACCTGCTGGATGTGGTCGGCATGGATACCGCGGTGCACGCCAATGCCGTGATGGCGGAAGGCTTCCCGGACCGCATGGCGCGTGACGGCAAGACCGCCATCCAGGTGATGTACGACAACAAGCGCCTCGGCCAGAAGAACGATCTGGGCTTCTACCGCTACGAGGAAGACCGCAAGGGCAAGCCGAAGAAGCTGGCAGATGATGAGGCTCAGGCGCTGGTGGCACAGGTCGTCAGCGAGACGCGCGAATTCTCCGATGAAGACATCATCGCGCGCATGATGGTGCCGCTGTGCATGGAAACCATCCGCTGCCTGGAAGACGACATCGTCGGCAGCCCGGCCGAGGCCGACATGGCCTTGATCTACGGCATCGGCTTCCCGCCGTTCCGTGGTGGCGCACTGCGCTATGTCGACGCCATGGGCGTGGCCGAGTTCGTCGCACTGGCCGACAGCCTGGCCGATGAGCTGGGGCCGCTGTATCGCCCGACCGAGGCGCTGCGCGAGCGCGCCAAGCGTGGCGAAGCCTTCTACTCCTGAGCCTTTGATGGCTGAGCGCCCGAGTGGCCGCCAGCACTATCCGACCAGAATTTTCGGCCCTCGCGACAGCGAGGGCCATGAGGGAGCCAGACAATGAATCTGAATCCAAGAGATGTAGTAATCGTCGATGGCGTGCGTACCGCCATGGCCAAGGCCAAGAATGGCGCCTTCCGACACGTGCGCGCCGAGAATCTGTCCGCCGCGGTGATGCAGGCGCTGTTCGATCGCAATCCCGGCCTGGTGCCGGCCGAGGTCGACGACATCATCTGGGGCTGCGTCAACCAGACCCTGGAGCAGTCCATGAACATCGCGCGCAATGCCGCCATCATGACCGGCATTCCGCGCACCGTACCGGCGCAGACGGTCAACCGCCTGTGTGGTTCCTCGATGAGTGCCCTGCATATCGCCACCGCCAACATCAAGGCCGGCATGGGTGACTTCTATATCATCGGCGGTGTCGAGCACATGGAGCACGTGCCGATGGCACACGGGGTCGACGTCAACCCGGCGGCCAGCAAGCATGCGGCCAAGGCGGCGATGATGATGGGCCTGACCGCGGAACTGCTCGGCAAGATGCATGGCGTGAGTCGTGAGCAACAGGATGAGTTCGGCGTGCGCTCTCACCAGCGTGCCCAGGCCGCCGCCGATGAAGGCCGCTTCGATGACGAGATCATCGGCGTCGAGGGCCATGATGCCGAGGGGCGTCGCGTGATGGTGACCCGCGATGAGGTCATCCGTGGCGATGCCAGCATGGAATCCATGGGCAACCTCAAGCCGGTGTTCGATCCCAAGGGCGGCAGCGTGACGGCGGGTACCTCCTCCGCGCTGTCGGTGGGTGCCTCGGGCATGGCGGTGATGAGTGCCGAGCGCGCCGAAGCGCTGGGCCTCAAGCCCATCGCTCGTGTGCTGTCCACTGGCGTGGCAGGCTGTGATGCCTCCATCATGGGCTACGGGCCGGTACCGGCCTCCAAGCAGGCGCTCAAGGCGGCAGGCCTGACCATCGAGGACATTCAGACCGTCGAATTGAATGAGGCCTTCGCGGCGCAGTCGATTCCGGTACTCAAGGACCTTGGCCTGCTGGAGCGTGTCGATACTGCGGTCAACCTCAACGGCGGCGCCATCGCGCTGGGCCACCCGCTGGGCTGTTCCGGCTCGCGTATCTGCACCACGTTGCTCAACGTCATGAAGCAGCAGAACACGCGCCTGGGTCTGGCGACCATGTGCATCGGCATGGGCCAGGGCGTCGCGACCGTGTTCGAGCGCCTCGACTGAACGTCAGCGCCTTTGGTCAGCGTCTTCGATAAGCGATCAGGCCTCGCCTGATACCTCAAGCGGCATGTCTTCGGACATGCCGCTTTTTCGTTGGCAGGCTTTTGTCTGGAAACGAGAAGGGCGGCGCAGTATCGTGGCAATGGGCGATCGAGCGTCACGTCGCCCCGGGCTTGATGATTGAGGTTACGCGAGGGAGTCGCATCGATGGACTGGAATCATGTCGAGCAGGATCTGCCGCGCGCCACGCCGCCCAGACCCTTGCCACACCCCCTGACCTTCCGGTTGCCGGCGGGCAGTATAGATTGTCACCTTCACCTGTTTGGTGACCCGGTGCGTTACCCATTGGCGGCGGACAGAACCTATGACCCGGCCCCCGTGGGGCTCAATGAAGCACTCGAGATGCATCATGCACTGGGCGCCAGCCACGGCGTGCTGATACAGCCCAGTGTCTATGGCTATGACAATCGCCTGCTGTGCGACAGCCTGCAGAGCTGTCGTGAGCGTGGGCTGGATTACCGTGGCGTGGCGGTTGTCACCCCCGACATCAGTGATGCCGAGCTTGAGCGGCTCTCCGAGCTGGGTGTCTGTGGCGTTCGCCTCAACCTGATCTTCGCCGGTGGGTTGCGCTGGCGGGATGTGGTGCTGCTGGCGGATCGCCTGGCACGCTTCAAGTGGCACCTGGAATGTCTGATCGATGTCTCGACCTTCCGTGACATGGAAGCGCGCCTCGGCAGCTTGCCGGTGCCGGTGGTGATCGACCACATGGGCCATCTGGCGGCCACGCGTGGCCCTGAATGTCCCGGCTTTGCCGCGCTTTGTCGACTGCTCAAGCAGGGGCGCACCTGGGTCAAGCTGTCGGCGCCTTACCGACTGACCACGCGTGGTCGCTTGCCTTACTCCGATGTCACGGCGCTGGTGCGGGCGCTGGTGGCGGCCAATCCGGAGCGCGTGGTGTGGGGCAGTGACTGGCCGCATCCCTATATCGGCGTCGAGATGCCGGAAGAGGACACCCTGGCCGAGCTGATGCAGCGCTGGTTGCCGGAGCGCGAGATGCGCGAGAAGATCTTCCGCGACAATCCGCGCAAGCTTTATGGCTACAAGGCGTTCGTGAAGTCCAAGGCGGATGCGGCGCACTGAGCGAAGAGTTGTCACGCTCGCAGGGCGCAATTGAGTGACGCGGCATCACTTGTATAAGCCGCAAAAGCCGCATAAGCCGAATGACAAGACGCCCCCATCAGCCTGCTGGTGGGGGCGTCTTGATGATTGGCGAAGAAAGACAAGAGGGGAGCCGGAGAGAAAGACAAGAGGGGAGCCGAAGAGAAAGACAAGCGAGGAGCAGGGGAGAAAGACAAGCGAGAAGGCCCGCAGCGTCTAGCGGGTCTGGAAGGCCACGCGCGTGCCATGGGCCAGCAGGCTGGCATTGTCGATCGGCGTCGTGGGCAGGCCGATCATCTCATCCTGTACTTCCGCCCAGGTCTGCACGCCGTGGGTCAGCCCCAGCGGCAACAGCAGGCGGCTGATCCACTGGGTGCCGGTGAAACTCAGGGACTGGCCGTTGTCATCGACCAGACGACTGATGCCAGCGGCGTGATGCAGGCGGACCACATGAAGCCCTTGATCCAGCGTCTGCACTTCCACTGTCAGGGTATTGCCTTCGGCGAGCCACAGCCGCAGGGTCTCGACGTCGACGGCTTCGCCAAGCGTGCTGGAGGAAGTCTGCATGCGTTCTCCCGGGTGTCTGAATCACACCACCTTGTAGGCGTGGGGCAGTTCGGCCAGTGGGCCGCGTCCGCCGGCGAGCGTCAGGGCGAGATCGACCATCCCGTCCCAGATGGGCAGCGTCATCCCGCCCTTGATCGCCATGTCGAGTCGCTGCGAGAACAGCAGCAGCTTGTGCAGGCGCTTGTGGGGCAGGCGGTTGAGCGCCTGTTGATAGAAGGGGCGACGCTTGTCGAAGATCATCGGCTTCTGCGCCTTGCAGGCATGCTCGAAGCTCTGGCCTTGATCGAGGTGCTGGCGCAGCGAGAGCAGGGTGCGCAGCTCGCGGGTCAGGGCCCACAGGATCACCGGCGGCTCGACGCCTTCTCCCCGCAGCCCGAGCACGATGCGGCCACTGCGCTCGACTTCCCCCTTCAGACACGCATCGGCCAGCGTGAAGACATCATAGCGGGCATTGTCCTCGACGCCCTGGACGATGGCATTGCCATCCAGGCGTGCGCCCGGCGGGTGCAGCAGTGCGAGCTTCTGCAACTCCTGATCCGCGGCCAGCAGATTGCCCTCGATGCGCTCGGCCAGCAGGCGAGCGGCGTCCTGATTCAGCTCGAGGCCGTGACGACGGGCGCGATCGCGAATCCAGAAGCCGAGGCGGGAGTGGTCCACCGGCCACACCGCGATGAAGACGCCGACCTTCTCCAATGCCTTGAACCACGCCGTCTGCTGCACCTTGCGATCGAGACGCGCTGCGGTGATCAGCAGGATGTCGCCATCCTTCTCGATGCGCTCGGCGTAGGCCTTGAGGACCTTGCTGCCTTCCTGGCCGGCACTCTGGGTGCCCATGCGCAGCTCGATCAGCTTGCGTGAGGCGAACAGAGACATGCTGGCGGCAGACTCGGTCAGGCGGCCCCACTGAAAGCCGTTCTCGACATGCAGTACCTCGCGCTCCTCGACACCGGCAGCGCGCGCCGCACGCCGGATGGCGTCGCAGCTTTCCTGGTGAATCAGCGGCTCATCACCGGCCACGATGTAGACGGGAGACAGGCGCTTGTTGAGCTGCTCGTCGAGCTTGTCGGGATAGACCTTCATGAATGTCCTTCGATACTGCGCGGGTCTGGTGGGCAAGTGCGCCTAAAGGCTCGGGCGGCCAGTCACGAGCAGGGTGCTAGCCCCGGCGTGATGGTGGCCCTGAACAGGCACGGCCCCATGATGATCGGTTGCCCGATATCGTGGAGCCGTGCCTGGCGAACGTTGCGATTTCCAATCTCTACCAATCTCTACCAATTGCTGCCAGCTTCCTTCCACTTCTCCCGGCTTCGCCTGTCGTCAATCGGCTTGTCGTCAATCGTCTGGCCTTTCAGCACTCATGGATCACGACTCATGACTTACGAACGGGGCGCCTCACTGCGGGAGCGTGGAGCTCAGGGCTTGATCGCGCGCAGGCGCTCAAGCAACTGACGGCTCAGATCACGATTGACTTCCCTGGCCGCACGCTCACGCAGGTCATCGGTGTTGAGCAGGTCGTCATCGTTGGTGTAGTAGAAGCTGCTGGCCTGCAGTTCCTGCTGGTTGGCCAGGTAGGCCCCATCGGACTTGCGCTGCAGCGAGTAGGTCAGGCGATAGGTCAGCTCACGCTTGATGCTGCCGGCATCGCCGTAGGTGATCTGCTGCACGTTCTCACGGACTTTGCCCAGGTTGAGGGTCAGCGGGGCGCTGTCGCTCAACTGGACGTCGGCACGCTCGAGGGCGTCTCGCAGGGCGTCGTGGGTCTTGGTGATCGGTGCCTGGACGTCCAGCTCGGTGATGGCCATCGGCGCATCGTTCACGCCGCGCAGCTGGAAGCCGCAGCCGCTCAGTGTCAGCGCCAGGCCGACGCCGAGGGCGGCCAGCACACGACGGCGGCCAAGGCCGCGGGATGCATGCTCTGATGTGTCTGCTGAAACACTGGAAGACTTCGCTTGCGTCACCGTGACCTCCTGTCATGAACGAGTGTCATGAATATCTTGCGAGAGCGCTGCGTGGGGCCTGTCAGCATCACGCAGCGCACGGAATATGGCCGTCAGAGACCGACATCCTTCCAGCTGCCTGTCGGGCTCTGACGGGACCGGCGACTCGGGCCGCCGGTATCTTGCTCTGCCTGGTCGGGTCGCTATCAGTTGGCGACGATATTGACCAGCTTGCCCGGCACCACGATCACCTTGCGCACCGTCTTGCCATCGGTGTGCTTGGTGACATTGGCATCTGCCAGCGCCGCGGCTTCGATGGCGTCGCGATCGGCATCGGCGGCGAAGGACAGGCGCGCACGCAGCTTGCCGTTGACCTGCACGACCAGCTCGATGCTGTCCTTCTTCATCGCCTCGGCATCGGCGGCCGGCCAGCTGGCGTCGATCACGGCTTCGTCGTGGCCCAGTGTCGCCCACAGCGAGTGGCTGGCATGCGGGATGATCGGCGACAGCAGCAGCACGCAGGCCTCGACGGCTTCACGGCTGACGGCCAGACCCTGCTCGGAGGTGTCCTCGAAGCGGCTGATGGCGTTGACCAGCTCCATCACGGCCGCGATGGCGGTGTTGAAGGTGGTGCGGCGGCCGATGTCGTCGCTGCACTTGGCGATGGTCTCGTGTGTCTTGCGACGCAGCGCCTTGTGATCATCGTTCAGGGCAGACACGTCCAGTGCGCCCGGAGTGCCGGCGGCGACATGCTCGTGAACCAGGCGCCAGACGCGCTTGACGAAGCGGTGCGCACCCTCGACACCGGAGTCGGACCATTCCAGTGACTGCTCGGGCGGCGCGGCGAACATCATGAACAGACGCACGGTGTCAGCGCCGAAGCGGTCGATCATCGACTGCGGGTCCACGCCGTTGTTCTTGGACTTCGACATCTTCTCGGTGCCGCCGATCTCCACCGGCAGACCATCGGACTTCAGCACGGCCTTGACGGCACGGCCCTTGTCGTCGGTCTCGACTTCCACGTCCAGCGGGTTGAACCAGTCACGGCCACCCTTGGCGTTGATGCGGTAGTAGGTATCGGCGACCACCATGCCCTGGGTCAGCAGCTGCTTGAACGGCTCGTCACTGTCGACCAGGCCGAAGTCACGCATCAGCTTGTGGAAGAAGCGCGAGTAGAGCAGGTGCAGGATGGCGTGCTCGATGCCGCCGATGTAGTAATCGACCGGCAGCCAGTAGTTGGCGCGCTCGTCCAGCATGGCATCCTGGTTGTCCGCGCAGCAGAAGCGCGCGTAGTACCAGGAGGACTCCATGAAGGTGTCGAAGGTGTCGGTCTCGCGCTGCCAGCCATCGCCCAGGTCACTGAAGGACGGCATCTTCTTGATCGGCGAACCGCCGGAAGCGTCGAATTCGACTTCCAGCGGCAGAGCGACCGGCAGTTCGTCGTCGGTCAGCGGGATGGATTCACCGTTCGGGCCATTCTTGACCGGAATCGGCGCGCCCCAGTAGCGCTGACGGGAGACGCCCCAGTCGCGCAGACGGAAGTTGGTCTTGACCTCACCACGGCCCTGCTCGACCAGGCGCGCGGCGATGGCATCGAAGGCGCTCTCGAAGTCGAGGCCATCGAAGTCACCGGAGTTGATCAGCACGCCGTGCTCGGTGAAGGCGGCTTCGCTGACGTCGGGCGCATTGCCGTCGGCATCGGCGATCACGGCTTCGATCGGCAGGTCGTACTTGGTGGCGAATTCGTGGTCACGCTCGTCGTGGGCCGGCACGGCCATCACGGCGCCGGTGCCGTATTCCATCAGCACGAAGTTGGCGACGAAGACCGGCACTTCACGGCCCGTCAGCGGGTGGATGGCCTTGAACCCGGTGTCCATGCCGCGTTTTTCCATGGTCGCCATGTCGGCTTCGCTGGTGCCGCCACGCGCGCACTCGGCGTTGAACTCGGCAAGCTCCGCATTGTGCTCCGCCGCGGCCTTGGCCAGCGGGTGAGCGGCGGCGACGCCGACGTAGGTCACACCCATCAGGGTGTCCGGACGGGTGGTGAAGACGGTCAGGGATTCCTGCACCTGGCTGGCCTTGGCATCGAGGCCGAAGCTCAGCTCGACACCGCGCGACTTGCCGATCCAGTTGCGCTGCATGGTCTTGACCTGCTCCGGCCACTCGACCTTGTCGAGGTCGGCCAGCAGCTCTTCGGCGTAATCGGTAATGCGCAGGAACCACTGCGGGATTTCCTTGCGCTCGATCAGCGCGCCGGAACGCCAGCCACGGCCGTCGATGACCTGCTCATTGGCGAGCACGGTCTGGTCCGCCGGGTCCCAGTTGACGATGGAACTCTTCTTGTAGACGACACCTTTCTCGACCAGCTTGGCGAAGAACCACTGCTCCCAGCGATAGTATTCCAGGTCGCAGGTGGCGAACTCACGGCTCCAGTCGTAGGCGAAGCCCAGCGCCTTGAGCTGATCGCGCATGTAGGCGATGTTCTCGTGGGTCCACTTGCCCGGCGCGACGTTGTTCTTCATCGCGGCGTTTTCCGCCGGCAGGCCGAAGGCGTCCCAGCCCATCGGCTGCATGACGTTCTTGCCCTGCATGCGCTGGAAGCGCGAGATCACGTCACCGATGGTGTAGTTGCGCACGTGACCCATGTGCAGCTTGCCGCTGGGGTAGGGGAACATCGACAGGCAGTAGAACTTCTCGCGGTTGGCATCTTCCACCGCCTTGAAACACTGATTTTTCTCCCAGTACTGCTGGGCAGCCTGTTCGATCTGATCGGGAGCGTACTGTTGAGAAGTATCCTGTGAATCCATCGGGTCCGTCACTACCTTGGCATTGGCCGCTACCCGTCACCAGGGACAGGCAGGGCGTGAAGAGGTGGGCGGTCACATCCGGGATGGGCCGCCGCTGTCTGCGATGGGGTCAAGTCTACCCCAGACGCCAGGACTCAGGTAGGGGAGGCGAGTGCTGTGGCGCCAGGCGAATGCGCTTCATGCTGGCAGTGTCACGCGCTTGATGCGTGTCAGGGAGTGGAAGCGTGTGGCTTGTGTCGCAACGCCAACGCCACCATGCTGAAGGTAGAGCGCCATGCCCTCCCGCAGTACGGGAGAAGGTGAAGACACAAGGAGAGTCCATGAGCCAACCACGTGAACCCCGCGATCCCCATGAGCCGATCAGCGCCACGGATCGTGATACGGCTGCCACGTCCTCGCATGACAGTGGCTTTGAAGATACGCCGATGCCCTCGCGCTCAGCCTCCAGTCAGCCGCAGGGCGAAGGTGAAGGGCGTCTCGGCGATGCCTATGGGCGAATCCTGACGCGGCTGGAAGACAGCAGCGGTGAGCTGTCGTGGGATGGCCTCAAGGCCGAGCTGGATGAAGCGGTCAAGTTCGAGGCCGAGGTCGAGGAATTCACGCTCGACGAGCTGGCGCTGCTGCGTGCCTGGGTCGAGCGTGACATGCGCGAATTCCGCCGCCATCTGGCGACCGGCGGAGAAGGGATCGCCAGCTGGCTGGGGATCGATCTCTCGGTGCTGTCGCGCAGTGTCAGTTCCGCGCTGATGTCGATCGCGGACCGCACCGTGGTGGACCGCGCCCACTTCGAGGAAGACCTCGAGGCCGCGCGCGCCGACTACACCAGCGGCGAGGTCATCGCGCCGGGGCTATTGCATTGCGTGCACTGCGAGTCGACCACCACGCTCACGCGGCCCAGCGTGCTGGAACCCTGCCATGCCTGTGGACATCGTTTCTTCTCGCGTGGCGCGCCGCCCGTCTCTCGTCAGCCTCCCGCGGCCGATGAGAGTGATCAGGGCTGATGGCGACACCGTCAGACTGGTTCGCCCCGGCGCATGCCACCTGGAGCGCCGGTCAGCGCCACAAGGCGTTGCAACAGCTGATCGAGCACTTCAATCAGCGCCCGCGTCCACGTGAGGCGGGCCTCTTCAAGCAGATCTCCTATTACCTGTTTCTGCTCGCGGATTATCGCTCGGCCAGCCAGATTCTGGCCCAGGGGCATGTGGAGTGTCCTGCCGATGAAGAGATCGCGCTCAATCAGGTGGTGTGTCTGTCGCGCGCCAATGATGCCGCCGGCTCGCTGGCGGCCGGTGAGGCATTGGCCGCACGAGGCTGTCTCAATCCGGTGCTGTTCGACTCGCTGGCCAGCAGTGCGGCCAGACTCAAGCGCCATGACGAGGCACGCGAGCATGGCAGTCGCGCCCTGGCGCTCAAGGACGAGCAGCATGGGGGCCTGGCGTTGGCGAAGGGCTGGCGACTGCCCGCTGAATCCCCCTCGGCAGTCGCCGCCGGCAAGACGCGCGTGCTGTCCTTTGGCCTCTGGGGCAAGGGGCCGCGCTACCTGAACGGCATGCTGCATAACCTGCTGTTGGCGCCGGTGCTGTATCCGGGGTGGCGGGTTCGGCTCTATCACGATGACAGCGTGCCCGAAGACTTCCTGGCCCTGGCGCGGGAACTGGACGCCGAGCTGATCGAGCGTCCCTCCAGTGACACCCTGAGACAGCGACTGTGTTGGCGCTTCGCGGTCGCCGATGACCCGACGGTGGGCTACTTCGTGGTTCGCGACTGCGACAGCGTCATCAGCCTGCGCGAAGTGCGAGCGGTGCAGATGTGGCTGACGTCCGGGCGCTTCTTCCATGTCATGCGTGACTGGTGGAGTCATACCGATCTGGTACTGGCGGGGCTGTGGGGCGGGGTGGCCGGAGTCCTGCCGCCACTCGAGACATTGCTGGCCCAGTGGCAGCCACAGCATGTCGAGACGCCGAATATCGATCAGTGGTTCATGAAGGAATGCGTGTGGCGGTACCTGCGCGAAAGCCTGGTCAGCCACGACCGGTGTTACTCGTTGCAGATCAAGGGTCGCGACAGCCTGAAGTTCCCGGATGATGTGCTGGGAGAAGCGCCTGGCGGCACGGCGCATGTCGGCAGTGACGAGTGGACGCGCGATCGCGCCTTCCAGCTCCGCCAGCTGGGGCCATGGCTCAAGGAGGCCAGCTGGATGCGTGACAGCGACGACTGAGCGTAATCCTGCGATAAGCGACTGATGAGCGGGTTATATAGACACACGAAGGGCTGCCCATGGGCAGCCCTTCGTGTGTCTTGCCAGCAGTCCTTCGCTTGTCTTGCCAACAGCGCTGTCGGGGCTAGCGACCCACCAGCCAGCCGATCCATTCATGCAGTGCCCAGCGCGACTGGGTCAGCGCGGAGCTGTTGGGGATCCAGGCATCGATGCCCAGCCCGGAGACCGTGGTGTAGCCCACCGGCGCCGGGATGATGGTGCGGAAGCCCTGGTTCTGGAAATTGCGCATCGCGCGCGGCATGTGCCAGGCGCTGGTCACCAGCACGATCTTGTTGATGTCGTCCTGCTCGAGCATCTCGCGCGTGAAGAGTGCATTCTGCTGGGTGTTCTCGCTGCGATTCTCCAGCCAGCGCGCCGGGTAGTCGAATTCATCGATCAGCGAGCGCTGCATCAGCTCGGCGAGGGTGCCGTCATCGGAAGACGATACCTTGCCACCGGTGAGCAGAATCGGCAGCTCCGCGTTGCGGGCCACGCGGACGCCTTCGTCCAGGCGGCTGAGCGTCTCGCCATTGATGCGATCGCGGCCCTGCAGCTCCGGGGCGTCGTAGTAGCGTCCGCCGGAAAGCACGACCACGGCCTGCGCCTGGATCCACTCTGCCGGCTCACTGGGCTGAATGCGCTCCAGCCCTGACATCAGGCGCGTGGAGACGACAGGCGAGGACAGCAGCCACATGCCCAGAATGGCCACGACCATCATGGCGCGTGCCAGGCCCGGCCAGCGCTTGAGCACGAGCATGGCCAGAAACAGCAGCAGGAGAGGCCCGCCGGGCGGCAATACCAGGTCCTTGATGATGCCGAGTAACTCGGTGATGCCCATTGTGGTCTCGCTTGTGCAGAGGCAGTGCCGGGCATCGGCCCGGCAACGGGTAAGGTTGAGCGTTCAAGCGTCTGAGGCCCTGGGGACTCACACGTTCTGGCCCTCAGGCGTCCTGCGGGCGTTGACGGCGCGCCTTGAGGCATTCGTTGATGCCCAGCACAAGGCCCGGCGCCAGCAGCAGCGCGATCAGGATCCACACCGGCAGTAGGCCGTAGTGCATCCAGGGCGTCATGCCCAGTTGCAGGCGGATATCGCCAGTGACGGTGGCCTCCTCGAACTGGGGTGCCTGGGCGATGATCTCACCCTGCGGCGAGATGATCGCCGTGACGCCATTGCTGGTGGCCCGCAGCAGATAGCGGCCGTTTTCCAGCGCGCGCAGCTGAGCCATCTGCAGGTGCTGCAGCGGGCCGATGGAGTGACCGAACCAGGTGTCGTTGGAGACGGTCAGCAGCACGGTAGAGCTCAAGGCGCGCTGGCGGACCAGCTCCGGATAGACGATCTCATAGCAGATCGCCACGCCGATACGCAGACCGCTGACCATCAGTGGCGGCTGCTGGCTGTCGCCTGACTGCATGCTCGACATCGGCAGGTCCAGGAAGCCGATGATGCCCCGCAACCAGCTTTCCAGCGGCACATACTCGCCGAAGGGCACCAGGTGCTCCTTGCGATACTGGGACGACGGGTCATCGATGGGAATCACGCTGTTGTAGAAGCGATTGTCGGCGTCACGCTCGACGATCCCGGTGATCAGACCGGTCTTGGGCGGCAGAGTTGCCTGGATGCGCTCGAGGAAGGGCTCGGCCTGATCGCGCAGCATCGGCAGTGCCGTCTCCGGCCAGACGATCAGGTCGGCATCGTCCTGCACGGCGTGCGTCATCGCGGCGTAGGTATTGGCCGCACGACGCTGCCCTTCGGCACTCCACTTGATCAACTGCGGCAGGTTGCCTTGCAGCAGGGCGACGCGTGCCGGCTGGCCGCCGGACTGCGTCCAGCTGGTCGGCAGCAGCAGACCCGCGCTCCACAGCACGAGTAGCGGCGCGATCGCCCACCAGCGGCGACGCAGCGCCAGATTCCACAGCAACGCCCCGGACAGCGCGATGATCAGCGAGATACCGTAGACGCCAAGCACCGGCACCCAGCTGGCCAGCGGCGAGCCTACGGCGCTGTTGCCCAGCAGCAGCCACGGGAAGCCGGTGAAGGCCCAGGTGCGGAACAGCTCGCTGAGCACGAACACCGCGGCGAATGACAGCACATCGAGCTTGCGCGAGCAGAAGCGCTGCCACAGGCCCATCCACAGCATCGGGAACAGCGCCATGCAGGCCACGAACAGCATCGTCAGCAGCACCGCCAGCGGCATGCCGGTATAGCCATAATCATGGATCGAGACGTAGACCCAGCTGGCTCCGCTGCCGAACAGGCCGACCCCGAACCACCAGGCGCGCAGGAAGCCACCGCCTTCCATGCGCAGCGCCCCGTAGAGCAGGCCTGCGCCGATCGGGCCCAGCCACCACTGCTCGAAGGGGGCAAAGCTCAAGGTGACCAGTACCCCGGCAATGATCGCCAGTACATTGGCCAGCAACGAGGCGCCCGGGAAGCTCCTCGCGCGGGGGGAATCTGACATGCCGCTCTCCTTGTAAAATGCCAGACACATCGGCGGATGTGTCTGGCATTGTCCTCTATCGGGTCAGCCTGTGATCAGGCCATGAATCACTCGCCGCTGATGTGCGCACGATGCTCGGCCGAGGGCGGCGCGTCACCGGTGGCATCTTCCAGACGACATACCTGTACCTGACGAATGCGACGATTGTCCGCATTGAGCACCGTGAAACGCCAGCCAGCGAAATCGGTGGATTCCTGACGGCGCGGCATGTGACCGAAGCGCTGGATCATCAAACCGCCGATGGTGTCGAATTCCTCATCGGAGAAGTCAGTATCGAAGTGCTCATTGAAGTCATCGATGGTGGTCAGCGCGCTGACGGCGAATTGGCCATCGCCCAGCTCGCGGATGTCCTCATCCTCATCGGTGTCGTGCTCATCCTCGATATCCCCGACGATCTGCTCGAGGATATCCTCGATGGTGACAAGGCCTGCCGTGCCGCCGTACTCGTCGATGACCACCGCCATGTGATTGCGGGTCTCGCGGAATTCCTTGAGCAGGCTGTTGAGGCGCTTGGATTCGGGGATGAACATCGCCGGACGGATCGCTTCGCGCAGATCGAAGCGCTTGCGCTCGCTGTCATTTTGCAGAATCAGCGGCAGCAGGTCCTTGGCCAGCAGGATGCCGAGCACCTCGTCGAGGTTCTCGTCGATGACGGGATAGCGGGAGTGAGCCGATTCGAGAATCAGCGGCAGGTACTCCTCCGGGCGCTGATCGACCTGAATGGCCTGCACCTGGGAGCGGGGGATCATCACCTCGCGCACCTGCTGGTCGCTGATTTCCAGCGCGCCTTCGATGATGGCGATGGCGTCCTGATCGAGGTTGAGGCGTGGGCCTACCTCAGCCAGAAACTGGAGCAGCTCGCTACGGGAGCTGGGTTCGTCGGTGTCGCTTGAGAAGGCGCCGAACAGCTTATCGAGCCAGGTTTTCGATTGGCTTCCCGATCGGTCTTCGCTCATGCGTTAGTTTCTCTTTTCCTCGGTGGCGATACCCCATCGTCGTGGTGGTATCGGGGCAGCCGAGTGACCCGGGGACAAGCCCCGAGTCACCCGACGGCGGGTGCTGCCGGTGCGCAGGGGCGCCGGCATCAGTGATTCTCTTCCCGGTAGGGGTCGGCGATGCCGAGCCCTGCCAGCACATGACGCTCGAGCGCTTCCATGCGTTCGGCTTCATCGTCCTCGATATGGTCATAGCCGAGCAAGTGCAAGGTGCCATGGACCAGCATGTGGGCGAAATGATTTTCCAGCGACTTGCCCTGTTCCCGCGCTTCGCGGGCGACGACATGCACGCTGATGATCAGGTCGCCCAGAAAGCGCTGCTCATCAAGAACTTGTTCATCAAGAGCCTGCTCAGCCGCGGTCTCGGGAGCCGCAGAGCCGAGGGCAGAAGACGCGGTGCCAGAAGTCGAGAAGCCAGAAGGCGCGGCATCAGAGACGTCTGCCTCATCAGCTTCGCTCATGGCGTCTGACGCCAGCATGACATCGTCGCTGTTGTGACCGTCGAGACCTTCCTCTTCACCGGCGTCCAGATCGCCCTCCGGCATGCCCGCAAGCGGCAGGCTGTCGTCATCGCCTTCCTCGGCGAAGCGCGCAGCCAGTTCCGGCGGCAGGGCGAAGTCGTCCAGATCCAGCGGCTCATGCGGGAAGGACAGCACGTTGGTCGGGGAGTCCTTGCCGCGATAATCGCGATTGAGGCCCTGACTCTCGGCTTCTTCCACCAGACGCACGGTCAGCTCGTACGGCGCCGCGGCGTCGCTGGCATCGCGCTCCAGCGCGCCGTCTTCCGCGGCGGCCAGCAGCGCAGCCGCCACCCAGGCTTCCAGCTGATGGCTGGCCGGCAGCAGCTGGCCATCGAATTCACTCTCGCCGATGGCCAGTTGCAGGTCCACGACGACCGCAGGGGCTTCGCTCACTGGCTACCTCCCGTCGGGGTGCTGGCAGGCGGCACGTTGCTCTGGGCATTCAGCGCCGCCATGCGGGCTTCGCGCTCGGCCTGACGCTGCTCGCGACGCTCGCCTTCCTGCTGCTCTTCCGCGGCTTCGAAGGTGTCGTAGGCCTCGACGATGCGCTGCACCAGCGGGTGACGCACGACGTCCTTGGCCAGGAAGCGCGTGATGCTGATCCCCGGCGTGTCCTTGAGGACCTCCATCACGTGCGCGAGACCTGACTGGGTGCCACGTGGCAGATCGACCTGCGAGACGTCACCGGTGATGACGGCGGTGGAGCCGAACCCGATGCGCGTCAGGAACATCTTCATCTGCTCGCGCGTGGTGTTCTGGGACTCATCGAGAATGATGTAGGCGTTGTTGAGCGTCCGGCCGCGCATGTAGGCCAGCGGCGCTATCTCGATGATCTGGCGCTCGATCATCTTGTTGACGTGCTCGAAGCCGAGCATCTCGTACAGGGCGTCGTAGAGAGGACGCAGGTAGGGGTCGATCTTCTGGGCCAGGTCCCCCGGCAGGAAGCCGAGCTTCTCGCCGGCCTCGACCGCCGGACGCACCAGCAGGATGCGTCGCACTTCGTTGTTGTTGAGCGCTTCCACGGCAGCGGCGACGGCAAGGTAGGTCTTGCCGGTACCGGCCGGGCCGATGCCGAAGTTGATGTCGTGATTGCGCATCTCGGTGACATAGCCCTGCTGATTGAAGCCGCGCGGGCGCACCAGCACCTTGGGCGTGCGGATCACCACATCACCGTAGGTGGCGCCCTGGTCCTCGGCGGCCTCGACCAGCGCCTCGACGCCGGATTCCTGCAGGAACAGATGAACGGTCTCGGCATCGACTTCGCCGGCGCCGGTCTCGCGATACAGATGCTCCAGCACGTTGGCGGTCGCCTTCACGGCGGCCGCGGGGCCTGCGATCTGGAAGTCGTTGCCGCGGTTGCGCAGGGTGACACCGAGCCGGGATTCGATCAGCTTGAGATGCTCGTCGCGCTGGCCGGTCAGGCTGGCCAGACGCTGCGGGTCTGCCGGCTCAAGCGTCATGTTGAGAATGCGATTGGCTTGCTGTGACTGGTGGCTCAAGGCGTCGAATATCCTGATAGTGATGAGTGACGATGATGCTTGGCGATGAGGGGCAGCCGCGATGGCGGATGCACGCGCTCGATGCACGGGGCGTTCTACCCGCCACGGCGCATGACGGCGCCATTTCAGTGTCAATGGTGACGCGTTGCCGAAGTCTCAAGAGAGCTTAATGCGCGATGGCCGTACAGGGCAATTGTCCTGTACGGCCAGCGTGGCTATCTGCTTGATAGTGGGGGCTGATGGCGCCTCGTCAATGTCGTGAGCGACGAGCGATCAATAGCGGTAGGGCGAGCTGAGCTCACCGCGCAGCGAGTTGGGGTAGGCCTCGGTGATCTCGACATCCACCAGGTAGCCGATCAGCTCGGTCGGGTTGGCGGCGCGGAAGTTGACCACCCGGTTGTTCTCGGTGCGCCCGGACAGCAGGCCCGGGTCACGCGGCGAGAAGCCGGAGACCAGGATGCGCTGGGTGGTGCCGACCATCTTGCGACCGATCTGCATCGCCTGCTGGTTGATGCGCTCCTGCAGGATGAGCAGGCGCTCCTTCTTCACCTCTTCCGGAGTGTCATCTTCCAGATTCGCCGCCGGGGTGCCCGGACGCGCGGAGTAGATGAAGCTGAAGGAGTGATCGAAGCCGATCTGGCCGATCAGGTCCATGGTGTCCATGAAGTCCTGATCGGTCTCGCCCGGGAAGCCGACGATGAAGTCGGAGGAGAAGCTGATGTCCGGACGCAGCGCGCGGATGCGTTCGAGCTTGTCGATGTAGAGGTCACGCTCGTGGCCGCGCTTCATGGCCGCCAGGATGCGGTTGGAGCCCGACTGCACCGGCAGGTGCAGGTGGCTGACCAGCTCCGGGATCTCACCGAAGGCCTCGATCAGCGAGTCCTTGAACTCCAGCGGATGCGAGGTGGTGAAGCGGATGCGGTCGATGCCCTCGACCTGCGCCACGCAGCTGATCAGCTCGGCGAGGTCGATCTCCTCGCCCAGCTGGTTGAGACCGGCGTAGGCGTTGACGTTCTGGCCCAGCAGGTTGATCTCGCGCACGCCCTGGTCGGCCAGGTGGATGACTTCATCCATCACCTTCTCGAAGGGACGCGAGACTTCCTCACCGCGGGTGTAGGGCACCACACAGAAGGTGCAGTACTTGGAGCAGCCTTCCATCACCGAGACGAAGGCGCTGGCACCGTCGCTCTTGGGCGCGGGCAGGTTGTCGAACTTCTCGATCTCGGGGAAGGTCACGTCGACCACGGAAATCTGCTTGAGGCTGTCGCGGCGGGTGTCGAGCATCTTCGGCACGCGGTGCAGGGTCTGCGGGCCGAACACCATGTCCACATGCGGGGCACGCTTGCGCAGGTTGTCGCCTTCCTGGCTGGCCACGCAGCCGCCGACGCCGATCACCAGCTCCGGGTTCTTTTCCTTGAGCTTCTTCCAGCGTCCCAGCTGGTGGAACACCTTCTCCTGCGCCTTCTCGCGGATGGAGCAGGTGTTGAGCAGGATGACGTCTGCTTCGGATTCGTCGCTGGTGACTTCCATCTGATGCGATTCGCCGAGCAGATCCGCCATGCGCGCGGAGTCATACTCGTTCATCTGGCAGCCGTGAGTCTTGATGAAGAGTTTCTTCGCCATTGCCTTGTGTGAACGCTCTGAGCTGCGCGCCCGGGCTTCGTGCGCCTCGCGCCCGGGCACATGATGGCGGCGGGCAGCGTCAGCGGTCAGGAGAAGCGGGCGCGACTTGTAATGAATGAGCCCCGGCGCCGATGGCTGGCCGGGAATCGAGGGCGCGACGATACTGTGCCAAGCGGCACGCTGATCGGGTCGAGGCCAAAATCGGGACGGCACAGTATAGGAGTCTGCCGGCCATGCGGCCAGCCCTGTCGCATCGCTGTCAGCAATGAGGAGGATGCCTGCCAACCACCGGTTCAGCCTGATGGTGGCTGTGGTATCCTCACGAGAAAGCCCGCGCATGCCCTGACGCTACAACAGGGGCTTGGCATGTTTCATAGTTATCAGGCAGGTGTTGCGCAACGCACATCAGGCTGTCAATGGCTTGATTTGTTGAGGTTTTCATGCCGATAGCCCGGCTGCCTGAGCTGGTTAAAATTTGATCGATTTGTTGGCGGGGCAGGCATTTCGCCGTGCGCAGACCTGCCCCTTTGAGGTTGTCCCAAGACTTATCCACAGAAAGTGTGGATGTCTGAAGACACTGAAATGACAGTCTCGGATTTTTCTCGCGGCAATTTCGTTACCGTACGTCCAAGCGCGACAGCGATGCCAGGCAGGACGCCTTGCATTGCGCAACCTGGCAGACACCGCATGGGCAGACAGGGCGAGCCTTCCTTCGCCCAAAAGCGGTCGATCATGTTCGGCATGTGGGGACGCAGGATTCAGCGCGCTTGCTCCTTGTGCCCACACGCCTGACACGGTCGGCTTACGCCCTTAGACAGCCATGAAGAACACGATATGACGCGATTCTCCATTACCAGCACCCCTTCATCTTTCGGCCTCCTGTCACCCCGATCGCCGTGTTCGACGCTTGCGCGCTCACTGCGCCGTGTGGTGCTGGGGGCTGGCGTCGCCGGCAGCCTGCTGCTGGGCGCACCGCTGGCCAATGCGGCCACCGACCGCTGGGTCGCCGATGACCTCACCACCTTCGTGCGCAGTGGCCCGACGGATGGCTACCGCATCGTGGGCACGGTGGAAGCCGGCCAGCCGGTCGAGCTGCTCGAGGTCCAGAATGACTACAGCAAGATCCGCACCGCCAGCGGTGACGTGGTGTGGATTCCCTCCGCTGACCTGCAGGACACCCAGAGCGTCAATGCCCGGGTGCCCGAGCTGAGCGCCAGGGTCAAGGAATTGACTGCCAAGCTCGATGGCATCAATGAGGAGTGGGAAACCCGTGTCGAGGACATGAAGACCGGCCTCGAGACGCGTCAGGCGCGCATCGAGGAGCTTGAGCAGGCCAGCAACAGCCAGTCAGCCGAGCTTGCTCAGGCGCGCAGCAAGATGCAGGACATGGAAACCAAGCTCGATACCAAGAAGCAGGACCTGCTGATGCGCTACTTCATGTACGGCGGTGGCGTGGCGGGTGTCGGCCTGCTGGTCGGCCTGATCGTGCCGCACCTGCCGCGTCGCAAGAAGAAGCGTCACGGCTTCCTGTAAGGCATCCCGGTAACCGATAGCAGAGGGAGTGCGCCAGCTCATGTCGGCACAAGACACGACGATGGACGCGACGCCGGCCAGTGACCCTTGGCTGGCGCGATGGCAGGAAGGGCGGATCGGCTTTCATCTGCCCGCCACGCATTCGGCGCTGGAGCGCTGGTGGCCGCGGCTTGAGATCGCGGCGGGCGCCAAGGTGCTGGTGCCGTTGTGCGGCAAGAGTCTCGACATGCGCTGGCTGGCGGCGCAGGGCTATCCGGTGCTGGGCATCGAGCTTGCACGCCAGGCCTGTGAGCAGTTCGTCGCCGAAGGCGCCGGGGATGTCTCGCGCTATCGGCTGGAGCACTTCGAATGCTTCCGCCAGGGCATGGTCGAGCTGTGGTGCGGAGACTTCTTCCACTTCCATATCGACCATGTCGATCATCTGGACGCCTTCTATGATCGCGCCGCGCTGATCGCCTTGCCGTCGGCCACCCGGCAGCGCTACGCCTTCCATCTGGCGCAGCTGCTGCCCCCGGGCGCGCGTGGCCTGTTGATCAGTCTCGAGCGGCAGACGGAGCAGCATCAGGGCCCGCCGTTCCATGTCGCCGAAGACGAGATTCGTCAGCTTCTGAGCGCCAACTTCACGCTTGAGGTGCTGGAGCGTCGCGCCCCGGATGAGCGCGGTTTGCGTGAGACGGTATGGAGTCTGGTGCGCAAGGGACCGCGTCGCTGACGACTCAGGGGTGACCTTGTCAGTCAGGTCCAGTCTTCTTGAAGGTCCAGTCCTCATGAAAAACGCCACCGCCGCCCAATGGGCGGCGGTGGCGTTTTCGTTGGTGGCGAGCTGCTGATCGAACTTGCTGATCGAGCTTGCTGATCGAACCTACTGGTCGAGCTGGCGGATCAGCGTAGTGTCCTGGAAAGCGCGAGTCAGCGCATCGCCGATCACCTCAGAGACCATCTCGGTGTTCTTCTCCTGGCTCGGCTTGAGGGCATAGCCCTGATCACGCGTCGCGGTATAGCTGCCGGTATAGCGCTGCTTGCCGGACACGGCGACGGCCTTGATCACGCCATTGAGTGTCGCGGTATCGGTGATCAGGCCGCCACGCTTCACGCCATAGGCCAGCTCGGTCAGCGAGATGGTCAGCTCTGCTGCGCCCTGGTTGGCCTGCTCGGCGGACACCGGCACGAAGCCCATGCGGCGCAGGGCGCTGACGGTCTGGGCCTCAAGCTTGGGTGTCAGGTCGCCGGTCGGCACGACCAGATAGCTTGAGGCATTGGTGGCGCCATCGCGAGAGCCGATGCGCTCTGACGGACGCTCATCGAGCACATCCACCACCACCTGTTGCCCGTGGCCGACCACACCCATCTCGCCGACCTGCGGATTGACGTACAGGCGTTGCGGGCTGGTGCCGCAAGCGCTGAGAAGTGCCGCCGTGGCGATCAGTGCCACGCTCATGCAGGTGGTGCGCAACTTGTGCATCATCATCGGGGTTCCTGGGCCTGAGGCCGGTTGTCATGGGAGTCATCTCGGCCATCCGTTGCCAATATCTCGCCTGCAGCGCGGGATGGCCGGAGCGCAATGGCGCGAGTATAGGGCCAGAATGGCGCACGGGCGTAGTGGAAATTCAGGCTCACGGCTGTCCTCTGCAAGCGACAGTGGTCGAGGTATGGCCCATAGCCCATGGCTCATAGCTCATGGCTCATGCACCGTCGACGCGTCTGCTCAAGGCCAGCAGGCCCAGCAGCGGGCCGGGCAGCAAGGCCAGCAGCAGCAGGCTGCCGTGGCCGACGATCAGCGGCGTGAGCAAGGCGATCGAGACCAGCGACAGGCTGAAGCCGAAGGCATTCATCATCGCCAGGGCGCTGGCCTGCAGCTCGACCGGGGTGCCGCCCGCGGCGAGTGCCGAGAACTGCGGCGAGTCGATCACGGCCAGAAGGCTCCACAGCGCCAGCAGTGCCAGCAGCACGCCGTAACTGGCCTCAAGCTGCGTGGCGGCGACGAAGACCAACGTCAGCGTCACCGAGCCGGCGAGCCCGAGACGCGCCACCCACAGACTGCCGCGACTGCGCGAGAGCCAGCCCCCGATGACACAGCCGGGCGCGCCGATGGCGATCACCAGGAAGCTATGCCAGGCCAGGGTGGCAGGAGAGAGCGTCACGCCTGTCGCGCTGGCCATCTGGGTCAGCAGCAGAGGTGTCAGCGCCCACAGGGTGTACAGCTCCCACATGTGGCCGAAGTAGCCCAGTGCGCCGCGCACGAAGCCGGGATATTGCCAGGCCGCCAGGCCTCGAGTGGCACGCGTGAGAAAGGTGTTGCGGCCGTCTTTCGCCGCTGGTGCTTGACGGGGCGCCGAGGTGGCTTTGGCCACCGGTGGGGCCAGCATGGCGACCAGACCGGCACCGACGATGGCCAGCAGCGAGGCGGTGCTGATGGCCGCGCCCCATGGCAGCTGCATGCCTTCGCCCTGTTGCAGTGCGGCCAGCGCATGCGGCAGCCCGGTGCCAAGCACCAGCATGCCGACCAGCCAGGCGAGTGCGGCACCGGCACGGTCCGGTGCGGTCTGCACCATCAGCTTCAAGCCGATGGGGTAGATGCCGGCCAGTGCCAGCCCCGTCAGCACGCGCAAGCCTGAGGCGCTCAGTAGTCCCGGCGCGATCAACAGCGCCAGATTGGTCAGCGCGCCCAGCACGCAGGAAGCCATGAACAGATGGCGCGCCGCGAAGCGGTCCGCCAGGCCGGCAAGCCCCAGCACCAGGGTGCCGACGATGAATCCGCCCTGCACCGAGGAGGTCAGCTGGCCGAGTGCCGCGGCGCTATCGCCGGCGAAGTCCCAGCTCGCCAGCATCGGCGTGAGTACTGCATTGGGGGTGAACCACAGGCTGGTGCCGAATAGCTGCGCCAGGGCGATCAAGGCGACCGGATAGCGGTTGGCCCATTGCCGCCAGCCAGAGATGGGCGGCGTGAGTGACTTGGTTGAGGACACGAGGGCACCTTGTAGGGCTGATGGCGTGATGGCACGGCAAGACGCGAACGGGCGACACCGAAGTGTCGCCCGTCACAGATAGCCCGCCCCAACAATGGGGTCAAGGCGTCATTGATGGGGCAGCTCGGCGATGCGATGCAGAGACTACCCCGTCGTAGCCATCGTCTACAGCCCCATGGCCGAAGAGGTGGAGCGACGCGGGTCAGCACCGCCGTAGAAGGTGCCGTCGTCGATCATGATCGACTGGATGGCGCCCATGGCGTCCTTGGTCACCACCTTGTGGCCCATCGCCTCGAGCAGACGGATGGTGTCCTTGCTGATGCCTGCCTCGATGCGAATCTCGTCCGGCAGCCACTGGTGGTGGATGCGCGGTGCGCTGACCGCCGACTGGATGTTCATGCCGTGGTCGATCACGTTCATGATCACCTGCAGCGTAGTGGTGATGATGCGCGAGCCGCCGGGGCTACCGGTGACGAGGAAGTTCTTGCCATCCTTCATCACGATGGTCGGGCTCATGGAAGACAGCATGCGCTTGTTCGGCTCGATCTTGTTGGCGACGCCACCGATCAGGCCATAGGCATTCGGCACGCCCGGCTTGGCGGAGAAGTCATCCATCTCGTTGTTGAGCAGGAAACCTGCGCCATCGACCACGATGCCGGAGCCGTAGCTGAAGTTGATGGTGTAGGTATTGGAAACGGCCAGACCATTGCCATCGGCAATCGAGAAGTGGGTGGTCTGATTGGACTCATACGGCTGCGGCTTGCCGGGCTTGACCTCACTGGAGGGCGTTGCCTTGTCGAGCTCGAACTGGGCGCGCAATTCCTTGGCGTAGTCCTTGGAGATGATGCCCGACAGCGGCACATCAACGAAGTCGGTGTCGCCCAGATACTCGGAGCGGTCGGCGTAGGCGCGGCGCATCGCTTCTGCCATCACGTGGATAGTGGCGGCGGAATTGAAGCCCATCGCCTGGATGTCATCGCCTTCGAGCATGTTGAGAATCTCGACGATGTGCGCGCCGCCGGAGGAGGGCGGGCTCATCGAGAAGATGTCGTAACCGCGGTAGGTGCCGTGGACCGGTTCGCGGATGGCCGGCTCGTAGGCCTTGAGGTCATCCAGCGTCATGATGCCGTCGTGGCGCTCCATCTCGGCGACGATCAGCCGGGCGGTCTCGCCCTCGTAGAACTCGCGCGCACCATTGGCGGCGATGCGCTTGAGGGTCGCGGCCAGTTCCGGCTGCTTGAACAGCTCACCCGCTTGATAGTTGCTGCCATCCGGCTTGTAGAACACCTTGGCGGTGCTGTCCCACTTGGCCAGGCGGTCCTTGGCATCTCTCAAGCCCTTGGCGAAGCGTGTCGGAACCACGAAGCCGTCTTCGGCCAGCTTGATGGCCGGGGCGAGCGCCTGCTCGAGACTCAGGGTGCCGTAGTCTTCCAGCGCCTTGGCCAGGCCAGCGACGGTGCCGGGCACGCCTGCCGCGCGGTGGGTGAAGCGCGACCACTCGGAGACCGCCTCGCCATTCTCGTCCTGGAACATCGTCTCGCTGGCCGCCGCCGGGGCCTTCTCGCGGTAATCGATGGCCACTACTTCGCCGGTCTTCTCATCCGACACCAGCATGAAGCCGCCGCCACCGATGTTGCCGGAGCGCGGCTGGGTCACGGCCAGCGCGAAGCCTGCCACCACGGCGGCGTCGACGGCATTGCCGCCATCGGCCAGCACATCGCGTGCGACCTGAGAGGCCAGATAGTGGCTGGTCGCGACCATGCCGTGCTGACCTTCCTGGGGGTGGAAACGCTCGCCTTCCAGAATCGCGGAAGACTCGGCGAAGGCGGCGGGAATCGCCGTCGGTAGCAGACCGGCCAGCGGCAACAGTGCGGCGGCGGCCAGCGCCTTGAGATGTCTGCGGTTTGCGAGAGAGGTGTCGAACATGAGAGGTGTCGGTTCCTGTTATCGTTATAAGAGATGCGACATGACGCGTGCAGTGCGAGGAACATGCGCAGAAGGCCAGCGAGCTGCTCACTGGGCCGAGAGAACAGCTTAACTATCAGTTGCTAATGCACCAATTTCAACTTTGCACGGCAATATTCTTGTTGGCGTCTGATCTGGGAAGGGGATGAGGGCTTGGTGTGAGGGCGGCTTGAGGGTGTGAGTCGCAGTGGAGTGCCTGGCGTGGGCCGGCGGCGACGGATCGGCAGCGACGGACCGGCAGGCTGGCGGTGCACATTCACACAGCGCCTGTCTTTTGTGAGAGGGTGGCGTAAAATGCCTCTTCCACTTCTCGCTGGCGCCTGATGACATGTCTGAACTACTGCCGAATGACTTCAAGATTGCCCCGTCGATCCTCTCTGCTGACTTCGCCCGCCTGGGGCAGGAGGTCGAGGATGTGCTGGCCTCCGGGGCCGATATTGTCCACTTCGACGTGATGGACAATCATTACGTGCCCAACCTGACCATCGGGCCGATGGTGTGCAAGGCGCTGCGTGATTACGGCATCAGCGCCGAGATCGATGCCCACCTGATGGTCACGCCGGTCGACCGCATGATCGGTGACTTCGCCGAGGCCGGTGCCAGCTACATCACCTTCCATCCGGAAGCTTCCGACCACGTCGATCGCTCGCTGCAGCTGATTCGTGATGCGGGCTGCAAGTCCGGTCTGGTATTCAATCCGGCCACGCCGCTGTCCTACCTCGACTACGTGATGGACAAGGTCGACATGATCCTGTTGATGAGCGTCAACCCGGGCTTCGGTGGTCAGTCGTTCATCCCCGGTACCCTCGACAAGCTGCGTGAAGCGCGTCGTCGCATCGATGCCTCCGGCTACAACATCCGTCTCGAGATCGATGGTGGCGTCAAGGTCGACAACATCGCCGAGATCGCGCGTGCCGGTGCCGATACCTTCGTGGCCGGTTCCGCCATCTTCAATGCGCGCAGTGACAGCGATGCCAACCGCTACGACAGCGTATTGGCGAAGCTGCGTGCCGAGCTTGCCAGCGTGCGCAGCTGATCGCGTGACGGATGACAGCGCGCGAGCTGGCGAGGCAGTCGACGGCTCGGTTCACGGCGCGGCGCTCAGCGAGTGGTCGCTGTATGTGCTCGAGACGGCCCAGGGGCGCCTCTACACCGGTATCAGTACCGATGTGGCGCGCCGCCTGAGCGAGCATGAGGGCGGCAAGCGCGGTGCGCGGGCGCTGCGCGGCAAGGGGCCGCTGACGCTGTGTTATCAACAGGTGGTCGGCGATCGCTCGCGGGCGCTCAAGCTCGAGTATCGCGTCAAGCAGTTGAGTGTGGCGGCCAAGCGCCGCTTGATCGCCGGTGAGATGACACTGGACAGCCTGCTCGGCGAGACCTGACGGTCTGCTTGATTGAATGCGTGAAATGAAAACGCCCCCGACGGAATCCGTCGGGGGCGTTTTGTTGACTGGCGACCCTGCCGGGCAGGCAGGCTCAGTCTCAGTGCAGTTTCATCTTCGGGCGCAGGTAGCGGTTCAGGCCATCGACCACCACCGTCATGCCGGTCTTGACCACGCCGTGGATCGCCATCTGGTGCATGCGATACAGCGAGGCGTAGAAGAACTTGGCCAGGCGGCCCTCGATGAACAGCGAACGCGCCGAGGCACCGCGCATCAGCGAGCCGACGGCATCGAAGTGCGCCAGCGAGATCAGCGAGCCGTGGTCCTTGAATACGAAGTCCTTGAGCGGCTTGTTGGCCATCGCGGCGCGCAGGTTCTTGACCATCAGGCTGGCCTGCTGGTGAGCGGCCTGGGCGCGCGGCGGGACGCGCTTGTCATCCGGCTGCGGGCAGCTGGCACAGTCACCGAGGGCAAAGATGAACTCATCATCAATGCTCTGCATGGTCTGGTGCACCTTGACCTGATGGTTGCGCTCGGTGGACAGACCCAGCTCGGACAGGAAGGCGGGCGCACGGATACCGGCGGCCCACACGCTCAGGTCGGCTTCGATCAGGGTGCCATCGGCAGTGGTGATGCCGCGTGAGTCGGCGCAGGTCACCCGGGTATCGACGTGGATATCGACGCCCAGCTTGGTCAGCTCCTTGGCGACCGGCTTGCCGATGCGTTCCGGCAGGGCGGGCAGGATGCGCGGTGCGGCCTCGATCAGGTGGACCTTGACCTGGCGGTCTTCCAGCGAGGAGAAACCGTAGCTGTGCAGCATCTTGGAGGCATCGAACAGCTCGGCGGAGAGCTCGACCCCGGTGGCGCCGGCACCGATGATGGCGACGTTGAGCTGCTGGCGCTCACATTCCTCGCCGTTGGCGCTGAAGCGCAGGAAGGTGTCGAGCATGTCGCGGCGGAATTTCTCGGCCTGCTGCGGGCTATCCAGGAAGTGGCAATGTTCGGCGACGCCTTCGGTGCCGAAATCATTGGACACGCTGCCCAGTGACAGTACCAGATAGTCATAGCTGAGCTGGCGGGCGGGCAGCAGCACGTTGCCCTTGGCATCGTGGATGGCGGCCAGGGTCAGCTGCTTCTCTTCGCGCTCCAGGCTTTCCAGGGTGCCGCGCTGGAACTTGTAGCCGTGGGCCTTGGAATGGCCCTGGTAGGAGACTTCATCGAGACCGGAATCCAGCACGCCGGTGGCCACTTCGTGCAGCAGCGGCTTCCAGATGTGCGTGGAATTGCGGTCGATCAGAATGATCTCGGCTTTCTTCTTGCGGCCCAGCTTGTGGCCCAGTTTGGTGACGAGTTCCAGACCGCCGGCGCCTCCGCCAACGACTACGATGCGGGGAATGGCCATTGAGTGCTCCTCAGTGACAAGATTGATGGGAAGGTGTGAAAAGTGTCGGCCGGCTATCGAGTCAGGACATGCAAGGCCCGGAGTCGATAACTGGCGTCGCGATACCGCTATGATAACAAGATAATGAGCGTGCTAAATAGTGCTGCATGCGCGAAATGTCGTTATTTTACGTATATTCGCCATGTGCACGCGAGAACTCGGTGTTGCGCTTTTGGCACCTACACGAATTCTGTCGCTGAAAAGGAGCAAGGATGCACGATCATCCCACATTCACAGGTCCGGTACATCCGTCGCTCAGGGCGATCGAGATGGTCGCCTTCGACCTCGATGGCACCCTGATCGACTCGGTGCCGGACCTCGCCCATGCGATCGACTGCATGCTTGAGCAAGAGGGGCTGGCGGCGCAGGGGGAGGCGCGGGTACGCGACTTTGTCGGCAATGGATCGCGGGTACTGGTGGAGCGCGCCCTGGCAGCACATGGCCTGGCGACCGATGACCTGGCGCGGGTCGAGCAGGCGCATCAGAGCTTTTTGGCACATTACGCCGCCGACCCCAGCTCGCGTACGCGACTCTATCCCGGCGTGCGGGAATGCCTGGAGGGGCTGCGCCAGGCCGGGATCCCGCTGGTGCTGATCACCAACAAGCCGGAAGCCTTCATCGAGCCGCTGCTTTCGCACTTCGCGCTGAGCGAGCATTTCGCGCTGGCGCTGGGCGGCGATAGCCTGCCGACGCGCAAGCCGGACCCCGCGCCCCTGCTGTTCGCCGCCGAGCGGCTGGGAGTGGTGCCGCGTCAGGCCTTGATGGTCGGTGACTCGCGCCACGATATCGCGGCAGGCCGCGCCGCCGGTTTCCGCACCCTGGCGGTGCCTTACGGCTACAACCATGGCGAGCCGATCGCGCGCAGCCACCCGGACTACCTCGTCGACTCACTCGCCGAGCTGGTCGTGGCTGGCTGAGTGACGCTGATTGATGGGAATTGATTGGAATTGATTGACAGAGCGAGGCTGGTGTCCCGCCCGGGCGCACAGTGAGGCATGAGATGGCAGAACTTGCCTCCACCAGCGCTGCCGCCAGCGACCCGCGATGATAGACTGAGTCCCAGACAAGCCGGCCCTGTGTCGGCAACGCACCCTCCGTGGAAGGAACTGCAGGTCATGATGACCCCACAACACTTCGCTGAACTGGCCGAAGCCGGTTACAACCGCATTCCCGTCACCCGTGACGTGCTGGCGGATCTCGACACGCCACTGTCTACCTATCTCAAGCTGGCCGACATGCCGTGGACCTTCCTGCTGGAGTCCGTGCAGGGCGGAGAGAAGTGGGGGCGCTACTCCATCATCGGCCTGCCGTGTCGTGAGCGCATCGAGGTGCGTGGCCAGGTGGTCTCGCATCTGATCAATGGCGAGCAGACCGGCATGACCGAGGTCGAGGACCCCCTCGACTGGATCGAGCAGTTCCAGACCCGTTTCCGTGTGCCGGTCATCGACGGTGCGCCACGCTTCAATGGTGGTCTTGTCGGCTACTTCGGCTATGACACCGTGCGTTATATCGAACCGCGCCTGCGCGGCGTCGAGAAGCCGGACCCGCTGGGCGTGCCGGACATCCTGCTGATGGTCGCCGACGAGCTGGTGATCTTCGACAACCTGTCCGGGCGTCTGATGCTGTTGACCCACGCCGACCCGGCAACGCCGAACGCCTACGAGGCTGCCTGCGAGCGTCTCGAGCGCCTCGAGATCCAGCTGCGCAGCGCGACGCTGAATACCGTCAGCCCCGGCACCGGCGGCGAGCCGGTCAAGGAGACCGACTTCACCTCCGGCTTCACCGAGGAAGGCTTCAAGGGCGCAGTGGAGAAGATCAAGGAATACGTGCTGGCCGGTGATGTCATGCAGTGCGTGCCGTCGCAGCGCATGTCGATTCCCTACCGCGCCGCGCCGCTGGATCTCTACCGTGCACTGCGCAGCCTGAATCCTTCGCCGTACATGTTCTTCTTCAACCTGGATGACCACCACGTCATCGGCTCGTCGCCAGAGATTCTCTCGCGTCTCGAGGATGGCGAGGTCGCGGTGCGCCCGATCGCCGGTACCCGCGTGCGCGGCGCCACCGAAGAGGAAGACCTGGCGCTGGAGAAGGACCTGCTGTCAGACCCCAAGGAAGTCGCCGAGCACCTGATGCTGATCGACCTGGGTCGCAACGATGCCGGTCGCATCAGCCAGACCGGCAGCGTCAAGGTGACGGACCAGATGGTGGTGGAGCGCTATTCCCACGTCATGCACATCGTCTCCAACGTCACCGGCAAGCTGAAGGAAGGCCTGGGGCCGATGGACGTGCTGCGGGCCACCTTCCCGGCAGGCACCCTGTCCGGCGCGCCGAAGATTCGCGCCATGGAGATCATCGATGAGGTGGAGCCGGTCAAGCGCGGCATCTATTCCGGCGCGGTGGGCTATCTCTCCTGGCACGGCAACATGGATACCGCCATCGCGATCCGCACCGCGGTGCTCAAGGACAAGGTGCTGCACGTCCAGGCCGGCGCCGGCATCGTGGCCGATTCCGTGCCGCAGTCCGAGTGGGACGAGACACTCAACAAGGGGCGTGCCCTGTTCCGTGCCGTGGCGATGGCGGAGCGCGGTCTGGACAATCTGGACTGATCGGCGCGTCAAGCATTTCGGGAGTGACTCGCCAGTGTTCGCGGGTCACTCCCTGCAATGGCGCATGTGATTGACACTCCTGGCAGCTCAACGCACTATTGACCCATGACGCTACGTAACCCGCAAGACCTCAGCCAGCAGTGGTGGCGCTCCTGACAAGGGGGCGGCTTTCGCATGTCTGAAGTTCGAGGACGTACGACCAGAAGAATGCCGCCGACCAGGGCGGCATTTTTGTTGCTGGACGGCGGGAACGACACCACAGGAGAGCGGGCAGGCCGGTCAATCACGGCGCATGATCCGCTCCCGAGAATGGACACTGACCATGCAGACATTCACTTCGCAGGACGCCAGCACGCCACGCGTGCTGATGATCGACAACTTTGACAGCTTCACCTACAACATCGTCCAGTATCTGAGTGAGCTGGGCGCGGAAGTGCTGACCGTGCGCAATGACGCCATCACGCTCGAGCAGATCGAGGCGCTCGGCGCTTCACATCTGGTGCTGGGTCCGGGGCCGTGCACGCCCAACGAGGCCGGCATCACGCTGGAAACCATTCGCCACTTTGCCGGCAAGCTGCCGATTCTGGGCGTGTGCCTCGGTCACCAGGCCATCGGTCAGGTCTACGGCGGCAAGGTGGTACGTGCGCCCCAGGTGATGCACGGCAAGACCTCCGCCGTGCGTCACGACAACAGCGGTGTCTTCGCCGCGCTGGCCGAGCCGCTGGAAGTCACGCGTTATCACTCGCTGGTGGTCGATCGCGAAAGCCTGCCCGAGTGTCTGATCGTCACCAGCTGGACGGATGATGACGATGTCACGCCGCAGTTGATAATGGGCCTGCGCCATCGCGAGCTGGATGTCGAAGGCGTCCAGTTCCACCCTGAGTCGATCCTGACATTGCAGGGTCATGAGCTTCTGGCTAACTTCCTGCGTCGCGGCGAGGCTGTGAAAGCCGCCTGAGCGGGCGTTGATCGCAAGAGTCACATCCTATTTTTTCATGCGTCAGCCACCGAGGCTGGCGCCTGCGGAGACACAACATGCAGATGCGTGAGGCGATTGGCGCCGTGATGCGCCGCCAGCACCTGAGCTACGACGACACTCATGCGGTCATGACGGCCATCATGACCGGCGAGGCGACCCAGGCGCAGATCGGGGCCTTGCTGATGGCGCTGTCGATGAAGGGCGAGACCGTCGATGAGCTGGCCGCCGCCGCCCAGGTGATGCGTGAGCTGATGACGCGCGTCACGGTGCGTGCCACCGATGCAGTGGATATCGTCGGCACCGGCGGTGATGGTGCCAACCTGTTCAATGTCTCCACGGCGGCAAGTTTCGTGGTGGCGGCCGCCGGTGGCCATGTGGCCAAGCATGGCAACCGCAGTGTGTCGTCATCGTCCGGCAGTGCCGACCTGCTTGAGTCGGCCGGCATCAATCTGGCGCTGGACGCCGAGCAGGTCGCACGCTGCATCGATGATATCGGGGTCGGCTTCATGTTCGCGCCCAACCATCACGCCGCCATGAAGCACGTGATCGGCCCGCGCCGCGAGATGGGCGTGCGTACCATGTTCAACATCCTCGGTCCGCTGACCAATCCTGCCGGCGCCACCCGTCAGGTGCTGGGGGTCTATGACCCGGCGCTGGTACCGCTGATGGCCGAGGTGCTCAAGCGCCTCGGGGCCGAGCATGTGCTGGTGGTGCACAGCGATGATGGTCTGGACGAGATCTCGCTGGCGGCACCGACGCTGGTCAATGAGCTCAAGGATGGCGAGATCCGCGAATACCGCATCGCGCCGGAAGACTTCGGCATCGCGCGCCAGTCGCTGGAAAGTCTGGCAGTGGAGACCTCGGACGCCAGCCTCAAGCTGGTGCAGCAGGCGCTGCGCGGTGATGAAGGCCCGGCCAGCGACATCGTGGCACTCAATGCCGGTGCGGCCCTTTACGTGGCGGGCATCGCGGACAGTCTCAAGGAGGGTGTCAGCATTGCCGAGGACGTGCAGGCCAGCAAGCTGCCGTTCGAGAAGATGAAGGAATTGGCGGATTTCACCCGTGTCTACGCCCAGGTCAATGATGAAGGAGCGACCCGCTGATGAGCACCGAGCAGACCACTGACAAGGCATTGCCGACCATCCTGGCCAGGATTCTGGCGCGCAAGGAAGAAGAGATCGCCGAGCGCAGCGCCGCGGTGAGCGAGGCGGACCTGCAGACTCTGATCGAGAAACAGAGCGCGCCGCGCGGCTTCATCGAGGCGCTGACGTCGCGCATCGACCGTGGCGAGCCGGCCATCATCGCCGAAGTGAAGAAGGCGTCACCCTCCAAGGGCGTGATCCGTGAAGATTTCGTGCCCGCCGAGATCGCCGTGGCTTACGAGCAGGCCGGTGCGGCCTGTCTGTCGGTGCTCACCGATGCCGACTTCTTCCAGGGGCATGAGGACTTCATGATCGAGGCGCGCGACGCCGTCTCGATTCCGGTGATTCGCAAGGACTTCATCATCCATCCGTATCAGGTGCTGGAAGCGCGTGCCATCGGCGCCGACTGCATCCTGTTGATCGTCGCGGCGCTGGACGACGCGCGCCTGAGTGCTCTGTATCGTCAGGCGCGTGAGCTGGGCATGGATGTGCTGGTCGAGGTGCATGACGGCGAAGAGCTCAAGCGTGCACTGGCGCTGGGCATCGAACTGGTTGGCATCAACAACCGTGACCTGCGTACCTTCGAGACGTCGCTGGAGACGACGCTGGACCTGCTGACCGACATGCCGCAGGGCGTGCGTGTGGTCACCGAATCCGGTATCCATACCCGTGACGACGTGGCGAAGATGCGCGACGCCGGTGTCCATGGCTTCCTGGTAGGGGAGGCCTTCATGCGCTTTGATGATCCGGGTGAAGGTCTGCGGGGATTGTTCTTCGGGGATTGATAGCCGGTAGTTGGCGTTATTCGTTATCTTGTGGATAACAAAATCCCGCATGGCTATGCCATGCGGGATTTTTCATGCCTGTCTGCTGACTTCTGTCCAAAGGCGTGAGGCCGTCATCCTGCTGGAGGCCTGTGGCCGCCATCAGGTACAGGGTCAGGCGTCTGTCTTGACGCTCTCGACTCCCTTGCGTGCCGTGAGCAGAGCCTCGGCGATTTCCTCGACCCCGGCGCCATGACTGTGGCGTGTCACCCAGCTGGGCTCCCAACCGAGTGCCGCACGGTGCTGGATGATGTTGGCCACGCCCACGGTGTGGCGGAAGGTGGCGAACATCGGCGCATCATTGGGCGCATCGCCGACGTACATCACCTCCTGCTCCAGCTGCATGCGGTCCAGGCCGAAGGTCTCGGTGAGGACCCGCACCGCCATGCGCGCCTTGTCGAACTCGCCCTGCCACGCATTGATGTGGATGGAGCTGGCGCGCGCCTGAATACCGGCGGCCGTGAAGCCGGCGATGATGGCGCGTATCTCGCTCTGGGCCAGCGGGCCGACCGCCTGACAGTGGTCCACCGCGACATCGGCGAAGCGGAAGGGCTGGTCCTGGGCCAGTGCTGCGCGCGGATGGTTGAGCAGCAGCTGGCGGGCGACGGTCATGACATGGCGCTGGCGAGCGCGCAGGCGCTGCTCGTCTTCCCACCAGGTGGTGAGGATGCGCTGCCCCTGGCGGCGGAAGGCAAAGGCGCCGTTCTCACCGATCACGCTGGCGACCGGCCAGGCGCGTGCGATGTGATCACACCAGCCCGCACAACCGCCCGTGACGGGGATGACCTTGATGCCGGCGGCATCCAGGCGCTCCAGCGCCGCCAGCGTCGATGCCGCGAGACGCCCTTCATGGGTGAGGGTGTCATCGATATCGGTCAACAGATACCGGATACCCGACAGGGTGCTGGCAGGACAGTGGGCGAAGGCTTGCATGGTGATTCCAGAAATCCTCAGAAGGTAAGCGGGCGCGCGGCTGTCATCAGTCGCGTGTCCCTTCAGTATCGTCGATGCGTGCCGGCTTGCGCGACGCGCCTCGGTTCAGGCAGTGAAGCGCACCGACAGGCTCTGCTGGCTGGCAGCCTCCAGCGCGCTGCGATAATCGGGCTGATGGGGCAGCTCATCGGTGACCAGCAGGTCGATCTCCTCGAGCGGGGCGATGCGGCACATGGCGGCGCGCCCCCATTTGCTGGCGTCGGCGACCAGAATCCGGCGCTGGGCGTGATGGACCAGCGCACGGCTGACCGCGGCTTCTTCCGGGTCGAAGTCGAGCAGTCCTCCGGCATCGAGACCGCCACAGCCGAGGACCGCGATATCGACCTGATGACGCGCGAAGAAGGCCACGGTGGCGCTGCCGACCACATCGAGGTCCTGCGGGCGCAGTTGTCCTTCCGCCAACTGGACGGCGACATCCGGGTGGGTCGAGAGCGCCTGCGCCACCTGCAGGTTGTTGGTGATCACGCGCAGGCCGCGTCGGGCAAGCAAGGCTTCGGCGACCGCCACCACGCTGGTGCCGATGCCCAGCGCCAGGGTGGCGCCATCGGGAATCTCGGCGACCACGCTGGCGGCCATGGCCTGCTTGGCGGTCCGCGCCAGCATGATGCGCTGGGAATGTCCCAGGTTGTAGCCGCCCGGTGGGCGCTCGATGCCGCCGTGACGCCGACGCGCCAGCCCGCGCTCACACAGCACGCCCAGGTCACGCCGGATGGTCTGGGGCGTGACGTCGAAGGCGAGGGCCAGCGGATCGACCGCCAGCTGGCCCTCGCGGGCCAGTCGCTCGAGAATCTGTTGCTGGCGCGGCGTCAGTGCATCATTGCTCGCGTGTTCAACGCTGCGACTGTCGCGCTCGATGCCCGGGGTCATGTCTGGGGTAGCCCTTGCGTGGTGGTGTCGTGCGGTAGAGTGGGCTCGCGATCCTCCTCGCTGAAGATGGCCGGGTCATCGCTGATGACGGCATCCACACCCCAGGCCCAGCGCGGCGCGAAGGCGGCTGCATCGTTGGGCGTATAGCAGAGCAGCTTGTGGCCACGGCTGGTGATGTCACTGGCCGCGGCCCGCGTCAGGGCGCGCCAGTCGGCATGCACGGAGCTTGCGTTCAGCTCATCGGCCAGACTCTGCCAGTCGTCGGGGATGTCATCGTAGAGCAGGCCGATATGCACCTGCGGGTCGCGTTGACGCGTCAGGCGCAGCGCCTGGGGATCAAACGACGAGATGATCAGGTGTGAGGCGGGCAGATGGGCACTGGCCATCGGGATGGCGGCATCGACCAGCGCCTGGGCATCGTGGCCAGGGCTGAGCTTGAGTTCCAGATTCAGGCGCATGTCCAGGCGCGCGATCAGCTCCAGCGCCTGCTTGAGCGAGGCCATGCGCTCACCGGCAAAGCACGCATTGAACCAGCTGCCGACATCGAAGGTCTGCACGCTGTCCCAATCCAGATTCTTGAGCTTGCCACGCCCATCCGAGCAGCGATTCACGCCGGCATCGTGCCAGATGACCGGCGTGCCATCGCCCAGCAACTGCACGTCCAGTTCCACCCATTGAAAGCCTGCCTCATGCGCCGCCTGAATGGCGGCCAGGGTGTTTTCCGGCGCATAGGCCGACAGGCCGCGATGTGCGATCGCCAGGGGCAGGGACAGGACGCTGTCAGTTGAATGTGATGCGTCGGCTGAATGTGACGATGAAACCATGGTGAATCCTCACAGAAAGAATGGCATGTCTGCCCGCTACGCAGCTGTGGCGCTGATCGGTCGAGGCGGATCACTGATGCTCAGACGCGAGACGGATCAGGGCAGGTCTCAAGCATTACCATCCAATGATGACGTTATCAGGGCAAGGGGTTCCGTCGGCCCGCGACAGGACGAAAGCGCTCATTCGATGGCCGCTGTCGCCTGCTCGCGGGTTGCCAGCCGCTTGCCGTCGGCGCCGAACAGATGGGCACGCGCCGGAAGGATGGCCAGGCGCAGCGTCTGTTCTTCCGCGACGGCGTGCTCGCCATCCAGTCTCACCACCAGCGGCTCGCTCTGGCCTTGCAGTCGGCAGTACGCCAGGGTGTCCGCGCCCAGCGGTTCGACCAGCTCGATGCGCGCCTCAAGCTCCGCGGCCCCTGCGGGCAGGGCATCGGCTGCTCCCAGTACCTGCAGGTGCTCGGGGCGAATGCCGAGGGTCAGCTCAGCGCCCGTGGCCAGGCCTTCGCCCTGCAGGGCAATGGTTGCGCCACACGGCAGCGCAAGGCCGGTCTGTGCCTGGGTGGCGCTCAGGAAGTTCATCGCCGGCGAGCCGATGAAGCCGGCGACGAACTGGCTGGCGGGCTGATCGTAGAGCGCCATCGGCGTGCCGAACTGCTCGACATGGCCGCCATTCATCACCACCAGGCGATCCGCCAGGGTCATGGCTTCGGTCTGATCATGGGTCACGTAGACGGAAGTGACCTTGAGGCGCTTCTGCAGGCGACGGATCTCGAGACGCATCTGCACGCGCAGCTTGGCGTCCAGATTCGAGAGCGGCTCATCGAACAGGAAGACCTGCGGCTTGCGCACGATGGCGCGCCCCATGGCGACTCGCTGACGCTGGCCGCCGGAGAGCTGCTTGGGGCGGCGATCGAGCAGCTCGGTCAGGCCCAGCAGCTCGGCGGCCTCGCTGACGCGCTGCTGGATCTCGTCCTTGGGCGTGCGCCGGTTCTTGAGGCCGTAGGCCATGTTGTCGAACACGCTCATGTGCGGGTAGAGCGCGTAGTTCTGGAACACCATCGCGATGTCGCGCTCGGCGGGTTCCAGCTCATTGACGCGCTTGCCGTTGATCTCCAGATCGCCCTCGGAGATGTCCTCCAGGCCTGCCAGGGTGCGCAGGAGGGTCGACTTGCCACAGCCGGACGGGCCGACGATGACGATCAGCTCGCCTTCGCCGAAGGCCAGGTCGATGCCATGCAGGGCCTTGTAGCCATTGGGGTACTGCTTCTTGAGCTGCTTGAGCGCCAGTGTTGCCATGAGTTGTGTATCCAGAGCGGTGGCGTGACGGGCAAGTCTGTCCATCACGGCGTAACGGAGTCAGGGGGCGAGGTGTCGCGGGTCGGAGCGCGAGATCACTTCTCGCTGTCCACCAGGCCCTTGATGAAGTAGCGCTGCATGAACAGGATCACCAGTACCGGCGGGCCCATGGCCAGCAGCGTGGTGGCGGTGACGTCCTGCCACGGCACCAGGCCATCACCGGTGGTCAGCATGCGCTTGAGGCTGACGACGATGGTCAGGTAGTCGGCATCGGTGGTGATCAACAGCGGCCACAGATACTGGTTCCAGCCGTAGATGAACATGATCACGAACAGTGCCGCGATGTTGGTCTTCGACAGCGGCAGCAGGATGTCCTTGAGAAAGCGCCACGGCCCGGCGCCATCGATGCGCGCGGCCTCGACCAGCTCCGCCGGGATGGTCAGGTAGAACTGACGCAGCAGGAAGGTCGCGGTGGCGCTGGCGATCAGCGGCAGGATCAGGCCGGCGTAGCTGTCCAGCATGTTGAGGTCGGCCACCACCTTGAAGGTCGGTAGGATGCGCACCTCCACCGGCAGCATCAGGGTGATGAAGATCAGCCAGAAGCACAGCTTGCGGAAGCGGAACTCGAAGAAGACGATCGCGTAGGCGGCCAGCACCGAGATGATGATCTTGCCGATGGCGATGCCCAGTGCCATCAGCATCGAGTTGAACAACAGGGTCATCACGTCGGCGCCGAGACTGCTGACCGGGTCTGCCAGAAGCTGGCGGTAGTTGTCCAGGCCAGCCTCGCCGATCCAGACGGGGGCGACGTTGGAGTAGAGGTCACCCATCTCGTGGGTACTGGCGCTGAAGGCGATCCAGACCGGCAGGAAGAACAGTGCGCAGCCGACGATCAGCAGGGCATGGCTTGCGATATCAAGCCCGGGGCGGTTGTAGCGCATCAGTACTGCACCTTCTTCTCGACATACTTGAACTGGATCAGCGTCAGCACGCCGACGATGACCATCAACAGCACGGACTGGGCAGCACTCGAGCCCAGGTCCTGCCCGACGAAACCATCTTCATAGACCTTGTAGACCAGGGTGCGGGTCGAGCCGGCCGGACCGCCCTGGGTGGTGGCATCGATGGTGCCGAAGGTCTCGAAGAAGGCGTAGACCACGTTCATCACCAGCAGGAAGAAGCTGGTCGGCGAGAGCAGCGGGAAGGTGATGGTCCAGAAACGCCGCCAGGGGCCGGCGCGGTCCATCGCGGCCGCTTCCAGCAGGCTCTTGGGGATCGCCTGGAGACCTGCGAGGAAGAACACGAAGTTGTAGCTCATCTGCTTCCAGATCGAGGCCAGCACCACCAGCAACATGGCCTGATCGCCATTGAGCTTGTGGTTCCAGTCGATGCCGATGGCGGACAGCAGCTCCGGCAGAATGCCCAGCGTCGGGTCGAACAGAAACAGCCACAGCACCCCGGCCACGGCGGGTGCCACGGCGTAGGGCCAGATCAGCAGGGTCTTGTAGGCGTGTGCGCCGCGCAGCACGCGGTCGGCCAGTACGGCCAGCCCCAGCGCCAATGCCATGGCGCCGAAGGCCACTGCAAAGGAGAAATAGGTGGTCGTCCATAGTGTCGTGAGATATTCCGGCTCGCTCAGCACGCTGACGAAGTTGCTCAGCCCGGTGAATTCCCGCGAGAGCCCGAAGGCGTCCTCGACATAGAAGGCCTGTTCGATGGCCTGGTAGGCCGGCCAGAAGAAGAACACGGCCACGATCAGCAGCTGAGGCGCCAGCAGTATCCAGGGCGTGATGGGGTGTCGATTGAAATGGGCCATGCAGCAGGGGTCTCGCAAGCAAGGAGGGACTGGGTGGTTCCGTCGGTAGCATGGAGTCGGCAAACCTCGGCCGCTCCTGCGCCATCAAGCCGTGAGAGAAGGGAAAGGACACCGGATGTCGGATGCGCTTTCCGCTCTCTGGCTGGAGAAAATAGCGGGAGGGCGAGCCCGGCATGGGCCCGCCCCCGGTGTGGCGATGATCAGCCGTTGGCGCGTTCGAACTTCTCGAGCAGCGAATCGCCGCGCTTGACGGCGTTGTCGAGGCCGTCCTGCACGCTTTCCTTGCCGGAGAAGATCTTCTCCAGCTCTTCATTGATCACGTCACGAATCTGCACCATGTTGCCCAGGCGCAGGCCTTTGGAGTTCTCGGTCGGCGTCGCGGAGGTCATCTGGGTGATGGCGACGTCGGTGCCCGGGTTCTCGGCGTAGAAGCCCTGTTCGCGCGTCAGCTCTGCCGCGGCAGTCGTGATCGGCAGATAGCCGGTGAACTGGTGCCAGTCGGCCTGCACTTCAGGCTTTGAGAGGTACTGGAAGAACTTGGCGACGCCCTGGTATTCCTCATCGCTGTGACCGGACAGCACCCACAGCGAGGCGCCACCGATGATGGAATTCTGCGGCGTCTCGATCACGTCGCTGTCATAGGGCAGCGGTGCCACGCCGAACTCGAAGCCCTTGGCGCTTTCCTTGACGCCGGCATAGCTGGCGGAAGAGCCCATCATCATCGCGCACTCGCCGGAGTAGAACTTGGGTGCCGCGTCATCGAAGCGACCGCCGAACACGAAGCGCTTGTCGGCCTGCCAGTCATCGAGACGCTGAATGTGGTCGACCACGGCGGTCGTGTTGAATTCGAGGCGGGTATCGGTGCCGGCGAAGCCATTGGCCTGGCTGGCGAAGGGCACGTCATTGCGCGCCGAGAAGTTCTCCAGCATCACCCAGGATGGCCAGGTGGTGGTCAGGCCACAGCTGGCGGCGCCGGAATCGACGACCTTCTTGAGCGCAGCGCCCATTTCCTGCCAGGTCTGCGGGAGGGAGTCGACGCCTGCCTTGGCCAGCACGTCCTTGTTGTAGTAGGTCACTGGCGTGGAGGAGTTGAACGGCATCGACAGCATCTTGCCGTCGGTGTCGGTGTAATAGCCGGTGACGGCAGACAGGTAGGCGTTCGGGTCGAAGGCGGTGCCTTCCTTAGGCGCGAAGTCTGCCATCAGCTGATGCACCGGGACGATCGCACCCTTGGCGCTCATCATGGTGGCGGTGCCGACCTCGAAGATCTGCACGATGTCCGGGCCCTTGCCGGCGCGGAAGGCGGCGATGGCGGAGGTCATGGTCTCGGAGTAGTTGCCCTTGAAGACCGGCTTGACGACGTAGTCGTCCTGGCTTGCATTGAAGTCGGCCGCGATCTCGTCGACCTTCTTGCCGAGCCCGCCCCCCATGGCGTGCCACCATTCCACCTCGGTGGCGGCGAGGGCACTGGCGGAGGCGGAGGCGAAACCGATGGCCAGTGCGAGGCTGGCGAGGCGACGAGTCGCGGTGGCAGTCGTACGGGTGCTTGCATGATAGGTCGGGCGGCGCATGGTCAAACTCCTGAGAGGTTCCCCTGGCCAGCTTCCGCAACAAAGAAGAAGGACGCTGGCCGCTGACGATCGATGGCGACGATCAAGTGAACATTTTCTTGTTCTTTTGATGATCGTCCGAAAAGCGTAGACGACTCTATAGCGCCCGCCTTACAACTTTGTGACAGGAAGATGTTCATTCGAGCGAGGCTGAACTTATGGCTGAGCAGCCGGTGTGTGGCGCCGCCAGCTCGGCTCAGGCTGGCAAGCGAGGCGCCGGGGGCAACTCAAGGCCGGAATAAGCGGCCGGCGAGCGAGTGTGCTAGTCTTGCGCGCTGAAAATGCCTGTGGCGGAGAACGCGATGAAAGTGGTTGAAGTGAGTGCCGGTGCCCGACGTGATGCCTGTCTGGCGATGCTGTGCGCCGAAGTCCATGGCCGCGAGGGTGGTCTGGATGCGCTGGTGAGTTACGCCGGCGTGCGTGGGGTGTGGTTCGAGAATGAGATGGCGCGCCTGTTCGCGCTGGTCGACGATGCCGAGCGCATCCACTCTGCCGCGCTGCTGGTACTCGACGAGAACGCACGTGGCCTGAATCTGGCGCTGTGGGCGACACCGACGGTGCATCGCGGTCACGACCACGGCATCGCGCTGGTCTCCCAGCTGTCCGATCACGGCCGCCTGCAGGTGCGCATCACCGACAGCTCACTGGTCAGCGTGCTGCGTCGCGCCGGCATCAACGACTGGCTGGAGGCCGAGGCCGAAGGCGATCAACCGCGCGAGCTGGTCGGCATGAATCCGGCGGCGCGTGTCGGCAACCTGGCGGCCCTCGACGCGCCGCTGCGCCTGGACCGCGAGCGCATCAAGCGCTCCTTCAAGGCGCGCCCGAAGGACTTCGAGACCTACAAGAACGCCTTCGTGCGTGACCTGGAGCACTTCGCGCGTCATATCTGAGGATGAGATGACGCAAGCGAATGACATGCTCACCAAGACAAAGGCCCCGCTCATTGAGCGGGGCCTTTGTGGTTCAGCGATCAGTGATCAGTGATCAATTCCTGCGCCGATCAAGCGGGCGTCGGCCAGTCATCAGGCGGCGTCCTGCTGCGGGTTGGAGGCGGTGCCGTCACTCGCCATCGGCTTGCGCACGAAGGCGTCGAATTCGAAGTGGTCGACGGTCAGCATGTCGAGTACCTCGGCTTCGAAGACGCGCATGAAGTCGCCATCCTCGGCGGACAGGATGCCTGCCTCGACCGCCGCTTCGATACGCGCTTCCGGAGACAGTGCGTCGGCCGGAATCTCGCCCTTGTGGTAGGCCTTGGCCAGCGCCTTGTAGATCGGCTCGGCGCGCGGGTAGTCCTTGAGCAGCGCGTTGTAGCGGGCGAGGGCATTGTCCTGCTGGCCTTCGTCCTGGGCGTCCCAGGTGTTGTCGATCAGCTTGGCACGCAGTGCAGTGTCGGTGGAGACGGCTCGGGCGATCTCGCGGGTCAGGCTGTCCTTGGGCATGGCGAACTGACGGCCACGCGGCAGGGCGATCACGCGCAGGGCAGTGCCCAGTGCACGGTTGGGCAGGTTGGCGAACAGCTCATCCAGTGCCTTTTCCGCGCGGTGCAGCAGCCACTGCATGCTGAAGTGGAACAGCGCCTCTTCGTGTTCGCAGGCTTCGGTTTCGTGCCACTGCTTGAGCGTCAGTGACGCCAGATAGAGGTTGGAGAGCACGTCGCCCAGGCGCGCCGACAGCATCTCGCGCGCCTTGAGGCTGGAACCGAGACTTGCCATGGCCGCGTCGGCAGACAGCGAGAAGGCGGCGCTGAAGCGGTTGATGTGGCTGGCGTAGGGCGTGGCGACGGCGTCGAAGCCAGTGGCCTTGCCGCCGATGCCGAAGCTCTGGGTGAAGGCGCGTGCCGCGTTGCCGAAGATCAGGCCGGCATGGCGGAAGAAGGCCTTGTCGAAGGCGTTCAGGTCATCGGCGTCCTTGGCGGCCAGCTCCTCCAGCACGTAAGGATGGCAGCGGATCGCGCCCTGACCGAAGATCATCAGGTTGCGGGTCATGATGTTGGCACCTTCCACCGTGATCGAGACCGGGGTGCCAGCGTAGGCCACGCCGATGTAGTTGCGCGGGCCAAGCGTCACGCCGCGTCCGCCGTGGATGTCCATGCCGTCGGCCAGCAGCGAGCGGGCCATCTCGGTCAGCTGGCTCTTGAGGATGGCGGAGGGCACCGCCGGCTTGTGGCCATTGTCGATCATGTTGGCGGTGTGCAGCACCGACGCCTGGCTGATGTAGTTCATCGCGGCCATGCGTGCCAGGGGCTCCTGCACGCCTTCCATCTCGGCCACCGGCAGATTGAACTGACGACGGATGCGCGCAAAGCCGGCGCTCCAGCCCAGTGCGTAGCGCGAGATGCCCGCGGAGCCGGACGGCAGGGTGATACAGCGACCCACCGACAGACACTCGACCAGCATCTTCCAGCCCTGGCCGGCCATCTGCTCACCACCGATCAGATAGCTGAGCGGAATGAAGACGTCCTTGCCGAAGATCGGGCCATTCATGAACGGCGCGCCGATCGGGTGGTGACGACGGCCGATGTCCATGCCGTCGGTGTCGCGCGGAATCAGGGCGCAGGTGATGCCGATGTCTTCCACGTCACCCAGCAGGTGCTCGGGGTCGAACATGCGGAAGGCCAGGCCGACCACGGTGGCGACCGGCGCCAGGGTGATCCAGCGCTTCTCGAAGTTCAGGCGAATGCCGACGACTTCCTCGCCGTCATGCATGCCGCGACACACGATGCCGGTGTCCGGGATGGAGGTCGCGTCACTGCCGGCACGCGGGCCGGTCAGACCGAAACACGGAATCTCGCGGCCATCGGCCAGGCGAGGCAGGTAATGGTTCTTCTGTTCTTCGCTGCCGTACTTGAGCAGCAGCTCGCCCGGGCCGAGGGAGTTGGGCACGCCGACGGTGACCATCAGCGTCTCGTTGACCGCCAGCTTCTGCAGCACCAGCGACTGCGCCTTGGTCGAGAAGCCCAGGCCGCCATATTCCTTGGGAATGATCATGCCGAAGAACTTCTCGCGCTTGAGGTATTCCCACAGCGCTTCGGGCAGATCGGCACGCTCACGCGCGATCTCCCAGCTGTTGGTCATGCCGCAGGCGACAGAGCATTGATCGTCGATGAAGGCCTGCTCTTCGCTGGAGATGCCGTCGTTGCGCTGTGCGGTCAGGGTGTCCCACTGCGGCTTGCCGGAAAAGAGCTCGGCGTCCCAGAACACGGTGCCGGCTTCCAGCGCCACCTTCTCGGTGTCCGAGACCTTGGGGGAGACCTTCTTGAACATCGCGAACAGGCGCGGGCTGAGCCACTTGCTGCGCAGGGCCGGCAGGCCACACACCGCGACCAGTGCCGCGCCGATCAGCAGCAGGCAACCCAGTACCGGTGCGTCGACCGCCAGGCCGACGATACCGATGATGGCGAGAACGCCGATGGCCGCGAGGGCCCCGGCTTCGCGTGCCATGACGGCCAACAGACCGGCAACAGCGACAAGGATGAGGATGAGCTGCGTCATGGCAGGATCTCCGGGTGGCGAGGGATGGTGTCTTTGCATGGCGTTTCTACAGCGTAGCAGCCATGCGTTTAGAACAGTTGTTTGAATTCTCTTCAGCGTATCCCATGTTGCCCGACCCTGCAGTACGTCCAAGGTCTAAGGTGTGCGGATTCATTCTCGAAAAGGGCAGTCGCCCGGGGGAGGCAGTCGGCGAGCGCCAGACCGGGCTGAGTGAAAGCTGTCTGGCAGGCATGAAAAAGGCCCCGCAATGCGGGGCCTTGGACGATCGATAGCGCTTGCGTGCGTGAGGTCAGACTACCTGTCGCAGGCGTTGACTCGCACGGGCTATGGCGTTGATCAGTGCTCAGTCATTGATCAGTGCTTAGCCATTGACCAGTGCTCAGTCATTGATCAGTGCTTAGCCATTGATCGGAGCGGAGTCGATCTTGCGCTTGGCGGGCTTCTTGGCCGGCGTGCCGGGTTCGATCACGAAGTAATCGGCGTCGGACGGTGGCAGCGGCGCGCGGCCACGAATCTTGTCGGCCATCTTCTCGGCCAGCATGATCGTCGGCGCATTCAGGTTGCCGGTCGGGATGACCGGGAACAGCGAGGCATCGACGACGCGCAGGTTGTCGAGGCCATGCACGCGACCGGCACCATCGACCACTGAAGTCTCGTCGCTACCCATGCGGCAGCTGCCACACGGGTGGTAGGCGGTCTCGGCGTGGTTGCGCACGTACTCGTCGAGCTCGGCGTCGGTCTGTGCCTGGGCGCCCGGTGCCAGCTCGCGGCCGCGGTAGGGGTCCAGCGCGGGCTGGGCGATGATCTCGCGGGTCAGGCGGATGGCGGCGCGGAACTCTTCCCAGTCACGTTCCTCGGCCATGTAGTTGAAGAAGATCGACGGCGCGGCCTTGGGGTCGAGTGAGGTCAGGCGAACGCGGCCCTTGCTCTGGGAGCGCATCGACCCGACGTGCGCCTGGAAGCCGTGGCCCTGCACTGCGCTCTTGCCGTTGTAGCTGATCGCGATCGGCAGGAAGTGATACTGCAGGTTCGGCCAGGCCTCGTTGTCATCGCTGCGAATGAAGCCGGCGGCCTCGAACTGGTTGCTGGCGCCGACACCGGTGCCCTTGAGCATCCATTCCAGACCGATGGGCGGCTGGTTGTACCACTTGAGGGACGGATACAGCGAGATCGGCTGGGTGCACTCGTACTGGATGTAGAGCTCCAGGTGGTCCTGCAGGTTCTCGCCCACGCCCGGCAGGTGATGGACCATCTTCACGCCCAGCGGCTCGAGATGTTCACGGTTGCCGACGCCGGAGCGCTGCAGGATCTGCGGCGAGGCGATGGCGCCGGCGCACAGCAGCACTTCCTTGCGCGCACGCACGCGGTGGTCCTGGCCCTTGCGCTCGTACTTCACACCGACCGCCGTCTTGCCTTCGAACAGGATGACGTCGGTGGTGGCACGCGTCTCGATGGTCACGTTGGAGCGCTTCTTGGCGGTATCCAGATAGCCGCGTGCGGTGGAGGCGCGACGGCCTTCTCTGGTCACGAAGCGGTCCATCGGGCCGAAGCCTTCCTGCTGGTAGCCGTTGACGTCTTCGGTGGCCGGGTAGCCCGCCTCGATGCCTGCCGCGATGAAGGCATGATAGAGCTCGTTGTTGCCCTGCTTGGGCGTGGTGACCGACACCGGGCCGTCGCCGCCATGGTAGTCATTCGGGCCGATATCGCGCGTCTCGCACTTGCGGAAGTAGGGCAGGCACTCACGATAGTTCCAGTCGGCCAGGATGGGGTCCTTGGCCCAGTTGTCGTAATCCAGCGCATTGCCGCGGATGTAGCACATGCCGTTGATCAACGAGGAGCCGCCCAGGCCCTTGCCGCGGCCACATTCCATGCGACGGTTGTTCATGTGCGGCTCGGGATCGGTCTTGAAGTCCCAGTTGTAGCGCTGACCCTGCAGCGGGTACGCCAGCGCGGCGGGCATCTGGGTGCGGAAGTCGAAGCGGTGGTCGCGGCCACCGGCTTCCAGCAACAGTACACTGACATCGGCGTCTTCGCTCAGGCGGGTGGCCAGCACGTTGCCGGCGCTGCCGGCGCCGATGATGACGTAGTCGTATTCACGCTCGAATTGGCTCATGGAAGGTCCTCTCGTATCGGGTGCCACATGCGGGCACATGACGCCCCGTTCACGACGGGGAGTGGCCACTGCCGGGCTGCTGGATACGTTTGCTTGTCTGTGGTGAGCCGTCGGGGCACCGCATGACAGCAAGCTGCCATCGGGGGCTCAACGACTCATCGGGATTCGGGCACTGCGCGCGGCACTGGCGAGCGACGCAGCGTGCAGCCGGCATGGCGAGTGTTCGACATGCCGGCAGGTGGGGCATCTGGCGCGTTGTCGTACTTGAGGTCCGGTGCTTAGGCCCGGTCTTGAGGTCCGGTTTTGAGAGCCGGTACTTCAGCCTCTGGCGCCAGAGGGTGCTGCTGTCATCAGGCCTTGCGGCCAGTGATGGCTCAGAAGGCGGACTCGAACGGGCCCATCTCGATCAGCACGGACTTGGTCTGGGTGTAATGAGACAGCGTCTCGACACCGTTCTCGCGACCGATACCGGACTGCTTGTAGCCGCCGACCGGCATTTCGGACGGCGACTCGCCCCAGGTGTTGACCCAGCAGATACCGGCTTCGAGCTGGTGAATCACGCGATGCGCGCGGTTCAGGCTCTCGGTGAACAGGCCAGCCGCCAGACCATAGGTGGTGTCGTTGGCGCGACGGATGACTTCCTCTTCACTGTCGAAGGACAGGATGGACATCACCGGACCGAAGATCTCTTCCTGCACGATACGCATGTCATCGCTGCAGTCGGTGTAGACGGTCGGTGCGACCCAGGCGCCCTTGGCGAAGTCGCCTTCGCTCATGCGCTCGCCGCCGACCAGCAGACGTGCGCCGTCCTGTTTGGCGATCTCCAGATAGGAGACGACCTTGTCCAGGTGCTCGAAGCTGACCAGCGGACCGAAGGTGGTGGCGCGGTCCTGCGGGTCGCCGGCCTTGATGCGCGCGACGCGCTCGACGATCTTGGCTTCGAAGGCGTCCTTGACGCTGGCTTCGACGAACACGCGGGTGCCGTTGGTGCACACCTGACCGGAGCTGTAGAAGTTGGCCATCATGGCACCGTCGGCGGCACGGTCGAGATCGGAATCGGCGAACACCAGCAGCGGGGATTTGCCGCCCAGCTCCATGGTGACTTCCTTGAGGCTGGAAGAGGCGGACGCGGACATGACCTTCTTGCCGGTGCCGGCTTCCCCGGTGAAGGAGATCTTGGCGATATCCGGGTGCTCGGTGAGCATCACGCCGACACGGGCATCGCCCTGTACGACGTTGAACACGCCATCCGGCAGGCCGGCTTCGGTGAAGATCTCGGCCAGCTTCAGTGCGCTCAGCGGCGTGACTTCGCTGGGCTTGAAGACCATGGCGTTGCCGGCGGCGAGGGCCGGGGCAGACTTCCAGCAGGCGATCTGGATCGGGTAGTTCCAGGCACCGATGGCGCCGATGACGCCCAGCGGCTCCTTGCGGGTATAGACGAAGGCTTCCTGACGCAGCGGCATCTGGCTGCCTTCGATGGCCGGCGCGAGGCCCGCGTAGTACTCGAGTGCATCGGCACCGGTGACGATGTCGACCGCTTCGGTCTCAGACAGCGGCTTGCCGGTGTCGAGTGTCTCGAGCAGCGCCAGTTCGTCGTTGCGCTCGCGCAGCAGGTCCACGGCGCGACGCAGGATGCGTGAACGCTCCATGCCGGTCATTGCGGCCCACACCTTCTGACCCTGCAGGGCGCTTTCGACGGCGGTATCGACGTCGGCACCGCTGGCCTGCTGGATCTCGGCGATGACTTCGCCGGTGGCCGGATTGACGGTCTCGAAGGTCTCGCCGGAGGTGGCTTCGACCCGACGGCCACTGATGTAGAGGGTCTGGGTCGGGAAGCTTGCGTTGCCGTTAGCCATGCGTGCGCTCCTTACTGGGTTCAGGGGAAGTGGGGGAGTCTGTCGCGTTCAGGGATGCTGCCATGTGACGTGTCAGCTGGTAGTCAGCGTATTCGTAGGCGAGGCGGCGTGCGCGCTCGACATCGAGGCCGGTCGGGTCCAGCGTACCGCGCAACCACAGGCCGTCGATCAAGGCGGCCAGTCCGGCCGCGGAATCACGTGCCTCGTTCAGCGGCATGCAGCGGCGGAACAGGGCACACAGATTGGAGATCAGCCGTCTGTCGTTGACTCGCTGCAGGCGTTCCAGCGGAATGCGATGCATGCTGGAGGCCCAGAAGGCCAGCCAGGTCTTGGAGACGCTCTGGCTGACTTGGCTGCGATCAAAGTTGCCGTCGATCACCGCGCGCAGATGGCTGCGGACGTCATCGTCGGCCAATGCGGCGCGACGCTCACTGACGGCGCTGCGCAGGTCAGTGAGAATCTGGCGCATGGTGGCTTCCATCAAGCCATCCTTGCCGCCGAAATAGTGGCTGATGATGCCGGTGGACACACCTGCGTGACGGGCGATGCGGGCCACGGTCGCGTCGGCGAGTCCTGCCTCATCGATGGCCTGCATGGTGGCCTGGATCAACTGGCGGCGGCGGATAGGTTCCATTCCCACTTTGGGCATCAACGGAGTCCTTTTCGTATATCGGGTCGGTGTGACACTTGGTGTGGCCATGGTACTGGATCATCACCGGTTTGCCGCGAGCGCTGCACCATGCTGTCGTGCGCAAAGTTTTTATTGAACGTTCAATTAACAAAAAGTGTAGAGGCTGGTTCCCGATGCGTCAAGTTGAGGCAAGGTGGGGCGGTCAGGGGGCGGTCAGGGATGGTCAGGAGGGGGAGGCGGGCGAGGCATCGAGGGCCGGTGGCGGCCAGCGATAGGCGGGCGTTCAAGACTGTGGGTTGGCGAGGCCGGTTGGTAAAAGCGCTACAGTGCGGTAGAACATGGAGGGGCAGCATGTCGATCTCAACGTAGGTTGAACGTTGCGCCGACGCTCGAGAGTTGAATGACAACGAACAATAAAACAAGGGGTTAGCATGAAACGATCACCTGGTAAGGTGCTGTTGGCACTGGGCGTCATCGCCGTGCCGGTCATGGCGAATCAGGCCCAGGCCGCCGTGTCGGAGGAATGTCGCACAGTGCGTTTCGCCGAAGTCGGCTGGACGGACATCACGGCAACCACCGCCCTGACGCGTGCCGTGCTGGAGGGGCTGGGCTATGAGACGACCTCTGACACCATCTCGGTGCCGATCGCCTATGCCGGCATGAAGAATGATGACTTCGATGTCTTCCTGGGCAACTGGATGCCGTCGATGGCCTCCATCAGTGACCCTTACATCGACAAGGGGCAGGTCGATCGCCCGCGCGCCAATCTGGAGGGCGCGAAATACACCCTGGCGGTGCCGCAGTATGTGCTGGATGCCGGCGTGACCTCGGTGGCGGACCTTGCCGACAATCTCGAGAAGTTCGATGGCCGCATCTACGGGATAGAGGCGGGCAACGACGGCAACATGATCATTGCCGACATGATCGATGACGACGCCTTCGGCATGGGTGAGTTCGAGATGATCGACTCCTCGGAAGCCGGCATGCTGGCGGAAGTGAAGTCGAAGATTGCCGCCGAGGAGTGGGTCGTGTTCCTCGGCTGGGAACCGCACCCGATGAATACCCGCTTCGAGATGGGCTATCTGGAAGGGGCCGATGATTACTTCGGGCCGAATCTGGGTGGTGCGACGGTGTATACCAATACCCGTGCGGGCTACAGCGAGGCATGCACCAACGTCGGGGCCCTGCTTTCCAATCTCGAGTTCACCCTGGAGATGGAAAACCAGCTGATGGGCGACATCATGGATGGCGGCGAAGACCCGGATGACGCGGCGGCCAGTTGGCTCAAGCAGAACCCGCAGGTGCTGGAGGCCTGGCTCAAGGGAGTCGAGACCGTGGAGGGTCAGCCTGGCCTTGCCGCGGTGAAGACATCGCTGGGGATCTGATCGGCCCGTCGGGCTCGTCTGTTGAGCTTTTGATAAAAAGTGCTTGCAATTCAGCAGCCTGACCTGCAATATACGCCTCGTCGTGTGGCTACATAGCTCAGCTGGTTAGAGCACATCACTCATAATGATGGGGTCCCCTGTTCAAATCAGGGTGTAGCCACCAGTGATTCCAAGGCCTGCATCCGTGCGGGCCTTGTCACATCTGGATGTCGCTTCGTGCGCTTTCGGAGGTGGATCCGGCAGGAGGAATCGAACGAGTTCTGCGGTGGCCTGAATGGCCGAAGGTGGTTGACGCCATTGAGTATTTCCGTATAATTCGTCGCGTGTTCAAGGTTGTTCCTCGATAGCTCAGTTGGTAGAGCAAATGACTGTTAATCATTGGGTCACAGGTTCGAGTCCTGTTCGAGGAGCCAATAGCACATGCAGCATGCTTGAAATGTCAGCCTGATAGCATCCATGATGATGTCACTGACAGATGGATTTCCGGTCGTTCCTCGATAGCTCAGTTGGTAGAGCAAATGACTGTTAATCATTGGGTCACAGGTTCGAGTCCTGTTCGAGGAGCCAATCCAAGGCTTCCTGCCAATGCCGGAAATGACGCTGATAGATGAGTTTCTCGTCGTCAGTTTCGATATCGCCCTGATATCGATCGATATTTTGTTGTTCCTCGATAGCTCAGTTGGTAGAGCAAATGACTGTTAATCATTGGGTCACAGGTTCGAGTCCTGTTCGAGGAGCCAATATCACTTCCCTGCTTCCCCTCGTGTTTTCTGCTGGTCGCACCATCGCTGCCTGAGCCTTGCTTGTTGGCTCTGTGCCTGAGCCCTATTCGCAAGCCCTGTTCATCATTTTTGCGTCTGAGCGCTGTTCGCAAACCCTGCTTCCTCAGTTCTGCTCGCCAGTCCGCTCCTGCTCCGCATCTTGCTTTGGTATTTCGTGCTGCTTCGGCATTTCGTGCTTTCTGCCTCGAGAGCGTGTTCCCGTGTCGCCAGCATTCTGCTGTCATCCTCTGCGCGGCAGCTGCCTGGCGTTGCGATGCATGCCATTCCGTTTCTGCTGCTACGTTTTCTGTCTTGTCGTTGCTTCGTATGTGTTGCTGCCTGTGCATTGTTGTGCGCGCGTTGCTGCCTCGCGCGGCCGTGATGCTGCGTACCACAGGCTTTCTTTGTGGCATGAAAAAAGCCCCTGCGCTCGGTGTTGCATGAGAGCAGGGGCCTTGGCGGTCGACCAGCTTCGTCAGACTCGGGTCATGGTGCGAGTCACGAGAGTCTAGCGATCACCGGTGAGGTGGGCGTAGTCGAGCAGGATCTCGGCACTTTCCTGAAGCTGGGCCTGATCGATCGGGTCCTTGGCTTCCTTGTCGCTGCTGGCTTCTTCGATATCGGCTTCCTGCTCGGGATCACTCTCGGGGGAAGAGATGTGGTCGCTGGCGGCATCGAGTTCGGCAAAGCTTGTCAGTGGCTCGAGGTTGAGGGCACGACGGCGCTTGTTTTCCAGTGCCAGCTGCTCGGCTTCCTGGGCATCCATCTCGCGTTTGCGCTGCTCACGATTGAGGCTGATGCTGGTCTGCTGCGCGCGCAGTGCCTTTGACAGCGCGACTTCGCTCTTCAGGTAGTTGAAGTTGGGGTCCTGTTCGGCGCGGCTCTGGTGGCGGGCGCGCAATGCGGCCAGGTAGCGTGCCGGATCACCGTAGCGGCGATACTTCACCGGGCGTACCTGGTCCCAGGGCAGCGCGTAGTCGAGGCTGGATTCGCCGATCTCCTGCGGGTCGATGACGCTGGGGAAGGCGATGTCCGGTTTGACGCCCTTGTTCTGGGTCGAGTCGCCGGAGATGCGATAGAACTTGGCGCGGGTCAGCTTGATCTCGCCTTCGCTCAGCGAGGAGATGGTCTGCACCGTGCCCTTGCCGAAGGTCTGGCTGCCGAGTATCGGGCCGCGGCCGTAGTCCTGGATCGCACCGGCGAAGATTTCGGACGCCGAGGCCGAGAGGCGATTGACCAGCACGGTCAGCGGGCCGTCATAGTGGGTGCCGGCGTCGGTATCGCCGTAGAGGCTGATACGGCCGCGTGCGTCACGCACCTGCACGGTGGGGCCGCGATCGATGAACAGGCCGATCATCGAATTGGCTTCCTGCAGGGCACCACCGCCGTTGTTGCGCAGATCGAGAATGATGCCTTCCACCTGCTTGGCCTTCAGTTCGTCGATCAGGCGCGCCACGTCGCGGGTGGTGCTGCGGTAGTCGTCTTCACCGGCCTGCCAGGCATCGAAATCGACATAGAAGGCGGGCACATGAATGACGCCGATCCTGTGGACGCCGTCATCGCGCTTGACGTCGATGACCTTGGCATTGGCGGCCTGGTCCTCGAGCTTGACGGTGTCGCGGGTGATGTCCAGTTCACGCGTTTTGGTGACATCCAGCGACTGGGCCGGAATCACTTCCAGGCGCACGACGGAGCCCTTCGGGCCGCGGATCAGGTCCACGACGTCATCCAGGCGCATGCCGACCACGTTGGTCCACTCGCTGTCGCCCTGACCCTGGCCGACGGCCACGATGCGATCGGCCGGCTTGAGCTCGCCATCCTTCTCGGCAGGGCCGCCGGGCACGAGGCTCGAGACCTTGACGTATTCACCTTCGGATTGCAGCAGGGCGCCGATGCCATCCAGCGACAGCTTCATCTGGATATCGAAGGATTCGCCCTGGCGCGGCGAGAAGTATTCGCTGTGCGGATCGATGCTGCCGGTTACGGCATGCATCACCAGCGTCAGGATATCTTCATCGTTGGTCTGCTTGATGCGCTTGAGTTGGTTGGAATAACGCTCGCTGAGCGTCTTGGCGATCTCGTCATCGCTCTTGTCGGACAGTGACATCGATAGCCAGGCGTTCTTGAGGCGCTTGCGCCACAGCTCGTCGAGCTCCTGCTCGCTATCGGCCCACGGGCTATCCTTGCGGTCCAGCGCCAGGCGATCATCCTTGTCGAAATCGAAGCTCGGCTTGGCGTCCAGCGTCTTCACCAGCCAGGTGAGGCGTGCGGTGAGGCGTTGCTGATAGCGCTCGTAGAGGCCATAGATACGCTCGAGATCACCATCGACCATGGCGTCGTCGAAATCGTGACGCAGGTCGCTGAACTCGCTGATGTCCGCATCCAGCAGATAGGCTTTCTGGGGGTCGAGAGTCTTGAGGTATTGCGTAAAGGCGCGGTTGGCCCAGTGGTCATCCAGGGTCACATCTTCGTAATGCCCATAGCGCAAAGACTCGGCAACTTCGCGAGCAGCCTGTGCATCGGCGTCAGTAGGGGTGACCGCGGCACTGGCAGGGCCGGCCATGGCAAGACACAGGGCAACGAATGCCGTGCGCCGGACGTTTGCGAACAGGCTCATCAATGAAGCACTCCCGATTCATGTACACTCTGCTCCCTGAACGACCTCCCCGCAGGGGGTCGAGCGGGCATTGTAGCAGTCTCACGCACCATACACAGTTGTCTGGCGTTGATGCGTTGGGGTTGTGAAAACTCTGTCAGCGCAGGGCTTTGGCTGGCATGCCGCGCTTCTCGACGCCCCGCTGAATGGTGACTGGATGGCAGTCATGTCATCGAAGGGTCGTCACAGGTTTTCCCCATCATGTTTCTTCTTATACAGTGCCTTGCATATATCTTCGAGGACCAGACGCCATCATGACTCATGCGATTGCGGATTCCCGCGTTCCCGCACTGCTCGACTTCCTGTCTTCTTCTCCCACGCCGTGGCACGCGACGGCTTCCATGGCGCAGCGTCTTGAACAGGCGGGCTATCGTCGCCTCAGCGAGACGTCTTCCTGGCAGCTGGTGCCCGGTGAGCGCGCCTATGTCACGCGCAATGATTCCTCGTTGATCGCCTTTCAGCTCCCGAAGGGTGATACGTCACTGAGCTCACTTCGGATGATCGGTGCGCACACCGATTCGCCCTGTCTGCGCCTGAAGCCCAATCCGGCGCAGGCCAGTCAGGGCTGGTTGACGCTGGGCGTCGAGACCTATGGCGGCGTGTTGCTGAGCACCTGGTTCGATCGCGATCTGGGCCTTGCGGGCCGCGTCCAGGTGCGGCATGCGGACGGTCGTCGCGAGACGCTGCTGCTGACGGTCATGCGTCCGTTTGCCTGCGTGCCGAGCCTGGCGATCCATCTGGATCGTGACGTCAACAGCGGGCGTGCCATCAATGCCCAGACCCAGATGTCAGCCGTGGTCATGCAGCTTGGGGAAGAGGTCGGGACGCCCGCGGAGGCCTTCAATGCGCTGTTGATCGAGCTGATCGAGGAGCAGCACGGCGTGCGGGTCGCGGATGTCGTCGACTTCGAGCTGGGCCTGCACGATCTGCAGCCGGCGGCGCAGTCGGGGCTGAAAGGTGAGTTGATCACCAGTGCGCGCCTCGACAATCTGCTGTCCTGCTTCGTCGGTCTCGAGGCTCTGCTGGAGGCCGATGGCAGTCAGGGGGCGCTGTTCGTCACCACCGATCATGAGGAAGTCGGCAGTGCCAGCGCCTGTGGTGCCCAGGGGCCCTTCCTGGCTGATGTGCTCAAGCGCATCAATCACTACGTCGGCTTGGACAGCGAAGAAGGCTATCAGTGCCTCGTGCAGCGCTCCTTGATGATTTCTTGCGATAATGCCCACGCCGTGCACCCCAATTTCGCGGACAAGCATGATGCGGGGCATGGGCCGAAGTTGAATGCCGGGCCGGTCATCAAGGTCAATGCCAATCAGCGTTACGCCACCAACAGCACCACGGCCGGGCTGTTCCGCGAGATGTGTCGCGAGCAGGATGTGCCGGTGCAGACCTTCGTCAGTCGTGCCGACATGGGCTGTGGCAGCACCATCGGGCCGATCACCGCCAGTGAGGTGGGGGTGCCGACTCTGGATGTAGGGCTGCCGCAGTGGGGCATGCACTCGATTCGTGAGACATCCGGCAGTGCCGATGTCGCTATGCTGATCAAGGTGCTGGTAGCCTTCTGCAATCGCGAGCAGCTGGACTGAGTGGTCGAGCCGGATTGTGCTGAGATAGCGGGCGCGTAGCGTAATATCGTAAAAAGACGAGCCTGGAAAAAGGGCGGCCTGCGGGTCGCCCTTTTTGATGCCTGTGACCTGGCTCGAGGGCTGCGGAGCGGGGCGCTAGGTGCGCGAGCGAAGCGCGGTCAAGGTCCGATCAAGGTCTCGGCGCAGAACGCGCACAACGAAAAAGGCCTGACTGCAAGCAGTCAGGCCTTTCGAATCTTGGTTGGTGGCTACACCCTGATTTGAACAGGGGACCCCATCATTATGAGTGATGTGCTCTAACCAGCTGAGCTATGTAGCCGTCCAACGGAGGCGAATATTACGGATTGTCCGTGATGTTGTCAACGCATCAGCGCGAAAAAGTGGCAGGGAATTCATCAGACTAGCGTCCCGGCCGCGCAGCGAGGGCATCAGGTAGGCTGTCGGAGAGAGAGCTGGGGAGAGCCTCTCGCGAGATGGCGCGTGCGATGAGGTCGCCACTGGCGCAGGCCAGCGTGAAGCCCAGGCTGCCATGGCCGACGTTCAGCCACAGATTGTCCGGGCTGTTCGCTTGCCGGGGACGGCCGAGGATCGGCGGCCCCTTGGGCGTACTGGGGCGCAGTCCGGCCCAGGGAGTGGCCTGCGCGAAATCGCCGGCTTCGGGGAAGGTATCGCTGGCCAGCTTGCGCAGGGCGGCAATGCGCTGCTCATCCAGTTCGGGGTGGAAGCTGTCGCGTTCCCGCTGGCCGATATCCACCATCGCCGCGACGCGCAGCTGGCGCGATGCCGACGACTCCAGGTCGGCGTAGACCACCTTGCGTGCCGAGTCGGTGACGCTGATGCGCGGCGCGGCCGTCTCCGGGGTGTCAGCTGCCAGTGGCAGGGTGAGGCTATAGCCCTTGAGCGGCTGCAGGGGCAGGTGGATGCCCAGTGGGCGCACCAGCTCGGCGGCATGATTGCCGGCCGCGATGACGACCTCTTCGACGGCATGGCATTCTCGGCGGCCATCAAGGTGTCTGAGCTCGAGCTGCGCGATGCGACCGTTGCGTGCGCTCAGCGGGGCGACGCGCGTGTTGGCGATGCGCGTGTAGCGCCTGGAGGCCTGCAGCTTGCGCTCCAGCGCCTGACAGAAGGCATGGCAATCCGCCGTCTCGTCCGAGGCGCTGAAGATGCCGCCCGACAGATGGGCTTGCTGATGGGCCAGTGAGGGCTCCAGCGCGATGCATTGGCGCGCATCGAGCACCTGCTGGTCCTGCGGGGCGACGCGCGCGGCGGCCGCCTTGTCGAGCGCCACCGGGTCACGATGGATCACCAGCTTGCCGCGCTGCTGCCAGGCGAAGTCGCCGAGCGCATCTCGAGTGCGCCACTCGCTCATGATCGCCTGGCTGTGCAGGGCCAGCGAGAGCATTTGCGCTGCGCTGGCCTGATGGGTGCGGTGATTGCAGGCGGCCACAAAGCGGGCCATCCAGCGCCATTGTGCGGGGTCCAGATTCGGGCGCAGTTTCAGCGGTGCCTCATTGCCTGCCAAAAGCCACTTGATGGCCTGGCGGGGCACGCCGCTATCGGCCAGTGGCGCCACATAGCGATAGCTCAGCTGGCCGCCATTGGCGTGGCTGGTCTCGCTGGCGACCTCGGCATGGGCGTCGATCAGGGTCACGCAGTGGCCGGCGCGTACCAGGGCGTGGGCACTGGCGAGGCCGATCACGCCGCCTCCGATGAGAGTCACGTGGCGTTGCATGCTGGGCTCCCGGGTCGTGAAGGTCGTGTTGCGTTGTGTTCGAGCTTGCCGGTCGCTGGCGTGAGTGGCGAATGAAAAGGATGTGCTGCGCCATAACCCGAGGTTATGGGGTAATCTGATGCGCAGGCGCTCAATTGCGCCCTCAAGTACGCCCTCAAGTAAGCCCTCTAGACAACCGGACAGGGAGATAGCGCATGCGGCTCAGGGACCTGGAGATCTTTCACGCCGTCCTGCAGGCCGGCAGCGTGACCGGTGCGGCGCGGTTGCTGCATATCTCCCAGCCAGCGGCGAGCAAGGCGCTGCAGCAGGTCGAGCGCCAGTGGGGCATCACGCTGTTCACGCGCAGTGCAGGGCAGCTTCATCCCACCGAGGAGGCGCGCAAGCTGGAAGCGGCCAGTCAGGGAATGCTCGGTCAGCTGGACGATGTGAGACGGCTGGTCGATGGCTTGCGTGAGGGCGAGGCGCGCACGCTCAAGGTGGTGGCGACGCCTGCCATCGCCCAGCAATTGCTGCCGCAGGCGCTGGGTCAGTGGCGCCGGCGTCAGCCGCGGGTCAGCTGTGAGCTGGCGACCCAGCATACCCGCGAGATCGTCGATGCCCTGTTGCTGCATGAGGTCGATATCGCCTTCACGCTGAGTGCGCCGACGCATCCTGCGCTGATGACGCGACCGTTGGTGCGCATGCCGCTACTGGTGCTCGCGCCCGCAGGGTATTGGGCACAGGACTGTCAGCAGACGCCGATGACGGTGGCGGAGTTAGCCGGTCAGCGCCTGATCGCGCTGGGAGCGCACGACCCGCTGGCGCGGCGACTCGATGGTCTGCTGGCGAGCGTGGCGCAGGAAGCTTCAAGCGCTTTGCCATCTTCACCGCGCATCGTGACGCGTGTGCAGACCTATCCACTGGCGGCGGCGCTGGTTCAGGCGGGGGAGGGGCTGGCGGTGGTCGATGCGCTCACGGCGCATGCCGCCACTACGGAGCGCGGCTTGAGCGCGCGTCAGATGCCCCAGGCGGGTGAGCTGGTGCTGAGCGCCGTGTGGCGACGCGAGGCGGGGCGTTCGCGGCTGGCCCAGTCGCTGGCGGACCAGCTCGCCAGGCAGGCCGCGCAGTGGCTGCAGGTGCCGCTGGCAGAGCACTCTACGGTCTGAGTCCATCGCTGGTTGAGGTCTCCACTGGTTGAGACCTCCATGGCTTGATCGGTGTCCCTGCTTGAGCAGTTTCCCGCGCCACAACGCAGAACGGCCCTGACCTCGTGAGAGATCAGGGCCGTTCTGTCAGGACGGGCTGTCAGGGCGTCAGCTGGGCCCGGGCGTCGCCGGGCACCGGTGAGCCATCAGACATTGAAGCGGTAGTGCACCACGTCGCCATCCTTGAGGATGTAGTCCTTGCCTTCCAGGCGCCATTTGCCGGCATCCTTGGCGCCTTGCTCGCCCTTGTAGGCGATGAAGTCGGCATAGGAGATGACTTCGGCACGGATGAAGCCTTTCTGGAAGTCGGTGTGGATGACACCAGCGCCTTCCGGTGCGGTAGCGCCGATCTTGACGGTCCAGGCACGCACTTCCTTCACGCCAGCGGTGAAGTAGGTCTGCAGACCCAGCAGCTCGTAACCGGCGCGGATGACGCGGTCCAGGCCCGGCTCTTCCATGCCCAGTTCGTCGAGGAACATCTCGCGCTCTTCCTCGTCCAGCTCGGCGATCTCGGCTTCGATCTTGTTGCACACCGGCACGACGCTGGCGCCTTCGTTGGCGGCAATGCCGCGCACGATATCGAGGTAGGGATTGTTCTCGAAGCCTTCCTCGCTGACGTTGGCGATGTACATGGTCGGCTTGAGGGTCAGGAAGCCGAAGCCGCGCACGATCTTCAGGTCGTCATCGCTGAGACCGAAGCTGCGCAGCGGCTGGCCTTCGGCCAGGTGCGGCTGGATGCGTTCCAGCACGGCCTTGGTGGCGATGGCTTCCTTGTCGCCGCCCTTGGCGACGCGGGCCAGACGCTGGATGCTGCGCTCGACGCTGTCGAGATCGGCCAGGGCCAGCTCGATGTTGATGGTCTCGATGTCGGCGGCCGGGTCGACGTGGTTGGCGACGTGGATGACGTTGTCATCCTCGAAGCAGCGCACCACGTGCGCGATGGCGTCGGTCTCACGGATGTTGGCCAGGAACTTGTTGCCCAGACCTTCGCCCTTGGAAGCGCCCGCGACCAGACCCGCGATGTCGACGAATTCCATGGTGGTCGGGATCACCTTCTCCGGCTTGACGATCTCGGCCAGCGCGTTCAGGCGAGGGTCAGGCATCGGCACGATACCGGTGTTCGGCTCGATGGTGCAGAAGGGGAAGTTCTCGGCGTCAATGCCAGACTTGGTCAGTGCATTGAAGAGAGTGGACTTGCCGACGTTCGGCAGGCCGACGATGCCGCAATTGAAACCCATGGCGCTAGATCCTGGTGTGACGTATCGAATGGGGCGTGGCACTGGCAGTCGTCTCGACCAGCAGGCTCTGAGTGCACAGGCACTGGGCATGCGGGGAAACGAGTGGGCAGGCACGGAATGAAGACAGGCGGGAAGTGTAAGGCCTCATGCCGCCGAGGTCATCCATTGGGCGCATGTCGCGCGGCAAATGATGCCTTTTGCTGCTGATCGCGTGGCGAGACGCGCGCACGCAAGCGAGGTGATGCGCTGAGCGAATCACCGAAATTCGGAGAGGGGTGATGCCGGGTGATGCAGAGGTTCAGCTCTTGAAGGAATGCAGGCGATTCATGGCCCGTGCCCATTCGCCACTGATGGCGTCGGGGAGGGTCATCACCACTTCGTCGATGGCGTCGTCGATGGCCTGGCGTTCAGCCTTGCCGGGACGCCCGAGCACGAAGTTGGTCACCAGCTTGGCATTGCCGGGGTGGCCGATGCCGATGCGGGCACGATGGAACGACTTGTCGTTGCCCAGTGCACTGATGATGTCGCGCAACCCGTTGTGACCGCCATGGCCGCCACCCTGCTTGTAGCGGGCGGTGCCGGGGTCGATGTCCAGCTCATCGTGGGCGACGAGCAGTTCATCCGGGGCGAGCTTGTAGAAGTTGCACAATGCGGCCACGGCCTGACCGCTGCGATTCATGAACGTCGATGGGAACAGCAAATGCAGATCCTGACCGGCGAAGTGGACCTTCGCGTATTGGCCATGGAACTTGCGTTCCGGACGCAACGTGGTGTGACCGTGGCGCGCAAGAGCGTCAAGGAGCCAGACGCCGGCATTGTGACGGGTGTCTTCGTATTCGTTCCCCGGGTTACCGAGGCCGATGATCGCTTTCACTCGTGACATGCGCTGTCTGGCTCCTTGATCAGGCTGCGTTATTCTGCAGCAGGTGCTTCTTCGCCTTCAGCAGCATCTTCTGCGTCAGCAGAGATGTTCGGACGAGTGACGTTGACCACAGCGGTGTCGTGATCGGCACCGTGGGACAGGGCAACGGACTCGGCGCCTTCCGGCAGAGCGATGTCGGACAGGTGCAGGGTGTGGCCAACTTCCAGCTTGGACACGTCCAGCTCCAGGTATTCCGGCAGGGCTTCCGGCAGGCAGCTGATTTCGACGTCAGTCGCCAGGACGTGCAGGACGCCGTCCTGGTCCTTGACACCGACACAGGCTTCCTGACCAGTGATGTGCAGCGGCACGTTCATGGTCAGTTTGTGGGTCGGATCGATGCGCAGGAAGTCAACGTGAGTCAGCAGCGGCTTGAACGGGTGACGCTGCAGGTCACGGATGACGACTTTCTCGGTCTTGCCCGCAACATTCAGGGTGATGATGGAGGAGTAGAACGCCTCATCGTCAACCGCCTTGTACAGGCTCGGCTTGTCGATCATGACCGGAGTCGGGGCCTGGTCGGCACCGTAGATGATGGCCGGCACGAAGTCGTTCGTACGACGCAGGCGGCGGCTCGCACCTTTCCCCAGGTCTTCACGAACTTCAGCATTCAGTTTGAACAGTTTCATTTTGCAGATACCTCAAGGGTCTAATGAGAATCCGGTAGCCCCCGCGACCAGAGCGCTACCGGATCCATGAGGCCGGCCCGGAGATTTCCGGGCCGGCCGCTTGTCGGCAGATGACGGATCATCTGCCGTTGTCAGTGCCTCTTCCCCGAGCAGCGGCGAGCAGGGCCCGCCGACAGGACTCAGTGGAACATGGCGCTGACGGATTCTTCATTGCTGACGCGACGGATCGCCTCGGCGATCAGGCCAGCGACTGTCAGCTGGCGGATCTTGCCGGAACGACGCGCGGCGTCGGACAGCGGGATGGTGTCGGCAACCACCACTTCGTCGAGGACGGAGTTGGTGATGTTGTCGACCGCCGGGCCAGACAGGATCGCGTGGGACGCATAGGCCACGACGCGGTTGGCGCCATGATCCTTGAGTGCCTCGCCCGCCTTGCACAGGGTGCCGGCGGTATCGATCATGTCATCGACCAGCACGCAGGTGCGGTCCTTGATATCACCGATGATGTTCATCACCTGGGCCTGGTTGGCCTGGGGACGACGCTTGTCGATGATGGCCAGCTCGCAGTTGAGCTGCTTGGCGATGGCACGGGCACGTACCACGCCGCCCACATCCGGGGAGACGACGATCAGGTTGTCATAGTTCTGACGTTCGATGTCGTCGAGCAGGATCGGTGAGCCGTAGACGTTGTCCACCGGCACATCGAAGAAGCCCTGGATCTGATCGGCATGCAGGTCCATGGTCATGACGCGATTGACGCCAGCCTTGACCATCATGTCCGCGACCACCTTCGCCGAGATCGGCACGCGAGCAGAGCGCACGCGGCGGTCCTGACGGGCGTAACCGAAGTAGGGAACGACCGCAGTGATACGCGCCGCAGACGCACGACGCAACGCGTCCACCATCAGGATCAGCTCCATCAGGTTGTCGTTGGTCGGTGCGCAGGTGGACTGCATGATGAAGACGTCCTTGCCGCGAACGTTTTCGTTGATTTCTACCGCAATCTCGCCATCGCTGAACTGACCGACGGTTGCATGGCCCAGGCGGGTATCGAGGGCTTCAGCTACCTTGCGGGCGAGAGCGGGATTGGCATTCCCCGCGAATACCATCAGTTTTGACACGCGCAGCCACCTTTGGAGTCTTGTGGGATCTCGGGAGTGGAGAATTCCGGGTTGACCGGGAACGGCCAGGATTGGCTGGGGTACCAGGATTCGAACCTGGGAATGTCGGTACCAGAAACCGGTGCCTTACCACTTGGCGATACCCCAGCAACGTTCACTTCAACCAGTTGCTGTGCTCAGGCCGAAGCCAGAGCGGCATGTAGAGGGGAGATATTGCAACCGCGTGCCGAGAAGGCGTGCCACATCGGGCGCTCGAGTTCGAGTCGACCCAGCACCTCGCTGGCCTGTCGTGCGTCGTCAAACGCACAGAACACACAGGCGCCGGTGCCCGTCAGTCTGGCGGTGCCGAACTGGTCCAGCCAGTCCAGGGCGTCGGCGACTGCCGGGTACAAAGTGCGCACCACGACTTCACAGTCGTTGCGGCCCCCCTGCAGTGCGCGCGCCATACTAATCGCGAGGCTGGAACGTGTCAATTGCGGGTGGCCGAACACGGCGGGTGTCGCGACCTCGACACCGGGGTGGATCACCACGAACCATGGGGTGTCCAGCGGGGCTGGCACCAGGCGTTCGCCGATGCCTTCGGCCCAGGCGGCGAAGCCACGCACGAACACCGGCACATCCGCGCCGAGCGACAGCCCGAGCTCGGCAAGGGCGTCTTCGCCAAGCTCGAGCCCCCAGAGTCTGTCCAGTGCCAGCAGGGTCGTGGCGGCGTCGCTGCTGCCGCCCCCCAGGCCGCCACCCATCGGCAGCACTTTCTCCAGCGTGATATCGACACCGGGCAATGCGGTGGGTGACGCGACCTTGCCCTGCGCGTGTGCGGCTTCTCGCAGCAGGCGCGCGGCGCGCACGATCAGGTTGGCCTCTTCGGGCACGCCTTCAATAGGCGGTGAGAGGCGGATGGCCTCATCGTCGCGCAGCGTGAAGCTGAGGCTGTCGCCGTGCTCGAGAAACTGGAACAGCGTCTGCAGCTCGTGATAGCCATCGGCGCGCTGGCCCGTGATATGCAGCATGCGATTGAGCTTGGCCGGTGCCGGCAGGGTGAGAGTCATGGTCGATGCGGATGCGGCTGTCGGGGTCGTCATGGAAGAAGGAGAAGGTGTCACGATCACAGCGCCTGCCACTGGTTGACGATGAGCGTGGCGGTGAGGTCGCCGTAGTAGAGCTTCATCTTGCGCGGCAGCCACAGGCCTTCGGCGCGGGTCCAATCCTGATAGTCCACTTCCCAGCCGTCCTGGTAGAGGGTGGTCGGGAAGCCAAGTTGATCTGTCTCGATGTCATGCTCGCCAGCGGCCGGTACGCCGCGCACCCAGTTGTCGAGGGCGCCCAGCGGCAATGACCAGCCCAGTTGCGCCAGCATCAGGCTCTCGGCATCCGGGGCCTCGAAGTCCCCCTCGGAGGAGGAGAGGCGCACACCATCGGCGTCACGCACCAGAGTCGTGCGCCCCGCGCCCAGCGGCCCGGTGATCAGCATGTGGTAGTCATCGCCGTCCTGCTGCCAGTCGAGGTTGGCGCTATGGCCTTCCTCGGGGGTGCGAATGCCGACCTTGCCTGCCAGCTGCCAGTGGGTCAGGGCGGCAAGTTGCGCGTCCTGTTGCTGCCAGTCGCCGTCGCTGCGCGTCAGATCACCGGCATTGTCGCTGGCCATCTGGCTGGCGCAGCCGCTGAGTACCAGTGTCATGGCCAGCAGGGCTGGCCCGAGCAGGCGGCGTGCCTGGCTCAGCAGGGGGAGTGGCAGGGGAGAAGTGATCATGACGCGAAGGCCTTCCGGATGGCGAGAAGATGAGTGACGGTGAGTGAGACTCCACTCACTGACGGGTCAGGATAATGGACTCGCCAGTGGGCAGAAAGTGCCGGGTAGCGTGGCAGTGCCCTTCAGGGCGCGTCGACGACCGGGCGCAGCTCGGGGATGTGCTGGAACAGGGCTTCGAGCTCGCTGGCTTCTTCAAAGCGCTCGCTCAGCTCTACCGCCAGGCCACGGGCTTCATCCTCGCGGCCCAGCGCCCACAGCACCTCGATGAGATGGGCGCCGATCTCGGCATCCTGCTGCTGGGCCCAGGCGGCTTCCAGCGGTGCCAGCGCATTGTCGAGGTCGTCGGTCAGATAGCGGCCCCAGCCGAGGCTATCCAGAATGGCCGCGTCGTCGGGCGACAGCGCATGGGCGCGCTCGATCAAGGCCAGTGCTTCCTCGAGGCGGTCCGTCTCCACCAGCAGGGTGTAGCCGAGCGCGTTGTAGGCTCTGGCGTTGTCGGGTTCCAGCGCGATGACTTCTCGCAGGTCTTCTTCCATGCCGCCCAGCTGATCATCTTCCAGGCGGCGGATGCCGCGCAGGAACAACAGGCTGCCCAGCTCGCTTTCCAGCGTGTTGCGCGTGTCGGTCTCCTGGGTGGCGATGGCTTGCGCAAGCGCCTTGCGGCGCGTGGTGATGCTGCTGCTCAGCAGGGCCTCGGCCTCGGCATGCGCCTCCTGGGAGTCGAGCAGGTCGATCTCGAAGCTGAGCAGCGTCATGGCATGACGCGGATGGCGCAGGCGTTCCACGGCCAGGAACTGACGGGCCTCGTCCGTGCGCTCATGTTCGACCAGCAACTGGGCGGCGCGGGCGCGGCTGGAAATGTAGCGCTCGCCGTCCGGCACCTGACGGTAGTAAAGGATGGCGTTGTCGACGTCGCCGCTGGACTCGGCGGCCAGCCCCAGCAGGGCGTAGGCGGCATCCGGCACCGGGTCTTCGTCGAGCAGCGGCAGCAGCAGGCGATGGGCGTCCTCGGGGGAATCGGCATCAAGATAGAGGCTGGCCAGCGCCAGGCGCAGGCGTGGCGCGTTGGGGTGGCGGGTGACGAGGCTGTCGATGCGTTCGCGTGCCGCGTCCAGATCGCCGCTGGCCAGTTCGGTCTGCGCGGCGCTCAGGATCAGGCGGCTGTCATCGGGAGCGATCTCAAGGCCTCGGGCCACCGCGCGCCGCGCCGCCTCGAGACGCCCCGCACTGCGTTCGATCTCGCTGCGCGCCAGCCAGAGCTCCGCCAATGTGGCGTGAGCGCTTTCCAGGCGCACCAGGCGTGCACGCGCCGCTGTCTCATCGCCCAGCGCTGCCTCGAACAGTGCCGCGGCAATCTCGGGCATCGGCTGCTCGGGATACTGGGCGATATGCGTCTCCAGCATCGCCAGCAGGGGTTCGAGCTCGGCACCGGCATCGATCGCCTGCTCGGCCAGGGTCGCCAGATTGCCATTGCCGCCACTGGCGGTGAGCATCAGGCGCTGCTCGAGCGCGGCCTGCCAGTCGCCTCGCTCGACCGCCAGGCGGGCGCGGATGATGCCGGGCTCGCTGGCGGACTCATCGAGTTGCTGCCAGCGTTCGGCGGCGCGCTCCAGCAGGGCCGGGTTGTCGGCGAAACGGGCCGCGAGCACGGCGCGTCGCGCCAGTTCCGGGTCATCGAAGTGACGGCTGGCGGCCAGATAGCCATTGGCGGCGCGGGGATAGTCACCGCGCTGTCCGGCGAGTTCGGCGCTCAGCAGCTGATTGAGGCTGTCGGCATCCAGGCCCTGCTGGATGGGCGGCGCCGTGGCCAGCGGGTCGGGCTGCGCCATCAGGGGCGCGGAGTCGCTCATCGACTGACAGCCGGTCAAGCCCAGCAGCAATCCGCCCACGACGCAGGACTTCCACCCGGCGCGCGGGCGACGGGGGGCATCAAGGCAGGCGTGCGCGTGCGGGGGGCTATGTTCAGCGGCAGTCGAAGCGTGCATGCAACCTCGCGTTTGTCAGTGGGGGCAGGATGAGAGAACGGGGCGGTCGAGCCGCAGGCCGGGTCATGCGCGCAGCGTGGCGCTGACGAAGGCGTCGTGTCTTGCAGCATAACGGCTGGTGGCGAGCGGGGATAGCGTTGCCGATGCAAGCAAGTGGCATGACCCACCGGATGCCTCGTATGCCGACAGATACGCCGCGCGGGCTGATAGCGATAGCCTGCCAGCATCATGGAAAATCCTCATCGGCTGCGACATGCTGCGGGGTCGCGTGGTCCAGACGCTGTGGTAGAATGAGCGCGCTAATATTACGATCTCAGCCGCTTCGGCAGTCCTGTGTGCCTTTATGTCAGCCGCCTTTGTCCCCATTGAGTCGACAGGTGTAAAGGCACCGAGCCTGCGCGGATTACCTGCTGTCCTGGCCTTGGCCTCGCGGCAGGCCAGCACCGAGAGCCGCCTGACATTGACGCCGATTCCTGCCGGCCAGACCCTGACGACTGACTCCATGACCCTTCTTGCCCTTGGCATCAATCACCGCACCGCCGCCGTTGACGTGCGCGAGCGCGTTGCTTTCACGCCTGCGCAGCTCGATGCCGCGCTGGGCGAATTGAAGCGCCTGCCGGCGGTCTCCGAAGCGGCGGTGCTGTCGACCTGCAACCGTACCGAGCTCTACTGCGTGACCAGTGATGGCGCCAAGTCGGTGCTCGAGTGGCTGGGGCGTTTTCACCGCCTGCCGGTGGAGGAGCTGTCGCGTTGCAGCTATCAGCACCTGGGAGAAGAGGCGGTACGCCATCTGATCCGTGTCGCGGTGGGGCTGGACTCGATGGTACTGGGCGAGCCGCAGATTCTGGGCCAGCTCAAGGACGCCTATCAATTTGCGCGCAACTCGGTGGGGCTGGGCGGTGAGCTCGAGCAGCTCTTCCAGCATATCTTCCAGGTCGCCAAGCAGGTACGTACCGAGACCGGTATCGGCGAGAACCCCGTCTCGGTGGCCTACGCCGCCGTCAGCATGGCCAGCCACATCTTCGATGATTTCTCGCGGGCCAATGCCTTGTTGATCGGTGCCGGCGAGACCATCGAACTCGTCGCGCGTCATCTCAAGGAAGCGGGCATCGCCAACCTGTGCATCGCCAACCGCACCGTGTCGCGCGCCGAGCGTCTGGCCGATGAGCTGGGCGGGAGCGCCATCGGCCTGGAAGGCATTCCGCATGCCCTCGAGAATGCCGATATCGTGATAGCCTCCACCGCTTCCCAGCTGCCGATTCTCGGCAAGGGCATGGTGGAACGCGCGCTCAAGAAGCGCCGCTACAAGCCGGTGTTCATGGTCGACATCGCCGTGCCGCGCGATATCGAGCCGCAGGTCGGTGACCTCGACGACGTCTTCCTCTATACGGTCGATGACCTGCAGGAAGTGATCGATGAGAATCGTCGCCATCGCGAGCTGGCCGCTGCCCAGGCAGAAGAGCTGATTCGCCAGGGCGTCAACGCCTGGTTGCACCTCAAGCGAGTGCGCAGTGGCGGCGAAGTCATCAAGCGCTACCGCAGCCATGGCGAGCAACTGCGCGCCGAATGCGAGGCGCAGGCGCTGGCGGAGCTCGATCAGGGACGCGACCCCCAGGAAGTGGTCGCGCAGCTGGCACGCCAGCTGGCCAATCGCTTCATGCATCACCCGACGCTGGCACTGCGCCAGGCCTCGGGAGACGATCGCCAGGATATTCTTCAGACGGCCCAGACGCTTCTGCTCGCGCCGGCTGATTCATCACAGGACCCTTCATGAAAGACAGCCTCATCACCAAGCTCGACACCTTCCATGACCGCTTCGAGGAGATCTCCGCACTGTTGTCGGAGCCCGAAGTGATCGGGAACCAGGCCAGGTTCCGCGACCTGTCGCGGGAGTATGCCGAGCTTGAGCCATTGATCGAGGCATGGCGCCGCCATCGTGGCCTGAACGAAGACCGTGACGCCGCGCTGGCGATGGCGGAGGACAGTGATCCAGAGATGCGCGACATGGCGCGAGAGGAAGTCCGCGAGACCGAGGCGGCGCTCGAGACGCTGGAAGCCGAGATCACCCAGTTGCTGATTCCGCGCGACCCGGATGATGGTGCCAACGTCTTCCTCGAAGTGCGCGCCGGCACGGGCGGTGATGAGGCGGCGCTGTTCGCCGGCGACCTGTTCAAGATGTACTCGCGCTACGCCGAGCTCAAGGGCTGGAAGGTCGAGACCGTCAGCGCCAGCCACGGCGAGCACGGCGGCTTCAAGGAAGTCATCGCCCGCGTGAAGGGCGAGGGCGTCTACTCGCGCCTCAAGTTCGAGTCCGGCGCGCACCGCGTGCAGCGCGTGCCCGCCACCGAATCCCAGGGGCGAATCCATACCTCGGCCTGCACCGTGGCGGTGATGCCCGAGGCCGATGAAGTCGGTGACGTCGACATCAATCCGGCCGACCTGCGCGTGGACACCTATCGCAGCTCCGGCGCCGGTGGTCAGCACGTCAACACTACCGATTCCGCGATTCGCATCACCCACCTGCCCACCGGCGTGGTGGTGGAGTGTCAGGACGAGCGCAGCCAGCACAAGAACCGTGCGCGCGCCATGTCACTGCTGGCGGCGCGCCTCAAGCAGGCCGCGGTGGATACCCAGGCACAGGCCACCTCCGATGCCCGTCGCAAGCTGGTCGGCTCGGGTGATCGCTCCGAGCGTATCCGTACCTACAACTTCCCGCAGGGGCGTCTGACCGATCACCGCATCAACCTGACGCTCTACAAGCTCAATGAAGTGATCGCCGGCCAGCTGGACGAAGTGATCGAGCCGCTGGTGGTGGAATACCAGGCCGATCAGCTGACCGCACTGCAGGAGCAATAAGGTGAGAATCGATGTCACCCTGGCAGCCGCGACTGCCCGTCTGAGCGAGGCGGGCAGCGATTCTCCGCGTCTGGATGCCGAGCTGCTGCTGGGCGAGGTAATGGGACGAGAGCGCACCTGGTTCTACACCTGGGGCGATCGTGATCTCGGGAGTGAGGCCGGCGCCGAGGGTGTGGCACGTTTCGAGGCGCTGCTGGCGCGTCGCGCCGAGGGCCATCCCGTGGCGCATCTGCTCGGGCGGCGTGAATTCTATGGCCTGACGCTGGCCTGTTCACCGGCCACACTGATTCCGCGCCCGGACACCGAGGTCATGGTGGAGTGCGCGCTGGAACTGGCCGAGGCCACCAGCGGCAAGCTGCTGGATCTCGGCACCGGCACCGGTGCCATCGCGCTGGCCTTTGCGCGTCATCGCCCGCAGTGGCAGGTGCTGGGGGTCGATCTCATCGAGGAAGCCGTGCAGCTTGCGCGTGGCAATGCCGAGCGTCTGGCGATCGTCAATGCCGAATTCCGCCAAAGTGACTGGTTCAGTGCCGTTACCGAGAGCGGCTTTGCGCTGATTACCGCCAACCCCCCTTATCTGGCCGATGATGATCCGCATCTCGCGCTGGGCGATGTGCGCTTCGAGCCGCGCTCGGCGCTGGTCGCGGCCGAGGCAGGGCTGGCGGACTTCCTGCATCTGATCGCCACTGCGCCGCAGCACCTGGCCGCAGGCGGCCACCTGATGCTGGAACATGGCCTTACCCAGGGCAATGAAGTGCGCGAGGCACTGCGTGCCGGCGGCTTCGTCGACGTCGAGACCCTGGAAGACCTGGGCGGGCGCGAACGCATCACGCTGGGCAAGCTGGCCTGATGCTCGTCGGGCGCCGGATAGCGGTGCCCGTGTGTGGTCCCCACTGACATCCTCGCGCTTGGCACCCCTGTAGTGCATTCCACCGTTTTCAGTGGAGTCTGCGTGGAATCCTCGTCACAGTACCGCCAGTGAAGGCGTATCCCCTGTTGGCCGGGTATGATAGTAATGAACCTGCATGATTGGCATGGTCATCTGATAACCCCCTTGTTATCCGACGGCCTGACTGCACGGAAGCCAGGAGCACGGATGATCCTGCTGCAAGTCACCCTGCTGGGAAAACTATTACAATGAAAGCAAAATCACGCTCTCTGGACCGCATCGACCTCAAGATTCTGCGTTGCCTGCAAGAGAATGCCCGTATCTCCTATGTCGACCTCGCCTCGGAAGTCGGCCTTTCCACCACGCCGTGCCTGGAGCGCGTCAAACGCCTCGAGCGCGCCGGCGTCATCCGCGGTTACAAGGCGGTGCTCGACCCCAAGGCGCTCAAGGCCAATCTGTTGGTCTTCGTCGAGATCAGTCTCGAGACGCAGTCGCCGTCGGTGTTCGATGAGTTCCGCCGCGCCGTCTCCAAGCTGCCGCAGATCCAGGAGTGTCATCTGGTCTCCGGTCAGTTCGACTACATCCTCAAGTGCCGGATTCCGGAAATGTCCGCCTATCGTCAGCTGCTCGGCGATGTGGTGCTGACGCTGCCCGGCGTCAAGGAATCCAAGAGTTATGTGGTGATGGAAGAGGTCAAGGAGCAGTTCTCGCTGCATGTGCCCGATATCGAGGAGCTGGATGCCAAGTAATGGCAAGCCCTGTTGTTGTTGTTGGGCAGGGCTCATGGCTTCTCACTTCATTTACCGATAGGCGGCTTTTCTCCCATGCAAGATTCGCAATTGCTGCGCTACTCGCGCCAGATCCTGCTCCCTCAGGTCGACATTGCCGGGCAGCAGCGCCTGTTGGCGGCGCGGGTTCTGGTGATCGGGGCGGGTGGCCTGGGCTGCCCGGCAGCGCTCTATCTGGCAGCCGCGGGCATCGGCACCCTGGTGGTGGCCGATGATGACCACGTCGAGTTGTCCAATCTGCAGCGCCAGATCGCCCATGGTGACGCCGACATCGATCAGCCCAAGGCGCAATCACTCGCCGCCTCGCTGTTGGCGATCAACCCTGATACCGAGGTGATCGCGTTGTCAGAGCGGCTGCAGGGTGAGGCGCTGGCCGAGCAGGTGGCCGCCGCAGACGTGGTGCTCGATTGCACTGATCGCTTCAGCTCACGCTTCCCGATCAACGCCGCCTGCGTGGCAGCGGGCACCCCGCTGGTGTCCGGCGCCGCGATACGCTTCTCCGGCCAGCTGGCGGTGTTCGATCGCCGTGAGCCACAGGCGCCGTGTTATGGCTGTCTGTACCCGCCGGATGAGCTGGGCGATGAAGAGCTGACCTGCGCTGAAAGTGGTGTCATCGCGCCGCTGGTCGGCATCATCGGCGCCTTCCAGGCATTGGAGGCGCTCAAGCTGATCAGCGGTGCCGGCAGCGTGCATCGCGGCCTGGCCACCTTCGATGGCCTGAGCGGTGAATGGCGACGCATGGGCCTCAAGCGCGACCCCGGCTGCCAGGTGTGTGGTCAAGCGTCATGATGTAGCCGGTCAAATCGACGGTATATCTCCAAGTCGCATGTCTTCAGGACAGCATATCTTTAAAAAGCCCCGCAGCCTTTCTGGCTGGCGGGGCTTTTTTGTCGCATGTTGTGGTGGAGCGGCCGGCGCTGCGCATGCCGCGTGTGCGCACCACCAGGGTGCGCCAATGCCGTGGGGTGTTGAAGATTTCTCCCATGCAGCGCAATCAACATGCAGCATTCCAGCGAAACGTGTGGTAAATATCGAAAATATTCCAGTCGATGGTGAATAAACTCAACAAGAGCGGATGAGGAGGTGCATGGGCGGCTTCAGATCAGGCACGCAGAGCGAGTGTGCTGGCTCGTATTCCTACTACCAGGCCAGCCAGCGTGTGACGCTTGACCCATGCCCGCCTCTAGCTGGTGAGCAGCGTGCCGATGTCTGCGTGATCGGCGGCGGTGTCACGGGCTGCTCCGCTGCGCTGCATCTCGCCGAGCGTGGCTATTCGGTCATTCTGCTGGAAGCGCAGACTATCGGTTTCGGGGCCTCCGGGCGCAGTGGCGGCCAGATCCTGCCGGGGCTCGGCACCGATATCGCGACGGTCGAGAAGGCGCTGGGGCGCGAGCAGGCACGCGCCATCTGGGAGATGAGCCGCGAGTCCGTGCGCCTGACCGCCGAGCTGGTTGCCCGGCATCAGATTCCCTGCGATTTCACCCAGGGCTACCTGCATGCCGCGGTCAAGCCGCGTCATGTGCGCGCACTGCAGGAGTTCCAGGCGCGCATGGCACGCGATTACGACTATCACGCGCTGCAGTGGCTGCAGGGCGATGCGCTGCGCGAGCGGGTCGTCACCGACGCCTATCCGGGCGCGTTGCATGATGGCGAGGGCGGTCATCTGCATCCGCTCAACTATACCCTCGGACTTGCGCGAGCTGCCCAGCAGGCCGGCGTCACGCTCTGCGAACAGAGCCGGGTGCGTCAGCTTGACCACGGCCAGAGCGGCGATACACCCGATGGCACCTCACGGCGTGCTCGTATCCATACCGAGCATGGCTGCGTGAGCGCCGAATTCGTGGTCGTGGCCACCAATGCCTACCTCAATGGCCTCGTCGCCTCGCTGGAAGAGCGCATCATGCGTGTCGCCAATTACATCGTCGCCACCGAACCGCTCAGCGAGGCTCAGGTCGCGCAGGTCCTGCCGCAGGATGACGCGCTTTCCGATGCCAACTTCGTGCTCGACTACTACAGTCTTTCTGCCGACAGGCGCCTGCTGTATGGCGGTGAGGTGAGCTATACCGGTCAGGAGCCGCGTGGCCTCAAGGCGCGCATGGACAGCAAGATTCGCCGCCTGTTTCCGGTGCTCGATGGCGTGGCGATCGATTACCGCTGGGGCGGTGACGTGGCCATCACCATGAACCGCGCGCCGGACTTCGGGCGTCTTGCGCCGAATGTCTATTACGCTCAGGGCTACTCGGGACATGGCATGTCGCTTGCAGGATTGGCGGGCAAGCTGGTTGCCGAGACCATCGCCGGTCAGGCAGAACGTTTCGATATCTTTGCCGCCATGCCGCATCGTCCCTTCGTGGGCGGGCGCTGGCTGCGAACTCCTCTGCTGGTCCTGGCGACCAGCTTCTACACGTTGCGTGATCGGCTATAGGCCGAGGCCATGATGAAGGTGCTGCACATTTGACACTGTTGAACACCCCGACAGCCCAAGAGCTGGAAACGACTGGTGAGTAATCGCAAGGGAGGCGCGATGAGCGCGGTGGATGGCAAGGACGCTGGTACGCCCGAGCAGCACATGACGAGAAAGCCTGCCGGCGCGCGGGCGCCTGGCGGCACGCACGCCAGCGAGAGCGTCAGTGAGCATGTCGGTGAGAGCTTCGACGATAACGCCGGTGAGAACCTTGGCGATACCGTCAATGAGAGCGTCGGCGAGAGCCACGGCACCAATGCGGATCAGCCCGCGCTGCCGCGACGCGCGGCATCCTCCATCCAGCTCAAGGGGCTGCACAAGCGCTTCGGCAATGAGGTGGCGGCGCTGGATGGCGTGGACCTGAGCATCCAGCCCGGCGAGTTCTTCACGCTGCTGGGGCCTTCGGGCTGTGGCAAGACGACACTGTTGCGGATTCTGGCCGGTCTCGAGGCGCTGGATGAAGGTCAGGTGGTGATCGGCGGGCGGGACGTCACCGAGGTGCCGCCGCATCAGCGCAGCGTCAACACGGTCTTCCAGTCCTATGCGCTGTTTCCGCATCTGTCGGTGCGCGACAACCTGGCATTCGGCCTGAAGATGCGCGGTGTCGCCCCCCGGGAGCGCGAGGCCAGGGTTGCCGAGATGGCGGAGTTCATCAAGCTGGGCAGCCTGATCGATCGCCGGGTCGACCAGCTCTCCGGTGGTCAGCGTCAGCGCATCGCGCTGGCGCGGGCGCTGGTCTGCGAGCCGGATGTGCTGCTGCTGGATGAGCCGCTGTCGGCGCTGGATGCCGGCCTGCGCAGCCAGATCCAGATCGAGCTGCTGCGCCTGCAGAAGCGCCTGGGCATGACCTTCGTCTTCGTTACCCATGATCAGCAGGAAGCGATGGTGATGTCGGACCGCATTGCGGTGCTCGACAGCGGTAGCCTCCAGCAGGTCGGCTCGCCGCGTGAGATCTACGAGCGTCCGGCCAATGCCTTCGTGGCGCGCTTCATGGGCCATGCCAATCTGTTCGACGTCACGGCTCGCGATGACAGCCGCAGTGACGCCATCCGACTGACCACGCCGCTGGGCGTACTGACCGCACAGGCGCCGGGCACTGGCAGTCTGCTGCTGTTGCGTCCCGAGACGCTGGACCTGCGCCGGCGACCCGCCAGCGAGTTCGAGCGTCACGACGTGCTGGAGAACCACTTGCCGGGCCGAGTGCAGGAGCGACTCTACCGCGGCAGCCACGCCGAATATCGTGTCGAGGTGGCGGGTGTCAGCGTGCAGGTGGTGGTCAACAACCGGGGGGGCCAGTTGCCGGAAGTCGGCGACCAGGTCGATGTGGTGGTCGCCGCGCAAGACCTGATCACGCTGAGGGGATGACGATGGCCTATCACACAACCCTGGCCACCGCGCGCAGCCGCGCGGTGGTCGCCGAGTCACGCCACCTGTTGCTGACGGTCGCGCCCGGTGCACTGTGGATCATCGTCTTTCTGGTGCTGCCCAGTCTCTATCTGATGAGCGTGGCCTTCATGACCAACGGCCCCTATGGGCTGCCGGAAATGCCGTTGTCATTGACCTCGTTTCAGCAGCTGGCCGGACAGGGCTTTCTCGGCTGGAGCCCGGGCAACCTGATGACGCTGGGGCGCTCGCTGTGGCAGACCGTGCTTTCCACTGTGCTGGTGGTGCTGGTGGCCTATCCGATCGCCTATTACATCTCGCAGTCAGACCAGCGCTGGCGGCCGATCATGCTGCTGGCGGTGGTGGTGCCGTCCTGGACCAATCAGGTCATTCGCACCTTCGGCTGGATGAATCTGCTGGCGCCGGGCACGCCGCTGGCGGAGCTGGCGGAAGCCATGGGCATGATCGCGCCCAACATGGGGCTCTATCCGTCCAATTTCGCGGTCACTCTGGGGCTGGTCTACAACTTCCTGCCGTTCATGGTGCTGCCGCTGTACGCCGCCTTCGAGAAGTTGAATCTTTCACTGGTGGAGGCGGCGCAGGACCTCTACGCCTCGCCGCTCAAGACCTTCTGGCACGCGGTCTTCCCCCAGACGCTGCCGGGGCTGTTGGCGGGTGTCGTGCTGGTGGCGATTCCGGCCTTCGGCATGTACGTGATTCCGGAGCTGCTGGGCGGCGGCAAGGGCATGATGCTGGGCAATCTGGTCGCCAATCAGTTCGCTGGCAGCGCCAACTGGCCGCTGGGGGCGGCGGGCGCGATCCTGATGCTGATCGCCACTTTCATTGGACTGTATGCGATGCGCCGTATCGGCAAGCGGCTGGGCGGCGGTGAAGAGGTGGTGATATGAGGCGCGGTGGTTTTCACAAGGGATTGCGGGGCTTCTGGTGGCTGACGCTCGGTTTTCTGTATCTGCCGCTGATCGTGGTGATGCTGTTTTCCTTCAATGCCTCCAACAGTGCCGCCAGCTTCACTGGCGTGTCGCTGCGCTGGTATCGGCGCCTGCTGGGCAATGACGCGATTCTGTCGGCGCTGGGCAATTCGCTGCTGCTGGCGGTGGTGTCGTCATTGCTGGCGCTGATGATCGGCACGCTGATCGGGTATGGCATGTATCGCCATCGTCACCGCAAGCTGGGTTGGCTGATCGTGCTGATCTATCTGCCCATCGTGCTGCCGGACATCGTGTTCGGGATCTCGGAAATGACCTTCTTCGTCAAGATCAATGAGCTGACCGGTCTGCTGTCGCCGGGACTGGCCACCATGACCATCGCACATGTCACCTTCCAGGTGCCGTTCGTGGCGTTGATCGTCTACTCGCGCTTCGTCGGGCTGGACCCGACGCTGTTCGAGGCGGCCAAGGACCTCTACGCGACACCGCGGCAGCGCGTGCAGTTCTTCATGTTGCCGACACTCAAGCCGGCATTGATCTCGGGCTTCCTGCTCTCCTTCACGCTGTCGCTGGATGATTTCGTGATCAGTTTCTTCACCGCCGGACCGGAGAGCGCCACCTTGCCCATCTACATCTGGAGCGCGATACGCAAGGGCGTGACTCCTGAAATCAATGCCATCGCCACGTTGATGATGGCGGCGGTCGCCCTGGCGGCGCTCACGAGTCTGGTGCTGTCGCGCCGGCGCGCGGCGTCGTGAGAATACGCAATATCCACAGGCGGTCTGACACTGCTGTCCTTGCCGACGTCGGGTCTGATCATTCATCACGCACGTCCCATCACTTCTCAAGCACGTTGAGCGGAGCATCACAATGACAAACAACACGCTGCGTTTCGCTGTCGCCATCGGCAGTCTGCTGCTGGCAGGTGCCGTCCAGGCCGAAGACAAGAAGCTGTATCTCTTCAACTGGACCCAGTACATGGACCCGGAAATCATCACCGCTTTCGAGGAGAAGTTCGGCGTCGAGGTGGTCGAGAACTACTACAACTCGCTGCCGGAGATGCTGGCCAAGCTCAACGCGGGCGGCGTCTCCCAGTACGACATCATCGTGCCGTCCAACTATTACGTGCCGCGTCTGATCGAAACCGGCCTGGTGCAGAAGATCGACAAGGCCAAGGTCCCGAACCTGGCCAATGTCGCCGAGCAGTTCAGTGACCCGAATTTCGATCCGGGCGCCGAATATACCGCTCCCTATCAGTGGGGCGTGACGGGACTGGTCTACAACGCCAGCACCTTCAAGGACGCTCCCAAGAGCTGGTCCTTGCTGTTTGATCCTGCCGTCAATGGCTATTACCCCTTCAGCCTGATGGGCGATGGTCAGGTCAGCATGGGGTCTGCCTGTGCCTATCTCGGGCACGGCTACGACTGCACCGACCTGGATGACTGGCGCGAAGCCGCCAGGCTACTGATCGAGACCAAGCACCGCGACAACTTCAGCGGCTTCTCCGATGGCACGCCGGCGCTTCAGCAGCTGGCGCGCAAGGTCACCCATGGCGCGTTGTCCTACAACGGCGACTACCTGTTCTATCTGGAGGAAAACCCGGAGTCCTTCGCTGACATCAAGTTCGTCATTCCTGACGAAGGTGCCGAGAAGTGGGTGGATTCGATGATGATTCCGGCCAAAGCACCGCACCCGGAGCTGGCGAACGCCTTCATCAACTTCATTCTGGATGCCAAGGTCGGCGCGCAGCTCTCCAACTACAACTACTACGCCAGTCCCAACGCCGCCGCTGCGCCGTATCTGGATGAGGTACTGACTCAGCCACCGATTCAGCCCTCTGAGGATGACATGGCGCGCCTGCGTTTCTCACCGAGTCTCTCCGGCCAGCAACTGCAGGTATTTCAGCAGCTGTGGTCTGAGGTGCAGTCGCGCTGAACCGAGGGGCTCTGAACCGAGGGAGCTCTGATTGATGTCTGAGTCGAAGCCACGCATGGAGCATCACGATGACAACTGACACGCTGCGTTTCGCTGCGGCCATCGCCAGCCTGTTGCTGGCCGGTGGCGTCCAGGCCGAAGACAGGAAGCTGTATCTCTTCAACTGGACCCAGTACATGGACCCGGAAATCATCACCGCCTTCGAGGAGAAGTTCGGCGTCGAGGTGGTCGAGAACTACTACAACTCGCAGCCGGAAATGGTCGCCAAGTTGAATGCCGGGGGTGTCTCCCAGTACGACATCATCGTGCCCTCCAGCTACTACGTACCGCGCCTGATCGAGATGGGCCTGGTGCAGAAGCTCGACAAGGACAAGGTGCCGAATCTGGCCAATCTCGCCGAGCAGTTCCGTGATCCGGTGCTGGGGGAGGGGCTCGACTATGCCGCGCCCTATCAGTGGGGTGTCACCGGGCTTGTCTACAACGCCAGCACCTTCAAGGAAGCGCCCAAGAGCTGGTCGATGGTGTTTGATCCGACCATCAATGATGCCTGGCCGTTCGGCTTGATGACCGGTGGTCAGGTCAGCATGGGCATCGCCTGCGCCTATCTCGGCCATGGCTACGACTGCACGGACCTGGATGACTGGCGCGAGGCCGCCAGGTTGCTGATCGAGACCAAGCATCGCGGCAATTTCAGTGGCTTCTCCGACGGCACGCCCGCACTTCAGCAGCTGGCGCGCAAGGTCACGCATGCCGGGCTGTCCTTCAATGGCGACTACCTGTTCTATCGTGAGGAAAATCCGGAGTCCTTCGCTGATATCAAGTTCGTCATCCCCGATGAGGGCACCGAGAAGTGGGTGGATTCGATGATGATTCCCGCCAGGGCGCCACACCCGGAGCTGGCGAATGCCTTCATCAACTTCATTCTCGATGCTCGGGTCGGCGCGCAGCTCTCCAGCTACAACTACTACGCCAGCCCCAATGCCGCGGCAGAGCCGTATCTGGATGAGGTGCTGACTCAGCCACCGATTCAGCCCTCCGAAGAGGACATGGCGCGACTGCGTTTCTCACCGAGTCTCTCCGGCGAGCAGCTGCAGATCTTCCAGCAGCTGTGGTCCGAGGTGAAGGCGCGCTGAGCGCTGGCAATCGGGTCTATCGAAGCAGGCTGCCGAGCGCGTGGCCTGCCCTGTAGCGTTCAAGGAAGGTGTCATGAAGTACGAACCCAATGGTCGCGAAGACGACGAAGCCGTGCTGCAGGAATGGTTCACGGCACATGGCATCACCGAGGTGGAATGTCTGGTCACCGACCTGACCGGCATTCTCAAGGGCAAGATCATGCCGGCGCGCAAGTACCTCAATGGTGGGCGACCGCGCCTGCCGGACTCCATCTTCATCCAGACCGTCACCGGCGGGTATCCGGATGATGAAGACAGCCGCTTCTGGAATCCGGCCGAGCAGGACATGCAGCTGATCCCGGATACCAGTGCCGTCTATCTGGTGCCATGGGCGGAAGACCCCACCGCGCAGATCATCCATGACTGCTATTACCTCAATGGTGATCCGGTGGAGCTGTCGCCGCGCTATGTGCTCAAGCGAGTGCTGGCACTGTATGCCGCACGCGGCTGGAAGCCGGTGGTGGCCCCCGAAGCCGAGTTCTATCTCGTCAAGACCAACAAGGACTCCGACTATCCGCTGGAGCCGCCCATCGGGCGCAGCGGTCGTCAGGAGAGCAGCCGTCAGTCCTATTCCATCGATGCGGTCAATGAGTTCGATCCGCTCTTCGAGGAGATGTATGACTACTGCGAGGCCATGGGGCTGGATCTCGATACCCTGATCCATGAGGAGGGCGCCGGGCAGATGGAGGTCAATTTCGAGCATGGTGACCCGCTGGCGCTGGCCGATCAGGTCGTGATGTTCAAGCGCACGCTGCGCGAGACGGCATTGCGCCACGGCATGTACGGTACCTTCATGGCCAAGCCGATGGCCTATCAGCCGGGCAGCTCGATGCATATCCATCAGAGCCTGGTGGATGTCGCGACCGGCAGGAACCTGTTCGCGGATGATGAAGGGCGGGCCAGCACCCTGTTTCGCAACTTCATCGGCGGCTTGCAGACCTACATGCCGTCCGCGATGCCGTTCTTCGCGCCCAACGTCAATTCCTATCGCCGCCTGATGCGCAGCGAGACCAGTGGCTCCGCGCCGATCAACGTGGAGTGGGGCTTTGACAACCGCACCGTCGGCTTGCGGGTGCCGGTGTCAGATGCCGAGGGGACGCGGGTCGAGAACCGTCTGGCCGGCGCCGACGCCAATCCCTATCTGGTGATGGCTGCCTCGCTGGCCTGCGGCTATCTGGGCATGATGGCGCAGATCGAGCCGCGTCCGCCGGCCGTGGGCTCTGCCTGGGAGGGCGGTAATTCCTTGCCGGACGATATCGGGCCTGCACTGAATGCGCTGCACTCCTGCAAGCCGTTGGCGGATATTCTCGGCGAGCGCTTCGTGAAGAGCTATCTGGCCGTCAAGCGTGCCGAGCATCGTGAGTACTTCCAGGTCATCAGCTCGTGGGAGCGGGAGCACCTGCTGCTGCGTGTCTAGCCCTTCGGAACATGTCCTGTGTGTCTAGCACTGTGTATCTCACCCTGCGGGGCAAGCCCATGAGGGAGCCGAGAGGCCGTGACAGTCGTCACGGCCTCTCGGCGTTTCAGGTGGGGCGCTCTGTGATGGCAGGTTGCTGCTTGTGGTGATTATTGCATGTCAAGGTCGGCGTGATTGGCTCGATGATCCGTGATATCGTGCTTTTATGTTGATTAAAATAACCAAAAGGAAATTGTCATGAGTGCCTCTCTGCCCCTGGAACATGCTGCCTCCTGGTATGCCGCCTCAGCCAATGCCGCGCCCGAACGGCCCCCGCTAGCGGGAGATGTCAGCTGTGATGTCTGCGTCGTCGGGGCTGGCTTCACCGGCATCTCGGCGGCGCTGCACCTGGCCGAGCAGGGCCTCAAGGTGATGGTGCTGGAGGCCGCCCGCGTGGGTTACGGCGCATCCGGTCGCAATGGCGGGCAGATCGTCAACAGCTACAGCCGCGACATGGATGTGATCGAGGAGCGTTTCGGCGCCCAGACGGCACGTGCGCTGGGCGACATGGCCTTTGAAGGCAACCGCATCATTCGTGAGCGTATCACCGGTTATGGCATCGATTGTGACCTGCGCGAAGGCAATCTGTTTGCCGCCTGCAATGCGCGTCAGCTCAAGGGGCTCAAGGAGCACAAGGCGCTGTGGGAGCGCTATGGCAACTCCAGTCTTGAATTGCTGGAAGGCGATGCCTACAAGCGTGAAGTGAGTGCCGAAGGCTATACGGGCGCGCTGGTCGATCACTCCGGTGGCCATATTCATCCGCTCAATCTGGTGTTGGGCGAAGCCGCAGCCTTCGAGTCGCTGGGCGGCGTGATCTTCGAGCACAGCCCGCTGCTGAGTCTCGAGCATGGCAGCCCCGTCGTGCTCAAGACCGCGGGCGGTATCCTGCGGGCCGACCGCGTCGTGATGGCGGGCAATGCCTACCTCAATGGTGTGCTGCCGGAGCTTGAAGGAAAGTCGATGCCCTGTGGTACCCAGATCATCACCACCGAACCGCTGGCGGAGGATGTGGCGCGTAGTCTGCTGCCCAACAACATGGCGGTGGAAGACTGCAATTACCTGCTCGATTACTACCGCCTGACCCGTGACAACCGACTCATCTTCGGTGGCGGCGTCAATTATGGCGGCGAAGACCCCAGCAATATCGAAGCCTTGATTCGTCCCAAGATGCTCAAGGCCTTCCCGCAACTGGCCAAGGTCAAGATCGACTACGCCTGGAGCGGTACCTTCCTGATGACGCTCAATCGTCTGCCTCAGTTCGGCGTGCTCAATGACAACGTCTACTACGCCCAGGGCTATTCCGGGCATGGCGTGACCTGCAGCCATCTGGCAGGGCGCTTGATCAGTGAGGTGATGACCGGCCGTGATGGCCGCTTCGATGCCTTCGCCGGCCTGCCGCACCTGCCGTTCCCCGGTGGCCGCATGCTGCGGGTGCCGCTGTCTGCCGTGGGGGCCTGGTACTACCAGACCCGCGACAAGCTCGGTATCTGATCAGCCTGTTCTCCAGAATGCCCCAAGCCGCCTTCCTTATCGGGAGGTGGCTTTTTCATGGGCTGGAAAGCACGCCTGACCTGGCCCGAAACGCACTGCGCCCCGCCTGTGAAGGCGGGGCGCAGTGCATGTCTGGCCGATTCATGGCGTGAGCGCTGGGTCAGCCGGCGATCCAGAATCCCATCAGCAGGAAGCCCAGCGTCGTGACCAGCGCACCGATCAAGGTGTAGGGCAGTTGCGTCAGCGCATGCTGCATCGGCTGGACCCCGCAACCCTGTGAGGACAGTACCGAAGAGTCCGAGAAGAAGCAGGCGTGGCTACCGAAGCTGGAGGCTGACAGCAGGGCACCGACGATCAGCGGCAGCGAGGTATCCATGTGCAGTGCGATGGGAATCACGATCGGGATCGAGATCACGAACACGCCCCAGGAGGAGCCGGTCGCGAAGACCACGACGGCCATGCTGACGAACACGATGGCCGGCAGGATCGCCGGAGTCAGGTAGGGTGTCAGGCTCTCGATCATGAAGGTGGTCATGCCTAGCTGGTCATTGACCTCGCGCAGCACGAACCCGACCGCCACGATGGCCAGGGGCAGCATCATGGTGCGAAAGCCGTCCATCACCGCGTCCATCAGCGAGGAAAACGACACCAGGCGCTGGGCGAGATACAGCAGGATGGTGAACAGCGTAGCGACGATCACGCCCTTGAGCAGGTCGATCTCGAACCAGGCGCTGGCGCCGATCAGCACGGCCATTGGCAGCACGAAGTTCATCAGACCGATCCATGGGCTGGATTTCGGCGCTTCTGCTTCCGGCAGGGGCTCCGGGGCGCCGTCAGGAATCGGCTGGCCGGCCTTGGCGCGTCGCTCGGCGGCCTTCATCGGTCCGATGTCCGGCATCAGGCCAATGGCGACCAGCATGGCCAGCGCCATCGCGATCCAGCCATACAGCATGTAGGGAATCGCCTGGATATAGAGCGACATGCCGCTTTCGGTGGCACCGCCTTCCTCGAGCAGTTGGGAGAAGTACACCGCCCAGGTCGAGAGGGGCACCAGAATGCAGATGGGCGCGGCAGTCGAGTCGACGATATAGGCCAGCTTCTCACGCGAGACCCCGAAGCGGTCCGTCAGGCGTTTCATCGCCGCCGGCGTCGCCAGGGCATTCAGATAGTCATCGATGAAGATGAGAATGCCGAGGATCACGGTGCCGATCAGCGACTGACGACGGGTCTTGAGCAGGCGACCGATCATGTTGCTGAAACTCAGCGTGCAACCGGACTTCTCCATCATGGCGATGAAGCCGCCCATCAGCCCACAGACCAGAATCAGCCAGGCGATGGTCTCGTTCATCATCATGCCCAGCGAGATATCGGCCAGCTCTCCGATGTAGTCGTCAGGCTGCAGTATCAGCAGACCCGCGAGCGCGCCGATGGCCAGGGCTTCCAGGGTGCGATGGGTCGCGATGGCGACCACCAGCACGATCAGCGATGGCACGAGGCTGATCCAGCCGAACGGCGTGCCGGCCTCATGGGTAAAGGTGATGCCCAGCACCAGTGCCAGGATGACGCCGAACATGGCAATGCTGCGCCCCTTGCCACGGACGCTGACGGAGGGAGCGAAGGGGTGTGGGGGCGCTGGGGGGACGGGAGAGACCTGATTCATGCCCGGGCCTCCCATGCAGCGAGGAAGTGCTCGGTACTGACTTGGTCGGTACTGACTTGCTCGGTACTGAGTTGGTCAGCGCAGCAGCGCTCTGCGGGGAGCCGGTCTGCAAAGCCGTGGCCATGCAGTGAGTGACCAACGAAGTCGCGGGCAGCGACGGTTTTTATGATTGTCATGTCCTGAGCCCTGGAGTTGGTGGAGGGGTCGGTGTGGATCAGATGTTGCGCAGGTACCAGTCGTATTCCAGACGGCTGATGATCTGCATGGCCGCTTCACGCTCCGCGCGACGGCCAGCAATGAAGACGTTCAGGAAGCGCTCGCTGAAGGCGTGGGCCAGTGCTTCACTCTCCTCCAGCAGCGTCAGTGCCTCGGGCCAGCTGTTGGTCAGGCTCGGCTCGAACTGGTCATAGGCATTGCCGGTGACCGGCTCGCCCGGCGAGACCTGATGCGTGATGCCGTGGATCACCGAGGCCAGCAAGGTGGCCAGCAGCAGGTAGGGATTGACGTCGGCCCCGGCGACACGGTGCTCGAGACGACGTGCCTCGTTGGGGCCGGAGGGGATACGGATGGCGACCGAGCGATTGTCGAAGCCCCAGGTCGGCGCCATCGGCACGTACAGGCCCTGCTGAAAGCGGCGATAGGAATTCAGGTTGGGCGCAAACAGCGCCATCGAGGCGGGCATCAGTTCCAGCAGGCCGCCGATGGCGTGACGCAGGGTCTCGGTGCCCAGCGGATTCTCGTCCTGCGCGGCGAAGACATTGTTGCCGTGCTGGTCCAACAGGCTCATGTGCGCATGCATGCCGTTGCCGGCCTCGTCGCCATACGGCTTGGCCATGAAGGTGGCATCGAAGCCGTGGCGCAGGGCGACGCCCTTGATCAGACGCTTGAGCAGGACAGCGCTGTCACAGGCCTTCATGACATCGTCGAGATGGATCAGGTTGATCTCGAACTGGCCCGGCGCACATTCCTTGAGCGCGGTATCCAGCGGCAGCTGTTGGATGCGCGCGGCAGTCTGGATCTCGTCGAGGAAGTCGGCGTACTCATCCAGCTCGCCGATGGAATAGAGCTGGCTTTCGCTGGCGCGCTCGCCTGTCAGCGGGGAGCACGGCGGCTGCACCATGCCCAGGTCATCGCGTTCGCGATCGACCAGATAGAACTCCAGTTCCAGCGCGACGACCGCCGTCAGGCCCATGTCGGCAAGAATATCGACCTGTTTCTGCAGCTGATTGCGCGGGTCGGCAAAGAAGGGGCCATCCTTGTCATCACGCATGTTCATCAGCAGCTGCCCCTGCTTGCCGTTGCGCAGCCAGGGGGCTGCCATCAGGGTGCCGGGGATGGGGCGGCAGACCTGATCACTGTCACCGCTGCTGAGCCCCAGCCCGGTTTCCTCGATGGTGTTGCCGGCGATATCCAGTGCGAAGACGGAGCCTGGCAGGTTGATGCCATTCTCATAGGCCTTTTCCAGATTCTCGCGCGGGATTCGCTTGCCGCGCTGGATGCCGCTGATGTCACTGATCAGCAGATCGATGTTCTCGATTTCCGGATGACGGTCCAGAAATTCTCTGGCCTCATCGACGGGGAGGCTGTACATGGATATCACCTGTGGGCATGGGATGTTGTGGTTTATATATCGCCATCATGGCCATTGTTGTCAAATATTTTACAACACTTGACGGTTTTCGTGGCTGGATGGCTTTGGTGTTATGGCGATAAATCCTTTTTAAACAGTGTGTTGTATGGATTTTTGTGAAATCGTCGTTTCGTCGGGTTGGCAAGGAAAGGCGTTCAGTCTATGTTGATTAAAACATACCAATCATCCAAGGCCTGCTTGTTCGCCTCAAAGGAGATCCCATGCCACCTCGTCCCCTGGTGGGCGTCATTGCCTGCCGTCGCACCGTAGAAGGTCATCCGGCGCATATGGTGACCGACAAGTACGTCAGCGCTCTGCGTGAATTCGGACTGGATCCGGTGGTCATTCCGGTCTGGGAGGATGTCGAGCCCGACGCCGCCAGCGCCCTGCTGGCACGCCTGGATGGTCTGCTGCTGACTGGCAGCTATTCCAACATGCACCCCTCACGCTACGGCGAGACCAGCGCGCCGGAGAATACCTATGAAGACCCGGCCCGCGACGCTGCGGTGCTCTGCTGGGTGCCGCTGGCGCTTGAGTTGCGACTGCCGCTGCTGGGGATCTGCCGCGGGTTTCAGGAGCTGAACGTTGCCTTCGGCGGCAGCTTGCACCAGGCGGTGCAGAAGGTGGCAGGCCTGATGGATCATCGTGAGCCCAAGGGCGATCTCGAGGCGCAGTTCGCGCCATCGCATGCCATCAGCATCTCGCCCGGCGGAGTGCTGGCAGGGCTTTACGCCGCGCCCGAGGCGCAGGTCAATTCCTTGCATCAGCAGGGGGTCGCCCGTCTTGGTGAGGGCCTGAATATCGAAGCGGTTGCCCCGGATGGGCTAATCGAGGCGGTCTCGGTCAGTGGTGCGGCGTCCTTCACGCTGGCGGTGCAGTGGCATCCGGAATGGAAGCCGCGTGAGCACGCCTTGTATCAGGCGATTCTGGAAGGCTTTGCCGCGGCCTGTCGTGACAAGGCCGAGGGTGGCACCTTGCCGACCTGTCACCCGACTCGCGAGGAGGCGTGAAGATGGCAATGAATGACGCTGGCGAACGCCTGAAGGCGCTGGATGCGCGCCACCACCTGCACCCCTTCACCGACTTCAAGCAGCTGGGCGAGCAGGGCAGTCGAATCATCACCGGTGCCAGCGGCGTCTATATCCATGACGCCGATGGCCAGCGGATTCTCGATGGCATGGCGGGGCTGTGGTGCGTGAACCTCGGCTATGACCAGCCGGAACTGGTCGCGGCGGCCAGCCAGCAGATGACGCAGCTGCCGTACTACAACACCTTCTTCAAGACCGCCCACCCGCCGGCGATCGAGCTGGCGGCCGAGCTGTGTCGTCTCGCGCCGGAGCATATCAATCATGTCTTCTTCACCGGTTCCGGTTCTGAAGCCAATGACAGCATGCTGCGCATGGTACGGCGGTTCTGGGCGCTCAAGGGCCAGCCGGAAAAGCAATGGATCATCGCGCGCGAGAATGGCTATCACGGCTCGACCGTCGCGGGCATGAGCCTGGGTGGCATGGCCCCCATGCATGGTCAGGGTGGCCCCTGTGTGCCCGGCATCACGCATATTCGCCAGCCCTACTGGTTCGCGGAAGGGCGTGGAAAGGCGAGTGAAAGCCCGGAACTTGTGACACGGAGCAGAGACGATTTCGGGCGATTGTGTGCCGAAGCACTGGATGCGCGTATTCAGGAACTGGGCCCGGACAACGTGGCCGCCTTCCTGGCCGAGCCCGTGCAGGGTGCCGGCGGTGCGATCATGCCGCCTGACAGCTACTGGCCTGCCATCAAGGCCGTGCTGGCGAAATATGACATCCTGCTGGTGGTGGATGAGGTCATCTGCGGCTTCGGTCGCCTCGGCGAATGGTTCGGCAGTCAGCATTACGACCTGAAGCCCGATCTGATGCCCATCGCCAAGGGGTTGTCCTCCGGTTACCTGCCGATCGGTGGTGTGCTGGTCGGCGATAGGGTCGCCGATACGCTGATCGAAGAGGGCGGCGAGTTCTTCCATGGCTTCACCTATTCCGGACACCCGGTGTGTGCCGCCGTGGCGCTCAAGACCCTCGAGATCATGCAGCGCGAGGATATCGTCACCCGGGTGCGTGACGACCTGGGGCCGTATCTCGCCAGTCGCTGGGCCACGCTTGCAGACCACCCGCTGGTCGGCGAGGCGCGTTCGCTTGGCCTGATGGGGGCGCTGGAGCTGGTGGCCGACAAGGCCAGTGGCGAGCGTTTCGATTCTTCCCAGGCCGTCGGCAACCTGTGTCGTGATATCTGTTTCGAGACGGGACTGGTGATGCGCTCGGTGGGCGACACCATGATCATCTCGCCGCCGCTGGTGATCACGCATGAGCAGATCGATGCGCTGGTCAGTCTGGCGCGCGCGGCACTGGATGAAACGGCGCGCCAGCTGGCGAGTCACGCCGCCGCTTGCTCTTCCGCTGCGCTGAAGGCCACTTCGCCCTCGTCCTCGCTGCCTTCTTCACTCTCCTCTGCTCCATCCTCTGAACCTTCCTCTTCCCTGACCTCGGAATCCTGATCATGAGCCGTCCTCAGACATTGGCCGAATGGCAGGCGCTGGCCGCCCGCCTGACCCCGCAGTTGCAAGGCAATGCCTTCATCAATGACGAATTCGTGCCGGCGGTCAGCGGCGAGACTTTCGAGAGCCTCAACCCGGCCACCGGTGAGCGGCTGGCGATGGTCGCCAGCTGTGACAGCGCCGATGCCGAGATCGCCATTCGTCATGCGCGTGCCGCCTTCAAGAGCGGTGTCTGGTCGCGCATGGCCCCGACCCGGCGCAAGCAGGTGTTGCTCAGACTCGCCGAGCTGATGGAAGCCCATCAGGATGAGCTGGCGTTGCTGGATAGCCTCGACATGGGCAAGCCGGTCACCAGCGCGCTGAACGACATGGCCGGGGCGATCGGCTCGATCCGCCACCAGGCCGAGTCCATCGACAAGCTTTACGGTGAGGTCGCCCCGACCGGTCAGCAGGCGCTGGGCATGGTGCTGCGCGAACCGCTGGGCGTGGTGGCCTCCATCGTGCCGTGGAACTTCCCGCTGATGATGACGGCGTGGAAGATCGCCCCGGCGTTGGCGGCGGGCAACAGCGTCATCCTCAAACCGTCGGAGAAGTCACCGCTGTCGGCGCTGCGTCTGGCGCAGCTGGCGCGTGAGGCCGGTATCCCGAGCGGCGTCTTCCAGGTGCTGCCGGGCTTCGGGCATACCGTCGGGCGTGCACTGGCGCTGTCGATGGACGTCGAATGCCTGGCCTTCACCGGCTCCACCGCCGTCGGCAAGCAATTGATGCAGTATGCCGGGCAGTCGAATCTGAAGCGGGTGTTCCTGGAGTGTGGCGGCAAGAGCCCCAACATCGTCTTCGCCGATTGCGCCAATCTGGATCGCGTCGCCGAAAGTGCCGCTGCCGCCATCTTCTACAACCAGGGCGAGGTCTGTATCGCGGGTTCACGTCTGCTGGTGGAGAACTCGATCCGTGATGCCTTCGTCGCCAAGGTGGTCGCGGCTGCCGAGCGCATGCAGCCGGGCGACCCGCTGGACCCGGCAAGCTTCATGGGCGCGATGGTCGACAGTACCCAATATGAGCGCGTGATGGGCTATATCCGCCAAGGTGTCGAGGAGGGCGCGGCACTGCGCGCCGGCGGTGAGGAGGTCGAAGGGTCCGGACTCTTCATTCGTCCTGTGGTCTTCGATGGCGTCACGCCACAGATGGCGATCGGCTGCGAGGAAATCTTCGGCCCGGTGCTGTCCGTGTTCGGCTTCGAGACCGAAGACGAAGCGCTGGCGTTGGCCAATGACAGTGACTTCGGGTTGGCGGCAGGGGTGTGGAGTCAGGACATCGATCGCATCATGCGCGTGACGCATCGTCTCGAATCCGGTCAGGTCTTTGTCAACAACTGGGCGGGGGGCGATCAGACCATGCCCTTCGGTGGGGTGAAGCAGTCCGGCAACGGCCGTGACAAGTCACATCACTCGCTGGCGGAGTACACCCAGCTCAAGAGTGTCTGGATCGAGCTGAGCTGAATTGGAATGCGCTGAACTGAAATGAAATGAGCTGTGTAGGCCCCCGTGAACTCAGGGGCTTGCGGAGAAAGAAGAGGCCACGCGATTGCGTGGCCTCTTCTTGCTTGCCTTCGCCACAAGGGCTAGAACATCCGCGCCGGCGTCGCGCAGCTGACCAGGCGACACTCGACATCACCGATGTTGCGGAAGCGATGCGGCACGTTGGTATCGAAGTAGTAGGCGTCGCCCGCCTTCAATACCCGCGTGTCGCCACCGATGGTGATCTCTATCTCGCCCTCGATGACCACGCCCGCTTCCTCACCCTGATGGGTGATCATCTCGCGGCCAGTGTCAGTGACGGGCGGGTAGGTCTCGATCATGAACGACAGGGCGCGGTCACGCCGCTTGGCGCCCACCAGCTTGAAGATGACATCGCCGCTGCCGACGTTGATCAGCTCCTCCTCGCTGTAGAACACCTTGGCGGTGTTCTCGAGCTCCATGGTGAAGAAGTCGCCGACACTCATGGGAATGGCGGCGAGAATCTTCGACAGTGAACTCACCGACGGGCTGACCTTGCCCTGTTCGATCAGTGACAGGCTCGAGTGTGTCACACCGCAGCGCTTGGCCAGCTCGCGTTGCGAGATGCCACGCAAGGTACGCAATGCCCGCAGGCGGGCACCGACATCATCTGCCATCAGAACATCCTTCATGTCGCGACGAGTTGAGGAGAGGGGCAAGCCCTTCCAGACCGACGACGGCCAGCCACGGAGCTCCGCGACTGGCCGTCGTTCACGTGCTGGTGGTCGAGATCAGGGGCATCGGCATCAGAGCCGGCGCTGTCCTGATCATCGACAACGCGATCAGCTGAGGCTATCCAGCTTGTCTTTCAGCACCTTGTTGACCTGTTGCGGATTGGCGGTGCCGCGCGAGGCCTTCATCACCTGACCAACGAAGAAGCCGATCATCTTGCCACGCTTGTCCGGCTCGGCTTCCTGATACTGGGTCACCTGGGCCGGGTTGTCGGCGATCACCTGATCGACCACGGCTTCGATGGCACCGGTGTCGGTGACCTGCTTGAGGCCGCGCGACTCGATGATCTCGTCGGCACTCTTGCCTTCGCCATCCCACAGCGCGGCGAACACCTGCTTGGCGGCCTTGCCGTTGATGGTCTCATCGACGATGCGCTTGATCAGGCCACCCAGCTGGGCCGCGGAGACCGGGCTGACGGTGATGTCGAGGTTTTCCTTGTTGAGGCGACCGGCCAGCTCGCCCTGCACCCAGTTGGCGGCCTGCTTGGCGTCGCCGCAGACATCCTTCACTTCCTCGAAGAAGTCGGCCATCTCGCGGCTGGCGGACAGCACGCTGGCGTCATAGGCGGACAGGCCCAGTTCGCTTTCGAAGCGCGCGCGTTTCTCGGCCGGCAGTTCCGGCAGGGTCTGGCGCAGGTGTTCGATGTAGGCCTCGTCCACTTCCACCGGCAGCAGGTCCGGGCACGGGAAGTAGCGGTAATCGTTGGCTTCTTCCTTGGTGCGCATGCTGCGCGTCTCGTCGGCGTCCGGATCATACAGGCGGGTTTCCTGTACGACCTTGCCGCCGTCCTCGATCAGCTCGATCTGACGCTCCACCTCGAAGTGGATGGCGCGCTCGATGAAGCGGAAGGAGTTGACGTTCTTGATCTCCGCGCGGGTGCCGAAGGCTTCCTGGCCCTTGGGGCGCACCGAGACGTTGACGTCGCAACGCAGGGAACCTTCGGCCATGTTGCCGTCGGAGATGCCCAGGTAGGTGACGATGGCGTGGATCGCCTTCACGTAGGCCACCGCTTCCTTGGCGGAACGCATGTCAGGCTCGGAGACGATTTCCAGCAGCGGCGTGCCGGCACGGTTGAGGTCGATGCCGGTCATGCCCTGGAAGTCTTCGTGCAGCGATTTGCCGGCATCTTCCTCGAGGTGGGCGTGGTGGATGCGGATCGACTTGCGCGTGCCATCTTCCAGCAGGATCTCGAGCACGCCAGGACCGACGATGGGCTGATCCATCTGGCTGGTCTGGTAGCCCTTGGGCAGATCCGGGTAGAAGTAGTTCTTGCGTTCGAACACCGAACGGCCGGCAACGGCGGCATCGACGGCGAGGCCGAAGCGCACGGCCATGGCCACGGCCTGCTCGTTGAGCACCGGCAGGGTGCCCGGCAGACCGAGGTCCACGGCGCTGGCCTGGGTGTTGGGCTCGGCACCGTAGGTGGTGGAAGAGCCGGAGAAGATCTTTGACTGGGTGGCGAGCTGAGCGTGAACCTCAAGCCCGATTACGACTTCCCATTGCATCAGGCTTGCTCCTGTCCGAATTCCGGGCGCTGGCGGTGCCAGTCGGTGATTTGCTGGAACTGGTGCGCGACGCCCAGCAGGGTCTGCTCACCGAAGTGCGGGCCGAGAATCTGCAGACCCACCGGGCGCTTGCCTGCCAGGCCGGCCGGCACGCTGACGCCCGGAATGCCTGCCAGGTTGATGGCGATGGTGTAGAGATCCTGCAGGTACATGGACAGCGGGTCCTTGTGCGCGCCGAGATCGAACGCCGGGGTCGGTGCCGCCGGGCCCATCAGTACATCGACCTGGTCGAAGGCATCGAGGAAGTCCTGACGGATCAGGCGACGCACCTTCTGGGCCTTGATGTAGTAGGCATCGAAGAAGCCTTCGGACAGGGTGTGCGTGCCGATGATGATGCGACGCTTCACCTCGTCGCCGAAGCCTTCCTCGCGGGTGCGCTTGTAGAGGTCTTCCAGGTCCTGCGGGTCCTTGCAGCGATGGCCGAAGCGCACGCCGTCATAACGCGACAGGTTGGAGGAGGCCTCGGCCGGTGCGATCACGTAGTAGGTCGGGATGGCCAGGTGGGTATGCGGCAGCGAGATTTCCTGCACGCTGGCACCGGCATCCTCGAAGACCTTGATCGCGGCACGCACGGAGGCTTCGACTTCCTCGGACAGGCCTTCGCCGAAGTATTCCTTCGGCAGGCCGATCTTCAGGCCCTTGAGGTTGTAGTCCAGCCCTTCGACGTAATCCGGCACGCCACGCACCACGCTGGTGGAGTCGCGCGGGTCGGCGCCGGCGATCACGTTCATCAGGCGCGCGCAGTCTTCGGCGGAGCGGGCCATCGGGCCGCCCTGATCGAGGCTGGAGGCGTAGGCGATCATGCCGTAGCGCGAGACGCGACCGTAGGTCGGCTTGAGGCCGGTGATGCCACAGAAGGCGGCCGGCTGGCGGATGGAACCGCCGGTGTCGGTGCCCAGGGCGGCCGGCGCAAGGCCAGCGGCGACGGCGGCGGCACTGCCGCCGGAGCTGCCACCCGGCACGGCGGACAGGTCCCACGGGTTCTTGACGGCGCCGTAGTGGCTGTTCTCGTTCGAGGAGCCCATCGCGAACTCATCGAGGTTGGTCTTGCCGAGAATCACCACGCCTTCGGCCTTGAGCTTCTCGATCACGGTGGCGTCGTAGGGCGCGACGAAGTTGTCGAGCATCTTCGAGCCGCAGCTGGTGCGCACACCTTCGGTGCAGAAGATGTCCTTGATGGCCATCGGCACGCCGGTCAGCGCGGCGGCATTGCCAGCGGCACGGCGCGCATCGGCGGCATCCGCATCACGCAGCGCGTCTTCGCGGCACAAGGTGATGTAGCTGTTGAGCTCGCCGTCGAGGCGTTCGATACGGGCCAGGAAGGCTTCCGTCAGCTCGCGGCTGGTGTATTCGCCGGCCTCCAGGCCTTGCGCCAGCTCACTGAGCGTCTTGTCATGTAGTGCAATGGACGATGACATGTTCGATTCCATCAGTGCAGACGATGCGCCGGGCATCGTCCGCAGAAATTCCGGGGCGGACGGGGCGTGCCGCGTGACGTGGTATCCGATGGCAGCCGGTCACGATGCGTGAGCGACCTGCCAGGCGAGATCACTCGACGACGCGCGGAACCAGATACAGACCCTGCTCTGTGGCCGGGGCCACCTGCTGAAAACGCTCGCGCTGATTCGATTCGGTGACTTCGTCCGCGCGCAGGCGTTGCGTGGCTTCCAGCGGGTGTGCCAGCGGTGCGACGCCGTCGGTATCGACCTGTTGCAGCTGGTCGACCATGGCGAGAATCCGGTCGAGATCCTCGACGTAGGCTTCGGCATCCTGCGAGGCAAGACCCAGGCGTGCGAGGTGAGCGGCACGCAGCACATCTGAATGTTCAAGGGCCATTGAAGTTTCCCTGTCTTGGCTTCGAGAGGCTTGAGGTGACGGCAGGAGTCGGAGACGACCACGCGGAATCGGATTGGCGCGACGAGCGCGAAAAGCCGAATTCGAAAATTGTGGTGTCCCGGCAAACCCGATGCCCGTTACCCTGTAAAACAGCGCGCTTTGCAGCGATGGAGCAATCTGTCGCCGAATGCGCCGTTACAGTGTGATTCGGCGTGAAATGTACCACATCTGCGTCGCTCTGGCAGGCGTGTCAGCTTGCCGCCATGGGGTGGCAATGGTACCGTTCGCGTCTGCACAGGGTTCCGGTCTGGACTAGGTGATCAACTTCCATGTTTAAACGTTTACGTGGGCTGTTCTCGAGCGATCTGTCGATCGATCTGGGTACTGCCAACACGCTTATTTATGTGCGCGGTCGCGGTATCGTGCTCGACGAGCCCTCAGTCGTGGCCATTCGCCAGTCCGGGAATGCCCGCAGTGTGGCGGCCGTCGGTGCCGATGCCAAGCGCATGCTGGGGCGTACCCCCGGCAATATCACGGCCATCCGTCCGATGAAGGACGGCGTCATCGCCGACTTCACCGTTACCGAACAGATGCTCCAGCATTTCATCCGCAAGGTGCATCAGAGCACCTTCCTGACACCCAGCCCTCGTGTGCTGGTGTGTGTGCCGTGCATGTCGACCCAGGTCGAGCGTCGCGCCATCAAGGAATCGGCCGAAGGGGCCGGCGCGCGTGAGGTTTACCTGATCGAGGAGCCGATGGCTGCCGCGATCGGTGCGGGCCTGCCGGTGGAAGAGGCGATGGGCTCCATGGTGGTCGATATCGGTGGTGGTACCACTGAAATCGCCATCATCTCGCTCAACGGCGTGGTCTATTCCGAATCCGTGCGTATCGGCGGTGACCGCTTCGACGAAGCCATCACCTCCTATGTGCGTCGCCATTACGGCAGCCTGATCGGTGAGGCGACGGCCGAGCGCATCAAGGAAGAGATCGGTTGTGCCTACCCGGGTGGCGAGCTGCGCGAGATCGACGTGCGCGGCCGCAACCTGGCCGAGGGCATTCCGCGTTCCTTCACGCTCAACTCCCATGAGATTCTCGATGCGCTGCAGGAACCGCTGGCGGCCATCGTCTCGGTGGTCAAGAGCGCGCTCGAGCAGTCTCCGCCTGAGCTGGCCTCCGACATCGCCGAGCGCGGCCTGGTGCTGACCGGTGGTGGTGCGCTGCTGCGTGACATCGACAAGTTGATCGCGGAAGAGACGGGCCTGCCGGTGATCATCGCCGAAGACCCGCTGACCTGCGTGGCGCGTGGCGGTGGCAAGGCGCTGGAAATGATCGATCAGCACACCTTCGAGCTGCTGTCGAGCGATTGACCTCGTCCGGGGCCGGGCATGCTGTGTGCTGTACGGCTGGTCCCGGCCTGTCGGAGGAAGTGCTATCAAACCCCTGTTCACGCGTGGCCCCGTGCCCGGCTACCGCATGCTGTTGTGCGCGGTGCTGTCACTCGCGCTGATGTTTGCCGAAGATCGCTTCAGCTGGATGGTCGATGTGCGCGCCAGCATGGCGACGCTGGTATCGCCCGTGCAGTGGGTCGTCAGCTTGCCGACGGAAGGCATCAGCTGGGGCGCGCTGGTGTTTGCCGACCAGCAGGAGCTGGCCGACGAAAATCGCGCGCTGCGCGAACAGCTGCTCAATCTGTCCAGCCGTGTGCAACGCATGGCGAGCCTGGCCTCCGAGAATACGCGCTTGCGCGAATTGCTCAATGCCGGGCAGCGTAGCGACATCCCCTATATCACCTCCCAGTTGCTGACCCTCGATGCTGACCCGTTCTCCCACCGCATGGTGGTGGACCGCGGCGAGCAGGATGGCGTGCGCATTGGCTTGCCGGTACTCGATGCCTATGGCCTCGTCGGCCAGGTCATCTCCACCTCGGCCTACAACAGTCGCGTGCTGATGATCAGTGATGCCAGTCACGCCGTGCCGGTGGAGATCAATCGCAATGGCCTGCGCTTCATCGCCCAGGGCAGTGGCAAGATCGATCAGGTCGATGTGCTGCATGTGCCGGACACCGCTGACATTCGTGTCGGTGATCTGCTGGTGACTTCCGGACTGGCGCTGCGCTTTCCGCGCGGCTTGCCGGTGGCACGTGTTACCGAGGTCTATCATGATCCCGGCAAGCCGTTTGCCCGCGTGAGTGCCGAGCCCATCGCGCAGCTGGAGCGCTCGCGCAACTTCCTGATCCAGATGCCGCCACCGGTGGATACCGACAACCTGTATGTCGATGACAGTCTCGATGAGTTGCCGCGTGACAACCTGGCGGCGCCCAGGCCCGAGGGTGACGACGCCGCGCAAGGCTCCGCCGAGGATGCGGCAGACGCTCAGGCACCCACCGATGCTGCCGGGGAGAACAACTGATGGCCTTTCGTCCCCAGACCACCTTGCTGTGCTGGTTCTCGCTGCTGCTGGCGCTGTGTCTGCAGGTCATGCCATTGCCGGATGTATGGCTGATCTGGCGGCCCCAGTGGCTGGGCCTGATGCTGGTCTACTGGTGCATCGTCTCGCCGCAGAGTGTCGGTGTCTTCCACGGCTTCCTGTTCGGGCTGGCGCTGGATGTCCTGCAGGGCGCACCGCTGGGGCACAACGCCCTGGTACTGTCGCTGACGGCCTTCATGGGTGTGCTGCTCTATCAGCGCATTCGCGCCTACTCGCTGTTGCAGCAGGCGTTGCTGGTAATCGTGGTGCTGGGCATCGCGCAGTTGCTGGATCAATGGCTGCGCAGTCTGTTCGGTGCCGGCCCCGTCAGCCTGTCGTTCCTGCTCTCGGCGGTCATCGGCGGCGCATTGTGGCCGTGGCTCTATACCCTGCTGCAGATGCTGCGTCGGCGGGTCGCGGCCTGAGTGCCACTGGCACGTCGCTAGCGCTTCTTATGAGCTTCCAAAAGCCGCCTACGGGCGGCTTTCTGGTACTTGTCAGCCATGTTTCTCTTCACGAGGTCTTCCATGTCATCCAGTTCAAGGTCATCCAGTTCAAGGTCATCCACTTCCAGGCCATCCACTTCCAAGCCATCCACATCTGACACTGAAAGCCCCACTTCCTCACTCTTTGCGAACTCTGACGCCGCGACGCAGCGCAAAGTGATGTCTCAGGGCGTTGCTCAACAGGGCACTGATCAACAGGGCGCTGCTCAAGCGGAATTGATTCTCGCTTCGGGATCGCCGCGTCGACGCGATCTGCTGGCCAGTATCGGCATCCAATGTGAGGTGGCGCCGGTGGATATCGATGAGACGCCGCAGGCCAATGAGTCGCCGGAGCATTACGTGCTGCGGCTGGCGCGGGAGAAGGCGCAGGCCGGTTTCGCGGCCCTGGCGCAGCGGACGGCAGGCCAGACGGCGGGGTGGCGAGTGCTCGGCGCGGATACCGCGCTGGCACTGGATGGACGCATTCTCGGCAAGCCCCGCGATGAGGCTGACGCGCGCGCGATGCTGCTCAGCCTGTCGGGGCGCAGCCATCAGGTGCTCAGTGGCGTGGCGCTGTGTCATGGCGACGCCGGGCGCGACATGCGCTGCGCGAGCGAGCTGGTCGAGAGCCGCGTGACTTTCCGCACCATCACCCCAGAGGAGGCCGCACGCTACTGGGCGACCGGTGAGCCGGCTGACAAGGCAGGTGGCTACGCCATCCAGGGGCTCGGCGCTGTCTTCGTCAGTCATCTCGAGGGCAGTTACAGCGCCGTGGTCGGGTTGCCGCTGCATGAGACCGCAGAGCTTCTGAGCAAGGCGGGCGTTCAGCCGTGGCAACCGCTCTGACGGGCGATGTTCCGCACTGCGTCAGTCGGGTGTCGAGACAGCACTCCAGCGCCATCGTGAAGGACGATGGCTTGCGTGCGTGGCACAAAATACCCGTTGCAGGAAATCCTTAGTCGATAGATCACAGCCGGGGGCTCCCTTGCTATGTCATAATCGCAAGCAACGACTTTACAAGGACTTGCGCTATGAGCGGCGAGGTATTGATCAACCTGACACCGATGGAGACCCGCGTGGCGGTGGTCGAGAACGGTGTCCTGCAGGAAGCCTTCATCGAACGCAGCGGGCGACGCGGCATCGTCGGCAACATCTACCGTGGCAAGGTGGTGAGAGTGTTGCCTGGCATGCAGGCGGCCTTCATCGACATCGGTCTCGAACGGGCCGCCTTCATCCATGCTCAGGAAGTCATGCCGGCGCACACGCCGCATGATGAGCAGCTCTCGATCCGCGAGCTGCTCAGCGAAGGCCAGCCACTGGTGGTGCAGGTCACCAAGGACCCCATCGGCACCAAGGGCGCCCGGCTGACCACGCATCTGTCGGTGCCGTCACGCTATCTGGTCTACATGCCGGACTCACCGCATACCGGCGTGTCGCAGCGCATCGAGAGCGATGCCGAGCGTGACCGACTCAAGGAGCTCACCGAGCAGTGCCTGACGGCGCTTGACCCGGAAGCCCCCGGCGGCTTCATTCTGCGCACGGCGGCCGAAGGCATCAGCGAGGCCGAGCTCAAGCAGGACATGCACTTCCTGCTGCGCCTGTGGCGCAAGGTCAGCGAGCGTCGCCTGACCGCCGCCGTGCCCAGCGTGATCTATGATGATCTGCCGCTGTTCATGCGCACGCTGCGCGACGTGATGCGTGACGAGATCGAGCGCGTGCGCATCGACTCGCGCGAGAACTTCATCCGGCTCAAGGAATTCGCCAGCGAGTTCATGCCCGACATGGAAGGGCGCATCGAGTATTACCCCGGCGAGCGGCCGATCTTCGATCTGTTCAGTGTCGAGGATGAGCTGCACAAGGCGATGGGCCGCAAGGTGCAGCTCAAGAGTGGCGGCTATCTGGTGATCGACCAGACCGAGGCGATGACCACCATCGACGTCAACACCGGGGGTTTCGTCGGTCATCGCAACCTCGAAGAGACCATCTTCAAGACCAATCTCGAGGCGGCGACCGCCATCGCGCGCCAGCTGCGGCTGCGCAATCTCGGCGGCATCATCATCATCGACTTCATCGACATGGAAGAGACCGAGCACCAGCGCCAGGTGCTGCGCGTGCTCGAGAAGTCGCTGGAGCGTGATCATGCCAAGAACAAGATGACCGGCGTGACCGAGCTGGGCCTGGTGCAGCTGACGCGCAAGCGCACGCGCGAGAGTCTGGAGCAGGTACTGTGCGAGGCCTGCCCGACCTGTCAGGGGCGCGGCACCCTCAAGACGCCGGAGACGGTCTGCTACGAGATCTTCCGCGAGATCATGCGCGAAGAGCGCGCCTACAGCCCGGATACCTACATGGTGCTGGCCTCACAGAACGTGGTCGATCGCCTGCTGGACGAGGAATCGGCGGCCGTGGCGGACCTCGAGAGCTTCATCGGCAAGACCATCCGCTTCCAGGTCGAGGCGCATTACACCCAGGAGCAGTACGATATTGTGCTCATGTGATCTGTCAGCCGCCGCGCCTGCGATGAAGCCGGGAGTCGCGTTATCCACATCGTGAGTCTGTCCTGTTCGGAGAACCACCAGTGACCCGTTCTACCTCACCAGAGGCGGCACGTTCTACCTCGCAAGAGGCGGCGCAGGAGGGCGTCGAAGACGCCCCGTCTTCGTCAGCTGCGACGCCAGCGCCACCCTCGCGTGGGCGGCGCTGGGCGCGCAGGCTGCTGATGGCGCTCGCGGTGCTGCTGGCGGTGCTGGCCATCCTGATCGGGGGCCTGCGCTGGTGGTTGACCACGTTGGATTCGCGCAGTGAGTCCATCAGTGACTTCATTGCCACCCAGACCCATTCCAATGTGGGGATGTCATCGCTTGAAGGCCGCATGGATCACCTTGATCCGGCCATCAAGCTGTCGGGGCTGAACCTCTTTCGTCCCAACGAGATGCAGGCGGCGCCGCTGTTGAGCGTGTCCCATCTGGAAACCCGTCTCGATGTACTTTCCTCCCTGCGCCATCTGGCGCCTGTCTTTGATCGCGCCACCGCCACCGGCGTCATCGTGCACCTGTACCAGCGCGAAGATGGCAGCTGGGGCTGGCCGGGGCCGCCGCGTCCTCCCGAAGCGCTCGAACCCGAAGGACAGATGAGCCTTGCGCAGACGGAGCAGGGGCTGGCGCTGCTGGCACGTCAGCGTGTGCGGCTCGAGGACGTGCGCCTGGTGCTGCATGGTCGCAACGATACCCTCAACCTGAATGCCGCCGAGCTGTTGCTGTCGGGAGAAGGCGATCGCGCGCATCTGGAAGGCCAGTTGCGGGTTGGGGAATCGCCTCAGGCCGGTGTCAGTGCCGTGCTGGAAGTGCTGCCGGGAGACGACGGCCTCGCCGACTACTCGGCCCAGTTGCAGGTGGAGCTGGACGCCGGTGCGCTGGCGAGTGTCGGGCGCCTGATGGGCGAGCGCGACAGCCTGATGCTGCGCGACGCCGATGGCAACGCGACGCTGTGGGCGCGCTGGCGTGACGCGCGACTGGAAGATGCTCGCCTGCGTCTCGATCTCAATCGCCTGACGCTGGATCACCATGGCGCCCAGTTGGCGCTCAAGGACATTCATGCGCGTGGCCAGTGGCTGCGCGACCTGGCGGGCAGTGATCGCTGGCAGGCCTGGCTCAATCAGATCTCGGTCGGTGCCACGCAGCTCGATGATGCCCCGGCGGCCGGCGCTCCGGCGGCCGACGCTTCGGCGCCCGGCGTTCCGGTGGCAGATAGTGACGGCCAGACGCCGCAAGCGGCGTCATCGTCAGAAGTCTCCGCGGCGCTTGCCAGTCTGCCCGAGCGTATTTCGCTGTCGGGGGATCTCGCCGAGGGCAGCGTGTCACTGATCACCAGCAGTTTCGATCTGGAGAAGGTGGCACGTTGGCGCAATGTGCTGGCGCTCGGCGAGCTGGGCGATGTGCTCGAGTCTCTCGATCCGCGTGGCACGGCCACCGGCCTCTCCCTGTCGCTGGCCGGGATCGGCCTCGATACCCCGCTGACCATGAAGCTGGCGCTGGGCCTCACCGGCGCCGAGGTGGAACCCTGGCAGGGCGCTCCGGGGCTCGGTCCCCTGGCGGCCTGGGTCACCGCGCAGAGTCTTGATGAGGGTGGCATCGCGAGCCGGATCACGTTTCGCGGTGACCCGGGCATGCGCTTCCACTTCCCCGAGGTCTTCGGCGACGGCTGGCAGCTCGAGGCTGCCGACGGAGTGGTCGAGGTCAAGGTCGATGACAGTGGCAGCAGCGTCTCGGGGCATGACCTGCATATTCAGCGCGCTGGCGCCGATGTGACGGGCGGCTTCGGTCTGCAGATTCCCGCTCAGGATCATGATCGCTTCCAGCTGGATCTCGAGATGCGTGATGTGGATGCCCGCAGCATTCCGCTGGCCTCCTGGTTGCCGATGAAGGTGCTGGACCCGGCGCTGAGCGAGTGGTTGACACGCGATGTCGCGGGGCAGGTCCCTGAGGGCAGCCTGCATCTCACCCAGGTGTGGGATGACGACAATGGCGAAAATGGCTATGGCCCCGGCGATTCGATGGACCTTGAGCTGGCCATCGAGGATGGGCGACTCGGTTATGCCGAGGGCTGGCCTGCGCTGGAGGGCGTGAAGGGCAACCTCGCGCTGCATGACAATACGCTGAGTGCCACGGTCGCGGCGGCGCACTCTCAGCCGGTCACGGCGCTGGGCAGTGCAGCGCCCCTGGCGGTGCGTCAGGCCGACGTCGACATGCAGGACAACACCTTGAAGATTCAGGGTGATGTGACCGGCAGCGTCGAAGCGCTGTTCGATCTGCTCTCGCATGCGCCGCTGGAGGATACCGCTGCGCTGATCGCCGAATGGCAGGGCAAGGGCTCGGTGGATGCGACGATGGATATCCGCGTGCCGCTGGAGGACGCCGAACAGACGCGCATCACGGCGGCGGGCAAGGTCGGCGAGCGCCAGGCGGCGACGCTGGCCTTCCCGGGGCCGGGCATCGAGGTTGACGGCATTCGCGGGCCGCTCGAGTTCGTGCATGACCCATCCCGCCCCGAGGGACGCCGTGAGCAGTTGACCGGCAATCTCTCCGGCAAGTTGTTCGGCGGTGCGGTCAAGGCGGCGCTCAACATCGGGCAGGCAGATTCAAGCAGCAAGGGCGCGATCACCTTCGACGGCAAGGCGCCATTGGCGCCGGTGCTGGGCTGGCTGGGCGCGCCCGAGCACCTGATCGGCGATGCCGCCGAGAACACCCGGGCCGCCTTGCAGGACGGCGAGACCCCGCGTGCGCTGGGCGGCGAGTTCAGCTACCAGGCGCGCCTGATGCTGCCGGATGACGGCGCCAGTCTGGCGCTCTCGAGTGACCTCAAGGGAGTCGCCATCAATCTGCCGGCACCCTTTGGCAAGACGCGCGATCAGGCGGCTCCGCTGGCGGTGGATATCGGGCTCGCGGAGGGTGGCGGCGATGTTCGCCTCGACAATCGCGCCCGCGCACGCTGGAAAGGCGGCAATACGCGTGACGATGGCAGCACGGTGCCGATGACGGGGCAATTGTGGCTGGAGCGTTGGCCGAGTGACCCGCAGTGGCCCACCCAGACCGGCTGGGACATCGCCTGGCGCACGCCGACCCTCGCCCCCGAGCTCTGGAAGCCGTGGGCGGGAGCGCTCTCCGGTGATGGCAGCGCGAGTGGTGAGGGCAGCGCGAGTGATGGGGGCAGCGACGCTGAGCAGAGCGACCCCCTGCGTGCCTTGTCACGCCTGCGCGTTGCCACCGATTGCCTGATGATCCAGTTCCGGTGTACGGGGCCGATGACGCTCGAGGCCGCGCCGCGCCAGAGCTCGCAGCAGCAAGGGCTGGGGCTGGCCGCGACGCTGGATGGTCAGCTCGCCAGTGGCGAGCTGGTGTGGCAGTCAGGCGCCGCGCGACCGCTGATTCTGGACCTGGATACCCTGAATCTCGATGCCCTGTGGCCCGCGGATGCCGAGCAGGAGGCGCAGACTGCCAGTGCACCAAGCAACTTTACCGAGGCTATCGATGTCGGCATCGAGCCGACGCCGTATCCCGCCGAGCTTGCCGACCTGCCCGCGGGCAGTCTGCGCCTGGCACACCTCATCTGGCGCGATCAGCAGCTGGGACCGATCAGTGCCGACTGGACCGCCGACAGCCAGCAGCTGGTGGTGTTGCCGCTCTCCATCACGCTGGGCAAGATCACCGCGGTGGGCAACATCACCTGGGAAGATGCCGGCGCCAACAGTCTGACGCGCGCTCGCCTGTCCGCTGATGGCAGTGACCTGGGCGGGTTGCTCGAGCGTCTCTCCCAACCGCGCGGCATCGAGGCGGACCGCGCCCGGGCCGAGGTCAAGCTGGCCTGGCCCGGCGCGCCGCAGGACTTTGCCCTGTCGCGCTCCAATGGTCGCGTCGAGATCAAGCTGGATGATGGACGCTTCCTGAATCTGGGCTCGACCTCTGCCCGCCTGCTGGGGCTGGTCAATGTGGATAACCTGCTGCGCCGCCTGTCGCTGGACTTCTCTGACGTCACCGACAAGGGGACGGCCTTCGACAAGGTACGTGGCGCAGCGACGCTCTTCGATGGGCGGCTGGAAAGCGATGGCCCCTTGCGTATCGAGGCGCCGTCCACCACCGTGACACTCAACGGGCAGGTCGATCTGCTTCGCGGTACCCTTGATCAACGCATGGCCATCACGGTGCCGGTCAGCCAGAACCTCCCGCTGGCCGCCGTGCTGGCAGGCGCACCCGCCGTGGGCGGGGCGCTGTTCGTGGCCGACAAGATCTTCGGCCGCTTCATCGACAAGGTGACGCAAATTCACTATCGGGTATCAGGCCCCTGGGGCGACCCGAACATTACTCTGGAAAGTGCCGAATGACGCAAAATGCGAGTTCCGGTCGCGTGCTCGACGATGCCGCGGCCCTGTTGCTGACCCCGGGCGGGCTCAGCCTGGATGATCTGGATGCTGGCCTGGCACATGCCATGGGCCCGGGCACCGACTATGCCGACCTCTACTTCCAGCGTATCTGGCAGGAGAGCTGGGTGCTGGAAGACGGCGTCGTCAAGGACGCCAGCTACAACATCGATGGCGGCGTGGGCGTGCGCTCACTGGCGGGGGAAAAGACCGGCTTCGCGTACTCCAATCAGATCGATGCCGCCGCGCTTGCCGACACTGGCCGGACTGCGGCGGGTATCTCGCGCAGCGGCAGCAGTGGCTCGGTCGCAAGCTCGATCATCACCGAGGCACCGTCCTTCTATGCGGGCATCGACCCGCTGAATGGCCTGAGCGCCGAGGACAAGGTCGCGATGCTCAAGGAAGCGGACCGCATCGCGCGCAGCCTTGACCCGTCCATCAGTCAGGTGTCGGCCTCGCTGTCGGCGCTTTACGAGGTGGTGATGGTGCGTGCCAGCGATGGCACCCTCGCCGCGGACCTGCGTCCGCTGGTGCGTTTCAACATCAGCGTGATCGCGGTGCGCAATGGCCGTCGTGAGCGTGGCAGTGCCGGTGGCGGTGGTCGTTTCCCGCTGACCCGTCTGCGCGATGAAAATGTCGCCGAGCGTTACGCGCGTGAAGCCGTGCGTCAGGCGCTGGTCAATCTCGAGGCCATCGATGCACCGGCCGGCCAGATGCCGGTGGTGCTGGGCAATGGCTGGCCGGGCGTGCTGCTGCACGAGGCGGTCGGTCATGGTCTGGAAGGTGACTTCAACCGCAAGGGCAGCTCTGCCTTCTCGGGTCGCATGGGTGAGCAGGTCGCGGCACGCGGCGTCACCGTGGTCGATGATGCGACCCTGGCTGATCGCCGAGGCTCGCTGTCCGTCGATGACGAAGGCACCCCGGGACAGTACACGCCGCTGATCGAGGATGGCATCCTCACCGGCTACATGCAGGACAAGCTCAATGCCCGCCTGATGGGCATGGCGCCGACGGGCAATGCGCGTCGTGAGTCCTTCGCGCACCTGCCGATGCCGCGCATGACCAATACCTACATGCTGGGTGGCGATCGCGATCCGCAGGAGATCATCAAGAGCGTCAAGCGTGGCCTCTACGCGGTCAGCTTCGGCGGTGGTCAGGTCGACATCACCTCCGGGCGTTTCGTGTTCTCCGCCAGCGAAGCCTATCTGATCGAAGACGGCAAGGTGACCACGCCGGTCAAGGGCGCCACCCTGATCGGCAACGGGCCGGAAGCCATGGGCCGCGTCTCGATGATCGGCAACGACCTGGAGCTGGATACCGGTGTCGGCGTGTGTGGCAAGGACGGCCAGTCCGTGCCCGTCGGCGTCGGTCAGCCGACGTTGAAGCTCGATGAGCTGACGGTCGGCGGCACGCAATCCTGAGCGGGTCGCGTTCACAATGAAGCGATGAATACGACGACACCGCCGTGGCAGGGCCATGGCGGTGTCGAGGAAGCGCTTGAGGATCAGTGCATGAGGTTCAGCACGAGAGACGCAGCGCGTGAGCGGCAGACCCCGTGTCAGAGGTCGAGTTCGGCCCGCAGCAGCTTGAAGAGCTTCTTGGCACTGTTGGGCTGTTTGCCGGCGTCACGTTCGGCACGCGCATTGCGGATCAGCTGACGCAGGGCCTGACGGTCCACGTGAGGATAATCCTCGACGAAGATCACGAAGGCTTCATCGTCGTCCAGCAGGCGATCGCGCCAGCGTTCGAGACGCTGGAAGGAAGCATCGCGACGCACGTTCTGCTGCTCCATGGCTTCGAAGACGGCACGCACGGCGTCCAGGTCTTCCTTGCGCATCAGCTTGCCGACGTACTGCATGTGGCGACGCAGGCCTTCGTGACTACGAATGCGATGGGTCTCCTCGATGGCGGCCAGCATGTCGTCAGAGAGCGGGAACTTGGCGCGCTGGCCTTCCGGCAGATCGATGATCTTCTTGCCCAGCGCCTGCAGCTCGATCATCTCGCGCTTCAACTGGGACTTGCTGGGGCGCTCGACGAGCTCCTCGGGTCTTTCTTTACGCATGCCAATTCCAATGAGTCGGGGAAATTTGCGGCAGTATAGCACTGCCGGGCCCCCGTCTCCTCAGAAGGAGAACAACATGAGCCAGGCCTTTGATGCCGTTGCTCAGCAACAACTGCTCGAGCGTCGCGTCAGCGAAGCTCTCGAGCTTGCCCGCAGCCTGGGTGCCGACGCCTGTGAGGTCGGTGCCAGCGTCGATCAGGGCGTCAGCATCTCGGTGCGTGACGGCGAAGTCGAGACGGTCGAGCTGTCGCGTGACCAGGGCATCGGCGTGACCGTCTATCTCGGCAATCGCAAGGGCAGCGCGACATCTTCCGATGCCGGCAGCGACTCGATTCGTGCCGCGGTCGAGAAGGCGGTCTCCATCGCGCACTATACCGGCGAAGACAGTTTTGCCGGTCTGGCGCCGGCCGAGCTGATGGCCACCGACTTCCCTGATCTCAAGGCGCATCACCCTTGGGCGATCAGCGTCGATGAAGCGACTGACCTGGCGCTGGCCTGTGAGCGTGCCGGGCTGGAAGTGGAAGGCATCGTGCAGTCCGAAGGCGCCAGCTTCTCCAGTGGTGAAGGCGTTCAGGTCTATGGCAACAGCCATGGGTTCCTGGCCAGCCAGTGCGGCAGCCGCCACTCGATGTCATGCATGCTGATCGCCAAGGATGCACAGGGCATGCAGCGTGACTATGACTACACCAGCGTGCGCAATCCGGCGGACCTGCGCTCCCCCGAGTCGGTGGGGCGTGAAGCCGCGCGCCGTACGCTGGCGCGTCTGAATGCGCGCAAGGTGGCGACGGGTCGCATGCCGGTGCTGTTCGACCCGCAGATGTCGGCCGGGCTGGTCGGTCACTACCTGTCTGCCATCGCCGGCGGCTCGCTGTACCGTGAGTCCAGCTTCCTGTGCGATAGCCTGGGTCAGCCGCTGTTCCCCGACTGGTTCACGCTGGGTGAGAAGCCGCGGGAAGTTGGTGGCATGTCCAGCGCCGCCTTCGACAACGATGGCGTCGCGACGCGTGACAATGTCTACTTTGCCGACGGCAAGGTGCAGAGCTACATGCTGAGCGCCTACAGTGCCCGTCGCCTGAACATGCAGACCACCGGCAACGCCGGCGGCGCGCGCAATGTGCGCATCACCGCGCCGCTGACCTCGCTCGATGAGATGCTCAAGCAGATGGGCACCGGCGTGCTGGTGACCGAGCTGATGGGCCAGGGCGTCAACGGCGTCACCGGTGACTACTCACGCGGCGCCTCCGGTTTCTGGGTCGAGAACGGCGAGATCCAGCATGCGGTCGAGGAGTTCACCATTGCCGGCAATCTGCGCGACATGGCGGCCAATCTGCTGGCGGTCGGCGATGATGTCGATACGCGTGGCAGCATCCACAGCGGTAGCTGGCTGATCGATGGCATGACCGTCGCGGGCATGTCCGAAGGCGAAGACGAAGAGCTGGAAGGCTGATCGCTGAGGCTTCTCTGATCGTACGACAGGCGAGATGCAACACGGCCGCTCCCGAGGGAGCGGCCGTGTTGTTTCTGGAGCAGTCACTGGAATCCGTCGGGCGTATTACAGGTAGAGCCAGGTCGCCAGCCCGAGGAAGGCCATGAAGCCGATCACGTCGGTCACGGTGGTCAATATCACGCTGCCGGAGAGGGCTGGGTCGATATTGAGCTTCTTGAGCAGTACCGGCAGCAGCGTGCCCGTCACGGCGGCGATCAACAGGTTGATCATGATCGCGGCGCCGATGATGGCCCCCAGCTGGACATCCCCGAACCACACGATGGCGATGCCTGCCACCACCACGGCCCATAACAGGCCGTTGAGCCCCGCGACGATGACCTCGCGCTTGAGTAGCCAGCGGACATTGCCGCTCTTGACGTGCCCCAGCGCGATACCGCGAATCAGGACGGTGAGTGCCTGCGAGCCCGCGATGCCGCCCATGCTGGCGACGATGGGCATCAGCACGGCCAGCGCGGTGATCTTCTGGATGGTGCCTTCGAACATGCCGATCACGGCGGAGGCCATGAAGGCGGTCAGCAGGTTGATGCCGAGCCAGACGGCGCGGCGCCACGAGGTCCGCATCACCGGAGAGAAGGTATCTTCGTCCTCATCCATCCCCGCCATCGACATCACCTGGTGCTCGGCGTCGCCACGGATGACGTCGACCACGTCATCGATGGTGATACGACCCAGCAGGTTGCCATCGCCGCCGACCACGGGCGCCGAGATCAGGTCGTGCTTCTCGAACAGCGAGGCGACTTCGGTTTCCGGCATCAGGGCTGGAATCACCACGCTGTCGGTGTCCATCACTTCGCGCACCGTGACGCCGGGGTCCGAGACCAGCAGGCGATTGATGGGCAGCGCACCGATGAATTCATCGCGGCGCGAGACGACTAGCAAAGTATCGGTGGAGTCGGGCAGGCGCTCGTGGCGGCGAATGTAGCGCAGCACCACGTCCAGGGTGATGTCCGGACGAATGGTGATGGTGTCCGTGTTCATCAGGCCGCCGGCGGTGTCCTCCGGGAAGGACAGTACCGTTTCGACGCGCAGGCGCTCCTGCGCCTCCATGGAGTCGAGGACCTCGAGAATCACCGCATTCGGCAGGCGCTGCAGAATGTCGGCGACATCATCCGGTTCCAGGTTCTCGGTGGCGGCGAGAACGTCGACGGCGTCCATGTCCTTGAGGAAGTCGGTCTGGATGTCTTCGCCAAGGTATTGAAGGACATCGCCCTGCAGCTCGGCATCGACCAGCTCCCAGAGCAGATTACGCTCCTTGGGGGGCGAGGATTCCAGCAAGTGGGCCACGTCCACCGGCGCGAGACCGCGATTGAGCATGCGTCTTGCCTGTTCCAGCTCGCCGCTTTCCAGCGCCTGTGACAGGCGATCAAGTCTTGGCTTGAGTTTACGAGACGTCTTGCTCATCTGTCGGCTTCCCCTGTCGACATGAAGGACAGCGCTGATTCTACCATTGGCTTAGGGGGGCGCGTCGATAAAAGAAAACAGTGTTTCTTATCGAAAGGACTATCCGCGTTCCGCCATTGGCACAAAAGCAGCGTTGCATGGCTGCCAGGCGCAAGGATAGGTGCTGGGATTGGTGTAAGGGTAGGCGCAAGGACAGGTGCAGGAACCGGTGCAAGAACAGGCGCTAGGCATCCTGCGCGAGCAGTTAATGGTGTTGCCAGGGGACCGCCAGAGGGGGCTGGCCGATAAGAGAGCGGGCCGAAAAGATAGTTGACCAAGAAGCGAGCTGGCTGAGGGAGGAAGGCTGAGCGCACAGCGCAAATGCACAGCGCTGTCAGTGGCGGTTATTCGTCTTCCTCGAAACGCGCCTCGAACAGCGCCTCGATGGCCAGCATCGCCTCATCGGCCTGTTCGCCCTCGACATCGATCAGCAACGTGGTGCCGCAGGGCGCGGCCAGCATCAGCAATGCCATCACATTGGCTGCATTGGCGCGTCGCTCGCCATGGCTGACCATCACCGTCGCGCAATAGGGCGCACAGCAATTGACCAGCTTGGTGGCAGCGCGGGCGTGCAGCCCGCGGCGGTTGGTCAATGTCAGCTCACGAGAGGCCATCGCGATGCTCCTGCTGATGCTCTTGCTGATCACTTGTCTCACCCGCGTTGCTCAGCGCGGTGTGAATGCCCAGCTCGCGGTGACGCAGGCGCACCTCAGGCAGGCGCTCGGCGAAGTAGCTCGCCAGCTGCTCGCACAGGTAGACGCTGCGATGCTGGCCGCCGGTGCAGCCCACGGACACCGTCAGGTAGCTGCGGTTGCTGTCCTGATAGGCGGGCAGCCAGCGTTCCAGCCAGCCGGCGATATCGTCATGCATCGCCTGGACGGTGGGGTAGCGCTGCAGGAATTCGGCCACGCTGTCATCGCGACCGGTATCGCCGCGCAGATTGATGTCCCAGTACGGGTTGGGCAGGCAGCGGGCATCGAACACCATGTCGGCGTCGGTCGGCACGCCATGCTTGAAGCCGAAGGATTCAAAGGTCAGCGTCAGGTGGCGGGAGCTGTGCTGGGCGACCTGCTCGGTGATCCGCGAGCGCAGGTCGTGCACGCTCAGGTTGGTCGAGTCGATGACCAGATCGGCCTTCTGGCGAATGGGAGCGAGCGTCTTCTGCTCGATCTCGATGGCCTCGGCCAGGGTATGGTCGTTGTCGCGCGTCAGAGGGTGACGACGACGGGTCGCCGAGTAGCGTTCCAGCAGCACTCGCGAATCGGTGGTCAGGTAGACGACCTGCACGTCCATGCCGCTCTGGCGGACGTTGTCGAGCAATTCGGGGAAGCGGGTCAAGGCTTCCGGCAGGTTGCGGGCATCGATGGAGACCGCGATGCGCCGACGCGCCGGGCTGTCCTTTTCGAGCTGATCGACCAGTGGCGCCAGCAGCATGCCGGGCAGATTGTCGATGGCATAGTAGCCAATGTCTTCCAGCGCCTGGAGAGCGATGGATTTCCCGGAGCCGGAGCGGCCGCTGATGATCACGATCTTCATGAAGTGCTCTCCAAGGGCGAGGTCAACGTCGAAAGAATGCAGGGGTGGGGCAGAAGGCTGCCCGCTATCAGTGCGCTGTACGTCGGCCGATGGAAGGCCAGCAAGACGAAAGCCCGGACGATGTCCGGGCCTGTCATTCAGCGCGCCGGTAATTCGGCGATGGCTTGGGTCAATGCCTCAAAGAGTGCACGCTGGCTGTCTGCCTGGCGCAGGGCCGAGCGATTGGTCGGGGAATTGAGCAATTCCGCAACCTGCCCGAGCAGCGTCAGATGGGTCTCATCCGCTTCCTCAGGCACCAGCAGCACGAACAGCAGATCGATGGGCTCTCCGTCGATGGCATCGAAGTCGATGGGTTCACCGAGCTTCAGAAACGCAGCGATTGGCGTCTTGCAATGCGGGCTGCGTGCATGGGGCACGGCCACACCGTGGCCAATGCCGGTCGACCCCAGTCTTTCGCGCCCGATCAGGCGCGAGAAGACTTCCTGGCTATCCAGGCTGGGAATGTTCTGTGCGATGAAGGTGCTGAAGAATTCAAGCACCCGCTTCTTGCTCCCCCCGGGGACACCGTACAGCGTGCGCTCGGGGGGAAGGATCTGATCAAGTGTCATGGCTGAAGGTCAACGGGTCCCGGTGCCCTGAGAGCGAGCCTGGGACTTTTCCTTGTGTTTGACCAGCTGGCGATCCAGCTTGTCGGCGAGCGCGTCGATGGCAGCGTACATGTTGGGGTCTTCTGCCAGGGCGTGGAGGTCAGCGCCTGCCGCGTGCAAGGTGCAGGCAGCCTGCTGGCGCTCCTTCTCGATCGACAGTGTCACCTGAACATTGGTGATGTTGTCGTAATGCCGTTCGAGGCGAGCGAGCTTCTCGTTGACATAATCGCGGAGAGGATCGGTAAGTTCCACATGATGCCCGGTGATATTCACTTGCATGGACACGCTCCTTTATCCAGCGGGTTGCCATTCAATTGTAACCCTTTTTGACTACGAGCAAACCCTGATCGGACGCTCTGCAACAGGCTTGACGGCCACCGTCTGGCGATGTTTTCGCACCCTTGCCAGTGGCATCAGATGTCGTGAGCGTCTGTACCGACAATGCCCAAGCTTTGCGCAAAGATCAACGCTGCGCTGCATCGTGGCTCAGTGCTTGTCTTCAACTCAGTGAGGGGTATCGGAGTGGACTTCAAGGGCACGTCTGGTGGGTGGTGCGTGAAAGACGCGCAAGAAGGCGGGTTTTCGTCGCCAATCCCTGCATGTACGTCGCCTTTCAGGCGCTTCGATTGCGTGGAGCAAGCGGCGTTCCGGGGGGGGGCTCCGGGTGTCATCCAGGTGCAATGCGCGCAAAAGTGACTTTAAAAACATGCGATTGACGGTGAATGACGCTGCCGGAACGGCGGCTTTTTACCGTCATCCTGCGCGCCGTCATGGCCAATGACGGGCAATTGATGAGCGGTTGACGGCATGACAGAGCGCGCGACAGGCGTACCGCTACCCGCGAAGTCAGAGGCTGATGAGCGGAAAATCCAGCGCTTGAGGTTGGCGGCGGCTGCCATTGTGGAGGTGAAAGCAGGGCATGGCAGCCGCAGGTGACGCGTCAGGCCAGACGCTTGCGCTCGCTGGAGGAGGGGATGCCCATCGCTTCGCGATACTTGGCCACGGTACGGCGTGCGACCTCGATGCCATCGCTGGCGAGCAGATCGACCAGCCGCGAGTCGGAGAGAGGCTTGCGGGCCGGCTCTTCCGCGATCAGCTTGCGGATGCGGGCACGAATGGCGGTGCTTGAGTGGGCGTCGCCACTGCCGCTGCCACCGACCTGGCTCGAGAAGAAGAACTTGAGCTCGAAGACGCCGCGCGGGGTGTGGATGTACTTCTGGGTCGTGACCCGCGAGATGGTCGATTCGTGCATCTCGACCACTTCGGCGATGTTGGCCAGAATCAGCGGCTTCATGCCTTCCTCGCCTTGTTCGAGGAAGTCGATCTGGCGCGTCATGATCTCGCGGCCGACCTTGAGCAGGGTGTCATTGCGCGATGACAGGCTCTTCATCAGCCAGCGCGCTTCCTGCAGGTTGTCCTTGAGGAAGGTGTTGTCGGCGGACTTGTCGGCACGCTTGATCAGGGCGGCGTATTCCGGCTGGATGCGCAGCTTGGGTAGCGCTTCCGGGTTGAGCTCGACCTGCCAGCCGTGGCGTGTATGGCGTACCAGCAGATCAGGGATCACGTAATCGCTGGCGGGCTCGCCCCAGGCGGATGCCGGACGCGGATCGAGCGCGCGCACCAGGCGGATGACGTGATCCAGCTCGTCATCGTCAAGGCTCAGGCGGCGCTTGAGCAGCTTGCGGTCATCGTTGCCCAGTGCCTCGAGGAATTGACGTACCAGGCGGCGCGCCTGCGCCAGCAGCGGCAGATCATCCGGCAGCAGTGCCAGTTGCAGCAGCAGGCATTCGCGCAGATCACGAGCGAAGACGCCGGTCGGGTCGAACTGCTGCAGACGCAGCAATACCTGCTCGAGCTCGGAGGCCTTGAGGCCGGGCAGGCCCTGGCCGCGCAGGCCATCGACCAGCTCGTCGAGTGACAGGCTCAAGTAGCCTGCTCCGTCGACGGCATCGATCAGGCTCTCCGCCATCTGGCGTTCACGGCCATCGAGGTCGGTCATCGCCAGCTGCCAGCGCAGGTGGTCCTGCAGGCTCTCGACGCTGGTATTGCGATCGAAGTCCGGCCCTTCTTCACTCCCGCTGCCACTGCCGGAGCTGGTCAGGCTACCGGCGTGGTCCTGGTAGAGGTCCGACCAGTCACTGTCGAGGGGGTATTCCTCGGGAATCTCGCTCGAGGAGTCGGCAGTGGAGATCTCGCTCGAATCCTGTGTCTCGACGACATCCAGCGACTCGTAGTCCTCGTCGAGCTCCAACATGGGGTTGGACTCGAGGGCTTGCTGAATCTCCTGACGCAGGTCGAGCGTCGACAGCTGCAGCAGCTGGATCGCTTGCTGGAGCTGCGGCGTCATGGTCAGCGAGGTGCCGAGGCGGAGTTGCAGGGTGGGTTTCATGGAGTCAGTCAATTCACGGCAAAGGAACGTGCTTACTACGCTATACCGTGACTCGGGGCACTGACAAGTGGTTGTCGTGAATATTCAAGCAACTTGCATGCCATGTTTCCACCAAGGTGGTATGGACGTCATGCATGCGTCTGATGTCAGACATGAAAAAGCCGCTACGCGATAAAATCACGCAGCGGCTTTTGAAGCTTTCGCCTCCGGTGGGCTCAGCGCATCCGCTGACCCTAGAGCGTGAACTCGTGGCCCAGGTAGACGTCGCGCACCTGCTGGTTGGCCAGGATGGAGTCCGCATCACCGTGGGCGATGATCTGGCCATCGCCGACGATATAGGCGGTGTCACAGATATCGAGCGTCTCGCGCACGTTGTGGTCGGTGATCAGCACGCCGATGCCACGATCGCGCAGTTGGCGCACGATGCTCTTGATCTCGCCCACCGAGATGGGGTCGACGCCGGCGAAGGGCTCATCGAGCAGCACGAAGTCCGGCTCGGTGGCCAGTGCACGGGCGATCTCGACCCGACGACGCTCCCCGCCGGACAGGCTCATGCCGGCACTGGCGCGGATATGCGTGATGCTGAATTCCTCGAGCAACTCTTCAAGGCGTGCCTTGCGGCCATTGCGATCCAGGTCCTTGCGGGTCTCCAGAATCGCCATGATGTTGTCGGCCACCGACAGCTTGCGGAAGATCGACGCCTCCTGCGGCAGATAGCCGATGCCGGCGCGTGCGCGCTGATGCATGGCGGCAGCGGAGAGGTCCTTGTCATCGATGGAGACGTTGCCGGCATCGGCGCGCACCAGCCCGACGATCATGTAGAACGAGGTCGTCTTGCCGGCGCCGTTGGGGCCCAGCAGGCCGACGATGTCGCCCTGGCGGATCTCCAGCGAGATGTCCTTGACCACCTTGCGGCCCTTGTAGGCCTTGGCCAGATGGCGAGCGCTCAGCGTACGCGGAGTAGCAGTCATGACTCAGTTTTCCTTGCTGGCATTGGCGCCGCGCGGCGTCAGAGTCATGTGCACGCGACCGCCTTCGGTCTGCTGTGCCGTCTTGCTGTTGTTGGCGTTCACCTGGCGCTTGTCGAGGAAGTACTCCACGTAGCCGCCTTCGAAGGTGTCATCGCCTTTCTCGAGACGCGCGTTGCCGACCAGCTCCACGCGGCGCTCCAGCGCATGGTAGCGGATGGTGTCGGCCCAGCCCTTGACCAGCTTCTCGTCGGGAGCGGGCTGCTGTTCCAGGTAGGCACGTTTGCCGGTGGCCTTGACCAGCGAGATCTCGCCGCTGCCGGCACGGCTGATATCGACGCGACTGGCATCGAGTTTCATGCTGCCCTGGCGCATCTCCACCTGGCCGGTGTAGGTGGCGGTACCGGCCTTGTCATCAAGCGACAGGGCGTCCGCGGCGATGTTGATCGGCTGGCTGGCATCGCTGTCCAGCGCCATGGCGGCCGGGGCGAAGGTGGACATGCCCAGTGCCAGGCAGAGCGCCATGACACCGCTGTTGAGGGTCTGGCGACAGGCCGTCAAGGGCTTGCGAGTCGTGGAAGTCATGGTGGCTCCTTGGCATGACGGGGTCGCCGCCCGAGCAATGATGCCATCGAGCGGCAGAGAAGAAGGTGGTGCGGCGCGGGTCATGGCGTGACGGCCAGCCCGGCGGGTTCATTCACCGCTGGCAGGCGCTGCCTCGAAGGTGCTGTTGACGCGCCCATCATCGGTGGTGGTGCTGTCGGCGCCCGAGTCGATGCGCTCGGCTTCCTTGCTGGCCTCGCTCTGGCCTGTGCCGGGTTGCAGGACGCTGCGAACACGGCCCTGCAGCACGGCGGAATCCTGTGAGAGGTCGGCGCTGAAGCTGTCGCTTTCGACATGCTGGCCATTCTGGGTGATCACGACCGGCACGTCACTCCAGGCGCGATTCTGATCACGGCTGTAGTGCAGGACATCGGTATCCAGGGTCCAGCGGTCATCGGGCTGGCGCAGTCTGGCATTGCCCTCGAGGGTGAAGGTGTCGCCGCCGGCGCTCAACACGCCACTGTCACCCGTGGCATACCAGCGGCGGTCTTCACTGTCGTTGGTGCGAATCTTCGGGGTCTGCGCCCGGGTCACGTCATCGCCTGGCGTGTGCTCGATATGCGGCGAGGTCATGGACTGGATCGCCACGCCGCGCGCATCGAAGCGTGTCATGTCTGCCCCGTCGAGATAGTAATCCGGCTCACTGCTGTCGACCTCGACATTGACGGTCGATTCCAGGCTGTTGCGCTGCTCGATCAGCGCCAGCACGCCACCGACGAGCAGCAACAGCAGCATCAGCCAGAGACGCGGAGAAGGGCGGGGCAGACGTAACATCAGGGACGCGACTCCTGCAGGTAGGTATCCAGCACCGAGGCCCAGTGGCCCTGTGCCTTGAGCAGCAGATCACAGAGCTCGCGCACGGCGCCATCGCCACCCTGGCGTGAGGTGACCCAGTTGGCCTCGCTCATCACGTAGGCCATGGCGTTGGGCACGCTGACGCCGAGACCGACACGACGAATGGCCTCGCGGTCCGGCAGGTCATCGCCACAATAGGCGACCTCTTCCAGCTCGATCCCGTGCTCGCGGCACAGGTCGGTCAGCGCGACCAGCTTGTCTTCACGGCCCTGGATGACATCCTGAATGCCCAGTTCCTTGGCGCGACGCTCGACCATCGGCGAGCTGCGGCCGGTGATCAGCGCGACGCGAACGCCACTGCGCAGCACCAGCTTGAGGCCATGGCCATCCTGGACATGGAAGGACTTGGTCTCGACACCGTTGGCATCGTAGTGCAGGCGGTTGTCGGTGAGCACGCCATCGACATCCAGCGCCAGAAGACGCACGCGGCGTGCGCGGTCGATGATGTCCTGCGGATATTCTTCGCTCAGGGAATTCGTGTCGCTCATGGTCTTTCTCCTCGCACTCCGTGCATGCTTGACGCTGTCCTGTGAACGGCGCTGATGGGCGTTGAGCGGTGGCGTCTTGCCGGGACGATCTGCCGTCGAACAGAGACAGCGAACGCCCGCGGGAGTTCAGATCACGCCGCTGGCCAGCAGGCCGTGCATATGGATGGCTCCGATGGGGTGCTCATCCTCGTCACAGACTACCAGAACGCTGATGCGGTTTTCTTCCATGATGCGCACCGCTTCGGCGGCCAGCATGCTGGCGCGCACGGTCTTGCCGCCACGGGTCATGACATCATCGACCTTCAGCGCGCGCAGATCGCCATGCTGGTCGAGGGTGCGGCGCAGGTCACCATCGGTATAGACGCCGACCAGGTGGTCGTCATCATCGATCACGCAGGTGAAGCCCATGCCCTGACGCGTGATCTCGAGCAGCGCATCGCGCAGCGGGCTGCCGAGTGCCACGCGCGGCAGGGCATCGCCGTGGTGCATCACGTCCTGAACCCGCAGCAGCAGGCGTCGGCCCAGGCTGCCACCCGGGTGGGAAAGCGCGAATTCCTCGGCAGTGAAGCCGCGGGCCTCCAGCAGTGCCACCGCCAGGGCGTCGCCCATCACCAGCGCGGCGGTGGTCGAGGCGGTGGGTGCCAGATTCAGCGGGCAGGCTTCCTGGGCGACGCTGGTGTCCAGATGCGCCTCGGCGTCACGCGCCAGGGTCGAGCCGGGCTTGCCGGTCATCGAGACCAGCGGGGTGCCCATGCGCTTCAATAGCGGCAGCAGCGCCGTGACCTCGGCGGTCTCCCCGGAGTTGGACAGCGCCAGCACCACATCGGCCGGCGTGATCATGCCCAGATCGCCATGGCTGGCTTCACCGGGATGGACGAAGAAGGCCGGCGTGCCGGTGCTGGCCAGGGTGGCGGCGATCTTGCTGGCGACATGGCCGGATTTGCCCATGCCGGTCACGATGACGCGGCCCTTGGTGGCCAGCATCAGCTGACAGGCGCGGTCGAAGTCGTCATCGAGATGGCTTTCGAGCGCGGCGATGGCCGCTTCCTCAATGGCGAAGGTACGGCGGGCGCTGGCGCGAAAATCCGCCTGGCTGGCCGGAGTCTCATCGGCGGCGGACTGGCTGGCGGCGGTCTGACTTGAAGCAGAGGCGCCAGGCGCGGTGGCGTGCGGGGTGCTGGAAGGCTCGGTCATGATCGAATTGTTGCCTGTGGTTGGCCAGGGCTCAAACCGCGCGGAAAGGGCGTGTCATCCCGCGCGGCGGCGTGGCAAACGATGATGAAGACGCTGCCGTCAGCGAGTCAGGCTGATGGCAAGCCAGGCCGTGTAGGCCAGATAGCAGGCGAGCAGGATAACACCTGGGCCGCGGCCGATGCGCCCACGGCGCTGCCAGATGAGCAGCGCGGCCAGCAGCAGCGTCAGCCCCAGCATCACCGGATAGTCACGGCTGATGGCGCTGCCATCCACCGGGCCCGGCGCCAGCAGGCCCGGCACGGGCAGCACGGCGAGGATGTTGAACAGGTTGGAACCGATGACGTTGCCGATGGCGATGTCGTGATGGCGCTTGAGGGCGCTGGCCACGCTGGCGGCCAGTTCCGGCAGGCTGGTGCCGATGGCGATCACGGTCAGGCCGATGATCAATTCCGGCACGCCGAGTGCCTGGGCGATGTCGGTCGCTCCCCACACCAGCGCACGCGAGCTGGCGATCAGCACCGCCAGCCCGACCAGCAGCCAGAAGATGGCGCGTCCGGTGCTCATCTCGGGCACGTCATCCTGGCTTTCCGCCTCGCTCGGCGAATCGACCTTGAACAGCCACACCAGCGTGAAGACCAGCAGGGCCAGCAACAGGATGCCATCGAGACGCTCGAGCCCGCTGTTGGACAGCGCATAACCGCCCAGCGCCGTGGCCGCCAGCAGCAGCGGAAGCTCGCGGCGCACCAGCCCGAAATGCACCGGAATCGGGGCGATCAACGCCGTGACGCCGAGCACCAGGCCGATATTGGCGATGTTGGAGCCCAGCGCATTGCCGGTCGCGATATCCGGAGTGCCATCAAGAGAGGCCATGATGGAGACGACGATCTCGGGGGCAGAGGTGCCGACGGAGACGATCGTCATCCCGATCAGCAGCTTGCTCATCCCGGCGCGCCACGCAGTGGCCGCGGCTCCTTCGACGAAGCGATCAGCACTCCAGACAAGACCAATCAGGCCGATGACGACTGCAAGGATGGGATATAGCATCAGAACTCTCGGGGCAGGGGGCAGGGCGGTGGCGTATCGCCGGGAACCGCGCCATTAAACGCATCCCCCCAATCCTTTGCAAGACAGTGGCCATGTTCCCATTGTCGAGCCTCTTGCCGAGCGCTTTGTTGAGCGCGTCACCACCCGCGGCACGGCTCTGTTGCCTTGATGAGACTGGCGGCACAGGGGTGGGTTCGGATACGATGTTCGCTAACTAACTTGATCCTTGGATCCCATGACTCGGACATTCGACCTGTTCGCGAGCCGACTGCGTGTGGCTCGTTACGGCGAAGGTCCCTCACAGCGGATGCTTCTATGACTGATTTGCCCGGTCAGACCGCAACCCGGACGGGTGCGGACGGCCAGGATGCGCAGGCTTCTTCACGCGGCGCGGCAGGCGAGATCAATCTCGATGACGCCCTGATTCGTGTCGAAGGCCTGCGGTTCACCCGTGGAGAACGCGAGATATTCTCCGGCATCGACCTCAAGATCCCGCGCGGCAAGATAACCGCCATCATGGGGCCTTCCGGTACCGGCAAGACGACACTGCTCAAGTTGATCGGCGGCCAGTTGACGCCCTCGGCAGGGCGCGTCGAGATCGCCGGCTTGCACGTGCATGGCCTGTCGCGGCGCGAGCTGTTTCGCATGCGCCGTCGCATGGGCATGCTGTTTCAGAGCGGTGCCCTGTTCTCCGATCTGAGCGTGTTCGAGAACGTCGCCTTCCCGCTGCGCGTCCACACCGATCTCCCCGATGCGATGATTCGTGACATCGTGCTGATCAAGCTCGAGTCCGTCGGGCTGCGCGGCGCGCGTGAATTGATGCCGGCCGAACTCTCCGGCGGCATGACGCGGCGTGTGGCACTGGCGCGAGCCATCGCGCTGGACCCGGACCTCATCATGTACGACGAGCCCTTTGCCGGGCAGGACCCCATCTCGATGGGCGTGCTGGTCAATCTGATCCGGCGCCTCAACGATGCGCTGGGCATGACGGCGCTGGTGGTCTCGCACGACATCAAGGAAACGCTGACCATCGCCGATTACGTCTATGTGATCGCCGATGGCAAGGTGATGGCGCAGGGCACCCCCGAGGCGCTGAACGCCGAATCGGACCCGCGTGTGGCCCAGTTCATCCACGGCAAGCCGGATGGCCCGGTGCCCTTCCATTACCCCGCCCCGGACTTCGCCGGCGACATTCTCGATGGTCGCGAATCGGCAACCCGCAGGAGAGAGTCATGAGTGGTCTGAATCGTGGCCCGCTCGGGGCCATCACGTCACTGGGCCGCAGCAGCATCGATGTGATCGCGGCCATCGGGCGTGCCGGCATGCTGCTGGTGCAGGCCGGCATCGGCATTCCGTCCCGTGAGGGCATCGGCCTGTGGGTGCGGCAGATGCACTTCGTCGGTGTGCTGTCGCTGGCCATCGTGCTGGTCTCGGGGCTGTTCATCGGCATGGTGCTGGCACTGCAGGGCTACACCATTCTGGTCGGTTTCGGCGCCGAGGAGGCGCTGGGGCAGATGGTGTCGCTGTCACTGCTGCGCGAGCTGGCGCCTGTGGTCGCGGCCTTGCTGTTTGCCGGGCGCGCGGGATCGGCGCTGACGGCGGAGATCGGCCTGATGAAGGCGACCGAGCAGTTGACCAGCATGGAGATGATCGGCGTCGATCCGCTCAAGCGCATCGTCGCGCCGCGCCTGTGGGCCGGTTTCGTCTCGCTGCCACTGCTGACCATCGGCTTCAGTGTCGTCGGCATCTGGGGCGGCAAGCTGGTGGGGGTCGACTGGCTGGGCATCTACGAGGGCGCCTACTGGAGCAGCATGCAGTCGAACGTCGATTTCATCGGTGATGTCATGAATGGCGTCATCAAGTCACTGGTCTTCGGGCTGGTGGTCAGCTGGATCGCCGTCTTCCAGGGCTATGACCTGATCCCGACCTCGGAAGGCATTTCGCGCGCCACCACGCGTACCGTGGTTTATTCATCTTTGGCGGTGCTGGGACTCGACTTTGTCCTCACGGCCGTCATGTTCGGAGAGATTTGATGAAACGTACCCGCATGCTCGAGTTCGGCGTGGGCCTGTTCATACTCGCTGGTTTCCTGGGAATGGTCTTCCTGGGACTACGTGTCAGCGGCGTCACGTTCCAGCAGGCCGATGACACCTTCGTGCTCAATGCCAACTTCTCAGGGATCGGAAGCCTCAAGGCGCGGTCAAAGGTCACGATGGCAGGTGTTGCCGTCGGCAGCGTCGAGAAGATCGAGCTGGACCCTAAGTGGTTTGACGCCCGTGTCACGATGAAGCTCGACAGCAGCCTGCGTGGCAAGCTGAGCAAGGACACCACCGCCGCCATCCTGACGTCCGGCCTGCTGGGCGAGCAGTACATCGGCCTGAGCACCGGGGGAGATCCGGACGTGCTGGAGGATGGCGATACCATTCGCGATACCCAGTCTGCACTGGTGCTGGAAGAGTTGATCCAGCAGTTCGTGTCCAATTTTTCGAAGAGCTGATTCTCGTAGCGTTGATTCTGGATGCGCTGTTCATCCAAGTGCAGGCATCCGGCGCACGCGTGTGATGCACCGGAAGACCTGACTCGGTGCCTGCGGTTTCACGTTCGAGCACGATGCACATTTTCAAGGAGCAACCCTGATGACCTCTAGCCTCAAGAAGCTGATTCGTCCGTTGAGCGTGCTGAGCCTGTCCGCCCTGATGGCGCTGAGCCCGCTGGCCATGGCCGCCCCGCAGGAGCCGGACGTGCTGCTGCGCGACACGGTCGAGGGCCTGACGACCAAGATCGATAGCCGCGAGAGCTACTACAAGGACAACGTCGACGAGCTGGAAACCCTGGTGGATTCCGCGCTGAAGCCGGTGGTGGATTATCGCTACATCGCCGCCAGCGTGATGGGCAAGTACTTCAAGGGCGCCTCTCCTGAGCAGCGCACCGAATTCTCCAAGGTCTTCCATGACACCCTGATCGGCACCTACGCCAAGGGTCTGGTGAGCTTCGATTACGCCAGGTTGGACGTGAAGGACAGCGAAGGCGAGCGTCGCTATGAAGACCAGGACACCGTCTACATGGACGTGGTCGATACCAAGGGCAAGGTCTACCCGGTGGCCTATTCCATGCGTCTGCGCAACGACGAGTGGAAGGTGGTCAACGTGATCGTCAATGGCGTCAATCTGGGCCTGACCTTCCGCAACCAGTTCGATCAGGCCATGCGTGACAACGGCCGCGACATCGACGCCGTCATCAAGGGCTGGCAGCCGGATGTCGACCTCGAGAAGGGTGAGGGGGATCAGGGCAACAGCTGAGCCCTGTCGTCGCCATGACCATGAAAACTCTCTTCGATCGCGAGGGCGTCACGCTGCAAGCCGGTGACGCACGGCTGAGCCTGAGTGGCCAGCCGGATTTCGACAATGCCGCAGAGCTGGCGGATTCCGGCAGGAAATGGCTGGGGCGCCGCGAGGATGGGGTTTCCATCGATCTGTGCGGCGTGGATAGCGCCAGTACCGCCACCCTGAGCGTACTGCTCGAGTGGCAGCGCCATCTGGCGGAGCATGGTGGGCATGTCGCTCACCTCGCGCTGTCTCCCGCATTGAGCCGACTGGCGGCAGTCTCCGGACTGGAAAACCTGCTGCCGGGGCTGAATGTCGCTGAGATCAGCGCCGAGCCCCCGCTGTCACTCGAGACGTCCTGAGTCAGCGGCGGCCTGACCGTCTGTCAGGCCGCACCGCTCTGCTGGAGGCTCGAGGCTTGTCCGTATCGCCATTCATGCGCGCGGCAACGTGGAGGCAGCGATTGACTGCCAATCGCGTTCCCGCGCGCTTTTGATTACCATGTGCGGTCATATCGCATCGATCGTCGCGCAAGGATTCCCTGCCACGATCCCGACATGTACCGCGAAGGAGTCACCGCCCGTCATGCAACCGAATGATGTCAAGGCCCTGCTCGAGGCTCGTATCGAGAACGTCGATTTTCATATCCAGGGTGAAGGCTGCAATTTCCAGGTCGTCGCCGTGGGGGATGTCTTTGCCGAGCTGAGCCGCGTCAAGGCCCAGCAGCTGGTCTACTCCGCACTCAATGACGAGATCCGCTCTGGCGCGCTGCATGCCATCAGCATTCGTACCTATACCCCGGCGCAGTTCGAAGCTGCCGCCGGCAACGCTCAGGGTTGACCGGAACATTTCATGGATAAGCTGATCATCACTGGCAACGGGCCGGTCAACGGGGAAGTCTGGGCCAGTGGCGCCAAGAATTCGGCACTGCCCATTCTGGCAGCCACGCTGCTGTCGGAAGGTCCCGTGACCATCAGCAACCTGCCGCATCTGCAGGACATCACGACCAGCCTCGAGCTGCTCGGACGCATGGGCGTCGAGCCGGTGATGGGCGACAACATGACCGTGCAGCTGGATGGCTCCAAGGTCGAGCATTGTCACGCGCCCTATGACCTGGTCAAGAAGATGCGTGCCTCGATTCTGGTGCTGGGCCCGCTGCTGGCGCACTTCGGCAGTGCCGAAGTCTCGCTGCCGGGAGGCTGCGCCATCGGCTCGCGTCCGGTGGATCTGCACATCCGTGGCCTGGAGGCGATGGGGGCCGAGATCACGGTCGAGAACGGCTACATCCGCGCCAAGGCGCCGGGTGGCCGCCTGAAGGGCGCGCGCATCGTCTTTGACGTCGTGACCGTCACCGGCACCGAGAACCTGCTGATGGCCGCGACCCTGGCCGACGGCCGCACCGTGCTGGAAAACGCCGCGCGTGAGCCGGAAGTCGTCGATCTGGCCGAGTGCCTGATCGCCATGGGCGCCAGGATCACGGGCCAGGGCTCCGACACCATCGTCATCGACGGTGTCGAGAAGCTGCACGGCTGTGAATACTCCGTCATGCCGGACCGCATCGAGACCGGCACCTTCCTGGTCGCGGCGGCTGCCTCGCGCGGCAAGGTGCGTGTCACGCGTACGCGCGCCGACACCCTGGACGCCGTACTGGCCAAGCTGGAAGAAGCCGGCGCCACCATCACCACCGGTGATGACTGGATCGAGCTTGACATGCACGGCAAGCGGCCGAAGGCGGTCAATATTCGCACGGCGCCGTACCCGGCATTCCCCACCGACATGCAGGCCCAGTTCGTGGCGATGAATGCGGTCGCGGAAGGCACCAGCACCGTGATCGAGACCATCTTCGAGAACCGCTTCATGCACGTGCAGGAGCTCAACCGCATGGGCGCCCACATCGCCCTCGAGGGCAACACCGCGGTCGTGACCGGCACCGAGCGCCTGTCCGGTGCGCCGGTGATGGCGACGGACCTGCGCGCCTCTGCCTCGCTGGTAATCGCGGCGATCGTCGCCGACGGCGAGACCATGGTCGACCGCATCTATCACATCGACCGCGGTTACGAGTGCATCGAAGAGAAGCTGTCCGGGCTGAACGTGATCATCCGTCGCTCCGCCGGCTGATCAGTGCCCCACCTCGCGCTGCCGGCCTTGATTGACCGGCAGCGCGTGCCGAATTCCTACGTACAAGCACGGGCGAATACCCCATGAGCAAGCAACTGGTCGTCGCCCTCTCCAAGGGGCGTATCCTCAAGGAAACCCTGCCGCTGCTGGCTGACGCTGGCATCGAGCCGCTGGAAGATCTCGACAAGAGCCGCAAGCTGCTCTTCGATACCAATCTGCCGGACGTCAAGCTGGTCATCATCCGTGCCACCGACGTGCCGACCTACGTGCAGCTGGGCGCCGCCGATCTCGGCATCGCCGGCAAGGACGTGCTGCTCGAGCATGGTGCCGAAGGCCTGTACGAGCCGCTGGACCTGGAAATCGCCAAGTGTCGCCTGATGACCGCCGGTGTCGTCGGTCAGCAGCAGCAGGGCGCTCGCCGCCGTGTCGCGACCAAGTTCGTCGATGTCGCGCGTCGCTATTACGCCGAGCAGGGCATCCAGGCCGAAGTCATCAAGCTTTACGGCGCGATGGAACTGGCCCCGCTGATGAATCTGGCCGACGAGATCGTCGATATCGTCGACACCGGCAACACCCTGCGTGCCAACGGCATGGAGCCGCGTGAGCTGATCACCGACATCAGCACGCGTCTGGTGGTCAACAAGGCCGCCATGACCATGAAGCACGATCGCCTCAAGCCGCTGATCGATCGCCTGCGTCAGGCCGTGGAAGTCCGCCGCGAGGCGTGATGGCCGCGTGCTGTCGGCATCGACCCGATGGATACCCAAGGTCGCATAGATGACCGTGGCAGAAGATGACTCTCGAAACGCCAGCTGCCGCCCCTGCTCGTCACGATGCTTATCAAGATGATGCGGGCAGGCGCTGGACGGAGCCCGTCCGGTTCAGCCTTCTCTGCCAAGCAATGAGAAAAGAGGTTCGCATGGATACCTTGATCAACCGGCTTGATAGCCGTGATACCGATTTTACTGCCCGCCTGGACCGCTTGCTGTCATGGGAGGGCGTGTCCGATGCCGAGGTACAGCATCGTGTCACCGACATCCTCGCGCGCGTCAAGCAGGAAGGCGATGCGGCGCTGGTGGAGTTCTCCAACCGCTTCGACCGCCTGAATGTCTCGAGCATGGCCGAGCTGGTCATCGGTGCCGAGCGTCTGGCCCAGGCCTATGCCGACCTGCCGGCGGATCAGCGCGAGGCGCTGGCCGTGGCTGCCGAGCGTGTGCGTGTCTATCACGAGCATCAGAAGCCGGAAAGCTGGTCCTTCAAGGACGAGCACGGCAGCCTGCTGGGCCAGAAGGTCACGCCGCTGGACCGCGCCGGGATCTACGTGCCGGGCGGCAAGGCGGCCTATCCGTCTTCCGTGCTGATGAACGCGATTCCGGCGCATGTCGCGGGCGTGCGCGAGATCATCATGGTCGTGCCGACGCCGGACGGCGTGGTCAATGAGCTGGTGCTGGCCGCGGCGCACCTGGCGGGTATCGATCGTGTCTTCACCATCGGCGGCGCCCAGGCCGTGGCAGCGCTGGCCTACGGCACCGAGTCCGTGCCGCGCGTCGACAAGATCGTCGGTCCCGGCAACATCTACGTGGCGACTGCCAAGCGTGCGGTGTTCGGTCAGGTCGGTATCGACATGATCGCCGGGCCGTCCGAGATTCTGGTGGTCAGCGATGGCGTGACCGACCCGGACTGGCTGGCGATGGACCTGTTCTCCCAGGCCGAGCACGACGAAGATGCTCAGGCGATCCTGATCGGGTGGGATGACGAGCACCTGGCCGCCGTCGAGGCCGCCATCGAGCGTCTGGCGCCGACCATGGAGCGTGCCGAGATCATCCTGACCTCGCTGCGTGAGCGCGGTGCCCTGATTCGCGTCAGCGGACCGGAGCAGGCACTGGAGCTGACCAACCGCATCGCGCCGGAGCACCTGGAGCTTTCGGTAGCGAATCCCGAGGAGTGGGTCGAGGGCGTGCGTCACGCCGGTGCCATCTTCATGGGTTCGCACACCTCCGAGGCGCTGGGCGATTACTGCGCCGGGCCGAATCACGTGCTGCCGACCTCCGGCACCGCGCGCTTCTCCTCGCCGCTGGGCGTCTATGACTTCCAGAAGCGCTCCTCGCTGATCCAGTGCTCGCCAGAGGGCGCGTCGGTGCTTGGGCGTACTGCCTCGGTACTGGCGCGTGGCGAGTCACTGACGGCGCACGCGCGCAGTGCCGAGAATCGCATTCTCGACTGAGCCTGAGCCTTGTCTGGTCAGTGAAAAAAGCCCCGCGACGGATGCCGTCGCGGGGCTTTTTGTCATCATGGGGCGGGGTCTGCCCAAGGCGCTGCGCCGATGTTCCGGCTCAGCCCTTGTCCTGCAGGGACGGCTCGACGGCCGCCGGCGTGTTGTCGGGAATCGGGCGCTCGCCGACCTTGACGTCGATGTCCAGCGTCTTGCCGTCACGCAGCAGGCGCAACTCCAGCGCATTGCCGGGTTTGACGGCGGCGATGTCGGCCATCGCCAGGCGAGCATCCAGCAGGCGCTTGCCGCCGATGGCGGTCAGGATATCGCCCGGGCGCAGGCCGGCACGCGCGGCAGGGCCGTCACGCAGCACGGCGGCCACCACCACACCTTGCGGGGCGCTCAGGCCGAAGGAGTGCGCCAGCGACGGCGTCAGCTCCTGCACTTCCAGGCCCAGCCAGCCTCGAATCACGCGCCCGTGGTCGACCAGTGACTCGAGGATGTCGCGCGCCAGGTTGGCGGGGATGGCGAAGCCGATGCCCTGCGAACCGCCGGAGCGCGAATAGATGGCGGTATTGATGCCGACCAGTGAGCCGTCGGTGTTGATCAGCGCGCCGCCGGAATTGCCGGGGTTGATCGCGGCATCGGTCTGGATGAAGTCTTCATAGGCGTTCAGACCAAGATGGTTACGTCCGGTGGCCGAGATGATGCCCATGGTGACCGTCTGGCCGACCCCGAAGGGGTTGCCGATCGCCAGCGAGACATCGCCGACGTGGACCTGGGTGGAATCGGCGATCGCCACGGTGGGCAGGTTGTCGAGGTCGATCTTGAGCGCTGCAAGGTCGGATTCCGGGTCCACACCCACGACCTTGGCGAACGTCTCGCGGCCATCGCGCAGGGCGACCTGAATCTGGTCGGCGCCCTGGATGACGTGGTTGTTGGTCAGGATATAGCCGTCACTGGAGAGAATGACCCCAGAGCCCAGGCTCGACAGCATGCGCTGGCTGCGCAGGGCGTCTTCCCCGTAGAACTGGTTGAAGAAGGGGTCGGACATCAGCGGATGCTTGCTGTCGTCCTTGATCTCGCGCGAGGAGTAGATGTTGACCACCGCCGGGGCGGCGGCGTCCACCGCGGCCTGATAGCTGGCCGGGCCGCTGTTGCGCTGCAGCGGCGGTGCTTCACGCAGTACCGGGTCTGCCGACTCCTCGCGCTGCGCCGCTGACAGCGTCAGGCTCGGAGGTGGCAGCACCTGCTGATTGGCGGCAGAGTTCTGAGATGGGCTCGGGTAGGGGGTGTTGCCGGCCTGCTCGTTCTGCTGCGGGGCGGGCTCGCCCAGACCCAGCGTCGGAAAGCGATCCAGCACGACGACGGCCAGCAGGACGCCGGTGACGACGGGCCACAGTAGCGGGAGCAGTGTGCTGCGAAGAGAACGGGGCATCGGATTACCTGATAAAAATTCCGCGCACCGACGCGATGCTGCGGACATGAAGATGAATAGCCTGAAGATCCACGTGCCACGCGAAGGGATGGCCCCGGTCAAGGCGCGACACGCTTACATGGCGCCGATGCGCCGTTACAATGCTCGCCAGTGTAACACTCGATGACTCTGACTGCTGGAGGCCCAATGGCTGATCGTGACACGCTGATGAAGGCGCTGGATGGCTGTCTGGAGGCGCAGGCCTTCAAGGACTATACCGTCAATGGCTTGCAGGTGGAGGGGCGCCGTGAGGTGCGCCGCGTGATGACCGGCGTGACGGCCAGTCAGGCGCTGCTTGATGAGGCGCTCGCCTGGCAGGCCGACCTGGTGCTGGTGCATCACGGCTACTTCTGGAAGAACGAGCCGGCCCAGATCACCGGCATGAAGCGTCGGCGCCTCAAGACCTTGCTGGCCAATGACATCAATCTGGCGGCCTATCACCTGCCGTTGGATGCGCATCCGACACTTGGCAACAATGCTCAGCTGGCCGAGCGTCTGGGGCTGGTCAGTGAAGACTGTCTGGATGGCGTGCCCGGGCGTGGTCTGGTGCATGTCGGGCGTCTGGCCGCTGAGGTGGAAGGGCTGGACAGCACCGCGCTGGGGGCCGAGTTCAGCCGGCGTCTCGGGCGTGAGGTGCTGGTCGTGGCCGGCCATGATCGCCCCATCAAGCGCATTGCCTGGTGCACCGGCGGCGCTCAGGACTATATCGGTCTGGCCATCGAGGCCGGTGTCGATGCCTTCCTCTCGGGCGAGATCTCCGAGCGCACCACCCATAGCGCCCGCGAAGAGGGAGTGACCTACTTCGCGGCGGGCCATCATGCGACCGAGCGTGACGGTGTGCGGGCCCTCGGCGAGTGGCTGGCCGCCGAGCATGGTGTAGAGCACCGCTTCGTGGATATCGACAATCCGGCGTGACAACTGATGCCGGAAACGACAACGGCCACCTCGAGAGGTGGCCGTTGTCGTTTTCAGATGCCGTGAGAGGTTCACGACAGCAGGGCGATCAGATACGCGGCGGGTTGGCAGCCGGTGTCTCGCCTTCACTCGGTTGCGGCTTGAGGCCGAAGTCCTCTGACAGGGTGCCACGGTTGTCGGCGTAATCACGCGGCAGGTCGACCTTGTCGGTCTCGCTGTCGTCCGGCGTGGTGTCAGTGTCCAGCAGGCGGCGCTTGAGCTGGCTGTCATCGCACAGCGCGGTGGCGCCAGTGGCCAGATGCTGGCGCAGCTCATTGCCGGCGCGCTGGATCTGGTCGGTCAGGTCGCTGGCCTTGGAGAAGTGGTCGTTGAGGGCATCGCGGAACTGGGTCAGCTCCAGCTCGCGCTCAGCCAGCTTCTGGCGGGTCTTCTGGTTGCGGGCCACGTTGGCATTCAGCAGGTGGTAGCACAAGGCGCCGATACCGATGCCAGCCAGAAAACAGGCAATGGCCAGGATCCAGTCAATGTTGCTCTCGTTCACGTCGCTCTCCTTGTGTCACGACTGCGGTGATCGTCACCGCTGGGGCATGGTAGCGCTGAGATACGATGCCGGTATTCAATGATGTTCCATCACGCCGATCTCGGGATCGGTCTGGTGTCCAGCAGGTCGGCGCCGCTTGCCGCCGTCCTTCTTGCGTCAGTCTTGCGTGTCTCTTTCTTTGCGCTGCCCTTCTTTGCGCTGCCTTTCTTTGCGCTGTCTTTCGTGGCTCTGTCCTTCTTGCCTCAGTCTTTCGTGCCGCTTGCGTTTCAAAAGCGTCCACGCGCCATTATATCGGTGTGGTGCAGCGATGCGTCAATTCACGCGGCGCGCGACCTTGGTCGCCTGTCGGCGTAGCCGGCGGGGTGTGGGCGGGTACCAGCCAATGCCTTGCGCGTGATGCGCGCGGCGAAAGTCACGTCGCGCAGCCGATTGCTGGCCGGTGAGTGGGTAAAGTGGCCATCAAGGCGTATAATGCCGCGCAATTTCGTCCTTGCCTGCCCGCCGTGTCGGGTCAGGCGTGATCTTGTTCCTTTCATGTCAGGCGTGCGCCAGTGCGTGGCGCCTGACCTGCAGCGGGTTTCTCAATGCCAGCACCGACGCCTCTCGAGAAGTACCAGGCAGACCTCAAGCGTGATGACTTTGCCTACGATGCCGCCCAGGAAGATGCGGTCCGCCATCTGCAGCGTCTCTACGACGACCTCGTGCGCGCGCCGCGCCAGACGCCCGACAAGGTGTCCGACGCGACGGGTGGCGGCGGGCTGGGCTCCAAGGTGCGTCGTCTGTTCGGCAAGCCGTCACGCACGGCGCCTGTCGATGAAGCGCCCGAGATCATGGGGCTCTACTTCTGGGGCGGCGTGGGGCGCGGCAAGACCTATCTCGTCGATACCTTCTACGAGAGCCTGCCGTTTGCCGACAAGATGCGCACGCACTTCCACCGTTTCATGCAGCGTGTCCACAATGAACTCGGCCACTACAAGGGCGAGAAGAACCCGCTGACTCTGGTGGCGGCCAAGTTCGCCGTCGAGGCGCGCGTGATCTGCTTTGACGAATTCTTCGTCAAGGACATCACCGATGCGATGATTCTCGCCACCCTGTTCGAAGAGCTGTTCAAGCAGGGCGTGGTGCTGGTCGCGACCTCCAATATCGTGCCGGATGACCTCTACAAGGACGGCCTGCAGCGGGCGCGCTTCCTGCCGGCGATCGACCTGGTCAAGCGTCACTGCACGGTGGTCAACGTCGATTCCGGCATCGACTACCGCCTGCGCGCACTGGAGCACGCCGAGCTCTTCCATAGCCCGCTGGGCGACGACAGTGCCGCGCGGCTGGCGCGGGAATTCCGCTCCATCGCCGGTGCCGAAGGCCATGCCGATGAAGGTCTGAGCATCAATCACCGCGTGCTGCACGCCCTGCGTCGTCATGAGGACGTGGTGTGGTTCCACTTCGATGAGCTGTGTGATGGCCCGCGTAGCCAGAATGACTACATCGAGCTGGCGCGTGAGTTCCACACCGTGCTGGTGTCCGAGGTGCCGCAGATGGGGCGCGACAGCGACGACCAGGTGCGTCGTTTCATCAACATGGTCGATGAGTTCTATGACCGTGGCGTCAAGCTGCTGATGAGCGCCGCGACGCCCGTCGAGGACCTCTATACCGGCGGCAACCTGGATTTCGAATTCCAGCGCACGCTGTCACGTCTGCAGGAAATGCAATCGCGTGAGTATCTCGCGCTGCCGCACAAGCCGTGAGACCTGCTGCGAGGGCAAAATAGCCTTTGTGGTAGGCGGGCATGGCATGTACAATGCGCGCTCGCTCGAACTGTTGACCGGTTCTCGAGCCATCCTGAGTCATTCACTCCTGATGGGCGAGGGCAGTCTGGAGATGAGAGGACAGTGACTGCGCAAGCAGCACGCCGCTCGCTGCCAGACGTCGGACAACCAAGAAAAATAGGGATTGGTCGCGCACACAAGTGCAAGACCCGACTATAGGTGATTCATCCATGAAGACGTTTACTGCTAAGCCGCAGTCCGTCCAGCGTGACTGGTTCGTCGTCGACGCAGCCGGCAAGACGCTGGGCCGTATGGCTACCGAAATTGCTCGTCGCCTGCGCGGCAAGCATAAAGCCGAGTACACTCCGCACGTTGATACTGGCGATTACATCGTCGTCATCAATGCCGAGAAAGTCGCTGTGACAGGTCGCAAGGCAGAAGCCAAGACCTACTACCGTCACACCGGTTACCCGGGCGGCCTGCGCTCCATGAACTTCAACCAGATGATCGAGCACAAGCCTGAGCGCGTGATCGAACTGGCTGTCAAGGGCATGCTGCCGAAGGGCCCGCTGGGTCGTGCCATGCAGTCCAAGCTGAAAGTCTATGCTGGCTCCGAGCATCCGCACGCTGCGCAGCAGCCGCAAGAACTGAACATCTGAGGGAAGCATCGCCATGACACAGCAGCACTACGGTACCGGGCGCCGCAAGACTTCTACCGCGCGCGTCTTCCTGAAGCCGGGCACCGGCAAAATCACCGTCAACCAGCGTGACCTGAACGACTACTTCGGTCGTGTGACAGGCCGCATGGTTGTCCGTCAGCCGCTCGAGCTGACCGAAACTACCGAACAGTTCGACGTCTACGTCACTGTTGCTGGTGGTGGTGGTTCTGCTCAAGCCGGCGCTATCCGTCACGGCATCACTCGTGCCCTGATGGCTTACAACGAAGACTTCCGTCCGGCCCTTCGCGCCGCCGGTTACGTCACTCGTGACGCCCGTGAAGTCGAGCGTAAGAAAGTCGGCCTGCGCAAGGCCCGTCGTCGTCCGCAGTTCTCCAAGCGTTAAGAGAACTCGCGTCGACCACAAGAACGTCCAGTGCCCGCAAGGGTGCTGGACGTTTTTTTTGCGGTCTCGCTGCACGATTGACGAAAGCGGCTTTGGTCAAGGTGGCTTTCTTGAGTTGTGAGCGCTCTGTTCTTGCCCTTTAATACAAGCAAGCATCAAGTGCTCGGCAAGTGGATGGCCCAGCATCAAGCGGTAGTGTTTGGGAGATAACAATAAAATGTCAGATCAAGCTGTGAACCGAGGGCGACGCCGCTTCCTCGTCAGCGCAACCACCGTGGTCGGGGCGGTAGGGGTGGTCGGTATCGCAACGCCCTTCCTGGCGTCCTGGCAGCCAAGTGCGCGTGCCCGTGCGGCAGGCGCGCCTGTCACGGCGGATATCTCGCGGCTGGCACCCGGCCAGCAGATGACCATCGAGTGGCGCGGCAAGCCGGTGTGGGTGGTGCGTCGCACCCCCGAGATGATTGCCGATATCCGCGCCATCCCCCCCGCAGAGCTGCAGGACCCCGAGTCACTGCGCCCCCAGCAACCCCCTTATGTCGATGCCGTGTTGCGCTCCATCAAGCCGGAATATGTGGTGTTGGTGGGTATCTGCACGCACCTGGGCTGCTCGCCTGGCTATCGTCCCGAGATCGGAGCGGCGGATCTCGGTGCGGACTGGCCGGGCGGCTATCTGTGTGCCTGTCATGGGTCCAAGTTCGATCTCGCCGGGCGAGTCTTCACCGGGGTGCCGGCGCCTTCGAATCTGGAGGTGCCGCCGCATCGCTACGAGAGTGAGCAGGTGCTGGTGGTGGGTGTCGACGAGGAGGCTGCCTGATGGGGAATCCAAACCGTGCCAAGGCGCCACGCGGCATCATGCGCTGGATCGATGACCGCCTGCCGGCCACCCAGTTTCTGCAGGACCATCTGACCGGCTACTACGCGCCGAAGAACTTCAACTTCTTCTACTTCTTCGGCTCGCTGGCCTTGCTGGTGCTGGTCAATCAGATATTGACCGGCATCTGGCTGACGATGAGCTATACGCCGAGTGCCGAGGAGGCCTTTGCCTCCATCGAGTACATCATGCGCGATGTGGAGTACGGCTGGCTGATCCGCTACATGCATTCCACCGGTGCCTCGGCCTTCTTCGTGGTCATCTATCTGCACATGTTCCGTGGCCTGCTGTATGGCTCCTACCGTGCGCCTCGCGAGCTGGTATGGATCTTCGGCATGTGCATCTATCTGGCGCTGATGGCCGAGGCCTTCATGGGCTATCTGCTGCCCTGGGGGCAGATGTCCTACTGGGGGGCGCAGGTGATCATCTCGCTGTTCACGGCGATTCCGGTCATCGGGGCAGACCTGGCGCAGATGATACGTGGCGACTACCTGATCTCGGGAATCACCCTGAACCGCTTCTTTGCGCTGCATGTCATTGCCTTGCCGCTGGTGATCGTCGGGCTGGTGGTGCTGCATCTGGTGGCGCTGCACGAGGTGGGCTCGAACAATCCCGATGGCATCGAGATCAAGGACCGGAAGGATGAGGCGGGGCAGCCGCTGGATGGCATTCCCTTCCATCCCTATTACACGGTGAAGGACCTCGTCGGCGTCGGTGTCTTCCTGTTCGTGTTCTGTGCGGTGATCTTCTACTTCCCCGAAGGCGGCGGCTACTTCCTGGAGACGCCGAACTTCGAGCCGGCCAATTCGCTCAAGACGCCCGAGCACATCGCGCCGGTGTGGTACTTCACGCCGTTCTACGCCATGTTGCGCGCGGTCAATTATCCGCTGTTCGGCGTGGATGCCAAGTTCTGGGGCGTGGTGGTCATGGGGCTGGCGATCGCCATCCTGTTCGTGCTGCCGTGGCTGGATCGCTCGGCGGTGCGCTCGATCCGCTACAAGGGCTGGCTGTCGCGTATCGCCATCGTCATCTTCGTGGTCAGTTTCGTGACGCTGGGCGTGCTGGGGGTGATGCCGCCCACGCAGGAGCGCACGATCATCGCGCAGCTGGCGACCGTGGCATATTTCGCCTTCTTCATACTGATGCCGCTGTATACGCGCTTCGAGACGACGCGAGCGGTGCCTGACAGGGTGACGGGCCGATGAGCGCGCTGATGGGTGGGTCAAGGGAGTGGCTCAAACGCGGGCTGGCAGCAGGGTTGCTGGCCGTAGTGAGCCTGATGGGGTCGGGCATGGTGAGCGCGGCGAGCAGCGCGGTGCCGCTGGAGACGATGGAGCCGGATCTACACGATCAGCCCTCGTTGCAGCGAGGCATGCAGCTTTACACCAATTACTGCCTCGGCTGTCATAGTCTGCAGTATCAGCGTTACTCGCGTGCCGCAGAGGACCTGGGGATGCCCGAGGACCTGGTCGAGCAATATCTGATTCTCTCGCCAGCGCTCAAGATCAATGACACCATGCGCACGGGCATGCAGAAAGATGACGCGGCCGGCTGGTTCGGCACGCCGCCACCGGATCTGTCGCTCGAGGCGCGTCTGCGCGGCACGGACTGGATCTACACCTATCTGAAGAGCTTCTATCGCGATGCGTCACGACCGTGGGGCGTGAACAATGCGGTCTTCCCCCAGGTCGGCATGCCGCATGTGCTGGAATCGCTGCAGGGCGTGCAGGAAAAGGTCTGTGGACAGAGTGACCTGGCGGTGGCGGGGGCGGAGATCGATCCCGACACGGGGCGTTATGCCTCCTGTGATATCCTAGAGATCACCCAGCCTGGCAGCATGACGGCAGGGGAGTTTGATCAAGCGATGTGGGATCTGACCAATTTTCTGGCCTATGTCGGCGAGCCTTCGCGACTCAAGGCTGAGAGCATGGCCCCCAAGGTGTTAATATTCATTCTGATCTTTACCTTGCTGGCGTATCTTCTCAAGAAGGAATACTGGCGCGACATTCATTGATGGCCCCCGGGGCGGGGTCTCAGTGATAATGGCGAGCCGGCAGTGACGGGCGCGCGGCTGATCAGTCGCGCGCCCGCTTGCGTCGCCTTGAGGTGGCGCAGGCTGACCCTCTGGCAGGGCCCGTTGTGACAAGGGCAGGCCAGAGGAAACTTATCCCCGTTTGTCAGGCCAAAAGCTGACACGGGCATGTCTCGAACAGATGCGAGGACAGTTTCATGGGTGTTGTGGCCAAGCGTTCATCGATGACCTTCTACTCCGGTGGTGACGACCACTTCAGCCACCGTGTACGGATCGTGCTGGCCGAGAAGGGTGTGGCAGTCGATATCATTGATGTGGATGATGACAGCCGTCCGGCCGAGCTGGCCGACCTGAACCCGTACAACAGTGTGCCGACGCTGCTGGATCGCGACCTGGTGCTCTACGAGTCCAAGGTCATGATGGAATATCTGGACGAGCGTTTCCCGCATCCGCCGCTGTTGCCGGTGTATCCGGTGGCGCGCGCCCAGAGCCGTCTGTGGATGCATCGCATCGAGCGCGAATGGGTGCCGATGATGGAAACCATCCAGACAGGCACCAAGAAGGAAGCCGACAAGGCGCGCAAGGAATTGCGTGAAAGCCTGATCGGCATTTCCCCGATCTTCGACGACATGCCGTTCTTCATGAGCGACGAGTTCTCGCTGGTGGACACCTGCATTGCCCCGATCCTGTGGCGCTTGCCGACACTGGGAATCGAGCTGCCGGAGAAGCAGGTCAAGCCGCTGCTGACCTACATGGAGCGGTTGTTCGGGCGTGATGCCTTCAAGGCGTCGCTGTCCGAGGCCGAGCGCGAGATGCGCATCTGATCCGTGCGTGATCCTTCGGTCGCTGATCGATCGGTCACGCATTCGGGCTTTCGTCCTCGCTCATCAGTCTGTGGATGATGGATGTGAGCGATGTGCGGGGCGTTGGCCCGTTGGCGGAATGGACTTCGGTCGTCGCTGACACTCATTGCAGTTCAAGAGGTTCTCCCATGCTTTCCAGTCGCCCTTATCTGGCACGCGCACTCTACGAGTGGCTGCTGGATAACGACAATACGCCGTACATCGTGGTGGACGCCGAGCAGGAAGGTGTCCAGGTTCCGCGTCAACACGTCCAGAACGGCCAGATCGTGCTCAATATCGCACCCGGTGCGGTGCGTGATCTGTTGATCGCCAATGAAGGGGTCAGCTTCAATGCCCGCTTCGGTGGTCAGCCGATGCACGTCAGCGTGCCGACGGCGGCCCTGGTCGCGCTGTATTCGCGTGAAAACGGTGTCGGTATGGTCTTCGGTCACGAGCCAGTGATGCCGGGTGCCGATGAGATGACATTCGGTGAAGCCGCGCCAGATGCCGAGCCGGCCGCCGCAGCGCGCCCGACGCTGGCCAGTGTCGGCAGTGCGCCCGCCGAGGAAGAGGTGCCTGAGTCAGCGGATGCGTCCGTCGAGACAAGTCCAGGCGCTGATGCCGAAGTCGCCGGTGAAGAGCAGGCGTCAGACTCGGCCAGTGACGAGCAGGGGGCTGATGACAATGATCAGCCCAAGCCGCCGCGCAAGGGGCGTCCTTCGCTGCGCGTGATCAAGTAATCACGTCGGCAGGTGGGGGCGATGGATGAGGGTTGGCCATTGTCCGCCTGATGTCGCTCCTGTCATGAAAAATGCCCCGCAGGCTTCGGCCTGCGGGGCATTTTTCATTCTGGGCACTATTTAATCAGGGCACTTTTCGTTCAGGGCGCTTTTCGTTCAGGGCACTTTGCATGTCAGGCATGCAAGCGCGCCACCTCGATCAGTCGAGGTACTCGAAGACCTTGGCGATACGCTGGATGCCGCCGACTTCAGAGACCTTGCTGACGATCTGGTCGGCTTCGGCGCGGGTCACGATACCCATCAGGTAGACGCTGGCATTCTCGGTGAGTACCAGGATGCGGCCGGAGTCGATGTTGGCATCTGCCGCCAGCGTGGCCTTGACGCGCGTGGTCAGCCAGGTGTCCTGCACGCGCTGGCTGGCCGGGGCATTGGCGCTGATTTCCAGCGCGTTGTGCACTTGGCGCACGCGACGCACATCCTTGGCGATGTCCGTGGCCTTCTGCTTCAGCTCGTCACTGGCGACCTGGCCGGTCAGCAGCACCATGCCGTTGTAGGAGTTCACGTTGACGTGGGCATCATTGAAGCGGGCATCGGTCTTGCCGAGATTGACCTCGATCTTGGTCTCGATGCTCTCGTCTTCCACCTGGGCGCCCAGGGTGCGATCGCCATAGTCTTCGTCGATCGGGCCGCTGTTGGTCAGGTCGGCGACGGTGGTGCAGCCGGCTAGCGTCAGGAAGCCGGCGGTGGCCATGAGGGAAAGCAGGTTCTTGGGCGTCATGCCGTTTTCTCCTGGTGAATGCCGTGGGGCGCGCGGATTACTCGTTGCTGCCGAACAGCTGATGATCAATCAGGTCGCACAGGCAGTGGATGGCCAGCAGATGGACTTCCTGGATGCGTGCCGTAGAGGTGGCGGGAACACGAATCTCGCAGTCTTCACTGCCCAGCAGTGACGCCATGTCGCCACCGTCACGACCGGTCAAGGCGACGACACGCATGTCACGGTCGTGAGCCGCCTGGATGGCCTGCACCACGTTGGCGGAGTTGCCGCTGGTGGAGATGGCCAGCAGGATGTCGCCGGGCTGACCCAGGGCGCGGATCTGCTTGGAGAACACCTCGTTGTAGCTGTAGTCGTTGGCGATGGACGTCAGCGTGGAGGTGTCGGTGGTCAGCGCGATGGCCGGCAGGCTCGGGCGCTCACGCTCGAAGCGGTTGAGCAGCTCGGAGGAGAAATGCTGGCTGTCGCCGGCGCTGCCGCCGTTGCCGCAGGCCAGGATCTTGCCGTCATTGACCAGGCTCTGGACCATCATCTGGCTGGCCGCTTCGATGAAGGGCGGCAGCACTTCGCTGGCGTAGGTCTTGGTGTCAATGCTGGCGTTGAAATGGCCGAGAATACGCGATTGGAAATCCATGATGGCTCTTGGTCGTTGGCTTCAGAACGCTTCGAAGGCGTGGCGAATCCAGTGAATGGAACGAGGGGAGGCCCCCTCCACGCCTACCACGTCGAAGCGGCAGGAACATGATAGCCCGTGCTGGGCCAGATAAAAACGCGCGGCAGTGATCAGCCGGCGTTGCTTGGTATGGGTCACGCTTTCCAGTGCGCTGCCGAAGCGGGAGTTGGCCCGGTAGCGCACCTCGATGAAGACCAGGGTCTCGGCGTCACGCATGATCAGGTCGATCTCGCCGCCCTTGGCATGCTGGTTGCGCGTGACGGGTGTCAGGCCACGCGCTGCCAGCCATTGTTCTACCTCCGCCTCGATGACGGCGCCGCGCGCTCGGGCGCGACGCTGGGGAGGCGGGTGCGCCTTGTCAGAGGGCGAGTCGGCGCGTGTCATGTCAGGGCGTGTAGGCTTCGACGGTGCGGCTGTTGGCGCCTTTCAATGGCGGACGCGGTACGCCACCTCTGAATTCAGCCCAGGGCAGCGTGCGCTCGATGCGGCCATCGTGGCGCGGGAAGAGGCTGCCGGTGGCGCCGAAGAGTTCGCCGCCCGCACCGGCCAGCATCAGCGGTACGCGCTGGGCCAGGCGATAGGCATCGACCCCCATGGCGTTGAGCTTGAGCATGCGCGGTGAGGCATCGGACAGGGCGCGGTAGGTGTCGACTTCCGGCAGGGACGCCTTGCCGCCGGAGGAGGCCTCCGGCACTTCCCAGGGAATGTCCACGAAGTCGACGCCATTGAGGTCGCCATCCTGATCGGGCTGCGGTGCGCCATCATAGAGATGGGAGGTGCCGTAGATCGGCAGGTCGCCCGCGTAGTAGAAGTCCAGCATCGGCGGCACCTGACGCGCATAGCTCGGCAGTGCCAGCAGGAAGATCATGTCGATGTTGCCGGAATGGGCGCGGCCGTATTTGCTGCCGGATTTCTTGGCGGACTTCATGCGCGCCTGATCCTGGCTCGAGACCGACAGCAGGTCCTTGACGGCTGAGCTGACGGCGCCCTTGGGGTTGTAGCGCTCGATGGAGACGATGTCGCCGCCCTCCTGCTCGAAGCGGTCGCGGAAGGCGCTGTAGACGCGCTGGCCCCAGGCATTGTTGGGCACCAGAGCGGCGGCGCCACGATGGCCGTCGAGTGCGGCGCGCATGGCGACCTGGCGGGCTTCGTCCTCGGCGGACAGGCCGTACTGGAACAGGTTGTCGGCACGGTTGCTGTCATGGGTGCCGTAGTTGAGGGCCAGTGTCGGCAGCGGCAGGCTGTTCTGGGTCTCGAGCTGACTGACCAGCTTCTTGTCCAGCGGGCCGAGCACGACCTGGGCGCCATCCATGGTGGCACGGGCATACAGGGTCTTGAGGTCCGCGCTCGAGGTGTCATAGAAGCTCAGCTGCGGGGTGGCCTCGGCATTGTCGATGGCGCTGCGATGGCGCGCCTCGATGCCTTCACGGATGGCCTGGGCGATCCGCTTGAGCGAGCCGGACTCGGGCAGGAAGACGGCAATCTTGCGCACTTCCTGGCCGGAGAGCTCGCGCAGGTCGAGTATGCCCTGCGGCATCTGGCGTGCGGCGGGATGCTGCGGGTTGGCGTCCGACCAGTCGTTGATGGCGGAGAACATCTGGTCGATGTTGCCACCGAAGCGACGCTGCAGGCGCAGCAGGTCCGTCCAGCCACTGGCGGTGGGGCTGGCACTGGCCAGCTCATTGAGCTGACTGGGCGAGAGGCGCGTGAGCTGCTCCCACAGGGTGTCGTTGATGCTCAGGTCATCGCTGTCGGCCTGCAGGGCGATCAGGGTCTGGGCGCTGGCCAGGGGTTCGCCGACCATGCCGAGTGCCAGGCCGCGACGCTTGCGCAGTGTGCGCTGGTCATCGCCGGACATCTGGATGCCGTCCTCGAGCACCGAGGTGGCCAGGATCGTGTTCCAGCCGTCCTGCTGCTCAAGCGCGATACGCGACAGCAGCAGGGCCCATTGCACGCGTTCCTGCGGCTCGAGGCTTGTCGGGTCGATGTCGGATGCGATGGTGATCGCCTGCGCGTTGTCGCCGCTGCGTGCTAGGATGTCCGCAGCTTGCAGGCGCGTACTGGCCGCTTGCTGACCCTGTTGCTGCTCGGCCTGAGCGAGCAGGGCATCGGCCCCGGGGCCGCTGGAAAGCGGTGACTGTCCGGCACACCCTGCCAGCAGCAGGGCGGAGGCGGCGAGGCCCGCCAGCGTGCGCAGGCCGGAACGTGAACGGCGCGCGGCCTCCTGCCGGATGGCTGACGAAGTGCCCAGCGTATTGGCTGATGCACGATTCCATGTCTGGCGCATGTACGACGGTCCCTTGGCTGATGGGCGATGTGGTCAGGACTGCATCGCCGCCTACTGTGATGAAGGGTGAAAGGCATCATGGCACTCGGTCGATCAGGGCCACGCATGCAGCGTCCTTCGGATGAAATGTCCCAAGGCAATCTGCCTGTGTCTGACGACCATTTCTACCATTGAGTTCAACGAGTCGAAGCATTGAATGTCCGAGTCTTCTGAAGGCGTATTGTACGTGGTCGCCACGCCGATTGGTAACCTCGATGATCTCAGTCCCCGCGCCGCGCGGGTGCTGGGAGAAGTGGACCTGATCGCAGCCGAGGATACCCGCCACAGCGCGCGGTTGCTGCGTCACCTGGGCCTGGAAGTGCCCATGATGTCCCTGCACGATCACAATGAACGTGGTCGTGTCGACCAGCTGTGTCAGGCGCTGGAGGCAGGCCGACGCGTCGCGCTGGTCTCCGATGCCGGCACGCCGCTGATCTCCGATCCCGGCTTCATCGTCGTGCGCGCCCTGCGCGAGCGTGGCTTCAAGGTAGTGCCGCTGCCGGGGCCGTGCGCGTTGATCACCGCCCTCAGCGCGGCGGGTCTGCCGACGGATCGCTTCACCTTCGAAGGCTTTCTGGCCCACAAGGGTGGCCCGCGTCAGGCGCGCCTTGCCGCGCTGCGCGATGATAGCGCCACCCATGTGCTGTACGAGTCTCCGCACCGCATCCAGGCGCTGCTCGGCGATATCCGCGAGGTGCTGGGCGAGCGCCGGGTCGTGCTGGCCCGTGAGCTGACCAAGACCTTCGAGACCTTCCTTGATGGCACGGCGGCCGAGCTGCTGGCGCAGATGGACGCTGACAGTGATCAGACCCGCGGTGAGTTCGTGGTCATGATCGAAGGAGCGCCGGCACGTGACGGCGACGAGGCGGCCAGTGTCGAAGGCGACGCCCTGTTGCAGGTGCTGTTCGAGGAGGGTGTCGGCGTCAAGCAGATGGCCGCCATCGCCACGCGTCTGGTGGGTGGGCGCAAGAAAGCCTGGTATGCCAAGGCGCAAGCCATGAAGGACGCGGCGGAGGAATAAGCAAACCTCTGTCACGCCAGACTTTTTTGCCGCTGCCATTGTTCGGCCTGCGCGGGCTTCGTCTTGTGAAAGGCCCATGACACTGGTAGTCTTGCGCGCTTGGGAGACGGCCAGACAGTCGCCGCCAGCGCAAGCTGGGGGAGGAAAGTCCGGGCTCCATAGGGCAAGGTGCCAGATAACGTCTGGGCGGCGCGAGCCGACGGCAAGTGCAGCAGAGAGAAGACCGCCTACGTCAGCTTCGGCTGACCGGTAAGGGTGAAAGGGTGCGGTAAGAGCGCACCGCGCGGCTGGTAACAGTTCGCGGCGAGGTAAACCCCACCTGGAGCAAGACCAAATAGGCCCCCTATGCTGCTGCCCGCAGTGGGGGCGGGTTGGTTGCTTGAGCCCTGAAGTGATTCAGGGCCTAGATGAATGACTGTCCACGACAAGACCCGGCTTATCGGCCATCTCCCGCCTTATAACGTCAGTGTGCTGCCAGCCTTCGCGATGCGAGCGATGGCAGCACACCCTGAATTCGCATGACCGGCGCCGTCCGCTGCGTGTTTCGTGAATGACCATTGCAGTTGGATGGCAACGAACACGCTGCCGTGACAGGCGCCGGTTGTCGGTTATGGCACTTGAATTCGTGTTTCAGCCGCTTGCCTGCTGCACGCAGGCGCTGTCTCCGCTCTTATGCTGTCGGTGCCCTTTGCCACCGGCTTTCACTGCTCGCATCGCGTGCCAAGGTCCAGAGTTTCGTCATGTCCAAGCCCAGCGCTCCTTCCGTTACCGAGTCTGCCGATACCGAGTCCGTCGAAGTGGCTGATCGCTTCGCGCATGTCAGTGTCATGCTCGATGGCGCGGTCGATGGCCTGATTCAGGACACGGCCGGCGTCTACTTCGACGGCACCTTCGGTCGCGGTGGCCATTCGCGTCTGATCCTGTCGCGTCTGGCGCCCGAGGGGCGTCTGATCGCCTGTGATCGTGACCCCCAGGCGCTGGCGGAAGCCGCGACCATCGATGACGAGCGTTTCAGTATCCATGCCGGTGAATTCGCGCGTCTTGGCGAGTATGCCGAGCGTGAGGGCGTGCACGGCCAGCTGGATGGCATCCTGCTCGACATCGGCGTGTCATCCCCGCAGCTGGATGATGCCGAGCGTGGCTTCAGCTTCATGAATGATGGCCCGCTGGACATGCGCATGGACCCCACCAGTGGCGAGAGCGCCGCCGAGTGGCTGTCGCGTGCCAGTGCCGAGGACATGGCCTGGGTCTTCAAGACCTATGGTGAGGAGCGTTATGCCAAGCGTCTGGCACGCGCCGTGGTGGAGCGTCGCGCCGAGCGACCCATCACGCGCACCGGCGACTTCGCCAGCCTGATCAAGGATGCCCACCCCAACTGGGAGAAGCACAAGCACCCGGCGACGCGTGTCTTCCAGGCGATCCGCATTCACATCAATGGTGAGCTGGATGAGCTGACCCGCGCGCTGGATGCCGGTCTCGAGGCGCTCAAGCCCGGCGGTCGTCTGGTCGTGATCAGCTTCCACTCGCTGGAAGACCGCATCGTCAAGCGCTTCATGCGTGACAAGGCGCGGGGGGATCAGGCGCCGCGTGGCATGCCGATCCGCGAAGACCAGCTCAACAAGCGTCTCAAGCTGGTAGGCAAGGCGCAGAAGGCCTCGCAAAGCGAAGTCGATGCCAATGTCCGTTCGCGCAGTGCCGTGATGCGCATTGCCGAAAAGCTCAAATAGCGTCAGTGCTCCCTCCGGGGAATCGTGCCTCTTTCTGCGCCTGCCTACCGGCAGGCGCGCGCGCAAGTGGGCTGTGGTGAAAGGACGACACAAGTGTTGCCGTGCTGCAACTCTTAGCGGCTAACGCCACTTGCTGACATAATGCGCCGGGCGCTTCAAACAAGTGAGCGAACATCGCGCCTGCACGTTGGCAGTCTGCAAGGATATTCGTGATGCGGGGCATCACGTTCAGAGTGATTAGGGAGTCGGCATGGCGGGACGGAGACAGGATGGCTGGACGGGTAACTGGCCGATCAAGGTGCAGATGCGTTGGCGTCACCTGTGTTTCGCGGTGCTGATGCTCAGTCTGCTCGGCTCTGCCGCTGCTGTCGTGATCAGCTCCCACCTCTCGCGCGGCCAATATGCCCAGCTGCAGAAGCTGGAAGCGGCGCGCGATGATGCGCGTGCACGCTGGGGCCGCCTGTTGCTGGAAGAGAGCGCCTGGTCGGCGCCGGCGCGTATCGAAAGCATCAGCATCGAGCGACTCGAGATGCGTGTCCCGGATGTCCACGATGTCGAGGTCATTCGCTGATGGCCACGCGTCGCCCGCCTTCGTCTCGCCCGCGCAAAGCCGCCGGCGCTGAGACGCCCGCTCGTACCAAGGCCGCAGGCGGTGCCCGCAAGAGCGCGCGCGCGGCCATGGGGCCAGCCCGCTATCGCATCATGCTCTTCATCGTGCTGGCCGGGCTTGTCGCTCTGGTCGGCCGCATCGGCTATCTCCAGCTCTTCGATCAGCAGTTCCTGCAGGATCAGGGCGACGCACGCACCCTGCGTGTCGACAGCATCAATGCTCACCGCGGCATGATCACCGATCGCACCGGTGAGCCGCTGGCGATCTCCACGCCGGTCATCACCCTGTGGGCCGACCCGCGCAAGGTGCCCGACGACCCCGTGCGGCTGTCATTGCTGGCGCGCGCGCTGGGGCAGAAGCCGGATGACCTGATCGCACGCGTCCGCCGCTATCGTGATGCCGGCAAGGGCTTCATGTACATCAAGCGTCAGATGACCCCGCCGCAGGCCCAGCCTGCCATCGACCTCGATATTCCGGGCGTCAGCCACAAGCAGGAATACAAGCGCTATTACCCCTCCGGAGAAGTCTCCGCCCAGTTGATCGGTGTGACCAACGTCGATGACAAGGGCCAGGAGGGGCTCGAGCTTGCCTACAATTCCTACCTTTCCGGGACACCGGGCAAGCGACGTGTGCTCAAGGACCGCAAGGGGCGCCTGGTGCGTGACCTGCATCTGATCAGCGAAGCCAAGCCCGGTGGCGACCTGACACTCTCCATCGACCTGCGTCTGCAATACATGGCCTACCGTGAGCTCAAGGCGGCCGTGGCGGAGCACCGCGCAGATGGCGGCACCCTGGTGATGATGGATGCGCGCACCGGCGAAGTGCTGGCGATGGTCAATCAGAAGTCCTATAACCCGAACAACCGTGCCGGGCTTGATCCCGCCGGGCTGCGTAACCGCGCGATCACCGATGCCTTCGAGCCCGGCTCGGTGATGAAGCCGCTGTCGATGAGCGCCGGCCTTGCCTCCAGCAAGTATCAGCCGGACTCGGTGATCGATACCACGCCGGGTTACATGCGGGTCGATCAGTTCACCATTCGTGACTTCCGCAACTACGGCAAGCTCGACATGGCGGGCATTCTCTATCACTCCTCGAATATCGGCATGAGCCGCATGGCGCTGAGTCTCGAGGATGATGCGGTGTGGAATCGCTACTATGAGCTGGGCCTCGGTCAGGCGCCGGGCACCGGCTTCCCGGGCGAGACGACCGGCGTGCTGCCGCCGCCGACCAACTGGTCGCGCAGCAAGCGGGCCTCCATCTCCTACGGTTACGGTATCAGCGTCTCGGCGCTGCAACTGGCCAGCGCCTACACCGCGCTCGCCAACGACGGCCGTCGTGTGCCGCCGTCGCTGCTCAAGGTCAAGACGCCGCCAGTCGGTGACCAGGTGATCTCATCGGACAACGCGCACGCCTTGCTTGGCATGATGGAGAAGATCGTGCAGCCCAACGGGCCTGCCAAGCGGGCGGTGGTCGAAGGCTATCGCATCGCCGGCAAGACCGGCACCGTACGCAAGGTGACGGCCGGTGGTTATCAGAAGACCGCCTATCGTTCGTTGTTCGCGGGTGTGGCACCGGTGTCTGATCCGCGTATCGTGACCGTGGTGATGATCGAGAACCCCAAAGGGGAAGAATATTACGGCGGTCTGGTGGCGGCGCCCGTGTTCGGGCGCGTGGTGGGCAAGGCATTGCGCCTGCTGGATGTGCCGCCGGACAGCAAGGTCGGTGAGTAACGCTTTTCATGTGGCACGGTCGTCGGCCTCGGGCGGGCGACTGCGTCTTTTTTCTCATGTAGTGAATACGTTCCGGGACATCGGGAACAAGGAAGGTCTTCCGACATGACTTCACCGCACGATACCAGGCGCCTGGGCGAGTTTCTGGCGCGCCCGTTGGCCACGGCGACAGACATGCTGGCAGCGTTGCTGGCGCTGTGGCCAGGCGCCCTCGATGACGATTGCCGTGCACGGCTTGCCGCGCGCGATGACTGGCACCTGACGATCGACAGTCGCAGTGCCGCGCAGGGCTCCCTCTTCATCGCCATCCCCGGCATCGCCAGCGATGGCCGCGACTATATCGCCGCGGCGCTTGAGGGCGGTGCCGAGCTGGTGCTGGCCGAAAGACCCGCAGGCGGGGATGCACGCCTCGCGCTGCATTCAGACGATGCCAGAGTCGTCTGGCTCGAGAATCTGGGCGAGCAGCTCGGTGAGCTGGGCCGCCAGGCCTTCAGTGTGCCCGAGTCGCTGACGCTGGTCGGGGTCACGGGCACCAATGGCAAGTCTTCCGTCACCCATTACATCGCCGAGCTGGCCGAAGCGATGGGCACGCCCGCCGGCATGATCGGCACGCTCGGCATCGGGCGTCCCGGCGCGCTGGTCGCGGGCGAGCGCACCACGCCTGATGCCCTGGCCGTGCAGGCGGCGCTCAAGGGCCTGAGCCTGGTCGGTGCCGAGCTGATCGCGATGGAAGTCTCTTCCCATGCGCTGGATCAAGGGCGCGTCAATGGTTGCCGCTTCACCGTCGCGGGCTATACCAATCTTTCGCGAGACCACCTCGACTACCACGGCAGCATGGCGGCCTATGCGGCGGCCAAGGCGAAGCTGTTCAAGCGCCCCGAACTCAAGCTTGCGGTGCTCAATGCCGACGATGCGCTGGCGCGTCTGATGCTGGCCGGCATGCAGCGCGGCGTGCGCGTGCTGGCAATGGGGCGTGATGATGTCGCGACCCTGCGCGTGCTGGATGTCTTCCCCGAGCCGCTGGGCCAGGTTGCCGTGATCGCGACGCCGGATGGCGAGCGTGAGCTGGGCCTCAATCTGATGGGGCGCTTCAACCTCGACAACGCCTTGCTGGCAATGCTGATCCTGCATGGCCTCGATTATTCGTTCGAGGGGCTGTTTGCCGCCGCGCCGCGTCTGACGCCGGTACCGGGTCGCATGCAGCGCCTGAGTCGTGATGGCGCGCCGGTGGTGGTGGTCGACTATGCCCACACGCCGGAGGCCGTCGAGACGGCGCTGACCGCGCTGCGTGCCCACCTGCCGGCGCGGGATGATGCCCGGCTGTGGTGTGTACTCGGCTGTGGCGGCGATCGCGACAGCGGCAAGCGCCCGCTGATGGCCACGGCCGCCGAACAGGGCGCCGACCGTGTCGTGATCACCGATGACAATCCTCGCACCGAGGATGCCGCCGCCATCCGTCAGCAGATGATGACCGGCATCCATGCCCGCGAGCGCGTGCTGGATATCGCCGAGCGTGGCGAAGCCATTGCCCAGGTCATCCGTGATGCCGGCGAGCATGATGTCATCCTGATCGCCGGCAAGGGGCACGAGGACTATCAGGAAATCGACGGTCAGCGACTGCCGTTTTCGGATGTGGCCCATGCGGTCGCGGCGCTGGAGCGTCGTGAGCTCTCGATGCTGGAAGGTCAGGAGCGTGACGCATGAGTGCGCCTGAACAGCCCGTTGGTCTGAGCACCTTCGAGGAACTGGCCGCGGTGCTCGGGGCGCAGTTGCCACAGGCATTGCGCGATCAAGCGCTGGGCGCCATCGAGACGGATACCCGCAAGCTTGGTGAGCAGGCCGCACCGCTGTTCGTGGCGCTGAAGGGTGAGCGCTTCGATGCCCATGACTTCCTCGCCCAGGCTCGCGCCAATGGCGCCGTCGCGGCGCTGGTCGAGCGGGCAGTGGATGATCCGCTGCCGCAGATCGTCGTCGCGGATACCCGGCTGGCCTTCGGGCTGCTGGCGGCGGCGCGTCGCCGTGCCTGGGGGAGGCCGCTGATCGCGGTGACCGGCAACAGCGGCAAGACCAGCGTCAAGGGCCTGGTGCATGCCATCCTTGTGCGGGATGCCGCGCGTTTCGAGGCCGAAAGCCTCGCCAATCACGGCAACCTCAACAACGATTTCGGCCTGCCGATGACGTTGCTGCGCTTGAGCAATGCCCACCAGCACGGCGTGGTCGAGCTGGGCGCCAATCATCTCGGCGAGATCGCCTGGACGACGGCCCTGGCGCGCCCGCAAGTGGCGGTGATCACCAATGTCACCGGCGCCCATGTCGGCGAATTCGGCGGCATGGGGCAGATCGCCCAGGCCAAGGGCGAGATTCTGGCGGGCTTGAGCCCGTTGGGAGGGCGACGTCCGGTCGCGGTGCTCAACCGTGATGACGCCTACTTCTCGCTATGGCAGGCGCTGGCCGCAACCGGTCAGGCGGTCGATGTCATCGACTTCAGCGTTGCGGATAGCGTTGCGGATGGCAGCGTGGATAGCGGTGATCGCCCGGCACGCCTGCAGGCACGTGAGCTAGGCGCGGATGAACTCGGGCGTTATGCTTTCGAACTGACGTTTGATGGCCGCTCGCTCGGTCGTGTCCAGCTGGCGTTGCTGGGGCGTCACAACGTGGCCAATGCGCTGGCGGCTGCCGCGGCGTGCCTGGCACTGGGCATCGACAGTGATCTGGTGATCGCCGGACTCGAGAGCGCCGAGAGCGTACCCGGCAGGCTGGGTGTCGTGGCGGGCATCAATGGCTCGCGTCTGCTGGATGACAGCTACAACGCCAACCCCGGCGCCATGCTGGCGGCGCTGGATCTGCTGGCGACACTGCCTGCGCCGCGCTGGTGCCTGATGGGCGCCATGGGCGAACTCGGAGCAGACGCCGAACGTCTGCATGCCGAGGTGGGCGATTACGCCCGCAAGCTGGGCATAGATTTCATTGCCACCTGCGGCGAGGGCGCTCAGGCGACTGCCGCGGCCTTCGGGGCCGGTGGCAAGCACTTTATCGAGCGGGCAGAGCTGGAAGCTTACGCCCGTAACCATCTACCCACCGGGGCCAGTGTTCTGGTCAAGGGGTCTCGCAGCGCTGGCATGGAGAATGTCGTTGCCGCGCTCAAGGTCGACGCATCAAGGTGAATGTGAGTCATGCTGCTGCTGCTTGCTGAGTTTCTGGCCCAATTCAATGGCGCCTTTACGGTTTTCAATTATCTGACCCTGCGCGTGGTATTGGCCACGTTGACGGCACTGTTGCTGTGTCTGTGGCTGGGTCCCTGGGTCATACGCAAGCTCGTCGATGGCCAGATCGGCCAGGCCGTGCGCGACGATGGCCCCAAGTCTCACCTTTCCAAGGCCGGCACCCCGACCATGGGCGGCGTGATGATCCTGCTGTCGATGGCCGTCTCCACCCTGCTGTGGGGCGACCTGACCAACCTGTATGTCTGGGTGGTGCTGGCCGTCACGCTGGGCTTCGGCGCCGTCGGCTGGGTCGATGACTACCGCAAGGTGGTGGAGAAGAATCCGCGTGGCCTGCCGGCGCGCTGGAAGTACTTCTGGCAGTCGGTGGTGGGCATCGGCGCCGCCGTGGTGCTGTATCTGACGGCGAGCACGCCGGCCGAGACGGGTCTGCTGGTGCCGTTCTTCAAGGACGTCGTCATCCCGCTGGGCGTGTTCTACATGGTGCTGACCTACTTCGTGATCGTCGGCAGCTCCAATGCGGTCAACCTGACCGATGGCCTCGATGGTCTGGCGATCATGCCGACCGTGCTGGTCGCCATGGGCCTGGCCATCTTCGCCTACGCCTCGGGCAACCTGAAGTTCGCCGAGTATCTGCACATTCCATTCATCGCCGGTTCCGGCGAGCTGGCGGTGTTCTGCGCTACCATCGCGGGTGCCGGCCTCGGTTTCCTGTGGTTCAACACCTATCCCGCCCAGGTCTTCATGGGCGATGTGGGCGCGCTGGCACTCGGCGCGGCACTGGGGGTCGTGGCGGTCATCGTGCGTCAGGAAATCGTGCTGTTCATCATGGGCGGCGTCTTCGTGATGGAAACCGTCTCGGTGATCCTGCAGGTCGGCTCCTACAAGCTGACCGGGCGACGCATCTTCCGCATGGCGCCGCTGCATCACCACTTCGAGCTGAAAGGCTGGCCGGAGCCGCGCGTCATCGTGCGCTTCTGGATCATCACCGTCGTGCTGGTGCTGCTTGGCCTGGCCACACTCAAGGTTCGCTGAGGACGCATTCGCGATGACCCTCTCTGTCACCTCTCAAGCACCGGCCTCGCCGGTGCCTGCCAAAGGACCGACCCTGGTGGTCGGTCTTGGTGTCTCCGGACAGGCGATCGCTCGCCATCTGAGTGATCGCGGCATCGACTTTGCCGTCGCCGATACCCGCAGCGCACCGCCGGGCCTCGAGAGCCTGCGCGAGCATGCGCCGCAGGCCGAGGTCCATCTCGGCCCACTGGAAGCGCTGGACCTGTCACGCTTCGGCGAGGTGGTGCTCAGTCCGGGCATCGACCCGCGTCAGGCGGTGTTCGATGGGGTTCGCGAGCGGCTGGTCGGCGAGATCGCACTCTTCGTACGCGCACTGGATGAGCGTCAGGCCCGCGATGCGCAGGGCAAGCGGCCAACGCTGGTCGCGATCACCGGCTCGAATGCCAAGTCCACCGTGACCACGCTGATCGCGCAGATGGCCGCGCGTGCCGGTCGTGACGTGGCGGTCGGCGGCAATCTGGGCACCGCCGCGCTGACATTGTTGCTTGAGCAGCCCGATGCCGAGCTCTACGTGCTGGAGCTGTCGTCCTTCCAGCTCGAGACCACACCTGAGCTCAAGGCCGATGTCGCCTGCTTCCTGAATCTCTCCGAAGATCATCTTGATCGCCACGATGGCATGCGCGGCTATCAGGCCGCCAAGCGCAGCATCTTCCGCGGCGCAGGCCTTGCGGTCATTAATGCCGATGACGCCTGGAGCTGGCCGGCCGAGAATGATGCGGTGGCGCGAGTCAGCTTCAGCGTGCAGCTCGGTGAGTCGGCCGATAAGTCGACCGATGAGGCTGCCAGGCAGGCGCAATGGCGCCTGGCGGAGCAGGGCGGCACGCTGTCGCTGTGTCATGTCGAGTCTGGCCAGCTGCGCGGCGTGATGCCTGCTGCGGAGGTGCGTCTTGCAGGCCGCCACAATCAGGCCAATGCGCTGGCGGCACTCGCGATGGGCACGGCGATCGGTCTCGACGAGACGGCGATGGTCGCCGAGCTAGCAAGCTTCGCGGGGCTGCCGCATCGCGGCGAGCTGATCGCCGAGGTGGCGGGCGTGCGCTGGATCAATGATTCCAAGGGCACCAATGTCGGGGCGACGCTGGCGGCGATTGCCGGTCTCGGCCCGACGCTCGAGGGCAAGCTGATATTGCTGGCCGGCGGCCAGGGCAAGGGCGCGGACTTCACGCCGCTGGCGGCGCCATTGGCCCGTTACGCCCGTGAGGCGGTGGTGTTCGGACAGGATGCGCCGCTATTGACGCAAGCCCTGGCCGATGACGTATCCGTGACGCCAGTCATGACGCTGTTGGAGGCCATGCGTCATGCTCGACAGATCGCACAGGCGGGGGACTGCGTACTGCTGTCACCGGCCTGCGCCAGTCTCGATCAGTTCCCCAATTACCTGGCGCGCGGCGATGCGTTCCGTGATTGGGTCACGCAGCACATCATGTCCGGTGCTGACTGCAATTCTGGCCCTGGCGGCAGCGACAAGGAAGCCTGCGATGCGTAACAAGGCCCGGCGAGTCCATGACACCCTGACGGCAGAGCGTCAGCCCGTCGACGGCTGGCTGCTGTTCTGCGCGCTGGCGATCCTGTGTATCGGCTGGGTGATGGTGACGTCTGCCTCCAGCGAGATCTCGAGCGAGCGCTTCGATGGCAATGCCTTCTACTACAGCATGCGCCACGGCATCTTCATCGTGATCGGCCTGGTGGCCGCATTCTGTACGCTGCGCGTGCCGATGTCCGCCTGGCAGCAGCGCAGCTTCGCGATGCTGATGCTGGGCTTCGTGCTGCTGGTGGTCGTGTTGGTGGTCGGGCGCGAGATCAACGGCGCCAAGCGCTGGATACCGCTGCCATTGGTCGGTGGGGTGCAGGCCTCCGAGATCGCCAAGCTGTGTCTGATGATCTGGCTGGCCGGCTATCTGGACCGCCGCCTCGACAAGGTGCGCGCCAGTGTCGTCAACGGCCTCATTCTGCCCTGCGTTCCCTTGTTGCTGATGATCGTGCTGCTGGCGCTGGAGCCTGACTTTGGCTCCATCGTGGTCATGGGCGGTGCCGTGATGGGCATGCTGTTGATGGCGGGCGTCGCCTGGTGGGGCTTCATCGTCTTGCTGGGCCTGGCCGGCGGTGGTGGTTGGCTGTTGGCGATCGCCGAACCCTATCGCTGGGAGCGTCTGACCACCTATACCGACCCGTGGGCCAACATGTATGACAGTGGCTACCAGCTGACCCAGGCGTTGATCGCCTTCGGTCGTGGCCACCTGAGCGGCATGGGGCTGGGCAACAGCGTGCAGAAGCTTTTCTATCTGCCGGAAGCGCATACCGATTTCGTGTTCGCCGTGCTGGCCGAAGAGCTGGGCTTGATCGGGGCGACGGCCGTGGTGGCGCTGTTCGGACTGCTGATCTACCGCGCCTTCAAGATCGGTCGCCGCGCTGAACTCGCCGGCTTGCCGTTCAGCGCCTACCTCGGCTACGGTATCGCCCTCGTGCTGGGGGCGCAGGCCTTCATCAACATCGGTGTGGCCAGCGGACTGCTGCCCACCAAGGGGCTGACCCTGCCCCTGATGAGTTATGGCGGTTCCAGCCTGATCGTCAGTTGCGTGCAGATCGCGATACTGCTGCGTATCGATGCCGAGACCCGCAAGCTGACCCGCACACCGACAGGAAATGCCGCCGCGCCCCGGCGCAAGGCCAAGAAGCCGACCGAGACACCGCAAGGAGCACAGGCATGACGTCATCTTCTTCTACCATCGCTCCCGAGGGGGCGGTTGACTCGGTAGACACTGTCTCCAGGGGCGTCGTGCTGATGATGGCCGGCGGGACGGGAGGGCATGTGATCCCGGCGCTGTCGCTGGCGCGTGCCCTCGCGGCGGCCGGTCACGAGATCCATTGGCTGGGCAGCCCGCGTGGCATCGAGAACCGTCTGGTGCCTGACGCCGGCTATCCGCTGCATCGGGTCGAGGTCGCGGGCCTGCGTGGCAAGGGGCTGGCGGGCTATGCGGCGATCCCGTTTCGTCTCGCGCGTGCCGTCCTGCAGGCGCGGCGCGTGATTCGTGAGCTCAAACCGGTGCTTGTGGTGGGCCTCGGTGGCTTCGCCAGTGGTCCGGGCGGGCTCGCGGCGCGCCTTGAAGGCATTCCGCTGGTCATTCATGAGCAGAACGCCATCGCGGGCCTGACCAACAAGGTGCTGGCGCGGATGGCGACGCGTGTCTACGCCGCCTTCCCGGGCGCCTTCCCGCCCGCTCTCGGGGCTCAGGTGGTGGGCAATCCGGTGCGTGATGAGATCGCGAATGTCGGTGCCGCAGGTCATGCGTCCGAGTCTGCTGTCGAGACGGCAGGCGAGGCGCGTGCGTTGCATCTGCTGGTGATGGGCGGCTCGCTGGGGGCTCAGGCGCTCAACGAGACGCTCGCGCCGGCGCTGGCCTTGCTGCCGGAAGCCTCGCGCCCCGTGGTGCGCCATCAGGCCGGACGTGACAAGCAGGAGGCGACCCTCGCCGCCTATCAGGCAGCCGGTGTCACGGCTGAGGTCAGCGAGTTCATCGGTGACATGGCCGAGGCCTACGCCTGGGCAGACCTCGTGGTCTGTCGCGCCGGCGCGCTGACCGTGGCCGAGCTGGCTGCGGCTGGTCGGCCTGCGGTGCTGGTGCCGTTCCCCCACGCCGTGGATGATCATCAGACCGTCAATGCCGCGGTATTGGTCAAGGCGGATGCCGCGCGCCTGATTCCCCAGAATACGTTGACTGCAGAGCGCCTCGCCGAGACGCTGGCAGAATTGCTCGACCCCAAGATACTCACTGGCATGGCCGCTCGCGCCCGCAATAGTGCGGAACTCGATGCGGTAGCGACCATGCTGGCAGGCTGCATGGAGACTCGCCTTGAACGCTAGCAATTCTGATCGCGGTGCAGGTATGCGCCGCATCCGTCGTATCCACTTCGTCGGCATCGGCGGTGTGGGCATGTGTGGTATCGCCGAAGTACTGGGCAACATGGGCTATGAGGTCAGCGGCAGTGACCTCAAGGAATCCGCCGTCACGGCTCACCTGCGTGAGTGCGGCGTGCGTGTCGCCATCGGTCATGCGGCCATCAATGCCGAAGGCGCGGATGTAGTCGTGGTCTCGACCGCGGTGGACACCACCAACCCGGAAGTGGCCTGGGCGCGGGAGCATCGCATTCCCGTCGTGCGTCGTGCGGAGATGCTCGCCGAGCTGATGCGCTTCCGCCAGGGCATCGCGATTGCCGGCACCCACGGCAAGACCACCACCACCAGCCTGACCGCGACCCTGCTCGCGGAAGGTGGCATGGACCCGACCTTCGTCATCGGCGGCAAGCTGACCAGTGCGGGCACCAATGCCCGTCTGGGCGAGGGCGAGTATCTGGTCGCCGAGGCGGACGAGTCCGATGCCTCCTTCCTGCATCTGCAGCCGTTGATCTCGGTGGTGACCAACGTCGATGCCGATCACATGGCCACCTATGAGGGCGACTTCAATCGCCTCAAGGACACCTTCATCGAATTCCTGCACAACCTGCCGTTCTACGGTCTGGCGGTGCTGTGTATCGATGATGCCAACGTGCGTGAGCTGCTGCCGCGTGTTCAGCGTCAGTTCGTGACCTACGGCTTCAGCGACGATGCCGATTACCGCATCAGCGATTTCCGCCAGGGTGGCGGTCAGCTCAGCTTCACGGCGCTGCGTCCGGAAGGCCATGCACCGCTCGAGATCACCCTGGCGATGCCGGGTGAGCACAATGCGCTCAATGCCCTGGCGGCGATCGCCATCGCCACCGATGTCGGTGTCAGCGATGAGGCCATCGCCCGCGCGCTGGCAAGCTTTGCCGGTGTCGGTCGTCGCTTCCAGGTGCACGGAGAATTCGCGGCACCCGATGGTGAGCAGAGCGTGATGCTGGTGGACGATTATGGCCACCACCCGCGCGAAGTGGAGATGGTGATTCGCGCCGTGCGCGCCGGCTGGCCGCAGCGCCGTCTGGTGATGGCCTACCAGCCGCACCGTTATTCGCGCACCCATGATCTCTATGAAGACTTCGTGCGTGTGCTGTCCGAAGTCGACACCCTGTTGCTGCTGGATGTCTACAGTGCCGGGGAAGCGATGATTCCGGGCGCCGATGGCCGCTCGCTGGCGGGCTCGATCCGTCAGCGCGGTCAGGTGGACCCGCTGTTCGTCGAGCACAAGCGTGCGTTGCCGGACCTGCTCAAGAACGTGCTGCGTCCGGGCGATATCCTGATTACCCAGGGGGCGGGCGATGTCGGTGGCATTGCGCTGGCACTGGCGGGGGCCGACCTCAAGCTTGACGAGGTGACGCTATGACCGTCTCTTCCTCCCCGTCCGGATCGACAGGCGTGAATCCTGAGCTGGCTACGCGCTATGGACGTGTCGTGGTGCTGTTCGGTGGCCTGAGCGCCGAGCGCGAGGTGTCGCTCAAGAGTGGTGCGGCGGTGCTGGCGGCCCTGCAGGGCGCAGGCGTCGATGTGCAGGGCTATGACATGGCGCATGGGCTGGCCGGTCTCGAGGCTTTGCGCCCCGACCGTGTCTTCATCGCCATGCATGGTCGCGGCGGCGAAGATGGCACCTTGCAGGGTGCGCTGGAATTGCTGGGCATCCCCTACACCGGCAGCGGCGTACTGGCCTCTGCACTGGGCATGGACAAGCTGCGCACCAAGAAGCTCTGGGATATCGAAGGCTTGCCGACGCCGCGTTCCTGTCGCCTGGCGGCGGACACGGACTGGCAGTCGGTGCTCGAGACGCTCGGTACGCCGGTGGTGGTCAAGCCGGTGCATGAGGGGTCGACACTCGGCATCCATATCGTCGAGGACGCCCAGGCGCTCCAGGATGCCTGGACGGATGCCAGCCGCTTCGATGCGGTGGTGATGGCCGAGCGTTTCATCAAGGGCCCGGAATACACGGTGTCGGTATTGGACGGCGAAGTCCTGCCGGCCATTCGCATCGAAGCCGATAGTGGCTTCTATGATTACGATGCCAAATACATCGCCAATACCACGCGCTATCTGCTGCCTTGTGGTCTGAGCGCTGCGCGCGAGGCGGAATTGGCCGAGATCTCGCTCAAGGCATTCAACGTGCTGGGCTGCGAGGGTTGGGGCCGTGTCGATGTGATGGAAGATGCGGACGGCGCCTTCTGGCTGCTGGAAGTCAACACCTCGCCGGGCATGACCGATCACAGCCTGGTGCCGCAGTCCGCGGCGCATGTCGGGCTCGATTTCGCCACCCTGGTGCTGCGTATTCTCGACACGACTCTCGCCGAGCGGGACGCAAACGACGCGTCAGTCGCTCAGCAGAGTGGTCATTGATCGATGGCGGCGCGTAGCACTACCGGCGCAATCTTCGGCCTCGTTCTCGGTCTTGCGCTGCTGGTCGCGGGCGGACAGGCATTGTGGACCTGGCTTGACCGTCCCATTGAGCGAGTCACCATCAAGGGTGACTTCGATCATGTCAGTGCTGCCTACCTTCAGCGTCATATCGCGCCGTTGATTCGTGGCCAGAGCTGGCTCTCTGTCCCATTGGGCGAGGTTCGGCGTCGCGCGTTGGCGATCGATTGGCTGAGTGAGGTCAGCATCTCGCGTCGCTGGCCGGATACACTCGAATTCGAGCTGTTTGAACAGCAGCCGGTGGCCTACTGGAATGATGGCGAATTGCTCAATGTGCGCGGTGATGCCTTCCAGGCGGGCCCGGTCACGCAGCTGGGCAATCTGCCCAATCTGGCGGGGCCCAAGGGCAGTGGGTCCGAGGTGCTGGCCGAGCTTGACGCGCTGCAGAGCCAGTTGGGCGGGCTGGGGCTCAATGTCTCCCAGTTGCGATTGGAGCCACGCGGCGCCTGGCGCTTTCAGGTCAATGATTCGGTGTGGGTGATGCTGGGTCGCAATGATCGAGAGGCACGTCTGGCGCGTTTCATGGCGGCCTGGCAGCGGCGTCTGGGTGATGAGGCGTCGCAGATCCGCTACATTGATCTGCGCTACCCCAACGGAGTGGCAGTGGCGTGGCATGGGGAGACGACGGCACCCGAAGAAGGCAAGGACAGTTGAGGCAAATGGCGACACTCACTACATGCTTCGTTTGCGTGTGAGTATTAGCAAAATGGCGACATCGCCAGTTTCATTTGTCGTCAATCCCGCCTATTCTAGCGGGGATTTGCGCCCCTCGGTATTTTAGGCTGGTATGCCCCAAGTGGCTGCTCCTATACTGGGAAGTCAAATCCCTCTGTACGGGTTAAACGGAACGTAAACCCGTTTTGGGTGGTGCGGCAGACATGTTGTCTGTCAAAGCGCGCAATTATTTTCATGATGAACCAGAATCAAGGAGCTGGCCCGACCTATGGCAGGACATTCCAAATCACAGGATATGGTGGTCGGGCTGGACATCGGAACCTCCAAGGTAGTCGCGATCGTGGGTCAGCCGACCGATGATGGCGGTATCGAAATTGCGGGAATTGGCTCCCACCCTTCACGTGGCATGAAGAAGGGTGTGGTGATCAACATCGAATCGACCGTACAGTCGATTCAGCGCGCAGTGGAGGAGGCTGAGTTGATGGCCGGCTGCGATATCCACTCGGTATATGTGGGCATCGCCGGCAGTCATATCAGTTCGATGAATTCCGATGGTGTCGTGGCGATCAAGGATCGCGAAGTGACGCCGTCTGATATCGAACGCGTGATCGACTCGGCGCGCGCTCGAGCGATTTCTGAAGGTCAGCGCATTCTTCACGTGCTGCCGCAGGAATATGCCATTGACCGTCAGGAAGGTATTCGCGAGCCGTTGGGCATGTCCGGGGTGCGTCTTGAGGCGCGCGTTCACCTGGTCACTGCCGCACTGAATGCCGTGCAGAATATCGAGAAGTGCGTGCGTCGCTGCGGGCTCGAAGTCGACGACATCATTCTCGAGCAGCTCGCCTCGAGTCATGCGGTTCTGACCGAGGATGAGCGTGAATTGGGTGTGTGCATGGTGGATATCGGCGGTGGTACCACGGATATCGCCGTCTTCACCGAAGGTGCCATTCGTCATACGGCTGTGATCCCCATCGCGGGTGATCAGGTCACGAATGACATCGCCATGGCGCTGCGTACACCGACGCAATATGCAGAAGAAATCAAGGTCAAGTATGCCTGTGCTCTGACCCAGCTGGCCTCCAGCGACGAGACGATCAAGGTGCCGAGTGTCGGTGACCGACCGGCACGTGATCTGTCCCGTCAAGCGTTGGCCGAAGTGGTCGAGCCCAGGTATGAGGAACTGTTCACCCTGGTCCGCGATGAATTGCGTCGTAGTGGCTATGAAGATCTCGTGGCTGCGGGCGTGGTTCTGACGGGTGGAACGTCACGCATGGAAGGTGTCGTTGAGCTGGCGGAGGAGATCTTCCACATGCCGGTTCGCATCGCTTGCCCGCAAAATGTGCGTGGACTGGCGGATGTGGTCCGCAATCCGATTTATTCCACGGGTGTGGGTTTGCTACATTATGGGATGAAACAGGAGCGGCACACGCCATCGTCGACGACCGTCGCGGTGCGCAGAGAGGAATCTGCCGCGCGACGCGTTCACGGCCAAGAGCACGACACCTCCACGCTGGAGCGGATCAAGGGCTGGTTCAAGGGAAATTTCTGACAGGGATTACAGAAAGACTGTGATCCAGGAGACAGGGCATATGTTCGAACTGGTAGATAACGCACCCTCCAGCAGCGCGGTCATCAAGGTGATCGGTGTTGGCGGCGGCGGTGGTAACGCCGTCAATCACATGGTCGAGAGCAACATCGAAGGCGTCGAGTTCATCTGCGCCAACACCGATGCTCAGGCGCTCAAGCGCGTGGCCGCCAAGACTGTCCTGCAGCTGGGCAGTGAAATCACCAAGGGGCTTGGCGCTGGCGCCAACCCGGAAGTGGGCCGCCAGGCGGCGATGGAAGACCGTGAGCGTATCGTCGAGCTGCTGCAAGGCGCCGACATGGTCTTCATCACGGCTGGCATGGGGGGTGGTACCGGTACCGGCGGTGCTCCTGTCGTGGCGCAGGTCGCCAAGGAGCTGGGCATCCTGACCGTGGCCGTCGTCACGCGTCCGTTCCCGTTCGAAGGGCCGCGTCGTCAGAAGGCGGCGGAGCAGGGCATGAAGGAGCTCTCCGAGCACGTCGACTCCCTGATCACCATCCCCAACGAGAAGCTGCTGTCTGTGCTGGGCAAGAGCGCCAGCCTGCTGAGCGCCTTCAGCGCCGCCAACGACGTGTTGCTGGGTGCCGTGCAGGGGATCGCGGAGCTGATCACCAGCCCGGGCATCATCAACGTCGATTTCGCCGACGTGCGCACTGTCATGTCCGAGATGGGCATGGCGATGATGGGTACCGGTGACGCCATCGGCGAGAACCGTGCTCGTGAAGCCGCCGAGAAGGCCATTCGCAGCCCGCTGCTCGAAGACATCGATCTGCACGGCGCGCGCGGTATCTTGGTCAACATCACGGCAGGCCCGGACCTCTCCATCGGTGAATTCAACGATGTGGGTGCCACCGTGCAGGAGTTCGCTTCTCCGGACGCCACCATCGTGGTCGGGACGTCCATCGACATGGACATGACCGACGAGCTGCGTGTCACTGTCGTGGCGGCGGGTCTCGACGGTCGCGTCGAGAAGCCGGCGGCGCGTGAAACGGCACCGGCCAAGCGTACCGTCGAGAAGCCGGCAGACTACCGCAGCTTGCAGACGCCGACGGTCACCCGTCAGGCCAAGGAAGAGCAGGAAGCGGCAGCCAAGAAGTCGGAGCCGCGCAAGTCGCGTGATATGGATGACTATCTCGATATCCCGGCCTTCCTGCGTCGCCAGGCTGACTGATGCGCACTGACTGACACGTCATTGACGCTCATGTGCCAGTCGGCACGAGGCTGAGATGGCACGGCTCATCATGAGTCTGACTTCACCCATCCGGGGCTTCCCGGGTGGGTGAAGTCGTTTCCGGGGCAGACAAAAGGGGCTTTCGCCGCCGGCGCGGGGCGCTGCCTGTGCGTCACGGGTGCATCCGCCAGTGACGTGGGCGCGTAGGGAAGGGAGGACTTCAAGCTGTCTTGCACATTGATTATCGTTTTATGACAGTGCGAGTGAGAACTGTTTGGTGATTGCGTGTTCATACTCAGCACGAGGCCAGCAGGCGCGCGGGTCAGCCTCAATGGTGCTCGAAAGGCAATGTTGAATTTCCCTAACAGCGGCAGGTGACAATTTGTTGAATTCCTGCATTGCTGTTATCATGAACACTGTTTCCAAATTCAGGCTGACTGGCTATCTCCCTATGATTCGACAAAAAACACTCCAGAATACGATCCGCGCCACAGGCGTTGGTCTGCACTCAGGTGACAAGGTTTACCTGACGCTGCGTCCCGCTCCGGTCAACACCGGCATCGTCTTCATCCGTACCGATCTCGAGCCGCAGGCTCATATCCGTGCCGATGCGATGAGCGTCCGTGATACCACCATGTGCACCGCCGTCTCCAACGGTGAAGCCAAGGTGACGACCGTCGAGCACCTGATGTCCGCCTTTGCAGGCCTGGGCATCGACAACTGCTTCGTCGAGCTGTCCGCGCCGGAAGTGCCGATCATGGACGGCAGCGCCGGTCCGTTCGTCTTCCTGATCCAGTCCGCTGGTATCCAGGAGCAGTCGTCGCTCAAGAAGTTCATCCGCATCAAGCGCGAGATCGAAGTGCGTGATGGTGACAAGGTCGCGACCTTCCTGCCGCACAATGGCTTCAAGGTGTCCTTCGCCATCGACTTCGATCACCCGGTGTTCGAGCAGCAGAAGCAGACCACCACGGTCGACTTCTCTACCACCTCCTTCGTCAAGGAAGTGTCTCGCGCGCGTACCTTCGGCTTCATGCGTGACCTCGAGTTCCTGCGCTCCCAGAACCTCGCGCTGGGTGGAAGCCTCGACAACGCCATCGTCGTCGATGACTATCGCATCCTCAACGATGAAGGCCTGCGTTACGACGATGAGTTCGTCAAGCACAAGGTGCTGGACGCCATCGGTGACCTCTACCAGCTGGGTCACAGCATCATCGGTGAGTTCCGTGGCTACAAGTCCGGTCATGGCCTCAACAACATGCTGTGCCGCGCGCTGCTGGAAAATGCCGACAGCTACGAGATCGTCACCTTCGAGAACTCCGATGCGATGCCGATTTCCTATGCCTCTCCGGCGCTTGCCGTCTGAGTCGAGGCCAATGACATCTGCGAAAGCTGCAAGACGAGGTATTTCAAAAGAAAAGCACTCAGAGAGACAGTACGAGCAGAACACTGTGACCTAGCCCGTCCAGCCTGACAGCACTGCTCCGGCCTTAGCCAGCCGGAGATGGAAACGACAACAGCCGCGCCGCCCTTCTGGGCGGCGCGGCTGTTTGCATGGCAGACAAGAAATGCTTGAGTTGGCTCAGGGCGTCTCGGTGTCGTCGCTCGAATCCGATGCGTGAGCTGCCAGTCGCTCCAGGGCGAGGCGCAGACGCTCGTCCCGGGTATGGGAGGCGCAATCCAGCAGATGTTCCGCGGCAGCCTCTGGCAAGTGGCGTGGTTGGCGCGCGGGCACGAAGGCCGGACGGATCGGGCGGACCTTGAAGGCCAGGCGGGCGAGGGTGGCGAGTTCTGGCAGCTCGCGCAGCACACTGATCAGGCGACGCTGCTCATAGCGCAGCCAGGTCAGCCAGGAGGCGCGGCTGGTGATCAGCGTCAAGGTGTCATCGTGATAGCCGCCGACGAAGACCTGTTCCTGCATGTCTTTGGGCAGTGCAGCACGCAGGTGCAGCTGGGCCTGCTCGAGCATGCGCGCCTGGCGCATGACGCTGCCAAGTTGCCCCTTGCCGTTCAACAGGCGCGCCGCGGGCTGGGCGCGGAAACGCTTAGCCTTTATACTCATGGGCTTGCATGCCGGTTCGGTGATTTCCGGCAATCTATCATGAGCGGGAGTCCGGCAACAGCATGAGCCCTGTCGATGCCACAGCACGCCCTCGTGCGTTACCGGATTCCGGTAGCGGCGCTTCGCGTCGCTGGTCGGTACGCACGGCGCCGCGCTGGCTGCTGGCAGGCCTGCTGCTCAGCTGTCTGTTCCCCGCTGGACTGAGCGCGGCGCAGGTCGAGCGCGTCAATCTGACGCTGGCCAGCATCCAGTTGCTGGCACCCGCGGTGATACGTGCCGAGAGTCGCCGTCAGGGGCTACGCTGCCTGCGCAAGCGGGTGCGTCGTGCGCCCCAGGCCAGTCCCAACCTCCCGCGCCAGCGCTCCTTCGTTTCCTGCACCCGCGTCCTGCTGCGTGGCCTCGTCAATGCCATCGCGCCGCGTGCGCCGCCCCTTCTGTCCTGACACCCCGTTCATCGTTCGCGTCGCGGATGATGAGGTTCGTTTTCTCTTTCGAGCGTAATGCCTGATGGGCCCCGGGCCACATCGAGCTGCCCTGTCATCGCGTTTGGCGGCAGCGCTTGAGTGTCATGATATGTGAAGGCGTGACCCGACCCCGGGTCACGTACAAGGACAGAATATGCTGGGTAAATTCCTGACCAAGGTAGTGGGTTCCAAGAATGATCGCGAAGTGAAGCGCCTGCGCAAGCGGGTCAACGCGATCAATGCGCTCGAGAGCGAGCTTGAGCCGCTCTCCGATGAGGCGCTGACAGCCAAGACCGCGGAATTCCGCGAGCGTCTCGCGCAAGGGGAACATCTCGACAAGCTGCTGCCGGAAGCCTTCGCGACCGTGCGTGAGGCCAGCAAGCGCATCATGGGCATGCGTCACTTCGATACCCAGATGGTCGGCGGCATGGCGCTGCACGAAGGCCGCATCGCCGAGATGAAGACCGGTGAGGGCAAGACGCTGGTGGGGACGCTGGCGGTCTACCTGAACGCACTGACTGGCGAAGGTGTCCACGTGGTGACGGTCAACGACTATCTGGCCACCCGTGATGCCAACTGGATGCGTCCGCTGTATGAATTCCTCGGCCTGAGTGTCGGTGTCATCTACTCCGGCCAGCCCAATGAAGACAAGCGCGCCGCCTATCAGGCCGATATCACCTACGGCACCAACAACGAATACGGTTTCGATTACCTGCGCGACAACATGGCCTTCTCGCTGGAAGACAAGGTCCAGCGAAAGCTGCACTTCGCCATCATCGATGAGGTCGACTCCATCCTGATCGATGAGGCGCGCACGCCGCTGATCATCTCCGGTCCGGTGGAAGAGAATACCGACCTCTACAAGATCATCGATCGCATGGCGCGCGAGCTCGAGCAGTGCAGCGATGAGGAAGATCCGGAAAGCGGCGACTTCACCCTCGATGAGAAGCAGAAGCAGGTCGAGCTGACCGAGTTCGGTCACCAGAAGGTCGAGGCGCTGCTGCGTGCCCAGGAGCTGCTCGGGGAAGAGGATTCCCTGTATGCGGCCCAGAACCTGAGCCTGCTGCACCACGTGCACTCTGCGCTGCGTGCCCAGAACCTGTTCGTGCGTGACGTGGATTACATCGTCAACAACGGTGAAGTGGTCATCGTCGATGAGCACACCGGGCGTACCATGGTCGGTCGTCGCTGGTCTGAAGGCCTGCACCAGGCGGTCGAGGCCAAGGAAGGTGTTGCCATCCAGAAGGAAAGCCAGACGCTGGCATCCACAACCTTCCAGAATTACTTCCGTCTCTACGACAAGCTGTCCGGCATGACTGGTACGGCCGATACCGAGGCCTTCGAATTCCGTCAGATCTACAACCTCGACGTGATGGTCATCCCGACCAACAAGCCCATCGCGCGCAAGGACATGAATGATCTGGTCTATCTGACCGCGGAAGAGAAGTTCAGCGCCATCATCGAGGATGCCCGCGAGAAGGTTGCGGAAGGGCGTCCGGTGCTGGTGGGTACCGCCTCGGTCGAGACCTCCGAGCTGCTGTCACAGATGATGCACAAGGCGGGCGTCAAGCATCACGTCCTGAACGCCAAGCAGCACGTCAGCGAGGCCGCCATCATCGCCCAAGCGGGTCGTCCGGGCGCCGTGACCATCGCGACCAACATGGCCGGTCGTGGTACCGACATCATGCTGGGCGGCAACTGGGAAGCCGAGCTTGCCGAGCTGGAAGCGCCGACCGAAGAGCAGATCAACGAGATCAAGCATGGCTGGCAGGAGCGTCACGAAGCCGTGCTGGCGGCAGGCGGTCTGCACGTGATCGGGTCCGAGCGTCACGAATCACGCCGTATCGACAACCAGCTGCGCGGTCGTGCCGGTCGCCAGGGTGACCCGGGCTCCACGCGCTTCTTCCTGTCGCTGGAAGATAGCCTGATGCGTTTGTTCGGTTCTGACCGCGTGCAGCGTCTGATGGGCGCGCTGGGGCTCGAGAAGGGCGAAGCCATCGAGCACAAGATGGTCTCCAATGCCGTCGAGCGCGCGCAGAAGAAGGTCGAGGGTCGCAACTTCGACGTGCGCAAGCAGCTGCTCGAGTACGATGATGTCGCCAACGATCAGCGCAGCGTGATCTACGAGCAGCGCAACGACATCCTCGAAGCCGACGAGATCGCCGAGAACATCGCCGGCATCCGTCGCGAAGTGCTCGATGACGCCATCTCCCTGCGTGTGCCGCCGCAGAGCCTGCCGGAACAGTGGGACCTGCCGAGCCTCGAGAACGACCTTAAGACCGACTTCAACCTCGATCTGCCGCTGGTGCAGTGGGCGGAAGAGGACGAGCACTTCCGTGAGGAAACGCTGCGTGAACGTCTGCAGGCCGCCCATGAAGCGCTTTATGCCGACAAGGTCGAGGCCGTTGGCCCTGAGCTGATGCGCCGCTTCGAGAAGCAGGTCATGCTTCAGGTGCTGGATACGCGCTGGAAGGAGCACCTGCAGGCGATGGACAACCTGCGTCGCGGTATCCACCTGCGCGGTTATGCCCAGAAGAACCCGAAGCAGGAATACAAGCGCGAAGCGTTCGAGCAGTTCCAGACGCTGCTGGTCAACATCAAGTCCGACGTGGTGCGCATTCTCAGCCACGTGCAGGTGCGTCGCCAGGAAGAGGTCGACACGCTGGAAGAAGAGCGTCGTGCCAACCTCGAGCGTGAGCAGGCCAGCGCCGAAACGCGTCGTGTCGATGAAGATGCGGTCAGTGAAGACGGTGTCCAGGCGGCCGAAGAGGTCGTCGAGGCACAGTACGGTGCGCAGCCTCAGGCCCAGGGCGATGGCGAGCCGATGCGCCGCGATGTGCCCAAGGTCGGCCGCAACGACCCGTGCCCATGCGGTTCCGGCAAGAAATACAAGCAGTGCCACGGCAAGCTGAGCTGACACTGCGCCAAACAGCCTCCCTGTGAGTCACGTCGATTCGGCTCGCAGGGGGCAGTTGTCACAGAACACCATGATTGGAGACGTGAGCGATGGCGGTAGGGCCTTCCACTTTTCCCGCTGACATGCCGGCGGTTTCCGGCTTTCAGATCGGGGTTGCTGAAGCCGGTATCAAGAAGCCGGGTCGTCGTGATCTGGTGATCATGGCCCTCGAGGCAGGGTCGCGTCTTGCAGGCACTTTTACCCGCAATGCCTTCTGTGCGGCACCGGTCCATGTCGCACGTGAGCACCTCACGGCAGGCGTCGAAGGGCCGCGTTATCTGGTGATCAACACCGGCAATGCCAATGCGGGAACCGGCGAGCAGGGCATGACCGATGCTCACGCGACCTGCCAGGCCTTGGCGGAGATCGCCGGCTGCGATGCCCGGGCAGTGCTGCCGTTCTCGACCGGCGTGATCGGTGAACCGTTGCCGATGGATCGCCTGACGGCGGCGTTGCCGACAGCCTTTGCCAACCTGGGCGAGGGCGACTGGTCTGCCGCGGCGCATGGCATCATGACCACCGATACGCGGCCCAAGGGCAGCTGGCGGACGCTTGCGCTGAGCAATGGCGAGAGCGTGACGCTGGCGGGTGTTTCCAAGGGCTCCGGCATGATCTGCCCGAACATGGCGACCATGCTGGGCTTCGTGGCCACCGATGCTGATCTCGCCATCGATCAGGCGGCTCTCGACGCCATGCTGCGCCGGGTGGTGGTCAAGAGCTTCAACAGCATCACCGTCGATTCCGATACCTCCACCAATGACGCCTGCATGCTGGCTGTCACGGGGCAGGCCGGGCGTGTCGAGGGTGAAGACCTGATCGCGTTCGAGGCCGCCCTGGCAGAGGTCATGCTCGAGCTGGCTCAGGCCATCATTCGTGATGGCGAGGGGGCGACCAAGTTCGTCACCATCGAGGTCAGCGAGGCGCGTTCACAGGAAGAGGCGCGTGCCGTCGGCTTTACCGTCGCGCACTCGCCGCTGGTCAAGACAGCCCTCTATGCCAGTGACGCCAACTGGGGGCGCATTCTGGCGGCCGTCGGACGTGCGCCGCTGGAAGAGCTGGACGTCACGGGTGTCGCGATCACGCTCAATGGCGTCACCATCGTCGAGCAGGGCGGCCGTGCCGACAGCTACACCGAAGCCGCCGGCAGTGCCGCCATGGCCGAGGAGGAGCTGGTGATCGGCATCCGCCTGGGGCGTGGACAGCAGGAAGCTCGCATCTGGACATCGGATCTGTCCCACGATTACGTCTCGATCAACGCTGATTATCGTAGCTGACGCCCCAGGGCGGAGGCTTACGCTGAAACGGTAATGCAATATCTCCCGCAGGCTTCGCCTCTCGAGGCGGAGTCGGATGTACAACGCGAGTCAAAGGTACAGGCATCATGCCGAAGCGAAGGGTTCACGTGGCGGCTGCCGCCATCTTAAACGAACAGGGCCAGGTCCTGATTGCACGTCGTCCCTCGACGGTGGATCAGGGCGGCTTGTGGGAGTTTCCGGGTGGCAAGCTGGCGCCTTACGAAACCGGTCTGGAAGCGCTCAAGCGTGAGCTGTGCGAAGAGCTGGGCATCGAGATCATTCGTGCTCAGCCGCTGATCCGTATTCATCACGAATACCCGGACAAGCACATCCTGCTGGATGTGTGGGAAACGCGTCAGTTCACTGGCGAGCCCTTTGGTCGTGAAGGGCAGGCAGTGCGCTGGGTCGAGATCGAGGATCTTTACAAGTACGCCTTCCCGGCGGCGAATCTGCCGATTCTGCGGGCGGTCTCGCTGCCGCGTGAGTATCTGATCACGCCGGAAGAGGCCGATGAGGACGTCTTCGAGACGCGTTTGACGCGTGCGCTGGATGAGGATGGCGTGCGTCTGGTCCAGCTGCGCGCCAAGGAGCTGGATGAGGCGGCCTATATCGTGCGTGCCGAGAAGGCGCTGGCGATCTGTCATGCGCGTGGTGCTCGTCTGCTGCTCAACGCTGAACCGTCCATGCTCGGCAAGGTCGATGCGGATGGTATCCACCTGACCAGCGTGCGTCTGGCGGAGCTGGCGGAAAAGGGCGAGCGTCCGATTGCTGCCAACAAGTGGCTGTCTGCCTCCACCCACGATCAGCAGCAGCTGGACCAGGCCGGCCGTGTGGCGTGTGACTTCGTGTCACTGTCGCCGCTGCGTGTGACGCCGTCGCATCCGGAGCGTCCGCCGCTGGGTTGGCATGACTTCCAGGGGCTGGTCGAGCAGGCGTGCATGCCGGTCTATGCGCTGGGAGGCATGTCCCGCTATGACAGCGATCATGCACGCGCCGTCGGTGCCCAGGGTATCGCATCGATCCGTGATTTCTGGAAATGATGATCGCGCGTTGATGGCAGTTGCCTGAACGAAAAAGACCCTCGAGGCTAGCCTCGAGGGTCTTTTTTATGCCCAGCGTCTTGAGTGTCTAGCTCTGCATCAGCCTGAACCAGCAGGGCTCTGTCGAGCGCTACTGCTGATGCATGTCGCGTTCCATGCGCGCCACCATCTCGTCGATGCTGGTCTCATCCATGGCGGGCTCACCGGCGATGCTGTGGGATTCGTCAGCCCAGGCGCCTAGGTCCAGCAGTTGGCAGCGCTTGCTGCAGAAGGGGCGAAACTCGCTGGCGGCACTCCATACCACGTCGGTACGGCATTGCGGGCAAGCGACAGTCAATGGTGTCTTGCCATTGTGGGAAGCGGTGGCATCAGACATGAGGGGTGTCCTGAAACGGTGTATGGGGGGCGCTCAGTGATCGATAGTAGGCATTCATGGCCACTACCTGTTCACGAAGATGCGCCTGACTTCCGTCATTGTCGATGACATCGTCGGCCTTGGCCAGTCGTGTCTCGCGTGGCAGCTGGGCCGCGAGGATGGCGCGCACCTGCGCTTCGCTGACACCATCGCGGCTCAGCGTGCGCGCCAGCTGAACATCCTGGCTGACATCCACCACCAGGGTGCGTGAGACGAGGCTGTCCTGGCCGGACTCGAACAACAGCGGAGAGACCAGCAGGCGATAGGGACTGGTCATGGCCGCCAGGTGCTGCACGATCCGCTCCCGGATACGCGGGTGGGTGCAGCGCTCCAGCCACTGGCGCTCCTCGGGGGCTGCGAAGATCCGCTCGCGCAGCGCGGCGCGATCAAGCTCGCCCTGCGCCGTGACGATCGATTCGCCGAAGTGGGCAATGATCTCGGCCAGTGCTGTCTCGCCGGGGCGCACGATCTCGCGCGAGACATCATCGGCATCCACCCACTGGATGCCCAGCTCGCCGAACAGCCGCGCGACGCTCGATTTGCCGCTGCCGATGCCGCCGGTGACACCGATGATGGGGCCTTGGGGTACAGAAGTCGTCGTCATGCGCCGATCACGCTCAGGTAGAGGCTCATCAAGGGCGTGCCAAACAGCAGAGCGATCCAGCCGGCAACCGCCAGGTAAGGCCCGAAGGGCATCGGGACGCCGCGCAGACGCGGTACCAGCAGTTGCAACAGGATGCCCAGAACGGCCCCGAGACCGGCGGACAGAATCAGCAGCAGCGGCAACCACTGCCAGCCGAGCCAGGCACCGAGAGCGGCAAGCAGCTTGAAGTCACCGTAGCCCATGCCTTCCTTGCCGGTGACCAGCTTGAATAGCCAGTAGAAGCTCCACAGCACCAGATATCCCGCCATCGCGCCGATCACGGCACTGGGCAGCATCAGAGGCTGGAACAGCAACTGATAGGCGAGGCCTGCCCACAGCAGTGGCAGAGTGATGGCATCTGGCAGCAGCTGGGTGCGGAAGTCGATGACTGACAGCACCAGCAGGGTCAGACAGGCGCCGAAGATCCACAGGCTCTGTGCCTCCAGGCCGTAGATCAACGCGATGGAGGCGCCGAGCGCGCCACCGGCCAGTTCCACCAGCGGGTACTGCGCGCTGATGCGCGTATTGCAGCTGGCGCAGCGGCCACGGCGTTTCAGCCAACCGAGGATGGGGAGGTTGTCATGCCACTTGATCGGCGTGTCACAGCCCGGGCAGCGTGATGCGGGCACCAGCAGATTGAAGCGCGGTGTGTCTTCGGCTTCCAGCTCCAATGCCTCGCGGGCCTCGGCGCGCCATTGGCGCATCATCATCACGGGCAGGCGAGTGATGACGACATTCAGAAAGCTGCCGACCAGCAAACCGAATATACCGGCCAGGCAGGCTTGCAGGGTGGGAGAGAGTTGGGCGAGTGATTCCACGAGTCGTCCTTGTCAGTAAATGACACGGCCGCGTCCTTTTGGTGGCGCGGCCGCTTGGCATGAAAGCTTCTTTCGAGATACAGGCCGCGTGCTAGATCGCGTTGCCCAGCTCGAAGATGGGAAGATACATCGAGACCACAAGCCCGCCCACCAGGGTGCCTAGCACCACGATGATCAAGGGCTCCAGCAATGAGGTCAGCGCATCTACCTTGTTGTCGACATCTTCTTCGTAGAAATCCGCCACCTTGTTGAGCATGGCATCCAGTGAGCCGGATTCCTCGCCAATCGCCACCATCTGTACTGCCAGTGTCGGGAATAACTGGGTATTGCGCATGGCAAAGTTCAGCTGCTGGCCAGTAGAGACATCTTCCTTGATCTGGGCAATGGCGCGCTCGTAGACCTTGTTGCCTGAGGCGCCGGCGGCAGTATCAAGCGATTCCACTAACGGCACACCTGCCTGGAAGGTCGTAGCCAATGTGCGTGAATAACGAGCGACAGACGATTTATCCAGAATATCGCCGAGCACGGGTACCTTGAGCATGAAGCGGTGACTGGCGTAGGCAAACTTCTCAGAGCGCTTGATTCCCTGTGCAATAAGAACGACGGTCAGGATTATCGCGCCTAGCGCAACATACCAATAATTCTGCGCATACTCGGACAAGGTGATCGTCAGCTGAGTAAATGCTGGCAGCTCTGCGCCGAAGCCTTGGAAAAGGCTTTCAAATTGCGGAACTACCTTGATCAACAGGATAGCTGTTACCCCGATCCCGACACCGATCACGGCGATAGGGTAATAAAGGGCTTTCTTGACGCGCGCCTTGAGAGAATCAATCTTTTCTTTATAAGTCGCGACACGGTCAAGCATCTTGTCCAGGGCGCCAGCTTGTTCGCCGGCTTCGACAAGATTGGCAAACAGGTTATCAAAATGCTGGGGGTGTTTGCGCAAGGCTTCCGAAAAGCTGGCGCCTGCTCCCACCTGATTCATCATGTCTTCGACCAGATGACGCATGCCTGGACTCTTCATGCTCTCAGCCACGATGCCAAATGCCTGAAGCACCGGTACGCCAGCACGGATCATGGTCGCCATCTGACGGGCGAACATGGTGACATCCTTGCCACTGACCTTCTTGCTGCCGCCAAACAGGGAGGACTTCTTGCGCAGGCGCTTGAGCACGATCCCCTGGCTGACCAGCGTGTTCTTAACCTGATCGACGTTGGCCGACATCAGCTCGCCCTTGACGTTTTCACCGCGCGAGTTCTTGCCCGACCATTGCCAAGTTTCAATGCCCGCTTTTTTCTTGTCTTTCTTGGCAGTTCTGGGAGTTGCCATGTCAGTTATCGTTCCCTGATAAATGGGGAGCAGGCATTGAAGGTCGAGCCATGATCAATGCCTGGGTCATCTTGTCTTCAATGTGCCTGATGACTGAGCAAAAGTCAGCTATCTGGCGTATTGATCGCTGTCAGCCAGAATGGATAACCATTTCATGCTTGGCCTGCAGCAGCGACTCAGTCCTTGGTGATGCGATTGACTTCTTCCAGCGAGGTCATGCCCGACATCACCTTGCGCAAGCCGCTACGTCTCAGGTCTGAAAGCCCTTCCTTGCGCGCCTGGTCAGCCAGCTCGATAGCGGTGCCCTCACGCATGATCAAGCGGCTCATCTCATCCGAGATCGGCATGACTTCATAGATGCCGACTCGCCCCTTGTAACCCAGCGTGCACTGGCTGCAACCGACGGGGCGGAATATGGTTGCGGCTTCGAGTTCTGCTGCACTGAAGCCATTGTCTTCACTGAAGCCCATCGAAGCCATCGCCTCGGGCGGAATTTCCGCGGGCTGACGGCAGTGGGTACACAGGCGGCGAGCAAGGCGCTGAGCGATGATCAACGAGACGGAACTCGCGATATTGAAGGGGGCAATTCCCATGTTGCTCAGGCGAGTCAGTGTCTCGGGCGCCGAGTTGGTGTGCAAGGTAGAAAGTACCAGGTGACCGGTCTGCGCCGCCTTGACGGCAATCTCGGCGGTTTCCTTGTCACGAATCTCCCCCACCATTACCACATCGGGATCCTGGCGCAGAAAGGCGCGCAGGGCCGAGGCGAAATCCAGGCCTATCTTGGGCAGCACGTTGACCTGATTGACGCCTTCTACCTTGAGCTCGACCGGGTCTTCCGCCGTCGAGATATTGCGCTCCGGTGTATTGAGGATATTCAGGCCGGTGTAGAGCGTCACGGTCTTGCCGCTACCGGTCGGGCCAGTGACCAGGATCATGCCCTGTGGCTGATCCAGCGTCTTCTCGAACATGGCGCGCTGTTCAGGTTCGAAACCCAATGCCTCGATGCCCATTTTGGCCGAGCTAGGGTCCAGGATACGCAGCACCAGCTTCTCGCCGTACACAGTGGGCAGTGTGTTGACACGGAAGTCGATGGAGCGGGACTTGGACAGGCGCAGTTTGATCGCGCCATCCTGTGGCAATCGTCGCTCGGAAATATCCATGCGCGACATGACTTTCAGGCGCGCCGAGATACGGTTACGCATATTAAAGGGGGGGCGGGTGTTCTCGACCAACATGCCATCGATACGAAAACGAATACGATAGGTGGATTCGTAGGGCTCGAAGTGGATATCCGAGGCACCACGCTTGATGGCATCCAGCAGTACCTTGTGAACAAAGCGCACGACTGGCGCATCATCACTACTTGCGGTGATGGCCAGATCGTTGTTGTTATCTTCTTCGCCTTCGAAATCCAGCCCATCAAGCGCTTCGCCATCTTCGCTCAGCATGTCCATGGCGCTTTCTTCGCCGGCTTCCAGGTACTGCTCCAATGCCGGCGTCAGCTGGTCGGCGGCGACCAGGACACTCTCGATCGACAAGCCGGTGGCAAACTGCAGCTCATCAAGATGCGTGAGCGTCGATGGGGAGGGCACGCCAACTGTCAGGCGATGCTCACGGCGATAGAGTGGCAAGACGCCCAGCTTGCGCAGGACCTTCTCGGGCAGCTCATCAATGGAGGGCAGCGAGTCGATACGAAGGGCATCGAGATCCACATACGGCAGGCCGTATTCCCAGGCGGCCGCCAATGTCGCATCACGTGCCGTCACCAGGCCATGCGCGATGATATGCAGCAACAGGCTTTCCCCTGCCTCATTGGCTTCCTGTTCAGCCAGCTGTGCTGCCTGTGGTTCGAGCAGGCCAGAGTCGACCAGTCGAGCGGCAAATCCTTTTAGCGTGTGTTCTGACTGGGGCATGACACTCTTCCTGTTGCAGTTGCCGATGGGCCTACTCGCGCTGCTTCAAACGTGAAGTAGGCACTGATGCGCTGTGCGCAAACTGTGGTGCGGCAAGCCATCGTATTACAAACATCGTCTTGCAGAAGAGTGTAGCTGGATTGCCCAGCGCTAGGAATGGCGCATTCTTGACATGGGAAGGGGATAGAGTGAGTGGAAAGTGCTGGCCAAACGCTGATGGGCTGGGAGTGACGTTGAAGAGAGTCTGAATCTCGATCACAAAGTTTTTGTGTTCGTTGCTTGCAATGTCACTGAGTGTAATCTATTGTAACAACCAAGCAGCCGTCAGCGCCGCCAAGCAAGCGTCTTGCGACATGGCAATGGCACCTGATCTGTGGCTGTGGTATCACTCGTCCCGTCCGGTCGACACCCCGTGATATCAAGATGTTATGCTGGTGAAGATGTTATTGGGAATATTAGAATCAAATGCCCATGCTGACATTCTTCTGTAACATCCTGCTGGTCAGGGAAGGTAACCGGGGTATCAGGACGTACGACCTGATCTCACTACGCAAATGCAAGGGAGTCACACCATGATACGCAAGCAACAAGCTGGTTTTACACTGATCGAGCTGATGATCGTTGTGGCGATTATCGGTATTCTGGCAGCCATCGCGATTCCGCGTTATCAGGATTACGTAGCTCGATCTCAAGTGTCTAGAGCTTATTCAGAAATGGCTGCTATGAAGACTGCAGCAGAAGAAGCTTATGCTCGTGGAGTTAATGCTACCACTGCGGATGCATTGGGTTGGACGTCTTCAGATCTGTTTGATAATGATCCGACAGTTTCTATCACAGCTGACGACTCTACTGATGCTGATACTATCGCTGGAACGTTGAATGGCAACGTAAGTGGTGATTTGTCCGGTACAACTCTTACTCTTACGCGCACTGCATCTGATGGTTGGACCTGTGCTCTGAATTCAAGCTCAGCCGCTGGTGATGCAGCTGACTATGCTCCGTCAGGTTGCACAACTGCCAATCAGTAAAAAACCGCCCTTCGGGGCGGTTTTTTATTGAGTTCAATAAAGCGCTTCTTCTTCCTCGACTACATCCTTCAGCAGCTCCAGGAACAGCTTGTCCGCATCGGAGTGCTCTGCCGGGTCTTCCGGGATATGGATGCTGGTAGTGTCAGAAATCTCGTTGGCGATGATAGCCAGCACCGCTTGCTCATTCTTTCCTTGTTCTGCCCCTTCTTTGAGGCGCGCTCGCGCCACGACCAGTGACTGCTCGAGAATCTTCGGGTCTTGCAGCAGCTTGCGGATGAAACCTTTCAGCTCACTGATGATACGTGTCTTGTGCATTTCGCCGGATGCGTTGCTCATGGCGTGCTCCTTGTCTGGTGGATGTCTGTCTTTGAGTTCGAACGTGAATTCTGGTCTAGATGGCTTTGACTTGAGCTCTCTTGAACGCTCTTGAGCGATGAGGGGGCAACCCAAGCCTGCCTCTGAAGTTCAGGATGCCATGTCTGCCTTTGCCTGCAGTGTAACTCACACGTCAGCGCTGGTGGATATGTGACATCACGCCAATCTCCAGCTTGCCAAACCACTCAAGCCCTGCTGCAAGGCGTTCCATCTCGACGATTGATGCGTTGCGCGAGTCAGTGTCGTGGTTACATTGCAGAGCCGTTTCCGAGGCGGCTTGCGTAGCACAACTTGGCAGCTCCAGCAGGATATCCACATGCGGGGCCGACGAGTCGGTGTCAGCAGGTGTAGTGGCATGGTTGACGTAATGCAGGGTGAGGCCGCTGCGCGCCTGCCAGAGAGGTGATTGCTGCCAGCATTTCTCGAGTGCGGCGATGATGTCGCTACGCAGGGGCAGGGGCTGCTGCAGCGTGGGCTGCGCCAGGCTAGCCTGGCCGAGATGCGAGTCGTCTTCAGGGTCGATGTGATAGAGCACATCACTGAGCTGAGGGAATTCGGCCTTGAGGCGAGCCACGGCGTGATGGCCGATGGCATGGCCTTCCGAGACGCTGATGCGTGGCGCGACCAGCAGGTGGACTTCGAGCACGATACGGCCGGCCAGCGTGCGGCTGCGCAGGTCATGTGCACCACGCACCTCCGGCAGTGACAGCAAGCACTCACGCATGGCGTGTTGCTGTTCGCGTGGCAGGGCGGTGTCGATCAGTTCGCGTGAGGCCTCCCAGGCCAATGAGGTGCCGATCTTGCCTACCATCACGCCAACGACGACCGCCGCGATGCCATCCAGCCAGCTGGCCCCCAGCTGGGTACCGATCAGGCCTATCAGCACCGCCACAGTAGAGAGCGCATCGCTGCGCGAGTGCCAGGCATTGGCTTCCAGCAGCTTGGATTTCTGCTTGCGCGCGACCTTCAGCGTGGCGCGAAAGATACCTTCCTTGCCGAGCAGCGAGATGATCGCGATGCCGATGCCCAGCGCGCCGGGTAGCGGAATGGTCAGTGAGCCGAACATCAGCTCCCAGCTGCGCAGGATACCTTCCCAGCCAATGGCGCCCGCCACGGCCAGCAGCAGGCTGCCGAGCACCAGGGTGCCGAGCGTCTCGATGCGCTCATGCCCCCACGGATGTGAGCGATCCGGTGCCTGGCGGCCGTAGTGAGTCGCCACCAACACGAAGGCGTCTGTCACGAGGTCTGACAGGGAATGGATGCCATCGGCGATCAGCGCCTGCGAGCCGACCAGCTTGCCGATGACAAGCTTTGCGACACCCAGCACGCCATCCAGCGCCGCGCCGATCAAGGTGATGCGCTGTGCTTCACGCTTGGCGCTTGCCGTGCTGGCGGCATCTGCGGGTGACGATTGAGGCATGGGAAGGCTCGCTCAAAGGGGAGTCGGGGGCGCCATGAAGTCAGCGCCTACTTCTGCGCAGGTCGGGCAGGAGTCAGCGCACACAGCTGTCTTCAGAGATCTCGCCGCTGGGGCGCAGGCGCCGCGCGAGGCTGTCAACGCCGATATTGAGTATGGCGGTGAGCACCAGCAAGGCAAATGCCTGATCAAACATCAGGTATTCGAAGCTAGAGTCGATATGGAAGCCCAGCGTTACCACCCCCAGCATGCCGAGAATGGCCGTCTCGCGAATGATGGTCTCGGCGCGGTAGAGCAGCAATGCGAACATGCCGGGAGCGACACGCGGGTTGAGCTCATAGAGCCAGCATTCGAACTTGCCCTGCGGGCGGCTGGGCGGCAGCTGAATCTGGTTGGCATGGCGAGCACACAGGAAGGCGATAATCGCACCGTTGTGCAGCGCCAGCGCCAGCCAGGCGGGCAGCAGTGAGGGCCCCAACAGCAACAGCAGGATGAAGGCCAGTATTAACTCCGGCGTGGTGCGCAGGAAGATCAGCAGGCCGTTGGTCGAGTGTTGCGAGAGACGATTGCCCACGTGGCGGCTGGCCAGCGGCCATAGCAGCATGGCGATCAGCAGACTGCCGGCGGTGCCCAGCAGGCCGAGCAGTAAGGTGTTACCGATGGCGGGCAGCAGATCGGGCAGGTGGCTTGCCCACTGCAGCAGGCCTGTCGCGAGCTCGCCCGAGGTCAGCGACTCGAATGATGCATTGACCAGCGGCGCCGGCCAGATGTCATGGCTGATGAAGCGCCACAGCAGGGTCGGGCTGATATCGGGCCATGGCCCCAGCCACCAGAGGCTGGCGATGGCCAGTACCGGCAATACCCGACGGTGCCCCCACCATGGGAGCGTGGCGATTAGCAGATAGAAGATCCACAGCAGAGCGCCCGCCTCGGCGTAACGGCCCTCGCGAAAGGCGCTTTCCAGATAGAAGCCCAGCGTGGGCAAGCCGACGAAACCGAGCAGAACACTGGCGCGCAGTCCGCATTCGAAGCGATAGCGGGTGTAGCTGGCCATGCGCCGCCACGCCATCGGCAGTTCAGCATACACAAAGCGCATCGCGCGCGAGCTGGCCCAGGGCAGTGCCTTGAGTGGCGCCTGCGGCAGTTGTTCGAGAATCTCAGCATAGACCTTGGCGAAGGTCGCGGCATAGGGAATCGTGATCGCCGCCAATGCCGTGGCGGCCGACAGCCCGAACACCTGCAGCAACAGCAGCGCCCAGAACAGCTCATGTACCGCTCGCAGCCCGGCACAGATGCCCCGCAGCAAGCGTGAGCGAGAGTAGACCAATGCCAATGGCAGCCCGATCAGCGCACCCAGCAGGGTGCCCCACAGCGCAAAAGCGATGGTCAGGATCAGAGCGTGCAGCGGGGATTCCAGCGCGCCGGGAGCCGGCGACGCCAGACCCGTCAGCATGCGGCCCAGTTCCTGCCAGGGATCGCGCGAGGTAACGGAGAGATCGGCGAAGGGCACCAGTACCAGCATGGCGATGACCAGACCACCACCGAGGTGCAACAGGCGCGCACCGTCACTGCGTGCCTGCCACCAGCGAGGAGGATGGCGCAGCTCTGCCGTCATGGTGGAGGGGTCAGCTGACATCGGATGACTCGCGGGTCGCCGCAGCGGGGTACAGGAAATCCAAGTCGCCAGGCGTCAGTCCGTCGGTCGCGACATCCAGCAGCACGTGCCCCTGACCGTCAGCCTGTTTGCCAAGCCCGATCACGCGCGTGAAGTGAGTGAGCGCCAACTCGCGCTGATGAAGCGCTACCACGCTGGTGGCGTGGCGGGCGTGAATCAGCTGGATCAACTGGCTGGCCTGATGTGGGTCCACGCTTGCGACGGGCTCGTCACCGAGGAACAGGTCATGGCCCTGATAGAGCGCGCGTGCGATGGCGACACGCTGGCGCTGACCGCCGGAAAGCGCCTCGACGGAGCGCTCCATCAGGCCGGCAATACCCAGCGGTTCGCACAATGTGGCAACCGCCTGCCAATGAGCCGGTTTCGGGCGCAGCAGATTGAGCAGGTTGGTCAGCCGTGAGTGCTGGTCCAACCGGCCCATGAAGATGTTGTGGTAGACCGACAATTGCGGCACTAGCCCCTGGCGTTGAGGGCACCAGGCGGCTGCTACGTCGCGCTGTTGCAGCGCGGCGCGCAGGGCTTCCAGCAGCGTGGACTTGCCTGCGCCACTGGCGCCGAGCAGGGCGATGCGCTCGCCCGGCAGGAGGCGAATATCCAGATCACGCAGGACCACCTCGGCGCCATGGCCGAGGTGGTCCTGCGAAAGGTGCAGCAGTGGAGAGGGTGTTTCCTGGGTCATGAGCTCAGCGCAGCAGACCGAGCTGCTCACCGACGGTCTTGATCGGCGCGTAGTCATCGTTGCTGGCCGGAATGAAGCCGGAGCGCGGGAAGCTCTCGAGCAGGTCCGGGTCCTTCATGTCCAGCAGCGCCTGGGTGACGTGGGCGGTGAAGTCCGTGCCGAAGTGGCTGTCGGCATCACCACGAATCGTCCACTGATAATCCGGGTAGGCCGGTGTCTGCCACAGCACCTGCACCTTGCTCGGGTCGACCTTGCCGTCCTTGACGGCCGCTTCCCACACCGCGAAGTTGACCGCGCCCACGTCGTAGGTACCGGCGGCGACCAGTGCGATGGTGCGGGAGTGATCGCCGGAGAAGCCGACGCGGCTGAACAGGGCGTCCGGGGCCTGCTGGAACTGCTCGCGCAGATAGTATTCCGGCATCAGGCGGCCCGAAGTGGAGGTCTTGGCGCCGAAGGTAAAGGAGTGGCCTTCGACGGAGTCGGGCAAGGCATCCAGCGGCTCGGCGGCATCGCCGGCCAGCTTGAGGTCGCGACGCGCGATGAAGTAGCTGCGGAAGGCAGCGTCTTCCACGCCTTGGGCGATGGCGACGGAGCCCGGCACCATCTGACGCGCCTGAACACCAGTCAGGCCGCCGAACCAGGCCATCTGGATCTGATCGTTGCGGAAGGCGCTGACGGCGGCGCTGTAGGATTTGACCGGCACATACTCGACATCGACGCCCAGCTTCTCTTCCAGATAGTCGGCGACCTTGTCGAAACGCTCGACCAGGCGTGACTCGTCTTCATCCGGAATCGCCGTGAACTTGAAGGTGTCGGCCTGAGCCAGACTCATGGTCACGGGAAGGGCGGAAATCAGGGTCAGAGCAGCAGTGGCCAGCCAGCGCATGGGAAGCATCCTCAGCATTCACGACATGAGACATCATGCGGCGAGCACCGCATGTCAGGGGGTATGGCGCGTATTGTTGTGTCTTGATCACGCGGGTGCAAGCCCCGCGCCATGCCTGAAGGATCGCTCAAGTGACGCTGAAGAGTCAGTAGCGCGTTGAATGGCTGCGCAGGAAGAGCTCATTTGCCGTGGCTGGGGTTGATGACTTGGTGGCTATTGCTCAAGACTCCGGTGGGAAACGGGTGTCCTTCAAGCTGTCCTTGATCTTCTTGAGGTGCTGTTGGAAGTCTTCTCCACGGCGCAGCGTCACGCCGGTGGCCAGCACGTCGATCAGGGCCAGGTGGATCATGCGTGAGGTCATCGGCATATAGATATCGGTGTCTTCCGGCGCCATGACTTCCAGCACTTCGGTGCACTCGCGTGCCAGCGGAGAGTCCGGTGCGGTGATGCCCAGTACCGCGGCGCCATTGCTGCGTGCGAGCTTGGCGATATCGACCAGCTCACGGGTGCGTCCGGTGTAGGAGATGATCACGATCACGTCGCCGGTATGGCAGGCGGCGGCCACCATGCGCTGCATGAGCACATCTTCATAGGCCATGACCGGCAGGTTGAAGCGGAAGAACTTGTGCTGGGCATCCGCCGCGACCGGGCCTGAGGCGCCAAGGCCGAAGAAGCAGATCTGCTTGGCCTGGCTCAGGTAGTCGACGGCGCGTTCGATGCGTCTGGGGTCCAGTGCGCGACGGGCATCGTCGAGCGCGGCCACGGTGGCGCCGAGAATCTTGTCGCCATAGGCGGCGGCATCATCGTTCTGATCGACACTGCGTGACACATAGGGCGTGCCGCCGGCCAGGCTCTGGGCCAGCTTGATCTTGAAGTCGGGGAAGCCCTTGGCATCGAAGTTGCGACAGAAGCGGTTGACGGTCGGCTCACTGACCAGTGAGGCCTGAGCGAGCGCCGCGATGCTCATGCCGGTGGCCGCAGCCGGGTCCGCCAGAATGACGTCGGCGACCTTGCGCTCGGAGCGATTGAGCTCGTCGAGACGTTCACGGATGCGATTGATGAGGTCGTGTACTGCCATTCGCCTGTTACCCTGCCATTGTGTAGTGAAATAACTACGTAATCTGGGCATCCTAGCCTCACTCGTCTGGTAGGCCAAGCATCTCTTTGGGTCACTTGCTGATCCAAGGGCGCGAAGGACGAGGCGAAAGCGAAAGCGCCGCTGACTACCACTTTTAGGTAAGTTTACCTATTTGTGGGGCGAATTGTCTTGAGTGACAGCGGCGTTATCGCTACATTTGTTGTTAATATAACCAGCCATGTATCGCCAACGCCTTCCCGGTGCCGTGTGTCATTCGAGCCTCTCCTCGCCGCGCCAGCCTGCGCAGCCTTCCAGGAAGCGGGTTCGAAGTCGCCCACCTTGTCGGTCATTTCGGCATACAGGGCAGTTTCGACGGGAGAAATCGGCGGCATGAGTTCCGACATCATTCCGGGCGTGGATATTGCCCTGTTCGGCGCCTTGGGCGACCTCGCCAAGCGCAAGCTATATCCAGCCCTCTATCACCTCGACCGTGACGGTCTGCTCGAGAAGGCAACCCGCCTGATCGGTCTGGCGCGTCAGGATGTCAGCCTCGAATCCTTCAAGGACACCGTGCAGGCGGCGCTCAAGGAGCGCGTCAAGCCGGAACACCTCGAGAAGGAATGCATCGAGCGCTTCCTCTCTCGCATCAGCTATGCGGCGCTGGACTTCAGTACCGTGGAAGGCTATTCCGCGATCGCCGATTGGCGAGTGGATGACAAGGGCAAGCCGTCGCCGCGCCCGCTGATGATCTATCTGTCCGTACCGTCGCGTATCTACGGCGACATCAGCAGCAATCTGCAGGCAGCTGGCTGCCTCGACGAGCACTCGCGTGTCGTGGTCGAGAAGCCGATCGGCTCTGATCTGGAGAGCTCGCGCGTCGTCAACGACGCGATCGGCGCCGTCTTCCACGAATCCCAGATCTACCGTATCGATCACTATCTGGGCAAGGAAACCGTCCAGAACCTGATCGCGCTGCGCTTCGCCAACCCGATGTTCGGCAATCAGTGGAATCAGAACCAGATTTCCCACGTCGAGATCACCGTGGCGGAGAAGGTCGGCATCGAAGGGCGCTGGGGCTACTTCGATCAGGCCGGTCAGCTGCGTGACATGGTGCAGAACCACCTGCTGCAGCTGCTGTGTCTGATCGCGATGGACCCGCCGTCCAACCTGGACGCGGACGCCATTCGTGACGAGAAGGTCAAGGTGCTCAAGGCGTTGCGCCCGATCACCGGCGAGCGTCTCAACACGGATCTGGTGCGTGGCCAGTACATCGCGGGTGCCGTCGACGGCCAGCACGTGCCGGGCTATCTCGAGGAAGAGGGCGCCAACACCGAATCCCAGACCGAGACCTTCGTGGCCTTCAAGACCGAAGTCTCCAACTGGCGCTGGGCCGGTGTGCCGTTCTACCTGCGGACCGGCAAGCGCATGCCGGAGAAGCTGTCACAGATCGTGATCCACTTCCGTCAGCAGCCGCACTACATCTTCGATCCGGACCAGCGCTCGCTGGCGGCCAACAAGCTGATCATTCGTCTTCAGCCGTCCGAAGGCATCTCCCTGCAGGTGCTGACCAAGGACTCCGGTCTCGACAAGGGCATGCGTCTGCGCCCGGGGCCGCTGGATCTCGACTTCAACAGCGCCTTCCCCAAGCGCCGTATTCCGGAAGCTTACGAACGTCTGCTGCTGGAGGTCATCAAGGGCCAGCAGTATCTGTTCGTGCGTCGCGACGAGATCGAACACGCCTGGCGCTGGGTCGATACCCTCATCGATGGCTGGGAATCCCGCGCCGCCACGCCGCGCCGTTATCCGGCCGGCTCCTGGGGGCCCGTCTCCTCGATTGCGATGATCACGCGCGACGGTCGCAGCTGGTATGAGGAGTATTGAGATGAGCGCCACTGTGACTGAGCAGGACCCGCGCGTACAGACCGCACACAGTCTCGCCGAGTATCTGGCCGCTGCCTTGCGTGCTGATCTCGACGTTGATCCGTCAGCGCGTGCGCTGCTGGTGGTTTCCGGCGGCTCCACGCCCAAGCCGCTGTTTGCCGCGCTGCGCGATAAGCCGCTGGACTGGTCGCGTGTCGATATCACCCTCGCCGATGAGCGTTGGGTGAGCGAAGACGCCGATGACAGCAATGCACGCTTCGTGCGTGAGCACCTGCTGAGCGGTGCGGCCAGTGCCGCCACCTTCCATCCGCTGACCAACGCCGAGGCAGAGCCGGAAGACGGTTGCGCAGAAGTGAGTGCTCGCATCGCGGCGCTCCCCTGGCCGGCCTCCGCACTGATTCTCGGCATGGGCGGCGATGGCCACACGGCCTCGCTGTTCCCGGATGGTGACCGTCTGCAGGAAGCGCTGACCAGTGCGGATTGCTGTGTCCCGATGCGTGCACCCAGCGTGCCGCAGGCGCGTATCACGCTGTCTCTCGAGCGTCTGCGCCAGACGCGTCGTACCGTGCTTCATCTCACGGGGACCGACAAGCAGGCCGTGCTGTCGCGCGCGCTGAGCGACGTCGAGGCGGTCAGTGAACTGCCGATTCGTGCCTTCCTGTCCGCGCCGCTGGCGCTTTACTGGGCCCCCTGATCACATCGGCCGCGGCCAGCCACAAGGGAGGCTGGCCGCGGCACAAGGAGAACGCCATGAGCTTTGAAAAACAGCTTCCGTCGACTCGCACCACCGAGATCGACAGCATCTGCCAGAAAGCCTCCGTGCTGCCGGTGATCGCCGTCGAGCGCATCGAGGACGCCGTACCGCTGGGCAAGGCCCTCTACGAAGGTGGCTTGACCGTACTGGAAGTCACGCTGCGTACCGACTGCGCGCTGGAAGCCATCCGTCTGATGCGTGAAGCGCTGCCCAACGCCAGCATCGGTGCCGGCACCGTGCTGACGCCGGAACAGTATCGCCAGGTGGAAGAGCTGGGTGTCGACTTCATCGTCACGCCGGGCACCACCGAAGCGCTGTACCAGTACGGCGTGACCAGCAGCGTGCCGATGCTGCCAGGTGTCGCGACCGTCTCGGAGCTGATGACGGGCTGGCAGTACGGTTACCGTCGCTTCAAGTTCTTCCCAGCGGAAGCCGCGGGCGGCGTCAATGCGATCAAGTCCTTCGGTGGCCCGATCAGCGAAGCTCGCTTCTGCCCGACTGGCGGCATTTCCCTGAGCAACGCCGCCGACTACCTCGCGCTCAAGAACGTGATGTGTGTCGGTGGTAGCTGGGTCGCGCCGCAGAAACTGATCGATGCGGGTGACTGGGATGGTATCCGCGAGCTGGCGCGTGAAGCCTCAGAGCGTTTCCACCGCTGAAGCCTGATATCTGGATGAGTGCTGGCCACTGATCCAGCGGTTGCCTGCCAACGTCATGCACGCCGTCGTGCTTGAGGCTGACAGGCTGCCAGTACTGCTCTCTCTCGACAGCTTGGCTGTTGCTTGTGACCCGTCTCTCGCGAGGCGGGTCTTTTTTATGCGCGTCATCTGGGGAGAGAGGCGAGGCTAACTTGTCTGGCTGGAGTCGCTGGAGTCGCTGGAGTCGCTGGGCTGGTTGTGATGCCGGTCTCAGCGCTGCGGCGTGCTCAGCTGACAGTAGAGGTCATCCAGCAAGGGCAGGGCCAGCCCATGTCGGGCGGCGGCAAGGCGCAATGGGCCAAGGATCGCCTCGACCTCGGTAGGGCGACCGGCGAGCACATCCTGCAGCATCGAGGCGCGATTGTTGGCGGTCGCGCGGATGACCTGCTCGACCAGCGCCTGCCAGCCTTCCCTCGGGGCAGAGATGCCTTCGCTATCCAGTACCGCGCTGATCTCCTCGACCGCCTGGCGCACTATCGGGGCAAATGGCCGGTCGCGCAGCTGGCCATTGCGGATGCGATAGCGTGCCACCAGGGGATTGATCGCCGCATTGATCGCCAGCTTGTGCCACAGGCGAGTCTGGATGTCCGGTGTCTGCTCGCACGCAAACCCCGCAGCCTTGAGCCAGTCACATTGCACGAGAGCGGCCTGGTCGGACTGGCTGTCGGTATCGCCGTCGCCGTCACTCTGCCATGCGCCCAGCCAGGTGTGGCCGCGCCCGGCGTGTTGCACGCCAAGGTGCTGGAGTTCATCCGCGGTTGAGCCAGCGTCAGGCGTCGCGCTTGCGCCAGTCTCGGCTGGCAGCCAGGCGCCTTCGGTAGTGCTGGCGCATAGCAGATTGGCGTGGCGTTCGGCCAGCCACGGCTGAGCGCTCAGGCCATTCTGCCAGCAGGTCGCGGGAGTCTCGGGCGTGATGTGTGGTGCCAGTTGCTGCCAGACGGCGGGTACGCCGTGGGCCTTGGTCGTCAGCCAGATGGCGGAAGGCTTTTTGGATGGCGAGTCTTGTAGTGTGTCAATTGTTGAATAATTTATCTTTGCGCTAACAGCGTGTGATTCTGGCGTGGTCATGTCGAGCATGACCGCTTGCCCCGACATTGCCTGACGCCCCAGCAGCAAGACACGCGGTAGTGCGGATGCTCCCTGCTCACGAAGCTCTCGCTGGCGCGCTGCCATCAGCGAAGCCGCCAACAGACGCCCGATGGCGCCTGGACCGATGATCCACAGCCAGTTATCTTCCGGATCAGTCATTGTGTGCATATTTGTCATCTTGTCATGGAGAGCAGTGCGTGAGCGCGGGAAAGGCCGGTTGTACTTCACCCGACCCGCTGTCAGCTATCGGTCTTGCGCCGTGACCCAGTCGCTCGCTTGCGGGGACTTCTGGATGAGGCACTTTTACGAGAAGCGCCGTCCTTATTGCTGCCAGCAGTGCTGCCAGAAGCTGCCTTGCCTGAAGCAGTCTTTCCCGAAGAGCTGCCAGAAGCGCGCTTCTTGTAGGACGTTGCCTTGCGCCGCGAGCCGCCCTTGCCACCGCCCTTGCGTGGCGCGGGTGTCGCACCGCCGACGCTGGCCAATGCCGTGCTCAGACGGCTGGCGGAGCTATCGGCGAGCAGCGCACGCAGATCCACGATCAGCTCGCTCAAGAAGGGCGCCGCCGGGTCGCCTTGCTCGTGGATCATGCTCAGGCGTTGCTCCCACTGTGCGGTGCGCTCCGGACGCGATACGGCAGGCGGCAGCGCATGAATCAGCGCGCGACCGATACGCGTCGAGCGCATCGCCTGGCCTTCGCGTACCAGATAGCCGCGATTGATCAGTGTCTCGAGCATGCCGGCGCGTGTCGCCTCGGTGCCAAGGCCATCCACATCGCGCAGCGTGCGACGCACCGCTTCATCCTCGACGTAGCGTGCGATGTTCATCATCGCCTGAATCAGGCTGGCGTCATTGAAGGGTTCCGGCGGGCGGGTCTCTTTCTCCTCGATACCACAGTCGAGCACGCAGGCCGGTTCGCCTTCCGTCAGGGCGGGCAGCGGCGGTGGGGTCTTGTCATCGGCGGCTGCGTTCTTGGCAGAGGCCTTCTTGTCAGCCACATCTTTGTCAGCTGCCTCGCTGGCCTCCGCTGTGCGCTGGAACAGCACCTTCCAGCCCTCGTCGATGACGCTGCGGCCACTGGCGCGGAAGGGCTCCTTGGCGAAGCGCAGCTCGACCTTGACCTCGCGATAGCGATAGGCCGGATAGAACTGGGCCAGCACGTTGCGCGTGATCATGCGGTAGAGGTTGGCTTCATCGCGCGAGAGGCGCGCATAGTCCGGCTCGCGCCCGGTCGGCGCCAAGGCGTGGTGCGCGCTGACCTTGCTGTCATTGAAGGCGCGTGAGCGCAGGCTGAAATCGGCACCGCCACTGAAACGTTCAAGCTCGCGGTCACCCACGCAGGCGCTGATCATCAGATTGGCCATGCCGGCGTGATGTTCGCGCGGCAGGTAGCGGCAGTCGGAGCGCGGATAGGTGATCAGCTGATGGCGCTCGTAAAGCGCCTGACAGGTGTCGAGTACCTTCTGGGCGGGCAGGCGAAAACGGCGCGCGGCATCGACCTGCAGCGCCGAGAGCGAATAGGGCAGCGGCGCGGGCTGAGACTTGTCGCTGGCCTCGACACTTTCGACATGGCCATCGCCGAGGGTGGTCAAGGTCGCGAGATGGCGGGCGAGGCGCTCGGCGGGACGGCTATCCAGCAGGCGACCCTTGTCATCGAGTGGCAGCGGGGTGCCCTTGTCCGCCAGACGTTGCAGCCAGGGTGAGCTGGGCGCATGCCACCAGGCCTTGAAGCTGCCCGTCGCCACGCCAGCCTCTATCCACAGCGGGAAGAAGGCGCGGGGCTCGAAGGCCTCGATTTCCTCATCACGGCGCACGACCAGCCCCAGCAGCGGCGTCTGCACACGGCCCACCGACAGCACGCCGTCGTGGCCGGCCTGACGCCCGGTCAATGTCCAGGCGCGGGTCAGGTTCATGCCATACAGCCAGTCGGCGCGCTGGCGCGCCAGTGCGGCTTCATAGAGCGGCTGCCAGCGCTGATTGTCGTCCAGCTTGTTGAGGGCACGGCTGACGGCAGGGCGGTTCATGTCACTGATCAGCAGGCGTTTGACCGGCCCGCGCCAGCGCATGTGCTCCAGTACTTCCTGCACCAGCAGCTGGCCTTCACGGTCGGGGTCGCCGGCATGCACGACCTCATCGGCCAGCTTGAGCTGCTCGCGGATGGTCTTGAGCTGACCGCGCGCCTGGCTGCGTGGCTTGAGCTTCCATTGCTCGGGAATGATCGGCAGGTGATCCAGCGACCAGCGCTTGAAGCGCTCGTCGTAGTCATCCGGCGGGGCCTGCTCCAGCAGGTGGCCGATGCACCAGGTGACACGGGTGTCACCGGCATCGATATAGCCGTCGCGCTTGCTTGAGCGTCCGGGCAGCGCCTCGGCAATGGCGCGGGCGAGGCTGGGCTTTTCGGCGATGATCAGGCGCATCGGGCATCCTGCGGTCAAAGGCTGTCGATATGATGATCCATACAGTATGCCGTTGGCCCGAGGCGGGGATCAATCGTCGTCGAGCGCGCGACGTGCCTGGACGAGGGCGCGATACCAGTCGCGGTTGGCGGTCTGGATCAGCGGGGGGCGATTGGAGAGGTAGCTGACCGGGTGGTGGTCGGCGGGCTGATAGTTGCTGAGCATGTTGAGCGTCGCTTCACGGGCGCCGAAGGTATCGCGCAGGAACTCGATGGCCAGCGGCTCCAGCTCGACGCGGTAGTGGCGCACCAGCGCGATGGCCAGGGATTCGGCGGTGCGAGACAGGTCATCATCGATCTCGCGCACCATGGCGCTGCCCAGGGCCGCCTTGGCCGCCGCGGACTGATTGGGTTCCAGCTGGCCGAAATAGGCGGCATTGGAGCCATTGATGGCGCGCTGCACGGCCGGGCGTGACAGGTGTATGTGGGGCTCCAGCGCGAGGGCGATCTCGACCGCCATCGCCTTGGCCTTGTCGACACCGACGCGCAGCACCGTCTCGCGCGCCTGATAGGCGATCTCGCTGTCGACGCGCTTGATGCGGCTCTCGTTCAAGTGATCGGCCAGATGCTTGCAGACCTCCGCCTTGGCTTCATCGTCCAGCGCGATGGTCTTTTCCTGGATGCGCAGACCACGACGGCCCGGGCCGACCCGCAGGCGGGTGGCGTCATCGGACATCTGCGAGGCGATGTTCTCCCAGCGCTTGGACATCTTGAGGAAGACGGCGTGGCTGCGCCCGACCTGCTCGTAGGCATTGGTCACCGTCTTGTAGAGGCGGATGGCGTTGGTGAGGATGTCGGCCCGCGAGCGCAGCGCGGCGCGGTGTTCACGATCGCCCTCATTGACCGCGATCGCCAGGTGCGTCACCTGCTCGGCAAGGGCGTCCATCGCCTGGGTTGAGCGCTCCAGCAGTACCTCGGCGCGCAGGCCGGAGGCGGCATCCTCCACCAGGGTGCCGGACTGCTCGGCCAGATAGACCGTCAGCGCCTTGAGACGTGACAGGCCGGTGGCCTGACGAATGCGATACCGCGAGCGGGCATGCTCCAGGTTGTCCAGCGCGCGCGCCAGCTTCCAGCGGCCACGGTATTCGAAGGTCAGCAGCGGAATCTTGCGCCCGCTGATCAGCTCGAAGGCCAGAATCAGCATCTCCTCCACGTCCTGCAGGGTCATCAGCAGGTCGTTGTCCTGCTCGATGGCGGCCAGCACACGCTCGATGAAGTTCTCGTCACGCGGCACGCCGCTGTGCAGATCCGGCGCGCGTCCTTCGAAGCGCTCACGCAGCAGGCCGATGGCCTCGGGGGCCAGCTCGGCCAGCTCATTGAACTGGGGCTCGAGCCATTCGCGGTTGAGGCTGTTCATGTCGCGGATACGCGCATGCAGGCCCACGCGACGGTAGACGTCGATCTGGCTGATGATGCGCGCGGCATCACGGTCATCGAGCAGCTCCAGCGCCGCCAGCTCGACCCCCTCCGGCGCCAGGTCCTGCTTGCGCAGCAGCATGGCCGCCGCTTCACGCCGGCGGGCATCGCCTTCCAGGCTCTCGACGATCAGATTGCGCGTGGCGAGAATCAGCTCCGGCACGGTGTCGATGACGCGCTCGATCTTGGCTTCGGTGCGGTCATAGCGCCGTGAGCTGGTCAGGTTGTGGGCGATATTGGCCACGATGCCCGCGACACCGGTGATGACGGTGTAGGAGATGAAGAAGATGTAGTTCTCGAAGGTCGGTTCCTTGCCGTAACCGAGCAGATAGCCGCCCCAGGCGCCGATCAGCGTCACCGGGCCTGCGGTCCACAGGATCTGCATCAGGCTCACCGACCAGGGCACACGCTCCACGGCCTGGGTAATGCGGCGAATCTCGTCGCGGCCCTCACGCTCCAGACGCACCTGGGGCGCGTCGTTGGCAGTGTTGGCTCGGGGACGAAAGGGGCTCGGCAACAGCAAGGCAGGCTTCCTTGATTGAACGGGGTGGGGCTTCTGGCACGACATGGGCTGCCGAGAGGTTCGTGAGCACGAGCCTCGAGCGCAGCGCGGGGCAAAGGGTGTCGTCAACAGTAGCATTGGGCAGCCTTTTGGCTCCAGTGAGCAAGGGCCGCAAGCGGGTCGAGCGTGGTAGAATTTCGCCCGCCACTGACTGGCCAGCGGGTCTCGCCAGGTCGTCAGGCTCACGCTAGGACATCAAAAAGCTCTGGAGGTTGTGTGGAACGAGACTTGGAAGCAGGAAAGGGTGCAGGTGACGGGGCTGAAGTCGTGCTGCTGGACGGCGGCATGGGCCAGGAACTGGTGCGTCGTAGCGGTCGTGAGCCGACGCCGCTGTGGTCGTCTCAGGTGATGCTGGACCAGCCTGAGCTGGTGCGTGACCTGCACCTGGATTTCATTCGTGCCGGCGCGCGCGTCATCACGCTCAATACCTACACGGCCACGCCGCAGCGTCTGGGCCTGGCGGGTGTCGGCGAGTCGATCGCGGCCATTCATGCCGCCGCCGGCAAGGCCGCGCGGGATGCCATCGCCCTGAGTGGCGAGGCGGATGTGCGCGTGGCAGGCTGCCTGCCGCCGCTGGTCGCCACCTATCGCCCCGATGTCGCGCCGAGTGCTGACGAATCCCTGGCCAGCTATCGCCGGCTGGTGGAATTGCAGGCACCGCTGGTCGATGTCCTGCTGTGTGAGGCGCTGTCTTCCTGCGTCGAGGCTCGCGCCGCTGCCACCGCCGCACTCGAGAGCGGCTTGCCGGTGTGGGTCTCGCTGACGGTGAAGGATGATCTGACCGCGACCCTGCGCAGCGGTGAGCCGCTGGCCGACGCGATCAGCATGCTGCAAGCGATGGGCGTGGACGCGATCCTGATCAATTGCAGCGCGCCGGAAGCCATTCAGGGTAGTCTGGAAAATCTGCTGGCCAGCCCGCTGCCGACCGGTGCCTATGCCAACGGCTTCACTTCCATCGCGGAGCTCAATCCCGGCGGCACCGTCAAGGACCTCAAGGCGCGCGAAGACCTTGGGCCTAAGCAGTACGCGGCGCATGCACTGGGGTGGGTCAATGCCGGCATTCGTATCGTCGGCGGTTGCTGCGAGGTGGGCCCGGCGCATATCGCCTGCCTGGCCGAACAGCTCAGGTCAGCAGGTTATCGCTGCGTCAGCCGCTTGAGTGAGTGAACGATGAGGGGCGAGGCTTCCTCGTGATAGACTTCGCCCCTTGATTCGCAGGTTCTGACGGGCATCGCGCCTGGGGAAACGCCGAGGTGAACGCCAAGGCGAAGACCGGGGCGCGGTGCCTGCAGGGCTGTGAAACGCTTTTTTAGGGAGATGCCATGCTTGCCGAGTGGGTCGAACGGCTCTTGAGTTACGCCAGTGGGGCACTTGATGCCATCCGCGCCGATGAATCCTTTCCTGCCTTCATGCAGTGGGCGCATTCGGAGGGCGTGAACTACAGCGGTGGCGACGAAGCGCTGGCGGTAGCGCTGGCGCCGGTGCTGTGGAGCCAGACTCCGCTGGTGCGACTCGATTTCGCGCGCGAGTCGTTGGCACCGCCCGGACGCAACGAGCCTTGCTGGTGTGACTCGGGTCGCAAGTACAAGCAGTGCTGCGACAAGGTGCAGCTGCCGGCGATTCCGGATCATCTAATGTGGATGCTGTCGCTGCGCGAGTTCAAGGGTGAACAGCTCAAGGCGGCGCTGGCCTCTGGTCTCGCGCCGGCGCAGGCGCTGCTCGAGGCGGGGCTGATCAGCGCCGAGAGCGGCAATCGCGGTCGGGCTCAGCAGATCATGGAGGCGCTGTTCGATACCAGCGACTGGTCGCGTCTGCCCGAGCAGGCCGAGCCTGGCTTCGAGCTGCTGCTGGACCTCTATCAGGAGCGCGGCTTCACCCGCAAGAAGGCGCTGCTGCTCGATGAGGTGCTGGAGCGTGGCCCTGCCTTCCTGCGCGGCGTCGCCCTGGAGCATCAATGTCTGCTGCATCTGGACAGCGATGATCTGGGCTCGGCGCGCGCCGCCTTCATTCGTGCCCAGCAGACGCTGCCCGATTCGCCGACGCTGGCGTATATCGAAGCCATGCTGCTGCTGCACGAGGGCCAGCCGGAAGAGGCGCAGGATCGTGCGCGCTTCTGGTGGCGTCGACTGTCCAAGCAGAAGGACATCGAGCCCGGTCAGCTGGAATTCCTGGCGGATCTGGCCGAAAACCCGCGTGCCACGCTCGCCGAGCAGATGGTCAATTCCGATGAGTCGCTGTCGGATTCACTGGCCGCCCTGCAGGCGCTGTTCGAGGTGATCGAGCATCCGCCGCGTCTGGCGCTTGAAACGCAGGAAGATAGCAGTCTGCTGTTCCGTCAGAATGCGGAGCAGGCCGTGACACTCGGGCTCTGGGAGGCGGTCTTCCCGGCGCGTATCGAGGAAGAGGCGGCACTGGCGCTGGATATCGATCCCTGGGATGTCCAGGACCCCAACGAGTGGCTGCAGCAGCTGTGCGCCAGCCCCGAATGGCTGGACGTTCCGGCGGTGTGTCAGGGGCTGATTCTGGCGCTGGCCAGTCGCTTCGGTAGCCTGCCGTGGATGTCGGACACCTTCTTCGTGCCGCTGGCAAAGCGCTTCGATCGTTGGCTCGATCAGATCGAACAGGCCGGCGGCCTGCTGCGCTGGGAAGATGGCGACAACGCCCAGTTGCTGCGCTGTGGGCTGGGGCTGGTGATCGGCATGGAGCGCGGTGAGCGCGAGCGTTCGCGCCAGTTGGCGGAGCGCCTGCTCAAGCTTGACGAGGAAGACAGCCTCGGCCTGCGTGAGCTGGTGCTGGATCAGCTGCTGCGCGAAGGCCGCAACGACGAGGCCGTGGCCCTCGCCGAGCATGATATCGAGCGACGTGCCGTCGATGAGGAAATGCCGCTGTTGGGCATCCTGATGGGCCAGGTGCTGGCGCTCTATCGACTGGGTCGCGACAAGGACGCCGAGCAGGCACTCGAGATCGTGCGGGAAGCCAATTCGCATCTGATCAGCCTGCTGCTGGCGGAGCATCCGCGGCCGGTGAGTCTGGCGGTGGAAGCACCGGAGCCCGGCACGCGTGGTGAGGCCTGGCAGTACCGCACCTTGATGCGCGACCAGTGGAAGCGCAGCGAAGGCGCGCTTGCCTGGCTGGCCAAGCATCGCTGAGCCGGTGTCAAAGGCTGCTCATGCTGCCTGACGAGTGATCGCAAGCGCTCGTATGACTAGACCTCGTGTGACAAGGCCCCGTATGAAAAACCCCGCAGTGCCACGGCACTGCGGGGTTTTTTTGTGTCTCGCCTTGCATCGCGAGGCGGGCTCAGGGGGAAGCGTGAACGGAGGCGATCACTGCTGCTTGCCTTGCTGACGCAGACGCCAGGCTTCTCGAATGGCGCCGCGTAGCCCCGGCGTCTGGCCGACCTGGATGGCCTCCAGCGTCGCGGCGAAGGCATCCGGTGTGGCGCGCCAATCCGGGGGCTGGATGGCACCTGCACTGCTGATGCCGACCCTGTCCAGTGGCGGTGGCGAGCGCTCGGGCAGTGCCCCGAAAAGCCGCATGCGGCTGTCCTGCACCTGGCGCAGGCGATGGCGAAGCTCCTTGTAGCGTGAGCCGAAGGGGCGTGTGGCCAGGGTGATCAGGGCCGCCAGAATCCGCTCTTGCCATTCAGGGCGTGCCGGGTTGCGGTAGGCGACGCCGCGTTGCGAGGCGGCACCTGCCTGGCGGCGGTCCTTGAGCCAGTGCGGGGCCGTCCTGTCGAGCGCCTCGCCTTCGAACAGGATGCCGGCGTTGACCTGCTGGCCACCGTGCACGCGGGTGAAGGGCAGGATGACGCAGTCCTCGAGCATGGCGCCTTCTTCCACGTAGCTGCCCTGTTCGAGGCAGCAGTGTCCCTTGAGCAGCACGCCGGGCTCCACATGGGTGGTGATGCCGGCGAAGCCGCCAGTGAGGCGCGATTCATCCAGGCGGGTCGCGCCGGCGGCGTAGTAGACGTGGTGCAGGTCCTGCTCGCCGGGCAATACTCCGCGCTCGCCATGTGGTGTCAGGCCTGAGTCATCGGCATCCAGTGCCTGCATCACCAGGGCGTGATAGTGCGACAGCGAGGCCAGCAGGGCCGGCCCCAGCCCGGGATTGTCGCGCAGCTCCGGCCAGTGCAGGCGAGCGAGCGACGGGTCTGCCACGCTGGCCGGATGGCAGACCGGCGCGCCTGACGCCATGGCCTGTTCGCTGATCGCGAGGCTGTCATCCTTGAACCACTCCGGCATCAGCAGCACATCGGCGCGCAGCACCGGGGCGGGCAGGGCAGCCATGGCGCCGAGGCGCTTGATCTGCTCGCGCGGGTCTCGCTCGCCGGGCATCGGCAGAATGTCGAGATCGATGCCCCAGCGTGAGCCATCGGCGATACGCGCCCGGAACCACTCGGGGTCACGGGCGATGATCAGGCTGATATGCGTCACGCCTCGCCCGACCAGCAGGTCGAGGTTGCGCTCCAGCACGCTGCGGCCGGCAATCGGCAGCAACGCCGGTGAGTAACGGCGGTCAATCGGCGCGACTTCCTGGCCGAGGCGGTCCGCCAACAGGATCACATGCATTGCACACCTCCTTGGCATGAGTCGTGACACTGGTGCAGCGCAGCACGAATGAGAGAGGGAGTCTCACGCATCAGTAGGCTCCACGGCTGGTCAGAACGGCAGGTATCGTGCGCAACAGCAGCTTGATGTCTTCCTTGATGCCCTGACGATGCAAGTAGAAGATATCCAGATGGATCTGTTGCTCGAAGGAAAGGTCCGAGCGGCCCGACACCTGCCACAACCCGGTCAGCCCCGGCGTGGCATCCAGTCGCATGCGCGCGCGCGCTTCGTAGAGGGCCACCTCGCGGGCGAGGGCGGGGCGCGGCCCGACCAGCGCCATCTCGCCGCGCAATACGTTCCACAGCTGCGGCAACTCATCGATGGACAACTTGCGGATCACGCGACCTACCCGCGTGATCCGCGGGTCCTGCTTCATCTTGAACAGCACGCCACCCTCGCTCTCGTTGGCGGCTTGTAGTTCGCGAAGACGCTCTTCGGCGTCGATGTACATCGAGCGGAACTTCCACAGCTTGAACGGCTTGCCGTGGCGCCCGATACGCTCCTGACCGAACATCACCGGGCCTGGCGATTCCAGGCGGATGGCCAGCATCGTGCCCAGCAGCAGCGGCGACAGCACCAGCAGTACGCCGCTGGCACCGACGATATCCATGGCGCGGCGCGCGCGCGGAGTGAGCCAGTTGCTTGCTCGCCAGCGAAAGTGGCGCCAGTTGGAGCGTGTTTTCATCCACAGGCCGCGGCCGGGAATCGCCTCGCCCCCATATTTTCGTACGCTTAATAAGAAGCCTGGATTGCCAAGTACGTAGCGCTTGAACATGCGGCGTGGCTCCATCAGCAGCCGCCAGGCCCATTCCATGCCCAGTCTGCGCACGATGCCCGGCGCACGCGGGATGCGCTGGGCATAGAAGTCGAACAGACCGCCGACGCCCATGATAAGGGGGACCTCGAGTCGCTCACGATAGGTCGAGATCCACTTCTCCTGTGCCGGCACGCCCATCGCCACCAGTAACAGGTCAGTGCCCTGATTGATCTTCGCCAGCACGTCGTCGATGATTTCCGGGCCGATGAAGCCGTGGTGCACGCCACTGATCTCGAGCGTCGGCCATTGCTCGCGGAGCTTGTCGGCCATCCTGTCGGCCACGCCCGGCGCGGCGCCGAGCAGGAACAGGCGCTTGTTCTCCGCCACCAGCATGTCGCACAGGTGTGGCAGCAGGTCGGTGCCATTGAGGTTGGCTTCGAGCTCCTGGCCGAGCATGCGGCAGGCCATCTTGACGCCGCTGCCATCAGGCAGCAGCAGGTCGCTGTCTTGCAGTACCTGCATGTAATAGCGATCGACCTGGGCCACGTTCAGGCAGTGTGCATTGACGAAATTGACGGTGCGCGGCTGCGGGTCGCTGATCCAGCTCTTGAGCAGGCTCAGGCAGGTGTCGAGACTGGTGTTGACGAAAGGCACCCCCAGCACCTTGACGTGAGGCAGCGTCTTGACGCGCTCAGTGGTGAAGAGGGCTTGATCCAATGGCTGGCTCATCATGGCGACTCCACTTCATGAGCTTCCTGCTGTTGATTCGGTCTGGCCGGCTGCGGGCGCGGCGCATTGTCGATCTTCTTCTTCTGCGCCTTGCCGATGACCCCCTGGGCGAGCCCTTCACAACGCAGATAGAGACTCTTGGGCATCACGCGCAACATCAGGGCGGCCCCTGCCGTGGCAGCGGTGCGCCCGAATTCCGCCTTCCAGATGCCCGGCCATGCCTTGACGGCGCGGCGGCAATACGCCCAGGCAGCATCCCCGTCACGAAGGCGAATCGCCTGACGAGACAGGTAGCGCAGTTGGTAGGCCTGGGCGCGGGGATACCATTGTTCGATGAAGTCAGGCGCATAGGCGCGCGTCAGCTCGACGATCGCAAGCCAGCTCTGGTACTGGCGCTCCAGTTGTGCCGAAAGCCCGCCTTCATTGAGCCGGTAGCGGGTCAGTGGCTCGGGAATGCCTTCCACCGTGGTGCCGGTCTTGAGGGCGATGCGTGTCCAGCACTCGATGTCTTCGCTCTGGCGCAGACTCTCATCGAAATAACAGGGCAGCACGCCCCCCCCCTTGACCTCACAGTCGAAGGCGATGGCCTCGAGAATCTCGCGGCGGATGACCGGTGCCGAGCCATTGCCCACCGGGTTGCGACAGAACAGCAGCCCCGGCGTGATGTCGGTCAGGCTCGGCATCTGGTAGTAGTCCAGCGGTTCGCCGTCGGCATCGATGAAGGCCGAGCGCGAGAAGGACAGACCTACCTCGGGGCGTGCCTCGAGGTGCTCGCGGTGGCGTGCCAGTTTGGCGGGCTCCCAGATGTCATCGGAGTCCAGGAAGGCCAGATAGCGGCCCTGAGCGGCACGCACGCCTGTGTTGCGAGCCCCGGCCAGGCCGCGATTGACCGGATGCGTGATCAGCGTGAGACGCGGGTCGTCGTAGGCCTCGCAGATCGCCCGGCTGCCATCGGGGGAGCAGTCGTCGATGATGAGCAGTTCGAAGTCGCCATCCTCCTGCGCCAGCACGCTGTCGATGGCGGCCGCGACGAATCGTTCGACGTTGTAGATCGGCATGATGACCGAAAAGGTCGGGGTCATGGTCTGGCCTCCTGGACGTCCCTGTCTGGGGAAAGCGATGCGGTGGATGCTGCGTGAGGTGTGTCTGGCGAGTCTGGTGTGTCTGGCAAGTCTGGTGGCGGCGCATCTGTCACCCGGCCGTCCTGAGCGAGGATCAGCCGGCGTGTCCACAGGTAGCCGGGCAGGGCGGCCAGGCTGATACCGACCAGAATGCCGGCCGCGACGCCATTGATGCCGAAGGGCACGCCGGCGAACATGCCGGCGGCGAGCATCAGCGTCATGAAGATCTGCAGCTTGAGGTCTGCCCCGGGCATGCCCTGGGCGCGCAGCAACTGGCCGCAACTGTCGAGCAGGATGCGCGGCAGGGCGGAGAGGCAGATCAGGATCAGGATCGGCAGGGCGCCACGCTCGACCCAGGCCTCCCCGAACAGGATCGGCACATACCAGGGTGCCAGCAGGCTCTGGGCGATGATGGCGGGCACGGCGACCAGCGCGAACAGACGCATGCCGTGGTGCATGCGTGCCAGTCGTTCGCGAGACGTCATGTCGCCGCACAGCTGCGGGAAGATGGCGGTGGAGTAGGCGCGCAAGAGGCCAAGGCTGATGCCGAGTCCGGCATTGAAGGCAAAGAAGTAGACGCCGAGCACGTCCATGGCGAACAGGGCACCGACCAGCAGGTAATCCATCTGCTGACGCAGCACCGAGACCACCTCGACGCCCATCATCGGGCGCGCGAAGCTCATCAGCGGACGCGACCACAGCGTGGAGGGGCGCTCATCGATGCGCCATGATTCGCACCAGCGGTAGGTCAGGGTCCAGATGGGCGTCACGATCAGCTTGGGCAGGATCAAGGCCCAGAACCCGGCGCCCATGGCGGCCAGCAGCATCACGCCGACGGCCTCGCCGATGCTCTGGCCCATCTCGATGCGCGCCGTGATGTGCAGGCGGTTGCTGCGCAGAATTCGCGCCGCGTTGATGGCGGCGGGGGGCAACATCGGGAAGATCAGCGCCAGCGCCATCAGCGGCAGGGTCAGATCGGGAGCGTCATAGAGGTAGGCCAGCAGCGGGGCCAGTGCCATCTGCAGCACCATCAGGCCAAGACACACAACCCAATTGAACCAGTAGGCATCGCGACACAGGCGTTCATATCCCTCGCGCCCGGCCTGCACCAAGGCGGGTACCACGGCGGCATTGGAGATGGCGTGCATGATCTCGTGCGCGGTAAGCACGATGGCGGCGATACCGAAGGACTCCGGCGCGATCATGCGTGCCGCCACCAGGGTCGCGCCCAATCGCGCGATGCGGTGCACCCCTTGCGACATGCCCATCCAGGCCAGATTGCGGATCAGGCGGCCATTGCCACCGTCTCCGCCACCTGTCAGACGTGTCTTGAGTCGCGTGATCACACCCATCGCCTGGCTCCCTGGCTTGTCGTGCCTTTCCAGGCATCTGGTCTTGTCGGTCATGCTTTTGAACGGCTGGTGTAGCCACTCTAGCGCAATGTACTGATGAATTGGCGTGATCTGGCGCAGCCTTGTTCCACTATCCCGTGATCGGGCTAGGTTGCCGTATCGCTGCTGCCGGCATCGGCGGAGGCGGGTGCTGCCCTTGAAAGCGGCTTCTCCACATCCACCGGCCCCATGTTGTGGATATGCCCTTCGCTGGCGGGCAGGCCCGCCAGCTGGTGCGCCTTGCCGATCAGGATCAGGCCCGGCCAGATCAGGTAGGCCAGAATCTCCAGGTTCTCGCCGAAGGAGTAGACGAACAGCAGGCCGACCATGATCAAGCCCAGCTGCACGACAGGGCGGCCGACCACGAAGCGCAGCAGATGCAGCAGGCTGACCAGCATCGGCACCAACAGCGCGAACAGGCCGAAGATGCCCTTGACGAACAGCAGCCCATACCAGCTGTGGTGTGAGCCGATCGGCATGTACTCCACCAGGTGCGGGCCGCGTTCGACGATGCCGTGGCCGAACCACGGCGCCTCGTTGCGCCAGCGATCCACCGCGATGCGCCCCAGCGCGGCCCGCACGCGGGTCGAGTCCGCCCGCGAACCCTTGAAGGCGGCGATGAAGTTGTCGATGGCCTCCAGAATCGGCGCGCCGAGAAAGCCACCGATCAGGCTGACGCCGGAAAAGCTGAACCACAGCCATGGCTTGTGCAGACGCTTGAGCAGGAACATCCCGGCGCTGATCAACACCAGCGACACCAGCGCCATGCGCGAGCCGGACATCAGGATCATCAGCACACTGCCGCCGATGCCGATCGCCTTCCACAAGGGGTGTTTCTCGAGCAGGGCGCAGGCGAAATAGATGCTGGCGACAAAGCCCACCGCCGGCGCCCAGGGCGTGAACAGGCGCCAGCGCGGCATGCCGCTGCCGGGGTCGATCTCATAGAGCGAGACGGCGAAGAATTCCGGCCCCGGCCCGCCGATGGCCTGCAGCGGCGAGACGAAGGGCACCTGGGGCAGCCCCGCCAGCCAGGCGCCGACGAACACCGGCAGCAACAGCATGGTATGCAGGCAGACATGCATGGCCGCGCGGATGATCACCGCCGGGCGGATCGCCAGACAGCCGATGATCGGGAAGACCGCCAGCAGCGCCCAGCCCTTGGCCCAGCCGATGGAGGACTTGATCAGCTTGCCGGTGCCGAGGTTCTCGATCAGGTGGCCGGCCAGCAGCGAGAACTCCATCACGATCATGCCGATGATCCACACCCACAGTGGCCAGGGCAGGCGCGGAAAACGCTGGCGGCCCTTGAGGTGCAGCCAGGCGGCACGCATCACCAGTGACCATGCCAGCACCGGTGCCAACACGTAGAGGCCGCCGACCAGATAGAACAGATAGGTCGCGGTGATCGAGAACCAGATGATGCGTTCTTCCGGGGTCTCGGGGCGGACATCCGCCTCTGGCCCCGCCTTCAGGGAAAACATCGGCGGCTCACACGCTTTGCTGCAGACGCAGCAGGTAGGGTTTTCTGATCCACAGGAGAATCAGGCCGATGATGCTGAAGACGCTCGCGGCGAGCGCACCGACGATGGCCAGCTTGATGCCCAGCGAATCCGCCTTCTCGGGCAGTGGCGGCGGATCGAGGATCTGCAGCATCGGGTAGCTGGCGAAGGGGTCGATCTGACCGATATCAATCTTGGCCAGCGCCGTGGTGTAGACCGCCGTGGCGACCTGTTGCTCGCGCAGCAGGTCCTGCAGCTGGGCAGCCTTGGCGACGCTGTTGTCCAGCCGCTGCTGGCGGGCCGCCAGATTGGCCCGCCCGGTGGCAAGCTCGCTGATCACGCCGCGCCGCTGGGTATCCAGGGTGATCAGCTCGCCGACCAGGGTGTCCTGATTGGCATGGCCGGACGCGGCACGCAGGGCATTCTGGTTGCGCGAGGATTGGCGGGGCAGCAACTGGCGCATGCGTGAGGCCAGCGAGCGCTCGAGGGAATCAAGCCCCGCGGCCAGATTGATGACTTCCGGATTGCGCTCGCCCCATTTGCCGCGCGCTTCATCGAGACTGGCCGCCTGCTCCGCGGCTTGAGTCAGCAGCGCCTGATAGCGGGCGTCGCGCTGCAGGGCGATCACGCCACCGGCCTGGCCGGCGTCCAGTCCCAGGCGACTGGACAGGGTGGCGAGCCGGGCGTTGAGGGCCGACAGCTCGCCATCCCGCGTCTCGAGTGTGTCCTTGAGCGCCTCGACACTCAGCGTCAGTTCCTTGAACTGCTCCATGGATACCAGCCCGGAGGTGGACTGGAACTCGAGCAGCTTGCGCTGGGTTTCCTTGAGCGTGCGGTCGTAGGTCTCGAGCGAGCGGCGGATGACGGCTTCGCGGCGCGCCTGCTCATCATTGCGCAGCTGTTCGATCACCTCATTGAAGGCATCGATGTGCGCATTGGCGCGTGCAAGCGCGGACTTGGCGCTCGGCGCGCTGGTCTGGAAGGCGATCAGCGCGGTCTGGTCGGTCAGCTTGATCTTGGGCTTGCCGTAATCGTCGGGATGCATGTTGACCGTGCTGGCGGCACGCTCGAGCACGGCGGGACTCTCGGCGATGGCGCGATAGTTGACCTTGGGGTCCAGCGAGGAGCTGGAGTAGGAAGAGTTGGCGCTGGTGCTGGCCTGGCCGATGCTCTCGAAGTTCACCGACAGGCCGGAGCCGGTGCCGGGCAGGATCATCGTCCAGCTGGTGGTGTAGGTGACAGGTGCCACGGCGATGAAGGCGATGGTCAACCCCCAGATGACACTCAGGATGGCGGTCGCCAGCAACAGGTAGGCCGCGCGGCGGGTGCGCGGGCGCATGCTGGAGCCACGCGCCGCCCAGCCCAGCAGGACGCCCAGGAGTCGGCGCCCCAGTGAGGGCTTGGCTGCGTCTTGTGGTGTGTCGGGTGAGCGGGACTCTGTCATGCACATCCTTGTCGCGTGGTAGTGATCAGTCGCATTCCATCAACGGACAGGCGATGGGTTACAGCAGAGTGGCCGGCGTCAGCAGGTCAGTCAGCGTGCGGGCGATATCACGGATGTTGGTGACACCGGAGTCATAGCAGCCGACCACATCTTCGGGCATCAGATAGGGATTGACGCCCACATCCGCCGGATTGGCCAGCAGGGCATCGATACCGCGATCGACCACGACCGGCTGATGCGTCATCGGGTTGGTACTGATCAGCACCGCGCGGCGCGAGCCGGAGGTCGCCTGGATACCGCCGACGCAGTTGGCATTGATCACGCCCTGCAGCATGCGCACGCCGTAGGGCACCTGCGAGCGCAACACCGTGTAATTGCTGACGTTGTTGTTGTTGGCAGGGGTGGTCAGGTTGGAGGCATAGATGACGATGCCCGGCGCGGTGAGCGGCGAGGGGCGCATCAGCGCGGCCTGGAAGGCGCCGCTGGAGGGCACGTGGATGCGGTCGCCCACACGCAGCCAGGGATTGGCGGCATACTCGCCGTCGATCAGGCCGCGCATGTCGAGAATCTGTGTCTGGCCGTCGCGAATCAGCTCGATATGGCTCAGGTCCGCGTCGGGACGGATGCCGCCAGCCGTGGTCAAGGCCGCCGACAGACGACGTTGTTGACTGGCATCGCCGCCGGCGAAATCGCGGCGCACCATGCGCTCTTCGGGCAGGCGGGTATTGATGACCGCCTCGCCCGGGAAGAACACCGCGCCGGACACCGCAACGGCCAACGGCGCCCATTCCTCGAGCCGGATGCTGACATGCGCCAGACCCGGGCGAATTAGCTCTTCCTGCACCAGACGCCGGGTGATCTCATCCGCCAGGGCGTCGATGGTCTTGTTGGAGGCCTCGACCGGCGAGAGCCACGGCAGGCGCAGGCGTCCATCATGATCTACCTCGTAGCTGCCATCGAAGAGTTCACTGCCGGCGACCCTGACGCTCAGGCGATCACCCGCCGCCAGCCGCTGGTCATCGCCCGCGGGCAGTTGCATGAAGCGATCATCGGCATGAGGGGCAGGCAGCTCCAGCGGCCAGTGGGTCGCCTGTTGCCAGTGATCTTCGGCGGGAGTGTCGTCCAGCATGATCGGCGTACAGCCGCCCATCAGGCCGGCCGTGATCGCGACACCCAGCAGGCGTCGAAGAGAGCAGACAAGGGAGCTGGGCCGAGTCAGGTCGCGTTTCATCAGGCTACCTCACGAGAAGGCCCTGTCCGGGTGTCACCGCTCGACTCCAGCAGCGGGTCGCGCTGATAGTAGATATCGAAGAGCTCGAACAGGCGCACGCGCTCCAGCTCTGTCTGCATGACCGGCGAGGGTTCGACCACCACCAGCGCCGCCGGGGACAGCGCATCATGCAGGCTGACCAGCACCGAGAGCCCATCGGCATCGATGGCCTCGACATGGCTGAGGTCCACCGCCAGCGTGCCGGTGTGCTCAGGAATCATCGCCAGCATCTCCTGGCGGAAATAGCGCGCGAGCTCGCCTGTCAGCTGGGCAGGCGGCGTGATCATGATGCCTTCGTGAATCCGGGTGGTGATGGGCATGACGGGCTCCCTGTGCTTGATGTCACCGCCTGGCGCCAGCTGGGCCTGCGGTGCAGCTTGTTATCTTTATGCACTATGCCGCATAAGCATCGTTTACCTGCTGTTACAGTGTCAACGACGCCGACTGACTTGCCTCATTCTTTCTTGCTGGGTTTCGTGGTGCTACCTGCTGTTTTCGGGCTCTCCTGCTGTTTTCGGACTGTCCAGGTTGCCTGCGCGGCGTTGTCACTCGCCCGACATGGCAGGTGACTTGTGTGGCGTGGCCAGCATCGCGCCCCAGTGGCGGAAGCGCAGCAACAACAACAGGCCCGGTATGGCGGCCAGCGTGCAGATCCAGAAGAAGCTGTCCCAGCCGGCCGCATCGGCCAGATAGCCGGAGGGCGCGGCGATCACCACGCGCGGGAGGCCCATGATCGATGAGAGCATCGCGTACTGGCCGGCGGTGAAGCGCTTGTCGGTCAGCGCGCCCATGAAGGCGATGAAGGCGGCGCTCCCCATGCCGGCCGCCAGATTCTCGAAGGCGACCACCGCCGCGAGCCACGCCAGCGAATCACCGACGTGATGCAGCCAGACGAAGCCGGCAGTCGATACCATCTGCAGGATGCCGAACCACCAGAGCGCCCGATAGATGCCGATGCGCATGATCATCAGGCCGCCGAAGAAGGTGCCGGCCAGCAACGGCCACAGGCCGAACAGCTTGACGGTCGCACCGATCTGGGAGTTGCTGAAGCCGATGTCCTTGTAGAAGGGCGTGGTCAGATTGCCCGCCACGGAATCGCCCAGCTTGTAGAGCAGGATGAACAGCAGCAGCCAGATGGCACCATCGCGCTTCATGAAGTGGCGGATGGGGTCCCACAGGATCTCATGCAGATGATGGGCGCGCGGCGCGGCCTGTGCTTCGGGCTCCGGTGCCAGCAGGGTCACCAGCATGCAGGCGCCCAGGGTCGCGGCCATGATCAGGTAGGTCACGCGGAAGCCGATCATGTCGGCCAGCACCAGGCCACCGGCCGAGGCCATCAGCATGCCGATGCGGTAGCCATAGACATAGAAGCTGGAGCCCAGCCCCAGCTCGTTGTCCGGCAGATGCTCGCGCCGATAGGCGTCGATCACGATGTCCTGTGTGGCGCTGAAGAAACTGACCGCCAGCGCGATGGCGCCCATGGTCAGCGGCGACATGTGCGGGTCCTGCAAGGCAAGCAACGCGATCAGTGCGGTCAGGGCCAGCTGGGCGATCATCAGCCAGCCACGGCGCCGACCGAGCACCGGCGGCATGATGCGGTCCAGCAATGGCGCCCACAGAAACTTGAGGGTGTAGGGCAGGCCGACGAGCGCGAGCAGGCCCACGGCGTCCAGTGAGACACCGGCATCCGTCATCCAGGCCTGCAGCACGCTGCCGGTCAGCAGCAGTGGCAGCCCGGAGGCGAAGCCCATCAGGAACGTGATACCATGACGGCCAACGAGTAAGCGTAAATCCTTTGAAGTCAAAGCCTTGCCTGTCCATGCAGAGGGTGTGGCCGCGCGTGTCACACGCACGGTGAGCGGCTATCTGCCGCTTGCGTCATTCATGGCCGGATTGTCGCACTGCCTGAGGGCAAGAGCCATGCATTGTCCTGCCGGTCAGCCGACAGGCATGATGCAGGTCGAGACACGCATGAGTGGGGCAGGCAGGCAATGAGAGGTCATCATGAGTGAAGCCCGAGAAGCTGCCAAGGCGCATTGGTATCTGATCCAGTGCAAGGGCGGGGAATCCTTCCGTGCGGCGGAGAACCTCACCAATCAGGGATTTCACGTCTTCCACCCCCTGTTGGAGGTGGAAAAGAAGCGCGGCGGCAAGCTGCGTTGGGTCGAAGAGCCGCTCTTCCCCTATTACCTGTTCATACGCCTTGATCAGATGGATGACAACTGGCGGCCGATTCGCTCGACCCGTGGCGTGCTCAAGCTGGTCAGCTTCGGCAACACACCGACGGCGGTGCCGACGCCCCTGGTGGAAGCCCTGATCGCCAGCGGCGAGCAACGCCAGGAGCAACCGCCGGAGAATGTCTATTTCCGGGCCGGCGAGCAGGTCGAGATCATCGATGGCCCCTTGAGTTCGCTCAGTGGCGTCTTCGAGAGCGCGAAGGGCGATGAGCGCGTCATCGTGTTGCTCAATCTGATCAATCAGCAACAGCGTGTCGAGCTGTCCAGTCGTCAGCTGCGGCGTAGTGAAAGCTGAGCTGCCGTCCTGTCTCATCCGACTTGATCCGCGAGACCGCATTGCACCTTTCTTCTGGAGTGGTTCCCATGGCGATTACTTCCCAGCAGGTCGTCAGCCTGCATTACACCCTGCGCACCGCTGATGGCACTGTGCTGGATAGCTCCCTTGAGCGTGAGCCGATGGATTACCTGCATGGCCACGACAATATTCTGGCAGCGCTCGAGAGCGCGCTTGAGGGCTGCGATGTCGGCGACCGCAAGGTCGTCAATCTGACGCCAGCCGAAGGCTTCGGTGAGCGGGATGAAGGCCTGGTGCAGTACTTCGGGCGTGATGCCTTCGGCCCGGGTGAGATCAACGCCGGCATGCGCTTTCAGGCCCGCACCCCGGAAGGCCAGCGGTCGGTCACGGTGCTGGAAGTCGGTGAGCAGCAGGTCAAGGTCGATGCCAATCATCCGCTGGCAGGTCAGGCGCTGAGCTGGGAAGTCGAAGTGCTGGAAGTGCGCGATGCCACGCGTGCCGAACTCTCGGCCGGTCATCCGCTCGGTCTCGATGTCAGTCATACCGAGATCGAAGACAAGAAGGTGCGTCGCTGAAGTAGGCATTGCGGATGGGTGCGACGCTCAAGCTCATCGTTGCAGCCCCTCTTCAACAACAGACAGCCCCGCTGCCGGAATCCTCGGCAGCGGGGCTGTCTGTTGTTGGGGCCTGTAGCGATGGAGAAAATTGATATGGATCAGTCGTCTGCGCGCCAGCCGCACGGATCGAGCCGTGAAGCCTTCAGGACTTGATGCAGATCAGATTCGTGCGGGGCGTGGAGGGGTAGAGTGTCCTTGTCGAGGCCGCAGCAGGCCGACACAGGCGAAAGAGCTATTGATGTCAGAGCTATTGATATCAGAAGCACTGGTGTCAGCTGCCGACAGAGGCTGGCATTCAGGGAGCCCCTTGGGGAAGGGGCAGGCCAGGATGGCCGCTGTCAGAATCGGGCTTTTGCAGGTGCCGATTCGCCGTCAGGGGAGGGGGAAACCCCGCTAGCCGACCTTCGGGTCGGCTTTTTTGGTTGTGGGGTTCAGTGGGGAAATGGCTAGCACTGCGTTTGCATGACGCTGGCTTGTCTGCGGGCTGCTTGAAAGCTTTTGCCAGTTCTTGCCAGTTCTTGCCAGTTCTCTGGGAGAAAGAGAGTCGCTGGGCAGGCAGCCCCGCAACTGACACGAGGTTGCCTGCCCGGCGAGACGGCTCAACTATTGTTGCTGGCAGTCTTGAGGCTCTCGACTTCCTTGTGGGAGTCGACGGCCTTCCCGGTGGTGGTCTTGTCGATGCTCTGACTTTTCTTGACAGCCTGGCTTTTCTTGACAGTCTGGCTCTTCTGGATAGCCCCGTCTTGCTTGACCGACGGGCTCTTCGTGTTGATGGCCGAGGTCTTCTTGCTTGGCTTGCCCGGCTCGCCCAGCGTCAATGTCGTGTTCATTCGCTTGAGCGTATTGGGGCCGATTCCCTTGATTTCCGTCAACTGTGCCACGTCGGTGAAGGGGCCGTTCGCCTTGCGCCACTCGATGATGGCCTGGGCCTTCTTGCCACCGATGCCCTTGAGCTCGGTCAGTTGTGCGGCAGTGGCGGTGTTGATGTTCATGTCTGCGGCCTGGCTGGTCGGTGACAGTACCAGCAGGCTGGTCACGAGAAGTGTTCCTAGCAGGGTTTTCATGGTCGCTTCCTATGCTCACATCAGGGCGGTCGATTGGAAGTGCGCGGGGCGACCACCCGAGGCCCTGCGCGAGAAATACTCTGGCTCAGGTATTAGATTTGTAGTCATTTAGATTTAAACGATTTCTCATCCTTGCGCGGCTTTCTGCGCTCAACGCAAGAAAGCACTACGAGCGTTAGCCTGCTGATTCGATTCATCTTTCCCTGGGCATACAACGACAGAGCCGAGCGCTATAATGTTGCCCCGAGCCCATGACCTCCTGTCATTGCGCCTGCCACATCGCCTGGAGCCCGGATGCCTGCCACGACTTCCCCCCTGATCATCGCCCTCGACTACCCGGACATGAGTGCTGCGCTTGCCATGGCAGACCAGCTGGATCCTGCGCGCTGTCGCGTCAAGGTAGGCAAGGAGCTGTTCACGCGTGTGGGTCCCGAGATTCTCAAGGCATTGCATCAACGCGGCTTCGAGGTCTTTCTCGATCTCAAATTCCATGACATCCCCAACACCACCGCCCAGGCCGTGCTGGCGGCAGCGGAGCACGGCGTGTGGATGACCAATGTCCACGCCTCTGGTGGGGCGCGCATGATGCAGGCCGCCGCCGAGGCGCTCTCGACTCGCGGCCTCGATACCCAGCTGATCGCCGTGACGGTGCTGACCAGCATGGAACAGACCGATCTGGCCGGTATCGGGCTGGATGTCACGCCGCTTGCGCAGGTCGAGCGGCTGGCGGCCCTCGCCCAGCAGAGCGGCATGCACGGTGTGGTGTGCTCCGCACGTGAGACCCCGAGCCTCAAGGCGCTGTGTGGCCCTGAGTTCCTGAAGGTGACGCCGGGTATTCGCCCGAGCTTCGCGCAGGCCGGTGATCAGCGGCGCACCATGACGCCCGGTGAAGCCATGGTGGCCGGTAGCACCCATCTGGTGATCGGGCGTCCTGTCACCCAGGCGGAGGATCCGCTGGCGGCGCTGGCGCTGATCGAGCAGGAGCTGGGCGCCTGATCGGCTGATTGTCTGCCTCATGGGCAAAAAAATACGCCAGTCGCAGACTCTGCGACTGGCGTATTTTTCATGGCAGTAATCAGCAGCAGTGATCACTGCTGCTGATTACTCGCTCACGTTTTGCGCGACTGCCTCAATCGGCAGACTTGATATGCCAGCTGACCTGAACGCTGCTCTCGAGGCTCAGCTCGCCGGGGCGGTATTCGCTGCCGCTGCTCTTGGCCTCTGCCATGTCGGCACGCATTGCCATCATCTGCGGGCGCGGGCTGTGTGAGGACTCATTGATCGACTGCACGCTGCCCAGGGTTGCGCCGAGGGTCTCGGCCATCAGTTGTGCCTTGTGGCGTGCCTTGGTCAAGGCTTCCTGCAATACCTTGTCTTCCAGGGCGTCCCGTTCACTGATCTGATACTGCACACCGGCCAGTTGATTAACGCCAGCGCCCAGCAGCAGGTCGATGACTTCCGGTACCTTGTCCAGGTCATCGAGAGCGAGGCTGATCGGACGCTCGAGGTGTGTACGGCGCCATTGCTGGGGCTGCTGCTGACCATTGTTGCGCTCGTAGTACTGCTCAGGACGCAGGTTGAGGCTGCCGGCGCTGATCTGACGGCTGTCGATGCCCGCTTTTTCCAGTGCCTGAATCAGTGTCGTCATGCGTGATTCCAGTGACTCGCGCGCCTTGCGGGCTGCCTGGCCCTCGGCCTTGCTGTCGGGAGCCTTGTCATCCACCTTGCGCGCGGGCGTCTTCTCCCACAGGCGCGCCTGGATGGTTGCCTTGTCGGGCGCCGCCTCCAGGCTGGCGCTGGCGCTGACATGCACCAGAGCCGGTGCGGGCGTCTGGTCGGCGCGGGCCAGGTGTGTGGCGCTGGTGGTGCATAGCGCCAGGCCGCATAGCATGGCGGTACGACGCAGGCGCTGGGCGAGGGGGGCGGGGCCTCTGGTGGCGTAGTTCATCAGCATGGGAATTCCCTTGAGTAAAGTGGCAACATTGTTGCCTGGCGCTTGGTGAGGGGCATGAATGCGGGCGCGATAGGCTTGAAAGTATCAGCAATGGGGGCGATGCGTGAAGGTACACGAGAGACTGCGCTGGATACGTGGCGCTGCACAGGCAGTGTTGGTGCTCGTCATGACATTGCTGATGGCGCTGCCTGCCCTGGCCGCAGGGCGTGAGGTGATCGACGATGCAGGCGACGTCGTGACGCTGTCACAGCCAGCGCAGCGGGTGGTCACGCTGGCCCCGCACGCGGCCGAGCTGGTGGCGGCGGCGGGAGGCTTGCCGGCCTTGATCGGTGTGAGTCAGGGCAGTGATCATCCCCCTGCGGTCAGCGAGCTGCCGCGCCTGGCCAGCTATCACGGCCCCAACCTGGAGGCGCTGCTGAGTGCCCGGCCTGATCTGATCGTGGCATGGGGCAGCGGGCTTTCCGGTGAGATGCATGAGCGTCTGACAGCGTTGGGGATGCCCGTCTTCGTCAGCGAGCCCGCCACACTCGACGACGTGCTGTCCAATATCACTCGGCTTGGCACCTTGCTGGGCACCCGTGACATCGCGGATAAGCATGTGACGACGCTCGCAGCGCGCATCGAGCAGCTGGAGCGCGCGCGCGACAGCGACCCCTTGCCGGTCTTCTTCCAGCTGGGGGAGAGCCCGATGACGACATTGGGTGGCAATCACCTGGTCAATGAGCTGATTCGGCGCTGCGGCGGTGAGCCGCTGCTGACGGACTCGCCCGCCGTGGTGCCGCAGATCAATCGGGAAGCCTTGTGGCTGGCCAGGCCGCGTCTGATTCTGCATCCGGTCGCGAAGGGGCCGGCGCGCGAGGAGTGGATTGCCGCCTGGCGCAATGAGGCTGGGCCGCTTTCCGAGGTGGCACTGGCGGGTCTGACTCCTGACCTGATCAGCCGTCCCGGCCCGCGCAGTGTCGAGGCGATGGCAGAGGTCTGCGCTGCCATCGCGAAGGTGCCGGCGTCGGACTGAGGGCATCGGAATAAGCGCGTCGGGCGCTCAGAAATCGATGCCGCGCCGCGCCTTGAGACCATGATTGAAACCGTGGCGAATCTCGGTCATCTCGGTGACGGTATCGGCACAGGCAACGATTTCACGATTGGCATTGCGCCCGGTGATGATGACGGTCTGCACCGCAGGGCGATTCTCGAGTGCCGTCATCACCTCCTCCAGCGGCAGATAGCCGAACTTGACCATGTAGGTCAGCTCGTCGAGCACCACCAGATAGACGCTGTCATCGCGCATCAGGCGCTGCGCTTGCTGCCAAACGGCCTGACAGGCGGCGGTATCGGCCTCACGATTCTGGGTGTCCCAGGTGAAGCCGGTGGTCATGGCATGCACTTCGAGATTGGCATCCTCGGCGAGCCGTTCGCGCTCGCCGCATTCCCACAGCCCCTTGATGAACTGGATGACACCGACCTTGTAGCCATAGCCCAGCGCGCGGGTGATGGTGCCCCAGGCGGCGGTCGTCTTGCCCTTGCCATTGCCGGTGAACACCAGCAGCTGGCCGCGCTCCTCAGTGGCCTGCGCCACCTTGTCATCGACATGCGACTTGAGTTTTTCCATCGCGGCCTTGTGGCGGGTATTGCGATCCGTCATGCGTATGCTCCGTAGTCAAAGGCACAGCACCGTCCCGGGGGACGGTGCTGTGATCGGTGCTGTGGTATGTGTGGCTGCTTGTCGCCCGAGGCTCTTCAATAGAGGCACCCCGGTAAAGCCGCTCAGAAGAAGAAGGTGACGCCACCTTCCACATAACGGCCCTGGGTGTTGTAGCCATTGACCAGTTGGTATTCGCGATCGAAGACGTTATCCAGCTTGGCGCTCAGCTTGACGTTCGGCATCACCTGCCAGCTGGTGCGCAGATCGACCACGCCATAGCCAGCGATTTTATAGTCATCATATTGACTGTTATCACGCCTGCTTGAGCCACGAAGAGTGGTTCCGAAGCTCCAGTCGTCGAATGCGTAATCTACATCGATGCGCGCAAAGCGCTTGGCGCGTCTAGATAATTGGGTATTGTTAGTCTTATCTATAGGATTCTGCCAAGTAGTAGAGGTCTTGATGGTTAAATTATCATTTTTCCAGCCAGTACTTAATTCAATGCCTTGAATGCGGGCCTTATTTACATTGTAAGAAGTTTGAGCATTTTGATCATAGGTAATCAAATTGTCGATATCGGTCTGGAAGGCATTGAGGCCCAGATGCCAGTGGTGTCGCTGCAGGCGCCAGAATAGCTCGGCCGTGGTGGAGGTCTCGGCATCGAGGTCCGGATTGCCGGAGCCATAGGGGTTGTAGAGGTCGATCAGGTTCGGTGCCTTGAATGCGCTGGAATAGCTGGCACCGAGCTGTTGCGCGGCCGTCAGGTCATAGGCGTAGCTGGAGCCGCCCGTCATCTGATGGCCATAACGATTGTCGTCGTCATAACGCAGGCTGGTCGTGACGTGGTGACGCTGTTGCTGAAGATGCCAGCTGCCGTAGACGCCGGTGGCATAGCGGCTATCGACGCTGTAGCCCTCGGCATCCAGGCTTTCCTCGCGATGGTCCACCCCCAGACTGAGCGTGCCGAGGTCGGTGTAGAAGTCGTGGCGCAGGCCGACCTCGTTGCGAGTACTGGCGACACGCCCGGCATCGCTGCCGGCTTGGGTGTTCTCGTACTCATCCCGCGTGCGCGCCACGCTGACCGTCATGTCCCAGTTCGGGTTCAGGTGCGTCAGCAGGCTGGCATCCAATACCATCTGGCTGCCTTCGCCGTGGCAGTCTTCCGAGGCACTGGAGCTGCTGTCGTAGCAGTCGTCATAGTCGTAATCGGTCTCGGTGTTGGCGACGCCGAGGCTGAGCGTGGCCTGCTGACCGAAGTCGTGGCCAAGACGCAGTTCGGCGCCCGTGGCCTCGTAGCCATCCTCTTCACTGCCGGTATCGCGGGCCGAGAAGCCATCGCTCTCATCATGATGGAGATTGGCCGAGAGGCGCGTGTCGTCTTCCACCGAGCTGAACTGGGCGTTCTGGCGGAAGGTGCCGTCGCTGCCGGCACGCAGGGTGACTTCTGCATGCTGACCGACTTCGTTGCCGCCACGCGTGATCAGGTTGATCACACCGCCGATGGCATCGGCGCCGTAGACGCTGGCACGCGGACCACGCACGATCTCGACACGCTCGACGGCGGCGAGTGGCAGGAACTCGAAATGCGCCAGGCCATCGGCACTGTTGGCGACACGCTGGCCATTGACCAGAATCAAGGTGTGGTCGGACTCGGTACCGCGCATGAAGAGGCTGGTCTGGCTGCCCATCGGGCCGCTGCGGGCGACCTCGATGCCATTGCGTGATTGCAGCAGATCGACCAGCGAATTGGCCTGCAGGCGATCGATCTCGTCACGCGTGATGACGTCGGTGCTGGCCAGCACATCATTCTGCAGCTGCGGAATGCGATTGGCGGTGACCTGAACGGTGTCCAGGTCCTCGGATGAATCGGTGGTCAGCGCATCAGCAGCGACGGCGGGCGGGGTCAGCAGCAGCAGGCTACCGACGAGGATGAAGCTGGCCTGCGCAGATGCGCGACCACGAGTGTTGTTGTGTTTCATGAATGATCCTCAAGCGTCAGACGCAATGAGGAGGACAGCGTGACAGGGTGCGCGAGCACACGCCCCCCGCGCGCGCTGATCAAGCAGGCCCGTCGCGGGAGACTTGCCACTGGTGAGGCCCTCCGCATCAACCAGTGTGGAAGCGAGGGCCGGTCTCCGGACTGACGCCTGGTGGACTCCAATGGCAGGAGTCTCACCCTCTCATGCGCCTTCCCACCTCCTTCCCTTGGGGGAGGCCTGAATAACAGGACCTCCCGGAGGCAGTGGCTGGCCGTGTCGATCTTGTCGATCGTGGTCGACCTGCATGAGCGTTGCGATCACCGTTGCGGGGGCAGTACGGGGTTTTCACCCGTTTCCCGAACACCCTGGCTTCAACGTGAACTATTGTCTGGGGCGGGGGTGAGGGAGTCAATCGGCAAACCGGCGTTGCGCAGGCTGCCACCCAGGGCCGCTCAGGTGCGGTCATTCAGGGGGAAAAGTCAGAGGGTAAGCCAGAGGCTGCGTCAGAGGGTAAGTCTTCGGTTGTGCCAGATACGACAACGCCCGCACGGGGCGGGCGTTGTCGAGATGACGGTCTGGCCAGATGGCGGTATCTGCTCGATGGAAGCTCGTGCTACAGAAAGCCAGCTCTCTGGAGACTGGCTCACAAGCGAGCGTCTCTAGAGAGACAGGAACAGACCGGCGAGACTCGCTGACATCAGGTTGGAGAGCGTGCCGGCGAGAATCGCCTTCATGCCCATCTGCGCGATATCACCGCGACGGTTCGGAGCCATCAGCCCCAGACCGCCCATCAGGATGGCGACCGAGGACAGGTTGGCGAAGCCGCACAGTGCAAAGATGATGATGGCTTCAGAGTGCTCGGACAGCTTGATCTGGTGGCTGGCGAGGTCGGCGAAGGCGACGAACTCGTTGAGCACCAGCTTCTGACCGATGAAGCTACCCGCCTGGATGGCTTCGTGCCACGGCACGCCGATGACCCAGGCCACCGGGGCGAAGGCATAGCCCAGCAGCAGCTGCAGCGTGATGTCTTCATAGCCGAACAGGCCGCTGACCCAGCCGACGATGATGTTGCCCAGCGCGATCAATGCGATGAAGGCCAGCAGCATGCCGCCGACATTGATCGCCAGCTGCACGCCAGAGGCCGCGCCGGAGGCGGCGGCATCGATGACGTTGGTCGGGCGATCGATGTCCTTGCCCAGCGCTTCTTCGACGCTCTGGGTCTTGGTCTCGGTCTCAGGGATCAGCATCTTGGCCATCAGCAGGCCACCCGGCGCCGCCATGAAGGAGGCTGCCAGCAGGTACTTGAGGTCGATGCCCAGCGAGGCATAGCCCACCAGTACGGAACCGGCCACCGAGGCCAGGCCACCGGTCATCACGGCGAACAGCTCCGAGCGGGTCATGCCGGCAATGAACGGGCGCACGACCAGCGGGGCTTCGGTCTGGCCGACGAAGATGTTGGCGGCCGCGGACAGGGACTCCGGACGGCTGGTGCCGAGCACCTTTGACAGGCCGCCGCCGAGCACGCTGATCACGACGTTCATCACGCGCAGGTGATAGAGCACCGCGATCAGTGAGGAGAAGAACACGATGATCGGCAGTACGCGCAGCGCGAACACGAAGCCGCCGCCGCCGAAGACTTCGAACATCTTGTCGCTGACCAGGCCGCCGAACAGGAAGTCCATGCCGACGTTGGCACTGGACATTACGGCCTGTACACCTTCGCTGAGCCCAAGCAGCATGCTCTTGCCGGCAGGCACGTAGAGCACGAAGATCCCCAGCATCGCCTGGATGGCAAAGGCACCCAGTACGGTGCGCAGGCTGATGGCGCGTCGGTTTTCAGAGAGAAGGAAGGCAATCCCCAGCAGGGCGAAGACGCCCACCAGGCCCATGACGATCTGCATCAAGCAGCTCCTGAATGCGTAGGTGTTACGTTGAGGACAAGGCAATAGCGCTGGCCACAGGACGTATGGCCAAAACTGGCGCGTACTCTACCAGTATTTTTGCCCTCTGTCGGAGTCTGCCACTAACGTTTGACGGATTTTTTGTGAATCGCGCGAGGCGTGCCTGCGTCAATACGCACGAGGCCCGCCATGGGCGAGCCGCGTGTTTTCCGCCTTGCTGTACCGTCGTGATGTTCCGACGTGATGCTGAGTCTGCCCGCTGTCAGGTGCCGGCGCCCGGCAGTCGACTGGCCGGCAGGGGGCCTGACCCCGAGCCCGGCGGCGTCTGTGAGGACTTGCCGCCCGCGGCCTTGTCGGCCTGGGGAGCTTCCGCCTTGTCGGTCCTTGGCTGGGAAGACTTGTTCAGCTCCGGCGAGTCGGCATGGATCAGGCTGATCAACGTCTCGCCGGCCTTGGGCTCCAGCGCCACGGCCGTGTTGGCGATCCGGATGCGACCCTGACTGCTGATGCAGAACAGCGGCAGCAGGCGCTCTTCATGAATTCTCCGGTAATCCTCGAGGCTGAAGCTCTCGGTGATACGCGCACGCCGGAATTGCGCGCCCTGAGAAAGCAGGCTCGCCAGCTTGGCATAGGTGATCTTGCCATCGAACAGCAGCGGCAGATGCCCCAGCGCCTGGTCCTGCTGGCGCTTGGCATTCTTGCCATTGTCCTCGGCGAGTCGGAAGACACGCCCATGACCCAGGATGTGCTCGAAGTGCAGCGCGGCCAGGCTATTGAGTTCGCGATAGGGCGACAGCGGCATCAGGTGGCCGATGCCGGTCAGCTCGAGATGCTGGGCGGCATGTTCAGACAGCGGATTGCCGTAGTAGACCGGCAGGCCCGCCATGCGCGCTTCCTGCACGGCGTCCCAGTTGGTATCGGTCAGGCGCACCGAGAAGCCGGCATCGACCAGTTCACGGGCGACCTGGCGCGACACCGAGTTGGCGCCCAGGATCAGGAACCCCGAGGGCGGTGGCTCGCCGACGCCCAGCACCTTGACGATGGGACGCGACAGCAGGCTCTGGACTACCACGGTGCCGATGATGACCAGGAAGGTCATCGGTACCAGCATCTCGGCGCCCTCGATGCCCTGGGATTCGAGCTTGAGGGCGAACAGCGAGGCGACCGCTGCCGCGACGATGCCGCGCGGCGAGAGCCAGGCCAGCAGGGCCTTCTCGCGCAGCGTCAGCCCGCTGCCCAGGGTGCACAGCCAGACCGTCAGAGGGCGTGCGACCCACATCAACACCGCCAGGAAGATCCACGCCGGCCACGACAGCAGGGACAGCTGCTCGACGGTCAGGCGCCCCGCCAGCAGCAGGAACAGTCCCGAGATCAGCAGGACCGTCAGGGTCTCCTTGAACTCGATGATCTGCTGGGTCGGCACGCCGCGCATGTTGGCCAGCCACACGCCCATCACGGTGACGGTCAGCAGGCCGGATTCATGGAACAGAGTGTTGGAGATGGCGAACAGCCCCAGCATCACCATCAGGGTGCCGAAGTTGTGCAGCTTCTGCGGCAGCCAGAAATGACGCAGCACCAGCCCCCAGCACCAGCCACCCAGCGCGCCCATGCCGAGCCCGAGGCCCACCGTCTGGGCGAACAGCAACAGGGTGTGCGAGGCCGCATTGCCGGTCATGCCGAGCGCGACGTACTCATAGACCAGTACCGCCAGCAGCGCGCCGACCGGGTCGATCATGATGCCTTCCCAGCGCAGGATCTGGGTCAGGTTGCCGCGCGCGCGCAGCGTCTGCAGCAATGGCATCACCACCGTCGGGCCTGTCACCACCAGCAGGGCGCCGAGCACGGCGGCCATCTCCCAGCGCATGTCGAGCAGATAGTGGGCGGCCACGGTGCCGATCACGCCGGTGATCACCACGCCGGTGGTGACCAGTCGCCTGACGATATGGCCATGGCCGCGCAGGTCCTTGAAGTCCAGCGTCAGGCTGCCCTCGAACAGGATGACCGCTACCGCCAGCGAGACCAGCGGGAACAAGAGATCGCCGAGCAGCTCATCCGGCTTCAGCCAACCCGTGACGGGGCCGGCGAGGATGCCGACGATCAACAGCGGCAGGATGGCGGGCAGACGCATGCGCCAGGCCAGCCACTGGCAGCCGAGGGCCATCAGACCGATCAGGGTCAGGGCCAGAGCAGGTTCGGTCATCGGGTGTCTTCCTTGGAGTCAGCGAAAATGAGCGGTGCCACTGTTGCGGTCACCGCTCATCGTTTCGTTGTGTCTCAGCCGTCTGTCAGTGGCCCTTGCCCCTGCTTGTCTGCAATGTCTTGAAGCAGGGGCAAGGGCCACTCAGCTGCCGCGCGGCAGGCCGAAAGGGCGCAGCCTAGCGATTGATTCCGTGGTATGCAACGTCGCGTTGCCTTATCGCGCTCTCCTCATTTCCTTTCTCTGTCGTGCCCGCGTGATGGCGTCGGGCAGATGCGATCACTCATTGGGCGCGACGCAGCAGCGGCAGCAATGCCTGCAGCGGATGCGGCAACTGGCTGCCGGAGAAACGCTTGCTCTGACTGCGGCACGAATAGCCACTGGCGACCAGCTTGCCCTGATTGGCGTCGTCTTCGACCACGGCCTTCCATGACAGGTCATAGATGGCACGCGAGGTCTCGAGATTGCGCGCTTCGTGGCCGTAGGTACCCGACATGCCGCAGCAGCCGGTGGCGATGGTCCCGAGCTTGAGGCCGAAGGCGGAGTAGACCTGCTGCCAGGCCTTGGCCGAGCCCGGGGCATTGGTGCTCTCGGTGCAGTGGCTCAGAAGCTTCATGCCCGGGTCCATCTTGCCCAGCACCGTCTTGGTGACGCCGACCGGCAGCAGCTTGCGCAGGCTGATCAGCCATTCCTGCAGCAGCAGGACATCGGGCACTGCGTCCGGGCCGAGGGTCTTCACGTACTCCTGACGATAGGTCAGGGTCATCGCCGGGTCGATGCCGACCAGCGGCACGCCGAAGTCGGCGATCGCCTTGAGGCGCTCGGCCTGGGCACGCGCGGTACGCTGGAAGGCGCCGGTGAAGCCCTGCACCTGCAGCGGCTTGCCATTGGGGGCAAAGGGCGCGACGAAGACATGGATGTCGAGTCGCGACAGCAGCTCGATGATGTCGATCACCAGCTGGGCCTCGAAGTGACTGGTGAAGGCGTCCTGCACCAGGATCACGCTTCTGGCCTTCTGGGATTCGGTCAGACGGCCCAGCTGGGTCGGCGTCGCCTCGGACACGCCCCAGCTCTTGAGCTGTCTGCGCAGGCTGGCGCGTGACAGGCGCGGCGCATCGACCATGCCGATCGGGCCTTCCAGCAGACGACTGACTAGCTTGTTGGTCAATAGGCCGTTATAGAGCGGCGTGACGCGCTCGGCCCACGGCAGCACGAATTCGAGGCTGCCGATCAGGTAATCGCGCAGCGGACGCTGATAACGATGGTGATAGACCTCAAGGAAGCGGCTGCGGAAATCGGGCACGTTGACCTTGATCGGGCACTGGCCCGCGCAGGACTTGCACGCCAGGCAACCGGACATGGCGTCGTAGACCTGCTGGTCGAAGTTGGCGTCAGACTGACCCTCAGCCTGTGCGGTACCGGCACGCCGCGCCTTGAGCGAGGCGCTGATGCGCGCGGGCAGACGCGCCAGCCACATGCCGGTGCCCATGAGGCCCGGCGTACGAGCGGCCTGGGCTTCGGCGATCACGTCGCGTCCGGCGTTGCCTTCCAGGCGCAGCCACTCACGCATCAGGCTGGCACGTCCCTTGGGCGAGTGGATGCGCTGGCGGGTCGCCTTCCACGACGGGCACATGGCGTCGTTGGGGTCGTAGTTGTAGCAGGCGCCATTGCCATTGCAGTAGACGGCACTGGCGTATTCCTGCCACACGCGCTCATCGATCTGACGGTCGAGATCGCCGCGCATGGTCACGTCATCGATACGCATCAAGCGGGGGTCGAAGGCCTCGACGGCGCTGTCAGCGTGATCACGCTTGGCGCTCTCGTTGCCCCCTTCGCTGGCGCCAGCGTCACTCGTGCCAGCGTCGTCGCCCAGCGCCACTGACAGGCGCGGGGAGGCGATCTTGCCCGGATTGAGCTGGTTGTGCGGGTCAAAGGCTGCCTTCACGTCCTGCAGCGCACCGTAGAGACTGCCGAAGAAGCGAGGGGAGTACTCGGAGCGCACGCCCTTGCCGTGCTCACCCCACAGCAGGCCACCGTACTTGTGGGTGAGGGCGGCGACCTCATCGGAGATCTCGCGGATCATCGCCTGCTGGGCGGGGTCCTTCATGTCCAGCGCCGGGCGCACGTGCAGCACGCCGGCATCGACATGCCCGAACATGCCATAGCGCAGGCCACGGGCATCCAGCGCGGCGCGGAATTCGGCGATGTAGTCGGCCAGATGTTCCGGCGGAACAGCAGTATCCTCGACGAAGGGCAGCGGGCGGGCTTCGCCGTCGACATTGCCCAGCAGGCCCACCGAGCGCTTGCGCATGCCATAGACACGACCGATCTGCGCGCGACCGCGGGCTTCGGTGAAGCCGAGACGCTCGACGCTGGTATCGCTGACCAGGTGCTCGCTGAAGGCGCGGACCTTGGCATCCAGCACCTCTTCGCTGTCGGCATTGAATTCGATCAGGTTGATGCCGCCGATGGCCGGGGTGCCTTCGGCGCTGGCCGGGAAGAATTCCTCGACGCTATCCCACACGAAGTCCTGCATGGCGAGGTTGAGCACGGTGTCATCCACCGTCTCGATGGAGGTCGGGCGATTGCCCTCGACCGCCATCAACGCCTTGGCGTCGCGCAGTGCATCCATGAAGCTTGCGTAGCGCAGGTTGATCAGCGTCGAGCAGGGCGCGATGGGCAGCGCATTCAGCTCGGCCTCGACCACGAAGCCCAGCGTGCCCTCGGCGCCGCACAGCAGGCTGTTGAGGTTGAAACGCCCATCGGCCTCGCGCAGGTGGGCGAGGTCGTAGCCGGTCAGGCAGCGGTTGAGCGGCGGGAAGATGTCGGCGATTTCCTCGGCGCGCTCATCGGCGATCGCGCGTGCGGTGCGGTAGACCTCACCGATGCGATCCTCACGTGCACACAGTGTCTCGAGCTCGGTGTCGTCGATGGCATGGCTCGACAGTCGTGTCCCGTCGAGCAGGACGCTGTCGAGCGCCAGCACGTGGTCACGCGTCTTGCCGTATTCGCAGCTGCCCTGGCCGGAGGCATCGGTATTGATCATGCCGCCAATGGTGGCGCGGTTGGAGGTCGAAAGCTCCGGGGCGAAGAACAGGCCATGGGGCTTGAGCGCGGCATTCAGCTGGTCCTTCACCACGCCGGCCTCGACGCGCACTCGGCGGTTCTCGACATCGATCTCGAGAATGCGGTTCATGTGCCGCGAGACATCCACCAGCACGCCGTCATTGAGCGACTGGCCATTGGTGCCGGTACCGCCGCCGCGTGGCGCCAGGGTGACGCCCGAAAAGCGTGGCTCGTGGGAGAGGCGCGCGATGCGCTGGACATCCTCGGCATGGCGCGGGTAGACCACGGCCTGAGGCAGCACCTGATAGAGCGAGTTGTCGGTCGACAACACGGTGCGGTTGGCGTAGTCCGGACTGATGTCACCGGCAAAGCCTGCATCTCGCAGGGCGGCCAGGAAGTCCAGATAGAGGGAATCGACGGGGGCGGGCATATCCAGCAGGCGTTCGGTCATGATCTCGCTCGGGCAGTGAGTCGCGTCAGGCAGGCATCCAGGGCCAATGGGCCTAAGCTTACCTGAGCTGGGCGTGTGGCCCCAGCCCAGCGCGGCATTGCGTCACTCGCGAGACGGGAATTCAGGTGAAAGGAGTGAGGAATGACTACGCTGTGAGGAGTCATCAAACCAAGGCGTGTGCGCCCGAATGCAAGCAACAAGGGGGATGATGTGCACATGCTGCGGGCGATTGTCAGGCGTCAGTCGCCGCTTCAGTGGTACCGTCAGCCATCGCAAGGCAGGCCGTCATGGCGTATCCCCTCCGTTTCTTGCCTTGAAGCTGTCTTCCCTCTTCCGCTGAGTCATCAGGAGTTAGCTCATGGCATCGTCCACCTATTCCTCGACCTCCACCTGTCATCGCGAGTCTCGCCAGCCGCCCACGCGATTGGGAGTGCTGGGGGTGGGGGAGTTGGCGGAGCCATTGCTGGTCGCGTTGGCGCGCGGTTGTCAGCGCGAAGGCCGCTCGCGGCATGATCTGGAATTCCACCTCTCGCCGCGCAACGACGTGCGCAGTCACCGTCTGGGCTGGCGTTTCGGTGCCATCCGCCACGTAAGCAATGTCGCGGTGTGTGAATCGAGCCTGTGCCTGCTGGTCGGGGTGCGACCAGAGCAGCTCGAGGCGCTGGCAAGTGAGCTGCGTGAAAGCCACGCACTGAGCAAGGACCATCACCTGATGGTGCTGGCGGCCGGGGTGCCACTGCAGCAGCTGCAGCGCTGGTTCGCGCCGGCGCGAGTGGTGCGGGTGATGACGGGGCTGGCAGTCTGTGAAGGGCAGAGCGCCCTCACGCTCTATCCGGAAGACCCGCTGACGCGCGACCTGCTCGGGCCGGCGGTCCGGCAGATCATCGCCTTCGATGATGAAGCGGCCTTCGAGGCCAGCATGCTGGCGGTCTGCGTGAATGCCTGGCAGATGGCGCAACAGCAGGCGTTGCTCGACTGGTTCCAGACGGTGCCCGGCATGAGCGGCCCCCAGGCGCGCCTGTTGCTGATGGCGCAGTTGCGCGATGCGCTGGCCTTGATGGAAGCCCACCCCGATACCCCGCCCGGCGAGCTTGCCTCGCGTATCGGCACCCCCGGCACCTGGACGGCACGCGGTCTGGAGCAGCTGGGGGGCAAGGAGGGCGCACACCGCCAATGGCAGCATGTGCTGGAGCAACTGCGCGCGGAGATCGAGCAGGGCAGTGCGTCACCCGGCAGTGAATGAGACGCTCTGCCGCCTGATGTCTTCCGCTCTCAGCCACCCCTCAGACACCCGCGATGCCCATTGGTCAGGAGGCGCATCGCGGGTGTCGTGCTTTGTTCAACCTGCCTTTCGTGAGTCGTGGATTCCCCGTGGCTGGCGATTTTCCTACAATGGAGCGCTAGGCGGCACCCTCGGGTGCCAGAGTGGCTGGCGGCCGATCCATGGTGTTGCCCAGCGCTCACTCGCAATGAATCGAGCACGGGGCATACAAGGCACATGGGAACCTGGTTGGCAGTAGCAGCGGGCGGCGCCATCGGGGCGCTGGGACGGTATCTTGTCAGTGGCTGGATCGTCGGCGCCGCCGGGCGTGGTTTCCCGTGGGGGACCCTCGGCGTCAATCTGATCGGCAGCTGCCTGATGGGGTTCCTGTTCATCTGGGTGACCCAGGAGCTCAAGCTGGCCCCCGTCTGGCAGGCGATCATGGTGGCCGGCTTCACCGGTGCCTTCACCACCTTCTCCACCTTTGCCCTCGAGGCGCTCAATCTGATGATGAGCGGACGCATGCTCGCGGGGCTGGTCTATGTCGCCGTCAGTGTGGTGGCGTGTCTGGGCATGGTCGCACTGGGCATGAAGATCGCACGTGTCCTGCTGTGATTCCCGTGCCCGGGCGCGCCATCCTGTCGCCTGGGCGGCTGCGAAGCAGGGCATGGCTGAGGTAGACTAGTGCGCATAACCTTTCCGCGCCGCGATGCGGCCTGAGTGATCCGACGAGAGAGCCTTCCCACATGCTGGACCCGAAACTTCTGCGCGCTGATCTTGAAGCGACTGCCGAGCGCCTCGCACGTCGTGGCTATCAGCTGGATACCGAAGCCTTTGCCGCGCTGGAAGCGCGCCGCCGTGACCTGCAGGTCGAGACGGAATCCCTGCAGAACGAGCGCAACACCCGCTCCAAGTCCATCGGTAATGCCAAGGCACGCGGCGAAGACATCGCGCCGCTGCTGGCAGAAGTCAGTGATCTGGGCGAGCGTCTCGATGCCGCCAAGTCCGAGCTCAATGAGCTGCAGGCCAAGGCCGACGCCATGGCGGCCAGCCTGCCGAACCTGCCGGACGCCGAAGTGCCGGAAGGCGCTGACGAAAGCGACAACGTCGAGCTGCACCGCTGGGGCACGCCGCGTGAATTCGATTTCGACGTGCGCGACCACGTCGACCTCGGTGAGCTCAAGGGCCAGCTGGACTTCGAGTTGGCGGTCAAGATCACCGGTTCACGCTTCGCCGTGATGCATGGCTCCATCGCGCGCCTGCATCGTGCGCTGGTGCAGTTCATGCTCGACAAGCAGACGCTGGAGCATGGCTACGAAGAATATTACGTGCCCTATATCGTCAACCGCGACTCCCTGATGGGCACCAGCCAGCTGCCCAAGTTCGAGGAAGACCTGTTCAAGCTCAACGACGATCGTGATTTCTTCCTGATCCCGACCGCCGAAGTGCCGCTGACCAACATGGTGCGCGACGAGATCATCGACGCCGGCAGTCTGCCGCTCAAGTTCACCGCCCATACCCCGTGCTTCCGCAGTGAAGCCGGTGCCTATGGCCGTGATACCCGCGGCATGATTCGCCAGCACCAGTTCGACAAGGTCGAGATGGTACAGGTCGTCGCAGCGGAGAAGAGCGACGAAGCCCTCGAAGAGATGCGCGGCCACGCCGAAGCCATCCTGCAGGCGCTGGAACTGCCGTACCGTGCCGTGACCCTGTGCACCGGCGACATGGGCTTTGCCGCCGCCAAGACCTATGACCTGGAAGTCTGGCTGCCGAGCCAGGCGACCTACCGCGAGATCTCCTCCATCTCCAACTGCCGTGACTTCCAGGCGCGCCGCATGCAGGCGCGTGTGCGTGTCGAAGGTCAGAAGAAGCCGCAGCTGGTGCATACCCTGAATGGGTCCGGTCTGGCCGTGGGCCGCTGCCTGGTCGCCGTGCTGGAAAACCATCAGAACGCCGATGGCTCCATCACTGTGCCGCAGGCGCTGCGTGGCTACATGGGCGGAGTGGAAACCATCAACGTCTGAGGTGCGTGAATCGCCGTAGTGGATTCGCGTAGTCAAGGCCCCCGCTTTCCCATGGAAGCGGGGGCCTTCGTTTATCGCGAAGACAGAGGCCTTGCCCGATCGCACCACTCGTTATTCCCTCACTCGTTATTTCCTCTGCGTGACTACAACGTAGCGCCAGGGTTGTTATTCTTATTGGTTATTTTAGAGAGTGGTTCTTATGCTCTAAAATGCGATCCATCGAAGGCTGCTCCCCAGCCTCGCCGCGTTTGTGGATGTGCCCCATGGAATTTCTCAATCTCTCCTGTGACCCCTCACGTCTCCAGCTGTGCCTGATCGGTGGCGGCCAGGAGGCTGTCGCGCTGGCCGAGCGTTTCGCCGGCCTCGGTGCAGACCTGTGTGTCTACGGCGATGCCCGCATGCCGATGCTGGAGACCCTGTGTGGTCGTGAAGGTTGGGAGGTTGCCGATACCCTGTTGCCCGTGCCGGCCCCCGGCCAGCTATGGCTGGTCGCCACCGGCAGCGAAGGGCGCGATCGCGGTATCCTGCGTCATGCGCGCGAGCAGCACGTGATGGTGTTCGCGCCGAGTCACCCCCGGGACTCCAGCGTGCGTCTGCCGCCACGCCTGGTGGCCGGCGAGGCGGTGTTGCCCGTGAAGGAGGAAGACCGCTTCACGGGCACGCATGGCCAGGTGGCGTTGGTCAGCGCGGGGCCGGGCGATCCGGAGCTGCTGACGCTCAAGGCGCTGCGCCATCTGCAGCAGGCCGATGTCATCATTCACGATCGACTGGTCAGTCACGAGATTCTGGCGCTGGCCAATCCGGACGCACGTCGCCTGTACGTCGGCAAGGCGCGCAGCGATCACAGCGTGCCCCAGGAAGGCATCAATCAGGCGCTGGTGGATTACGCCCGCGCCGGGCATCGCGTGGTGCGCTTGAAGGGCGGTGACGCCTTCATCTTCGGGCGCGGTGGGGAAGAGCTCGAGACCCTGGCCGGCGCCGGCATCAGCTTCGAGGTGGTGCCGGGCATCACGGCGGCTTCCGGTTGCGCGGCTTACGCGGGTATCCCGCTGACCCATCGCGACCACGCCCAGTCGGTGCGCTTCGTCACCGGCCACTTGAAGGATGGCAGCTGTGACCTGGATTGGGAGGCGCTGGCGCGTCCGGCCCAGACGCTGGTCTTCTACATGGGGCTCGGCAGCCTGGGGCTGATCTGTGAGCAGTTGATCGCCAATGGCCTGGCGGCGTCCACGCCGATCGCGCTGGTCGAGCAGGGCACCACCGCGCGTCAGCGTGTGCATGTGGCAACGCTGGCGGACATGCCGGCGCAGATCGCCGGTCAGGGCCTCAAGCCGCCGACGCTGATCATCGTCGGGGATGTGGTCAAGCTGCACGATTCGCTCAAGTGGTTCTCGCCGAATGCCAACAGCAGTCTGGGGTGGGAAGATGGCAAGCACCCGACGCCGCTGGCCAATGTGGTATCGGTCTAGAGCGACCGTAGCGAAAGCGCTAAAAGCAACGACATGAGCAGTGACAAGACGCCGCCTCGGTAACCCCGGGGCGGCGTCTTGCGTTGTTGGACTGGTTATCGCGGGCCTGATCATCGTGCTGGCGCATGGCTGGGCGGCTCTTGGGCCAAGGTCGAGATGACGTGGCATCTGATTGCGCCTATTGTTTCAAGCATTCGTTTGAATTCTGCTGAGCGAAGCCCGTCGTTCATCACGGGGTGAGAGGCAAATCTTTCGCGAAAGCCCTAAGCACATGAGTCAGTGAGGATAGTGATATGGCCAAGTATCAGGCGCCACTCAAGGATGCACGCTTCATTCTCGATGAGGTGTTCGCCGCCGAGCAGGAATGGGCGGGCATGCCAGCCACCGAAGAGGTGAATGTCGAGCTGGCCGAGGCGATTCTCGAGGAAGGTGCGCGCGTGACCCAGGCCGAGCTGCTGCCGCTCAACCTGAGCGGTGATGCCGAGGGTGCGCGTTTCGAGAATGGCCACGTCACGACGCCCAAGGGCTTCAAGGAGGCCTATCGGGTACTCGCCGAAGGCGGCTGGATGGGACTGGGCGGCAATCCTGAATACGGTGGTCAAGGCATGCCCAAGATGCTCACCGTGGCCTTTGAAGAGATGCTCTACGCCACCAATACCAGCTTCGCGCTCTATCCAGCGCTGAATGCTGGCGCCTGTCTGGCGGTGGACAGCCACGCGCCGGAGTCCGTCAAGCAGGTGTTTCTGCCGCGCATGTATGCCGGCGACTGGCTGGGCACCATGTGTCTGACCGAACCGCATTGCGGCACGGACCTCGGCCTGATCCGCACCCGTGCCGAACCCCTTGAGGGCGATGACCCGCTGCTGGGGCTGCCGCGCTATCGCCTCACCGGCACCAAGATCTGGATCACCGGCGGCGAGCACGACATGGTCGACAATATCGTGCATCTGGTGCTCGCCAAGCTGCCGGATGCGCCGCCGGGGACGCGTGGCATCTCGCTGTTTCTGGTCTCCAGGCACCTGCTCGATGCCGACGGTCAGCCGACGACACCGAATGCGGTCAGCTGTGGCTCCATCGAACACAAGATGGGCATCAAGGGCAGCGCGACCTGCGTGATGAACTTCGACGGTGCCGAAGGCGTGCTGATCGGCGAGCCGCATCAGGGGCTGGCGGCGATGTTCACCATGATGAACTACGAGCGTCTCTCCATCGGTCTGCAGGGGCTGGGGTTGGGCGAGGTGGCCTATCAGAGCGCGATGGACTTCGCCGCCGAGCGTCTGCAGAGCCGGGCACCGACAGGCGCCAAGGCGCCTGACAAGCCGGCCGACCCGATTCTGGTGCATCCTGACGTGCGGCGCATGGCGCTTGAGGTGCGCGTCTGGAACGAGACAGGGCGGGCCTTTGCCGTCTTCGTGGGCCAGCAGCTGGACCGCGTCAAATATCACGCCGATGACGCGGTGAAGGCCGACGCGGATGCGCTGGTGCAATTCATGACGCCGATCGCCAAGGCGCTGCTGACCGACCGTGGCTTCGATGCCACCGTCATGGCGCAGCAGCTCTATGGTGGCAATGGCTACTGCGTGGAGTGGGGCGCCGAGCAGTACGTGCGCGATGCACGCATCGCGATGATCTACGAAGGCACCAACGGCATTCAGGCGATGGATCTGGTCGGGCGCAAGCTCTACCGCAACCGTGGCGGCCATGTGGCGAGCTTTGCCGCCCTGGTGCGAGCCGAGCTTGAGCGTCAGGCCGACGACGCCCAGACCCGCCCGTTCGCCGAGGCCTGCAAGACGGAGCTTGAGCGCCTGGAGCGAGTGTCCGAGCAGTTGCTGGCCCGCGCCGATGACAACCCGGAAGAGCTTGGCGCGGCGGCCTGTGACTACCTCAATCTGGCAGGGCTGTGTGTCTACAGCTATCTGTGGCTGCGCATGGCGCGAGCTGCGGCGCATGGACTGGCGCAAGCAGGTGCCAGCGGTGAGGGCTTCTATCGCCGCAAGCTGGCGCTCGGGGAGTACTTCGTGGCACGCGTGCTGCCGCGCGCCGTCGCCCTGGAAGCCCAGATCAGCGCTGGTGCCGCGCCATTGATGGCCTTCAGCCTCGAGGATTTCGCGCCGGAGCAATGACGCAAGCCACAAGTCACCGTGACCGTCAGTAGCGTCCAATGAAAAGCCCAGCGACCATATCAGGTCGCTGGGCTTTTTGTGTTGTCGGGATCCCTGTCCACCGGGCCGTGTCGGCAAGCTGCATGCTCACAGGCCCGCTCATGACCGCTCGGTCGGTTCATCCTGCTTCAGCAGCCAGTCACGCATGGCGGGGAACAGTTCGACCAGCACGAACAGCGGGCCGATCAGCAGCTGACGCAGGTCATCGAGGAAGGCCGGTTTGCGGCCCTCGATCCGATGGCCGACGACCTGACCGATCCAGGCGACCACGAAGGCTGCCAGCATCATCGGTGTCACCGGCCAGTTGAGCCCGAGCATCACGAACATCAGCGCCAGGCTTGCCAGGGCCCAGACGGCCATCACGCCAAGTACCCTGAGGGAGAAGCGCGCATAGATGGCCAGGACTGCCAGGGTGACCACGCCACCGGGCAGCATCCACACACCCAGCCCCGGTTCACTCGATAGCCCCTGCCCCCCGAGCAGTCTCCACAGCAGGATCAAGCTGGCAGTGAAGATGACAGGCACGCAGACAAGATGCATGCGGATGTTCTCACGATGCTGATGACTGGCCGCGTAGTGCTCGAGAGCTTCATGCAGGTGCCGGTGAGCGGCTGTCTTGACATGAGGGTGCGATAATATACCCATGAGGCATTCTCCAGACAGACATTGAAAATGCCCGCATGCGCAGGTGCGCAGCGGGATCGATGGCGTGTTATGTCAAGGAGCAATGGCGTGAGCCAGCAGGGTCCGGCAACCCTGCTGGCTCCTGTCAGCGTAGCGTATTGCCACGCGGACAGCCTGTGTCAGCACAGGGCTGACTGTCGAACCCGGCACTTTTCAGGCGTGAATCAAGTGGCCCTGGCTCTTCAGAGGTGAAACTGACCGCAGGCTTCCGGCTGATGCAGGATGGCTTCCAGGCGGATGACGTCACTCTGGCCATCTTCCCGGGGCAGCGTGATCTGCTCGCCGACCGCCATTCCCAGCAGCGCGATGCCCAGTGGCGACATGATGCACAGCGCCAGTGAGGTCTCTTGCTCTTCGGGTTGCGGCAGGTGGCTGCGCAGCGACATGCACTCACCATCCTCCGGGGTAGGGTAGTGCAGTGTCAGCTCGCTATCGCCGGAGCGCGACCCCTTGAGGCGCAGGCGGCTGCGCATGCTGACGCGGTCTTCGGGGAAGTCATCGGGGGGCACGATCTCTGCCTGGATCAGGCGGCTTTCGAGGCGAAGGGACAGCTCATCATCGTGTTGCTGAGCGTCGATCAGGCGCTGGAGGCGGTCAGCATCCAGGCGGTTGATGATCAGTCGTTGCCGAGTCATCGTGGGGTTCCTTGTTATCGAGTCACTGCGCGATATCATGCGCAGCAAGACGGCGCCAATCCTGGCTTGGTCAATACGGAGAGACGGACAGGGAATCCATCGGCCGTGATTGTCCATGGATTGTCCGCTAATTAATCCTAGCGGCTTTTGACGGGGTGCGGGAGTCGTCTGATGCCGACAACTTTCATGGCGCTGTCACCCAGGGCTGCCAACCTCACGCGAGACTCATCGATGTCGATTCTCTGGATATATCCGCTGGCGGCGCTCGCCGAGATCGCCGGCTGCTTCAGTTTCTGGGCCTGGTGGAAACTGGAGCGCAGCCCCGGCTGGCTGATCCCCGGCATGCTCAGCCTGGCGCTGTTCGCCTGGCTGCTTTCACTGGTCGACGTCAGTCACGCCGGGCGCGCCTTTGCCGTCTATGGCGGTGTCTATATCGCCGCGTCAGTGGCCTGGCTGTGGCTGGTCGAGCAGCAGTTGCCCAGTCGCTGGGACCTGCTGGGGACACTGGTCTGCCTGGCGGGCAGCGCCATCATCGTGCTGGGCGCCCGTGCGCAATGAGCGCAAATGTCTTGTTTATTAGTATTTTATTAAATATGTCGGGCGTTGAGCATGAGAGCGCTCATTGTTGGGTATACTGCGCCAGGATGAGGCAATGACCCTCGGGATTCGATCTGACGCAATGAGGCACCAGCATGCAGTGGGAATGGTTATGGGGGCTGGGCGGCCTTGGCATCGGCGGTTTCATCGGCTTCTGGCTCGGTCGCTGGCAGCCGCGCAGAGAGGAATGGAATCAGGCCGTGCATCCACTGCTATCGGCATTGGTGGAGGCGGAGCCAGACGTTGCGCGTGGTGAGCGGTTGGCGCTTGATCCCTCGCTGCTCGACGCCTTTCGCCAGGTGGCCTCGCGTCGCGAGTTCTATCGTTTCACCAGCGGAATCGAATACGTGAACCTGCAGCTCGCCGCGGCGCATGCCGCGCATCATGACCGTGAAGAGCGCCAGCTGTTGCTGGATCAGGCGCGTGTCAGCCTGGCCAGTCTGCAGGACAGCCTAAGACGACGCTGAGGTTCGTCCAGACGCGCGAATGCCGCACCGCAGAACGTCCGGGGGCGCAAGGCAGAGGATCGCAAAGCAGGTTGTTTGCAAGGCAGAGTAACGCAGAGAGAGGGCGTGAAACGGGTTTAGCAACCGACGGGAAGGCACTGGCAATGATGATGGGTGCAGAAGGCATCAGATGACACGACGCATGCACGACAGACAAAAGCGGGAGGACTTGCTGACTGCGCGAGGCAGCTGGGGAGCATCAGCAAAGGCTTGCTGATGGTGCGGAAGGGGGGACTCGAACCCCCACACCTTGCGGCACCAGAACCTAAATCTGGCGTGTCTACCAATTCCACCACTTCCGCGAGAAGCAGGGCTGCATTTTACCTGTGACGCCTTTCAAGTCAATCGCTTGTGTCGATTATCCCCTGAATTTTCCCGCCTTGTGCTGCGCCTTCAGCGCCTCACTCCTGTACGACATGCACGCTGCGTGATTCCAGCCCGCAGGGCAGTTGCAGATAGCTGGCGGCGCGCTCGGCGGCGTGGCGTGTATTGGAAAGATCTTCATCGCACATCCACGGTACGACGCCCAGGCAGGGGGCTCGCAGCGTGCGTGACAACGTCGCCATGTTGTCTTCGCTGACCTCGATATCCGCTTCCAGATGGTTGATGACGTAGCCGGCGATCTCCAGCCCATCGCGCTCGATGGCCTCAAGCGTCAGGCGCGCATGATTGATGCAGCCCAGGCGTAGCCCGACGACCAGAATCACCGGCAAGCCCAGCTCGATGGCCAGGTCCGAGAAATCCTCATCGTCATTCAGCGGTACCCGCCAGCCGCCAGCGCCTTCCACCAGCAGCAGGTCGCGCGGTGCGCTTGTCTGCTGGCCCCGTACATGCGCCGCGATTTTCGCCACCTCGAGATTGACCCCCACCTGACGCGCGGCAATGTGCGGCGCGATGGCCGGCGCGAAGCGCCAGGGGTTGATGCTTTCATAATCCGCTTCCGGTTCGCACTGCGCCTGCAATGACAGGGCGTCGGCGTTGACCAGACCATCGTGATTCTCGAAGCAGTCAGAGGCCACGGGCTTGAGGCCCAGCGTGGTCAGGCCGCGCAGGCGAGCACGTGCCAGCAGGGCACTGGCGATGAAGGTCTTGCCGATTTCGGTATCGGTACCGGTCACGAAGGCGGCGATGCCATGTTCGGCTCGCGCAGGTAAAGCAGTTTCCCGTGACGAGCTGTCCGCGGTTTTCATGTCAGTTTTCATTGTATCCGAGCGAGGCAGGTAATTGCCTTCAAGCAAAGTATCAGTGTTGTCCGTACGCAATTCTGAACGGTTTTTCGAGCACAAGTTCAATGACTTGATAGCTTACAGGCAATCCCTTCGCGGTACGCAACGTTTCATGCCGCGCCTTGGCTTGCTGCACCTCAGCGCGTGTCAGGCGCCGGCCAGTGGCGGTCTGTGCCCCGATGCCCTTGATCGAGGCCATGACAGCGGCGACATCGGGATAGTGAAATACCCGCGGGCGTAACTGCCAGTGGCAGCGCAACCCGGCGGCTTCTGCATGGCGGGCAATATGGGTGGCGCTGGGGAAGTGGCGCACGGAATCATCCGCGCGCTGCCAGGCATGGCGTACTTCCTTGAGGGTGCCGGGCCCCAAGGTGTTGATGTGCGCTCGAGCGCCGGGTTTCAAGGTGCGTGACAGTTCCGCGAGCCATTGCCGAGGGCTGTCGCACCATTGCACGGCGAGGCTCGAGAACACCAGGTCCAGACTCGCATCGGCCAGTGGCAGGCGCTCGGCATCGGCGAGTAGCCAGTGCAGGCGTTCAGGGCTGACACTCGCAAGCTCGCTTGTCTGGCGTGCGGCTTCACGCAGCATCTCAAGCGAAAGATCCAGCCCCATGCAGCAAGCCCCAGAGTAGCGCTGCGCCAGTTCGAGCGTCCAATGTCCGGGCCCACAACCGAGATCGAGCACACGGGCATCGGCCGGCAGCCGCTCAGGGAGCGAGGCGAACAGGGTGGCCGCCATGGCGTGCTGCGCCTGCGCCAGCGTGAGGTAGTCGGCAGCGCCGCGATCAAAGGCGCGGGCAACCTGCTGACGGCTCGTGGCAGGCGTGAGCGGGGGCGTTGCAAGCTCTGCAGGCGGCACGCTGACGGCAATCGACATCTCAGGCCTCCTCGCTGATGCGCGTGACGTGGGAGGCGAGGCCCATGCGTGTAAGCAGGGCATCGGCAAGCGCCTCGGTCGCGCTCAATGGCAGGCAGTGGCCGCCCTCGAATTCCGCGACCGCCTGGCCCTGCGCGCGCAGCGCCGCACTCAGGCCCGGTGCCAGCAGCGGGTCCTGCTTGCCGAGCCAGAACTCGAGCGGTAACTCTGATTGAGGCGCCAGCGACATCTGGCGGCTGGCCAGTTCCGCCAGTCCTGCCGCCAGCACTGCTTCACGACTGACGGGGTGACGACCGATCAGTTCACGCAATTGTCTGAGGCAGTCACGCGCAGAGGCCTCACCACTGGCCTGCCAGCGCAGAAAGTGTTGCCAGCTGGCGGCAGGGTTGCGCGCGAAGGCTGCGCGGAAGTCCTCCAGCACCTCTGGTGCCAGAGCGGGGAGCTTCTGCTCAGATGCGGCCTGGTCGATGAAGCTTGGCCCCATGGCCAGCGAGACAAGGGCGGCCGGCGCCTGCTTCTTCGCCAGCGCCTCGGCCCGCAGGGCGCCCAGCGACCAGCCCAGCCACAGGGTATCGGCACCGCCCAGTGAGGCTTGCGAGGCAGTCGGTTCTGAGCCTGCCTGTGACTCGGCTTGCGGGCCTTCTTCTGGCCAATCCGGCGCGATGATCTCCAGCGGGCGTCTCTTTGCCTGATCATCTGCCCCGTCATCTGCCTCATCATTCGTCTCAGTGACGTGAGCGAGGCGTGCATGCAGGCAGGCGATCAAGGGCTGCCAGATGCGCGCATCGATACCCCAGCCGCTGAACAGCACCAGACGAGTCAGCGTCATGGCGTGACTCCTTCTGGGCTGATGGTTGGGGAAGCCGAGCGGGGCTGGGCCTTTTCCGCTGCCAGTACCGCTTCGAGAGCGTCGAGCAGTACCGCGATATCCTCGGCCGTGTGCTCGGCGGAGAAGGTGAAGCGCAGGCGCGAGCTGCCGGCGGGCACCGTGGGCGGGCGGATGGCCGAGACCAGCACGCCGCGCTCGCGCAGTGCCGCGCTCCAGGCCAATGCCCGCGCTTCGCTGCCCAGAATCAGCGGCTGAATCGGGGTCAGCGGGGCGGAGGATGAAATGTTCGTGTCGGCTGACGACAGCCCGAGCGCGAGCCCACTGCCTGCCAGCAGATGCGTGCAACCCTCACGGAACTGCTGCACGCGGGCCTGCAATTGCTCACGGCGCTGCGGCTCGCGCGCGACGATCTCCAGCGCCGCCAGGGTAGCGGCGGCGACATGCGGTGGTTGCGCGGTGGTGTAGATGTAAGGGCGCGCCAGCTGGATCAGGCTCTCGATCAGCGCATCGCTGCCGGCGACGAAGGCGCCGCTGCTGCCGAGCGCCTTGCCCAGGGTGCCGACCAATACCGGCACGTCAGCCAGCGGGGTATCGCGCCCGACCAGGCCTTCGCCATGCTCGCCCAGCACGCCCAGCCCGTGGGCATCATCGATCATCAGCCAGGCGCCGTGCCGGGCGCAGGCCTGGCTCAGGCCCGCGATATCGGCGCAGTCGCCATCCATGCTGAACACGCCATCGCTGATCACCAGCGTGTCATCGGCCCGGGAGCGCGTCAGCTGGCGCTCGAGGTCCTCGATATCGCGATGATGGAAGCGACGCGAGCGCACGGCAGTAGTGCCGGAGGATGCCAGGCGCGCGCCGTCGAGGAGGCTGGCGTGATTGAGGCGATCATGGAAGATCTCGAGGCTGCGACCGGCCTCGCGCGAGGCACTCGCCAGCGCATCGATCACGCCCAGATTGGCCATGAAACCGGTGGAGAACAGCAGCGCGCGTGGCCGCCCGGTCAGCTCGGCCAGGCGAGCCTCCAGCTGGTGGTGAGCGCGCTGGTGGCCATTGACCAGGTGGGCGCTGCCGCTGCCGACACCGAATTCACGCGCCGCGCGACAGCCGGCCTCGACCAGCGCCGGGTGGTTGGCCAGCCCCAGATAGTCGTTGGCGGTGAAGTTGAGCAGCGGGCGCATTCCTGCACCGGCTTCCTGCCCGGCGAGGTTGACGTGGGGGCCCTGTGGCGAATCCAGCGTCAGGCGCCGGCGATAACGGCCGACCCGCTCACGCTGAGTGAGCAGGTCCTCCAGATGCGTGAAGCTGGCGCTGGACTGAGGGCTTAAGCGCGCGCTGGCGGGCGTGTCGGTGGCCACGAGCGATCAGACCACCAGGCCGCAGGGCTTGCGCTCGCGCACCTGGCCTTCGCTGCTGGCGGGCGTCGCCTCGCGCGTGGCGTCATAGAACAGGCTGCCCTCGACATTGGCACGTGCCTGTTCTTCCATGGCGGCCTTCAGGGCGGCTTCGCGCACTTCGTCGCTGGCGACTTCCTGGCGGGTTTCCGGGTGCAGACCGAGGCGCTCGAACAGCTCGCGGTCACGGTTGGCCTGCGGGTTGCCGGTGGTCAGCAGACGCTCGCCATAGAAGATGGAGTTGGCGCCGGCGAGGAAGGCCAGTGCCTGAGTGGAATCGTCCATCTGCTCGCGGCCGGCAGACAGGCGTACGTGACTCTTCGGCATCATGATGCGCGCCACGGCGATGGCGCGGATGAACTCGATGGGATCGAGGTCATCGACATTCTCCAGCGGCGTGCCCGCCACCTTGACCAGCATGTTGATCGGCACCGATTCCGGCTGCGGCTCCAGATTGGCCAGCTGACGCAGCAGGCCGGCGCGGTCGGTGGTGGTCTCGCCCATGCCGAGGATGCCGCCGGAGCACACCTTCATGCCGGCTTCGCGCACGCTGGCGAGGGTGTCCAGGCGCTCGCTGTAGCTGCGCGTGGTGATGATCTCGCCGTAGTACTCCGGTGAGGTGTCCAGATTGTGGTTGTAGTAGTCGAGTCCGGCATCCGCGAGCTTTCTGGCCTGATCGGTATCGACCATGCCCAGCGTCATGCAGGTCTCGAGTCCCAGCGACTTCACCTGACGCACCATCTCGGTGACCACTTCGAGGTCGCGCTCACGCGGGCTCTTCCAGGCCGCACCCATGCAGAAGCGGCTGGCGCCGGCGTCCTTGGCGGCACGTGCCTGCTCGACCACCTTCTCGATCTCCATCAGCTTTTCCTTGCCAAGGCCGGTGTTGTAGTGGCCGGACTGCGGGCAGTACTTGCAGTCTTCCGGGCAGGCGCCAGTCTTGATCGACAGCAGGGTGGAGACCTGTACCGCATTCGGGTCGAAGTGCTGGCGGTGCACCTGCTGGGCACGGAACAGCAGGTCATTGAAGGGCAGGGCGAACAGCGCCTCGATTTCCGCGACGCTCCAGTCATGGCGTACCACGCTGTCATCGGCAGGCGCAGGGATATTCGTGGCTTGTGTGGTCACGCGGGAGGCTTCTACGGTCATGAGCTTGAGGTCCTTCATCAGGCGGGCAGAGCGAGAGCGCGCTGAGCCGGTCATCCGTGGGTGAGTCCGGGAGTCGGCAGCCGAGCTGGCAAGTGGCCAGTCAACGCATCGAGTAAGGTCAGGTTAACTGAGATGATAGAGTTTCCGCGGGCGCTGTCAACGATGAGAGCTCTGCTGGTTGACCACTGGCAGCTGTCGCGACCCTGCGCCTTCTGTCAGCGTCAGCTGACGACAGCCATGTCAGGCGCGACCGAACGGCAGAGCGCTTCAGTGTCACCTCCCCATTCATTTTCCTCTCTACCGTCACGCTCGCCTGATGAGCGAGGGCTGTCATCGCGCCGCGAGTGGTGCGACGCCTGCGAGGCGAGAATCGCGCGCAATCAGCATGCCTGCCCGCGCTGTGCTGAGCCTGTCGCCTCACTGGCATTGAGTCAGCAGGCTTGTGCGCGGTGCCTGTCGTCACCGCCCGCCTTTGCACGCTGCTTTGCGCCGCTGCGGTATGAAGGGTTGCTGGCGGGGCTGTTCCAGCGCTACAAGGACCAGCATCAGCGCCGCGCCGGGCGACTGCTGCGCCAACTCATGCAGCGGGAGCTTGCGCACTTCTGCCGCGAGTGGCGCCAGGCGCATCCTCACGGCGTAGTGATGCTGGTACCGGCAGATGCCTATCGTCGTCGCCAGCGCGGCCATGATGCGCTGGCGGAACTGTGTCGCGGGCTGGGCCCCGCCATTGCTGGCCATCCGCGGGATATGGCGCGGGTGCGCGACAGGCGCATGCCGCACGAGGCGTCAGCCGCGGTGGCCAGGGCAGCGCCGGATCAGCGCCTGCGGGATAGGCGCGGGCGTCTGAAGGCCCAGCGTGGGCGTTATGACATTGACGGCCTCTTGCCCGAGCACGTGCTGCTGATCGATGACGTCATGACCAGCGGTGCGACGCTCGACAGTCTTGCTCAGGCCTGCCTGCGAGCCGGTGCCCGTGAGGTCGATGCCTGCGTGCTGGCGCGGACTCCCCTGGCCTTGCGTGGGGCGCTGTGACCCGCAAACGCGACACGAAGTAGAGCTGCCCGACACATGCCGCCGGGGCTGAGCCTCGAAACGGGCGTTGAGCTCAGCGGGCATGCGGGGTCAATCAGGGAGAAGACTGGCGTGCAGAGGGTCTAATCTCATAGCATGCAAGGTCCGGCAGCCGTTTGCTGGTCCATGCCCGAGGAATTGCCATGCCTATTGATCCTGTTTCCCCCGATGACTCGCAATCTTCCGGCACCTCGCGCGAGTTGGATGCGCGCTCCAATGGCAACACCTGGTCGACGACATCCGCGCCAGAGGGCCATGGAGACACGCGTTTTCATCCCTTCGATGCTCTCGCGCCGGACCGTGTCGTGGCCGCTGTCGAATCGCTGGGCTTCTGGTTGCCCGGCGAGCCGTTCGCGCTGAACAGTTACGAGAATCGTGTCTACCATCTCGCCGATGATGACCGACGCCGCTGGGTGGCCAAGTTCTATCGCCCCGAGCGCTGGAGCCGTGCCCAGATTCTCGAGGAGCACGCCTTCCTGGCCGAGCTGGATGAGGCCGGTGTCCCCGGCGCCCCCGCGTGGGCGAACGAGGCCGGCGAGACGCTGCATCGATTCGAGGGCTTCGACTTCGCTCTCTTCCCGCATGTGGTGGGGCGCGCGCCGGAGCTTGAATCTGCCGAGCACCTCTATCAGCTGGGTGAGCTGATCGGTCGCGTGCACGCGGTGGGGCGCAAGAGCGCGTTTCGCGAGCGGGAGACGCTCTCGCCGCTGCGGATTCTGGAAGAGAGCTGCGCCAGCGTACTGGCCTCCGACTGGCTGAGTGAGCGCCAGCGCGACAGCTACCAGCGCGTCATCGAGGCATTGCGCCCATTGGTCGCGGAGCAGAGCTGGCCGGAAAGCGCCCTGATCCGTACCCACGGCGACTGCCACATCGGCAACATGCTGGGGCGCGATGACAGCTTCGCGCTGGTCGACTTCGATGACTGCCTGAGCGCCCCGGCGGTGCAGGACCTGTGGATGCTGTTGACCGGTCAGAGCGACCCGGAGCTGCACATGCAGCTGTCCGAGGTGCTGGAGGGCTACGAGCAGCATTGTGAGTTCAATCGCAGCGAGCTCAAGTGGATCGAGACCCTGCGCACACTGCGTATGGTGCGTCACAGTGCCTGGGTGGTGCGGCGCTGGTCGGACCCCGCCTTCCCGCAGGCCTTCTCGCATGTGGCGAGCCTGGGCTACTGGGACGACCACATTCGCAGCCTGGAACAGCAGCGCGTCGCGCTGTCTGCGCCGCGTTGGCTGGCCTAGCGATCGCGATATGGCCTGGCAGTCGTGACATGACCTGAAGGTCGTCGCGAGGCCTGAGCCCCTTTGGCGAAGTGAGTGACATCGCCCCTTCATGCGCCCCCATCGGTTACCGATGGGGGCGCATGTGTTGCATGGATACGACAATCGCGTGAACAGACCTGCGTTGACGGCATGCCTGAGGTAGAATCTGGCCCTGACATTGAACACGAAGTTATACGATTTCTTGCCATCTGATCGCTTGTGTATGACTTTTGTGCTTTACCCCTGCTATGCGTGCGCTAGTGCGCGCCCCTGACCGATACCATAGGCAGACGGATGACCGAAGAGATTGCCAACCACTACCGCCAGATCATCACCGCGTTGGGTGAGGATCCAGAGCGTGAGGGCCTGCTGGATACGCCCAAGCGCGCGGCCAAGGCCATGCAGTACCTGACTCATGGCTATCAACAGTCGTTGGAGGAGATCGTCAACGGCGCTGTCTTCACCTCCGATACGGACGAGATGGTACTGGTCAAGGACATCGAGCTTTACTCGATGTGCGAGCATCACCTGCTGCCGTTCATCGGCAAGTGCCACATCGCCTATCTGCCGTCTGGCAAGGTGCTCGGTCTGTCCAAGTTCGCGCGTATCGTCGACATGTATTCGCGTCGCATGCAGATTCAGGAAAACCTCACCAAGCAGATCGCCGAGGCCGTTCAGCAGGTCACCGGTGCACGTGGTGTGGCCGTCGTGGTCGAAGCGCGTCACATGTGCATGATGATGCGTGGGGTGGAAAAGCAGAATTCCAGCATGAAGACGTCCGTGATGCTGGGCGCCTTCCGCGACAATCAGCCGACCCGTCAGGAATTCCTGACGTTGATCAGCTGACAGCAGAGTGAAGACGCCGCCTTTCGAGGCGGCGTTCTTGTCTGGGAGTCATCTCGCGCGTTTCCCTTGATCAGGAGTCCCTGCCGATGCCGATGCATGCCTTGCACGATGAACATCTCGATCACGATCTCGCCACCATTCGCATCAAGAACCTGCGCCTGAGAACCTATATCGGGATCAATGAAGACGAGATCCAGAACCGCCAGGATGTCGTGATCAACGTGGTGATCCGCTATCGCGCGGCACGCGCCGTGCAGTTCAATCACATCAGTGAAGCGCTCAATTACCGCACCATCACCAAGCAGTTGATCCGTCATGTCGAGGAAGGGCGCTTCGCGCTGCTCGAACGCATGACCCGTGAGGTGCTGGATATCGTGATGGCGCACGAACAGGTGCTGACGGCGCAGGTCGAGATCGACAAGCCGCATGCCTTGCGCTTCTCGGACTCGGTGTCTATCACCCTGTCGGACAGTCGCGAAGCGCATGACTAGTCGGCCAGGGCAGGCGTAGAAACGCTCAGGCGTAGAGAAGCTCAGATGTCGAGAAGCTCAGATGTCGAGAAAGTCAGATATCGAGAAAGTCAGGCGCAGAAGCCTGAAGAGTCGGGAGACATGATGTGATCGGGGAAATCATCCATTTCGATGATGCAGAACAGCAGGGCACCATTCGGGACGAGAAGGGCGGTGAGCACGCCTTCGATCTGGTCGGCTGGCGCGGGCGTGGCTTGCCGGGGCCGGGACTGGCGGTGGACTTCGAGCTTCGCGACGGGCGTGCAGTGCAGGTCTTCAATGCGCGAATCAAGCAGCAGAAGGCGCGGCGAGTCGTCTCGATGCCGCCCGAGAGCGAGGCCGGCGAGGCGCCCGGGCCCACGGCTGACGCCGCCAGGCCGGCAACGCGCAAGCGCTGGTGGCTCGCCGGGCTGGCCATCGTGGTACTAGTACTGGCAGGGTTGTGGATCTAGCGCCACGCCCGCATCTAGGCTATATCAGGTTAGTCTTGAGTAGTCTCGGGTAGCCGGGAATCACTGCCTTGACCCACAAGCACGCCTCGGGAGTCTTCATGGAACATCTCAACGATACCAGTCTGTTTCGTCCATTTGCCTATATCGACGGTGGCTGGGTAGCCGCGGATTCCGGCGAGCAGATCGAGGTCGACAATCCTGCCACCGGCGAGATCATCGGCCGCGTGCCTCGGCTGGGTTACGCCGAGACCGAACGTGCCATCGAGGCGGCGCAGCACTCCTTCGCGGACTGGAAGGAGACGCCGGCGCTGGAGCGCGCTGACATCCTGATGAAGTGGTACGCCCTGATGCTGGAGCACAAGGATGATCTGGCGCAGATCATGACGCTGGAGCAGGGCAAGCCCCTCGCCGAAGCCGCCGGTGAAATCCAGTACGCGGCCAGCTTCCTGCGCTGGTTCGCCGAAGAAGGTCAGCGCGTGTATGGCGACACCATTCCGGCCGCCAAGCGTGACCAGCGTATTCTGGTGCTCAAGCAGCCGGTCGGGGTGGTGGGGGCGATCACGCCGTGGAACTTCCCGGCCTCGATGATCACCCGCAAGGCGGGCGCCGCGCTGGCCGCAGGCTGCCCGATCGTGGTCAAGCCGGCCAGCCAGACGCCGTTCTCGGCGTTGGCGCTGGCGGTGCTGGCGGAACGTGCTGGCGTGCCGCGCGGTGTCTTCAACGTCGTGCCGGGCTCGGCCAAGGACATCGCCAAGGCGATGACCGATTCCAGCATCGTGCGCAAGGTGACCTTCACCGGCTCCACGGAAGTCGGGCGTGGCCTGATGGCAAATGCCGCGCAGCATATCCAGAAGATCTCGCTGGAGCTTGGCGGCAACGCGCCCTTTCTGGTGTTCGAAGACGCCGATCTCGATGCGGCGGTGGAAGGCGCGATGGCGGCCAAGTTCCGCAATGCCGGCCAGACCTGCGTCTGCACCAATCGCTTCCTGGTGCAGTCCAGCGTGGTCAATGCCTTCAGCGAGAAGCTGGCCGCTGCCATGAACGCTGAGCTGACCGTGGGCAATGGCCTGGAAGAGGGCGTCAAGGTCGGTCCGTTGATTGATGGCGACGCCGTCGAGAAGGTCACCGAGCATGTGCAGGATGCCCTCGACAAGGGCGCCGAACTGCTGCTGGGCGGCCATCCGCATCCGCTGGGGGGCAGCTTCTTCACGCCGACCCTGATCTCGCAGGTGACGCCGGAGATGAAGGTCGCCCGTGAGGAAACCTTCGGTCCGCTGGCGGCGATCTTCCCCTTCGAGAGCGAGGAAGAGGCGATCGAGATGGCCAACGACACCGAATTCGGCCTGGCCAGTTACTTCTACAGCAGCGACCTCAAGCGTGTCTGGCGCGTATCGGAAGGTCTGGACTACGGCATGGTTGGTATCAATACCGGGCTGATCTCCAACGCCGCGGCGCCCTTTGGTGGCACCAAGGCGTCGGGGTTGGGCCGTGAAGGCTCCAAGTATGGCCTCGAGGAGTACATGGAAACCAAGTATCTGTGTCTCTCACTTGGCTGATCCATCGTCATCGGATCTGCGCTGTCGATCTTTGCTTGAGCCTTGCATCCTCGAACTTTGCCTCCTGGAGCTTTGCATCGCTGATTGATGGCCAGCGCTCAAGGCAGTGATTGGACACGCCATCAGCTGGCAAAAAGCCCGCCCGGGAAACCGGGCGGGCTTTTTCATGCCATGCATTTATCCCACCTGCCTGCGCCGAGTGTGGCTGCAACTTGGCCATGGAATTTTCGCTGCTGATGAGAGCGATCTTTCACTGTTGATGAGAGAACGGCATGCGCGAGAGGTGGGCAAGCTCGCGACAAGAGGCGCATGAGTCATTGGTCGTAGAGATGGAGTGGCTCGAGGATCGATGGCGCTGCGCGTGTCAGACCAAAGCGGTATATCGCGGCCTTTTAGCGCAGATCAGGGCCAAAGACAGGTGTGCTTTGTCGGCATTCTCTTACTTGTGCATATGCTTATTTAAGCTACAGTCAAAGAGCGGGACCTGTGGTGATAGTCTTCAAGGATTGAAGACAGGGCGAGTGGCGTGGCGGACGCGACTCGCCCTTTTTTATTGCCGGAACTCTTATCTCTTATCTCTGATCTCGGGTTCGGATCTTGGCTCTCGCGCCGCAACCCTCATGCCGCAACGCTCACTTCCCAGCCCCCATCTCAGTCCTCACTTCTCGGCTCGCAGGTCTCACCCCAGTGGCGAAAGCCCCATGCCCGCCACCAGGCCTTCCAGTGCATGTCGCCCGGCAATCGAGTTGCCGTAGCCGTCCAGGCGTGGTGACCAGACGCAGATGCTCATCTGTCCCGGCAGGATGGCGATGATGCCACCGCCGACGCCACTTTTGCCCGGCAGACCCACCCGCCAGGCGAAGTCGCCTGCCGCATCGTAAAGCCCGCAGGTCAGCAACAAGGCATTGAGCTGGCGTGTCTCCAGCGGCGAGACCACTTCCTTGCCATCCAGCGGATTGACGCCGCGATTGGCGAGGAAGGCGAAGCTGCGCGCCAGTTCCACGCAGTTCATCGACACCGAGCAGCTGTGGAAGTAGGTATCCAGCAGGTCATCCACATCGGAATGCACATTGCCGTAGGCCTGCATCAGATAGGCCAGCGAGGCGTTGCGCGCCTTATGGTCCATTTCCGAGCGCGCGACCTTTTCATCGAAGCCGATATCGTCGCTGCCGGACAGACGCCTGAGCTGCTCACGCAGGGTGTTCTGGATCGAGACGATGCGCGATACCAGCAGGTCGGTGATCAGCAGGGCACCGGCATTGATGAAGGGGTTGCGCGGAATACCGTTCTCGACCTCCAGCTGCATGATCGAGTTGAAGGCCTGACCGGAAGGCTCACGGCCGACGCGCGACCAGATCTCGTCGCTCTCCAGGCGCTGCATCGCCAGTACCAGCGCATGCACCTTGGAGATCGACTGGATCGAGAAGCGGGTATGCGCGCTGCCGGCGTACTGGACACGGCCATCCACATGGCAGACGGCGATGCCGAACTGGTCAGGGTCGACCTGTGCCAGGGCCGGGATATAGTCCGCGACCTTGCCCTCGTTGAAGCAGCGGCTGGCATCATCGGACAGGCGTTCGAGCAGTGTCTGGAGAGCATCGGGGTCGAGTGGCGGCGTCATGGCAACCTTGAAGCAGCGGTAGAGGGAAAAGGGCGCGAAGCTGGCCGGGCCATCGTGACAACGGCGCCATCGGCATCAGGCCGAGAGTGGCGCGAGGGGCCGGCAGGGCATTCTAGCGGATATGGCCGCAGCTGGCGCGCTCGATGCCGCTGGCAGGGCGTGCCGTCAGGCCGGCTCAATCGCGTGATAGTTGACGCTTATCAGCCAGGTAGTGCAAAGTGATTTCTATATGCAGTTGAGAATCGTTATTATTGGTTAATCAAGGCAGCACGCAGTTGCCTGACCCCATGACATGCGACGCGCTGAGGCTCAGCGTCTCGCTGAGTAGACCGCCCGGAGGGCAGCCAACATGATCAAGACATTGACCTTTGCCAGCATGCACTTCTCCATCGCCTTCGGTGTCACCTACCTGCTGACCGGCGATATCGTGGTCGGCGGCCTGGTCGCCATCGTCGAGCCGGCGGTCAACACCGTCGCCTTCTTCTTCCACGAGAAGGTCTGGAACCGTGTCACCGCACGCCGCCAGCAGGCTGCTGAGAGCGAGGCGAACTCGCGAAACGCCATGAGCGGGGCGGCGCTGGCGGGCTGAGGCTGCTTGCGCGTGGCAGGGATGCGCCGCAGAATCGAGCGACCTTTTCCCGGAGCTCCCCATGCTGAAGCTTGCCCCTCGCATCGTCCGTTCCTCTCTTCCTGCCAGGGCCTCTTGTCCTGCCCAGCCCTCTCACCCTGCCCGCGCCCGCCAACGTCCTCTCGTCCAGGGGGCGTTGGCGTTGCTGCTGGGGCTTGCCGGCAGCCTGTCTGCTCTCGAATCCGTGTCAGCCGACGAGACGCGCGATTATCACTACAGCGACGCCCACCTGCACTTCGTGGACTTCTTCCAGCAGGGTGATGGTCTGGGGGCCTTGCTGGATGCCATGGACGAGGCACAGGTCGATCACGCCCTGGTCACGGGCATTGGCGTCGCCAAGAAATGGCAGCAGGACGCGCCCAAGAAGCCACGTTACTACATGGGCGATGATGCGCCGGTCTACTGGTATTCCGGTACCGACTACATCCTGGCCGAGGCGCTGACTCGCGCGCCCGAGCCGGTACAGGCGCGTTTCTCGCCGTTCATCACCGGCTTCAACCCCACCGATCTGAACGCTGCCGACGAGATTCGCCAGCTGATGGCGATCTATCCCGGCTTCTGGAAGGGCATCGGGGAGGTCTTCACGCGCCATGACGACCTGACGCGCCTGACCGAAGGCGAGACGCCGCGCGCCAATCATCCGGCCTTGATGAAGGTCTATGCGCTGGCGGCGGAGAAGGGGCTGCCGGTGATGGTGCATTCCAACATCACCAGCAAGCGGGAAGGGCATGAGGGCCTGTATCTCGAGGAATTCGAGAGTGCGGTGCGCGACAATCCGGACACGACCTTCATCTGGGCACACGCCGGGACCAGTGCCGAGCTCAATCGCCGTCTGGGGCGCATGACCTGGCTGCACGGCGAGATCGAGCGCATGCTGGAAACCTACCCCAACCTGAATATCGACCTGTCCTGGTCGGTGCTGGAACCCTACCTGCTGGATGATGAGGGACAGCCGCGTTCGCGTTGGGTGGCGCTGGTCGAGCGCTTCCCACAGCGCTTCGTGCTCGGCAGTGATGTGGTCGGACGCTTCGGCTCGGTGGGCGATATCCTCGCCAGCTATACGCCCTTCCTCGATGCGCTGTCGCCACAGGCGGCGCGCAATGTCGCGCGCGACAACTTCCTGCGCTGGGTCAACCTGCCGGTCAAATGACCGCGTTTCTTGTCAGATGCGCATGAAAAAGCCCCCGCCAGCATGTCGCTGGCGGGGGCTTCTGCGTGGGCGCTAGCTTAGGCGCCCGTGCAGGTCAGCGTTATCTGATCAGTGACGGAAGTGACGCATGCCGGTGAAGACCATGGCGATGCCGGCTTCGTTGGCCGCATCGATGACTTCCTGATCGCGCATGGAGCCACCCGGCTGGATGACGGCAGTGATGCCAGCTGCCGCAGCGGCATCGATGCCGTCGCGGAACGGGAAGAAGGCATCGGAGGCCATCACGGAGCCCGGCACTTCCAGACCTTCATCGGCGGCCTTGATGCCGGCGATCTTGGCGGAGTACACACGGCTCATCTGGCCGGCGCCCACACCGATGGTCTGGCCATCCTTGATGTAGACGATGGCGTTGGACTTGACGAACTTGGCCACTTTCCAGGCGAAGGTCAGGTCGTTGAGTTCCTGTTCGCTCGGCGCACGCTCGGTGACGACCTTGAGCTCATCGCGGCCGACCATGCCCTGGTCGCGGTCCTGGACCAGCAGGCCGCCGGTGACACGCTTGAAGTCGTGACCGCCGGTACGTTCGGCCGCCCAGGCATCCGCGACGTCGAGCAGGCGCACATTGGCCTTGGTGGCGACGATGGCCGCCGCTTCTTCGCTGATGCCCGGGGCGATGATCACCTCGACGAACTGACGCGAGACGATCGCCTGCGCGGTCTCGGCGTCCAGCGGCACGTTGAAGGCGATGATGCCGCCGAAGGCGCTGGTCGGGTCGGTCTGGAAGGCACGCTCGTAGGCGGCCAGGGCAGACTCGCCGATGGCGACGCCACACGGGTTGGCGTGCTTGACGATGACACAGGCGGTCTCGTCGAAGGCCTTGACGCACTCGAAGGCGGCATCGGTGTCGGCGACGTTGTTGTAGGACAACGCCTTGCCCTGCACCTGCACGGCCGTGGCGACGCTGGCCTCGGTGGCATCATCCTCGACGTAGAAGGCCGCCTTCTGGTGCGGGTTCTCGCCGTAACGCATGTCCTGCTTCTTGCTCAGGCTGACGTTGTACTGACGCGGCAGGCCTTCGCTGCCCCCTTCGACACGCTGGCCCAGCCAGTTGGCGATGGCGCCATCGTAGGCGGCGGTGTGCTCGAAGGCGGCCACGGCCAGGTCGAAGCGCGCGCCATCGCTGACGGCGTTGTCGTTGGCATCCATCTCGGCGATCACGCGGTCATAGTCCGAGGCGTTGACGACGATGGTGGTGTGGGCGTGGTTCTTGGCGCAGGAACGCACCATGGTCGGGCCGCCGATATCAATGTTCTCGATGGCGTCTTCCAGCGAGCAATCCGGGTTGGCCACGGTAGCGGCGAACGGGTACAGATTGACGATGACCATGTCGATGGGGTCGATGCCGTGCTCGGCCATCACCGCATCATCCTGGCCGCGGCGGCCGAGAATGCCACCGTGGATCTTCGGGTGCAGGGTCTTGACCCGGCCATCCATCATTTCCGGGAAACCGGTGTGCTCGGACACTTCCGTGACGGCAAGGCCGTTGTCCTTGAGCAGGCGGAAGGTACCGCCAGTGGACAGCAGGGCGACGCCGCGGGCGTCCAGGGCACGAGCGAATTCGACGATTCCGGTCTTGTCGGAAACACTCAGGAGGGCGCGACGGATGGCTTGGGGCTTGGCTTGCATGATGCTCCACTCGTGGATCAACAAAAAGACGCCGGGGCACCTGTAAAGGTGCCCCGGCGGGGTCAGATCAGATCAAACTGCTTGAGCTTCTTGCGCAGTGTGCCTCGGTTGAGGCCCAGCATGTCGGCGGCGCGGGTCTGGTTGCCCTGCGCGTGGGCCATCACCGCCTCCAGCAGCGGCGCCTCGACCTCGGCCATCACCATGGCATGCAGGTCGGTGACCTGCTCGCCATCCAGGTGGGCGAAGTAGCGCGCCATGGAGTGCTCGACGGCCTCGCGCAGGGTCTGATGGTGCCGCACGGGCGTCATCAGGGTGGCCTGGCTTGCGTCGTCGGGTGAAAGAGGGTGCCTGCTGGTCATGCTGCGTGACTTCCTTGCGTCTCGGTGCGGGCGATGCCTTCCGGCTCGCCGAACAGGCGGGTCAGGAACTGGCGCTGTTGTTCCGGCTCCTCGAGGGGATTGAAGTGGCGCTTGAGCTCACTGCCATCCTCCCGCGTCGCCAGATACCAGCCCACATGCTTGCGCGCGATGCGCGTTCCCATGTAGTCACCGTAGAATTCGTACAGGGCCTCGAGGTGGGTGCGCATCACGAGGGCGCGCTCCGCATCGCTCGGGCCACAGGCTACCTGGCCGGTGGCCAGGTAGTGATTGATCTCGCGGAAGATCCAGGGGTTGCCCTGGGCCGCACGGCCGATCATCACGGCGTCGGCGCCCGTATAGTCAAGCACATGTCGCGCCTTCTCGCCGCTGTCGATATCGCCATTGGCGAAGACCGGAATCGACACCGCGGCCTTCACGGCGGCGATGGTGTCGTATTCGGCCTCACCGGTATATTTCTGCTGGCGAGTGCGACCATGCACGGACAGCGCCTGGATGCCGGCGTTTTCGGCCATGCGCGCGATGGCGATGGCGTTGCGCGTCTCTTCGCACCAGCCGGTGCGCATCTTGAGCGTGACCGGCACGTCCACGGCGCGTACCACGGCATCGAGAATCTCGCCGACGAGCTTCTCGTCGCGCATCAGGGCAGAGCCGGCGGCTTTGTTGCAGACCTTCTTGGCCGGGCAGCCCATGTTGATGTCGATGATCTCGGCACCCATCTCGGCGTTGAGCGCCGCGGCCTCGGCCAGCATGGCGGCGTCACCACCGGCGATCTGCACGGCACGCGGGCCGGGTTCGCCGGCATGGTTCATGCGCGTGCGGGACTTGACGGTATTCCACAGCCGCTTGTCACTGGTCACCATCTCCGATACCACCAGCCCGGCGCCCAGCTCACGACATTGCTGTCGGAACGGACGATCGGTGACACCGGCCATCGGGGCCAGAATCACGCGATTGGGAAGCTGATGTACGCCGATGCGGGGCAGGTCGGCGGGAAGCGGGGTATCGGTCATGGGTCTCGTGTCATGCGAGTGGTGTCAGGCGCGCGAGCCGCTGTCGTGTCAGGGATTCGCGGGGGCGTCATGATACCTAGAGCGCCGCAGGGTTTGAAGGGCTATTTCATCCACAATGCATCGCGGATGCGTTCTCCCTGCGCGGCTGCGGCGCTCATGGCATGGCTCATGGCGTGGCTCAGCCCATCAGTGGACGCTGACCATTGAGGCGTACCCAGCCATCGCGCTCGGTGGGCTCTTCCATGATCAGGCCGGCCTCACGATAGGCGTCGAGCACCTCTCCCGCCTGGGGCGCGAGAATGCCGGAGAGCGCCAGCAGGCCACCCGGGGCGACGCTGCCCGCGATCTGCGGGGCCAGTTCGACCAGCGGGCCGGCCAGGATGTTGGCGACCACGATCTGATAGCCCGCGTCTGGCAGGCGGTCCGGGTAGCACAGGGTCAGCTGGTCGCTGACGTCATTGCGCTGGGCGTTCTCACGCGAGGCCTGCAGCGCCTGCGGGTCGATATCGGTGCCCAGCGCATCCACCGCGCCGAGCTTGAGGGCGGCGATGGCGAGAATGCCGGAGCCGCAACCGAAGTCGAGCACGCTGTGCTGGGCGAGCTTGCCATCGACGGCCAGCCCATCGAGCCATTCCAGGCACAGGGCGGTGGTCGGATGGGTGCCGGTGCCGAAGGCCAGGCCGGGGTCGAGCATCAGGTTGACGGCGTCCTGTTCCGGCGCATCGTGCCAGCTGGGCACGATCCACAGGCGCTGGCCCATCTTGAGCGGCTCGAAACCGTCCATCCATTCACGGGCCCAGTCACGGTCCTCGAGGATCTCGACCTCGATCTCCGGGCAGGGCTCATCGGGAATCAGTGCCGCCCAGCCGGCCTTGACCCGCTCGCGCATGGCCTCGATGCCTTCGGTGCCATCCCACAGGCCAGTGAGGACAGTCTCGCTCCATAGCGGCGTGCTGCCGAGGTCCGGTTCGAACAGCGGTTGGTCTTCTGCATCCTGCAGCGTGATGGCGCAGGCGCCTTCTTCCATCAGCAGATGCTCGAGAATCTCGGCGTGGTCGGGGGCGATACGCGCCTTGAGTTGCAGCCAGGACATGGTGACTCCTGTCGATGGGCGATAAGAAAGGGGAGGAGGGCACAGACGACAGAAGGGCAGCCGAGGCCACCCTTCTGTCGTGCGTCTATCGGCAACACGCGTCACCGATCTCAAGCGGGGCGTCTTACAGGCCCAGCTTCTTCTCCAGATAATGGATGTTGACGCCACCTTCCTGGAAGCCGGCATCACGCACCAGATCCTTCTGCAGGTCAGTGTTGGTCTTGATACCTTCCACCAGCAGCTCATCGAGGGCATTGCGCATGCGCGTCAGTGCGATCTCGCGGCTCTCGCCCCAGGTGATCAGCTTGCCGATCAGGGAGTCGTAGTGCGGCGGAACGGTGTAGCCGGAGTACAGGTGCGAGTCCATGCGCACGCCCAGACCGCCCGGCGCGTGATAGAGCTCGACCTTGCCCGGAGACGGCATGAAGGTGCGCGAATCCTCGGCATTGATACGGCACTCGAAGGCGTGACCGCGCAGCTCGATATCTTCCTGTTTCACGGACAGCGGCAGGCCGGAGGCGATGCGCAGCTGTTCCTTGACGATATCGATGCCAGTGACCATCTCGGTCACCGGATGCTCGACCTGAACACGAGTGTTCATCTCGATGAAGTAGAAGCCGCCGTTCTCGTACAGGAACTCGAAGGTGCCGGCGCCACGGTAGCCGATCTCGATGCAGGCATCGGTGCACGACTTGAGTACCTTGGCACGCGCTTCTTCGTCCAGCTGCGGCGCCGGTGCTTCTTCCAGCACCTTCTGGTGACGACGCTGCAGGGAGCAGTCGCGGTCATACAGATGGATGGCGTTGCCCTGGCCATCGGCCAGTACCTGGACTTCGACGTGACGAGGGTTCTGGAGGAATTTCTCCATGTACACCGTGCCGTCGCCGAAGGCCGCAGCCGCTTCACCCTGGGTGATGCTCACCGAGGACAGCAGGCTGGCCTTGGAGTGCACCACGCGCATGCCGCGACCACCACCGCCAGCGGCGGCCTTGATGATCACCGGATAGCCGATGCGCTCGGCGATGGCGTACATCTCGTCTTCGTCTTCCGGCACCGGGCCGTCGGAACCCGGCACGGTCGGAACGCCGGCCAGCTTCATCGCCTCGATGGCCGCGACCTTGTCACCCATCATGCGGATGGTGTCAGCGCGCGGGCCGATGAAGGCGAAGCCGGAACGTTCGACCTGTTCGGCGAAGTTGGCATTTTCCGACAGGAAGCCGTAGCCCGGGTGGATGGCGTCGGCGTCCGTCACCTCGGCGGCTGCGATCAGCGCCGGGATGTGGAGATAGGATTTGGCAGAGGAGGCCGGGCCGATGCACACAGCTTCATCCGCCAGGCGGACGTGCATCAGGTCGCGGTCGGCCTTGGAGTGCACCGCTACCGTCTTGATGCCCAGTTCCTTGCAGGCGCGAAGGATGCGAAGGGCGATCTCGCCGCGGTTGGCAATCAGTACCTTGTCGAGCATGGTGACGTGTCCGTTGGGATCAGGAAATGACGATCATGGGCTGGTCGAATTCAACCGGCTCGCCGTCTTCGATCAGAATGGCTTCGACGACGCCATCCTTGTCGGCTTCGATCTGGTTCATCATCTTCATGGCTTCGACGATGCAGACGGTATCACCTTTCTTGACGCTCTGGCCGACTTCGATGAAGGCTTTGGAGCCCGGCGCCGGAGAACGGTAGAAGGAGCCGACCATCGGGGAATTGATGGTGTGACCCTGCGGCGCAGCCGGTGCTGCCGGAGCGGCCGGTGCTTCAGCGGCGCCAGCGGCTGCCGGAGCGGCCTGCTGCATCGGCTGCTGCTGCATCATCATCGGGGCCTGCATCATCGGCTGCTGGGCGAAGCCCTGCGGATGGCGGCTGATGCGAACGGACTCTTCGCCTTCCTGGATCTCGATTTCGCTGATGTTGGACTCTTCGAGCAGCTCGATCAGCTTCTTGACCTTGCGGATATCCATGAAATTAATCCCGATGTAAATGTGGCTGGAAATGGGGGTGTGCAGCCGTGATAGCGGCGGCTGCGGGCGACAGCCCCGACGGCTGTCCCGACCATGGCGATGGCCGGTGAATCCTGGTATCAGGCAGTGATGAGGCCTGATGGCGGTGCGTGAACACCGCTCTGGACGTGCCCTTACTGCGCGAGATCGTCCAGGGCGGCGTCAAGCGCCATGTCATAGCTTCGAGCGCCAAAGCCCATGATCACGCCGCGTGCCACATCGGAAAGATACGAATGGTGGCGGAACGGCTCGCGGGCATGGGTATTGGAAAGGTGCAGCTCGATGAACGGGAGTGCGACGCCGAGTAGCGCATCGCGCAGCGCAACGCTGGTATGGGTAAAGGCCGCCGGATTGATCAGGATGATGGCGGTGCCATCTTCACGGGCAAGGTGAATACGCTCGATCAGCACATGCTCGGCATTGGACTGCAGCCAGTCCAGCTGATGGCCGGCCGCGCTGGCGCGCTGGACCAGACGCTGGTGGATATCCTCCAGCGTGGTGGTGCCATACACCTCGGGTTCACGGGTCCCCAGCAGATTGAGATTGGGGCCGTTGAGTACCAGGATGCGCGCCATGAAAGTCCCTTGTGTCAGCCGTGCTCGAGCACCAGGCTCATTGAGCTGTTAACCCATGAAGAAAATGCAAAGATACCGTCACTATCCACGACGTTTACCTATTGAGCGTAGGCTGTTGCCGTAGTGACGCGGATTCTGCCGAAATTCTCGAACGCTGTCCAGTTTGGCACTGAACCGAAGATTTTGCCGCATTCTTCGTCCTCGCGTGCGTCTCGGCAGCAACTGCGCCGCGCCGGGCCTGTGACAGGCACACCTTTCAGTTGGCGCGCTGTGACGTGCCGCGCAGCTGATCCAGCACCGATGTCAGGTGCTGGCCGAGCTGACTGGCGTCGACTTCTCCCTGGATGCGCGCCGCCGTGAGCTCGCGTTCATCGGCGAAGAACAGCAGGCTGGGAGGGCCGAACAGGCCGAATTGCTTGAGCAGCGCCTGGGTGGCGGCCCCGGTACTGGTGACGTCGGCGCGAATCAGGTGGAACTGGCGCAACTGGCTGGCGACTTTGGGGAAGACCTCGCGCTCCATCACCTTGCACGAGATGCACCAGTCGGCGTAGTAGTCGACGAACACCGGCTGGCCGCGGCTGGCGGCAATTGCCAACTCATGTTCGAGCTCGTTCATGTCGCTGACGGTGGTGAAGTCCAGTGACGTCTCGGCGGCCTGCCCGGATGATGTGCCGCCAGTGAAGGGGGCCAGCGGGCGCAGCGGGTCGCTTGCGCCGCCTGCCACGCCCAGCAGGCTGATCATGCCCCAGCCCAGCGCGACCAGTCCCAGTGCCTGACGGGCACGCGCCCAGCCTCGGGTCTGTGTGCTGAGCGCCCCCAGCGCCACGCCGGTGCCGATGGCCAGAATGGCCCAGCCCAGCACTGCCAGTGAGGCCGGCAGCAAGCGCTCTACCAGCCACAGCGCCACCCCCAGCAGCAGGATGCCGAAGGCCTGCTTGATGCCCTCCATCCAGCCGCCGGCCCTGGGCAGCAGGCTGGCGCCGAAGGTGCCGACCAGAATCAACGGCACGCCCATGCCCAGCCCCAGCGCGAAGAGTGCCAGTCCGCCGGTCATGGCATCGCCACTGGCGGAGAGATAGACCAGCGCACCGGCCAGAGGTGCCGAGACGCAGGGCGATACCACGAGTACCGATAACGCGCCCGCCAGCGCCAGTCCGCCGGGGCCGGCGTTCATCAGGCGCCCTTGCAGCGCGTCGAGCCGTGAGTGCATGCCGCTGGGCAGTCGTAGATTGAAGGCGCCGAACATGGCCAGCGCGAACAGCACGAACAACGCAGCGAAGGGGATCAACACGGCCGGCGCCTGCAGATGCGCCTGCAGGTTGAGCCCCGCGCCGAACAGGCCCATCAAGGTGCCGGCCGCGGCGTAGGTCAGGGCCATGCCCAGGGCGTAGCTCGTGGACAGCAGCAAGGCGCGCGGGCGGCTGGGGCGCTGGCCGACGATGATCGAACTCAGGATCGGAATCATCGGCAGCACGCAGGGCGTGAAGGTCAGGCCGAGTCCGGCGAGGAAGAACAGCCCCAGAGCCGTCAGCAGGCTGGCATCCGCGAACAGTGCGCTGAAGCCGGCATCGGTGCCGCTGATCGGGGCTGTTGTAGTGCGACTTTCCGTCGACGCCGTCGTATCGCTCGACTGGCTGGCGGTCGGCATCAGCTGCGCGAACGGGGCAGGGGCACTCTGCTCACCGGCCTGCAGAGTGACGGTCTCCGGCGGATAGCAGAGCCCGGCATCGGCGCAGCCCTGGAAGGTGATGGAGAGCGGGACCGGGCCGCTGGTCGGTGTGTCGTCATGCACTGCCTTGCCAGTGGAGGCGCTCATAAGCGGGATGCGAATGACCAGCGCATCGTGGAAGACATGCACCTCGCCCATGTAGGGGTCGTTCTTCAGCTCTCCCGGCGGCAGGTCGGCGTCGCCCAGCATGACCTGGTCGCTGGTGGTCGCGAAGCTGAACTGATGCCGGTAGAGGTAATAGCCTTCGGCGCTGGTGAAGCCGACATACAGGGTGTCGCCCTCGCGCCAGCTGCGCGGCTTGAAGGCTTCACTGACCGGCAGGAAATCGCCCTGATTGCCGCCGCCGAACAGGCTGGACGCCGCACTGCTGGAGCCGCTGCCGACGTTTGAGCTTGAGCCTGAACCTGAGTCTGAGCTGAACAGACCGGCATTGGCGGGCAGCGCCGTCATCGCCTGTGCGACCACCAGCGCGATTGCCAGCAGGGTTGCCAGCAACTCAGGGCCCAGCAGACGCGAGAACGCGGAGGGGCGTGCGCGGCCCGTTGGCAGCGCCATGCTGACTTTCAAGAACGAACGAAGCACGGAAGCATCCTTATACAGTGCCGAAAGAACATCCTGCAGGCCTCAAGGCACCGCAGTCTCGCGCCGCCATTATCCTGCTCGGGGGCGAGCGCTGGATCGAGAGCAGGCCCATCATCGCCGCGCACGACTTGCACGCGGATGAATGTGCCACCATGTAGCAGACATCCGCTCGTGTGAGGGCGTGTGAGGACGTATTGACTCGAGTGGTGAAGCCGCCTGCGCGGGTGGCAGTCTGGTCCTTCGCCCCGCCTGCGACTCGGTCCGCGGCTCGGCCCACGACCAGGCCCGTGACCCGGCCCGCAATCCGGAGCGCATCGCACCTTGCCACAGAATCGGCACTTCACCGAGTGCGACTGGCACGTGCAGGGGCGCATGATAGGATAGGACGTACGTCATGAGTACCGGCGCTGGATGCATCGGCGCGGCTCACATCCGTTCAGGCAGGTCTGACTCGTCTCTCACACGGCTTTTTCTACAAGGCTTCATACAAGGAAGAACGCATGGCCCTATTCGGTAAAGGCAGCAAGCGCGGCGCCAATCGCGATGTGCTGGAAACGCCTCAGTATGGCTGGATCTGGAAACCACTGATCGGGCTGTTCGTCATTTACCTGCTGGTCTGCGTTGGCCTTGGTATCTACTGGAGCAGTGAACCGGACGAGTTCAACATCGATCAGGCCACGCGCACCGAACTGGCTCGCGTGCATGGTCTGGCCGCGCCGGTGGCCAAGGTCGAGGGCGAAGAGCCGGCACCGGCTTTCGAGACCCTGCCGACAGGCACCGCGACCGTCGCCACCCTGATGAAACTCAACGATACCCTGCTGCACAAGCCGGGTGGTTATCTCAAGAATGATGTGGCGCCGCCGGGGCTGATGCTCGACAACATGCCCAACTGGGAATATGGCGTGCTGGTACAGGTGCGTGACATGACGCGTGAGCTGCGCAAGGAATTCAGCCGTTCGCAGTCCCAGTCCAGCGATGACAAGGCACTGGGCAAGGCCGAATCCCTGCTGTTCATCGATGCCAATGCCTGGATGCTGCCGGAAGCCGAGCACGAATATGCCGACGCCAACCGTGAGCTGGGCGACTACCTCAAGCGTCTGAGCGATGACACCCAGAACAACGGCCAGTTCTACGCGCGTGCCGACAACCTGGTGGCCTGGCTGTCCGATGTCGAGAATCGCCTCGGTTCCCTGTCCCAGCGCCTGTCGGCCAGTGTCGGCAAGTCGCAGCTCAACCTGAGCCTGGCCGGCGACAAGAGCGCCACCTCGGCCAAGAGCACCCAGACGGAAGAAGAGATCAAGACGCCGTGGCTCGAGATCGATGATGTCTTCTATCAGGCACGCGGCACCTCCTGGGCGCTGATCCATCTGCTCAAGGCAGTGCGTCATGACTTCCAGGGCGTGCTGGAAGATAAGAACGCGCTGACCTCCATCGACCAGATCATCCGTGAGCTGGAAGCGACCCAGACCGATATCGGCAGCCCGATCATCCTCAATGGCTCCGGCTTCGGCTTCTTCGCCAACCATTCGCTGGTGATGGCCAACTACGTCGCGCGTGCCAACTCCGCGATCAGTGACCTGCGCAGCCTGCTCGAGAAGGGCTGATCCCGTGACGCCCGATGTTGGCTGAGGGTTCTCCTCGCCGGTGTCGGGCGTGAGCTGGAAACGAAAAAGCCCCCGTCATTGACGGGGGCTTTTTGCATCGTGATGCCTGAATCGCGCATCACCTCAGAAGGACTCAGTCCTTCTGGTAGGCAGCGGCTGCCTTCTCGATCGCGGCACGGGCGGCATCAGCACCGTCCCAGGAATCGATCTTGACCCACTTGCCTTTCTCGAGATCCTTGTAGTTCTCGAAGAAGTGCGCGATCTGCTGACGCAGCAGTTCCGGCAGATCAGTGACTTCCTGGACGTCGTCGTACAGGGAAGTCAGCTTCTGGTGCGGGACGCAGACCAGCTTGGCGTCTTCACCGGCTTCGTCGCTCATGTTGAGCACGCCGACCGGACGCGCACGGATGACGCTGCCCGGTGCGACCGGATACGGGGTCACGACCAGCGCGTCGAGGGCATCGCCATCGTCGGCCAGGGTGTTCGGGATGTAGCCGTAGTTGGCCGGGTAGAACATCGGGGTGGCCATGAAACGATCCACCATGAGCGCATCGATGTCCTTGTCGATCTCGTACTTGATCGGCGCGTGATTGGCCGGAATCTCGATCGCTACGTAGACGTCGTTCGGCAATTCCTTGCCAGCGGGGATCTTGTCGAAACTCATTGTCGAGTCCTTGGGTTTGCGGGTTGAAGGCCTGCGGGTCAAAATTCCGCTGAATTATACGAACTGGCAGACCGTTTTGCCATTATGCCACGCTCGATCGCCTTGCGTTGCACCAACGAGTGGTGGCACTGCAGGCTGACTCGGGTAACACTTGGGGCCGTCCAGCGCGGCGCAACGGCGATTGTGCGTTCAGCATCGGCTGGCGCTGCGTCACCACCGCATGCATGAAACGTAACGGCAGGATCGAGACGCAAGGAGACCGCCTTGGCGGATGCAGAGCTTTCACTCAGTTACGGTCAGGCCTTCGTGGCTCCCGACCGCAAGCGTCATCGCAGCTCGATGTCGCTGGAGATACCGCTGGAGCGCGGCCCGCTGGCGGCCAAGGGCGGCTGTGCGCTGATCGCCGACACCACCAGCAAGAACGCGATTGCCAAGCAGGCCGGCGACCTTGCCGTGCGTGGCTTTCTGGCCGATTACTTCGCCACGCCCGACAACTGGAGCGTCAAGTATTCCGCGACTCGCGTGCTGCGGGCGCTGAACAGCTGGTGTTACAGCCAGAGCCGCTTCGTGCGGGGCGGCAGTTACGTGACCTCGATTTCCGCCGTCGTCTTCCGGGGCCAGTCGGCGCATCTGTTCCATGCCGGCGACACGGTGGTCTTCCGGCTGCGTGGCGGCGAGTTCGAGCAGATCTCGCGCGACCATGTCACCGATCTCGGCGGCTATCGTTATCCGTCGCGGGCGCTGGGCATGGATGTCAGCCTCGACATCGACTACATCGAGCTGCCGCTCAAGCAGGGCGATATCTTCCTGTTCACGACCCAGGCGGTGCGCGGCACCCTGCTGCCTTCCGATTTCGTGTCACTGATTCGCGATGACGTCTCGGATCTCGATGCCGCCAGTGAGCGCCTGGCCCATGCCGCGGCGGACCGCGCCGATGAGCGCGGCTACACGGCCGATCAGTTCTGCTTCCAGCTGGTGCGCATCGATCGCCTGGCGACTGCCTCTGACGATACGCCGGGGCGCGTCTATGGCGACCTGCCGGTACCGCGTGAGCTGGAGCCGGGCGACCGTATCGATGGCCTGGAAGTGATGGAAGTCATGTCACGCAGCGCGCGGGTACGCGTCTACAAGGTGCGTGACCTCAAGAGCCGGCGCGTGATGGTGATGAAGGCGCCCAGCCCGGAGCTGTCGCTCAAGAACGCCTATCTCGAGCACTTCCTGCTCCAGCAGTGGGTGGTGGACCGCGTCAGCTCGCCCTTCGTGGTCAAGGTGGTGGAGCCGTCACGCCCGCGTGATCATCTCTACTATCTGCTCGAGCATCTGGAGGCGCAGACACTGACCGAATGGGCGCGCATGCACCCGCAGGCCAATCTCGAGCAGCGTCTCGATATCGCGCGCCAGCTTGGCAAGGCCGTGCATGCCCTCAATCGTCGTGAGGTGCTGCACCAGCTGATTCACCCCGACAACGTGATGATCGACCGTCATGGCAAGGTGGTGCTGGTCGATTTCGGCGCCTGCCATCTGCGTGAAGGGGATGGCCATGAGAGCGCCGGTCCGCTGGCGCGTCAGGTCGGCCTCACCGAACACAGCGCGCCGGAATATGCCCTTGGTGCCGATGTCAGTCGACGCAGCGATCAATACGGCCTGGCCTCGGTGATCTACTGGCTGCTGACCGGCATGCAGCCCTACGCCCAGTCGATGGAGCAGCTGCGCACTCACACCGACCTCGAACTGCTGGAATATCAGCCAGCCCGCATGCGCAATCCCCAGGTGCCACAGATCCTGGACGACGCCCTCAGGCGCGCCCTGGACCCGCAGCGCACCCTGCGCTATCGCCGCCTGTCTGAGCTGCTCTACGCGCTGCGCCTGCCGCAGCAGGACCCCGGCAAGGCGCTGACGCCCTCGGAGGCGATACGTGAACCGGCCAATTTCTGGCAGGGCGTCGCCGGCATCCTGCTGTTGCTGCTGGTGCTGTCCTGGCTGCTCAAGTGAGTGCAGAGCCTGATGGCGCTCAAGGCCATGGTGGGAGGAAGAGGTGTATGGGACAGACCGCGATCGTGATCGGGGCGACCGGCGTGGTCGGGCGCGAGGTGGTGGCTGAGCTGATCGCCTGCGAGGCCATCGCCCGAGTCATCACGCTGACGCGCCGGCCGGTGCCTGGCGACTCTGACAAGGTCGAGAACCATGTGGTCGACTTCGCGCGGCTGGAAGACTGGGCCCACTGTTTTCAGGCGGACCTGCTGTTCTCGTGCCTGGGCACCACGCTCAAGCAGGCGGGGTCGCTCGAGGCCCAGCGGCGTGTCGATATCGATCATCAACTGAGTGCCGCCCGGCTGGCGGCCGCCCAGGGAGTGACGCACTACCTGCTGGTCTCCTCCAGCGGCGCCAATCACGCGAGCCGCAATGGCTATCTCAGGATGAAGGGCGAGCTGGAAGTGGCCATCAAGGCGCTGCCCTTTGCGCGTATCAGTGTCTTCCAGCCGTCATTGCTGGTAGGGGAGCGCAGCGAGTTCCGCCTGGGCGAGTCGCTGGCGCGCTATCTGTTGCCGGTGCTCACCCGCTTGCCGGGCCTGCAGCGCTATCGACCGATCCGTGGCGCTCAGGTGGCGGCGCGTATGGTCGAGGTCAGCCAGCGTCAGCAGCAGGCGCATGCGGTGTACCGGCTGGAGGAGGTGTTTCCCCGTCCCCCCGAATGACAACTGCCAGCCATCAAAAAGCCCCGCACAGTCGCCTGTGCGGGGCTTTTTTTACACTCGCTTCACTGTCTACTACCAGCTCTGTCAATGACCGGCTCTGTCAACGACCGGGACAGTCAGCGACCGGTACTGTCAACGACCGGCTCTGTCAGCAGCTAGCTGTGTCAGCGACGGGCCGCTCAGGCGCATCAACGCCAGGCGATCAGATCGTGAACGGTGTCAGCTTCTTCTCGACCTTGGCCAGCGTGAGCCTGGCGACCGCCGGCAGACCATTGACGAACGGCGGGAAGTCCTCGCCCTGGATCAGCGGCGACAGATATTCACGGCAGGCGTCGGTGATGTAGAAGCCATCTTCGGTGATGAACTCCAGCGGCATGAACTTCTCGTGGTTGGCGATCTGCTCCAGCGGCGCCTCGATGATGTCCCAGGAGTAATCAGAGCCATCGCCGAGACGACGGATCGCCGGCATCACGGCATTCTTGCCGGCCAGCGCCATCTCGACGGCGGCACGGCCAGTGGCGTAGGCCTGCTCGACGTCGGTCCTGGAGGCGATGTGACGCGCTGCGCGCTGCAGGTAATCGGCCACCGCCCAGTGGTACTTGTAGCCCAGGTCCTGCTTGACCATGCCGGCCAGTGTCGGCGCGACGCCGCCCAGCTGACGGTGGCCGAAGGCATCGGTATTGCCGGCATCGGCCAGGAAGGTGCCATCTTCGTAACGCGCACCTTCGGAGACCACTACCACGCAGTAGCCGTGTTCCTTGACGCAGGCATCGACGCGCGCCATGAATTCCTTGCGGTGGAAGGCGACTTCCGGGAAGACGACGATGTGCGGCGGCTGGGTGGCATCCTCACCGGCCAGGGCACCGGCAGCGGCGATCCAGCCCGCGTGACGGCCCATGACTTCCAGGATGAACACCTTGGTGGAGGTGGCGCACATGGAGGCGATGTCGAGACCGGCTTCGCGGGTGGAGGTGGCGATGTACTTGGCCACGCTGCCGAAGCCCGGCGAGTTGTCGGTGATCGGCAGGTCGTTGTCCACGGTCTTCGGCACGTGGATGGCCTGGATCGGGTAGCCCATGGTCTCGGCCAGCTGAGAGACCTTCAGGCAGGTATCGGCGCTGTCGCCGCCACCGTTGTAGAAGAAGTAACGGATGTCGTGGGCCTTGAACACCTCGATCAGACGCTCGTACTGGGTACGGTGGTCCTCGATGCTCTTGAGCTTGTAGCGGCAGGAGCCGAAGGCACCGCCCGGCGTGTGGCGCAGCGCGGCGATGTTCTCGTCGCTTTCCTGGCTGACGTCGATCAGGTCTTCGGTCAGGGCACCGATGATGCCGTTGTGACCGGCATACAGCTTGCCGATCTGGTCGCCGTTTTCACGAGCGGCTTCGATGACGCCACAGGCACTGGCGTTGATGACGGCGGTAACGCCACCGGACTGGGCGTAGAAGGCATTGTGCTGGGGCATGGGCTTCTCGTCTCTGCTTCCTTGTCATGGTCTTGAACGGGCTGGCGCTTACCCGCCGCATCATATCCGAAAGACATGACCCCTGCACGACGCCCGAATGCCACTGGGGGTGTCGTCCATCCCTGACAGGCCGCGCGCTACTCGCCGCCTGGCGGGCATGCTAGGCTGCTCGGGCTTCCGGATTGGAGAAACAGATGCACCTTCACGTCATCGGTATTTGCGGTACCTTCATGGGCTCTCTGGCGCTTCTGGCGCGCGCACGCGGTCATCGCGTCACGGGGAGCGATGCCAACGTCTATCCGCCCATGAGCACACAGCTGGCCGAGGCCGGTATCACCCTGATGGAAGGCTATGCGGCTGACAATCTCGTCCCCGCGCCTGACCTTACGGTGGTCGGCAATGCCGTCTCGCGCGGCAACCCCGAAGTCGAGGCGCTGCTCGAGCGTGGTCTGGCCTATACCTCCGGCCCGCAATGGCTGTGTGACGAGGTGCTGACCGGCCGTCCGGTGATCGCCATCGCCGGCACCCACGGCAAGACCACCACCGCGACCATGACCGCCTGGATTCTCGAATGCGCAGGCCTCGCGCCGGGCTATCTGATCGGTGGCGTGCCGCCGCAATTGGGCGATTCCGCGCGTATCGGCGACCCCCGGGCACCCTTCGTGGTCGAGGCCGATGAATACGACACGGCCTTCTTCGACAAGCGTTCCAAGTTCGTGCATTACCGGCCGCGCATCGCCGTGCTCAACAACCTCGAGTTCGATCACGCCGACATCTTCCCGGATCTAGCCGCCATCGAGCGTCAGTTTCACCACCTGGTACGTACCGTGCCGGCAGGCGGCAAGCTGGTGGTCGCGGCGGACGCCGTCGCCGGTGCCGAGGCGCTGGAGCGCGTGCTGGATCAAGGCTGCTGGACGCCGGTGACGCGCTTCGGCGATGAGAGCGGCATCGAGAATGCCGGTGGCGACTGGCGCTATCGCCTGATCAGTGCCGACGGCAGCCACTTCGCGCTGGCACCGCCGTTTGATGATTCAGGCGAGGCGGACCGCTTCGTCGAGTGCCAGTGGGCGATGCGTGGACGCCATAACGTGGCCAATGCCTGCGCCGCCGTGGCCGCGGCCGTCGAATGCGGCGTGAGTCTCGCGGTGGCACTGGAGGCGCTTGCACGCTTCGCGCCGCCCAGGCGTCGCCAGGAGCTGCGTGGTGAGGTGGCAGGCGTCAAGGTCATCGATGACTTCGCGCACCACCCGACCGCCATCGCCACCACGCTCGAGGGCCTGGCGCCGGGCGTGGCGGCCGAAGGGCAGGGCGGTCGCCTGTGGGCGGTGATCGAACCGCGCTCCAATACCATGAAGCTCGGCACCATGAAGGCGCGTCTGCCGGCTTCAGTGACCGCGGCCGACCGCGTCAGCTGGTTCGCGGGCCCCAGCCTCGGCTGGTCGTTGGAGGAGACGGTCAGCGAGTGCCGCGCGCTCGGCGTGGAGGCGGAGGTCGAGCAGGACCTCGACGCCCTGATCGCGAAGATCGCCAATCAATCCCGCGCCGGCGACTGGGTGGTGGTGATGTCCAATGGAGGCTTCGGCGGTATCCACGAGCGCCTTCTGGCGGCGCTGGCAGCACGTGAAGGTGAAGCATGAAGACGCAAGCGGCAGCCCCAGAGGGCGAGTTCAAGTCGGCGGTCACCGTCGCGCTGACCGGGGCCTCCGGTGCCCAGTACGGCCTGCGCCTGATCGAGTGTCTGGTCGCGGCCGGTCATGAAGTGATGGTGATGGTCTCCAAGGCGGCTCACATGGTGATCGCCACCGAGACCGACGAGGAGCTGCCGGCGCGCCCGGCGCGTCTCACCGAGGTGCTCACGCAGCGCTACGCCGCCAGACCCGGCCAGATTCGCTGCTTCGGACGCGAGGACTGGATGGCCCCGGTGGCCTCCGGCTCCGGCGCGCCGAGCGCCATGGTGGTGTGTCCGTGTTCCACCGGCTCGCTGTCCGCGATCGCGACCGGGGCCAGCAACAACCTGATCGAGCGCGCCGCTGACGTGGCACTCAAGGAGCGTCGCACCCTGATTCTGGTGCCGCGCGAGACGCCGTTCTCGGCCATCCATCTCGAACACATGCTGAGTCTGACGCGCATGGGCGCCGTCATCCTGCCCGCCGCGCCTGGCTTCTATCATCGTCCGCAGACCCTCGATGACATGATCGATTTCATCGTCGCGCGCATTCTCAACCAGCTGGGAATCTCGCATGCGCTGATGCCGCGCTGGGGCGAGGGGCATGTCAGCGGCGATTGAAGGGCGGTCAGTCGATCCGCTCGGGTGAGAGCTTGTCAGAGGCGTCCCTCTGGCACTGCTTCAGACTGTGCAAGGAGAGCAGGGAATGCTGAATTGGTCATTGTTGTCGGTGTTCGTGCCGACGTTCTTTCTGGTCTCGCTGACGCCGGGAATGTGCATGACGCTGGCGATGACCCTGGGCATGACCCAGGGCGTCAAGCGCACCCTGTGGATGATGGTGGGCGAACTGCTGGGCGTCGGGCTGGTGGCGGTGTCGGCGGTGATCGGCGTCGCGACCATCATGCTGCGCTATCCGATGGTGTTCTCGGCCTTCAAGCTGGCGGGTGGCGCCTATCTGGCCTGGCTGGGGATCCAGATGTGGCGCTCACGTGGCCGCCTGGCTCTGGGGGTGGCAGGGGAGGATGCGGCGGCACCGCGCGCCTCGCGCCGTGCTCTGGCGGCACAGGGCTTCGTCACCGCGATCGCCAATCCCAAGGGCTGGGCGTTCTTTATCGCGCTGTTGCCGCCGTTTCTGGATGCCAGCCTGCCGCTGGCGCCGCAGTTGATCGCGCTGGTCGGCATCATCCTGACGCTGGAATTCACCTGCCTGCTGCTCTACGCCGGCGGTGGCAGCAGCCTGGCGCGCTGGCTGGGGCGTGGCTCGCGTGTGCGCCTGATGAACCGCGTGGCCGGCACGCTGATGATCGGCGTGGGAATCTGGCTCGCGACCGGTTGATCTCGGCATGACTGAGCCAGGCATTGCAGCTTGTAAATACATCAAGGCCCGCCATTGGCGGGCCTTGATGCATTCAGGGGCGCGGCTTTGATTCAGCTGCGGCGCAGGGTCTCAAGTGCTGCCGCCGCCACGATGAAGCTGCCGCCGACCAGCGTCAGCCAGGTGGGCACCTCGCCGAGAATCAACCACGCCAGCAGCACGCCGTAGACGGGTTGCAGGCAGCCGATCATGCCGACGGTCTTGGCCTTGAGGCCGCCGAGGGCGAAGGTCATCAGTGCATGCGGCGCAGCCGTGAAGACGATGGCCAGCACCAGCATGGCGATCCCCGTCGAGGGGCTGGCATCCATGATCTCGCCGGAGACGAATGGCAGCGTCAGCACCACGACGCCCAGCGCCTGCAGGCTCATCGACAGCACCGGATTGAGGTGGCTGAGACGGTAGCGCACCAGCAGATTGCGCGCCGCGAACAACAGGCCCGAGAACACGCCCCATAACACTCCCGCCAGGCTGTCGCCCTGCGCGCTGCTGTCGCCGCCAGGGACGAGCAGCCAGACGCCGATGCAGACCAGCCCCGCTGCCGCCAGGTCCTTCGCTTTCAGGCGCGTGCCTTCCACCCAGGGCTCCAGCAGCACGATGAAGATGGGATAGGTGAACAGCGCCAGCATGCCGGTGGCCACGGAAGACACCTGCATCGAGTGAAAGTAGCTCACCCAGTGCGCGGCCATCAGAGCGGCGGCGATGCCCAGCAAGGCCCAGTCGCGCCCGCTCAGACGCAGCGAGACATGCCATTTCAGGCGCGCCAGCCACAGCAGGAACAGCCCCGCCAGCAGGCTGCGCCAGGCGGTGATATCGAGTGCCGAGAGGGGCACGCCTTTCGAGAACAGCGCCGTACCGCCGAGCAGCGCGATGCCGAGATGAATCGACATCAACGCCTGGGGCTGGTTGGAGGGAGGGGCAGCAGGGCCGGGCATGAGGTTCCTCGTCATCAGGGGGTAGTGAAAAAGCCGCCATCTCAGGCGGCTCATCGGTTTACAGCGCTATCACGGCAACGTTATCGCGACGGCCTGAGCGGCAGCAGTCTGATCGCGACAGACTAGAGCGGCAGCCAGACGAAGCGTGCCGCCAACAGCAGCAGGCTCGCCATGCTCAACCACAGCAGCGGGGCTGGCGAGTCGAGGGGGGCCGAGGGCTGGCGCACGAAGGCGGGATAGCTGATGCGCACCAGCGCACAGACCAGCAGGCCCAGACAGGCACCGCCCAGCACATCGCTGAGGTAATGGACGTCAAGCGTGATGCGTGACAGGCCGACGAGCGTACAGGCGGCGATGGCTGCCCAGTAGATCCAGCGACGTCGCGAGGAGGGCTGGCGCTCGGCGATGAAGGCGGCGGCCAGCCCGAACACTGCCACGCTGCCGGCGGCATGGGCGCTGGGAAACGACATCGATCCTTCCAGGAAGGCGGGGGTATCCGGACGCGGGCGCTGGATCAGGTGCTTGAGCACGGTATTGGCGCTGGCGATGCCCAGCCAGGCGGCCGTCAGATGCAACCACACCGCGTGGCGACCCTTGAGCAGCAGCCATACCAGCCATGGAGCCACGAGCGCCGCCAGGCCGGTGCCATCGGCGAGGCGAGACAGCACGAGGCTTGCCTCGCGCAGCCAGTCCTCGGGCATCAGTGAGGTGAGGCTTGCGGCCAGCGAGGCGGCCACGCGGTCGATCCACCACGGCTCGGGATGGGCCAGCACCGCCAGGCTCATGGCGGGCACGCTGATCACCGCGAAGATGAGCAGCGCCATCGAGGCGAGCGGAAACTCGCCCTCGGGGTCGGGATGGCGCAGCTGCCACCACAGACGCCGCCCGGAAGGGCTGCGACGCATGCGACGAGCCAGCCAATGATAGAGGCGGCCCTCGCGGCCCAGCTGGCGGCGCAGGAAGGAGAAGGCGAAGGCACAGGCGATCAGGCCGCTGGCCAGGCCGACCAGCAGGCCATCGGCTCCTTCCGGCAGGGTGAACAGTGACTGCCAGGTCTGGCCCAGTAGATAGCCCGGCAGCAGGTAGGCCGGTGCCCAGGCCAGCGCCGAGAGGCCATTGACCAGAAAGAAGCGCGCCGGCGGCATGTCGAGCATGCCGGCGACCAGCGGGATGATCGGGCGCACCGGGCCGACGAAGCGCCCGAAGGCGATCGACCAGCTGCCGTGGCGATGAAAGAACTGCTGACCATGCTCGATCCACTCGGGATGGCGCGAGAAGGGCCAGCGGCCGGGCAGTTGATCGCGATAGCGGATGCCCAGCCAGAAGCTCACGCCATCGCCGATGATGGCGCCCAGCGCACCGGCGGCCAGCAATATCGGCAGCGAGAGTTCGAGATGGCCGGCCAGTGAGGCGCCGGCGGTGAGAATGACCACGCCCGGCACCAGCAGGCCGATGATGGCGAGAGATTCAAGCAGTGAGACCAGGCCGATGACGGCGACAAGGGCTGCCGGGTGATCGCTCAGCGTGGTCATCAGGGTATCGATCATCACACTGGGGTTCAGCCAATGCAGCAGTGACGCAAGGGTGTCGCTCATTCATTGAGATCCATCAGGGCAAGCTGGCTGGCCAGCAGGCGTTGCTCGAGTTTCTGGGTGGTGTCATCGGCCTTGTACGTCACCAGGCGCGCGCGGGCAATGATGGAGCCGGTTTCCGGCTGTGTGGCCGCTGCCAGCGCCGCGGTCAGGCGCTCGCGCATGATCAGCGCTCCCGCCTCGCCGGTATTGGGCAGCATCAGCCAGAAGGACGACTTGTCGCTGCGACACAGCAGGTCGCCCTGGCGCGAGACCTCCTGCATCACGTCGCAGGCCATCGCTAGGCATTCGACGCGCCTGTCCTCGCCGAACTGCTCGCCGAGCATGTCCAGTTGCGGCAGATAGACGACCAGAATGCTGAACGGTTGGTCCAGCGCCCGCGCACGCGCCGCCTCACTGATCAGTCGTTGCTGACCGGTGCGGGCATTGAAGGCATTGCACTCGGTTTCCTCGCTGGCGGTCAGGCTCATGACACCTGCCTGCAGGCTGTTGATGACGAACGGCTGGCTGGCCACCAGCAGCAGACACAGGTAGCGCAGTATCTCGCCGAAGTTGTCTTCCTGCTGGCCCAATAGCCATAGCCACAGCGGTGCCAGCACCAGATTGAGCAACATCGCCGGCGCCAGGGGCAACAGCAGCAATGTCAGCACGCTGGGCAGCCCCAGCCACAGCGACATGCCCGGATAGGTGCCCGGCGCCTCGAGTGCCAGCATCAGATAGCTGGCGATCAGCGTCAGATAGGAAGGCAGCGGCTGCTCATCATCGAGGTGATTGAGGCCGGCGGCAATCGCCATCAGCAAGGTGGCCAGCACCGGCGTCAGGATATGCTCGAAATCGCCCACCAGGTAGCGCCACAGGGCATAGGTGGCGATCACCGCGGCGGCCAGCAGCATGATCAGTGTCTTGCGATTGGCGAGTTCGCGACGCTCGCGATGGGCCAGGCTGTGCAGAGGAGACATCAGTGATCATTCCCCCGCGACGGTGCCACGGCGACCTTGTCTGCCGCGCTGGCCGGTTTGAGGATGTCTCGCCCATGGTCTGTCGGGGCATCGCCTGTCGAGGTTTCATCTGACGAGGCATCGGCAGGCTTGCGAGGCAGTGGCGGCAGCAGGGTGATCGGCTGCGGTTCATCGCTCAGGTGGGCGCTGAGGCGCTTGAGGTCCAGCGCATTGGGGTCGCTGTCGTTGAGGGGCTGCACGCGGGCGCGGATCGGCATCGCGAGATGCTCGATCAACTGGCGACGGCGCAGACTGGCCATGCGCTCGCCGCGGGTGACCAGCAGGACGGCCAGTGCTCCGTCATCGAGCTGGTAGCGGGTCTCATGCGGCAGCGCGGCACTGTCGAGGGTGTTCATCAGGCGACGATTGGCCAGACGACCGGTATTGACCGGTGCCAGCAGGATCAATTCGATATGGATGTCCTCGCGATCGGCACGGGCAATTTCCCGCGGCAGGTCGCGCATCAGCTGGTATTGTGACCAGATCGCGCGGCTGGAATCACGCCGACCACGCCGCTCCAGCTGCATCCATACCTGCTGCTGGCGTCGCCCACCGATGGCACCGAGCGCCATCAGGGTCGCGGTGATGCCGATGCCCAGGCTCAGCCAGTCGCTGCCCAGCTGAGCGAGCGCCAGCCAGGTGGTGACCAGCCCGATCAATGCGCAGGCCGGTGCCAGCCAGCGCGGGCGCGGATAGAGCAGCAGGACGGCAAAGCCCCACAGCCACATCAGGTGCTGTTGCGGGGCCAGCAGTACCAGCGCACTCATGATCAGCGCGACGCTGAGCATCACCAGCGTGCGGAACCAGCGCAGGGTGAACAGCTCGTGGGCGAGAGAGACCACCAGCAACATCGTGCCGCCCACCGCCAGCAACAGGGCAGTGAGCGTCAGGCCGATACTGATCTGTCGTGCCGCTTCCAGCAGCAGCAATACAGAGCCGAGCAGACAGACGAACTGACTGAGACGGACTTTGAACTTGATCTCCATGGTGACTTATATTGGCACCTTTGCCGTGGATGGCGCGAAATCGGCCGAATTCCCTGGCCGAACGGTCTGTGACGTGGGCATTGCCTGCACGTTTGCAAGATGCGACGGTGCTCCGATCATGCAACGTCGTCTGCAATAATGGCAGCATACCCCAAACGGCGAGTGACAAAAGTGTCTACGCCTCTGAGGCTTTCACATACGACCACCACGTCTGGCCTTCACATCAGGCCTTCACGTCGGGCTGTACGTCAGGGCTTCATGTCGAGGCTTCTCTGGGGAATGCCCTCACGGGGCCCGGCCGATGATGAAATGAGCACGTGGACACTGACAACCAGCGAGATTAGGCACATGAGTGAGCAGGGCAAGCACGACACCACGGACGTCGTGGCGTACATGAATCGTCTGGGGCACGCAGCGCGCGCGGCAAGCGTCGTGATGCGTCGCGTCGACAGCGGCATCAAGAATCGTGCTCTGCAGACCATGGCGCGTCTGATCGATGAGCGTCGCGAGACACTGGCAGAGGCCAACGCCGAGGACCTGGCGCGTGCACGCGCCAATGGGCTCTCGGAGGCGATGGTCGATCGTCTTGCGCTGACGCCGGCGCGTATCGACGGCATGATCGAAGGGCTCGAGCAGGTCGCGGCACTGCCGGACCCGGTCGGCGAGGTCGATGGGCTGCGCTCGCGTCCGAGCGGCATTCAGGTCGGCCACATGCGCGTGCCGCTGGGCGTGATCGGCATCATCTTCGAGTCACGCCCCAATGTGACCATCGAGGCGGCCAGCCTGTGTCTGAAGTCCGGCAATGCCTGCATCCTGCGCGGTGGCTCCGAGGCTGCGTCCAGCAACCGTGCGCTGAGCGAGATCATCAGCGAGGCGTTGGTGCTCTCCGAGCTGCCGGCCACGGCAGTGCAGGTCGTCGCCACCACGGACCGCGCCGCGGTCGGTGAGCTGATCGCGATGCCCGAGTTCGTCGACGTCATCATTCCGCGCGGTGGCAAGAGCCTCATCTCGCGTATCTCGCGTGATGCGCGCGTGCCGGTCATCAAGCACCTCGATGGCATCTGCCACGTCTATATCGATGCCACGGCTGACCTGGCGATGGCGGTCCGGATCGCCGAGAACGCCAAGACCCACCGCTACGGCACCTGCAACACCATGGAGACCCTGCTGGTCGATGCGCCGGTTGCCGCCGAGGTCCTGCCGCGTATCGCCGAGCGTCTGGCGGCACATGAGGTCGAGATTCGCGGTTGCGAGCGTACCTGCGAAGTGCTGCCGCAGGCCGTGGCCGCCAGTGCGGAAGACTGGGATACCGAATACCTGGCGCCGATTCTGGCGATTCGCGTCGTGGATGGCGTGGATGAGGCGATGGCGCATATCGAGCGGCACAGCTCCGGGCACACCGAGGCCATCATCACCGAGAACTATGCGCTGGCGCGCCGCTTCATGGCGGAAGTCGATTCCAGCTCGGTGATGGTCAACGCCTCCACCCGCTTCGCCGATGGCTTCGAATATGGCCTGGGCGCCGAGATCGGCATCTCCACCGACAAGCTGCATGCGCGTGGTCCGGTCGGGCTTGAGGGCCTGACGACCCGCAAGTACATCGTGTTCGGTGATGGGCAGATTCGCCAGTGAAGGACCAGGTCTCACCCGCCGAGGATCAGGTCGCGCCCGCGCAGACCTTGACGAACGAGCAGGCCCTGTCGCCCGAGGCGCTGGAGGATACCCAGCGCCCCTTGAATGCCGATGGTCTCGCGCAGAAGCGTGAGGCCGTGCATCACGGCACCGAGTCGGCACATGATTCGCGCTCAAGGACTGACACGGCAGCGGAGCCGGGCTTTGAGGGCTGTCTCGGCCCGGTGCCGCGTGTCGCCATGCTCGGCGGTACCTTCGATCCCATCCATCACGGCCATCTGCGCAGTGCCATCGAGCTGCGCGAAGCGCTGGGGCTGGACCATGTGCTGCTGGTGCCTTCGCATCAGCCGCCGCATCGCGCCGCGCCCGGCGTCAGCAGTGATCAGCGGCTGGCGATGCTGGAAGCCGCGATAGAGGCAGAGCCGGGCCTCAAGGCCGATGGGCGTGAGCTGCTGCGCGATGGGCCTTCCTACAGTGCCGACACCCTGGCCAGTCTGCGCGCCGAATACGGCCCGCAGGCGCGGCTGGTGATGGCCATCGGCCATGACGCCTTCCTCAAGCTCGGGGAGTGGCATGCCGCCGATCGTCTGTTCGATGATGCCCATGTGGTGGTGATCGAGCGGCCGGACCATGATGCACCGCTGCCCCGGGCGCTCGAAGCGTTGATCCAGGGGCGCGAGGTCGACTCGGTGGCGGCCTTGATGGCGCGCCCGGGTGGCCACCTGTTGCGCCTGTCGCTGCCGACACGCATGGCTATCAGTGCCACCTTCGTGCGCGAGCGCCTCGCGCTGGGTGACAGCGTGCGCTATCTGCTGCCGGAAGCGGTGATCCGTCATATCGAGGCGCATGGCCTCTATTGTCCGTCATCGACCTGAGCCCATCATCGAGCTGAGCGTTGTGGCTCTGAACGTCTAGTCGCGTGCGAGCGTGGCATCATGAGAGGGGCGTCGCTGCCGCGATCCCGCATCGCCGTGCGTGGCGCCCCTTTGGCGAGTAAATGACGATGCCCATAGGCGCGCGCATCGCCAACGGGTAGAATGCGCCCCCTGCCGAACAAACTTCCGAGGAATCATGCAGACCGAAGCTCTTAAAAACCTGGTTGTCGACGCCCTTGAAGAACTCAAGGCCCAGGAAATCAGCGAGATCAATGTCTCCAAGCTGACCAGCGTCACCGATGTGATGGTGATCGCGACCGGTACGTCCAGCCGCCATATCTCCGCGCTGGCCAACAACGTGCAGGTCACCGTGAAAGAAGCCGGCGTCAAGCCGCTGGGTTGTGAAGGCGACAACGGCTCCGACTGGGTGCTGCTGGATCTGGGCGATGTCGTCGTCCACGTCATGCTGGCCGAAACCCGTGCCCTGTACGACCTCGAGCGCCTGTGGAGCGATCTGCCCCGCGAAACGCGTGAAGAGTACGAGCAGAGCCACTGATCCTGCCAGCCTGACCCGACGGGTTGCTCGTCGGGGCATGTCAACCGCGCGTTACGTCCTTGCCGGTCGCGATGTCGCGGGCAGGGAGTATCCGATGGAAGGACTGCGGGCTTGCCCGTCGTTCTGACACAGCACGGGACAGGACATGAAGATCCGAGTTTTGGCGGTCGGGCAGAAGATGCCGGACTGGGTGGAGAAGGGTAGCCGGGAATATCTCAAGCGCATGCCGCGGGATTTTTCGCTTGAGTTCATCGAGCTGGCGCCCGGCAATCGCGGCAAGAATGCGGACATCGCCCGTGCCATGGCCAGTGAAGGCGACCGGATGCTTGAAAAACTCAAGGGAAATGAACATGTTGTCGCCCTTGATGTCCTAGGTAAGGCCTGGAGTACCGAGCAGCTTGCCCAGCATGCCGATGATTGGCGGCTGGGAGGGCGAGACGTGGCCATCCTCATCGGTGGTCCGGATGGGCTCGACCCACGCCTGCTGGCACGTGCCGATCAGCGCTGGTCGCTCTCGGCACTGACGCTGCCGCACCCCCTGGTGCGCATCGTGCTGGCGGAACAGCTTTACCGCGCCTGGACATTGCTGGTCGGGCACCCCTATCACCGGTAAGCGCCTGCCGCTTGCGACACGACACTGGTTGCGAGACCCGCCATGCGCCAACGCCGGGCGACGATAAAGAATCCTCAACAGGAAGTGCGGATCTTTCGCCTTCGCAGCATCGTGGCTGCCGGCCTTGTGCTGGTGCTGGCCGGATGTCTGCTGGCGCGGCTGCTCTTCCTGCAGGTCGTGGAACACGACATCTATACGACGCGCTCGGACAAGAACCGTGTGCGTGTCGAGCCCTTGCCGCCCACGCGCGGCTTGATCTATGACCGCAATGGTCAGCTGCTCGCCGAAAACCGTCCCAACTACAATCTCACCATCGTGCGCGAACGCGCCGGTGATCTCGAGACGACGCTTGAGCGCCTGGTCGAGATTCTCGATCTGCCGCCCGATGAAGTCGAAGACTTCAAGGAACGCTCGCGTCAGCGTCAACGCCCCTATCAGCCCGCCCTGTTGATGAGTGAATTGAGTCAGGAGCAGATCGCGCGTCTGGCCGTCAATCGCTATCGCCTGCCCGGCGTCGAGGTCGAGGCGCAGCTGCTGCGCTACTACCCGGACGCCAAGCCGCTGTCGCATACCCTGGGATACGTGGGGCGCATCAATCAGGCCGAGCTCAAGACCCTCGACAAGGGCAACTATTCGGGCACCCACTTCATCGGCAAGACCGGTATCGAGCGCTTCTATGAAGAGGAGCTGCACGGTCAGGCGGGCCTGCGCAAGGTGGAAACCAATGCGCGGGGTCGCGTGCTGCGTGAGCTGTCGCGGATCGACCCGGTGCCGGGCAAGGACCTGACGCTGACCATCGATCGCGGCCTGCAGGATCTCGCCTATCGGCTGCTCAAGGGGCGACGTGGTGCCATCGTGGCCATCGAGCCCGAGACGGGCGACATCCTGGCGATGGCCTCCGTGCCGGGCTTCAACTCCAATGAGTTCGTCACCGGCATCAGCGTCAAGAGCTATCGCGCGCTGCAGAATGATATCGACCTGCCGCTGTTCAATCGTGCCATTCGCGGCCAGTACCCGCCGGCCTCGACCGTGAAGCCCTTCATGTCGCTGGCGGGGCTGGAGAACGGTGCCATCACCACCAGCACCACCTTCTACGATCCCGGCTATTTCCAGCTGCCCAATGACAGCCACAAGTATCGCAACTGGCTGCGCTGGGGGCATGGGCGCGTCAACATGCGGCGTGGCATTGCGGTGTCCAATGACACCTTCTTCTACAACGTCGCCTATCGCCTGGGGATCGACCGCATCAGCGAGTACATGCACAAGTTCGGCTTCGGTGAGCAGACGGCGCTGGACGTGCAGGGCGCGCTGCCCGGCCTGATGCCGTCCAAGGAATGGAAGCGCAATCGCTACGACAAGCCCTGGTACCCCGGCGAGACCATCTCCATCGGTATCGGTCAGGGCTACTGGCTTGCCACGCCGTTGCAGCTCGCCTCGGCGGAGGCCGTGCTGGCCAATCGCGGCAGACACGTGACGCCTCACCTGGCCAAGCGCATCGGTGACGAGACGGTGTTGCTGCCCCGTAGCGAGGAAAAGCCGGATGTGGTGCTGGACAATCCGGCGTGGTGGGACGATGTCATCGCCGCGCTCGAGGACGTGGTCAGCGGGCGAGAAGGCACGGCGCGCAAGTATGTCGGCCCCGGCCTCAAGTACCGCATGGCCGGCAAGTCCGGTACCGCACAGGTCTTCACCCTCGGACAGGACCAGAAATACAACGGCAAGGAGCTCGCGGAGCGTCTGCGTGACCACGCCCTGTTCGCCGCCTTTGCGCCGGTCGAGCACCCGGAGATCGCCGTCTCCGTGGTGATCGAGAACGGCCAGGGCGGCAGCTCCGTGGCGGGCCCGATGGCGCGCGCCGTCACCGATTACTGGCTGTTGCCGCGCATTGACCCCGAGGCGCGTGAGGCGGCGCTCACGCTGGCTGCCGCTCTGGCACCCCCGGAGGCACCGGCGGGCGAGGGTGAGCAAGGAGAGAACGATGCCGACTGATTATCAGCGCTCGATGCGTGGTGTAGGCGGGGACCTCAGTCATCGCCGCCGCACCAGCCTGTGGGAGCGTATCCACCTCGATCCCTGGCTGTTGCTGTTGCTGCTGGCGGTGCTCGGCTGCGGGCTGATCGTGCTCTACAGCGCCAGCGGCCAGGATATCGACTTCACGCTGCGCCAGGCCTCACGCCAGGCGCTGGCACTGGTGATCATGATCGGGCTCGCCCAGCTGTCACCCGCGACCCTTTACCGCTGGGCGCCGGTCGCCTACGGTGCCGGCTTCCTGATGCTGGTGGCGGTGGAGGTGCTCGGGGATGTCGGCATGGGCGCCCAGCGCTGGCTGGTCATCCCCGGGGTGGTGCGCTTTCAGCCCTCTGAGCTGATGAAGCTGGCGATGCCGATGATGGTCGCCTGCTGGCTCGGTCAGCGCCCGCTGCCTCCTCGCTGGCGAGACTTGGCCATCTGCGCCGTCATCATCGTCGCGCCGGTGCTGCTGATCGCGCGCCAGCCGGACCTCGGCACCTCGTTGCTGGTCGCCGCGGCGGGCGTGTTCGTGATCCTGTTGGCGGGGCTTTCCTGGAAGCTGATCGCCTTCTTCGGCGCCTTGATCGCCTCGGCATTGCCGCTTCTGTGGATGGTGATGCACGACTATCAACGCCGCCGTGTGCTGACATTCCTCAATCCGGAGTCTGACCCGCTCGGCGCGGGCTGGAATATCATCCAGTCCAAGACCGCCATCGGCTCGGGCGGCATCTTCGGCAAGGGCTATACCCTGGGGACCCAGTCCCAGCTCGAGTTTCTGCCGGAGCGCCATACCGACTTCATCGTCGCGGTCATCGGGGAGGAGTTCGGCCTGATCGGCATGAGCTTCTTCCTGGGGCTCTACGTGCTGATCGTGCTGCGCGGGCTGGTGATGTCCAACAATGGCCAGGACAGTTTTGCACGGCTGACGGGGGGCGCGATCATCCTGACGTTCTTCGTCTACGTCTTCGTCAACATCGGCATGGTATCGGGTATCTTGCCGGTCGTTGGCGTCCCGTTGCCGCTGGTCAGTTATGGTGGGACCTCCAGCGTGACCTTGCTGGCAGGCTTCGGTATTCTCATGAGCATTCATACCCACCGGCGCCTATTGTCGCGATGACGTGGCGGCCAGTTGCCGAGTGGCAAGGACATTCGCGAGCCCAAGCTCGCAGACAGGCAAGGAGAGAGTCGATGACGGTGATCAATGCGCGTGGGCGACGTCTGAAGCACTGGGGCGCAGCCCTGGTGATGGTGGCACCGCTGCTGGGAATGTCAGGCGTGGCCAAGGCGGCGCCTGATGGCTTCGCCCCGGCGACTCACCCGGAAACGGCCAAGCTGGTCGACGAGCTGGTGGCCAAGGGGCTGGATCGCGATCGCGTGACCGAGCTGATGAATCAGGCCGATTACAGTCAGAAGGTGCTGGATGCCATGTCGCGTCCGGCGGAAGGTCATCTGCGCTGGGACCAGTACCGCGCCATCTTCATGAAGCAATCACGCATCGAAGCCGGTGTGAAGTTCATCGCCGAGCATCGTGAGACCTTCGATCGCGCCCAAGCCGAGTATGGCGTGCCGCCGGAAGTCATCGCCGCCATCATCGGTGTCGAGACCTTCTTCGGCAAGCACACCGGCACTCACCGCGTGATCGATTCACTGTCCACGCTGGCCTTCGATCATCCGCGTCGCGGCAAGTTCTTCCGTGGCGAGCTGGCAGCCTTCCTGCAGCTGACGATTGAGCAGGGCATCGACCCGCTCTCCATCAAGGGTTCCTACGCCGGCGCGATGGGCTATCCACAGTTCATCCCGACCAGCTATCAGGCCTATGCGGTCGATTTCGATGGCGATGGCGTGCGTGATCTGTGGCACAACCCGGTCGATGCCATCGGCAGCGTCGGCAACTACTTCGCGCGCCATGGCTGGAAGGCCGGTGCGCCGGTGGTCAGCGCCGCGGATGGCCCCGGGACGCCGCCGTCCTCCGTCACCTTCAACAAGACGAAAAAGCCGTACATGAGCGTTTCCGCGCTCGAGGCGGCCGGTGTCCAGGTGGCAGACGACGTGGCCGGCAATACCCAGGTGATTCCGTTGGCGCTGGACCTGAAGCAGGGCTACCGCTACGCCGTCGGCTACGACAACTTCTACGTCATCACGCGCTACAACCACAGCCACATGTATGCGATGGCCGTGGATGAGCTCTCCCGGGCGATCAAGCGTCGTCTCGAGGACGGAGGTGCGGGATGAGCTGGTCACGTGCGCTACCGCTGACACTCGCGCTTGCCCTGCTGGCCGGCTGTGCCAGCAGTGGGGGTGGCACCCAGGTCAGTGATGGTGCCTCGGCGAGCACCGGCAAGAAGGCTGGCAAGAACAGCCGCTACGAGATGGACAGCGATGCCTATCCCGATGATGCGCCGGATGTCTCGGCGGTGCCCGATGAGGTGCCACGTGTCGAACCCTATACCCGCAGCGGCAATCGCAGCGAGTACGAGGTATGGGGCAAGACCTATCGCGTGATGGATGATCCGCGCGGTTACGTGGCCGAGGGCACGGCTTCCTGGTACGGCAAGAAGTTTCATGGCTACGCCACTGCCAGTGGCGAGATCTATGACATGTACACCATGACGGCGGCCCACAAGTCGCTGCCATTGCCGACCTATGCGCGTGTCACCAATCTGGACAATGGCAAGCAGGTCATCGTCAAGGTCAACGACCGCGGCCCCTTCCATGAAGACCGCCTGATTGACCTGTCCTACAGCGCGGCGTGGCGCCTGGATATGCTGGGCCATGGCACCGGGCATGTGCGTGTCGAGACTCTCGACGCCACGACCTGGAAGCCGGGTCCGAGTCCGACCCAGGGCACGGCAGAGTCCGAGCGTCTGCTGGCGCGCAGCCAGGCGGTACGCCGCGAGCAGGGCATTGCCGGGCTTGACGCGATGGAGGCAACCGGTGGTTCCGTGGCCTCGAGCGCTTCCGGCGCGAGCGTTGCCGCCAAGCCCGTGGTAGCCTCTGCTGCGCCGAGCAGCACGTCCTCCGTGGCGAACGGGGAAGCTGCCTTCCTGCAGGTCGCGGCGGTCAGTGATCTGAGCAAGGCCGACAGCATTCGTGCCAGTGTCAGCTCCCGTCTGGGACGACCGACTCGCGTGCTGGGCAGCGGCGACCTCTACAAGGTTCAGGTCGGCCCGCTGGAAGACAATGTCCGTATTGAATCGCTCAAGTCGGCGCTGGCCGATGCTGGCTATGCCGGGGCCTTCAGCGTCACGGCAGAGCGATAAGGGCCGCAGGCCCGTTTTCATCCATCATGCGCTTCGTGAAGAGGCGCAACCTGGCCGAGGCGCAAGCCTCGGCTTATGCATGAGTGTCAAAGAGATTCCAACATGTCCCTGAAAGCCCGACTTCTTCCTCTTCGGCGTCGATTCTCCGCGCTGATGGCGGCCAGCGGCATTGCGCTGTTCGCAGGCGTTGCCGCCACCCCGGCCCAAGCCATCGAGACGGATACCCTGATTCCGGCGGCGCCGCAGCTGGCGGCATCTTCCTGGATCCTGATGGACGCCAATTCCGGGCGCATCCTGGTCGAGCACAATGCCGACAAGCGCCTGCCGCCGGCCAGCCTGACCAAGATGATGACGGCCTACCTGGTCGAGAGCGAGATGGACGACGGCAAGCTGAGCCCGGACGAGAAGGTCCGCATCAGCGTCAATGCCTGGAAGACGGGTGGCTCGCGCATGTTCATCCGCGAAGGCACCAGCGTCACCGTCGATGACCTGCTGCACGGTGTCATCATCCAGTCCGGCAACGACGCCAGCGTCGCGCTGGCCGAGCGCATCGGCGGCAGCGAAGGTTCCTTCGCCGACCTGATGAACCAGCACGCCAAGCGTCTGGGCATGAAGAACACCCACTACATGAACGCCACTGGCCTGCCGCACGCGGAGCATTACTCCACGGCGCACGACCTGGCGATTCTGGCGCGTCGCATCATCAAGGACTACCCGGATCACTACGAGATCTACTCCCAGAAGTACTTCACCTGGAATGGCATCAAGCAGCCGAACCGCAACAAGCTGCTGTGGCGTGACAAGGATGTCGATGGCCTGAAGACCGGCCACACCGAAGAAGCCGGCTACTGCCTGGTGGCATCCGCCAAGAAGGAAGATACCCGCCTGATCAGTGTCGTGATGGGCACCAAGTCCGAAGAGGCGCGTGCGCAGGAATCCCAGAAGCTGTTGACCTACGGCTTCCGCTACTTCGAGAGCAAGAAGCTCTATGACAAGGGCGCGGTGCTCAACCAGGCGCGTGTCTGGGGTGGCGAGAAGGACCAGGTGCGTCTGGGCATGGCTCAGGACGTCTTCCTGACCGTGCCGAGCGGCCAGGCTGACAAGCTGACCGCGCGTCTTGATCTCAAGGACACCATCAAGGCCCCGGTTCAGGCCGGCGAGCAGTACGGTACCCTGCAGATCAAGCTGGACGACAAGGTGCTGGCCGAAGAACCTCTGGTCGCACTGGAGCCGGTGGAGCAGGGCGGCCTGTTCAAGCGTCTGTGGGATGCCCTGATGCTGTTCTTCCACGGCCTGTTCAACTGAGTCAGTCGTCTGGCTGTGCGAAGTGACGCGGCCGATGACATGATTCAGTGATGGCAGTGGGGCGCGCGTGCTGGCGGTGCCAGGCGCGCGCCCCTGAATATCGCGGTCGTGTACTCAACAAAGGGCGATCCGGCTGACGGATCGCCCTTTGTTGAGTAGAATGGTCGGAAATAGAGTTACCTGAAGGGCTATCCCCATGGCCAAGACGCCAGCAGCTGGTGGGCAGACGCCCCCGAAGATTGAATTCCCGTGTGATTTCTCCCTCAAGATCGTCGGCACCGCCGCAGAAGATCTCGTCGAAGTGGTCTGCAATATCCTGGAAGTGCATGCGCCGGGCTTCGATGCGACGGCCATCACCTGGCAGGACAGCAAGAACGGCAACTACCGCAGCATCCGTGTGGTGATCCGTGCCACCGGTACCGATCAGCTGGATGCGCTGCACCGTGACCTCAAGGCCACCGGTCGCATCCATATGGTGCTGTGATCCAGGCATGAAACGCTGGATTTCCTTGTCTTGCGCCTTGATGACAGGAGCGCATGCATGAACACGATTCACGTCTACCACCTCGGCCTCAAGGCCTATGATGAGGTGTGGTCGGCCATGCGCCACTTCACCGATACGCGTGCGGCCGATGCGCCGGACGAGCTGTGGGTGGTGGAGCACCCGCCGGTCTTTACCCAGGGCCAGGCGGGTAAGCCGGAGCATCTGTTGATGCCGGGCGACATTCCGGTGGTGCAGACCGACCGTGGCGGCCAGGTGACCTATCATGGGCCCGGCCAGCTGGTGCTCTACCCGCTGCTCAACGTCAAGCGAGGCGGCATCGGCGTTCGCCAGCTTGTGACGGTGCTGGAAGAGACGGTGGTGGCGGCGATGGCCGAGCATGGCATCGAGGCCTATCCGCGTCCGGACGCGCCTGGCGTCTATGTGAAGAAGTCGGCGCAGCGTGGCGATGACCCGCGTCGTTCGATGGAAGAGGCCAAGATCGCCTCGCTGGGACTGCGCATCCGGCGTGGTTGCAGCTTCCATGGTGTGGCGATCAATCTGGACATGGACCTCGCGCCCTTCGGGCGCATCAATCCCTGCGGCTATGCCGGCATGGCGATGACCCAGCTGCGCGATCTCGTTCGCGCACCGGTGGATCTTGCCAGCGAGCGTGACCGCCTGGTGCGTTGTCTGGGCGCAAGCCTGGGCGATGTGACCCTGACTCCGGTGAGCGGCCTGCCCGCGGCACTGGCTGACATTTCTCGAACAGCAGGACAGAACTGATGACCGAGACCATCGCTACCACGAAGCCCGCTCCCTCCGCTGCTCCTGCCCGCAAGGAGCGTGGCGTGAAGCTGCGCGGCGCCGAGAAGGTTGCCCGCATTCCGGTCAAGGTGATTCCCACCGAGACCTTGCCCAAGAAGCCGGACTGGCTGCGTGTGCGCATGCCGGCCTCGCCGGAAGTCACGCGCATCAAGCAGACGCTGCGCAAGCACGGCCTGCACACGGTCTGTGAAGAAGCCTCCTGCCCGAACCTGGGCGAGTGCTTCAGCGGCGGCACCGCGACCTTCATGATCATGGGTGACATCTGCACCCGTCGTTGCCCGTTCTGCGACGTGGCGCACGGTCGTCCCAACGCGCTGAACGCCGACGAGCCGCGCGAGCTGGCCGAGGCCATCGCCGAGATGCGCCTGAATTATGTCGTCGTGACCTCCGTCGACCGTGATGACCTGCGCGACGGTGGCTCCAACCACATCGCCGAGTGCATCCGCGAGATTCGCGAGAAGTGCGATGGCACCGAGATCGAAGTGCTGGTGCCGGACTTCCGTGGCCGCATGCAGGTCGCGCTGGACGTGCTCGAGCAGACACCGCCGGACGTCTTCAACCACAACCTGGAAACCGTGCCGAGCCTTTACCGTCGCGTGCGTCCGGGTGCCGACTATCAGTGGTCACTTGATCTGCTCAAGGGCTACAAGGAGCGTCGTCCGGAAGTGAAGACCAAGTCCGGCCTGATGCTGGGTGTCGGCGAGACTGACGAGCAGGTGCTCGAAGTCATGCAGGACCTGCGCAACCACGGTGTCGACATGCTGACCCTGGGTCAGTACATGCAGCCGTCGCGCAACCACCTGCCCATCGACCGCTGGGTGCACCCGGACACCTTCGATTGGCTCGGCCAGAAGGCGCGCGAGATGGGCTTTTCGCATGTCGCCTCCGGCCCGCTGGTGCGCTCTTCCTACCACGCCGACAAGCAGGCGCACGGTGTGGAAGTGAAGTAAGCCGCACTGCTGACATGCCGTCAGTTGCCTGAACGAAAAAAACCGCCATGGAGCTTGTCTCCATGGCGGTTTTTTCATGTGGTTTGCGCCATCAGGGCGCTATGTTCATTGCTCGGTCGCCAGCGGCAGGCAGGCCACGCTGTGCCCGGGGATGGGCTCCATCGGCGCGCTGAAGTGAGCATTGAGCTCCGGCAGCAGCTCGCGCACGAAGCGCAGGAACAGCTCGGTGACCGGCGTGGGATAGCGGTCCTTGGGGTAGACGGTGCACCAGCTGCGTCTGAGCGGGAAGCCCGGCAGCGAGGGCGAGGCCAGCAGGCCTGAGGCCAGCTCGAGCTGAACCGACAGTCGCGGCAGGATCGCCACGCCCAGGTGCGCCATCACACCTTGCTTGATGGCCTCATTGGAGCCCAACTCCAGCGTATGGCGCAGCGAGACGCGCTCGCGTGCGGCGAACTCCTCGAAGGCGGTACGAGTGCCGGAACCGGGTTCACGCATCAGCATGTAGTACTGCGCGAGGTCTTCCAGCGTGATGCCCTTGACCTCCAGCAGCGGATGACCGGGCCAGACGACGGGGATCAGCTCGTTGTCGAGAATCGGCATGAAGGCCAGATTGGCGTCATCCGGCACCATGCCCATGATCACCAGGTCATCGCGCCGCTCGGCGAGGCGCTCGAGCGCCTGACCGCGATTGCAGACGCGCAGGCGCACCGAGACTTCCGGATATCGCGCCCGGAAGCGCGCCAGAATATGCGGCACCACGTACTGAGCGGTGGAAACGGCAGCCAGATTGAGCTCGCCGCGGATGGTGCCGGCGATCTCCGACAGCTCCATCTGCAGGCTCGAGACCTCGCCGAAGATCGACTGCACCGAGTTCGCCAGGGCGTCAGCCGCCGGCAGGATATGCAGCGTCTTGCCGGCATATTTGAACAGCGATTGCTCGAGTGCCTGCTCCAATTGACGAATCTGGGCACTGACGGCGGGTTGCGTCAGGCCAAGTTGCTCGGCCGCACGGGAGTAGGACTGTTGGCGATGAACCGCTTGGAACACCTGTAACTGTCTGAAAGTTAAGCGATTCAACAAGTTTGGACGCGACATGACACACCCAGTCATAAGGTTTTACTTATAGATTGGCAAAAAAATATCAACTTTTCTATTGGTCTCTCGCTGGGTAGCGTGGAACGCATGCTACCTCGTGTCTGTCAGCGCCGTTGTCGCGTCTGGCGGTCAATGACAAGCGCACGACCAGAGCACCACAACAAGATCACGCGTCACGTCCGGGAGAGTCACCATGTTTCGCAAGTTGCTGATTGCCAACCGAGGGGAAATCGCAGTGCGCATTGTACGCGCCTGTGCCGAGATGGACATCCGCTCAGTCGCTGTCTACACCGAACCTGATCGTTTCTCCTTGCACGTCAAACGCGCCGATGAAGCGCATTTCATCGGCGAAGACCCGCTGGCCGGCTATCTGGATGCCCGCCGCCTGGTCGATCTCGCGCGCGAGACCGGCTGTGACGCCATCCATCCGGGCTACGGATTCCTGTCGGAGAACGCCGAATTCGCGGCTATCTGTGAAGCGGCGGGAATCGCCTTCGTGGGGCCTGCCAGCAGTGTCATCGCCCGCATGGGTGACAAGACCCAGGCCCGCGATGCCATGAAGGCGGCCGGCGTGCCGGTGACGCCGGGCTCGGCCGGCAATCTGGCCGATGTCGAGGAGGCGCTGAGTGTCGCCGAGCAGGTCGGCTACCCCGTCATGCTCAAGGCTACCTCAGGCGGTGGGGGGCGCGGTATCCGGCGTTGTGATGATGCTCATCAGCTCGAGCAGGCCTGGGGGCGCGTGATCTCGGAAGCCACCAAGGCCTTCGGCAGCGCCGATGTGTTCCTCGAGCGTTGCGTGGTCGACCCGCTGCATATCGAGGTGCAGATCCTGGCCGACAATCACGACAACGTGATTCATCTGTTCGAGCGTGACTGCTCCATCCAGCGTCGCAACCAGAAGCTGATCGAGATTGCCCCCAGTCCGCAGCTGACACCGGAGCAGCGCTCTTACGTCGGCGAGATGGCGGTACGTGCCGCCCGCGCCGTCGGCTATCGCAACGCCGGCACCGTGGAGTTTCTGGTCAAGGGCAACGAGATCTACTTCATGGAGATGAACACTCGCGTGCAGGTAGAGCACACCATCAGCGAGGCCATCACCGGCGTGGACATCGTGCGCGAGCAGATCCGCATCGCCTGGGGCCACAAGCTGGCCTTCCGTCAGGAAGACATTCGCCATCACGGCTATGCGATCCAGTTCCGCATCAACGCCGAGGACCCCAAGAACGACTTCCTGCCAAGCTTCGGGCGCATCACGCGCTACTACGCGCCGGGCGGGCCTGGCGTGCGTACCGATACCGCGATCTATACCGGCTACACCATCCCGCCGTATTTCGATTCCATGTGTCTGAAGCTCATCGTGTGGGGGCTGACCTGGGAAGAGGTCATCAATCGTGGTTCACGTGCCCTCAATGACATGCGTCTGCAGGGCGTCAAGACCACGGCGCCTTACTATCAGGAAATCCTCAAGCACCCTGATTTCCGCAACGCACACTTCGATACCGGCTTCGTGGCCGCCCACCCGGAATTGACCCAGTACTCGGTCAAGCGCCTGCCGGAACAGACGGCGCTGGCGATCGCGGCGGCCATCGCGGCCCACGCCGGTCTCTGATGCGCACCTGATGCCCCTGATGTCGTGAATCTTCCCTGAGCTTCCCCCGGTTCACGTAGCCAACAATTAGAAGGACCCCAGACATGACAGCTGCAACCCACAACGCCCCCGCCGTCGATCACGCCGAGCGCGTCAAGGTCACCGAAGTCGTGCTGCGCGATGGCCACCAGTCGTTGATCGCGACCCGCATGCGCACCGAGGACATGCTACCGATTGCCGCCCGCCTCGATCAGGCCGGTTTCTACAGTCTCGAAGTGTGGGGCGGCGCGACCTTCGATGCCTGCGTGCGTTTTTTGAAGGAAGATCCCTGGGCGCGCCTGAAGGCGCTCAAGGAAGCCATGCCCAACACCCCGCTGCAGATGCTGCTGCGCGGCCAGAACCTGCTCGGCTATCGTCACTACGCCGATGATGTGGTGGAGGCCTTCGTCGAGCGCGCCGCGGCAGGTGGCATCGATATCTTCCGTGTCTTCGATGCCCTGAATGACCTGCGCAACATGGAAACCGCCATGCGTGCGGTCAAGAAGGCCGGCAAGCACGCCCAGGGCACCATCTGCTACACCGTGAGCCCGGTGCATACGCTGGAGATGTACGTCGAGCAGGCGCGCAAGCTGGTCGAGATGGGGGCCGATTCCATCGCCATCAAGGACATGGCCGGCCTGCTGACGCCGTATGCCACCTACGACCTGGTCAGCGCGCTGGTCGAGGCGGTCGGGGTGCCGATCCACCTGCACAGCCACGCCACGGCAGGCCTGGCGCCGCAGTGCCAGATCAAGGCTGTCGAGGCGGACTGTCGCCACATCGATACCTGCATCTCGGCCTTCGCCGGCGGCACCAGCCATCCGGCCACCGAATCCTTCGTGGCCTCGCTGCGCGGCACCCAGTGGGATACCGGCCTTGAGCTGGAGTCGCTGCGCGAGATCGGCGATTACTTCCACGAGGTGCGCAGCAAGTACTCAGCCTTCGAGAGCGAATTCACCCGCGAGGATGTCTCGGTCCAGATCAGTCAGATCCCCGGCGGCATGATGTCCAACCTGGCCAGCCAGCTGAAGGAGCAGAACGCCCTGGAGCGCATCCGCGAGGTGTTCGATGAGATTCCGCGTGTGCGTGCCGATCTCGGCTATCCGCCACTGGTCACCCCGACCTCGCAGATCGTCGGCACCCAGGCGGTACTCAACGTGCTGACCGGCGAGCGCTACAAGAGCATCACCAACGAGGTGAAGCGCTACCTGCAGGGCGGCTATGGTCAGGCGCCGGCACCGGTCAACGAAGAGGTGCGCTCGCGTGCCATCGGCAACGCGCCGGTGGAAGTCGGGCGCCCGGCCGACCTGCTCGCGCCGGAGATGACGCGCCTCACCGAGGAGCTGGGCGAGCTGGCCGAGTCCCCCGAGGACGTGCTGACCTTCGCCATGTTCCCGGAGCTGGGACGTGACTTCCTCAATGAGCGCCGTGCCGGCACGCTCACACCGGAAATCATCCCCCAGGGCGAGGCGGAACGTCCGGTGACCTCTGGAGTGCCGACAGAGTTCGTCATCGACGTGCACGGCGAGTCCTACGCGGTGCAGATCACCGGCGTCGGCGGTGCCAAGGGAAGCAAGCGTCACGTCTACCTGACCCTGGACGGCATGCCGGAAGAGGTGGTGTTCGAGGCCAAGGACGATTACGTGGCGGGCGGCCAGAGCGGCGGACGTGCCAGCGCCTCGGCGCCGGGCCATGTTACCACCGCGATGCCGGGCAACATCGTCGAGGTGCTGGTCGCGGTCGGTGACAGCGTCACCGCGGGCCAGTCGGTGCTGATCAGTGAGGCGATGAAGATGGAGACCGAGATCGCCGCGCGTGTCGACGGTACCGTCAAGGCCATTCATGTCGCGCGTGGCGATCGTGTCACGCCGGGGGAAGTGCTGATCGAGATCGCGTGATGCCAGCGGCGGCGAGGTTGCAAAATCTGGCCGCCGTCACCATCTGACAGCTATACGATCACCAGGGGCGGCCGGGCATCTTCGAGGCTCTGCCGTCCTTTCCTGTGGAAGGACCAACATGGCAACACATTTCGAGCAGGTTCCCGGCCTGAGTGAGCAGATCGACCCGGCCACCCGTGGCTACGTCTTCAACCAGACCATGCTGCGCATCAAGGACCCCGAGCGCAGCCTGGATTTCTACACCCGCGTGCTGGGGATGCGTCTGGTGCGCAAGCTCGACTTCCCGGAAATGCAGTTCAGTCTCTATTTCCTCGCCTATCTGGATGACGACCAGGCCAGTGAAGTGCCCGGTGATGACCTCAAGCGCACCACCTACACCTTCGGGCGTGAGGCAATGCTGGAGCTGACCCATAACTGGGGCACCGAGAATGACCCGGACTTCGCCTACCATGACGGCAACGCCCAACCGCAGGGCTTCGGCCATATCGGGGTCAGCGTGCCGGATGTCTATGCGGCTGCCGAGCGTTTCGAGTCGCTGGGCGTCGAGTTCGTCAAGCGCCCCGACGATGGCAAGATGAAGGGTCTGGCCTTCGTGAAGGACCCCGATGGCTACTGGATCGAGATCCTGCGCGCCGATACCTTCGAGCGTCAGGCCAACGGCGAAGCCTGAGGCAGGCCGCCGCTGTAAACAACCGCCACCACCGGCATGCCCGGGGTGGCGGTTTTTCGTTTATACGAAACTCCGCGTTGCAGGGGTGTCAGCGGCATTCGCTTGCTGCAATGATGATGTCTGACTGACACTCGCAAGGCGCTCATTATTGATGGCCCTTGAGGTCGATCGCCCATGACGAAAGAGGAGGCAGTTATGTCGGAGAATGCACAGCGGTTGAGCGGCAAGGTGGCGGTAGTCAGTGGGGCTTCACGCGGGATCGGTGCCGGGATCGCGCAGCGCCTGGCGGCGGATGGCGCTCACGTCATCGTCAACTATCGCAGCGACAGTGATGGCGCCTTGCAGGTCGTGACGGATATCGAGTCGCGGGGCGGCAAGGCGATCGCCGTTCAGGCCGATGTCGGTGTCAGCAGCGACGCGGCACAATTGTTCACCGAAGCCCGGCGCGTGTACGGCGGCGTGGATATCCTGGTCAACAATGCCGGCATGAGCATCTACAAGCCCATCGCCGATTTCACGGATGACGACTTCGCCAACCTGATGCAGGCCAATCTGACCGGCTCCTTCAATCTGATGCGTGAGGCGGCGCGGCATCTGCGCGATGGCGGACGTGTGATCAACATGTCCACCTCGGTGACGCGGCAGATGTTCGCGACCTATGGGCCCTATGCGGCTTCCAAGGCCGCGGTGGACCAACTGACGCGGGTGCTGGCCAAGGAAGTCGGTGAGCGAGGCATCACGGTCAATGCCGTGGCGCCGGGCCCGACGGACACCGGCCTGTTTCGTCACGGCAAGAGTGAAGAGACCATCGAGCGCCTCAAGGGCATGGCGGCGCTGGGGCGCATTGCGGACCCGCAGGATGTCGCAGCCGTGGTGGCCTGGCTTGCCAGCGAAGATGCCGGCTGGGTGAGTGGCCAGGTCATCGGTGCCAATGGCGGCTTTGCCTGAGGTCACCGAGGTGGGTTTTGCCTAACACCGCCCATGTTTGCGGCTATGCTGTTGTCAGGATGAGGTTTGTTCAGACATTGGCATGAGGGGCTGGTATGAAGGTGACAGCTAGCGAAGTCCACGGCGATATCTCGCCGCAGGGCGTGATCCCGGCTCCCGATGGTTTGCGCGTGGGCTATCCCGGGCACCTTGGGGGTTACTCGCGCGAGTGCGCGCTCAAGCTCTATGCCAACGACGCCCAGCTCAAGGCTTACGCAGGCATCGATGAGGTCATCAGGGCGCTGGCGGAAGGCGAGATCGATACCGCCGTGGTGCCCTGGTCGCGTGGGCATCAGCGTCCGGTGCGCACCACGCATCAGGCGCTGGCCTTCTGGACGGGCATCTGCGTCGAGCGGCGGGTCTTCCGTGCCATCAGTCTCAGTCTGCTGGGGCCGCCCGGGGCTTCACCGTCGGCGGTGAGGCGTATCGTGGCACGCGAGGCCCTGTTCGAAGAGTGCGATGCCTGGTTGCAGCAGAACCTGCCGGAGGTCGAGCGGGTGGAGTGTCTGCACATGGCGGATGCGCTGGACATGGCAGAGAGTCGCAGCGATACGCTGGCCATCGCGCCGCCATCACTGGCGCGCCGCCCGGGGCTTGTGTGCCTCGCCCAGCGCATCGAGGATGACCCCGGCCGTGTGGCGCAATTCGCGGTGCTGAGGCGTGATCACTCGCGGGTGCGCGGCCAGTGCTTTTCCTGTGATGCCACGGTGGATGAAGGGCAGGGCAACGCCGTGCTGTCCGGTACCAGCGAGCCCACCGGGTGAGGGTCGCCGCTCGGCCCTGAGTTCCGTTATGCTGAAGGCCATTCGTCATCAGAGGCCTTTTGTATGGTGTCTTCCGACCAGCGCTCATCCGCACCCTCCGTATCCCCTACATCAGAGACGCAGGACGCCGCGACTTCATCCGATGTCGCGGCGTCCTGCGTGGTGCAACGCATTCCTGCCACTCCCGCCGAGTGGAAGACCCTCGGCGAGCTTGATGCCCGCCTGCCGGTGCGGCCGGCCGTGGTGCCGGTCTCGCTGCCGACGGCCGGGCTGATCATCGTCGATGAGATCAACGGCTTCTGTCAGGTCGCAGGCGGTGCGCTGGCGCCTCAGACGCCCAATGCCCAGGTCAGCAGGATGATTGCCCTCAGCGATGCTCTGGCGCGAACCTTCAGTGAGCGCAAGCGCCCCTTGCTGGCCTTCATTGATTCCCATGCGCCGGGCAAGCCGGAGCCGCCTTATCCCGCCCATTGTGAGCAGGGCAGCGGTGAGGATGAGCTGGTGGCGGAACTTGCCTGGCTGGAGGAGGAGCCGCAGGCCACGCTGGTGCGCAAGGACTGCATCAATGGCTATGTCGGCGCGATTGATCCCCATACCCAGGTCAATGCGCTGCAGGAGTGGGTGAGCGACGAAGGGCTGGAAACCCTGGTCGTGGTAGGCATCTGCACCGATATCTGCGTGATGGATCTGGTATTGACGTTGCTGTCGGCGCGCAATCACGGCCTGCTGGGCAAGGTGCGTGACATCGTGGTGCTGGAGCCCGGCTGTGCCACCTACGATCTGCCGGCCGAAGTGGTTGAGCAGCTGGGGCTCCCCGATACGGCGACGCATCCCCAGGCAGACAGTCATCACATCGGACTTTACTGCATGGCGGCGCGTGGTGCGGTGATCGCCAGTCAGCTTGAGCTGACTTCTTGAGCAGATGTCGTGAGCTGCTGTCATGGATTGAGCTGCGTCTCTCGTAGCGTCGCCGGAGAGAGGGGTAGACGATTAGAGAGTAATTGAAGAGAGAGGAAGAGCAGGGGTGGTGGCAGGAAGGCAGCAATTTCGCCAACTGCCGCGCAGGCAATACTGCTCGTCTGCGCAAAAGGTAGTTTGATTACAACATCTGGCCATGAAAACGCCGCCTCTCTTGCGAGCAGGCGGCGTTTTCATGGGGCGACAGCCAGCGTCATTCAGGCGCGGGTGCTGACCCAGTCGTTGGCGTCGGGCACGGCGACTTCGACTTCCTCGGAGATCAACTTCGAGTGGAAGAGGAAGTCCGCGCTGGCCGCATTGCTGGCGACCGGCACGTTCCACAATGCCGCCAGGCGCAGCAGCGCCTTGACGTCAGGATCATGCGGCATCGGCGCGAACGGGTCCCACAGGAAGACCAGCAGGTCCAGATTGCCTTCGGCGATGCGCGCGCCGATCTGCTGATCACCGCCCAGCGGGCCGCTCAGCAGGCCTTCGACCTCGAGGCCCAGCTCCTTGCTGATGCGGCGGGCAGTCGTGCCCGTGCCCAGCAGCTGGTGGCGGGATAGCTCATCGCGCCAGCGATTGGCCCACGCCAGCATTTCATCCTTCTTGCCATCGTGCGCCACCAGCGCAATGCGCTTGCGTGCTGGCAGGGTGCGCCGTGCCTGGCGCTTGGGTCGTTGTTCGCTCATTCCCTGACCTCCTGAGGATGGGGCAATGTCGCTGGCCTCCCGCCTCGAAAGGTCCGGGGCGGGAGGCCAGCGAGGCCGATCAGTCGATGGTGCTGCCGACAGTGACGATCTTCATGGTGTTGGTGCCGCCATGTGCGTTCATCTGGTCGCCACGGGTCAGGATCACCAGGTCACCGCGAGTCGCGATGCCACGGGCTTCCAGTTCCGCGATGGCGCGGCGGTTGATTTCCGCCGCCGGCAATTCGCTGGAATCGAAGGGCAGTGACACCACACCACGGTAGAGCGCCATGCGACGCTGGGTCTTCTGGTCCTGCGCCAGGCCGACGATGGGCAGACCGGAGCGGATGCGCGAGGCGATCAGCGGGGTATAGCCGGATTCCGTCATGCACACGATGGCCACGACACCGGTCAGGTGGTTGGCGGCATACATCGCGGACAGCGCGATGGTCTCGTCGGTCTTGCTGAAGCCTTCGTGGATGCGGTGCTGGGATTCCTGCGCGGCACGCTCACGTTCGGCGCCCAGGCAGACGCGATCCATGGTCTCGATGGTCTCGACCGGGAAGTCGCCGGCGGCGGTCTCGGCCGACAGCATCACGGCGTCGGTGCCGTCGAGCACGGCATTGGCGACGTCGAAGACTTCGGCGCGGGTCGGCAGCGGTGCGCTGATCATGGATTCCATCATCTGGGTGGCCGTGATGACCACGCGGTTGAGGCTGCGCGCGCGGCGGATCATGCGCTTCTGCACACCGATCAGCTGAGCATCGCCAATCTCGACGCCCAGATCGCCACGCGCCACCATCACGCCTTCACTGGCGAGGATGATGCCATCCAGCACGGCGTCGTCGGCCACGGCTTCGGCGCGCTCGACCTTGGCGATCAGGCCGATGTCACGACCTTCCTCGCCCAGCAGTTCACGTGCCAGCTGCATGTCGGCGCCGCTGCGCGGGAAGGACACGGCCAGATAGTCGACGCCGATATCGATGGCGGTCTTCAGGTCAGCCTTGTCCTTGTCGGTCAGGGCTTCGGCAGACAGGCCGCCGCCCTGCTTGTTGATGCCCTTGTTGTTGGACAGCTTGCCGCCGACCTTGACGGTGGTGTGGATCTCGTTGCCCTTGAGCTCATTGACCTCAAGCACCACACGGCCATCGTCGAGCAGCAGCACGTCGCCCGCGACCACGTCATCGGCCAGTTCCTGGTAGTCACAGCCGACACGCTCGACGGTACCTTCATCACGGCCCAGGCCGATATCGAGGATGAACGGCTGGCCTTCGCTCAGCTTGACGGCGGTATCCTTGAAGCGCGCGATGCGGATCTTCGGACCCTGCAGATCGCCCAGCACGGCGACGCTGCGGCCCTGGGCGGCGGCGGCCTGACGTACGGCCTCGGCGCGCATGCGGTGGTCTTCGGGGCTACCGTGGGAGAAGTTGAGGCGTACCACATCGACTCCGGCACGAATCATCGCGTCGAGCACACCCGGCTTGTCACTGGCAGGGCCGAGAGTGGCGACAATCTTGGTGCGGCGGATCGGGCCGTTGAACGCGTGCGGCATGAAAGCATACTCCTTGAACACTGGCGTGATGGACTGGCTGAAAACGCAAACCAGGTTGTTGTCATTTTACTACATTGAAGGCTGAAAGGGAGCCTGTCGAGTATCGTCGGCTGTCGTTGTCCATTCTCGTGATCACGATCGGGACTGCAAGGGGTGACGTGAAGTATGCCGAGCGATTGTTGCGAATACGTTGTCGCGGGTACGCGGACACGGGCTGGGGCGTCAGGGTATGCCGCGCTGCGCCATGTGGGCGCGGCCCGTCATTTCGAGGCCTGACGGCCAGGCGTCGCATGTTCTCTGCGGCAGCGTCGTGGTGACCGCCCCGTCACGCCAATGTCCGCTGGCTGGCTTTCACTGACAGCCATTCCAGTGCTACCTATATAGTGGCAATACCCTGCTGAGCGAAATTTCCGCTCATCGGACCAGCTCAGACCGTGCACCGGCCCCGTGTATCGGGCCCGTTGACCGCTGCCATGCGCTGATGACCTATGCTCAAACCCGGCTCGAATGCCGGATTGCCACGACCACATGCCTGATGGCTGTCGATGTCATTCGGCGCAAGCCGCATGCTGACATGGCGGGTGGCATGGCATGTCTCGAGGCTGTCGCAGAGGCGCCCTGTCGAGCCGCCCTGACGAGGCGTCAGTCTCAACATTGCTGGTCAGCGCTGAAATGCTGGGGTAGGGTAGGCGCATTTTTCGGCTGGGACAAAACCCAGCGCGACGAGTCATTCGCCGGCGCAATCAGCGCCGGCCAGGAGATGCGAGCAACCATGGGCAAGTCACTGGTGATCGTCGAGTCGCCCGCCAAGGCCAAGACCATCAACAAGTATCTCGGCAACGACTTCGTGGTGAAGTCGAGTGTCGGGCACATCCGCGACCTGCCGACCAGCGGAAGCGGCAAGCAGGCCACCGACCCCAAGGAACGTGCCCGTCAGGCGGCGGAGACTCGCAAGATGTCGCCCGAGGTCAAGGCGGCTCACAAGGCGCAGAAGGCCAAGACCCAGTTGATCCGCCGCATGGGGGTCGATCCGGAGAATGGCTGGGAGGCGCATTACGAGATCCTGCCCGGCAAGGAAAAGGTCGTTTCCGAGCTGACGCGTCTGGCCGAGAAAGCCGACACCATCTATCTCGCGACGGATCTGGACCGCGAAGGTGAGGCGATTGCCTGGCACCTGCGCGAGACCATCGGTGGCGACGATTCGCGTTACAAGCGCGTGGTGTTCAACGAGATCACCAAGAAGGCGATCACGGCGGCCTTCGATGAGCCGGGCGAATTGAAGATGGATCGCGTGCATGCCCAGCAGGCACGCCGCTATCTGGATCGCGTCGTCGGCTTCATGGTCTCGCCGCTGCTGTGGGCCAAGGTCGCTCGTGGCCTGTCTGCCGGTCGTGTGCAGTCGGTTGCCGTGCGTCTGATCGTCGAGCGTGAGCGCGAGATCCGCGCCTTCATCCCTGAAGAGTTCTGGGATGTCCACGCTGAGCTGGCCGCCGCCAGTGGTGAAGCGATTCGTTTCGAGCTGGCGCGTCAGGATGGCAAGGCCTTCCGCCCGACCAGCGAGAAGGAGACGATGGACCGCATCGCGGCGCTGCGCACGGCCAAGCTCGCGATCACCAATCGTGAAGACAAGCCGACGCGCTCCAAGCCGAACGCGCCGTTCATCACCTCGACCCTGCAGCAGGCGGCCAGTGGTCGTCTCGGCTTCTCGGTCAAGAAGACCATGATGATGGCCCAGCGTCTCTACGAGGCGGGTTACATCACCTACATGCGTACCGACTCGACCAATCTGTCGGCGGACGCGGTGGCCACGGCGCGCGACTTCATCAGCGAAGAATACGGCAGCAACTACCTGCCGGAAGCGGCCAACGTCTACTCCAGCAAGGAAGGCGCCCAGGAAGCGCACGAAGCGATTCGTCCTTCCGAAGTGTCGCGCCGCGCCACCGATCTCGCCGGCATGGAACGTGACGCCGAGCGCCTGTATGAGCTGATCTGGCGTCAGTTCGTGGCCTGTCAGATGCTGCCGGCCGAATACCTGTCCTCCACGCTGACCATCGAAGTGGATGGCTACGAGCTGCGTGCCAAGGGCCGTGTGCTCAAGTTCGACGGCTACACGCGTGTCATGAAGCCGATGGGCAAGAAGGAAGAGGACCAGTCGCTGCCGGACCTCGCCATCGGCGAGAAGCTGGACCTGGTCGAGCTGCAGCCGCTGCAGCACTTCACCAAGCCCACGGCGCGTTACACCGAGGCCAGCCTGGTCAAGGAGCTGGAGAAGCGCGGTATCGGTCGTCCGTCTACCTATGCCGCCATCATCTCCACCATCCAGGACCGTGGCTACGTGGCGCTGGAAAACCGTCGCTTCTATGCCGAGAAACTGGGCGACATCGTCACCGATCGCCTCAGCGAGTCCTTCAAGGACCTGATGGACTTCGGCTTCACGGCGCGCATGGAAGACTATCTCGATGAGGTGGCCAACGGCGGGCGCAACTGGCGCGAGCTGCTGGACACCTTCTACGCCGAGTTCAAGGCCGAGCTGGACCACGCCCAGTCCGAAGAGGGCATGCGTCCCAACCAGCCGGTGCCGACGGACATCGCCTGCCCGACCTGTGGGCGTGAGATGCAGATTCGTACCGCCTCGACCGGGGTCTTCCTGGGCTGTTCCGGCTACAACCTGCCGCCCAAGGAGCGCTGCAAGACCACCATCGATCTGCTGCCGGGCGATGAAGCCGTGGCGGCCGATGCCGGTGAAGATGCCGAGACGGATGCGCTGCGCGCCAAGCGTCGCTGCCCGATCTGCGCCACCGCGATGGACAGCTACCTGATCGATGAGCAGCGCAAGCTGCACGTCTGCGGCAATAGCCCGGACTGTGTCGGTCATGAGGTCGAGGAAGGTCAGTTCCGCATCAAGGGTTACGATGGCCCGGTGATCGAGTGCGACAAGTGCGGCTCCGACATGCAGCTCAAGACCGGGCGTTTCGGCAAGTACTTCGGCTGCACCAACGAGAATTGCAAGAATACCCGCAAGCTGCTCAAGTCCGGTGAAGTGGCGCCGCCGAAGATGGACCCGATTCCGATGCCGGAACTAGCCTGCGTCAAGGTCGAGGACCACTACGTGCTGCGCGATGGCGCCAGTGGCCTGTTCCTGGCGGCCAGTCAGTTCCCCAAGAATCGCGAGACGCGTCCGCCGCTGGTCAAGGAGCTCAAGGCGCACGCCGACGAGCTGCCGGAGAAGTATCACTTCATTCTCGAGGCCCCGGATCAGGACCCGGACGGACGTCCGGCGCAGATTCGCTTCTCGCGCAAGGTCAAGGCTCAGTACGTCATGACCGATGAGGAAGGCAAGGCGACCGGTTGGAAAGCGACCTACGACAACGGCCGCTGGGTCGTCGAGGACAAGCGCAAGGGAGCCAAGAGCTGATGAGCCAGCGTGCCCGTACCAATCAGCTGCTGTATCAGGCCGAGTTGCTGCTGGCCCAGTCAGCAGCCTCTGGCGACGATGAGCATGCCGTGGCGCGTCGCATGGCCGGTGAAGAGGGTGCGCTCGCTCTGCTGGAGCTGGCGCTGGCGTCATTGCTGGAAGAATGTGCCGTGACGGCGCGCTGGCCGCAGGGGAGCTGGCGCGAGCGCCTGGCGTCGCCACCGACGCCCATCGCCGAGGTCGAGCAGCTGCGCAGCCTGCTGGAGCGCCCCGACAGCTGGTTGTCTGAGCTGGTCGCGGATGTGACCCGCCTGCATGAAGAGGGCGGCGTCGCTCGCCGCGAGGAATCGCGTTCGCGTGGTGATGGTCTGATCATCGCGGCAGCCTCGAGCGCCTCGCTGGCCGAGCGTCTCAGCGCCGCCATCACGGCATTCAAGGCGCTGCTGCCGCAGCTGCGTGAGTCGAGTGTCGAGTGGTAGGTCAAGGCGTTGATCTGGTGCTGCACGCTGGTGATGACTGGCGCATGGCAATCGGGTGACGTTTCGCCTTCACGGGTGCTAGACTGATCGCATTGTGGCAAGCCCTGCATTCTCCGGTACGACCATGGCTCTGGCTGTGGTCGTACTTTTTTCTGCGTCGCTGATGGCAACGCGGTGCCGGGCTTGCCAGCCGTCGCGCTGACGATTACAACGACGCCGGTATCTCGCGAGATGCCGTGCAGGAGGAATGACGTGTCCGATCCCGCCGTACTTGAAATTGTGCAAATGGAAGATGGTGAAGTGATTCTGCGCGCCGCGGAAAGCGAAGGTGAGCCGCTGCTCAGCATTCGCATTTCGGACGAGGCCGCTGATCTGCTGCGTGACAATCGTTTCGAGGTTGCGCGTGAGATGATCGACCACGCCATCACCCGGACTCGCCTCTGGGATGGCGAAGAAGACGAGGACGAGCAGTCAGAAGGCATCGTGCACTGATTCATCGCTCGCGCTTCGCGCACAAAAAAACCCGCCTCGAGGCGGGTTTTTTTGTGCAATGCGTGCGGCTTTTCTGTTGCTCAGAGCTCTGCGAGAAAGGTGCTGCTGGGCATAGCTCGTTGCTCAAAGCGCTGCTGGTCAAGGCCTCAGTGCAGGCCACCATCGCGGATGACGCCCACCCCGAGACCCTCGATCTCCAGGCTGTCCGTGCGCAGGTCGACCTTGATCGGTGAGAAGTCCTCGTTCTCGGCTTCCAGCCACACGTAATGCCCGTCACGGCGGAAGCGCTTGACGGTGACCTCATCCCCCAGACGTGCCACCACGATCTGGCCGTCACGCACGCTGCTGGTGCGGTGCACGGCCAGCAGGTCGCCTTCCAGAATTCCCACGTCCTTCATCGACACGCCGCGTACACGCAGCAGGTAGTCGGCAGCCGGCGAGAAGTAGTCGCTCGGTAGCGGACAATGACGGTCGATATGCTCGCTGGCAAGAATCGGGCTGCCGGCGGCCACTTCCCCGATCACCGGCAGGCCATCGTTGGCGCTGTCGTCGACGTCAGCCAGCGACGGCACGCGAATGCCGCGTGAGGTGCCCGGCACCATCTCGATGGCGCCCTTGCGCTTGAGGGCACGCAGATGCTCCTCGGCGGCATTCGGCGAGCGGAAGCCCAGCGCCTGGGCGATTTCGGCCCGCGTCGGCGGGTAGCCAGAGGACTTGATGGTCTTGATGATGAAGTCGAAGACATCCTGCTGGCGCGGAGTAAGCGGCTGGGTCATGGCATTGCCTTTGGCCTGGGCGGCATCTTGAGCTGACGGCACGGGGTGTGCATCCATACAACTGTCATTGTATCCAGTCATGGCGGTCATGCAAGGCATCGTGGCTTGCGTGGTGGCCTCAAAGGGCAGGTAGTCGCCGGGATATCGCTGTCTGGCGACTTTTCCTGCCGATATCCGAGGCATTCTTTCTTGAAGGGAATGTCTGGAAGCGAATGTCTGGAGATGAACCCGGCCTGGCTCTGGCGGGGTGGACAGTCACCGAGCATGACGAGCCCTTGAATCGGGATGGTCAGCGCTGAGGGAATATCAGGCTTGGCTAAACCTCTGGCGTTTGAAACGCGAGAGAATTGTCAGTCATGGCATGGCGCGCTAGAATCAAGGTGTTTCAAACGAATGTTCGCCGAGGGTAGTGCTCACGGGTGTCATGATCGAACGCGCCTTGCGGTGAACCTGCACCACCTCATGAGAGAGTCGCCGCGCGGGGCTTGCGCCGTGACCTACGACTCCAGTCCTTTTCTACCTGACAAGGGTTCCGCCCATGGCCCAGACCGATACCGTTACCCGCATCCTCGATACTGCCGAGGTGCTGTTCGCCGAGCGCGGCTTCGCCGAGACCTCACTGCGCAACATCACCAGCAAGGCCAAGGTCAATCTGGCGGCGGTGAACTACCACTTCGGCTCCAAGAAATCGCTGATCCAGGCGGTCTTCGCACGCTATCTCGATCCGTTCAGTGAGCGCTTCCACGCGGCACTCGACAGCGTCGAGCAGCAATACGCCGGGCGTCAGGTGCCGCTGGAGGTCCTGCTGGAGGTGATGGCGCGTACCGTGCTGGAGGTGCCGGCCGAGCGCAACAGCCTGCGTACCTTCATGCGCCTGCTCGGGCTTGCCTATACCCAGGGGCAGGGCCACATGCGGCGCTATATCCGCGAGCATTACGGCACGGTCTTCAGCCGCTTCGCCGAGCTTCTGAAGCTGGCGACGCCTGATCTGCCGGACAACGAGCGCTTCTGGCGCCTGCACTTCATGCTCGGCAGCGTGATCTTCACCTTCTCGGGCCTGGATGCGCTGCGCGATATCGAGGAGGCCGAGTACGGCCATCACACCACGGTGCGTGAGCTGATCCAGCACATGCGTCCGGTGGTGGTCGCGGCGATGGCAGCGCCGCTGCCGGCCTCGCTCGGAGATGGTGAGGCGGTCACCCAGGCGGTCACCCAGGCGGCCAGCTGATGGCCTGCTGGGTAGCGGTGGACCTCTCGCGCCAGAGCCTTGAGATACGCAATGACATGCCGAGTGGCAGTCGTGATGCGCCGCCCCCCGCGGCCAGCCCTGACGCGCTGGTGCACGCCTGCGCGATCTCCAGCGGCCTCAACGGTATCGGCGAGCTCGACGGCAGCGGTTGCACGCCAACCGGCTGGCATGTGATTCGTGCCGCCATCGGGGCGGGCAATCCGTGTGGCGCCGTCTATCGCGGCCGGCGCTTCACGGGCGAGGTGTTCACGCCCGAGCTTGCCTTAGAGCATCCTGAGCGTGACTGGATCCTGACGCGCATTCTGTGGCTCAGCGGCCGCGAGCCCGGCGTCAATCGTGGTCGCAATGCCCGCGGCGAGCGGGTCGATAGCCTGCGTCGCTACATCTATTTTCATGGCACGCCCAGCACGGAGCCCATGGGGGGGGCGGCGTCCCACGGCTGCATTCGCTTGCGTGATGACGACCTGCTGCGACTCTTTGCCGAGGCTGTGCCCGGCACTCCAGTGCTGCTGCATGCCTGAAGGCGTTGGTGTCTGAGTCTGATACCCTCCATGAGCTGTCACCGGAACCTACGTGACAGCCCCTTGCCGGGGCGCAGCTGGCCGCGACTGTTCGATAGGGGTTCAGTCGGCTAGAATTGCGCCTTTCCTCGCGCTGGCAGCCTGATTCATCACGTTTCTTCCAGGCTGCCGAGCCCCGTAAAAGACATGAAGTCCTGGCGGTCGTGATTCCTCTCTTCACGGGACATCACTGCCGCAGGCCATGGACAGGAAGGATGACATGACACAGCCGCTGGGCTCCGTAATGGTCGATGTTGCGGGGCTGACCCTCGCCCGCGACGAACGTGAACTGCTGGCACGCCCTGCCGTCGGGGGCGTCATCCTGTTTGCGCGCAATTGCGCCTCTCCCGAACAGGTGCTGGAGCTGAGCCGCGAGATTCGCAGCGTCAATCCGCACCTGCTGATCGCCATCGATCAGGAAGGCGGGCGCGTCCAGCGTCTGCGCGAGGGCGTGACACGCCTGCCGTCGATGCGCAGCCTGGCACAGTGCTGTCTCGGACGTGACTGTGAGGGTTGCGGCGAAGACGCCCAGGCCGCAGGCCTGGGGCTGGCACGCGATGCCGGCTGGCTGCTGGGCATGGAAATGGCAGCCATCGGCTGTGATATCACCTTTGCGCCGGTACTGGATATCGATGTGGCGGGCTCGACCATCATTGGCGATCGCAGCTTCGGCGCCACGCCGGAAGACGTCATCGCGGTGGGCGGCGCCTTCATCGACGGGCTGCAGGAGGCGGGCATGTCCGCCGTCGGCAAGCACTACCCGGGGCATGGTGGCATCTCGGCAGATACCCATCTGGAGCGCGTGGTCGATCCGCGCCCGTTCCGCGAGCTGCGCGAGCATGACCTCAAGCCCTTCGCGGCCCTCGCCGAGCGTCTGGGCGGCGTGATGCCGGCGCATGTGATCTATCCGGATTTCGATGCACGTCCTGCGGGCTTCTCGCCCAGCTGGTTGGGCCTGCTGCGCGAAGAGTTCGGCTTCAAGGGCGCCATCTTCTCCGATGATCTCGGCATGGCGGCGGCCGTCGCGGAAGGCGGCCCGGCAGAGCGTGCGCGCCTGGCGCTGGACGCCGGCTGCGACATGGCGCTGGTCTGCAATGACCCGGCCGCCGCGCGCGAAGTGCTCGACAGCCTCGATGACGATGAGCAGCGCCACCGAGGCAAGCGCCAGGCGCGGCTACGCTATGCGCGGGCTCGCCCGACGCTTGATGGTCTGGTGGGGCTGGCACGCTGGCGGCGCACCCACGCGCGGCTCGAATCGATGGCGGCCAGTCAGGCATCACAGCAGGCTGCCATGCCCTCGGGCACGCTAGGCGCTGCCGAGGCGCCTGACGCGTCTGACGCACGGTCGGCCTCTGAGTCCGGTAGCGCGCAATAATCAGGCACGCGGTGCCTCTTTCGAGTCGAAGACTGGCAAGGAATTCCCATGGCTGAGCAATCCGCCACCGAGGCTGCTGCCGACAAGCTGGCAGCGCCTGCCGAAGAGATGATCAATCAATGGGTCGAGCCGCTGCGCCACTGGGTCGAGCAGACCTTTGGTCTGCCGCTGTGGGGCATCAATCTCGCTCTGCTGCTGCTGGCGGTGCTGTTGCTGCACCTCATCGAGCGAGTGGTGCTCAGCCGCCTGGCGACGCATGCCGAGAAGAGTCGCAACCTGTGGGATGACGCCCTGGTGCATGGCCTGCGTCATCCCTTGTCATTCTGGCTCTACAGCATGGGGGTGTTGCTGGCGCTCGGCATCATCGCCAGCCAGTTCAGCCTCGGCGGGGCCGAAAAGTACCTGGGCACGGCGCGCCAGATCGTGACACTGCTGGCGCTGGCCTGGGCGTTGATCCGCATGGTCAAGCGCTTCGAGGCGCTGCGCACCATGCCGCCGCCCGGCACCAACGTCAACGCGATGGATGCCACCACGGCCTCGGCGATCAGCAAGCTGCTGCGGGCGGTCGTGGTCGTGCTGGTGGGGCTGGCCATCCTGCAGAATCTCGGCGTCTCGTTGTCCGGGGTGCTGGCCTTCGGGGGTGTCGGCGGTATCGCGGTCGGCTTTGCGGCGCGGGATCTGCTGGCCAACTTCTTCGGCGCCCTGATGATCCATCTCGACCGGCCCTTCAAGGTCGGCGACTGGATCCGCTCACCGGACCGCGAGATCGAGGGCACCGTCGAGGATATCGGTTGGCGCCTGACGCGCATCCGCACCTTCGACATGCGGCCCCTCTACGTGCCGAACGCCATCTTCACCAGCATCTCGGTGGAGAATCCGTCGCGCATGTACAATCGCCGCATCTTCGAGACCGTGGGGCTGCGCTATGAGGATGCCGCCCAGGTCGGCCCCATCGTTGCCGCGGTACGCGAGATGCTGGAAGGCCATGACGAGATCGATCAGACGCGCACCCAGATCGTCAACTTCACCACCTACGGTGAGCATTCGCTGAACTTCTTCGTCTATGTCTTCACGCGCACCACCGACTGGGTGAAGTACCACGCGATCAAGCAGGATGTCCTGCTCAAGGTGCACGACATCATCCGTGAGCATGATGCCCAGGTGGCGCTGCCGGGCCAGCGTCTGCATTTTGCCGATGTACTGTCCTTCGAAGGACGCCACCATGAACACGACGCCGAGGCTGAGAATGCCGCGGCGTCATCAGACGCGCAGACGCGCGGGTCCCGCCGCCGTTCTGATTCAACCGCCGCTGCTACATCCTCCTCTGCGCCCGTCCGGCGTGGAGATGAGGCCAGTGACACCCAGGAAACTCCCGATGCTGACTCCGACGCCTGAGACCCTCACCGCCCTGCATGACGAAATGCGTGAGGTGATGGACAATGCCGATTGCCTGATCCCGCAAGCTGACCTTGAAGTGGCACTCGACCGCATGGCCATTGAGCTGACGGAACGCCTCGGCGATCGCATGCCGATCTTCTATTGCGTGATGAACGGCGGCCTGATCACCGCCGGCCAGTTGTTGACCCGCCTCGACTTCCCGCTGGAAGTCGATTATCTGCACGCCACTCGCTACCGTGGCGCGATGCGCGGCGGCGAGCTGTTCTGGCGCGTCAACCCGGAGCTGCCGATGGCCGGGCGCGACGTGGTGATCGTCGATGACATCCTCGATGAGGGTGGCACCCTGGCCGCGATCCTCGAGTACTGCCGTGAAGCCGGCGCGCGCAGCGTGTCCAGCTGTGTGCTGGTCGACAAGAAGCATGACCGCAAGGCCTACCCGGGCTTCAAGGCCGATTTCTGTGGTCTCGACGTCGAAGACCGCTTCCTGTTCGGCTTCGGCATGGACTACAAGGGCTACTGGCGTAACGCGCCGGGCATCTACGCGCCCAAGGGTCTGTAACCCAAGGGCTTTAACCCAAGGGCTTTAACCCAAGTGTCTGTGACATGAGCCGCCGGATGGCAGTCTCCATCGCGTGCGATAGCCATCGTCAACGCTGGCATTCGTTCACCACCCGCCCGGGCAACCGCGGCGGGTGGTGTCGTTTTCGGGGCCTTTTCTGTTCTCCTGGCGCAGAGCGTGACGATTGTGCTTGTCGTGGTCGGTTGGCTCGGAGTAGCGTTCGCTGAGGATCGGAGTGTCCGGTCCCGAGAGATTCCTGCACATGGGTGGCAAGGAGGCGGGCGATGCTGGCGGTGATCGGTGGGACGGGGTTCGGCAGTTGGGCAGGCATGGAAGTGCTCAAGCGCGGCGGGCAGGAAACGCCCCTGGGGGCGGCCTCCTGTGGTGTCGTGGAGGGGCGCTTTAATGGGCAGTCGCTGCTGTTTCTGGCCCGTCATGGTCAACCGCATAAGGTGCCGCCGCATCGCATCAACTATCGCGCCAATCTGTGGGCGCTCAAGCAGGCGGGCGCGACCCATGTGGTGGGAGTCAACTGCGTGTCCGGCATCGACCCGACGCTGGCCCCGGGCACGCTGGTGGTGCCGGACCAGTTGATCGATTACACCACCGGTCGCGAGGGTTCGTTCTTCGATGGGCGTTTCAAGCCGTTCCAGCATGTGTCGTTCGCCTGGCCATATCATCGGGTCTGGCGTGAGGAGCTGCATGCGGCGGCCGCCGAGGCGGGGTTGCCCCTCACGGCCGGCGGGGTGCTGGGCGTGGTGCAGGGGCCGCGGCTGGAGACGGCCGCCGAGATCCGCCTGATGGCGCGCGATGGCAATACGCTGGTCGGCATGACGGGCATGCCCGAGGCCGTGCTGGCGCGCGAGCTCGAGATGGAATACGCCAGCCTGTGTCTGGTGATCAGCCATGCCGCGGGCGTCGGCGAAGAGGAGCCGACCCGCGCAGGCACGGAATCCGTGATCGAGGCCGGCATGCCCAGGGTGCAGCGCTTGCTGGCGGCGCTGTTGGCGCGCCGTGCCTGAGCTGCCTGGCCTCAGGAGGAGAGTGGGGGTAGGCGGTGGTGTAGGTAGGCGGTGGTGTAGGGAGGGCGTGTAGAGGGTATGCCCGCACGAAAAAACGGCCTGCATCCGCGATGCAGGCCGTTTTATTTTTCGTTCACGCTCAAGTTCATGCCCAAGTTCGATCCCCAGGCGCCTGGCAGCGCAGGGCGCGTCAGGCCGCCTTGGTCTTGGCGTTGAGCAGGTCCAGCAGGGTCTCGCAGAAGCTGAAGCGCGCCTCGGCGTCATCCATGTCGGTGGCGAAGCGCAGCGTGTCGGCGCCTTCCAGCTTGTAGACATCCGACTGGCGCTGGATCAGGTTGACCAGCGTCAGCGGATCGACTGGCGTCTGGGCGCCGAAGATGATGCGACCACGTCCGGCGCCGGCCTCCAGCTTGATGATGCCCAATGCCTGGGCGCGCTGGCGCAGCTGGGTCTGGCGGAACAGCGTCTTGACCGGTTCCGGCAGCAGGCCGAAGCGGTCGATCATCTCGACCTGCAGTTCGCGCAGGTCGCTTGCGTTCTCGGCGTTGCTGATGCGCTTGTACATCATCAGGCGTTGCTGGACGTCGTGCAGATAATCGGCCGGAATCAGTGCCGGCAGATTCAGGCTGACCTCGACGCCTTCATCCAGCGGCGACTCGATATTGGGCGTCTTGCCCGCCTTGATGGCCTTCACGGCGCGATCGAGCATCTCCATGTACAGCGAGTAGCCGATGGTTTCCATCTGGCCGGACTGCTCGTCACCCAACAGCTCACCCGCGCCGCGGATCTCCATGTCATGGGAGGCCAGCGTGAAGCCGGCACCGAGGTCCTGGGATTCGCTGATCGCCTCCAGACGCTTGACCGCATCGCGGGTCATCGCCTTGGGGTGCGGGGTCAGCAGGTAGGCGTAGGCCTGGTGATGCGAGCGCCCGACGCGGCCACGCAGCTGGTGCAGCTGGGCCAGGCCGAACTTGTCGGCGCGCTCGATGATGATGGTGTTGGCGCTCGGGATGTCGATGCCGGTCTCGATGATGGTCGAGCACACCAGCACGTTGAAGCGCTTGTGATAGAAGTCCGACATGCGCCGCTCCAGGCTGCGTTCCGGCAGCTGGCCGTGGGCGACGCCGACATTGGCCTCCGGCACCAGCTCCGCGATGCGCGCGGCGCTCTCCTCGATGGTCTTGACCTCATTGTGCAGCACGTAGACCTGCCCGCCGCGCAGCAGCTCGCGCAGGATGGCTTCCTTGACCACGCCGTCGTTGCGCTGCTGGACGAAGGTCTTCACCGACAGGCGGCGCGCCGGCGGCGTGGCGATGATGGACAGGTCGCGGATGCCGCTCATCGCCATGTTCAGCGTGCGCGGAATCGGCGTGGCGGTCAGGGTCAGGATGTCGACCTCGGCGCGCAGGCTCTTGAGACGCTCCTTCTGGGAGACGCCGAAGCGGTGCTCCTCATCGATGATCAGCAGCCCCATGTTGGGCAGCTCCAGCGATTTGGAGAGCAGCTTGTGAGTGCCGATCACGATATCGGCCTGGCCGTTCCTGATGCGCTCGAGCGAGGCTTCCTGGCCCTTGCCGCTGGTGAAGCGCGACAGCAGGGCGATCTCCACCGCGGTGTCGGCGAAGCGATCGCGGAAGTTGTCGTAGTGCTGCTGGGCGAGCAGGGTGGTGGGCACCAGCACCACCACCTGACGGCCGGAGTTGACGGCGAGGAAGGCGGCGCGCATCGCGACTTCCGTCTTGCCGAAGCCGACATCGCCACATACCACGCGGTCCATCGGCTGGGGCGCGCACATGTCCTGGATCACCGCGCCGATGGTCTGCGCCTGGTCCGGGGTTTCCTCGAAGGGGAAACTGGCCGCGAAGCGTGCGTAGTCCTCGGCGGGGAAGTCACAGGCATGGCCGACACGCGCCTCGCGGCGTGCATAGACATCCAGCAGCTCGGCGGCGGTATCGCGGATCTTCTCGGCCGCCTTGCGCTTGGCCTTCTCCCATTGCTCGGAGCCCAGCTTGTGCAGCGGCGCCAGCTCGTCACTGGCCCCGGAATAGCGCGAGATCAGATGCAGGCTGTCCACCGGCACGTAGAGCTTGGCGCCATCGGCGTATTCGAGCGCGAGGAACTCGGCCTCCTGGCCACCGGCGTTGATGGTCTCCAGCCCCAGATAGCGGCCGACGCCGTGGGTGTGGTGCACCACCGGCGCACCTTCACGCAGCTCCGAGAGGTGACGCACGGCCAGCTCGTTGTCATCGGTGGCGCGCGCCTGGCGGCGGCTCTGACGTACCACTTCGCCGTAGAGCTCGGTCTCGGTGATGACCACCAGCCCCTTGTGGCTGTCGCTGTCATCGCTGGACAGGGCATCTTCTGCCTGCGCGCTGGCCACCCAGGTGCCATGCGTCAGGCCACCGACGGTCAGGCCGGCGGCGGCTGGGCTATCCACGAAGTGTTCGAAGCTTGCGAAGTCATCCAGACTACGCAGCCCGAAGCCGCGCAGCAGCGGGGTGAGCTGCTCCTCGACGACTTCGCGGCGGCCCTGGGTCTCGGCGACGAACAGCACGCGCTGGGCATGCTCGCCGTTCAGGCGCTGCTTGAGGAAGCTGGCCAGGGCCTGGGTCGGGTCGGCGCTGCGTGCATCGATGGCCAGGCTCGGCAGGGGCTGGTGGCCGAATTCGATGGCGTGGGCATTGGGCTCACGTACCAGCTCGATGCGCTCGTGCTGCTTGATCAGGCCCAGCAGCTCATTGACCGGCACGAAGGCGCGGTGTGGTGGCAGCAGCGGGCGTGTCGGGTCGACGCCCAGATTGGCGTAGCGGGTGGTGATGGCGTCCCAGTGGCTCTCGGCCGCTTCGCGCACGCCGGGCAGCATGGCGATGCGCAGCTCGTCGCCCATGTGGTCGAACAGCGTCGCGGTCTCGTCGAAGAACAGCGGCAGATACTGCTCGAGCCCCGGCGAGGGAATGCCCTTGATGGCGTCGTTGTAGAGAATGCACTGGCGCGGGTCGACGTCGAACAGCGTCTCGAAGCCCTCGCGGAAGCAGGCGATGGCGCCGCGCGTCAGCGGGTATTCATGCGCGGGCAGAATCTCGATCGCCTCGACCTTGTCGCCACTGCGCTGGGTGTCAGGGTCGAAGGCACGCAGGGTGTCGATCTCATCATCGAACAGGTCGATGCGCAGCGGCTGCTCGCTGCCCATGGGGAACAGGTCGATCAACGCGCCGCGCAGCGCGTATTCGCCCGGCTCGTAGACCGTCTCCACTGCGCGGTAACCGGCGCGCGACAGGCGTGAGCGGAAGTCCTCGCGATTGAGGATGTCGCCCTTGGCGAGACTGAAGACCTGGCCTGCGATGTAATCCACCGGCGCGAGGCGCTGCATCAGGGTGTTGACCGGCACCGGCACGATGGCGCGGCGGCTGGTCTGCAGGGTGCGCAGGGTGCGCAGACGCTCCGAGACGATGTCCTGGTGCGGCGAGAAGCTGTCGTAGGGCAGCGTTTCCCAATCGGGGAAGGGCAGCAGGCGCTCGGGGTGGCGCGTATAGAAGCGCAGGTCGGCTTCCAGGCGCTGGGCGCTGGCGGTGTCCGGGGTGATGACCATCAGCGGCGCTTCATCGGCATCGGCCAGTCGCGCCAGCGCCAGCGCCGCGGCGCTGGGGTCATTGAGCATCCAGAAGGTGGTTTCGCGGCGCGAGCGCGGCAACGGGGGCGTCAGCGGAGTCTCGAACATGGGCTCTGGTGTCTTGTGTCCTGGGCTTGGGCGCAACGCCTTGCGGCGTTCACGGCACGGGATGACGTCACGGGCAGGGCCCGAGTGAATAAGGTGCTGGGTCAGTCGCTCATGGTGAGCGGCCCACGCATGCAGATGACGCTGAGCGACTCATGGGCGCAAGGCAGTCTGTTGGATGCACGGCACGCTCATGAGCGCGCGGCACATTCAATAGCGCGCAGAATACTCATGAGCGCGACAAGGCAGGCGCGATGCCTTGGCTTGCCGGGCGCGCTTCAACGCAAGCTGTCGCAGCGCAAGGGGCTGCAACGTCAGTCGCCGCCATGAAAGGAGTCGCGCTTGATCATAGCAAGTCAGTCGCTATATGGGGGCAAGTGATGCGCTTTTCAGCACCGTGGACACAGATGGCCGAGCGCGGGATGGGGGAAACGCTTTTGTAGTCAAATCGTTGATTCTGTAGCACTACTACCCTGCGTGCGACCATCCTTTCATTGTGGTGCATAGCCGCGTTACGCATACTCAGCTGGCCTTGTCCGGCGTCGCCAAGCGCTCGGTGACGACCATCATTATTTGCCCGCACGTGAGAGGATGCACCCGTGAGCCAAGAGAATCTCGAAGCCTGTTTCAAGCAGTGGCAGGACAATGAAGCCCTCGCGGAGCAGATGATCCCGCTGTTGGGAGATCTCTACCGCCGCTTCAACGTCGTGCCCTCCATCTACGGGCGTTCGCTGATCAATCGCTCGATGGTGCGCATCCTCAAGAACCACCGTTGGGTGCGCAAGGCCGAAGGCGTCGAGCTGTCAGTGGAAGACACCTTCCCGCTGGTGCGCGCCATGATCGAGCTCAACCTGGGCCCGGCCCACGTCGACATCGGCAAGCTGGCGGTCGCCTTCAAGCGCTCTGACGAGACGGACATCACCGCCTTCCTCAAGCGTGAGCTGGCCGACATCGTCGGTGGCTACGTCGAAGGCGGCATGGGCGGCGACCCGAAGGACGTCGTCCTGTATGGCTTCGGGCGTATCGGTCGCCTGTTGGCGCGCATCATGATCGAGAAGGCTGGCGGCGGTAACCTGCTGCGTCTGCGCGCCATCGTGGTGCGTGGCAGCAAGGATGATCTGGAGAAGCGGGCCAGCCTGCTGCGTCGCGACTCGGTGCACGGTCCCTTCGAGGGCAGCATCACCGTCGATGAAGAAAACTCGGCGCTGATCGTCAACGGCAACTACATCAAGATCATCTACGCCAATTCGCCCACCGAGATCGATTACACCGCGCACGGCATCGACAACGCCATCGTGGTCGACAACACCGGCAAGTGGCGCGACGAAGCGGGTCTGGGTCAGCACCTGGAGTGCAAGGGCGTGGCCAAGGTGCTGCTGACGGCACCGGGCAAGGGCGATCTCAAGAACATCGTCTACGGTGTCAACCACACCGACATCAGCGATGATGACCGCATCATCTCCGCGGCCTCCTGTACCACCAATGCCATCGTGCCGGTGCTGAAGGTGCTGCACGACGAGTACGGTGTCAGCCAGGGTCACGTCGAGACGGTGCACTCCTACACCAACGACCAGAACCTGATCGACAACTTCCACAGTGGTGATCGTCGTGGCCGTGCCGCGGCCCTCAACATGGTGTTGACCGAGACCGGCGCCGCCAAGGCCGTCGCCAAGGCGCTGCCGGAGCTTTCCGGCAAGCTGACCGGCAACGCGATCCGCGTGCCGACGCCCAATGTCTCGATGGCGATCCTCAACCTGACGCTGAATACCGCCAGCGACGCCGAGCGCATGAACGGCTTCCTGCGCACCGCCTCGCTGCATTCCTCGCTGCAGAAGCAGATCGACTACGTCGATTCCTGTGAAGTGGTGTCCTCGGACTTCGTCGGCAACCGCCATTCCGGCATCGTCGATGGCCAGGCGACCATCGTCACCGACAAGCAGGCCGTCGTGTACGTGTGGTACGACAACGAGTTCGGTTACAGCTGTCAGGTGGTGCGTATTCTGCAGCACATGTCCAACGTGCGTTTCAGCTACTTCCCGACGCGCTGAGTCAATGCGCCGCGTCTGTGGCGTGACTTGCGAAAAATTGAAATAAATACCTGCTGTTACAACGCCCCCGCCCTCAATGATGGCGGGGGCGTTGGCGTTTTCGGCGTGTGCACCACTTTAGTGTCGTATGGTCTTTCCGGCCTCGCATCTTTATAATGAGCCGGATTTTTTTGGGCCGGTCCAATCTCTGGGCTACACCTCCAACCGTCTGATAAGAAAAGCATTCACATTGCCTGATACGCGAAAATCGCGAGGTTGCCTGGTCAATTATCGGCCTCGAGGCGTATCTACGATGGGTGATCTTTCCTGAACAACATCAGATCCGACAATTGGGCGAGTCTATGATCGAAGTCAAACGTGGCCTGGATCTCCCCATCGCCGGGGCGCCGGAGCAGCGTATCGAGGATGCGCAGCCCGTTCGTCGCGTAGCGATCCTGGGTGTTGACTACGTCGGCATGAAGCCGACGATGGAAGTCCGTGAAGGGGACAAGGTGAAGCAGGGGCAACTCCTGTTCACCGACAAGAAGACCCCGGGCGTCCGTTACACCGCGCCTGCTGCCGGTACTGTGGTCGAGATCAATCGTGGCGAGAAGCGCAAGCTTCTGTCCGTGGTCATCGAGATCGACGCGCAGGGCGAAGCTGTGGAATTCACTGCACATGGCGACGCCGCCATTGCAGGTCTCGAACGTCAGGTCGTGGTCGACCAGCTGGTCGAGTCCGGCCTGTGGACGGCGCTGCGTACCCGCCCGTTCTCGCGTGTGCCGGCGCTGGATGCCAAGCCGGCAGCCATCTTCGTCACCGCCATCGATACCCATCCGCTGTCCGCGGATCCGGCCGTGGTGCTCAAGGGCCAGGAAGCCGCTTTCCGTCAGGGTCTCGTCGCACTGACGCGTCTGACCGAAGGCAAGGTGTTCCTGTGTCAGGCGCCGGGTGCTGATATCCCGGGTGGCGACGTCTCCGGTGTGGTCAGCGAGTCCTTCAAGGGCCCGCACCCGGCGGGTCTGCCGGGCACGCACATCCATCACCTCGCACCGGTCAGCCTGCAGCGTCAGGTCTGGCATGTCGGTTATCAGGATGTGGTCGCCATCGGTACGCTGCTGGCGGAAGGTCGCCTGGACACCACGCGCGTCATCGCCGTCGGTGGCCCGCGTGCCACCAAGCCGCGTCTGCTGCGCACCCGTCTGGGCGCCAGCACCGAAGAGCTGCTCAAGGGCGAAGTCGAGCAGCCGGAAGACACGCGTGTCATCTCCGGTTCGGTGTTCTCCGGCCTGACCTGTGAAGGGGCGCTGCGTTTCGTCAGTCGCTACCACAATCAGGTGAGCCTGCTCGAGGAAGGCAACAAGCGTGCCTTCATGGGCTGGCTGTCGATGGGCGCCAAGCGTCACTCGGTGCTGGGTATCTACCTGTCGAAGCTGACCGGTCTGACCGACTACCGCCCGAACACCTCCACCAACGGCTCCGAGCGTGCCATGGTGCCGGTGGGCGCGTACGAGGCGGTCATGCCGCTGGACATTCTGCCGACGCAGCTGCTGCGTTCGCTGATCGTGGGTGATATCGAGACCGGCATGCAGCTTGGCTGCCTGGAGCTTGATGAAGAGGACCTCGCGCTGTGCACCTACGTGTGCCCGGGCAAGTACGAGTACGGTCCCATCCTGCGTGACAACCTCACCACGATCGAGAAAGAGGTCTGATGATGGGCATTCGACAGACTCTGGATAACCTGGAGCCGCACTTCCACAAAGGTGGCAAGTACGAGAAGTTCTACGCGCTCTACGAAGCCGTGGACACCATTTTCTATGCGCCGGCGAGCGTCACGCGCAGCACCACTCACGTGCGTGATGGCATCGACCTGAAGCGCATCATGATCACGGTCTGGATGTGTACCTTCCCGGCCATGTTCTTCGGCATGTACAACGCCGGTCTGCAGGCCAACGAGGCCATCGCTGGCGGTTACAGCGCACTGGGCGGCTGGCGTGAAGCCATTGTCATGCTGCTGGCGGGTAGCCACGATGCCGGCAGCGTGTGGGCCAACTTCATCCTGGGGGCCACCTACTTCCTGCCCATCTATCTGGTGACCTTCGCGGTCGGCGGGTTCTGGGAAGTGCTGTTCGCGATGCGTCGCGGCCACGAGGTCAACGAAGGCTTCTTCGTCACCTCGGTGCTGTTCGCCCTGACACTGCCGGCGACCATTCCGCTGTGGCAGGTCGCGCTCGGTATCACCTTCGGTGTGGTGATCGGCAAGGAAGTCTTCGGCGGTACCGGCAAGAACTTCCTCAACCCGGCACTCTCCGGCCGTGCCTTCCTGTACTTCGCCTACCCGGCCAGCATTTCCGGCGACGCGGTATGGGTGCCGGCAGACGGCTTCACCGGTGCGACCGCGCTCTCCACTGCCGCGCAGGATGGCATGGGTGCCCTGATGCAGCAGATGAGCTGGACCGACGCCTTCCTCGGCTTCATACCGGGCTCGGTGGGTGAGGTCTCCACACTGGCGATCTTCCTCGGCGCCGCGGTGCTGCTGTGGACGCGTATCGCCTCGTGGCGAATCATGCTGGGCGTCCTGCTGGGCATGATCGCGACCTCGGCGCTGTTCAATGCCATCGGCAGCGACACCAATGCCATGTTCGAGATGCCGTGGTACTGGCACATGGTCATCGGCGGCTTCGCCTTCGGCATGGTCTTCATGGCCACCGATCCGGTCTCCGCGTCCATGACCAACAAGGGCAAGCTGGTATTCGGTGCACTGATCGGCGTGATGACCGTGCTGATCCGTGTCGCCAACCCGGCCTTCCCGGAGGGCATCATGCTGGCGATCCTGTTCGCCAACCTGTTCGCTCCGCTGATCGACCACTTCGTCGTGCAGGCCAACATCAAGCGCCGCGTCAAGCGCGAGACTGCCGGCATCGCGAACGAGGAGACCGTCTGACATGGCCAGCAACAACTCCATCAAGAAAACCCTCGGCGTCGCGCTCGGGCTGTGCATCGTCTGCTCGGTGGTGGTTTCCACCGCAGCGGTCGTGCTGCGTCCGATGCAGATGACCAATGCCGAGCTGGACCGCAAGAGCAACATCCTCGCGGTCGCTGAGCTGCTGCAACCGGGCGAAGACATCGGTCAGCAGTTCCGTGACAAGGTCACCGCCAAGGTGGTGGACCTGGATTCCGGTGAATACGTCGACGACATCGACCCGGAAAAGTACGACCAGGCCAAGATGTCCAAGGACCCGGCCACCTCACGCACCCTGTCTGGCGACGAAGACCTGCCGGGCATCAAGCGTCGTGAGCAGTACTCCGTGGTCTACCTGGTCGGTGATGTCGAGCAGCCGGACGAGATCATCGTCCCGGTGCGCGGCAACGGCCTGTGGTCAATGATGTACGGCTATCTGGCACTGAAGGGTGACGGCAACACCGTGGTCGGTCTCTCCTTCTACCAGCAGGGCGAAACTCCGGGGCTTGGCGGCGAAGTCGACAACCCGAAGTGGAAGGCCCAGTGGGATGGCAAGAAGATCTATCCCGAAGGCAGCATGGACCCGGAAGTGCACCTGAAGAAGGGCGGCGTGAATCCGTCTTCTCCGGATGCCAAGTACCAGGTCGATGCGCTGTCAGGGGCTACCCTGACCAGCAACGGCGTGACCAACCTGTTGCAGTTCTGGATGGGTGAGAATGGCTTCGCCAAGTACCTGACCCAGTTCCGTGACGTCAAAGGAGCGTAATGATGGCAGCCGAAACTCCTAAAGGTGTCTTGACGACGCCGATCTTCAAGAACAACCCCATCGCGCTGCAGATCCTCGGTATCTGCTCCGCGCTGGCGGTGACCAACTCGATGAACACCGCCCTGATCATGGGTATCGCGGTGTGCTTGGTGACAGCGTTCTCCAGCATGTTCATCTCGTTGATCCGCAATCACATCCCGTCGTCCATCCGCATCATCGTGCAGATGACGATCATTGCCTCGCTGGTCATCGTGGTCGACCAGTCGCTGAAGGCCTTCGCCTTCGAGACGTCCAAGCAGCTGTCGGTCTTCGTCGGTCTGATCATCACCAACTGCATCGTGATGGGTCGCGCTGAAGCCTACGCCATGCAGAATGGCCCGACGATGAGCTTCATCGACGGTATCGGCAACGGTCTCGGCTACACCGTGATCCTGCTGGTGGTCGGCTTCGTGCGTGAGCTGTTCGGTTCCGGCTCCCTGTTCGGCGTGACCATCCTGCAGACCGTCAACGACGGTGGCTGGTACATCCCGAACGGCCTGATGCTGCTGCCGCCGTCCGCGTTTTTCGTCATCGGTCTGTTCATCTGGGTGCTGCGCAGCATCTACCCGGAGCAGGTCGAGAAGGCGGAGTACAAGATTACCGCCAACACCAAGATCAAGGAGGCTGTGTAACATGTTCGAACACTATCTGAGCCTGTTCATCAAGGCCGTGTTCGTCGAGAACATGGCACTGGCCTTCTTCCTGGGCATGTGTACCTTCTTGGCGGTGTCCAAGAAGATCCAGTCCGCGATCGGTCTGGGCGTGGCCGTCATCGTCGTGCTGGCGGTGACCGTTCCGGTCAACAACCTGATCCTGAACTACCTGCTGCGTGAAGGCGCACTGACCTGGACGGGGCTGGAAGGGGCGGAGAGCATCGACCTGTCCTTCCTGGGCTACCTGTCCTACATCGGCGTCATCGCGGCGATCGTCCAGATCCTCGAGATGTTCCTCGACAAGTTCGTGCCGGCGCTCTACAACGCGCTGGGCGTGTTCCTGCCGCTGATCACGGTCAACTGCGCCATCCTCGGTGCGGCCCTGTTCATGGTGCAGCGTGACTACACCTTCGGTGAGTCCGTCATCTATGGCGTGGGTGCCGGCTTCGGTTGGGCACTGGCCATCGCTGCACTGGCCGGTATCCGCGAGAAGCTCAAGTACTCTGACGTGCCGGCTGGCCTGCAGGGTCTGGGCATCACCTTCATCACCGTTGGCCTGATGTCGCTGGGCTTCATGTCCTTCTCCGGCGTCCAGCTGTAACGCAACCGAGCATAAGGAAATCGAAATGGTAGATACCTCCATCATCGTGCTCGGCGTCGTCATGTTCACCGTGGTCGTTATCGGCCTGGTGCTCGTGATTCTCGCGGCACGCAGCAAGCTGGTCTCGAGTGGTGACGTCCAGATCGAGATCAACAACGACCCCGCCAACACCCTGACGACCCAGGCCGGCGGCAAGCTGCTGCAGACCCTGGCCGCCAACGGCATCTTCCTGTCCTCCGCCTGTGGTGGCGGTGGCTCCTGTGCCCAGTGCAAGTGCCGGATCTCGGAAGGCGGCGGTTCCATCCTGCCGACCGAAGAATCCCACTTCACCATGGGTGAGAAGAAGGAAGGCTGGCGCCTGTCGTGCCAGGTGCCGGTCAAGCAGGACATGAAGATCGAAGTGCCGGAAGAGATCTTCGGCGTGAAGAAGTGGGAAACCACCGTCACCGCCAACCCGAACGTCGCGACCTTCATCAAGGAGCTGAACCTGCAGCTGCCGGAAGGCGAGGAAGTCAACTTCCGCGCCGGTGGTTACGTGCAGCTGGAAGCGCCGGCCTACGACATCAAGTTCTCCGACTTCGACATCGAAGAAGAGTATCGTGGTGACTGGGAGAAGTTCGGTCTGTTCAACGTTCAGCACAAGAACGAAGAGCCGGTCATCCGTGCTTACTCCATGGCGAACTATCCGGAAGAGTACGGCATCCTGAAGTTCAACATCCGTATCGCCACTCCGCCGCCGAATTCCCAGCATCCGCCGGGTCTGATGTCCACCTACGTCTTCTCGCTGAAGCCGGGTGACAAGGTGACCGTGATGGGGCCGTTCGGTGAGTTCTTCGCCAAGGACACCGACGCCGAGATGGTCTTCATCGGTGGTGGTGCCGGCATGGCGCCGATGCGCAGCCATATCTTCGATCAGCTCAAGCGTCTGAATTCCAAGCGCAAGATGTCGTTCTGGTATGGTGCGCGCTCCATGCGCGAGTCGTTCTACAACGAGGAATACGACAAGCTGGCCGAAGAGAACGAGAACTTCGAATGGCACCTGGCGCTGTCCGATCCGCAGCCTGAGGACAACTGGGAAGGCCCGACGGGCTTCATCCACAATGTCCTGTACGAAAACTACCTCAAGGACCACCCGGCGCCTGAGGATTGCGAGTACTACATGTGCGGGCCGCCCATGATGAACGCCGCCGTCGTCAAGATGCTCACCGACATGGGTGTAGAGCCGGAGAACATCCTGCTCGATGACTTCGGTGGTTGATCGATGATGTCACGCGTCGCAAGACGACTGGCAGGGCCGGCCCTCATGGGGCTGGCCCTGCTGGTTGCAGGCTGTGAAAATTCCAGCAACCCTGAGTTGCATCGCTTCGCCGGCCCCATCTTCGGCACCGGGTTCCATGTCACGGTAGCTGCGGACCTGGACGCCGATGAGGTGGCGTCGCTCAAGCAGGCGAGCCTCGAGGCGCTCGACAAGGTCGACTGGCAGATGTCGACCTACAAGGACGCCTCGGAGCTCTCGAAGCTCAATCAGGCGCCGCTGGATACGCCGATCACGCTGTCGGATGGCCTGGCGCAGGTGCTGGCCGAGTCGCAGGACATCGGCAAGCGCTCCGACGGGGCCTTCGATATCACCGTCGGCCCGGCCGTCAATCTGTGGGGCTTCGGCCCGGATGAGCGTCTCGACAAGGCGCCGAGCGATGAACAGATCGCGCAGGCGCTCGAGAAGGTCGATCATCTGGCGCTGGAGCTCGATGGCAATACGGTGATCAAGCGCAAGCCGGTGTATGCCGATCTGTCGGGGATCGCCAAGGGCTATGGGGTGGACAGAGTCGCCGATGTGCTCGAGGCCAATGGCATCGAGAACTATCTGGTCGAAGTCGGTGGCGAGATCCGCGTCAAGGGTGAGAAGCCCGGCCACAAGCCGTGGCGGATCGCCATCGAAGCGCCGAAGTCCTTCGAGCGCTCGGTGCAGCGGATCATCGATCCCGGCAATGCCGCGGTTGCCACCTCCGGTGATTACCGCAACTATTTCGAGCAGGACGGCGTACGTTACTCGCACACGATCGATCCACGTACCGGTCGACCGATCCAGCACAGCCTGGCCTCGGTCACCGTGATCACGCCGGATTGCGCGAGTGCGGACGCCTGGGCCACGGCACTCAACGTGCTGGGCGCCGAGAAGGCAATGACGATCGCAAATCGCGAGAACATTGCCGCCTATTTCATTGTCAAAACGGATGATGGCTTCAAACAGTCCTGGAGTCCGGCATTCGCGCCCTACCTGAAGGACGCGCCGGCGACAGGCGACACGAAGCCCGCAGATGAAGCCGGCGCCTGAGCCCGGTCTATCGAGAGCCGGTCTATCGAGAGCCGGTCTGCCAAGAGCCGGTCTGCCGAGAGGTAGCCGGCCGGGCTTTCTCATCTGCCATCTGTCGAGACACGCCTCCCACAGGGTCGGGTGCTTAGATTGCATGGCATCTTCTGGATGCTGTCCTGAATGATCCACAGGATCGACAGGGGGCAAGCTGCGCTGGAGCCGACCCGTGCGAGAGGTTCACAATGGGGGCCAAGCCCCGGGAGGAATGACATGACGATCTGGTTACTGGTGTTCGCCGCGATGTTGCTGCTGATTGGCGTGATGGCCGTCGGTGTCCTGATGGGCCGCAAGCCGATCGCCGGCTCCTGCGGTGGTCTCAACAACCTCGGGCTCAAGGATGGCTGCGACATCTGTGGCGGCAAGGACGAGGAGTGCGAGAAGGAGCAGGATCGCCAGCGTCTGATGGCAGAGAGTGGCGGCAAGCCGGCCAGCGATCTGGCCTACGACGCCGCACGTCGCTGATTTCTGCTCTGATGGCTCAGAGCCCGCCGGCCGCAAGGCCTGCTACCGGCCCTGACATGGCAGTGTCACCGCGAGGTGAGACCGTACGTGTCAGGGCCGGTCTACGAACAATCAAGGAGCAAAGCGAGTCTCATGGCAGTCTATAACTACGATGTCGTCGTGATCGGTACCGGTCCGGCAGGGGAAAGCGCGGCAGTCAACGCGGCCAAGCATGGCAAGCGTGTCGCCGTGATCGAGGCTCAGTCTTCCGTGGGCGGCAACTGCACCCACAAGGGCACCATCCCTTCCAAGGCGCTGCGCCACGCGGTCAAGCAGATCATCGAGTTCAACACCAATCGCATGTTCCGCGATATCGGCGAGCCGCGCTGGTTCTCCTTCCCCAAGGTGCTGGAGCGTTCACGCCGCACCATCGAGCAGCAGGTCGAGATGCGTACGCGCTTCTACGCCCGCAATCGCATCGATGTGTTCTTCGGTACCGCGCGCTTCAAGGACGAGCACACCGTCGTGGTGCGCGATGCCCATGAAGGGGTCGAGGAGCTGCACGCGGAGAAGGTCGTGATCGCCACCGGCTCGCGTCCCTACCGCCCGGCGGACGTCAACTTCCGCCACCCGCGCATCTATTGCTCCGATACCATCCTGGGGCTGTCACACACGCCGCGCACGCTGATCATCTACGGCGCCGGTGTCATCGGCTCCGAGTACGCCTCGATCTTCTCCGGTCTTGGCGTCAAGGTCGACCTGATCGATACGCGTGATCGTCTGCTGTCCTTCCTGGATAACGAGATTTCCGACGCGCTGTCCTATCACCTGCGCAACAACGGCGTGCTGGTGCGTCACAACGAGGAATACGATCGCATCGAGGGCGACGAGTCCGGCGTGGTCGTGCACCTCAAGTCCGGCAAGAAGCTGCGTGCTGACGCCTTCCTGTGGGCCAACGGTCGTACCGGCAACACCGACAGCCTTGGTCTCGAGAATGTCGGCCTGCAGGCCAACGGCCGCGGTCAGCTGACCGTCGATGATCAGTACCGCACCGAGCTGGACCACGTGTATGCGGTGGGCGATGTGATCGGCTGGCCGAGCCTGGCATCCGCGGCTTACGATCAGGGCCGCTTCGCCTCAGCCAACCTGCTCGGTGAAGAGTTCAAGTTCGTCAATGAGGTGCCGACCGGTATTTACACCATCCCCGAGATCAGCTCGGTGGGGCGCGGCGAGTCCGAACTGACCGAGGCGCGCATCCCCTACGAAGTGGGGCAGGCGTTCTTCAAGGACACCGCCCGCGCCCAGATCACCGGCGATACCGTCGGCATGCTCAAGATCCTGTTCCATCGCGATACGCTGGAAATTCTCGGCATCCACTGCTTCGGTGACCAGGCGTCCGAGATCGTGCACATCGGTCAGGCCATCATGCAACAGAAGGGTGAGGCGAATACGCTCAAGTACTTCGTCAACACCACCTTCAACTACCCGACCATGGCGGAAGCCTATCGGGTTGCGGCCATGAATGGACTCAACCGTCTGTTCTGAGCGGCGTGGGCCTCGCGCCCGCTGACTTGAAGGCACACCACAAGGCCCCGACATCATTGATGTCGGGGCCTTGTGGTTTTCGGGCTCCCAGCTGGGAAACCTTGTTGATGAGCCTTGAGGAAATGACGCATGCAGGATGATTCGCAGCAACACGACACTCGGCAGTCGGGTGCCCAGTCACGCGAGACACTGCAGGATGATCCGACCTCGGACCTCACGCTGCGGCTTGGCCATGAAGAGCTGATCATCCATCGCCGTTATGAGCTGGCCAGCATCATCAATGAGCTGGTGCTGGGCCTGCTGTTCACGATCGGCAGCGTGTGCTTCTTCTGGGAAGAGTGGATGACGCTGGGAATCTGGCTGTTCGTGATCGGCTCGCTGCAGCTGACGCTCAAGCCGGTGATTCGCCTGGCGCGCCGCATGCACCTCAAGCGGATGCCGGAATCGGCGCTGGACCTCTAGCGGGCGGCTTCACGGCCTGGCTGTCTCACCGGCTCTCTGGCTCTCTGGCTCTCTGGCTCTCTGGCTCTCTGGCTCAGCGATAGCGATGCACGCGCAGACTCTTGAGGAAGGGCGTGTCCTCGATGCGCACGTCGCCGCGGCGGGCGCGGGTGCGCTCGGTGGGCGGCGTCGGGCTTGGCTGGTTGAGTGCAGGCAGGCGCAGGTCATCATGCGGCAGGAACAGCGGCAGAGAGACATTCAGCGCGCGGCGCGTGCGTAGCTCACCGTCTTCGCGCATCATCGGCTCACGGTAGAACAGGTTGGCGCGCATCAGCGGCGCCTGGGGCTGGATGCGGGCCAGAATCTCATCCGATGGCAAGCCAGCGAGCAGCTTGAGCTGCAGGCGGACGTGCTCGGCCTCGGTATCCAGCTTCATCAGCAAGGCTTCACACTCCGCCACGCTGACGCGCTGGATCGAACGCCCGGAGCTGTACCAGGCGAAGCGCACCCGCGCCACCGGCGCTTCGGCCACCGGAACTCGGCGCCAGCATTGTTTCAAGTGCAAACGGGCAAGGCCATCGCCCCTCAGGTGCTGATTCAGCCCCGGATGGCGGAAGGGCAGAATCGCCTTCAGTTCAGCCAGCTGGTCGGGATACTTCTCGCGCAGCTCGGCGAAGAGCTCCGCCAGCTGCTCCTTGGCCGCGTTGAGCGCCGCGACGCGCTCGATCACTGTCGGGCCTGCGGCGACGACGCCCAGATAGGGGCGGGTGACTCGGCCGTCCTGGCCATCCTGATACCACACGTCCTGCAACGCCTGGCTGAGCCATTCGCTATCGGCACTGACGCCATCCAGCCGCCAGAGTGGCGAATTCTCTTCTCTGACCGCGGTGATGACCTGATCGGCGGCATCGATCTGCGTATCGAAGGCCGCTTCTATTCTGGCCATCAACTGGTATTCGGGCATGCTCTGCGTCCTGATTGCAGCAAGGGAGACGTGATTTTTTATCGCGTTATCTTGTTTAGCCTAGCGTGACCAGGATGGCAAGTCAGACCATGGCGGCATGCGCGGACAGAAGAGGGGCTCCGAGAGACTGAATCACCCGGAATGGAGTGACGGGATAGGTCGGCTGCGCCGGCGCCGACAGACCGAAACAGAAGAGGGCGCCACGCTGGGCGCCCTCTTCTGTTTCTGCGGGGGGCTGTGTGATCTCGACAGGGTGCTGTTGTCAGGCCGGCACCTGCAAAAGCCCGCTGGGCTCAGCGGTCGCGATAGCGCTCGGTGAGATCACCATAGGCATCGATGCGACGATCGCGCAGGTAAGGCCAGATGCGGCGCACATCTTCGCCGCGCGCCAGGTCCACATCGACCAGCAGTTCCTCGGGCTCGGTGCCGCCATGCGCCAGCAGCTCGCCCTGGGGGCCGCAGATGAAGCTGCCGCCCCAGAACTGGATGCCTTCGCTGGCAGGCGTCGGGTCCGCTTCATGGCCGACCCGGTTGGCGACGATCACCGGCACGCCATTGGCGACGCCGTGGCTGCGCTGGATCAGGGTCCAGGCATCCTTCTGGCGTTTCTGCTCGGCTTCATCGTCGCGCGGGTCCCAGCCGATGGCGGTGGGGTAGAGCAGCATCTCGGCACCGGCCAGCGCCATCAGGCGTGCGCCTTCGGGGTACCACTGGTCCCAGCAGACCTGCACGCCCAGACGGCCGACCGAGGTGTCGATGGGCTCGAAGCCGCGGCGCGGGGACTGTGCGCTGGGTGCATCGCCCGGCGTGAAGTAGAACTTCTCGTAGAAGCCGGGATCATCCGGAATGTGCATCTTGCGGAAGGTGCCGACCAGGCCAGCGGCCTTGTCGAGCACCACGGCGGTATTGTGATACACGCCCGCCGCGCGGCGCTCGAAGATGGAGCCGACGATCACCAGGCCGAGTTCGGCGGCCAGGCCGGTCAGACGCTGGGTGGTCGGGCCTTCGAGGGGTTCGGCGAGATCGAAGATCTCGGTGTCTTCGGTCTGGCAGAAGTAGTGGCTGGCATGCAGCTCCTGCAGCATCACCAGCTCAGCGCCATCGGCGGCAAGGCGACGAATGGCGGCTTCGCTGGCCGCCAGGCTTGTGTCCTTGTCGGGCCAGCCCTGTTGCTGGACGACACCGACCTTGAGTGTACGGCGGGAAGCAGTCATCACAGTGCTCCTTGAGAGGTGTTCGAGGTGGCCAGCGTGCCTTTGGGCAGTTGCATGGTCATGCAGTGCAGGCTGCCATGCTGGCGAATCACGGCGCGGCAATCGACCGGAATGATGTCACGCTTGGGGAAGGCGCTGGCGAGGGCCTTGAGGGCGATCATGTCGTGACGATCGGCGTAGGTCGGCACCAGCACGGCCCCGTTGATGATCAGGAAGTTGGCGTAGGTCGCCGGCAGGCGATGGCTGTCGTCCGGATCGAAGCAGGCATCCGGCCACGGCAGCGGCACCAGGAAGTACGGGTCGCCATTGGCGTCGCGCAGGGCTTCAAGCTCGGCTTCCATCGCCTTGAGCGCCGGGTAATGCGGGTCGTCGCGATCATCGCAGCGAACATAGGCGATGGTGCGCGGGTCGCAGAAGCGCGCCAGGGTGTCGACATGGCTGTCGGTGTCATCGCCTTCCAGATGACCATTGGCGAGCCACAGCACGCGTTTGACCCCGAAATCGGCCTTGAGTTGCGCCTCGACCTGGGCGCGGCTCAGGCCGGCATTGCGGTTGTCGTTGAGCAGGCAGGCCTCGGTGGTCAGCAGGGTGCCCTGGCCGTCGCTCTCGATGCCGCCGCCTTCCAGAATGAAGTCGCGGCTTTCCACCGGGCTTGCGTAAGCCCCCTGCGCGGCGAGGGCGCGGGTCAGGGCGTTGTCGCGGGCGGCCTCGAACTTGCCGCCCCAGCCGGTGAAGGTGTAGTCGAGCAGCACCGGCTGGCCATCACGTTCGATGGTGATGGGGCCATGGTCGCGCGTCCAGGTGTCATCCAGCGGCGCCACGAAAAGATGCAGGCGCTCGGCGGGCACGCCGAAACCGGCGAAGCGCGCGGCAAGGCGCTCGCGGGTGGCGTCATCGCTGACGCTGATCAGCACGTGCTGATAGCGGCTGATGGCGATCACCATGGCCTCGCAGGTGGCTTCGATGCTCTCGAGCATCTCGCTCCAGTCACTGTGCGGGCTGGGCCAGCTGAGCTGGATGGCGTCCTGCGGGTGCCATTCGGCGAGCAGACGGGTGGCCATGGGCATCTCCCTGATGAAGAGGTAACGATAAAGGCGCAAGCCGCAATGCCGCGGACTCGGCGCGCGATGATAGCAGAGCCATGCGCCGACGCTAGCCCTGTGGCGTCTGACGTGCACATGTCTCGCCATGCTGGCGGTTCATGTTGGCCACAGACGAAGGCTGGCAAACTGCGTTCGAATATGGCTCCATGCGCCGAGCCTGCGGAATGCGTATCATGGCCCGCGACCCTGACCCAAGGAATCGACTTCGATGCTGCTGGATCGCCTACCCTTTCTGATCGGCCTGCGCTATACCCGCGCCAAGCGCCGTAACCATTTCATTTCCTTCATTTCCTTGACCTCGATGCTGGGGCTGTCGCTGGGCGTCGCCGTGCTGATTCTGGTGCTGTCGGTGATGAACGGCTTCGACCACGAGCTGCGCACCCGCGTGCTGGGCATGGTGCCGCATGTGCGCGTCGAGGCGCGTGACAGCGTCACCGACTGGGAGACGCTGGCCGGCAAGCTGCGCGAGAAGCCGCATGTCGTCGGTGCGGCGCCCTATATCGAGCAGCAGGGCATGTTCACCACCAACGGCCGCAACAAGGGCGCGTTGGTCACCGGTATCGATCCGTCCGCGGAGGATCAGGTCTCGATCATCAGCGAGCACATGGTGCAGGGCAGCCTGGCGGATCTCACGCCCGGCAGCTGGGGCATCGTGATGGGCGAGCTGCTGGCGCGCAACCTGGGCGTCGGCGTGGGGGATCGCGTCACGCTATTGGTGCCCGAGGCCTCCATCACGCCCGGGGGCATCTTCCCGCGTCTCAAGCGCTTCACGGTGACCGGTATCTTCAAGGTCGGCGCGGACGTCGATGCCAGCCTTGCCTACACCGATATCTCGGACATGGCCAAGCTGGCGCGCTTCAAGGAAGGCGACGTCCAGGGGGTGCGCCTGAAGCTCGATGACCTGTTCAGCGCCGATCAGGTCACCCGCGACATCGTCAGCCAGCTGGGGCCGCAGTATCGCGGCATGGACTGGAAGCGCACCCACGGCAACCTGTTCGCCGCCATCCAGATGGAGAAGAACATGATCGGCCTGCTGCTGATGGTGATCGTCGCCGTCGCGGCCTTCAACATCGTCTCGACGCTGGTGATGATGGTGACGGACAAGCACGCTGACATCGCCATCCTGCGCACCCTCGGGGCCAGGCCCGGTTCCATCATGGGCATCTTCATCGTGCAGGGGCTGACCATCGGCGTGATGGGCATCATCATCGGCGCCATCGCCGGTGTGGCGCTGGCGCTGAGCGTCTCCGACATCATCGCCTGGGTGCAGTCGACCTTCGGTATCCAGTTCCTGGACCCCAACGTCTACTTCATCAGCTATCTGCCATCGCGCCTCGAGATGAGCGACATGGGCATCATCATCGGCTCCGCGCTGGTGCTGAGCTTCCTGTCGACGCTGTATCCGGCCTGGCGCGCCTCGCGCATCCAGCCGGCGGAGGTGCTGCGCTATGAGTAATCCGTCGACACCGTCTGATGCATCCATCCGTTCCGCTGCTGGAGACACCGCCATGCCGACGCCGGCTTCTGACACTCACGCGCCGGGTCAGCCCCACGGCAAGCCGATGCTGATCTGTGAGCGCCTGAGTCGCAGTTATGATGAGGGCCCGCAAGAGGTGCAGGTGCTCGACGAGCTGGAGCTGCGCGTGCATGCCGGTGAGCGAGTCGCCGTCGTCGGCAGCTCCGGCTCCGGCAAGACCACGCTGCTCAACCTGCTTGGCGGGCTGGACCATCCCAGCCAGGGCATCGTGAAGGTGGCCGGCCAGCGCCTGTCCGAACTCAGCGAGTCGGCACTGGGCAGCTTCCGTAATCAGCACATCGGCTTCGTGTATCAGTTCCACCATCTGCTGGCGGAATTCAGTGCCGAAGAGAACGTGGCGATGCCGCTGATCATCCGTGGCCACAAGCGCGCCGAGGCCGCCGTCAAGGCGCGCAAGCTGCTGGAGCGGGTCGGCATGGCGCCGCGCGCCGATCACAAGCCGGGCGAGCTGTCCGGGGGCGAGCGCCAGCGCGTCGCCATCGCGCGTGCGCTGGTGACCGACCCGAGCCTGGTGCTGATGGACGAGCCGACCGGCAACCTGGATCAGACCACGGCGGCGCGCATTCTCGAGCTGATGGATGACATCGCGCGTGAAGCGCAGGCGGCCTTCATCATCGTGACCCACGACAACGGTCTGGCCGCGCACCAGCACCGTGTGCTGCGCCTGGACGGCGGCAAGCTGCACGAGGACTGAATCGAGCCGCTGCCTGATTCACGCTAGCCAGAAAGCCAAACGCCCCGCCATCTCTCGATGGCGGGGCGTTTTTCATGCGTGTCTGTCGGCAGCGTTCAGAGCTTGTCGGTGTCCTGCTCAGCGTTCTGGCGTGACGATTGCTCCTTGCTGCAACGTCTGGCGGCCAGGCGCGCCTTGCGGCGGCTGCGCCAGTTGCGCACCACCTGATAGCGCCACAAGAGGCGGACCAGCATGTTGGCCAGCAGCGCGAGGACGACGGCGCTGACCAGCGAACCCAGCGCCAGGGCGGGCAGGATGTCTTCCAGCTGGTTGGCGAACCAGGCCGCGGAGACCTGGTCCGGCATCACGCGTGCGGGCGTGTCCAGCATCCAGGCACCTACGCGGTAAGTGGCGTAGTAGACCACCGGCATGGTCAGCGGGTTGGTCACCCACACCAGACCCACCGACAGCGCGAGGTTGCAGCGCAGTGCCCAGGCACCGAAGGCGGCCACCACCATCTGGAAGGGAATCGGCAGCAGCGCACAGAACAGCCCCACCATGCAGGCATTGGCCACAGTGCGTCGCGACAACGCCCACAGTGCGGGATCGGCGATCAGGTGATGCATGAAGCGCAGCGACTTCTTGCGCTTGAGGGCATCCGGTTCCGGCATGAGCCGCTTGAGTAGACGACGAGGCATGACTTGGCCATTTGGCATTCAACGCCGGCCATTATCCATACATGGCTACAGGACTGCCATGCTGACTGCGCAGTTATCCGGTTCGTGATCTGCAACCCGCGTGTCTCGATTCGGCACTGAGTACAGCAAAGCCCGCGCCATGCCTGACGGGCTGCGCCATGGGTGACCTTGCAAGAGGCCAGCAACATGTCAGGCGCCACCGTGAATAAATCGTCCCATCCCGCTCGATTCCGGCTGTCACCGGCCTCGCTGGCCCAGCTGCTGGCGGGACTGGTGGCGGGCATCTGGCTGTCACGCCAGGGCGAGTGGGGCGCGGATTGGCAGTCACGCTCATCGGCAGGGCTCGGTGCGCAAGAGAGTGGGGCGCATGGCTGGGCCGCCTTCATGACGCTGAGCGACAACCTGATGTTGGCCGCCTTGCTGCTCTGCTGGCTGATGGTGGCGGGGGCCTTGGCCGCCATTCCCGCCCGTGCTTTCGCGCACCCTGCTCCCGACGCTGGGTCACGCCGCTTTCGGCTCGGGGCCTTGAGTCTGCGGCTCTCGACAGCGCTGGGGGTCGGGCTGGTGATCGGCCTTCATCAGCAGCCGCTCGTGATGGCGGAGGCGTTGACGCGCCAGGAGCTGTGGCTGGAAGGCCGGGTCGAGCAGGTCAACCGCGCACTGCCGACGCCTGATGACTCGGTGCGCCTGGTGCTGCGTGTCTCGCGCTGTGATCTCTTCCAGCCGACGGAGGTCCCCGGCGCGGATGCCGGGCGTCAGGCCGCCTGTCAGCGGCTGCTGGATCAGCGGGTCCAGCTTCGGCGTTACTGGCCGCGCAAGCTGCCCCGCGATGTTGCGACACGCGAGGCGCTGGCGACTCCCTGGCAGGCCGGTGAGCGTTGGCGCATGGTCGTGCGTCTGGTACCGCCTCATGGTGTCAGCAACCCTGCCTTCGGGCGCTCAGCGAGCCCTGCGGAGTTTGACCGTGTCGCCTGGCTATGGCGTGAAGGTATCGTCGCCACGGGTTACGTGCGCCAACTGTCCCTTGCGCAGCGCTTGGCGCCACCCGGCGGGCTGGCAGCACTGCGTCTTCATGCCGAGCAGGCTCTGTGGCAGCGCTGTGGCGAGGGCGAGGGCGAGGATAAAGGTGGAGGCGAGGCACTGGTCGACTGGCCGGGTTCGCCCTGTCGCTGGCTGGCGGCATTGACGCTGGGCAAGGTCTCGGCACTGACCCATGACGACTGGGACACGCTGAACGCCACCGGGCTGACGCATCTGGCGGTGGTGTCGGGGCTGCATGTCGGATTGATGGCAAGCCTGGTGGTGGGGCTGAGTTTCGGCGTGCTGCGTCTCTGGCGACCGGGCGGATGGCGATTCAGCGTCGCGCCCTGGTGGCTTGCCTGTCTGGCGGCCTGGAGTTTCGCCTTGCTGGCAGGCCTGGCGCCGCCGGCATTGCGCGCCGCCTTGATGGTGACGGTCGGGCTTTGGATGGCGAGTGGCCGCAGCGGCCTGGGTGTCTGGCAGGTCTGGATGCTGGCGCTGATTCTGGTGCTGGGGCTGGACCCGCTGGCGCTGTGGCGCTCGGGTACCTGGCTATCATTCATCGCCGTGGCGGTGTTGTTGCTGGCCTGGCAGGGCCGCTCGCGACCGCGAGGAATGCGCGGCTGGTGTCTGGCCACGTTGCGCAGCCAGTGGTTGCTGACGCTGGTCATGGGTGCGGCCCTGCTGCTTTCGCGCGGCCAGCTGTCCTGGTTGTCGCTGCCGATGAATCTGCTGATGGCGCCCTTGGTGACGCTATTGATCGTGCCGCTTGGCATGCTGGGCTGGGGGCTTGCGGGACTCGAGCAGCTGTTGCTGTTCACGGGACTCGTCCCGTCACGGCCCGCGGCGATGCTCGCCGACGGTGTGTTCAGCGGCGGTCTATGGCAGCTGCTGGCACAGGGTATGGCGCAGACGATGGAGATATTGTCTTCGCTTGCGTCGACGCAGGGGCGCTGGCCGCAGACGCCAATGGCGGCGGGGCTGTCGGACGCCACTCCCTCGGCCTTGATCCTGACGCTCGCGCTGATGGCTCTGCTGGGTGCCTGGCTGGCGGAGGGGGTGCCGGGCCTCGATGGCCGTCTGAAGCGCCTGTTTGGCAGCGTGGCACTCTGCTGGGGGCTGTCGCTGGCGGCGCTGGCCTTGCCGTGGTCACCGGCGGCGCTGGCCACCGTCGGGCGGGACGCCGGCGCGCGCGCGACAGAAACCGCCTCGTTCTCGCCCCGGGCGCCCGCGCTCAGTCTGACGGTGCACGATGTCGGGCAGGGGCTGGCGCTGTCGCTGCACAGTCATCTGGCGCCGAGCGCGAGTGACTCGACTGACGCGTCACGGCAGGTGCCGAGGCACTGGCGTTACGACCTGGGGGCGGCGTCGCGCAATGCCAGCGCCCGTTTGCCGGGGGCAATGCCCGTGGCGGGAGAGCCTATCGGCGTGATCATGAGTCACGGGGATGGCGATCACGCCGGTGGACTGCAGGCGCTGTCTGCCGAGGAGATCACCGCCTTGTGGGTGCCGGCCGGGCAGCGGGCGCGACTGGAGCATCAGGTAAGCTGGCTCGATGAGGTGGCAATGCGGGAGTGTGTCGCCGGGCGCAGCATCACCCTCGGTGAGCTGCAGGGCCAGCCCGTGCGTATTGAGATGCTGTGGCCGCCAGCAGGGTTGAAGACCCGACGTGACAACGCGCACTCCTGTGTGGTCTTGATAGCACATGGCGCGCGCCCGCTGGCGTTGCTGACCGGCGATATCGGCCAGCAGCAGGAGCGCGAGTTGCAGGCGACGCTGCGCCAGCGGTTTGCCGGGCGCGGCTTGCCGTTGCTGGTGGTCGCGCATCACGGCAGCCGCTCCAGCAGTGGTGATGCTTGGCTTGAGAGTCTGGCGGCGCGTCACGCGATTGTCAGCGCCGGTCGCTACAATCCGCATGGTCATCCGCATCCGGACGTGGTGGAGCGTCTGGCGCGTCATGTCGAGTGTCTCTGGCATGTCGGGCTGGATGGTGCCTTGCACTGGGAGTGGTCGCCGCAGGGGGAGCGGCTGCAACCAGCGCGCAGGGCTGGCGGTATCGGAGTGAGGTGCCTTGGGGTAAAATCCGCTGAATGATCAGATGCATGGCGGATTCATACGGCCTGCGCGACAGGGATGGCGCGTGACATCTGACACGACAACAATGGTGCCCGCAGAGGCATCGAGACCAAGGGAGAGGTCACATGCTGGAAGCCTTGTACGCAGGGGGAGTCTTGATGCTCCCCATTCTCGGATGTTCCGTCGTGGCACTGGCCATCATCCTCGAGCGCCTGTGGACGCTGCGTCGTCGACGCATCGCGCCGAAGGGCCTGGGACAGCAGGTGTGTGAACTGATCAGCCAGGGACAGGTCAATGTCTACTGGCTGGAGAGTCATTCGCCGCTGGGCAACGTGCTGGCGGCGGGGCTGCGCAATGCGCGCCTGGGCAATGAGCAGGTACGCGCGCGCATGCAGGAGTCGGCCGTGGCCGTCATCCATGACATGGAACGCTTCCTGAGTCCGCTGGGTACCATCGCCGCCATCACGCCGCTTTTGGGGCTGCTGGGCACGGTGGTCGGCATGATCGACGTCTTCGCCGTGATCGTCGATGCGGGCAGCGCCGAGCGCGCCCAGGAGCTGGCCGGCGGGATTTCCCAGGCACTGGTGACGACGGCGTCCGGCTTGACGGTGGCGATTCCGGCACTGATGTTCCATCGCTATTTCCAGCGCTGTGTCGAGGACATCACCGTCAACATGGAGGAGCAGGCAGGGCAGGTGGTGGAGTATATCTCGCACCATCAGGGCGAGCTCGGGCTGGCCGAGAGCCATGACGGCATCGACCGTCGCCCGGGCCAGCGCCCCGGCCAGGTGCCGGAGCCCCATGAGCGCCTGCCGGAAGACCTGCCGGCCTACATGCGTCGTGACGCCGATGACCCCTATGGTGGCGATGATGGCAAGGGGGCAGGTGCCGGGAGGCCGTCATGAGGTTTCCGCGTCGCCAGCGTGAGTCGGTGGAGGTCAATCTCACCCCGCTGATCGACGTGGTGTTTCTGCTGCTGATCTTCTTCATGGTCTCGACCACCTTCGATAGCCGTCGAGCGCTGGACCTCATCCTGCCGCAGTCCAGTCAGGCCAGCGCGGTAGAGCAGGCGCCCTTGATCCTGAGCATCGGGGCGGCAGGTGATTTTACGCTCGGCGAGGCAAGCCTCGGCGAGAATGAACTGGGAGCGCAACTTGCGCAGTACAAGGACCAGGCAGATCGCTTCGGGTTGATCCTCGAAGCCGATGGCCGCACGCCCCACGCCAAGGTGGTCACGGCGCTGGACGCCGCCGCTGAAGTGGGTATCACCCGTGTGCGCATCAGTACGCGTATCGGGACGGAATCATCATCACCGGATGCCCCATGAGGGCGCCGCCCAAGTCTATGGAGACCCCGTGAGTCGCGACTCCACCTGGATTCATTACCGCCGCTTGCTCGGCTATGTTCGCCCGTACTGGAAGATGTTTCTGGCCGCCGTCGTCGGCTACATCATCTACGGTGCCTCGAGTACGGCGCTGGCCGAGATGATGAAGCGCCTGATCGACGGCATTCAGAATCCTGACGCCCAGTTCAGACTGTTCCTGCCGCTGTTCGTGATCGGCATGTTCGCCGTGCGCGGCGTCGGCACCTTCCTGGGCACCTACTGCATGAGTGATGTGGCGCGCAACGTGGTGCACACCCTGCGTACCACGGTGTTCAACCACATGCTGCACTTGCCGGGGCGCTATTTCGACGAGAACTCCACCGGCCATCTCATCACCCGCGTCACCTACCATGTCGAGCAGATCACCGGCGCGGCCACCAAGGCGCTGACCATCATCCTGCGCGAAGGCTTCTTCGTGCTCGGCCTGCTGGGCTATCTGTTCTGGACCAACTGGAAGCTGACGCTGGTGTTCATCGCGGTCACGCCGCTGATCGGCTGGGTGGTCAGCTATGCCAGCAAGCGCTTCCGCAAGCTCTCCAAGCGTATCCAGGGCTCGATGGGCGAGGTAACCCATGTCGCCTCCGAGGCGCTGTCCGGCCATCGTGTCGTGCGTACCCACGGTGCCGAGGATTACGAGAAGGCACGCTTCGCGGCGGTCAGTGAGTACAACCGCGAGCAGAAGATGAAGGAGGCGCTGACCAAGGCCACCGCCACGCCGGTCATCCAGCTGTTGATCGCCGTGGCGCTGGCCACGCTGGTGTGGCTGGCGATGGCGCCGGAACTGATGGCCGGCATGAGCGCCGGTGAGTTCGTCGGCTTCATCACCGCGGCTTCGATGATGGCCAAGCCGGTGCGTCAGTTGACCGAAGTCAACGGCGAGATCCAGAAGGGCATGGCGGCCTCGGAAGAACTGTTCGGTCTGCTGGATACGCCGGCAGAGCCGGACAACGGCACCCTGGTGCCCGAGGGGCGTCTCGAGGGGCGTGTACGCTTCGACAATGTCCACTTCCGTTATGCAGACCATCAGCCGGAGGTGCTCAAGGGCATCGATCTGGAGGTGAAACCGGGGCAGATGGTGGCCATCGTCGGGCGTTCGGGGTCGGGCAAGTCGACACTGATGAGCCTGTTGCCGCGCTTCTATGCACCGACCACCGGCCGCATCCTGATCGATGATGTCGCCATCGAGGACTACAAGCTGCGCCCGATGCGTCAGCAGATCGCGCTGGTCTCGCAGAATGTCACCCTGTTCAATGCCGACCTGACCGCCAACATCGCCTACGGCACCGGCGAGGTCGACAAGGCGCGGGTGGAAGAGGCGGCGCGTGCAGCCTATGCCCACGAATTCATCGAGCGGATGAGCGAAGGCTACGACACCATCGTCGGCGACAATGGCGTGATGCTCTCCGGTGGTCAGCGCCAGCGTATCGCCATCGCGCGTGCCATCTACAAGGACTCGCCGATCCTGGTGCTGGACGAGGCCACCTCGGCGCTGGATACCGAATCCGAACGCTATATCCAGCGCGCGCTGGAAGAAGTGTGTCAGGGCCGGACGACCTTCGTGATCGCCCACCGTCTGTCCACCATCGAGAAGGCGGACCGCATCCTGGTGATGGATGATGGCGAGATCATCGAAGACGGCACCCACGAATCATTGATTGCTCAGGAAGGTGCTTATGCCGCGCTGCATCGCATCCAGTTCCGGGAGACGGCAGACGCATGAGTGAACGACTGGTAGACGCCTGGTATCGCGGCGCTGGCTGGCTTCATCTGCTGCGCCCGCTGGAACATGTCTACAAGAATGTGGTGGCGCGCAAGCGCAATGCCTATCTCACCGGCAAGCGTGAGGTCTGGAAGGCGCCGGTGCCGGTGATCGTGATCGGCAACATCACCGTCGGTGGCACCGGCAAGTCACCACTGGTCGCCTGGCTGGGGCGCTGGTTGAGCGAGCAGGGCTGGCGCCCGGGCATCATCTCGCGCGGCTACGGCGGGCATTCGCCGCGCTATCCCCTCTACGTGCAGGCCGATACCGATCCTCAGCATGCCGGCGATGAGCCGGTGATGCTGGCCCAGCAGACCGGCCTGCCGGTGGCGGTCGACCCGGATCGCCCGAGCGCGGCGCGGCGCCTGATTGCCGCGGGCTGCGACATTCTGCTCTCCGATGACGGTCTGCAGCATCATGCGCTGGGGCGCGATATCGAGCTGGTGGTCGTGGACGGTGAGCGTGCCTTCGGCAATCAGCGTTGCCTGCCCGCCGGGCCGCTGCGCGAGCCGTTGTCGCGCCTCGCCAGTGTCGATGCGGTGATCTCCAACGGTGTCATCGACTGCTCGCGCCTGCCGGTGGAATCGCATTGCATGAAGCTGACGCCGGTCCACTGGCGCCACCTGATCGACGACGTGCGCTATCCTGCCCATCAGCTGCCGTTCAGCGGTCAGGTGCATGCGTTGGCCGGTATCGGCAATCCGCAGCGCTTCTTCCGCACCCTGACCAACCTCGGGGTCGAGCATCTGCCGCGTCCGCTGGCGGACCACCATCGCTTCACGCCGACGGATCTGCGCTTTTCCGACAATCTGCCCGTGGTGATGACCGCCAAGGACGCCGTCAAGTGTCGCAGCTTCGCCAATGAGCGCTGCTGGGCGCTGGATGTCGAGGCGCGTCCGGATCAGGCGCTGGTGGATTGGCTCGCCAAACGCCTTGAAGCGCTCTGAGAGCTTGATCGCTGAATTTTCTTTCTTTTCTGCTGTTATTCCGGAGATGTCTCGATGGACAAGGAACTGCTCGCGCTACTGGTTTGCCCGCTGTGTCAGGCCAAGCTGACCTATGATGCGGCGAATGCCGAGCTCAAGTGCTTCTACGATGGCCTCGCCTATCCGGTACGCGACGGCATTCCCGTCATGCTGGAAGAAGAAGCGCGCCAGATGGATGCCGACGAGAAGCTCAAGGGGAGCCGCGGCTGATGAGTGACCTTCTGCAGCAGGGGCAGGCAGACGACAGCCGTTCAGAGGACGAGTCCGGCTTCGTGGTCGTGATTCCGGCGCGCTTCAACTCCTCACGCCTGCCGGGCAAGCCCCTGGCGGACATTCATGGCCAGCCGATGATCGAGCACGTCTGGCGCAATGCCTGCGCCAGTCAGGCCAGCCGGGTCGTGATCGCCACCGATGACGAGCGCATCCGTGAGGCCTGTGAAGGCTTCGGGGCCGAGGTGGTGATGACGCGTGCCGATCACCCCAGCGGGACGGACCGTCTTGCCGAGGTAGTCACGCTGCTGGCGCTGGCCCCCGAGACCCTGGTGGTCAACGTCCAGGGCGACGAGCCGCTGCTGCCGGCGGCGCTGATCGATCAGGTGGCGGTACGCCTCGAGGAAGACGAGGGTGCCTCGATCGCCACGCTGGCGGAGTCGATCGCCAGCGTCGACAGCCTGTTCAATCCCAATGTGGTCAAGGTGGTGCGTGATCTGCGTGGGCGTGCCCTGTACTTCTCGCGTGCACCTATCCCGTGGGACCGCGAGCACTTCACCACGCCGCCGGACATGCTGGCCACCGATTCCTGGCTGCGCCATATCGGTCTCTACGCCTATCGTGCCAGCTTCCTGACCGATTACGTCGACTGGCTGCCGGCCCCGCTGGAGCAGCTCGAACAGCTCGAGCAGCTGCGCGCGCTGCATCATGGTCATGCCATCCAGGTGGCCATTGCCTGCACGGCGCATCCGGCCGGTGTCGATACGCCGGAGGATCTCGAGCGCGTGCGCGACTGGCTGGCGCAAGCAGCGGCAGGCAGCGAGAGCGGAGAGGCCTGATGAGCGAGCTTCTTGAGCAACTGGCCCAGCGTCAGGCGCCATTGGAGCGCATCCTGATGGTGTGCCTGGGCAATATCTGCCGCTCGCCGAGTGCCGAAGGCGTGTTGCGTGCGGCGCTGACGCGCCATGGTCTGGAGCAGGTCGTCACGGTGGACAGTTGCGGCACCAGTGACTGGCATGTCGGCGGTCAGCCTGATTCGCGGGCCATCGCCCATGCGGCCAAGCGCGGGCACGACATCAGCACGTTGCGTGCCCGTCAGTTGTGCGAGCAGGACTTTCACGACTTCGATCTGATTCTGGTGATGGACGATGCCAATCTTGCCGATACCCGTGCCTTGGCTGCGCGCAGCAACAGTGGTGATCAGGCGCTGATCGGTCGCCTGCTGGACCTGCTGCCGACCCCGTTGCCCGCGCTGGCAGCGGGCAGTCGTGAGGTGCCGGACCCCTACACCGGAGGCCCCGATGCCTTCGAGCGTGTGCTTGATCTGATCGATGTGGCCTGTGAGGCACTCATTGCGGCACTGCCTGCGGCGACCACGGCGCGGGCGCGCTCATGACTCCGGTAACAAGTGATCAGAACGCTGGCGACACCTCGCAACGTGAGGGTGTGGCGCTGGATGGCTGCAATACGCTGGGCTTCTCGGCGCGTGCCCGCGCCCTGAGTGAGCCACACACCGTCGAGGCGGCCAGGGCGCAGGTGCTGGCCTCCCGGCAGGCTGGAGAGCGCCTGGTGGTGATCGGCGGCGGCAGCAATCTGGTATTGCTGCCGTGGCTGGATGCCCATGTCATGCGTCCGGCCTTTGATGAGGTCACCATCACGCCGGCAGAAGACGGCCTGACAGCCACGGTCTCCGTCGAAGCCGGCAAGCGCTGGCATGCCCTGGTGATGGAGCTGGCCGCCGCCGGCTGGTGGGGCTATGAAAATCTGGCGCTGATTCCCGGGTGCTGCGGTGCGGCGCCTATCCAGAATATCGGTGCCTATGGCGTCGAGCTGGCAGACCATCTGCTGCGCCTGGAAGTCATGTCGCTGGAAGATGGCAGCTGCCGCTGGATGAATCGTGAGGAATGCGGTTTCGGCTATCGCGACAGCATCTTCAAGGGCGCGCTTGAGCATCGCGTGCTGATCACGCGTCTGGAGTTGCAGGTGTCGCGCCAGGCGTCGCCCCGGCTCGGTTATGGTGATCTCGCCCAGCGCGTCAGTGCGGCGCTGCCGCAAGGAGAGGAGGCGACGCCGTTGCAGGTCGCCCGGGCGGTGATTGCCACGCGCAGTGAGAAGTTGCCCGACCCCGCGCAACTGGGCAATGCCGGCAGTTTCTTCAAGAATCCGCAGCTTCCCCAGGCCGAGGCCCAGGCGCTGCTGACCCGCTTCCCGGGCTTGCCGCATTACCCGCAGGCCGATGGCAGCATCAAGCTGGCAGCAGGCTGGCTGATCGATCAATGTGGTCTCAAGGGCGCGCGCAGAGGCCATGTCGGCGTACATGCTCGGCAGGCGCTGGTGCTGGTGCACTTCGGCGAGGGGGCCGTCACGGAGCTGCTGGCACTGGCGCAGGAGGTGCGTGAGGCCGTCCACACCCGCTTCGGGGTCTGGCTCGAGCAGGAGCCGCGGGAGCTTGGGATGATGCCTGAAGGGTGATGCCCGAGGGCTGAGGCCCAGAGTCGTGCACACGAGACCTGCGCTGAAGTGAAGGCATGCACACCAGGCGCTGAAAATAGCATGCACTGAAAACAAGAACGCCCCGCAGGCAAGCCTGTGGGGCGTTCTTGTTTTCAGTGCTTGGTTCTGACTTGCTGCTCAACGGGAGCGGCTGGCATAGACCTTGGCATAGTCCCTGTCTTGCTGCCTTTCTGGCGCCCCCTTCAGCGCTGGTGGCTGAAAGGGGCGCCAGAGTGACGGCAGGGGCAGGGCGCCAGCCTCAGGACTCAGTGAGACGTGTTGCTGTCATCCTGAGCGGTCGTGTCCTGAGTCTCTGCGCTGGCCTGTTGTGCAGCAGCACGTTCGGCAGCTTCACGCTCACGACGACGCACTTCGCGCGGATCGTTGTAGGCGCGTTCGCCACGGCGACGGCGGGTTTCGGTGGCTGGCTGCGTGCTGTCCTGCTGCGCGCCTTCTGCCACTGTCGTCTCGTCTTGCTCGCTCGGCGCCTGCTTGTGCTCGCTGTCAGCAACTTCCCCAGTGTGGGAGTCGTTGCTCACGGCTTGCGCCACGGCGACATTGTCGTGACGCTCGGCAGTCGCGAACGCTGTCTCGGCCGGCGCATTCTCGACGCTGGCGCTGACGTTGACGGCGCTTTCGGCACCTTCAGCAGCAGCATCAGAGCCTTCAGCGTTTGCAGAGCCGTCAGCAGAATCAGAGCCCTCAGCTGATTGAGAGCCTTCAGCTGATTGAGAGCCTTCAGCAGCTTCAGCGACAGTATCTGCGGTGCGCTCAGTGCTGACGGCAGGCTCAATCTCAGTGCTGGCCACGTCAGCGCTTTGCGTCACCTTCGCCTCGCTGGTCTCAGTCTGCTGGGGAGCCTCTTCGTGCGCGGCCTCCTGTGCTGGCTGTTCAGCGGCTGCTTCTTCCAAGGCAGGTTCTTCCGCCACAGGCTGCGCAGGCTGGCTGGCAGTGTCGGCTTCAGCGGCGACCGCTTCCTCTGCTTCAGCGACAGGTGCCTGAGCTTCGGTCTGCTCGGCAGCTTGCGCTTCGGCGGCCAGTGCCTGGGCGCCTTCCTCGGCGACGGCTGGCGCTTCAGGCGAAGCGGCTTCGCTGGTCACGCTTTCCTTCAGCGACTGCTCATCGGCCGCGGCTTCCGGCGCGACTTCTGCCGCGGTGACGGCCGGCGTGTCGACGGCGTCGTCAGCTTCGCTGGCCTGCGGCTGGTGCACGCTTGGCTGCTGGACGGCGTGCTGCTCAGTGCGCTGGGCGGCGTGTTGCTCAGTCTTCTGCGCCTGGTGAGCGCCAGTGACAGGCGCTTCGGACGCCTCTTCGACTGGTGCTTCGACAGGTACTTCGACGACCAGCTCGGGCACTTCCGCTGTCGCTGGCTCAGACTCAGACGCTTGCGCATCGGATGCCGCTGACTCAGGGGCTACCGTCTCTCTCAGCGTCTCGTTGCTCGGCTCGCTGACTTCCGGTGCAACGGAAGCCGTGAGGTCTGCGCTGGCAGACTGCTCGGCGCTGGCCGGTGCGTCCTGTGCCGCGGTGCTGTTTTCACCCTGCGGGGCGCTGGTTTCAGCCTGCGAGGCGCTGTCGTTGCTTTGCGGGGCGCTTTCCTTGCCTTGCGGGGCATTGGCTTCGCCTTGCGGGGCAGCGGTAGTGGCGCTGACGGCTTCGGCACCTTCCTCGGCAATGGCCGGTACCGCAGTGGTTGCCGAAGTGGCGGCTGCCGAAGCAGCGGCTGCCTGCGGGCCTGCCAGCGTCATGGCCTTGAGCGACTTCTGCTCTTCGACCGCCTGCGGGTTCAGAGCATGCTGACGGCTGCGAACACGCGGGTTGTTGCGGGTCTGCTGGTCTTCGTTGCTGACCTGCTGTTCCACCTGCTCGGCCTGTTCGGCTGCCTTGATGGACTCGCGTGCCTGCTTGCTGTCGACCTGCTCGGCCTTGTCAGTCTTGGCCGGCTTTTCACCACGCGCCGGCTTGTCGCTGCGCTTGCCGGAATCGCGCTTGCTGGCGTTGTCGGCCTTGGCGTTCTGGCTGTCGCTGCTCCTGGCTTCGGCTTTCGGGCTGTTGTCAGTCTGCGGCGTCTGCTCCGGTTCAGCCTGCGGCTTGCTGTCGTTGGTGACGATTTCCTGCTGGCTGTCCTGACGCGACTCGTTGGACTTGCGACGGTTGCCACGGTCGTTGCGCTGACGGCGCTTGTTGCTGCTGCGGCCATCGTTCTGGCTGTTGCTGTCAGCGTCGTTGCCGCGGGAATCGTTGCCGCTGTTGCGTGACTCGCCGTCGTTGTTGCGTGACGCGTTGTCATTGCGACGACGGGAGTCCTTGCGGTTGTCATCACGCTCGTTGCCACGGCCGTCGTTGCTACGTTCGTTGTTGCGGTCGTTGCTACGTTCAGCGTTGCGGCCATTGCGGGAGTCGTTGCGAGCCGCTGCTGGAGCGCTGGCTTCACTGACGGTCTCGCGACGCTCGCGGGCCTTTTCCAGTGCCTTGCGGGCTTCGCTGGACTTGGCCGGCACGGCGGTGTCGCTGTCATTGCCCAGCAGGCGGCTGAAGCCTCGGGCCAGACGCGACAGCAGGCCGCCACCGGCGGCCGGAGCGGCAGTCCTGGCGGGAGTCTGGGCTGACGACTGCGCCACGACTTCCTGCTTGCTGGCCTGAGCGCGGGTGTCATTGCCCTGGCTCGAACGGTTGCCCTGACGGTTGTCATTGCGCGAGCTCTGACGGCTGTCGTTGCGGCCTTCGCTGCGAGTGTCGTTACGAGACTCGTTGCGCGACTCCTGGCGGTTGCGACCGTTGCTGCTGCCGTTGCCGTTGCGACGACGATTGCCGTTGTTCTTGCCGTTGCCGTTGCGGCTATCGCTGTCATTGCTGCTGTCAGCGCTCTCTACCACGGCGGCGGGCGCTGCGGCAGGCGCTTCCGGTGCGGCAACCGGGGCAGGCGTGGTGTGGGACACGCTCTTGACGGCTGCTTCAGTACGCGCCGGCGGCTTGTCGAAGTTCGGATCCGGTTCCTTGCCGACTTCGGTCTCGACGGACAGCTCGAAGCTGGACTTGTCGGCACCGTCTTCATCGACGTGGTCGTCACGCAGACGCACGACTTCGTAGTGCGGCGTGTCGAGCTCCGGGTTCGGCAGCAGCACGACATTCACGCCCTGACGACGTTCGATGTCGAACAGCGTGGCGCGCTTCTCGTTGAGCAGGTAGGTCGCGACCGGCACCGGCAGGATGGCGCGGATCTGCGAGCTGCGCTCCTTCATGGCCTCTTCTTCGATCAGGCGCATGATGGAGAGCGCCATGGAACGCACGTCACGAATGGTGCCCTGGCCGTCACAGCGCGGGCAGACCACGCCGCTGGTCTCGCCCAGTGAGGGGCGCAGACGCTGACGCGACATTTCCATCAGGCCGAAGCGTGAGATACGACCGATCTGGACGCGAGCGCGGTCGATCTTGAGCGCGTCGCGCACACGATTCTCGACTTCACGCTGGTTGCGTGCCGGTGTCATGTCGATGAAATCGATCACCACCAGGCCGCCGATGTCGCGCAGACGCAGCTGGCGGGCGATCTCGTCGGAGGCCTCCAGGTTGGTCTGCAGCGCGGTTTCCTCGATATCACTGCCGCGGGTGGCGCGAGCGGAGTTGATGTCGATGGAGACGAGGGCTTCGGTGTGGTCGATGACGATGGCGCCACCGGAGGGCAGCTTCACTTCACGCTGGTAGGCGGTCTCGATCTGGGATTCGATCTGGAAGCGCGAGAACAGCGGCACGTCGTCTTCGTAGAGCTTGATCTTCTGCTGGTAGCTCGGCATCACCTGACGCACGAAGGACAGCGCTTCTTCCTGGACTTCCGGAGAATCGATCAGCACCTCGCCGATGTCATTGCGCAGGTAGTCGCGCATGGCGCGGATGATGACGTTGGATTCACGGTAGATCAGGAAGGGGGCAGGGCGGCTGGAAGCGGCCTTGGTCACCGCGTCCCACACCTGGGCCAGGTAGTCGAGGTCCCACTGCAGCTCTTCGGCGCTCTTGCCGATGCCGGCGGTGCGCACGATGACGCCCATCTTGTCCGGCAGGGTCAGGCTGTTCATCGCTTCCTTCAGCTGAGCGCGCTCTTCCCCCTCGATGCGGCGGGAGATACCACCGGCACGTGGGTTGTTGGGCATCAGCACGAGGAAGCGGCCGGCCAGACTGATGAAGGTGGTCAGGGCGGCGCCCTTGTTGCCACGTTCTTCCTTGTCGACCTGGACGATGACTTCCTGGCCTTCCTTGAGCACTTCACGAATGTTGGGACGGCCCTGGCCGGGGTCCTTGGAGAAGTACTCGCGGGAGATTTCCTTGAGCGGCAGGAAGCCGTGGCGCTCGGCGCCGAAGTCGACGAAGCAGGCTTCGAGGCTGGGCTCGATGCGGGTGATCTTGCCGCGGTAGATATTGGCTTTCTTCTGTTCGCGGGCGCCGGACTCGATGTCGAGATCGTAAAGGCGTTGTCCGTCGACCAGTGCGACGCGCAGCTCTTCCGGCTGGGTCGCGTTGATGAGCATCCGTTTCATGTCGTCTCGCTAGACTGGGCGTGCCGAAGGGCAGCCGCATTGTGCGTCGGCGACGAGGAACCGTTTTCCGCTTCGTGTTGTGCTCAGCGCATGTCGTGGAATGCGTTTTTCGCATGCAGGCAAGTCCGTGGACGGGCCACATGCGGCATGATCATGTTGAGTACTTGGAAGAGGCAGGACGTGTTGCGGGGATTTGTACTCCTCCGGCCCTGCGGTCTCTTCCCTAACACCTGGCATTTGCCGATTCATCGACGCCGGCCTTCGGCACGGATATCGAATGATTACCCGGGCTTCATGCCCGAGCGGTCTTGTGTCGTTGGCCCATGAATGACTGGGCGTCTTGCTGTCTTGCCTGCGCAGGCGGCTTTCGGGCTCCCGCGACATCATCTCGTGGAGTCTGCAACGAAGGCTCGAAGGGCGATTGCGCTGCGGCGCGCGGCGTCATGCGTTCCGCGCCCGCTGATACCGTCATCAGGTCCTGTGAGACCTGAGCGACATCGATGTTTTGCGTCAGCTGTTGGTCTGGCCACTGGCCGCGAATGACTGTCCTTGGGGCGGCCTTCGCTGCCTGTGATTGACAGGTGCGATGCGCGGGACAGCACGCTACCGACAGGGTAGATGACAACAGGGTGCTTGCGTGACCTGCACGGTGCTGATGTCGGTGCGCGTTGCTTCATTGCGGGCCATCTGACCCTCTCCGCCGGCGTGAAGCACCTTGTTGAAGTGCCGGGTGCGCCGTTTTTCCGGCCGCTGTGACAGGGCTGCGGAGACGATGATCGGGCATATAGAGAAGGCCCATCTCACTGCGCTCGAATATACCAGTAAAGGTATGTACCAGCAATTCAGCTGCCAGATCAAACGCTTCGCTACATCGCCCGAGATACGAGGCCCGGCGAGCCGCGGATGAGAGCGGCATATGGCACGATGATTCCCCATTGGTCGCATGACACCGTAGAATGACCGGTCTGAGTGCGCCCAGGCGCACGGCAACAAGATGAGCAGGCCGCGCGAAGGCGGGGCCGGAAAGGAGTGCGACATGGCCGAAGGCCAATCAGTCCAGTGGATCGAGGTTGCCCCGGAATTGGCCGGGCAGCGCATCGACAACTTTCTGCGTACCCGCCTCAAGGGCGCACCCAAGGCGTTGATCTATCGCATCGTGCGCAAGGGTGAAGTGCGCGTGAACAAGAAGCGCATCAAGGTCGATTACCGCCTGCAGGCGGGTGATCTGGTGCGGGTGCCGCCGCTGCGCCTCTCGCCGGAAGCCGCCGTGCAGGAAGTCAGTGACAACCTGCGCGAGGTACTGGCGGGCTGCATCGTGCGCGAGACGGATGACTTCATGGTCATCAACAAGCCCTCGGGGCTTGCCGTGCACGGCGGCAGTGGCGTCAAGATCGGCCTGATCGAGGCCATGCGCCAGATTCGCGCCGACCTGCCGTTCCTGGAGCTGGTGCACCGCCTGGACCGTGATACCTCCGGCTGCATTCTGCTGGCCAAGTCGCGGGCTGCGCTGTTGCAGCTCAATGCCGACCTCAAGGCCCACAAGATGACCAAGCTGTATCTGGCGCTGGTCGAGGGGCGCTGGGATTCACGCCGCGATTACGTCAATGCGCCTCTGGAGCGCTACGACGGTGGCAATGGTGAGCGGCGGGTGCGCGTCGATGAGGCCGGCAAGACGGCCAGCACCCGCTACGCGGTGCGTGAGGCCTATCCGAGCATGACGCTGGTCGAGGCCGAGCCGATTACCGGGCGTACCCACCAGATCCGCGTGCACTCGGTGCATGCCGGGCACCCGCTGCTCGGCGATACGAAGTACGGCACCGAGCGCGGCAATGCCCTGGCGAAGAAGGTCGGACTCGAGCGCCTGTTCCTGCATGCCGCCCAGCTCAGCTTTCCTGATCCGATCGACGGGCGAACCGTCACCGTGCGCGCGCCGCTGGACAAGCGGATGAAGCGCGTCCTCGCCACTGCCAGAGAGCTGGGAGCTCGTCATGACTGATCTCACCGCAGGACTGCCGCAACCGCGCTATCGCCTGGTCATCTTCGACTGGGATGGCACCCTGATGGATTCCGAGGCGCGCATCGTCGACTGCCTGCAGGCGGCCTCGCTGGCGACAGGCATGGGCGAGCTGCCTGCCCATGCGGCGCGCGACATCATCGGGCTCGGGCTGCCCGAAGCCATGGAGCGCCTGTTCCCGGGGGCGACGGTCGAGCAGTGCGAGGCGCTGGTCGCGGCCTACAAGGCGCATTTCGTGGCGGTCGATACCACGCCGCTGGACTTCTTCCCCGGTGTCGAGGCCGGCATCCAGCGTCTGCGTCGCCATCCCGAGCAGCTGCTGGCCGTCGCGACGGGCAAGAGCCGGCGCGGGCTGGACCGCATGTTCACGGCCCATGACTGCGGTGACTGGTTCCATGCCTCGCGCACCGCGGACCTGACGCTGTCCAAGCCGCACCCTCGCATGCTCGAGGAATTGCTGGCCGAGCTGAACGTTGAGGCGCATGAGGCGCTGATGGTCGGCGATACCGAATATGATCTGGAAATGGCGCGTGCCCTTGGCATGCACAGTGTCGGTGTCGACTACGGCGTACACAGTGTGCCGCGTCTTGAGGCCTGTGCGCCGCAGCGCATCGTCTCGCATTTCGATGAATTGATGGATTGGCTGTACGTGGCCAGGTAACGGCCGCGATCGCCCAGCACAGGAGCAGCAATCGATGAGTGACAGGCCGCAGGATCCCTGGCGTGAAGGCGCGGGTGGCAAGGACGAGAGCGAAGCGGGCTTGAGCGGGCCGGGCATGAGTGGGCAGGGTATGAGTGGACAGGGCGCGGCTGACGCCTCCGACCGTGAAGTGAACTGGCAGGCGCGCGAGCGCACCGCGCAGCTCGAGATGATGGACCGCTGGGTGCAGGGCGTAGTCACCGAGCAGCGTCGTTCGCGGCGCTGGAAGCTGTTCTTCCGCTTCCTGTTCGCCTTGCTGTTCATCGCCTCGATCGCGACCTCGGTGACTCTGTTCACGCTCGGCAGCCAGCCAGCGGCGCTGCCCGGCGAGCAGCATCTGGGCGTGGTGCGCGTGAAGGGCGTGATCGAAGCGGATGGCGAAGCCAACGCCGAGCGCATCATCAAGGGGCTGCGCGCGGCCTGGGAGTCACCGGCCTCCGTGGCGGTGGTGCTCGACATCAACTCGCCCGGTGGCAGCCCGGTGCAGTCCCGGCGCGTCTATGACGAACTGATGCGGCTGCGCGAGCGGGGCGACAAGCCGGTGATCGCGGTGATTGAAGACCTGGGCGCCAGTGGTGCCTATTACATGGCGGCCGGCGCCGGTGAGATCATCGCGGCACCCTCGAGCCTGGTGGGCTCCATCGGCGTGATTTCCTCAAGCTTCGGGCTCAAGGGGCCGATGGAGAAGCTGGATATCGAGCGTCGCGTGTTCACGGCGGGAGACAACAAGGCGTTTCTTGATCCGTTCTCGGAAATCTCGCCGGACCAGCGTGCCTTCTGGCAGAGCGTGCTGGCCACGACGCACCAGCAGTTCATCGCGGCGGTCAAGGCCGGGCGCGGTGAGCGCCTCAAGGACGATCCCGAGCTGTTCTCGGGGCTGATCTGGACTGGTGAGCAGGCGCGGGGGCTGGGGCTGGTCGATCGTACCGGCACGCTGGAAGAGCTGGCGGCGGAGCTGACGCCAGAGGCGGAGCTGCACGATTACACGCCGCGTCAGGCCCCCTTCGAGCGCTTCACGCGGCGCTTCGCTGGTGTGATGGCCAGTGCGATGGGGCTCGAGACGACGGTGTCGCCGGTCAGCTACCGCCTGCCCTGGTAGGCGAGTCAGGGCCGCAGCCCTCGTCGCTCAGGGCTGCGGTGTCTCTCAGGCCTACGGTATCTCTCGGGGGCGCGGCGCCACTCAGGAGCGCGGCGCATCCAGCAGAGGGTCGACGCCTGCCTCGCGCAGCAGTTCGCACAGGCGAATCAGTGGCAGGCCGATCAGGCTGTTGGGGTCACGCCCCTCGAGACGCTCGAAGAGCGTGATGCCCAGGCCTTCCATGCGGAAGCTGCCGGCGCTGTCGAGGGGGCGTTCGCGCTCGACGTAGCGTTCGATCTCGGCGCTGGTCAGGGAGCGGAAGACGACCTCGTGGTCTTCATGACAGACCCAGTGACGCGCGGATTGGGTGTCGATCAGCGCCAGACCGGTCACGAAGCGCACGCGACGTCCGGAGAAGCGCGCCAGCTGGGCGCTTGCGGCTGACAGATCCGCCGGCTTGCCCAGTATCTCGCCTTCGAAGACGGCGACCTGATCGCTGCCGATGATCAGGTGGTGGGAGTAGGCGTCCGCCACGGCGTTGGCCTTGCCGAGTGCCAGACGATGGACCAGTGTCTCGGCACTTTCTGCGCGTCGCGGCGTCTCATCGATACTGGGGGCTGTCCAGGTGAAGGGCAGCCCGAGGCGTTCGAGCAGTTCACGACGCCAGCGTGAGCTGGACGCCAGGACCAGTGGAGTCATCATGGCTCTCCCGTCGGGGCGCGTTGCGGGCATTGGCTGGGCGGCGCGCGGCAAGTATATGAAAAACAAGGGCTGCAGGATGCCGTAAATCCTCTCGGCATTGAAGCGTCAGGCGCGTACAATCGCGCGCTGGACGTGTAGCCCAGTGTCAGTTGTCGCATATCGACGTGAAAGCGTGATGGTGAGGGGGCTGGCAAAAGCAACAAGTTGCTCATGCATTTTGACACCGGGAGGGGGAATCCCTATTATGGCGCGCCTATGTTGACCACAAGACTGCCGACCAAGGTCGAGCCCTACCGGCTGGCGTCAGCGGGTAAACGCCTTGAAGGCGTGATTCCACTGGCGAACATGCCCCGTGTTGTTGAGGCCATCGGTGCTCAGGAAGGGGACGTCAGCGTCTCCATGACCTTTGACATCGACACTCAACGTCGCAGCTTCATCGAAGGCTCCATCGCCTTCGAGGCAAGTCTGCTATGTCAGCGTTGTCTGGGACCCACCGAGCCGGAGCCGCTTTCCAGCGAGTTCCTGTTGGGTCTGGTGACCAGCGATGCGCTGGCAGCGCAGCTGCCCGGTGAGTACGAGCCGGTAGTGGTGGAAAACGAACAGCTGGATCTCCTGACAGTGATCGAGGATGAAGTGCTCCTGGTCCTGCCGCAGGTGGTCTACCACGAGGAGGCCGATTGTGCCGTCTCTCGCGACCAGCTGGCCAGCGGTGTGGAACCCGAGGCCTCGGACGCACCCGCTGTGAATCCATTCAGTGTGCTTCGCACCCTGAAGGACAAGCACTGAACTCAATTTGTCGACAAGATTGGAGTAATCCCCATGGCAGTTCAGCAGAACCGCAAAACTCGTTCCAAGCGTGGCATGCGTCGTAGCCACGATGCCCTGACTGCACCGACCCTGTCCCAGGACAAGGAAACCGGTACAGTTCACCTGCGTCACCACGTCTCTGCCGACGGTTTCTACCGTGGCCGCAAAGTCGTTGATGCATAAGGCATTGATGCAGCGCGCGGCGTAACGCCGTGCGTATCGCCATCGATACGATGGGCGGGGACTTCGGTCCCCGCGCTACGTTACGGGGCACGGCCAGTGCGCTGTTGCGAGACTCGCAACTCAGCGCCATCCTGGTCGGCCCGCAGCATCTACTGGATGCCGAGTTAGACTCCCTCCCTGCTTCACTCTCCCGTGTTCGTGATCGCCTTCAGACACTCGCTGTCGACGGCATTGTCGCGTCTGATGCTCGCCCGTCCCGCGTCCTGCGCAGTCGCGAGCCCAGCAGCATGTCTCAGGCCCTGGGCCTGGTGGCGAACGGCCAGGCGGATGCCTGTGTCAGTGCCGGCAATACCGGCGCCTTGATGGCGCTGGGCATGCGCGAAGTGGGAAGGGTGAAAGGGGTGGAGCGACCTGCCATCTGTGCCGCGGTGCCCACGCGCGGCGCGCGCGCCTGCAGCCTGCTGGATCTCGGCGCCAACGTCGATGTCGCACCGCATCACCTGCTGGCGTTCGCCCGCATGGGCGCGATGCGCAGTCGCCTCATCGACGCGGTCGAGCGTCCACGAGTGGGGCTGCTCAACGTGGGGGTCGAGTCGGTCAAGGGGACTGCGCAGGTGCAGGAAGCGCACGCCCTGCTGGCTGGCAGCGAGTCGGATTTCGACTACCTTGGCTTTGTCGAGGGCGGCGACCTCTTCTCCGGCAAGGTAGATGTGGTGGTCTGTGACGGCTTCGTCGGCAATGTCGTGCTCAAGAGCAGTGAAGGGCTCGCGCAGATGCTGTCGGCACAGCTGGGGGCGACCCTGGCGGCCAGCTGGCGCACGCGCCTGATGGCGTGGCTGGCGCGCCCGGCGCTGACACGACTCTCGCGTGAACTGGACCCGGTGCGCTATAACGGCGCCAGCCTGCTGGGCCTGGCGAGCGTGGTGGTGAAGAGCCACGGCGGCGCGGCGGCGGAAGGCTTTGCCTTTGCCGTCACGCGCGCGGCCAGCGAGGCTCGCGAGCAGTTGCCCTCGCGCCTGGCGCAGGCCCTGGAAGGCACATACTCACGCTGAATGAGTAAATTGGTCTGATTTGTTCCTGTTGGGGTCGAGCTTCGGCGCACACGGTGCGACAATGCCAGCGCTTCGCGGCCGGGCGGTGAAGGCGGACGGGAATCAGGGGCAGGCAGCTCCTGCAGGAAGCCCCCGCAGGACAGCAGCATGACGTAAATGACAGGAAGCAGGCTTTCCCCTGGCAGAAGCGTGAGACACGACAGTGGTCGTCTCGCTTGCGAGCCAGTGGAAATCGGGTTTCTTGACCCGTGTCAGTCCCACCTGAACAGATGGAAATGGTGACAGCAATGACAGATTCCCTGGCCCTCATCTTCCCGGGACAGGGCTCCCAGCAGGTCGGCATGCTGCGGGAGCTGGCGGAGCGCTATAGCGTGGTCCGCACTACCTTCGAGGAAGCCTCTGACGCGCTGGGGCGCGATCTCTGGCACCTGACACAGGAAGGCCCGGCGGAGGAGCTCAATCGTACCGAGCTGACCCAGCCGGCGCTTCTGACCGCCAGTGTCGCCATCTGGCGCGTCTGGCAGGAGCTGGAAGGCCCGCGCCCGGCGCGCATGGCCGGTCACTCCCTGGGTGAATACAGCGCCATGGTCTGCGCTGGCGTGATCGGTTTCGCCGAGGGCGTCAAGCTGGTCAATCTGCGCGGCGAAGCCATGCAGACTGCCGTGCCGCAGGGCCAGGGCGCGATGGCGGCCATTCTCGGTCTCGAGAATGCCCAGGTCGAAGCCGCCTGTGCCAGTGCGGCACAGGGTGAAGTGGTCGCGGCAGTCAACTACAATGCGCCGGGACAGGTCGTCATCGCCGGTGGCACCGCTGCCGTCGAGCGTGCCATCGCGGCATGTCAGGAAGCGGGTGCCAAGCGCGCCATGCCGCTGCCGGTGTCGGTACCGTCGCATTGTGATCTGATGCGTCCGGCGGCCGACAAGCTGGCCGAGGCGATGAATGCCATCGATTTCCGTGCGCCGCGCTATACCGTCATCCAGAATGTCGATGCCAAGGCGCATGACGATGTCGAGACACTGCGTCAGCGTCTGATCGAGCAGCTCTATCAGCCGGTGCGCTGGACCGATTGCGTCAATGCCATGTTCGACAGTGGCGCGCGCAGCTTCATCGAATGCGGCCCGGGCAAGGTGTTGACCGGCCTTGGCAAGCGCATTCAGCGTCAGGCACGTGGCCTGGCCGTGAATGATCCGGATAGCCTGGAAGCGGCGCTGGAACTTGCCCGCGAGACCGCTGCCGAACAGAATCAGTAAGCTCGTGGCTGGCCCATCTGGCCGGCCATGTGACTTGGATCAGCCAACTCAGGACTCAAGATGACGAGCGAACGCAGAATCGCACTGGTGACCGGTGCCAGTCGTGGCATCGGCCAAGCCATCTCCCGTGAACTCGGCCGTCAGGGCCGTATCGTGATCGGTACTGCCACCAGCGAGAAAGGGGCAGCGGCCATCGGCGCTGACCTCGAGGCGCACGGTATCGAAGGCGCGGGCATGCTGCTCAACGTCACCGATCAGGCCAGCGTCGACGCCGTGCTCAAGGAAATCGGCGAGCGCTTCGGCGCCCCGACCATTCTGGTCAACAATGCCGGCATCACGCGTGACAACCTGTTGATGCGCTTGAAGGAAGACGATTGGGACGCGGTGCTCGACACCAATCTCAAGTCGGTCTTCCGTGTCAGCAAGAGCTGCCTGCGCGGCATGACCAAGGCGCGCTTCGGCCGCATCGTCAACATCTCGTCCGTGGTCGCGACCATGGGCAACCTCGGTCAGGTCAACTATGCTGCCGCCAAGGCAGGCATGGAAGGCTTTGCCCGCTCGCTGGCGCGCGAAGTCGCGTCACGCAATATTACCGTCAACTCAGTGGCGCCGGGCTTCATTGCCACTGACATGACTGAAGCATTGCCGGAAGCGCAGCACGAAGCGTTGCTCGGCAACATCCCGCTGGCGCGCCTTGGCCAGCCGGAAGAGATTGCTGCGGCAGTCGGCTTCCTGACCAGTGATGCAGCAGGCTACATTACCGGTGAGACGTTGCAGGTGAACGGTGGCATGAACATGCGCTGAACCCCACGCAGGGACGTGGTTGCGTCCTTTTGGGGTGGCCTATAAACTACGCCCAGCTTTTTCGAGCTGCGGATTCCGTACCACTAGGAGTGATTGTTAAATGAGCACCATTGAAGAACGCGTCAAGAAGGTTGTGGCTGAGCGCCTGAACGCCAAAGAAGAAGAAATCCAGAACTCTTCCTCTTTCACTGAAGACCTGGGCGCCGATTCCCTGGACACCGTCGAGCTGGTGATGGCTCTTGAAGAGGAATTCGATACTGAAATTCCTGACGAAGAAGCAGAGAAGATCACCACCGTGCAGGAAGCTATCGATTACATCGTCAACCACCAGTAAGGTGTGTTGAAGCGATCACGGAGCAACCTGTTGCTCATGGTCGTGATGCAATTGTCTGTACGTTCAAGAGCCGCACTGTTCCTCAGTGCGGCTCTTGTCGTTCAGGGATGTGCTGCGCAATGCCGCGCCGACAGGGCGCGCATTGCCTGGTGGTAGGCGGTGGGCTTCGTGACAAATGTCCCCTTGTGGCAAGTGTCGGAATTCCTTCGTGAAAGTGGCCAGAAAAGCGCTTGAAAACCGACTGCCCACGCATGGCCAGGTTTCTGTATAATGCGCTCAATTACCGTCCGGGCGTCCATGGCCCTGGCGTGCCAATTCGATAGTTTTGGAGGAGACACGATGCCTCGCAGAAGGGTAGTGGTAACAGGTCTTGGCCTGGTAACCCCGGTCGGGAATACCGTCGAGGAAAGCTGGAGCAACATCAAGGCGGGCAAGAGTGGCATCGCGGCCATCGAGCATTTCGATGTCAGCGGTTTCAATACCCGTTTCGGTGGCTCCATCAAGGACTTCGATGTGGGTCAGTACCTGAACCCGAAAGAGGCCCGCAAGATGGACCTCTTCATCCAATACGGTATCGCGGCGGCCCACCAGGCCATCACCGACTCCGGCATTGAATGCACCGAAGACAACGCCGAGCGCATCGGTGTCGCCATCGGTTCCGGTATCGGCGGCCTGCCGATGATCGAGCACAACCACAAGGCGCTGGAGAAGGGCGGTGCACGTCGCATCTCGCCGTTCTTCGTGCCGGGCTCCATCATCAACATGATCTCCGGCAATCTGGCGATCCAGTTCGGTTATCGTGGTCCGAACATCGCGATCACCACCGCCTGTACCACCGGGACGCACAACATCGGTTACAGCGCACGTACCATCGCCTATGGCGATGCCGACGTGATGGTGGCCGGTGGCGCCGAGATGGCGACCACGCCGCTGGGTCTGGGTGGCTTCTCCGCAGCGCGTGCGCTGTCGACCCGCAACGATGATCCGCAGGCGGCCAGCCGTCCGTGGGACCGTGACCGCGATGGCTTCGTGCTGTCCGACGGCGCCGGTGTCGTCGTGCTGGAAGAGTACGAGCACGCCAAGGCGCGTGGCGCGACCATCTACGCCGAGGTGCTCGGGTTCGGCATGTCCGACGACGCTCACCACATGACGGCGCCGCCCGAAGACGGCCGTGGTGCGGCCGCCGCGATGCGCAACGCCATCCGTGATGCCAAGCTCGAGCCGAGCCAGATCGACTACATCAATGCCCACGGCACCTCCACCAATGCCGGCGACAAGGCGGAAAGCCTCGCCGTCGAGTCGGTGCTGGGTGACGCGGCACGTGATGTGGCGGTCAGCTCCACCAAGTCGATGATCGGTCACCTGCTGGGCGCTGCCGGCGCGGTCGAGGCCGTGTTCTGCGTGCTGGCGATGCGTGACCAGATCGCGCCGCCGACCATCAACCTGGACAACCCGGCCGAGGGCTGCAATCTCGATTACGTGCCCAACGTCGCACGTGACATGAAGATCGAGTACACCCTGTCCAACTCGTTCGGCTTCGGTGGCACCAACGGCTCGCTGGTGTTCGGCAAGCTCAAGGACTGATCACACGCTTTCGTGTTCTCTCTCCTCAGACGCGCTCCCATCCGGGGGCGCGTTTGTCTGTGGGGTGTCACCTGCCTTGCGTATCGTGTCCGCAACCGTTCTCTGGAGGGCTGTATCGATGACGACTGATGCCTCTGGCAGCAAGAGCTCAGATGACCGGGCCTCTGATGAAAGGAGCGCTTACGACAAGCGCTCTCTTGCGGCGCTCGCCGCCGATCTGCCCAGTGATGACCGTGGCCTCGCCTATGGCGAGGGCGTGTTCGAGACGATCCTGGTGCGTGAGGGCCAGCCGCAGCTGTGGTCCTGGCACGAGGCGCGCCTGACGCGCGGTTGTCAGCGGCTGGGAATTGCGGCGCCTTCGTCAGCTGAGCTGGCGGGCTGTCTGGCGGTCTGCCAGGGCGAGGGGCTTGAAGTGCTCAAGCTGATCGTCACCGGCGGCTCCGGCGGGCGGGGCTACAGGGCACCTGAGTCACCGGAGACGCGCTTGCGGGCACGTGCGACGCCTTTTGCGGTCAATCAGCAGGCGCGGCGTGGCATCACGGCGCGGGTTTGCGAGCTGCGTGTGGCCGAGCAACCGGCACTGGCGGGGCTCAAGCACCTCAACCGGCTCGAGAACGTGCTGGCGCGCCGTGAGTGGAGCGACACGGCCATCAGCGAGGGCCTGTTGCTCAATGCGCAGGGCGAGCTGATCGAGGCCACCAGCATGAATCTGGCCTGGTATCGTGACGGGCGCTGGTTCACGCCGTGTCTTGATCGTGCCGGTGTCGAGGGCACGCTGCTGGCGGCGCTTGAGGCCGAGATGACGTTCGAGCGAGTGCGCGAGGGGCTTGAGTCACTCGCGTGGGCCGAGCAGGTCGTCGTCATGAATTCCGTGCAGGGCGTCTGGCCGCTGCGCACCCTGCTCAAGCCCGATGGCGCGATTCTGGCTGAGTGGAAGGATGAGGCGCATCCGGCGCTGGACGAGTTGAATCACACTGTCGCGCGCTTGCTGGGCGAGCCCGCGAACTGACGGAAGACGACGAGTGTCAGCAGGCATGCCTGTGCGGTCGTCGCCTTCGCCATGAAGACTGGAAACCTGATTATGCGAGTGTTCAAGATCCTCCTGATGCTGGTAGTGCTGGCCGTGGCTGCGGGTGTGGTGGGCTTTCGTTATTGGCAGGCGCAGTTGCTGTCACCGTTGGCGATCGAGAAGGAACAGCTGTTCGAGGTGCCCAAGGGCGCCAGCCTGACCAGGGTCGTGGGCGAGCTCGAGTCACAGGGCATCATCGAGGCGAGCTGGCCGTACAAGGTGTGGTCGCGCCTCGAGCCTGAGGCCGTCAATGGCCTGCGCGCCGGTGAATTCCGTCTCACGCCGGGCTTGAACGGCCGTGAGCTGGTGGCGCTGCTGTCCAGTGACGATGTGGTCAGCTATACCTTGACCGTGCCGGAGGGCTGGACCTTCGCCCAGATGCGCACTGCCATGGACGCCTCGCCCAAGCTTGAGCACACGACTCGCGACATGAGCGATGAAGAGTTGATGGCGGCCGTCGGTGCCGAGGGCGAGAAGCCGGAAGGGCGCTTCTTCCCGGACACCTACCGCTATCACAAGGGCATCAGCGACCTCTCGCTCTACAAGCAGGCCTATAGCCGCATGAGCAAGACGCTGGAGGAAGTCTGGGCCGGGCGTGACGACGACCTGCCGATCACCAGCGCCTACGAGGCGCTGATCATGGCGTCACTGATCGAGCGCGAGACCGGCGCGCCGGAAGAGCGCGACGAGATCGCCGGCGTCTTCAAGCGTCGCATGGAGCGTGGCATGCGCCTGCAGACCGACCCGACCGTCATCTATGGCCTGGGCAAGGACTATGATGGCTCGTTATCGCGTGCCGACCTGCGCAAGCCGACGCCCTGGAATACCTATGTGATCACCGGTCTGCCGCCGACGCCGATCGCGATGCCCGGGCGCGCCGCGCTGGAAGCGGCGGTGCACCCCAAGGAAGGCGATACCTACTACTTCGTCGCCAAGGGTGAGGGCAGGCATCACTTCTCGCGCACGCTGCGCGAGCACAACAATGCCGTGCGCCGTTATATTCTCAATCGGTAATGCGTGGCGAATGAGCTGAAACCCGTGTGGCGAACAGGGTCTGCCATGCTGCACGGGGCTTTCGTCGCGAGTCATCTGCTGTCTGAATCAGGAAACATCATGTCTTCACGTCCGAGCGCATCAAGCACGACGTCTTCTCGCCACGCCGCCAGCGCGGCGGCCACCCAGGCTTCGCCCGCTGGTCGCTTCATCACGCTGGAAGGCGGTGAAGGCGTCGGCAAGAGCACCAATGTCGCCTTCGTGGTCGCCGAGCTCGAGGCGCATGGCCTCGAGGTCGTGCGCACGCGTGAGCCGGGTGGCAGCGAGCGAGCGGAAGCCATTCGCCAGTTGCTGCTGGACCCGGCGCCGGCCGAGTCGCTGAGTGATGATGCCGAACTGCTGTTGATGTTCGCCGCGCGTGCCCAGCATCTGGCCGCGACCATTCGCCCGGCGTTGGCGCGCGGTGCCTGGGTGGTGTGCGATCGATTCACCGACGCGACCTTTGCCTACCAGGGCGGTGGCCGCAACCTGCCGCTGGCCGATATCTCGGCGCTGGAATCCCTGGTGCAGAAAGGCTTGCAGCCGGACCTGACCCTGCTGCTGGACATGCCGGTCGAGGCGGCGCGTGGCCGTCTGGCCGCTCGCCGCGCCGAGACCGGTGAAGGCGCCGACCGCATCGAGCAGGAAGCCGAGCAGTTCTTCGAGGCGGTGCGTGTCGGCTATCACATGCGTCGTGATGCCGACCCCGAGCGCTTTGCCACCATCGACGCCGGTCAGTCGCTCGAGGCCGTGCAGGCCGATATCGCGGCGGTACTGGCGGCTCGCGTGGCGGCCTGGCAGGCGAACACTGCCACGGATGAGCAGCCATGAGTGCTTCAGACGTCAGCAGTGGTGTCACGCTTTCGAGCTTCTCACCGCTGCCGTGGCAGCATTCGCTGTGGCAACACTTCACCGCGGTACACGACAACGGTCGCCTGCCGCATGCGGTGATGCTCAGCGGGCCATCGGGGCTTGGCAAGCATGAGCTGGCCGATGCGATGATCGCCCGCGTGCTGTGTCGCACCGCCCAGGGCAAGCCCGGCGCGGCGGCCTGTGGTGAATGTCATGGCTGTCATATGCTGGCGGCCGGGCATCACCCTGATCTGATGGCGGTCGCGCCGCAGGATGTCGGCAAGATGATCCGCATCGACCCGATCCGTGAGGTCAATCGCTTCGTCTCCCAGACGGCCCAGCAGGGCGGCTACCGCGTCATCCGGCTGCAACCGGCGGAGTCGATGAACATCGCCTCGGCCAACGCCTTGCTCAAGAGCCTCGAGGAGCCCGGTGCCAATACGCTGTTCATTCTGCTCAGCGACATGCCGTCACGGGTGCTGCCGACCATCCGCTCGCGCTGTCAGCAATGGCCGTTGGTGATTCCGCCGGCCGAAGAGAGCCTGCCGTGGCTCACGCAGCAGCTGGGCGAGGATGCTCAGGCCCTGCTGCGCATGGCGGGCGGTCTGCCGCAGCTGGCGGTGCGTCTTGGCGAGGCGGAGCAGCGTCAGCTGCGTCAGGCCTTGCGCGAGCTGTTCGATGCGCTGGTGCGCGGTGGTGAGCCGGTGGCCGAGGCGTGGCGACTGGAGCGCCAACCGCTGGCGCAGGTGCTGTGGTACGGTATTGCCTGGCTGGAAGACCTGATTCGCATGGGCCTGTCCGGCAACGCCAGTGACCTGCGTGACCCCAGTCTCGAGCCGCTGCTGAGACAGGCGGTCAAGAACGGGCGCACCCAGGACTGGTTCAAGCTGCTGGACTTCGCCCGCGAGCAGCGCCGTCTGCTGGCCGCGGGCGGCAACCCCAACCCACAGCTGGTGCTGGAAGCCTGGCTGGTGCGTTGGGCCGCCTTGCTGCGCTCCTGAATGCGCAGCTGGCTTTTTCTGGCGTGATGGTCCGAGTGAAGGTCTGAGCGAAGAGCCGAGGAAAGGGCTGAGCGATGCCCGCGTGGAAAGCCACGAGGCTGCGCGAGGCAAGGCGGGCAGGCTAGACTGAAGCCAGCCAGGCCGCTTGCTCGCCTTGCGTCAGATAACAGCAGGCAATGGCCGAAGAATACGCATTGATACGCAGCGTGAGCCCTCATGTGAGCGCTGACGCTCGTCACGGGACTGCATGTGCCGGGAGACCGGCCGGAGGTGAAGGATGGATACCGCTCCACAGCAAGGCCAGAAGGCGCTCTCGCTGACCATTCGTGATCAGAAGACCCTGTTGGCCGCCTACATGTCGACCCTCGTGCGCGGCGGCATCTTCGTGCCGACCACCGAGCGCTACACCATGGGCCAGGAGGTCTATCTGCTGCTGACCCTGCCTGAGGAATCCGAGCGCATTCCGGTCACCGGGCGCGTGGTATGGATTTCTCCGCAGGGCGTCAGTGGCCGGCGCACTGCCGGGATCGGCATCCACTTCAGTGAAGAGGACCGCCAGGTGCGCGATCATATCGAGAACCACCTGGCCGGCATGCTCGGCAAGGGTCACGCGACCTATACGCTGTAGCGCGAGCGCAGCGTCGCTTCATCATCTCGACCGGCAGTGCCATGGGCGCCCGCCGGTCGAGCACGTTTTTCGCCGCGCAGCGCGTGGCCATCAGTAGTGAGAGTTCCGGATGTTTGTCGATTCGCATTGCCACCTTGATCGTCTGAAACTGGAAGAGCACGGCGGCAGCCTCGAGGCTGTGCTGGACGCCGCGCGCGCCCGTCACGTGCACCAGTTTCTCGCCATTGCCGTCACGCTCGACGATGTGCCCGAGATCTCGGCCATCGCCCAGCAGCATGAGGATGTGGTGATTTCCGCCGGTGTGCATCCGCTGCATCAGGTCGACCCGGAACCCACGGTCGAGGACATCAAGAAGTGCGCCGAGCGCTTCGGCGCGGTGGCCATCGGCGAGACCGGTCTCGATTATCACTACGAGAGCGTCAGCCGCGAGCTGCAGTACGAGCGCTTCACGCGCCATCTGATCGCCGCGCGTGAGCTCGAGCTGCCGGTGATCATCCACACCCGCGAAGCGCGCGAAGACACCCTGGCGCTGATCAAGCAGCACACGGACCCCGCTGTCGGTGGCGTGCTGCACTGCTTCACTGAAGATCTCGACATGGCGCGCGTCGCGGTGGGCCACGGCTTCATGGTCTCCATCTCCGGTATCGTCACCTTCCGCAACGCCGAACACGTCCGCGAGCTGGCACGCGCCATCCCGCTGGACCGCCTGCTGATCGAGACCGACAGCCCCTATCTGGCGCCGGTGCCGTACCGTGGCACCTCCAATGTGCCGGGCAATGTGGTCGAGGTCGCCGAATGCATCGCCACCGAGCGCGGCATCACCGTCGATGAGCTGGCGATGCAGACCACCGCCAACTTCTATCGTCTGTTCCGCGCCGCTGCGCCGGAAGCGCCGGACAACGTTCGCGAAGCGCTGGCCAGCAGCGGTATGCTCATCGATTGAGCGTGATGCCCCGCATGATCTGACCACCAGGGAGGGAACGTCATGAATCCAGCCGCTATCCTCACCCAGCTGGGCGACAAGGCCACCAGCGGCAAGGCATTGCCGCCGGTGGATCAATGGCACCCGGCGCATTGTGGCGAGATGGACCTCGTCATCTGCGCCGACGGGCGCTGGATGCACGAGGGCACGCCCATCGGCCGTGCGCGGCTGGTGCACATGCTGTCGCGTGTCCTGCGCCGCGAGCCCGATGGCAGCTACTGCCTGGTCACGCCGGCGGAGAAGGTCACCATCCAGGTCGAGGACCGCCCCTTCCTGGCGGTGGACTGCTCCCGCGTCGAGAGTGATTCTGCGCCGGCTGAGCTCGGTCAGCCAGAGCCCGGTCAGCCAGAGCCCGGACAGACAGAGCCTCGGCCGGACGTCTGGCAGCTGGTCACCGATCAGGGCGATGTCGTGCGGCTGGAAGGGGAGACCTGCCTGACGCTGAGTGAGACGCCGGACGGCCTGTGGCTACCGGAAGTGCCGGTGCGCTTCGGCCTTGCCGCGCGCCTGCACCGCAATCTCTACTATCGGCTGCTCGAGAGCGCCGAGACGCATGAGCAGGAAGACGGTAGCCTGACACTCGGCTTCATGAGCGGCGGGCGCTTCCAGATTCTGGGGCAGCTGGCGGCCGATGAGGTCGAGGCCTGAACCTGTCTGAGCCTTTTTGAGCCTGCCGCCTTCCGCTCTCTCTTTCGTATGCCCCTCGCGTTCTGCTTCGCTCCTTTTCTCTCGCCGTCAGCCATTGCAGGTCTTCATGTCGTCACCACTTCCTCCCATCGAGCCCGACAGCACCGCAACCTCCGGGCCAGACGTTGCAGCATCGCCACTGGCGCTGGCCGTCGATCAGCTGACGCAACGGCTGACGGATCAGCAGCGCGCCGTGGTGGCGCATCGTGGGAGGCATGCGCGGGTAGCGGCGGTGGCGGGCTCCGGCAAGACCACCACGCTGGTGGCGCGGGTGCTGAGCCTGCTGGCGGAAGGCATTGCGGCTCAGCGGATTCTGGTGCTGATGTTCAACCGTTCGGCGCGCGAGGACTTCGTCGCCAAGCTGGCGCAGTCGGCCCCGCCGGGCACACGGCTACCCGACATTCGCACCTTCCACTCCATCGGCCATCGCCTGACTACCACCCTGGTGCGCTGGGGCAGCCTCGAGCCGCGCGAACTCATCCAGCAGGACTGGGCGTTGGAGCGTCTGCTCAAGCAGGCCGCCCAGCGTGCGCTGGGCGATGCCGATCGCGCCGATCGTGAGGCAGCGCTCGAGGGCGAGCGTCTCGAAGCGCTCGCCCAGTTCTGTGATCTGGTCAAGGCCGAGATGTGCGAGCCGACGCTGCTGTATGAGCGCATGAATCTCGGCGAGCACACCGGCCACTTCGTCGAGTCCTTCGCTCAGCTGGAGCAGCTGCTCGAGCAGTACGGCCAGATGACCTATGCCGATCTGCTCTACCGGCCGCTGCGTCAGCTGGAGAAGGAGCCCGAGACTCGTGCGCGCATCCAGGGGCATCTGCAGCACGTCATCATCGATGAGTATCAGGACATCAATGAGGCGCAGCAGCGCATGCTGGCGCTGCTGGCGGGTGCGCCGTCCGGCGGCGAGTCGTCGCCCGCAGCCTCCAGCGCCATGGCAGAAGTCATGGCCGTGGGCGATGCCAACCAGTGCATCTACGAGTGGCGTGGCGCGCGGCCTGACTACATGCTGACGCGCTTTGCCGAGAGCTTCGCCGCGCCGCTGGATTTCCCGCTCAGTTACACCTTTCGCCACGGTCATCGTCTGGCGCTGGCGGCCAATCACGCCATCGCCGCCAATGCGCGCCGCCCGGACCAGCTGTGTCTGGCCGCGCCCGGCACGCCGGCGACGCGTTTGTTCGAAGGCCAGGGCGCCGCCAGTCTGGTCGCGGCGCTCACGGCCTGGCGAGAGTCGGGTCGCAGTGGCGCCGAGGCCGCCGTGCTGGTGCGCAGTTGGGCGCTGTCGGTACCGGTGCAGTTGCAGCTGCTCAAGGCCGGCATTCCCTTCCGGCTGGGGCAGGGGGATCGCTTCGTGTTCCGTCTGCCGCTGGTGCAGGCGCTGGCGGGCTATCTGGAGCTGGCGCGTGATGCCACGCGTCTGCGCGACCCGGCGCACCTGCTGCTGCTGTTCACCCAGCCCACCGCCTTCGTCGCGCGCGAGCGCCTCGAGCGCCTGTGTCAGCAACTAGCCGACAGCCAGCGCTGGCCACGCAAGGAAGACCCTATCCTCGAGGGGCTCAAGCCGCTGCAACGCCGCAACCTGCACAAGCGCTGGAAGCTGTTGTGTGATCTGCCCTCGCTGGGCGATTGGGCGCCCGCGCGGCTGCTGCGTCATGTGGTCGATGAGCTGGAGGCCGACAAGGTGCTGCGCCGCGCCGCGGCCCGGCGTGACAAGGGCGAGGAGGATGTGCGCCTGCTGGATGTGCTGATCGAGCAGGCAGGGGAACTGGCCAATGACCCCGACGCCTTCATCAATCTGCTGCGCAATCCGGTCGAGGACGCCGCCGACGGCGTGCTGATCACCACGGTGCACGGGGCCAAGGGGCTGGAGTGGCCGCTGGTGGGGCTGTGGGGCATGAACGAGGAAGACTTCCCGGCCTACTCGCGTGACAACCCGCTGTCGCCGGAGCGCCTCGAGGAGGAGCGACGCCTGTGCTATGTCGGCGTGACGCGTGCCCGCGAGCAGCTGCACCTGTGGCGTGACGGCGGCACGCATACGCCAAGCCGCTTCCTGGCCGAGCTGTGCGTGGAGGACTGCACCCGCCTCGGCGACTGGATTCACGGTGCCGGCAAGCGCGCCAAGCTCGCCCGTCTGCAGGCCGAGGACGGCGATGAGGCCTCCCGCGAGTCAGCGGACGGAAGCGACGAGCGCCTGCGTGTGGCGGCGCCGGCACTTGGCGAGGCCTATCTGGCGCGGCTGCCTCTGGCACGTCACGGCATCACGCCGCCGACGCTGGAAGCGCTGCCGAAGAAGGTCGCCAAGTCCCCGGGCAAGCCGGCCAGCAAGTCGACTGCGCAAGGCCAGTCCAGCTCGGGCGGCACCTATGCTCGCGGCGCTCGACAGGGCAATCGCTCTCCACGCGGCGAGCCGGCCGTGCTGCGACGCGTCGGTGATTGGGAGGTCGGTCAGCGCTTGCGTCACGAGAGCTTCGGTGAGGGGGTGATCGAAGAGGTCTCCGGCAATGAGGCCAATCCGCTGATCGAGGTGCGCTTCGCCGATGGCAACAAGCGCCGCCTGATCGCCACGCGTGCCCCGCTGACAGCCTTGTGACCCTTGTGACCCTTGTGACAATGGACTTGAGACTCGGGCGACAAGGCAGCGCGATTGCCAAGCCTTGCGCCGAGCACCATCATGCCTGCAGCGCATCTTCGTCTGCCTGAAAAGGAGTTCCCATGGCTCAGTATCCTGATCCTGCCGCATTGGCGGCAGCCTCCGTCTCCGCCTCATCGCTGTTGGTGCCGGACCAGCGCCAGGCGCCCCTGATCGATGCCAGCCAGCTGGTGACCCAGCTGGCGATGGCGGGCCTCAAGTCGCCTGTGGTGCTGGATTGCCGTGCGCGTCTCGACGATGGGGAAGCCGGCGAGCGTCTGTGGCGTGAAGGCCATCTGCCGGGTGCCATCCATGTCGATATGGACCGTGATCTGTCGGCCGCCGTGCGCGAGGACGGCGTGGGCGGGCGGCATCCGCTGCCGTCACATCAGGCGACGGCCGAGCTGTTCCGCCGCCTCGGCATCACGCCCGAGCAGCAGGTGGTGGTCTATGACGACATGGGCGGGCAGATGGCGGCGGCGCGGCTGTGGTGGATGCTGACCTGGGCCGGGCATCCGGATGTGCGGGTGCTGGATGGCGGAATCCAGGCCTGGAATCAGGCCATGGGCGAGCTCAAGCGTGCGCCTGCCCAACCGGTGAGCCCCACACCCAGCGACTGGCAGCCGAGCTTTGATGACAGCCTGCTGGTCAGCGCCCAAGAGGTGGCCGTTACGGATGACAGCTTGCTGGATGCCCGGGCCGAGGCGCGTTTTCGCGGTGAGCAGGAGCCGGTCGATCCGGTGGCAGGCCATATCCCCGGGGCATTCTGCCGGCCGACCCCCAGCAATCTGGAAGCCAATGGCCGCTTCAAGGACCGCATGAGCCTGATGCGTGAGCTGCGCAGCCTGTTGCCGGCGCAGGGTGAGGTGATCGCCTATTGCGGTTCCGGTATCAGTGCCTGCCAGAACATCCTGGCCTTCGCGATCGCGGGGCTGCCGCTGCCGCGCCTGTATGCCGGCTCCTGGAGTGACTGGATCAGTGATCCCGCGCGTCCGGTCGCCACCGGTGAGGCCAGCGAGAAGTAGACGCACGCGCCAGTGCGATGACGGCTTCACAAATGACAACGCCCGCCAGAGAAACCTCTGGCGGGCGTTGTCATTTGTGGGGCGCTTTACCTGACTCTTTGCGTGCGTGCTTACGCTTGCGACTTGGGCTCCGCGGCGGGCTTGCGCGAATCGAAGCGTTCCAGCAGGGCGGCGTTGGCGCAGTTGCCCATCACGTTGAGGGCGGTGCGCAGGCCATCGGTGAAGCGGTCCACCCCGGCGACCACGGCCACGCCTTCCAGCGGCAGCCCTGCCGCGCCCAGCACGGTGGTCATCGCGACCAGCCCCGCACCCGGCACGCCAGCCGTCGAGAAGCTGACCAGCAGGCCGGTGGTGAACACGGTGATCACCAGCGAGGTGGTGACATCGATGCCGAACAGCTGCGCCACGAACAGCGCATTGAAGCCCTGCAGCACGGCGGCACCGTCACGCTTGAGGGCAGTCCCGAAGGGCAGCGCGAAGCTGGCCAGGGATTCATTCATGCCGTAGTCGCGGGCATTGCCCAGCGCCAGCGGCAGGGTCGCGCCGGAGCTTGCGGTACCGAAGGCGAAGCCCAGGCTCTGGCCGAAGTGGCGCACGAAGGCCAGCGGGCGGGCACCGGTGACGGCCAGCAGCACCAGATAGAGCAGTGCCATCAGCGCCAGCGCGATGATCAGGCCGATCACGTACATGCCCAGGCGCAACAGCAGGTCCAGCCCCTGGGTGGCGATCACCGAGGTGATCAGTGCGAAGACCCCCACCGGCGCCAGCTTGAGCACGAAGGACAGCACCTTGAGGCTGACGGTGTAACCGCTCTCGATCACGTGATGCAGCGGCGCGCTTTCCTTTGGCAGGGCGCGCATCGCCAGCCCGATCAGGGCGGCCGCGAAGATGACCTGCAGCAGGCCGCCGCCACCCAGCGCGGTGAAGGGGTTGTTGGGCACCAGGCCCACCAGCCACTGGGCGATGCTGTCGGCGTTGCGACCTTCAGGTGCTGAATCCACCAGGCTCTCGGCGCCGCTGCCCGGCGTCAGCCAATGCGCGACCAGCATGCCCAGCGTCAGTGCCACGGCGCTGGTGACCACATAGCTGCCCAGCAGGCGTCCGGCATGGCGACCGACGTCGGCGCCACCTTCGCGGTTGGTCAGGCTCATGATCAGTGCGCCGAACACCATCGGCACCACCACGAATTGCAGCAGGCGCAAGAAGATCTGACCCACCGGCGTCAGCAGGTGGCTGTCGAGCCAGGCGACGCTGCCTTCGGGCAGAGCGCCTGCCCCGGCGTTCAGGGCAAGGCCGCTGAGAATGCCCAGCCCCAGGGCGAGCAGTATCTGGCGTGTGACGGACATGGTGGCTCCGAAGCGATGGCGTGAGTCTGAATTCGAGGGAGGCTAATGTGCTACCGAGAAGCTGTTATATCAACAATCGCTTTGAGATTGTTTTGGAATAAAACAAGAAGCACTTACGGGGCGCAAGGCTTCCGCGCCTGTGGCGCTGAGGAATGAGGAGGGCCAGACACGACAACGCCGCCACGGCAGGGCAGTGGCGGCGTTGTCAGCTGGCGGGCAGCAGGGGCTTACATGTTGGGGTAGTTGGGGCCACCGCCGCCTTCCGGCGCGACCCAGGTGATGTTCTGCGCCGGGTCCTTGATGTCACAGGTCTTGCAGTGCACGCAGTTCTGGAAGTTGATCTGGAACTGCGGCTCACCGGCTTCCTCGACGATCTCGTAGACACCGGCCGGGCAGTAGCGCTGGGCGGGCTCGGCGTAGCGCGGCAGGTTGTCACGCACCGGAAGCTCCGGGTCGGACAGGCGCAGGTGGCACGGCTGGTCTTCCTCGTGATTGGTGTTGGAGAGGAACACCGAGGACAGCTTGTCGAAGGACAGCTTGCCGTCCGGCTTGGGGTACTCGATCTTGGTGCACTCAGCCGCCGGGCGCATGCGCGCGTAGTCCGGCGTGGTGTCATGCAGGGTCGGCAGGCGGCCGCCCGTCAGCTGGTCGAGGAAGTTGTAGGCGCCGCCGAGGAAGGTGCCGTACTTGTGCATGGCCGGGCCGAAGCTGCGCGAGGCGTCCAGCTCTTCATAGGCCCAGCTGTCCTTGAAGCGCTTGCCGAAGTCGACCAGGTCTTCACCGCCTTCGTCACCGCCCTTGATGGCGTCGAACACGCTTTCCGCCGCCAGCATGCCGGACTTCATCGCGGTGTGCAGACCCTTGATCTTGGCGAAGTTGAGGGTGCCGGCGTCACAGCCGATCAGCAGGCCGCCCGGGAAGCTCATCTTGGGCAGGCAGTTGAGGCCGCCCTTGGCAATGGCACGCGCCCCGTAGGAAACCCGCTTGCCGCCCTCGAGATGGCGGGCCAGGGTCGGGTGCTGCTTCATGCGCTGGAATTCATCGAAGGGCGACAGGTACGGGTTGTCGTAGGCGAGATCGACAATCAGGCCCACCACCACCTGCTGGTCATCGGTGTGATAGAGGAAGAAGCCGCCTTCGGCGTTGCCCTTGAGCGGCCAGCCGCTGCCATGCACCACCAGTCCCGGCTGGTGCTGTTCGGCGGGCACATCCCACAGCTCCTTCAAGCCGATGCCGTAGTGCTGGGCGTCCGCTTCGCTGTCGAGCGAGAAACGCGAGATCAACTGCTTGCCCAGGTGGCCACGGCAGCCCTCGGCGAACAGGGTGTACTTGCCGCGCAGCTCCATGCCCGGCATGTGGCCATCCTTCTCGCTGCCATCGGCGGCCACACCCATGTCACCGACCACGATGCCGCGCACCGTGCCATCCTCGCCATGCAGCACTTCCTGGGCGGCGAAGCCCGGAAAGATCTCGACGCCCAGCTCCTCGGCCTGCTCGCCCAGCCAGCGGGTCAGATTGCCGGCGCTGATGATGTAGTTACCATCGTTGTGCATGGTCCTGGGAACCAGTGCATTGGGGATGACCTGCGCTTTCTGGTCATCCTTGAGCAGCACGACCTCGTCACGGGTGACGGCCGTCTTGAGCGGTGCGCCGCGTTCGGCCCAGTCGGGGAACAGCTCGGTCAGTGCACGCGGTTCGAGCACGGCGCCGGACAGGATGTGCGCGCCGACTTCAGAACCTTTCTCGACCACGCAGACCGTCAGCTCCTTCTCGGCCGCGTTGGCCTGCTGCATCAGTCGGCAGGCCGCCGCCAGGCCGGAAGGGCCGGCACCGACGATGACCACGTCGAAATCCATGAATTCGCGTTCCATGACCCGTCTCCTCAATCTTTGCGCCGTCAGGGCCCCGCGGATCCGGCGGGGCGGGCGTGTCACGAACGACCACAGTCGTTCGCTGGGCAGTGAACCTCCGGCGTGGCGTGCGTCAGGGCACGACTCGTCGGAGTGAAAATAGGGGTGCGACTCACGCTGGTACGCCATGTCCTGCACGGACGATCGGCCGCTCGACACAAGGCGCTGGCGCGAAGCAGCCGCATAGCATGCCGCAACAGTAGCATTTAAAACGACCGTTTGTTTATTATGCTTGGGTCTGACGTAATAGCCACCGGGGGCGTTGCAGGAAATCGCCCGATGGGTTTCACGCTCGGGCGTGTTGAGAGTGATTGTCAGGTTTGACCCCGGCAACCAATTCTGCGCAAGATGCCCGCATGAGAATGGCGGCGCCCGGAGAGTGAAAACCACGCCGGTCTGGCTGACTTCATCCGTCGGGTGCCAGCGGATATCGTGGCGAGACACTTGTCATCACGGTCATCTGTGGAAGATATTCACCTATCAAACGCTTGCATGAATCGAGCGCTGGCGGCCTCACGGTCACTGGTACTCCATGAGAAATCAGCGAGGACACCATGAAAGTACTCGTCGCGGTGAAACGCGTCATCGATTACAACGTCAAGATTCGCGTCAAGGCTGACCAGTCTGACGTCGATCTGACCAACGTCAAGATGGCCATGAACCCCTTCTGCGAGATCGCCGTGGAAGAAGCGGTGCGCCTGAAGGAAAAGGGCGTGGCGACCGAAGTCGTGGCCGTCACCATCGGCCCGAAGGCCGCCCAGGAGCAGCTGCGTACCGCGCTGGCGCTGGGTGCCGATCGCGCCGTGCAGGTGATGACCGATGACGCCGTCGACTCGCTGGCCGTGGCCAAGCTGCTGGCCAAGGTGGTCGAGGAAGAACAGCCCGGCCTGGTGATTCTCGGCAAGCAGTCCATCGATGCCGACAACAACCAGACCGGTCAGATGCTGGCGGCACTCACTGGCATGGGGCAGGGTACCTTCGCCTCCGAAGTGGTGGTCGATGGCGAGAGCGTCAGCGTCACCCGCGAGATCGATGGCGGCCTGCAGACCGTCAAGCTGAACCTGCCGGCGGTGGTCACCACTGACCTGCGCCTCAACGAGCCGCGCTACGCCAAGCTGCCGGACATCATGAAGGCCAAGAAGAAGCCGCTGGACGTCAAGACGCCGGAAGAGCTGGGTGTCTCCACGGCCTCCAAGGTGTCACTGGTCAAGGTCACGCCGCCGGCCGAGCGTCAGGGCGGCATCAAGGTCGGCTCCGTCGATGAGCTGGTGGACAAACTCAAGAACGAAGCAAAGGTGATCTCATGAGCATTCTCGTCATTGCCGATCATCATGATGGCCAGCTGACCAGCAGCACCGCGAGTGTCGTGGCAGCCGCAACCGCCATCGGTGGCGATATCGATCTGCTGGTCGCCGGTGAGGGCGTAGGCGCCGTCGCCGAGCAGGCCGCCAGGCTTGCCGGCATCGCGCGTGTGCGTGTCGCCGACAATGCCGTCTACGCCCATCAGCTGGCCGAGAACCTGTCGGCACTGGTCGTGGCGTTGGCCGATGACTACAGCCATGTGCTGTCCAGCGCCTCCACCACCGCCAAGAACTTCATGCCGCGTGTCGCGGCACTGAAGGACGTGGCGCAGATCTCCGAGATCATCGCCGTCGAGAGCGCCGATACCTTCCAGCGCCCGATCTACGCCGGCAACGCCATCGCCACCGTCAAGAGCGACGATGTGCTCAAGGTCATCACCGTGCGTGCCACCGGCTTCGATCCGGTCGCGCTCGACGGACAGGCGGCCATCGAGGCCGTGGACGTGGTCGAGGATGCAGGCGTCTCGAGCTTCGTCGAGGAAACCCTGGCCGAAAGCGAGCGCCCTGAGCTGGGCTCCGCCAAGGTGGTGATCTCCGGTGGCCGCGGCATGGGCAATGGTGAGAACTTCGCGCTGCTCAACGGTATCGCCGACAAGCTGGGCGCCGCCATCGGTGCCTCTCGCGCTGCGGTCGACGCCGGCTTCGTGCCCAACGACATGCAGGTCGGCCAGACCGGCAAGATCGTCGCGCCGGACCTCTACATCGCCGTCGGCATCTCCGGGGCGATCCAGCACCTGGCGGGCATGAAGGACTCCAAGGTCATCGTCGCGATCAACAAGGACGACGAAGCGCCGATCTTCCAGGTCGCGGATTACGGCCTGGTCGGGGATCTGTTCGAGGTACTGCCGGAGCTGGAAGGCAAGCTCTGAGCAACGCCCCGCAAGGCTGAGGCCGAGACACCGCAAGGTGGCCTGGCCAATCAACGCGACCCGCTTCGGCGGGTCGCGTTTTTTTGTGTCTACAGGCAAGGGTTGGGGCGAGGGCAGGGGAGAGAGCGTCAGGAGAAAAGTGCAACGCTGCATTGCAGGTTTCAGGGCCTGCTGATGGGGCAGAGCGAGGCAAGATCAATTGATAATTGTTCTTGTTTGTAATACCGTCCATGCCAGTGATTTGCATTTCCACTCGGAAGCCACTAGCGGCCTGGCAGGCGACCGAGGATGCAACCAAGCCTAGTTCTTCAGGAGATGTCCGTGCGGCGTTCGACTTCTTTCCCCTTCCCGTGCGTGCGAGCCCTTGGCGGCCTGCTCCCGGCGCTGGTGCTGATTGCACCGCTGACAGCCACCGCATTGCCGGCGCATGCCGAGACACTGCGTGACAGTGCCGCCACTCATCAGGAAACCCAGCGTGAGCTGCAGGCGCGCATCGACGCCGCCGATGACGAGACGCGTGCGCTGCTGGTGCGCCTGCGTGAAGCGCGTCAGGAAGCCGCGCGTCTGGAAAGCTATACCGCGGAACTGACGCCGCTGAATGCTGACCGCGCGGCGCGTATCGAGCGCCAGCGCACGGCGCTGGAGAATCTCGAGGCCACGCGTGAGTCGCTGCCGGGCCTGTTGCGTCAGCAGGTCGAGGAGCTGGCGGACTTCATCGAGCAGGACCTGCCGTTTCTCAAGGGCGAGCGCCTCGCGCGCGTCCAGCGTCTGCGTGACAACCTCTCCAATGCCAGTTTGAGCAATGACGAGCGTCTTGATCAGCTGCTCAACGCCTGGCAGCAGGAGCTGAGCTACGGTCAGGGCTTCGATACCTGGCGCGCAGGGCTTGTCGGTGGGGAAGACACCGAGGTGCAGTATCTGCGTGTCGGCCGCGTCGGCCTCTATTACCTGACGCTGGATGGTCAGCATGGTGGCGCCTGGCAGGCCAGAAATGGCAGCTGGCAGGTACTGGATGACAGCGGCCTGGAAGCGCTGCGCAAGGGCATCAGCATGGCGCGTGACCAGCAGGCACCGTCACTGGTGACCCTGCCGCTGTCGGTGCCGGTCGAGGACGTCGAGCTGGCTCCGAAGGGGCGCCTGTCGCAGTCCGCGCTCGAGAGCGCCGATCAGGCTGCCGCGGCAGTCACCAGCACACGTACCACCACTACCCGTACCGCGCAGGAGTCCAGCTGATGGCGACGAATTCACAAGCGCCACGTGCGTCTCTGTCACGCCTGTTGCTGACGGCCGGCACCCTGGGGCTGCTGACGTTGTCATCTCCCGCCGTGCTGGCGGCGACCGGCAGTGCCGAGCAGTCACTGAGCGTCGAACAGTTCGAACAGGCCGCCAGTCAGGCCGAGGGCCGCGACCAGGCGCGTCTCGACACCCTGTTGTCGGATCGCGAGGCGCTGCAAGCGGCGGTCAGCGAGGCCGAGGCGCGGCGTGACAGTCTGCGCGAGACGCGCGCGACCCTCGAGGCCGAAGCGCAGGAACAACAGGCGACCCTCAGCGGTCTGGACGAAGAGCGTCAGGCCCAGCAGGGCGATCTCGGTCAGGTGTTCGAGGTGGCACGCAAGCATGCACGCGAGACGCGTGAAGCACTGGCGGGCAACTGGCTGCTGGTCGGCGGCCAGGCGCGTCTGCCGGACCTGGGGCCGCGCGATGAGGTGCCGGGCCGCGAGCGACTCGCCGCCCTGACCGCGGACATCCGCAGCATCGCCACCGAAAGCGGTCGCGCGCTGCGCTTCCAGGCACCGCTGGCCGGGCCGGATGGCAGCATCAAGCCGCGTGAGATCGTGCGCGTCGGCGAACAGATGGCCTTCAGTGGTCGCCACCTGCTGGCGCCGCTGTCGGAAGACAAGGCTGTGGATGGTCCCTCTGCGCTGGATACCCTCGGCCTTGCGGGTACCACGCCGCTGCGCATTCGCAAGCAGCTGGCGGCCTTCGATGCCGGCGACAGTGATCGTCTGAGCTTCGATCCCACCGGTGGCGATGTCACCCAGGCGCTGGCGCGGGCGCCGCGTCTCGGTGAGCGTCTCAAGCAGGGCGGCGCCGTCGGTTACGTCATCGTCGGTCTTGGCGTGCTGGGCCTGATCATCGCGCTGATCCAGCTGGTGCGCCTGTCGCTGACCCGTCGGGCGGTCAAGCGTCAGGAAGCCGACCTGAGCCAGCTCAGTGACGACAACCCGTTGGGCCGTGTGCTGCATCGCTTTGAAGGCATGCGCCATGATCACGAGCCGGAAGCGCTCGAAGCCCGTCTCGATGAGGCGTTGCTGGCCGAGCAGCCCAGGCTCGAACGTGGCCAGGCGCTGGTCAAGCTGCTGGCTGCCATCGCGCCGCTGCTGGGTCTGCTGGGCACCGTGACCGGCATGATCGGCACCTTCCAGTCGATCACCGTCTTCGGGACCGGCGACCCCAAATTGATGGCCGGCGGTATCTCCCAGGCGCTGGTGACCACCGTGCTGGGTCTGGTGACCGCCGTGCCGCTGCTGTTCGCCCAGACCGGGCTTTCCAGTCTGTCCAAGGGCCTGATGGGCCGCCTCGAGGGCCGCGCCAGTGCACGTCTGGCCGACCACCTCGAGAAGCGCGCCCCGAGCAAGGCTGCCAGCACGGCGGCGCGTCAGCGGGATACCGAGCATGCCTGATTCGTTGGCCGCCTCTTCCTTGCTGAGCGGTGGCTTCGCGCCAGTGATGCGGCTGGTGGAAAGCGGTGGCCCGCTGATCGTGGTGATCTGCCTGATCGCCATGGTGCTGTTCGGGCTGGCGCTGGAACGCGGCCTCTACTGGCGGCTCGTGCATCGTCCGGCGCGTCAGCAGTTGATCCACGACTGGGTGGCGCGCAGCGAGCACCACAGCTGGTCGGCGCTCACCCATCGCGAAGTGCTGACCCGTGAGCTGCTGTCACGCCTGCGTGCGCCGCTGCCGTGGCTCAAGCTGCTGGTGCTGATCTGTCCGCTGGCGGGGCTGCTGGGTACCGTGACCGGCATGATCCATGTCTTCGATTCGTTGGCGATCGCCGGCACCGGTCAGGCGCGTGCCATGGCCGATGGTGTGGCACGCGCCACGCTGCCGACGCTGGCCGGCATGGCGGTCGCGGTGGTGGGCCTGATGTTCGTCACGCGTTTCGAGCGCGTGGTGCGTCGTGAAGACCAGCGCCTGCACGACCGTCTGGCGCGCGCCGTCGACGATGCACGTTCCGGCATGTCCGCTGCGAACGGCTTTGATTCCTCCTCTGATACAAGCGAGACACCACATGCGTAGACGTCGCATGGAGGCCGCGGAAGACAGCGGCGAGATCAATCTGACGCCGATGCTGGATGTCGTCTTCATCATGCTGATCTTCTTCATCGTCACCACCAGCTTCGTCAAGGAGTCCGGGGTCGAGATCCAGCGTCCGGAAGCCTCCAACGCCACGGCACGCCCTGACGCGGCGGTCATGGTCGCCATCACCGCCGAGGGTGCGGTTTGGGTCGACGGCAAGCCGGTGGATGCCCATCGCGTCGGCGACGCCGTGGCCGATCTTGCCGATGGTCAGCCGGTGGTGATCCAGGCCGACAGCCGCTCACAGACCGGTCTGCTGGTCGAGACGATGGATGCACTGCGCAACGCGGGTGTGCAGGACATCGCGGTCGCCGCCTCGAAGGGCGAATGACATGACGCGACGCCTGTATGCCAATCGACTCGTCGGGCTTGTCGGTGGTGCCTTGCTGGCGCTGGTGCTGTTCTATGCGCTGGCCTTGCTGGTCGCGCCGCCGGTGAACGACACGCCGCCACCGGAGCCTCTGTCGGTCTCCACCGTTCAGGCGCCTGAAGAGGCACCGGCGCCCGCGCCGGCGGCGAGTGAAAGTCTGCCCACGCCGCCGGCCGAGCCACCGCCGCCACCCAAGGCAGCGCCGATGCCGGCACCCAAGGCGACAAGCCCGGTGGCAATTCCCGAGGTCAAGACACCATTGCCGCCGACGCCAGAGCTGACCATGGATGACAGCCTGCCGCCGCTGGAAGTCGAGCGTCCGCCCAAACCGACCCCGAAGCCGAAACCGACGCCGAAACCGGCACCCAAGGCCAAGCCGGAACCCAAGGCGGTCGCCAGGCAGGCCGAGGCCGCTTCATCTGCGCAGTCGGCGTCTGATGCGTCATCACAGGCCGCGGCGAAGCCGTCCAAGCCCAAGGCGGCCCCGGCGGCGCAGGGTGGTTCACCGCGGCCCACCGTGCGCACCGCTCCCGAATATCCGAGTCGCGCGCGTCGCCGCGGCATCGAGGGCTTCGTCGAGGTGGCCTTCGTGATTCGCCCGGACGGCAATGTCGATGTCGGCTCGCTGCGGGTGGTGCGTGCCGAGCCGTCGGGCGTGTTTGACCGGGCGGCGATGAAGGCGATCGCGCGCTGGGAATTCCCGGCCGCGGGCAATGCGCGCCAGGCGCGCCAGCGGCTCGAGTTTCAGTTGCGTTGAGGCAACCCAAGACCCCATGGCGCGGGCTTTCATCGGGTGTCTGATGTGTGTCATATGTCGTCATCTCTGATGCCGTGGACTTGTCGGCAATGCGCCGGGTCATGGCAGCGGATGAACGCAAGAGGAAAGACTCATGGTAGCGAAATCCACACCGCCGCAGGACGCCGACAGCGCTGAGCGATCGCGAGGCCTGATGGCGCGGGCACGCCAGCTGCTGAGACGCGGCGGGCGCCGACTCACCCGCGTGACGCTGGTCTCGACCTGCCTGATGCTGATGATGGAAGTTGGTGGCATCAGTGCGGCCCATGCGGCGACGCGCGTCTCCGCCGAAGTGGCGGGGCAGTTGCGCACGCTGCAGTCACGGCTGGATGAAGGCGATTATGACGCGGTCGGTGAGCGCGCCGAGCGTGAGGCCAAGCGCCAGCGCGGTGAGGTGCGTGCGCTGTATCTGTCATTGGCGGCCAGTGCGCGTGCGCGTCAGGGCGATCAGGCCCAGGCGGCGCGTCTGTATGCCGAGGCGCGTCGCCTGCCGGGCGTCAATGCCTCCCAGGCTCGTGAGTGGCTGCGTCGTGAAGCGATGCTGCGCCTGCGCGCCGGGGAGCGCGATAGCGGTATCGCTCGCCTGGCGGAATATCTGCACGGCGGCTCGGCGAGTGCCGATGACCTGTGGCTGGCGGTCAGCCTGGAGGCCAATCGGGGTGACTGGGCGCGCGCCGAGGACTGGCTGGAGCGTGCCAGCAAGGCGAGTGCGCCGAGCGGCGATCGCCTGAAGCTGGCCGTCAGCGTCTATCAGCAGACCGGCCGCCATGGCGCGGCGGTGGCGCTGGTCGAGCAGGGGCTGGGCGAGTCACGTGACCCGCAGGACTGGCAGCGTGCCGTGGCGCTCTATCAGCGCCTCAATCAGAACACCCGCGCCGCCAGTACCTGGGAAGCGGCGTGGGCGGCGGGGATCGTCAGTGGCAGTGATGCCTACCAGCAGCGAGTCGACCTGCAGCTGGCGGCCGGTGCGCCGGCGCGGGCGGCGGAGCTGATCGAGGCGGGGCTTTCGAAATCCGCGACACCCGAGGGGCAGCCGCTGCTTGAAGACACCCCGGCGCTGCGTCGCCAGCTGGCGCAGGCCTGGACGGCGGCGCGCGATGTCGAGCATGCGCTCAAGGCGTGGGCAGCCGTCTCGCAGCAGAGCCAGTCACTCGAGGATGCTCGGCAGTATGCCGAGCTTGCCTATGACTGGGGCCGCTGGGAAACGGCGCAGCAGGCGCTGGCCGCGGCCGGTGAGCGTGGCGATGACTCGGCGCGTCATTGGCTGCTCTCCGGCGTGGTCGCCAGTCAGCTGGAGCAGTTCGACCCTGCGCGTGAAGCCTTCAAGAAGGCTCAGGCGCGTGGCGCCGAAGGGGCCGATGCCTGGTTGAAATCCGTCGCGCAGCGCTGATGACGTGAGAATCTGGCGATCCAGCGCTGTCTGAGCATTACTGCAACGAAAACGCCGCCTTTCCTGATCGTCCTGAGACGGGAAAGGCGGCGTTTGCGTGTCTGGCGATCGTGTTCGCGCTGGCGCTGCTCAGCGTATCAGCCGATATCGGTCCACACCGGGGCGTGATCCGACGGCTTTTCCATGCCACGCAGTGCGTAGTCGACACCGGAATCCTTGATCAGCGGAGTCAGGCCGGGGCTGGTCATGATCAGGTCGATGCGCAGGCCGCGCCTGGGCTCACGCTCGAAGCCGCGTGAGCGGTAGTCGAACCAGCTGAACTGGTCATCGACTTCCGGGTGCACGTGGCGGAAGCTGTCGGTCAGGCCCCAGGCGTAGAGGCGTTCCATCCACTCGCGCTCGATGGGCTGGAAGCTGGTCTTGCCTTCGCGCAGCCAGCGCTTGCGGTTGGGCTCGCCGATGCCGATGTCGCGGTCAGTGGCCGAGATGTTGTAGTCGCCCATCACCACCACGTGCTGCTCGGGCTGGTGGTCTTCTTCCAGCAGGCGGAACAGTTGCTGATAGAAGCGCGTCTTGTAGGGGAACTTCACCGGGTGCTCGATATTCTCGCCCTGGGGGAAGTAGCCGTTGTAGACGATCAGCGGCTCGCCGTTCGGGCCGTCGATCTCGACGCCGATCATGCGCTTCTGGGCATCCTCGTCGTCATCCGGCATGCCGTAGTGCACCTTCTTCGGCACCTGACGGGTCAGCATCGCGACGCCGTAGTGGCCCTTCTGGCCGTGCCAGACCACGTGATAGCCCAGCGCCTCGATGTGCGCGTGGGGGAATTCACTGTCCTGCACCTTGGTTTCCTGCAGGCCAATGACTTCCGGCTGATGTGCCTCGATCAGCGCTTCCAGCTGATGCGGACGCGCACGGATGCCGTTGATGTTGAAGGAAATCAGGCGCATCACGCTTCGCCTCCACCATCATCCTTGGAGGAGCTGTCTTCCTTTGCCGGCGCATCAGGGTGCAGCGGCAACAGCGGCGCGGCGTTCATGCGCTCCAGCTTGGCGGCAGCCTGGCTCTTGCGCTGGTCCTTCTTCTTGGCCACATAACGCGGACCGGAATGTACCTGGTCCGGGTTCTCGGCGCGCCACTTCTTGAAATCCTTGCGGCGCCCGGTACGAATCTGCACCTTGTCGGCGATGGAGCGGCTCTTCTTTCTACGTGTCATCTTCGGGCTTTCCTGTTCGGTGTCGGCAGTCGCCAGCCTTGAGTCGCACGGCAAGGCCGCGGCACGCGGGCAACCGCATCAGTTGTCGTGCATTCTACCAGCCTGCATGGGGCGGGTGCCATGAGGGGCGTCGTGGTGAGAAGCATCGCGTGTCGTGCACGCGAGGATGTCTCGCGCCGAGTGCGTCATGATGCAGGGGCGCGAAGACGCCGGCGGGCTGGTACAATATGTCGGCGTTATCGTCGCTGCCCGCAGGTGAGGTGCGTGACTGGCCGCTTGAATCGGCGCCTTGTGTCTCATGCACGATGGCGGGTCGCCTGCCCCTCGGGGCGCGCTTCCCCTCACGCATGTCAGAGACAACGGCTTGCCGGACGCGCCAGTCTTGCTGCCATTGCCCGTGCCAGCGACATGCAATATGCAATATGTGAGTGTTACCTGAATGACCCTGGCAGGTACGCCGCCCCGGCCCACACAGACAGATAGACAGACGGGCGGTGGCGAACTGTCCCGTGGCGTGGCCAAGGTTGCCCGGCAGCCTGATGCCCGCCCGATGAAGAAGCCCTTTCGACCGACACGCAGTATCGGCCGTCCTTGTGGCGACCCATGAGCCTGTCCGTTGCGTGAGCCCGGCGATGACATGACCGGTGCCACGTGAGCAGACCCTCATGGCAGACGTCCGCTCCAGTCCCTTGCCGAACATTCGGGCAGGGGAGCGCTGGATGCGTGAATCCGTCAAGAACAGGTGAGAGCATTCGTGTCCTTCTGCACCCGAGGCCTGCGTGGCCCCGGAGACGCACACCCAGGGGGTGTTGCCGCAGAAGGGCAGGGGATGGCTCCCAATCCGGTAAAGGCGCATGCAGCCCGAGACTACCGCGCATCAGGCGCGAGTCAGGCGAACCAGGTGAGACGACTGGGCATGACGAACCAACCGGGTGTGGCCTGTCACGGCGAGATTCCGAGAACGACCCGCGCCTGTCGCATATGAACCCTTGAAAAGAACGGATTACATGAGCGAGACGGATCAGACCCAGCCAGCCGCTGAGCAGACTCAGCAAGAGCCGCAGGACCCGAACCAGAAGCCGAGAAAGCCCAAGCGTCGTCGTCGCAAGCCGCGCCGCTCCCAGTCCAAGTGGAACCTCGATCAGTTCCCGGTCGCGCCGGTCGCCGGTCAGTGGCGCTTCCATGATTTCGATCTGCCGCTGCCACTGATGCGTGCCATCCAGAAGGCCGGCTTCGAATACTGCACCCCGATCCAGGCCCAGACCTTCGAGAAGGCACTGCTGGGTGGTGACGTGGTCGGTCGTGCCCAGACCGGCAGCGGCAAGACCGCCGCCTTCCTGATCGCCACCCTGGCCTACTTCCTGGAAGAGAAGGCGCCGGAAGGTCAGAAGCCGGGCGCGCCGCGTGCCGTCATCATCGCGCCGACCCGTGAGCTTGCGCTGCAGATCGAGAAGGACGCCAAGGCGTTCTCCGAATTCGCGCGCATCTCGGTGGCCTGCGTGGTGGGCGGCATGGACTACCAGAAGCAGCGTGAACGCCTCGAGCGCAAGGTCGACCTGCTGGTCGCAACGCCAGGCCGCCTGCTCGATTTCCACACCAAGCGCGATGTCGATCTCTCCGAGACCGAGGTGCTGGTGGTCGACGAAGCGGACCGCATGCTGTCGATGGGCTTCATTCCCGACGTCAAGCGCATCATCCGCGCCACACCGCGTCCCGAAGAGCGCCAGACGCTGCTGTTCTCCGCCGAGCTGTCTTCCGACGTGCTGGGGCTGGCCGAGCAGTGGACGCATGAGGCGACTCAGGTCGCGGTCGAGCACGAAGCGACGGCTGCCATCGCGGCGGACAACGACGCCGTGCAGACCTACACCGTGAGCGATGATGACAAGCTGCGTCTGTTGATCAATCTGGTGAAGCAGGGCGAGATGGAGCGCTCCGTGGTCTTCGGTAACAGCCGTGGGCTGGTGCGCAAGATCAACGCCGCGCTCAAGGAAGCCGGTATCGAGTCGGCGGTGATGTCCGGCGCCGAGACCCAGACCGAGCGCCTGGAAGCCCATGAGGCCTTCCGCAACGGCAAACTCAAGGTGCTGGTGGTCAGCGATGTCGCCGGGCGTGGCTTCGCACTCGAAGACGCGACCCATGCGATCAACTTCACGCTGCCGGAAGTGCCGGAAGACTATGTCCACCGTGCAAGCTTCAGCGATGTGACCTTGATCAGCTTCGTCGGTGAGGAAGATGTCTTCTCACTGCCGGAAATCGAAGACTACCTGCAGGAAACGCTGCCGCGTCAGCAGCCGCCCCAGGGCCTGCTGTAACGCCTGCTTGCATCCGCCCGGTCGCGATAGGGTGACCGGCCGCGCAGGGCAGTCGAGGTAGATGGCAGTAGCACGCAAAGACGGCGGACAGCTCAGGCTGTTCGCCGTCTTGCGCTCCATGACCCGCAGGTTTGATGACGAGTGGCCAGTCGCCAGTTGTTGTCGGCCGGATGTCGTGGGTCAGGGGTGGATGGCCAGTTGAGGAGAGAGACACGCAATGCTGGAAGATAGCCTCAAGGGCGAGATTCAGGGCGCCTACCGCAAGTTGCTCGAGGGTCTTGAGCTGACGCCGCGCTACGGGCAGCGGCTGATGATCGCCGAGATCGCGCGCACGCTGGGCAACATCGAGCAGAATCCGGAAGGCTATCGCCTCGGCAACGAGCATGTCTGCGTGCTGGAGGCCGGTACCGGTACCGGCAAGACGCTGGCCTATCTGCTCTCCGCACTGCCGGTGGCCAAGGCGCGCGGCAAGCGGCTGGTGGTCTCGACCGCGACCATCGCGCTGCAGGAGCAGGTCATGCATCAGGACCTGCCGGCGCTCAAGAAGCATTCGGGGCTGACCTTCGACTATGCGCTGGCCAAGGGCCGTCGCCGTTACCTGTGCGTGCAGAAGCTGGATCAGGCGCTGGAAGGTGTCGAGGACAACCCGACCATGGCGCTGTTCGAGCGCGACATGATCGCCAGCGACGGCGGCAGCTTCGTGGAGCTGGCCGGCAAGATGGCCGAGGACTATGCCAGCGGCGAGTGGGCAGGAGACCGCGACAGCTGGCCGCTGCAGGTCGAGGACCGCGACTGGGCGCGTCTGACCACGGATCACCGTCAGTGCACCAATCGCCGCTGCAGCCACTTCTCGGCGTGTGCCTTCTTCCGTGCCCGTCGTCAGCTGGAGCAGGCCGACATCATCGTCGCCAACCATGACCTGGTGCTCGCGGATCTCTCGCTGGGCGGCGGGCTGGTATTGCCATCGCCCAGTGACTGCATCTACGTCTTCGATGAGGCGCACCATCTGCCCGACAAGGCGCTGGATCACTTCCATCACCGCACGCCGATCAATCAGACGCTGCGCTGGCTGGGCAACCTCAAGAAGTCGCTCACCGAGCTGAATGCGGCGCTGGGCAGTCAGCCGACCATCGGGCGTCTGCTGGCGCGCATGCCCGAGTTGCTGGCGGATATCGAGCCGCGTCTGGGCGAGGTGTTCGGGCTGGGGCATCAGCTGGCGGATCTGCCCAATGGGGCCGGCGAGGACGTCACCAATCATCGCTTCGAGCGCGGTCAGGCACCGGAGGCGCTCAAGGAGCTGGGCCACAACCTGCTCAAGGGCTTCGCGGAGCTGTCGCGGGCGCTGGAGCAGATCGCCGACATCCTGCGTGAGAGCCTGGACCCGGAGAAGGCGACAGGTCTGCCCAAGGAGAATGCCGAGGACTGGCTGCCGCTGGTGGCCCTGCTGCACGGGCGTGCGCTGGAAGCCCATGCGTTGTGGGAGGCCATCGGCCTGAGCGACCCTGCCGATGGGCCGCCGCATGCGCGCTGGCTGACCTTCGAGCGCTTCAATGGCGAGCCGGAGATGACCGTCTCGGCAAGCCCGGTGTCGGCCGCGGAAACGCTGGCACGCCATCTGTGGGGCACCTGTTTCGGTGCGGTGCTGACGTCGGCGACCCTGACGGCGCTCAATCGCTTCGAACGCCTGCAGGAGCGCGCAGGCCTGGCCAATCGCTATCGCTATCAGCGTCTGCCCAGCCCGTTCGATTATGGCAAGGCGGTGCTGGCCATCCCGCGCGAGGCGGTGGAGCCGTCGCCGCCCGGCCCGCATGAGCAGGCGATCGTCGACTTCGTCAATGCGCTGGATGTGCGCGAGGCGGTGCTGGTGCTGTTCAGTTCGCGCAAGCAGCTGGCGGCGGTCAACAAGGCGCTGGACAGCGAGACCCGCAAGCGGGTGCTGGCGCAGAGTCGTCTGCCCAAGCATGAGCTGCTCAGTCAGCATCGCAAGGCGGTGGATGGCGGGCGCGGCAGCATCATCTTCGGGCTGGCGAGCTTCGCCGAGGGCATCGACTTGCCCGGCAAGTATCTGACCCACGTGGTGATCACGCGGCTGCCGTTCGCGGTGCCGGATGACCCCGTCGGTGCGACGCTGGCGGAGTGGATCGAGTCGCGGGGCGGCAACCCGTTCATGCGTATCGCGGTGCCGGATGTCTCGATCAAGCTGGTGCAGGCCTGTGGGCGCCTGATCCGCAAGGAAGCCGATGAAGGGCGTATCACGATTCTGGATCGACGCATCCTGACCAAGCGTTATGGTCAGCAGTTGATCGAGGCACTGCCGCCCTTCGTGCGCGAGATCGATGGCGTGCGCCAGAACTGATGGGGCAGAAGTGATGGGTCAGAACTGATGGGGCAGGGCTGAACGGTCAGAGCTGGCCCGTCAGCTGCCGACCCAGCGGCCACAAAAAAGCCCCGCCAATCGGCGGGGCTTTTTCATTCATCCAATGCGGCTGGTCTGAAATCAGTGGCCTAAGGCTTCTGGCTCAGGCTTCTGGCTCAGGCTTCGGCAGGCTGCTCGAGGCGGGCGCGCAGCGCGTCCTTGAGCTTGGCGTCCATGGTCTTGAAGGTGTCTTCGGTGGTGGCCCAGTCGATGCAGGCATCGGTGATGGAGACGCCGTATTCCATCTTGCTGCGGTCGGCATTGATCTTCTGCGCGCCCCAGTTGATGTGCGACTCGACCATCAGACCCATGATGGAGCGATTGCCCTCGAGAATCTGCTGGGTGACGTTCTCCAGCACCAGCGGCTGCAGGCCCGGGTCCTTGTTGGAGTTGGCATGGGAGCAGTCGACCATCAGGTTGGCGGTGACGCCGGCCTTGGCCAGTTCCTGCTCGGCCAGCGCGACGCTGACGCTGTCGTAGTTCGGCTTGCCGTTGCCGCCACGCAGCACGACATGGCCGTAGGCGTTGCCACGCGTGCGGATGATCGCGACCTGCCCGGCCTGGTTGATGCCCAGGAAGTTGTGGCCGTGGGATACGGACTGCAGGGCATTGACGGCGACATCCAGCGAGCCGTCGGTGCCGTTCTTGAAGCCGACCGGGCAGGACAGGCCAGAGGCCATCTCGCGGTGGGTCTGGGATTCGGTGGTGCGGGCGCCGATGGCAGACCAGCTGATGCAGTCCTGCAGGTACTGCGGGGAGATCGGGTCGAGGGCTTCGGTGGCCAGCGGCAGGCCCATCTCGGCCAGTTCGACCAGCAGGCCGCGCGCGATGTGCAGGCCTTCCTCGATCTCGAAGGTGTCATTGAGGTGCGGGTCGTTGATCAGGCCTTTCCAGCCGACGGTGGTACGCGGCTTCTCGAAGTAGACGCGCATCACGATGTAGAGGCTGTCCTTCACTTCCTCGGCCAGCACCTTCAGGCGGCGCGCGTAGTCACGGGCGGCGTCCAGGTCATGGATGGAGCAGGGGCCGACCACGACCAGCAGGCGCGGGTCTTCACCGTCCAGAATGCGCTGGATGGTGCGACGGCCTTCGATGACGGTCTCTTCGGCCTTGGCGGTCAGCGGGATGTCCTGCTTGAGCGCTTCGGGGGTGATCAGCACGTCCTGTGACAGGACGTTGAGGTTGTTGACGTGTTGTTCTGACATGACAGTGTCCTGAGCGGTGTGCGGTCTGCATGGCTGCTAGCAGAGTCAGACGGGCGTCTTCGCGCCCGCCATCCGTGTTGTGCGTACTGAATGACGTCCATGGTATCTGCTGCATGCCGGCTTGTCAGCGTCCTTGGGTCAAATTTAATCAACTGTCAAGCTGACTGGCGCTGACTTGAGGCTCGTGTGACTCAAGATAAGCGTAAATCGTAAAGAAATCGTTACGCTTTGACGTGTCAGCGTCGCCAAACGCTGTCATGACGGGAGTGAACACGCAAAACCTGAGGCTTTGACGGCATGGCGTCTTGCCGTACAAATGATAAACAGGAACACTGTGCGTTGATTTTGGTCGCGTCAGCGGGCCGCCGGGCGCTTTTTCGCCCCGCGCCAGGCATCGCATCCATCACAACGAATATCAATGGGGCCGGATAACGCATGCGCGAGTCGCAATTCCTGTCAGGTGCTGATGCCCCGGGGATTCCTGATGTGGAGTCCGCAAGCGGTGCCTCCACTCCCGCGGAGGGAGCGAGTGAATGAGTGTCAATGAAACGGACCAGCAGTTGGTCGAGCGCGCCCAGAAAGGGGATAACCGCGCCTTCGATCTGCTGGTCAGGAAATATCAGCACAAGATTCTCGGCCTGATCAGCCGTTACGTACACGATCATTCAGAAGTGCAGGATGTCGCCCAGGAAGCCTTCATCAAGGCCTATCGTGCGTTGCCCAACTTCCGGGCCGAGAGCGCCTTCTATACCTGGATGTACCGGATCGCCATCAATACGGCCAAGAATCATCTGGTCTCGCGGGGCCGTCGTCCGCCGGGCACCGACATGGATATCGGCGATGCCGAGGTGGTCGATCAGTCCGGCCGCCTGTCTGACATCGAGACGCCGGAAGCCGCCATGGCGCGCGATGAGCTGGAGAAGGTCGTCTTCGAGGCCATCGAGAAGCTGCCTGAAGATCTGCGCACCGCCATCACGCTGCGCGAGTTCGATGGCCTGTCCTATGAGGATATCGCCGAGGTGATGCAGTGCCCGGTGGGCACGGTGCGTTCGCGTATCTTCCGGGCACGTGAAGCGGTCGACAAGGCGATCCAGGGGCTGGTCAGTCCCGCCGCGGCGGTGTCTGCCGTCGAGTGACGTCGCTGTTCTGCGTCGCCCCTGTGAGAGAAGAGCCACAAAAATTTTGTTGGTTAAATTCAATCAACTCAGTGGCTTGGCGAAATCTTGCAGCTAAAGTGAATGTTTTCTGAACGAATGGCGGAACAATCCGTGCGGCGCGTGTTCTTACTGTTCAGTAGTCATGTAGCTCAGCGACTGCGTGCATGAGCGCTGGAAAGTTGAGTGGTGAGGGGCAGGGCACGAAAGCCCCTCTTCCACGGCGCAGTAACGCTGTTTGCCGTTGGCCCGCTCGGGCCATCAGCCGCCATGGTGAATGACGCCATTTGTTGCCAGGAGTGCAGATTGAAGTCGTCGTTCAATCTGACGAGTGTGAGGGTATTTACGCATGAATCTGAAGACCACCGAATCCGTGAAGGAGTCGCTGTCCGCGCTGATGGATGCGGAGGGTGACGAGCTGGATCTGCGTCGTGTCCTCAAGGGGCTCGATGAGTCTCCTGAGGCTGCAGACACCTGGCGCCGCTATCACCTGGCGCGCAGTGCCATGCATCGCGAGCGTGAAAGCACCTTCACTCTGGATATCGCGTCGGCAGTCAGCGCCGAGGTCGAGCTGATCTCCCGCGAGGCTCCCGCGAGCGCACCGCCCGTGGCCGAGCGCCGCAGCCTGTTCTCCTTTGCCGGCTCCGCGGCCATCGCGGCAGGCGTCGCGGTGATGGTGATCACCGGCGTGCAGGTCTTCAATGGCGGTGACAATGGGGTGCCCGGCGGCGTGAACAGCGGTGCAGAGCTTGCCAGCGGTTCTTCCGTCAACCAGGGCGGTTCAGCCATCCAGGGCGGCACCGTGCGTCAGGTCAGCCAGCCGTCAGTGAATGCCGAGGCGTCTCAGTGGGTACAGCCCGGTGCCAACAGCGGCTTGATGCAGGTCGGCGTGACGCCCTCCAGCTCGCGTCCGATGTTCATGGCGCCGCAAAGTGGCAGCTACGATTCCGGCATGTCGTCCAGCAATGTCGCCGCGGCGGATCTCGCCCAGCGTCGTCTGCTCGAGGCCTACCTGAGCCAGCATTCCTCGCGTGGCCCGGTGCCGGAGCGCAGTGAGTGGATCAGCCTGCAGGATGTTGCCCAGTAACATTCGCTGGATGACTGGCTTGCGCTGGCGTCGCTGCCAAGGCAGATGAAAGCAGCATGGATAGACAAGAAAAGAGGGGCAGCCAATGGCTGCCCCTCTTTTCTTGTCTGTATATCCTGGTTGCGCCCACACAACCTGGTCGCATCCGGCCAGCGTCGTCACTTGCCGGTGTGACCACGCTCGGCCTCAGTCATGCAGATAGCGATCTGCCGTCTGGATGTAGAGTGCCTCGACCTTGGCGCGTGCCCAGGGCGTGCGGCGCAGGAACTTGAGGCTCGAGTTGATGCTCGGGTCGCTGAGGAAGCAGTTGATGGGAATCAGCTCGCCCAGGGTCTCGAAGCCGTAGTGGTCCACCAGCCAGGTCAGCAGTGCCTTGAGGGTGACGCCGTGCAGCGGGTCCAGGCGGGAAGTGGATGGGGGTGCGTCGCTCATGCGGGCTCCTGTTGATGGTATCGTGGGCGCTTATCGGGCCTGAGGCGCGTGAAGTGCCGCCGTGAATGACGCTATTCTACGCGTATGTGTCGCCAGTGCGCGGCGAGTTTTTGCAGGAGTCAGCAAGATGATGCAGGAAGAGGGGCAGGTCACGGGGCATGGCAAGGAAGGCGTCTGGGTCGAGACCCAGCGTCGCTCCACCTGTGGTGCCTGCAATGCGCGCAGTAGCTGTGGCAGCGGCCTGTTGAGCCAGTTTTCGCGTCGCAAGCCGCATCGCGTGCTGATCCATGTGCCGGCAGGCGAAGACTTGCCGATGGTGGGTGAGCGGGTGGTGATCGGCATCGATGAGTCGGCGTTTCTGCGCAGTGCGGGCCTGCTGTATGGCCTGCCGCTGGTCAGCGGCATGCTGGGGGGAATCGTGGCCGAGCAGCTGGCGGGCGCTGGCACCCTGGCGGTGCCGTTGGGCTTCGCGCTCTCGTTGGCGGCGGGCCTGATGGTCGTGCGCTGGCATGCCGCGCGTCCTGAGCGCCAGGCACTCTACCGGCCGCGCTTGATGCGTCGTCTCGGCATGGACGCGATGGCGATCAAGGCGCTGTAGTCGTCGTGCTCAAGTGATAGCGGTAGTCGACTCTCTCGGCAGATAGGGGGAGTGACTTGCGTAGTCGGCAGGTGGCGTCGTCAGTCTGCATCGGGCTGGCATCGGCACCTGTCGGATGTTGGCGACGCATGGTTGCGTCCAGCGCGGCACCAATCGCTGAACTTCAACGACGCTTCGACGTCAATGAGAAGGACGCCGCCAGCGATGTGACGCTGCCATCGTCAGTAGTTGCGTGATTGCACGCCTGATAACAAGTGATGACAGGACGTACCAGGAGCCGCACTGATGAAATCCCTTTCCCGCCTGATGGTACCTGCCTTGGCCATGGCTGCCCTGATGGGCTCCCAGCTGGTTCAGGCTCGTGAATTGCCCGACTTCACCCAGCTGGTCAAGGACTCGGCGCCCGCGGTGGTCAATATCGCGACCACCACCGAGATCCAGCGCAGCTCGGGGCCGGTGTTCCGTGGGCCCAATGGCGAAGAGATGCCCGAATTCTTCAAGCGCTTCTTCGGTGATCAGCTGCCTGGTCCGGGCCGCGGGGGCGTCGAGAAGCGCTCCAGTCTCGGGTCTGGCTTCATCATCTCCGATGATGGCTACATTATGACCAATGCCCACGTCATCGACGGTGCCGATGAGGTGATGGTGCGCCTCAACGACCGCCGCGAACTCAAGGCGCAGGTGGTCGGTGAGGACAAGAAGACCGATATCGCGCTACTCAAGGTCAAGGCGGAAGACCTGCCGACCTTGCCGATGGGCGACAGTGATGCGCTGGAAGTCGGCGAATGGGTGGCCGCGATCGGCTCACCGTTCGGCTTCGATCATTCCGTCACCGCCGGTATCGTCAGCGCCATCGATCGCACCCTGCCGTCGGACGCCTATGTGCCGTTCATCCAGACGGATGTAGCGATCAATCCGGGCAACTCCGGTGGGCCGCTGTTCGATCTCGATGGCGATGTGGTGGGCATCAACTCCCAGATCTATACCCGCTCCGGCGGCTTCATGGGCGTGAGCTTCGCGATTCCGATCAATGTGGCGATGGATGTCGCCGACAAGCTCAAGACCGATGGACGCGTGGATCGCGGCTGGCTGGGCGTCGTCATTCAGCCGGTCTCCAAGGACCTGGCCGAATCCTTCGGGCTGGACCGTGCGCGCGGTGCGCTGATCGCCGATCTTGATCCGGATGGCCCTGCTGCCGCCGCTGGCCTCAAGAGTGGCGACATCATCACCGCCGTCGATGGCAAGGCGGTCGAGAGCTCGGCTTACCTGCCGCGCATGGTCGGCGCCAGCTCGCCGGGCGATTCGCTCAAGCTCTCCATCCTGCGCGATGGCAAGAGCCAGACGCTGACCGCCAAGGTCGGCCATTGGCCGGGCAGTGAGCAGGCGCATGCCGCCAAGGCCAGTGACGACAAGCAGGGGCTGGGCGTTGCGGTGGCAGAGCTCGACAAGGCCAGCTTGAACGAGCTCAACCTCGATCACGGGGTGCGCGTGATGGAAGTCGACCCGCAGGGCGTGGCTGCCGAGGCAGGCATCAGCGCTGGCGATGTGCTGGTCGAACTCAATCAGCAGCCGTTGACCAGCGTGCAGGCGCTGCGCGATGTGGTCGCCAAGCTGCCGACCAACCGTCCGGTCTCGCTGCGCCTGGTGCGCAATGGTCGCCCGCTGTACATCGCACTGCGCATGCGTGCCGACAGCGACAAGTGATCCCGCCAGCGCCTGACGCAAGCGTCAAGAACTTGAGCGACGAGCGCGCAGGCAACAGAAGGTGACCGCCACCGGCACGAAGGCGGTCACTCCGGTAGCAGACGGGGCGCACGGGCGACTGTGCGCCCCGTCTGCTGCCGGGCGGCCCTGCGGTTCACCCGAGTTCAGGCGGGTTGTGACAGGGCCGGAGGGGCGCAAAAGGCAACGCCTTCTATCATCGCTTGTGGTCGGACTGTACAATGCGTGCAATTCGATTTCCGTCGTCTCCCGTGTTGGCCGTGTGATTTCACGGAGACGGGCACAAATACAGAGCAGTGATCCATGACCGAACGCGTAACGCCGCCGTCCTTGAAGCATATCCGCAACTTCTCAATCATCGCCCACATTGACCACGGCAAGTCCACGCTGGCTGACCGCATCATCCAGCTGTGCGAAGGCTTGAGCGACCGTGAGCTCAAGGAGCAGGTGCTTGACTCGATGGACATCGAGCGTGAGCGCGGCATCACCATCAAGGCGCAGTCGGTGACCCTCGACTACCACGCTGACGATGGCAATACCTATCAGCTGAACTTCATCGATACGCCGGGCCACGTTGACTTCTCCTATGAAGTCTCGCGCTCGCTGTACGCCTGTGAAGGGGCGCTGCTGGTGGTCGATGCCGGCCAGGGCGTCGAAGCCCAGTCGGTGGCCAACTGCTACACCGCCATCGAGCAGGGCCTCGAGGTGCTGCCGGTCCTCAACAAGATGGATCTGCCGCAGGCGGACCCGGAAAAGGTCTCCCAGGAGATCGAGGAGATCATCGGTCTGGACGCGACGGATGCCTGTCAGGTGTCGGCCAAGTCCGGCATGGGCATGGAAGCGCTGCTCGAGCGTCTGGTGCGTGACATTCCGCCGCCCAAGGGCGATCCGGAGGCACCGCTGCAGGCGCTGATCATCGATTCCTGGTTCGACAACTATCTCGGCGTCGTCTCGCTGGTGCGTATCTTCGACGGTACCCTGAAGAAGGGCGAGAAGATCCGCCTGAAGTCCACCGGCCGTGACTGGGAAACCGGCGCGATCGGTATCTTCACGCCCAAGCGCAAGGAAACCGGCGTGCTGCGCGCCGGTGAGGTCGGCTTCATCGTCGCCGGTATCAAGGACATCATGGGCGCGCCGGTGGGTGACACCATCGTGCACACCAAGACCGCCGACAAGGTCGAGCGTCTGCCGGGCTTCCAGAAGGTCAAGCCGCAGGTCTATGCCGGCATGTTCCCGATCAGCTCCGATGACTACGAGGACTTCCGTGATGCGCTGCAGAAGCTGGCGCTCAACGATGCCTCGCTGGACTACGAGCCGGAGAACTCCGACGCGCTGGGCTTCGGTTTCCGTGTCGGCTTCCTCGGCACCCTGCACATGGAGATCATCCAGGAGCGTCTGGAGCGTGAGTACAATCTCGATCTGCTGACCACCGCACCGACGGTGATCTATGAGGTGCTGATGGACAACGGCGATGTGCTGCCGGTGTCCAACCCGTCCAAGCTTCCGGACATGGCCAACGTCGATGAGCTGCGCGAGCCGATCTGCCGCGCTACCATCCTCGTGCCGCAGGAATATGTCGGCAACGTCATCACCGAGTGCGTCAATCGTCGTGGCGTTCAGCTCGACATGCAGTTCCTGGGTAGCCAGATCCAGCTGATCTATGAGCTGCCGATGGCGGAAGTGGTGATGGACTTCTTCGATCGCCTCAAGTCCATCTCCAAGGGCTATGCGTCGCTGGATTACAGCTTCGAGCGCTTCGAGGCGGCCAAGCTGGTGCGTCTGGATGTGCTGATCAACGGCGACCGCGTCGATGCACTGGCGGCGATCATCCACCGTGATCACGCACATGGCCGCGGCCGTCTGCTGGTCGAGAAGATGAAAGAGCTGATTCCGCGTCAGATGTTCGATGTGGCGATCCAGGCTGCCGTCGGTGGCCAGGTCGTGGCACGCTCCACCGTCAAGGCGCTGCGCAAGAACGTCACCGCCAAATGTTACGGCGGCGACGTCAGCCGCAAGAAGAAGCTGCTCGAGAAGCAGAAAGCGGGCAAGAAGCGCATGAAGCAGGTCGGCCGGGTGGAAATTCCCCAGGACGCCTTCCTTGCCGTGCTCAAGATGAACGACTGAGGCAGGCCGCCGTCTGGCGGCTTGCCACCAAGACCCAGGGCAGACAGGGACAACGATGGATTTCTCGCTAGTATTGGTGATTGCCGTAGCGGTAGCCGGCGTGGTGTGGTTGATAGACCTGGTTGCCCTGCGCAGTGCGCGCAAGGCGCGTGTGGCCAAGGCCGAGGCCTCCGTCGAAGGAGAACTGGACGCCGGCACGCGTGAGAAGCTGGCGCGTGACCCGTGGCCGGTGGACTATGCCAAGTCCTTCTTCCCGGTACTGCTGCTGGTGCTGGTGGTGCGCTCCTTCGCGTTCGAGCCGTTCCAGATTCCGTCCGGCTCGATGTTGCCGACGCTCAAGATCGGCGACTTCATCCTGGTCAACAAGTATGACTATGGCCTGCGCCTGCCGGTGGTCGACACCAAGGTGCTGGAAGTCGGCGAGCCGGAGCGCGGTGATGTGATGGTGTTCCGTTTCCCGGAAGATCCGTCCACCAACTTCATCAAGCGCGTCGTCGGTCTGCCGGGCGATACCATTCGCTACGAAGGCAAGCAGCTCTACGTGAATGGTGAGGCCATCGACAAGACATTGAATGCGCGCAACTCCAGTGAACAGTCCGGTGAAGACCTGCTGGATGAGACACTGGGGAAACACGCCCATCAAATCTACAATAACCCTCAGGACCCCGGCCCGCAGATGCGCGAGATCCGGGTGCCGGAAGGCATGTACTTCGTGATGGGTGACAACCGTGATCACTCCAACGACAGCCGCTACTGGGGCTTCGTGCCGGAAGAGAACATCGTCGGCAAGGCGGTGGCGGTGTGGATGCACTGGAAAGAAGGGTTCCCGGACTTTTCCTCGGTACGCCTGATTCATTGATCAGTGCATTGACCGGGCCGCCGAGAGGCGGCCCGGTCGTGTCTGGCAGGGCCACATTGGCCCGCCGGCCTTATCAGTGCGGATTTTCGACATGGGACGATGCGTCGTGCCTGCCATGTCAACCTGCTGTTCATCATGTCGGACCCGTGGCCACAAGCTTGCGGGCAGCGCGGCTGACGAATATCGGATTGGGATGGTGGCAATCGGCAACTCCTCAAGCCGCGTAGGCTTCGGGCATCGCGAGACATGTCGAAGACGACAGGCATCAGCCAGCATGACTGATGCACCATTCGACAGGACGCCCGCGGGCGTCAGCGACAAAAAGAGAGTAGGGAGACCTGTGAGTAGCCCGCTGAATGCCTTTGTAAAGCGTATCGGCCACACCTTCGAGGATGCGAGCCTGCTGGAACTGGCTCTGACTCATCGAAGCTATGGTGGCCAGAACAATGAGCGTCTCGAATTCCTTGGCGATTCCATCGTCAACTTCGTGATCGCCGAAGCGCTGTTTTTGCGCTTCCCCCAGGCCCGTGAAGGCCAGCTGTCGCGCCTGCGTGCGCGCCTGGTCAAGGGCCAGACCCTCGCGGAGCTGGCGCGTGAATTCAATCTCGGCGAGAACCTGCGTCTGGGCTCCGGCGAGATGAAAAGCGGCGGTCACCGTCGCGAGTCCATTCTGGCCGATGCCGTGGAAGCCGTGATCGGCGCCATCTATCTGGACGCCGGCATGCAGGTGGCGCGTGAACACGTGCTGCGCTGGTACGCCACCCGTCTTGAAGCGCTGAATCTTCAGGACACCCAGAAAGACCCCAAGACGCGTCTGCAGGAATTCCTGCAATCGCGTCAGGCGGCACTGCCGCGTTATGAGGTGACCAGCGTCGAAGGCGAAGCGCATTCGCAGACCTTCAGCGTCGATTGCCACGTCGAGATGATCGACACCAAGACCACAGGCGTCGGCTCCAGCCGTCGTCATGCTGAACAGCAGGCGGCCGAGTTCGCGCTGCAACTGCTCGAACCTGCCCGCGGAGGCCGCTCATGAGCCATACCCCAGAAGACAACGTCACCCCGAGCGGCGACGCCCCTGATCACTCCACTGATAACGGCGTCGGCACGCCGGATGCCCTCGAGGGCATGCTGGCCGCCGCCGGTGTCAGCGATCAGCCGCTGCCGGACACCCGCTGTGGCTTCGTCGCCATCGTCGGTCGCCCGAATGTCGGCAAGTCGACGCTGATGAACCACATCCTGGGCCAGAAGGTCTCGATCACCTCGCGTCGTCCGCAGACCACGCGTCACCAGGTGATGGGTATCCACACCGAAGAGGGCACCCAGTGCGTCTTCGTCGATACCCCGGGGATCCACATCATGCAGCGCGATCGCAACAAGGCGATCAACCGCTTCATGAACCAGGCCGCCACCCAGGCGCTGCGTGATGTCGATGCCGTCGTCTTCATCGTCGACCGCACCCGCTGGATGGAAGAAGACCAGATCGTGCTCGAGAAGCTGGCCCACGTGAAGGCGCCGGTGATTCTGGTGGTCAACAAGATCGATTGGCTCAAGGACAAGACCACCCTCGCGCCGTGGCTGCAGAGCCTGCAGGAACGTCGTGACTTCGCGGCCATCATTCCGATGTCGGCCAAGAACGGCACCAACATCGATCTGCTGCTCGAGAACGTGATGAAGCGTCTGCCGCAGGGCGAGCACATGTTCGCGGACGACCAGATCACCAACAAGAGCTCTCGCTTCCTGGCCTCCGAGCTGGTGCGCGAGAAGGTGATGCGTCAGCTGGGCGACGAACTGCCCTACCAGATGACCGTCGAGATCGAGGAATTCAAGACCGATCAGCGCGGCACCCTGCACATCAGCGCGCTGATGATGGTCGAGCGTCAGGGTCAGAAGAAGATCCTGATCGGCGAGAACGGTGAGCGCATCAAGAACATCGGCCGTGAAGCGCGTCTCGAGATGGAACGTGCCTTCGACGCCAAGGTCATGCTGAACCTGTGGGTCAAGGTCAAGCGTGGCTGGTCGGATGACGAGCGTGCCCTGAAGAGTCTGGGTTACACCCACGACAAGGACTGACGACGTCGCGCGAGCGGTGCAGGGCGGTGGCGATCCGAGAGGGTCGCACCTGCCATGTGTCGCCCGTCGTTGATCCGATGTTCTCGCGGCCTCTGCCGCGCACCGCCTGGCCCTGTCCAGGCGGTCTCGTTTCTTGCCAGCCCCTCTGCCAGTCCTTCTGCCAGCTTTTTTTGCCAAGCCACCGTCTGACGTGAGCCTGCCTGATGACGCCGCAACCGGCCTTCCTGCTGCATCGCAAGCCTTACCGTGAAACCAGTGCCATCATCGAATTGCTGACCCTCGAACACGGAAGGGTGCGCGCGGTGGCGCGTGGCGTTCAGCGCCCGGGCAGCAAGGCGCGTGCACGACTGCAGCCGTTCACGCCCTTGCATGTCACCTGGCGTGGCGAGAGCGATCTCAAGACTCTCAACCTGATGGAGACCGGCGGCAGTGCCAGTCTGCTGGCGGGCGAGGGGCTGCTGTGCGGGTTCTACGCCAATGAGCTTTTGACCCGCACGCTGCCGGTGGAAATGCCGGTGCCGGAGCTGTTCGCGCTCTACTCGCTGACATTGGATGAGGTGGCACTGCCCGCCAGACGCGCCCCCGCGCTCAGGCGGCTCGAATACAGCCTGCTGGAAGCGCTGGAACAACTGCCGCAGTTTCGCGCTCTGGATGACAGCCCCTTGATGCCGGATGTGCGCTATGACTATGTGGTCAGTGAGCGACGCTTTCAGGCGCAGCCGCCAGGCGCGGCGGGCATCGAAGGGCGGGCCCTGAAGTTGCTGGCCAGCGAAGACTGGGGCCATCCAGGGCTTGCCCGTGAGAGCCTGTGGCTGGCGCGGCGTGCGCTGGCGCCGCTGCTGGGGGATCGTCCGCTGCGTTCGCGCGAGTTGATGATGCAGCTGACGGCCAGGCGGCGTCAGAGTCGTCAGTCCGACTGACGTCATCAGGCGTGGCGACACTGTCCGGCTGCGGCGTGACGCATGATAGTATTGCGCGACCTGTCTTCGGCATGGCCCTCGTCGCCATGCCTGTTCTCTTGTTCATCGTTAGGAGCTGATCATGCATCCGCTGCGCATCCTGCTCGGGGTCAACATCGACCACATCGCCACACTGCGTCAGGCGCGTGGTACCCGCTATCCGGACCCGGTCCAGGCCGCGCTGGTCGCGGAAGAGGCGGGTGCCGACGGTATCACCGTGCACCTGCGTGAAGACCGTCGCCACATCCAGGAGCGCGACGTGCGCATTCTGGCCGAGGTGCTCAACACGCGCATGAACCTCGAGATGGCCGTCAGCGAAGAGATGCTGGCGCTGGCCGAGGAAGTCCAGCCGGCCAACGTGTGTCTGGTGCCGGAAAAGCGCGAAGAGCTGACCACCGAAGGCGGACTGGATGTCGTCGGTGATCTGGCGCGCATCACCGCCGCCTGTGAGCGTCTGGCAGCGGCGGGCTGTGAAGTCTCGCTGTTCATCGACCCGGAGCCGGAGCAGATCCGTGCCGCCTTCGAAGCCGGTGCGCCGGTCATCGAACTGCATACCGGCGCCTATGCCGATGCCACGGGCGAGACGGCGCGTGTCGAGTTCGAGCGTATCGCGGCCGCCGCGGAGCTGGCCAACGAGCTGGGGCTGGTGGTCAATGCCGGTCACGGTCTCAACTATCACAACGTCGAGGCGATCGCGGGTATCTCCGGGCTCAACGAGCTGAACATCGGTCACGCGATCATCGCGCGCGCCATGTTCGTCGGCCTGAAGGAGGCCGTCATCGAGATGAAGCGTCTGTGTATCGCAGGCCAGGAAGCGGGCCTGATGGCCGCGCTGGATGCGCACGATCATGACCATGACCACGAACACGGTGATGCCCATGAGCATGTGCAGGGCTCAGGCTGCTGCGGATGATCGTCGGCATAGGCACGGACATCGCGCGTATCGAGCGCTTCGAGGCAGGCATGGCGCGCCACGGCGAGCGCTTTGCGCGCCGACTGCTGGGGGAAGAGGAGTTGGCGCGCTTTGCCGATCACCCTCAGCCGGCGGCCTTTCTGGCCAAGCGTTTCGCGGCCAAGGAAGCCTTCGTCAAGGCGCTGGGCACCGGCCTGCGTCAGGGCATGCGCTTCACCCAGATTCAGGTGGTCAACGACGCCCTGGGCAAGCCCTCGCTCAAGCTGTCTGACGAGGCGGAAGCCCTGACCGCGCGGGCGGGTATCCGCCATCTGCACCTGTCGATCAGTGATGAGCGTGATCAGGCCATCGCCTTCGTGGTGCTGGAGCGTTAGCCCTATTCGGTCTGACGCTGTATCGCGCCTGTGAACACGGCGCTCGAAACGACAACGCCACCCCTGCCTTGCGGCAGCGGGTGGCGTTGTCGTTTGTGCAGGACTGGTCTTTCAGGACTGGTCTTTCAGGGCTGGTTTTTGGACTGTGGCTCGCTCGTCTGTGGATTGCTTACCGATGACGAGCCTGTGTCGGAGGGCTCAGCGGGTGCGTCCGAGGGGGCGGTGGCGGACGATGAAGAGGTCTCGACAGAGGACGCTGTCGGCGTCTCAGGCGTCTCACCCGTCTCACCGTCGGGGCTAGCCGGTTCAAGCGGCGCGGCGAGCAAGGCCTTGGCCTCATCGCTGTGCGACCACTGGATCAGGCTGTCGATGGCCGCGAACAGGGCATCGACATCCTCTTCCAGCTGCGACAGGCCGCTGACGCGGATGCGGGTCTCCAGTGCCTCCACCAGCAGCGCCAGACGCGGCACGCCACAGTAGCGGCAGGCGCCGTTGAGATAATGCACGCCATCGAGCATCGCCTCGTTGTCACGCGCCTGCCAAGCGCGGCGGATCCTGGCCTCGCTCTCCGGCAGGCTCTCGATCAAGAGCCCCAGCATCTCCAGAGCCAGGGCCTCGCGGCCTCCGGCCATTTCCACGCCCAGCGCCATGTCGACCACCGGCAGGTCAGCGTCCTGCTCCAGACTGAGCTGACTCTTCGCGGCAGAGCGGGGCAGTGGCGCTACCGGCGATGAGGACTCGGCCTGGCTGGCAGCGTCTTTCACTCCCGGCGGCAAGGCAGTCATCGCCTGACTGCGAGCAGGGCTGCGCGGTTGGTTGCGTTCTGGACTGCGCGATTGGCTGCGGGCAGGGCTGCGCGATTGGCTGGATGACCGCGCGGCCTGCGGTGGCGGGTTCAGCGAAATGCCCAGATGACGGCTGAGCAGGTTGGCCAGCAGGCCCTCGTCGATGGGCTTGATCAGGTAATCATCCATGCCTTCCGCCAACAGCTCTCGCCGTTCATGCGCCAGTGCATGGGCGGTGAGGGCGATCACCGGCAGGTGGCGGTTGCCCTCGCGATGCTGATGACGCAGCGCCTTGGTGGCTTCCAGCCCGTTCATGCCCGGCATCTGGATATCCATCAGGACGGCATCCACGACCTGCTCCTGAGCCAGCGCCAGCGCCTCTTCGCCACTCTGGGCGGCCAGGGTGTCCAGCCCCATGTCGGTCAACAGCTCCTCGGCCAACAGGCGGTTGGAGGGGTTGTCGTCGACCACCATCACGCACTTGCGAGGCTGCGCAGGCGTTTCCTGGCTCGCAGGCTGGGCGGGGAGCTCAGGCCGCGGGCCGGCCGGTGGTGTCTTGGCAGGCGTGGTGCTCGCGGCAGGCGTGCTGGCTGGCTTGGCGCTCGCATCAGGCGTGGCGATCGGCTTGGCGGCCGGCGCCGTGCTTGCGTCCTGCTCACGTGTGGCCGGCTCGAACGAGGTGAAGGAGGCGCTGCGCGGCGCCTGAGTCGGGTCGCGGTGAGGTGAATGCAGCAGATTGGCCAGCTTGTGGCGCATCTGCAGGCGTGTGACCGGCTTGCTGACCACTTCGTCGATGCCGTACTGCTGCAGGTTCTCGGCGTCGGCGGGCAGGGGCGCGTTCAGCAGACCCAGCACGCGACACGGCAGATGCTTGAGGCGCGCGCCCCATTCATCCAGCCGCTTGAGGTCACGGCTCTCCAGCGCGACCACCACCAGATCCGGCTGCTCTTCGATGCCGACCAGCGTCAGTGACCAGCGGGTCAGCAGGTAACTCAGGGCGCGACGGGTGGCCGAGTGGGGCTCGATCAGGCAGATGCGTTGATGATCGAACACGACTTCGCGCGGGCGCTCCTCGATGCTGCTGACCGCCACCGGCACGCTGAACAGGAAGGTGGAGCCGTGGCCGGGCAGGCTGTCGACCTGGATCTCGCCGCCCATCTGCTCGACCAGTCGCTTGGAGATCATCAGCCCCAGGCCGGTGCCGCCGAACTGGCGTGCCCGTGACGGGTCTCCCTGCGAGAAGGCCTGGAACAGGCGATTGCGCTGGGCGCTATCCATGCCGATGCCGGTGTCTGCCACCGCGATCTTGAGGCGGGTGTTGCTGCCGGACAGATCATCCACCATCACGCGCACGATGACTTCGCCGCGCTCGGTGAACTTGACGGCATTGGCGACCAGATTCGTCACCACCTGCTTGATGCGCAGCGGGTCGCCCTCGAAGCGCTGCGGCACGTCGTCATAGACAAGCCCGAGCAGATGCAGATGCTTGCGATGGGCCTCCGGGGCATGCATGGCGAGCACTTCCTCGATCAGCGGTTCGATGTCCATCTGCACCTTCTCGAGCTCGAGCTTGCCGGCTTCGATCTTGGAGAAGTCGAGAATGTCATTGATCAACGACATCAGGCTCGAGGAGGCATTCTGCATGTGGCCCAGCCAGTCGCGCTGGCGGTTGTCCAGATCGCTGCGCCCCAGCAGGTTGCTGAAGCCGATGATGCCGTTGAGCGGCGTGCGGATCTCATGGCTCATGTTGGCCAGGAATTCCGACTTGATGCGGTTGGCTTCCAGCGCCTTGCGCCGCGCCATGTCGAGCTCGATGTTCTTGATCTCGACGGTTTCCATCGACTCGTGCAGGTCCTGGGTGGTCTGTTCGATCTGGTCCTGCATGTCCTCGCGCGCGCGCTTGAGCTGCTCGACGCTGCGGTTGTAGTTCTCGGCCAGCTCGCTGAGATCGTCATTGCCTGCCACCGGCAGCTGGCGGTGTGTCTCGCCGCGCGCCAGACAGGTGAGGGCCTCGCCCAGCTCATGCAGCGGCTGCAGCATGCGGCGCGAGCCATGGAAGGCCAGCAGCAGCAGCGCCAGCCCGAAGACCAGATTGGCCAGCCCGTAGCCGACCAGCAGCTGGTAGCGATGCAGCACCAGGCGGGTGTCGGAGGCCTCCAGTACCAGCCACGACATCTGCTCGCCGCGCTGCGTCTCGCGCCACGGGTCGATGACCGGCATCACCATCACCAGCGAGTCCGGGTCCGAGGGGTAGGCCTGACTCTCGACCAGCGTGCTGGTTTCCGGACGCTGGCTAGGGCCGAGATGCAACAGGGCGCCGCCGTTGGCGGTGCGCAGCGTCAGGGCGCGCACGTCGCGCTGGTCGATCAGCATCTGGGCCTGCTCGTGCAGGCGCTGGTCGTCAGCGGCGAGGGCGGCGTTGGCCATGCCCGGCATGATGGCCTGCATGCTGGCCTGCAGGCGCTCCATCATGGCCAGGCGCTCACCGCTGATCTCGCGGTCCACCGCATACAGGCTGAACATCAGGCTGGTGGCGAGGGGCAGCAGCAAGAGGGCAAGCTGGAATCGGGTACGAAGCAGCATGGCAATCCATCGTCAAAGGGCGAACGAGCATCAGCGGTCAGCATACCTCGCGCTCTTGAGCGAAGCGATGGCGAGCGCCCTGACAGGGCTGGGCGGGAGCGATATACTGCGCGCATCATCTACACCCCGACGCGGCCCCCCGTTCGTCCTTGGTCCCGATGCCAGCGCCTGACCGCTGTCATTCGGCTGTCCGGGCGCGGCGTCTCTGGAGTCTGCCTCTCATGTCTCATCTCAGCGAAACCCCCGGTGACGCCATCCCTGGCGCGTCCGATTATCCCAGTCTTGCAGATGTCGTCGGCAATACGCCGCTGGTGCGCCTGACGCGCATCAGCGCGGGCCGCAACAATGTGCTGCTGGCCAAGCTGGAGGGTCACAACCCCGCCGGTTCGGTCAAGGATCGTCCGGCGCTTTCCATGTTCCAGGAGGCGGAAGCGCGCGGCGAGATCTCTCCCGGCGATACCCTGATCGAAGCGACCTCCGGCAATACCGGCATCGCGCTGGCCATGACGGCGGCCATCAAGGGCTACCGCATGGTGCTGGTGATGCCGGCCAGTGCCTCCAGTGAGCGCAAGCAGGCGATGGGCGCCTACGGGGCCACGCTGATCGAAGCCGATGGCATGGAGCACGCGCGGGACCTGGCCGAGGGGATGATCGCGCGTGGCGAGGGCAAGGCGCTGGATCAGTTCGCCAACCAGGACAATCCGCTGTCGCATTACCGCACCACCGGGCCGGAACTCTGGCAGCAGACCCACGGACGCATCACGCACTTCGTGTCCTCGATGGGCACCACCGGCACCATCATGGGCACCTCGCGCTATCTGAAGGAGCAGAATCCGGCCATCGAGATCGTCGGCCTGCAGCCTGCCGAAGGTGCCAGCATCGCGGGTATCCGCCGCTGGCCCGCCGAATATCTGCCGAGAATCTTCGATGCCTCACGCATCGACCGCACGCTGGATATCGGCCAGCACGAAGCCGAAGTCTGCATGCGCCGCCTGGCGCGCGAAGAAGGCATTCTGGCCGGTGTCTCCTCCGGCGGTGCGCTGGCGGGCGCGCTCAAGCTCGCCGAGCAGGTCGAGAATGCGGTCATCGTGTTCATCGTCTGTGACCGGGGAGACCGCTATCTCTCGACAGGCCTCTATACCCAGGACGACGACATGACTCAGCAGGACACGCCCCACAATGAAGCCGTCGCAGGGGAGCGTTCCTGATGGCGCTGCTCGGACAGAAGCGACCGGCGCGCAAGCCGACCCGTCGCGAGAAGGAAGTGGCCAGTCGTGGCACCCGCAATGCCAGCGACGCCGACAGCCAGTGGCTGACGGTCGACCGCCTGGCCCATGACGGGCGCGGCATCGCCCATGACGAGAGCGGCAAGACCCAGTTCATCGATCAGGCCCTGCCCGGCGAGCGCGTGACGCTGGCCATCCACCGCACCCACAAGCGCTTCAATGAGGCGCATGTGCGTGCACGTGACAACGCGGCTGACAGTCGCGTGACGCCGCCCTGTGCCTATTTCGGCAGCTGTGGCGGCTGTGATCTGCAGCATATGGCGCTGGATGCCCAACGCACCCATAAGGTGCAGGTGCTGGGCGAACATGCGACACGCAATGGCGTGACGCTGCCCGAGATTCAGCCGCTGGGCGATGATGAAAGCCGTTATCGCCGTCGCGCGCGTATCGGCGTACGCGTGACCGATGCCGGAGAGTTGCAGTTCGGCTTCCGGGGACGCGGCAGCAACCAGCTGGTCGATATCACCACCTGCAGCGTGCTGGTGCCGGAGCTGGACCGCCTGCTCGCGCCGCTGCGTGAGCTGATCGAGAGCCTCGAGGCACCCAAGCGTCTGGGTCATCTGGAGCTGACCGCTGCCGAAGGGCAGGTCATCGTGGTGGTGCGCCAGCTCAAGGCGGTGCCGCGTGATGCGCAGCGCTGGCAGGCCTTCGCCGAGCAGCACGGCCTGGTGGTCGGCTGGCGGGTCGGACGTGATCCGGTGGTGCTGGAGTGGCTGTCGGGCACGCCGAACGCCGCGTATTCGCTGAGTGTCGGCGCAACGACGCTGCGTCTTGCCTTCTCGCCGGGCGACTTCGTGCAGGTCAATGCGGCGCTCAATCAGCGCCTGATCGACACCGCCTTCGAATGGCTGAGCGACGTCAGTGGCCTCAAGGTGATGGACCTCTACGCCGGTGTCGGCAACCTGACCCTGGCGGCTGCCGCGGCCGGCGCCAGTGAGGTGACGGGCATCGAGGGCAGTCAGGGCATGGTCGATCAGCTGATGGTCAATGCCGAAGCCAACGGACTGGCTCAGGTGAGTGCACGTCGAGCGGACCTGAGCAAGGCCCTGCCGTCACTCGAGGGTATCGACCTTCTGGTACTAGACCCGCCGCGTGATGGCGCTCAGCCTCTCTGCGAGGAGCTGGCACGTGATCTGCATGCTGGGAGGGTCAGCCGAGTGCCGCAGCGTGTGCTGTACATCGCCTGTGACCCGACCACGTTGATGCGTGATGCACGGCTGTTGCAGGACGCCGGTTATCGCGTCACGCGTGCCCTGATGGCGGACATGTTCGTTCACACGGCACATCTGGAATCGATGTTGCTGCTGGAGCGGGCGGAAGACTGAGGCGGTGCCCTCGGGCACTGTCATCAAGATGGCAAGATATTCAAGGACATAGGGTCATGGTCAAGGTGCGCGAAGATCAGCCGCTGACCGATAGCGGTGGTGTGGACATCCCGGTGTGGGTCGCGCGACTGCGCGAGGAAGTCCCGTCGGTGAATGCCGAGGTCATGGTGCAGGCCTGTGAAGTGGCGCTCAAGGTGGCGCGCGAGGCGGACGCCCGCGGTGACAAGCCGTGGCGCGAGCCGCTGCGCAGTTTCCGTTTCAGTCTCGAGATGGCCGACATCCTGTCGGAACTCAAGCTTGACCAACCGGCGCTGGTCGCGGCCGTGCTCTATCGCGCGGTGCGTGAAGGGCATCTGGGGCTTGAGGCCATCGAGAAGCATTTCGGCAAGGAAGTGGCACGCCTGATCGATGGCGTGCTCAACATGGCTGCCATCAGTCAGCTGCAGGCGCCGAGTCATGGCATGGCGCAGCATGACCAGCAGGACAACCTGCGCAAGATGCTGGTGTCGATGATCGATGACGTGCGCATCGCGCTGATCAAGATCGCCGAACGTACCGTCGCCCTGCGTCACGTCAAGGATGCCCCGCGCGAGAAGCGCATGCGCGTGGCCAGCGAAGTCTTCGATATCTACGGGCCGCTGGCGCACCGCCTGGGCATCGGTCAGCTCAAGTGGGAGCTGGAGGACCTGTCCTTCCGCTACCGCGAGGAGGATGAATACAAGACCATCGCCAAGCAGCTGTCCGAGAAGCGTCTGGAGCGTGAGCACTACATCGCCGATCTGCTGGTCGAGATGCGCACTCTGATGAGCGAGCAGGGCATCAAGCATTTCGATGTCGCGGGCCGCGCCAAGCACATCTACTCCATCTGGCGGAAGATGAAGATCAAGCGCATCGCCTTCTCCCAGGTGTATGACGTGCGCGCGGTACGGATTCTGGTCGGCACCGTCAGCGATTGCTACACGGCGCTGGGGATCGTCCACTCGCGCTGGCACCACGTGCCGCATGAGTTTGATGACTACATCGCCAACCCCAAGAAGAATGGCTACCAGTCACTGCACACTGCGGTGGTGGGGCCGAGCAACAAGGTCATCGAGATCCAGATCCGTACCTTCGACATGCACGAGGAGGCGGAGCTGGGCGTGTGTGCCCACTGGCGTTACAAGGGTCACGATGTCGGCCACAAGAGCCGCAGCTACGAGGACAAGATCGCCTGGTTGCGTCAGGTGCTCGAATGGCAGGACGAAGTCGGCGAGAACGGCGGCCAGGAAGCGATCCGTCAGGGGCTGAGCTCCGACGTCGCGCCGGACCGCATCTATGTCTTCACGCCGGAAGGGCATGTCATTGACCTGCCCAAGATCGCGACGCCGATCGACTTCGCCTACCGCGTGCACACCGAGGTCGGCCATCGCTGCCGGGGTGCCAAGGTCGACGGGCGCATCGTGCCGCTGACCTACAAGCTCAAGACCGGCCAGCAGGTCGAGATCCTGACCGCCACCAAGGGTGGCCCGAGCCGCGACTGGCTCAACCCGAATCTGGGCTACGTGCGCACCTCGCGGGCCCGCGCCAAGATCCAGACCTGGTTCAAGCTGCAGGCACGTGACCAGAACGTCGATGAGGGCAAGGCGCTGCTCGAGAAGGAATTCTCGCGGCTGGCGCTGGAGAATCTCGACCGCGACAAGCTGGCCAACGCCGTCAATTACCCGACGCGCGATGACATGTACGCTGCCATCGGCGCGGGCGATCTGCGCGTCGGCCAGGTGCTGCACCAGGCCCAGCAGCTGTTCGGCGATACCGATGATCAGGAGCAGCTCGAGCGTCTGCTGCGCCAGCGCAAGCCGCAGGGCAAGGAAAAGCCCGACGCCGTCATGGTGCTGGGGGTCGGCAATCTGAAGACCACCATGGCCAACTGCTGTCACCCGGTGCCGGGCGATCAGATCGCCGGTTTCATCACCCAGGGGCGCGGCGTGACCGTGCACCGTCAGGACTGCCCGAACCTGATCCAGCTGCGTTCGGACGAGCCGCGTCGCATCGTCGATGTCGACTGGGGTCAGCGCTCGCGCAATCAGTATCCGGTCGATATCGAGATCCAGGCCTGGGACCGCTCCGGTCTGCTGCGTGATGTCACCAACGTACTGAGCGGCGACAAGGTCAATGTGCTGTCGGTGAACACGCGCACCGATCAGCTCGACAACATCGCCACGCTCAAGATCACGCTGGAAGTCGAGAATCTCGACGTGCTGGGGCGCGTGTTCGCCCGCATCCAGCAGCTGCCCAACATCATCGACGTCAAGCGCCTGCGGGTCGGGGGCGACAAGGCATGAGGCTGGAGTCTGGTGAAAGTCGGGAACCTGGCGAAGAGACGGCCACGCCAGTCGATACGCGCTACACCCTCGATGACCTGCTGACCCTGATGGCCGTGCTGCGTGACCCGCAGTACGGCTGCCCCTGGGACAGCCGCCAGGATTACGCGAGTCTGGTGCCGCACACCCTGGAGGAGGCCTATGAGGTCGCCGATGTCATCGAGCGCGCCGCAGCCGATGCCAGTGTGCTAGAGGAGCTGCCGGCGGAACTGGGTGACTTGCTGTTTCAGGGCGTCTTCTACGCCCAGATCGCCAGTGAGCAGCAACGCTTCGATTTCCACGACGTGATCCATGTGCTGACCGAGAAGATGCTGCACCGCCATCCGCACGTCTTCCCGGATGGCACCCTCGCGTCGCGCCGTGAGGGCATCGCCACTCATGAGGTCGACGAAGGCTCGCTCAACGCCCAGTGGGAGTCGCTCAAGCAGCAGGAGTCCGCTGACGCGCCTGCCAGTCAGACTGCCGGCGACAGCGTACTGGATGGCGTGCCACTTGGCCTGCCGGCGCTGACGCGGGCGGCCAAGCTCTCGAAGAAGGCCGCGCGTTCGGGCTTTGACTGGCCGGACACGAGTGGCGTGCTGGCCAAGATTCGTGAGGAGCTCGGCGAAGTCGAGGAAGCTCTGGCCGAGGGTGATACGGCCCATGCGCGCGAGGAGGTCGGGGATCTGCTGTTCGCGGTGGTCAATCTCGCGCGTACCCTCAAGGCGGACCCGGAGCAGATGCTGCGTGCTACCAATGCGCGCTTCGAATCACGCTTCCGCCATGTGGAAGCCGCGATCGCCGGGCAAGGGCGCACGCTGGATGAGGCGTCGCTTGCCGAGATGGATGCGCACTGGGATGAGGCCAAGCGCCGGGAGCGTGCGGCTGAGCAGGCGCGACAGGGTGAGGGTGCGGCGTCAGTAGCGCGTCCGGTGACGCCGCTGGTTCGGTGATAGGGCGTCGTCGCAGGGTATTGGGAAAAGGGCATTTGGAAAAATGTAGTAAGTTTACGCGATAGTCGGATTGTGGAGCCGAGGCCCGCGGTCGTATGCTGAGGGGAAGCGATCAGGACGCGAGTCTTGTCCTGCTTTCCGGTCTGCTGCGCCGCGGGTCTTTCCGTTTCGCGCCAGTGTCTTCACCAGCGCCAGACCGGTGTCTTCCCTCAGCCGGTTGTCATCAGGTGTCTTTGCGCAATGAGGGAATCTGTTGTCAGCTATCTGACTGTGTGCCCCTGGTGACAGGGGAAGATGACCGCGGCAGCACCGTCACTCCCAAGGAGGGTTTCATGAGTCACGACTTGCATGAATCGTTGCGCGATAACGTGCGTATTCTCGGTGACAACCTCGGCCAGACCATCGCGGCCGACCTCGGCGATGACTTCGTCGCACGCATCGAGCGCATCCGCGCCCTGGCCAAACAGGGCCAGCAGGGCGATCAGGCCGCCCGTCATGAGCTGATCGACTATCTGCGTGATCTGCCGGATGGTGATCTGCTGCCGGTCACCCGGGCGTTCAACCAGTTTCTGAATCTTTCCAACATCGCCGAGCAGCACTACCGTGGCCGCTTCAAGCGCGTCGAGGATTATCGTCCCGGCAGCCAGCCGGACCTCGGCGAGCTGATCACGCGCATTCGCGAGCGTGGTTTCAGCGCGCAGAAGATCGTCGAGGAGCTCTCGGCGATGCGTGTCGAGCTGGTGCTGACGGCGCACCCGACGGAAGTCATCCGCCGCACCCTGATCCAGAAATACGATGCCATCGAGGGCTGTCTGACCCAGATGGAAGGCGCCTGTGATCGCCCGGAACAGGCGACCCTCGCGCGTGCACGTCTGACCGAGCTGATCAGCCAGGCCTGGCACACCGACGAGATCCGCCACGAGCGTCCGACGCCGGTGGATGAGGCCAAGTGGGGCTTTGCCACCATCGAGAACTCGCTGTGGCAAGCGGTGCCGGACTTCCACCGTCAGCTTGACGAGATGACGCTGGACGCCGCGGGTGAGCGCCTGCCGTTGGACGCCGCACCGATCTGCTTCGCCTCCTGGATGGGCGGTGACCGCGACGGCAACCCCAATGTCACCGCCAGCGTGACGCGGACCGTGCTGCTGCTGGGACGCTGGATGGCGGCGGACCTCTACCTTCGCGATCTCGAACAGCTCAAGTCGGAGCTGTCGATGTGGAAGTGCACGGCCGCCCTGCGTGCCGAGGCCGGCGATGTGGCCGAACCCTATCGCGAGATCCTGCGCCGCCTGATCCTGCGCATGGAAAGCACGCGTGACTGGGCCAAGGCGGGTCTGGACGGCAAGCGCCATGAAGGTGTCGATATTATCGAGACCCGTGAGCAGCTGTATACGCCGCTGCTGGCCTGCTACCGCTCGCTGTGCGATGTGGGGCTGGACACCATCGCCAACGGCGCACTGCTCGACACCCTGCGTCGCGTGGCCTGTTTCGGTGTCACCCTGACCAAGCTCGATATCCGCCAGGAGAGCACGCGTCACGCACAGGTCTTCGATGAACTGAGTCAGACGCTGGGGCTGGGCAGCTATTTCGAGTGGGACGAGCAGCAGCGCTGTGACTTCCTCACCAAGGAGTTGGCTGGCCGTCGCCCGCTGATCCCGCGCCATTGGGAATGCTCCACTGACACGCGCGAGGTGCTGGATACCTTCAAGGTCATCGCGCGCGAGCATCGCGAGGCGCTGGGCACCTACATCATCTCGATGGCCGGTCAGGCCTCCGATGTGCTGGCGGTGGCACTGTTGATGAAGGAGATCGGCGGTGATGTGCGCCTGCCGATCGCGCCGCTGTTCGAGACGCTGGATGATCTGGACCGCTCAGGCCCGGTCATCGACACGTTGCTGGGCATGCCGATCTATCGCGAGCAGGCCGGTGATCGTCAGGAAGTGATGATCGGTTACTCCGACTCCGCCAAGGACGCCGGCCAGCTGGCGGCTGCCTGGGCACAGTACCGCGCTCAGGAAACGCTGGTGGAAGTCACCAAGCGCCACGGCGTCGAACTGACCCTGTTCCACGGCCGTGGTGGCACGGTCGGTCGTGGCGGCGGCCCGGCGCATGCGGCAATCCTCTCCCAGCCACCGGGCTCGGTGACCGGCTCGCTGCGCGTCACCGAGCAGGGCGAGATGATTCGCTTCAAGTTCGGTCTGCCCGACATCGCCAGTCGCTCGATGGAGATCTATGTCTGCGCGGTGCTGGAGGCCAGCATGCTGCCGCCGCCGGCGCCCAAGCAGCAATGGCGTGACGAGATGGATCGCCTGGCTGGTATCGCGCACAAGGCCTATGTCGGCGTGGTGCGTGAAGACCCGAACTTCGTGCCGTACTTCCGCTCGGTAACACCGGAAACCGCACTGGCACGTCTACCGCTGGGCTCACGCCCCGCCAAGCGTCGTCAGGATGGTGGCGTCGAGACGCTGCGCGCGATCCCGTGGATCTTCGCCTGGACCCAGATTCGTCTGATGCTGCCCGCCTGGCTGGGCAGTGGCGAGGCCTTCGCCACGCGCATGCAGGAAGAGGGCGGCCTGGAAGTGCTGCGCGAGATGATGAATGACTGGCCGTTCTTCTCCACCTACGTCGACATGCTCGAGATGCTGCTCTCCAAGGCCGATCTTTCGACGGCGGCCTACTACGAGCAGCGTCTGGTCGATGAGCCGGCCCTGAAGGCGCTGGGGCAATCACTGCGTGATCGTCTCGAGCGCCTGGAGAAGGTGGTGCTGGAGATCCGCGATCAACAGGCACTGCTTGAGCATATGCCGCTGATCCGTCAGGCCATCGATGTGCGCAACCCCTACATCGACCCGCTGCATGGTCTGCAGGCCGAGCTGCTGCAGCGTAACCGCGACGCTGATGGCGCCATCTCCGCCGAGCTGTCACGCGCACTGATGGTGACCATGGCCGGTATCTCGGCCGGTCTGCGCAACACCGGTTGATTCAGTTGATCCAGCTGGCCCTGTTGATTTGCGCCTTGGCGTGAAGGATTAGCCAAGGCCTATCAGCGAAACTAGAAAGCCCCCGTCAGGTACGCCTGACGGGGGCTTTCTGTTATCTATCGGTCAACGCTGAAGGCTGGTTTGCGCGCTGATCAGCGACCAGAATTCAGCGCTCAGCGGCTAGAGTTCAGAGGCTAGAGCTCAGCGCTCAGCGACAAGAGTTCAGCGGCCAGCGACACGCGGGGTCGCCAGGACTCACAGCAGGCCGCTGGCGCGCTCGCCTACCAAGGGCATCAGGAAGCGTTCCCGCTGCCAGTCCTCATCCTGATCGAGCGCCACCAGATGCAGCAGTTTGGTGAAGGCCGCTTCCAGCGTCATGTCGTCGCCTGACAGCACGCCGACAGTGGCCAGGCCTGCGCCGGCCGCATAGTGGCCGATGGTGACCGGCCCGTGCGGACATTGGCTGATACCGGCCAGCAGCTTGCCTTCGCCACGCGCATCGGCCAATACCCCCAAAAGCTCGCCGTCTTCCGGCAGATTGCCGCTGCCCCACAGCTCCAGCACGGCGCCCTTGACCTCGGGGCGCATCAACTGCACACGCACGCTCTTGGCGCTGATGCCGGGGTAGAGCGGCAGGCGAATGATGCTGTCCTTGCCGAGGCGGGCATAGTCGGGCAGCTCGAAGGCGGGGCCTTGATCATCCATCAGGCGGCCGGGGTAGAGCACGGCGCGGTCATCGACCCATTCGCCCAGCAGCGGCGCATTGGGCGTGGTGAAGCCGCGGTGGTCCTGGGTGTACCACTTGCGGGTGCACACGCCACGCAGCAGCTGCCCGCCGAAGGCGACCACGACTTCATTGAGGGTCGGCTGGGCGGCGGCGGTGAGTGCCAGTTCGACATTGCCCAGCGCGTCACTGTGCTCGGCTTCCAGCGGCAACTGTGCGCCACTGACGATCACCGGGCGCGCGGTGCCCTTGAGCTGGAAGGCGAGGCTGGAGGCCGTCCAGGCCAGGGTGTCGGTGCCCTGCAGGACGACGAAGCCATCGAAGCTGTCGTAGGCGTCCGCGATCTGGCTGGCGATGGTGTGCCAGTCCGCCGGTGTCGCGGAGGAGGAGTCGATCAGCTGTGGAAACTCGCGCAGGGTGAAGGCGGGCAGACGGCCACGACGGCTGGGGGGCAGTTGTTCCAGTGCTGCGCGCAGACGTGTATCGAAGTCACCGGCAGGTACCAGTCCTTGTTCACTTTCCACCATGCCCAGGGTTCCGCCGGTATACAGCACCAGGATGTGTGTCTCGGGAGTCATCGTGTCCACCTGCCAGAAATGGGAAAGCCGGCATTGTAACGCATGCCGGCTTGCAGGGGAGCTGTCGGAGTCGGGCGTTCAGCCGCGACGCGATGGTGGCGCTCAGCTGATATTGCCACCGCCGATGCGTGCATCCTTCTGATGGGACATGGCGCTGACGCACATCACCCGTACGCCTTCGAGCATGCTTTCAAGACTCATGGTCGGCAGGCGGCCATCGACACTCTGCTCGGGCAGCGCCGGGATATGCACGAAGCCGGAGCGGATGGGGCTATCCGCCAGATGACGCTGCACCCCATAGAACAGGTGGTTGCAGACGAAGGTGCCTGCCGTGTAGGAGACGCTGGCGGGAAGGCCCGCCGCCTGGAGGTCGTTGACCATCGCCTTGATCGGCAAGGTGGTGAAACAGCCATCCGGGCCGTCGGCCTCGATGGGCTCATCCACCGGCTGGTGGCCGCCGTTGTCCTTGATGCGATAGTCATCCAGGTTGATGGCGACACGCTCCGGCGTGATGGCGCTGCGACCGCTGGCCTGGCCGAGCATGATCACGGTGTCAGGGGCGTGCTCGCCGATGGCCTTGATGACGCTGTCAATCGCGGCGTAGCGTGTCACCGGCACCCGGCAGGTGATGATCTCGAAGCGCTCATCGGGCTGGTCGTGCATGGCCAGTGTCTGACCGTCCAGTTGTTCGATGATCTTGAGGGCGGGATTGACGCTATCCGTGCCGAAGGGCTCGAAGCCGCAGAGTAGCAGACGACGCATGATGAAATTCCTTGGCTGGCATCGATCACCGCTGGTCACGGCTGGCGGTGATCGATGCGCGGGTAAGAGTGGGAGATCAGAAGGCCAGCAGCAGCATCAGGCTGATGTTGGCGGCCAGCATGACCAGCGCAGGCAGTATCTGTGCGCGAATGATGTGGTAGCGGTCATCCAGTTCCAGCAGGGCGGCCGGCACGATGTTGAAGTTGGCGGCCATCGGCGTCATCAGTGTGCCGCAGTAGCCGGACAGCATGCCCAGCACGCCGACGATGGCCGGGTTGCCGCCATGCAGCGCGATGACCAGCGGATAGCCGATACCGGAGGTGATGACCGCAAAGGCCGCGAAGCCGTTGCCCATCAGCATGGTGAACACGGCCATGCCGACGCAGTAGGCAATCACGCAGGCGATCAGGCTGGTATCCGGCACCACGCTCGAGACCAGCCCGGCGATGGTCTGGCCGACGCCGGCCTGATCGAACAGCAGGCCAAGCGCGGCCAGGAATTGCGGCAGGATGGCGGCCCAGCCGATGGCATCGGCCAGGCGGCGACCTTCCTGCATGCCGGTCGCCGAGCTCTCGCGCAGCAGCAGCAGTGCCACGGCAAAGGCCAGTACCGTCGCGACGCCAAGGCCGACCAGCGCACTCTGACCTGTCGTGAGGGTGTAAAGGAAGGTGCCGACCGGAATCACCAGCGCGGGGATGAACAGGCGCGACCCGAGACGCTTGCGGCGCGCCTGACGCGCCTCATCGCTCAACTGGCCGTAGTTGCCGAACCCGAGCTGGCCGGTGGCGGCCAGCAGGGCCAGCGCCAGCATGGCAAGTCCGACCACGACATCGGGCAGCCACTGGCCAAATGCCAGGCTGATGCCGAAGATCATCCAGAAGGCAGTGGTGCCGAGTCTGCGCGGATGATCACGATCGGTGAGCGTCAAGACGGCAAAGGCCATGATGGCGAAGCCGGTAATCAGGTAGAGAGCGTCGATACCGTTCATGAGTGGCTCTCCGTCGCAGAAGTGGTGAAGGTGTCCTTGCCTGGTGTCGCGTTGGCCTGGCCGGAGGGCTGGGGGTATTCCTCGCGCAGCAGCTGTTGTTCACGGCGAATGCGCGCGTCCAGCCGGCGGCAGAGCACGAAGACCACCACCAGTGACACCAGCGCGGTGGGAATGGCATACATTGCCATGTCGGCCAGGCTGACGCTGGCGCCACTCTTGTCGAGCACGCTCTTGATCAGCAACAACCCGCCAGAAGCCACGAAGATCAGCTGGCTGAAGAAGTTGCCGAAGTTCTCGCTGACGGCATTCAGAACGCGGATGCGTTGGCTCAGGGCCTTGAAGCGTGGCGAGCTCAGCGCCTCTTCGGGGAGATCACGTTCGGCGGCGCCGACTGACATCGGGGCGACCAGCGGTCGGATCATCGCCGGGTGACCACCGAGCTGCAGGCCGAAGGCATTGGTCGCCTTGCGCAGCACCAGGTAGCTGAAGGAGATGCGCCCGGCGCTGGCGGCTCGCAGTTTCTGGACCAGATGTTCGGCCTGATCGCGCAGTCCATTGCGCTCGAGCAGCCCGATCACCGGCAGGGTGATGATGAACAGCGAGACGGCGCGGTTGTCGGTAAAGGCCTGACCGAGCGCGGCGAGAATTTCAGTGGGGGACATGCCGGCCACCAGGCCGGAGGAGAAACCTGCCACCAGCACCACCAGCAGCGCATTGAGGCGCAGTGCCAGGCCGATGACGATGATGGCTACGCCGATCAATGACAGCATGAGGTGTCTCCCGAGCCGGGGGAGGACAATCGAATCCTTTCGAAGGACATGAGCATGTGCCTCTGGGTGTGAGATTGTTGTTATGAGGGTCTCGTTGCGAAGCAGGTCGAACATTGCCTGGCTGTTCGAAACATTGCCGAGCAGTTCGAACATGGCAGTGCCGTTCGAACATGGCAGGGCGCAATGTTCGTTGCTTTACAACGAGAACTCAGAGGGTAGAGCGACACCAGAGGAATCCAAATGAGACATTCGGAATATATAAATTTCAACGACATATAGTATCGGTAAAATCTATCATCCAGGCATGAATGACAGATAATATTGATGCCTTGGTGGGGCCTTGCCTCACCCCTTGAGGGGAGAAGATGTCAGCCATCGACCACTTCGGCGCTGCCATCCTCGCGCAGGCAGATACGGCGACGCCTGCCGACCTGGAAGCCAAGCATGGCGGCGCTCAGCAGGATCAGCGCGAACAGCGACGCGATCACGCGCAGGTCGGCCGTGATTTCCAGCAGAATGCCGACGGCGAGTGGCCCGAGGGCGGCCAGCATGTAGCCGGTGCCTTGTGCCATGCCGGAGAGGGCGCCCGCCAGACGTGCATCGGAGGTGCGCAGCACCAGCAGCGTCAATGCCATCGAGAAGCTGCCCCCCTGGCCGAAACCGAGCAGCACGGCGAACAGCCAGCGCAGTGACAGCGGCCCAATCATCAGTCCCAGCAGGCCGATGGCGGTACAGGACAACAGCAGCAGGATGGCGGGGCGCTGGTCGCGCCCCATGCGGCCGATCACGGGGGCCAGCAGGGCGGTGAGCACCTGTGCCATCACCGAGGCGGCCATCAGCCAGCCGGATTCGATATCGCTCAGACCGCGTTGCTGGAGCAGGAAAGGCAGCCAGCCAAAGACGATATAGGCCAGGGAAGACTGGCAGCCCATGAAGAAGGTGACCTGGCGGGCCAGCGGCAGGTGCCACAGGCGGGGGGTGGCCTGCTGTTGGCTGGTCATCTTCTCTGGCCACGGGTGGGGCATGCTCAGGCGCCAGGCGGGAAGCGCGATCACCACAAGCAGCGCCCAGCAGGCCAATGAGGCTTGCCAGCTGTCGAGAAGATTGGCCAGTGGCACGCTGAGTCCCGCGGCCAGCGCCGCACCAAGACATAGCGCCATGGTGTAAACGCCGGTGAACAGGTCGGCTCGCTCAGGATGCTCACGCTTGACGATGGCGGGCAGCAGGGTGCCGGCGACGCCGATGCTGCCGCCACATAACAGGGTGCCGAGATACAGCAGCAGCGCCATGTCACTGGCCCGCAACCACAGGGCGATGCCGAGAGTGACCAGGGCAAGGCTGAGGGTGCGCTCTACCCCCAGGCGGCGGGCCAGGCGCGGTGCCAGTGGGGCGAAGAGCCCCAGGCAGACGACGGGCAGTGTGGTGAGAAGGCCTGCTGCCAGCGTGCTCAGTCCCAGGTCCTGGGTGATGCGATCCAGCAGGGGCGCCAGGGATGACAGCGCCGGACGCAGGTTCAGGGCGACCAGAATCAGGATGAGCAGGAAAAGGGATGCTGGCATTCGGCGCATGAGGAAACCTGAACGAGAGGACAGGTCTGTGAGAATACCGGCATATGCTCAAGCTGTCTTGCCGCGAGCTGTCTTGCCGCGAGCCGTTCTTCCTCGAACCGGGCCCTGGACGGCAGAACGCTCGGCAATTGCCGAGCGTTCTGTCTCAATGCGCCTTTCTCGATACATCTGTCCTGGCTCAATGTCCCCGTCGTGATGCGCCGCTCCTGTGCCTCAGTACTTGGGCTCCAGCTCCAGCTCGCGTGTCGGGCTGTCGATCCTGCGTGCTGCCGCGCGTTGACGCGTCGTGGCGCCGTCGGCATGCACATCGTGGCCGCGGGGAGCGACATTGCGCCATGCGGGCGTCTTCTGCAGGCGCTCGGCATTGGCGCGTGCCGTATTGGAGACTGGCTGGCGACTCGCCTTGGCGCGAATCAGGGTCATGTCCTCAGTGCTCAGCAGCATGCCCTGGGGCGTGCGCTCCAGCACGAGGTGGCCGCGGAAGTGCCAGCAGCGCATGGGGGTATGCGCGACACGATAGCGATGGCCAGCCACCTCCAGCGAGATGGCCTCCTTCGGCTGGCAGCCAAGGGGATGCAGAGTCACTTCCTCCAGCAGCACCAGACGATTGAAGTCGTCCGGCTGAAGCACCTGATTGCCATCATGCATGCGCACCGGAAAGGCATGGTTGTCACGCTGCAGCTCACGCCGCTTGTGACTGACGCTGCCGCTGCCTTCCACGATGCCGGCACCACACACATGCACGAGCTCGCCATCAATCTGTTTGATGACGAGCACCTCGACGTGGCGCTGCTTGAAAAGATGATCACGCAGTGAGCGTAATGGCATGGCTGAAATCCTCATCTACACCATCCGTTGGCTGAGTATATCCGTCAGAGCCCGAGTCATCTCTCTGACCGACAGGCGCTTCCATGCTGCCTGCCAAGTGATATCTCGCGCTGATAGCCACATCATACGCCGTTTGTGAGCATTTTTCCCGAATCAAGCACCAGTCTGGGGATAAACCATCTTGTCAGGACGCGGCTTCATGACGCCTCTGTCAGCCAGATGACTGAGAACACTGCCTACCCTTGTCGGGTCACTCGTACTTGCCCAGCACGGCCCGGCAGATATCAGCGAAATTGCGTGCTTCCGGCGGGTGTTCCAGATCGAGCCCTAAGGCCTTGCCGACGCGGGAGGCGGCGACCAGTCCGCGCACGCTGAGCTTGCCATCGTCGCCCTGCTCGGTCACTAGCAGGTGGGATTCGCCGCTCTGACGCAGTGTCTCGACCAGGTCCCCGACGCGGGCGCGCTTGAGCACGGCGAGAGGAATGCCCTGCAGCTCCGCGCGGGGTATCTGCACCATGTCGGTAGTGACTTCGTCGCGCTGAACATTGAAGCGGGTCATGGCACGCATCACGACTCGGCCGCCCTGCAGCTCACGCGAGGTCACCACGCCGGTGAAGGTGCCATCATGATCGTGGACCAGCAGCAGACGCACCCCCGCCTGTTTCATGGTCGCCAGTGCCTGACCGATGGAGGCGCTGCCCTGAATGCTGCGACCGGCGGTGACGGCAAAGTCCGTCACCAGCTCACTGGCCGGGCTATCCATGGTGATGTCGCCGATCGGCTGCAAAGGCAGACGAGCGGAGGTGACATGAGAGAGCGTTTCGACGTCGAGGGTATGGTAAGCCGACGGTGCAATGGCATTCATGGACTGACTCCTGTAATCAGATGACGAGCATGTTCTGCGTACTGTGAGTCAGGCGAGGGCCAGGAGTTTCCTGCACGATGGGTAACCTCAGGTTGCTACTGTCGCAACAGTGACAGGATTTTCGGTCTGTCGGGTCAATATTCGTCGCTATCTGTGCGAGATGGGAAATGGATAGATTCCATTTAGGAAACAAAGGCCCCGGCAGGCCGGTACTGGCATGAGCCAGCAGTTTTCTTGCCCCTGACAGCAATGATGCCAACTGCACGAGGCGAGTGGGCATCATTGAGCCGATTCAGGGAGTTATCCCTTCATCAGGGGCTGGCGTACACGCCTGGGCGCATCACACCCACTGCTTGAGGTCGCCGCGTACGGCATCCAGGAAGGTGATGAAGTCCGTCTGGTCATCGGCGTCGCAACGGTCCACCTTGCAGGCCAGCTTCATCTTGGTGCCGGCGACGATTTCGTCATACACCTCGAGCGTGAGTTTCTCGACGCTGGCATCGGCGGGTTCCTGCTCGCCAGCCAGCAGGCTGAACGTCGTCATCAGCGTGCCGCGAAGACGCGTGGTGCCGCCTTCCGCGACCACTCGACGCACCTTGAGCCAGCCTTCGCGCACCATGATCTCACCCTGCGCATCGCGTTGCTTGTAGATGGTGCGATAGCATGCATTCTCGGAGACGCCCTTGGCGGCCATGCTTTCATAGGCCTTGATCATGCGCGTCGCCATGGTGCCAGCTTCGGCGATCTTGCGGCGGGCAGCACGATGTTCACGTTCCAGGCGGTCTTGCTTGGAGAAACGCTGCCACAGGTGGAAGTCGCGTGTCAGAGTGGTCGCGTCCATTACAGTCTCTCTTCTCTAAAAACGGCGGGGAAAAGTGGGTGACGGCTACTGCCATGTCCAGGCGCTGATGGTGTCACGAAGGCGGGCGATTGTCTGCCCGGTTCTTGCCTCAGACGTCGAGGAGGGCCCGAGGGCCAGGTGGTCTAGGTCATGCAGGCTGGCGATGAGATGTCAGCATTACCATGCTCAAGAGTACCATTGACTGGTCACGGACTTTTTCCAGCCCGGTCATCATCACGACTGAATCTAGGGCTTAAATCTTCTCTGAACTACTCTGCAAGTCACCCACAAGGCCCACTTTGTGAGAATCTTCGACTGCTGATCCTCGAGATTGCTGATGCTTCACGCTCAGGCTCCTGCTACGTGAGCCACGCCGCTGTGATGGGATTGCCAGTCTCGCAGGGGAGGGCGCCTGGTACACGTGAGTCACATGCTTGACTGCGCTGCATGCCTTGAAGGATGCGCACTGGTAAGAGCTGTCACGTTTCATACAGCAGCGTGAGATAGAATAGGCAGGTAAAATCATCAGGTAGCGCGCAGCGGAGGCACACGGGAAGTGCCGTAAATGAGGAAGGAATCATGGCGAAAGCAGATCGCCGTCGCAAAGCGGGAAGTCGGCAGGGTGTCTTGCGCACGGTAAACATGAAGTGGCGGTGGCCAGCTCCAGTGGGGCTGGCTGAGCGGCACCTCGTGCTTTATCAGTTGTTCATGTGGATCTATATCAGTGCGCTCGGCTGCCAGCTGGGCTACTTCGCTCTGCTGGGCCTGCAGCCTTATCCGCAGCCGGTGGTGATCAATGTCATCGGCGTCCTGCTCAACGTCCTGGCCATCATGTTCCACCGCAAGGGGTACATGAATTCCGCGTTGCTGTTGCTGGTGGTGCCGATGTCGGCCAAGGCGGCATGGTGGGAATATCAGTTCGGCGCCGAGGGTGGCTTCGAGTATTTCCATATCGTCGCCATCTTCTTCGTCTGTATCGCGTCCCTGTCACGCATTCAACGGCTACTGTTCAGTGGTGTCCTGCTGCTGTTCTATATCGGCGCCCAATACCTCACCAGCCCGGTCTATATCGTCTCCTACGAGTTCATGTCGCTGGCCAGTGTCGTCAACCTGGTGATGTCCGTCACCTTCATCGCGGTGGTGGCGGTGCAGATCGGGTGGGAGGCAGAGCAGCGCGAGAAGCGCTACCGTCGAGACTTGCGCCATGACCAGCTGACGGGGGCGCTGTCTCGTTTTGCCTTGCTGGAAGAGGGGCCGCGTCTGCTGAGTCGTGGTGGCCTGGGAGTGCTGATGATCGATGTCGATCACTTCAAGGCCATCAATGATACCCAAGGGCATGCGATTGGCGATGAGGTGCTGATAGAGCTGACGCAACGACTGCGTCACCACCTGCGCGGCAGTGATCAGTTGTGCCGCCAGGGGGGAGAAGAGTTCGTGGCCCTGTGCCCGACGGAGGACAGAGAAGGGCTCCAGCACGCAGCCGAACGCTTGCTGCTCTCGATCAACAGTCGTGCCTTCACGCTGAGCAACGGCCAGCTGCTGCGGGTCACCATCAGTATCGGGGTGGCCCAGGGCGGACCGGCCGCTTGCGCGGAATCACTGCTGCCGGACCTTCTGCAGCGTGCCGATCAGGCCATGTACCGTGCCAAGCGCGAAGGGCGCAATCGGGTGGTCACCGTCTGGGATACGCCCGATCACGGTGCAGCCAGTCTCGATCAGGTCGAGCTGTCTGATCACGGCCACAGCCCCGACCACGGTCACAGCCACGACAGCCTGGCCATGCCAGGCATACCGCCACTGGATACTCCGGGCGATGGATCAGGCGAAGCGGCCTCGGCCCCCAGTCGCTCTGATGTCAGTCACCATGACGATGTGCAGACCGCCGATGAGGTCTATCAGTGGAAGCGCTGACGCAAGGATGATGGCTTTGCCATTTCACCTCATTGGGCGTGATATCCGTGCGTGATCCACGCTCTCACCAAGCGGAGAGACAAGTTGATGATGGATTCCTGTGGCAGCGTTTCACGCCAGATGTCGCGCCGGCTCTTGCGGGGACTGCTGGTGGCGACGCTGGTCAGTGGTATGCCGCTTGCGGCGGTTCAGGCGGAGGAGTCGCCGAATGCTGCAGCGTCTTCGAGTGACGGGCAGGCGCCCCGGGCGCAAGTGATTGCCGACCCGGCGACACCCTCTCTGCCGCCTGCCGCCAAGGCCAGCAACAGCATCTTTCGCTGTATGCAGGCGGGGGTGCCCACCTGGCAGCAGCAGCCTTGCCAGCAGGGCGATACCCCCGTCACGCTGGATGATTCGCTGACGGTGGTGCCCGCCGCTGACGTGGTAGAAGAGACTTCAGGCGAAGACCCGACCGCACAGCGCCTGGCGCGTGAGAAGGAGCGTGCCCTGGCCGCACGTGAGGAGAGTCAGCGCCAGTACCGCATTCGTTCAGCGCTGGATGATGGCTATCTGGTGCAGGGCATGAGCGAGGCTCAGGCCATCTCGTTGCTGGGCAAGCCCAGTGATATCAGCGAGACGATTGCCGATGACACGTCCTGCCGTCTGCTGAACTGGTGGGAAGATGTCCGCGTGCAGTTCTGCAACGATGAAGCCGTGTCCATCACGGCCAATCAGCTGGATTGAGTGACTTGCGGTCAGGGCCATCAAGGCAAGGGCCGGTGCGAGCTGAGGCGCTCGCACCGGCCCTGTTCGTCCTGTCCGACTCGTACAGCCCGCGTCAGCGCCATGACGATGAGCGGGGTTTTCTGGCCGCAAGCCTGCTTGCCAAGAAATTGCTAATATAAGGCATGATCTAGCGTAGAACCCGTCTTTTTCATGTCCGATGTTGCGAAATGGCGACGACCGGGTGGTGAAGTTGCCACATTACCGAGTTTATCGAACAGTGTTAGATTACTCTCCGAACGCAGCAGCCAGCCTCTCAGGTGTCATCCAGGGGCATGGCTGACTGGCCGACGAGCCAGGCTGCAACACTATTCGGTGAGGAGAACACGCATGAACAAGTCCATCCTGATTGGCGCGATCGTGGCTGCACTGGGCATTGGCGGTGGAGTGGCGATCGGCAGCTATACGGCCAGCAACTCAGGCCCTGAATATGCCGATATCGTGGCGGTGGATGCCGTGACGGAAACCGTGACCACCCCGCGCGAGGTCTGTCACAACGAGACCGTGACGCATCAGGCGCCCAGCAAGGACACCCACAATGTCGTCGGCACGGCCGTCGGCGCGATCGTCGGCGGTGTGGTGGGCAATCAGTTTGGCGGTGGCAATGGCAAGAAGGTGCTGACAGCCGCGGGCGCCGTGGGTGGCGGTTATGCCGGCAACCAGATCCAGGGCCAGATGAAGAAGGGCGACACCTACACCACGACCGAACAGCGCTGCGAAACGGTGCAGGACGCGTCAGACAAGGTGGTCGGCTACGACGTCAAGGTCGACATGGGTGACGAGACCCGCACCGTGCGTCTCGAGGACAAGCCGGACGTGAAGCGCTTCGAGATCCGTGACGGTGAGCTGGTGCTGCCCCAGCAAGGCTGAGGCCAGCTAGCCGCCAGACAAGAAGACCCCCGACGGATTCCGTCGGGGGTCTTCTTTTTTTGGACATCCCGCTTTCTGGGCATCCAGCTTTCTGGGTATCCAACCGTGCTCTTTTCTATCAGACCGTCAGGTCGTCAGCTGGCATCCGCCGTGGCGGGCAATGCCTTGGCGATCTCGCGTGCCAACTGCTCGCCGGTCACACGCCAGCCTTCGCCCAGGCTATTGACCAGCGCCGGATAGCCGTCATCCGTCAGGGGAGTCAGCGTCTGGATGTCGCCTTCCTCCAGCACGCTGCCATCCACGCCGCGCAGGCGCCAGCGACCGGTGATGACGGACTGGCCATCGTGGCGGCCGATGAAGCGATCCAGGCTTACGCTCAGGCGTGCGCCCTTGAGGCCGCTCAGGCTGGTGTCCGCGATACGGTACTGGCTCAGCGGTTGGGCGGGGCTGGCCTTGAGCTGCGTGAGCAGCTGGCGGGTCAGCATGTCCTGCAGGTCATCGGCCCACAGGTTCTGACTGGCCTGTACCAGCGTGATGTCGTCCGTCTGATAGACCAGACTTCCGCCTTCCAGGTAGCTGGCCAGTTGCACCGGCATCACTTCCAGCAAGGGCGCATCGGCGGCAACGCTGCGCTGGGCGGCGGCCTGTGTCGTTTGCGGCAGCAGGTAGGCGCCACCGGTGGCGGCAGTCGTGCAGCCCGCCAGTGTGCCGAGCATCAGCAAGCCTGCCATCAGGCCGCCGAAGCGGCCCTGGCGCGACATTGAAGTGCGCGGTGAGGCAGATGGACTGCATGCTTGCGGCATGGCGGCTGTGCGGGTCGAGAGACTCATGGCTGTCGTCATCATTGGGCCCTTGGAATTGGATCGCGAGTGGTCGGCTTGTCGAAGATCAGGCTGGAGGGATTCTTCTCCAGCGTATCGAGCAGTGGTTCTGCCTTCTTGAGCACGCGGTCCAGTCGTTCGAGATCGCCTTCCAGCTTGCGGTAGGCGGAAGAATCCGGTGTCAGACCATCCAGGGTGCGATTGAGGTTGTCGATGCTGGTGCTGATATCGCCCGGCAGCTTCTGTACCGCCTCGGAACCCAGCAGGCTATCGACATGACCGGCCGTCTTGTCGAGGCGCTTGACCAGACTCTCGGAGGCCGACAGCGTCTTGTTCAGGTTGCTCAGGACCGGCTCGACATCGAGTGCATTGAGCTTGTCGAGCAGGGCATTGAGCTTGGCTTCCATCTGCGCCAGGCCCCCCGAGACGCTCGGCATGACCTCGATATCATCGAAGGTATCGGCCTTGTAGGGCGGCGGACTGTCATAGAAGTCGAGATCGACGAACAGGGCGCCGGTCAGCAGGTTGCCGGATTTCAGCGTCGCGCGCATGCCACGCTTGAAGAGGCGCTCGAGGCGCTTCTTCCACTGCGCCACGCCTTCATCATCCACTTGCCCCTCGAGGCGTTCGGGCTCGATGCGTATCAGCACCGGAATCTCGAAGCTCGACAGCGTCCGCACGCGCTGGTGAGTCAGGCGATAGGGCACGCTGACCACGGTGCCGAGACGGACGCCGCGGAATTCCACCGGCGCGCCGCGCGACAGGCCACGCACGGTATCGTCGACCATGATCACGTAGTCGATGGCCTGGTGGAAGCTGCCCTCACGGGCCTCTTCCTGGTCGGAATACAGCGTGAAGGAGGTGTTCTCGACCACTGGACGACCACGCGGCAGGTCTTCGGGAATGCCGAAGGCCACCCCGCCGCTCAGTACGCTTTCCAGTGACCCGACATCGACCTGCAGGCCCTGGGAATCCAGGCGCAGGCTGACCCCGCTGGTGGACCAGAAGCGCGTGGTGGAGGTCACCAGCTCATGGTAGGGCGAGTCGATATACAGGGTGTAGTGCATTTCCTTCTCGCTGGGGCGGAACTCGCTGGATTCCACGCGCCCGACCACGAAGCCCTCGTAGGTGACGGGGTCACCATCCGAGAGCACGCTGCCATCGTTGCTGGTGAGGTCGATGCGCAGCCCCTTGGCGTCCTGCGTCGTCACCGGCGGTTGCTCCAGCGCCACGAAGTTGTCCTCCTCATCGCGGCTGTCGCCGGGCTGAAGCTGGATATAGGCCCCCGACAGCACGGTATTGAGGCCACTGATGCCCTCACGACCGATGCGCGGCTTCACGACCCAGAGCCGCGAGTCGGCATTGAGCATGCGCTCGCTGTCCTTGGACATGCGCGCGGTGACGATGGTCTTGTCGAGATTGTCCGACAGACGCACGGATTCGACCTTGCCGACCTCGACATTCCGGGTCTTGATCAGGGTCTTGCCCGCCTCGATACCTTCCGCTGTCTCCATTTCGATCGTGATCAGCGGGCCACGGCTGGCGTAGTTGTGCCACACCATCCAGGCGCCGATCAGCAGGGCCACGATCGGGACTATCCAGATCGGCGAAAGGCGGCGTCGACTTTCACGACGTGCGCGAGAATCATCACTCATAAGTCATCCTGTGAGGCGGCAGCGGAAGGGGGATTGCGGGAAGCATTCGGGGTCGTGAATGGCGTCGTGAACGGAGGCGTGGCCTGCGAGGACGAAGCAAGAGACGCGGCGCCCGTCAGCGGCGTCAGCGGCAGATCACCGAACAGCGTGTTCGCCATCATCGTCTTCTCCGTCTCGGTGTCCCAGACAAGGCGTGGGTCGAAGCTCAAGGCCGACAGCATCGTCAGCACCACCACGCAGGCAAAGGACAGCGCCGCGGGCCCCGGGTGGACCGACATCAGCGCGCCCAGCTGGATCAACGCGGCCAGCAGCGCCACCACGAAGACATCGACCATCGACCAGCGCCCGACATATTCGGTGATGCGGTACAGGGTCACCCGCGCTCGCGCATGCTGCACCTCGGGGCGCTGGGCGCTGATGCACAGCCAGGCGATGGCGATCATCTTCGAGGCCGGCACCAGGATGCTGGCGATGAAGATGACCATCGCGATGGGCCAGTCACCATGTGACCAGAGCACCACGATGCCGCCGGCAATCGTCTGCGGGTCATTCTCCCCGAGGCTGACCGTGGTCATGATCGGGAAGAGATTGGCGGGGATGTACAGAATCGCCGCCGCGATCAGCCATGCCCAGGTGCGCTGCAGGCTCTGCGTCTTGCGCTGATGGACAGGGTCGCCACAGCGGCGGCAGTGGGTGTGAGCCTCCCGTTCGCCGCAGGCGTTGATCAGGCCGCAGCTATGGCAACTGGCCAGTCCCTGCAAGGCGGCGCCGATGCCTGGCAAGGTACCGCTGGGGGCGGCTGGCTCGCCTGCCAGCGCGAACCACATGCGATCCCCATCGATGCTGGCCAGCGTCTTGGTCATCAGCAGGGCGAAGGCGCAGAACGCCCAGAAGGAAGGACCGAAGCTGATATCGGCCATGCCGGCGATCTTGACCAGGCTCACCATCACGCCGACCAGAAACACATCCGCCATCATCCAGGGGCGCAGGTGGCTCAGGGTGCGCGCAATGCCGCGAATGCCTGGCAAGGGCAGTTTCAGCCCGATGGCCGCATGCGTATAGATGACGCCCAGCAGGTAGAGCGCCGGCAGCATCACGATGGTCAGGATCAGCAGCACGGCCAGGGAAGGATAGGACTCGGCCGTCAGGGCGGCGGGCGTATCGATCAGGCTGAGGCTTGCCGAGATGCCACTGGTGGCAAAGGCGATGAACTCGAAGGGCAGCGTCAGCACCAGCATCACCAGGCACGCCATCGCCAGTGCCAGGGTGCGCTGCACGGCATGGGCGTGGCGCTGGGCGAACAGATGATCGCAACGCGGGCAGCGGGCGCGCTCGCCGGCCTTGAGCGCCGGCAGTGCCACGACGAGGTCGCAGCACTCGCAGGCACGCATCCGCCGCCGTGACACGCCTGACGTGACAGGCGCGAACACCTGCGGCGGATCACGGGTTTCAAAGGTACGCCGGGTGTAGCGGCGCAGGGCAGCAAGGGGACGAGGCATGTCGCTCCAGCGGGATCGGGTGGTGTATCGCCGTGCCGCGCGTGTTCGGGGCATGCGCAGAGGCGTTGTCAGTCGCGGCTTGACCACGCCTGTGGTTGCGCTCTTGGGGAAGCGCTCTCGGGGATGCGCCGTCAGTGGCCTGGCCCCATGCACACGCGGACCTGCGAAGGTATAGGAGCTGTAGGAGCACCAGGCCTGCGCAGGCAAACAGTGTTCGATAGTAGCATGATGCCGCAAAAGGCTGATGGCACTCAATGCTTGCCGCGTGAGCGCGCCTTTTTTTGCCAGCCTGCAAACAGGCACGCCGCCCAGAGAGGGCGGCGTGCAGGGCCGTCACGCAATGTGACAGCAATGAGGCTTCTGTCGTGATCAGAGATCAGACAAGGTCATCCTCCTGGCGGGCCGCTTCGTGGGCTCGCTTGAGGTCCTTCGGCTCACCGAAGAGGCGGCGCACGACCACATAGCAGACCGGCACCAGGAAGATCGCCAGCACCGTGGCCGAGATCATCCCGCCGATCACGCCGTTACCGATGGCGTGACGGCTGGCGGCACCCGCACCCGTCGAGATGGCCAGTGGCACGGCACCCAGGGTGAAGGCCAGCGAGGTCATCAGGATCGGGCGCAGACGCATGCGCACGGCTTCCATGGTGGCATCGATCAGCGAGCGACCTTGCACTTCAAGGTCCTTGGCGAACTCGACGATCAGGATCGCGTTCTTGGCCGAGAGCCCGATGGTCGTCACCAGGCCGACCTGGAAGTAGACGTCATTGTCGAGTCCGCGCATCCAGGTGGCGAGCAGGGCACCCAGCACCCCCAGCGGTACCACCAGCATGACGGAGAACGGAATGCTCCAGCTCTCATACAGCGCGGCCAGACACAGGAAGACGAAGACCAGCGAGATGGCATACAGATACGGTGCCATGCCGCCACTCTGGGATTCCTGCAGCGAGATGCCGGTCCATTCCAGCGCGACGCCATTGTTGAGCTGGCTGACCATCTCTTCCATGGCCTGCATGGCCTCACCGGTGGAGTAACCCGGTGCCGCCTGTCCCAGCAGTTCCATCGAGGAGACGCCGTTGTAGCGTTCCAGCTGCGGCGACCCGTAGGTCCACTCGCCGTTGATGAAGGCACTCAGCGGCACCATCTCGCCGGAGGTGTTGCGTACGTACCACTTCTTGAGGTCTTCCGGCTGCATGCGGGCACTGGCTTCCGCCTGCACATAGACCTTCTTGGTACGACCGTTGTCGAGGAAGTCATTGACGTAGGTCGAGCCCCACGCCGTGGAAAGCGTCGAGTAGACCTCTGACAGCGAGACCCCCATCGCCGTCGCCTTGAGTTCGTCGATGTTGAGCGTGAACTGCGGGCTGTCTTCCAGACCATTGGGGCGCAGGCCGGTCACGGCTGGGTTCTGGCCCGCCATGCCCAGCAGCTGGTTGCGCGCGTCGGTCAGTGCCTTGTGGCCGATGCCGCCACGGTCGACCAGCATCATGTCGAAGCCGCTGGCGTTGCCCAGCTCCATGATCGGCGGCGGGTTGATGGCGAAGACCAGGGCTTCCTTCAAGGTGCCGAAGTAGCTCTGTGCTTCACTGACCACGCTGAAGGAATCGCGCTCGCGCTCATCCCACGGCTTCAGGTTGATGAAGGCCAGGCCCATGTTCTGACCGCGACCGGCGAAGCTGAAGCCGGCGACGTCGAACATTTCCTGAACCGCATCTTCCTGATCGACCAGGAAGTGATGCTCGACCTTTTCCAGCGTCTCGAGCGTCTGCTCCTGAGTGGAGCCCACCGGCAGGATGACCTGATTGAACAGATAGCCCTGATCCTCATCCGGCAGGAAGCCGGTCGAGATGCGCGTGAACACCACGCCACAGCCGACGACGATCAATGCATAGACCAGCATCGAGCGACCGGTGCGCTTGAGCATGCCGCCAACGCCTTTCTGGTAGCGCGCGTTGGAGCGATCGAAGACCCGGTTGAAGAGGCCGAAGAAGCCGGTGGTCTTCTCCTTGGTCGGCTTGAGCAGGGTGGCGCACAGAGCCGGCGTCAGGATCAATGCCACCAGTACCGACAGCGTCATCGCCGAGACGATGGTCACCGAGAACTGACGGAAGATCGCGCCGGTGGTGCCGGGGAAGAAGGCCATCGGAATGAACACGGATGACAGCACCAGGCCGATACCCACCAGTGCGCCGGTGATCTGGCCCATCGACTTGCGGGTCGCTTCCAGTGGCGAGAGCTTCTCTTCGTGCATGACGCGTTCGACGTTTTCCACCACCACGATCGCATCGTCGACCAATAGCCCGATGGCCAGCACCATGGCGAACATCGTCAGGGTATTGATGGAGAAGCCCAGCACTTCCAGCACCCCGAAGGTGCCCAGCAGCACGACCGGGACCGCGATGGTCGGAATCAGGGTGGCGCGGAAGTTCTGCAGGAACAGCAGCATCACCAGGAAGACCAGTGCCACGGCTTCCAGCAGTGTCATCACCACTTCTTCGATGGAGATCTTGACGAAGGGTGAGGTGTCGTACGGAACCTTGAAGCTCATGCCAGGCGGGAAGTAGGCGGACAGCTCATCGAGGCGGTCCTTGACGGCCTGGACGGTGTCCAGCGCGTTGGCGCCCGAGGCCAGCTTGATCCCCAGGCCTGCAGCAGGCTTGCCGTTGTAGCGGCTGACGGTGCTGTAGGTCTCGGCGCCTTTCTCGGCGCGACCGACGTCACGCAGATAGACCTGAGAGCCATCTTCCTGGGTCTTGAGCAGGATGTTGCCGAACTGCTCCGGCGTTTCAAACAGGGTCTGCGCCACGATGGTGGCGTTGAGCTGCTGGCCTTCTTCCGCCGGCAGATTGCCCAGCTGGCCCGAGGCGATCTGGTTGTTCTGCGTGCTGATAGCCGTGGTGACGTCGCTGGTGGTCAGCTTGAAGTTGTTGAGCTTCTGCGGGTCGAGCCAGACACGCATGGCCCCCGGCGCGCCGAACAGCTGGGTCTCGCCGACGCCCTGGACACGCGCGACCTCATCCTGGATGTCGGAGGCGACATAGTCGGTCAATTGCTGCTTGGTCATGCTGCCATCGTCAGAGACGAAGGCCGCGACCATCAGGAAGCTGCCGGAGGACTTGGTGACCGAGACACCCTGGTTCTGTACGGATTGCGGCAGGCGCGGAGTGGCCAGCTGCAGCTTGTTCTGTACCTGAACCTGGGCGATGTCGGGGTCGGTGCCGGTGTCAAAGCTCAGCTCGATGCTGGCGTTGCCCTGGGAGTCCGAGGTCGAGCTCATGTACAGCAGATTGTCGATGCCGTTCATCTGCTGCTCGATGACCTGGGTCACCGTGTCTTCCACCGTCTGGGCGGAGGCACCGGAGTAGGTAGCCTGAATGGTGATGCTGGTAGGGGCCAGCGAGGGGTACTGCTCGATCGGTAGCTTGAGGATACTGAAGATACCCCCCAGCATCACGATGATGGCGAGCACCCAGGCAAAGATAGGGCGATCGATGAAGAATCTGGCCATGACGTTTGAGGCTCCTGGAACGTCGTTCGGGACGGTCACCAGTCACACGAGAAGCGTCTCTCGTCTGGCTGGCGACAGTGGCGCGAAAAGCGGGGGCAGGCTTACTGGCTATCGCCGGTCCTGGCCTGTTCACTTTCCGAGGAGTCGCTGCTGGCAGCAGTCCGCGACTGAGATGCGGCGTTCTGGTCAGTGCCTGTCTCGTCCGAGGCGATCTCGACCGTGGCACCCGGCTTGATCTTCTGCAGACCGCTGACGATGACCTTGTCATTGCTGTCGAGGCCGCTGGTCACCAGCCACTGATTGTCGATGGCCTGACCGATCACGACCTGCTTGGCCTCGACCTTGTTCTCGGCATTGACCGTCATCACGCTGGCCTGGCCCGTGCTGTCACGGCTCACGGCCTTCTGCGGAATCAGGATGGCATCCTTGGCGACGGCTTCGGTCAGGCGGGCACGCACGAACATGCCCGGCAGCAGCAGCTCATCTTCGTTGGGGAACAGTGCGCGCAGCGTGACCATGCCGGTCCCCTGGTCGACAGTGACATCCGCGAACTGCAGCTTGCCCTTGGCGCCATAGACGCTGCCGTCTTCCATCACCAGCTCGACTTCCGTCTGGACCGGTGCGGTGGCGGCATCGCGATTCTCGCCCAGCTCACGCTTGAGACGCAGCACCTCGGTGGCGGACTGGGTCAGGTCGACATAGATGGGGTCCAGCTGCTGGACGGTGGCCAGGCTTGTTTCCTGGCTGGCCGTGACCAGTGCGCCCTTGGTGACGCTGGACTTGCCGATACGGCCACTGATCGGTGAGGTGACCCTGGTGTAATCCAGGTTGATCTGCGCGCTGGATACCGCGGCCTTGGCCGAGGCGACATCGGCACGGTCTTCGCCGACGGTGGCCACGGCATCATCGTAATCCTGCTGGCTGACCATCTTGCGCGCGACGAGGTTCTTGTAGCGCTTGGCCTTGAGGCTCGAGGTGTTGAGGCTCGCCTCGGCACGCGCCAGGCTCGCCTTGGCGCTTTCGACATCGGCGCGATAGGTGCGCGAATCGATGTGATAGAGCACCTGACCTTCCTCGACGTCACTGCCTTCGGTGAAGTCGCGCGATTCGATGATGCCGCCGACCTGCGGACGTACTTCCGCGATCTGATAGGCACGCGTGCGGCCCGGAAGTTCGGTGGTGAGCGGTACATCCTGGGCAGTGACGGTGACGACATCGACCTGAGCGGCCTGGCTGGCACCTGCGGCGGAGCCTTGGCCAGCCTCCTCCTTGTCGCCGCTACAGCCGGCCAGCAGGGCACCGACCAGCAGCAGGCTTGCCGGAAGCAGGCCGAGGCGGCGGGCATTGAAAGCCAATGGGTGTCTCTGCAAGCGGGATTGACTGGGGGAAGTCGGGGCCATGGAGCGTCCTTTACGAAATTCAGGGGCTGAAGTGCGTCACTATCGCCACATTGTGACTCACCGCAGGCGCGGCAGGTCAAAGCAACGATGTCATGATGAGGAATATATTTAGCCCGCTATTCTATCGGAATGGCGAGGCGACTGTATGGTTGTTTTGTGCAGTTATTGCGCACCCTGTTGCAACAGATTGTTGCCATGTGAGCAGCATGCTGAACGTCATGGAGGGGGATGCAAGACAATGCAATTCGCTTGCCATGCCCGTAGGCGTGCACATGCCTCGCCTCACTCAAGGTGCGTGCACAAGTCAGGTGAGGCCAGGGCAGTGATGGTGCATCAATATGCGCAAATTCTGAATAAGTTATCAGATCGAAGTGTCTGAATGATGAACTCCCCGACCCCGTGCGCAAATGCATGTCGTCAGCACAGGGCGGATAAGGGATCAGCGTGAGGTCGGGAGAGCGGGAAAGCGGGAGGGTGAGAGAGCGGAAGTGCTGAGGGGGCTGAGGGTCTGAAGCACTGATGGGCTGAAGCGCATGGCGACCTCTCGAGTCATCTGGCGGGAGCAGCGCAACCGCAAGAGGACGCGGCAGGGGTGGGTGACCAGGGGCGGAACGCAGTGAACTGTGCCACCAGCGGGGCAAGGCTTGCGCGATCCTCCGGCAGCTGTGGTTGGCGCAGCAGACGCACGCATGGGCGATCAGCGAAGGCCTCCTCCAGTCTGGCGGCCCAGTGTTGCTGCTGTTCTCGCCAGGTCGCGACCCAGTCAGCCTGCGACTCGTGGGGCGTTGAGGAGGGACCGCCAGCCCCTTGCGCGGCGGGCTCCGGCAGGCATTGATTGATGATCAAGCCGCCGACGGCCAGGCCATGGGCTTCCAGTGCCTCTCGTGTTCGGGTCGTCTCCAGACACGGCAGCTTCTCCGGCGTGCTGACCAGAATCACGCGCGCCCGGCGGGTATCGCTCAAGCGCTGACGCAATGCTGCGTAGCGCGTACGGCGTTGCTCCAGCGCCTCGCTGATCGGGTCTTCCGGCGCTTCTTCGCCTGGCGTCTCTGATGCCTGCTGACTGTCCAGCCACAGGCTGCGTTCGGCGATGGCGCGCCTGCGCTGACCCAGCATGCCCTCCAGCCAGCCGCCCAGCACTTCGGGCAGACTCAGCAGGCGAATGGTGTGCCCGCTGGGGGCCGTATCGAACAGGATATGGCGATAGTGTGGGGCTTCATCTTCCAGCGGGGCTGGCGGAGTCAGGATGATCTCCACCAGCGCATCGAAGAGTGCCGCTTCACTGGTGCCGGGGGCGTGGCGTGACAGCTCGAGCTGGCGCATCACGGTGGCACTGCGCTCGCCACTTACCAGGGGGGCGATCCGGTGGCGGACCGCCTCCAGGTAGCGGTCGCATTCCCGCTCGGGGTCCAGTTCCATCACGTCGAGGCGCGGCGCGATGTTGCAGGGCTTGCCACCGATCGCACCGAACAGGTCGCCGAGGTTGTGCGCGGGGTCTGTCGACACCAGCAGGGTCGCTTCGCCTTTCTCCGCCAGTGCCAGCGCCTGCGCGGCCGCGCAGCTGGTCTTGCCGACACCGCCCTTGCCACCGAAGAACCAGATCTCGGGGTGCTTGGATATCCCGGCTTGCTCCGGCGCTCGGCCAGACTGGTGAGTGTGAGTCTCGTGAGTCTCGTAAGTCTCGTGAGTCTCGTAAGTCTCGTAAGTCTCGTGAGCCGCTGACGGCTGAGTGCCTGCCCAGACAGCCGTATCTTTCGCCGTGCGGGATGCTGCGCGTTTCCAGAGCCTGCTCAACAGCACTTGATGCCCTCCAGCGGTGAATGCTCAAGCCCCTGACGCAGGTGCCAGTCATGCATGCGTTCCAGCATCAGCGGCAGCATTTCCAGCGAGACGGCGGGGGCCGGATTGGGAATGCCCATCAGCTCCGCGAAGCTCATCATCATGAAGATGTCCTCCTCTTCACGGGCAAGCTGCGCCAGATCGCGCTGCTGGTTGACGCGCAGCATGGCCTCCCAGCCATCCCGCAGCTGAATGGCGCCTGTCAGCAGGCGCCGTGTCAGACCCGGCTGGCGGGGTGATGACGCCAACCGGGTATCGTCATCAGCTCTCATGAGCGCTCACCCGGGCGGGAGACTTCAGGCTGCGGCTGGCCTCGAGCAGGATCCACAGCGCAAACACCATGATCAGGCTGCCGAAGGTGAACAACAGCCATTGCGGGTCGTTGCTGCCCATGCCCGACCAATCCAGCACCACCTGCTGCACCATCGCCCACAGCGTCATGATCATCAAGAAGACCATCGGGGCCAGGGTATAGATGACAGGGCGGCCCTGACGCTTGAGCCACACCGACACCAGCATCAGCGAGATGCCCGCCAGCAGCTGATTGCTGGTGCCGAACAACGGCCACAGCAGGTAGCCGCCGGAACCGAAACCCTTGGGTCCCTGCGGCAGGATGACCAGTGCGGCACTGGCGATGACGGCGATGCTGGTGGCGACATGCTTGTGGCTGAGCGCCGGCATGCCGTATTCGCTGCCCAGTTCCGCGATGATGTAGCGCATCAGGCGCACGGCGGAGTCCAGCGTCGTCGCCGCGAAGCTGACCACGATGACCGCGACCAGCGTACTGCCGACGTTGGCGGGCAGGCCGAGGTGCGAGATCAGCTGACCGGATCCCTGAACGAAGCTCGAGAGGCCATTGGCCCCGGCGGCGGCGAAGCTTGAATAGGTTGCGGTGAAGTCGGCCTGGGTTGCGAACAGGGTCGCCACCGCGATGATGGAAATCAGCGCCAGCATGCCTTCGCCCAGCGCGCCGGAGTAACCGATCATGCGCGCATCCGGTTCATGGGACAGCTGCTTGGAGGTGGTCCCGGAGGCGACCAGGCCGTGGAAGCCAGAGATGGCGCCGCAGGCGATGGTGATGAACAGCAATGGGTAGAAGGACATCTCGGCATCGGCGTTGAAGGCCGGCGCCGTCAGATGCGGGCCACCTACGGCCAGCCCCAGATACAGCAGTACCAGCCCGACCACCAGCTGGTGAGAGTTGATGGTGTCGCGTGGCTGCAGCAGCTTCCAGACCGGCAGTACCGATGCGATGTAGACATAGCTCATCAGCGCGATGATCCACACCAGGAAGGCGCTGGAGATGGGCGAAAGGCCGAACAGCAAGGTGGCATCCTCGCCACCCGCCATGGCGGTGAAGGCACCGGCCAGATCGATCTGCAGGAACTCGAACTGGCCCGCCAGCAGGGCGGCGGCATACATCACCATCAGCGCGAGCAGCGAGGGGATCAACATCTTGCCGCCACGACGATAGACGCGATGACCGATCCATACCGCCAGCGGGATCTGGATCAACACCGACAGCACGCTGGCCGGGAAGTTGATGAACAGATTGGCGATCACCCAAGCGAACACCGCGTTCAGCATCAAGACCAGAATCAGGATGATGAACAGAAACAGCAGCTTGGCACGCTTGCCGATCAGCTTGTCCGCCAGGGTGCCGACGGACTGGCCGCGATGGCGCGCTGACAGCGTCAAGGTGCCGAAATCATGCACACCTGCCGCGAACAGACTGCCCAGTACGACCCACAGCACGGCCGGCAGCCAGCCCCAGTAGACGGCGATCGCCGGACCGACGATGGGGGCTGCGCCCGCCACCGAGGTGAAATGGTGGCCCCACAGCACCCAACGATTGGTCGGCAGGTAGTCGGTGTCATCGCGCAGCGCATGGGCTGGTGTCACGAAATTCGGGTCGAGGCGGAAGATGCGTTCGGCCAGAAAGCGGGAATAGAAGCGATAGCCGATGGCGAAGGCAACGCAGCCGAACAGGGCAAGCCAGATGGCGTTCATGGCAGATTCCGAGGGGCGTGGTGATGGATTGAGTAGGGCGTGCTGGCGTGTACCGGTTGTCAGCTCGACATGCCGCTGTCGAGCGCCCGCCGAGCAAGACCTTCCGTCAGGGTTTTCAAGCAAGACTTTCAACACACTGGTGCAGATCGGCGTGACGCTAACATCGATAAATGCGCATATAACTTCGCCATTGGTCGCCCCGATGCGCGCCGGCATATCGCCAGCCGACTTCTTGGCAATGACTCAATCGCCGCCTCTCTGCGTGGACTGAACGCAGAAGCGCGCCACTGCCTTGTGCTCAGGCGGCATCACGCGCGGGGTAGCCGTTTTTGCCTCGCTCTGCCTTGCGACCAAGGAGTATCAGTGGGTTGATCCACGCGACCTTGTGTTCCGCCAAGCTCTTCTATACTCGAAGCAAGTCGGAGCACGGGGAGCCGCTCAGCGCCGTCATCTGGGTGAGGCTCTCGATAACAAAGACAAGGAGGCGCCGATGTCATGGATCGCGGAATGCCTTTCCCGTGTCACCAGGCCAATGCGTCTGCGCTTGCGACGTACAGTGACGACCCTGTCACTGACGGCCTTGTCACTGACAGCCCTTTCCCCTTCGGTGCTGGCAGTGGAATACAACATGCCGGTCGGGGTCACCGCGGTCAGCCGCGAGATCCACTCGCTGCACATGATCATCTTCTGGATCTGTGTGGTCATCGGCATCGTGGTGTTCGGTGTGATGGGCTACGCGATGATCAAGCACCGCAAGTCACGCGGTGCGGTATCGGCAAGCTTCCATGAAAATACCCGTATCGAGATTCTGTGGACCGCCATCCCGCTGTTGATCCTGGTGGTGATGGCGGTGCCTGCCACCGCCACGCTCAAGGACATGTACGACGCCTCCGAATCGGCGCTGGACGTGAAGATCACCGGCCATCAATGGCGCTGGCAGTACGAGTATCTGGGCGAGGATGTCGCCTTCACCTCAAGCCTCGCGACCCCGCGCGAGCAGATCAACAACACCGCCACCAAGGGCGAGCATTACCTGCTGGAAGTCGACAACCCGCTGGTGTTGCCCATCAATCGCAAGGTGCGCTTCCTGACCACCTCCGCCGACGTCATCCACTCCTGGTGGGTGCCGGACTTCGGCGTCAAGAAGGATGCCATCCCCGGCTTCATCAATGAGGCCTGGACGCGTATCGAGACCCCCGGCACCTATCGTGGCCAGTGCACCGAGCTGTGCGGCAAGGACCACGGCTTCATGCCGGTGGTGGTCGAGGCGTTGCCGGAGGCCGAGTTCGATGAGTGGCTGATCGCGCGCAAGGCCGAAGCCGAGGCCGCGCTCAACGATGCCGGTCGTGACTGGAGCCTCGAGGAGCTGATGGAGAAGGGCGAGAAGACCTACGCCACCATCTGCGCCTCCTGCCACCAGCCGGATGGCCAGGGCATGCCGCCGGCGTTCCCCTCGCTGGTGGGCAGTGCCATCGTCACCCAGGACATCCAGGCGCACATCGATATCGTGGTCAACGGCAAGGCGGGCACGCCCATGGCGGCCTTCGCCGATGTGCTGAGCCCGGTCGAGCTGGCGGCTGTCATCACCTATGAGCGCAACGCCTGGGGCAACGATACCGGCGAGCTGGTGCAGCCAGCCGTCATCAAGGAACAGCTGTCTCAATAGCGTGCAAGCGACGCATTCAGGAGGCGTGTCATGGCCAGTGAACAGCCACGCAAGGCGGTACTTCAGGCCAGCGAGAGCGAGGGGGCCACCGCAGGCGGCGCTCATGTGGGCGAGGGCCACGGCAGCGCGCCGCGCGGCATGCTGCGCTGGCTGCTGACCACCAATCACAAGGATATCGGCACCCTCTATCTGATCTTCTCGCTGAGCATGCTGTTCATCGGCGGCATCATGGCGCTGGTGATCCGCACCGAGCTGTTCCAGCCCGGCCTGCAGATGGTGCAGCCGGAGTTCTTCAACCAGATGACCACCATGCACGGGCTGATCATGGTGTTCGGCGCCATCATGCCGGCCTTCACCGGGCTGGCCAACTGGATGATTCCGCTGCAGATCGGCGCGCCCGACATGGCGCTGCCGCGCCTCAACAACTTCAGCTTCTGGCTGTTGCCGGTCGCCTTCCTGTTGCTGCTCTCCACCCTGCTGATGGAGGGCGGTGGCCCCAACTTCGGCTGGACCTTCTACGCGCCGCTGTCCACCACCTATGCGCCGCCTTCGACCAGCTTCTTCATCTTCTCGCTGCACATCGCCGGCATCAGCTCGATTCTCGGCGCCATCAACATCATCGCCACCATCCTCAATCTGCGTGCCCCGGGCATGCGCCTGATGGACATGCCGCTGTTCGTCTGGACCTGGCTGATCACCGCCTTCCTGCTGATCGCGGTGATGCCGGTGCTGGCGGGTGCCATCACCATGATGCTGTTCGACATCAACTTCGGCACCAGCTACTTCAATGCCGCCGGTGGCGGCGACCCGGTGCTGTTCCAGCATCTGTTCTGGTTCTTCGGGCATCCCGAGGTCTACATCATGATCCTGCCGGCCTTCGGCATCGTGTCCGCCATCGTGCCGACCTTCTCGCGCAAGCGATTGTTCGGTTACGCCTCGATGGTCTACGCCACCGGCTCCATCGCGATCATGTCCTTCCTGGTCTGGGCGCATCACATGTTCGCCGTCGGCCTGCCACTGGTGGCGGAACTGTTCTTCATGTACACGACGATGCTGATCGCGGTGCCGACCGGCGTGAAGGTCTTCAACTGGATCGCCACCATGTTCCGCGGCTCCATCAGCTTCGAGCCCCCGATGCTGTTTGCGATCGCCTTCATCGTCCAGTTCACCATCGGCGGCTTCTCGGGCCTGATGCTGGCCATCGCCCCGGCGGATTTCCAGTACCACGACACCTACTTCGTGGTGGCGCATTTCCACTATGTGCTGGTGCCCGGCGCGCTGTTCGCGATTCTCGCCGGAGCCTACTACTGGCTGCCCAAGTGGACCGGCTTCTATCCCCACGAGGGGCTCTCGAAGTGGCATTTCTGGCTGTCGGTCATCGGCGTCAACCTGACCTTCTTCCCGATGCACTTCTCGGGGCTGGCCGGCATGCCGCGCCGCATTCCGGATTACGCGCTGCAATTCGCCGACTTCAACATGCTGTCCAGCATCGGCGCCTTCCTGTTCGGTATCTCGCAGCTGCTGTTCCTGGTCGTGATCGTCAAGTGCGCGCGCGGCGGTGTCAGGGCGCCGGCGTGTGCCTGGGAGGGCGCGGTGGACCTGGAGTGGAGCGTGCCGAGCCCGGCGCCGCTGCACACCTTCGAGATTCCCCCGCAGACCCGCGATGGCCAGATCATCCGCTGAGCGATGGACAGCGGCCAGGAGAGTGACATGCCCTCACGCGATCACGCAGCACAGCAACAGGCAGTGGCACGCACCGTGCGGCGCACGCTGCTGGCGCTGGTCGCGATGTTGGGCTTCGCCTTCGCGCTGGTGCCGCTCTATGACGTCTTCTGCAATCTCACCGGCCTGAATGGCAAGGCCGCCAGTCAGGCCAAGGCCGCGGTGGCGATGGAGATCGACGAGAGCCGCTGGGTCTCGGTGCGCTTCATCACCCAGCAGGGGCAGGGTCTGCCGTGGACACTCGAGGCGCTGGATGAGCAGTTCCGCATCCACCCCGGTGGCCAGTACAGCGCGCGCTTCGTGTTCACCAATCATGCCGATTATCCGGTGCGTGGCCGCGCGGTCCCCAGTGTCAGTCCTGCCGAGGGCTCACTGCATCTGCGCAAGATCATGTGCTTCTGCTTCCAGGAGCAGACGCTGGCAGCAGGCGAGCGGCGCGAGCTGCCGCTGGTCTTTCAGGTCGACCCTGACCTTCCGGAGGGCATTCGTGATCTGACCCTGGCGTACACGCTCTATCCGGTCATGACGCCGTCATCCGCGGGGGACGATGGTGCAGAGAATTCTGCAGGAGGTGAAACATGAGCAGTGGCAGCTATTACGTCCCGGCCCACAGTGCCTGGCCCATCTTCGGCGTGCTGGCGGTGGGCGGCATGATGATCGGCACCGGAATCTGGATGGTGCACGGCAGCGCCGCCTGGTTGTCAGGCATCGGCCTGCTGGCCGTTGTGCTGGTGATGGCGGGCTGGTTTCGGGATGTGGTGCGCGAGTCGATGGGCGGCCTCTACGATGACCAGATGGACCGCTCGTTCCGCTGGGGCATGGCCTGGTTCATCTTTTCGGAATTGATGTTCTTCGCGGCCTTCTTCGGGGCGCTGTTCTATCTGCGAACCTTCGCGCTGCCCTGGCTCGATGGTGAGGGCGCCAAGGGAGTGACGGCGTTGCTGTGGCCGGACTTCACCGCCAGCTGGCCCCTGATGACGCCGCCGGATGCCAGCATCGCCGGGCCCAGAGAGCTGCTGTCGCCCTGGCAGCTGCCGCTGGCCAACACGCTGTTGCTGGTCAGTTCCAGCGTCACGCTGACGGTGGCGCATGAAGCGCTGAAGATGGAGTTTCGGCGCACGGCGCGCAACTGGCTGGCGGGCACCGTGGTACTGGGGCTGTGCTTTCTGACCCTGCAGGGCATCGAATACTACGAGGCCTGGCACCACCTGGGGCTGACGCTGCAGGCGGGGGTCTATGGCGGCACCTTCTTCCTGCTGACCGGTTTTCATGGTCTGCACGTCACCATCGGCACCCTGATTCTGATCGTGATGCTGGTGCGCGTGATACGCGGCCACTTCTCGAGTGAACGTCACTTCGCCTTCGAAGCGGCTGCCTGGTACTGGCACTTCGTCGATGCGGTGTGGATCGGTCTGTTCCTGTTCGTCTATGTGTTCTGACAGCACGCGGCGTGATGTCAGTCCAGCATTCCGGTGGAGAAGCCAATGACCAGCAGAATCACCAGACACACTGCCAGGCCAACCCGCCATTTGAGAGAGGTCAGCAGGCGTCGACTGCGGCTGCCATCGCGCAGCAGAAAACCGGCGCCGGCGACCAGGCTTGCCAGCATGCCGATAAAGACCAGTGCGATCAGCGATTTGAGCAGCATGTCACCTCCCGGGGCGCAGACAGTGGCGGGTGAGCACAGCGCGGCACTCGCTTGTGACAGTCGAGCTCATCCGGCTGACAAGCGCAAGTCAGTGCCAGCGGCGCAGGGGTCTTCAACGGTGCCGACGCAGGAGCGCCAGGTCGGACGCGGCTGGTGGCTGTTCTGGGGATGCCTGATCGTGCTCGGTCTGTGTCTGTGCAGCTGGCAGGTGATGCGTGGCCAGGCGCGTGCCCAGCATCTGGAGGATACCGCCAGCGCGCCGGAGCTGGTGATGCCGACGGCACCGCCCGCCAGTGCCAGCCTGATCGAGCTGCGCGGCGAGTGGCTCGCGGAACACAGCCTGCTGCTGGACAACCGCACGCTGGACAAGCGCCATGGCGTGGCGGTGCTCACGCCCTTCCGAACGCTGGATGGCCGCTGGTGGCTGGTGGAGCGTGGCTTCGTGGCATCGCCGGCCCCGCGCAGTGACCCGGAGTTCACGACCCCGACAGGCTCCGGGGTGATCAGTGGTCGCTGGCAGTGGTTGAACGGCCAGGGCAACAGTGGTGGCCCACTGTTCGGCCCCAATCGCGAGGGGCAGCGCCTGCAGCAGGTCGATCTGAGCGCCTGGCAGGCGCTGGGCACACCGGCCTTTGCGGGTGTTCTGCACCAGACGAGCGGGGAGGGGCGATTCCTGCCCTGGTGGCAGCCGAGCAACATGACGCCGGAGCGTCATTACGCCTATGCGCTGCAGTGGCTGGGACTCAGCCTGGGGGCGGCGGTGGTCATGATTCTGGGCGCGCGCCGTCAACGCCAGTCCGCGCTGCGTCAGCGCCAGGCCTAGCGTCTGGTGCTTATGTCTTGAGTCTGTTGTCCGCACACCCGGGCAAGCAGGGAAGCCGTCGTCAGGAGGAGAGCGATGACACACGTGATGCGACAGCGTCTGAAACTCGTGGCCTTGCTGGGGCTGTTGTCCGCCCCGCTGCCCTTGGCGTGGGCCATGCTGAGCGCACAGGTCGGGATTCCCGAGGGGCGGGTGGCAAACGGTGCCCTGTTGCCAAAGGTCAAGCCGCTCACGGACTGGTCGCTCGACTACCTCGTGACAGAGAACGCCACTGACAACGTCACCGAAAACGCCACAGGAAACGCGACTGACGGTGCTGTTAGCGCGAAGGAGGCTCCCGGCATGCCGCCGCTGGCCGCCCGAGGCGCGGATGAACAGCGTTTCTGGCTCAGCTGGCCGGAGCCGAACCAGCCGCAGCTGGCCGCGGCGCAGGCCGAGCGCTGGTGGCGCCTGCATCGCGCACTTGGCAAGGAGGCGCCACGCCTGGGCCGCCTGGTGGTGGCTGAAAAGACCTTTGTGCATCCCCGGGTGCCGGGCGAGCAACGGGCGCTCGGGCGCTGGCCGGCACCGAACGATGCCACTTCCGCGTCGCACCAGTTGCGCCTGATCGACCCTCATGGGCAGGTCGTGGTCGCCTACGGGCCCGAGATCACGCCGCAGGCCGTGATGAAGGATGTGCGCCGGCTGCTCAAGCGTAATCCGGTTGCTCCTCGATAGGTCGCGCCTAGCCAGGTCGGACCTCGATAGTTAGCGCCTAGCCAGGTCGGACCTCGATAGTTAGCGCCTCGCCAGGCCGGACCTCTCCAGACCAAGCCTCGCCAGGCCGCGCGTGATCTTCTTTCGCTTCACCAGGGAGATATGCCATGTCTCGCCTCGCCATACAGAAGCGCTATCCACCGCGGGCCTGCGCCGTCTCGCGAGCTCGCCAACGAGGGGCGGCGTTGCTGCCTCGGCCGCCATTTCTGCGTCACGCCACCACTGATGAAGCTGCCGCCGCGCAGGCCTTCTCGATGGCGACGCCTGAGCTGACGTCTGATCTGGTGCATGGCCCTGCCGCCCGGCAGGAGGCGAGCCGGCGGGTGACGGCACGCCTGTGGCGCAGCAGCCAGCAACTGGTCGCCAGCATGCTGGGATTGGTCATTCTGGTGATCGGGCTGGGAGCCTGGACGCGGCTGGTGGACGCCGGTCTGGGGTGCCCCGACTGGCCGGGCTGTTATGGCGCTCTGGTCGTGCCGGATGCCCAGACGGCGAGTCTGCATAGCCCGCATCATCCGCTTGAAGGCTACAAGGCGTGGGCGGAGATGATCCATCGCTATGCGGCGAGTCTGCTCGGGCTTGCGGCAATCGTATTGCTCGCACTGGGCTGGCGGATACGCCGTCGGGAGGCTCATCAGTCGCAGGCCTTTGAGGGTGGCAGCGGCGAGGCAAAGGTGACTGATCACTGGGGCGCGGAGGCGCGCACGCGTTTTCCCCTGGCCGGCTGCTGGCTGTTGTTGGGCATGCTGTTGGTCCAGGGCGCGTTCGGGGCCTTTACCGTGACGCTGAAGCTGTGGCCGCAGGTGGTGACGCTGCATCTGCTGGGCGGTCTGAGCGTATTGAGCCTGCTGCTGTTGCTGTGGCTATCACTCAGACGGCGGGCGGCGCACCTCAAGGTGACAGCTGAGCAACACACGGCGGGCGCTGATGCAGCGCACATCCGGCGTCAGCCCTGGCTGGCCACTCTGGCCGCGGCTCTGCTGCTGGGGCAGCTGGCCCTGGGGGGCTGGACCTCGAGCAATTATGCCGGGCTTGCCTGTGAAGGTTTCCCGACCTGCAATGGTGCCGCATGGCCGGCGATGGACTGGGGAGAGGGCTTCCACCTGACCCAGGATGTCGGCCCCAGTTATCTGCACGGGCAGCTGCATGGTGAGGCGCGCACGGCCATCCACATGGCGCACCGTGGCGGGGCCGTGCTGCTGGGGGCGGTGCTGTTGGCGCTGTATTGGCGCCAGCGCCGCCACTTGCCGGCGCGGAAGGCGGCGCCTGACAACCCCTGGCGCTGGGCGCTGGGGTGTTGGCTGGTGCAGGCAGGCTTGGGAATCGCCAATGTGCTGTGGTGGTTGCCGCTGGATCTGGCGCTGGCGCATACCCTGGGGGCCGTCGCGCTGACGCTGGCGATGGTGTGGGCGATGGATCGGATGCGCCAGGCGGCTCGCCTCAAGCGGGCATCCGTCTCGCAGGCGCTGGCCTGATGAGAGGCAGAAGGTGGGCAAGACGGTAAGCAGAAGAGAGACACCCAAGCGCGCGTGATCGCGCTCACCAGACCGCAAGAGGCCGCTCTCATGAGCGGCCTCTTGCGGTCTGCGTCGTATCAGCCGGTATCCTGTCAGGCGGCGCTGCCGAAGCGCTCCTGCAGGTAGGCATTGATGGTGTCGGATTCGTACATCCACTCTTCGCGCCCATCGTCATGGGTGATCAGCAGGCACGGCACCTTGACGCGACCGCCACCCTGTTCGAGGGCCTGGCGGTGAGTGGCGTTGTGCTGGGTGTCGCGCTGCTCGACGTTCAGGTTCAGCTGATGCATGCGCTTGCGCACCTTGATGCAGAACGGGCAGGTCGAGAACTGATACAGCGCCAGTTTGGCCGTCTCGGCGTCCACCTCGGCCTGCTGGGCGGGGCTGCGCTCGAGCGCGCTGCCACGGGTCAGCTTCTCGCTGAGCAGCATGAAGGGAGCCAGCACCAGACGCAGGGTGCGGAAGAACAGGCGGATGATGGAGCGCATGGCAGAACCTCATGGGACGTGCGGGTATCGGCGCCAGTGCCGCAGGGCGGGTGGCGAATTTACAATGGGGCCATTCTAGAGCTCAGCGGCCTCGGCGTCTTCCCCATGCGCGTTGCGAATATGCGTCAGCAGGGACTGTCGCAACCAGCGGTGCCCGGGGTCCTGCTCGTGGCTGGCATGCCAGATCAAGCGGTAGCTGAGCGCGGGCAGGCGCATCGGTAGCTCAAGGATCGCCAGTCCATGCAGCTCGCTGCTGGCCTGGGCAAAGCTTCTGGGGGCGCAGAACACCAGCTCGCTGTGCGCGACGATGCTCAGGGCATCGCGGAAATCCGGCACCAGCACGCTGATGCGGCGTGGTGCGCCGTGCTGCTCCAACCGCTCATCCAGCGACCAGCGTGAGCGTCCTTCGCAGGTGGCCTGGACATGACTCAAGGCCGCGAATTCACTCAGCGTCATCGGTGTCTGGCGCCGCGTGAGCGGATGATCATGCCGCACCAGAATCACATGGTCGTCGCGCCACAGCAGGCGCGACTGGAAGCCAGCGGGGAGGGCAGGCGGCTCGCCCGGGGTCTCGGCGCTGTGATCGTGTCCGGCAAGCCCGATATCCAGCTGGCCCTTTTCCATCAGGCTCAGACAATCGGCCTGCCAGCGGCTGATCTCGAGGCTGCCATGCGGCAGCGCATCGGTCAGTGTGCGCGTGCAGGACGGCATCAGGGTCGCCCAGGCGCTTTCCAGCACTGCCAGCTGAAAGCGCCGCTGGCTGGTAGCGGGGGTGAAGGTGGCAGGGGCGCTCAGATTCTCGAGACGCGAGAGCAGCTCGGCCAGTTCACCACGCAATGACAGTGCACGCGCCGTGGGGCGCAGACCATGGCGTTCGCGAATGAAAAGGGCGTCATCAAACATCACGCGCAGGCGTGCCAGACTCTTGCTGACGGCAGACTGCGAGAGGTGAAGACGGCCCGCCGCGCGCGTCACGCTGCACTCTTCCAGCAGCACCTGCAGCACCTGCAGCAGATTGAGGTCGATGCGCGTGTTGAAGGGCGTGGCCGCTGGCGCTGAGCCCGAAGACGCAGGCAGTGAAGACGCGGCTGGAGACTGGGCACCAACCGGCCTTGCGGGTGTCTGCGGAGCAGTCGCGCTCATGAGTTTCTCCAGTGGAATATCAGGCCTGAAATAATATCATTTTGCTTCATAAGTCGCAGGCGCTAGGCTCTGCGGATTCTTGATGGCCCTCTGTCGGGCCGCCCTTGGCTTCTGACTCTCGAGATTATCCATGTCCGTGTCTTCCTCTGCTGCCGCAAGGCCCATGCCCAACGCACGACTATTGCTGTTGCTGCTGGTCGGCTGCGTGATGTTCTCGCCGCTGGCGATCGATATCTATCTGCCCTCACTGCCGGCGATGGCGCGCGAATTTGCCCAGCCCACCGATGTGATGCAGATGACGGTGACGCTGTTTCTGGGCGCTGTGGGTGTCGGGCAGATTCTGGTCGGCCCGTTGACGGACCTCTACGGACGACGTCCGGCGCTGTTGGGCGGCGCGACGGTCTACCTCGTCGGCGCGATGGTCGCCGTGCTGGCACAGGACATCAGCATGCTGTATCTCGGGCGTATCCTGCAGGGGCTGGGGGCATGCGCCACGGTGACGGTGGCCTTCGCGGCCGTGCGTGACTGCTACACGCCGGAGCAGGGCGCCAGGATGTACAGCTATCTGAATGGTGCGCTGTGCATCATTCCGGCGCTGGCGCCGGTGCTGGGCGGTCTGCTGGCGGTGCAGTTCGGCTGGCGCTCCAACTTCCTGTTCATGGCCGCCTTCGCGCTGTGCGTCGGCCTGATGGCGTGGAAGAGCTTTGGCGAGACGCGTCCTGCCACGACGGTCGTGGAGCGTCCGCTGTACAACTGGGCGCGCTACCGCCCCGTGTTGACCAGCTGGCGCTTCCTGTATCAGGCGCTGGTCGCGATGGCCGCGATGAGCGCCATCCTGCTGTATGTGTCGTCGTCCTCCGAGCTGCTGGTCGAGCGCCTCGGTCACTCCGAGCTGGTCTTCAGTGCCCTGTTCGGCGGCAATGCCGTGATCAATATCATCACCTTCTTCTTCGCACCGCGCGTGATCACGCGCCTCGGCCGTCAGCCCACCGTGCGTCTGGGGCTGGCGATCATCCTGCTCTCCGGCCTGATGCAGGGCGCGGCCTTCGCCTGGCTGCCACTGTCAGCCGCTGCCTTCATGGTGCCGGTGGCAGTGCTGTCGGTCGGCTTCTCGCTGGCACTCGGCGCGGCATCAAGCCTGGCGCTGGAGGCCTTCGCTGAGCGTGCCGGCACCGCTGCGGCGCTACTCGGCAGCATCCAGCTCGGCGGCTCGGCAGTGGTGGCAACGGCGCTGCTCAATACGCCGCTCGCCCCTCAGCAGGGACTGTTGCTCATCAGCGTGGTGATGGTGCTGCCGTTGCTGCTGCTGGGTGCGCGACGTCAGCCGGGCGTCTAGTCGGTAAGACTGCCCGATGGGACTGGACGGGCATGGAGGATTCGCTGGCTGGCGCCAGAGGCGGGCCGCAGGGCAGAGATGGTTCATTGAAGGCCCCCGACCAGAGTATGCTTGTCGCTCGATCCGCATGTCGCCAAGGAGGCACCATGGAATCAGCGGCGCGTGTGCGCGTGATACTCAACGGAGACAAGGCTCAGCAGCCGGAGCTGCGTGAGGCCATCTTCGCTCAGCGTGAGCGTATGGCAGGGCTTGAAGTGCGGTTGACCTTCGAGGGAGATGATGTCGCGAGGCTGGTGCGCGAGGCGGTCGATGAAGGCGTCACGCGGCTGGTCGTTGGCGGCGGTGACGGCACCCTCAATCTGATAGCCAATGCATTGATGCAGCATCCACTCGCGAAGCGTCCGGAAGTCGCGATCCTGCCGTTGGGCACCGCCAATGACCTGGCGACCTCGCTCGGCATCCCCGAGCCGGTGACGGAATCGCTGGCGCTGGCCTGTGAAGGCGCGGCGCGAGCCGTCGATGTGGTGCGGCTGGATGATGCCTACTTCCTCAACATGGCCTCGGCAGGTTTCGGCGCCGAGGTGACGCGCTCGACGCCCGGTGGCCTCAAGAAGCTGTTCGGTGGCGGGGCCTATTCGTTGATGGGTGTGCTCAAGGCGTGGGACTTCCGTCCCTATCGTGGCAGCGTGACCCTCAATGGGGTGGAGGAGGAGCTGGCGTTGTTCGTACTGGCGATCGGCAATGGTCGTCAGGCGGGCGGCGGTCAGGAGCTGGCGCCTCGGGCGCTGCTCGATGATGGCTGCTTCGATGTGCTGGTGATCCGCGACTTCCCCATCGCGCGGGTGGGTGAGGTGATCGAGGAGCTGGAGTCGCTCCCCGACAACGGCCATTTCGTGCGTTATGTGCGCACTGACGCGCTGCACTATCGTGGTGAGTCGCTGCCGGTGAATCTCGATGGCGAGAGCTACCTGATCGAGAACAGCGAATTCCAGCTGATTCCCGGCGCTCTGCGTCTGGTCGCCCCGCAGGACGCCGCCCTGCTGACACACTCATGAGCCCGCAGATGGGCCATTGAGCGCTGGCTGAGCCATGTGGGCTGGCTGGTACACGAGCGCAGTCTGGGGTTTACTCAGGCTGCGCTCGTTGCGTTGGTGGCAGCGTATTCTTCCAATCTCTCGGCCGCGCAGGGCGGGAGTCAGGACTTCAGGGAGTGATTGCATGGTCGGTTTGGCGGCGTGGCATATCTGGGTCATCCTCGCGTTGATTCTGGCGGGGCTTGAGCTGCTGGGCGCGCAGTTCGTGTTGCTGGCACTGGGTGTCAGTGCCCTCGGGGGCGCTCTGGCGGCGGGGCTGGGGGCGGGGCTAAACATCCAGTTGATCAGCGTCGCGATCACGGCCCTGGTGCTGGTGCCGCTGTTCGTGCGCAAGATCCATCCCTATCTGTTGCCCAAGACGCCCTACGGCACCCTGGGCAGCGGCGCGGAGACCGGGCAGCTGGCCAAGGTGATCATCGGCAACGGCGGAAAACCTGCCGTACGCGTGTCAGGCAATGAGTATCCGCTACGCTGGGAGGGGGAGACGCCGCCGGCAGCGGGGGACACGGTCAGGATCGTCAGCGTCGAAGGCATCACCGTCTGTGTCGAGCCTGTCTCGAAGGAGTCTGTGGAGTAGCGACTGTCTCGAAAGGAAGTGACACAAAGACGCCATGAGATCGCGGCTCGACGGCGCGGTCGTGGTGGCAGCGGGTCAAGCGTGATCGGATATCTCACAAGGGCTTGCGGATACGGCCCAGTTCAAGGGAGTTGAGCAATATGATTATCAGTCCGGGACTCATCATCATTCTTTTCATACTGGCGCTGGTGGTAATCCTGCTGGCCAAGGGATTGATGATCGTCCAGCAGTCAGAAGCCGTCGTCATCGAACGCCTCGGCAGCTACAGCCGCACACTGGAATCCGGCGTGAATCTGGTGATTCCGTTCATCGACAAGCCGCGCTCGATCACCATTCGTCGCTATCGTGAGGTCAAGGGCGACAATCTGCCCTTGGTGGTGGAGGAGACGCGCATCGATCGCCGCGAGACGGTGATGGACTTCCCCGGCCAGAGCGTGGTGACGACGGACAACGTCACCGTGACCGTCAATGGCGCGCTCTACTTCCAGATCGTCGATCCCAAGCGCGCCGTCTATGAAGTCGAGAACTTCACCCAGGCCGTCGAGGTTCTGGCCAAGACCAGCCTGCGCTCCGAGATCGGTCGCATGGAGCTCGACAAGCTCTTCGAGAGCCGCAAGGAGGTCAACGACGCCTTGCAGATCACCATGGATGAGGTCGGTGACAAGTGGGGCGTCAAGGTGACGCGCGTCGAGATCCAGGACATCAGCATGCCTGAGGAAGTCGAGGACGCCATGCGGCTGCAGATGGCTGCCGAGCGCAAGCGTCGCGCCACGGTGACCGAGGCCAATGGCCAGCGCGAAGCTGCCATCGCGACCGCCGAGGGCGAGAAGCAATCTTCGGTACTGCGTGCCGAGGGTGACAAGCAGGCCGCGATTCTGCGCGCCGAAGGTGAGCGTCAGGCCATCTATCAGCTGCGCGATGCCATCGGTGCGGAAGACCCGCAGCTGGTGGTCGGCTACATGCTGGGCCAGAAATATCTGCAGGTGCTGCCGGACATGGCGCGCGAAGGTGATCGCGTCTTCATTCCCTACGAGGCCTCTGCCTTGCTGGGTGCCATGGGCAGTTTCCGCGAGCTTGCCACTGAAGTCGGCGAGCCCACCAATGCCAGCAATGAAGGGCTGAGACGCGCCCGTCAGATGATGACAGGCGAAGCGGGCCTGGGCTGAGTGTATTGTGCCGAGCAGTGAGTGGCAGTAGGCTGCCGCTCCACTGAATATTCACCGCATCTGGAGCAAGACGATGACAGCAATGACTACCGATCATGAGCGCTTCCTGCAGGCCGCCATTGAAGAGGCGGAAAAGGGCTATGCGGCTGGCGGCGTGCCGATCGGCTCGGTACTCGTCCATGATGGCAAGATCATCGGTCGTGGCCACAATCAGCGCCAGCAGAAGGGCAGCACGGTGTTGCATGGTGAAATGGATGCACTGGAAAACGCCGGTCGCCTGCCGGCCAGCGTCTATCGTGAATCCGTGCTCTACACCACGCTGTCACCGTGCCCGATGTGCAGCGGTGCCATCCAGCTCTACGGTATCCCGCATGTCGTGGTCGGTGAGAACCACACCTTCATGGGCGCGGAAGACCACCTGCGTGGCCTGGGCGTCAAGGTCGATGTGGTCGACAACGCGCGCTGCCGCGAGCTGATGGCGACCTTCATTCGCGAGCAGCCGGACGTCTGGAACGAAGATATCGGTGAGTGATCGCGGCGCGGTTGTTGGTGGTAGCTGATGGAAAATGGTGTTCGTTAACACTATTCTGCTGTGAAAAGGGCGGAATGCTTGAAAAGCTGTCGGTCTGGCACCATGTCTTGGGTATCAGGCGCCAAGCCACGCTTTCGCTTGCATGACTACACGACCTTTGTTGCAATGCCACTTGCAGGAAACAGGGGCTGGCAACTCCCCACCTATCATGGAGAAGACGATGAAACTCAAGCAATGGATGATTCCCGCACTGGCCGCTGGCCTGTCTCTGGCCATCGCTGGTTGCGATAACGGCGATACTGACAAAGCTGCCCAGAACGCCGAGACCTCTGCCGAGCAGAGCGCCGAGCAGGCTGAACAGAGCGCCGATCAAGCGACTGACGCCGCTGCCGAGAAGATGGACCAGGCAGCTGACGAAGCGGCCGCAGAGATGGACGACGCTGCTGACAAGGCCGACAACATGGCTGACGACGCTGCCGAATCCGCCGATGCCATGGGTGATGAAGCTGCTGCCGAGAGCGAAAGCGCCCTCGACGCGACCAAGAACGCTGCTTCCGAGACCTATGAGTCTGCCAAGGAAGGTGTCAACGACGCTGCTGACGCCACTGCCGATGCTGCCAAGAACGCCTATGACTCCACCAAGGAGCAGGCTGCCGAGCTGACCGACTCCGCTGAGCAGTCTGGCGACAACGCTGCTGCCGAAGCGAACGAGAAGATCAACGCTGCGCAGCAGGATGCCAACGAGTCCATCGACGAAGCGCAGCAGTAATCACTGGCCAGCGAATGCTGGTGTGATGCCTGTCGCAAGCCGTGTCACTGGCTGAGTGCGAGTGACACGGCCGCCGATACAAGAACGCCGTGACCCCCCTGGGTCGCGGCGTTCTTGTTGCTGGCGACTCTTCGTGAAGCGTGAGTCAGGCCAAGGTCTGGCCACAAAAAAGCCCGCCGGAAGACGGGCTTTTCCATGACTGTCTTGCTGCCATCATCAGGGCGCCGGTGAGGGCGGCCTGACCAGGCTGATCGAGAAGATCAGACCGGCTTGATGTTTGCGGCCTGAAGGCCTTTCTTGCCCTGGGTGACGTCGAAGGAAACCTTCTGACCGTCTTGCAGGGACTTGAAGCCTTCTGCCTGAATTTCAGAGAAGTGCGCGAACAGGTCGTCGCCGCCGTCGTCCGGAGAAATGAAGCCGAAACCTTTGGTGTCGTTAAACCACTTGACTGTGCCAGTTGCCATGATTCTTTCCTTGCTTACGAGATGATGTTGGTGGTCTGCCCATCAGACCAGAGTGCGTTGGTGCGGCTAGGGGGAATTCCACCAGAGAGACGCGTTGCGTCCAGCGACGACATCCTTTCCTGCTTGACCTACGCATGCAGCCTAGGCTGCACGTGCTCGCTTCCATTCGAACAGAAAGTTGTCGTATTGGCGACTCCTTCCGGCTCAAGTAGGATGCTCACACAGAGCCAACATAGATGGAAATGCCATGAAGGTCCAGAACGTAGATTACCGCTCGGCCGATGCAGCCGAAAAATTTGTCGAATCCCTGCGCACGACGGGCTTCGGTGTCATCCGCAATCACCCGATCTCTCATGAATTGGTCGAGAAGATCTACGCCGAATGGGCCGAATTCTTCTCCAGCGCCGACAAGCTTGACTGGCGTTTCGACCCCAAGACCCAGGATGGACTGTTCCCGGCAGATGTCTCCGAGACCGCCAAGGGCCATACGGCGCGTGATCTCAAGGAGTATTACCATATCTACCCGTGGGGCAAGATTCCGGACAGCCTGCGCGAGAATGCCATGGAGTATTACCGCCAGGCCGAAGCCTTCGCGGCAGAGCTTCTGAGCTGGGTCGAGGCCCATTCACCTGCCGAAGTGGCCGAGCTCTACCGTGAACCGCTCTCCAACATGATCAAGGACAGCGGTCAGACGCTGCTGCGCGTGCTTCACTACCCGCCGATGACCGGTAGTGAAGAGCCGGGCGCCGTCCGTGCCGCGGCGCATGAAGACATCAACCTGCTGACCGTGCTGCCGGCAGCCAACGAGCCGGGCCTGCAGGTGATGGACGTCAATGGCGAATGGATGGACGTGCCCTGTGATCCGGGTCAGCTGGTCATCAATGTCGGCGACATGCTTCAGGAGACCAGCGGTGGCTACTTCCCGTCGACCACGCACCGCGTGATCAACCCGACCGGCGAGGGCTCCAGCCAGTCACGCCTGTCGTTGCCGCTGTTCCTGCATCCGCGTCCCGAAGTGGTACTGTCTGACAAGCACACGGCGGACTCCTACCTCAAGGAACGTCTGCGCGAGCTGGGCGTCATCTAGCGCCGGCTGCGGCCTGGCTTTCGTTTCCGGCCTGGCTTTCGCTCCCGGGAGCGATGAAGAGACACCTGCTGATCCGACGCCATCCGCGCCAGTGCGCGGGTGGCGTTGTCGTTTCCGGGCGTGGCCTCTGGCGGCAGAAGGCTTGATTCATCGGCGCCAAGACCGCATTGACAGTATTCGCAATCATGATCTGCCGCATCGCGGCTAAGGCTTCACTGATGACCACATCGCCTGTTGTACAGGACACGCATTCCAAGACCATGGGCTATCTGCTGTGGATCTTCGGTTTCCTCGGCGCGCACCGTTTCTACTATGGCAAGCCGGTCACCGGCACCATCTGGCTGTTCACCTTCGGGTTGCTGGGCATCGGCTGGTTGATCGACCTGTTCCTGATTCCGGCGATGGACCGCGAGGCGGACTTCCGTTTTCGCGAAGGCCCGATCAATTACTCGCTGAGCTGGATTCTGCTCACCTTCCTGGGCGTGTTCGGCATCCACCGCATGTACATGGGCAAGTGGCTGACCGGCTTGCTCTACCTGTGCACCGGTGGGCTGTTCTTCATCGGCGTGCTGTATGACTTCTGGACACTCAACGACCAGATATCGCTGCGCCATGCCGAGCAGGCACCGGCCACCCAGCGCTAGAGATCACGCCTGCGTTGCATCCAGCGGGACGGAAGTGACGTAGCAGGAAAGGCAGTGTCGAGTTTTCGCATGTTCTAATGTGCTGGGGCTCGGATGTTTTCATCAACATGACGACAAGGAAGTGAACATGATCTGGTTGAAAGCCTTCATCGCCGCCTTTCTGGCGACTCTGATCTTCCATCAGGGCCTCTTCGGGCTCTTCTATCTGGCCGACATTCTGCCCAAGGCGCCCTACAACATGACGCCTACCGGGCCGCTGGGCGTTCCGTCAGTGCTCTCGCTGGCCTTCTGGGGCGGGCTGTGGGGGCTGCCGCTGTGGGCATTGGTGCGTCGCAGGACGGGCGTCAGCCATTGGCTGATCAGTCTCGTCTTCAGTGCAGTCGGCCCGACGGCCGTGGCCATGCTGGTCGTCTTCCCGCTCAAGGGAATCGAGGTCGCGCCACTGATGGTGGTCGGTGGCCTGATCCTGAATGGCGCCTGGGGCGTCGGTACCAGTCTGTTGATGCGTGTGCTGGGTGCGCGACCGAGTCCTGCAGCCCCGACGACAGCATGATGGCATCGATTCCGTGGACCATGGTGGCGCTCGCCTGGGCTGCCGGGTTGTGCATGCCGCTGGGTGGCGTGATCGCCCAGCTGGAGCGCAGTCACGAGAGTCACGTCAAGCGCAGCTGGCTGGCGGGGATCACCGCGCTCGGCGGCGGCATTCTGTTGGCCGCCGTCTCACTGGTGCTGGTACCGCATGCCATGCAGGCGCTGTCCATCGCGGCGCTGTTGGGGCTGTTCCTGCTGGGCGCGCTGATCTTCATGCAACTGGACCGCTGGCTGGCGCGCGGTGGCGGCGCCAAGGGCCAGTTGCTGGCGATGCTGATGGACTTCATCCCCGAGGCGATCGCACTGGGCGCACTGGCCTCTGCCTCTCCCGCCGCGGCGATGCTGCTGGCACTGTTCATCGCGGTGCAGAACCTGCCGGAAGGCTTCAATGCCTATCGTGAGCTGGAAGGGGCCGGGCTGACGGCGCGTCAGGGGCTCGGGGCCTTCGTGCTGCTGTCACTGCTGGGCCCGCTCGCGGCATTGGCCGGCCATCTGTGGCTTGCGGATGCGCCGGGCGTGCTGGGCGGACTGATGGCCTTCGCCGCCGGTGGCATTCTCTACCTCGTCTTCCAGGACATTGCGCCCCAGTCGCGGGTGGCGCATCACTGGTCACCGCCGTTGGGCGCCTCGCTGGGGTTCATGATCGGCATGCTGGGCGATCGCCTGGTCGGCTGACGATCAGCTGACGATTCACCGTGGCGGGGCGGCACCAGCTGACTCGCCACGGCTCGAGACCTTCACACCCTCCGTCATCTTCCCGATAGGGAGCTCGCATGAGCAAGCACGCCAATGAAGGCAACCTCACGGGGTTGCTGGAAGAGCTGGACCGCGAGATCGAAGGGGATATCTCGCTGGGCGACATTCTGGAGCATTTCAACTCCCGGGGCTTCGGCCCCTTGCTGGTATTGCCTGCCTTGCTGGTACTGCTGCCGACCGGGGCGATCCCCGGGGTACCGACGACCTGTGCGCTGTTCATCGTGCTGATCGCGGGTCAACTGTTGCTGGGGCGCAAGATGCCGTGGTTGCCACGCCGGCTGGCGCGCTTCAGTTTCGAGCATCAACGCCTGACCCATGGCGTCGAGCGGGCAAGGCCCTGGACGCGACGCCTCGATCGTCTGCTCAAGCCACGCCTGAGCTTCATGACGCGCGGCATTGCCTATCGCGGTATCGCGGCGCTGACCATCCTGCTGGCCACGGCCATGGTGCCGCTGGAGCTGGTGCCCTTCGCCGCGGCCTTGCCGGCAGCGACCTTGCTGCTGCTGGGGCTGGGGCTGATCGGGGAGGATGGCCTGGTCATCCTGCTGGCCTTGCTGGTGCTGCTGCTGGATATCGCCACGGGGTTCTGGTTGGTAGGTTGAAGGCTGCGTTGGTCGCTCAACAGCGACGCAGCGTATTTTAGGAGTCGAGGCTCGTATCCTTGATGACGCGAGATGGCTTCTGCATGCCATCAGCTGCGGGCTCATGAGAGCGCCTGCGCCGTTGTGTAGCAACGCAGTAAGACAAAAGACTGAAGTGCACCATTCAGAGGCAAACCAGGCTGTCATCTTGGTGTGGATGGCTTTGCAGGCTGGCCGTGCTCGCCTAGACTGGTCGCCTGTTCAGTGCCATGGGGGCACGAATTCGGCTACTGAAGCGGGTCTGTCGCAAGGACGTTCGTCATGTTTGATTTCATTCAGTTCGATGCTGCCTTCTGGTCCTTCGTGGTGGCCATCACCTTGCTGACAGTCACGCCCGGGGTCGACACCCTGCTGGTGATTCGCAATACCTCGCGCGGTGGCCTGCGTGACGGCGTGCTCACCAGTCTCGCGATCTGTGCCGGTCTCTTCGTGCACGCGCTGGTGTCGTCGGCGGGCATCTCGCTGATCCTGTTGCAGTCGGCATGGGCGTTCTCGGCCCTCAAGCTGGTCGGAGCGGGCTATCTGATCTGGCTGGGCATCAAGAGTCTCAAGAGTGCGCGGCGCGCGCGCGGGCTGAATGTCGACGTCACCGTGACACGTCAGCAGGTATCGTGCTGGCTGCCGCTGCGTGAGGGCTTCCTGTCCAATGTGCTCAACCCCAAGACGGTGGTGTTCTACATGGCCTTTCTGCCGCAGTTCATCGCGCCGACCGACCCGGCCGTGCTCAAGTCATTGTGGCTGGCGGGTGTCCACTTCGTGATCGCCAATCTCTGGCAGATCAGCGTGGCGCTGATGGTCGGTGGTGCAGGGCGCTGGCTGGCAAGGCCGCGGGTCGCCTGCTGGATGGAAGGCATCACCGGGTCCGTCATGGTGCTGCTGGGGGCACGGCTGGCGCTAGGCCGCTAGGGATGAGCGGCCACTGCCAACATCGCAACGGAGCGCATGGGATGACGGTTCGTATCCTTGATGACACATGGATCCTGTGACATTGACACTGGCGGCCTTTCTCAAGGTCGTCACGCACCTGGAGGCTCGGGATATCAGTGATGTCTACGATTCCCGCGTACAGCAGGTACGGGTGCTTTACTACGGTTACACCATCGACTTCCGCCACCAGCTGTGGCGCATCGATGATGAATCGGTCTGTGCACATCTGGAAAAGACCGGTACCGCCGTCGAGCAGCGCGAGTGCTCGCGCATGGCCAGCCGACTGTTCGTCGAGACCTGCCATGCCTTGCAGCGCCGGGGGCGGGCGGCACATATCGACACCCGCACCATGTATTGCAAGGCCGCAGCGACCTTCAAGCCCCGGCGCGACCCCTATGCGGGCATGACGCCGGCAGAGCGCAAGGCGCGCAAGGCGCTGGAAGCGGCGCATCGAGAAGCCGAGCAGGCCTGCAACCGCTACGTGCTGGATGCCCTGTCCTCGAATTCTCTGGAGATCCTGCGTCTGCGGCAACGCTACTGCGACAAGAGCAATCGATTGGCAGCACGGCTCGAACAACAATGATGCCCGGGCCGGTGCTGACGCCTGCCCGAGCCAACGACAGCAGCGGTACAGTGCTGCATTCATGACATGAAGACCGGCCCATCAAGGCTGGCATTGGCAGGGAACGCAATCGGATGAGTCTTTCACATACCCTTCGTCGCCGTCTGGGCGGGTTGAGTGCCGTGGTGCTGGTGGTCGCCGGGATAGCGGCCTGGCTGTACGCCGTCGATGAGGGGCGCTGGGTCGGTCGCGTGACCACGCGCCCCGAAACGCTGAATCTCGAGTCGGTGGAGCAGGGCAATCTGCCGGTCAATCAGTTCGTCTCGTTGCGCAATCACTGGGCGGTCTATCGCGAGCACACCGAGACCTTCCGTCTCGATGCCAATGCAGACGGGGGGCGCCGCATCGAGACGCTCTATTATCCAGTCATCTCTGACATGAACCCCTATCTACTGGAGCTGGCCGGTCTGTCACGCGCCTTCGGGGGCATCGATGGCATCCCCTCGGAAGAATGGCCGCGCATCGAGCGCATGGGCGTGCTGGTGCGAACCGACTCCGTGCAGAGCCTGGAAAACGTCCCGCCGCTGATCGAGTTCCCCGATGGCCTGTTCGGCACCGTTTTGCACGCCGAGACGGACCTGCCGGGCGATGAGCGCTCCCTTCTGGCCGAGCGCTGGCCCGATATCGATCTGTCGCGTGTGATCATCATCAATGCCGGCCACCGCCCCGGCAATGTCTGGGCGATGATCGTCTATGGCGTGCTGGGCACGCTCTGCTGGGCACTGGCGGTCTGGCTGATGGTGCGAATGATGCGTACACCGCGCGTCACGCGCTCCCAGCCTCTGGCCTATTCCGGCCGAGCGGCATCGGAGCCGGTGGTGTCGCAGGCATACCCGGGCAGCGAGGCTGGGGGCGAGGGGGCGTCTCAGCGCCATGCTGCACAGGTCCATGCGGCATCCCAGCCCTATGCGGAATCTCAGTCCCATGACGACACACCACAGCCCCAGGGCGCTCCCGGCAAGCGCCAGGGCTGGCGTGGCAAGGGCAAGGGAGGCGATGAAGGGCGACCCCTGAGCTATGCCGAGGCGCTGGGACGGTATACCCCTCAGCAGAAGCCGCCGTTCGGCAATGGCGTGGCTGCCTCGCGACCGGGCGAAGCCAAGGGCGAGAGCCAGTCCGGGTCCTCGCCCGCCATTCGTCCACGGCGCGATGACTGACTGAACGAATGGCTGAAGGGCGCAATGAGCTCTGTCGCCATGGACCCTGATGCCATGAAAACGAAAACGCCAGCCCCAAGGGGCTGGCGTTTTCGTTGCTGGATGCTGCTGCTCGGCTCAGCGGCGATCCATCAGCGCGGTGGTGTAGCGCTGGCTGACTTCGCGGTCGCTGACCACCTTGACGCCCTCGCTGGTGCCCTTGGCCAGGCTTTCGAAGATCACGCGGTAGGCCAGCACGGCCTTGACGTATTCGCGGGTCTCCTTGAAGGGGATACGCTCGACGAAGCGGTCGTATTCGCCCGGGGTATCGGCGAGCCAACGATCGACGCGTCCCGGCCCGGCGTTGTAGGCCGCGGCGGCGGCCAGGCGGTTGCCTGAGTAGCGGTCCAGCATCTCGCGGATATAGGTGCTGCCAAGACGGATATTGGTGACCGGATCACCCAGTGCCGCGTTGCTGGGCGTGGGCAGCCCCAGGCCGCGACTGACCTGAGCGGCGGTGCCCGGCATCAGCTGCATCAGACCGCGTGCGCCCACCGGCGAGGTGGCGGTGGGATTGAAGGCGCTCTCGCGACGCGCGAGTGCCATCAGCATCCACGGGTCGACGCCGGCATCGGCACCGAAGCGCTGGAAGTCATGCTGCCAGGCCGGCGGGAAGCGCCAGGAAAGGCCATCCCACAGCTGGCCGCGGATGGTGGCGAAGACGGTCAGGTCATACCATTTCTGCTGCAGTGCATAGGCTGCCAGACGGCGAGCATCGGCGTCATCCGCCTGGGTGACGGCGTTGAACCACTCGGAGCGAGCCAGACCGATCTCGTCGATGTTCATCAGCGCCCTGACACGCTTGACGGCCGGCGTCTCGGCGACCTCGGCCAGTTCCGCGTCGGAGAAGTCCTGGTCATCGCGATTGAGCGAATACGCCTGCCCGATACGGTCGGCGGCCAGGAAGCCGTAGAAGTTGCGCTCGGTCGCGGCGCGCGTCCAGGCGGCGCGTGCTTCCTGCGGGCGACCCAGGCTGTCATCGGCACGCCCCAGCCAATACTGGTAGCGGGCTTCATTGCGGAAGCGGTCCGGCATCTTCAACACCCATTCACGCACCTGCGGCCAGTCGCCATCGCGTACCGCGTTGCGCATGCGCAGATCGAACAGCTCCTCGTCATCGAGGATGGTCAGGCGCTGATCGACCCAGCCGCGGTTGTTGGGGATGTCGCGCACCAGTGAATACCAGGCCAGGTCGCGTTCGACGGTGTGGCGCTGCTCATCACTCATCGGCATGTGCGGATTCACCTTGCGCCAGGCTTCCAGCGCGGCCTCGGTGTCGGCACGCACGAAGCCATGCATGGCGGCGACGCTCAAGGCGGCGAAGGCATGGCCGCCGCGGCCGAGGTTGGTCGGCAGGCGCGTGATGGCGGCAAAGTTGCCTTCAAGCTGTTCGCGTGCCGCGATGGCCCGCTGCCAGTTGCTGGGCAGCTGGCGCTCGAGATAGCTGACCATGCCACCCTGGCCGGCAGCCCAGGCGAGCATGGCGCGTTCCCAGATGGCTTGATCATCGATCACGCCACGCTCGCGCAACGCCGAGAACAGCGGGTCACAGGCCGAGTCCTGCGAGCCGGACACATGCCAGAGCTTCAGGCCGCCTTGCGATGCGCTCGCGATATCATTGCTCAGCTGCGCCGTGTAGTAATAGCACTGGCGCTGCGCGCCCGCCGGCACGCCATCGCTGACTTCCAGCAGGGCATCATGACGGCCGGTACGCCCGTAGGCGGAGATCGCCTGGCCTCGCATCCACTCGGCCAACGGCGAGTCCGCATGACGCTCGATGAAGGACAGCACTTCCGCGGCGGTGGCGTACGGCAGGCGGGCCTTGAGCTGGTGATACTCGATGTAGCCCTCCAGCACGTGGCCATTGACGGCGACCTGCTGAATCTCGTCAAAGCGCTTGGCGCGCGCATCATCGAAGGCGGCGCGGAAGCTCTGGTCACTGGGAGTGGCGGCCTGCAGGGGCAGGCTCAGTCCCAACAGCAGGCCTAGGCCGGTGAGGTGCCGCAGCGCCGCGAAGCGACGGCTGCCACGGGGTCGGAGAGTTTGCTTGCCTGGTGTCACCTGGGACTCCTGCGACTGTCGGTAAAGGGGGCGTGGGCTGGCTGCGACCTTGTGGTGGCGGTTCAGTGCCCCGATGTTGAACAAGTGCCCCGATATTGGCTATCAGGGGTTGCCGATTCAGTAACGATAGTGGCTATCGTGGCAGTGGTCGGCGCTGAATAACAGCACCATCTGATACTGATAGTGAATTATCCGAGAGTGATATCGCGGCTGTGCTGCCGCGAAGATGAAAAGCTCAGTGAATGAAATTTGTGCTACCCGTGAGGAGTCCACTATGGGCAAGGCATTATGGTTGACGCGATTGTTTGGCCGCCGACATGTGCTGGGCAAGGCAGGCGCCGCCTTGCGCACCATGGGGCCCTTGCTGCGCGACGTAGTGAGCGGACGTTATCGCCCGGTACCGTGGAAGGCGCTGGGGTTGGCGGCCGGTGCCTTCATCTACCTGGTCTCACCGCTGGATCTGATCCCGGATCTGCTGGTGGGGCTGGGGATTCTCGATGATCTGGTGATCGTGACCTGGTTGCTCGGCAAGCTCGATGATGCGCTGGCCGACTATCGCCTGTGGCGTGGCGAGATTCCCGAACCTGATCCCTCCGAGCCGCCGACTCCCTGAAGGCGTGCAGCGTGGAAGCTTCATTCCTCTACCAGCCCTGACGCCTGGCACTGGCCATTGGCCGCATGGCAGGGACGCCGCCACCCTGCCATGCTCGTGACACGCTATCAAACACCAGTTTGAATTGGCGTGCCGTCAGTGTCTGATCTGTCGTTTATCACAGGGCGGCGCACCGTTTGTTCACAAACGAGACGCGCCGCTGTGGCAACGCCCTGAACAACGCCTTTCAAGGAAATTCTGCATGCTGATCTATGCCTGCCTGTTGTTTGCCGCACTGATGCTGGTGCTGACCAAGGTACCGGTCGCCTGGGCGCAACAGCGAACCGGTCGCTACGACAACCACGATCCGCGCGCACAGCAGCGTGAACTGACGGGCTTCGGGGCCCGCGCGCTCGCCGCGCACCAGAACACCATCGAAGCCTTTCCGCTGTTTGCCGCCGGGGTACTGGTCAGCGTGATCACCGCGCCGGGTGCCCCCATCGCGACCATGCTGGCGGTGATCTTCGTGCTGGTACGACTGGGCTATTGGGGCTGCTATCTGGCCAACATCGCCCCGTTGCGCTCCCTGTTGTGGGGCGCCGGCTATCTGGTCTCCCTCACGTTGATGGCGATGCCGCTGTGGATGTGATGCATGCAGTGCCGCAGAGCCTGCTGGGGCTGGCCGTCAATCCCGCTGACGTGCCGGCTGCGGGTGGCGTATTGGATGACGCCAGCTGGGCGCGGGCGCTGACCGGATTCCTGAGCTTCATTCCGCACACGGCGCGCTTGAACGTCAGGGTCGAGGAGGTCGCCGCGCCGGCCATCCGCATGCAGCTGCCGTGGCAACCGGCCTTGATCGGCGATCCGCACCGCAGGCTGGTGCATGGCGGTGTGCTGACCATGTTCGCCGATACGCTGTGCGGCAGTGCCGTGCTCACGGGGTTATCGGCACCGGAAGTCTGCCCGACGCTGGATCTGCGCCTCGATCACTACCGACCCGGCGTCGAGGGCCTGGCGTTGGTGGGCGAGGCGCGCGTGCTGCGGGTCACGGAATCGATGGTGTTTACCGAGGCGCAGATCTGGCAGCAGCCGGGCAAGATCCTGTGTCGTGCGATCGGCAACTTCGTCAGGCTCGGCGAGCGCAATACGCCCAGCGGCTTTGCCGAGGCGCTGCTGGCGGCGGCCAACGCTCAAGCCTCCACGAATCCTTCCACGGTCGAGTCGGAACCGCTGGGGCAATCAGCACAGGCTGCACAGCCAGCAGGCGAGAAAACCGAGCCGCAGGCGCCGCACAATGTCCAGGACCCGCGCGGCCTGCTCAGTGCGCGACGTTTCGTCGAAGGGCAGCGCACTCACGCCGACCTGGCGGCGCTGCTGGCGAGTCTGCCCTACGCGCAGGCGATCGGGCTTGGGCTGTGCGCCATTGACGGGCAGCAGGCGGGCGCGGCCAGTGATATCGAGCTGCATCCTGAGCAGGCGCTGAGCTATTCCATGGCGGCGATGCCCGACAATGTCGGCAACCCGATGCTGCCGGCGGTGCATGGCGGCGTGCTGGCCGCGGCAATGGAAACCGCTGCGACGCTCGAGGTGCTCAGGCGGCATGGGCGCGGCGGGCGTGAAGCGCGCCTGCCCAAGCTGATCGATTTCTCCATCGACTATCTGGCCACGGCGCGCGGCGATCAGGTGACGCGCATCGACTGTGAAGTGATGCGTGAAGGTCGCCGCATGACCAATGTACGTGTCAGTGCCTGGCAGAAGTCCCGCGAGCAACCGGTCGCCAGCGCGCGCATGCACTTCGTGCTGGAATCACTCGCCTCCCCGTGATGGCAGGTGATGTCTGCCCTGCAGGCGTCACACTAGAAAGCGCCTCCCTGATGGCTACTTCCTCGTTGGCTTCCTTCGTTGCTACCCCAGGGAGCCGCTTGGGTGTTTCTGTCCCATGCGCCAGGTGGGCCGGGCGCAATCATCTGTCGCTAGTGCCTTGAAATCCCTCACCCTTGCCCCATATCTGATCCACGAGTGCTTCCTTCGATCTGCCGCCCAAGAAAGGCAGGCGTCGGCGAGCCGGTTAAATTGTTGCGGGGGCGCTCTGGCCACCGCGAATCTTCTTTTCAGGCATCCACGACATAGAGGTCCTTTTCGATGACGACCGCCACTCACACCGAAACGCATGGCTTCCAGACAGAAGTGAAGCAGCTGCTTCACCTCATGATCCACTCGCTGTATTCCAACCGCGAGATCTTCCTGCGCGAGCTGGTCTCCAACGCGGCGGATGCCTGCGACAAGCTGCGCTACCAGGCGCTGGACAACGATGCCCTCTACGGCAATGACAGCGAACTGCGCATCGAGATCGAGCATGATGCCGAGGCGAAGACCATCACCCTGCGTGACAACGGCATCGGCATGAGCCGTGACGATGTGGTCGCCAACCTGGGCACCATCGCGCGCTCCGGTACCGCCGAGTTCATGAAGAACCTGTCGGGTGACCAGCAGAAGGATTCGCGTCTGATCGGTCAGTTCGGGGTCGGCTTCTACTCCGGCTTCATCGTCGCCGACGAGATCACCGTGCGCACCCGTCGCGCCGACCTGGGCGCTGACCAGGGCGTCGAGTGGACCTCACGTGGCGAAGGCGAGTTCAGCGTCGCCGACATCGAGCGCGCCGAGCGCGGTACCGAGATCGTGCTGCACCTCAAGGACGATGCCATCGAGTTCGCTGACGATCATCGTCTGCGCAACCTGGTCACCAAGTACTCCGACCATATCGAACTGCCGGTGCGCATGAAGCGCGTCGAGAAGGACGAGGAAGGCAACGAACAGGTCCACTGGGAAACTGCCAACTCCGCCACCGCGCTGTGGGTGCGCTCCAAGTCCGAGGTCAGCGACGAGGAGTACAAGAACTTCTACAAGCACGTCTCGCATGACTTCTCCGACCCGCTCAGCTGGAGCCACAACAAGGTCGAGGGCAAGCTCGAGTACACCAGCCTGCTGTTCGTGCCGGGCCGTGCGCCGTTCGACCTCTACCAGCGCGATGCCGCGCGTGGCCTGAAGCTCTACGTGCAGCGCGTCTTCATCATGGACGACGCCGAGCAGTTCCTGCCGCTGTACCTGCGCTTCATCAAGGGCGTGCTGGACACCAATGACCTGTCGCTGAACGTCTCGCGTGAACTGCTGCAGCAGGACCCGCAGGTCGACAAGCTCAAGTCCGCGCTGACCAAGCGTGGCCTGGACATGCTCAAGAAGCTGGCCAAGGACCCCGAGCAGTACCAGACCTTCTGGAACCAGTTCGGCTCCGTGCTCAAGGAAGGCCCGGCGGAAGACTTCGCCAACCGCGAGAAGATCGCCGAGCTGCTGCGCTTCTCCACCACCGAGACCGACAGCGCGACCCAGGACCAGTCACTGGCCCAGTACGTCGAGCGCATGAAGGAAGGCCAGAGCAAGATCTACTATCTGGTCGCCGACAGCTTCAATGCCGCCAAGTCCAGCCCGCACCTCGAGATCTTCCGCAAGAAGGGCATCGAAGTCCTGCTGCTGACCGACCGCATCGACGAGTGGCTGATGAGCCACCTCACCGAGTTCGACGGCAAGTCCTTCGCGGATGTCGCCAAGGGCGATCTCGACCTCGGCGATGTCGAGAACGAAGAAGAGAAGAAGGCCCAGGAAGAGACCGCCAAGGCCAAGGAAGATCTGGTCAAGCGCGTCAAGGAAGCGCTGGCCGAGAACGTTCAGGAAGTGCGCATCACGCACCGTCTGACCGATTCCCCGGCCTGCGTGGTGCTGCCGGAGCACGAGATGGGCTACCAGATGCGCAAGATGATGGAAGCCGCTGGCCAGCCGCTGCCGGAAGTGAAGCCGATTCTCGAGCTGAACCCGGAGCACGCCCTGGTCACGCGTCTGGAAGGCGGTGAAGGCGATTACTTCACCGACCTGGCACACGTGCTGCTTGATCAGGCCATCATCGCCGAAGGCGGTGCGCTGGAAGATCCGGCCGCTTACGTGCGCCGCCTGAACAGCATGCTCAGCGCCTGAGACGGCGGAACGATCGAGCCACTGGCTTGATCAAGCATGTCCGCAACGACGCCCTCGCAGCCTGTGCTGCGGGGGCGTTTTGCGTTGAGTGTGTCGTCAGCGATAGCGTCCAATGCGAGGTGCAAGGTGTGCAGGTCAGGCAGGCGGCAAGGCAGGAAGGGAGGAAGGAAGCAAGAAAGGGAGGAAGGGAGGAGGGGAGGAAGCGCAGGGAGCACAGAGAGCTCGCCGCGTCATTGGCGCGAAAAGGCGGGCATCGCCTGGCGGTCTGTCGGTGACGGACGACAGGGCTTGCCGTGTCTTTCCTCGCTTGGCCGGCCGCGCCATCTTCTCGCCCACGCGTTTTTAGGGTTTCATGCAGCCTCATGAGATACGCTGATGGTATCTCGCGTCTTGCTACTGCATCCCTCTCGATGAGCGCAGCACATGACTTACCTACCTTTCTCTGCGGATTGGCTGACTGGCGGAGTGCGTGGCCTGCCATGCCTGTCTGCGTGGACCTGGCCGCGGCGCCCGTGGCGCCTGAGCCCTGTTCGTCTGGGCGCTGTCCGTCTGGGCTCTGTTCGTCCGGGCTCTGTCCGTCTGGTCAGTGCCGCCTTGCTGCTGGTGATGGGGCTGGGCTCGATGGCGCAGGCGGCGCGGCTGGATGATGAGCTACTGGCCCGTGACAAGACCCATCAGATGCCGGACCTGCGGCCCTATCCCGCGGGCAACCAGCGCAAGGTCGCATTCTTCGAGCTGATGATTCCGCTGGTGGTGGCCGAGAACCAGCGCATCGCCGAGCAGCGCGACTGGTTGCTGGCGATGCGCAAGCGCGCCGGTGACGGAGGGCGTGACTACAGCGAGCGCGAGCAGGAGCGCCTCAATGGCCTGTGTGACCAGGCCAATCTGCCCTGCGATGTGACTCGCGAGGACATCGGCGTCAGCTGGACGCGCCTGCTGCTGCGCATCGATACCCTGCCGCTGGACATGGTGCTGGTGCAGGCCATCGAGGAGTCGGGCTGGGGGACGTCGGGCCATGCCCGTGAGGGCAACAATCTGTTCGGCATGCGCTGCTTCTCGCGTGGCTGCGGTATCGGGCCGCCGGGGCGTGAATATCGGCGCTTCGAGAGCCTGGAGGCCGGCATCGCCGCCTATTTCGACAACCTCAATTCCCAGCGCAGCTATGCCGAGCTACGTGAGCTGCGCGGGCGTCTGCGCAACGCGGGCCAGCCGGTGCGCGCCGAAGACCTCATCCCGACGCTGAGTGCCTACTCGACGCGGGGCAACGCCTACTTCACCACGCTCTATGATCTGTTGCGCTGGAATCGTGGTCTGATGCGTACCGTGCGTGAGCGCCTCGCGGCCAATGGCGCCCTGTCCTAGTCATGATCGCGCAGCGAAGGTCTTGCCCCCCGCGCTGACAGGGGGGATCATGCCGCCATGCATCTGAGCAATGATCAACGGCGAATTCTCGCCCATCCCTTTCCCTCGCGCCTGCGCGATCGCACGCCGGCCAACAGCGCCGAGCACAGCGATTGCGTGGTGGTGCGTGCCTGTGCCGGCAGCGGCAAGACCGTGCTGATGGTCGAGCTGGCGCGTACCTACGCCGACGAGACCCTCATCTACACCTCGCTCAACCCGGCGGTGGCCGGGCGGACCGCCAGTCAGCTGCCCGCCAATGTCCAGTCGCTGTCGCTGCATCAGCTGGCGCGTCAGGCCTTGATGGAGGAGTACGGCGACAAGCTCAAGCGGCAACCCGACATCACACGCCGTCTGGCGCCGCAGAGCCTCAGCTGGCTGGGCAGTCTTTCCAGCCAGTCGCGCAGCCTGATCGCCCAGGGCCTGAACACCTTCTTCGCCGAGAGCGACGCGGTGCCGATGCCGGAGCATCTGCCTGAAGGCGTGGCACAACGGCTGAGCGCCAATGAGCTGCGCCAGCTGGTCGAGAGCATGCGGCTGGTGTGGGAGTGTCTGCTGGACCCCGCCGATCATCAGCAGAGCCTGTCGTTCAATGCCCTGCTCAAGCTGTGGTCGCAGCATGGCCAGTCGCTGGAGGCCGACCTGGTGATGCTGGATGAGGCGCAGGACGCCACGCCAGCGTTGCTGGCCATGTTGCGTCGCCAGCGCTGTGACCTGCTGCTGATCGGCGACCCGCATCAGAGCCTGTCGCGTCAGGTGGAAGGCATGAGCTCGCTGGATTCGCCGCTGCTGGCCGATGCCACCGTCTACTCGCTGCCCGGCGCCTGGCGCTTCGGGCCTGCGTTGGCGGCGCTGGGCACGCGACTGGCGGCCTGTTCGCCCACCGCCCGCGAGCAGGCCATGAGCGGCCTCGGCCCGGCGACCCGTCTGGCGCTGCCCGCGGTGCGTGAGGCATTGCTGCACTCCGGCAAGCGCCATGCGGTGATCAGTGCCGGTCCGGTGGCGGCGCTGGGGGAGGCGCTGGCACTGCATCAGCGCGGCATCGCGGTGGCCTGGCTGGACGGCATCGAAGGCTATCCGCTGGCGGGGCTGCTGGATCACTGGCGGCTCTGGCGCGCATATCAGATGGCCGAGCAGGGCGACAGCGCGAGTCAGCGTGAGTGGTGGCGACTGCTGCCTCCCTCCCTGACACGGCTCGGTCAGACCCCGGCGCAGGTGCTGGGAGCTCTGACGCGTCTCGATGATCATCAGGCGCGCAGCCTGCATGAGCTGGCCTCCTGGTATGCCCAGGCGCCACTCGATCAATGGATCGGGGAGCTGCGCAAGCACGATGGCGACCTGCAGGCCGCCATCGTCAGTGCTCACTCGCGGGGACAGTCGGTCGAGCTGCCCACGGTCATGCTGGGGACGGTGTTCCGCGCCAAGGGACTCGAATTTGATTGCGTGGTGCTGGCCGATGATCTGGCACTGCCAAGCGCGCGCCAGCAATTGCCCAATCAGGTGCTGGTCACCAATCTCAGCTACACCGCCGCCACGCGGGCACGCCAGCTGCTGGTGCTCAATGAGCGCCTGAGCCACTGGTGGCAGGCGCAGGGCGAGAGTGAGCGCTTCCCTCTGCTCGAGGCACTGCCGCAGGCCTGGCTGAGCGAGTCCACGCATGGCGTACAGGCGCCACATCCGTGGTGGGGCAAGGCACGCCTGTCGGAGTTGGCGCTGACACCGCGCAAGCGCCTGCTGCTGCGCCGTCATGAGAGCTCGCTTGAGGACACGTCTGCCGCGGTGTCGCCCGAGGTTGGCACGCGCGATCAGGCACCAGCCTCGAGCGACCCTGCCAGTCATGCTCAGCACCTGGGCCATGCCCGGGGCTCCGACGATGCCCTGCAGGCGCTCAAGCGTCAGGCACGCACCGACACGACGGCGCGCAAGCTGTATGAAATGGCCAGCAAGCTGCCGCCCGGGCGACCCTCCGGCGGCCTGCGCAGCCTGTTGACCCCGAGCGACGCCGCCGCGTCCACTTCTTCCCCCAGCGAGTCGCCGACCCCCGGCGGCCCGACGGAGCCTCTTGATGAGTGAGTTTGCCCCTACGCCCGCCGCGCAAGTGCACGACCTGGCGGCGCTGCGCTTCAACAATCGTTATGCCCGCCTGCCGGAGCACTTCTTCACGCGTGTCGCCCCGCAGCCGCGACAAGGCACGCGCCTTGCCGATGTGAGTCCTGACTGCGCCCGCCTGCTGGGGCTGGAGGCGCCCTTGACCTCTGACGCCTCCAGCGAGGAGGCGCTCGAGCAGCTGCGCCTCTTGATGGCCGGTGAGCAGTTGCTGCCGGGCATGGACGCATTGGCCCAGAAATACACTGGCCATCAGTTCGGTCACTACAACCCGCAGCTCGGCGACGGGCGTGGCATTCTCCTCGGCGAGCTTGAGACTGAACACGGCAAGATCTTCGATCTGCATCTCAAGGGCGCCGGGCGTACGCCTTACTCGCGCTTCGGCGATGGTCAGGCGGTGGTGCGCTCCAGCGTGCGCGAGTATCTGGCCAGCGAGTACATGGCCGCGCTGGGCATTCCCACCAGCCGCGCGCTGGCACTGGCGGTGAATGCCGAGCGGGTTCAGCGCGAGACCGTCGAGCCCGGCGCTACCGTGTTGCGCGTCTGCGAGAGCCACCTGCGCTTCGGGCACTTCGAGTGGCTGGCCCACTCCGGCCGGCATGAAGACCTCAAGACGCTGATCGATCACGCCCTGCGGGAGCATTTTTCAGAGTGTCTGCCCGAGGAGCTGACTGAACCTCTGTCTGAGTGCCTGCCCGAAGAGTTGACTGAACGTCTGCCGGAAGCCGGCGCGCAGGCAGCGGCGGACCAGCCTCTTGCGGACCAGCCGCTTGCAGACCAGCCCCTCACAGACCAGGTGCGCGTGACCAGCGCGCTGGCCATGTTCGAGACAGTGATCACTCGCACCGCGAGACTGATCGCGGCCTGGCAGGCCTACGGCTTCGTGCATGCGGTGATGAACACCGACAACATGTCGCTGCTGGGGCTGACCTTCGATTACGGGCCCTACGCCTTCCTCGATGGCTATGAAGAGAATCTGGTGCCGAATCATACCGATCAGGCCGGGCGCTATGGTTTCGCCCAGCAGCCGGGCATCGGGCTATGGAATCTGGAGCGTCTGGGGATCGCGCTGTCGCCGCTGATCGATGTCGAAGCGCTCTCTGCTGCGCTGGGCACCTACGAGGGCGAGTTGCAGCGCGAATATGCCCGCCTGTTGCGCGCGCGTCTCGGGTTGCCGGATGCTCGTGATGAGGACATGACGCTGGTGCAGCAGTGGCGCGAGCTGCTGGCGGCCGGCAAGGTCGACCACACCCATGCCTACCGTCTGCTCAGTCATTGGGATGTCACGCAGCCCGCGCCGGAAACGCTGGTCGTGCGCCTGGCGGGTGAGCGTGGGCCGCATGGCAACTCGGCCCAGGCGCGCGATGAAGCCTCGGCGTGGCTCGCGCGCTATCAGGCGCGTGTCATGGCCATCGGACTCTCCGCCGAGGATGAGCGCCAGCGACGTCTGGCCATGCTCGGCTGCAATCCCCTCTATGTGCCGCGCACGCATCTACTGCTGGAGGTGATCGCACGGGTCGAGCAGGGCGATGACACTACGCTCAAGGCCTTGCGTCAGCGTCTGACGGCGCCCTTTTTCCGCCCCGAGGAGGGCAGTCTGGAGGCGGCACTGGAGCTGGGGCAGGCGCAGGGCGTCGATGCCGAGCTCGTCGATGACTGGACACGGCCACCGGCGGCGAATGCAGCGCCGATCTGCATGAGTTGCTCTTCCTGAGCTGCTCGTCCTGAGCGGTTCTCATGGGGGGCTGAACTGCTGCGCTGACAGCGCAAGCCATGGCCGGACATCCGCTTGGCGCAATGCAGGAAACACGCGCTGACACTCAAGTCATCGTCACGAAAATGGGATACTGCTGCGGCGGTATCCCATTTTTCATGGCAGACGCTGTGGCAGCCATAAGCTCGAGATTATGCGATGCATAACACAAAGCTGAGCTATTCTTGGTGAGGTGCTTTTTGTAAACTCATTGCAAATCAGTCACTTGGTAGTGCCGCAAGGCGCCTGTCAGCATAAGGCGGCTGTTATGGCTGCCATAACGATAGCTTTATGCTTGATTTTATTGCTTTTTTTGCAATGCAGCGCTTGACCCTGATGCACCGACAAGAAAAGACTGATGCTGGACACTCATCGTGTCGCGGGTGATGTCAGGCCTTCTGGCCATGCGTGAGTCACGGCTTGCGATTCAGGCAAGTCTCACCTGTGACAGGCAATAACGTCGCTGAAAGCGCCTCCGGCAGGCAGGATGGCGCGAATCAGCGCTCAACAGGAACGACGCCATGAACCTTTCAAGGCTGGCAGCCTCAGGCATGAACACGGACGTGAAACGAGGTGCGCGATGCTGAATATTCTAGTCGTGCGCGAGATGCGTGCACCGGACCTGGTGACACCCGACGAGGGCGTGAGCAGCACACTGGCGCGCGGGGAATGCCGCGTCGCGCTGGACCCGGTGACGGCCGGCAAGCTCGCGCGTCACCTGGACAGCAGCGTCAGTGACACCAGCGACGCCATCGTGCACGTGGAGAGCGGCGCCGGGTGTCATGCGCACTTCGATGATGCGGCCTACGCCGCCCAGCCCGGGGTGACGGTCGTCGCCGAGGCCGATATCGCGGCGGCGCGTGCCGCGGCGGATCTCGTGCTGTGCGTGCGCACGCCCAGCGAGTCACAGATCAGCGAGTTGCGTGAGGGCGCGGTGGTGGTGGCATTGATGACGCCGTACCAGAACCCGCAGCTGATCAGCAAGCTTGCCAGCCAGGGGCTGACCAGCCTGTGCATGGAATTCGTGCCGCGTATCTCGCGCGCCCAGAGCATGGACGCCCTGTCCTCGCAGGCGGGTGTCGCGGGCTATCACGCCGCGTTGCTGGCGGCCAATGAGTCCTCGGTATTCTTCCCGATGCTGACGACTGCCGCCGGGACCGTGCGTCCGGCGCGTGTCGTGGTGGTCGGTGCTGGCGTCGCGGGTCTGCAGGCTATCGCGACCGCCAAGCGTCTCGGCGCGCAGGTGTGGGCCTATGACATCCGCGCCGCCGCGCGTGAGCAGGTCGAATCGCTGGGCGCCAAGATGATCGATACCGGTGTCGATGCTTCCGGTGAGGGCGGCTACGCCCGCGAACTGACCGATGACGAGCGCGCCCAGCAGGCCGATGCGCTGGCACGTCACATGGGCGATGCGCATGTGGTGATCTCCACCGCCGCGATTCCGGGGCGTCCGTCGCCGCGCATCATCAGCCGCGAGATGGTCGAGGGCATGAAGCCCGGCGCCGTGCTGGTCGATCTCGCCGCCGAAGGCGGTGGCAACTGTGAACTGACCGAGCCCGGCAAGCGTGTCGAGCATGCTGGCGTCACGGTACTCGGCCCGCTGGACATGGCCTCGAGCCTGGCGGTCAATGCCAGCGAGATGTACGCCAAGAACCTCTTCAACCTGCTGACCCCCTTCATGAAGGACGGCGAACTGACGCTGGACTTCGAGGATGCGGTGCTCGGCCCGATGCGTCTGACCGAAGGCGGCCGCATCACCCACGATGACGTACGCGCTCGCGCGGAGGACGCCGCATGATCGAAGGACTTTCTGCCGTATACATCCTGATGCTGGCGGCCTTCGTCGGCTACGAGGTCATCTCGCGCGTGCCGGTGATTCTGCACACGCCCCTGATGTCCGGTTCCAACTTCATCCACGGCATCGTGCTGGTCGGGGCGATGATCGCCCTCGGTCAGGCCGAGACCGGCATGCAGCAGTTCATCGGCTTCATCGCCGTGCTGCTGGGCGCCGGCAACGCGGTCGGCGGTTATGTGGTCACCGAGCGCATGCTGGAAATGTTCAAGACCAGTGATCGCAGCAAGGGCACAGACGCTGCCAATGGCATCAACGACAAGGAGGCTCGCTGATGAACTGGCTGGTCGAAACAGGGTATTTCGCGGCGGCGGTGGTCTTTATCCTCGGCCTCAAGCGCATGTCACATCCTTCCACGGCACGCAGCGGCATCCATTGGGCCGGTATCGCGATGGTCGTGGCCACGCTGCTCACCTTCCTGCATCCGCAGATTGATGGTCGTTATGGCCTGATGCTGCTGGCCATCGTCATCGGTGGCGGTATCGCCTGGTACTCCGGCAACAAGGTCGAGATGACCGACATGCCGCAGATGATCGCCATCTACAACGGCATGGGCGGCGGTGCGGCAGCGGCGATCGCCGCGGTCGAGCTGATGCGCATGAGCGACAACCCGGCACTGATCGAGCAGCACGGCTCGCTGGCGCTGTGGCTGGGCGTGCTCGGGGCGATGATCGGTGCGGTGGCCTTCTCCGGTTCCATCGTGGCCTGGGCCAAACTGGATGGGCGCCTCAAGAAGGCGTTCAACTTCCCGAGTCAGCAGCTGATCAACATGATCGTGCTGGGCCTGACGGTCTATCTGGGTGTCGTGATCGCGGCGGTGGAACCATCAAGCTCGCTGGTGCTGGTGTTCTTCGCGCTTGCGTTGCTGTTCGGCGCGATGCTGGCACTGCCCATCGGTGGCGCCGACATGCCGGTGATCATCTCGCTGTTCAATGCGCTGACCGGCCTTGCGGTGGCGATGGAAGGCTTCGTGCTCGGCAATGCCGCGATGATCATCGCCGGTACTGTCGTCGGGGCGGCCGGTACGCTGCTGACCCAGCTGATGGCCAAGGCCATGAATCGCCCGATCCGCAACGTGCTGTTCAAGCAGTTCGGTGGCGCATCAGGTGTCGAGCAGGGCGAGATCGAGGGCAGCATGAAGGCCTCCGATCCGATGGACGCCGCCGTGCAGCTGGCCTTCGCCGAGCGCGTCATCATCGTGCCGGGCTACGGCATGGCGGTGGCACAGGCGCAGCACAAGGTCTGGGAGATGGTCGAGCTGCTGGGTGAGCGTGGTGTGGAAGTTCGCTTCGCGATCCACCCGGTCGCCGGCCGCATGCCGGGTCACATGAACGTGCTGCTGGCGGAAGCCGGCGTGCCCTACGACATGATCGCGGACCTGGACGAGATCAACAACGACTTCGAGACCACCGACGTCACGCTGGTCATCGGCGCCAATGACGTGGTCAATCCGGTCGCCAAGAACGACGCCTCAAGCCCGCTGTACGGCATGCCGATCCTCAACGCCGACCAGTCACGCAACGTGCTGGTGATCAAGCGCGGTCAGGGGTCCGGCTTCTCCGGTGTCGAGAATCACCTGTTCTATCTTGACCACACGCGCATGGTGTATGGCGATGGTCAGAAGGTGGTCGGCGACATGATCACGGCCCTCAAGACGCTGTGATCTGACGCCTCGGCGTGATGGGGGCAAGTCTGCCGCCATCACGCCAGTGCTGAACAGACCGGCAATTTCTGCGCCTCAGGGGCAGGAATTGCCGGTTTTTTTATGCATGTCGATTGTTCATGCATATCGAGGATTTATGCGTATCGACGGTTCATGCCAGTCGATTGCTTGCGAAGCGCGCGTGGCAGGCACGTCACTCAGGCGCGTCACCCAGGCGCGTCACCCAGGCGCAGCCCCTGCGTTGGCCACGAGGTCTGCGCAGACATCTCTTGTTCAGCATTCTCTGACAAACTATGAGTACAATGCCTGCCATTCACTGAGCACATCGTCATCCAAGGAGTCTGCATGTCTGCCACTACCCCTTCACCTCGTCGGGCCATTCGTGATCGCGAGGTAAGCGAAACGACCCCTCAGGCGGTGGGACTCAATGTCTGCGTGCTGGGTGGCGGCAGCTTCGGGACCGCGATCGCCTCGATTGCCGCCGACAACGGTGCCAGCGTCACCCAGTGGATGCGTGATGCCAGCCAGGCCGAGGAGGTCAACACCCGGCACCGCAACTCGGGCTATCTGCCGGGCTTCGAGATCAATGCCTCGGTGCGTGCCACCACCGACATGGCCGATGCACTGGCCGAGGCCGAGCTGGTGTGCGTGGCGATTCCTTCCAAGGCCTTCCGTACGGTGGTCCGTCAGGCGCGCGCCCACCTGCGTGAAGGGCAGATTCTGGTGGCCACCACCAAGGGCATCGAGAGCGAAGGCTTCACCCTGATGAGCGAGGTGCTGGAGCAGGAAACCGGCTTCACGCACATCGGCGTGCTGTCTGGCCCCAATCTGGCGGCCGAGATCGCCCAGCGGCAGCTGACGGCCACGGTGATCGCCTCCGACGATGCCTACACCCGCGCTCGCGTGCAGACGGCCTTCGGCTGCGACTATTTCCGGGTCTATGCCAGCAATGACCGCTACGGCGTCGAGCTGGGCGGGGCGCTGAAGAACATCTACGCCATCGCGGCCGGCATGGCCGCGGCTCTGGGCATGGGCGAGAACACCCGCGCCATGCTGATGACCCGCGCGCTGGCCGAGATGAGCCGCTTCGCCGTGGCCAAGGGCGCCAATCCGATGACCTTCCTCGGCCTTGCCGGCGTTGGCGATCTGATCGTGACCTGCTCCTCGCCGTTGTCGCGCAACTATCGGGTCGGCTACGCACTGGGAGAAGGGCGCACCCTCGACCAGGCGGTCGAGGTGCTGGGGCAGGTCGCCGAGGGTGTCAACACCGTGCGATTGGTGCAGGATGAATCCGAGCGGCTGGGCATCTACATGCCGCTGGTCAGTGGCATGGCCAAGGTGCTGTTCGAGAATGTCGACCCGCATCACATGGCCCGCGCGCTGATGGGCGGTGAGCAATCCAGCGATGTGGAATTCGTGCTGTCGCGTGAGTCGGTGCAGCAGGCACGGCAGTTGGAACCCGACGGCTCCTGAGGACTCATAGCAGGTAGCGGGTGATGGAGCGTGTTTCGCCATCCCCTTGTCTGACTCGTGCAACGCTCCGGTTGGCGAGTCCCTGGTCATCGGCCGCAGCGACAGAGCGAGTGATGAAGCGCTTGCGCTGCGGCAGTCATCTTTTCAGGAGAATGTCATGAGTGTACTGATCATGCGTCACGGTGAGGCCCAGGCCGGCACGCCGGACCCCAGCCGCGAATTGAGTGAATATGGCCGCGAAGAGGCGCGCCGCATCGGTCGCTGGTTGGCCCATCAGCTGCCCGCCGAGCGTCGTGCGCGGCTGACGCTGGTCGTCAGCCCGTTTACCCGCGCCCAGCAGACCGCCCAGGAGATCTCCTCGGCGCTGGAGTTGAGTGGTGAGCAGCAGACAACGCTCGAGATCATCACCCCGGACGACCCGCTGACGCCGGTACTCGACTGGCTGCAGACCCATGTGCCGCCCACCTCTGAAGGGCGCGAGCCGCGTGACTGGCTGATCATCAGCCATAATCCGCTGGTCTCGAATCTGGCCAGCGCCCTGGTCGATGGCCCCGGCAGCACCCAGTTGGCCTTTGCCACCGCAAGTCTCGCCTGGTTGGACGCCGATGTCTGGGCCGCAGGTCTGGCGGATCTGCACCAGTTCGTGAGCCCGGCGGAACTGGCGTAAGACACGCGCGGTGGTCATGAACCACAACCATTGAGCCGCAACCATTGAGCCACAACGAAACGCCCCCGCCAGTCTGCACTGGCGGGGGCGTTTCGTTTTGACATGCAGCCAGACTGCTGCTTGATCAGACCGCTGCTGCTAGACCAGACCGCTCAGCTTGAGCACGAAGATGCCTGCCGTGATGGTGATGCCTGCCATCAGGGTGCTGATGGCGATGATGTTGGCGGCCAGGCGGTCATTGCCGCCCATTGCCCGCACCATCACGAAGCTTGCCGCCGCCGTCGGTGAGGCGAAGAACAGGAACAGCACCCCGAGTTCGGTACCGCGGAAGCCCAGCAGCACGGCGACGGTGGTCGCCAGCAGCGGCACGCTGATCATCTTCATCAGGCTGGCGCTCAGCGCCAGCTTGCGGCCTTCACGCAGCGAGCGCATCGACAGGGTGCCGCCGATGCAGATCAATGCCAGCGGCAGCGTCATGCGCGCGAAGTAGTCGCCGGAGGTCTCCAGCCACTCGGGCAGCTGCCAGCTGAAGGCCGCGAAGGGCAGGGCGGCCAGCACGCCGAGAATCAACGGGTTGGTGATGATGCCGCGCGCGATGCCACTCCAGCTGGTGCGGCCATCGCCGAGATAGCTCGACAGCACCACCACCGACAGCATGTTGTAGGACAGGATGACGACGCCCATCAGGATGCCGCCCATCGAGAGGCCGAGATCGCCGTAGAGGTTGGCGGCCAGTGCCAGCCCGACGATGGCGCAGTTGCCGCGAAACGAGCCCTGGACCACCTCGCCGCGTTCCTTTCTCGGCACGCGCAGGATCGCCCAGCCCCACAGCAGCAGGAAGGTGCCCAGTGTCGCCAGCGCGAAATAGGTCAGCATGCCCGGGCGCAGGGCGTGATCCAGGTCCGCGCGTACGATGGAGAGGAAGACCAGCGCCGGCATGGTGCCCTTGAACACCAGCGATGAGGCGGTGCCGATGAAGGTGTCATCGATCCAGCCGAGGCGTTTGAGGCCCAGGCCCAGAAATACCATCGCGAAGACCGGAACGGTGACGTTCAGGGTCGCGACGAACAGCGCCAGCATGTCGTTCATGAAGTAGTCTCGCTCATTTCCGCCCTTGTCCTGTGAGTGTTGCGGTCTGTCTGATGAGGCTTTTGGTCAGCGTCTGACGAGCGTTGCGCTACCGCGGCGGCCCGTTGCGAGCTGTCGTGTCAGCCCGTCGTGAACTGCCGCGGCGGCCTGGCTCAGGCCAGCCAGAAGCCCGTGATCAAGGCCGCTGCCAGCAAGGCCCAGAACAGGCCGTTGCGCAGGCGGGTATCGCGACGCGGCCTGGAAGACGGCGAGGAAGTAGCGGACTGCTTGTCATGCTTGGGCATCGAGGGGTCCTGTCCAGCAAGGTGAAATATTGGCTCAGCGAATGAAGGCTCAACGTGTGAAGGCTCTGTCAGCTAGACGGCCGGCCAGCAGGCGCTCTGACAACAGCGCGTGCCTGTCATCCGCCCAGCATATCAGGCTTTCCTTAGACTTAGGGATAGTCGTGCAGCTCGGGCATCAGCCCCGGTGCTAGTTCGGCTATCAGCTCTGGTATCAGGTCGCGCTGATCGCATGCCGCCAACCAGGGGCGCGGGCGGGCGTGATGATCGAGAAGATCGGCGCCGAGACCTGCCTTGAGGGCCGGCAAAGGGCGGAATAGACGCCATAACCGCGCGAGTGGCGACTGTGCGCGCACTCCTGCTTGGCGAGCGCAGGCTGTCCGCTTACCCTGTGCGCTGCATTGTCATCTGTCACGGTTATCTGCCGGGGCCACTGTTATTTTCCGGCCTCATGATCATCTGCCGGAACCATCAGCCTCGGCAGCGCATTGCCCCTATCAAGAAAAGTACAAGGAGCGGGTATCTTGCAGGACCCATACACGACCTCTGCGTCATCTTCTGCCGCGACTCCCTCTGGCGCGACGCCCTCTGCTGCGACTCGCTCTGCTGCGACTCGTTCTGTGGCAGCTCGCTCTGCTGCAGCTCCCGCGGGCGCGTCTGCCGAGCCTTCCGCTTCCCCGGCGCTGTTGGTCAGTCGTGGGCTCGGGCGTCAATTCGGCCAGCAACAGGCTGTCACCGGGCTGACCTTCACGGCCTCACGTGGTGAGGTCATCGGTCTGCTGGGTCCCAATGGCGCCGGCAAGACCACCAGCCTGCGCATGCTGGCGGGCACGCTCGCCGCCACCCAGGGCCAGCTGGAGCTGGAAGGCGAAGCCTTCGATGGTCGCGCCAGTCAGCGCCAGCTCAATCGCCTCAAGCGTTGTATCGGCTATCTGCCGGAAGGCGCGCCCCTGTGGCCGCAGCTGACGGTGCGCGAGAGCCTCGAGTGCGTGGCGGGTCTGCATGGGTTGTCGCGCAAGGTGCGTAATGATCGCCTTGCGGCATTGATGGATCGCCTGGATATCACGCCTTTCGCCAATCAATTGTGCGCCGTGTTATCCAAAGGCTATCGGCGTCGCGTGGCGCTGGCGATGGCGTTGACCCATGACCCGGACATCCTGCTGCTCGATGAGCCCACCGATGGGCTGGACCCGCTGCAGAAGGACAGCGTGCGCGCCTTCATTCGCGAGCTGGGGCGCGAGCGACTGATCATCGTCTCCACCCACCTGCTGGAGGAAGTGCCTCGCATCTGTGACCGTGTGCTGGTCATGGCCAATGGCCAGCTGGGCTTCGATGATACGCCGGAGGCGCTGGCCGCGACCTCGGTCAGCGAAGGCATTCTGGGCGGCAGCCGTTCGCGCTACGGCGCGGGGTATGGGGCGAGCTCCAGCCTGCCGGTATGGCGAGTGACGCTGAGTCGGGCCCTGAGCGAGCGCGAGCTGGCCAGTGTCTCGCGCCTGCCGGGCGTGGCGGCCATCACGCCCGTCAAGCCCGGCGATGCCATGGCGCGTGACAAGTCGCCGCTGGTGGTTTCGACTGGCGCCGTGCTGCGCCTGGCCGGGCGTCTCCACCAGGACCCGCGCCCCGCGCTGGCACGCTGGTGCAGCTACATGGAAATCCGCCTCGATGAATGCGTCCACGAACGGGGCGATATCGAGGTCGCGTTCCGCCAGCTGGTGACGCGCATGGCGGAGCAGCCCTTGCCGTTGCCGATGCGCAAGCAGGCACCGCGCGCAGATCAGGAGGTGTCGTCATGAGGGCCGTTCTCGCGCTGGTCCGCCGTGACCTGCATCAGGCACTGACGCAGGGCGCCAGCTGGTCGCTGCTGGTGGTGATGGCGGTGCTGGCTCCGCTGGGAGCCTTCGAGGTGGGCGATCTGCTGGCACGTGATCGCGCCGATCTTGGCTCGCTGTGGCAGGTGTTGCCCTGGTTGCTGGTGCTGTGGACGCCGCTGCTGGCCCTGCGCGGCTGGCCGGAAGAGCGTGCCAACGGCCTGCTCGAATGGCTGTCCGGCCTCGGGCTGGGGTCGTGGCGACTGGCCAGCGCACGCCTGATCAGTGCCAGCGTGCTGGGCTGGCTGGGGCTTGCGATGACGGCGCCGCTGGTAGTGCTGATCCATTGGCTCGGCACGCCGGATCTCGGCCTGATGCTCAGCGGCTATCTGGGCATGGCGCTGCTGGTGATGGCGCTGGCCAGTCTCGGTCAGGCGCTGGCGGTGCGCGCGCCTTCTGCGCTGTCGGCGTGGCTCGGGGCGCTGGTACTGGGTCTGGCGCTGATGCTGCCGGGCACACCCGCGGTGACGAGCCAGCTGGCTCAGCATCTGGCGCCGCACTGGGTGCAGCTGCTCGATCTGATCAGCTTGCCGGCGCATCTGACGCCTTTCAGTGAAGGCCGGCCGACCTGGCTCGATGCCAGCTACTTCCTGCTGTTGACCCTGGCCGGGCTGGTGCTGCAGGCGCGCGGCCTCAGTCAGGAGCGCCATGCACGCAAGCAGGCGCCACAGTGGCTGGTCACGGCGGCGCTGGCGGCTGCGGTCACCGCGCTATTGCTGGCCGGCGTGCGCCTGCCGCCGCTGCTGACGGCCGACGGCCACAACCCGCTCACCCGCGCGCATGATCTGACCGCCACGCGTCAGCACAGTCTGAGCCCCGCCAGTCGTGCGGTGCTCGATGATCTCGAGGCTCCGGTGACGCTGACCTTAGCCTACAGCGAACGCTTCGCCGCCGATCTGCCGCAGCTGCGTGAACTGGCGACACGGATCGAGACGCGTCTGGCCGCCTTCGCGCGTGAGCCGCAGATACGCCTCAAGCGTGTCGACCCTGCACCGGACAGTGCCGACTTCGCGGATCTCGAAGCGCAGGGCCTGACCGAGCTGTCATTGCCGGGCGGCGAAGAGATGCTGTTCGGGCTGGTGGTAGATGGCCCCTACGCCGAACGCCGCGCCATTCCGCTGCTCAAGGCGGCGGATATCGGCGGGCTGGAAGCGCAGGTGACACGCCAGATCCAGGAAGTCTCGCGCACCGAGCCACCGCGCCTGGGCGTCGTCTCGCGTTTGCCGGTGATGGGCCAACCCAGTCTGGAGCAGGGCAGAGCGCTGGGCAGCTGGGGCCTGATGGAGCATCTCAATGCACGCCTGCGCATCGACTGGCTGTCGGCCGGCGATGATGCCGCGCGTCCGATCGCCGATCAGGATGCGTTGCTGGTGATCGCGCCGCGGCTGTTGCCGGTCAAGACGCTGGAGGCCATCACGGCCTATCTCGAGCGTGGCGGCCGGGTGTTGATGCTGGTGGACCCGCTGCCCGAAATGCTCGATCAGCCGGCGCCGGCTTCCGAGGCGCTGACGACATTGCTGGCGCGCGCCGGGCTTGAATTGCGCGCGGGCGAGGTGGTGGCGGATGCGCAGCTGGCCTTGCCGATCGGCTTGCTGGACGGCACGCGTGCGCTGAGTCCGACGTTGCTCGGGCTAAGTGCCGCGCAGCTGTCGGACGCCGCGCTCAACCTCAATGTCGAGCAACTGGTGATGTCCAGCGCGGGCTGGTTGGCGCCGCTGTCTGATGCAGCAGATGCATCATCGAAAGGCCCAGGGGCGCAAGACGCGCCGTTGCAGTGGCTGATTCGTGGCAGTGATGAGGCGCGCCTGATTCCGGCGGCACGCGTTCACGCCAGCCGCATGGACCCGCGTCCGCTGTCGGGGCTGGCAGGGGAAACACCGCCGGCCGGTGGGCTGGCCGTGCTGGCGCAATGGCCAGCGGCGGGCGCCAAGGGTGGCCAGTTGCTGGTGGTCAGCGATGTCGACATGGCCAGTGACCGTCTGTGGCGGCGCACGGCAGCGGATGGCAGCGAGCAGGCCCTCAATGCCAATGCGCGCTGGCTGGAAAATGCCGTGGACCTGCTGGCAGGCAGCCCCGAGCTGGTCGCCCTGCGCGCGCGCGCCCATCAGGTGCGCGAGCTGACGCGCCTGCATCAACTGGCCGATCGTCAGGCCGCCGAGGAGACCCGGCTGCGCAATGCCTGGCAGACGCGTCTGAGTGCGCTCGGCGCGACGCCGGTGTCTGGCAAGGCCGAAGCCGCGCAGCAGAGCGACGCCCTGGCGGCGATGCAGCAGGACTTCGAGGACGCGCTGTCACGTCAGCAGCGTGAGGCGAATGCCGAGCGTGATGCCCTGCGTCGCGAGCTGCGCCTGTGGACGCTGCTGGCCTTGCCGGTGGCGTTGAGCCTGCTCGGCGAGCTGATCTGCTGGCGCCGTTATCGTGCCAGCCGTCGCGCGGGCTATCAGTCGACAGGGCGTCTGTCGGGCCACGGTCAGCCCAGCGGGAAGCGCAGCGCAGAACGAAATGAACAGCGCAATGAACAGCGCAGTGCACAGCACAGCGCCCATTCCGCGAGTGACGTCGCCACAAGCGCTTCGACAGGCTCGGGCAAGTCAGCCGCAAGCAATGCAGCTTCAGGCAAGGCAGCTTCAGGCAAGGCAGCTTCAGGCAAGACGACGCCGAGCGATACTACCCAGTCGGGAGGTGATTGATGGGGCGCTTCAATCGGACGGGATGGGCACTGACGGCGCTGGTCTCCGTGGCCGCGGTGATGGCGCTTACCGCAGGGCCGTCACTGCTGGAATCGCTGCGCTCAGGCGCCGCCACGGACGGGGCAGACCCGGCCCAGTGGCAAAGTGATTCGCTGATGAGCCAGGCGCTGACGACAGTGGCCGCGGGTCAGTCAGGCATCTTGCAGCCCTTGCCGCTGCTCTCGCAGGTGGCCGCCTCGGCGCAGCGTATCGGCATTCGACGTGGCGCAGAGGCCAGCCAGGACTGGTTGAGTCTGGCGCGTGGGCCCGCAGGCGACTGGCAGATCACCTCATTGGCCGGCTGGCCTGCCCGCCAGGGCAAGGTGGAGGCGCTGGTGAGTCAGCTGGGCGAGGCACAATTGCGCACGCGCAAGCCGGCCACGGACAAGGCACTTGAAGCGCTGGGCTTCAGCGCGCAGTCACCGCTGCTGAGCGTGAAGGGCAACGGCGCTCAGGTGAGTCTGCAACTGGGCGCCAGGCCCGCGGCGGCAACGCAGCTGAGCGGTGCGGGCAGGGCTGAGTTGGCGGGACGCTACGTGCGGTGGGTGCCATCGCCCTCGGATGCGAAAGTGAAAGGCTCCCACGCTTTGGCTGGCGTGAATGGCGCGCCGATCTGGGAGCTGACGCGCGATATCGGGTTGCCGGACTGGCGCGGCGGCATGGCGCCCAGCGAGGTGCTGAATGTCACCGAGCTGCGCAGTGACGCCGCGGTGTACAAGCCGCTGAGTCGCATGGACATCTCGCTGGTGGCGTCTGCTCAAGACGCCTCAGCACGGCAAGCGCCGCTGGTACGAGGCCTGGCACCTGACAGCGACGCTGCCCATCAGATTCTCGCTGCGCTGTCGCCGCTGACGCAGAATGACCTGCGCCCCCGTGCCTCCACGATAGAAAGCGGCGCAGCCCAGCCAGACGCCTGGCAGCCTGCCGTGACGCTGACCCTCAACTGGTCGCGCCCCTCGCTCTATTACCGTCAGCATGAGCAGCTCAATGATCGCACCCAGCTGGTGCTGGCCATCGCCGCGGGCAGCAAGCCCTGGGCGCGGCTGACGCTCTCCGGCAAGGGGTGGCCACCTGAACTGGTCGCGCGCTTGAATGCCGTCGAGATACAGGTCAATGGCGCGCTGCGCGATCATCTGCTGGCACTGGGCGCGAGGGCGTTGCAAGACGAGCCCGTTGAGCTCACGGCTATCGCGGTTCAGGCGGCGCTGGCGGTCAGTCGTGCCTTGGCGTTGCCTGAGGCGGAAGCAGCTGAGACGGGAGCGGAAACAGCCGCTGCGCTGGTGCCGGCGGGCATGGAAGGGGAGTGAGGTGCTCCATGGGCCAAAGGGAGGAGTAGCGCCCATGGGGCGGGGCTGGCATGCTGTTGACTATATTTAAACAACCGTTTGTCTGGGCGCGTCAGGGACGGCGGCCCGTGGTAAGGAGACCTTGCGATGAATGCCACCTCACGGCAACCCCGGCCCGGGCAGGACTTGTCCAAGCAGGGCGACGCTAACCCGGCGGGCCTGAATGCCGACACCGAGCGCCCGGTGCTGGCCTTCGCGCATGCCAATGGCTTCACCGGTGCCTGCTACAAGAGCCTGCTGGCGCCGCTGGCCGAGCACTTCAATCTGCTACCGGTGGACCGACTGGCGCACGACCCTGCCTACCCGGTCGGCAACAATCTGATCTCGCTGCGTGATGAGTGGCTGGCGTGTCTGGACGCCGCGCTGGGGCCATTGCCCGCGGCGGGCGGCACCGGGCGCAAGGTGATCGGGGTCGGGCATTCGCTGGGAGGCATCGTCAATTACATGGCGGCGCTCAAGCAGCCGGAACGCTTCCACTGCCTCGTGCTGCTCGACCCGCCGTTGATGCTGGGCCGTGATGCGCTGGGCATGAAGGTCGCCAAGCGCTTCGGCTTCATTGATCGTGTCACGCCGGCAGGCCGCACTCGCGGGCGTCGCGCGCGCTGGGACTCCCGTCAGGCCATGCAGGATTACCTGCGCCGTCGTTCGCTGTTCGCCAATTTTACGCCAGAGGCGCTGGACGACTACGTCGACAACGCCACCCATCGTCACGCGGATGGCAGCCTGTCATTGAGTTTCGATACCCGTCATGAGGTCGAGATCTTCCGTCACCTCAGCGATCACCTGTCAGGCTCGCCGGCGAAGCTGGCGGTGCCGGTCAGGATTCTGGCCGGCGCCCAGTCTGATCTGCTCACGCCGGCGCGTCAGGCACGCCTGCGCCGCGCCGGGCTGACGGTGGAGCATGTCCGGGGAGGACATATGTACCCCTTCGAATACCCACAGGAGACGCGCGCCGCGCTGCTGGCGGCCATCGCGGACCTCGCGCCGCCGGATGTACTGCCGCCAGGCCTGCTGGCCGGGAGGCAAGCATGAGCACTGATCAATCCATTCAGGACATCGCAGAGGCTCCCCTCAGCGCCAACGTTACGCTGCGAGAGCGTCGCTTCCCACGGCGCACAGGCGGAGAATTGGCGGCCCTGGAGTGGGCGCCTGCCGAGCACGCCGAGCAGGCACCGACGTGGCTGGCGCTGCATGGCTGGCTCGACAATGCCGCCAGCTTCAGCCGCCTGGCGCCGCTGTTGTGTGAGCGGCTCGGCATTCGTCTCATCGCCATCGACATGGTCGGTCACGGTCTCTCGAGTCCGCTGGGTGAGCACGGTGATTATGCGGTGTGGGATTACTGCCACGATGTGATCGAGGCGCTGGAAGGCCTGTATGACGAGGGGCTGCCGCGCGCGCCGGTCACGGTGATGGCGCACTCGCTGGGGGCGGCGGTGTCGGGGCAGGTGGCTGCAGCGCTGCCGGAATATATCGCGCGACTGGTGCTGATCGATGGCATCGGCGCACTTGCCTCGCCAGCATCGGAGGTGGTCGATCAGCTGCGCCGCGGATTGCTGGCACGCCACACGCAGCCGGTCAGGCGCGCCGCCACGCGACGTGCCCATTATCGTCATGTCGAGGACGCCGTGGCGGCGCGGGTCGCGGGAGGTGTCACGCCGATCGATGCCGACACGGCGCGGCCGATCGTCGAGCGCAACCTCGAGGTGCTGGAAGACGGTGGCCTGCGGCTGAGAAGTGACCGTCGCCTGCTGCGGCCTTCACTGATGCGCTACACCCCGGAGCAGGTGCTGGCGTTATTGGCGGCGTTGACCCAACCGGTACTGCTGATCGAGGGCGAGCAGGGTATCCTGACCATAAGGCACGAGGCACAGCAGGCGCGCGATGCCGTGAAGAGGCTCGAGCGTCGCGTCTTGCCGGGCGGCCACCACCTGCATCTGGAGCCGGCCCATGCGGCGGCGGTCGCCGATGCCATCGTCGAGTGGATCAGCTCGCACTGAGCGATGCACCGCGTGCCGTGTCCGTTCATCTTTCATCATCTGCAGCGGGAGACATGCCATGGCCAAGCGCAAGACCATCGCCCTGGCACTGGGGAGTGGCGGGGCCCGAGGCTATGCCCATATCGGCGTCATCGAGGAAGTGCTGGCGCGCGGTTACGACATTCGCGCCATTTCGGGCTGCTCGATGGGCGCACTGGTCGGGGGTATCCATGCCGCCGGCAAGCTGGATGCCTATCGCGACTGGGTCTGTGAGCTGGATTACTTCGACGTGCTGCGGCTGGTGGATGTCACCTGGAGTCCGATGGGCGCCATCCGCGCGCGCCGCATCATGGATGAGCTGGAAGCCCTGATCGGCGACACGCGCATCGAGGATCTGCCGATTGCGGTCACCACCGTCGCCACCGACCTGATCGCCCAGAAGGAGGTCTGGTTCCAGAGCGGCAATCTGCTCGAGGCGATTCGGGCCTCCATCGCGGTGCCCGGGGTGATCACGCCGGTGCAACGCGACCGCAAGGTGCTGGTGGATGGCGGCCTGATGAATCCCTTGCCGATCACGCCGCTGGTCGCCGCCCACGTTGACCTGGTGCTGGCGGTCAACGCCACGGCGCATTCGCCGCGCAATCAGACACTGGAGCAGATGCTGCCGCCGGCCGATGCCGCCGAGGAAGAGGCGCGCGAAGCTGCCCTGGAAGCGCGCGGCGGTGGTTTCAGTGACTGGCTGCGGGGAGTGCGTCGCGGTGCCGAGCGCATCTTCTCTGCCGAGAAGGAGCAGGCGCTGGAGGACCAGCAGGGCATGGCATTTGCCAGTCCGGTCGGCGGCGTCCCGCTGCCGCCGGGCGATGCCTCGCGCCTGAAGTTCGAGGCACTGAAAAGCAGCGATGCCGAGCCAGCGCCGGGAGAAGAAGCGTTGGCAGAGCCGCAGGCAGAGACTGGCGCTGTCGTCACCCATGGCAGGCAGCCGCCATCTGCAGCCGAGCCTGAGCGGGTCGATGAGAACGCGCCGGAGCTTGCCTGGGGCAAGCTGGACATGATGATGCGCTCCTTCGATATCACCCAGGCGACGCTGGCCAAGTACAAGATCGCCGGCTATCCGCCGGATATCCTGGTCGAGATTCCCAAGACGGTGTGTGGCGCCTATGAATTCCACCGCGCCGCGGGCCTGATCAAGCTGGGCCGGCACCTGGCCGCTGAAGCGCTGGATCGCTACGAGAAGGGCAGCGACGGCTAGCCTTGTTTGAGTTGCCCTTTAATGAAAAAGCCCCCGCCAATCGGCGGGGGCTTTTCGTTACGGTGCTCTTCAATACAGTGCTCTTCAATACAGAGCTCTTCATTGAAGAGCGTGTGACCGAAGCCTGAGCGAAGCGTCGTCTCAGCCGTTGATCCACTTGTCGAAGATGGCAGCCTGCTCGCCGGTGCCCTGCATCTGGGTCAGCCACTGATCGACGTAGGCCTTCCAGATATTGTCACCCAGCGGCAGCAGATAGCCCTTCTGGGAGAAGGTGAATGGCGTGTCCGGGTGCACGCTGCACAGTTCCGGGTGACGGCTGGCCTGCAGCTGGGTCTCGATGGCGTCGGTGACCATCACATCGGCACGGTCTTCGATGATGTTGTTGAAGATGGTGCGGTTGTCGTTATGCGCGACGCGCGTGGCATCGCTCAGGTATTCATTGGCGAAGCGCTCGTTGGTGCCGCCCGGATTGACGGTGATGCGCACGCTGGGCTGATTGATCTGCGCGACGGTCTGGTACTTGTCGACGTCCTCGCAGCGCACGATGGGCGTCTTGCCGCCGGTCTGGTACGGCTTACTGAAGTAGGCCTGAGCCTGACGGTCCAGCTTGACCGAGATACCGGACATGGCGATGTCGCACTTGCCGGAGGTGAAGTCTTCCATCAGCGTCGGCCAGCTGGTCGGCACGGGCTGTACCGTGGCGCCCAGGCTCTTGGCCAGTGAGGCGGCCATGTCGATGTCGATGCCTTCGAAGTCGCCATTGTCTTCACGGTGGCTGAAGGGCGCGTAGTCACCGGTGGTACAGACCTTCAGCACCTGGCCTTGTTGCACGCGCGAAAGGGTGCTGTCGGACAGTGCATCGCTGGCGGCGGCCGGCATGGCGAAGGCCAGTGACAGGCCAGCGGCGGTCGCGCCGCCGAGAATGGCAGCGGAAAGGGCGTGGCGTGAAGAAGTGCGCATTGGCTGTTCAGCGTTGGGTGTCATCAGGGTGTTCCCTTGTCTTTATGGCGGCAGGCTCGGCGTGAGGCCTGCCTCTGCTACTCGAGTGCTAGGCTATTCAAGCACTCAGTTATTCAGATGCTCGCTATTCAAGTGCTCAGCGATTCAGATGCTCGGATCGTCAATGTCTCGGCGGTGTGGCGAGCGCGGGATTCGCTCAGTCGAGCAGCGGGTCACGGCCCTTGCTGCGCAGCAGGACATAGACTGCGCCGCTGCCGCCATCCAGCTCCAGTGACGAGGTGAAGGCCAGCACGTCAGGCCATTGGCGCAGCCAGGCATTGACGTGGCTCTTGATGATGGGGTGATCGGCCATGCCGGTCCATGCCTTGCCATGCACCACCAGCACGCAGCGTGAGCGACGGGCGATGGCATCGTCGATGAAGGACTCGAGCTCGATGCGGGCCTGCTCCAGCGTATAGCCGTGCAGGTCGAGGCCCGCCTCCCAGGCGATCTCGCCGCGCTTGAGGCGCTGACGCTGGCGGTAGGGGAGATCAGGCACCGCGAAGTCGAGCAGCTGGCTGGGCGTGACCGGCTCGACCTGACCATCGGTGGTACGTGATGGCGTGCCGAGCGTGTCGGTCGAGGCTTCGCTGGCGGCAGCGCGCCGCGCCGCCAGACGCGCCTGCTCTTCCTTGTCGACGGGCTTGCGGCCGGGGTCGGCGCGGTTGGTGGTGATCTTGCGAACGCCGGCCTGCTTGAGGGCGGCACGGAAGGCGTTGAAGTCGTCGCCGGTATCCGAGCTGTCGTCGTGGTTGGGTGGCATGGCCGGGCTCCGCGGGCAATAAAATGGCAAGTCGCGCAGTATAGCGCGGCTGTTGTCGCTGTCGAAGACAGGCTGTTGTCACTTTCGAAGACAGGCGGTTGTCGCTTGCGAAGACAAAAGCGGCAGGCGCGCCATCAAGGCATGCCAAGGGTCGCCGCCACGCCTCGTGAACGCTACAATGCCTGCGCGAGACGCCACCGGCCCCTCACGACTGGCGGCGCTCGTTGTCCATCTGTCCGCTTACAGGAATCACCGTGTCCACATCTTCCGCGTCCGACCTGCGCCATCCTTCCAGCCTCAGTGAGCCGGACTCCCGTCTCGTCGAGGAGCTGGTGACCCTGCGCGACCTGATCCGCTGGGCGACCAGTGAGTTCCACGCGCATCGCCTGCACTTCGCCCATGGCACCGATTCTGCCTGGGATGAAGCGGTGGCGCTGGTGCTGGGTGCGCTGCATCTGCCGTGGGGCACGGACCCCGCCGTGATCGACGCGCGCCTTCTGACCATGGAGCGAGCGCGCATCGTGGCGCTGGTGCGTGAGCGCATCACCACCCGCAAGCCGCTGCCGTACCTGCTCGGCGAGGCCTTCTTCACTGGCGTGCCCTTCGATGTCGATGAGCGCGTGCTGATTCCGCGCTCGCCGATCGCCGAGCTGATCGAGAGCGGCTTCTCGGCCTGGTTCCCGGAACTGCCGCCGACTCGCGTGCTGGACATGTGTACCGGTTCCGGCTGCATCGGTATCGCCACCGCGCTGGTAATGCCGACCGCCGAGGTCGACCTGGTCGATATCAGCAGCGAGGCGCTGGAAGTCGCGCGACGCAACATCGAACGCCACGACGTGGCAGGGCGTGTCATCGCCGTGCAGTCGGACCTGTTCGCGGGCGTGGCGGGCAAGCGCTATGACCTGATCGTCTCCAATCCGCCCTATGTGGATACCTTCGATCTCTCCAACATGCCGCAGGAATTCGGCCATGAGCCGGCGCTGGCGCTGGGCGCCGGTGATGACGGCCTGGATATCGTGCGTCGTATCCTGCGTGAGGCGCGTGACTACCTGACCGACGACGGCGTCTTGATCGTCGAGGTCGGCAACTCCGAGCGTCACCTGATGGAAGCCTTCCCGGAAGTGCCCTTCATGTGGCTGGAGTTCGAGCGCGGCGGCAACGGCGTCTTCGCCATCGATGCCCAGACGCTGGAAGTCTGCGCGCCCGAATTCGCTTGAGCTGGCGGGCGCCTGACCCGGCGGATTTCGCTTGAGCTGGCGGGTGCCTGAGCTGGCGGGATTCGCCAGAAGCACGGGCGCAAGCCGCCAGGCTCTGCAACGCTTACGACAACTATTATCAGAACGCCGTCGGCCATGACCGGCGGCATCGCCTGAGGACCCCCTGAATGTCCGGAAATACCTTCGGCAAGCTGTTCACCGTCACCACCTTCGGCGAAAGCCACGGTCCGGCACTGGGCGCCATCATCGATGGTTGCCCGCCGGGCATCGAGATCAGCGAAGCGGATCTGCAGATCGATCTGGACCGCCGCCGTCCCGGCACCTCGCGCCACACTACCCAGCGTCGCGAGCCGGACCAGGTGCGCATTCTCTCGGGCGTGTTCGAGGGTCGCACCACCGGCACGGCCATCGGCCTGATGATCGAGAACACCGATCAGCGCTCCAAGGACTACGGCAAGATCAAGGACCAGTTCCGTCCGGCCCACGCCGACTACACCTATCACCACAAGTACGGTGAGCGTGACTATCGTGGCGGCGGCCGCAGTTCGGCCCGCGAGACCGCGATGCGCGTCGCCGCCGGTGCCATCGCCAAGAAGTATCTGGCGGGCCTGGGCGTGCAGGTGCGTGGCTACCTGTCCCAGCTCGGCCCCATCGAGCTTGAGGTCAAGGACTGGTCGCTGGTCGACACCAACCCGTTCTTCTGTGGCGATGCCGATCGCCTCGAGGAGCTGGAGCAGTACATGGACGCCCTGCGCAAGGAAGGCGATTCCGTGGGCGCCAAGGTCACCGTCGAGGCGACTGGCGTGCCGGTCGGCCTGGGTGAGCCGATCTTCGATCGCATCGATGCCGAACTCGCGCATGGCCTGATGAGCATCAATGCCGTCAAGGGCGTCGAGATCGGTGACGGTTTCGCCGTGGTCAGCCAGAAGGGCACCGAGCACCGTGACGAGATGACGCCGGAAGGCTTCCTCTCCAATCATGCCGGCGGCATTCTGGGCGGCATCACCAGCGGCCAGACCATCCGTGCCAGCATCGCCCTCAAGCCGACCTCCAGCCTGCGACTGCCGGGGCGCAGCATCGACGTCAACGGCGAGGCGGTCGAGGTGATCACCACCGGCCGTCATGATCCGTGTGTCGGCATCCGCGCCACACCGATCGCCGAGGCGATGGTCGCGCTGACGCTGATGGACCACCTGCTGCGCCATCGCGGTCAGAACGCCGACGTCAAGGTCGACACGCCGGTGCTGCGCGAGGTGTAAGCCGCTTGCGGCGTTGCTGAGCTTGTAGAAAAACACGCCCCAGCCGTGGAGAGATGCCCTGCATCCTTCGTGGCTGGGGCGTCTTGCGTTGTGGGCTGGCTTGCGGAAAGTAAATAAGAAAAGACGTAAGTAGCAGGCTGCCCCCGTGTCACTCGCGCTGCTAGACTCGAATGGCATGCATGCCAGCGGACTCGCGCACCACGCCGTGCGCGGGCAGACAACACAAGGAATCTGCCATGAAGATCAATGTCGAATTCGACCTCACGCCGCAGGAATTCCGCCAGGCGATGGGCCTGCCGGACGTGGAAGCCTTCCAGCAGGAATTGATGGAGCGCTTTCGTCGCCAGATGGAGGCCGGTGTTGAAGGCTACGACCCCATGAGTCTGCTCAAGCCATTGATGGCACCGGGCGCGGGCACGCCGTTTGCCAAGTTCATGCCGCCGGGCATGGCCGAGGGGATGATGGGCGGCGCGTCTGGCAATGCCGGGCAGGGCGCAGCGGGCGGCATGTCGGGCGACATGGGCGAGAGCATGGCCCAGGGCATGGCCGCCTTCAATCAGTACCAGAAGATGATGCTGGATACCCTGCAGCAGTTCGGTCAGGGCGGCGCGGAAGGCAAGGAGGCTGACAAGCCGGAGTCTGCCACGCGCAGGAGTTCGGGGCCCAGTAGTGATCACGGCGCGGATCAGAAGGCAGAGCAAAGCGCCAGCCGGGCGGATGATGCGAAACCGGCCTCCGCGGCCAGTGCGCGCTCACGCGCCAAGCGCAGTTGATGACCGGCAGGCGCGAAGAACGCTCCTGGCTGACGGGGGCGTGAGGCATGCCCGGCCAATCCCATGACAGAAAATGTCGTTTGACAGTTTTCTGTCATGGGATTGCAACCACCTGAGGAGCAGACTAGTCTTTGTGCAGTGCAGCATATTGCTGTGCTCCACAGGTGGCGCAGAGACTTCTGCGCGCTGTCCCGGTACGGAATCCATGGGAGGAACCGTCATGCAGCAGGATCAGATGTTCAACGCCTTTGCCGAGCAAGCCCGCAGCTTCTACCAGCCGATGCGCAAGCTCAACACTCTGATGCTCGACCATATGGGCAAGATTGCCGATTATCAGATGGACGCTGCCAAGCGCTATACCGAGGCTGGTCTCGAGCGTGCGCGTGCTGCCACTGAAATCAAGGGTATGGAAGAGTTCAGCGAGTTCAGCAACCGCCAGCTGGAAGTGGCGACCGAGCTGTCTCAGCAGATGATGGATGATTCCCTGAAGCTGGCCGAGATGGGCAACGAAATGCGCGCCCAGCTCGAACAGGCCTACTCTGACGCTGGCAAGGAAGCCACCGACAAGGCGTCCGCTGCCACAGAGAAATCCGCTTCAGCAGCAGAGGACAAGGCATCCTCCGCTGCCAGCAACAAGCCGGCTGCCGCGACAAGCCGCGCCAAGCAGAACTAAGGTATACCCCGAAAAGGCTGGCGCTTGCGCCAGCCTTTTTTTTGCCGTTTTCAGGCATTGCCCCTGCCGTGCTGGAAGGCGCATGCTGGAGATGAGCACGCTGGCGCACAGGCTGTTTTGCTCTCGTATTCGCCGCGCGCGAATCCGACGGAAAGCAGACCTGCAGGTGGCAGACCATTCCAACTGACAGCGCATTTTAGCTGACAGCGCACTTTGCTTGCCTTGGCATGCTCGCCTGCAGCACCCTGAAATCAGCCGTGAAACGGTCTTCAAAACAGTCTGAAAAGCAGTGCCCGTCGCCAGTGAAGGCGCCCGTCTCACGAGAGACGGCATGGCACTGCTCAGTGGTCAGGAAGGATTCGATTCGATGAAATCGTGCCGCCGGCAGATGTTCGGCAGCCAAGCTTCGATAGCCAATGACGTGATGGTCAATGACAAGGAGGAAGGGCGATATGGACTCAGCCCAGCAGCAGGCGTTCTCGCAGACATTCTCTCAGGCCTTTACCAGTCTGTTCCCCGACGGTGCTGAAGGCACGGAGTGGGCCAGCGTGATGCAGCAGGCCAGCGCCCAGTATCAAGCCTTGATGAGTGACATGCTGGAGCGCCTATGGCCCAGCGCCGCCGCTTCCACCATCTATGACGAGATGGGTCGTTGCTTCCAGGCGGGTGCCGAGGCCCTGGCACGCGACCCGCAACTGTTGATGTCGACCCAGACGCGCCTCTTCCAGGACCAGATGGCCCTGTTGCAGGGCACGTTGCGCGAGCTGAATGGCGAGAGCGTCGAGCCGGTGATCACGCCCGCGCGCTCTGATCGCCGCTTCCGCGATGAGGCCTGGCAGCGCGAGCCCTATTACCACTTCCTCGTGCAGCAATACCTGCTGTTCTCGCGCGCCGTGGACGACATGCTGGCCGGCATTCAAGGCCTGCCGGAGAGCCAGAAGCGCAATCTCGAGTTCTACGCGCGCCAGTACGTCAGCGCCTTCTCGCCCTCCAACTTCGCCTCCACCAACCCGGAAGTGCAGCGCGTGACCCGCGAGACCGGCGGCCAGAACCTGCTCGACGGCCTGAAGCGTCTGCGCGATGACCTGGCCAACTCCGCCGAAGGCATCAATGTCGCGATGACCGACACTGAAGCCTTCCGTCTCGGCGACAACATCGCCGTCACGCCGGGTGACGTGGTCTTCGAGAACGAGCTGATCCAGCTGATCCAGTATCGTCCGGCCACCGAGAAGGCCTTCAGCACGCCGTTGCTGGTCGTGCCGCCGTGGATCAACAAGTACTACATTCTCGATCTGCGTCAGGACAATTCGATGATGCGCTGGCTGGTGGAGCAGGGGCACACCGTGTTCCTGATCTCCTGGCGCAATCCGGGGCCCGAGCAGAGTGATCTCACCTGGGCCGATTACATGCAGATGGGGCCGCTGGCCGCGATGGATGCCATCGAGCAGGCCACCGGCGAGAAGCAGGTCAACATCCTGTCCTACTGCATCGGCGGTACGCTGACGGCCAGCACCATGGCCTATCTGGCGGCCGAGAAGCAGTCCGACCGCGTGCGCTCGGTCAGCTACATGGCAACGCTGCAGGATTTCTCCGATCCCGGTGAGATCGGGGTCTTCCTCAACGAGCCGGTGCTGCAGGGCCTCGAGAAGCAGATGGCGCAGGACGGCTATCTGGATGGCCGCGTGATGGCGTTCTCCTTCAATCTGCTGCGCGAGAATGACCTGTTCTGGTCGTTCTACGTCTCCAACTATCTCAAGGGCGAAGCGCCGACCGCGTTCGACCTGCTGTACTGGAACACCGACGGCACCAACCTGCCGGCCGGTACCCATGCCTGGTATCTGCGTCATATGTATCTGGAGAACCGCCTGGTGCAGCCCGGTGGCATCGAGCTGGACGGCGTGCCGATCGATCTCTCCCAGATCGAGACACCGAGCTACTGGGTCTCCGCGCGCGAGGACCACATCGCCAAGTGGCAGACCACCTACAACGGCACCCAGCTGCCCAAGGCCTCCATCAAGCGCTTCGTGCTCGGTGGCTCTGGTCATATCGCGGGTATTGTCAATCCGCCGCACAAGAACAAGTACGGCTACGCCACCAACGACAGCCTGCCGGCAACGCCGGATGAGTGGCTCGAGGGCACCGAGCAGCACGAAGGTTCCTGGTGGAATGATTGGCAGGCGTGGATGACAGGCAATGGCTTCGTGGAGCCGGAACCGGAGGTCTCTGCGCGCACACCGGGTGAGGGCAAGCTCGACGTGATCGAAGCGGCGCCGGGGCGTTATGCGCGCCAGACCATTCCGGAAGTGCTGGGGCAGAGCGTGCCGGAAGAGATCACCAGCGTGGCGGATGCGCAGCTCAAGGCCGTGCGTGATGTGCAGCAGACGGTCGAGAAGAGCGTGAATGAAGCGCTCAAGCAGGTGACGCTGCCGCTGGAAGAGGTCATGACCGCGATGACCGAAGCCGTCACCGGCAAGGCCGCCAATGATGCCGGCGACACGGCGGGCAACAGCTCATCCAGTGCCTCCAGGGCGCAAGGTGCGAGCACCAGACCTGCCGCTTCCAAGGCCGCATCAGCCGCTGGGGCGCCAGCCGCTGAGTCGGCAGCGCCGGCAAGCAAGCCCGCCGCGCGCAAGCGTGCTGCACCCAAAAGCACAGCCTCCAGGAGCACAGCTGCCAAGAGCGCAACGACCACCAGCAGCACGGCCAGCGACAGCACTACCAAACAGAGCACTGCGAGCACGGCTGCCAGCAGCACCGGTAGCTCAGCGACCAAGACCACCACGGCGAGAAAGACCTCCACGCCACGCAAGACGGCAGCCAGCAAGACGACCACTGCCAACAAGTCAACGGCGGCCAAGACGACTGCAAGCAAGACGACTGCAAGCAAGGCGACTGCGAGCACGTCAGCCTCTGACAGCAAGCCGTCTGCATCAGGCACCTCGAGCAGCAGCACTTCTTCCACGGCTTCGGGCTCCAGCGCTACGAAGCCCGCGACGACGCGCAAGAGCACTGCCAGCAAGAGCACGGCGAGCAAGAGCACCGCCAGCTCGACGGGAAGCGCGAGCACTGCCAAGACGGGTAGCAACACCGGGGCTTCCAGTCAGGAGGCTACCCGCTCAGGCACTTCAAGCTCTGGTGCTTCCACTACCACCGCCAAGAGTGACACCGGCAGCGAAGCGCCCAAGCCGCGCCGTGGCCGCCCCTCCAATGCCAGCAAGGCCGCCGCCGCCAAGGCCGCTGAAGAGGAGGCGAAGAAGGACGACGCCAAGCCTGCGGCCAGCAAGGCAGATGGCGCGTCTGGCAATGCCAAGGATAGCGACAAGAGTTGATCTGCGGCGCCACAAGCTGTGAGTCAGAACCGCAACGCCAGCCCTTCGGGGCTGGCGTTGCGCGTTCAGGCTGTGCTTGCAGGTCGGGCTTTCAAGCTCAAGCTGCGCTAGAGGTTTCTCGACGCCGCATCCCTTGCGCCTTCCAGCAGTTCGATCATCGCGCTGGCGGCGTTCGAGAGGGTGCGGTTGTTGTGATAGAGGTAACCGAGCTGGCGTTCGATGGGGCGGTGGTCGATGGGCAGGATCTCGATCTCGTCATCGATCATGCTTTCCGGTAGTACGCTCCAGCCCAGGCCGATGGCGACCATCATCTTGAGGGTTTCGAGGTAGTTGGTGGACATCGAGACTTCCACCGAGAGACCGTCACGCGCGAAGGTGTCGATGACGATGCCGCGCGTGAAGGTCAGGTGGCCCGGCAGCACGGCGTCGTGCTGTGAGAGGGCGGCCAGCGGCAACGCTTTGTGACCTGCCAGCGGGTGATCACGTCCGCACACGAAGCGCATCTCATCCAGCCACACCGGCACTACCGTCAGATTGGGATCGCGATGCGGTGCCAGGGTGACGACGGCCAGTTCCAGCTCCCCATCCAGTACGCCCTGATAGGCCTGTTCCGAATCCAGAAACCGCATGTCCATGCGCACCTCGGGGTGGGCCATGGTGAAGGCCTTGAGCAGCGGCGGCAGCCGGTGCAGGCCCACATGGTGGCTGGTGGCCATCGTCAGGCTGCCTTTTACCTCGCCGGACAGATTGCGCAGCGCGCGCCGGGTGTCATCGTGCATCACCAGGATGGCGCGGGCGCGGGGCAGCAGGATATTGCCGGCCTCCGTCAGCGAGACACGCCGTCCGATGCGATCGAACAGCCGTGCGCCATGCAGTTGCTCCAGCTGGGCGATACGTTTGGAAACGGCCGGCTGGGTGAGGTGCAGCTGCTCGGCGGCAAGCGAGAAGGAGGCGGTTTCGGCGACGGCGACGAAGGCCTGCAGAGAGGGTGTGTCCATGTGGGGCAGCTATCCTGTCATGAGGGCAATCATAGGGGCGTTCAGGGGAGCGTCAAGCGGGGCGATCGATACCGGCGCAGGCAGATGCACTCCTGATCAAGACCTGATGAGCAATGGTATTCCTTTTGGGAATCCAAAGCATGAAAAACATGAATTGCTTTTATTCATTCTCGCCGAGTACTCTTGATGGCACAGGACGCGGCGGCGATGCTGGAGCCAGCAAGCAAGTGGTCACTATCCACGGGCTCGCACGACCGCCCCGCCATCAACACTGGACGACACACCCTCATCAAGGGGCCGTTACGAGCCCCGAGGCAGCAAGCGCGCTCTTACCGTAAGGCGCCACGAGGAGACACGACATGGCTAGCCAGACCCTTTATGACAAGTTGTGGGATCAGCACCTGGTCAAGCAACGCGAAGACGGTACTGCACTCATCTACATCGACCGTCACCTGCTGCACGAAGTCACGTCGCCGCAGGCATTCGAGGGGCTGCGTCTGGCCGGTCGCAAGCCGTGGCGTCTGGATGCCAACCTGGCAACGCCGGACCACAACGTGCCGACGTCTCTCAAGGAGCGTGCTGCCGGTATCGCGGGCATCGAGGACGAGACCTCACGCATTCAGGTGCAGACCCTCGACGACAACTGCAACAGCTTCAACATCGAGCAGTTCACCATCAATGATGCGCGTCAGGGCATCGTGCACGTGGTCGGGCCGGAGCAGGGCGCGACTCTGCCGGGCATGACCGTGGTGTGTGGCGATTCCCACACCGCGACCCACGGTGCCTTCGCGGCACTGGCCCACGGGATCGGCACCTCCGAGGTCGAGCACGTGCTCGCCACCCAGTGCCTGATCCAGCGCAAGATGAAGAACATGCTGGTGCGCGTCGATGGTCGTCTCGGCACTGGCGTCACCGCCAAGGATGTCGTGCTCGCCATCATCGGCGAGATCGGCACCGCCGGCGGTACCGGCTACGCCATCGAATTCGGCGGCTCTGCCATCCAGGACATCTCCATGGAAGGCCGCATGACCATCTGCAACATGGCGATCGAAGCCGGTGCGCGGGTCGGTCTGGTCGGTGTCGATGACATCACCATCGACTATCTCTACGAGCGCCCCTATGCGCCGAACGCCCAGCAGTGGGAAGCGGCCGTCGCCGACTGGCGCAATCTGGTCTCCGATGCGGACGCCGAATTCGACAAGGTCGTGGTGCTCAAGGCCGAGGATATCGCGCCGCAGGTCACCTGGGGCACCAGCCCGGAGCAGGTCACCAGCGTCAATGGCGTGGTGCCGGACCCGGCTGCAGCCAGCGATGACACCGAAGCGCGTGGCATCACCCGTGCGCTCGAGTACATGGGCCTCAGCGCTCAGCAGAAGATCACCGACATCAAACTGGACCGCGTGTTCATCGGTTCCTGCACCAACTCGCGCATCGAGGATTTGCGTGAAGCGGCGCGCGTGGCCGAAGGCCGCACGGTCGCCAAGAGCCTCAAGCAGGCGATGGTGGTGCCGGGCTCTGGCTTGGTGAAGGCGCAGGCGGAAGCGGAAGGGCTGCACGAGATCTTCCTCGCGGCGGGCTTTGAATGGCGTGAGCCGGGTTGCTCCATGTGTCTGGCGATGAACGCCGACAAGCTGGGCGCCGGTGAGCACTGTGCTTCCACCTCCAACCGCAACTTCGAAGGCCGTCAGGGCTTCGGTGGGCGTACGCACCTCGTCAGCCCGGCCATGGCCGCCGCTGCCGCGATTGCGGGTCACTTCGTTGATGTTCGTGACTTTGCCCCCATCCCTACCAACAACACTCAAGTCGCCTGAGGAGGCCCGACATGGAAAAGTTCATTCGCCAGCAGGGCCTCGTGGCACCGCTTGATCGCGCCAACGTCGATACTGACCTGATCATCCCGAAGCAGTTTCTGAAGTCGATCAAGCGTACCGGCTTCGGGCCGAACCTCTTCGATGAGCTGCGTTATCTCGATGAGGGCTATATCGGTCAGGACATCAGCAAGCGTCCGCTGAATCCGGATTTCGTGCTCAACCAGCCGCGTTACGCGGGGGCCAGCGTATTGCTGGCGCGTCGCAACTTCGGTTGTGGTTCCTCGCGTGAACACGCGCCCTGGGCACTGACCGACTTCGGCTTCCGCGTGGTCATCGCGCCGAGCTTCGCCGATATCTTCTACAACAACTCGTTCAAGAACGGCCTGTTGTTGATTACCCTCGACGAGGACACGGTGGACCGTCTGTTCAAGGAAGCCGAGGCGGTGGAAGGGTATCGTCTGGATATCGACCTCGAGGCACAGGCAGTCATCACGCCGTCCGGTGAGTCGATTCCCTTCGAGGTCGACAGCTTCCGCAAGCATTGCCTGATGGAAGGCCTGGACGATATCGGTCTGACCCTCAAGGACCAGGACGCCATCGACAGCTTCGAGAAGCGTCATCGCACCGAGCGTCCGTGGCTGTTCCGCGACGGCAAGACGGCCTGATCTGGCCAGCGTCGCGTCAGTCAGCGCCTGACATCGCAACATATTCGTCATGGCTCGCCGTCCAGAATGGCGGCGAGCCCAGTCTCAGCACCGACGGTGAACCGTCGGTCTCGCCGGAAGACTTCCGGCCCAAGGAGAGTTCCAGATGAGCCGCAATATCCTGATTCTGCCCGGTGATGGCATTGGCCCGGAAATCACTGCCGAAGCCGTGAAGATCCTTGAAGCCGCCCGCAGCGAAGGCCTGGACATCACGCTGAGCGAAGGCAAGGTCGGTGGTGCAGGGTATGACGCGGCCGGCCACCCGCTGCCGGCGGAAACGCTGGAGGCGGCCAAGGCGGCGGATGCCATTCTGCTCGGCGCAGTCGGCGGCCCGCAGTGGGACAAGCTCGAGGACATCTCGCTGCGTCCGGAACGCGGCCTGCTGGGGCTGCGCAAGGAGCTCGAGCTGTTCGCCAATCTGCGTCCGGCGATTCTCTACCCGCAGCTGGCCGAGGCCTCCAGCCTCAAGCCGGAAGTGGTGTCCGGTCTGGACATCATGATCGTGCGTGAGCTGACCGGTGGCATCTACTTCGGTCAGCCGCGTGGCATCGAGACGCGTGATGGTCAGCAGGTCGGTTACAACACCTACGTCTACTCCGAGTCCGAGATCGAGCGCATCGGTCGCACCGCCTTCGAGATGGCGCAGAAGCGCAACAAGAAGCTGTGCAGCGTCGACAAGGCCAACGTGCTGGAAGTCACCATGCTGTGGCGTGACGTGATGGAGCGCATCTCCGCCGACTACCCGGATGTCGAGCTGTCGCACATGTACGTCGACAACGCCGCCATGCAGCTGGTACGTGCACCCAAGCAGTTCGACGTGGTGGTCACCGGCAACATGTTCGGTGACATCCTGTCGGATGAGGCCGCGATGTTGACCGGCTCCATCGGCATGCTGCCGTCCGCCTCGCTGAATGCGGGTGGTCAGGGCATGTACGAGCCGTGCCACGGCAGCGCGCCGGATATCGCGGGCCAGGGCATCGCCAACCCGCTGGCGACCATCCTGTCGGTGGCCATGATGCTGCGCTACTCGCTCAACGAAGCCGCCTGGGCCGAGCGCATCGAGAAGGCGGTCGGCGTGGTGCTGGATGAAGGGCTGCGCACTGCCGACATCGCCTACGCCGGCACGCGCAAGGTCTCCACCTCCGAGATGGGCGATGCCGTGCTGGCCGCCTTCAAGGCCCAGGCGTAAGGCAAGACCCGCGTGAACGCCGCCAGCCAGCGGCGTTCACGCGATGATCATGGGGGAGCTCGGCGTGCGTCGCCGGGTTCTCATGTCAGGACCTGCGGCTGGAGCGTTGGGCAAGGCTCGTCTCGTGTGAGTTGCCTGTGCTCGCTGCGGGTCATTCCTGTGTCGGGAGCGGTGGTGTCTTCCATGCTCCCGGCCGTGCATGAACAAGGAGAACAAGCATGTTGAAAGTCGGATTTGTCGGTTGGCGTGGCATGGTCGGTTCCGTGCTGATGCAACGCATGCGTGATGACAACGATTTCGCCGGTATCGAGCCGGTATTCTTCTCCACCTCCCAGGTCGGTCAGGCCGGTCCTGACCTGGGCACGCCGGTGCCGGCGCTCAAGGATGCCAATGACATCAATGAGCTGAAGGCGCTGGATGTCATCGTCACCTGTCAGGGCGGCGACTACACCAAGCAGGTGTTCGGCCCGCTGCGCGAAGCCGGCTGGAAGGGCGACTGGATCGATGCGGCCTCCACCCTGCGCATGGACAAGGACGCCGTGCTGGTGCTGGACCCGGTCAACCGTCACGTGATCGACCAGAAGATCGGCGCCGGTGCCAACACCTTCGTCGGCGGCAACTGCACCGTCAGCCTGATGCTGATGGGCCTGGGCGGCCTGTTCGAGGCCGGCATGGTCGAGTGGATGACCTCCATGAGCTACCAGGCAGCTTCCGGCAGCGGTGCGCGCCACATGCGTGAGCTGCTGACCCAGATGGGCCAGCTCAATGGCAGCGTGGCCTCAGAGCTTGCGGACCCGGCCAGCGCCATCCTCGACATCGACCGCAAGGTGACCGCCACCATGCGCGGCGATGACTTCGCGACTCAGCAGTTCGGTGCGCCGCTGGCCGGCTCACTGCTGCCGTGGATCGATTCCGCGATGGAATCCGGTCAGACCCGCGAGGAGTGGAAGGCCGGTGTCGAGGCCAACAAGATTCTCGACAGCCAGGGCAACCCGATCATGATCGACGGGCTGTGCGTGCGTATCGGTGCGATGCGTTCCCACTCCCAGGCCTTCACCGTCAAGCTCAAGCAGGACGTGCCGCTGGACGAGATCGAAGACCGCCTGGCCAAGCACAACGACTGGGTCAAGGTCGTCGCCAATACCAAGGAAGACAGCCTCAAGCACCTGACACCGGCCGCCGCGACCGGCACCCTGACCGTACCGGTCGGCCGTCTGCGCAAGCTGGCGATGGGGGGCGAATACCTGTCCGCCTTCAGTGTCGGTGACCAGCTGCTGTGGGGGGCCGCGGAGCCTCTCAAGCGCATGCTGACCATCCTGCGTGAACATCGCGCGGCCTGATCGCACTGTGTAGCAGCATGTCGTCGGGTTCGTTGCGAGCCTGACCTGAAAACGCCCTCGGCTCTCTGGAGTCGAGGGCGTTTCTCTTTTGCACGTTACGTCTTGGAAGGTCGGTGATTTCAGGTAAGAGATAGGTCACTGATGTCACGGCGAGTACCAGATATCTCAGTCTTTCCTGCGCATTTTTTGCGATTTTGACTGGCGCTTTTGATGCATGATGGCAGGGAGGTGTTTTTTACGGGTATCGTAAAGGGGATATCGTCGAGCTGGTCACTCGCGATATGACGCCTCTGCGGCCGTTATCGATCGTGGGCCGTCACTCTATCGTTGAAACTTTTTCCACTTTGCCAATGGCTTCCCGCACTCTTGGGACGGACTCTCTGGTATCTTGTGTAAGTATACGTAACATAATGCGCAGGCCGGGCAATGATTCGGCCGCATACGAAGGGACACTCAATGGGACGCAAGCTTCCTCTCGCACTGGCGGTGTCGTTCGCCGTCTACAGTGCTCAGGCCTTGGCAGTCGGCATGGAATCGCCGCGGTTGCGCTCGAATCTGAATCAGCCACTGGACGCGCGCATCGGCCTCACGGATACCTCGGGCCTCGATGCCAGCCTCATCAAGGCCGGCGTTGCCGATTCTGCCGCCTTTACGCGAGCGGGCGTCGATCGCAGCTATGTCAGCGATGACATCAAGGTTGCCGTCAAGCAGCAGGGTGGGCGCTACTACCTCCAGCTGTCCACCAATGGCGCGGTACGTGAGCCCTATGTGGACCTGCTGCTGGATGTCGAATGGCCCAATGGCAAGCTGCAGCGTCAGGTGACCCTGTTGTTCGATCCGGCGGGCTATTCGAGTCAGCCGTCATTGGTGACACCTGCCGGCGCGCGCTCGCGCCCGCTGGCCACCAACGATTCCTCGCCGACGCGTTCCGTGGTGTTCCGCGACAATGCTCAGCCCAGCCAGGCTGCCTCGCGCAGTGCGTCATCCAGCACGCCGCCGTCCAGCATCAAGGTGCGCAACGGTGATTCGCTGTGGACGATCGCGCGTCGCGTGCGTCCGGATGCCAGTGTCAGCATCCGTCAGGCGATGCTGGCGATCCAGGAAGCCAACCCCAGGGCCTTCCCGGGCGGCAACATCAACAAGCTGCGTGCGGGAGTGGTGCTGAGCGTGCCGGACCGCAGCACCATGTTGGGACGTTCGCGTACCGAGGCTGACAAGGAAGTGCGTCAGCAGTATCAGCAGTGGGTCGCGGGCGCGCAGGGCAAGACCGTGCCGGCTCCGGCCAGCAAGAAAACCGCTGCGGCCAGCACGTCGAATGAGCCCTCCGCCAGTGATGCGCCTGCGGCCACGGCCGCACCGAGCGGGCCCGCCAGCGCGGGTGCCGACGGCAAGCCGCGTCTGACGCTGCTGGATGAAGACGGCAGCAAGCCCAAGGCGGCGGCAGCCAGTGGTCAGATCTCCGCGGGTAGTCAGCAGGCGATCGATGAACTGTCCGATCGCCTCGAGTCGCTGGAAGACCAGCTGCTGACCAATCAGCAACGCCTCGATCAGCTGGAGCAGGAGCGTGATGACCTGCGCAGCGAAGTGGCCTCCCTGCGCAACGAAGTCGGTGAGCTGCGAGCGTCGCTGGCAGAGCGTACCGAGCAGCTCGAGACGGCCAAGGTGCTGCTCGCCAAACAGAATCGTCTACTCGTCAACAGCGGTATCTCGCCGTTGGCGTTGCCGGAAAGCCTGATCGCCGCCGGGGTGGACCTCGGACAGCCGCGCGACGGCGAGGGCAACCTGGTGTTGCCCAAGCAGCCGTGGCCCCAGGCGACCTGGCAGTGGGTGCAGGACAACCTGGCCATCGTCGGCGGGGCGGCCGGGGCATTGCTGCTTCTGTTGCTGCTGTTGTTGCGTCGCCGCTCCGGTTCCGGGGGCGATGAGAACATGAGCTTTGCCGATGCGGTCCGCGGCAATGAAGAGCCCGACCAGGACAAGCCACGCGTCTTCCCTGATACCTTTGCGGCCTCGACTGCCGCTGCTGCCGCGGGTCACAAGTCATCCGCGTCTGAAGATGCCAACGTGGCGGCGCGCCGGGGTTCCGGTAGCCTTGAGCCGCTCTCCCAGCCGGAAGCGGCTGCGATCAGCGAGGCGGACATCTTCATCGCCTACGGCCGCTTCGATCAGGCCCAGGCCCTGCTGGAGGCCGGTCTGGTGGAAGATCCCGCACGCCAGGACCTGCGCCTCAAGTTGATGGGTGTCCATGGCGAGCTTGGCAATGCTGAAGCCCTGCATCATGAAGGTGAGCAGGTGCTGGCGGCCGGCAATGAGGAAGAGCGTTTCGAGGCTCAGGCGCTGCTGGATCGCTACAGTGTCTCAAGCAGTGCGCTGCGTGCTGTCGCAGGCGGCGGCGCGAGTCAGGTGGGGCGCAAGGTCTCCTATCTGTCTGGGGTGGCAAGCCAGCAGGCGGCAGCGCCTCGCGCGCCGCTTGAAGGTCGCGACAAGGCCGATGATGCGGCTCGCGGCCCGGCAGATGCATCCGCCACGGGCTCTGACGCCTCCCTTGATGACTCGGAAGAGGCTAGCGCGCTGTCTGACAGCGAACCGCATGCCGGTGACGGCGTGAGCGAACCGTTGGTCGAGCATGCTCCCGATCAAGGCGTCGCGTTCGAGCCGGGCCTCAAGGGCGAGGACCTCGAGAAGGCGCCCGTGCGTGAGAGCCACTTCAACAGCGACAACGTGATCGATTACCAGGCGCCGGAATTGACGCTGGGGGATACTGGTCACGCTGATGGCGAGAAGGGCACTGATGCCGCGGCATCCAAGGCGGCGGATAGCGCGCTCAAGGGCGAGTCCGTCGAGTTCACCTCACTGCGTGAAGAGCTGGATGACCACTCCGCGATCGGGAGCGGCGCCGCAAGTGAGAAGAACGGTGCTGCAAGTGAGAGTAGTGGCGCAAGTGAAGGCAGCGCTGCGAGCCAGAAGCCGTATGAGGCGTCAAGCAAGCCGTCAGCCGCAGTCGATGGCATGGACGAGTTGCCGTCACTGGATAGCATGACGCTGGAAGAGGTGGACGTGCCGCGGCGTGATATCTCGGAATTCGAGGTCGAGGAAGTGGCGTTCGAGTCTGGGGATCAGGATAATGCCTATCCCTCTGTCGAGTCGGCAGGGTTTGGGGCTGGCGCCCAGGATACCGTGGCATTCCAACAGCTCGAGGAAGCCCGTCAGTTGTTGGTGGATGGCGATGATGATCAGGCGGCTGCGCTGCTTGAGCCGCTCGCTACCGCCAGTGATGACATGGTCCGTGAAGAGGCGCTGGCGTTGATGGAGCGCTTTGGTCTGACCTGATGCCCTTTTTTACACCGTTGGATGATAACGAGAAACGCCCGGGGCGCATTGCTCTGGGCGTTGAATATGATGGCACCCGCTATTGTGGCTGGCAGCGTCTGAGCCACGCCCCCTCCGTGCAGGAAGCGCTCGAGAAGGCCTTGTCCAAGGTCGCCTCCACGCCGATTACCGTGCATTGCAGTGGCCGCACCGATTCCGGTGTGCATGCCGTGCGTCAGGTCGTGCATTTCGATACCCCCGTGGGCCGCAGTCGCAAGGCCTGGCGCATGGGCGGTAACGTCAACCTTCCCCCCGATATCGGGATTCATTGGGCCGTGCCGGTGCCCGATGATTTCCATGCGCGTTTCAGCGCCATCGCCCGCCGCTATCGCTACATGATCATCAACCAGCCGTTTCGGCCGGTGATGGAGCGCAACAATGTCACCTGGTGTCGTGAGCCGCTCAATGTCGCCGACATGCAGGCCGCGGCGGCGCATCTGGTGGGCGAGCTGGATTTCTCGGCGTTCCGCGCCGCAGGCTGTCAGTCGCGCTCGCCGCGCCGCCACGTGCACTTCATTGAAGTCAGTCGCCATGGCCATATCGTCATGATCGATATCCAGGCCAATGCCTTCCTGCATCACATGGTGCGCAATATCGCGGGCACCTTGATGGCCATCGGGCGTGGCGAGAAGCCTGTCGAGTGGATCGTCGAGCTGATGCGCGGAGGAGATCGCACGCGCTCGAGCGCGACGGCAGCGGCGACAGGGCTTCACTTCGTCGATGTCATCTATCCGCCGCGCTATGCGCTGCCCAAGGAACCCCTGGGCCCTGGTCTGGTCGCACATCTTGGCGAGTGGACGGGCGAGCGCCCGTTGCCGGACTGCCCGATGGTGCGCTCACGCATGGCGCGTGCCGAGGCCGAGGGTGCCGAAGAGGCGCGCGCGGCAGGCAAGCTCAGTGAGCAGGAGGCCATTCGACTGGCCAACGTGGCCCGTGAAGCCGAGCGCCTCAGTCGCGAGCATGAACAAGCGATTCCTGCGGCAGGCGATCCTGCGGCAGGCGATCCTGCGGCAGGCGCCGAGGATGACACGCTGACGGCTGCCACCCAGAATGAATCCTCACGTTGAACGGAGTGATCCCATGACCGAGATGAGCGCTCGAGCGAGCCAGCGTACCCGGATCAAGATCTGTGGCTTGACGCGTGAGCAGGATATCCGCGACGCCGTGGCAGCAGGGGCCGATGCGCTGGGCTTCGTGCTGTGGCCGGGCAGCAAGCGTGCGGTGGATGTGGCGCGGCTGGCCGAGCTTGCCGCGTGCGTGCCGGCCTTCGTGACGCGGGTCGGCCTGTTCGTGGATGCCAGCGCCGAAGAGATTGCGGCGGCGGCACCGCACCTCGATCTGCTCCAGTTGCATGGCAATGAGACGCCAGAGCAGTGTCGGGCGGCTGGGCGGCCCTATATCAAGGCGTTGCGCATGCGTGACGGGATCGATCTCGCCGCGCAGGCGGCGCGCTATCACGATGCGCGTGGCTTGCTGCTGGATGCCTATCGTCCCGGCGTGCCCGGTGGCACCGGCGAGACCTTCGACTGGTCGCGCATCCCGGCCGATCTGCCGCTGCCGGTCATCCTGGCAGGTGGTCTCGAGTCAGGCAATGTCGCTGCGGCGGTGGCGCAGGTCGCCCCTTATGCGGTCGATGTCTCCGGTGGTGTGGAAGCCGCGCCCGGCGAGAAGAGTGCCGAGCGCATGCAGGCATTCTGTCAGGCAGTCCGCCAGCAGCGCTGATTTGCCGGCAAGGTTGTGGCCCTTGCGTTGCTTTCGTCCCAAGCGGCGAGGGCCGCAACGCTCAATTGGCATCTCGCACTACCCGCAAGGGGGGCGAAGCCGCTACAATGACCCCCAGAATTCGGAAAAGTGGCCGTACGACCAATGGGTTGCACGGTCTTTTCCATTGGCACTGCCCTGTGATGGTAGCTGCCCGCCATATTGCCGGGGCGTGAACGCCCTGGAATATGTGCCAACTCGCATGGCCGCCGACAGTCGTCGAGCGGTGCCCAGAACAGCAGCAAAACGGAAGCCTCCCCACCATGAGCTGGCTTGACAAGATTGTGCCGTCAATGAGCCGTATCCAACGCAAGGATCGGCGTACCTCCATTCCTGACGGCCTGTGGCGTAAATGCCCCAAGTGCGAAGCAGTCCTGTACCTTCCGGAGCTGACCAAGCACGACAACGTCTGCCCGAAGTGTGACCACCACCTGCGTCTCACTGCGCGTGCGCGTCTGTCCTGGTTCCTCGACAGCGAAGGCCGCGAGGAAATCGCGGCGGATCTCGAGCCGGTCGATCGCCTCAAGTTCCGCGACTCCAAGAAGTACAAGGATCGCCTGAGCGCTGCCCAGAAGCAGACATCCGAGAAGGATGCGCTGGTCGCCATGCGCGGTGCACTCTCCGGTCAGCCGGTCGTGGCCGTGGCCTTCGAGTTCAGCTTCATGGGTGGCTCCATGGGTGCCATCGTCGGCGAGAAGTTCGTGCGTGCAGCAGAGCTTGCGCTGGCCGAGAACATCCCGCTGGTCTGCTTCGCCGCCTCCGGTGGTGCTCGCATGCAGGAAGCCTTGTTCTCCCTGATGCAGATGGCCAAGACCTCCGCGGCGCTTGAAAAGCTCAAGCAGGCTGGCGTGCCGTACATCAGCGTGCTGACCGATCCGGTCTTCGGTGGCGTGTCTGCGTCGCTGGCGATGCTGGGCGACCTGAATGTCGCTGAGCCGAACGCCCTGATCGGCTTTGCCGGTCCGCGGGTCATCGAGCAGACCGTGCGCGAGAAGCTGCCGGAAGGCTTCCAGCGCTCCGAGTTCCTGCTCGAGCATGGCGCCGTCGACATGATCATCCACCGCCGCGAGATGCGTGAGCGCCTGTCCAGCATCCTGCTCAAGTTGCAGGGCATGCCGGTCAACGCCGCCAACCTGCCGGTCGCGGATGCGGTCGTCGAAGAAGAATCCGTCGAGGCGGATGCGACTGTCGAAGCACCGGCCGAGCCGCGCTCCGCCGTGGACAGCGTGCTCGACGAGACCTTCACCAGCGAGAAGCCGCAAGGCGAACGTCGCGATGGCTGAGCAGGGCTCCGCCCCGGCAAGCTGCAGCACCGATGAGGTGCTGCAGTCTTCCTCACTCCCTCCGCTGGATGCCGCTTCGTGGCAGCTTTCCCCCCTGCATGATGCCGTGCCGCGTGGCCACTCGCTGGATGAGTGGCTGACGCGTCTCGAGCATCAGCACCCCGTCAGTATCGATATGGGCCTTGCCCGAGTGCTGTGCGTGGCCAGGCGTCTCGGTCTGGTCGGGGCGGGCGCGCGTCGGCTCGGTGACCGCATCATTACCGTGGCGGGGACCAATGGCAAGGGCTCGACAGTTGCCATGCTCGAGGCGCTGGGGCGTGCCCACGGGCTGAGCACCGCCACCTATACCTCTCCGCACCTGCTGCATTACAACGAGCGTCTGAGCTTCAATGGTCAAGACGTCAGTGATGCGGCATTGGTCACGGCCTTTGAGCAGGTCGATTCCGCGCGCCATTCCGGGCTGTCGGCCAATGGTGAGCCGCTGGATGACGAGGGTGTGATCAGCCTGACCTACTTCGAGGCCGGCACGCTGGCTGGGCTATGGCTGATCGCTCAGCAGCAACCGCAGCTCGCGATTCTGGAAGTCGGCCTGGGCGGACGTCTGGATGCCGTCAACATCATCGATTGTGATGTCGCGATGATCATCACGGTCGCACAGGATCATGCCGCGTTTCTTGGCACCGACCTCGAGAACATCGGCTTCGAGAAGGCCGGGATTCTGCGCGCCGGCAAGCCGGCCGTGTTCGGCTCGGATGTGCTGCCGTCCAGTTGTGCGGCGCATGCTCGCACGCTGGGTGTCACGCCGCAGGTGCTATGGCAGGACTTTCGCTGGCAGGCCGCGGCTGAATTTGTAAATGGCAATGTGAATAGCAGTGTGAAGGGCAGTGTGGATGGCAGCACGGACCATTCGGCTACCTCTCAATGGCAATGGCAGCGCCTGTCAGCGCCGGCACTGACGTTCGATGCGCTGCCAGACCCGGGCTTGCCGCGGGACAATGCGGCCAGTGCGCTGAATGCGTTGGTCGAGGCCGGTATCGAGCTCAACGCCGAATGCGTGCAGCAGGCCATGGCGAGCGTCAAGCTCAAGGGGCGTATGCAATGGCTGAGTCGTCACGGGCGAGACTGGTGTCTGGATGTCGGCCATAACCCGCATGCCGCGAGTTATCTGGCCAGCCGTCTTGCTGCTCATGACCTGCGTTGCGCGCGGGATCCTGCCACCCGTCCGCGGCGGGCGTTGCTCGCCATGCTGGGCGACAAGGATGCCGCTGGCGTGATTCAGGCGCTGGCACCGGTGGTGGACGGCTTCGTCGTCGCCACCCTGGATGGCGAGCGTAGCCGTCAGGCCAGTGAGCTTGCCGCCGTGGTCCGCCACTGTGGTGGTGAGGTGCTGGCGGAGTGCGAGACGGTCACCGCTGCAGCCGAATGGTTGGCACGCGAGACGAGCGCTGGAGAAGTATTGGTCTGTGGTTCCTTCTTCACGGTCGGTGAAGCATTGATGTGGCTCGACGCCCAGGCCTGATGCAGGCCGGCGGCGGGTCCGGGATTTCGGGTGCAAGGGAGATGTCACAATGAAATATGGCAAACGCGAGCGAATCAGCGGTGCGGTCATCCTGCTGGCGTTGGGGGTGATCTTCATCCCGATGCTCTTCGATGAGCCGCCGGCCCGTGATGAGCGCCCGAGTCCGGTGATGACGCTTGGCAAGCCGGTGGATATCGATCGCTCCAACGTCGATGAGCCGCAGCCGCCCAGCGAGCTGAAGATCGGCACGGATGTGCCGATCACCTTCGTCGACAGCAACGGCAAGGTGCGTGACAGTGACCCGGGTGCTGGCAGTGACAGCGGTTCCGAGTCCCAAGGCCGTGTCGCCGAGGCCGAGCAGTTGTCGCCGACCCGCTCTGTGGCCAGCAGCGAGCCGCAGTCAAAGCCAAAGCCGGAACCGGAACCGGAACCGGAACCCGCTGCCAAGCCGGAGCCCAAGCCTGCTCCCAAGGCTGAACCCAAGCCCGCGCCCAAGCCTGAGCCGAAGCCTGCGGTTGCCTCGAATGCGCCGTCGTCTTCCGCCGGTGGCTGGGCCGTGCAGGTCGGCAGCTTCGGTGACCCGGCCAACGCCGAGCGTCTCCAGAAGGAGCTGCAGGGCAAGGGCTTCGCGGCATACCGTATCCCGCGTGGCAGCAAGTTGACCGTTGTCTTCGTCGGCCCGTACAAGTCTTCCGAGATCGGTGAGTCCGCACGCTCGCGCCTGCAGCAGCAGGTCAATATCAAGGGCCTGCTGGTACGACGCAAGGAGGGTGAGTGAACGAGCTGGTCTGGATCGATTGGCTATGTCTGGGCCTGATCGGTATCTCGGTACTGCTGGGGCTGATGCGGGGTCTGCTCAGCGAGGCCCTGGGTCTGGCGGGCTGGCTGGTGGCATTGGTCGCGGCACGCCAGTTCGGCGCCGAGGTGGGTGGCCTTCTCGAAGAGATGATTGTCTCGCCGGGCATCCGCACCGCAGTCGGCTTCGTGCTGGTGGTGATCGCGAGCGTGCTGATCTGGGGGCTGATGTTGCGCCTGCTGGAACGCTTGATTCATGCGGTCGGCATGGGCGGCTTCAATCGCCTGCTCGGCGGTGTATTCGGCGCCTTGCGCGCGGCGGTCATACTGGTGCTGATCACCGCCGTGGTGGGGCTGACGCCCCTGCGTGACAGCGCCGACTGGCAGGCCGCCCAGCTGCGGCCGATGCTTGAGCAGCTGCGCGACTGGTCGTTGGCTCGCTATCGTGAGTGGGATACGGGCGGTGACTGGGGCCAGAGCGTGTCGCTTCCGGATTCCACCAGCGGCACCCGGCTCAAGCAGCAGGCCAGCGGTCTGATCGACAGCGCCCAGCGAGAAGGGCGTGCGTTGAGCGACAGCCTCAGCCAGCAGGCGCTGCAGTCGTTCACGCGCCAGGATGCCACGCAGGACCAGCCCTCGCTGGAGGCGTTGCTCAGGGGCAGCACCGCTGGCGAGGCCGCAAGCCGCAATGCGGGTGGTGAGCAGTGACAGGCAGGATCTTCAGCGCCGGGCATCGTGGCCCGGCGTTGTCGTTTTCGGCATTCGGCACGCGTTGCTGAAGCCTCATGCGGGGCAGTCGAAGGGGTTGACCCATCGGTCAGGTGTTGCCTGCATGGGGGGCAGGCCTGACAATTGCGCCGTGTGAGCACTCATATTGCCATATGGACGGGCGCCGGCAGTCGCCAGCGTGCGCTTCCCTATCCAAGTGTGTATTAGTGAGGTAATGACGGGATGTGCGGGATTGTAGGTTTGATGGCCAACGCCTCGGTCAACCAGGCGCTGTATGACGCGCTGACCGTATTGCAGCACCGCGGGCAGGACGCCGCGGGCATGATGACCTGGCACGAAGGTCGTTTCCTGCTGCGCAAGAGCAATGGTCTGGTGCGTGATGTCTTCCGCACTCGTCACATGCAGCGTCTCAAGGGCAACATGGGGATCGGCCATGTTCGCTACCCGACCGCCGGTTCCTCCAGCGAGGCGGAATCACAGCCGTTCTATGTCAACTCGCCTTACGGCATCACGCTGGCGCACAACGGCAACCTGACCAACTCCGACCAGCTCAAGCAGGAGTTGTTCTCCTCTGATCTGCGTCACATCAACACCAGCTCCGATTCCGAGGTGCTGCTCAACGTCTTCGCTCACGAGCTGGGCAAGCAGGGCATGCGTCTGGGTGCCGGTGATGTGTTCGATGCCGTGCGTCGTGTGCATCGTCGCTGCAAGGGCGGCTACGCGGCCGTCTCGATCATCAACGGCACTGGCCTGGTCGCTTTCCGTGATCCGCACGGCATCCGTCCGGCGTGTTTCGGCAAGCGTGACTCCGCCGAAGGCGTCGAGTACATGATCGCCTCCGAATCCGTGGCGCTCGACGTCGCCGGCTTCGAGCTGATCCGTGACCTGGCCCCGGGTGAAGCGGTATTCATCGACATGGAGCGTGAGCTGCACACTCTGCAGTGCGCGGATGATCCGGTTCTCAAGCCGTGCATCTTCGAACACGTCTACCTGGCGCGTCCGGATTCCCTGCTCGACGGTGCCTACGTCTATGGCACCCGCATGCGCATGGGCGAGAAGCTGGCCGACAAGATCGTGCGTGAATGGCCGGAGCAGGACATCGATGTCGTGATTCCGATCCCCGATACCTCGCGTACCTCCGCCCTCGAGCTGGCCCAGCATCTGGGAGTGACTTACCGCGAAGGCTTCATGAAGAACCGCTATATCGGCCGTACCTTCATCATGCCGGGGCAGACACTGCGCAAGAAGTCCGTGCGTCAGAAACTCAACGCCATCGATATCGAGTTTGCCGGCAAGAACGTGCTGCTGGTGGACGATTCCATCGTGCGCGGTACCACCTGCAACGAGATCATCCAGATGGCGCGTGAAGCGGGCGCCAAGAACGTCTACTTCGCGTCGGCAGCACCGGCGGTTCGCTACCCCAACGTTTACGGCATCGACATGCCGGCGGCGGAAGAGCTGATCGCCCATGACCGTACCGAGAAGGAAATCGCGGACCTGATCGGCGCTGACCGTCTGTTCTATCAGGACCTCGACGACCTGAAGGACGCCTGTCGTGAAGTCAATCCGGCGCTGGATGAGTTCGATTGCTCCGTGTTCGACGGTGTCTACGTGACCGGCGATATCGATGAAGCCTATCTGAACGACCTGCGTGCCTCGCGCAATGATGGCGCCAAGAGCGCTGGCGAGACCCACGCGGTGGTGGATCTGCACAACGATTCGGAAGATCTCGACTGATCCGGCTGCCTGCCATCCTCGGCAGGCAATCACGCGATGAGCGAACCGCAACGGGCTCCGGAGAAATCCGGGGCCCGTTGCGCGTTCAAAACCGGTAACATTGGCGCATCGCTTTTCCTTCTTCTTGCTGTCGACGCGACCCGAGATGCTGAAGACGCGACATGTCACAGCGGCGCGTGACGCTGGATCGTGATTCACAGGGCAGTAGATTCCATCAGTAGAGGTACTGGACACCATGCACGACGACAATCTTTCCCGCGCCGGTCTTTCCCGCGATGAGCTGGGCCTCGAGACGCTCGCCATCCGTGCCGGTCACCTGCGCGGTGCCGAGCAGGAACACGGCGAGCCCATCTACACCACCTCAAGTTTCGTCTATGGCAGCGCCGCTGAGGCCGCAGCCAAGTTCGGGGGCGATGAAGCCGGCAACATCTACTCGCGCTTCACCAATCCGACGGTGCGCTTCTTCGAGGAGCGCCTGGCGGCGATGGAAGGCGGTGAGCGTTGCGTGGCAACCAGTTCCGGCATGGCCGCGATCATGTCCACCGTGCTGGCGTTGCTGGAATCCGGCGATGAAATCGTCGCGTCGCGTTCCATCTTCGGTTCGAGTGTCAGCCTGTTCACCAAGTACTTCGGCAAGCTGGGCATCACTACGCGCTTCGTCGAACTGAAGGATCTGGATGCCTGGCGCGAGGCGATCACGCCGGCCACCAAGCTGTTGTTCGCCGAGACACCGTCCAATCCGCTGTCCGAGCTCGGCGATATCAAGGCATTGGCGGCGCTGGCCCATGAGAACGACGCCTGGCTCGCCATCGACAACTGCTTCTGTACGCCGGCTCTGCAGCGCCCGCTGACGCTGGGCGCCGATATCGTCATCCACTCCGCCACCAAGTATCTCGATGGTCAGGGCCGGACGCTGGGTGGTGCCGTGGTCGGAAGCTCCTCGCTGATGGAGGAGGTCTATGGCGTGGTGCGTACCTGCGGGCCGTGCCTGAGCCCCTTCAACGCCTGGGTCTTCCTCAAGGGCCTGGAGACGCTGAACATTCGCATGGAAGCCCACTGTGCACGTGCGCTGACGCTGGCACATTGGCTGGAGGCGCATCCGGCCATCGAGCGGGTGCATTACTCCGGACTTGAGAGCCATCCGCAGCATGAACTGGCCAAGGCCCAGCAGAAGGCCTTCGGTGCGGTGCTGGGGGTGGTGGTCAAGGGCGGCCGCGAGGCGGCCTGGTCGGTGGTCGATGCGACGCAGATCCTGTCGATCACTGGCAACCTGGGCGACGTGAAGACCACCATCACGCACCCGGCCACCACGACTCACGGTCGCCTCAGCGATGACCAGAAAGCAGCCGCCGGCATCGAAGAGGGCCTGCTGCGTATTGCCGTCGGTCTGGAAGATCTCGACGACATCAAGCGTGATCTGGCGCGCGGACTTGATCGCCTCGCGAGCTGAGTCCCGTAACGCCTGCCTTTGCACACCAACGCCCGGTTCTGCCGGGCGTTGGTGTCTCTGGACAATTTCGCTGGTGTTGCCCGCAAGGGTTGGCGTCCGTTCGGGCACTGGTTAAGCTCTTGCTCAAAGAACCTGCCAGCTCGATGGTCAGGTGGAGACTGTCATCAGGAGCACCTCATGTGGCGTAATTCTCGACGGGGCTGGGGCTGGCCTGTCATCGTGATGCATTGGCTGTCGGCGCTGGCCATCGTCGGGCTCTTCGCGCTGGGCTGGTGGATGACGTCGCTTGGCTATTACGATGCCTGGTACCAGCTCGGTCCGTGGTGGCATCGCTCGGTCGGGGTGATATTGCTGGTGCTGACGCTGGTGCGGCTTGCCTGGCGCTGGAGCCAGACGACCCCGCAGGCGCACGGCACGCGTAATGAACAGCGCGCGGCGCTTATCGGCCATGTGTTGCTCTACGTGCTGATGCTGGTGGTGATGATCTCGGGTTACCTCATTTCCACCGCTGACGGGCGTGGCATCAAGGTATTCGATCTCTTCGAGGTGCCGGCAGTGATCTCGGGGCTGAAGGATCAGGCATCGCTGGCAGGTGAGGTGCATTGGTATGCTGCCTGTGTGCTGATCATCCTGTCGCTGGGGCATGCGGCGGCGGCATTCAAGCATCACCTGCTGGATGGGCAGGACACGTTGCGGCGCATGATTCGGCCGCTGCGCTGACGAAAAGGAAGGCGTTGGGTACGCTCGAACGCCAGATGTGACGAAACCTCTCAAGGAGCACCAACATGAACAAGACATCCTTCCTCGGCAAGTCACTGGTGGCAGGTCTCATGGCGGCGTCGCTGCCGCTGATGGCGGGTCAGGCACAGGCCTCCGATTACACGATCGATACCGATGGCCAGCACGCCTTCATCCAGTTCAAGATCAGCCATCTGGGCTATTCCTACGTGCTGGGGCAGTTCAAGGAGTTCAGTGGTGATTTCTCCTATGATCAGGGGAAGCCGGAAGATGCGAAAGTGTCGGTAGAAGTCGATGTCGATAGCCTGGACAGCGCCCACGCCGAACGCGACAAGCACATCAAATCGGCCGACTTCCTGGATGTCTCCCAATATCCGACGGCAACCTTCACCTCGACCGGTTTCGAGTCCACCGGCGATGGTTCCGGCAAGCTGAAGGGGGACTTGACGCTGCACGGCCAGACGCAGCCCGTGACCCTGGATGTGGATCATATCGGCGGCGGTGAAGACCCGTGGGGCGGCTACCGTCAGGGCTTTGAAGGCACCACCACGCTGAAGCTCGCCGACTACGGCATCGACACATCCAAGCTTGGCCCGAATGCGGCCACCGTCGATCTGTATCTGGTCATCGAAGGCATCCGCCAGTAATGACGACAAGCGCAGGGCACTGGTGCTGACGTCAGCGCCGACAACGTGCACTGACGCCGTGGGTTGAGCGCAAGCGCTCTGCAATCCCACCCCATGCCTCTCGACACAAACGCCCCTGCCAATCGGCAGGGGCGTTTGTGTTTGTGCAAGGCGCTCACGTCACGGGGAGTGTCGTTCAGGCGTCAGCCGCGCAATGCCAGATAGCCACCCGCCCCGATCATCAGACCGCCGGCGCTGCGATTGAGGCGTTTGACTGCCTTCGCCGAGCGCAGATAGCGGCGGACACGCCCGGCGAGATAGCCCACCGGCACCACGCCCAGCAGCAATGCGCTCAGGTTGAGTCCGGCGGCGATCACGATATCGCTGCCGGACAGCCGGGTGATATCCATGAAGGTGGGCAGGAAGGCGATATAGAACAGGATGACCTTGGGGTTGGAGGCCGAGATGAGAAAGCCCTGCAGAAACCCTTTCCACCAGTTGCCACGTAGCCTGGGCACCTCAGCTTCCTCCAGCATCGGTGAGCTCGTCCATAACTTGTAGCCGAGATAGAGCAGGTAAGCGGCGCCCAGGATACGGATGACCACGAAGACTTCGCCCCAATGCGTGGCCAGTGCCGACAGGCCGAACACCGCCGCCAGCATGTAGCAGACATCACTGAGACTCATGCCCACGGCCATCGGCACGCAGGCATTGCCACCCTGGCTCATGCCGCGCGCCAGCAGCGCCAGGATGCCAGGCCCGGGGGTGATGCCAAACAGGAAGATGGCAATGAAGAAGGTCAGCCCGCTTTCAAAGGTCATGAGAGGTCCCTGATGCATAGAGGGGAGGACAGCGCCGCCAAAGCGACGATGCAATCAAGCGCGTCTCGACGACAGGCGAGAGTGCCAAGCGCAAGACCCCAGAGTAATGCAAAGCGCGGCGGTGCGGGAGAGCAGAACAAGAGGAGGGGATGAAGGAGGAGAAAGCGAGAACAAGGAAAGAGTGAAGAGAGCAGAATGAAGAGGAGATAAGAAGAGAGAGAAGAAGGAAGGATCGTGTAACAGGACAGATGCATGATTCAAGGCAAGCGCGAAGCGGGCGCTCTGTGGCATATAAAAGCGCCAGCCGGTGGCCCGGCTGGCGCTGGGTGCTGCACATGCACGTTTTCGTCGGCGCGCATCTTGTGACAGTGCGTCACCTGATGGCAGGTACTCCTTCTTCTTTCCTGTGTCTGACGCCATGAGGCTCGGGCGCTCAGGTACTCAGGTATTCAGGCACATAGGTACTCTGGCGCTTGGGCGCTCAGGGATGCAGGCGCTCAGAACAGGGTTTCACGTATCGGGGGGCATCGGCATCGTGGCTTCTGCGCGGCGGGGCTTCAGATGAGACGACGCCGCAAGTTGCGATGCGTCTCGCTGCGATGGCTCGCGAGCAATCCGTTGCTCACTCGCAGTCGTTGAGGACGGCGTCCGGGAAATGACGACGCAGCATGCGGTTCTGGAACTCGTCGATGAACGAGCAGTTGATGATGATGATGAAGCGCTCGAAGTGCTCGCCGGCGTTCTCCTGGGTGATGGAGCTGACACTGTGGAACAGCTGGTCATCGTGGATATGCAGGACCTCGCCCGGTGCCAGCTCCGTGGTGGTCAGCAGCTCTTTGCCTGCCTTGTCCTGATAGAGGGTGTTGATGGCGCCGCTGACATTCTCGCGGTTGAGCACCAGGATGCTCAGGTACTTGCAGCCATCGGCGTGGATGCCCTGGCCCTGGAGAGGATCGATGGTGCCATCACCGCGCACGCCGGTGATCTGCATCAGGATAGGTTCACGCGGGCCGATACCCCACATGTCGGCCCAGGCCTTCACGAAGGCGCGCACATCCTCGCGCTCGGTGAAGCTCTCTTCCAGCGGTGCGTAATAGCGCAGACGGTCAGCCATGCTGGCGGCGTCATTGAACTTGCCGCCCTGGGCCATCGGACATTCGCCCAGCGTCTCGACTTCATGCTGGTCGTTCAGGTGCAACCAGGACATGCGCTTCCAGCGGGTGTTGACGTAGGGGTCACGCGGCAGGTCCTTCAGGAAGCCCTGCCAGGCCTCGAGGTCGATCTGGGAGGTGATGGATGCCTTGCTCCAATGCTGGCGTGCCAGCTCCTCGTGGACTGCCTCCGGCCAGTACTGCGAGGCAAGCGGCAGGCGCAAGGGGGTGGTGTCCGTCTTGGGGGTCGGGTAGTGCTCCACCAGGCCGCCCTGTTCCAGGGTGATCTTGCGGGAAGAGTCGGCCAGTTGACGTACGCCACGATTTGCGATGTTCATATGAAATTCCTCGACGTTTTGTGCGCTTGGGCGCAAATGGAAGGTGTTGCATTGGCAACGTCGAGGAGAATGGGAAGGTGCGCACGAGATAGTCAAACCCGTACCATGGCGGTAACACGCTAATCTCGCGCAAGTATCATCAATATGGGTACATGGCCAATATCGAGGTATGAGTAATCTAATCGACTGGTATTATGTAAGTCATTAGCGCTATTCTTCGCCCTTTGCAGACGAGCAGCGCAACGCATGTTCAGGCCGCCTGGCACTGCATGAAGCGTTGAGGATAGTGATCGAGAGGCGCTGCAAGACGCTGGGTTTACGCGCAGCAGACCCTTAGACTTTTCTCATGACGACAAGAACTCGTTCTGCGTGTGAGAGAACTCGTTCGAAGTGACATTCCGTCACGAGTTGATCTGCCCCGCCGAAGTCCGGCGAACAGGCGAAGGACGGCAGCGGAGGTATCCTTCAACATGGCTAAAGGGTTCCGCCAGGCCAGCAGGGCCGCCGGAATATTGTGCTCTCGTCCCGTCATCATTGCCGTGGTACTGACGTTGATGGTGGTGGTGATGTGGGGCCAGAGCATGCTGGGTCGATGGCCAACCGCGTTACTGATGGTGATTCTTGGCGCAACTGCGGGCATCATGCTATCTCGCAAGCGTCAGGTGTCACATCATCAGCATACGCAGGAGGCGGTCATGCAGACGAGTATGGTTGGCCTCTCGACCAGCAAGGGACTTCCCGTCAGTGATCAGCGCTTTCGAGAGCTGTTGGAAAGTCTGCCGCGCGTCGCCGTTCAGGGCTATGACAGCCAGCGCCGCGTCATCTACTGGAACGAGGCCAGCGAGCGGCTATACGGCTATAGCGAGCAGGAAGCTCGTGGACGATGCCTGGAAACTCTGGTGATCCCGGAGACGATGGCAGATGTCGTGGTGGACGCACACCATGCCTGGGTCTCTCAGGGTATCGAGATCCCCTCCAGTGAACTTGAGCTCAAGCACAAGTCAGGCGCCCCCGTGCCTGTCTTTTCTCACCATGTGATGTTGGGAGAGCGCACTGACAACCCGCTGATGTTCTGTATCGACATCGATCTGGCGGGTGAGCGCAAGGTCCAGCGTGATCTGGATTACATGACGCGTTTCGACCCCCTGACGGAGCTGCCCAATCGCCAGACCTTCGAGAGCGAACTCGGCGAGGCGCTCAGTGAATGTCAGCGTCATGACGACACCCTGATGGTGCTGTTTCTCGATATCGATCATTTCACCGAGATCAATGACACCCTCGGTTACGAGATGGGTGACCGCGTCATCCGTAGCGTGGCCAAGCGTCTGCAGGGCTTCCAGCGCAATCAGGATCTGCTCTCGCGCTTTGGTGGCGATGAATTCGTGCTGGCGATGCCACGACTGGATTACGAGAGTGATGCCCTGTCGGTGGTCGAGCGCATTCGTCAGGACTTCCAGCGACCCTTCGAGATCGAAGGGCGCCAGTTGCTGCTGCGCCTGAGTATCGGCATCAGCCTGTATCCCGAGAATGGGAGCGAGGCGGCCGAGCTGGTGCGCAATGCCGATGTCGCCAAGCATCGTGCCAAGCTGGCCGGGCGCGATGGCTATCAGTTCTTCAATCAGGAAGTCCGCAACGAGATGCTGCATCAGCACCATCTGGCCGGACGCCTGCAGGCGCTGCTGAATCAGGACGGCGGAGGGGAATTGTCGCTGCATTATCAGCCGCAGGTGGCGGCGCGCAGTGAGCGCATCGAATCCTTCGAGGCGCTGCTGCGCTGGCATTCTCCCGAGGGCTATATTCCGCCCTCCGATTTCGTGAAGGTCGCCGAGCGCACCAATCTGATCGAGCGTCTGGGAGACTGGGTCATCCGCCAGGCGTGTCGTCAGCAGGCCGAATGGCGCGCCATGGGGCTGAAGGGCTACCGGATCGACATCAACATCTCCGGACGCCAGGCCATCAGCTCGGACGTCTTCACCCGCCTTGAGGCCTACGTCGAGGAATACGGGCTGACACCGCGGGACATCGGTATCGAGCTGACCGAGAACGTGTTGATCGATGCCGATATCAAGGTGCGCGACAGCCTGCGGGCGCTCTACGACCGTGGCTACAAGATCGCCATCGATGACTTCGGCACCGGCTATTCCTCGATGAGCTATCTCAAGTTGTTGCCCGTGACGGCGCTCAAGATAGATCGCTCCTTCGTGATCGAGTGCGCCCAGGAGCCCAAGGACCGCGCCATCATGGAGGCCACGGTCTTCCTCGGTCATCGCCTCGGGCTGGAGGTAGTCGCGGAAGGAGTCGAGAACGAGCAGCAGCTGGAGTTGCTGCGCGAGATGCGTTGTGACCTGATCCAGGGCTATTACTTCTACAAGCCGATGGCGGCCACGGACATTCAGCGCCTGTTACTCGGCGGCAACAATCCGCCGAATCGCGCCTCGGGGGCCCTCGCCTCGGACAAGGGCGCTGCAGCCCCTGGCTGTCACTGATACCGGTCGGCCATGCGAGCGATTGATGGTGCTTCTCCAGCAAAGGTCTGTTGCTGTTTGGGCCCTTTTTTGTTCGCGGACTAAAAGATATGATGCTGACAGTTGAAACGCGTCAGGCCGTCACCCTTCATTTCGAGTCCTCCATCTCGGATAAGGACTGGCCACCTGACGTGAAGTCTTCGAGTCGAGCCAGTCATGGCTCCTCGATCATTTCTGCCGAGGGTGGCTGCGTCGTTCAATGCGCAGGGTTGTTCGCCCATCCTCGCTTCCAGCCTGCGTTGCAGGTTGCGATGGTTCCTTGAGCGGATTCACGATCTTTCCGGCGCTATCCTCTGGATACATGTCCGGGCAAGCCAGTCCTTGTGACTGGCTTTTTTTATGCCTGCCACAAAGTGTGGCTAGTGGGGCGGTGCCGTCGCCAGCTCCCGGGCAAGCCATTCGCCCAGCGCCTCGGCATGCGGGTGGCGAGCACGAGCGCGGCCGACCTGCGGCAATGTCAGCGTCAGGCATGCCTCGGTCTCGACGAACCCCCAGGGGGCCACGAGACGCTTGCTGCGCAGGTCTTCCTCCACCAGATAGTCCGGCGCGATGCCGACGCCCAGTCCGACCAGTGTCGCCTCGAGCAGGTAGTTGAGGTGCTCGAAACCTTGCGCGTAATCAAGCCCCTCACTGGATAGTCCCTGGCGTGAGCACCAATCTGGCCAGGCTTGCGGGCGTGATCGGGTATGCAGCAGGGGCAGGCCCAGCAGAACCTCGGGGGAAGGGGGACTGGATGCCTCGCTCAGCCACTCGCTGTCGGGCCGCAGGACGGGCCCGATGCGCTCGGTGCCCAGCACGCGCGTCTCCTGATGCTCGGCGTCATCAAAGGGCGGCGTCTGGAAGCGCAGGACACCGTCCACGCCATTGCGCAGCCCTTCGTTGTCATCACTGGCGGTCAGGTGCAGCTCGAGTTCCGGCAGGGCGTCCTTGAGTGCCCCCAGTCGCGGAATGAACCAGCGTGCCAGAAACGACCCCGGGCAGCTCAGCACGAAGGGCGCCCGCGCATCACTGCGTGCCAGTGCCCCGCATACGCGTGCCAGACCGCCAAGGTGATGACGGGTCGCGGTCGCCAGCTCACGGCCGGCCTGTGTCAGCGTCAGGCCCCGCCCGGCGCGATCGAACAGGCGTGTGCCGAGTGCGTCTTCCAGCTGGCGGATCTGACGGCTGACGGCCCCGTGGGTCACATGCAGTTCCTCTGCGGCGCGCGAGGCGCTCTCATGGCGAGCTGCCACATCGAAGGTGCGCAGGGCATTGAGGGGAGGCAGTAGCTCGGTGCGCTCCATGGTGTGTCTCCTGAGCAAGTGCTGGACGTGTCATTGGCATGGAAAGAGTGGCTGCGCGGCAATGACCGTCTCGACCATCTGTGAGATTTTCTCACACATCTTGGCGAATTTATCGTTTTTCTTCCAGTGCCTGCAGCGCTAGGATGATCACCATATCGCTGGCCCCGCAGATGCCTTGCGCAGTATGTGAGACCAGCCACTGACACGATTCGAGGAGTTCAGCATGAGCCAGACGACTGCTACCCCCAGCCTGCGCCAAGGGCCTGATGCCAAGGGTTTCTTCGGTGATTTCGGCGGCCGCTTCGTTGCCGAGACGCTGATGCCGTTGATTCTGCACCTGCAGCGCGAGTATGAAGCCGCCAAGCAGGACCCGGCATTCGCCGAGGAGCTGGCTGGTCTGTCCGCGGACTATGTCGGCCGCCAGAGCCCGCTGTATTTCGCCGAGCGTCTGACCGAGCAGCTGGGCGGCGCCAAGATCTATCTCAAGCGTGAAGACCTGATGCATACCGGGGCTCACAAGATCAACAACGCGCTGGGCCAGGTACTGCTCGCTCGCCGCATGGGCAAGCAGCGCATCATCGCCGAGACCGGTGCCGGCATGCACGGTGTGGCGACTGCCACCGTGGCGGCGCGTTTCGGGCTGGACTGCGTGATCTACATGGGCTCCACCGATATCCATCGTCAGCAGCCCAATGTGCAGCGCATGCAGCTGCTGGGCGCCAAGGTCGTGCCTGTCACCGCCGGTGATGGCACGCTGAAGGACGCCATGAACGAGGCGCTGCGTGACTGGGTCACCAACGTCGATGACACCTTCTACATCATCGGTACCGTGGCCGGGCCGCACCCGTACCCGCAGCTGGTGCGTGACTTCCAGTCCATCATCGGTCAGGAAACCCGCGTGCAGCTGCAGGAGAAGGAAGGGCGTCTGCCGGATTCGCTGGTCGCCTGCATCGGCGGCGGTTCCAACGCGATGGGCCTGTTCCACCCGTTCCTCGATGAGGAAAGCGTCGAGATCATCGGTGTCGAAGCCGCTGGTGAAGGTCTTGAGACTCCGCGTCATGCCGCCAGCCTCAAGGGCGGCCTGCCGGGCGTACTGCATGGCAACCGCACCTTCCTGCTGCAGGATGAAGAAGGTCAGATCGGCGATGCGCACTCCATCTCCGCCGGGCTCGACTATCCGGGTATCGGTCCGGAACACGCATGGTTGCATGACATCAAGCGTGCCGAATATGTCGCCGCGACCGACCAGGAAGCGCTGGACGCCTTCAAGATGCTGTGCCGTCTAGAAGGCATCATTCCGGCGCTGGAGTCCTCCCACGCGCTGGCGGAAGTCATCAAGCGTGCGCCGGGCCTGCCGAAGGACCACCTGATGGTGGTCAACCTGAGCGGCCGTGGTGACAAGGACATGGCCACCGTGACTCATCACCTGGCCGACGAACTGGGCCTGAACCCTGACGGCGAGTAAGCCCGGGTCTGTCACGTGTTGCCCGGCGTCAGAGTCGTCAGTCGCTGATCGAGTCTGAGCGCCCCATGCCTTCTTCGCCTGCAGGTGTCATCGATGCCTGCAGGCCAGCAAATCCGGAGTCTATTGATGAGCATTTCCGCTATCGACACTACTGCCAGCAGCCGTCTTGACCGTCGCTTCGCTGCCGTGCGCGCCGAGAATCGTGCCGCGCTGGTGACCTACATCACTGCGGGCGACCCCGGCTACGATGCCAGCCTCGCGACCTTCCTCGGCATGGCGGACGCAGGCGCCGATGTCATCGAGCTGGGCATGCCGTTCACGGACCCGATGGCCGATGGTCTGGCCATTCAGCATGCCACCCAACGTGCCCTGAAGGCCGGCCAGACCATGGACCGCACCCTGGCGATGGTCAGCGAGTTCCGCAAGCGCGATCAGGACACTCCCATCGTGCTGATGGGCTACTACAACCCGATCTATCGTCGTGGCGTGAGCCGTTTTCTCGAGCAGGCAAGCGAGGCAGGCGTCGACGGCCTGATCGTCGTCGATCTGCCGCCGGAGCACGATGACGAGCTGTGCGTCCCGGCCAGCGAAGCGGGCATCAGCTTCATTCGCCTCGCTACGCCGACCACCGACAGCGAGCGTCTGCCGGGTGTGCTGGCCAACACCTCGGGCTTCCTCTACTACGTCTCCAGCAATGGCGTGACCGGCGGCGCGGCACCTACTGCCGAGAAGGTCGAGGCCGAGGTCGGTCGCATTCGTGAACATACCGATATTCCGGTCGCGGTCGGCTTCGGTATCCGTACCGCTGAACAGGCGGCGCGGATCGGGCGTTTCTCCGACGGTGTGGTGGTCGGTTCTGCCTTGATCGACCTGCAGGCCAATGCCGAGACGCCGGAGCAGGGTACTCAAGCCGTGCACGCCCTGACCCGTGAACTGGCTGATGCCCTGAAGACCGCGCGTCAGTGATTGCTGGTTAGCGGTCAGCATGCCCCTCGCAGGGGCGGTAGTTAGATAGATAGACAGCAACGCCTCGAACCCTGTTCGGGGCGTTGCTGTTTGTGAGGCACGCGCTATCGGCACGACGCGGCGTGTCACGTCCATCGCCTCGTTCTCGCACTTACCCTTGTTCTTACGCTCACGAAGCGGGCGCTGGCAGGATCTGGTCCAACCAGTGTGCTATCCGCCCACGTATCTGGTCACTGTCGTGCCATTGCAGCAGCAGATGGGGCGCCTCGGGCAGGTAATGAATCTCGAGCGTATCGCGTGAGGCGCTCGGCCAGTCGCTGACCAGCCGCTCGATGGCCACACGGGGCACGGTCTCATCGCGATCACCGTGCAACAGCAGGGTGGGCGGCAGTCGTGTGTCAGCAGAAAGTGCTGCGATGTCATCGCTGGCGTGATCCGTGAAGCGAATCAGGCCGTAATAGGCATCAAGGCGCACGGAATGCACGACGCGGGAATCCTTGGCCAACCGCCCGGCAGCTGCGGGCTGAAGTTCTCCTTCGGGGTACCTGCGTGGCACCTCCACGCTGGTCGCTGGGATAAGGTGCGCCGCCGTCCAGAGTCCTGCGTTGTACAGATAGCGCCAGCGGATGCCGCCGCGGACGCCCGGGGCGGCGAGCAGGCTGCCATCGATCGACAGCGCCGGATGTTGGGCGAGGGCATTGAGTATCACCGAGCCGCCCATGCTTTCTCCCGCCACGATCAAGGGGAGGTTCGGGTGGCGCTGGCGCAGTACCGTGATGGCGTCCACCAGATCCTCGACCAGCAACGGGGACTCCGGCCATCGCCCTTGCTGGCTGGACTCCCCGAAACCGCGTTGGTCATAGGCGTAGGTCACGATGCCTTGTCCGGCCAGCCACGGGCCCAGATCGGCATATGCCAGCCGGAAGTCGCCGTAGCTGTGCAGGCCAAGCAGCATGGCGCGTTGAGGGGTTGCCTGCGCAGGTTGCCAGGACTCCCATGCCAGCGACGTGGCGTCGCGGGTCACGAGATGGCGTGAGGCGGAGGATTCATCAAGGCAAGGGGCCTGGTGGATGTCATTGGCCGCAAGGTAGTGCGGCCCGCATCCCGATAGCAGCATGCAGAGTGTGACTGACACAAAGGGCAGCAGAGCGTTCAAGGAGTGGCTCTCCGTGGCGAATGGCGTGATGTGTGTACTACGCCCGACGCTGCCGAGTGGATCATGCTGTCAGGGCATCTGAAATGTGAGCGTTGTCAGTGTTGTGGGAGTGAACGCGCTCGATTCAAAGGCCTGTGCGGCGCTCGAGAGCCGAATGATGATCGACGCCAGTGCCGATCGAATGACGCTGGACTCATATTCAACGCATCGCAGTGGGTTAATATCACTGAGACATAGGCCGCATACTGGTGCCGAGGATCCGGCACGCTGGTGCTGGTAATTCGCCGAGTCCTGAGGCTCGGCATGTCATCCAGCCAGGATCGCAGAGGAGTCTGCTGAGGATACGCCAGTGAGTGACACCACATCGTTTGGCACCATGCCGAGCACTTCCCGGCCCGCCAATGGCCAGGAAGCCGAAGGCTTGTTGAATCAGCTGCTGGATCACACCAGCAACGGCGTCTGTTGCTATGACCTCGAAGGGCGCATTCGCTGGGTCAACCCCGCCTTTGAGCAGCTTCTCGGCTATCGAGAGCAGCAGGTGGTCGGCAAGGTGCCCAGTGAATTTTTGATGGGGCCGGCATCCGATCTGCTGGTCATCACCCGATTGCGTGAACAGCGCCGCCGCGGCGAACCCAGCGATGAGGAGCTGGTGCATTACGACAGCAATGGCCAACCACTGCGATTGCGGCTGCGCTGCATTCCACTCAAGGATTCCAGGGGGCGGGTGGAAGGGTATCTGGGGCTGCAGACGGACATTACCCAGATGCACCGGGCCTTGATGTTGAGCCATTCCCAGCTTGAGCTGCTGGAAGCCGTGGCGGCAGGCCAGTCTCTGGACAAGACGCTGCGCGACCTGTGCCTGACCATCGAAGGCGCCGCGGTTCAGGTGCGCTCCTCGTTGCTGCTGCTGGATGATGTGGGCCGCACCATCGTGGCAGGTCAGGGGCCCAGCCTGCCGGCAAGCTTTATGCTGTTCACCCGTGGTTTGAAGATCGGGGAAGGCGTGGGCACCTGTGGGACGGCGATGTGGCGGCGCAAGCCGGTCATGACGCCTTCCATCGCGCAGGAACCTGCCTGGGAGGGCTTCCGTGAGCATCCGCATGCGTTGGGGCTGGATGCCTGCCTGTCGATGCCGATTCTCGATGGCGAGGATAATCCGCTGGGCAGCTTTGCCTTCTATGCCGAGACAGGCGAGGTCTTCGATGCAACTCACCATGGCTTGCTCGAAGTGGCGGTCAAGGTGGCCAGGCTGGCGATCGAACGCTATCGACGTGACCAGCAGCTGACGCATCAGGCCTTGCACGACTCGTTGACCGGCTTGCCCAACCGGCGCCTCGTGCGTCGTCATCTCTGTGAGCTGGCGGAGCAGGCCCAGCCCGGCGAGATGGGCGCGCTGATGTTCCTGGATCTTGATCACTTCAAGCGTCTCAACGATATCCTCGGTCACGATGCCGGTGACCTGGCGCTCAAGCAGGTCGCCTCGCGTCTGGCAGAGATGCTGGGCCCGCAGGACTTCCTCGCGCGCCATGGGGGAGACGAGTTCATCGTGCTGCTGGCACCGAGAGCCGGTGGGCCGCGCGAAGCGGCTAGCCGAGCGCGCCAGGTGGCGGAGCAGATGCTGGAGCGACTGCAGGAGCCGCTGGAGCTTGAAGGGCGAACGCATCAGTTGACCGGCTCGTTGGGCATCACGCTCTATCCGCGTCATGAGGAAGGCTATGGCGCCTGCTCTCAGCAAGTGTTGCCGGCTGGCAAGGCCGAGCATGACGAAATTGATAGAGAAGAGAGTGATGCCTGGAGTCACCTCCTGCATCAAGCGGATATCGCGCTCTATGAGAGCAAGGGGGCCGGGCGTGCACGGCTGTGTTTCTTCGCGCCCGAGATGCGCCAACGCATCATCGATGCCGCTCGGATGGAACACGCGCTGCGTGAGGCCGTGTCTCGCCAGCAGCTGAGTGTCCACCTCCAGCCGCAATTTTCCCTGCCCGAAAGTGGTGAGCCGCAATTGTGTGGCGCCGAGGCATTGCTGCGTTGGCATGACCCGCAGCTTGGGATGGTCTCGCCAGCGACCTTCATCCCCATCGCGGAGGAGTCCGGCCTGATTCTCGAGCTGGGACATTGGGTGCTGGAGCAGGTCTGTCGCGAGCTTGCCGCCATGACCGCTCGAGGCTATGCGCTACCGATGGCGGTCAATGTCAGTCAGGTGCAGTTCCGTAGCAGCGAGTTCGTGCCGCAGGTCACCAGGCTGTTGGCGCAACATGACTTCGCGCCTGAGCTCTTGCGTATGGAAATCACCGAGAGCCTGGCGACGGATGATGAAGCGGCAATGCTCGAGAAGATTGACCAGCTGGCAGCCTTGGGCCTGAGCTTCTCGATTGATGATTTCGGCATCGGCTACTCGAATCTGTCGCGTTTGCGTCGTATGCCGCTCAAGGAGCTGAAGATAGATCGCAGCTTCATCAATGACCTGTCTCATGAGGAATCGCCAGACACGCATACCACGGGCAACGAGATCGTGCGTGCCATGCTGATGATGGCGAGCGCCCTGTCACTCGATGTCGTGGCGGAAGGCGTGGAAGAGACGGAGCAACTCGAAGTCTTGCGGCGCATGGGTTGCTCGCGAGTTCAGGGTTACCTGCTGGGGCGCCCGCGCCCGATGGCAGAGGTGATTGGCGACGCGGAGGCCCGATTGTCGAAAGGATAGGGAAGGCATGTTCATGAGGCTGTCTCAGCCAGCCTGGGGCATGACACCGAAATCAGGCGTGGAGCATGCCTTCAGGTTATTGCTCCAGCGCCTCCAGCATGTGGATGACGACGAAGGGGCGTGAAGCAGGCGGTGCAGCAATTGTCGGGTTTATCTCGCCACTTCAATGGCTTATACTTCCGCTCGCTACGCCCCCTTAGCTCAGCTGGATAGAGCGGCCCCCTCCTAAGGGGCAGGTCGCAGGTTCGACTCCTGCAGGGGGCGCCAGCAATCCCACCTTCTGGACGCCGTCGTCTGTCCTGCCTTCTGCGTCATCGCCTTATCGTCTTCTCTGCACCGTTCGTTGCGTGCTCGGCCCTTGCTCTGTGAGCAGCGCCCGTCCTGGCTTCAGGCCCGGAGTAAGAATTGCCGCACTTGATCTTCCTATCCGATTACTCGTTCAACAATGTCCTGGCTCTTGGTCTGGACATCGCATCGTCTTGCCAGCCAATCGTCCTGCCAGTTCAGCGTCGCGGGAAGGCGCAAGAACAAGCCCTGCAAGAGAGTCTCTCGATAAACGCAGGGCTTTGGGTGTCAGCGGGAGTCTGATGTCACGGCATCAGTGGGCAGGGACAGAAACTCCTGCATGATGCGGGTATCGCGGAAGCGTTCGATCAGCTCCGGATCCGAGTCGAGTGCCGGCGGGTTGGCGAGACCTTCACGAATCTTGGCTGCCAGCGCCTCGATGGAGTCTTCGGAGATCAGGCGCGCCTGATCATGGATCAAGACATTGCGAATGCCGCCGGGGACATCCGGTGCCACGCACGGCGTGCCACAGCACATGCTCTCCACCAGCACGATGCCGAAGGCCTCACTGCGTGAACTGAGCACGAACAGACGGGCGTGCTTCATCCACGGGTAGGGGTTCAGGCGGCTACCGATCAGGTGGACCCTGTCGCCGACGCCCAGCTCGCGGATCAGTGCTTCGGTGGCTTCCCGCTTGGGGCCATCGCCGACGATGACGAGGTCTTCCTCGATGCCTGAGGCGAGGTATGCCTTGATCAGCACATCCTGACGCTTGACGTCCGAGAGACGACACACCTGCACCACGTAAGGGCGGGAGGGCAGTTCCACCTCTTCCTCTGCCATGGCGGCGATGGCATCCAGATCACAGACATTGCCGATGGTCGCGAGTCTCGCCGCCTTGATCCCGTGATGGTCCAGCAGGTTTTCCAGTTGCTGGCGCACATTGTCGGTGTTGCACACGACCTGTTTGCCGCTATACAGGCGGCTCAACAGGAAACGTTGCCGCCAGCCCTCTTTCAGGTCGCCGGGCCATGACACCGCCACCTGCCACAGGCGAGGGTCCCGCCACGACCAGAAGGTCTCGAAGGCGCCCTGGCCGCGCGTGATGACCCGATCGATCGGGCCGTGTTCCTTCTCCAGGCGCGCGATGAAACGGCGCAGATAGTGGCCGCCGTAATAGCCTCGCCAGACGTATCCTGAGCCCTTGATCCACGGAGCCAGCAGCAGGCGGGTGAACAGGTCGTAGAACAGGCCGATGCCCGTCTTGCGAAATGCCTTGTCGAAGTCGACCTGATGAAGGTGCACGCCGGCATCCGGGACGAGTTCCAGTTCGCCTTTCAGTACCAGTACATGGACCTCATGCCCTTCGCGGTGCAAGACATTGGCGAGATTGACGGTATTGCGTTGGATGCCGCCGATGTTGAGCTTGCGGACGATTAGCAGGACGCGTTGTTTCATGGCTGAGGTCTATGTCGGAAGTGGAGTCGATGTGCACAAGTCAGTCACGTTGAAGCCTTGGCTGCTCAAGTCGATCAAGTGTCGGTCTTTCTCTGCCCCATGACCTCTTTCCTCGCCATGTGCCGTTCCTTGGCCCCTCGATGCAGGCGCCATTCTACGCCGATCCATTTGGCGGAGGAAATGCGTGGCGGCGGGCCGTCAGCGGCATCAGTGGGCGGTTCATCCGCACCGAGAAGTGCCTTTGGCGAGTGAGTGAGGCATTATCTGCACCATCGCTTCGTCAGTTCTTTCTCCTTCGCCAAGATATTCTCCATGCCTGAGCCGAAAACCTCGTCCCGCGCTGGCGCCTCTCGCGTTCGCCGTGCCACCGCTGATCGTCATTTCGACGGTCTGGCCGACAAGTTCGAACGTGGTTTCTACACCACGGAGCGCGGCCGTGTTCGTCTTGCGCTGACCCAGCGTCTGATGGATGAGAGTTTCTCGCACCTGCCGCCTTCCCCGGTACTGGAAATCGGTGCGGGGCTCGGGCAGACCGCTCACTGGTGGCTCACGCGTGGGCACCACCTCACGCTGGTCGAACCCTCTGGCGAGATGCGTGAGCGCGCGAAACGCTTCCTGAGCACTGCCGCGCCGCAAGGCCAGGGGCTGTCCGCTGGTTCGACGGCTGATCCATCCCGGGCGGCTCAGGCGGCGTCAGATCCGCAAGTGCCTGGTCACGCCGACGCGCTGTCGAATGATGAGCCGTTCGCTGGGCGACTGATCTGGGAGGGGCGTGATCTGCAGGGCTTCGCTGCTGAGACGGACAAACAGTGGCCGGTGGTGGTGTGCCATGCCGTGCTGGAGTGGCTGGTCGATCCCCGGGAGGGGTTTGCATTGCTCGCGAAGTTGCTGGCGCCCGGCGGCGTCATGTCGCTGAGTGTCTTCAATCGCGATGCGCTGGCGTTTTCCAATGTCAGCAAGGGCAATTTCGACAAGGTACTGGAAGGGCGCCTGGCAGGCTGGGGTACCGGCAAGCGCTTGACGCCCATCTCACCGCTACGCGATGGCGAGATACGTCAGTGGGCCGCGGAGGCGGGGCTTGAGGTGCGTGAGCTGACCGGGCTGCGCGTCTTCCACGACTATCTGCGTTCACGCGACCCGCTGAGCGAGGCTGACATGCAGAAATTGCTGGCGCTCGAGTGTCAGCACTGGCGCACGACCCCCTTCGTCTATCTGGGCCGCTATCTGCACTATGAGCTGGTGCGCCCGGCCTGAGGCGGTACCCGCACAACCGCATTGTTTCGATATCCGGCGCCCTCGCCGTTGTCCGTATCTTCTTACCCTGTTGGAGTCTTCATGTCTGCTCAAACCCCCGCCTGTCAGCTACTAGAGCGTCAGGACAGTGATTTTCGTGATTGGCTGTGGGTCGCTGCGCCGCGTGATGACTGGTGGCTGTCATCGGACCGCCAGCGGCGTGTCTGGGGGCATGACACCGGTATCGTGAATGCCGCGCGGGAAGCAGGGCACCGGGTCAGCCATGCGGTGTTCTTCGCCGATGCGCGAGCTGATGACACCATCGCGCAAGCCGCGGGCGCCATCGTGTTCTGGCCCAAGGCGCACGCGCTGGGCGAGTGGTGGCTGGTGGCGCTATGCCAGGTGTTGCCGGCCGGTACGCCGATCAAGGTGGTGGGCGAGGTCAACGGTGGCATCAAGCGCGCTGAGCGCATCCTCAAGGCGCTGGGGATGACGGCGCGCAAGGACGATACCGCGCGCCGTTGCCAGCTGTGGTCATCCGCCACGCGTGAGTTGACGGCCGAACAGGCCGCCAGCAGTGAATCGCCACTGGCAGTGGCTGGACAATGGACAGAAGGCTGGGGCGAATTCGAGGCGCTGGAGATGCGACTGACCAGCCATCCGGGACTGTATGGCAATGCCAAGCTGGACCCGGGTACCGCGCTGCTGCTGGAGAACCTGCCGACCCGTGGCTACAAGCGTGCGCTGGATATCGGGGCGGGTGATGGCATCATCAGCTGCTGGCTGGCGCGTCACGGTGCGCGCGTGATGGCAGGCGACGTCAGTGCCTTCGCGGTGGAGGCGACCCGTCGCAGTCTGGCGCTCAACGGGCTTGAGGCGGACGTACGCCTGAGTGATGTCTTCGCGGCGTTCGAGGGGGAGCGGTTCGAGGCCATCGTGGCCAATCCGCCGTTCCATCATGAGCGCGATATCGATTACGGACCGGCGGCGCGCCTGATCAGCCAGGCACCGGATCACCTGATGCCCGGCGGCACCCTGACGCTGGTCGCCAATGCCTTCCTGCCGTATCCCGGTCTGCTGCAGGCGGCCTTCGGCGAGTTTGAAGTGCTCGCGGAAACGCGCCAGTTCAAGGTCTATCGTGCACGCAAGGCGCGCTGATTCCCTGCGACCTGAGCCTCTGCGGCCTGATGCCCAGCTCGCCGCTTATGCCTCCGGCGACTGATAGCGGATGGCCGTGATGATGTAGGTCGTCTCGCCACCCGGTGCGGCTACGCTCACCTCGTCATCCAGCCCCTTGCCCAGCAATGCCTGGGCAAGGGGCGCATCGACGCTGATCCAGCGGCGCGGATTGTCGGTCTCATCAGGGCCGACGATGCGAATCTCCATCTCCTCTCCCTGCTCGTCCTCCAGCGTCACGAAGGCCGCGAAATAGACGCGCTCCAGATCCGCGGGCAAGCGATCGACGACTGTCAGCTCATCCAGGCGTTTCTCCAGATAGGCGATCCTGGCGATGGTCTGATTGAGCGCCTTCTTGTTGTAGGTGTAATCCGCATTCTCGCTGCGATCCCCCATGGCGGCGGCCTCGCCCGTCTTGCGCGAAAGCTCTGGGCGCCTCACACGCCTCAGGTGGTCGGCCAAGCCCTTCATCTTCGCGAGGCCCTGCGGGGTAATCACGTTGCTCTTCTTTTCCTGGCGCGGGTCCGTCTTGGGGTCGCGCCAGCGTGTCATGTTGCGACCTTGCATGGTCTGCTCCGCTGATTCTGTGGGTAAGGCTCAAGGCGTCGTGTGTGATGTTCGCTAGCGTTGAGACCTGCGACCAAGGGTGATTGGCGGCCGATTCAAACGTTCGTTACAGTCAGTGTGTGCTCGCCGGAGCACTTGCGCGTCACCCATGCCGAATCTGCCAACAATAACGAAAATCAGGGAGCTGTCCATGCCCATGCTGCCATCTTCACACCCGTCTTGCCGTGTCATATCCCGTTGCTGTCGCGTATTGCTCTCCGGGGGCATGGCGCTGGGCATCACGCTGGCCGGCATGACCGGAGTCCATGCTGCCCCGGGCGATGATGACGTCTTCCCGCTCTCCAAGCGCTGGGCGCAGATCAATTATCAGGTCTCCGGTGATGCTCAGGAAAAGGGCATGGAGGCCCTGGGCAAGGAGGTACGCGCGCTGGCGGATCAGTATCCGGACAATGCCCATGTGCTGACCTGGGAAGGCATCATTCTGGCTTCATGGGCCAAGGCGCGCGGTGGCCTTGGAGCACTGGATCTGGCCAAGGAAGCCAAGGCCACGCTCGAGAAGGCGATCACGCTCGACCCCGAGGGCGACAACGCCTCTGCCTATGTGACGCTTGGCGCGCTCTATGACAAGGCGCCCGGCTGGCCGGTGGGCTTCGGGGATGATGAGAAGGCGGGAGAAGTGCTGCGCAAGGGGCTTGAGGTCAACCCGACGGGCATGGATACCAATTATTATTACGCCGATTATCTGGCCTCCGAAGGCCGTGATGAGGAAGCGCTCAAGCATGCGCGTCTCGCACAGGACGGGCCGCCGCGTCCCAACCGTGAGCTGGCCGATCAGGAATTGCAGAAAGAGATCGCCGCGCTGATCAAGCGCCTGCAGTGAGTCTCTGGCATCCGTATCACTTGCATGGCTGTTGGAGGCGGAGACTGGCTGGAGCGACCATCAGTGAGCCCCGCAAGTGAACGGCAGCGCTGGCGTCAGGCGCTGTTCTAACAGCCTCGAATGAATTCCCGATTCCCTGAATGACTGAGTCCTTGAGCCCCACGGCCCGAGCGGAGATCCCGCTCGGGCCGTGTCGTTTATCGCTCTGCGGGTGATAAGTCGCCCAGGTGTCTTCAGGCGGCGCCTTGAATGGCGCTGATGGCTGACTCGGTACGGCGCGGCGAGCAAGTTTGCAGGTGACGGGCTGGCCAGTCTCGCGGCAGGACAGGATAATGTCTGCTCAGCCAAGGAGGATGCATGAGCGAGCAACAAGAGCACGTCGCAGGGCAACAGGCCTTCGCACATGATGATGTCGAACTGGTCGAGGCCAGGGTGTTGCAGGACGGCTTCTTTCGCCTCGAGCAGCGCGAATTCCGCCACCAGCGTTTCAACGGTGGCTGGAGCGATGTGATCCATCGCGAGGTGCATGTCCGTCACGATGCGGTAGGCGTATTGCCCTACGACCCGGTCAACGACCGTGTGGTCTTCGTCGAACAGATTCGTGCCGGCATGCTGGAAGACGCACGCACGCCCTGGAGCTTGGAGCCGATTGCAGGGCTGGTGGACAAGGACGAACAGGCCCATGAGGTCGCGCGCCGTGAGGCGATCGAGGAGGCCGGGTGTGAGCTGACCGACCTGATCGAACTGTACCGCTACTATCCGAGCCCCGGCGCCTGTACCGAGGAGGTCACGCTGTTCATCGGTCTGTGTGACAGCAGTGGGCTGGGTGGCGTGCATGGTCTGGCCGAGGAGAATGAAGACATCCGTGTGCATGTGCTCGATTTCCAGGCGGCCCTCACGCTGCTGGAACAAGGGCGGTTGGGCAACGCGATGGCCATCATGGCCATGCAATGGCTGCTGCGTGAGCGTGCCTCGTTGCGCGTCATGCATGCCTGAGGCAGTGAAGGCGAAGCTTGGCAATCCCCCGTGTCTCACGCAGGCTTCCTCAACCTGCGCGTCAGAGCTGCTATTCTAGAGGCTTGCTGAAAACCGGCAGCCAGCAACGATCACTGTCTGCGTCCGTATCAGTCTCGGTTTTCGTCTCAGCTTCAGTCCCGAGAGCTGGACTCGAGAGTCGATAGCCGAGAGCTTATCGCCGACAGCCTGAGCGCTGGCGCAGCGCTTGATTTATCACACGTCGCCCGCATCTTGCCACGCACGATAGCGGGCGTGCTTTGACAGACAACATGCCAATGTTCTGAGATTCGCAAGGAGATCGCCCATGCAGGTCAAGAAAGCCTATGTGGCTGACCTAAAAGCACTCCATGCCGAGTGCGGGTCCAATTATCTGCGCCTCACGCGCATCCTCGGCAAGGCCGAGGCCGGTGACAGCTTCGCCTTCCCGCTGGCGGGCAATCAGGGCCACTTCGGCACGCTGCTGCTCGAGGTGGTCGAATGCGCGCCCTATACCACCATGGTCACGGTCGCCCAGACCGGCGTGCTGGACCACATCATCGATTCGCCGCGCATGAGCGTGCATCTGTACCACGACGTGCGCATGGCGGAGGTCACCGACTTTCAGCGCCAGCGTCACTTCTCAGGGCGCAATCGTTACCCGAATCCGCGCATGCACCAGCCGGACGAAAAGCTTCAGCTCAATCGCTTTCTCGGCGAATGGCTGACCCATGCCCGCGCCTTCGGGCAGGCGGATGTGCCGGAGTTGCCGTGACGTTTGGGGCTGGCATGGCGCACAGGCGCTGACACCCGATGGATTTCCCGTCTTGATTGACAGAACCGCGATGGCCCGGCCGTCGCGGTTCTGTTCATTTCCCTGCTGCTCGAGAGACCGATGCGACTGATTCAGATAAGTGATTGCCATCTGCGCGCCGACCCTGGTGCGCGTTCACGGCTGGGCTTCCCCTGGCGTCAGCTGGAGGCGGTGATGGCGCATGCCTCGCGCCTGCGCCCCGATATCCTGCTGGTGACCGGTGATGTCAGCCAGGATGAGAGCCCTGCCTCCTATCGCATGGCGGCAGAGCTGTTCGATGGCCTTGGCTGCCCCTGGTTCTGGTTCGCGGGCAACCACGATCACCCTGAATTCATGCAGGAGCTGCGTCCCTTTCATCACGAGCTGGATCTGGGCGACTGGCGACTGCTGTGTCTGGATTCGCGCGTCACCGGGCAGGCCGGGGGGGAGCTTGGCGAGGAGCAATTGAGCGAGCTTGCGCAGTCACTGGCGCTGTCCGTCGAGCTGGACCCACGTCCGATCCTGCTGGCCATGCATCATCATCCGCTGCCGATCGGCTCGGACTGGATGGATGCGCTAGGCCTTGCCGACCGCGATGCGCTGTGGGAAACGTTGCGCCCGTACCCGCAGGTGCGGGCCGTACTGTGTGGGCATATCCATCAGGCCTTCACGCAACTCATGCCGTGTGGGCAGGGCAGTGTGGCCGTCTATGGCGTTCCCTCCACCTCCGATCAGTTCGCTCCGCTCAGCCATGATTTCGCCGTGGATGAGGCGGCGCGCCCCGGCCTGCGCGTGGTGGATCTCGATGGCGAGCATCTCGAGACCTGGGTGGAGCGGGTCACGCTCTAGCCAGTCTCGCAAGGAAGGGCGGGCAAGCTCGCCCCATGCGCTGCCACAGCGTCAGCATGAATGATCTGGGCGTCAGCATGAATGCCCTCGGTGTCATCAGCGGGGTGCAAGGCCCACAGGTATCAGGTATGCCTTTTTGGTCTTAAAAGATAGTTTCTGATTCTTTGACGTTATCAAGGCGGGGCGAGTACCGTGTAACCATTCGGCGTGCTCCCTCGGGGCATCCATCTGTCGCTGACAGAGCGCGCCACTGACTTCACGGGCCGCCTCTCGGGGCGTGTCCCAACGCTCACGAGGTTGCCGCACGCAATGCTTACCCCCGAACGTCAGACCCACCTCAAGCAGCTTGAGGCCGAATCCATTCACATCATCCGTGAAGTGGCAGCGGAATTTGCCAATCCGGTCATGCTGTACTCCATTGGCAAGGATTCCGCCGTCATGCTGCACCTGGCGCGCAAGGCCTTTGCGCCGGGCGTCCCGCCGTTCCCGCTGATGCACGTCAACACCACCTGGAAGTTCCAGGAAATGATCAAGTTCCGCGACGAGATGGCCGCGGAAGTCGGCATGGAGTTGATCGAGCACATCAACCAGGAAGGCGTCGAGGCGGGCATCAACCCGTTCGATCACGGCAGTGCCAAGTACACCGACATCATGAAGACCGCCGGTCTCAAGCAGGCACTCGACAAGCACGGCTTCGATGCCGCCTTCGGTGGTGCACGTCGTGATGAGGAAGCCTCGCGCGCCAAGGAGCGTGTCTACTCCTTCCGTGATCAGTACCATCGCTGGGACCCCAAGAATCAGCGTCCGGAGCTGTGGAACATCTACAACTCCAAGATCAACAAGGGTGAGTCCATCCGCGTCTTCCCGCTCTCCAACTGGACCGAGCTGGACATCTGGCAGTACATCTATCTCGAATCCATCAAGATCGTGCCGCTGTACTACTCCGCCGTGCGTCCGGTGGTGAAGCGTGACGGCCTCGACATCATGGTCGACGACGACCGTCTGCCGCTCAAGGAGGGCGAAGTGCCGGAAATGAAGTCCGTGCGCTTCCGTACCCTGGGCTGCTACCCGCTGACCGGCGCCGTGGAATCCACCGCCGCGACCCTGCCGGAAATCATCCAGGAAATGCTGCTGACGCGTACCAGCGAGCGCTCCGGGCGTGCGATCGATCACGACCAGGCAGGCTCGATGGAGAAGAAGAAGCGCGAAGGTTATTTCTAAGGTCGCCTCAGCACATTGCCTGCAGGCGCCGCCACGCGGCGCTTGATGACCCGAACGAACAATTCGCCTGATGAGTCGGCTCGCAGCCTCATGAGACACTGGTTCGCGACACTGGCTCGCCACCTCATCAGGCCCATGACAGCGGCAAGGAGAAGAGTGTGTCCCACGCGTCAGACAAGATTTCCGCGGATATCGAAGCCTACCTGCAAGAACACGAGCGCAAGGACCTGCTGCGCTTCATCACCTGCGGTAGCGTCGATGATGGCAAGTCGACCCTGATCGGTCGTCTGCTGTTCGATTCCAAGCTGATCTATGAAGATCAGCTGGCCTCCATCACCCAGGCCTCCAAGACCAGCGGCACCACCGGTGACGAGGTCGATCTGGCCCTGCTGGTCGATGGCCTGCAGTCCGAGCGTGAGCAGGGCATCACCATCGATGTCGCCTATCGCTTCTTCTCGACCGACAAGCGCAAGTTCATCATCGCCGACACGCCGGGGCACGAGCAGTACACCCGCAACATGGCCACTGGCGCCTCGTCCGCGAGCCTGGCGATCATCCTGATCGACGCGCGCTACGGCGTGCAGACCCAGACTCGTCGTCACAGCTTCATCGCCGACCTGCTGGGCATCCAGCACCTGGTGATCGCGGTCAACAAGATGGACCTGGTCGATTACTCCGAGACGCGCTTCAACGAGATCGTCGCCGAGTACCAGGAATTCGCCAACAAGCTGAACGCGCCGGACATCCGCTTCGTGCCGATGTCCGCGCTCAAGGGCGACAACGTCGTCAATCGCAGCCCGTCACTGGACTGGTACACCGTCGATGGCGAAGCGGGCCCGTCACTGCTGGAGGTGCTGGAAACCGTCGAACTGACCCACGACCAGAACCTCAGCGATCTGCGCTTCCCGGTGCAGTACGTCAATCGTCCCAACCTCGATTTCCGCGGTTACTGCGGCACCCTGGCGGCCGGTGTCGTGCGTCCGGGAGACAGCGTCAAGGTGCTGCCGTCCGGCAAGGCCTCGACCATCGAGCGCATCGTCACCTTCGATGGTGATCTCGAGATCGCCTACCCGGGTCAGGCCATTACCCTGACGCTCGACGATGAGATCGACATCTCGCGTGGCGACTGGCTGGTGGCGGCGGATGCCGAACTGCCGCTCTCCAATGCACTGGAAGCGGATGTCGTCTGGATGCACGAGAAGCCGCTGCAGCCGGGCCGTCAGTACGATATCAAGCTGGCGACCCGTGACCTGACCGGTCAGGTCAGCGCCATCGATTACCTCTACGACGTCAACACGCTGGAGCATCACGAGGGCGACAGCCTGGCGCTGAACGCCATCGGTCGCGTCCAGCTCGAGCTGACCCAGGCGGTGCCGGTAGACGACTACCGCTCAAGCCCGGGGACCGGCAGCTTCATCGTCATCGATCGTCTGAGCAACGTGACCGTCGGCGCGGGCATGATTCGCGGCGTGGGTCGCGCCGGCACCCAGGCCACCACCCAGCAGACCGACTGGGCCGCGTTTGAAGCCGACCTCAATGCGCTGGTGCGCAAGCACTTCCCGCACTGGGAAGCGCGAGATGTGCGCGAGCTGCTCGGCCGCACCAACTGATTCCGTCCTGTAGCGACAGCAGCATGGAAGTCAGCGGAATACCAACAACAACGCTGGACACGCAATAACAACACGGCCTGCTGGAATGAAGCCGGAGAACGCAAAAGCCCCCATGGCCGCAAGGCGATGGGGGCTTTTTGCATGGTGCGGCTCACACCTGGCGCATCAGGCGACAGCAGTGTCGATGGCGAGCGGGGTGGAGGGGCCGAAATGCTCGTGGTGACATTGGCTGAGCGGTACGCCGATACGGCTGAGGTGCTGGATCATGCTCTGCATGAAGCCATGCGGGCCGATCACGAAGGCCTGCAGCGACTCGGCGCTGGCACCGGTCGCGGCGATCTGCTGCGCCAGCCAGTCGCGCTCGATGATGCCCAATTGCGCATGGGGCGGCAGCGTCTCGGCCTGTTCGTAGCAGACCTGATAATGCAGCTGCGTTGGATACTGCGCGACCAGCGCCTTGAGGGTGGCGTCGAAGGCATGCACCTCGGGATTGCGCGCCGCATGCAGGTAGATCACCTGGCGGCCCGCCGCCAGCGCCGCCGTCAGCAGCGACAGCATCGGCGTCTGGCCGACACCCGCCGACAGCAACAGCACCGGGGCATCGGCGCTCTGCGGGGCAGCATGCTCGAAGGTCAGCTCGCCGGCCGGTGGCAGCAGTTCGATCTCGTCACCTGTCTTCAGCGCATGCAGGTACTGGCTGGACTGGCCGTGGGCCTCACGCTTGACCGAGATACGGCAGAAGCGCTCGTCCGGCGCGTGGGACAGGCTGTAATGACGATGGATCACGCCCTGGGGTGTCGTCAGGCGCATGCCGATGTACTGGCCCGGCAGGAAGGAGAACATCGGGCCTTCCACCGGTGCCAGGTACAGCGAGCGAATCTCGCGGCTCTCGTCCTGCGTGCGCACGATGCGGAAGCGGCGCAGCCCCTGCCAGCCGCCGCGGGTAGCGGCGAAGCTGTCGTAGCGGCCCTGCTCGGCGGCGATCAGCACAGCGGCCAGTTCCCCATAGAGGGCGCCCCAGGCATCGGCGATCTCCGGCGTGACGGCGTCCCCCAGCACCTCGCCGATGGCGGCCATCAGGCACTCGCCGACGATGGGGTAGTGTTCCGGCAGGATATTGAGCGAGACATGCTTGCTGACCACGGGCGCCAGCAGGCGGTCCACCGCCTCACGCGAGTGGCGTGCGCCGACATAGGCGAGTACGGCGCCGGCCAGCGCACGGGCCTGGCCGCCGCTGGCCTGGTGGGTCTGGTTGAACAGCGGCTTCACCTCGGGATAGCGCTCGAACATCAGCGGATAGAAGCGCGCCGTGATGGCATTGAGATGCTCGGCGACGACGGGAGCGGTGGCGGCGATCAGGTCTTCCTGGGCGTTGGTCAGCATGACGATACCTCTGATTGATGTCCCTCCCTCTATGGCAAGGGGCGTGCCAACTCTCGAGGCCAGTCGTCATGCGCTTTGCAGGTCTATGATGTCAAAATGACATGGTCATGTGGCGTGTTTTAATGACATCAAGCGTGTCATGATGACATCAACCTTCAGTCCTCTCACTCCCGATACCCGCAAGGATGACCGCATGCCCGATGCCCACTTGCCCCTGAATGATACGCCGGTCGCGGCCGTGAATGCCTGGCTCGCCGCCTGGTTGTCCCGCGAGGAGGGCGGCGAGCGGCGCGCGCTGCCATGGACGCGTCTGCTGGCCGCGATCATGCAGCAGCTGCCCGGTGAGGCGGCGACCCTGATGCGCTACCTGCCCGAGCGTGACGAGTTATTGCCACTGGCCACCTACGGCCTGCCTGCCGAGGTGCGCGGGCGACGCTTCGCGCTGGCGGAGCACCCGCGGCTCAAGGCGATCGTCGAGCACACGGGGGTACATCGTTTCGCGTTGGACAGCGACCTGCCGGACCCCTTCGATGGCCTGCTGGGGGACGTGCATGGGCCGGATCTGCTGGTGCATGACTGCGCCGGTATCGCGCTGCGCGATGGCGATACCCTGCTGGGGGTGATGACCTTCGATGCGCTGACGCCGGGGGTGCTGGCCCCGCTGGAATCGCTGTGCGCCTTTGCGAGTACGGACGAGCTGTCACTTCCGCTTCAGGAGTTGCAGGCCTGGTTGTCACTCCCCGCACACTGTCTGTCGCTGTCACTACGACAGGAGTGGGCCGCGGTCGGCAGGTCAGGGCTTTCGGCACCGATGGTGGTCTCACCGACAGGCATGGCGTCACAGAGTGCCATGGCCTGCCCGCAGCGTGGCCCGGCGATGGCCAGGCTCGAGGCGCAGCTGGAGGCGGTTGCCGATACCGAGATGACGGTGCTGGTGCAGGGCGAGACCGGTGTGGGCAAGGAGGGCGTGGTCCAGCGGCTGCACGACGCTTCCCGGCGGGCTGCGCGGCCGCTGGTACGCATCAACTGCGCCGCCTTGTCGCCGGACCTGGTCGAAAGCGCGCTGTTCGGGCATCGGCGTGGCGCCTTCTCGGGCGCGACCCATGATCACCGTGGCCACTTCGTGATGGCGGATGGCGGCACCCTGCTGCTGGATGAGATCGGCGAGCTGCCGCTGGCGCTGCAGCCCAAGCTGCTTCGGGTCTTGCAGGAGGGCGAGCTGCAGCCGCTGGGCAGCGATCGCGTGGTCAAGGTCGATGTGCGCGTCATCGCGGCCACCAATCGCGATCTCGAGGCGGAGGTCGCCGCCGGGCATTTCCGTGAAGACCTCTATCACCGCCTGAGCGTCTATCCGCTCAGGGTGCCGCCGCTGCGTGAACGCGGACGTGCGGACCTGCTGGCGTTGGCCGGCACCTTTCTTGAGCACAACCGCACGCGCCTCGGACTGGGCAATCTGCGCCTGACGCCGGCGGCGGAGCGCCTGCTGTGCGAGTACCCCTGGCCCGGCAACGTGCGTGAGCTGGAGCACTGCCTGAGCCGCGCCGCCCTGCATGCCCGGCTCGCGCATGGTGCCCACCCGACTCGCCTGCGCGCCGATGGGCGCCAGCTGGTGCTGATCACGCCGGAGCTGCTGGGGCTGGAGGTCAATACCGAGATGTCACTTGAACGGGCCACCGGCGCGGCGCAGGAGATTCAGGGCGCGCAGGTGGGGCTGGTGGATCAGGCGGGAAGAGCGAGTCAGGCGGCGGAAGCGAGTCAGACAGAAGGAGCAAGCTCTGCACCGCGCACCGCCTGGCAGGACGGCGATGAGACGCTGGGACTGCGCGATGCCACCGAGGCGTTTCAGCGCGAGCACATCTCGCGGGTCTGGCAGGCGAGTGATCGCAACTGGGCGGAGGCGGCGCGCAGGCTCAAGGTCGATCGCGGCAACCTGTACCGGCAGGCGCAGCGTCTGGGAATTGTCTGAGGCGCGAGGCAGTGCCTGAGACGAGGGGCAGTGTCTGAGGAGAGAAAAGAAGACGGCGATGCTCATGGAGCATCGCCGTTCTTGTATCTGTGCCGCCGCTGGCCCTGGCGCGACGAGAAGTCCGTGTCTCTAACGCGCGTTCAGGCGCCCGCTCAGACGCCAGTTCAGGCGCGAGTGGCGATCAGCACCGCACGCCGCGGCGCCGGGTGGCCTTCGCGGGTCAGGCTCGGGTCAGCGGGATCGAGGAAGTCGCTCAGCGAGTGGTAGGTCATCCAGTCGGTGGCACGCTGCTCGTCCAGAGTGGTCACGGCTTCATCGACGATGCGCACGTCCTTGAAGCCGGCGCGCTCGCACCAGTGGGCCAGCGCCTGCGAGGAGGGCAGGAAGTAGACGTTGGGCATCGCGGCGTAGCGCTCGCCGGGCATCAGCACCGTCGTCACGTCACCTTCCACCACCAGGGTTTCCAGCACCAGTTCGCCGCCGGGACGCAGGGTGTCGCGCAGCTGGAAGAGGTGGTCCATCGGCGAGGGGCGATGATAGAGCACGCCCATCGAGAATACGGTATCGAAGGCGCCCATCTTCGCTGGCACATCCTCGATGCCCACCGGCAGGAAGTGCAGGTTGCGGCCCAGGGGGTGGTCCGCGCCGATGAAGTGGCGCACGGCATGGAACTGGCAGTAGAAGCGCGGTGAAGGGTCGATCACCAGCGTGAAGGCCGCACCTGCACCGACCATGCGCCAGCCGTGGTAACCATTGCCGCCGCCGACATCCAGCACACGGCGATGGGTGAGGTCCGACAGGTGCGGCGCGAGACGCTGCCACTTCCAGTCGGAGCGCCATTCGGTGTCGATATGGATCTCGTCGAGCTGATAGGGGCCCTTGCGCCACGGCATCATCGCACGCAGCAGATTCTCGCTCTGGCGCAGCTGGCCGCTAGTCAGGCCAGTGGGAAAGCGTGCACCGACCCGGTCGGCATCCAGCTGCACATCGCGCGCGTCGGGCAGGGCGGGCAGCTTTTCCAGCGCGCCATGCCAGGCCTTGAGGTCGGCGTGACGCTTGCGGTCCAGGCCATTGGCCAGTTGCTCGGGCAGGGCGCCCAGCCAGCGGGCGAAGCCGTCGCCGACGGCGCCTGGCTCACAGGCAAGCTCGGTGAAGGCGCGGTAAAGGTCGCGGTCATACGGGGAAATGCTCATGCGCTGGGTCGGGTCCGTGCAGGCGTAGCGGTCATTCGGCGGCTTTGAAGGCGACCATCGATGCGAAATTCAGGTATTGCAGCCAGGTATGGCTGCGCTGGAAGCCGGCGCGCGCCAGGCGCTCGTGATGCGTGTTCAGGCTGTCGGGCTTCATCACGTCCTCGAGGGCCTCTCGTTTCTGGGAGATTTCCAGATCGGAGTAGCCGTTGGCACGTTTGAAGTCATGATACCGTTCGATCAGCCAGGCATTCTCGATCGGATCATCGCTGATGATCTTCTCGGAGAGGATCAGCACGCCGCCGGGTTCCAGCGCCGCGAACAGCTTGTCGATCACGGCGTCGCGGTCTTCCGGCGGCAGGAACTGCAACGTCAGATTGACCACGATCATGCCGGCCGGCTGATAGTCGAGGGTGCGAATGTCGGCTTCGGTGACGTTGATGCGGTGGTCGGGGAAGGCCTCGGCGAGTTCGCGGCTGGCGCGCTCGACCATCGGTCTGGACAGATCGACGGCTTCGATCTCGATATCCTCGGCGGCCATCTCGCGGGCCAGCGCCATGCTGGCAGCACCCAGTGAGCAGCCCAGATCATAGACCCGCGCGCCGGGGCGCAGGTGGGCACGGGCCATCAGGCCCAGCATGGCGATGATCTGACCGTAACCCGGCACCGAGCGGCGCAGCATGTCCGGAAAGCAGCTGACGACCTGCTCGTCGAAGGAGAAGCTGGCGACACGGTCAAGGGGTGTCGTAAATATCGCGTCACGGTAAGATGCATCACTCATGGATCAAGGCTTCATCGGGCAGTGGGCCATGGCGACATGCCTGTGGCCGAGGACCGGCCGGGCAGAGCGCCCCGTCGGGCCCGCCATTCTACGCATTCGGCGCCCGTGACGCACCCGTCACGGCCGGCGGGTGATGCCTCCATCAATCGATTTCAGGCCGGGCCATGCAGGGCCGGTCATTACACTTCAAGGAGAGAGGTGGCCATGTCCACTCAATCAGCGGCACGTTCTGCGCGTCGTAATACCCAGGCCTGGCAGGCTCTCGCGCGCCATCATCAAGAGCAGATGGCCGATGTGCATCTGAAGGACCTGTTCGCCGAGGATGCGGCGCAAGGGCGTGACCGAGTGGCGACCTTCACGCGCTCAGCCGCGGGACTGCGTCTGGATCTCTCCAAGCAGCGCCTCACGGGCGAGACCCTGGAGCTGCTGCTGGATCTGGCGCGCGAAACCGGCGTCGAGCAGGGCATCAAGCGCCTACTTGCCGGTGAACATGTCAATCGCTCCGAAGACCGTCCGGCGCTGCACGCCGCGCTGCGTCTGCCGCGCTCCGCCAGCCTCGAGGTGGACGGCGAGGATATCGTGCCGGCCATCCACGAGAGCCTCGAGCACCTGGCCGAGATGGTCGACACCTTCCACAGCGGCCAGTGGCGCGGCGCCACCGGCAAGCCGATCACCGACGTGGTCAACCTCGGTGTCGGTGGCTCGGACCTGGGCCCGCTGATGGTCTCCAGCGCCCTGAGCGATTGCCGTCCCAAGGACATCCACGAGATCGGCGTGCACTTCGCCTCGACCATGGATGGCTCCCAGCTGGCGGATTATCTGGAATCCTTCAGCCCGGAAACCACGCTGTTCATCCTGTCCTCCAAGTCATTCTCGACCATCGACACGCTGTCCAATGCCCGCACCGCGCGCGACTGGCTGAAGTCACGCCTCGATCCGGAAGGGCGCTTGGAAGCGCTGATCAACCGTCAGCACTTCATCGGCGCTTCCGCCAAGCCGGAAAAGATGACCGAGTGGGGCATCGCGCCGGAACACCAGCTGCTGTTCTGGGATTGGGTCGGCGGTCGCTATTCGCTGTGGGGCACCATCGGTCTGCCCATCGCGCTCAATGTCGGCATGGACAACTTCCGTCGTCTGCTGGCCGGGGCGCATGAGCTGGATGAGCACTTCCGCACCGCGCCGCTGGAAGACAACCTGCCGGTGCTGCTGGCGCTGGCCGGGATCTGGAACAACAACTTCCTTGATATCCGCGCCCACTCCATCCTGCCCTACGACGGTCGCCTGGAGTACTTCGCAAGCTACCTCGAGCAGCTGGAGATGGAATCCAATGGCAAGTCGGTGACCAATGATGGCGAGATGATCGACTACTCGACCTGTCCGGTGCTGTGGGGCCAGCTGGGGCCGAACGCCCAGCACGCCTTCTATCAGCTGCTGCACCAGGGCACCCAGGCGGTCGAGTGTGACTTCATCGCGCCGATGTGCCGTTATGATCACGTCGAGGACGCCGAGACACGCGCCCACCTCAAGGCGCAGCACCGTCTGACGCTGGCCAATTGCTTTGCCCAGTCACGTGTGCTGATGCTGGGTGATGACGCCATTCCCGGTGATGAGGCGCAGCCGAACCACAAGCGCTACCGTGGCAATCAGCCGTCGACCACGCTGTTGCTGGAAACGCTGACACCGGAAACGCTGGGTGCGTTGATTGCGCTCTACGAGCAGAAGGTCTTCGTTCAGGCCACCATCTGGGATATCAATCCATTCGATCAGTGGGGCGTGGAGCTGGGCAAGCAGATCGCCACCGCCACCGAAGCGACCATGACCACTGGCGAAGGCTTCGAGACGCTGGATGCCTCCAGCCGTGCGCTGATCGAAGCGGTGTGGGCAGCCCAGGATCAGGACCCGCGCTGAGCCCACGGCGGATGTGAGTGAGAGTGGGTGTGAGTGTGAGTGTGTAAGGGCATGCTGATATGCCATGCAAGACGAGCGGCGGCGTCAGTCGTCGCTCTCTGTTGATTTATACAGTATTCTCGCTATCCTATAAGCGAATCAATCGTTTACACTAGACAGCACGACGCGGACCGTCGAAAACCCTGCTTCCAGCGTATGAACGCTCGAGAGATGCCCAGCCATCTTGAGGCGTGGGAGGGGAGGTTTCGCGGTCTGGCGTGTTGTCGGGAGTGCTGATGGCCAATTCCCCCTTTCCGTCAGATACGGCAGCGATGCACGCCACCGCGCCCGTCAAGGGTCTGCTGTATCTGCACGGCTTCAATTCGGCCAGTTGTTCGCCCAAGGCACGCTTGATGCAGCGCGCGGCAGAGCAGTTCGGCCTGCCGTGCGTGATGCCGGACATCCCCCCGGAGCCCGGCGCGGGTCAGGCGGCGGTCAACGCGGCCTATCTCACGTTGTGTGAGCGCCTGGCGCTGGACCCCGCAGACCCTGCCTGTGATGACGCCATCATGGTGATCGGCAGCTCCATGGGCGGCTTTCTGGCTACCTGGCTGGTCGCGCGTGAGGCCGCACGCCTCGAGGGGCCGGCAGGCCCTTCACAGAGCGTCTGGCGTCAGGGGCCGCGCAGTGTGCTGATCAATCCGGCCGTGCGTCCCGCGCGACTGGTCAGCGAATGGCTCGGCTCGGTGCATGCCAACCCCTATACCGGCGTGACGTTCACCGTCACCGAGGAGTTCGGGCCTGGGCTGCTCGCATTGGAAGCGGAACCGGTCACGGCGCAGCGCACCCTGGTGCTGTTGGCGACGGCCGATGAGACATTGGATGTCAATGATACCGCAGGGCTCTATCAGGGAAGTCGCTTGATCATCACGCCGGGTGGCGATCACGGCTTTGCGCAGCTGGCGGAATATCTGCCGGCGATCATGGCGCATGGCGGGCACCGGCTGGCCCCCGCCACCGCAGCGGCGATGCATGTCGCGCCGGACTAGCAGGTCATGCGCGTGGTGCTTTCTGCTACGACACACCACGACCTGGCTGGGCACGGCACCTCTTGGCACGACATGGATTGGCACGACTTGGCAGGGCGTTCGATGCTGAACGCCAGGCGCCGGTCTCTCTTTTTTCAGGAATCCGTTGTCCGTCTCGCGCACGTGAAATGGCGAGTCGGATGGCGGACGTCAACACCAAGGACACAAGGCTGCGATGAGTCAGTACAGCGCCAGTTCCATTGAGGTCCTCTCCGGCCTCGAACCGGTCCGCAAGCGGCCCGGCATGTATACCGACACTTCTCGGCCCAACCATCTGGCGCAGGAAGTCATCGACAACTCCGTCGATGAGGCGCTGGCGGGGCATGCGAGGGAAATCCGCGTGCGCCTGCTCGAGAATGGCGGTATCGAGGTCGGCGATGACGGTCGTGGCATGCCCACCGACATCCACCCCGAGCATGGCGTGACCGGCATCGAGCTGATCCTCACCAAGCTGCACGCGGGGGGCAAGTTCTCCCAGGACAGCTATCGCTTCTCCGGCGGCCTGCACGGCGTGGGCGTCTCGGTGGTCAATGCGCTGTCGACGCGTCTGGAAGTGGAAGTGTGCCGCGATGGCCTGCGTCAGCGCATCGCCTTCGAGAATGGCGAGAAGGCCGAGGAGCTGACCCAGATCGGCACCGTCGGCAAGCGCAATACCGGCACCCTGGTGCGCTTCTGGCCGGACGAGAGCTACTTCGACAGCCCGCGCCTGGCGATGCCGCGCCTGCGCCACCTGCTGCGTGCCAAGGCCGTGCTGTGTCCGGGCCTCAAGGTCGTGCTCATCGAGACCGATGGCAACGAGACGACCTGGCACTACGAGGATGGCCTGCGCGATTACCTGCTCGGCGCCACCGATGGCTTCGAACGCCTGCCGGAATCGCCGTTCGTCGGCCATTTCGAGGACGACGAGCACGGGGTCGACTGGGCGATCCAATGGCTGCCGGAAGGCGGTGAGCTGGTGCAGGAACCCTACGTCAACCTGATCCCCACGCCGCTGGGCGGCACCCACGTCAATGGCCTGCGCTCCGGTCTGCTCGAGGCGCTCAAGGAATTCTGCGACTACCGCAGCCTGCTGCCGCGTGGCGTCAAGCTGAGCGCGGATGACCTGTGGGAGCGCGCCGCCTTCGTGCTGTCGGTGAAGATGCTCGATCCGCAGTTCGCCGGCCAGACCAAGGAGCGCCTGTCCTCACGCAGCGTTGCCGCCTTCGTCTCCGGCGTGGTCAAGGACGCCTTCTCGCTGTGGCTCAACCACCATGTCGATCAGGCCGAAGCACTGGCGGAACTGGTGATCTCGGCGGCCCAGCGCCGTCTGAAGAGCGCCAAGAAGGTCGCGCGCAAGAAGGTAACCTCCGGGCCTGCGCTGCCGGGCAAGCTCTCGGACTGCTCAAGCTCCGATCCTGCCGACAGCGAGCTGTTTCTGGTCGAGGGTGACTCCGCCGGCGGCAGCGCCAAGCAGGGCCGCAACCGCGAGACCCAGGCGATCCTGCCGCTGCGTGGCAAGATCCTCAATACCTGGGAAGTCGAGTCGCATGACATCTACTCCTCCCAGGAAGTCCACGACATCGCGGTCGCCATCGGCCTGGACCCGGGCTCGGATGACCTCACCAAGCTGCGCTATCACAAGGTCTGCATCCTGGCGGATGCCGACTCCGATGGTCTGCACATCGCCACGCTGCTGTGCGCGCTGTTCGTGCGTCACTTCCCGGCGCTGGTGGATGCCGGGCGCGTCTTCGTCGCCATGCCGCCGCTGTATCGCATCGATCTGGGCAAGGAAGTGCATTACGCCCTGGACGAGAGCGAGAAGGCGCACATCCTCAAGCAGCTCGAGAGCAAGCGTGGTACGCCCAATGTGCAGCGCTTCAAGGGTCTGGGTGAGATGAACCCGCTGCAGCTGCGGGAAACGACCATGGCGCCGGACACCCGCCGCCTGGTGCAGCTGACGCGCAGTGCGGATGACGGCACCCACGAGATGCTCGACATGCTGCTGGCCAAGAAGCGCGCCAGTGATCGCAAGAGCTGGCTCGAGGACTACGGCAACATGGCCGACATCGAGGTCTGATCATCGTGAGCTTCGAGCGCAGCTGAACTTCGAAAGCCAGACAAGCTGCGCGACAGCATTCTTTCGGGAGCGCCACAGTCAGGCGCTCCCCGGTTTTACGCTCGTAATCAAGGTCAAGCGCCCATGAGCATGGATATCCAGGTCGCGGAGGGTGACGTCGAACGTCTGGCCCTGCGCGACTACACCGAAAAGGCGTACCTCGACTACTCGATGTACGTGATTCTCGACCGCGCCCTGCCGCATGTCGGCGATGGCATGAAGCCGGTGCAGCGCCGCATCGTCTACGCCATGCGCGAACTGTCCCTGACGGCCAACGCCAAGTACAAGAAGTCGGCGCGTACCGTCGGCGACGTGCTGGGCAAGTTCCACCCCCACGGTGACAGCGCCTGTTACGAGGCGATGGTGCTGATGGCGCAGCCGTTCAGCTATCGCTATCCGCTGGTGGATGGCCAGGGCAACTGGGGTAGCCAGGATGACCCCAAGTCCTTCGCGGCCATGCGTTACACCGAATCGCGGCTGTCGAAGTACTCCGAGGTGCTGCTGTCCGAGCTCTCCCAGGGCACCGTCGACTGGGTGCCCAACTTCGATGGCACCATGAACGAGCCCAAGGTGCTGCCGGCGCGTCTGCCCAATGTGCTGCTTAACGGCACCACCGGTATCGCGGTGGGCATGGCGACCGACATCCCGCCGCACAACGTGCATGAAGTCGTGGCCGCCACGCGCCATCTGCTGCGTCATCCGGACTCCGACAGCGATCAGCTGATGGAGTACCTGCCGGCACCGGACTTCCCCACCGAGGCGGAGATCATCACGCCGCGCACCGACCTCGCCAAGCTCTACCGCACCGGTCGTGGCAGCGTGAAGATGCGCGCCCGCTACGTGCTGGAAGAGGGCGATATCGTGATCACGGCGCTGCCGTATCAGGTCTCCGGCGCCAAGGTGATCGAGCAGATCGCCGCCCAGATGCAGGCCAAGAAGTTGCCGATGGTCGCGGACCTGCGTGATGAGTCCGACCACGAGAACCCGACGCGCCTGCTGATTCAGCCGCGCTCCAATCGTGTCGATATCGAAGGCCTGATGGCGCACCTGTTCGCCACCACGGACCTCGAGAAGAACGCGCGCGTCAACATGAACGTCATCGATCTCAAGGGGCGCCCGCGGGTGATGGCGCTGCACGAGATGCTGGCCGAGTGGCTGCGCTATCGTCGTGCCACCGTGCGTCGCCGCCTCGAGCATCGTCTGGCCAAGGTCGAGGACCGTCTGCATATCCTCGAGGGTCTGCTGACGGCTTACCTGAATCTCGACGAGGTGATTCGCATCATTCGCGAGGAGGAAGACCCCAAGGCCAGCCTGATCGAGACCTTCCAGCTCTCCGAGCGTCAGGCCGAGGCGATCCTCGAGCTGCGTCTGCGTCACCTGGCGCGTCTTGAAGAGATGAAGCTGCGTGGCGAGCAGGACGAGCTCAAGCGCGAGCGCAAGCACCTCAAGCATCTGCTGGGCAATGACGAGGCACTGACGGACCTGATCGACAGTGAGCTTGAGCAGGCCGCCACCGACTTCGGCGATCCACGCCGCTCGCCGCTGGTCGAGCGCGGCGAAGCCAAGGCGCTGTCGGAAGTCGAGCTGATGGGCGCCGACCCGATCACCGTCGCGCTGTCCGAGAAGGGCTGGATCCGTGCCGCCAAGGGGCATGATATCGACCCCGAAGGCCTGTCCTACAAGGCCGGCGACCGCTTCCATCTGGCGGCGCGCGGCAAGACCAATCAGCCGCTGGTGCTGCTGGATGACACCGGGCGTGCCTACACCCTGGCCGCGCACAATCTGCCCAGTGCACGCGGGCAGGGTGAACCGATCACCGGGCGCATGAATCCGGCGGCGGGGGCGGCGATGGTCGGGCTGCTGCTCGATGCGCCTTCCGCGCGCTATCTGCTGGCCTCCGATGGCGGCTATGGCTTCGTGACCACGCTCGAACAGCTGACCGGCAAGAACAAGTCCGGCAAGGCGGCGCTGACCCTGCCGCGCGGCTGTGCGGTGCTGCCACCGGTCGAGGTGCCGACAGTGCCGGAGGCTGCCGATGGCACGCCCGCGGCCCTGGAAGTGGCGGTGGTCTCCAACGAAGGGCGCCTGCTGGTCTTCCCGCTCTCCGAGCTGCCCGAGATGTCCAAGGGCAAGGGCAACAAGATGCTGTCGATTCCTGGCGAACGCGCCGCCAACCGCGAGGAGCTCGTGCGCTCGCTGGTGGTCTTGCCCGCCGGCGCGACCCTGGTGGTGCATGCCGGCAAGCGCAAGACCCTGCTCAAGGGGGCGGATCTCGATTATTATCGTGGCGAGCGTGGCCGCCGCGGCAGCAAGCTGCCCAAGGGCTTCCAGAAGGTCGACCGTCTGGCCGTCGATAGTTGAATCCGGGCCGGATGGCCTGGCTTGTTAGCTGAGGTGCGTCGGCGTTGACGCCGACATGCCCCGTGGGCGACACCTTGATGATTCATTGCTCAGGAATGATTTTCCAATGACACAACGTATCTTGATCCGTGCCACCGGTACGGCTCGTCCAGGACAGCTGGCAGGGCTTGGTCAGGCGCTGGCGCGCAGCGGCGCACGACTGCTGGACATCAATCAGAGCGTGACCTTCGGGCTGGTGTCGCTGGAAGCGCTGGTGGCTCTCGGCGCGGAGTCCGATCTGGAGGCCGCGCTGGCCGCCGCCGGTGAACAGCTGGGGCTGGATGTGCAGGCCGTGCAGGTCGGTGCTGAGGAATATGCGCGCTGGAGCCATCAGGCGGAGCGCCCGCGCTGGATTCTGACGCTGCTGGCGCCGTGTCTGCCGGCCGGCATTCTGGCCGAGGTCGGTGGCCTGACAGCCGAATTCGGCATCACCGTCGAGCTGATGCATCGTCTGTCGGGGCGTGAGCCGCTGGATGGCGAGTCACCGGCCGAAGGCGCCTGTGTCGAGTGCTGGCTGCGCCTGCCGGAGAGTGACACCGACATCAATGCCCTGCGCGAGAAGGCGCTGGCGCTGGGCGCGCTGCACGGTGTCGATATCGCGATCCAGGAAGACGATATCTGGCGTCGTCATCGTCGCCTGATCTGCTTCGACATGGATTCGACGCTGATCCAGACCGAGGTGATCGACGAGCTGGCGCGCCGTCACGGTGTCGGCGAGGAAGTCTCGGAAGTCACCGAGCGTGCCATGCGGGGCGAGCTGGACTTCAAGGAAAGCTTCCGCGAACGCATGAGCAAGCTGGAAGGCCTGGATGAGTCGGTGCTGGCCGATATCGCCGCCAATCTGCCGCTGATGGATGGGGTCGAGCGCCTGATGGCCAACCTCAAGGCGCTGGGCTATCGCACCGCGATCCTGTCCGGCGGCTTCACCTACTTCGCGCGTCATCTTCAGCAGCTGCTGGGTTTCGATGAGATCCACGCCAATGAGCTGGTGATCGTCAATGGCAAGGTCACCGGTGAAGTGCGCGAGCCGATCGTCGATGCCGAGCGCAAGGCGCTGCTGCTGCGCGAGATCGCCGAGCGTCATGGCCTGCATATGGAGCAGACCATCGCCGTCGGTGACGGTGCCAATGACCTCAAGATGCTGGCCGAGGCGGGGCTGGGCATCGCCTTCCGCGCCAAGCCGCTGGTGCGTGAACAGGCGCGCCAGTCGATCTCGACCCTGGGCCTGGATGCCGTGCTCTACCTGATGGGCTATCGCCAGCAGGATCTCGAGCACTGATCCGTGATTCAGCCGCTGAACGCCTGCGCTGAGTGACAAGCCAGTGTGTGAGTGACAACGCCCCCATCGCCGCCGCGATGGGGGCGTTGTCGTCTGGTCATCAGGTCGCAGAATAGTCCCAAAGCAGCAATGCGCTTTCGGGTGTAAGGGCTAGACTGGAGGGGAAGCGCCGACGACTCGTCGCTCGTCAGTTGACGCCATACTGAAACGCCACTCGCCACGCCGTCAGGAGTTTGCCCATGCCGTCACCCTATGACGATGAACTGCACCTGCTGTGCCTTTTTCCGCATGATGCCGCCCTCAAGGGTTTGAAGATTCGCCACGATGCCAGTCCCGACATGGTGGCCGCCGCCGAGCGTCTGCATGCCAAGGGGTTGACCACGCTGCCGGATGGCGGCTATCTGACGTCGGTGGGCCGTGAGGCCGCCGAGCACGCCCATCGTCTCAATGACCTGCTTCACGTCCCGATGGCCATGACGGGCACCTGAGTTCGCCTGTTGGCTGAATCGCTGATCATGAGAAGGAAAAACGCCCCGTGGCTTTCGGCCACGGGGCGTTTTCGTCTGCGGCCTCAGGGGCGGTGAGTCACTTTTGCGCTCAGGCCTTGTGCTTGCGATAGGTCGCGCGGGTGATCTCGACGATCTCCACGCTGACTTCGCGGGCCGCCTCGCAGTGAGGCTTGAGGGCCTCCATCAGGATATCCGCCAGGCGCGACTTGTCGTCATCGCTGCGGCCTTCCAGCTGGTGGCAGTGCAGGTTGACGAAGCCGTGCTTGTGCGCCAGCGGTGCCTGATTGCCGGCCAGACGCCAGTGGCGCCAGCTTTCCGCGCGCACCTTGATGTCGGTTTCCTTGAACAGGCCACTTTGCATGGCAGCGGCATGCAGGTCATCCATGATCGCGTCCATGTCGAGGCTGGGGGCCAGACTGTCGGCATAATCAATGACGAGATGAGGCATGTGGTGGGCTCCTTGAGCATGGCCACGCCTCTCGGGGCGTGTGCCGATGATGAAATTGGCCAGCGATAGTAGCAAATTTTGCGCAGCACGCCGCCTGTTGTTGCCTCACGCTGCCAGTGCGCCATTCACGCGCTGGCGATGATACCCGTCAGGTTGAGCGAAGATGGCTCTCGCTCGTCACCCGCAGGGGAAGACGCCGAAGGGCCAGTGGTGGCGGCGTCGACTCCCGGATGTGTCTTGGACACTGTGGGCTTGGACAGAGGGGGCTTGGACAGAGGGGGCTTGGAAAGAGGTGTCTTGGAGCGTCGGCCGGGCACTTCACGTACCAGGCGCGGCATCAGGAAGCCGGGCAGATGCTCAAGCAGCGCTTCCATCAGGTTGCAGGCCTCTTCATCACTGACCGCGAAGTGGGCGGCACCCTGTACGGGGTCGAAGGCATGCAGGTAGTAGGGCAGTACGCCGCACTCGAAGAGTCGCTCGGCGAGGGCTGTCTGCACTTCCACGCTGTCATTGACGCCGCGCAGGATGACGCCCTGATTGAGCAGGGTGACGCCGGCGCTCTTGAGGCGAGTCATGGCGGCAGCGACGGCGTCGTCCAGCTCGTTGGCATGGTTGGTGTGAATGACCAGCACCTTCTGCAGACGCGTGGCACCCAGCCAGCCGAGCAGCTCGTCATTGACGCGGTCCGGAATCACCACTGGCAGGCGCGTGTGGATGCGCAGGCGCTTGAGGTGCGGAATCTCACCCAGCGACTCCACCAGCCACGCCAGGCGCTTGTCGGGCGAGACCAGCGGGTCGCCGCCGGACAGGATCACCTCGTGGATGCGCTCGTCAGCGCGCAGGTAGTCGAGGATATCCTGCCACTGCGCGCGGCTGGGCTGATGGTCGTCATAGGGGAAGTGACGGCGGAAGCAGTAGCGGCAGTTGATCGCGCAGCCGCCGCTGGCCATCAGCAGCACCCGATTGGTGTACTTGTGGATCAGCCCCGGCAGCGGCGTATGCTCGGCCTCTTCCAGCGGGTCGGTGACGTAGCCGTCGAGCACGTCGGTCTCGGCGTCCAGCGGCAGTACCTGGCGCAGCAGTGGGTCGTCGGGATCATTGGCGCGGATGCGGCTGGCATAGGCCTCGGGCACGCGGATCGCGAACAGCTCATGGCCGTCGCGGGCGCCCGGCAGCCACTCGCGCGCGAGCCCCAGGCGCTCCAGCAGAGCCTGTGGAGAGCGGATCACGTCGCGTAGCTGTGCACGCCAGTCATTCGGGGCAGACGGGGCTTCAGCGGCAGTTGAGAAGGCCTCTGAGGCACGACTTTCGTGGCTGGTGTGCGGGATGGTATGCAAGGATGCAGGGGTTCGGGTTATCATGCGCATCACTTCTAGTCATGATTGCAGCCAATTGACTGCAATCTGGAATTCATGGCGGGCAAGACCCGTTAACGAGTCGAGAGCGAGCAAGATGGCCAACTATTCTACCAACGAATTCAAGTCCGGTCTGAAAGTGATGCTGGACAATGATCCCTGTGCCATCGTCGATAACGAACTGGTCAAGCCGGGCAAGGGTCAGGCCTTCAACCGCGTCAAGCTGCGCAACCTGAAGACCGGTCGTGTATGGGAGCGTACTTTCAAGTCCGGCGAGAGCATCGAAGCCGCCGATGTCATGGAAGTCGACATGGAATACCTCTACACCGACGGTGAGATGTGGCACTTCATGCGTACCGATGGCTCCTTCGAGCAGTACGCTGTCGATGGCAAGGCGCTGGGCGACACGGTCAAGTGGCTGAAAGAGCAGGTCGTCTACACCATCACGCTGTGGAACGACAACGCGATCGCCGTCACCGCGCCGAACTTCATCGAGCTGGAAGTCGTCGAGACGGACCCGGGCCTCAAGGGCGACACCGCCAACGGTGGCTCCAAGCCGGCAACCCTGTCTTCCGGTGCAGTGGTGCGTGTGCCGCTGTTCATCAACCAGGGCGAAGTCCTCAAGGTTGATACCCGCAGCGCCGAGTACGTGTCTCGCGCCTGAGCCCTTTCGCTCACGTCGTGAACACCCTGATGCCTCGCCTCGTGCGGGGCATCATCGTTTGTGCTGGCCACTCATGCTGGTCATTCGTGCAGGGCGATCGTGTCGATCAGCCCTCCCGGTTGGCCAATGTCTCCCGCTGATCCCTTCCTCGAGCCTGTCCATGTCTGATGCCGATTCTTCCGCCGCTGCTTCACCTCTCTCAGCCGCTGCCGCGCCCGGCGCCGCCCTGGCAGAGGACTGGGCGCCCACTGCCACGCGCGAGCGGCTCGTCCAGCGCGCGCGTCTGATCAGTGAGGTGCGCACCTTCTTCGCCGAGCGTGAGGTGCTGGAGGTGGAAACGCCGGTGCTGGGGCAGGCCGGGTCGACGGATGTCGGTCTCGCGTCATTGTCACTGACCGCGCAGTTGCCGGGCGAGCGTGAGCGCGTGCCGCTGTGGCTGCAGACATCGCCGGAATTTCACATGAAGCGTCTGCTGGCGGCCGGCAGCGGGCCGATCTTCCAGATCGCGCGTGCCTTCCGTGATGGCGAGGTCAGCCGCCGCCACAATCCCGAGTTCTGCATGCTGGAGTGGTATCGCCCCGGCATGTGTCTTGAGGCGCTGATGACGGAGACCTGCGAGCTGATCCGGCGCGTGATGGCGCTCGGGGCACAGCTGACCGGTAAGCCGTCGCTGCTCAGTGAGTCTCAAGACGCCCAGATTGGGCCTGCCATCACGCCTTACCGTGCGCTGTTTCGCCGTGTGCTGGCGCTGGACCCCTTCACGGCCTCGCTCGAGGAGCTGCGAGCCGCCTGTGCGCGAGAATGTGAGGTCGCGGCTGACGACTGGTCGCATGAGACCTGCCTGGATGCGCTGATGAGCCTGGTGATCGAGCCGACTCTTGGCTCAGGGTCACAGGGCGCGGAAGCACAGGGCGCAGGAGCGCAGGGGCGAGGGGCACAGGGGATAGAAGCGCAGGGAAAAGCTACCGTGGAGCTGGTCACCGAGTACCCGGCCGCGCAGGCAGCCTTGGCGCGCAAGCATCAGGACAGTGAGGGTGATTGGGTGGCGTCGCGCTTCGAGGCCTACGTGGCGGGCATCGAGCTGGCCAACGGCTATGACGAGCTGACTGATGCCAGCGAGCAGGCGGCGCGCTTTGCCGAAGACAATGCCGCGCGAGTCGCCCAGGGCCTGCCTGAGGTAGCGGCGGACCAGCGTCTGGTGGCGGCCTTGCAGGCGGGAATGCCAGCGGGGAGCGGGGTGGCGCTGGGGCTGGATCGTCTGATCATGCTGGCGCTGGGGGAGCGCGATATCTCGGCGGTCATCGCTTTCCCGGCATCACGTGCTTGAGAGCCGGCATGAGAGGCAGCTTTTGATGTGATTTGCGTGAATCCCAGCGTTTATTACCAACACGCTTGCCGAGCGTGCGTCGACTAGACTGGAGAAGTCAGCGTGGAGGGTTGGCGCTTGCCTGCGAAGCCCGCAGACAAGGTGATGGCAGGACCAGGGCAATGGTCGCAGCGGGTCTTCTTTTATCGGGCATGGTGAAAGAAGGCGACAGATGATGGCTCGAACCCTCGGAGCCTTCGAGGCATCATCCGGCAATCGCGTCGTTAGAGCGCGACGCCCGTCATGGAGGACTCTGATCTGTTTGGGCACTGAAGGTAGTGATCACCCCGATGGCAACGTTCATCGCGGGGCAAGGCAAGAAGGCGAGGGGCGCGGTCAGTCTCCTGTCGTTAAAAAGGGAAGCCAGGGGCTTCCCTTTTTTTATGCCAGGGTTTCATGTGCGGGCTTTATGCACGAGTGTCGTGCTCGCGCTGCGCCAGGCCTGACCTTATTTCTCGTCTGTGGTCGGCGTGTCCTGCGCCGTCTCTGTCGCATGCTCTTCTGGCTCGGTCGGGGCCGGTGCTGTCGCAGACGGGCGCATGCCGAGTGACTGACCCATGCTGACCTTCTGGCCCGGTGTCAGGGCGTCATCGAACTCGACGCTGTCCGGGAAGCACATCACCACGGTGGAGCCGAGCTGGAAGCGGCCCATCTCGGCGCCATGCGCCAGCTCGATGAGTTGATCGAAACGGGTCGTCTCGACATCACCGGAAAGCGGCGTGACCTGACCACTCCAGACGGTCTTAATCGCCGCGACGATCATCGCGCCCACCAGCACCATGGCCATCGGGCCGTGTTCGGTCTCGAAGATGCACACCAGTCGCTCGTTGCGCGCGAAGAGGCCCGGCACGTGCTTGGCGGTGGCTTCGTTGACCGAGAACAGGCGTCCCGGAACATAGGCCATCTCAACTAGGCGACCGGCCACCGGCATATGGACGCGATGGTAGTCCTTCGGTGACAGATAGACGGTGGCGAAGCGACCGTTGCGGAAGGGCGCGGCGCGCTCTTCACTGCCACCCAGCAACTGGGTCAGCGAGAATGCCTGACCCTTGGCCTGTACGAGAGTGCCGTGTTCGATGTTGCCGAACTGGGACAGTACGCCATCGGCCGGTGACACCAGGCCTTCGCCGATGGGGCGGGCATCCGCCTTCAGGGCGCGGGTGAAGAAGTCATTGAAGCAGGCGTAGGCACGCGGATTCTCCTCGAGCGCCTCGTTCATGTTGACGCCGTAGGCCTTGATGAAGCGCTCGATGAAGGTGTTCTTGACCCACGGATTGGTGCAGGCGGCGACACGGCCGATGAGGCGTGAGATCAGGTGCTGGGGCAGTGGGTACTGGCTCAGGGAAAACAGCTTGGCGCGATCCACGATGGCGATCCTTGCAGGCACTTTCAGGAATGAAAAGCCCGCTCCTCGAGAGGGCGGGCGTTGGCCGGCAACAGCGGCGGCCAGCAGTTGGGCTGCACCTTAGCCCATCGTCAATAACGGCTCAAGCCTGCGAATTGCCGCAGCCGTGGGCCTGGCGACAGTTGCCAGGCAGGCCATGCGTGTCATCCCGGCATGGCCTGCCTTGGCGTGCTGGCGCCGGACAGGGGCGTTCCAGTCTGCGATCAAGCGCCTTCAGCGTTCGATGGGCGTATCGTCACGGTTGCCCCATTCCTTCCAGGAGCCCGGATAGGCGCGCACATCGCTGAAGCCCAGCGCCTGACCCACCAGCCAGGTCAGACCGGAGCGGTGATGGCTCTGGCAGTGCGTCACGATGTGCTGTTCGGGGTTGAGGCCGCGAGCGCCCAGTTCCGTCACCAGCTCCGCATAGTCGCGGATGCGCAGGTTGCGCTCACGGTCCATGGCCTCGGTCCACTCGAAATGCACGGCGCCCGGGATATGGCCGAGGCGGGCGTTCTGGCCCTTCTCGCCACGATACTCTTCCGCGGAGCGCGCATCCCAGACCACGACGCTTTCCTGCGGGTCCTCGGTCGCCAGTCGATCGAGAATGTCTTCCCGCGTCGCCATCACGCTGGTGTCCATGTAGGCGGCGTGATACTCGCTGGGGCTCCAGTCGCTGGCGGTGTCACTCAGCGGCAGGCCATCGCCTTGCCATGCGTGCAGGCCACCATTGAGGTAGCTGTAGCGGGTATGACCGAGCAGCGCCAGGGTCCACAGCAGGCGTCCGGCCCAGCCGCCGCCTTCATCGTCATAGGCCACCACATGGCTGTCGCGGGTGATGCCAAGGGCTGACATCACGCCAGACAGTGCCTCGGGGCTCGGCACGCCGGGAATGTCGTCGTCATTGCTGCCGACCAGCTGCTTGAAGTCGAGCAGGCGAGCGCCGGGCACATGACGCGCATGGCTCTCGGCTTTCAGTGGCACGTCGACGATCACGATATCAGGATGGTCGAGCATCTCCGCGAGCTGCTGCGGTTCGACGATCAAGGGCAGCAGGTCGGCTTCCGAGGGGGAAGGGTGTGAAGAATCGTGAGACATGGCGTAATCCTTGCTTCTACGAAGAGAGTGATCTTTCCGGCATCATGGCACGTCGGCTGGCACTGTGGTCAAGTCACTGCGATCAAGAGATGCAATCAAGTGACTGCGGCGAGGCGAAGTGTCACCGCGCCAGATTCCTTGCCATCTTGTCCCCTGAAACGACATGTTTTCAGTATAATGCCGCGCGTCACATTCTGGGGCGAACGTGTGAATGCCCAGTACGGACGCATAACGGTACAGACGTGGACGACGCGTGTGCCAGCAGGGCACAGTGCGCGCCATGACCTGACCTTCTGGACAGCCTTCTGGACAGGCTTCTGATCAACTGGCGAGGCCAGCCAGCAGCCAGTAGATCCAGTAGGTCTTGTAGCCAGTAGGTCTTGTCGAAAGAAGCGCTTGTTTCAGTGCAGCGGGCCTGGGGCGAATGCCACATTCTGGCCCTCGGGAACCCCCTCTTCGCGGCCCCAGGCAATACACTGTCTGTCGCCAGTGGCGCTGCTGCACTCTTCGAGTGCGGTGCGGGCGCTCAACGTGTGTCATTTCGGTGCAGCATGTCGGCGTCTCGTCGACGCTGAGCTGCTACTCAATCGCTTCATCCTGAACGGGAGTCATCATCTTGCTCGAGCGCCTATTCTCACTGCGTGCCGAAGGCACCACGACGCGCACGGAAGTGCTGGCGGGCATCGCCACCTTCATGGCGTCGATGTACATCATCGTGGTCAATCCCGGCATCCTGTCAGCCGCCGGCGTGCCATTCAGTGCCGCCCTCACGGCGACCGTGCTGGTCAGCTTCTTCGGCAGCCTGATGATGGGCCTGTACGCGCGCAACCCGATCCTGGTCGCGCCGGGCATGGGCATCAATGCCCTGTTCGCCTACACCATGGTACTGGGCGGTGGCATGAGCTGGGAGGTCGCGCTGGGCTGCGTGTTCTGGGCCGGCGTCATCTTCGCGGTACTGGCCCTATTCAACGTGCGCCGCCTGGTGATCGATGCGATTCCCGCTCAGCTTCGCTACGCCATCGCCTGTGGTATCGGCCTGTTCATCACCTTGATCGGTCTGGTGAATGCCAAGCTGATCGTCTCCAACCCTGTCACCGTGGTCAGTGTCGCGCCGATGACGCCCTCACTGGTGGTCTTCCTGCTGGGGCTGGCGCTGACTGCCATCCTGGTCGCGAAGCGCATCCACGGCGCTCTGATCATCGGCATCATCGTCACGACCCTGATGGCGACCACCATCGGGCGTCTGTGGGGGGATGGCAGCGCCTACTTCCCGCCGGAGATCGCTCAGCCGACGCTGGTCAACTTCACCGGTATCTTCGCTGCGCCTGATTTCAGCGGCCTGCTGGCGCTGGACCTGCTCGGCTCGCTCAAGGTGGCCTATGCGCCATTCATCTTCGTCATCCTGTTCACGGTGTTCTTCGATGCGCTCTCGACCTTCATGGCAGTGGCCGAGGCGGGCAATCTGAAGGACGAGAATGGTGACCCGCGCAATATCCGTCGCTCGATGATGGTCGATGCCTTCTCGGCGCTGGTGTCCGCACCACTCGGCACCAGCCCGGCGAACGCCTACATTGAATCGGCGGCCGGTATCAGTCAGGGCGGACGCACCGGGCTGGTCGCGGTGGTGGTGGCGCTCTGCTTCCTGCCGTTCCTGTTCCTGGCGCCGCTGCTGTCGCTGGTGCCGTCCATCGCGACCGCTCCGGCGCTGATTCTGGTCGGCGTGTTCATGATGGAGCCGATCGGCAAGATCCACTGGCACCAGTTCGATGATGCGATTCCGGCCTTCATCGCCATGGTGATGATTCCGCTGACCTACTCCATCACCCACGGTATCGTGTTCGGTTTCCTGAGCTTCGTGGTCATCAAGCTCGGCGTCGGCAAGGCGCGCGAGATTCGCCCGACCATGTGGGTGCTGTTCGCGCTGTCACTGCTGCTGTTGCTGGAAGGCTAGGCTTCGAAAGCGGTGGTGATGTGTCTCGAGGCTGTGATGTAACTCGAGGGCCTCGAGCATGAAAAAGCCCCGCCAGGCAGTCACTGCCTGGCGGGGCTTTTTGTTGACGGCTTTTTTGATAGCGCCTGATCAGCTCTCGGTCAGCGAGAGCAGAATCTTCTTGTAGCTCTCGAAGCGCACGCGGCCGATCTCACCGTTGTCCACGGCCTGAAGCAGGGCGCAGCCCGGCTCCTTCTCATGCTTGCAGTCGCGGAAGCGGCAATAGCCGAGATAGTCGTGGAACTCGCGGAAGCCGTCGGTGACCTGCTCGGGAGTCAGGTGTACCAGGCCGAATTCGCGGATGCCGGGTGAGTCGATCAGGTCACCGCCATCCGGCATGTGATAGAGCCAGGCGGTGGTGGTGGTGTGCATGCCCTGGCGTGATTCGGCCGACAGCGGGCCGACACGAACCTCTTCCCTGGGCAGCAGCATGCCGATCAGGGACGACTTGCCGACGCCACTCTGGCCGACGAAGACCGAGGTGCGGTCGCTGAGCTGGGCCTTGAGGGCATCGAGCCCCGACTCGCCACGCGTGGTACAGGCGACGACTTCGTAGCCGAGCGCTTCATAGCGTGCCAGCAGGTCGCGTAGCTCACCGCCGCTTTCCGGCAGCAGGTCGACCTTGTTGAGCACCAGCACTGGCGTGATGCCGGTGGCTTCCGCGGCGATCAGATAGCGGTCGATCAGGTTGGGCTGCGGGGCGGGTTCGGCGGCGAACACGATCAGGATCTGGTCGATGTTGGCCGCCACCGGCTTGAGCACGCCGCGCATGTCGGGGCGTTCAAGCTCGGTGGTACGTGCGCCACGCGCGACGACGACGCCGCTGGCATCGCTGGCTTCGCGCCAGATGACCCGGTCACCGGTGACCAGCGTCTCGAGGTTGGCGCGCAGGTGGCAGCGGTGCAGGCTGCCGGATTCGCTTTCGACTTCCAGGCTGCGCCCGAAGTGGGCGATGACACGGCCATGCTGCTCCGGGCCATATTCGCCGGCGTCGAGCTTGTCACGGTCCTGCGCCTCGCGCTTCTCGGCGCGCTTGGTACGCTCGGCCTGCACCTTCTCGATTCGCCATTGCTGCTGGCGGCTTAGCTTGCGTTTACTCATGCTTGGCTGGTGACTCCGGTCGCCGTTCGTTCGCCAGGGATGGGAGAGTCTTCCCCCCTTTGCGGCGCGATTGTACCCTTTGCGCCCTCGGGTGTCGTGCGACGCCCCGGGATGGCGTGTGATACTGCTGTCATCGACTGGCGTCCCGCGCCATTCCATCATCTGCTCAGCAAGGAGTGACCCATGGCAAATCCCACCGCGCAGGCCGACCGCCTCATCTGGATCGACCTGGAAATGACCGGTCTCGACCCGGCGCGTGAGCGCATCATCGAGGTGGCCACGCTGGTCACCGACGGCGACCTCAACCTGATCGCCGAAGGCCCGGTGTTGGCCGTGCATCAGCCGGACAGCCTGCTGGAGGCGATGGATGAGTGGAATACGCGCACCCATGGTGAATCCGGGCTGGTGAAGCGCGTCAAGGAAAGTCAGATAGATACCGCCGAAGCCGAACGCCAGACCCTCGAGTTCCTGGCCCGGCACGTGGCGGCAGGCGCTTCGCCGATGTGTGGCAACAGCGTGCATCAGGACCGCCGCTTCCTGCAGCACGAGATGCCGTTGCTGGAAGAATTCTTCCACTATCGCAACATCGATGTCTCGACCCTGAAAGAGCTGGCCAAGCGCTGGAATCCGGCCGCGCTCGACGGCTTCAAGAAGCGTGCGACCCACCAGGCGATGGACGATATCCGTGAGTCACTGGCGGAGCTTGCACATTACCGCAAGACCTTCCTCAAGCTGACCCAGCAGGGCATCGTCTAAGTATCGCTCCTTAACTGAAAGCGATAGCCCTGGAGGCAACGCCTCTCAAAGCGCGGTGGCCAGGCGGGCGCCGCGCTTGATGGCCTGCTCCTTCAGCGCCCAGCGCACATGCTCGCGCAGTGGCTCGCTGGGGTAGGCCAGACGGGCGCGCAGCACATGCTCGACCTGCTCCGACCAGGGCGCGTTGCCCAGCCCGATGGCGATGTTGGAGAGCCACTTCTCGTAGCCGATGCGTCGAATCGGGCTGCCTTCCGTCTTGCTGAGAAATTCCTGCTCCCCCCAGCAGAACAGGCGGATCAGCTCGATGCGATCCAGATCATGACGCGGCGAGAAGTCAGTCTCCTGGGTCGCCTTGGCGAAGCGCGTGAAGGGGCAGAACAGCTGACAGTCATCGCAGCCGTAGATGCGGTTGCCCATCGGGCGGCGGAATTCCTCGGGGATGGCGCTATCGAGCTCGATGGTCAGGTACGAGATGCAGCGCCGCGCATCGACGACCTTGTCCTCGACGATGGCATCCGTCGGGCAGGCGACCTTGCAGGCGTTGCAGCTGCCGCAGTGTTCCTTTTCAAAGGGGGCGTCCACCGGCAGGGGCAGGTCGGTGTAGAGTTCGCCCAGGAAGAACAGGCAGCCGGCCTGCTGATTCATCAGCATGGCGTTCTTGCCGAACCAGCCGATGCCGGCCTTCTGTGCCAGGGCGCGCTCCATCACCGGGGCGGAGTCGACGAAGGCGCGATAGCCGAACTTGCCGACTTCCTTCTCGATCTGCTTGGCCAGATTGGCCAGTCGCTTGCGCATCAGCTTGTGGTAATCACGCCCCAGCGCGTAGCGTGACACATAGGCGCGTTCGGGTTGGCTGAGCACCTGAGTGGTCTCGACCTCAGGCGGCAGGTAATCGAGGCGCACGCTGATGACGCGCAGTGTCCCGGGCACCAGCTCCTCAGGACGAGTGCGCTTGGTGCCGTGCTTGGCCATGAAGTTCATCTCGCCGTGATGGCCGTTGGCCAGCCAGCGCTCCAGATAGGCCACGTGGGCCGAGAGGTCGACATCGGTGATGCCGACCTGCTGAAAACCCAGCTCGCGCCCCCATGTCTTGATGCGCGTCGCCAGTGCCGCCATGGCCTGTTCATCGGCGGCGGGGCTCCCGGTGTCGGCAGGTGAAGCGGCGGCGGTGGATGAGTGCGGAGCAGACATGGGGGTTCCAGCGAGATCGAGGGCAGAGGCGCGCCACCTTAGCGCAACTTGCCGGTCAGCCCAAGCGTGCTGCCTGACGGCGTGAGCACGGCAGGTAAGGCGCAGTAGAAAGGAAGGCGGCATGCAGCGCCATGCCTCACGATAGGCAACGCACATCCAGGCAGGCAACGAGCGTCCAGACAGGCAACGAACATCCAGTCAGGCAATGGATATCCAGACAAGGAGTGTAGGCATGACAGCGCACGAATCGACCTCTGACCAGACCTGCCCCCCGGCATCTTCGGCGACCATGACGCTGTGGCGTTCGGTCAACTGTCTGTGGCCGTTGGCGGCGCTGCGTGATCTGGAGCATTGGATGCTCGCGGAGGAGACCGTCGCCGCTGACAGTGGCCAGAGCGAGGCGCCGGTGGAGAAGCGCCTGATGGGGCGCGCCGCGCAATCGGCGTTCGATCTGCTGCGTCAGCGTTGGCCGGAGGCGCGCAGGCTGTGCGTGCTGTGTGGCGGCGGCAACAATGGCGGTGATGGCTATCTGCTGGCGCGCCTGGCATTGCTGGCGGGCTTCGAGGTGCGAGTCATCGCCTTGACGCCGGAGGATGCCTTGACCGGTGATGCGCAGCTGGCCGCGATCGCGGCGCGCGAGGCTGGTGTCGAGACGCTGGCATGGCCGAAGGCCGATGAGGAGGCGGCGGATGCGCTGCTCAAGGGCTGGCCCTTGCTGGTGGATGCGCTGACCGGCATCGGCCTGCGCGATGCGCCGCGCGGCAGTGTGGTCGAAGCCATCGAGCGCATCAATCACGCTCATCAGCAGGGCGTGCATGTCATGGCGCTGGATGTGCCCTCAGGCTTGAACGCCGCGACAGGCGCGGTCGCGGGTGTCGCCGTGGAAGCGGATGTGACGCTGACGTTTCTGGTCGACAAGCCGGGCCTGCACACCGGACGCGCCGAGCTGCACGCCGGGCACGTCAGTCTGGCGCGCCTGGGCGCGGCGCGCGTGTTGCCGGAGGTGGTCGCGCAGTCGCGAACCGCGGCCTTGCTGGCAGAGGACGCCGTGCAGCGGCTGACACCGCGCTGGCTGGAGTCCGAGCTGGTGCCGCGCTCGCCGCTGGCCCACAAGGGCGATACCGGCAGTGTGCTGGTCTTCGGCGGCGGGCCGGGGCTGGGGGGCTCGGTATTGCTGGCCAGTGAGGCGGCGGCGCGGGCCGGCGCCGGCAAGGTCGCGCTGCTGACGGCGCCCGCGCATATCAGCGCCAGCCTGACGCGCTGCCCTGAGGTCATGGCGCGCGGTCTCAATAGTGGCCCTGAGGGCAGCAACCATGATGGCTTCGCCGTGCTGGAATCACAGCTGGCACAGGCCAGTGTGACGCTGGTCGGGCCGGGCATGGGCACCGAGAGTCTCGAGAGCATGCTGTGGGGCTGGGGCGGCATGTCGCGGGTGCTGGCGGCGGGGCAGCCGCTGGTCGTCGATGCCGATGGCCTGAGCCTGCTGGCCTGGCGCGCGAGCGAAGGCGACATCATCCGTCGCGACGACTGGGTGCTGACGCCGCATCCCGGCGAGGCCGCGCGTTTGCTCGATTGCAGTGTGGCGGACGTCGAACGTGACCGGATCGCAGCCGCAAGAGCGCTTCAGCAGCGTTTCGGCGGCAGCGTGGTGCTCAAGGGCGCGGGCAGTCTGGTGGCGAGTCCTGCGGGGGGGCTCGAGGGGCCGGCGGTGGCGCTCTGCCCCTATGGCAATCCGGGCATGGCCAGTGGCGGCATGGGCGATGTGCTGGGTGGCATCATCGCGGGTCTGGCGGCGCAGGCGCTCAACGGCGGCTTCGATGCACGCCAGCCGCGTTCCTCCCAGGATGAGGCGGCGCAGGCCCGGCGAGTCACGCGCGCCATGGCGCAGGCGGCCAGGCTTGGGGTGCTGGTGCATGCCCTGGCGGCCGACCGGGCGGTACAGGAGCGTGGTGAACGTGGCCTGCTCGCGGGTGATCTGGCATCCTATATGCATTTATTGCTCAATCCACGGGCCCGAGATGCGCATACTTCTGTCTGATGAAAACGCCCAGGTTGCCTTCGGCACTCAATTGGGAAATATCCTTGCCGGCCGCGGGCTGGTGTTCCTTGAGGGTGAGCTGGGGGCGGGCAAGACGACCCTGACCCGCGGCGTGCTGCGCGCCTATGGTCACCAGGGTGCGGTCAAGAGCCCGACCTACACCCTGGTGGAGCCCTACGTGCTGCCACGGGCCGAGGGTGGCGAGTGGCACATCAACCACTTCGATCTCTACCGCCTCGCCGACCCTGAAGAGCTCGAGTTCATCGGGGGGCGCGATCTGCTCGCCGCCGACAGCCTGGCGCTGATCGAGTGGCCGAGCTGTGGTCAGGGCTTTCTGCCCACGCCGGATCTGCGCATCACGCTGTTCGTCGCCGACGAAGGACGCGAGGCCGAATTGACTGCCCTGACACCGCGAGGTGAGGGTTGGTTGGCAACACTGGCCGAGCGCCGAACCTCTCAGGCATGATGACGCCGTTCCGCTTGCGTTGTCTGGCGGCGCAGTGTCCGATCATTCGTTATCTTCATTCATGTTCTTTCTGTCTGGGTCATCCTGTCTGATGCCTGAAATAGCGTCCAAAATCCCCCGTATGCGTCTGGCGCGCAGCTTCCGTCGCTGGCTGGCGGGTGGCGTCGTCTGCTCGCTTGCCAGTCTGGTGCTGGCGCCGCAGGCGCTGGCCGCCAAGGTCGAGAACCTGCGCCTGTGGACCGCACCGGACCACACGCGGCTGGTGTTCGATCTCGACAGTGCCGCCAAGGCCAAGGTCTTCGGCCTCGACAATCCGCGCCGTCTGGTGATCGACCTTGCCGGCAGCGAAGTGGCCAGTGCCGCGGTCGAGCGCAAGTTCGCCGCGCTGAATCTCGAAGGCAGTGCCATCAAGTCGATCCGCAGCGGGCGTCAGGGGGATGCCCTGCGTGTGGTGCTCGACCTGACGCGCCCGGTCAATCCCAAGGACTTCACGCTGGCGCCGAATGCCAAGTACGGCAATCGCCTGGTGGTGGATCTCGAGTTCCCCGGCGAGTCGGCGGTCGAGAACCCCATCGACCCCATCGAGGCCCGTATCCGCGAGCAGGAACAGGCCGCGGCCAAGCGCAAGCTGAAGGGCGAGCCGGCGGAACCTGTGGTCAATACGCAGGCGGCGGCACATCCCAAGCGTGACATCATCATCGCGATCGACCCTGGCCACGGCGGGGAAGACCCGGGCGCCAGCGGCCCCAGCGGGACTCGTGAGAAGGATGTGGTGCTCAAGATCGGCAAGCGCCTCAAGCGCATGTTCGATGCCCAGCCCGGCTTCAAGGCCATCCTGACCCGCAACAGCGATTACTACATTCCGCTGCGCAAGCGCACCGAGATCGCGCGTGAGCAGAAGGCGGACTTCTTCGTCTCGATTCACGCCGATGCCTTCAACAGCCCGCGCCCGCACGGCAGCTCGGTCTTTGCGCTCTCAAGCCGCGGGGCGACGTCCGAGACCGCACGCTGGCTGGCCGCCACTGAAAACCGTGCTGACCTGATCGGGGGCGTGGATGGCAATCTCAGCCTGAATGACAAGGATGAGATGCTGCGTGGCGTCTTGCTCGACCTGACCATGACCGCAACGCTCAATGACTCGCTGGCGGCGGGTAGCGGCGTGCTGGCCAACCTCGGACGCATGAATTCCCTGCACAAGCGACAGGTGGAGCAGGCGGGCTTCGTGGTGCTCAAGTCGCCGGATATCCCCTCGCTGCTGGTGGAGACGGGCTTCATCTCCAATCCCCAGGAAGAGCGCAACCTCAACAGCGGCCCCTATCAGGAGAAGCTGGCGCGCTCGATCTTCTCGGGAATCCAGAGCCACTTCGAGCGCAATCCGCCGCCCGCGAGTCTGCTGGCATGGCAGCGCAGCCAGGCACGCGGTGGCAACGGCGGCGAATATCGCGTCAAGAGTGGCGATACGCTGTCGGAAGTGGCCCAGCGCCACAACGTGAGCATGGCGGCCCTCAAGCAGGCCAACAACATGAGTGGCGACACGGTGCGCGTGGGCCAGCTGCTCAAGATCCCGCGCAGCTGAACCTGACGTCATGAAGTCGCCCTGACCGCGCCTTGCGTTGGCGGGGCGCAGACACTGTCCGCTGATGCAGTTCCGGCATGCGTTGCTTGCCGTGGCTGGGTCGGCGGACAGTATCGTTTTCAGAGAAGCGGCGTTTTTCGCTCGTGTATCCAGGAGTCTATCGATGTCTGACGAGCTGACCGACATGCAGCCCGCTCGCCCTGGCGAGCGACGGATCCGTATCCTCAATCCGCGCCTTGCCAACCAGATCGCGGCGGGTGAGGTCGTGGAGCGGCCGGCTTCCGTTGTCAAGGAGCTGGTCGAGAACGCCATCGATGCCGGCAGCACCCGCATCGAGCTGGAGCTGGAAGGTGGCGGTGCGCGGCTGATTCGCGTGCGCGACAACGGCTGCGGCATCACCGAGGAAGACCTGCCGCTGGCGCTGTCACGGCATGCGACCAGCAAGATCGAGAGCCTGGATGATCTCGAGGGCGTGGCGAGCCTCGGTTTCCGGGGCGAGGCACTGGCCTCGATCAGTTCGGTCTCGCGGCTGGAGCTGTTCTCGAATGTCTCGGAGGAACCGGCCAATGGCTGGCGGGTGGTGGCGGAAGGGCGCGAGATGGCGCCGCGCGTCTCCCCGGCGCCGCATCCGCGTGGCACCAGCGTCGCGGTGCGTGATCTGTTCTTCAATACGCCGGCGCGCCGCAAGTTCATGCGCACCGAGAAGACCGAGTTCGGTCATGTCGAGGAAAGCTTCCGGCGGCTGGCATTGTCACGCCACGACATCGGCTGGACGCTGCGCCACAACCAGAAGGTGGTGCACCAGCTGCGCGCCGGTGAAGACACCCTGACGGTGGAGCGGCGCATCGGTGCGTTGCTGGGGCGCAACTTCCTCGAGCATGCGCTGCATCTGGATATCGAGGCCTCCGGCCTGCGCCTGTCCGGCTGGGTGGGCTTGCCGACGCACTCGCGTGCCCAGGCCGATCAGCAGTACTTCTTCGTCAATGGCCGCGTGGTGCGCGACCGCCTGGTCGCGCATGCCGTGCGTCAGGCCTATCGCGATGTGCTGTTCCATGGTCGGCATCCGGTGTTCGTGCTCTACCTGGAGCTCGACCCGACGGTGGTAGATGTCAATGTTCACCCGACCAAGCACGAAGTGCGCTTCCGGGACGGGCGCCTGGTGCATGACTTCCTGTTCTCGAGCCTGCACAAGGCGCTGGCCGAGGTGCGCCCCGGTGACAACAGCGCCGCGCCTACCGGCATCGAGGGGCAGGAGAAGGAAGAGGACCCCGGCTGGCAGCAGCAGGGCATGCGCCTTGGCCGTCAGGAACAGGATGCCCAGCCAAATGCCGCCACTGAACAGCAACCGTCATCGGCCGGTCCGCAGGCCGGGGGCGACTCGTCAGCCTCGCCAAGCGCGCCTGCAGGCCGCCCTGCGGCCCCCTGGCAGCCTTCCTCGCAGCTGCCGCCTGCCGGTGATGGTCGCTCCAGCGAACGCCTGAGTGCCGAGCGTGTGCGTCAGTTCATGGCCGGCTATCGGGCACTGCACCCCAGCGAAGATCATCTGCTCACGCCGGGTGGCGGCGCAGGCGGCGCGGGCGTGGCCAATGATCCGGCGGCGATCGCCAGTGCCGAACGTGAGGCACGGCGTGCGCCACGTGTCACGCTGGGCGAAGGTGGCCGCGAGGGTGACGGGCCAGGGCAGGGCGCAGGACAGGGCGCAGGACAGGGCAGTGCGCAGGCCGGTGTCGGGGAGTCTGCGCCCGGCTGGCGGGTCGACTCGGCGCCGGCGGGAGCGCCTTCCAGCGACGCAGGGCCTGGCATGTCGGCGCCGTCTGTCTCAGGCAGTTCGGTCTCGGGTGGTTCGGTCTCAGGCAGCTCGGCAGTGGTGATGCGTGGTCTGCCGGCCCAGAGTGACGACGATGACACGCCGCCGCTGGGCTACGCCGTGGCGCAGCTGCACGGCGTCTATATCCTGTCGCAGACCTCGCGCGGGCTGGTGATGGTCGACATGCATGCCGCTCATGAGCGCATCACCTATGAGCGCATGAAGCAGCACGTTCACGGTGGCGGCCATCTGGAGGCCCAGCCGCTGCTGGTGCCGGTGTCGCTGGCGGTCAGTTCGCGTGAGATGGGTACCTTCGAGCGCGAGTCCGAGGCGTTCACGCGTCTGGGCGTCGAGCTGGACGCTGCCGGGCCGGAAACTCTGCTGGTGCGTCAGGTGCCGGTCGTGCTCGGCAATGCCGATGTGGAGCCCCTGGTGCGCGGCATGCTGGAAGATCTCGAGCGCTATGGACGCAGTGACCGCATGGAGGCGCACATGAATGAACTGCTCGCCGACATGGCGTGTCGCGGCAGCGTGCGCGCTAACCGCCGTCTGACGATTCCGGAAATGAATGCCCTGCTGCGTGACATGGAGCGCACCGAGCGCTCCGGGCAATGCAATCATGGCCGGCCGACCTGGACCGAGCTTTCGATGCATGAGCTCGACAAGCTGTTCCTGCGCGGCCAGTAGATGACGCCCCGTGTCGTAGCGGTTCACCCCTGATTCACCTCCCAGCCCAGACAATAGGCCATGACCCAGATTCAACCCCCTGAAGATTCCCGACACCACGCGCCTGAGGTGGCTGACAAGCCGCCTGTCGTGTTGTTGATGGGGCCGACGGCCTCCGGCAAGACCGACCTCGCCATTCGCTGGCATGAGGAGCAGGGCGCGGAGCTGGTCAGTGTCGATTCGGCGCTGATCTATCGCGGCATGGATATCGGCACGGCCAAGCCGAGCGCGGCAGAGCTGGCCCGAGCGCCACACCGCCTGATCGACTTTCTCGACCCGCTGGAGAGCTATTCCGCCGCCGAGTTTCGTCGCGATGCGCTGGCGCATATCGCCGAGATCCAGTCCCGCGGCAAGATGCCGCTGCTGGTCGGCGGCACCATGATGTATTTCAAGCGTCTATTGGAAGGCGTGGCGGAGCTGCCGGCAGCGGATGCCGAGCTGCGCGCGGAGCTCGAGGCGCGTATCCAGTCCGAGGGTCTGTCGGCGCTGCATGCGCAGCTGGCGCGGCTTGATCCGGCCACGGCACAGCGCATTCGGGCCACTGACCCCCAGCGGCTGACACGCGCGCTGGAGGTCTGTCTGATCAGCGGGCGCCCGATGAGCGAGCTGCTCGCGGAGCAGCCAGAGGCGGAACTTCCGTTCCGGCCGATAGCGATCGCACTGGCGCCCCACGATAGAGCCGTGTTACATGAACGTATCGAGACGCGTTTTGATCAGATGTTGGAACAGGGCTTCATTGCCGAGGTCGAAGCGCTGAAGGCGCGTCCGGAGCTGCATGCGGGCCTGCCCTCGATACGTTGTGTCGGCTACCGTCAGGTGTGGGATTTTCTCGATGGCCATCTGAGCCGGGATGAGATGCGCGAACGCGGCATCATCGCGACGCGTCAACTCGCCAAGCGACAGTTGACCTGGTTGCGGAGCTGGCAGGGGATTCACCCGGTAGATTCCATGGGTGTAGATCCTTACAGTGAAACCTTGAAAATCGTGCGCCAGACCTGCACTTAGCGTAACATGAGCGGTCACGACCCGCGCCCGTGAAGCCCCCTCAAGAGGGCAACCCGGAGCGCTGGCGAACATAACCATACTTACCTCGAACGAGACATTTTTACGGAGAGTCACATGTCCAAAGGTCAATCACTCCAGGACCCGTACCTGAACATCCTGCGCAAGGAACGTATCCCGGTCTCGATCTTCCTGGTCAACGGCATCAAGCTGCAGGGCCAGATCGAATCCTTCGATCAGTTCGTGATCCTGCTGCGCAATACTGTCTCCCAGATGGTTTACAAGCACGCTATCTCGACCGTGGTGCCGTCGCGCAATGTGCGCCTGCCGGCCCAGGATCCGAGCGTGCCGTCCACAGAAAGCTGAAGTTAGAGGCGCTGATTGTTCTTCGAACGACCCGAAGCCGGTGAAACGGCCGTCCTGGTGCATGTCAATTTCCGGGACGAAAAAGAACGCGAGGATGCCGGTGAGCTCCTCGAACTCGTACGTTCGGCAGGCGCCGTGCCGGCGACCCTCATCGAGGGTAGCCGGCCCCGCCCCGACTCCCGTACGTTCATCGGAGAAGGCAAGCTTGAGGAAGTGCAAGAGGCCCTGGCCGTGCACGAAGCCGAGCTGGTCATTTTCAACCATTCATTGAGTCCTTCCCAGCAGCGAAACCTCGAAGCCACGCTCAAGTGTCGCGTCATCGACCGTACCGGTCTGATTCTCGACATCTTTGCCCAGCGTGCGCGGACCCATGAGGGCAAGCTGCAGGTGGAACTCGCACAGCTCGAGTACATGTCCACCCGCCTGGTGCGGGGTTGGACCCACCTTGAGCGTCAGAAAGGCGGTATCGGTCTGCGAGGCCCGGGGGAAACCCAGCTCGAGACTGACCGTCGCCTGTTGCGTGCCCGTATCAAGTCGATCCACAAGCGACTCGAGAAGGTGCACAAGCAGCGCGATCAGAACCGCCGTGCCCGTGCGCGTGCCGAGATCCCGAGCCTGTCGCTGGTCGGCTATACCAACGCCGGCAAGTCGACGCTGTTCAACGCGCTGACCACCTCCGAGGTGTACGCCGCCGATCAGCTGTTCGCGACGCTGGACCCGACGCTGCGTCGTCTGGAGCTCGAGGATGTCGGTCCGGCAGTCCTGGCCGATACCGTCGGCTTCATTCGTCATCTGCCGCACAAGCTGGTGGAAGCCTTCCAGGCGACCCTGCAGGAAGCGGCGGAAGCGGATCTGCTGGTACATGTCATCGACGCCGCAGACCCGGAGAATGACCGCAATACCGAGCAGGTCAATCACGTCCTGAGCGAGATCGATGCCGGTGATGTGCCGCGTCTGTTGGTCATGAACAAGATCGATCGACTCGACATGGCGCCGCGCATCGAGCGTGATGGCTTCGGTCGTCCGCTGGCGGTGTGGCTGTCGGCACGCGACGGCAAGGGGCTGGATCTGCTGATGCAGGCCTTCGCCGAGCTGCTGTCCGACAACGTCATCTCCATGCAGCTGACGCTGGGGCCTGCCAAGTCCCGTCTGCGGGCAGGCCTGCATGAGCTGGACGCGGTCAAGGACGAGCAATATGACGAGCAGGGCAATGCGCTGCTGGACATTCGTCTCGAGAAACGCGACTTTCTGCAGTTGTTGTCGCATCTTGGTGAATCGCCTGAAGATTATCTCGGCGGTGAACATGACGACCGCGAAGCCTGGCAGCGTGAGCTGTCCGCCGAACGCGCGGAAAAGCATCGCGTGTCGGTCACGCACAAGTCCTGATACCGTCTGGTAGCGAGACTTGCGCCGGTGCGCTGCGCTGCGCTCGACGAGAAGTGGCGCGCGACGCAGCATCGCACCGTTGTCGCATTGCAGTGGCAAGCACTACCCGGCATCCATCGCCGCGCACGAATGACGATGGATGCCCTCGCGCAGGGCCTGCCCTGCGCGTCAGAGCAGCGGGCATTCAGCAGGATTGGCTGGATGCCGTCCGACGGACGATGGTCGTCGGGCAGGGCCATGGCCTTCTCCCGCAAGGGACGCGTCGCCATGCCGTACGAGAGAATCGGTCGCCGGAGGCCATCAGGCTCAAGGCATGGAACCGGTCGCAGCTGGCAGGGCGGCGTCATCATAATGACGAGCGGAACATCGACTGAGTGGAGACGACGTATGGCTTGGAATGAGCCGGGTGGCGGCAACCAGCATGACCCGTGGAGCGGCGGTGGTCGCAACGGGGACAAGAAGGGGGGCGGGGGTAGCGGCGGTGGCAATGGTGGACCGCCCGACCTCGACGAAGCGCTGAAGAAATTCCAGGACAAGCTCAACGGCATGCTCGGCAATGGCCGCAAGCGTCGTGGCGGTGCCGGTGGCAATGGCAATGGTGGCAACGGTGGCAGCACCAATGCCTTCGCACTGCCGGGTATCATCGGTGTCATCCTGGTCGCCATCTGGGCGGCTTCCGGTTTCTATCTGGTCGATCAGTCAGAGCGTGGCGTCGTGCTGCGTTTCGGCAAGTACAACGACATCGTCGGTCCGGGCCTGCACTGGAATCCGCCGATCATCGACGATGTGCGTGAGGTCAACGTCACCAAGGTGCGTTCGCTCTCCCAGACCAAGTCGATGCTGACCCAGGACGAGAATATCGTCGAAGTCCAGATGTCCGTGCAGTATCAGGTGTCCAACCCGCGTGACTTCCTGCTCAACGTCCGTGCGCCCGAGATCAGTCTCGAGAACGCCATGGACTCTGCGCTGCGTCACGAAGTCGGCAGTGCCGACATGAACGACATCCTGACCTCCGGTCGTGAACTGCTGGCCAGCAACGTCAAGTCGCGCCTGCAGTCCTATTTGGACAACTACGGTGTCGGCCTGACGCTGCAGACCATCAACGTCGAGTCCACCTCTGCGCCGGCAGCGGTCCAGGATTCCTTCGATGACGTCATCAAGGCGCGTGAGGATCGTCAGCGCACGATCAACCAGGCACTGGCCTACGAGAACTCGATTCTCCCGGAAGCCCAGGGTCAGGCGCAGCGCATCATCGAGGAAGCCGAGGGTTACAAGGAGTCCGTGGTCGCGAAGTCCCAGGGTGAGGCCAACCGCTTCACGTCCCTGCTGACCGAGTACCAGAAGGCGCCGGAAATCATCCGCGAGCGCATGTATCTGGAAACCATGGGTGAAGTGCTCGGCAAGACCAACAAGGTGCTGGTGGATGTCGAGAACGGCAATTCTCTCATGTACCTGCCGTTGGACAAGCTGGCCAACAAGTCCAGTGCTGCCGCCGAAGACAGCAGTGGCATGAGTCGTAGTGAGCTGGACCGTGTGTCCCGACAGGCGAGTGATGCCCTGAGCCGCAGCCAGAGCACTGACAGCAGCAACAGCATCCGTCGGGAGGGTCGTTAATGATCAACAATCGCTCACTGATGGCCGTCGCCGGTCTGGCCGTAGTGGCCTGGCTTGGTAGCAACAGCCTCTACACGGTTGATGAGACCCAGCGCGCCATCAAGCTCAAGTTTGGTGAAGTGGTGGAAGACAACATCCAGCCCGGTCTGCACTTCAAGCTGCCGGTCTACAACACGATCCGTACCTTCGATACGCGCGTGTTGACGCTGGATGCCCAGGCAAGCCGTTATCTGACCCGCGAGAAGAAGGCCGTCATCGTCGACTCCTTCGTCAAGTGGAAGATCGTCGATCCGAAGCGCTACTACGAAGCGACTTCCGGCGACGAGCAGATGGCCGAGCGCCTGATCGCGCCGCGTGTCGACGAGAGTCTGCGTAACGAGTTCGGCAAGCTCGAGCTGGTGCAGATCATCTCCGAGCAGCGTGACGCGCTGATGAAGAAGCCCACCGAAGAGCTCGACGAGGTGATGCGCAAGGAACTGGGGGTGTCGATTCTCGATATCCGCGTCAAGCGTATCGACCTGCCGGACGAAGTCTCCCAGGCGGTCTACGAGCGCATGAAGACCGAGCGTCAGCGTGAGGCACGTGAGTATCGTGCCCAGGGTCAGGAGCAGGCCGAGAAGATTCAGGCCAATGCCGATCGTCGCCGTTCCGTTCTGCTCGCGCAGGCCGAAGAACAGGCGCAGACCCTGCGCGGTGAGGGCGATGCCTCCGCCGCTGCCATCTATGCCGGTGCCTACGGGGCGGATACCGAGTTCTTCCGCTTCTACCGCTCACTGCAGGCCTATCGCGACAGCTTCAAGGGCGATGGCAACATGATGGTCATGCAGCCGGACAGCGAGTTCTTCCGCTTCTTCAAGGACCCGCAGGGTGGCAGCAAGTAAGCAGCATCACTCAGCCCGAAGGCTTGCTTTCGGGGATGTTGCGCGCGGCCTCTGGCAGCATCAGAGGCCGCGCAGTGGATGAACGTCGCTCGAGAGGTCCGCGGGGTTCATCCCACAAGGATTCATGCTAGACTCCTGCAACCGGGCACCGCCCGGTTTTTTTGTGGCCGCTTTTCATGCACAGGCGCAAGGCCGACAGGAAAGCGTCGAGCAGGACCTTGCTTCACGGGTCTCGGTCGGCTGCTGTGAAATCCCCCGCAGGCGTCGCGTTCGTCACGCACGCCAGCCGGGTGAATTTCCTCGCGTCACGAGTCACCCCTTGTCATAAATCTCTCGCAGGATAGCGCAATGACCATCGCAGATCGCTGGCTCCTCCCGGATGGCATGGATGAGGTATTGCCCCCTCAGGCAACCCGTATGGAGGCGCTGCGCCGCGCGCTGCTCGACCTCTATCATCGCTTCGGCTATGACCTGGTGCTGCCGCCGCCCGTCGAATTTCTCGATTCGCTGCTGACCGGCACCGGTACCGAGCTTGATCTGCAGACCTTCAAGCTGACCGACCAGATGACCGGTCGCATGATGGGCGCCAGCGCCGACGTCACCCCGCAGGTGGCGCGCATGGACGCTCACTCCCTGCACCGCGAAGGCCCGGTACGTCTGTGCTACTGCGCCAACGTGCTGCGCACCAAGGCGGACAAGCACCAGGGCGGTCGCAGCCCGGTGCAGGTCGGTGCTGAGCTGTTCGGTCACGCCGGCCTCGAGGCCGACCACGAGATCCTGCACCTGGCACTGACCAGTCTCGAGCAGGCCGGCGCCGGTGAATTGCACCTGGCACTGGGCCATATCGGCATCTATCGTGCCTTGATCGCCGAAGCCGGCATGAATGACGAGTACGAGCGTGAACTGTTCGCCGCCATCGAGCGTAAACAGTATTCCGCTCTCGATGCATTGATCGATCGCGTGGTGGGGGACAAGGTAGTGGCGGGCATGCTCAAGGCGCTGCCGCACCTGCACGGTGATGACGAGATTCTTGCCCAGGCGCGTACCGCCTTCGCCGGCGCACCGGCGGCAGTCGCCAGCGCTCTGGATCAGCTGACGGCGCTGAGCTGCGCGGTCCGCGAGCGTCATCCGCAGGTCACGCTCTATTTCGATCTCGCCGAACTGCGCGGTTACGAGTATCACACCGGCATGGTGTTCGCGGCCTACGTCCCGGGATACGGTCAGGCGCTGGCCAAGGGTGGTCGCTACGACGATACTGGACGTGCCTTCGGTCGTGCGCGTCCTGCCACCGGCTTCTCGATGGACCTCAAGCAGCTGGCCTCGCTGGCCGTGCAGGCCCCGGCCTGCGACGGCATCTGGGCGCCGGCACTCAACGACAGCGCGCTGCGTGAGTGTGTCGATCAGCTGCGTGCCGCTGGCGAGCGTGTCATCGAAGCGCTGCCGGGCCAGACCACCGGCGCGGATGCACACCGTTGCAATCGTGAGCTGGTCAATGGCGACGGCGGCTGGCAGGTCGTCACACTCGATGCCTGAGCTTGTATGACTGAGCTTGTATGACTGAGCTTGAATGGTTGAGCTTCGGTGATCCGAGAGCGATGGCAGCGAGTGACAGATAGCAGAACAGCTGGGGCCACTGGGTCCCGAGGTGCAGCTGCCGACAGGGCAGCTGCACTTGTGAGTGGGTTTTCACCGACGGTTATTCACCGAAAGAGATAGGAACCATGGGCAAGAATGTAGTCGTGCTCGGCACCCAATGGGGTGATGAAGGCAAGGGCAAGGTCGTCGACCTGCTGACCGAATCCGCCAGCGCCGTCGTGCGTTTCCAGGGTGGCCACAACGCGGGTCACACCCTGGTGCTGGACGGCAAGAAGACCGTCCTCCACCTGATCCCGTCCGGCATCCTCCACCCGGGCAAGACCTGCGTCATCGGCAACGGTGTCGTGCTGTCTCCGGAAGCGCTGATCAAGGAAATCCGCGAGCTTGAAGCCAACGACGTGCCGGTGCGTGATCGCCTGCGACTGTCGCCGGCCTGCCCGCTGATCCTGTCCTACCACGTGCGTCTGGACCAGGCGCGCGAGAAGGCCCGTGGCGTCGCCAAGATCGGTACTACCGGTCGCGGCATCGGTCCGGCCTACGAAGACAAGGTCGCGCGTCGTGGTCTGCGTCTGGGTGACATGCTCCACCGTGAGCGTTTTGCCTCCAAGCTGGGCGAAGTGCTGGATTACCACAACTTCGTGCTGCAGCACTATCACGGTGAAGCGCCGGTCGACTTCCAGCAGGTGCTGGACGAAGCCATGGAAATGGCCGAAGAGCTGCGCCCGATGGTCTGCGACACCGTGGATCTGGTCCACTCCGTGCGCAAGGCCAACGAGAACATCCTCTTCGAAGGTGCTCAGGGCTCACTGCTCGACATCGACCACGGTACCTACCCGTACGTCACCAGCTCCAACACCACTGCCGGCGGCACCGCCACCGGTTCCGGCGTCGGCCCGCTGTATCTCGACTACGTGCTGGGCATCACCAAGGCCTACACCACGCGTGTCGGCTCCGGTCCGTTCCCGACCGAGCTGTTCGATGAGTTCGGCCGTCACCTGGCCGAGCGTGGCCACGAATTCGGTGCCACCACCGGTCGTGCGCGTCGTTGTGGTTGGTTCGATGCCGTCGCTCTGCGTCACGCCGTGCAGATCAACTCGGTCAGCGGCATCTGCCTGACCAAGCTGGACGTGCTGGATGGTCTCGAGAACATCCGTGTCTGCATCGGCTATCGCAGCAAGGATGGCGACGTGCTGGACAACCCGGTGGATTCCGAAGGCTACGAAGCCATCGAACCGCTGTACCAGGACCTGCCGGGCTGGAGCGATTCCACCATCGGCGTGCGCGAAGTCGACAAGCTGCCGGCCAACGCCCGCGCTTACATCAGCTTCCTGGAAGAGCAGGTCGGCGTGCCGATCGACATCATCTCCACTGGCCCGGACCGCAACGAGACCATCGTGCTGCGCAACCCGTTCCACGGCTGATCATCACGCATGGCTCACATGAGCCTTGCATGACGGCATGATGGCGTGACCAAGACACCCCGTCGGGAATTCCCCGGCGGGGTGTCTTGCGTTGTGGAGGGGCGCGCGTTGTAGAGATGACTTGTGTTGCAGGTAGGGCTTGCGTTGTAGAGAGGGTGGGGCTGCCGTCATCGCTTACCTGGCGCGCACGGGATTGTTGTACAGGGCACCTGGTCCCTAGGGCAGGGCTGGTAGATATTTTAAATGGGAATGATTGTTATTTTTGTTGTGATCGGCGGCTATCTTGTCGGCAAACTGGTTGCCCAGGTCGCAATTCGACGTTTTCGGTGGGGTCCCCGCTTCACATCGTTCTGATACAGGACTAAAATGGTCCCCAATTAATCTTCCCGTGGTGGAGGCCAGCATGCTGAAGCTTTCCAAGATGACCGATTATGCCGCTGTCGTGATGGCGCGCATCGCCCGCGAGCCGGACTCGGCCCATGCGGCGATCGATCTGGCCGAAAGCGTGCAGCTGCCGCATCCCACCGTGAGCAAGACGCTCAAGGCGCTGGTGCGGGCAGGGCTGCTTGAGTCGCGGCGCGGCGCGCTGGGCGGTTATCGCCTGGCACGCCCGGCCAGCCAGATCACGGCCAGCGACATCATCAGCGCCATCGAAGGCCCGGTGGCCGTGACCGAGTGCAGCCACGCCGACGGCGATTGCGAGCTGGTCAACACCTGCGGGGTGGCCGACAACTGGCAGCGCGTCTCGTACGCCATCAGTGAGCTGCTGGGCAGCGTGACGCTGGCGCATCTGGCGTCATCCGCGCCACTGCGCATGCCGGTGCAACTGCCGATTCAGGCCATCAGCCTGTACGGGGATGACGAACCGCCCCCCATGGCCACGGCAGCCGACAGCACCGGTAAACGCTGAATCCGTTGCCGCGCGACACACGTCGCCGTGGCAACACGAACATTCGAACTTCGCTGCGATTCGGGCGGGGTGATCAGGCATCTGAACAGACCCGGAGCTCTCCGGGAGAGGAGACCAGCATGGCGAGCCAGGAGATGGAGCAGCTTGTACAGCGCGAGTACAAGCAGGGCTTCGTGACCGATATCGAGAGCGACACCATTCCGCCGGGACTGGATGAAAGCGTGATTCGCTTCATCTCGGCCAAGAAGGGTGAGCCGGAGTGGATGCTGGAGTGGCGTCTGGATGCGTATCAGCAGTGGCTGAAGATGAAGGCGCCGTCCTGGGCCCACCTGGATTATCCGGAGATCGACTACCAGGCGATTTCCTACTTCAGCGCGCCGAAGAAGCCGGAAGACCGCCCGCAGAGTCTGGACGAGGTCGACCCCAAGCTACTCGAGACCTACGAGAAGCTGGGTATCCCGCTGCACGAACGTGCCGCACTGGCCGGTGTCGCGGTCGACGCGGTCTTCGACTCCGTGTCTGTGACCACCACCTTCAAGAAGGAGCTGTCCGAGGCGGGCGTCATCTTCTGCTCCATCTCGGAAGCCATCCAGGACTACCCGGAGCTGATCAAGCAGTATCTCGGTACCGTGGTGCCCAAGGCAGACAACTACTTCACCGCGCTGAACGCGGCCGTCTTCACCGATGGCTCCTTCGTGTTCGTGCCGGAAGGCGTCACCTGCCCGATGGAGCTTTCCACCTACTTCCGCATCAACGCCGCCAACACCGGCCAGTTCGAGCGCACCCTGATCATCTGCGAGAAGCAGGCTCAGGTCTCGTATCTGGAAGGCTGTACCGCGCCGCAGCGTGATGACAACCAGCTGCACGCCGCCGTGGTCGAGCTGGTGGCACTGGAAGACGCCTACATCAAGTACTCCACCGTCCAGAACTGGTATCCGGGCGATGAAGATGGCAAGGGCGGCATCTACAACTTCGTCACCAAGCGTGCCGACTGCCGTGGTGACCGCTCCAAGGTCTCCTGGACCCAGGTCGAGACCGGCTCCGCGATCACCTGGAAGTACCCGTCGTGCATCCTGCGCGGCAAGCACAGTGTCGGGGAGTTCTACTCCGTCGCCGTCACCAATGGCCGTCAGCAGGCGGACACCGGTACCAAGATGATCCACATCGGTGAGGGCACCAAGTCCACCATCGTCTCCAAGGGCATCTCGGCCGGTAATTCCGAGCAGTCCTATCGTGGTCTGGTCAAGATCGGCCCGCGGGCCAAGGGCGCGCGCAACTTCACCCAGTGTGACTCGTTGTTGATCGGCGACCGCTGTGGCGCGCACACCTTCCCGTATCAGGAAATCGGCAACGCGACGGCCACCGTCGAGCACGAGGCGACGACCTCCAAGATCGGCGAAGATCAGCTGTTCTACTGCCGTCAGCGCGGCATCAGCGAGGAAGATGCGGTCAACATGATCGTCAATGGCTTCTGCAAGGACGTCTTCCAGGAGCTGCCGATGGAGTTCGCCGTCGAGGCCGAGGCGCTGCTCAACGTCACCCTTGAAGGCGCCGTCGGCTGATCCCGCCGTCCCTTTCGCATTCACCCCATTCTTGAAGGCCGCTCGCGGGCGGCCTGTCAGCAAAAGGTATCAACATGCTCGTAGTCAAAGATCTGCACGTTTCGGTGGAAGGCAAGGAAATCCTCAAGGGTCTCGATCTGACCATCAACAAGGGTGAAGTCCACGCCATCATGGGGCCGAACGGCGCAGGCAAGTCCACGCTGTCTTCCGTGATCGCCGGCAAGGACGGCTATGAAGTGACCTCGGGCACCATTACCTATGAAGGTGAGGATGTGCTGGAGATGGAAGTCGAAGAGCGTGCGCGTGCCGGCATGCTGCTGGGCTTCCAGTACCCGGTGGAAATCCCGGGGGTCAAGAACGTCTACCTGCTCAAGGCGGCGCTGAATGCCAAGCGTGAAGCCGAAGGCCTGGGCGAGATTCCGGCCCCGGAATTCATGAAGCTGATCCGCGAGAAACTGGCCTTCATGCAGATGGACGCCAGCTTCCTGCAGCGCGCCGTCAACGAAGGCTTCTCCGGCGGTGAGAAGAAGCGCAACGAGATCCTGCAGATGCTGGTGCTGGAACCGAAGCTCGCCATGCTCGACGAGATCGACTCCGGCCTCGACATCGATGCCCTCAAGGTCGTCGCCAAGGGCGTCAACTCGCTGCGCAACGAAGACCGCGCCGTGCTGATGGTCACCCACTACCAGCGTCTGCTCGAGCACATCGTGCCGGACCAGATCCACGTGCTGATGGATGGCCGCATCGTCAAGTCCGGCGACAAGTCGCTGGCACTCGAACTCGAAGCCCAGGGCTATGACTGGCTGCAGGAGGAAACCGCGTAATGACAGCACTTGCTACCGCGTCCGTCCCCGGCAGCGAAGCCTTCGCCAGCGAATTCGCTGCCCGCAAGGCCCGCTTTGCGGCTGACCCGAGCTGGATGGCCGCCCGCCGTCAGGCCGGCATCGCCCGCTTTGAAGCCCTCGGCCTGCCGACCCGCAAGGTCGAGGCCTGGAAGTACACCGACACCCAGGCACTGGGTCGTCAGCAATATCGTCTCGCCGACGATGCAAGCCTCGCGCCGGCCGTGAAGGATGCGCTGGCTCTCGACGTCGACGCCTACCGTCTGGTGTTCGTCGATGGCCTCTACAATGCCGAGCTGTCCGATGTGGCAGGCCTGCCCGACACCGTGCGTGTCGTGCCGCTGTCTGACGCCATCGTCAATCAGCCGGAAGTCATCGGCGGCTCGCTGAACCGCCTGACCGGCATCGACTTCACGCCGTTCGTGGCGCTGAACTCCGCCTTCACCGAAGAGGGTGCGGTGATTCAGGTCGGCCCGCGCACGGTGCTCGACAAGCCGGTCTACGTGCTGTTCCTGTCGCGTGCCGCCGTCGAAGGCCAGCCCGTGACCATGAGCCACCCGCGTCTGCTGGTGCAGCTGGGCAGCCGCGCTGAAGCCAGCGTGATCGAGCATCACATCGGTGAGAGCGGCGCGACCAACTTCACCAACATGGTCAGCGAAGTGATGCTGGAGCGCGGCGCCGTGCTCAATCACTACAAGCTGGGCGAAGCCGCCACCGGCGAGACGCATATCGCCTCGCTGCAGGTCGAGCAGCCGCGTGACAGCCAGTATCGCTCCATCAACCTGAACACCGGTGGTGGTTTGGTGCGCAACGACATCGTCTGCGACCTGAACGGCAACAACGCCCATGCACGCCTCGATGGCCTGTTCTTCGGTCGTGATCGCCAGCACGTGGACACCCACTCGCTGGTCAATCACAACGAGGCACTGACGTTCTCCGACGAGAACTACAAGGGCATCCTGGCCGACCGCGCCCGCGGCGTCTTCAATGGCCGCGTGCTGGTCAAGCGCGACAGCCAGCAGATCGAGGCGCATCAGAACAACGCCAACCTGCTGCTGTCGGACCGCGCCGAGATCAACACCAAGCCGGAACTCGAGATCTACGCCGACGACGTCAAGTGCTCCCACGGCACCACGACCGGTCAGCTCGACGAGACCGCCGTGTTCGCGCTGCGCGCCCGTGGCATCGATGAGCAGACCGCCCGTGGCCTTTTGACCCTGGCCTTCGCCAACGAAGTCATGACCGGTCTGGGCATCGACGCCATCGCCGAGCGCATCGAGCGCAGTGTCGCGGGACGCCTGCCGTCACGCTTCCACCTCGATGAGCTGGTCGATCTCAGCGTCGAGCTGGGCGGTGGCGCCGTGGCGGTGGCACGTGATGAGGACTTTGCATGAGCGCACTCGACAACCTGATGCTCGACGTCGTGCGGGTACGCGAGGATTTTCCGATCCTCGAGCGTCGCGTGCATGGTGATGTGCCGCTGATCTATCTGGACAGCGCCGCCACCAGTCAGACGCCGACCGCCGTCATCGACGCGATGAGCGACTACTACCGCAAGACCAATGCCAACATCCACCGTGGCCTGCATACCCTGGCGGATGAGGCGACGGCGGCCTTCGAAGGTACGCGTGAGAAGGTGCGCAGCTTCATCAATGCGCGTCTGACGCGGGAAGTCATCTTCACGCGTGGCACCACCGAGGCGATCAATCTGGTCGCCAACAGCTGGGGAGCCAACTGGCTGAATGCCGGCGATGAAGTGCTGATCTCGGTGATGGAGCATCACGCCAACATCGTGCCGTGGCAGCTTCTGGCCGAGCGTCTCGACATCGTCATCAAGGTCATCCCGTGTGACGACGATGGCGTGCTCGACATGGCGGCTTACCGCGACCTGCTGGGCGAGAAGACACGCCTGGTCTGCGTCAATCAGGTTTCCAACGCCCTGGGCAGCATCAACCCGGTGGCCGAGATGGCGACGCTGGCGCACGCTCACGACGCGCTGATTCTGGTCGATGGCGCCCAGGCGGTGCCGCATCAGCAGGTCGATGTGCGCGAGATCGATGCTGACTTCTATGTCTTCTCGGGCCACAAGATGTACGGCCCGACCGGCATCGGTGTGCTCTACGGCAAGGAAGCGCTGCTGGAGGCGATGCCGCCGTGGCAGGGTGGCGGTGAGATGATCCGCACGGTGTCGTTCGAGAATGGCACCCTGTTCGCGGACCTGCCGCACAAGTTCGAGGCCGGCACGCCGCCCATCGCCGAGGTCATCGGGCTGGGCAAGGCCATCGACTGGCTGGACTGCACCCACATGGCGCTGATCACGCGCTGGGAACAGCAGCTGATGCGCCATGCCAGCGAGCGCATGCGCGAAGTGGACGGCCTGCGCATCATCGGCAACTCGCCTGACAAGGCAGGCGCGATCTCCTTCGTGGTCGATGGTGCCCACGCCCAGGATATCGGTCTGCTGATCGACCAGCTGGGGGTCGCCATCCGTACCGGCCACCACTGCGCGCAGCCGGTGCTGCGTCGCTTCGGTGTCGATGCCACCTGTCGGGCCTCCTTCGCGGCCTACAACACGCCGGAAGAGATCGACATGTTCGTCGATGCCCTGCAGCGTGTGCTGACCATGGTGCGCTGAGCACCACCCTGCGGTGGCCCTGACGGGCGCTGATCAATGAGGCTCGCGCATGGCGGGCCTCATTGGTATCGGCACTTGCCAGGGGATGTTGTCACCCGCACGTCTTGAGTGAACCAACAGAATTCACGAGCCGCATGCCTGTCATGCGGCTCGGCAAGGAGAGGGCATGAGCCACACTGAAGACCAGCTGGCCAGCCTCGGCAAGGGCCAGAAGATGCCGTTGCAGCGGGACGTGGAGGGCATCTCGGTACCGTTCGGCAAGTCGGTGACCCTGCACGAGGACTCGGTGGTCGAAGTCATGCAGGCCAAGGGCAGCACCGTCAGCGTCGCCTTCGAGGGTCGCATGTACCTGATCGAGAGCTTCAGCCTCGATGCGCTGGGGCTGGACGCCGTGCCGCGTCCGCATCTGCCTGCCGGCCAGAGCGATGCCGACATCGAGGCCTTCGTCTGGGCCCAGCTGCGCACCTGCTTCGACCCCGAGATCCCGGTCGACATCGTCGAGCTGGGGCTGGTCTATGGCTGTCGTATCGACACCCTGATCAGCGGCGAGAAGATGGTCAATCTCAAGATGACGTTGACCGCGCCGGGCTGCGGCATGGGCAACGTGATCGCCGAGGACGCCAAGCGCAAGATTCTTGGCGCCGAGGATGTCTCCAAGGTCCATGTCGAGATCGTGTTCTCGCCTGCCTGGTCGCGCGAGATGATGAGTGAGGATGCCCGCCTGGAACTGGGCATGTTCTGAACATCATCAGCGCCCCTTAGTCGTCTGCTGTTGTCGCCCTTTATTGTCTGCGGCCCCCTGGAGGCCTTGCATGGCCGTCAGTCGCAGTAACACTTGGGCGAGATGCAGCAAACGCAACCGGATGGGCGGGAACCTCTCGTCCATCCGGCTATCCAATTCACGTTGCTGAGCGTCCGGGCAAGTTGCTGCCTCGGGCCGCGTCGGCACGTCCGTTTGACGGTTTCCGTATCACCTGCCTCAAGGAAGACTCCCCAATGCGATTCCAGACTGCGCTGCGCACCCTGACCGCCACCCTGATCCTGAGCACCGCTGCCAGCGCGCAGGCCGCCTGGAAGCTGGATGGCGATGTGTCACAGCTGAGCTTCCAGACCACCAAGATGGCCAAGTCGGGCGCCAGCACCGTCGAGACGGATGCTTTCACCTCCTGGCGGGCGCGCGTCAATGACGCCGGTCAGCTGTCGGTGGAGATCGACCTCGACTCCGCCAGTACCGGCATTGACATTCGTGACCAGCGCGTCAGCGAGAAGCTGTTCGAGTCCGGCACCTATCCGTTGGCCGTGATGACCGCCAGTCTCGACATGCCGACCCTCAAGGTGATGGAGCCGGGTGATACTCAGAAAGTGGATGTCGAAGGCCAGCTGACGCTGCACGACAACACCCAGAACCTGCCGATGAGCCTGCAGGTGACACGCCTGCGTGGCGATCGCTGGCTGGTGCAGACCCTCACGCCTGTGATGGTCGACGCTGAGCAGTTCGCGCTGGTTGATGGCATTCGCACCCTGCGTGACCTGGCCGGGCTTGGCAACATCGCGACCCAGGTGCCAGTCAACGTCAAGGCCGTGATGGTGCAGGAAGACTGAGCGGAGTCACCCGCATGCGTGGCCGGGGAACAGTCAGTGCTGGCAGAGCCTCGGCCGCTTGGGTAGGCTGGGCGCTCATGCCTGCACGATGTGACGGTAACGGCAGGAAAGACAGGCAGGGATGGGCGTGAGGAAGAGATGCAGCGAGTGATCATGCGGGCTGGCTGGACCATCGTCGGTCTGCTGGCCGCCGGTGCAATGACGGTGGTCGGGCTCAACCTCTGGGTCGTGATGGCAACGCACGATCGCATTGCCACGTCACCGCTGACCTGTCAGAGCCGTGAGGTGGGGATCGTGTTCGGCACCTCCCACGGCCTGGTGGGCGGGGGCAGCAATCCGCACTATCAGGCGCGCCTCGATACCGCCGCCCAGCTCTACCGCCTGCGCCGCGTTTCCAACCTGCTGCTCTCGGGAGACAACCGCACGCGTTACTACAATGAGCCGATGACCATGTGGCGTGATCTGCGAGCACGCAACGTGCCGCAGGAGTTCATGACGCTCGATTACGCGGGCTTCTCCACCTTCGATACCCTCGTGCGAGCGCACAAGGTCTTCGGTGTCGACGAGGCGGTGCTGGTCACCCAGCCGTGGCACCTGCCGCGCGCGCTGTTCATCGCCGATGCACTGGGTCTGGAGGCGGTGGGCTGTCCGGCCATCTCCGAGCGCCAGCCGCCGGGGCTCAAGCTGATGCTGCGCGAGTGGCTGGCCCGTGCGGCGACAGTGGGTGATCTCTACCTGTGGGGGCGCAAGCCGCGCTTCCTCGGGCCGCAGGAGTCGCTGCCGACGCCGGTGTTGTCATCGCACTCATCATCGCATCCCTCATCATCTCACTCCTCAGACAAGCACGTGATGTCGACGCGAGAGGACTCCGTGACAGCCGGAGCAGGGCAGCAGGCCGCTCCCAATCGTGATGTGGCGGATGGAGTGGAAGTGGCGGATGGAGTGGATGTGACGGATAAAGAGAATGCTGCCGACACGCCGGACCCGCATGCCCTCGCGCGTCAGGCGCAGGCAAGCCTGCTGGCCAGTCTGCCCGGAGTGAAGCAGGCATTGCTCCAGTGGCTGCCTGTCAGGTCTGATACGAACTAGCCGCGCATTGGCCTCGTCAGACGCACAAGGTCAACACGAAAACGCCCCGCACTTCCTTTGGAAGGCGGGGCGTCTTGCGTTCACGGCCTGGCGGCGGGCAGGTGGCTAGCCGGCGCGGCGGCGGGCGGCCTGACCTGTCTGGTGACGGTACAGCTCGCGGATCAGATGGCGGCAGTTGTGGAAGATGCCTTCCAGTACCTTTTCCATGCTGTCAGGCAGTGGATGCGTGAAGGCGGTCGAGCAGGCCTGCATCAGGACGCGTTCCTGTTCGAGCAACTCGTTGATCAGCACCTGATTGTCATTGCCGACGATGCTCTTCAGGCGACTCCATAGCCACATGTAGTCATCGCGCTCGACATCGGCGTCGCGCGGCATCAGGCTCAGATGCTTGCGTGTCTCGACTTCCAGGGCCTGTTTGAGCTCGACACGGCTCGCATAGAAGGGCTCGAAGGCCTTCAGGAGCGCGGGACGCAGCCGTTCGGCGTTATCCTCGAAATAATCAAGACTGTCTGCCAGGGCTTCCTGGACGCTATCCATCGCCACCTGGCGATTGTCGAGAAACATGGGCGGTCACCTCCTCCGTCAGAAGAGATTGTGCGGGTGAAAACAGTGTTTTTCTACCCCTGAAGGGCAGAAAGTCAGGATATTTATTCCCGCACTGTCAATCCCTGCAGTTTACGACAATACAATGACGTTCTGGTGACGATCATCGTTGCCTTTCAGGCGCTGGCCTTGCCCTGTTTCCATCGCTCACGCTTGTGCACGCGCGGCCATCTGACCCAGAGACGCCAAGGGTGCAGTCATGACGACCTGCACCCTTGATCAAGCGTTGCGCGCAATGCTCTCAGGCTTCAGCGCTAAGGCTCAAGCCCTCAGCCCTCAGCCCTTAGCCCTTGGGCTTGGGCGGAATCTTCTTGGCCGGCGCGGCGGACTTGGCGATGTGATCGATGATCAGACCGGCGATGTCCTTGCCGGTGGCCGTCTCGATGCCCTGCAGGCCCGGCGAGGAGTTCACTTCCATGATCACTGGGCCATGATTGGCGCGCAGCAGGTCGACACCGGCGACGGACAGGCCCATGGCCTTGGCGGCGCGGATGGCGGTGGAGCGCTCTTCCGGCGTGATGCGGATCTCGCTCGCGGTGCCGCCACGGTGCAGGTTGGAGCGGAACTCGCCATCGGCCGCCTGACGCTTCATGGACGCCACCACCTTGTCACCCACCACCAGGCAGCGGATGTCGGCGCCACGCGCTTCCTTGATGTATTCCTGCACCATGATGTTGGCTTTCATGCCCATGAAAGCCTGGATCACGCTCTCGGCGGCCTGGTTGGTCTCGGCGAGTACCACGCCGATGCCCTGGGTGCCTTCCAGCAGCTTGATGACCAGCGGCGCGCCCTTGACCATGGTGATCAGGTCGGGGATGTCATCCGGCGAATGCGCGAAGCCGGTGACCGGCAGGCCCAGCCCCTTGCGCGACAGCAGCTGCAGGGAGCGCAGCTTGTCGCGTGAGCGGGAGATGGCCACGGAATCATTGACCACGTAGGTGCCCATCATCTCGAACTGGCGCAGCACGGCGCAGCCATAGAAGGTGACCGAGGCACCGATGCGCGGCACGACCGCATCGAAGTGCTCGATCTCGGCACCCTTGTAATGGATGGACGGGCGGTGCGAGGCGATGTTCATGTAGCAACGCAGCGTGTCCACCACGCGCGCGGTGTGGCCACGTGCCTCGGCGGCCTCGATCAGGCGACGGGTGGAGTAGAGGCGTGAGTTACGCGACAGGATACCGATATGCATGAAATCCTCCGGAGCCGAATGGGCCAGACAGAGATAGGAATGAATCAGAAGAAGACTGACGTGATGCCCGTCAGGAGGCGTGGTATTCGCCGGTGAAGCCTTTGTCGAATCGAGGCGTCACGCGATGCAGATGGCACCGGGGCCAGCGTCTTGAGGCGAGATGCCGAAGCATGCCGCCGCGCGCCTGGCTGGTGCCGTCAGGGTTCGCCGTGCAGATAGGCGGCGCCCGGTGCGACCAGCAGGCGACGCAGGGCACGGCGCCCCAGCAGAATGGGGTGACGCATCTGGGAGCGGTCCACCAGCGTCATGTCGATATCGTAGTCGAGCCCGGCCAGCTTCATGCGCGAGCGAATCGCGTAGCGCCACTCGGCCTGACCATTGGATGAGCGCACGCGGCGGCGATCATGCACCGGCGTCTCGACCGTATGCGGCGGGGAGTCGCTACCGCCGGTCCGGGTGATGAAGCGAACCCACAGATCATCGTTATGTTCGAAGACCTCGATGCTCTCGGCATGCAGCGCACTGGAATGCGCACCGGTGTCGATCTTGGCATTGAGGTGCAGCTTGAGTTCCGGCAGCTCGATCAGCTCACGCCGACCCACCACGCCCCGCGGACGAAAGCCCAGCAGGTCATGATTCAGTGTCTTGAGATCGAGGGGCGGTGCCTTGTCGATGTGATGACGCGAAGTGTTCTTGTGATGCGACATGTTTCATCCTGAATCAGAGGGCGTGAGCGAAGCGGGCAGCGGCTCACGGCATGAAGACACCGGGCAGGCGCGGCACAGCGTAATGTGCGTTGCCGGCATGGCGGGGTAATGGCCAGGCGGGCGCGCAGCATAGTCACTTAACGTACTGACAGCAATCCTTGCTGAAGCCTCTTTTTTCGCCTCACGAATCGGAGATGACGGTGGCGCTGGCAACGCCCGGCAAAACCGCCCCGGGCACGCGGTCATGGCACGCGGTGATGGCGCGCTTTCATCGCCGTCAGACGCCTCGCTTGCGGGCGCTGGGCAAGTCACCCACGGCCACAGGCGCGGGTGGCATCGTGCAACTGGCGCGTCGCAACTTGCCCTGTTCACCGGTGCCGATCAGCCCCGATTCCACGACTCGATCAAGTGTCCGATCAAGTGTCGTGGGTTATGCGCATGATCTCAAGCACTGTCACCTGTGGGCATGCCCGGCGTCAATGACGCGGGGCAGGATTGCCGGTATCGGCCTGGCGAGTTAGGGCGGCGAGCGCCTGACCCAGCGGACTGTCCGCGCTTGCATTGCGCAGCGTCATCAGCACCGGCAGACGCAGACGCGGAATCAGGGCGAGGTCGCGGGCCAGGGCAGCGAAGTTGGCCTGCGGGCAGCTGGCCAGGCGGGTCAGGAAGGCCGGCAGACGTTCGGCATCTTCCAGGTGGGCGTAGCCGCGCGCGGCGATTGCGACCAGCACGTCGACATTGACGGCCTCGTCGTCGGCCAGCAGGGCATCGATCCACTCCGCCGCCGCAGGCCGTGGGCTGGCACCGGCGGCCCGCAGGCAGGCGCACAGCGTCTCCAGGTCCCCCAGGTCACGCGCGGCCTGGCCACGCGCGATCAGGGCGGAGAGCAGCTCGGTCTCGTATTCCTCCGGCAGCTGGCCAGCCAGCTGGGCATGGGCGGGCGGCGCCTGCTCCAGACACAGCGCGATGGCGCGCAGCGGCGTATCCGGCAGGTCAGCCAGACGCTGCACGAAGGCGGCGGCAAGCTCGCCGGACAACTCGCCGCGTCGTGTCAGCACGTCGGCAATGCCCTGCAGGCCCAGTGACGGCCAGTCATCCAGCGGTAGCTGGGCGGTGAGATACTGCTCGGCGAGCTCGTAGTACTGGCTGGCAGGGCGGTCACAATCGAGGCTGGCGCGGGCGTGCAGCATGGCGCGCAGGCTGTCATCCGGCGTGAAGGCCAGCGGGTTGTCCTGCATCAGGTTGTCGATCTTGCCTGCCTCGGCCTGCTGGAGATCAGGCCGGCCGACGGTCAGCGCCGTCTGACCCAGCGTCGTGATCAGGCGTTCGAGGAAGGCGTCGCGTTGCGCGGGAGACAGACGGCCTTCCTCATCCAGCGGCAAGGCCAGAAACCACACCAGCGGATCGTCGAGCCCGGCCGGACGGAACACGCATGCCAGGCGTGCCTGGCCCTTGAAGGGCTGCTCCCACGGCTGCTGTTCGGTCTCGAAGGCTTCGAGTTGCTCAAGACTGAGCGGCGCCAGGGTGCGACCCAGGTGATAAAGGTGCAGCTCGGCGCCGGTGCGTGTGAAGAAGTTGCTCAAGGAAGAGAGAGGAGTCATGAGGCTCACCACGGCTGTGTCTCCGCCACGCCTCGGCTTGGCGTGTGGAAGAACGGAAGAAAAGAGTCTTGTCGAGCATCATTGCCAGGCGTGGCATGTGTCGTTGAGTGACAGCTGCCGGCGCGTGACATGTGCCTGAGCATGTCTGGAATGGCAGCGACTTTAGCGATTCACCGGCTGTCATGCCACCCGCTGGCGTGTGATGGCGGCCAGAGGGAAGAGGGCGACCTGATCCTATTATGGCCGCTCTTTCGGCCCGTAACGGCTTGACAGATTACGCGGCACCTCAAGTCCCGCTGAGCGTTTTGCAGGTTGATGATTTTTTGATCAATTTTCGTCATCCCACGACTGGCGTGGCTTGCAGCGTGACCGAGGCGGGTTATCCACAGCATCGTCCACGGATGGCGTGAATAACTGTCATCCACTTGTCGTCAGGCTGACATCTAGCGCTGCAGGTAGCCCAGACGGCGTCACTGGCCCGCCATGACAGGCATGCTAGAATCGCGCTCATTGACAGAATTGCTGTCTTATTCCTTCTGGTTATGTCCTTAAGGGATGAAATGATTGGGAATGCGGGGCAGTCCCGTTATCCTATACAACCAAATCACATATAAAAGGCTGTGCTTATACCTGTTCTGTTGGCTAGACATCCGCGATCAGCCGAATGTCAGCGACCGTCCAGCGCCAATGGCTCAGTCTTGCGATCCACGAGGAATCCCGATGCGCCAATCACGTTCGCTCGCAGCTGTCTTCTCTTCTACCGCTCTCAAGGGCGCCGTGATGGCTGCCGCGCTGGGCGCGACCACCCTGGGCAGCCTGGCGGCACAGGCTGACACCCTCAAGGTCGGCATGTCGGGCGGCTACTTCCCGTTCACCTTCGTCAAGCAGGACAAGCTGCAGGGCTTTGAAGTGGATGTCCTCAACGCCGTCGGCGAGATCACCGGCGACGACATCGAATTCGTGACCATGAGCTTCTCCGGCCTGATCGGCTCGCTGGAAGCCGGCCGCATCGACACCGTGGCCAACCAGATCACCATCACCGATGCACGCCAGGCCAAGTTCGCCTTCACCCAGCCCTACGTCTACGACGGGGCTCAGGTGGTCAAGCGTCGCGGCAATGACGAGATAACCGGCGTCGAGTCCCTCAAGGGCCACAGCGTGGCGGTCAACCTGGGCTCCAACTACGAAGCGCTGATGAAAGAGCTGCCGTACGCCGACCAGATCGACATCAAGACCTATGAGTCCAACATCGAGCAGGACACCGCTCTGGGCCGTGTCGATGCCTTCGTGATGGACCGCGTCAGCGCAAGCCAGGTGATCCAGAAGACGCCGCTGCCGCTGGAACTGGCTGGCAAGCCGTTCTCGCGTCTGGAGAACGCACTGCCGTTCCGCAAGGACGCCGAAGGCGAGGCCAAGCGTGACGAGGTGGATGCCGCGCTGACCGAGCTCAAGGAAAATGGCCGCCTGGCCGAGATTTCCAACAAGTGGTTCGGCAACGACATCACCACGCCTTGAACATTGCTTGCTGCGCCCTGATACAAGGGCGCATGCCAGGATGTCATGTGCAAACGGGGTGACGGCTTGACCGTCGCCCCGTTGTCGTCATGTCGACGGGTGTCTTTCCAGACCCTCAGCCAAGCCCCCAGCCTGTCCGGATAACGAATGGATACTCTCAATATCGATTACATGCTTGGCCTGTTGCCGGTCATGCTCAAATACCTGCCACTGACACTCAAGATGGCCTGTATCGGCATGGTGGCCGCGCTGGTGCTGGCCTCGCTGTTGGCGGTAGTGCGGGTGCTCAAGGTGCCGGTGCTGAATGCGCTGACCATCGTGTTCATCTCCTTCTTCCGCGGCACGCCGCTGCTGGTGCAGTTGTTCCTGTTCTACTACGGCCTGCCGCAGGTGATGGCGTTCCTGACCCAGATCGATGGCGTCACCGCGACGATTCTCGGCCTGACGCTGCACTTCTCGGCCTACATGGCCGAATCCATCCGCGCTGCCATCGTCGGGGTCGATCGCAGCCAGACCGAAGCGGCGCTCTCCATCGGCATGACCAATGTCCAGCTGATGCGACGCATCGTGCTGCCCCAGGCGGCCCGCGTGGCGGCCCCCACGCTGATGAACTACTTCGTGGACATGATCAAGTCCACGTCGCTGGCCTTCACGCTGGGGGTGACCGAGTTGATGGGCGCGACCCAGAAGGAAGCGGCCAGCAGCTTCCTGTACTTTGAATCCTTCATCATGGTGGCCATCGTCTACTGGGTGATGGTGGAAGGGCTGTCCTTCGTGCAGCGCTGGATGGAGAAACGTCTCAACAAGGCCTATCAGCGATGATTGCAGTCAGAAACCTGGTCAAGAAATTCGGCGGGCAGGCCGTACTCGATGGCATCACTCTGGAAGTGAAGCAGGGTGAGATCATCGTCGTCATCGGCCCGTCAGGCACCGGCAAGTCCACGCTGCTGCGCTGCATCAACTTCCTCGAGCAGCCCGATGGTGGCGAGATCCAGATCGGCGAGCGCAAGGTCGAGGCTACACGCGCCAGCCGTCACGACATTCTCGGTCTGCGTCGCAGCAGTGCCTTCGTGTTCCAGAACTATGCGCTGTTCGCCAACAAGACGGCGCTGGAGAACATTGCCGAGGGCCTGATCGTCGTCAACGGCTGGCCCAAGGCCAAGGCGCACCAGCGAGCGCGCGAGATTCTCGAGCGTATCGGCATGAGCGAGAAGGCGGACGCCTTCCCGGCGGCTCTGTCAGGCGGTCAGCAGCAGCGTATCGGCATCGGGCGCGCCATGGCCGCCCAGGCCGAGGTGATCCTGTTCGATGAGCCGACCTCGGCACTGGACCCGGAATGGGTCGATGAGGTGCTGGAGCTGATGAAGCAGCTGGCGGTCGAGCGCCAGACCATGATCGTGGTCACCCACGAGATGCAGTTCGCGCGGGAAGTCGCCGACCGCGTCATCTTCATGGAAGGCGGGCGTATCGTCGAGCAGGGGCCGCCGAGTCAGCTGTTCAGCGCGCCGAAGGATGACCGCACGCGCGCCTTCCTGCGCAAGGTGCTGGATGAAGTGCCGCCGCAGTGCGCCGAGGGCATCTGATACTGCCCGGTTGAGGTAATGCCCCTCAGGTCACGTGAGGTAACGCCTCGGGCAGTACCTGCGACAGACACAACGGCCACCGCGATATCCATCGCGGTGGCCGTTGTCGTTTCGCTGGCGGTGATCATTAATCCGTTTCTGGTGTTGCAGGGCGCGTTCAGGGCGCGTTCAGGGCGACGCTTCATGGGGCCGCAGCGTGTGGCTAGCCGTGGCGGGGCATCGAGCGCACCTTGTCGAAGGCTTCCTGAAGCGCCATCGAGACGCGCTCTTCCAGCAGCTCCTGCTCGGCGGGTGCCATGTAGAACGCCATGTCGACGTCGTGGCGGATATAGCGGGGCGCCAGCTGATTGAGCGCGATGCAGGCCACGTCTTCGCGGCTGTCGACATCCATGGCGTGGCTATCGGGATGCAAGCGCAGCTGGTCGAGCACCAGCTGCTCCATGTAATTGTGTACGCCTGCGCTTTCCATGTGTATTGCCTCCTGGTGATGGGTGCTATCTCCCATGCAGGGCCGTGCCCCCTGACATGTCGATCCCTTCAGTGTGCTCATCAGTATGTTCATCCGAGCTGACTCTCTGTGACGCTCTCCCTCCCGCACGCCAGCTCGGTTGCTGGCGGCAGGACAGCAGGCGGCGGAGTCTTGGGTGTCGCCTGCCGCTCAAGGCCTGTCAGCCGGTCAGCAGGCGGGTTTCCGCCTCTTCAATATGATCAGCCAATCCCGATAATACCAGTGTATCGCCACACGCCAGCGTCAGGTCGCCGGTGGGTTCTTCCAGGTTCTCGCCACTGGCGCGCACCACGCGTGAGACGAGAATGCCGCACACTTCCGGCAGGGCGATGTCGTCCAGTCGCCGGCCACAGGCCCAGGCATCGGCGGTCAGCGTCAGTGGGTGTCGTCGCAGCAGCGGGTTGCCGCGTTTGTCGGTCAGCTGGGACTGCTGACCATGGAAATAGCCATGCAGCATGCTGTAGCGCGCCTCACGCGCATTCTGGATCGAGCGCGCCACGCGCCGGAAGGGCACCTCGAGATTGACCAGCACATGCGAGACCAGCATCAGCGAGCCCTCGAGTACCTCGGGAATCACCTCGGTGGCCCCGGCGGCCTTGTAGGTCTCGAGGTCCGCGTCATCCTGGGTGCGCACCAGCACCTTGAGGTTCTCGAGTTCCAGCGGCTGGATGGCGCGCAGAATGGCCAGCGCATGCGAGAGCTGATTGACGGTGATCACCACCTGACGGGCGCGCTCGATACCGAGCGCGCGCAGGATTTCCAGACGCTGAGCATCACCGAACACCACCGGCTCACCGGCGCTGGCGGCCTCGTGGACGCGGATGGGGTCGGCATCGATGGCGATCCACTCAAGTTTCTCCTGAGTGAGAAATCGCCCCACCGTCTGGCCGACACGCCCGAAGCCGCACACGATGACATGGCCACTGAGCGGGGCGGTGGCGGCGCTCAGCTCCGCGGTGGTGTGCGGGTTCTCCTGGGTGGGCGTGGTGGAGCGACACAGGCGGCGCGTCAGCTGCTGGTTGTGGCGAATCAGGCTTGGCGTGACTACCAGCGAGCCGATGATGATCGCCACCACCAGGCCGACGGTCTCGTTGTCCATCAGGCGTTGCTGACTGGCCAGGGCCAGCAGCGCGAAGCCGAATTCGCCACCCTGGGACAGCACCAGGCCAGTGCGCAGCGCGCTGTCCAGCGGGCGGCCGGAGAGGCGCGCCAGTCCGGTGATCAGCAGTGCCTTGGTCGCCAGCAGGCAGGCCACGCCGATGACGACCCAATACCACTGGGCCAGCAGCACCTGCGGGTCCAGCAACATGCCCACCGAGACGAAGAACAGCCCCAGCAGGATGTCGCGGAAGGGCCGGATGTCGGCCTCGATCTGATGGCGGAAATGGCTCTCGCCGAGCATCATTCCGGCCAGGAAGGCGCCCAGCGCCATCGACAGGTGCAGGCTGTGGGTCAGCCAGGCGGAGAACAGCGCCACCAGCAGCACGGTGAGCACGAACAGCTCTTCCGAGCGCGCGCGCGAGATTTCCTGGAACACGAACGGCAGCACCCACTTGCCGATCATCAGCATCACCGCCACCAGCCCGAGCCCCTTGATGAGCATCAGGCCCAGGTCGCTGAGCAGCTGGCTGCCATCGCCGGCCATGGCCGGAATCAGGATCAGGAACAGCAGGGCGGCGAGATCCTGGAACAGCAGCACGCCCACGGCGGCGTGGCCGTGGGGGCTGTCCAGTTCATTCCAGCGCGCCAGTTCCCGCGTAACGATGGCGGTGGAGGAAAGCCCCAGTGCACCGGCCGCGACCAGCGCCGCCGCCGGTGACAGGCCAAGCGCCGAGCCCAGTGCCCAGAACAGGCCACTGCATACCGCCACCTGACAGGCACCCAGCCCGAACACCGTGGTCTTGAGGGCGCGCATCCGCGGCACCGAGAATTCGAGGCCGAGCGAGAAGAGCAGAAACACCAGCCCGAATTCCGACAGGAAGGCGAGTTCTTCCGGGCGACCGATCCAGCCCGCCAGATGAGGGCCGACCAGAAAGCCGACCGCCAGATAGGCCAGCACCGGCGGCAGATGCAGGCGGCGGAACAGCGCCGCGGCCACTACCGAGGCTCCCAGCAGTATCATCACATCATTGAACAGCGTGTCTGCCATGCGGCCTCCTGGCCTTCCGTGAGCATCATCGGGATAATAGCGTGAACGAACCATGCATGATTTGACGGAGGTCGCATGAATCCGACTGAACAACCCCAGGACGGCGAGATCGCCGGCAATCCCTACGACGAGCTGCGCGCGCTGCTGGCACGTCTGGAAGCGACCATGAAGGCAGCAGACCTGTGGCGCATGGACACGCCATCCCCGCAGGCCTTCATGAGTGTGGAGCCATTCTGTGTCGATCACATGGACATGGGCCAGTGGCTGCGCTTCGTGTTCATCGCCCGTCTGCAAGCGCTGTGCGATGCCCGCGCGCCGTTCCCCGCCAAGTGTGAAGTGGCGCCGGCCATCGAGGCCTGGTTGAAGGATGCCCGCCCCGAGCGCCGCGTGGCGATGACGGAAGTGATTCGCGAGATCGACACGCTGATCACGACGCACTGATTGCCGGGTAGGGGTCTCACCTCGCACTGAGCCTCCTCTACCCGACACCTCCCACTCTGCCCCTATGCAGGCGTGATGCCCTCGCATTGCGCCTCGAGACAACTGTCAGGAGCTTGCATGGCCTATTACTTCGCCTACGGCAGCAACATGAATCCGGCGCGTGTCGAGGCACGCATCGGCGAGACGCGACGGGCCGTGCATGGTTGGCTGCAAGAGCATCGCCTGAGTTTCGACAAGGCCTCTCGGGTCGATGGTATCGCGCATGCCAACGTGCAGCCTGCGCCGGGCGAGCGCGTCGAAGGCGTGCTGTATGAGCTGCTCGAGGCCGAGCAGATCACGCTGATGGACCCCTTCGAAGGCCGCCCGCATGAATATGAGCGTTTCCTTCATTCCATCGTCACCCGCGAAGGCGTGATCGACGCCTGGGTGTATGTGGCGCTGCCCGAGCGCACCGCCGAGGGCCTCAAGCCGGCACGCGAGTATCTGGAGCACCTGCTTGGCGGGCGTGACTTCCTGACGCCGGACTACTTCACGGCACTGAGCGGCGTCGAGGCCGTGCATGCGCTGGATGACGCCACCCTGGCTCAGCTGGGCCTGTCGCGTAGTACGCCGCGCTGACGGTCGCCTGATAGCTGACGGGTGCCTGTCATCTGTTTTCTGTCACCTGTCATGTCGCAACAAAAAGCCCGCCTCTCGTTGGAGAGGCGGGCTTTCGTGTTTCTGGTCACGCCGCGCGACTGATTGGCGTGAGCCTCAGTCCTGCGCGGCCAGTGCCGGGTCCAGGTTCGTCTGGTCACGACGGCTGGCCAGCATGCCGATGATCAGCCCCGCCAGCGCCGGCGCCAGCCAGCCCAGATTCATCGAGGCCAGCGGCAGCAGCGGCTCGATGCGGTGCGAGATGGCCATCAGCGAGTCGATGCCGCTGGCTTCGAAGCCATCCAGCAGGCTGACCAGCAGCGTCAGGCCCAGGGTCCAGGCGAACACGCGCGGCGCATCATGCAGGCGCGGACGCAGGTAGGACAGCAGCGTCAGCACCAGCACCAGCGGATAGAGCGTCACCAGTACCGGAATCGAGACGCTGATCAGGGTCGAGAGGCCCAGATTGGCGATCAACGCCGAGGCCACGGCCATCACGATCACCAGCAGGCGGTAGGGCACGCTCGGCAGCAGGCGATGGAAGAACTCGCCGCAGGAGGTCAACAGGCCCACCGCGGTGGTCAGACACGCCAGGGTGATGACCAGCGCCAGGATCAGCTTGCCGGCATCGCCGAACAGTGCCTCGACGTAGACCGGGATCAGTTCGCCCTTGGCCGCTTCGCTGACCAGTGCATGGCTGGTGGCGCCCATGTAGGTCAGCGGCAGGTAGACGGCGGCCAGACAGATGGCGGCGATGGCGCCGGCCCACAGGGTGTAGCGGGTCACGTCAGCGGTCGCGGTGATGCCGCGTGCCTTGATCGCCGAGACGATCAGGATGCCGAACACCATCGAGGCCAGCGCATCCATGGTCAGGTAGCCCTGCTGGAAGCCGGTCATGAACGGCGCCTCGGCCCACTCGGGACTCACCGGCCCCAGCGGCCCCTGTGGGTCGATGATGGTGAACAGCGCGATCAGCGCCAGCAGCGCGATCAGCAGCGGCGTCAGCCACTTGCCGACCACATCCATCAACTTGCCCGGGCTCAGCGCGATCAGCGTGGCGATGCCGAAGAACAGCACCGAATGCAGGGCCAGGCCGCTCTGTGCTGACATGTCGATGAAGGGGCGCATGCCCATCTCGAAGGCCACGGTGCCGGTGCGCGGAATCGCGAACATCGGCCCGATGGACAGGTAGATGGCGACGCCGAAGGCCGCGGCTGCCCACTTGGGCAACGGCGAGGTGATCTTGTCGAGGCCACCGCCGATCACGGCCACCGCGACGATACCGGCCAGCGGCATGCCGACACCGGTGGCCAGAAAGCCCAGTGCCGCCGGCCAGAATTCGGCACCCGCGCCCTGACCCACCTGAGGCGGGAAGATGATATTGCCTGCGCCCAGAAAGAGGGCAAAGGTCATGAAGCCCAGCGCCACGATGTCGAGGCTGGAAAGTCGTGTTTTCACTATGACGTCCTACGGATTCAGCAGATGCGTTGCAGCAGGCGTCATCAGGTGACCGATGAGGTGGTCGGTCAGGCAAGAAGACGTGCCGAGAAGCCGTTGGCTAGCGACAGGGGTGGGTCACCAGCAGACCCGGGAGCAGCGGGGTAGTGTTGCGCGCGGGCCGAATGGCGAGATCAGGCTGATGGATTGTCGCCACCCTGATCTGACGCGGCGCATTATCGTTGATTTCACGTGGCAAGACAAAGCCATCAGCAAGCCACGCGGCAGGCTCACTGCGCGGCAGGCGCCGGGGGCGGTAGTGGAATGAAGCTCGGCCAGTCGTCCGGCACCACGAAGATCCGCCATTGCTGGCGGGGCGAGCTGGCGGTGGTCGGCTCGCCGTCAGGCGCCGCCACGCTGCGCTCCAGCCACAGCTGGCGGGGGTGTTGATGCGTGCGCTGGCGGCTATGCTGCTGAGCCGGCGCGTCTTGCTGAGCCGCCGTGACTTGCTGAACCGGTTCGTCCGGCCTGAGGTCGTCAGCGGCAGGTGGCACGAAGTGATCGCGCAGCCAGCGGTCAAGTTCATGCCATGGTTGTAGCGACGCCACGGGCGGGGCGGCCAGCCAGGCAGGCTTTTCCCTGACACAGCCCAACAGCGGGCCGTCATGTATCGGGGAGGCCTCGAGGGTCTGACAGAAGGCAGCGAACTGACTGACGCTCATCCACCAGCCGGCCTGGCGCGCACTCTCGGGATGGCAATGGCGGGGCGGGGGCAGCCAGTCGGCGGGAGCTATATCTGGCTGCCAGGGGCGAAACAGGCAACCGGGCAATGCCAGTTGCTGGCCTGCAAGCAGCGGGGCAGGCGGATCTTCTGCCAGCGGTGAGTTCGTCTCGCTCGCGCCTGCCTGTCTGGCCAGTGCTTGTCTGGCAAGTGCCTGGCGGATCGTCTGCTGTCCGCGCTCGGTATAGGCCAGGGGCAATTGATGCTCAAGGCTGCGCTGATACTTGATGGCGAGGCTGTCGGCGCCGCCGGGGCCTATCCAGCGTGCCGGGCTGTCAGCCGCTTCGGGGCCTTCTGGCAGGCCGAGATAGAACTTGATCGCGACCTCCAGGTGCGTGGGCGCCGTGTCCTGCGCCGCCAGATAGAGCATGTCCAGCTCGCCCAGCGTGATCTTGCCCTGGGAAATCCTGAGGTTGTTGACCAGCAGGTGACTGCCGGGCGCGTGTGCCAGCACGAATTGCCAGAGCAGCTCATGGTAGTGGCCCAGGCGATAGTGGCGGCGCTCATTCACGGCGGCCTCGAGCGCGTGGGGCGCCTGCTCCAGTGTCATCAGCCAGCGGTGGCGGACGCGGTCATCCTCCAGCCCGAGTGCCGCCAGGGACGGGCGCGGGTAACGCGCAAGCTGCAAGAGGTCCGGGGCACTCAGAAGCCAGGCGATATCCCTGACGCGCGGGTGACTGTAGCGCGCGCAGTCGCGGCGCAGGTCGCGGCCGGTCGCACAGGGGGAGTCGGCCCATTGGGCAAAAGGGGGCGATGACTCGGCTGCACCGGGCGATGCATGGGATTGGGCTTCGGGCTCGATAGGCATGACGCCAGTGTATCCCACGTCGGATGACGGTCGATAATGCGCGACTTCGTTCGGGGCTGGCTCTGTGTGAACCGAGCCGAGTGCTGCTTGCCGGCCGTGGTGTCCTGCTGGTGCTCCTTCTCTCCCTCTATCTACTCCCTTCTCCTTTCCCTTCCTCCACTCCCACTCTCTGCTCTCTCTGTCTTCTCGCTCCTTTCCCTCACTCGCCACTCTTTACCCGACCCTTTACGCCAGCCTAGCGCTGCTCACGCGACACTTTCTCGCCGTTTTCTTGACGCTCTTCCACCACGTTCTGCCGTCCACCGCCGGAAATGCGACGGCCGTCCCCAGGCTGTCATCATTTTGACATCGTTGCATGGGTCGCCTAAGCGATTGAAAACGTTGAGATTACTTCGCGTGGGTGGGTGAGGGTGCTTCAGTCCGGGTTGGAAGAGCGCTGAATTGATTCGATGAGAGAATCAATCCTGTTCCGGCGCGGGGATATATCCCGCGGCTCGCGAGGTTCACAATGCACTCCATCAACGTTGCAGCAAATATGCAGGGCTGATGAGGCGGTATTGACCTCGAGCTCTTGGTTGTCGAGCGACATGAATCTTCTCGACATCAGTGGGCAAGGCGTCACCGACTGACAGTGTGAGGGGCAGAATCCACACCCTGAACAATCGGTCAATGAATATTCGTAAAGATTGATGTGCACAATTTCTTGCTGCTAGACGCTGTTTTCAGGCGTCTCAGCCAAAGCAGAAAGAAAAATACGCATTTTCTTGTTTTTGTGGCATCCAGTTCTGCTGTGGCGACGTATAACTCATCAGCACAGCAAGACACACCCTGCAGCGTGCAGCATGTTCGACCAAGGTGGTGGGCGAGACACTGTCTTCCTCAACCAAAGTCGATAGTGATCTGCCAGGCCGAAGCGCCGCTCAAGGGGATGGGCCAGCACGCAAACAAGGAATTCTTGCACTCTCCATGTTGTACAAGTCTTTTTCAGAACCGCTGCAATAGCTTTATGGGTGATGAGAGGGGCAGTAGGGGCAAGCGCTGGGGAAGGCCGTTCGTTTCCAGTGGCGTTGCTCAAAGAGAAACAGTGAGCTTCCAGTTGCACGGCTAGTTTGAGCGCAGCATAACAATTAGTCTGTTAATAATCGAAACGCAGCACGCACCACAGTCAGTGAAGGCCAGGACCCGGACAGGGGTCAGCAAACCACTCCTTCACTGACTGACAACGACTCAAAGCGGAAGCATCCGCACCAGGACCAGGAGATACACCATGAAAAACATTTCCCTCAAGACTCTGATCGCTACCGTCGCCATCGCCACTGCCAGCACCTCCGTATTCGCAGCCGACGATAGCCCTGCCGCCGTGCGCGTCCAGAACGCCATCAGCAGCCAGCAGATCATGGGCCAGACTCAGCCGGCTGCCACCAGCCAGCAGGGCTTCTCCGAAACGGGCATGAGCGTTGCTGCCGGTCGCGTTGAGCAGGCGCTCAATGCTGACCACATCCGTGGCGTCGATACCGCTGCCGTGTCCCAGGCCAACGCCACCGTCAATGATCAGGGCAAGAGCGTCGCCGCTAGCCGCGTTCAGCAGCGCATCAGCGACAACGCCTGAAGCAGAGTGGGCCACGCTGACAACTCGGTGACCCCCGAACATCGCCTCACCTGACATTCGATCCTTGCCCATTTCTGGAGAATCATCATGAAAACCCTGACTTCCCTGATCGCCGCCGCTGCCATTTCCATTGCTGCCACCGGCGTTGCCACCGCTGATGAAAGTGTTGCCGATGCCCAGGTGCGTGCCGCACTGAGTGAACAGGTCATCCACGGCCAGGCGCAGCCCGCCGCGACGCAGCTGAATGCTGCCGAGTCCGGCATGAGTGCCGCTGCCAACCGTGTCGAACAGTCCCTGAACGCCGACACCATCAAGGGTGAGCAGACGCACGCCGTCTCCCGCGGCCAGAGTCTGAGCAACGACAACGGCAAGAGTGTCGCGGCATCACGCTTTGAAGATGCGCTGAACGGCAACGCCTGAGTCTGCAGGTCCTGATTCATGGCCTCAGGCCCGGGACCACAGCAGCACTGATCTCCCTTTTATCTATTCGCTATTCACTTTTTCTGGAGTCATCTAATGAAAACCCTCAATGCCCTTATCGCCGCCGTTGCCCTGTCCGTGACCGCCACTGGCGTCGCCAATGCCGATAGTGTTGCCGACCAGCAGGTTCGCGCCAACATCAGTGAATCCGTGATCCACGGTCAGGCTCAGCAGGCAGCCACTCAGCAGCAGGCCATCACCGATGCAGGCAAGAGCGTTGCGGCCAGCCGTGTCGAGCAGGCGCTGAACAGCCAGACCATCAAGGGCCAGCAGGCGCAGGTCACTCGCGACACCCAGCAGTTCGTCAATGATTCCGGCAAGAGCGTTGCCGCGTCACGTGTCGAGCATGCCCTGAACGACAACGCCTGATGCGTCGCGCCGTCACACTGACGGCAGCGAACAAGGACTCTGCTTGCGACCTGGCTGACCTTTTTACCCGGTTGACCCGATAAAAGATTTCACTGGAGATATTTCATGAAAATGCTCAATACCCTCATCGCCGCCACCGCGCTTTCCGTTGCTGCCACCGGTGCTGCCTTGGCAGACAGCGTCGCTGACCTTCAGGTGCGCTCTGCGCTCAGCGAATCCAGCATCCACGGCCAGGCCCAGTCCGCCGCCGCCGAGCAAGCCACCTTTGCCGATACCGGCATGAGCGTTGCCGCGGGTCGTGTCGAAAGCTCCTTGAACGATGCTGCGATCGAAGGTCAGCGCGAGACCCTGGCGTCCGACTCACAGCAATTCGTCAACGATGCTGGCAAGAGTGTTTCCGCGACTCGCGTCCAGCATGCTCTGAGCGAAAGCGTCTGAGCCAGATTGTCTGAGCCAGGTTGTCTGATTCAGGTTGTCTGAGCCCCGCTCTGATTCGTGACCACGCATGGCAGCAACTGACCCAAGCGTCCCCGTAGCAAGTGTCGTCATGAGCAGCAGCAAGAGTTTTAAGTAGCTAGAGCTTGAAGACATAAGGTCTTGGAGACATAAGGGCTTGGAGACATAAGAGCTCGAAGAATCAAAAGCGTGAACAAGCCAGTCGTAAAGCAGTGTCACTGACACTGATCGCCAGGTGATACCTCGTCGCGAAGTGAAACGACAGTCTGACCCTTCCTGAAATGGCCGGTATCTGTCGGGAGTCATCCCGCGCAGCGACGCCCCGTGCCTCGTACGATGACGTAGAAGGGTCCCGCCATGGGCAAGCCTGAATATCGCGCCATCGTAAACCGCATCCTTGTGGGTAGTGCTTGTTGATGGTCTTTATCAATAGGTCACGTGGGTGATGTCAGTTATCGACTCTGATAGATATCCCGCCTGGATATACCCAGTACTTGAAGTGATCAATGATGTGTCACTTCATGGCAACTCGATAGTGAAAATGAACGGAGGATAGAAAGATGATCAAGTCATTCATGACTCACGGCCTGGCAGCGTTTGCCCTCGCCACCAGCGGTCTGGCCAGTGCCGATATCAGCACTGATGACAGCAGTAACGTGCGATTCAATAGCGCTCAATCTCACGGCATCCACAGCGAAGTGCGTGATTATCAGAAGAGCGAAAAGCGCTACGCCGCAAATCCTGACATTCTGATCACCAGCCGTGGCAATGTGTTTGCCGATAGTGATGTGCATGGTGCAGTCGATATCGACGCTGACCATCGCTGAGCTTTCGATGCTGACGGTTCACACGACTCGGTTCACATGACTTCATGCCGCAAGTTGTCATTGCGAAACAATTGAAGCGCTGTGATTTGATTGCCACTGCTTGAATCACCGCGCAGCGACGATTGAAGGCGTAGGCACTGATGCGCAGCCAGTGACTACCGACATTCAGGGAGAGCGAAAGGAAATATCCCAGACGTAGAGACACTTGGATAGTGAGCAGAACGCTTGAGCAAGGGCTTTGGGACCCTCCACCATCCCCTCTAGAACGACCTGGTGGCAAAACCCTTTCTCAAACGCTTTCCTGTCCTGGGTGTCGCTGTCCCGACATTCATTGCCCGCCACCATGGCGGGTTTTTTTATGCCCGGATTCCAGAAGGGCACAGCAAGTGGCTGGTCGACTCTGTGTATGGCACCTTGCTTGATGCCCGCAATATTCTGAGGGTTTTCCAGATGATTCGTAAGGATTCATCGGCAGTTCACTGTGTGGATGTCATGATGCATCACGGTGATTAAACGTTGTTGATTGCCGGCCTGCATGTCGGATATCCCGAGGCAGGATGCCATGATATCAATCAAGTGGAGGCCCATGATGGTGCGCGGAAAACTCAAGAAAGTGGCGGGTTCATTGGTGTTGGGCGTTGGTCTGATGTCAGGGAGTGTGATGGCGGGTGATGTCGTCGAAAAGCCCAAGGTGCTGATCTTCGATGTCAATGAAACGCTGCTGGATCTTGCCTCGATGCGCAGTTCCGTCGGCGAGGCACTGGGGGGAAGAGAAGACCTGCTGCCCCTGTGGTTCTCGACCATGCTGCATTATTCTCTGGTGTCTACCGTGACTCGGGATTACCACGATTTCGGGCAGATCGGTGTCGCCTCGTTGCGGGTGGTCGCGCAGAACAACGGTGTCGAATTGACGGATGAGCAGGCGAAGAAGGCCATCATCACCCCGTTGCTGACACTCCCGCCTCACCCTGATGTCAAGGAAGGTCTGGCCAGGCTGAAGGCGGAAGGCTACAAGATCGTCAGCCTGACCAACTCGTCCAACAAGGGCGTCCAGGCGCAGTTCGAAAACGCGGGATTGCTGCCGTATTTCGATGCGCGCTACAGCATTGAAGATATCCAGATCTACAAGCCGGACCTGCGTTCCTATGAATGGGTGCTGGACAAGCTTGATGTCGAACCCGAGGAAGCCATGATGGTCGCGGCACATGGCTGGGATGTCGCGGGCGCCAAGGAGGCGGGCTTGCAGACCACGTTCATCGCCCGCCCGGGCAAGGCATTGTTCCCGCTGTCAAAGAAGCCCGATCATGTCGTGAAGGATGTGAACGAACTGGCCGACATTCTGCAATAGCACCAGAACCCTTGATTGGCAGAACCCTTGATTGACAGGTGCTGAAGATATTCTGTCATCATGGCGTTTATGGCATCGGTGAGGCTGGCGGGCGTCGAGTGACAGGGCAATTTGCCTGTTCATCGTGAGATTGCCAGCCTCATCGCATGGCAGATGCCAGCGTCAATGGTAGGCTGGGCGGCATTCCCCTTCTTACCGACCGGAGCTGAACATGAGTGACGCATCACAGCAGCATGGCCACCGTGCCCCTCAGATCATCGAGCCGAGCGCCCAGGCGGATGCCTGCGTGATCTGGCTGCACGGCCTGGGTGCTGACGGCAGTGATTTCGTGCCCGTGGTGCCTGCATTGGGTCTGCCTGAGAATCACGGCGTGCGTTTCGTCTTCCCGCATGCACAGGAGCTGGCCGTGACCGTCAATGGCGGCATGCGCATGCCGGCCTGGTACGACATTCTCGAGATGAATCTCGGCCGGCGCGTCGATGAGGTGCAGCTGCGTGAATCCGCAGCCTACGTGCATGCCTTGATCGAGGAGCAGATCGCCCAGGGCATCGCCAGTGAGCGCATCATTCTGGCCGGCTTCTCCCAGGGCGGTGCGGTGGTCTATGAGGCGGCGTTGAGCTGCGAGCGTCCGCTGGGCGGCTTGCTGGCGCTCTCGACCTATTTCGCGACCAGCGCGACCATTGCGCCGAGCGCCGCCAATCAGGGCCTGGCCCTCAGTGTCCATCACGGTACCCACGACGATATCGTGCCGCTGGCACTGGGTGAGGCGGGCGCCGAGAGTGCGCGTGCACTGGGTCATCCACTTGAATGGCAGACCTGGCCGATGGCGCACGCCGTGTGTCTCGAGGAAATCGAGGCGATCGGTGAGTGGTTCAAGGCGCGTCTGCTGGCCTGATCGGCTGCCAGGATCGACTGTCAGTATCGACTGCCAGAGCAAAAACGCCGCTGACGGATCACTCCGTCAGCGGCGTTTTCATGTGCTGCCAGCGGCCCCGTCATACGCCGTCAGCGGTCTTTGCCAGTGCTGGTCGCGCTCAGCAGCGATAGCGGTAGGCGAGGTGTTCATCCTTGCGCGGGCCGGTGATGCGCCAGTCGAGATCAAAGCCCAGGGCATTGCCCACCTCATCGCGCACGATGACCAGCGTGGCGGCGTAGAGATCATCGATGCACAGATGCGCTTCACGACTGACGAAGTGATCTTCGCCTCGAGCGCTGTCGGCCACCAAGTCGAACAGGAAGACGGCGGCATCGCGGCCACGACGTTCATGACTGAGCGACAGCGCCTCGCCATCCGCAGCCAGCTGCCAGCGATAGCGGTTGTGGAAGTTGACGCTGGATGACTGGCCCTCGAGCTGGAACTGGCCCTGCTCGAGAAATACCACACTCTCCTCCTCTTGCTGAGCCGCCTGTCGTGACCCGTCGTGGGGGAAGGCTGGGGCTTCGCGGGTGACCGTCACCTCGCCGCTTCCCTGGCCAGACCAGGCATTGCGCGAGGCCGGGCCGGAGCGTGACGAAAAATCCAGCCGGCGGATCTGCGCGAGCAGCGCATAGAGGGTTACAATTGGTGTCAACTTCTTCTGGCTACCGAGTTTACTCGTCATGTCCTACCTGATTGGTGTCACGGCCCTCTGGGCCTTCTCGTTTTCCCTGATCGGCGTCTATCTGTCCGGTCAGGTCGATAGCTATCTGGCCGTACTGACGCGTATCGTGCTGGCGTGCCTGATCTTTGCGCCGTTCATGCGCCCGCGGGCGATCAGCGGTCGTCTGCGCTTCCAGTTGATGGCCATCGGCGCGATCCAGCTCGGCCTGATGTACATCTTCTTCTATCGCTCCTTCCTGCTGCTGCCCGTGCCGGAAGTGCTGCTGTTCACCATCTTCACGCCTATCTACATCACCTTGCTCGATGACCTGATGAACAAGCGCCTGTCGCCATTCTACCTGCTGACCGCCGCGATTGCGGTGCTGGGTGCGGCGATCATTCGCTACAACGGGGTCAGTGACGGCTTCTGGCTCGGCTTTGCGGTCGTGCAGGGTGCCAATCTGTGCTTTGCCATCGGGCAGGTGGCCTATCGTCAGGTTGCTCCGCAGCTGCCGGCGGATGTCGCCCATCGCCATGTGTTCGGCTGGTTCTATCTCGGCGCGCTGGCGCTGGTGATCGTGATGTTCCTGCTGTTCGGCAGTACCGACAAGCTGCCGTCGCAGCCGGTGCACTTCGTGGTGCTGGGCTGGCTGGGCATCGTGGCCTCGGGGCTGGGCTACTTCCTGTGGAACAAGGGCGCGACGCGGGTCGATGCCGGCACGCTGGCGATCATGAACAATGCGCTGGTGCCGGCGGGCCTGCTGGTCAATCTGCTGATCTGGAACCGCGACGCCGACCTGGCGCGTCTGGCGCTGGGTGGGGCGGTCATCGTGGCGGCACTGGTGATCAATCAGGTGTGGGCACGTCGCCGCGAGCAGGCGCTGCGCATGGCCTGACAGTCTGTGCCATAAGCAAATCCAGACATCGCACCTCAATCAGCCCTCGCCCTGTGCGAGGGCTTTTTGCAGGTGAGCGGTGAGGCGCGCCAGTATCTCCTGCTGGCGGGGAATCTCGTCAGAGGGCCGCGCAGCGTTCTGCATCGCTTCCTCGCCGAGCTGGGCCGCATTGAGACGCAGGCCGGATTGTTCGGCATTGAACAGGCTGCCGGGCAGGGTGGCGATGCCTGCATTCAGCAGCTCCTGATGCAACTGCTCAAGCTGGCGCGCCTCAAGGCTGGGCAGGCCACACCATTGCAGATAGCCGCCGCTCGGTGGCGGCAGCCAGACTCGGTCACCCAGCGCCGTGCTCAGGTGCGCACGCAGACGCTCCAGGCGCCTCGCATAGCAGCGTCGCATGCGCTGCACGTGGCGGCCGTAATCCCCGCTGGTGATCAGTTCGCTCAGGGCAGCATGCATCCACGGCATGTCGCCCATGCCATTGGCCCAGCGCGCCCGAATCATCGCCTGCAGCCCCAGTGGTGACTCCTGCTCGGGCCGTGACAGCCACAGCCAGCCGCAGCGGGTGCGGGGGTCCAGCGTCTTGGAAAATGATCCGAGACTGATCAGCGCAGGCATCGGCCTGTCGGCATGGCGATGGGCGAGGTCGGCCAGCCACGGCTGGCGGGTATCGAAGCTCAGCTCGGCAAAGGTGGTGTTCTCGACCAGCAGGATGGCGTGGCGGGCCGCCAGTGCCAGCAGGCGGTGGCGATCTGGCGTGCTCAGCTGTCCGCCCAGGGGATTGTGGCCATCCGCGGTCACGATCAGGGCATCCAGCGTCAGGGCGGGCGTCTTGTCATCATGACGTTCGAGCAGACGCTCGAGCGCCGCGACATCCAGTCCCTGGTGCGCGCGGGCCGGAATGGCGATCGCCTGATGGCCCTGGGCTTCGATGGCAGCCACGATGCCGAAATAGCCCGGCGCTTCGACGCCGATCCGACAGCGGCCCTTGGCGGCACGCAGCTGGCCGAGCAGCAGGGACATGCCATGCTGCGCCCCCTGGCTGATCAACAGGGCGTCGCTGTCACAGGGATGGCCGTGGTGGCTGAGGTGCTGGGCGATGGCGGTGCGCAGCGCGCTCGAGCCCGGCGGTAGGGCATAGGCGCTGGGATGCTGGGCATGCGCCCCGAGCTGAGTGCGCGCCAGACGATACAGGCGACGCACGGCGGGGGCGTCCAGCTCTGGGTGAGCGGCACCTAACGGCGCCAGGCGCGGATCACTGGCATTCGCCATCGCCTGCCAGGCCGGGTCACTGATGGTGAGGGTGGTGATGGCGCGCGGCCTGTGATGTGACTCTCGCTGCCCGTGCTCTAGCTCGTCGGGGTGGCGAGATGAAGCCGGGCTGGTCTGTGAGTCGGTATTCAGGGCATCCGCGTCGTGAGCAGCCTGCGTCGCTGGCGCGACCCGATAGCCGGCACGCGGTTCGGCGATGATCAGGCCCGCCGCCTCCAGCTCGCCATAGGCACGAATCACGCTGTTGAGGCCGAGCCCCGACTGCGCCGCCTGCCGCCTGAGCGAAGGCAGGCGCTGTCCCGCGCTCAGTTTACCCGTCGCCATCTGGGTCTTGAGCCGCTCGACCAGCTGCTGATAGCGCGGCAGCGTCGCGGCTGTGGCGCCTGAGCTGGCGGTTGAGCTGGTGGTTGAGTTGATGGCGGGGCCTGCAAGCGAAGGGCGGCTGGCGGACGAAGCGTGCTCGGCGGATGACATGCCTGTCTGTACCCCTTGAATTGGTGATTATCTGTATCTTGTGCCCCCTTGAGGGTTCGCGGCAAGCTGAAGGCTCATGTCGTGGTCCCGTCGGTGCACGTCCTGCACCTGCCTATGGGCCGACCGCTTGTCATTTCTCTCGCTGGAGTCTGCGTGATGTGGATGCCACTTTGCTTCGTGTTTCTGTTCGCCAGCGGCTTCATCGCCGCGCGCTTCGGCACCCTGGACGCTGAACCCTTCACCTTGCTGCTGGTGCGCAGCCTGCTGGTGCTGCCGGTGCTGGGGTTGATTCTATGGCTGCGCCGCAAGCCGCGTCAGTGGGGCCGGCGCAATGACCGTCTGGCGCAGATGGGCATTGGCATGCTGTTGCATGGCGCCTACCTGGGCGGCGTGTTCGCGGCGGTCAAGGCGGGGCTGCCGGCGGGCCTGACGGCGCTGCTGGTCAGCCTGCATCCACTGGTGACGGCGGCCTTGTCACTGCCGCTGTTCGGCGTGCGGCTGGGCGCCAAGCAGTGGGCGGGGCTTGGCTGTGGCGCCATCGGCGTCAGTCTGGTGCTGGGGGCAGGGCTTGCCAAGGATGGCGCGGGTACCCTGGAGTGGCCGCTGATCGGGCTCGTCTGGTGCCTGGTGGCGCTGATCGGCGTGTCCAGCTCGACGCTGTGGCAGAAGCGGGTCTCCGGGCGCATGGGGCTGGTCGAGGGGCTGATGTTCCAGTATCTCGGTGCGGGCGCGGTGTTCGTCGTCGCGGCGACCAGTGTCGGCAGCTTTGCCTTTGACCCCACGCCGCGTCTGCTGCTGACCATGGCCTGGCTGGTGATCGCCATCTCGGTCGGTGCCATCTGGCTGCTGATGCTGATGCTGGAGCGGGGCGAGGCCCATCAGGTCGCGCGCACCTTCTTCCTGGTGCCGCCGTGTGCCGCGCTGATGGCATGGTGGCTGTTCGATGAGCAGTGGACCGCGCTGATGGTGGCGGGCGCGGCACTGGTGGTGCTGGGGCTGGTGCTGGACCGCCCGCGTCCGGGCAAGGTGAGCAAGGCGCCGGCCGACGACGCCATGCCGCCTTCGCCTTCAACGCCCTCAACCTCAATAGCTTCAGCAACTTCCAAGGCCTCGGTAACGAACAGCGGGCAAGCCGCCCCGCGCTGAGGCGTGCCGAGCGCACAACTCACAACGCACAACGCACAACGCACAACGCCCCGCCGGCCCGAGATGGGCTGGCGGGGCGTTGTCGTTTCTGACCAGTCAGAAGCGCTAGCCAGGAAGTGGCTGATCAGAAGCGATAGCTGATCCCGGCCATGGTCACGATGGGGTCGATCTCGACCTTGTCGTTGACGCTGCCCGCCACGGTGACATCGGAATCGATATCCAGATACCAGGCGGCGACGTTGGCCGCCCAGTGCTCGTTGATCACCAGATCGACGCCGATCTGTGCGGCCGCGCCCCAGCTGTCATCCATCTCGAGCTTGGTGCCATCGTCGAGGGTTTCATCGGAGAAGTGGGTGTAGTTGACGCCCGCGCCGATGTACGGCTGAATGCGCGATTCACGTCCGCCAAGCGGGTAGTACTGCAGTGTCAGGGTCGGCGGCAGGTGATCGACGGAACCGGCTTTCTGGCCATTGAGCGAGATGTCGTGGTCGAAATCCTGCGCCGCCAGCAGCTCGATACCGAAGGTGTCGGTGAAGCGATAGCCGAGAGTGAAGGCAAAGGCGCTGTCATCATCGACATCCACGTCGGCACCGATGGCATCGATGCGACCGTTGTCACTCTTCGGCGAGACCTTGGCGACACCTGCACGCGTCCAGAACTGTCCGGCGCCGTAGTTGAGCGAGCTGAGAGAGTTGAGAGAGCTGTGAGAGCTGGCATTCAGCGAGTCGGCGGCCATGGCCGGTGTGGCGCCGAGAGTCGCGAGGCTGGTGAGGCCTGCCAGTGCCAGAATCTGCCACGGGCGTGCCGCAGAGCGCGGGCTGCGCGAAGTCAGGTGCGCGGGGAGGGAGGCTGAGCGAGAGACGACGTCGGACATGATGGCTCCTGAAGGATGGCGGGAAACAATGCCCTCATTCTAGGTAGCCGAATTTCGAGAAATTTGATCTGGGGCAAGAGTTTACGGGCGTTCTTGCTCGGTCAGGGACGTGGTTGATCCAGGTCAATTTCTGCGCCACGTCGCTGAAGATCGGCCATGTAGCCGTTGGCTGCCCACAACGAAAACGCCGCAGACCCGAAGGTCTGCGGCGTTTGTGTGTGATGCCCATCTGGCGCCTGGACGGCTCGGCGTTGCCGAGCTCCATCGCTGACGTTTTCATGACGCGGCATCACACGGCTTGCCAGGTACTCGCTGGAGGCATGTTCACGCCTCGTGCAAGGACTTAGAAGCGGTAGGTGACACCGGCACCGACAGTGACCGGGTCCAGCTCGGTGTCGTTCACGTCCTGTCCGGCGATCTTGGTATCGGCCTTGACGTCGGCGTAACGAGCGAAGCCGTTGACGGCCCAGGCTTCGGTGATCTTGAGGTCCACACCCAGCTCGGCAGCGGCGCCGTAGCTGTCGTCGATGTCCATGCTCTGGCCACCGGCAGACTCACCGGAGAAGTGGGTGTAGTTCAGGCCGACACCAGCGTACGGCTGGACGCGGGCTTCAGTACCGCCCAGCGGGTAGTACTGCAGCATCAGGTTGATCGGCATCTGATCGAAACCACCGGCGCTGTTTTCCCAGTCAGTGCTGAATTCTTCAGTGGACTGCAGGGCGATGGCCAGGTTGTCGTGGAACATGTAGCCCACGGAACCGGCGAAGCCAGACTCGTCCTTGGCGATCAGACCGTTGCCGTTGTTGCTCTTGCCGTCGACCTTGGCAACGCCACCGCGCAGGAAGGTATCACCCTTGCCATATGCCATGGCGGATTGTGCGCCCATTGCCATGGTGCCGGCGATAACAGTAGCGGTCAGGATCTTGATAGCTTTCATGTGTAGTTCTCCTTGAAGCTTGGCTTCGTGAGCTGCCTGTCAGCAGTGCCTCGCTACCCTACGGCTTGGGCCGTGTGCTCTGCGTGGCTGCGTCGATCAGGGGACGCTGCAAACTATAAAAAACAGCGTTCTGTTTGGCAAGCTTTTTTTAGAACGTTGTTTGAAAACTTATTAGGCGTCCTGTTAGCGGATGTTACCGATTATTTCAGGGAAGTTTAATGTCTCACGAGTGAGACTTGTGGTGACGCATTCGAGCGACATCCCCATTCATCCTCGCGCAAGGTGACCAAGACCTTGGTCGCATGCCGTGCGCGAGGTTAGTGTTCACTACGCAAAGGTCATTTCCGGCCTCTGCAGGCTCAGCGCCGCTTGCGTGCGGCGCGTGCTTCCAGCTCTTTCAGCCACTGACTGACCTCGGCGCTCTGCGCATCCGCATCGCGATAGACGGCAAGAAATTGTCGCCATTCATCGTGCTGCCAGCTCTTCAGGCGGCGCCACAGCACGTAGAGATCGCGCAGGCACTCGTGGCGGCGCAGCACGAAGCGGCGCGTCTTCTCGAGGTCGATGATGACGGCGTCCATCTGCCAGGTGCTGTTCGGCGACTCACTCGGCGGGCGACTGAGGAAGAGGTGCTTGGGGAACAGACAGCCATGCATCAGGCCAGCCTGATGAATCTCGCGAACGAGGCGGGCGCTGGCGGTGATGACCTGAGAGCGCATGCCGGCATCGAGTTCCGCCCAGCGTTCATGCCAGTGATCCAGATCATCGCGCCCGGCGAGATCGAAGGTGATCAGGATGGCGCGCCATTCCCGGCCAGCACGCCGCTCGCCGTACCAGCCGGCGTCCACTGCCGGTATTCCCAGCGCGTGATAGTGGCGGATGGCACGCCATTCGCGAGAGAAGGTCGGTTCGCCCAGCGGGCGCGCCAGGCTGCGGCCCAGGTGGTTGGTCTGGCGCTTGAGATAGAGGCGATGACTGTTGCCGTCCTCATCCTCGAGCGTCAGCAGCGAAACCGTCGAGACGCCGCCGCGTTCACGATTCGGCGCGTCGACGTCGTGGGCTGCCACTTGCCACAGGGCATCGAAGCTATTGAGGTCGTGCTGCTCCAGCAGGCGGGCGAGGCCGGCTTCGCAGTAATCGCCGTGGCCGCGCGGCGCCGTGGCGCTGGGGCTGGTGGTGGCGGTGTGACCAGCAGAGGGATGAATGGGGGAGCGATGCGTCATGTCAGGTAGGAATCACGGTCTCGGGTGATAGGCGGTAAGCGTTCACTGGCAATCCTTGGCGGTGAGCGCTGCGATGACTGGCCATGATAGTTAGCCTGCTGGGGAAGTGACAGGCCTGCGGCACAAAACTCTCCTTCCCAGCGCGTCAATGGCGCGGGGCCGTGATGGCTTGCTGCGCGGCGACTGGCGGCGCTTGGGTGCGCCAGTCGGTCGCAGCGTGGTGCAACGTCGCAGTGTGGTCGATGGTCGCAGCGCGCGCAGGGGTGCGCAGAGTCAGCGTTGAGATGGCGCCAGGCCAGCGAGGCCCGCCGCTCCAGCATCCATGCGGCTTGCAGCGGAGTTGTCCAGTGACAGCAGGCACTTGGCGGAGGTAGCGGGTGCGACATGCGCCCGGTGAGTGCGACAACCTGACATCTGGAGACTGGCGCGGGAGGGTAGACAATGCCGACCAAGGTCTTGGTGCCACGGTGCCATTGCCTGTGTGCTTGCCGGCGAGAGTCGGCCTGATGTGTCCGTCCGACGTCGGTGGCAAGCGCATGCAGGGACGGCAGCCTGACCGTCCGCCTTATCGCAAAGGGGTTAAGACATGATCTCCGATACCGTCGTGGAGCTGTCGCGGTTCCAGTTCGGCATGACCGCGCTCTACCACTTCCTGTTCGTACCATTGACCATCGGCATGGCTTTCCTGCTGGCCATCATGGAATCCCTGTATGTCATGACCGGCAAGCAGGTCTACCAGGACATGACCAGGTTCTGGGGCAAGCTGTTCGGTATCAACTTCGCTCTTGGCGTGGCCACTGGCCTGACGATGGAATTCCAGTTCGGCACCAACTGGGCCTACTACTCGCATTACGTCGGCGACATCTTCGGTGCGCCGCTGGCCATCGAGGGCCTGGTGGCCTTCTTCCTCGAGTCCACCTTCGTCGGCCTGTTCTTCTTCGGCTGGGACCGCCTGACCAAGCGTCAGCACCTGATGGTGACCTGGCTTGTGGCCTTCGGCTCCAACTTCTCGGCGCTGTGGATCCTGATCGCCAACGGCTGGATGCAGAATCCGGTCGGTGCGGCCTTCAATTTCGAGACCATGCGCATGGAGCTGACCAGCTTCGCGGATGTCATCTTCAACCCGGTCGCCCAGGCCAAGTTCGTGCATACCGTGTCGGCAGGCTATGTGACCGGCGCCATGTTCGTGCTCGGCATCAGCGCCTTCTACCTGCTCAAGGGGCGTGACCTGGGCTTTGCCAAGCGCAGCTTCGCCATCGCCGCCGCCTTCGGTCTGTTCTCGGTGGCTTCGGTGATCGTGCTGGGCGATGAGTCCGGTTATGAAGTCGGGGATGTCCAGAAGGCCAAGATGGCCGCCATCGAGGCGATGTGGGAAACCGAGCCGGCGCCGGCGTCCTTCACGCTGATCGGTCTGCCCAACGAGGAGACCCAGCACACCGATTACGGCATCCATATTCCCTATGTGATGGGCCTGATCGGCACGCGCTCGCTGGATACCGAGATTCCCGGCATCAAGGAGCTGACCGAGGAGCACCGCGGACGCATCCTCAATGGCATGCAGGCCTATGACCTGCTCCAGCAGCTGCGTGATGGCCAGGACGACATCGCGACCCGCAAGGCCTTCGATGCGGTCAAGGATGATCTCGGTTACGGCATGCTGCTCAAGCGCTACGTCGAGACTCCGTCAGATGCCACGCCGGAGATGATCGACAAGGCCGCCGCCGACTCGATTCCGCCGGTCGCGCCGATGTTCTTCTCGTTCCGCATCATGGTCGCCTGCGGCATGGCGATGCTGGTGATCTTCATCGCGGCGGTGTGGATGACCGCCAAGCAGCGCTTCGACGTGCGGCCCTTCCTGTGGATCTGCCTGCTGTCGATCCCGCTGCCGTTCATCGCCGTGGAAACCGGCTGGTTCGTGGCCGAATTCGGGCGTCAGCCGTGGGCGGTGGGGGAGATCCTGCCGACCTTCATGGCGGCCTCGAGTCTGGATGAGTCCGACCTGTGGTGGTCCATCGGTGGCTTCCTGGCCTTCTACAGCCTGTTCTTCGTCATCGAGATGTGGCTGATGTTCCACTTCGCGCGCAAGGGGCCGTCTTCCCTGCACACCGGTCGCTATCACTTCGAGCGCAGCGGCATCCACCATGGCGCCATGTCCGAAGATGACGGCATGTCACTCAATCCTTCGCTGTCATTCAAGGAGTAACGGATCATGTGGGATTACGAGATCCTCAAGCTGTTCTGGTGGGTGGCGGTAGGGCTGCTGCTGATCGGCTTCGTCATCACCGATGGCATGGACATGGGCGCGGCGATGCTGATGCCGCTGGTCAGCCGCAATGACAGCGAGCGCCGTGTGGTGATCAATACCCTGGCCCCGCACTGGGATGGCAATCAGGTATGGCTGGTCACCGCCATCGGCGCGGTGTTCGCGGTGTGGCCGGTGGTCTACGGCGCCGTGTTCTCCAGTTTCTATTTCGCGATGCTGACCATCCTGTTCTCGCTGTTCTTCCGCCCGCTGGGCTTTGACTATCGCTCCAAGCTCGAGAACACCCAGTGGCGTGGCTGGTGGGACCGCGGCATCGTCGCCGGCAGCCTGATTCCCACCGCCTTCTTCGGGCTGATCTTCGGCAACCTGCTGCAGGGCGTGCCGCTGGAAGTCGATCAGTTCATGCGTGCCAGCTACGCCGGCAGCTACCTGGGGCTGTTCAACCCCTTCGCTTTGCTGTGTGCGGCGCTGTCCATCGTGATGGTGATGCTGCATGGCGGCACCTGGCTGGTGGCACGTGCCGATGAGGCCGTCGCCGCACGCAGCGCGCGTCTGGTGCAGCCGCTGGGCCTGCTGACGCTGGGGCTGTTCGCGCTGGGCGGCCTGTGGGTGTGGCTGTCCGGCATGGGCTACAGCATCGATCAGATGGGCGATACCGCTTCGGCCTTGAAGCTGCTCGACAAGCAGGTCGGGCCAGGCAGCTGGCTGGATGTCTATGCGCGTGAGCCGCTGACGCTGCTGGCACCGCTCAGCGCAGTGGTCGGTGTGCTGGCCGCGATGGTGCTGTCGGCCCGGCGCAAGGGCGGCGCGGCCTTCACGGCAAGCTCCGTCGGGGTAGGGGGTGTGGTCGCCACCGCGGGCATCAGCATGTTCCCGTTCATCGTGCCGTCCTCGCGCATGAGCGAGGCCAGCCTGACGCTGTGGGATTCCGTTTCCAGCGAGCTGACGCTCTCCATCGTCACCGTGGCGGGGCTGGTGATGGTGCCGACCATCATCCTCTACACCACCTGGTGCTACGTGAAGATGTGGCGTCGCGTCACCGTCGCGCATATCGAGCAGGACGGTCACAGCCTGTATTGAGGTGCGCTGACCTGAGTTGAGCTGATCTGAGTTGAGCTGATCTGAATTGAGTTGAGCTAGCTGAGCCAATTGCTCCCATTTGCTATCAACAGGCGAGGGCAGTGCCCTCGCCAGGAGACGACACCATGTGGTATTTCGCCTGGATTCTCGGTGTGTTGCTGGCCTGCTTCGCGGGCATCATCAATGCATTGTGGCTTGAGCAGACCCACACCTTTGACGATGATTGAGTGAGGCGGCCCCCAACGTTACTTCTGCGCCGCTGACCGTTCCGATCAAGGAGAGCTCGATGTCACGACCCTGGTACGCCTCACGACCACCGGCCTGGTGCCGAACTCGACCTGCCCATCTGGCCTCGCTGCTGCTGTCTGCCATGGTGGCCATCTGGATGCTGCTGGGGCCGGATGCGATAGCCTCGATGCAGACAGGACCGCGCTATCTGATGTTGCTGGTCGCGCTGTGGGGGCTGGGCGCCGGCTTCACGCATGGCGTCGGCCTGGTGCCGCGCCATGCGACCCGCGCCTGGCTGCTGGGGGCGCCGCTGAGCTGGTGTCTTTTGCTCATCACGCTGGTGACCCTCGCGTCCAGCCAGTAACGCGATTGCGCGGGCTCTAATCATTACATCAACAAACACGGCCGCTCCCTGGAGCGGCCGTGTTTGTTTAGGGCTAAAGGCATGGCTCAAGGGCATGGCTTGCGAGCCCTTGAGTGATTCAGGCTTTACTTGTTGAGGCCGCAGGCTCTATAACGCAGCGAGGTGGTGTCGCGCTCAATGACCCGCGCAGACCGCTCTCGCAAGCCCTCGTAAACCCTCGCAAGCCCTTGCCGATGTCTGGCGCTGTGCGGAGCTTTTCACGGATTCTTGCAGCCGGCAGACCGGTTCGCGCTGGTCACCGTCAGCATTGACGCTGCGTTGTATTCGTCGCCCTCGGCCCCAAGAGGTAATGGAGCGGAGGGAGGAGGGGCGCCGATCGAGAACGGGAGAGTGTCTGGTAAGCCGCTGGTGCAGCACCTGTGTCCTCTTCACTCTCACCTTGTCAGATGATGATGCCCTGGCGTGTATGAATGACGGGGCTCTCGATGGAGGAAATACCATGCGGTCTTCAGCTGATGCATCCTGCGGCCAGGCGTCTGGCCGGCAGTCCTCGTCGGGGCACATTCCCCGCGACATGTCGCGCCGCCTTTCCGGTGACTGGGTCTTGTCATTGGTGGTGCCGGTGATGAACGAGGAGGAGACCATCGGTCTCTTTCTGGAGGCCATCGAGAAGACTCTGGGCTCGCAGGTGCCACACCTTGAAGTGCTGTTCGTCGATGATGGCTCGACCGACGGCACCCTGGCGTGTCTGGAGGCCGCGGCGGCCGGCGATGCCCGCGTGCGCTACCTGAGCCTGACACGCAACTTCGGCAAGGAAGCGGCCATGTCCGCCGGCATCGAGCAGGCGCGTGGCGATGCCATCGTGCCGATGGATGTCGATCTGCAGGACCCGCCGGAGGTGATTCTCGAGTTCATCAGCCAATGGCAGGCCGGCTACGACATGGTCTATGGCGTACGCGCCGCGCGTAATGAAGACACCGCCACCAAGCGCAAGACGGCAGGCTGGTTCTATCGCGTCTTCAACCGCCTGACCTTCACCGAGATACCGCGCGATGCGGGCGACTTCCGCCTGCTGGACCGCCGTGTCGTCGAGGCGCTGCGGCGCCTGCCCGAGCGCAATCGCTTCATGAAGGGCCTGTTCTCATGGCCCGGCTATCGCTCGGTGGGCGTCACCTACCAGCGCCCGTCGCGCACGGCCGGCACCACCAAGTTCAACTACTGGAAGCTGTGGAACTTCGCCCTCGATGGCGTGGTGAGCTTCTCGACCTGGCCGCTGCGGGTCTGGACCTATATCGGCAGTGTCGTCGCCGCTCTGTCCTTCCTCTATATCCTGGTGATCATCAGCAAGACGGTGCTGTTCGGCGCCGATGCGCCGGGCTATGCCTCACTGATGGTCGCGATCCTGTTCTTCGGCGGCATGCAGCTGATCTCGATCGGCGTGCTGGGCGAATACCTCGGTCGTCTGTTCATGGAAACCAAGCAGCGTCCGCTTTACCTGATCGACCATGACAGCCTGCACGACAGCCCGCCGGGCAGCGTGTCACCGGACAGGGGCCTCGATAGCGGCCTGAGCACTGCGCGAGTCGTGCGCGGCGCGTCACGCGATGCGGCGCGAGGTGAATCACTTGAGCGCTGATCGTGAGGGCGTCAGCGAGTCCGACAGGCCAGTCACTGCCCGCGCCAGGGAGGAGGCGGGCACCGCGACCCGCTTCGGGCTGGTCGGGCTGGCCGCGACGGGCGTGCACCTGGGCGTCGCCGCCTTGCTGCTGTTCCTGTGGCCGCAGCTCAATGAATTCATCGCCAATATCATTGCCTTCTGCGTCGCCTTTCAGGTCTCGCTGGTCGGCCATCGCCGGCTGACCTTCAAGCGCCAGGGCAGTGCCTGGCGTTTCGGGCTGGTCGCGGCGGGCGGCTTTGCGCTCAACAATGGCCTGTTGGCACTGCTGATGCAGGGGCTGGATCTGTCGGGCTTCGTCGCCATCGCGATCGCCACGCTCTCGGTGCCGATCATGACCTATCTGGCCTCACGGCTGTGGGCCTTCAAGGAAGACCATGCATGAATGACAGCGTCACCGCAGGACCGCGCTCGACGCTGGGGGAGCGCCTCAAGACATTGGCAGCCGAGACGCCGCCCCCTGCCGAGGCACTCGCGCGGGCGCAGGCCGTGCGCATTCCCTGGGGGCATATCCTGCTGGCGCTGCTGGTGACGCGCGCCGTCTGGCTCGCCATCGCGCTGTGGGGCGATCACAGTTATCTGCACGCCATGGCGCAGTTCGACGGCAGCTGGTTCAAGGGCATCATGACGCGCGGCTACGATGTCGAGGCGCGCGGCATGAGCGATGGCGACGCCGCCAACTGGGCCTTCTTCCCGCTCTATCCGGCGCTACTGTGGCTGGTGACGCTGGGCGGTCAGCTGGACCCCGAGCTGATGGGCGTGCTCCTGAGCAATGCCTTGCTGGCCGTCGCGCTGGGGCTGGGCTGTCGCTATCTGGCCATCACGCGCCCCGGCGCGCCGTTGCTGCTGTTCGTGTGGCTGGCGGCCAGCATGCCGTACAGCTTCTATTTCAGCGCGCTCTATTCCGAGTCACTGTTCTGGCTGCTGTGTCTGGCGTCATTGATCGACTGGCGCTGTCAGCGTACCGGCCGCGTGATGCTCTGGACGCTGCTGTTGTCGATGACCCGCGCCACCGGGGTGTTCTGGGTCATCGCGATGGGAATCGAGCTTGTGGCGCGCCTGCGCCTGCGGGCTTTCGCCGAGCTGTGGCGGCGGCCCGATTGGCTGCTGATCGGCGTGGTGGGGCCCTTGGGGCTGTTCCTGTTCATGGCGCTGCTCTATCACCGGACGGGTGACGCGCTGGCCTTCAGTCATGTGCAGATTTCCTGGGGCCGTGAGATGGGCAATCCCCTCACCAACCTCATTGAAGGGCTGAGCTACTGGCAGAGCGCGCCGGAGACGCTGCGCCCGGCGTGGCAGGCGAGCATGGCGCTGGTCGGTGTCGGCCTGATCGGCTGGCTGGGCGTGCAGCGGCGCTGGCTGGAGATGGGGCTGGCGGGCTTCACGCTGTTCGTACCGCTGGCGACCGGGCTGGACGCTATTCCGCGCTACATGATCGGCATGCCGGTGTTCGTGCTGGCCCTGCATGACCTGCTCACTCGTCTGCCACGCATGCTGGCCTGGGGCCTGGTCATGCTGGGCGCGCTCGCTAATCTCTGGCTGGTGGAGAACTGGTATGACACCGTCTTCTGGCTCGTCTGATGCCCTGTATGGCGCGCCACGGCCACGGCGCAGCCAGCGGGTCTGGTGGCTGCTGGCCACCGTGGTGGTGTTGGCCTTCGAACTCACCCTGCTGTGGCTGGCGCGCACGCCCAGGGTCGATGATCACTACCGGCGCTACTTCATCGAGCATGCCACCACCTGTTACCGGCCGATGGGCGAGGTGCCGGTACTGACGCCCGGTGAGCGCTACCCCATCCGCAAGGGCGAGCCGCTGGGCAATTGCGGCGTGCTGTGGGCCGGTTTCTACTCGCCCCAGCCAGATGTGCCGGTCAGTGCGCGGCTGGCGGAGGTCACCTTGCGCCTGCGGGTGGCGCCCGAGGTCTCGCCGGCAGGCTCGCAGGCCGTGGTCGTGGCGCTTGAGCTGTCACGCTTCCCGGATTCGGCCGCCGCGCTGCCGGTGGAAGTCATGATCGGGGAGCAGACCGTCACGCGCTGGCCGGTAGGCGGCCGTTATGAGCGCTTCGAGGTCGAGGTGCCCGCCGCGCTGATCGCGAGCGACGGCAGCTTCAGCCTGACCCTCAAGGGGCCGCCGCCCATCGCGCCGCGCGATGCGGGCCTGGATGCCAACAAGTTTCCCGTGGGCCTGCGCCTGGACGCGCTGACGCTGCGCTCACCGCTGGGACTGACGCCCGCTCGGGCGCAGCCCTGAATGGATGAATGGCCTGTCAGGGCACGCTGCTTCAGCGGCAAGAGCACTGACGTGACGCCGATAGTCAGGTAAATTGTGTGCGCGTGAATACCCAATGATCCGTTCGGCCGAGTGTCAGTGCGTCCCCGGCGCGCGCCTCGTGCCCTATAACGATAAAGCACCCGGTGGTCTGCTGACCGCCACGCAAGGGATGCTCAAGGAGTTGTCGTGGAATTTTTGAATGCCATCCCCATGGATACCAGTCAGCTGTTCGAGATAGGGCTGCAATGGGGCGGAACCCTGCTGTCGGCGCTGGCCGTGCTGGTCTTCGGCATGTGGGTCGCCAAGCGCCTGACCCAGTGGGCGACCTCGCTGCTGCACCGCAAGAGCATGGACGAGGCGGCGGCCGGTTTCGTCGGCCAGATCGCCTACGCCATCCTGGTGGTCATGGTGCTGCTGACCGCTCTGGACCAGATCGGTGTCGATACCACCTCCATGATCGCCGCGCTGGGTGCGGCGGGTCTGGCGATCGGTCTGGCGCTGCAGAGCTCGCTGTCCAATCTGGCCTCCGGCTTCCTGCTGGTCACGCTGCGTCCGTTCAAGAAGGGCGATTACGTCGAAGCCGCCGGCACCTCCGGTAGCGTCGATCAGATCACCATGCTGCAGACCCGCCTGGTGACGCCGGACAACCGCAAGGTCACCGTGCCGAACTCCAGCGTCATGTCCAACACCATCACCAACTACTCGGCGCTGCCGACGCGGCGTCTGGACCTGGTGGTCGGTGTCAGCTATGACGACGACATCCGTCAGGTCAAGGCGGTGCTCGAGGAGCTGGTCGCCGGTGACGAGCGCATCATGAAGGAGCCGTCCTACCTGATCGCCGTGTCAGAGCTGGCCGACAGCTCGGTCAACTTCAACTTCCGCATGTGGTGTCAGGCCTCCGATTACTGGGCGCTGAAGTGGGACATGACCGAACGCATCAAGCTGACCTTCGATGAGCGCGGCATCAGCATTCCCTATCCGCAGCGCGATGTGCACTTCCATCAGGCCAGCACGCCGGCCGAGTAACTTTTGCATCACGTAGGCATGTCGACAACGCCACCCTCGGGTGGCGTTTTTGATGGGCTTTCGTCGGGGCATTCCATCGCGCCCCGAGTCAGGTACTCTCGACGTCATCCGTCCTGGGTATCGTTCTGATCGGGAGTCCAGTGCATGACAAGCTCGCAGCCGTTGTCCCAAGCGTGTGATGCCGCTGATGCCAGGCGGCGTCAGGCATGGCGCATTCTGCTTGCCAGTCTCGTGGTGATCGGGCTCGGGCTTGTGCCACTGATCGCCACGCGCGCGCTGTATCTGGATGACATGAGCCGTGCCCTGGATGGCTATTACGGCTGGATGCTCAATGCGCGCCCGGCCGCCGAGGGCATCATGCGCCTGCTGGGCTTTGGCGATGTGCTGGTCAATGTCGCGCCCTTGCCGCAAATGGCGGCCTGGGGGTTGGCGGCGAGCATGGCGCTGGCCTGGTGGCGATGGCTGCCGGGGCTCTCGCTGGCGGGCTGCGTAGTGGGCAATGCGCTGATCTGGCTGACGCCCTTCACCCTGCAGAATTTCAGTTACGCCTTCGACAGCCTGCCGATGAGCGTGGCGCTGGCCAGTGCCACACTGGCCAGTCTGGTGCTGCGTGCTGGCGGGAAAAGCGGGGCAGAGGGAGAGCAAGGCGGAGGGATAAGCGAAGGGCGAGGCCCATGGCAAGTCTGGCAGCCACCGCTGAGCGCCTTGCTGCTGTTGTTGCTGGCGCTGTGCTGCTATCAACCGGCCCTGAATGCCTTTCTGGTGCTGAGCCTGCTCGAAGCCCTGTTCGCGGGCGCCGTCAGCACGTCACTGTGGTCGCGCTGGCGGATGCTGTTGCAGCGTGGGGCGCTGGCCGCCGTCGCCTTGCTGCTCTATCTGCCCATCACGCGGCTGCTGGTGGCGGGGGAGTACAGTCAGCAGCATGGCCAGATGCTGCCCTTCGCCGACCCTCAGGCCTTGCTGGCAGGGATCGAGCACAACCTGAGCGTGGCGCTGGGCGCGCTGCGTGAGGGGCTGGGGCAGGTCACGTTGTTGCTCAGTCTGGCGCTGCTGGCCGGGGCAGCGCTGTTGCGACTCCTGCCTCGAAGCGTGCCTTTATGTCATGCAGAAGCCGCTGGCGCGCCCGAGGGCAGGTCTCGCTCGGCGCGCCAGCTATCGCTGCAGCGCATGAGCTGGGCCCTGTGGGCGCTGCTGCTGGTTCCCGCCCTGTGGGGGCCGATGCTGTTGCTGGCCGAGCCGGTATTTCATTCGCGCACCCTGATCGCCTGGGGACCGCTGTTGGGCGGTGCCCTGATGCTGGCACTGAGTGTGAGTGTGAGTGTGAGAGAGGGCGCGAGCGCGGAGGCAAGCGCAACGCCGAGCATGACAGAAACGGCCAACACGCAGCGCAAGTCACCTGGCTGGCGGGGTCTGACGCAGTGCCCTTTGAAGCCGTGTCTGTTGATCGTCGCCGGCCTGTTGCTGGTGCGCCATGGGGTGATCTTCGCCGCCTGGAGCAATGCGCTGGGCGCCCAACAGGCCCATGAGACACAGCTGGCGCGCACTCTGGTGGCTCAGGCGCGGGAGCAGGGCCTGCCGCTGGACTCGCCCCGTGACGCCGAGCGCTACCAGCCGCGCGATGCCTTGCCGGTACTGGTGCTGGGCGAGGCGCCAGTGGCGCCGCTGGCGCGGGTCGCTCGCCAGCAGGCGGCGGCCGTGGGCCAGAATCTGGTTGCCGCCTTCACGCCTGACAACTACTGGGCCGTGGTGCGGCTGCGCCTGGCGGGCGCCAGCGCGGTGACCTTGCTGCGCGATGAGGCGCTCAAGGCACGCCTGCAAGCGCGATCGCCCTGTGCGCCGGGCGATGCTGTCAGTCAGGCCTCCGATCAGCCCACCAGCCAGCCCTCAGCTCCTTTATCAGTTCTGTCGCAAGTGCCGTCGCCAGCGCTGTCACTGCAAGAAGGAGTCTGGGTAATCGATTTCCGCAAGCCTCGCCAATGTGATTAGGACATATGAGAGAGCCATGACAGCCAGAGTCAGTGAGGACAAGTTGCCATGAACGACAACGCCGCCCCGAGGGGCGGCGTTGTCGTATTGCCGATATGAGCGGCAATAGGTACAGGCTTCAACAATGTGTTGTCACACCTCGATCAGGCGTGGTTCTCGACCTTGTCGAATTCCGTGGTGATCTCATCAGCCGGTGCTGCGCTCATGATGCTGGCCACGTAGATGGCGATGTAGGCGAAGATGACGCCCGGCACGATCTCGTAGAGATCGAAGATGCCACCGGAAAGCTGCTTCCAGACCACCACGGTCACGCCACCGACGATGATGCCGGCCAGCGCGCCGAAGCGGTTCATGCGGCGCCAGTACAGCGACATGATCAGCGCCGGGCCGAAGGCGGCACCGAAGCCGGCCCAGGCGTAGGACACCAGACCCAGCACGCTGGAGTTCGGGTCCAGCGCCAGGATCCAGGCGATGATGGCGATACCGACCACCGCGAAGCGACCGACCCACACCAGCTCGGACTGGGTCGCATCCTTCTTGAACAGCGCCTTGTAGAAGTCATCGGCCAGAGCAGAGGACGATACCAGCAGCTGGGAGTCAGCGGTGGACATCACGGCAGCCAGGATGGCGGCCAGCAGCACGCCGGCAACCGCCGGGTGGAAGATGAAGTTCACCATGACCATGAAGATCTTCTCGCTGTCGGCCAGGTCCTTCGGCACGTAGACGAGACCCAGCAGGCCGATACAGATGGCCGCGAACAGACCCAGTGCAGACCAGACGACGGCGATGGTACGGGCCGCGCCGATGTCCTTCTCGCTGCGGATGGCCGCGAAACGCGCCAGGATATGCGGCTGACCAAAGTAGCCCAGGCCCCACGCCAGTGAGGAGACGATGCCGACCAGGGTCAGCGCTTCGCCGGTGGAGGCGTCACGGAACCATTCCAGCAGCAGCGGGTTCTCGGCAGTGATGCGCGAGGTCGCTTCTGCCACGCCACCCATGTCGGTGAGTGCCACGATGGGCACCACGATCAGGGCAACAGCCATCATCAGACCCTGGATGAGGTCAGTCCACGACACGGCGAGGAAGCCGCCGAAGAAGGTGTAGGACACGATGGCGATGGTACCGACGGTCACGGCGATGGTGTAGTCGAGGCCGAAGACGGTCTCGAACAGCTTGCCACCTGCCACCAGACCGGAGCTGGTGTAGAAGAGGAAGAACAGCAGGATGAAGACGGCCGAGATGACGCGCAACATCTTGGAGTTGTCGCGGAAGCGCTTCTCGAAGTAATCCGGCAGGGTCAGCGAGTCGCTGGCGACGAAGCTGTAGATACGCAGGCGCTTGGCGACGATCAGCCAGTTGAGCCAGGTACCGGCCAGCAGACCGATGCCGATCCAGGCAGCGGACAGGCCGCTGAGGTAGGCAGCGCCGGGCAGGCCCAGCAGCAGCCAGCCGGACATGTCAGACGCACCGGCGGAAATGGCGGATGTCCAGGGGCCCAATGAGCGGCCACCCAGGATGTAATCCGACATGTTGGAGGTGCGCTTGTAGGCCAGCAGGCCTATGCCGAGCATCACCGCCAGATAGATAGCGAACGTGATGAGTATGGTGGGGCTGTTATCGACCATCGTGGAGTAAATCCTTTGCATTTATTGTTGTCGGACGGCGAGCGTCGTGATGATTCACTGCCAGTGACGGTTCCTGTCAGACCGTCGCCGGGAGTCCTGCGTCATGCATCGAACGTCCTTCGAGGGCCATGTCGCGGCGGCTCTCGCAAGTTCCTGCCAATCTTGTACGTTCAGACTAGCGCATAAACGAATCTTCTGACGTTCGTCCGTCCCCGCATATTGCCGTCGAGTCAAAAGGGGAAACGGCAACGGACACCGCAGGGCACGAGCATGAGGGGCCAGTCGCTGGCGATTCATGTCCGTGGGCGTCCCTGTCGGTGTCCGGGGCAGATGACGGCCTGGCGTGCTCGCCGTCATCCACTGGGCATCGTCCTGATGCCCTGTCACCTGGCTACCTCATGCACGTCCAGCATGCAGTCTTCCGCCAGGCATGACCTCTGCTGCTGCCGCGAGAGCAGGCAGCGTCGGTCATTCGTCGCCCATGGCGAGAAGAGACGCGTTGCCGCCGAGAGCCGTGGTGTTGACGGTACGGGTCTTCTCGGTAGCGAAGCGGTGCAGGTAGTGCGGGCCGCCGGCTTTCGGGCCAGTACCAGAGAAGCCCTGACCACCAAACGGCTGTACACCTACCACAGCACCGATGATATTCCTGTTGACGTAGACATTACCAACACGAATTTTCTGTGCAACGGCATTAGCAAAACTTTCGTTTCGCGAATGCACACCGAAGGTCAGGCCGTAGCCGAGGCCATTGATGGTATCGATGACCTTGTCCACTTCGCCGCCTTTCCAGGTCGCGATGTGCAGTACCGGACCGAACTGCTCGCTTTCCAGGCTATCGATGCCATCGATGCGCAGGGCGACCGGCGCAACGAAGGTGCCGTGCTCGGTGATGGTCTTGTCGACGGCGGCTTCGGCGATCACGCGGCCCTGGCTGCGATATTCCTCGATGTGCTTGAGCAGACCGGCACGCGCTTCCTCGTCGATGACCGGGCCGACGTCGGTGCCCAGATCGCGCGGGTCACCGATCTTCAGCTCGTCCATCGCGCCCTTGAGCAGGCCGATGACGCGCTCGGCGACGTCTTCCTGCACGTAGAGCACACGCAGGGCGGAACAGCGCTGACCGGCACTCTGGAAGGCGGACTGCACCACGTCATTGACGACCTGCTCCGGCAGGGCGGTGGAGTCGACGATCATGGCGTTGAGGCCACCGGTCTCGGCGATCAGCGTCGGCAGCGGAGCGTTCTCACGCGCGGCCAGCGAGCGGTTGATGATCTGCGCGGTCTGGGTGGAGCCGGTGAAGCACACGCCAGTGATGCGCGGGTCGCTGGACAGCACGCTACCCACGGTCGGGCCATCGCCCGGCAGCAGCTGGACGACATCGTGCGGCATGCCGGCTTCGCGCAGCAGCTCGACCACGCGGTGAGCGACCAGCGAGGTCTGCTCGGCGGGCTTGGCGACCACGGTGTTGCCGGTGACGGCGGCGGCGACCATCTGGCCGCAGAAGATCGCGACCGGGAAGTTCCACGGGCTGATGCAGGCGAAGACGCCCTTGCCGCCGAGCATGATCTGGTTGTGCTCGCCGGTCGGGCCCTGCAGCTCGGTCGGCTCGGCGAAGTCGGCACGCGCACGGTTGGCGTAGTAGCGGCAGAAGTCGACCGCTTCACGGATCTCGGCGATGCCGTCGGTGAGCAGCTTGCCACCCTCGCGGGAGCACAGGGTCATCAGCTCGGCGGTGTGGGTTTCCATCAGGTCACCGAAGCGCTCGAGAATCGCGGCGCGTTCCTCGACCGGTGTCTGCTCCCAGCGCGGGAAGGCAGCCCAGGCGGCGTCGATGGCCTTGGAGGCTTCCTCGGCGCTGGTCCACTGCACGTGGCCCAGGGTGTCACGACGGTCGAACGGGCAGGTGACGGCCTGACGACGCTCGGCATTGACCTCGACATCGAAGGCCAGCTGCGGACGCACGTCGTAGGTGGTGTCCATGTGCGTGGCCATCTCGTCGATCAGCGGCTGGTACTGGCTATTGATGTTCAGATTGATGCCCCGTGAATTCAGGCGGTCTGCGCCATAGATATTCGGCGGCAGCGCGATGCGTGGGTTGTGGTAGGTCTTGTACTGATTGAGCGTGACCACCGGGTGGGTGCACAGGCTCTCGACCGGCACGCGCGGGTCGACCAGCTGGTGAACGAACGAGGAGTTGGCCCCGTTCTCCAGCAGACGACGCACCAGGTACGGGAGCAGGTCCTTGTGCGCGCCGACCGGCGCATAGATACGGCACCAGGTCCCCTTGGGGGCACGCTTGAGCGCGGCTTCATACAAGGCTTCGCCCATGCCGTGCAGACGCTGGAATTCGAACTGACGTGTCTCGCCGGCGTTGGCCACATCCAGAATGGTGCTGATGGTGTGGGCATTGTGGGTGGCGAACTGCGGGTAGATGCGTCCGCGAGTGTTCTCGGACAGCAGGAAGCGCACGCAGACCAGGTAGCTGACGTCGGTGGAGGCCTTGCGGGTGAACACCGGATAGCCTTCGACACCCAGCTCCTGGGATTCCTTGATCTCGCTGTCCCAGTAGGCGCCCTTGACCAGACGCAGCGGGATCTCGTCGCCTTGCAGGTCGGCGATGCGGTTCAGGTACTGCAGGGTCGGCAGGGCACGCGTCGAGTAGGCCTGCACGACGAGGCCGAACTTGCCCCAGCCGCGGCAGGTGTCGCTCTCGTAGACGGCGCGGAACACTTCCAGCGAGATCTCGAGGCGATCGACTTCCTCGGCATCGATGGTGATGGCGACGTTCAGCTCGCGGGCGATGCCGGCCAGTTCACGCACGCTTGCCACCAGCTCTTCCAGCACCTGCTCACGACGGCCGAATTCATAGCGCGGATGCAGGGCGGACAGCTTGATGGACACGGACGGCGACGGGGTGCCTTCCTTCAGCTTGCGCGAGGTTTCGCCGACGGTGCGGATGGCACGCGCGTAGTCGTCGAAGTAGCCCTTGGCGTCGTCGCGGGTACAGGCCGCTTCACCCAGCATGTCGTAGGAATAGGTGTAGCCCTTGTCGAACAGCGGCTGGGAGCGCTTGAGCGCTTCCTTGATGTCGCGGCCCAGCACGAACTGCTTGCCCATCACCTTCATCGCCTGGTACATGGCGCGGCGGATGACCGGCTCGCCGAGACGATTGACCATGCGGTTGATGAAGGTGGCCGGCTTGCCGTCACCCTTGGGCAGATCCATCTTGATGACGTTGCCGGTCATCAGAAGGCCCCAGGTGGAGGCGTTGACGAACCAGGACTCGCTCTGGCCCAGGTGGGACTTCCAGTCGGCCACGCCGAGCTTGTCCTCGATCAGCGCATCGGCGGTTTCCTTGTCCGGAATGCGCAGCAGCGCCTCGGCCAGGCACATCAGCAGCACGCCTTCCTGGGTGTCGAGGCTGTACTGCTGCAGCAGCTCGTCGATGGAATCGACGGCGGTGTCCATGGTGCGGATCTCGCGAACCAGCTCGGCCGTCTTGTCGCCGATGCGCTTGGCATCCTTGTCTTCGGCGTTCAGCAGCCCGACCAGCTCGCTGACGTAGGCGCTTTCATCGACCAGGTAGTGGTCGCTTAAGCGCGCGAACAGCGCCTCCGGAGACTGCTGCCAGGTGCTGGCGGCCAGCATCTGGTCACTGCGCAGGATGTTGTCCTTGAGCACATTGCCCTTGAGCACCCCTTGCTTGTCGTTTGTCGATGACTGGGCGGCTGTGGACGTGGCTGAGGCGATCGCGGCATTCACTGCACTGGACTGATCGGAGGAAGTGGAGGTGGTCATGGTGCGAACCCCTTGCTGCTGGGCGTCGAAGCGCCGAATGGGATTGCCGAGTCACAGCGCCGGGAGTGATGCAGAACGCATCAGAAAGCGCGACAGCGGCACGTCTGGATGTATGACTGAGAATGTAGGGTGGCGCAGGGGGGCGGGTCTTTCCAATTTCTCGGCTGCACATGTCAAATTCACGGGCATGTCAGAAAAGTGACACGCTTCTCCGACCTTTGTCGAAGGCTGTGCAGCGAAATGATGCGATCTTGTTATACCAAGGTGGTAGAGGCTTGAGGGGCGAATTGAAGAGCGGCGTGCCAGGCACACGGGCGGATCTGACACGCACGCCTCATCGGCTCCTGCCGGCTCGATCAGGACTTGCGCAGTGCCGAAGGCGGGAAGCCGAGATGCTTGCGGAAGGCGTGGGACAGGGCGCTCTGGTTGGCAAAGCCGCAGCGATCCGCGATCTGGGACAGGGAAAGCTCGCTGGTGCCCAGCAGCTGGCGTGCCTCTTCCAGCCGACGGCGCAGCAGATACTGATAGGGCGAGAGGCCGGTCAGGACGCGGAAGCGCTCGCTGAAATGCTGCTCGGAGAGATGCGACTGGCGGGCAAGATCCGCCACGCTGAGGCGCTGGCCGAGATTGGCGTCGATGAAGCGGTTGAGCGCGACCAGATCCAGCTGACGACCACTGGTGCTCAGCGCGCTCATCGGCTCTTCTATGCGTGTGTTCAGGCAGGCGAGGAAGGTGGCGGCGAGCAGGTCGCCCGGCGCCTGCTGGTAGTCGTTGACTTCCGCGAGCATGAATTCGAGATAGCCACGCAGGCGGGTGTCCAGCGTGAAGAAGCGTGGGCGCTCGAAGAGACGCTTGAGCTCGCGATGATGGGCGGTCAGGTAGGGCGCATCATCGGGCAGGTCGAGAATCAGCTGGCGATTCTCGCCGATGCCCGCGTAGTAATGGACATGATCGGCCGGCACGATGCAGCCGGTCAGCGGGCGAATCTCGCCGCCCTGGCCCTCGATCTCGAACTCGGCCAGGCCATCGAGGCCGATCACCAGCTGGTGGTAGCTGTGATCGTGGTGCTCACGCAGGTTGGAGAGCGGGATCAGGCGCATCTCGCTGGCGGCCATCAGGCGCGAGTCTCCGCGACACCGGTGCGGGCACGCAGATGGCCCAGCAGCACGTTGAGCTCTTCACGGCCGGCGCGCGAGAACAGCGCACCGCCCTGGGCCAGCTGCCACGGCCGGGCGTGGTTGTCGAAGATGCCCTGGCAGCGGCGCCGTAGACTCTCCAGATACTCATCATGGCGAATCGGGTAGCCGATCACGCTGTGCCACTCGTTCTCGTTGATCTCGCCGCTGATCGCCTGGTCCAGCACGCGGGCGATATCGCTGTAGTCGGTACGAAAGCGCGGCGTACGCGACATCATCAGCATGGCCACGGTGCCGACGGTGACGATCAGGCAGACCACGAAGGTGATGATGAAGATGGACATGAGCGAACCTTGTGCGGGCGTAACCGGAAATAGTGTGGTAGCTCACCATTCTATCACGCTGCACGGCCAGTATCGTCAGTGCGGCAGGCGCGTCATGTTCTGTCTGTCAGAACGTTATGGCATGATTCAAGTCCATTGAGACGGCATGGCACACGTTGCCTGTCAGCCTCGTTCTTCACCTGCCGTGGGAGCCCCGCCGCATGGCCAATCAACGTGTGGAAGCGGTCGAGCGTGCCTTGACGCTGCTGGAAGCCTTTACCCCCGCGACCCCTCGCCTGACGCTCAACGAGCTGGCGCAGGCCAGTGGTTTCTACAAGAGCACGATTCTGCGGCTGATGGGCTCGCTTGAGCACTTCGGCTATGTGGCGCGTGACAGCCATGGCATCTACTCCATCGGCGCGGCGCTGGGGCGTTTTGCCCAGCTGGCACCGGCGCTGCCGGCCCGCGAGGCTCAGCTGCGCGGCTGGTTGGCGGCGCTGAATGCCGCCAGTGGCGAGACGGCCAGCCTGATGCTGGTCGAGCATGGCCCGCTGGCCGAGGCGCGCCCGGTGGAGGGCGTGACACGCCCGCGTCAGGCGATGTGCCAGTACGCGCATGTCAGCCAGTGGCCGCTGCGTCATCAGCTGGAGGAGGGCGAGCTGGTCGATGAGGCGCTGTCCGCCTTGCTGCAGCAGTGTGTCGACAGTGGCGAGATCGAGACCGGTGAAGCCGCCGGCCTGTCGGTGGCGGCGTTGGCGGTCAGCGTCGCCCAGCATCACGACGAGGGGCTGGCACCGGCGGAAGTCATCGTGCTCAGTGGCCCGACGGCGCGCCTGACGCCTGCCCAGGCCCACCGCCTGCTCGCGCAGTGGCAGCAGGGCAACTGATGCGCGCTCACCAGTGACAGGAGTCTTGAAGTGCTGAAATGACATCGCCCCCGCCGGTCTTGCCGGCGGGGGCGATGTCATTTCAGAGCGCTGTCATTCAGGGCGTGGCACCTCATGAGAGGCGCGGACCCTGGCCAGGATCAGGCGTCGGTGGCGGCCTTGGCGGCGCTCATGCGGCGACGCAGGATGGGGCCGACGATCACCGGCAGCAGCAGACCGGCGATGGCGATGCACCACAGGGTCACGGCCAGCGGGCTGCCGATCAGGATGGTCCAGTCGCCGTCAGACAGCTGCATGGCGTGACGCAGGTTCTTCTCCATCTCTGGCCCCAGCAGCATGCCGAGAATGACCGGCACCAGCGGGATATCCAGCTTGCGCAGGAAGTAGCCAGCGACCCCGAAGGCGACCATGAAGTACAGGTCGAAGGTCGAGTGGCTGATGGAGTAGATGCCCACGAAGGCGACCATGGTCACCACCGGCAGCAGATACTTGGGCGGCACGGACAGCAGCTTGACGAAGATGCCGACCATCGGGATGTTCATCAGCAGCAGGATGACGTTACCGATCAGCAGCGCCGCGATCACGCCCCACACGATGTCGCCGTGCTGGGTGAACATCAGCGGGCCGGGGGTGATGTTGAGCGAGATCAGCATCGCCAGCAGCACCGCGGTGGTACCGGAACCCGGCACGCCCAGCGTCAGCATCGGCACCAGGGCACCAGAGGCGGCGCCGTTGTTGCCGGCTTCCGGGGCGGCCACGCCGCGCGGATCACCTTCACCGAAGTTGCCTTTCTTGCCGAGGATCTTCTTCTCCAGCGTGTAGCTGATGAAGCTGCCCAGCGACGCACCGGCGCCCGGCAACACGCCGGAAATGAAGCCCAGCACACCGCCACGGAAGGAGGTCGGCAGAATCGCGACGATGTCCTTCAGCTTCAGGGTCATCTTGTTCATGGCGATCATCGGCTTGCCTTCACCGGCGTGCTGTTCGATGAAGAACAGCAGCTCCGAGATGGCGAACAGACCGACGATGGCGATGATGAAGTCGATGCCCTCGAACAGCTCCAGCACATCGAAGGTGTAGCGCTGGGTGCCGGTGGAGCCATCGATGCCGACGGTGGCGATCATCAGGCCGATGGCGGCGGCCATCAGCGTCTTGACCGGATTCTTGCCGGTGATGCCGCCCAGGGTGGCGAAGGCCAGCACGAACAGCGCGAAGTATTCCGCCGGGCCGAAGGTCAGCGCGAAGCTGGCCAGCCACGGCGCCATCACGATCAGGCCGATGGTGGCGATCAGGCTGCCGATGAAGGAGGCGATCGCCGAGATGGCCATCGCTTCGGCGGCCTTGCCTTTCTGGGCCATCGGATAGCCATCGAGACAGGTCATCATCGCCGGCTCATCGCCCGGGATGTTGAGCAGGATCGAGGAGATGCGCCCGCCGTACATGGCACCGGCGTAGACCGAGGTCAGCAGGATAAGCGAGGTTTCCGGGCTCAGGCCCAGGGTGAAGGCCAGCGGAATCAGGATGGCCACACCGTTGGCCGGGCCCAGGCCCGGCAGTGCGCCGATCAGGGTGCCCAGGAAGGCCCCCAGCACGGCGAACATCAGATTCTCTGGCTGCAGGGCGATGCCGAAGCCCTGCATCAAGAAGCCAAGACTTTCCATTACGCCACCTCCAGGATGCCCAGCGGCAGTGGTAGCTCAAGCACGAAGTTGAACAGGGCGAAGACGACGATGCCGCCGAGCAGGCCTGTCACGTAAGCGCGAACCGGCTTGGAGCCCATGCGCCAGCACAGGGTGCCGACCGCAGCGGTGGTCGTGACGATGAAGCCCAGCGGCTCAAGCAGTGCGGTGTACAGGCACAGGATGACGATGGCCAGCACCATCTCGGCGCCGGTGCGGCTCCACGGCCATTGCTGGTCCGGGTCGGGGCGCACGATCAGATACAGGCTGCTCAGCGCCAGCACGATCGAGAGCACCGTGGGGAAGGTTTCGGGCCCGATGGACTCGGCCCCGCCGAAGGGTTCCGGGAACTGCTGGGCACCCCAGCCGTACGCGACGGCCAGGGTGAGCATCAGCAGACCAAAGATGCGGTCATTCATCAGCGAATCAGCCCAATGTCCTTGGAAAGGGTCTGGATGTCCTGGATCTGTGCCTTCACGAAGGCATCAAAGTCGGCACCCGATTTGTGGAACGGCATTAGGCCGCTCTTGGTCATCACATCTTTCCATTCTTCGCTTTCATAGACGCTGTCCAGCGTGGTGGTCCAGTACTGCTCGGCATCGTCGCTGACACCGGCCGGGATGTAGAAGCCGCGCCAGTTGGGGGCGACGGCATCGATGCCCTGTTCGCGAGCGGTCGGCACCTCAGCCAGCTTGCCCGGCAGGCGCTCTTCGGAGAGCACGGCCAGCACTTTCAGGTCGCCGGATTCCATGAAGCCCTGAATCTCGGAGATATCACCGGTGAAGGCCTGCACGTGGCCGCCGACGACCTGGGTGATGGCTTCGCCGCCGTTGTTGTAGGACAGGTAGGAGACCTTGGGCAGGTTCTCGACATCGGCAGCCTGGGCGGCGATCAGCACCTTGAGGTGATCCCAGCCACCTGCGGCACTGCCGCCGGCGAACTTGACGGATTTCGGGTCTTTCTTCAGCGCGTCCATCACCTCACTCAGGGTGTTGTACGGCGAATCCTTGGAGACGGCGATGGCGCCGTAGTCCGCGCCCAGTGCGCCGATCCACTCGACCTGGTCCTGATTCATGCCCGGGAACTGGCCCTGGGCCAGACGGGTGGTGGTCGCGGTGGAGGCGGCCACCAGCAGCTGCTCGTCACCGGCACGCTTGGAGACGGTGTGCGCGAAGGCGACACCGCCACCGGCACCGGCCATGTTGATGGTCTGCACGTTGCCCGGCACGAAATCGAGCTCAGACAGGATCTTGCCGACGCTGCGGCAGGTGAAGTCCCAGCCGCCGCCCGGATCAGCCGGCGCGATGCAGTCAACCTTGCCTTTCGGTTCGAAGGCGAAGGCCTGGGCGGACATGGCGGTGACCACCGCAGCTGTCAGGAGTTTGAGTGTCATATGACGTGTCATGGCGACCTCTGGTGTTATTGGATTGTGGTAGCGGCACATGTCGTGAGTCAGGTGCTGGCAGCGGTCGAGCGAGAAACTCGCCCTGCGCCGCGAACCTGACAGCAACCTTACAATTCTGTAAGGCGGAACTTTATTCTGTATGGTGAAATTAGACTGCCGCCCGATGGCTCGCAAGATACCCATTCGTCGCACCGACCTTGGTCGAAAGGCGTATTTGCGCACCTTTGTGGTGCATTTTTGTGAATGATCCGGCGGGATGTCGTGTCGGAATCTGGCGGTTTCCGACGCTCTCTTGCTTCTCTCTTGCTTTTCTCTTGTTCCTCTCTCACTCCTCTCTTGTTTCTCTCTCGCTTCTCTATCGCTGCTCTCTGGCTGCTCTTACTTGCCTCCCTCGCACCTCGCCCAGCAGGCCCGAGCGGGACGCTTGCGTCGCCTGCGTGAGCTGTGCGTTCACGGGCGTCATGGCTTGCTTGTCGTGTTTGAAACGTTATGCGGCGTTGCAGCAGAAGCGTGGCCATTGGGCTTTGGTCTAGCGTGTAGCCGGTAGCCAGACTGCGTGCTGACCGGGTGCCATCGGCAATCGTGCAAGGGGACAGGGGAGGGGAGAAGACTCATGGCCAAGGTGTTGGGCAGTGTGTGGGCGTTGTTGCTGGGTATCGTGCTGATCATGCTCGGCAATGGCATGCACTTCACGCTGATCGGTCTGCGTGGCGGCATCGAGGGCTTCTCCTCGGCGGAGCTGGCGATCGTCACCTCGGGCTACTTCGTGGGCTTTCTCTCCGGCGCGCGCTATACGCCGGTGCTGATCCAGCGGGTCGGGCATGTGCGGGTGTTCGCGGCACTCGGCAGCTTCATCTCGGCGGCCTTGATCGCCTTGCCGCTGCTGACCGAACCCTGGGCCTGGACGTTGCTGCGCCTGCTGATCGGCTTCTGCATGTCAGGCATCTATGTCACGGCGGAAAGCTGGTTGAATGCGGCTGCCAGCAACGAGACGCGCGGCAAGGTGCTGTCGGCCTACATGATGGCGCAGACACTGGGCATCATCGGCGCGCAGGGCCTGTTGACGCTGGGCGACGCCGCGACCTCGGTGCTGTTCATCTGTGCCTCCATCCTGGTGTCGATCTCCTTCGGGCCGATTCTGCTGTCGGCAGCCGTGGCCCCGGTGGTCGAGGTGTCGCGGGCCATGTCGTTCGCGAAACTGTTCAAGGCGTCACCGCTGGGCGCCATCGGCATCTTCCTGCTCGGCAGTGTCTATGCGACCCAGTCGGGGATGGGCGCGGTCTTCGGCACCCAGGTGGGCCTGTCGGGCTCACATATCGCTCTGTTCATCGCCATGCTGTTCGCCGGCGCGCTGGTGTTGCAGACCCCGATCGGCTGGCTGTCGGACCGCATGGACCGCCGCGTGCTCATCTGCGGCCTGTCCGCCGCAGGGGCAGGCTCATGTCTGTTCGGCTGGATGGCGGGCGATGCGCTGTGGCCGTTGATCGCCTCGGCCTTCTTTGCCGGGGGCGTGACCACACCGCTGTATGCGCTGCTGCTGGCCTTCACCAATGATTCGCTGTCGGCCGAGGAGATGCCGGGCGCCTCCGGCGGGCTGGTGTTCGCCTTCGGGCTGGGTGCCATCGTCGGGCCGCTGGCGGCAGGTGGCGCGATGGAGGTGATGGACCCCTACGCCTTCTGGCTGGTGCTGGCGACCACCTTCGTGGCCATCTCGCTGTATGCGCTCTATCAGATCACCCAGCGCGAGATGGTGCCGGTCGAGGAGACCGACAGTTACCTCAACATCCTGCCGACGGCGTCACCGATGGCGGTCGAGGTGGCGGTGGAGTGGGCGCATGAACACGCCGAGGATGAGCAGCTGGCCGCCGAGGCAGCCGAGGCAGCGGCGCAGGAAGAGGCCTTCGAGGTCGCGCTGGAAGAAGCCTTCGAGGAGGCATTGGAAGAGGCGCTGGATGAGGCGTTCGAGGCCAACGTCGCACCGCTGGAGGAGGCGGAGTTGGTGGAGCCGGATCACGAGTACGTGGCAGAGCCGCTGCTCGAGGCTGATGCCGACACGGAAATCGCGTTCGAGACGGAGCGGTTGTCCGAGCTGTTGCCGGGAGCGGAGCCTCGGTCACAGACAGCTTCTGAGACAGGTTCAGGCGCTGACACAGGTTCAAGCTCGGACTCAGAGCCGCACGAAGAGAGAGACCAGGCATCGTCCTATCAATTCGACTCCGAACATCAGCCGCCCAAGGGGCCCTGGCCCTCCATGCCTTGAGGTCGTTGGAAGCCAGTCAGTCGCAAAAAGACGCCACCCCGGCTAACGGGTGGCGTCTTTTTTGGGGCTGCCTTGAGCTTTTGCCAGTCTCGAGCGTTTGCCAGGCGAGCGCGGCGCTCAGGGCTCAAGGGTCTCAGGGAGCCAGTACCTCAGGGCTTCAGTTGATCACTGCAGGCCCAGCTCCTGCGACATCTGCTCGACATCGTTGACCTGCTGGGTGATGAAGCGATCCAACGCCTGGCCGGACTTGTGGAACGGCATCAGGCCGTTGTCCTGCATCACCTGCTGCCACTCGGGCGTCTCGGCCATGCGGTTGAGGGTCTGCTCCCACCAGTCGAAGGCGGCATCCGACGCGCCACCCGGCAGGTAGAAGCCGCGCCAGTTGGGTGCGACCACATCGATCCCCTGCTCACGCGCGGTGGGGATGTCGCTGTACTGGCCGGGCAGACGCTCTTCACTGAACACTGCCAACAGGCGCAGGTGGCCGGATTCGACGAAGCCGCGGGCCTCGGTCATGTCGCCGGTGAAGGCCTCCAGGTGTCCGCCCATCACCTGGGTGATGGCGACGGAGCCGGAGTCGTAGGCGAGGTACGGCAGGGCGCGCAGATTGTCGATGCCCGCCTCACGCGCCGCCATCAGCACCTTGAGGTGATCAAACCCGCCCGCGACATCGCCACCGGCGAAGCGCACCGCCTTGGGGTCTGCCTGCATGGCGGCCAGCAGCTCGTTCAGCGATTGGTAGGGTGAGTCCTCGGCCACGGCAATCACACCGTAGTCGGCGCCGAGAGTCATCAGCCAGCGTACGTCGTCGACCTTGCCGTCCTGATAGGCATGCTGGCCCAGGCGGGTGGTGGTCGCGCTCGAGGCGGCGACGATGACTTGCTCATCGGCGTGGCGCTTGGACTTCACATGCGCGAAGGCGACGCCACCGCTGGCGCCGGGCACGTTGAGGGTCTGCATGCCGGCAGGGATGAGGTTCTGCTCATCCAGCAGGCGGGCCACGCTGCGACAGGTGAAATCCCAGCCACCGCCGGGCTTGGCGGGTGCGATGCACTCCGTCTTGCCCTGCGGGGCGAAGTCGGTCTGTTCGTTCTGCTCCTCTTGGGCGGCGTTGGCGCTCAAGGGTGCCAGCAGGCCAAGGCTGAGCAGCAGGGCAGCAGGGCAGCGGGCAGGGCGCCAGTGCGCTGTCGAGATTGCTTTCTGCGTGAGAAGGGATGGCGTGCAGGGGATGTGGCGTGCATGGCTATCGTGTCCTTGGTGTTCAGCGTCGATCGTTATGGTTATGTCAGTCAGCGTGGCATGGGGCTGAGCGTTGCTGGCTGTCGCACGCTCATGACTGTTGTGATGAGCTTGTGTCGTGAGCTTGCGAGAGTGCGAATGAACGAAAATAGCCTATTTCGGCGAGTCGCGAAAAGGCACGGCAGGCGGGCAGTGAGTAGAGAAATCGCATTTCCCGCGCCGTCACTCCTCAAGGTGGTCTCGGGATTGCTAGAATTGCGCCATCAGGCTGTGGTGAGCGCTCCGCGATCTTCCAGCCGCCGCCTTTCATTGAGGAGACGGGCCATGACCCTTACCCCGCGCATGCACGACTTTCTCGCCCGCCTGCCCAAGGTGGAGCTGCACCTGCACATCGAAGGCTCGCTGACGCCGGCCTTGATGTTCGAGCTGGCGGCGGAGCAGGGCATCACATTGCCCTACGCCACCCTGGAGGAGGTCGAGGCGGCCTATGACTTCGCGGACCTGCCTGCCTTCCTCGCGCTCTATTACCAGGGCATGGGCGTCTTGAATGATGAGTCACACTTCTACCGCCTGGCGCAGGACTACTTCCGCCGTGCGAGCGCCGATGGCGTCAAGCATCTGGAGCTGTTCTTCGATCCGCAGGCGCATCTGGCGCGTGGCGTGAGTCTGGAAACCCAGTTCGCGGGGCTGGAGCGCGCCTGTCGTGAGGCAGTGAAGGAATTCGATATCACCTCGGCGCTGGTGCCGAGCTTCCTGCGTTGTCATTCCGCGGCGTCTGCGCGCGAGCTGTTCGACGCGCTGATTCCCTTTGAATCGCGCTTCGTGGGTGTCGGCCTGGACAGCGCCGAGATCGGCAATCCGCCGGAGAAGTTCACCGAAGTCTTCCAGCTTGCGGGGGAGCGCGGCTGGCATCGTGTCGCGCACGCAGGTGAGGAAGGCCCGGCAGAGTACATCCGCACGGCGCTTGAGGTGCTGGGGGTGGAGCGTATCGACCACGGTGTGCGCTGCCTGGAAGATGCCGCCCTGGTCGCGGAGCTGGCCGAGCGGCGTATCCCGCTGACGGTGTGTCCGCTGTCCAATGTCGCGCTCAAGGTGGTGGAGCGCATGGAAGACCACCCGCTGCCGAAGCTGATCGATGCGGGCCTCAATATCACCCTCAACTCGGATGACCCGGCCTATTTCGGCGGCGGCATGCTCGACAACTTCATCGCCGTGCAGCAAGCGCTGAACCTCAGCGAGGCGCAGTGGCTTACCCTGTGCCGCAACGCCATCGACGCCGCCTTCCCGCAGCGCGGCGAAGGCCTCGGCATGAGTGACGCCCGCCGTGGTCTGCTGCTGGCGCAACTCGATAGCTGCGCAGCCTGAGAATTATCACCGGCGCTTGAATACTGAATGCAATCAACGGCTTGGCCACCAACATCGCCAGTACGACGCCGCCTGCGGCAACCGCTCCATCAGATGTTGCTTGACCGCGCTAAGTCGTTGAGTACAATGCAGTTCTGGCGTGCGCAATGCACCGCCCTGCGGGTGTAGCTCAATGGTAGAGCAGAAGCTTCCCAAGCTTAAGACGAGGGTTCGATTCCCTTCACCCGCTCCAATAGGGCATCTTCTGATGTTCTAAATTGATTCTAACCTCCTGATTTTGCTATCAACTAGCAGTCGGGAGGTTTTTCGTTGTGCGTCCATATATCCCAGTAGGCCGATCATTCCTGTATGTTGTCGTGTATGTTGTTCGAGAAACATACACGAGGCCCCCTCCGACATGAAACGCACCGCCATCAAGCGCCGACCTTTGGCCGATTCCGTGCTTGCCAATCTTGAACCTGAGCAACGCATCTATCGCGAGAGCTATGGTGTGGACCGCCTGTATTTCGTGGTGTTGCCCAGCGGCACCAAGCGGTGGGAAGTCAGGTACAAGCGTCCCTCAGATGGCAAGTGGGCGTGGGTTGGCGCTGGTAGCTACCCCAAGGTTTCTGCCAAGCGTGCGCGAGCCAAAGCGTTGGAGGTAGCCGCCATGGTGGACGAGGGGGTTGACCCTATTCATGGTGAGCAGCAGCAACAAGGCATCTCATTCCGTGAGGCATCGAAAGCCTGGTTCGAGCACAAGAAGATCCAGGGGAGAGCAGTCAAGACGCTCACGGGCATGCAGCTCTGGATGAAGAATGATGCTCTCCCAATGCTGGGTGACATGCCTCTAACGGATGTGGGGCGCAAGGAGTGTGCTCAGCTGCAAAAGCATATTGAGGATCGCAAGGCGCACAACACAGCGGAAAAGAGTCGAGTATGGCTGAAGCAGATATTCGACTATTCCATTGCAAGCGGCTGGGCAGACAGCAACCCCGCGACCAATCTTGTGGCCATAGCGGCGCCGACGCCTGTAGCAGACCGCTACCCGCACCTTATGGAATCCGAGCTTCCGGACTTCCTGAACAAGCTGAGTCTTAGCACGAGTTCGCTGCATGTGCGTACAGCTGCCAGGGTTGTGATGCTGACTGCATCACGCCCCGGGATGGTTCGAATGGCAGAGTGGCAGGAGCTCGATCTCGAGGAGGCTATCTGGAGTGTCCCTGCTGAGAAAATGAAGACCAGACGGCCTCATCGTGTGCCACTTTCCAAACAGGTGGTTCAGCTTTTGAAGGATCTCAAGCCCGTGACCGGACGGTCGAGGTGGGTATTCCCCGGGCAAGGGGAGGCTCCGACCATCAGCGACATGAGCATTAATGGATGCTTCAAGCGTATTGGCTATGGTCGGAAGATGACAGGCCACGGCGCCAGGCATACCGCCAAGACATTGTTGGCTGAGCATGGCTGGAGCCGAGACTGGACAGAAACTCAGTTGGCTCACAAGCGCCCAGGACTCGAGGGCGTGTATAACCAGGCTGAGTATCTGGAGGAGAGGAGGGAGATGATGCAGTGGTACGCCGACTATCTTGATGCCTTGGAAGCCGGCGATGGTAAGGTGCTGAAGAGGCTGTCACGCAAGACTGTCTAGCCACGAGTTGCCATTCGCTGGGTCATCCATTGATCGATCTCGCTTTCGACCCAGCGGATCTGGCAGGTACGGAGTTCTTCTCTCCCGAGCTTGATGGGTTTCGGAAAGTCCGGATCTTCATTGCGCAGCTTGTAGAGCTTTGACCGTGACAAGCTGGTCTTTTCAATGAGCTCATTGGTAGTGATGAAGCGGAGCTCGTGTTCGCTGTGTAGTGCTTGAGCTGTATCTGACATTTTCAGTCTCCTTGATATCGACCTTGGCCATAGCCCATGGCCTCACGTTCTTGCTCTGCCTGTCGCGCCGCCTGGTATTGCTCCACGGCCTGACGCACGCCGGGCACCTTCATCAGCTGGGCATGTGCTTGTCGCCAGTGATCGCGGCGCCGACTGATCATCACGATCAGGTCTTCCAATGGCAGCGCCTCACCATCGTCAGCGGCGTACCCGGTGCCATGGCAGTGAGCACAGGGCGAACGATGGAAGACGCCATGGAATGTGCCGCTGCCACCACACTGCGGGCACGGGCCATGTGCTGGCGGCTCCCACGTTGATTGCGATACCTGACGCATCTGGCCTCCCTGCGGGCACAAAAAAACCACCTCGTGGATGGCCGTGATATTCGAGGTCGTCGACTCTCAATATGCATTGATTTACAAGGGATTATTGCTTGTCTTCATGCTCTGGAGAGGGAGGTCGTCGACTCTTGAGAAACTCTTCCAGGTATTGAATTCGCTTCTTCTCGACTCGTTTGACCTGCCTGCCGACATCCCAGATGACGAGCGAGATAATCCCCCAGATGGCCAGCGTGATTCCTATGGCGACGAGTGCATCGGTAATTGTGATGTTCACTGGTCGCCGCCCTCCGCCTGCTCTCGGTGCAGGGTGGCCATGCGGTTGACCAGCTTGCAGATGCCCACTGGATTCATATCCCACGCATCCTCACCTATCGACTTTGCGAAGCGGGAAAGATCGTGGGGGTTAAGCGCCTCCAGCGCCTCAGCCTTCATGCGGGCGTCTCGTCGGGCGAGGGCGTCTGTACCTGTGGCACTTACAGCTCGTGTCCAGCGTATTGGTGCTTCGTTGATCACGCTGTAGTCCTGAAGTGCAATGTGTTTCAGCCCGGGCAACAGTGCCTCGAATGCCACGTAGAGGCCATTGCCGCTTGCCTCTAGCTCTTGGATGCGGGAATGCAGGCGCGCACTGGAATTACCAGGATTCTCGTTGACCACCGATCGCCAGGCAGCCATCGCCGCACTCGTATCTGGATCGCGTTCTGTAAGCGCCCACTGCTGAAGCTCGTCGTGAAGGGTGCGCCCACTTTTCACTAGCTCGCCAACGTGCGCCACCAACGCGTCCCGCTGCTCTGTGATGGCCACCAAGTGAGTTTTGGTATTCTCGAGCCGAGTATCACGTAGCGCCGCATAGTCGCTAGCAGCGCTGGCGATAGGGTTGTTTTCTATGAAGTTATCGAACGAGGCATCTGCCCCACAGTGAATAGCTTCATCGATCACCGTGCGGATAAGTGCCTCCAATGCATCCCGCTCCTCACGAAGTCCTCGGGCCTCCTGCCAGTGCTCGATCAGGTAGGCCAGGGAGCCGCACACTGACCGGCACAGTGACTGTTCGTTGCACTCGGTTCCGTGGGGAAGATCCACCACATGTGGCTCGATCAGATCGGCGCAGTGATGGTAGGCATCGGAAGCAGTCATCTCCGGCTCGTGGCTGCGATCTTCCAGTTCGGCCTTGAGCCGGTCCCGATCTGCCTCAGCCTTCCGAAGACGCTTGAGCGCATCCGCCATCAAGCCGGTGATGGATACATGCCCGCTCACTCCGCCGTCATACTCGATTTCGAAGGCGTTACCCTCGACGGTTTCCGGCGGCGCTTTGGCCAACAACTCGGCCTGATAGATGAACAGGTCCGTCAGGTATTGTTCGTTGCTCACCACTCTACCTCCTGAATGCCTATGGCATTGACCTCTTCATGCTCAGCCAGATCGCCGCAGAAAGTCCGGTCGGGCTCAATGACTAGCTTCACGACAAGATGCCCGGTCCGGCCTATTACGGCTTCACACGCCACTGGCGCATCCGCATCCCCCTTTACCTTTCCCTCTATCAGCGGACTCACCATGTTGGAGAACGTCTGTTGCAGGACTGCCGGATTCAGCCCGACCTTGATTTTCTTGATGTTGCTCATGCCTCGCCCTCCGCCTGCTTGCGGTACTCGGCGGCCAGCGCCTTGGTTGATCGACTGGCCGTGAAGTGCTCCATGCCTGGCTGTGCAGCAAGCTCCTTCAGCGCCTCAGTCTTCATGCGGGCGTCGCGGCGGGCGAGGGCGCCGCCTTCGTCATGTACCAACCCCGCTATCTTCTGCACGATTTCGTCTGCTTCACCTTCGCTCGAGGCGTAAGTCAGGCTGTCGGCCAGTGCCGCCATCTCGGAGAACTGAGCCGCCAATTCATCACGCTCAGCCTCCACCTTCAGCGCGGCCTCTCGAAAGCGGTTCTTCTGCTCCACCGAGATCATCGGCATGTCGCGTAGAGTGGTCATTGCAGCATCTCCCCAATGTGTTTCATCAGCCGCTGCCGAGCCATCTCAACCTGCGAGGGCGTGAGAATGTCAGCGAACATCAATCGCGTAATGGCGTCGGCCTGGTTGTCCCACGCTTGTGATCTGCTGGGGTCGATATCCACACCCTGATCAGCCAGCTGCTGCGTGATGGATGGGGCCAGCGCGCCCATCTGGATTTCCACTTGCTTGCTCATGCTGCCTCCTTGGCAACCGCCCTCATGACTTGCTTGATCGTGGCCGGCCCGATGCCCTTGATGGCCGTCAGCTGCTGCTCGATGCCGTCTGCCTGAAGTTCGGCCAGCGTCTCGATGCCGGCATCTTCCAAGCGGCGCATCACCTTGGCGGGAAGGTCGAGGTCTTCGACGCGCAGCCGGTGGTTGTCGGCGCGCCACTTGGCGGCCAGGGTGCCGATGGCGCCTTCCACGAATTCGGCGTAGTCGCCGGCGCGGATGCCGTCGATCAGCCCACAGAAGACGACGCGGGCTTTCTTTGACTTGTTGAGCGGCTGGCTGCTGACCATGTACCAGCGATCCGGCTCATGGATATGCACCTGGTTGTAGGCCAGCTGCACGATGCACTTGCCGTCGTCACTCTTGATGGTGGCGTGGTTGCCTGCGTCACGTTGCTTCTCTCGCCGGGCTTCTGCGCGGGCCTTGTCCAGTGCCTGCTTCGTCTCGTGGCGGATCTGCTTGGCCTGCTTCTCGGTGGCGTCCAGCTTGGCGCGCAGTCGGTCGGCGCGGTCCTTGTGCTGCTGGGCTTCCTTGGCGGCTTTCTCGGCCTGCTTGAGCTTGCCTTCAAGCGCCTTGCTGCGCTGGCGTTCTGCCATCAACTCGGTGCGCAGGTCGGTATTGGTGAGCTGCTGCTGAATGGCGAAGGCGAGGGGATCATCGTGCTGCAGTTGAGTGTTCATGCCTTGCTCCCTTGTACGTTGCGTGCCGGCCCCACCAAGGGCGGCTGGCCTTCATCGAGCGTCCACTCGAATATCAGGTGGCAGTCGCCGCATTGCTTCTCGTTGGTGCTGCTGTACAGCACCAGTGCCGTGCTGCCGCATTGAGGGCAGCGCTTGGTGGATGTCTTCACGGGGTGTCTCCGGAGGCGCTCACGCGGCTTGCTGCAGCGCCTTGATGATGTGGCTGACCGGCGTAGGGCATACCGCGTTGCCGAGCAGATGCACGGCGAGGCGGTGGTTGTCCGGTAGCTGGTAGGTGTCGGGGAAACTCATAGCCGACCGACATTCCCACCGGCTGAGCATGCGCATGCGGTCGCCATCGACGATGGCCCAGCGATCGCGCGTGGTGATGGTGCCGATAGGGCGATACAGCGAGCGTCCTGTCTTGGTGTTGCCGTAGTAGCTGATCAGGAATCGCTCGCCGTGGGTGGCGCGGCCAGCGCGAACACGCTCGAGAGTGGCGGCGGCTCGTCCGGGCTTCTCGATGGGTTGCCATCGGCCTGACTCGAAGTCGATGAAGCTGGCGGCTGGCAGGTGATCGAGTGTCGGCAGGTTCAGCTTGAGTGGCTGGGCAGACTGGGTGAGCACCAGGAACATGCGGATGCGGTTCTGTGGGGCGCCGAGATCCGCGGCGTCTACTACATGCGGGCTGACGGCATAGCCCAGTGCCTGCATGGCCAGCACCCAGGGGCGGTAGAGCTGCCAATCGAGGAACTCGGGGACGTTCTCCACGAGGATGGCTGGCGGCCGGTGATACTCGGCAGCTGATACCACTGCCCAGGCAGTCGAGCGGCTGGCATCGTGCTGAGGGTTGCCGCTGGCCTTGCCTCGCGCCTTGCTGTGGCCCTGACAGCAGGGCGACGCCAGCATCAGATCATGCGCGGGCACCTGACTCCAATCCGCCTGATGCAAGTCCTGGCAGATGTGCGCTGCCTTCGGATGGTTGCGGCTGTGCCACTCGACAGCATCCGGCCAATGGTTGGCAGCCCAGGCCACGTTGCAGCCGGCCATAGTGGCACCGGTGCTGAATCCTCCGGCACCGGCGAAGAGGTCGATGACGTTCATGGCGTCACCTTGCGATGGCCTGCGTCGTAGAGTGCGCCCAGCAGGTACTCTTCCGACAGTGCCCCATGCAGCTCGCGCTTATGAGCGTCAGCCGCGGCCTTGGTGATCTGCTTCATGTCCTCGATCGCCGTCTCGCGCTCGCTGTGAATGGGGCGGAAGTCATTGTTGGCAGTGTACAAGTGCGCAGTTCTCTCCGAATCGCTTGAGGTGCAGATCGTGTGGCGGCTGTCGATGTAGATGATGCGAGCCTCTACCCATTTATCAGACCAACCATGGCTAACCTCCACCACCGCACCCACCGGCGGCAGGCCATCGCCATTCCAGTCGCCTGGATCGACTTCATCTGCTGAGGTGGTTGGAACCGCATCGCAGACTGGCCGCTCGAGGTGTTGGACGTGTGCCAGCAGCGCCTCTTCCCATTGTTCCCGGGTGATGACGATGCGGCGCTCATGGGCGCCGATCCATGCGTAGTGCCATTCGTTGTTGGTCGGGCCCTTGATCCAGCCCTCGAGGTCACCGTGGCCGTTGTCGGTCGGGAGGTTGCATTCCGTCTCGGGTCGCGGCCACGGGTGAGGGAGGTGCAGCAGGCTTTCCATCAGTTGATCGCGGGTCATTGGCGCTTGTCCTCTTTCAATATGCTGTCCATGGCACTTGCTCCCCAAAGCGCCAAGACGATGAGCAGAAGCGCACCAGCCCCGAGGAACATATAGATCATGGTTACTCTCCCTTGGTGAGCAGCGTGTCGAGCCAGCCACCGGCGAGCAGGTAAAAGAAAGCCGCCAGGCAAGTGGCGGCGATGAGCAGCGGGTGAATCATGGTCATTGGCTAGAACGGGATCTCGTCATCGAAGTCATCGAAGCTGCCGGCTGGCGGTGCCCCGAAGTTGTTCGGCTGCTGCTGGCCTGCTGGTGGCTGGCCTATACCGTGATGCGTGCTTGCGGGTGCCGGTTGCTGGTAGCCGCCTTGCTGCTGGGGTGGCTGCTGATAGCCCTGCTGAGCTGGCGGCCGCTGTGCCTGGGATGGCTGGCCGCCACCGGAACCGCCGAGCATCTGCATGTCGTTGGCGACGATCTCGGTGCTGTAGCGTTCGATGCTTTGCTGGTCCGTCCACTTGCGCGTCTGCAAGCGTCCTTCGATGTACACCTGAGCGCCTTTCTTGAGGTACTGCTGAGCGATCTCGGCGGTCTTGTTGAACAGCACCACCCGGTGCCATTCGGTGCGCTCCTGGACGTTGCCGGTCTGTTTGTCACGCCACTTGTCGGTGGTGGCGATGCTGATGTTGGCAACGGCTGAGCCGCTGGGGGTGAAGCGCACCTCTGGGTCTTGGCCGAGATGGCCGATCAGGATCGCCTTGTTGATGCCGCGGGCCATGCTGGCCTCCTTGAGTGGTTACGTGGCGGGCTGAGCTTCGCCACCCATCCATGAGATGAGGTCTGATGCCACCTGGTCGAGCAGGCCAGCCATCAGTGCGAAGTCTGCTTCCAAGCGCAGCACCGGGTCTTCGTCATCATCTTGGGCGTTGGCCTCATCGATGATGGCGTCTGCGAAGTGCAGCTGCTTGATCGACATGTCATCGCAGAGCGTCATTGCTACCTTGCCATCCAGCTCAACGGCCATCTGGCTGACGATGTGCCCGAGGCTGAGAGCGGTCTGTATCTCTTCACCATCAAGGTCGTACAGGCGGGCACGGAGCACGCCATCCTCACCACCTGGCGCCGTGAGCGTGACGGCATCGCCGACGATCAGGCCTTCCGGGCGTGAACTCACATCCTTTAGCCAGGTCGTCATGACCTGTGAGGGTGGTTGAGCGACTGCCAGCGGCGTCACCTTGAGGCTGCCGAGAGACTGTCGCAGTAGGTCCAGCACCTCTTCGGCCCGCTTGGCCGTGCTTGCGTTGATCGCGATCAGTCCGCTGCGGCGACTCCACCACAGGTCAGTGCGCTTGGAGCGCGTGAAGGCCCGGGGCAGGAGCTCCTCGTATATCTGCTCCTTGAGTGTCAGCTTCTCCCGCCGGCGAAGCGGTCGGCCTTCAGTGGCCTCACGCTCGGCGACTCGTTCATCCAGCTCATCCTTGATGACGCTCGATGGCAGGATGCGATCCTGATAGAGCGCCGAGACCAGGAAGTGTCCGGACACTTCATGCACCAGCACATCGCTGTCTCGCCCCGCTGGCGGCACCCACCCGATTCGCTTGGCCTCAACCCCAGACACCGGCCGGAACCGATACTCGGGTAAGCATTCAGCCAGGCGGCCATCGTCAAGCGGCGTGCTGTCGTGCAGACGGTAGAGCTGTAGATTCTTGAACCACATGGAGGCTTCCTCATGGATGGTTGAGCGCACAGGTCAGCCCCCAGAAGAGACTGGCGTGTGAGCACAAAAAACAAAAAGCCGCCTCAGAGGGCGGCTTGGATTTGATTTAGATAGCTTGCAGAAGTTAATTAATCTGGGACAGCGCAAATATAACGAGTATGAAAATAATGATTGCGCCGATTATTTTTCCACCGAGTTCAGCTTCTTGGCCGCGCTTCTCTGTGTCTGCAATGAGTTTTTGAGTATCGGCCTCTAGCTCAGCATTAAGAGCATCGCTTTCTTGGGCGTACATCTCAAAAAAGCGAGCCTGCTCTTCGGGGCTCATGCCTTCCGTATGCTGCTCAACGATAATATCTTGCTGATCTAAAGCAAGTTGGTGGATATTTTCTCCGCGCTGGGCGGCCTCTGCTAGCTCGGTGTGATTTATCTTCACCAGCTCCCTTACTGCCTTCCTGCTTAGTGATCGATCTGTCATATGCCCCCTCCCTGGTTCTCCTTATCGTAGCTTAAGGAGCCGCTAATGAGGTAGCGCCCCAGAAGAGGCTGGCGCGTGAGCACAAAAAGGCCCACCGGTTGGGGTGGGCAAGGTGCGCCGAGAGACACGATGAAAAGGGGGATGCCCAAAGGCCCCGTCAGGGACGTGACGGGAAGCACAGGCACTGCAGGGAAAGGGCATGGGTAAGCCGACACATAGAGTGACGGCTTGCTGATGGCCTTTCTTGGATGCCCTGATCTCGCCCAGGGCAGCGCCATTTCATCCAGCTGCGATACCAGATGATCCGGTTCCGTTGTGGTTTGGCGTGGGCTTCCCTCCTCTCGGCTCAATCGCATCGTCGAGATTCTTAGGGCCATTACAACGCCGGTGATGCAGCCCGGTGCACAAGTGATGGAGGCACGGCCGGCGAGGTCGTATGCCCAGTATTTCGACAGCCCTAGGCGAGGGCGTACTCCCAGCGGCCTCTCGCGTGTCTAGCGCTACGGGCGGGCTGGGCATGCCTGATTGTTAAAGAGCAGCCGCATTGCCCGGCGGTTCGGGACTCATCAGGCGATACCGGCAGTGCCGATGCCCTCTGATAAGCGCTGTCTCTCCAGCTGTCACACCACTTGCCCAGGTGTCGGGGGTAAGGCCGCTAGCGCAAGGGAGGAACCGGCGCCTTACCTGCGGGTGGTTATGCTCGTAATCCCACTGGCACCACCTGCTGGCCGTGGGGCGAGGCGGGATCAGCGACTGGCAAGCTGCTGACCATGCGTAATCTGAGGGGTGCAGAGGCTGGCGGCATTGCGATGGAAGTCCGGCCAGCCGCGGCGCTGTGATTCGGTGAAACCGGCCTTGGCGTCTTCCTGCCACATGGCGGTCATCTCGCAGTATTCGGCTTCGCTGGCGGTCAGCTGGCGCGGGCCATCGGTCTGCTGGGTGAGGCTGGCGAGCGTGACCAGACCGCCGACGATGACGGCGAGGGTGATAGCTGAACGATGCTTACGGGCTGTGTCGGTCATGGGCTGCTCCAATCCACTCAGTGACGATGGCGATGTGCCGTGTCGATGGATCAAATATGAACTATCGGTTCAGCTACAGTCAAGTACCAAAAGTACATCTTGTGATTTAGACAATAAAAAACCCGCCACGATGGGCGGGTCAGATGGCCTGCGGGAGGCTTAGCGGTCTGCGTTCTCGATGCGTCGCTTGTACGCCTCGGCGGCCTGAGTGTCTGTGCCACCGTGTTCCGCGTAATCGAAGCTACCGGCTGGAATGGGGGCTGGCTCCCGCGTCTTTTGTGGTTGGGGAGGGGCTGGCGGTGGGGTGGGGGATTTCGCCCCGTGCGCGGGCTTGCTGGCGGTCAGTGCGCTATTACGACCGCAGTGATGACAGATGGTGGCCTGCTTGGGAATCAGTGAGAGGCAGTGCGGGCATTCCTTGTCAGTGGACTTGGCGCCGCGCAGTCGGCGGCGCTTGAGTTTCACCGGGTCGCCCGGCATGGCGATGACGTAGAGCATGCCCATCAATGGTGTGCCGAAGAATCCCACCGCGCCCGCCGAGAGGACATCCACACCCTTGTAGTACGCGGCATGCATCACGGCCAGCCAGGGCAAAAAGAAGAGAGGGAAAAACAGAATCATGATGATAGCTGCAGACATGAGTTCGCCTCCTTGCGAGTCATGTTGAAGGTTAACTGAGCTTTACTTTGCCTGACTCAATCTTTCACCCTTTAAAGTTGGGGTATAGTTGAAAGGAACCTCATACCAATACGCATTCTGCGATGATATGAGGATTTTTGATAGATCAGGCCACCACTTGAGTAGTTGGAGAGCTATTACCCACCCTTTCTTTTTGGACCATTTTTTGTCGAGATTAATGATAGTCAGTCCCGATGATCGAAACACAATTTTTTCTGGTGCACCTTTGTCAAATTTGTCTTTTGACAGGATTGCCCAGTTGCCTTCAGCTCGGAGTGTCTCTAACCACTCATGATCTGGAGTGCCGGGCTTAAATTTTTCTGTGGCATGCACAAAAGTATGATTTTCATTGAGTAACTTTTGTAAGTGGTTCATTGCGGCCGCGAGGGCTGGGCTGATGTTTTCATCAATGAATATTCGCACCAACTGCTGTCCTTGTTTCAAAGTTGGCAGCACGTATCACTTCATCTTCCGTGATTCCAAACTGTCTAGCCACTATTTCGGCATTGCCGTCCTCAGCCTCAAAAGCCTGGGCAAGAGTTCTAGTCGGCATGCAGCTGGGTAAGACATGAGGTTTGCCAAAGCCGATTTTTGGGTCTACGCGGATATTTTCGTCAGACGGATCAGGTTGCCACCACTCCGGAATTTCATTTTCATTGAAATGGATCATCTCCAGAATTGAAGGCTGCATCACTTCAGTAAATACATGTTGGAAAGTTGTCACATCTGACATGCATTCGTCGCCACTCTCTTTCAGAGTGTTAAGGAAAATCGCTCGGCCATCAGTAGAAAGTCTAGGATTGGTCAAGGGGTAGTCATCTGAATACTTCTCGCGCAGGTTGATAAGCGCGGCGCGAATAGCTTGCAGAGATACCTTGTGCTTACGTAGCGCCGACACAGCCTGTACCTCGAGAAGATCTCGAAAGCTAATGGCTTCACTGGCACCGAGAGCACTGGGCTCTGGCTCCCACAAAGGCTTTCGCCTGTCACTTTCGGATAGCAACCAGCGCCGGATGGTTTTGGAATCTATGCCTGTCAGCTTTTCAGCTTGTTTTGGGCTGTAGAGCCCTATGCCAGTCAATGTTTTCATGGGCATCACCTCTCAAATTTTGATGCCTTCCCTTTTATATCAATAGGTTATGTGTATTTGGGCACCCTTCGGTATATACAGTTTAACTCACTCCGTCACTGGCGTCGCAGTCCCTTCTCTCGCTCCTTCGACAAATTGACGTGGGCCCACCACACGGGAGGGCCGCGAGTGACATAGGAGGGTGTCACCAGTGACACGGGGAGGGGCGCACCGGTGATACGGGGAGGGTCGCACCAGTGCTACCCCCAGAACCTACCTATTAGAACCACTCTCTCTGGTTACGCGTGCGCACGAGGATTTCTCAGGCAAACACTTCCCACCAGAAGACTCGGCCGATGATCTTCGGGGCATCCGGATCGCCCAGAGTGTAGACCTCCTCCGGGTACTCGAAATGGTTATCGCTGACCACTCGCATGCGGCCCAGCGGTAAGCGGTAGAGGCGCTTCACGCGCAGCATGCCGCCATGGTCCAGCGCGTAGATCTTGCCATCGATGATGTGGCGGCAGCTCTTGTCGATGCCGATGGGTGAGCCGTCAAAGATGGCTGGCTCCATGGAATCCCCGGAGACGGTGGCGCAGGCAGCCTGCTTGGGGTCTACCCCGGCACGCGCCAGGCGCGGCAGGCTGAAGCGCATGTACGCCCCGTGGTTCTCGATGACTTGAGTGCGGCCATCGCCCGCCGCCATCTCGACTTCGCGGAAGTAGGGGATTTCCACCTCATCCTCAGCTAGCGGAGCATCGCCATCCACGATTTCAGTTTCATGGAAGACCAGCTCGTTTTTCCTGGTCTCCCGCATTGGGCCAGTCCCGAACCTCAACCACTCCGCGCGTACGTTCAGCCCTTTGGCGATCGCCACCAGCTTAGCTTGGCCTGGCATTGACTCGGCATTGAGCCATTTGCTCGCAGCCTTGGGTGTAACGCCAGTGAGGTTTTTGAGGTGCACGCCCTGGCCCCGATCAGGTATGCCCTGCTCAGCTAGTGCTTTCTTGAGGCGGGAGACGAACTCATCCCTTTCTGTCAATGAATGAACCATGGGTCCAATGATGATTGGACTTGCTTTGACTTTCAGTACACGTCTATTATGTACTTTCGGTACAAATTGAAGGGTGAGCAAATGAACTCCTTGCGCGAATTGGTCGAGCAGGCAGGAGGTGTGGAGGCGGTATCTAAGGCATGTGGAGTTTCAATCCGTGCCGTTTACAAGTGGATCGAAAAAGGATGCCTACCGAGGACTGAGTACACGGGTGAAACCTGTCATGCAGAGGCCATCGCGGAGATATCACCTGCTGGATGTGACGCTGCAAACATTCGAGCGCTGTTCACGCCCAAGAGAAGCACCGCCTGACACCAACAGCATAGCCAGCCGCCCATATCGGCTTAAACGGAACGAACACGGAGAGATTCACCATGGACAGCCATACAGCCCCCGAACGTGACATGGATACCTATCTGGATGCGGTGCATGACGTGGTTTTCGAGTGCTGCCCCAAGGTGCTGGCAAGCGATATCGGCATGTCGGTGAAGTCGCTTTACCGCCGGGTGGCCGAGGACGACCCCATGCCGATGCGACTGATCGACGTGGTGGGGGTCTTCTGGAACGTGGATCGCGAGCACCAGTTGCGCCTGATCGCCCCGTTCCTCGATCACCTGGGCATGGTGGCGGTGCCGCGCTGCGAGAAGGGCGAGGTGAGCCGTGGTGACGTGTTCGCGTCAGTGCTGGATGCCCAGCAGGGGCAGGGCGCGATGGCAGCGCTGATTCAGGCGGCGATTGCGGATGGCGAGGTAGACGAGGAAGAGGCGGCGCAGCTTGAAGCGCAGCACAAGGCCATTGAGCAGCAGATGAGCACCCTGATGGGCCAGCTGCAGGCGATGCGCAAACCGCTGAAGGTGGTGGGCCGGTAACCGGGCACCAGATACGAAAATCCCCCGAAGGCGTCGAAACCAATCCGGGGGAAGCATCTCACTATGCCAAGGGAGTATGGCATGACGATCAAGACGAGTGAAGCCAGGCAGATGTTGACCAGCTATCGGGGTTGGAGCTGTGAGTCCCTCAAGGCCGAGACCTATCGGCTGGCGGTGATGATCGAGAAGCGTGAGCGCGTGGGTGGCGTGATTGATCTGCGCATGAGCATGCAGCACCACCTGGCCGTGGTGGCCTTGCTGGAGTGCGGCAAGGTGCAGGGTGAGACAGCCCGGGAAGATGCCCGCCGCACTCTGTCGATCGACCACCACATGAGCGAGGCAGGCCGGTTTGAGCGCTTGTCACTGGGCGTGGCAGCCAAGGGCGATGAGGTATCGGCATGAGCATCACGGCACGAATGAGTTCAGCACGCCTTGAGACAGAGATGTCCCGTGCTGGCCGCAAGGTCGCCAAGCTGAAGGAGCTGCTGCCGGACCAGCCGCGCCTCTCCGGCGAATATCACTCGGCCTACGCCACCTGGCACCAGTGCAATGCGTTGCTGGCGGCCCGCCGCGGTGACAAGGACGGCGATCTGGGCAGCATGCAGTGGCATCAGGCCCGCGCTGCCAAGTATCTGACGCTGGCGGGAGGTGAGGCATGAGTCTGCATGCGATGAGTTGGGCGCGTGAGGTGATGCCCGAGATGCCGGAGTCGATCAAGGCGGGCCCGCGTCTGTTGTTGTTGCTGATGGCCGATTACGCGAACGAGCAGGGCGTGTGCTGGCCGTCCGTCCGTCGCTTGGCGGATGAGATGGCCTGCTCACGCAGCACGGTGCAGCGTTCGATTGAGGCGCTGGTGGTGCATGGATTGATGACGGTAGTGGCGCGCAAGACGCCGACCGGCCGCCAGACCTCGAACTTCTACCGCCTCGCCATGGGCAATGATCAGCAGCAACCGCAAGCCGCCGATGAGCCGTCACCGGCAGAGCTCGAGGCGCTGATGGCGGGTAGCGATGAGGAAGAAGTGCCTGCTGAGCCTGCCACCGCACCTGCCCAGGCCGAGCACCCCATCTTCGCCAACGCTGCCCAGCAGGCTGACAACGGCCAGCCGCAAGCGACTGCCGGCGCCCGTCAGGTGCCGATGACGCTGGACTGGCAGCCGGATGCCAGCCACTGGCAGACAGAGACGGTGCGCCGGGGCGATCCATCCCTGACGTGGGATCAGGGCGAGCTGGCGGACTTCACCGCGCACTTCGCGGATCAGCCCGGTCGGACGTACTCGCATCATGCCTGGTGCGCCAAGTTCGTGCGCTGGGTGAGTGATAACCGCAAGCGAGAGGCGGCCCGCCAGGCACGCATGAGCCAGAACGCCAACACTTCATCGAACAACACTGCGCGCAACGCTGGAGGCTCCCATGGAAGCCGTCGCTCAACTGGTCCAATCCGTAACTCGAAACTCTCAGCCGCTGAAGGGCGTGCACTCATTGAGCAGCGCCGCCGTGAACAAGCCGAAGGCCAGCCGCCGTCCGGCGACGTCATCGATGGCGAGTGGCTGTGATGACCTGCCACGGGTGAGCCAGAAAGCGGTGGATGCGCTGTTCGATCGCTTGGCCCAGCTGCATGGCGCCCACTGGCATCGCCGCTGCCGCGAGATGGGGTGGGGCACTGAAGAGAATGGCCAGTGGGTGAGCTGTGACGTGGAAGGTGAGTGGCTGGCGGCCCTGAGTCATCTGAGCGCCCAGCACCTGCGCTGTGGCTTGCAGGCCGAGAAGGCCCGCACGGCCAAGTCACTCCAACAGCGTGGCAACGCCTTCCCACCGGACAGCGCCATGCAGTTCGCCGAGCTATGCCAGATGACGCCCGAGGGACTGGGCCTACCGGACTTCGACACTGCCTGGCAGGCATTGCAGGACCACGCCTTCACCGGCAAGCCGTATCCGCATGAGGCCATCGCCGCCGCGGGCGAGAACATGGACCTTCACGGCATGGCCTCGGCCAGCTATCAGCGCATGGACAAGCACGAACGTGCCTTCCGCGTGTACTACCAGCAGGTGGTGGAGCGATACGCCCGGGGTGATGACCTCAAGCCGCAAGCAGCGATTGGGCATGACGGTCAGCTGTCACCGGCAGAACGTGCCGCCATGGCAGGCCAGGCCCGCGCCCAGCAGCAAGCCGAGGCCTCTGGTCTGCCTCACGCCATGAATGCCGATCAGGGGATGCGTTCCCTGCGTGCCGCACTGAAAGGAGCTTGACCCATGAGCAACGTGATCCCGTTCGAGTTTGATGACCAGCAGGTGCGTGTGGTGGAGGGCGATGGGGGTGAGACCCTGTTCGTGGCTTCTGATGTGGCGTTGGCGCTTGGGTACTCCAATCCTCGAGATGCCGTCAGTCGCCATTGCAAGGGGGTCGTGAAACGCGACATCCCCACGGCTTCTGGCATCCAGTCATTCAGCATGATTCGTGAGTCGGATCTCTATCGCCTGATCGTCAAGAGCAAGCTGCCCAGCGCCGTATCGTTTGAAGAATGGGTGTTCGATGAAGTCCTTCCGACCATCCGCAAGACCGGCAGCTATCAGGTGGCCCAGCCTGCGCCGGCACCGGTAGACCCCACCACGGACATTTCCCGTGCTTCGGCCATTGCCAGCGCGCTTGATGGTGCTGCCCGGGCGTTTGGCTTTGACGACAACATGCGCTTGCTGTCGGTGAATCAGGCCGTGCAGAAGCGTACCGGCATCAACCTGCTGGAAGAGCTGGGGGCGACCCACCTGCTGAGCCCGATGAACGAGCGCTACCTGACCCCGACTGAGCTGGGCATGCCGTTGGACATGAGCGCGATCGCCATCAACCGCCTGCTGCGCGACAAGGGTTTCCAGCGTCAGGAGCGTGACGGCAAGGGCAAGGCGTACTGGGTGATGACTGAGGCAGGCCGCCAGTCAGGTGGCCGCATGCTGGATACCGGCAAACGTCACAGCGATGGCGCACCGGTGCAGCAGTTGAAGTGGCCGGAAAGCATCGCCGAGGCGCTGCGGGAGGATGCGGCATGAGTCCGTACAGCGAAATGAAGGTTTCAAGGCAGCAAGAGCAAGAGGCGCATGCTCGTTCAAGTGCGCTTTCGGTTGTCGGATCAAGAAAAGCAGAGCTGAAGACGTACTCCAAAGGCGACTTGATCCGTTATGCGCTTCGACTGGAAGAAGCGGTCGAGCTACTCAAGAGCGATAGAGGACTTTGAGATGGAAAACCAGCACCGAAAGATCAGTGGATATCGCGAGCTGACCCAGCAAGAAATTGATTTGATGAACGAAGCTAAGGATCTGGAAGCGAAATGCTTGGCCCTTCACCAGAAGATTGGCAATCGTCTCGGCGACCAGGTGCTCGACCCCTCAGATCACAAGCGGCTGGATGCGGCAGGCGGCTTCCGCTGGCACGCCATCGCCCGCACCGACATCGAGACAGGTTTTATGGCGCTGGTTCGATCCATCGCGCAGCCTCAGCCGCGAAGCATTGACCAATAGCCCGGAGGACCTGCAATGAGCTATCGCCCCGCCGGCAGCTTCAAGCGCCCGAATCGCTCAGCCCTGCGTCGCTGCTTTGCCTGCGGTAGGCGAGTGGCTGTCCATCAGCTGGCGGCGTGCCTGGGGACGTGCAAGCGCTGCATTGCCCTGGGCGCTCCCCGCTTCAATGCCAATGGTGAGCGGCTGAGGGGGCAAGCGTGACAGAGACCACGCCCAAGCCCGCTGGCGGTCCACTTGCCCGCAAGGCCGCGATGCTATGCCAGGCCGAGGGATTCCATCGCTATCTGGATCAAGCGCGTCGCGCCCGACACGGCATCGATACCAATGTGCTGCCGGATGGTACGCACAAGGAGGAAGACGCGGTGGACTTCATTCGCACGGCCTGCGGGGTGAAGAGTCGGGCCGAGATCGATCATGAGCCGAGGGCGGCGCACATGCTGCGCCGGATCATCACCAACTATCGCCGCTGGCAATCCAATCAGGTGAGGGCATCGTCATGAGCTGGGCAACACATCCTTCCGCCAAGGTGGCGGCCCGCAAGTCGCCGAACCGTACCGCCGGCCAAGCCCGCAAGTCGGCGCCACGCATCGACCGTGAAGGGTTGGAGCAGAAGGTTCTGATTCGCTGGCTCAAGGGCGAGAAGCTGCGCGGCAAGCCGGTGGGCGTGCTGCTCGAGGATGTCACCTATCACGTCCCCAATGGTGGCAAGCGCAACAAGAAGACGGCTGCCGACCTCAAGGCCCAGGGCGTGCGGGCTGGGGTGAGTGACCTGGTGGTGGCCACGGCCCGCGGTGGGTATCACGGACTCTACATCGAGTTCAAAGCAGCCCCGCCACATGATGCCGCCCTGGCGAAGTCTCAGCGCGAATGGCTTGAGAAGATGGAGGGCAATGGCTATCTGGCGGTGCTGGCCAAGGGCGTGGATGAGGCCAAGGCGGTGCTGGTGGCTTATGCGAGCTGGCCCGAGACAGTGGTGGCCGGTGAGCCAGAAGCGATGCCGCATGGTAGTGAGTGGCGCAAGGCAACGGCATAGGGCTCACGGATCAGGAGGGCAGGACATGCAGCGGATCGAGGATATGGGGCTGGCGGAGACCTTCCGCTTGATCGAGAAGCTGCCGGAGGGCGTGAGGCGTCAGCAGGCGTTGGCGCATGCTCTGGATGAGCTGCTCGAGGAAGAGATCGAGTATCGCACCGGGCTGCGCCACCAGAACGCGGGATGGCATCAGGTGTCATCGGTGGGCGGCATGGGCGAGGGGCGAGGCGATTGCACGGGCCTGGTGGATCATGTCGGCAAGGCGGCAGAGCGTTATCAGCAGGAAAGCCAGTGGCGGACGATGGCGGCGGCGTTGCTGTCACGTCTGACCGATCGCCAGCGCATGGCGGTACTGCTGGCGGCCTATGCGATTCCGCCGGTGCAGCATTGCCAATCACCGCGCATGATGACCCAATCGCAGGCCGTGGCGGCGCAGGTGGCGATTCTGGCGCGGCTGGGGTGGGTGCCCGGGGCGGTGAAGGTGGCAGAGCCCTTCAGCACTGTGAAGTCGTTGCAAAGAGCGGCCACGAGAGCGCGTGAATCTCTACTGCATATGGTGCTTTCTCAGGCTGAAATGGCTGCCTGACTACCACATGTTGCAAAAGCGGGGGTTTGGGGGTACGATTCAGCTACTGTGTGATTCTTGTGTCCCTGGATCACCGGTCACGCTGAAGCCCCCTGCCGTCTTCGTGGTTTGTACGGCTTCCAGTTGGTAGCTGGAAGGGCTTGACCCGTTTGGTAGACGGGGTGATTCTTATAGAGATTGTGTCTTTTGCCTTATCACGGCCTCTTACTGCTTGGGGTTGTGCTTCCAGTTGTCGCTGGAAGGGCTTGATTGAATGTCAAACGAAAACGGGCTTCTGCCCTTGAGCCGGGGAGGTTGCAGCCTCCCCGGCTCCCACATGACGCCTCGCTGGCTTTCCAGCGGGGCGTTCTTGTTTCTGCCTACCGGTGATGCCCATGCCTGCACATGCCCCCGCGCACTGGCTCGATGAGGTCGAGTTGGTGGGCTTCGATGCGCCAGTTGATCCGGCAGCTGATGACGCCAGCAATCTGGCGGCCTTCCTGGACACCATTGCCTATGCCGAAGGCACACCACGTTTCAGCTCGATTGAGGGCTATGACGTGCTGGTGGGCGGCAAGACCTTCGATGGCTTCGATGATCACCCCCGCCAGTCGGTATGGCTGAAGTCGTACAACATCCACAGCACCGCGGCTGGTCGGTACCAGTTCCTGGTAGGGACGTGGGATGACTTGGCCAAGCGCTTCCACCTGCCGGACTTCTCGCCAGCCTCTCAGGATGAGGCTGCCAAGCAGTTGATCCGCCAGTGCCGGGCATTGGGGCTGGTGTATGACGGCCGCATCGCTGAGGCCATCCATGCTTGCCGGCGCATCTGGGCGAGCCTGCCAGGGGCAGGTTATGGCCAGCGTGAGCTTGATACCGATGAGCTGCTGGGCGTGTACGTGCGTGCTGGCGGCCACATCGCATAACGATAACGACGAACTACGCAGGGCCTACCGACTCAGGAGGCCATATGCATGATGACGACCACGAGCCCGCCGATATGCCACACCGCGATCCATCGACATGGCAGATGCTGCTGGAGTGGCTACAGCCGTATCAAGCCAACCTCTATGCAGCGGGTCTGTCATTCGTGATCGCGCTGCTGCGCGGCCTGCATGCCGGTGGCCGCTTCTACAAGTCAGTGCTCGAGGCGACCCTGGTGGGTGGCCTGACGCTGGCGCTCAAGCCGCTGTTGGACTGGGGTGGCTTGGATCAGGACATGGCCGTGGCCATTGGCGCCGCGATCGCTTTCCTCGGTGTCGAGTGGCTGCGTGCCAAGTCTGACGCCATCTTCGATAAGGTGCTGGGACGATGGCTGCACTGATCACGACCGCGTGGGCATGGGGCCGCAAGCTGATATCAGGCGTGAAGTTCGAGGTCATCCTGATGGCGGTGGTGCTGGGCTGGGGTGCGATGCAGACCTATGAGGCAACCAAGGCCGAGCAGCATGCCAATGACCTCAAGGCTGAGCTATCCACTGAGAAGGCGGTCAACCGCGGGCTCGAGATGATGGCGCTGCACTATGGCAATCAGATGAAGCGATTGTCCGTCGCATTGGAGGCGCGCGAAGCCAGCCGCGCCCTGGATGACCGTTCAATCATGGCTGCCCGGGCAGCTGCTCGCCGAATGGAGAACGACGATGCGCCGACTTCTGAGTGGGCTGACCGGCCTGTGCCTGATGCTGCTGCTGAGTGGCTGCAGCGCCTTCGAGAGCAAGTCAGTGGTGATGCCCACTGAGTGGCAGTGCACACCTGAGGTGCCGAGCTACCTGCTCAATCCACTGCCTGCCCCTGATCGGCCAGTGGCCTCCAATCGCGATCTGCTCAGCCTGCTGGCCGACTATGAGTCACAGCGCCGTCGCTTCAATGCTGACCGCACGGCGACAGCCTCGATCCTCGAGCGCCTGGCCGATGGCCCTGATGGGGCCGAGCAGACGACTGCTGAGTGACGACGCTCTGAGCTGCTCGGTCAAATTGACCGATCGGCATAGCTACCCAAAAGAGACCACTCCTCCTAGAGCCCTGCCACCCGGCGGGGCTTTTTTGTGGGCGCTTCACCCGTGCCCGGTACTTACCAGAGCCTTTCAGGATAGAGCCTGAGGAGCGCCGATGGCTTCATCGGGCCTCTCTGGGTTGGCGACTCCTGGGTGACAGGCTCTATCTCTAAAAGGCTCTACCGATGACAAACGTTATTCCGCTCGACTACGAAGGACAGTTCATCCGCTTCAACACGGATGGCTGGATCAATGCCACCGACATTGCCAAGCGCTTTCATAAGCGCCCTGTGGACTGGCTTAAGCAAGACGAAACGCAGGCGTATCTTCGAGAGTTTGCCGCGGCACTTAATTGTGATCCTGAGTCACTTTTAAAAACCCGCCGTGGTCGTTATGACAGTGGCACATGGCTGCACCCGAAACTCGGAGTCCGGTTCGCCCAATGGCTGGATGTCCGGTTCGCAGTATGGTGCGACCTCAGAATCGACGCATTCATGCGGGGCGAGCTGAGCGCTATGCAAGAGTTCGAAAAGGCCTGCCGCGCACTGGATGACCAGAATGCCAAGGGGAGCCTTGCCGGCCGCGAGCTGGCCAGCCATCGATGGATCAAGCCGGCGCTGGAGTCTCGCGCTGACTATTGGCGACAAGAGCTTCAGATGGCGCTGCCCATCGACTCCTGAGCTCTTGATTGCTTGACAGGGCTGATGAGCGGGAAAGGCACCCCCAGCTTGGGGGTGCCTTGATGCCCCCGAACCAAGTACATGCCGCCTCGGTCACTGCGCGAGCTACCGTCTTGACGAAACCTCCTCTTAAATACCATTTTCTGCGGTAATTAAGAGTTATCAGTGAGTTGGGCATCACTATCTCGATCATTGAGCTCCTTGATCTTCGTGCAGATAGCGGAGATGAGAGGCTATCAGAATGAAAAATTACTCACATCGCGGTAATGCCTGACAGGCCGTGACCGGCCTGCAGCCCAGAAACCACGCGGCCTGCAGAAAAATTGCGGGTCCTTCTGGCTAGGGGTGAAGCAACCACGGGGACGCAAGATCGCGGATTTCGGCATTTTTTCGGGGTTCTAGCGTCGTCAGCAGCACCGTACTCAAACCCGCATGGTTACTGGCTTTCGAGGTGCCGAAGGTGCCGATTCACCGGCAGTGATGTGATCAGCAGAGGATGGCCAGCGCATGGCAGATATCAGCGCACTACAAGAGGCCTACCACTGGAACATCACGCGCATCGCGGACGCCTTCAATCTTCACCGCGACACCGTGCGCAAGCGGCTGCGAGCCGCCGGCGTAGTGCCCGCCGGCCAGCGTGGAGGCACCAGCGTCTATGCCCTGGCCGATGTCGGCCCCGCGCTTTACTCCGACATGATTGGTGGCACGGGGATAGATCCTGACGACCTGCCTCCCCAGGAACGGAAAGCCTGGTATCAGTCTGAGACAGAGCGCGTGAAGCTCGAGCAGCAGCTGCGCCTACTGGTGCCGGTAGAGGATGCGCACCGCGAGATGAGCCGACTGGCCAAAGCGGTTGCATCAGGCCTGGACTCACTGGCTGACATGTTGGAGCGAGATGCCGGGCTGACCCCCGAGACCATACAGCTGGTCGAGCACACTACCGATGCGCTGCGCGAGCAGATGTATCAGGCCGTGATCGCTGACGACGGAGAGGCCGACGATGACTAGCACCGCCAGTGCCGCTTCTATCCGGCGTGATGTGGCCGAGCTGATTCGCCCACCGCGACGCATCCAGCCCAGTGAGGCAGCGGCCGAGGCGATGAAGGTGGTCAGCGGTGATGGCACCGTGCGCGACTGGAGCGCCGACACCACCCCGTATATGCGCGAGCCGCTGGATTGCATGGGCTCACGACTATACGACGCCGTGATATTTGTCGGCCCTGCGCGTACCGGCAAGACCAATGCCTTGGTGGATGGCTATGTCGCCTACAAGATCGAGTGCGACCCCGGCGACGGCTTGATCGTGCAGATCAGTGAGGAGAAGGCGCGCGAGTTCAGCAAGAAGCGTATCGACCGCATGCTGGTCAACTCGCCTCGCCTGGTAGGCCGCATGAGCCCGCGCGGGCACGATAACAACGTGCATGACAAGACGTTCCGCGCCGGCAACTACTTGGGCATCAAATGGCCATCAAAGAACGTTCTCGCCTCGAGTGATTACCAGTTTGTACTGATTACGGATTACGACCGCCTTCCCGATGACGTGGATGGCGAGGGCAGTGCGTTCCTGCTCGCCAGCAAGCGCACCCAGACATTCGGATCCACCGGCATGACGCTGGCCGAGTCTTCGCCAGGGCGCGAGATCACTGACCCCGACTGGCGCAGGCCAGATGACTCGCCGCACATGGCCCCACCAACCACCGGCATTCTGGATCTCTACAACGCTGGTGACCGCCGAATCTGGTACTGGCAGTGCCCCGAAACGAACTGCCGGCAATGGTTCGCGCCAGTGATGGACAACTTCAGCCGCCAAGCGGGCTGCGTGTTCTGTCCACACTGTGGCAGCGAAATTGACCCATCGGCCAAGCGCTCGCTCAATCTGGCGGGCCGATGGCTGCCGGAGGGCGCCCAGCTCAACGATGCCGGCGAGATGATCGGCACCCCGCGCCGCTCGCGCATCGCCTCATTCTGGATGGAAGGGCCATCTGCCGCCTTCCAGTCATGGGCATCGCTGACAGAGAAGCTCCGCCGCGCCGAAGAGACATACCAGCAGACGGACAGCCAAGAGACGTTGAAGGCAGTCATCAATACTGACTGGGGGCGTCCGTATCTGCGGCGCCGCGCTGCCACGCAACGCTCGAGCGAGCGGCTGGCGGATCGCTCTGAGGATTATGAGCGCCGCAGCGTGCCAAGGGGTGTCAGGTTCCTGACGGCATCGGTAGATGTTCAGGGCGGCAAGGACAGGCGATTCGTTGTGCAGATTCAAGGCTGGGGTGCTCACCGCGAGTGCTGGGTGATCGACCGGTTCAACATCAAGGAAGACCGCGGGCCTGATAACGATCAATCCCCACGGTCCATATCGCCTGCCACTCAGCCAGAAGATTGGGACCTGCTGACGCGTGACGTGATGATGCGCAGCTATAAGCTCGACGACGGCAGTGGCCGCCGCATGCCGGTCGCCGCGATTGCAGTGGATACCGGCGGTGAAGGTGAGGGCGAGGAGAGCGTGACCAGCCAGGCATATGACTGGTATCGCCGCCTGCGCACTGACGGCCTCCAGTCACGCGCCTTCCTGGTCAAGGGCTCGAGCACGCGGGGCAGCTCGCGGGTGCGCAAGACATGGCCGGACAACACCGGCCGCAAGTCTCGCCAGTCCACGGCGCGCGGCGATGTCCCGCTCTATCTGCTGGGCACCGATCTACTGAAGGATTCGGTCGCCGCCATGATGGACCGAGACAACGCTGGTGCGGGCTATCTCCATACGCCCAGTTGGCTGGGTCGCTGGTGGTATGACGAATTGACCTATGAGATCCGCGATCCCGCGAATGGCAAATGGCGCAAGCCTGGCAAGCGTCCCAACGAGGCGTTTGACCTGTGCGTCTACAACCTGGCGCTCTTCATTCTCTTGAAGGGCGAACGCATCGACTGGAGCTCTCCGCCGCCCTGGGCAGCTGAATGGGATGAAAACCTGCTGATCTCTTCTGCAGAAGAACCCGCTTCTCCGATACCTGCAGCGCCTGTTCCGAAAGGGCGCCCGCGCCGAAAGCGCGTCATCAAGCCCAACCTCTAGGAGCCACCATGGCCTATACCGCTGAACAGCTTGCCCAGGTTCGGCAGGCCATCATTGACCTCGGCACCGGCGCCCGCGTCGTCAGCGTCACGCACAACGGGCGCACGGTTCAGTATGCCGCCTCCCGTATCGAGGACCTGCGATCGCTGGAGCGATCAATCGTGGAAGGCTTGGCCTCGACCAGCCGCCGCCGTCGCTCACGCACCCGTTACACCACAACATCAAAGGGGCTGTGATATGGGCGTGATCAGCACCCTATCGAGGGGCATGCGCCGCGCCGCATCGCGGCTGGGAATCAAGGCCAGTGCCTATGAAGGTGCAGGCCAAGGCCGCCGTATGGCAGGCCGCGGGTCCGTGGCAACAGGGCCGAATGCCCCGATCGCCAACTCGCTCCCCCTCCTGCAGGCACGCAGTCACAGCGCAATTCGCAATAACGCCTATGCCTCGAGCGCGAAAGAGAAGTACGTCTCCAACCTGGTAGGCATCGGGATCAAGCCGCAATGGGGAGACCCTGAGATTCAGGCACTGTGGGACCGCTGGCTGCGAGAGTGTGATGCCGACGGCATCGATGACTTCTACGGCTTGCAGGCGCTTGCGGCGGGCGCTCAGTTTGAATCGGGAGAGGCGCTGGCCAGATTTCGCTATCGACGAGTCAGTGACGGGCTCAGCGTTCCCCTGCAGATCCAGATGATCGAGTCAGAGCATCTTGACCCCGCCTTCTCGCGCACCTTCGGTGGGCGCCTGATCAAGATGGGGATCGAGTTTGATGCCATTGGCAGCCGGACGGCGTTCCACCTATGGCGCCATCACCCACACGAGCACCTCACGGCAGAGCTGAACACACGAGCTCGCGTGCCGGCAGATGCCGTGATTCACATGTATCGCCGTACTCGCCCGGGGCAGTTGCGAGGCATTCCAGAGCTGACCCCTGTCATCGTCCGGCTGTACGAAATTGATGCCATGCAGGACGCCACGCTGGCCCGCCAGAAGCTGTCCCAGCTGTTCGGAGCATTCGTCAAGCGCAAGACGGATCACGATCCAGAAGACGATGGCCCATTTTTCGGCACCCAGGTGAGCAGCGCGGATGACCCTGAGGGGCTGTCTGAGTTCACGCCCGGCGGCATCCACTACCTGGAGGATGACGAGGAGGTGACCTTCTCGGCGCCGCCAGACATTCAGGGCCAGTACACCGAGTGGCTGCGTACCGAGCTACTCGCTGTGGCAGCAGGCTCGGGCATCACCTATGAGCAGCTGACCGGTGATCTGAAGGGAGTCAACTACTCGTCAATCCGCGCGGGGCTGCTGGAGTTCCGGCGCCGCGTCGAAGCGCTGCAAGCGCAGCTGCTGACCCACCAGTGGTGTCGCCGTATCGCTGCCAAGTGGCTGGACGTCGCCGTGACATCAGGCGCCCTGCGCATAGACGGCTACTGGCAGAAGCGCTCGCAACTGCTGGCGATTGACTGGATCGCGCCCAAGTGGGCGTGGGTTGATCCACTCAAGGAAGTGTCTGCCGACCTGATGGAAGTGCGGGCCGGATTCAAGCCTCGCAGCGAAGCGGCAGGCGAGCGTGGCTGGTCGCTTGATCAGCTCGATACCGAGATTGCCAAGGGCAATGCCAGTGCTGATGCGCAGGGGCTGATGCTCGACTCGGACCCGCGCCGCGTTGCCAAGAACGGCAGCGCGCAGGCGAATGACATTGACCCCGCTGCTGATCCCGATGCCGACCCCGACCAATGAGGAATCACCATGAAATGGTTTGAAGTACAGGCGGCCGCTGATGGCCGTCACGCTGACGTGTGGATCAATGATCAGATCGGCTTTGACTGGTGGAGCGGTGACGGCACTACGGCCAGCGCGTTTATCAACGCCATCGCGTCGCTGGGTGATCTCGAGACACTGACCGTGCATATCAACTCGCCAGGCGGTGACGTGGCGGATGGCATCGCTATCGCCAACTACCTGCGCGGCCACAGCGCCCAGGTGACCACACGCGTGGAGGGCATCGCCGCCTCTATCGCCGCCACCATCGCCATGGGCGGCGACCGCCGCGAGATGGCTACCGGTTCGCTGCTGATGATCCACGACCCGTGGACCGTCGCCATGGGCAATGCCAGCGAGATGCGCAAGCTGGCCGACGATCTCGACACCATCCGCAACGGAATCCTCGATCTGTTCGTCGCACGTGCCGGCGAGCCCCGTCGCGAGGAGATTCAACAAGCAATGAGCGCCGAGACCTGGATGACAGGTGCTGAGGCGGTGGCGCTTGGCCTGGTGGATGCCGTGGAGGCTGATATCAAGGCGGCAGCTTCGATTGGCGATTATTCCCGTGCGCTTGCCGCAGCTGGTCGGTCTGCTCAGCAGCATATCGATCAACAGAAAGCACCTGCGCCCAGCGCCATGAGCGCCGCTGATGCCCTGGCATTGGCGTTTGATCTCTCTGTCGAGCAAGCCGAAGCCCAGGCGGCCGAGCTGGGTGACCGCATCGTGGCACTTCGTCAGCGAGAAGGATCTGCCGGCGCGGGAGATCCTGTCGCCTTGGTCGCCAGCAGCCTCCAGCTTGACGCTGAGCAGGTTCGCGCCACCCCGAACATCGCCCTCGATGCCATCAATGCGTTACGCACGCAGGCTGCCTCAGCGTCACCGGCAGCACTGGAGCAGCACCTCCAGGGAGAGCGCACTCGCGTCACCGCCATCGTCAAGGCCTGCCAGACCACCGGCCAGACAAGCCTGATGGAAAAGCTGATCGGCAACGGCATGCCCGAAGCACAAGCCAGCGAATACATCTACGACGTGGCGGCGGCCAGCGGGCACGACATCCACAACTCTCATTCGCCCGAAGGCGGGCACAAGGCAGGCATTGATCACAACAAGATCTATGCCCGCCGCAATCGCAGCAACCAAGCCTGAGGAGGCTTCATGGCTAAGCACACTGAACCCCGCCGCACCGGCGAACATATCGTATCTGAGGCAAATGGCGCTCGCTCTCGAGAGCATGCCACTCTGGCGGCAGGTAACTGTGCCGCCGGCACGGTGCTGGCGCTCAATGGCGCCGGCAACTACGTCCCGCTGGCCCCGACAGCATCAGATGGTACCGAGTCTGCAAAGGCGGTGTTGTATGCCGCCGTGGATGCAAGCCAAGCGCCGCAGCCTTGCGTCGTGCACGTCCGCGCTTGCGAAGTTCATGGCGAGGGTCTGGCCTGGCCGGACGCCATTGACGAAGGGCAGATCGACACCGCCACCAATGATCTGGTGTCCGTCGGCATCATCGTCCGCTGATCGCCGCCTGAGCTGCATCAGCCCCCGTCTGCAGAATCAACGAAATAGAGAGTGAGGCCATTCATGGGCATCTTTGATAAAGACATCTTCACCCTGGCGTCGCTGACCGCGGCGATCAATGAGGTGGAGTACAAGCCGCGCCGCCTTGGCGAGCTGGGCATCTTTGCCGAGCAAGGCATCAGCACGACCAGTGTCGTCGTGGAAAAGTCCGGAACCCAACTGGGTCTGGTGCCTGCGAAAGAGCGTGGGGCACCCGGCACAGTGGTTGGCGGTGACAAGCGCACTGGCTTGACCTTCACTGCCGTGCACCTGCCGGCAGTCGCCACCATCCTGGCGGATGAAGTGAAGAACGTCCGCGCGTTCGGCACTGAGGATCAGGAGGAGGCGATCCAGACAGTCGTCAATGCACGCCTTGCCAAGATGGCGGGTCGTATTGATGTGACGCACGAGTATCAGCGTATCGGCGCCGTAAAAGGCCAGATCCTCGATGCCGATGGCACTACCGTGCTGGCGGACCTCTACAACGGGTTCGGCATCACGCAGAAGGTCGTGCCGATGGCGCTCAACACTGCCGAGACCAACGTCCAGTTGAAGTGTCTGGACGTGCTCGAAGAGATCGAGAAAGGCTTGGGTGATCTGTTCTTCTCCGGCGCTCTGGTGCTCTGTGGCAGCTCGTTCTGGCGCAAGCTGATCAGTCATGCCAGCGTCAAGGAAGCCTACCTGTATCAGCAGTCAGAGCGCCTGCGTGCCGATGGCCGTGAATCCTTCAGCTTCGGCGGCCTGAACTTCGAGCGCTATCGTGGCCACGTTGCCGGCAAGGCGTTCGTAGAGCCGGCAGAAGCGTATGCCATCCCGATGGGTACGGATGACATGTTCATCACTCGCTTTGCGCCGGCAGACTACATGAGCGCCGTCAATACGCTGGGCTTGCCGATGTACAGCTCTTCTGAGCTTCTCAAGCACGGCAAGGGTATCGAGCTGGAAGGCCAGTCCAACCCGATCCACCTCAATACTCGCCCGCAAGCCGTCATCAAGCTCAAGGAAGGCGCGAGCTGATGAGCTTCTCGGACCATTCCCGCCGTCTCGATGACGCGGTGATGATTCACTTGGGTGATGGCCTGTGCACCTATCAGGCCCGTGCCGGGGTTATCCCCGGCGCGACCCATATGTTGGATCGCGACTTCGAGGTATATGGCGAGGACCAGGTCGCCATGCGTGTCACCACGATCAGCGTTCGCTGCACTGAGATTGCCAAGTCAGCGCAGGGTGACCGGGTGGTGACGCCCTCGAGGACATGGACGGTGCAGCAGGTGCTGGAAGATGACGGCCATTGGCGGCGTCTCTGGGTGTCCTGACTCTCTCTCGTATGAGGAGGTGCGATGACTTCCCTGAAGTACGACATTCGCGAGCTGCAAGGCTTGCGGCGCAGGCTTGAGGGGAACTCCAAGCTGGTAGACAAGGCGCTTGGCTGGGCAACGACGGCGGCAGCCAACAAGGCTGCGACCCTCATCTCGAGAGATCTGCGTGATACCTACGTGCTCAAGGCGAGTGATGTAAAGAGCCATCTGCGTATCCGGCGCATCGAGCGTGATGCCACCAGGGCGCTTCTCTACACCGGTGGCCGACTGCCACTTGAGCAGTTCTCGCCCAAGCAGCGCTGGGTGGCTGTCAGTCCCAAGCGGCAGGTGAAAAGCGGCCCCCGCAAGGGGGCAGGCGCTCGACGGCGCGGGGTCAGTATCCATGTGCGCAGGGACCGAGGGCGTCAGCTTGTTGCTGGCGGCTGGTTCGCCAAGGAGCATGTGTTGCGTCGCGCCAAGAAGGAAGACAACCGCAGCGATGCCCGACGTCAATATGGCCCTTCCATTCCCGGCATGGTGGCTCACCCACACACCATTGAGGCAGCCCAGCAGATGGTGAGGGAGACGCTGCCCAATGAGTTCAGTGGGCGGCTTGAGTATCTTCTCGACCAAAAGACAGGGCGGACATGATGGACCCAGATGTAATTGACGGCCTTCTGGCCCGCCTCGCCAGCGAGTGCCCGGGACTGGTCACCATCGATGAGGCATGGTTTGCCGAGCCGATTGATGACTTCGATGCTCAGACGCCAGCAGCGTTGGCGTATCTCGCTGAGGACGCTGGCGAAGCCCTTGAGACATTGCGCCCGACTCAGCGCGTCACGCTGACGTATGGCATCTGGCTGGTCTGCGAGCGTGCAGACTTCCGCGCACAGCGTCAGGCACTTCGATCAGCACTGATGGGCCATGTGTTCAGTGAGCATCATGACCCGGCGGCATACCGTGGTGGCCAGACGACGGATATTCGCGGCGCGCTCATCTGGTGGCGAGAGTTCTGGACGGTAGATACCTGGCTTCACGGCTAGGCCTGCACCACACCTGTATGCCCGGCAATGGCCGGGCTTTTTCATGCCCGGAGGAAACATGCCCAATCAAGGCGGCAGCTACGTGCTGCAAGATGGAAAGCGCGTGCCAGGCTCGCGCTCGCGCCCGATGAAAGACCCGTTGCCAGCAGTCGGCACCGATGCGACGGACCTGACCGACAGCGGAAAGGTCACTCCCGTCAAGGCGGCGTCATCACCGGCGGACAAGACCCACAAAGTGAAGGAGCCAAGCAATGGCTAAGAAGTATCGGAGACGCTATGTCGTCGCGAAAATCGAGTCGGCCTACGGTGTTGCCAGTGCTGACATGACGGGCGCCACGGTGCTCGAGGTTGTCATGCTGGATGGCGGCAACCCGTATGCCGGCAACACGGTAGATCGCGAGCGAATGCGAGATGGTCTTGGGGCGTTCGAACAGGTCAACACTGGACCGTATGTCGAGCGAACCATTACCGTCCCGTATGCCGGTTCAGGCACTGCTGGCACGGCCCCCGCCTACGGCATCCTGCTGCGCGCGTGCGGCATGAGCGAAGACGTGGTGGTCGATACCAGTGTGACCTATCAGCCGGCCAGTGAGGGGCATGAGAGCCTTGAGCTCTGGTGGTTTGAAGACGGCCAGATGCAGCACATCAGCGGCGCGCGTGGCTCCTTCACTCTCAGCGCCGACAGCCAAGGCCTGCCGTCGCTCGAGTTCTCCTTCACCGGGCTGTACAAGAAGACCGAAGCCGCCGGCGACGCCAGCGGGGCCGATCAGGCTGTTCAAGCCAAAGAGGTGCCGGTCAACAAGGACAACACCGTGGCTGAGATCGGTGGACACCAGGCGTGTATGAGTTCGCTGTCGCTGGATGTGGGCAACCAGGTGGAGTACCGCAACCTGATCAACTGCGAGTCGGTGCATATCACGGATCGCCAGGCGACGGGCTCTACCAACATCGAGGCGCCAGATCTCGCCACCAAGGACTACTTCGCGGCGGTTGAAAGCCACAAGGCGAGCGGTGTCACTCTGGTGCCTGTCACGCTGACTCACGGCAAGACGGCCGGCAACATCATTGAGCTCAAAGGCAGCAATGTTCAGCTGTCCTCGATCTCGCCGACGGACAATCAGGGCATCATGCACTACGACATTGGCCTGCGCTTCCTGCCAGACGGCGGCAGCGACGACGACTTCACGTTGACCTTCAAGTAAGCCGGCGGCATCCGTCATAACCTCACGCCATCTGCCAAACGGTAGGTGGCGTGCATGCCTCACCCAACTCAGTTGATTCGAAAGGACACACCATGAGCTTTGTACTCAAGAAGATTCCGGATATCACCGTACCCGTCTCTGTCGTCGTCCCGGGCGAAGAAGCACCGGCCACCCTCTATGCTACCTGGCGCCTGCATCCTGTCAGCGAAACCCAGAAGATCATGGAGAAGCAGCGCGCCGGCGAGATGGACGATGAAGCGCTTGTTGATCAAGACCTGGTTGGCCTCTCAGGCATCACTGATGAGAAGGGCAAGGAAGTGCCTTTCTCCAAGGACCTGGTAGCGCAGCTGATGGACACTGCCTACGTGCGCAAGAACCTGATCATGAGCTGGTTCGCTGCCCAGCAGGGCCGCAGTGAGGCCGCCGCAAAAAACTGAAAGATGCCGGTCGGTGGTGGGCGGGTGCCGGCCGGATAGAAGACACGCGTGAGAGCGATGCCGCCGCGCTGGGCATCGCTCACCAACAGCCCGCTGAGCCAGGCGTCTATGAGCTCTGGGAAGAGCATCTGACGGCCCTCGATGTCTTCCTGTCCTGCCGAACCCAGTGGCGAGTGATCTCCGGCATGAGCGGTGCACATCATCAGGGGCTGGACTACTCGGCTCTCGAGAGCGTCATGCGGATGAAGGCGATCGAAGACCCGGGCGGCACGCTGGTGCAGATTCAGCATATCGAGGCGGGGGCACTTGAGGTGATGAATGGCGGTTGATCGTGTGTCCAGTAGATAGATAAAGCCATGGGCTCTATACTCGCCTCTCATTTCGATAGGCACCCGTTGACGCTATGCCCATGCTCAATCCCGTAGGTCAAGCTATTTCTGAGGCCATGAAGTTTTCCATGCGATTGGAAGAGCGCCGAGGGAGCATTCAGTCTTTTGATATTCGCCGATTGGAGAGTATGGCGTGCCCCCAAAAGGGTAACTACTTGATGTATCTGTCAAAAGAGATGCTCGTGGCAGAAATATGTAGGGATTTTGAGCGTTTCGATAAAGCAGCCCAGAGTTTTCTATCGCAGTCGGTGTCATGGGAATTGGCCGCCAACATGTCAATGACGGCGCTTTTCGCTTTCAGCCCTGACATGGCAAAGATGATGGCGAGACGCGCACTCGACATGGCGCCGGGCAATGGCGAAGTCATCAGCTTTGCATCCGATATTGCTTGGTTCGCTGGTGATCTGCCGTTGTGTACAGAACTTCGGAAGCGCCATGAGCGCTTGGGTGAAGAAATGGACAAGAAGCTGACGGATCAGGATACTCGACGGATTTTGGAAGACGCTGGCGTCACCGAGGGTGAGTATCAAGATTTAGTGGCAGGCTTGCATGCCTTGCTTCGAGAGCACTTGTCTGGGGCGATGAGAGATCGTGTCAGATTGCACTTTGATACTCAGCATCATGAAGATGGCTCTGAGGGCCTCGTGCTTGAGGTGCTCTCAGATATGGACGACGAGAGACTTGATGCCTTGGATGACGCTGTTTTGGAGTACGGCTCTGACACAGGGCGCTGGGGTTATGATCTTTGCCGTATCACGACCTTCTTGGTGAGAGACCTTCCTCAAAGTTCTGCAGAAGGAGCTGCTTGACGTGCCACATAGACTTCATGAAGTAGCCGGAATCCTTAAGGATGCTGACCTTTCTGGCAGTCCACATTTGGATGAGCACCAGGCCAGGAGCGTTGTGAATCGCGCTTACTATGCTGCTTATGTTACCGCCCGAGATTTTTGCACAAGTAAGGGTTTTCCAATGTCTGCAGGTGGCAGCCATGAGAAGATCGTGAATGTGCTTCTAGAACAGCCTAAATGGTCAAGAGTTGGCAATCAGCTGAAGCAGATCAAGGCGCTTCGTCATCAGGCAGATTATCAATGGGATCGCGCCATCACATGGCGAGATGCGAATTCGACATTGAAAAAGAGTCGTCAAATCATTGAGGCCATTCAAGGCGCATAATCTTTTCTGATCAGACTAATCATCCGCTTGGGTGTGAGTCGCCCGCGTAGTCACCAGCATTCAGTATCGCCCGCTCGATAACTCGTAAGCCCATATCAATATCAGCCCTGCCATCTGGCGGGGCTTTTTTATGCCTGTCATTTGAGGTGCCTGCATGGCGACACGTCGATTTACTACTGAGTTCGTCATCACCGGTGACAGCTCAAGCGGCGTGAACGCGTCGCGGGAATTGCAGCAAGCCAACGCTGACATGACGCGCGAGATGCAGCGCGCCGAGCAGCAGAGTGAGGCGACGGGCCAGAGCCTGGAAAACGTGGCGGTCCATGCGCAGAGGCTTGCGGCGGTGAGCACCGCTACGGCTGCTGCAATGGGCGCAATGGCGGTGAGTCAGACACGTAACATCGCCGAGCAGGCAGCGCTTTCTCGCTCCATTGGTGTGACCGTCCAGACGCTGCAGCAGTGGGAGTTTGCCGCCCAGAGTGTAAGCCTTGGCGCCGGCAGTATGGGCGACGTATTCAAAGACGCTGCTGAAAAAATCGGCGAATTCGCTAATTCTGGTGGCGGCGAAGCGGCAGACCTGTTTGAGCGCCTGAATCTCAATATCGCTGAATTGATGGCGATGAGTCCCGACAAGCAGCTGCTTGAAGTCGGGAAGGCACTGGACAGCGTTGCCACTCAGGGCGAGAAAGTCTTCTTCATGGAGGCGCTGGCAAATGACGCCAGTCGCCTGTTGCCGCTGCTCGAGGACAACGCGACGCAGCTCAAGGAGCAGATTCGCCTGGCGGAGCAACTCGGTGTCGCCATTCCTCAGTCGGATGTCGATAGCATTGAGAGTGCCAACCAGGCGCTGAACGAGCTGACGGCGATTGGAACCGGGTTCGCCAATCAAATCGCCGTCCAGTGGGCACCCAGTATCGTTGAGCTGTCTGCTGCTGTTCAGGATGCTGTCGTGGATCTGGGCGGCATGGGTGATATTGCCGAAGATGTTTCCGATGGCATCGTGGCATTGGCGGTCGTGTTGGGTGGACGCCTGGCGGTATCCCTTGGGGCAGCAGCTGTAGCGACCGTTCAGAACGTCAATGCCCAGCGCGCCCTCGCGGCTCAAGCAGCTCAGACGGCCAGCGTAGAAACCGGCGCCGCACTGGCAGCGGCCCGCCGGGCAGAGGCTGAGCAGGCCGCAGCGGTTGTCAGTGCGAAGGCAGCCGCGCAGCGCGCTCAGGCGGCGCAGGTTGAAGCAGCCGCACAGCTGCGCTCCATTCAGCTGACCCAGCAACAAATGGCCGCTGAGCGCGCGCTGGAGACGCAGCGCCTGCAAGCGCAGATCAGCGCCACGGGTCGCCAGCAGTCGCTGACCCGACTCGCGGAGATACGTCGTACCGAGATCGCGCTGAATGGGCAAGCCGCTGCCGCCGAGAAGGCTTTAACAGCAGCGAAGGTGCAAAGCGGTAGCGCCACAAGAATGCTGACGGCTGCCGAGGTAGATCTGGCGCGCGCCACGACGGTAACGACTGGTGCTGCCAACGCCAATACTGCCGCTCTGGGAGCCAATACCGCTGCGCAAAGAGCGATGACCTTCGCCAGCCGTGGCGTCGCCTCCGTGATGGCGCTGGTGGGTGGCCCTACTGGCGCGTTCGTCATTGCAGGTCTTGGCCTGTGGTATATGCACGACGCGCTCGATGACTCTGAGGATCGGGCCCGGGAGCTGCAGTCTGCGATCTATGATCTGACAGGGAATCTCGATCTTCTCACCAAGGCGCAGCTGGAGAACAAGCGCGCCGACTTCCTCGGCACCTTGCTTGAACAGCAGAAAGAAGCGACGCAGATTGCTGGCGAAATCGCGGCCCTTTCCGACCAGGTGAAGCTGGAAGATGTCATGTTCCAAGGGCGTCCTGGCGCTGGTCGAGCGGCACTCGAGGGCGTTACAGGCGACGGGGGGCTGGCCAAGCAGCTGGAAGATTCTCTGTTCAAGGTTGAGCAAACCTCCGGTGCGCTTGAGGACATCAACGATCAGCTCGAGCTTGTTGGCCAGCGCGCTGGCAATGCTGGTCATGGACTGAGCATCACTTCGATAGAGGCGCAGAAGGCTGCTGATGCAGCAAAGAAACAGGCCGACGCACTCAAGGCGCTGCAGCAGGAAATGGACCCGCTGCTGGCGGATCATGAGACCTACGTCGAGCGCTTGCAGGTGCTGGATGCCGCGCTGGCGGCGAATGACATCACGCAGATCCAGTACGCCGAGTCCGTCCAGTGGGCGGCCAAGCAGTACACCGATGCCGCCACTGGCGCGGAGGAGTACGAGAAGCGCGTCAAGAGCCTGGTAGGCGAGTTCGATGGCCAGGAGCAAAAGGCAGAAAAGCTGCGCCAGGCACTGATTGATATCAACGAAGCCTATCGTCGCGGCGACGTTGACGGTATGCAGTATCAGCGCATGGTCAAGAGCGTGCGCGATGAGATGGCCCAGCTCGCTGACGAGTCTGATCCGATCTCCAAGGAGATGGCCAAGTCGTGGGAAGAGGCGGCCAAGCGCATCGACGAAACCTTCGCCGATGCCTTTACCGGCGCGTTCGACTCCTTCGATGACTTCGGTGACCAGCTGCTTGATAGCTTCAAGCGCCTGTTGGCAGAACTGGCCTATCAGGCCACGCTGAAGCCGATCGTCGTCGGCTTCACCAGCGACATGCAGAGCATGATGGGGCAGTCCGGCGGCGGCGTTGGTGGCACTGGCACTGGCTCTTGGGATAACACCCTGAAGGGCTTCGAGGGTGCCAAGAAGGCTTGGGACTGGCTCTCTGCCAGCGGTGTGTCTGCCGCGACTCCAGGTAGTGCCTCGATTGGTTATGGCGGGGCAGGTTGGGCCGCTCAGGCCAACACTGGCACCTATACCGGATGGGCCGGAAGTGCATCGTCAGCAGCCAGCACCGCTGGCGGCGGCTGGGGAGCGGCAGCCTCCAATGTGGGAACGGGGCTCGCCACCGCAGGTGCGGGGTACGTTGGCAGCTATGCCGGCACCGAGCTCGGCTCGGCCCTGACAGGCAAGACAGCCAACTCCAACTATGGCGCCACCATTGGCACAGCAGCCGGCGCCTACATTGGCTCTATCGTGCCGGTTATCGGCACCGTCATTGGCGCTGCTCTCGGCGGCGCGATTGGCGGGCTCGCTGACTCGGCATTTGGCTCGGGCCGCAAATCCTATGGCCAGATAGGTTCAGAGAAAGAGGGCATTGCTGCCGGTGGCTTCACCACCCGCGATGTCTATGGTGAGCCTGGCAATACCCGCTATGCCGGCATGTATGCCGAGTCGGCTTTCGGCGGGATTGGCGTCACCAAGAAGCAGAAGACGGATGATGGCGCACTCAAGGATATGGTCTCGGCGTTCGTTGAGATCGATAACTCCCTGGCGTCAGTGATGACAGCGGCCCAGCTTGAGAGCACCCGAAACGCGCTTGACGGCTGGCGAAGCAGCAAGACCAAGAACATCGGCAAGATCGTTGACCAGCGACTGAGCGCCGTTGTCGAGGCGACGGACTCGATCTTCGAGAACACGCTCAAGGGCATGGACCGAGAGTCTCTGGTCCAAGGTCTTGTCGGCGGACTGCAGATAGAGAATGTCGGCGCCCAGATGGCGACTGCTGTCGCGGCAGACATGAATGAGCAGTTCCGGGAGGTACTGAAGGGTGGCAATGCGGAGGGCATCGATGCCGCGACACAGAGCCTGCTGGCTGCCGCCGCCGCGGTTAAAATGCTGGGCAGTACAGCCGAGACGCTCAACCTCCAGTTTGATGAGACTGCCAGTGGCGCACTGGATGCCGCGGCCAACATCGCCGGGCTGGCAGGCGGGTTCGATAGCCTTGCTTCCCTTCAAGATAGCTACCTGCAGAACTACTTCTCCGAAGAAGAGCGCCGCGAGCTGGTAATCAAGCAGCTGACCAAGCAGATCGGTCAGTTCAATGCCGCAACAGAGCAGAGCATCAACAGCAAAGGCGGGCTGCGCGACTATATCGAGTCTCTCGACTTGATGACGGAGAGCGGGCAGGAAGCCTATGCCTCGGCGCTCAACATTGCGACGGCGTTTGATCAGCTTGCTGAAGCGACTGACTCAGCGCTGACCGCCGTCAATGAGCGATATCAAGCACTGCTGGCGACGGCTCAAGCCACCTATGATTCAACGGCGCAAGCAGTAGCTCAGGCGGCCAAGGCGTTCAATACCACGGCCTTCTCCCAGCAGCTGGCGCTGCTTGAATTGGCGGGCGATGCCCAGGCGATCGTCGTGGCTCAGCGCGAGAAAGAGCTTGCCGCCATTGATGAGTCTCTGCGCCCGACGCAGCGCCGCATCTGGGCGCTGCAAGACGAGGCGGCGGCCCAGAAGGCGGCAGCCGCTGCCGGTGAGGAGTACGCGAGCGCGCTGGCGAGTGCCCAGGAGTGGCTGGGGTCAACGCTGGAAGGTATTTCCGGATGGGTAGACCAGCAGCGCGCAACTGGCGGATCGCCGCCGGATAACCTTGGCGAGTCCCGAAGTCAGTTCGATGAGCAGTTGGCATTGGCGCAAGGGGGCGACCGTGAAGCACTGCAGTCGATCACCCAGTATGCCGATCGCCTGCTGTCCAGCAGCCAAGAGATGTTCGCCTCAGGCCCTGATGCGCAGGCCGAACGCGAGAAGGTGCTGGCTGCCCTGGAAGACCTTCCAGACGCCATCAGTGCTGAGCAGTACATCGCGGATGAGATCAAGCAGGCGCTGCGTGAGCAGACCTCTGGCATCACAGACCGACTTGGCGAAGTGCTGGTCTCTGGCACGCCGGCCAAGATCGCCGAGGCGATGTCCGGCTCATTCGAGGATCTGACGCGCGGCGTGGGTGGAGTCCTGACACGAGAGCAGCTTGCAACCGTGATGCAGGGCAAGGCCACTGATGCTCAGATCGATGCGCTGATGGGCATGGTTGACCTGAACGGCGACGGCATCATCTCCGGGCTGGAAAGCGTCATCATCAAATCACTGCCGAGCGACACGCTGCTCAGCAATGTCATCAAGAACCAGCTCGAGGCCACCCGTAACAAGCAGCTGACGCACGCTCAGGTGCGCAACGCCCTGTCCCCGATCGCAACAGACGATCAGATCAATGCGCTCATCGAGCGTGTGGATGTGAACGGCGACGGGATCATCACTGAGCAAGAGCTGGCCAACGCTCGTATTAGTCAGTTAGCGGTGGGTATTGGCAACACGCTCAAGCCGATGTTCGACGGTATCGATCTCGATCTGGACGGTGTGATCGATTACGAAGAGTTCGGCAAGCAGTTCGATGGTATGGCCTCAGACGCAGAGCTGAAGCGCATCTTCCATCAGCTCGATCTCAATGGCGACGGCACTATCAGCGCCATTGAGGCAGGCAAGGCCTCAACGGATGAGGTCAGCAGCAACACCAAGCCGCTCGAGGACAGTGCCCGCGACCAGCTGGCGACACTGAATGGCCTGGTCGATGAAATGTCTCGCTCAACAGATCAATTTGTTGGCCTCAACACAACAATGATCAGCCTGCGGGATTCGATCAATGCGCTGGGCGTTGCGCAGGAAGAAATCGCGCGCATTGAAAAGGAGCGAGTGGCTGCCGAAATCGCTGAACGGGGGAAGATCGAGAAGTCACGAGTCAACTCCGAGATAAGCGAAGAGCAGCAGCGCATCAATGCTGAGATCAATAGCGCTCGTGAGCGCCGGAACGGCATTGACGATCTCACAACAACCCCTGACCGAAACGTCATCAAGTCTGGCTATAAGCACTGGAAGGACGCGGCTTCCAACATTGATGATGTGGCAGGTCGATTCATCGACCGCTTTGGTGTGAGTGACAATGCCGCTGACAAGCTGTGGGAGCATTTTACCAGCGGAGCTGGTTTCTACGCCGACCGAAATGGGAAAGGCGACGCGCCTGGTCCCGGCGGCGCTTACGCACCAGGCGGGGCGTACTGGGATTATGTTGAAGATTATGTAGAGGCGATCCACAAGTCAGCAAAGGACAATGCAGCTGCCAAGAGCAAGGTCAACAAGGAGATAGATCGGCTCAAGAAGGAGCTCAAGACTGCCGGAAGCGATGTTGATAGGAGTGAGCTGGCATCGTTGCGTAAGCAGTACAAGGACTTGACGGGAGATGCCGCGCCCTTTGCTAAGGGTGGCGTGTTTGCCAACTCCGTAGTGGATGACCCTACCTACTTCAATATGGGACTGATGGGCGAGGCTGGCCCAGAGGCCATCATGCCTCTACAGCGCGGCGCAAATGGGGTGCTCGGTGTTCGCGCGGAGTTGCCGCCGGTTTCACTTCCGCCGCTGCTGGGCAAAGACGACGCTATCGAGGTATTGCGTGACATGCAGCGCGAGATGGCGCTGCTTCGTCGTGAAAACAAGGAGCTGCTCGGCCGTATCGAGCAGCACGGCGGCGCTGCCGTCGCTGTACAGCAGGCTGGCTTCCAGCGGCAGATCAGCGAGCAGCAGCGAGGTAACCGATCTCTCGATGAGATGAGATCTTCTGCACGCCTGGAGGCATCGAGATGAGTGGCGTATGGCTATTGAGCCTCGAGGCACTTGACGAAAAGGATGTGCCGGTGATGTTGCGGTTTTCGACCGGGCAATATCACGGCGATGGGCAGGCATGGATGCCGCGCATACAGCAGGCTGGGTTGTATCGTGCCGGCCTGTTTGCGGGTGACCTGCTGCGAGTCAGTCGATCCGGATACGGAGAAACAACGCTGATCAATGCGGATGGAGCGCTGAACTACCTAGCGGGCTATGCACTAGATGGACGAAGGGCAGAGCTTCGCTATGCAACAGGGAGTGAAGTGATTGATGTGTTGGTGGGCACGGTTGCCCGTGTCAGCTATCAAGGACGCATGATATCGCTGCGCTTGCGCGATCCTATCGAGACGCTCCAGCAGCCGCATCCCAGCACGCGGTACGCCGGAAGCAACGTTCTCCCGGATGGTCTCGAAGGGACTGATGATGATATCGGCGGCACGATCAAGCCCCGCGTATACGGTCAGGTGCGCAACGCTGAGCCGGTGCAGGTCAATAGTGCTCGACTGATCTATCAGGTCAGCGATCAGGACTGCAGGGTGTCAGCCGTGTATGACAATGGCATTCCGCTCGCCTTCGATGGTGACTACTCATCCACCGCTGAACTGCAGAGCACATCGCCTTCCCAAGGGCAGTGGTCTGACTGGGAGCCACCGGCGGGGAAGTGGCGGCGCTACCAAGGGTATATCCGGCTGGGCTCGGCGCCAGTCGGCCAGATCACCTGTGATGCAGATGCGCCGGTCACGAATGCGGGCGCTGTCATGGCTGCCGTGGCTACTGAGGCAGGAGCAGTGACCGGGGATGTGTCATCGCTGGATGCGGTGGGGCAGCTGCGCCTCTGGGTCACCGACGAAGTGACAACGGCTGATCTTCTTGACCGCATCGCTATCTCAGTCGGTGGCTACTGGCGCATCGACAGCAGCGGAAAGATTCAGGCGGGGGCTCTTGCCGCGCCTGACACGCCCACGCTGACGCTGCGAGATCATCAGATTATCGATATCAGTAGAGAAGCGACTGGCGCTGGCCAGAACGGCTTGCCCGTTGGCCATGTGCTTGTGGAGTGCGACCCCATCGAGCGAACGCAGGACTCACTGGCCGGCGGTGTCAGCGAGGCCCGCCGCGCTCGGCTATCAAAGGCAGTGCGGGAGGCGGAAGCATCTGATGCCAGCACGCTATCTCGTCACCCTCTTGCTGATGACGTTCAGATTGCCAGCCGGCTGGCGACCCGGGATCAAGGGAAGGCACTCGCTTCTCGCATCCTGAGCCTGCTGTCTCCGCGCCGAGATATCTTGACCATCACGGCCCGCGTTCAAGATGCCGGCGGACTGGTCACTGGCTCCACCATCCGCATCGTGACGCCGCGACTGGGGTATTCCTCTGGCCGAGACCTGCTGGTGGTGGGACGAGAGATCGACACTTCCCGAAACCGACAAACGCTAGAGCTGTGGGGATAACATGAGCGAGAGACGCGTCACATTGTGCTGGCCCAATCGAATCGATGAGGCGGTGCTTTCGGGCGGCTCGTGGTCCGGGGGGCTGCCCAGAGATCATCTGCAGACCCCGGTCATGGCGGAAGTCGCCGAGAGTTCCGATCTACTCCCATCCAGCACCCGCTTCGATATCACCCTTCCGCGCTTTCGAGCCATCGCCGTTGCGGCGCTCTGCAAACACAACCTGAGTGTTGATGCACGCTGGCGCGTTCGTCTTTTCCGAGATGAGGCTGCCTCTGAGGAGATGTGGGATAGCGGATGGCTGCCGGCTTGGCCTTCGATCTATGCCTCATCAGAGTTGAACTGGGAGGACTCGAACTTTTGGTCTGGCGTGCCCTTTGAAGAAGATCGCCAGGACTTCACTCCACTGGCATGGGCATTCGCAGATCGCCCTCAGGTTTGCCGGTTGGTCCGGTTCGAAATTGAAGACACCAATAATGCCGATGGCGTCGTTCGGATTGGTCGCTGCTTCGTCGGGGATGCCTGGCAGCCGCAGTACAACGCGGCATACGGGATTCAGTACGGGCATGACATCGGCACTGAGTTCGAGTCGGCCGGTAATGCCGAGATGACTGAGTATGCAGATGTCAAGGCGCCCAAGCGCACCGTCACGTTCAGTCTCGACCACTTGAGTGAGGAGGAGGGCGTTCGCCGAGCGCTCGCACTTCAGCGCAAGCAGGGGTTGCACGGCGAGGTGCTGTATACCGAGCACAAGACCCCCGGGCCAATGGCATTCTCGCGCACGTTCATGGGTAGGCAAGTGTCGGTTGACCCGCTCACGCATCCCTATTACGCAACCTATGCCAATACGATCAACCTCAAGGAGATCCTTTGATGCCTGGGTTCGAGCAGTATGTGGGATTGCTGGTCAGTCATGAGGCTGGGGCGACGCCTGGGGCTGAGCACATAGCGCCGGGCCAACTGGCGTTCAACACTGCTGACCAGCGGATATTCGCGCGCTTTGGTGATGATGTGGTTGATATCACCGATGGCTATTCTCGCCACACTGTTGATCAACTTCTCGATGCAAAGGCCAGCTCGTCCGAGCTGGCCAAGGTGGCAACGACTGGGGCGTATGCAGACCTGATAGGCAAGCCGTCCTCCTACCCGCCAAGCCAGCACACACACACGCTGTCCCAGGTGACGGATGCTGGCACTGCGGCACGACTGAATGCACCGGCCAATGGGAACGCGGCCTCAAGCGAGGTAGTGACGGGGGATGACTCCCGGCTATCTGACAGTCGGCCACCGACCAGTCATCAGCACTCGTGGAGCGAAGTGACGGGCAAGCCGTCCTCCTACCCGCCAAGCCAGCACACACACACCCTTTCCCAGGTGACGGATGCTGGCACTGCAGCAGCTTCAGATGTGACGGACTTTGAGCCACGGGGCTCCGTATCGGCAGCTGAGGCGCGAGTGGTGCATCGCATCGATCAGCGCCCAGACCCTCTCCTCATGCACTTTCTCTAACACCGGAGCGAAAACATGGCAGGCGTAACATTCCCGACAGAGTATGGCGGCGACGGCAACACCTATACCGACGATGCTGACCCGAATACAGGCCTGGCGAACGATGGCCACCGGGCGCGGTTTGTGCCCGCGCTTTCCAATGCGGTGGCGATGGCCGCTTGGGCAGAGCAGAAAGCCGCCGAGGCCCATGGCGATCGACTGATAACCACCAAGGCATCAGCCCAGGCAGTGGGGGCCAAGGGTGACGCGGTAAAGGCGGCGAGCACCGCAACTGTCGCCGCTGCCCAGGCACAAGCCGCCGCGCAGGATGCAGCGGGCACCTACGGGGCAGCGGCAGATGGCCTTTCTTCTACGACTGATGGGCAGTTCTTCACAGTCCCTGAGAATGGATACCTGCAGATGTATCGCAATAGCAATGGTGCCGCCGAGCCCATCATGAAGCTGGCGTCTCAGGAGGCCCTCGTCGCGCTAAACAATCGGCCAGACCCCCTCCTTACCTCACTGATCTTCTAAGGACTCTCTATGTCTCTCAAGACCCATGCAAAAGCTCTTTCCGGCAGTGCTCAGACTATCTTTACTGTACCGCAAGGTGCGGAGGGTACGGCGCACAACATCCTTTGCACTGGCACTGGCGACCTGACGCTCCAGTATTTCCATGCTGCCACGGGCGATACTCACACAATATTTTCCGGCAAGACGGTAACGGATGAAATTGCGCTGGAGAAGTCATTCAATTTCGAGAGCGGCGACCAGCTGATCGCCAGCGGCGCGGGCCTGACGATCTTCGCCTCGATCTACTACGTTGGTTCCAACGCTAGCACAGCCGTGCTGCCTTATGGCCCTGGTCCTCAGGAGCTAGTGGCGGGTGACATGAATGCCGGGTACTTCGGCGAGGTGCCCGCCTCTGAGCTATACAGTGGCGACAGACTGGCATTCGAGCTGGCTGTTACGGAAGGCGTGCTGCAAAACAGTGATGCCGGATGGCTCAAGTTCGCACGACAAGGGAAGGTGCTTTTCATTGCCAAGCAGGCGTTCATGCACTCTGTCACATGGGATCACCTGTATGCCCGAGGCATTGTCTATGGGACTGATGATGATGGAAAAGCCCCGCGTGGCACCCCTGTGAACCAGCGAACCGTTGTCGAGCATGGCGGTAATAAATTCGTTGTCCGCCTGATGACTGGCGCTGTCGCCGATCCATTCCCAGAGTCCGATCCGCTATTCTTCACAGACGATATGTATCAGATGGATGTCGGCGGCGGCAGTGAGTGGAATGACCTGATGTATCGCGTATGCACTGATGTACCCAGCGACCCGTCCGTAGATGGGATGGCGGCTGATCGCCACGGCGGCCCACAGATTGGCGATAACTTGGCGTCACTTCCTGCCTCTAGCCTGAATATTGGGCCAGGGAATGGCCGCAATACGTGGTGTCAGGAGCAAAGCGATTCGAACTCCACCGTCCGCGTCAATCGTGGCGGTGGCGACGTAGCGCACTTCGGTCGCTCCCCTGCCTACAGCGGGGCTTCGACTTTCGGCTGGCGGCCCGTCTTGGAGCTAATCCCTAACTAATGGTCACGTGGAGGCTGAGGCCGGCCTCCATGCCCCGCACAATAATTCGAGGTAAATATGCTCACGAACAACATGATTCCACTGAAATACCGCATCACATTCTACGATAATGGCGTGGTGCGCACCGCCTACACTGACGACCGCCAATACTATGAGAAGATGGTTGCAGCGCATGGTCATCTATCAGACCTGTCAATCGAGTCGCTTGTGCTAACAGAAGCGCAGCAGCAGCGCCTTGACGAGATCAAAGATGCTGGCCTTGGCGCTCATGATGCCAGCCTTTATGTCAAATACGGCAGCACGGAAAGCGAGGATACCGGCTATTACGATGTCGCATTGCTCTCAGGCTACCAAAAAGATCAGGTAGCTCCACGCATTCAGGTGGAGCGCATCAAGCAAGAGGCTGTAGGCGTGACCGTCAACGGCATTCGCTACTCTGGCGATGCGTCGAATCGCCAAGCCATGCAGGAGGCGCTGACAGCTGCTGCTGACGGCGACCTGGATTCGTTCTCGTCGTGGAAGTGCAGTGACGGTCGCTATCACTCCAACCATCCAGTGTCGGAAGTTGAGTCTGCGCTGCGCGAGATCGGTAATCGCCGAAGCGCCCTGATAGAACTAGAGGGTCAATATGTGGCTATGGCTGCAGCAGGCGAGGTAGATGTAGAGGCCCTGGAGTGGGTGACTGGGTTCGACTGAAGTGAGCGGTGGGGATATATGCAGTCGGGAGGGAGCGCCTGCCAGGGCGATGCCGAGGTGGGCAGCATGGTCTACATGGATGGAGACCAGATCATCGGCGAGGCACCGAGCTTGCCGGTGGTGATGATCGAGGTGTGAGGAAAATTCACAGGCGATATGGTCGCGTTCAGGCTGCGACCATTCCAGCGTGGTCGCAGTTTGGTCGCAGACTGCGACTAGATAAAACCCGTCATGTGGAGAATGGAATGTGCTAAGTGGCTGAAATATCTCGAAAGACCCGCTGCCAGCGCAGTCCACGAAATGCCAAAAACGGATTCAAAATCCGCCGTGCTGCAACTACAGTTAGGCTGAGGCTTGGCGGTTGAGTGAAGCTGCTTGATCCTGCGACCCGCTCCTGATGTTCTCAGAGTTGTATTGTTGTGCGTACTTATTTCGCGCCGCATGTAGGTTTTTGTGTAGGTTTTTCTCTTAAAATCACTTCAACCACATGATTTTGATAGACATTCGATTCCCTTCACCCGCTCCAGATTCTTCAAAAAAGCCTTCCGAATGGGAGGCTTTTTTGTTTTTCACTCACAACGTTGGCGTATATCTTCCGCCAGCTCGGCCAACTTCTCATCACTTTCACGTGGGCCATCCGCGCTGACAACGTAGCCATCGTATTCGGTCATGTAGTACTTCATCTTCGAGTTTCTGGCCTGCCATTCGCCTGGCTGTGTGCCATGCAGCGGGATGAGCTTGGCGTGCAGGTGGTTGACGCCGTAGCCCTCGAAGATGATGGCGGTGCGTGCTACCCCGAAGTAGGCGTCGAGCTTGCGCGCCACGCGGCGCGTGAAGCGCATCAGGCCGAGAATCACCTCATCGTCTTGTTCATACACGCAGCTGCCCAGGTGGCGTTTGGGGATGACGACCGTGTTGCCCGGAGTAGAGGCAAAGATGGAGAGGAAGGCCAGGAACTGCTCGTCTTCGGCCACGACATGGCTTGGACTGTGGCCCGCAACGATCTGACAAAACACGCAGTCACTCATGGTTCTTCCCTGGTAGTTTAGTGTCGCCAGATTCGTCCTGAATCTGGGGCAGAGTTCTGTGATCAGAGCTTTTGTGAGCAGGGCACTTGTGAATAGCGCTCGGCAGTCTCCTTGCATGAGTGAAGTGTGATGGAGGCTGGTTGTCAATGCCAGGCAGCCCCCGCAGAAGTGGTTATCGGCAGCAACAACGTGCTCAAAGAGGGGAGCGGCTATCTTGCCGAGCCGATCGGAGCGAAAAGTGTTGCTGACGTGGCGGAGAGTCGCGATATTGGCAGGTCACCTTTCAGCAGTTCGTCACTCGTTGAACGACAAGGAAACCCAGTGGAACTCACCGTCTGGCTGGCATATGTCAGCGTCATCACTGCCTTGATCACCTTTCCCGGGCCGTTTGCGTTGCTGTGCATGGATCATGGCCTGCGCCACGGCCGACGCCGCTCGTTCGCGACGGTGGTGGGTGGGGCGGCGGCGTCACTGGTGTTGATGGCCTTATCGTCGCTGGGCCTCGGCGCAGCATTGGCGGCCTCCGAGACGGGGTTTCTGGTGCTGAAGATCGTCGGGGCGCTCTATCTCATCTATCTGGGCATTCAGGCCTGGCGGGCGCCATCCCAGCCGGTGGTGTTCGATGCCGTGGGGGAAGACGGGCAGATGCGCGCCCGAGCCACGCGTTGGCAACTGTGCCGCAAGGGCTTCGGTATCGGGATCAGCAACCCGAAGGACCTGCTGTTCTTCGGCGCGCTGTTTCCCAACTTCATCGACATGGCCCAACCGCAGCTGCCCCAGTTCGTGGTGCTGGCGCTGACCTGGCTGGTGGTGGACCTGCTGACGATGAGCACCTACGCCCATGCGGGTTCCAGCATCAGTCGCTGGTTTGATAGCCACCGGCGCGTGCGGCTGTTCAATCGCACCACGGGCAGTCTATTCGTCGTGGCCGGCGCGGGACTGGCGGCGTCGCATCGTTGAGCAGAGCCCCGCTCTATTGCACAAGACGTGAAGCGCACGAAGACGACAACGGCACCCGAGGGTGCCGTTGTCGTGTCTGGAGCCTGTCGATCATCAGTGCTTTCGGGCTCAGCGCTCAGGACGTGATTCGAGATACTTCGTCAGCAGTTCGCGATCTTCACTGGTGACCTTCTGCTTCCAGCTTTCCACCACATGCTGACTGGCCTCCTCGAGGGCATCCTGCAGCTCAGGTGGGGCCGGGGTGATCAGCTTCGCGCCGTTCTCCTGCAGGATGGCGTAGGCCTCGTCCAGCACGCTGTGGGTGGCCGTCCAGCCGGCAGACTCGGCGGCATGCGCGGCATCGATCAACGCCTGCTGCTGCGCCTCTGTCAGGTCGTCGAAGCTATCGCGATTCATGTGGATGATATTGAGCGGCATCGCGTAGTTGAGCGTGGTGAAGTGGGGCATGTAGCGGTAGAGCTCCGCACTGACACCGCCCATCGCGGAGGTCAGCGCGCCGTGGATGCTGCCACCGGGCAGCAGGGGTTTGAGCTCTCCCCAGCTCATGACCTGAGGCGCCGCGCCCAGATTGAGCAGCACACGCTGCGTGTTGCGGTCGTAGGTGCGGATCGGCATGTCCTTCAGGTCATCACCGTCAGCGATAGGCGCTTTCGACCACAGGCCGCTGGGCGTCCACGGCAGGGCATACAGCAGGATCTGGTTGTACTCGGCGAGCAGTTCCTCGTAGCGCGGCTTCGCGACCACGTACAGGCGGTGAGCTTCATCGAGGTCGTAGGCGATCGCCGGCAGTGAGGAGATGCCGAAGAAGGGGGCTTCCTCGGCGAGCGCGCCACTGAGTGTCGCGGCGATGTCGATGACACCGCCGGCGGTGGCCTGTAGGTGACTGGCGGAGCGAATGTCCGAGCGCAGCGTCAGCGTCAGGTCGCCTTCGGACTGGCTGGCGACCTGCTGACTGAATTCGGCAGCGCGTTGGCCCATCATCGTGTCGGGCTCGTAATCGCTGCTCATGCTGAGGGTCGTCTGGGCGTGCGCGCTGAGTGCGCTGATCAGGCCTGCCGTGGCCAGGCCAGCGGACAACAGCGCGGAAATGCGTGAGGAAGACGTCATGGGGAATCCTTTCTTTTTGTCATTGACCTTTGCCCGCTAGGGTAGTGCATGCCTGCGTTTATGCTCAGGTGAATCGTGACGTCGCGCATTTTCCCTGCGCTGTCGGGAGAGGTTGCCGCGTGGGGTGGCCGTCATGGCCAAGGTCGGTGGCGTGGGCGCGTGCCTGACTCAGAGGGCATCGCGTTGTGCGAGATAGCGATCCAGCAGTTCGCTTTCCTCAAGGTCAACCTTGCTGCGCCAGCTCTCGATCACGCTGACACTGGCGCGTGCCAGTGAGCGCTTGAGTTCGGGCGAGAGCGGATTGCTGACCGTCACGCCGGCCTCTTCCAGCTGGGCATGGGTCTGCTCCAGGACGCTGGCGATGGCGTTCCAGCTGGTGTCTTCGATCTCGGTCGCGGCGCTGAGAAGGGCCTCGCGCTGGGTGTCGTCGAGCGCTTCGAAGCGTGACCGGCTCATGTGAACGATATTGAGCGGCATGGCGTATTGCAGCGCGGTGTAGTGATCCAGCGTGCGGTTGAGCTCCGCCGTCAGGCCGCCCAGGGCCGAGGTCATCACTGCCTCGATACGGCCTTCGGCCAGCTGCTGTTGCATCGGCTCCCAGCCGAGCACGGTGGCGATGGCGCCAAGGTTGAGCAGTACGCGTTGGGTATTGCGGTCGTAGGCCCGCACGGGCACGCCCCGGAGGTCATCGCGTGTGGTGATCGGCTTGCGCGACCACAGCCCGCTGGGCGGCCAGGGCAGGGCGTAGAGCAGAATCTGGTCATGCTCTTCCAGCAGCGCTTCATAGCTGGGGCGCGCCAGGCGGTAGAGTTCGCGCGCCTGATGCGGGTCATCGACCAGGGTCGGCAGCGAGCTGAGGCCGAACAGCGGCATTTCGGCGGCCAGCGCGCCGCTGTGGGAGTCAGCCAGCTGGATGATGTCGGCGTTGATGGCCTCGAGATGATTCACCGAGCGCAGCCGACTCAGCGGGCCTTCTCCGAAGGAGATCTCGAGCTCGCCCTCGCTGAGCGATGCTACCTGATCGACGAACTGCTGGGCGCGCTGGCCCATCATGGTCTGGGGGCCGTATTCGCGGCTCATGGTCAGCTCGACAGGCTCCGCCTGGGCGGGCGTGCCCAGGGTGGCAAGGCCCAGTGCCAAGCCCACGCCGAGCGCTCTCTTGATGCCGAACATTCTCTTCATGTCGAGCACTCCCTGCATGACAAGCACTGCCTTCATGCCGCTACGCTGTCCGATTGGCATTCGTCGTCATCCATCCATAGGGGGTAAATCAAGTATCCCTCAAAAGTGCAGGGCGTGCTGTCGCTGTCTCGATCAACGCTTCCCCGGTTGGCCTGTTTCACGCCTGCACCGGCACGATTCGGAAGGGGCAACGGGCGTTGAACTGCCAGTTGGCGCAATGTGGTCTACGCTCAAATCATGGCTGTGCAACTGCCCTGACACGAACTCCGCGCCGGGACCGCATGGCCGGATTGTCGACGACTGTCAACGGGAGGTAGACCACATGCTGACCCACGTATGGGGCTTGATGGCGCATCCGCAACGGGAATGGCAGACCATCCGCAAGGAACACGAATCCATCACCCACCTCTACGCACATCATGTGCTGCTCATGGCGCTGGTGCCTGTCATCTGCGCCTACATCGGGACCACGCAGTTCGGTTGGAGCCTGACGGAAGGCCACGCCATTCTTCTGGAGCCTCTGGATGCCTTCTTCGCCGGTATCGCGTTCTATATCGCCATACTGACAGCGATCGGCTTCATGGGCACTGTCATTCACATGCTCTCGCAGCGTTTCTCGGGGCACCCCAGCCGCCGGCGTTGCATCATCTTCGCGGGCTATGTCGCCACGCCGATGTTCCTCGCGGGGCTGGTCGCGCTCTACCCTGTCATCTGGGTGTGTATCCTCGCGGGCACCATTGGCCTGTGTTACAGCGCATACCTGCTGTATCTGGGCATCCCGCCACTGCTCGACATCTCCAACAAGGAAGGCTTCCTCGTCACCGGGTCGACACTGGGGATCGGGGTGCTGGTTCTCGAGGGCCTGCTGGCGGTCACCGTGCTGCTGTGGGGGTATGGCGCACGCTGGTTCATGTAGTCCTTCGCGGCACGTAGGCGTCAGTCTGCTGATGCCATCGGCGCGAAAAAGCGTCTCTGCAACGCCTCGCCTTCATCGGCGGGGCGTTGTCATTTTGCGCGCGGGTTGGCGCGTGGCACTTGTGCTCGGTGGCGGCGGCGTGGAAAGTGTTGGACTCAATCGACAGTGTGGAAGAAAGCGCATGGACAAGTTTGAACAGCGACTGGAGCAGGCTGCGCGGGCTGCATGGTTGTCATATGTCGGTGGACGGACCCAGGACGACATCGCGGTTCAGCTGGGGGTGTCGCGCCCCGGCGTGCAGCGCCTGCTGTCGTTGGCGCGTCAGGAGCGGCTGGTCAAGATCTCCATCGATCATCCCGTGGCCAGCAGCATGGCGCTGTCGGATACGCTGGTGGAGCACTTCGGGCTGAGCTTCTGCGATGTGGTGCCCTCTGACACCCAGTCACCGGAGAGCATCGCGGAGTATCTGGCGGTGGCGGGTGCCGAGCGCCTGGCGTTCTATCTCGGTCGCCAGCAGCCACAGACCATCTCGCTGAGCACCGGGCGTGCGGTACGTGCGGCGGTGGAAGCGCTGAGTCGCAGCGAGCGCCCCCAGCATCGCATCGTGTCACTGGTCGGCAATGTGGCGCTGGATGGCTCCTCCAACCGCTATGACGGCGTGATGCTGCTGGCGGACAAGATCGGCGCTGATCGCTTCCTGCTGCCCGCGCCCGTGGTGGCGGCCAGCATCGAGGAGAAGGAGTCGCTGCAGGGGCAGAATCTGGTCAAGGCGGTGTTCAAGGTCGCCTGTGAGGCCGATGTGGGCATGATCGGCATCGGGCGTCTCGATGCCCAGGCGACGCTGTTCCAGGATCAGTTCATCAGCGCCGCCGAGCGCGATGAGCTGATGGAGGTCGGTGCCGTGGGGGAGTTGATGGGCTGGCCGCTCGACACCCATGGCCGGCTGATCGATTGCCCGCTGGCGCAGCGCATCACCAGTGTGCCGCTGACCTCGCTCAAGGCGCAGCCGCTGATCGGGCTGGCGGGCGGCCACGACAAGGTGCCGGCCATCCTGAGTGCGTTGCGCGGTGGTTGGCTGCAAGGGCTGATCATCGACGAGGTGGCTGCCCAGCGGGTCTGCGCGGCCCTCAAGGAGTGAGCAGAGAACTGCCGTCTTCGTATGATTTCACCGAGATGTCAGCAGCCTATTAGTTTTCTGCTGATGGCTTGCGCTTGACGGCTGGCTCCCGATGACAGGCTTTTGTGGATACAGTCTGCACAAGGCGCCGTACAAGGCGCCGAGCGAGTCATCGGGAGCAGGGCGGGGCGTATGGCCAGGCCTTGCTCCTGGTGTCGTTCTTGGTGTCGTTCGCGGTGTCGTTATCGTGGTCAGGGTTCAGCATTGTCGTTGCCCGCGCGATGCTCGCGTGAGGCCCAGGCGTCCCGTTACCTTCCCGGTGCTATTGCTCTGCTATTTCTCCGTCACTCCTTCGCCCTTCCTTTGCTATTTCTCCGCGATACCTGCGTTTTTTCTTGCCCTTTGCTCTCTCTTTGCCCTCTCTTGGTTCGCTCTTTGTTCTCTCTTTATTTCCCCTTCGTTCTCCCATCCTCGCGTAGGAGGTACGACTTTCAGGGCGAACACTGACTTCTCTTGTCTGACAATCGAGTGCGTTTGTTCACCTCAATGATAAAGAATCGGGGCGGCAATCGTGGTCCGCGTTGTTTCGTTTAACGCTAATATCTGTCTATGCTGAATTGCACGCAAGCTCAGTGGCCATGCCGCCTTGTGGCCTACACCCAAAGGATCAGATCCCAAGGTTGTATAGCCCAAGGTATAGCGCTTCAGGGTTTGCTTTTTTACAGGTCTGATCCGATCATTTGTTCACTGAATGACGTTTTGATCGAACGTGTTTGCGTCGCGATGTCTCGCCAGGACATCCGTTCACCAAGCCGGTTGATGGGAAGGTATCGGTGCCCAAGGCGCCGCTGCCCTCGAAAAGAACAATGCCAATAACGCCCCGATGGAGTGCCCTCATGCGCCTACCTCACATCACCAAGTCCCGCCGTCATCTGCTCTCGCTCGCCAGTGTCGCTGCCCTGGCGCCGCTCAGCGCCCAGGTCAGTGCCGAGACCATCACCGTCGCGACCGTCAACAACGCCGACATGGTGGTCATGCAGAGCCTGACCAGCGAATTCGAGAAGGCGCATCCGGACATCACCCTCGACTGGGTGGTACTGGAAGAGAACGTGCTGCGTCAGCGTCTGACCACCGATGTGGCGACCCAGGGTGGCCAGTTCGACGTCATGACCATCGGCACCTATGAAGTGCCCATCTGGGCCAAGCATGGCTGGCTGACCAAGCTCGACAACCTGCCGGAGGACTATCAGGTCGATGACCTGATCAAGCCGGTGCGTGATGGTCTGAGCGTGACCGAAGGCGAGAAGAAGGGCCTCTACGCGCTGCCGTTCTATGGCGAAAGCTCCATGCTCTACTACCGCAAGGACCTCTTCGAGCAGGCCGGTATCGAGATGCCCGAGCAGCCGACCTGGAGCCAGGTCAATGACTGGGCCGCCAAGCTCAACTCCGCGGATGAAGGCGTCTACGGCATCTGCCTGCGCGGCAAGCCGGGCTGGGGGGAGAACATGGCGATACTGGGCACCATGGTCAACAGCTTCGGCGGCCGCTGGTTCAATGAGGAGTGGGAACCGCAGCTGGATTCCCCGGCCTGGAGCGAGGCCATCAACTTCTACGTCGACATGATGGGCAAGTACGGCCCGCCGGGCGCGACTTCCAACGGCTTCAACGAGAACCTGGCACTGTTCTCCAGCGGCAAGTGCGGCATGTGGGTCGACGCCACCTCGGCGGCCGGCAAGCTCTACAACCCGAAGGAATCTTCCGTGGCCGACAAGCTGGGCTTCGCGCCGGCACCGATCGCCAAGACGGAGAAGGGCTCGCATTGGCTGTGGTCCTGGGCGCTGGCGATTCCGGAATCCTCCAAGTCCAAGGATGCCGCCCAGACCTTCATTACCTGGGCCACTTCCCAGGAATACGTGAACCTGGTCGGCGAGCGTGAAGGCTGGGCCAGCATCCCGCCGGGCACCCGTGTCTCCACCTACGAGAACCAGTCCTACAAGGACGCCGCACCCTTCGCCGGCTTCGTGATGGACGCCATCACCAGTGCCGACCCGACCGATCCGACCCTGGAGCCGGTGCCCTATGTCGGCGTGCAGATGGTGACCATTCCGGAATTCCAGTCCATCGGTACCCAGGTGGGGCAGATGATCGCCGCGGCGCTGGCCGGCCAGATGTCGGTCGAGCAGGCACTGTCCTCCGCCCAGCGTTCCACCGAGCGCACCATGCGCCAGTCGGGTTACTGATCTGATCCAGCCGGTCTGATCCCAACCGATCTGATCTGAACGTTGCAACGGCCTCCCGCCTTGCCTTGAGCCTCAATCGAAATTGACTCGAAGCACGGCGGGAGCCCCGTCCGGCACCCGCGGTTACCCCCTTCCTCTCGAGACTCCTGCAACGCCCTCGCGGCGTGGCACGGGGAGCCTCGGCCTGAAGCCCACCGCATTGCCGGACTTCCTCACCGTATCGAAGGACTCACCATGCGCACGAGAGCATCCGGACGCACCGTCGGGGGATTGCGAACCCTGTCGCTGCAAGCCCCAGCCGTAAGCCTGTTGTTGATGTGGATGCTGGTACCACTGGTCATGACCCTGTGGTTCTCCTTCCAGCGTTACAACCTGATGATGCCGTCGGTGTCCGGCTTTGCCGGCGTCGACAACTATTACTACCTGCTGACCGACCCGTCCCTGTGGACCGCCATGGGCAACACCTTGCTGCTGGTGGGCTGGGTGCTGGTCGCCACCGTGGTCGGCGGCACGCTGCTGGCGGTATTGCTGCAGCAGGAATTCTTCGGCCGCGGCGTCGCGCGTCTGTTCGTGATCGCACCGTTCTTCATCATGCCCACCGTGAGTGCCCTGGTGTGGAAGAACATGATGATGCACCCGGTCAACGGCATTCTGGCCTGGGTCGCCGGGCTGTTCGGTCTGCCGGCCATCGACTGGTTCGCCAGCCTGCCGCTGACCTCCATCGTGATCATCGTCACCTGGCAGTGGCTGCCGTTCGCGGTGTTGATCCTGCTGACCGCCATCCAGTCACTCGATGACGACCAGGTCGAGGCGGCGCGCATGGACGGGGCAGGGCCGGTGGCGATCTTCTTCTACATCACCCTGCCGCATCTCAAACGTGCCATCAGCGTCGTGGTGATGATCGAGATGATCTTCCTGCTGACCATCTTCGCCGAGATCTTCGTTACCACCTCCGGTGGTCCGGGGCTTGCCTCGACCAACCTGGCGTACCTGATCTACATCCGCGCCCTGCTGGACTTCGATGTGGGTGGTGCCTCCGCCGGTGGCGTGATCGCCATCATCCTGGCCAATATCGTGGCCTTCTTCCTGGTGCGTACCGTCGCCAAGAATCTCGAGAACTGATGACAAGCGCTCAGCACAGGGAGACTCAATGATGTCGACTTCAACTTCCAATTCCGTGGCCGCCGCCAGCGCTGCCGTCAGCGCCAGTCGCGCGCGCCGCAGCGTGATCAACAAGAAGCTTGTCCTGACCCTGGTGGCCTGGACCATCGCGCTGGTGATGTTCTTCCCGATCTTCTGGATGATCCTCACCAGCTTCAAGACCGAGGCCGAGGCGATCGCCACGCCGCCGAGCCTGTTCTTCACGCCCAGCGTCGAGGGCTATATCGAGATCCAGGCACGTGCGGACTACTTCAAGTACGCCCTCAACAGTGTGGTGATCTCGCTCGGGGCAACGCTGCTGGCACTGCTGATCGCGATTCCGTCCGCCTACTCGATGGCCTTCCTGCCCACCAAGCGTACCCAGGGGACACTGCTGTGGATGCTGTCGACCAAGATGCTGCCGTCCGTGGGCGTGCTGCTGCCGGTCTACCTGATCTTCCGCGATCTGGGCCTGCTGGATAGCCGTACCGGCCTGATCATCATCTACATGCTGATGAACCTGCCGATCGTGGTCTGGATGCTCTACACCTTCTTCAAGGACATTCCCAAGGACATCCTCGAAGCCGGTCGCATGGATGGTGCCAGCACCCTGCAGGAGATCTTCCACCTGCTGCTGCCGCTGACTCTGCCGGGCATCGCTTCCACCGGTCTGCTGTGCGTGATCCTGAGCTGGAACGAGGCGTTCTGGAGCCTGAACCTGACCACCTCCAACGCCGCACCGCTGACCGCCTACATCGCGTCCTTCTCCAGTCCTGAGGGGCTGTTCTGGGCCAAGCTGTCCGCGGCTTCCACGCTCGCCATCGCGCCGATCCTGATCTTCGGCTGGATGACCCAGAAGCAGATGGTACGCGGCCTGACCTTCGGCGCCGTCAAGTAATCCGCGCCAGCCAGAGACACGCAAGACGCACACGCAAGACGCATAAGCTACAGAGAGGTACGCCGCCTGCGCCACATTGGCTGATGAACATTGCCAGATGAGCATTGACTGAGAGCAGATCAGCGCAGGCGGCCGAGAGCCACACGCATGTTGCACCCTTGCCATGCCACCCAAATTTGCCATCACCTGCCCTCGGGCAGGTGCGGATAAGGAAACTTCCCATGTCCACACTCACGCTCAAGAACATCGTCAAGGAATTCACCTCCGGCAGCGGCGCCAGCGCCTCCACCACCCAGGTCATCAAGGGAGTCGATCTGGAAGTGAAGGACCAGGAATTCGTGGTCTTCGTCGGCCCGTCCGGTTGCGGCAAGTCCACGCTGATGCGCATGATCGCCGGTCTCGAGAACGCGACCTCCGGTGACATCCTGATCGATGGCAAGCGCATGAACGATATCGGCCCGGCCGAGCGCGGCCTGGCGATGGTGTTCCAGAGCTACGCGCTCTATCCGCACATGACGGTGGGCGAGAACATGGGCTTCAGCCTCAAGCTCGCCGGCGTCTCCAAGGAAGAGCGCGCCGAGAAGGTCAACGCCGCCGCCGAGGTGCTGCAGCTCGGGCCGTTGCTGGACCGCAAGCCCAAGGCTCTGTCCGGTGGTCAGCGTCAGCGTGTCGCCATCGGTCGCGCCATCGTGCGCAACCCGAGCATCTTCCTGTTCGATGAGCCGCTCTCCAACCTGGACGCCGCGCTGCGGGTGCAGATGCGCATCGAGCTGGCGCGCCTGCATGCCGAGCTCAAGGCGACCATGATCTACGTGACCCACGACCAGGTCGAAGCCATGACCATGGCCGACAAGATCGTCGTGCTGCAGGGCGGCGTGGTCGAGCAGGTCGGCTCGCCGATGGAGCTCTACCATCACCCGCGCAACCGCTTCGTGGCCGGTTTCATCGGCTCGCCGAAGATGAACTTTCTCGACATCACCGTCACTGGCGTGGCCGGCGAGGGCGTCACGGTGCGCCTGCCCGACGGCAGCGAGCGCCTGATTCCGGTGGTGAGCCAGACCGAAGATGGCGCCTCGGTCATCGTCGGCGACAGCCTGACGCTGGGCGTGCGCCCCGAGCACCTGATGCTGGACGCGCAAGGCCCGTTCAGCGGCCAGGTTCAGGTCATCGAGCGTCTGGGCGGGGTGACCTCTCTGTACCTGGCGACTCCGGATGGTTCCGGCGATGCGCCGATCGGCGGCCTCAAGTCCGACGAGCAGTCAGACAGCGGCTGGATCCTGATGGCGGATGGAGACGTCAACAGCCGCGTGGGTGACAGCATCCGCTACGGCTTCGATACCGAGCGTGCGCACCTCTTCACCCGTGAAGGGTTGGCGCTGCAGAATCTCAACCGTCACCCGCTGACCAGCCTGACGCGTCAGGACAATTCCCTGTCCAGCGCCAGCGCCGCACAGGAAGCCCGCGCATGAACCGCGCAGCCGCGAATCGGGAAGCCGCGAATCGGGAAGCCAGAGAGGATGATGAGATGAGTACACCCTTGCAGCAGGTGATCTTCGATTGTGACGGCGTGCTGGTGGACAGCGAAGTGCTGGCCGAGGAGGAGCTGTCGCGTCAGCTGGGTGAGTGGCTGCCGGATCTCGACACCGAGGCCGAGCTGCGCGCGGCGCTGGGCATGACCACCGAGGCCATCCTGGGCCATCTGGAGGCCATGAGCGCTCACACCCTGCCGCCGCAGGCGATGGAGCGCATCGACCACGCCATCGAGTCACGTCTGGCAAAGGAACTTGCGCCCATCAGCGGCATGGCGGAACTGCTTGGCGGGCTGTTGGCGAATGGCGTGGCCGTGGCGATCGTCTCCAATAGTGCCGAGCGGCGGGTGCGTGCCTCGCTGGCCGCCACCGGTCTGGATCGCTGGCTGGGCTCGGTGCCGCTCTTCACGGCCGAGCAAGTCGCGCGCCCCAAGCCCGCGCCGGACGTCTATCAGCTGGCGCTGCGTCAGCTGGGGCGCGATGCCCTGGAGTGCGTGGTGATCGAGGATAGCCTCGCTGGCGTCAGCGCGGCGGTCGCGGCCGGTCTGCGCGTGATCGGCTTTACCGGCGCCGGGCATATTCCGCCGGGCCACGCCCAGCATCAGTTGGAGGCGGGTGCCTGGCAGAGCCGTGCCAGCATGGAGGAGGTCAGTGGTCTGATCAGTCAGCTGCGTATCGGTCAGGCCAGCGACCTGAGCGCCACATGAGCACCGTCAGGGGGTGACAACATGCAGACGCTATCCGAGTCGGCCAATAATAGTGAGCCGCTGACCTCGCCACGCAGCGCCCGGCTCGCCGGCAAGGTGGCGGTGGTCACCGGTGCTGCGGGCGGTATCGGCCTGGCCATCGCCACCCGCTATGTCGCCGAAGGCGCCTATGTGGCGCTGGCGGACATCAACGGCGAGGCGGCGGAGCGTGCCGCCCAGCAGCTGCGCGAGCAGGCCGGGCCGCAGGCACGCGTCCTGGCGGTGACGCTGGACGTGACGTCGAGCGTCTCGCGTCAGAGCATGCTGGAATGCGTGCAGGCACAATTGGGGCCGATCGATATCCTGGTCAACAATGCCGCCGTCTTCGCCATGGCGCCGGTGCTGGAGGTCAGCGAGGGCATGCTGCGCCACCAGCTGGCGGTCAATGTCGAAGGCCTGTTCTTCACCCTGCAGGCGGTGGCCAGAACGATGGTCGAGCGCGGGCAGGGCGGCAAGATCATCAACATGGCCTCGCAGGCCGGACGACGCGGCGAGGCGCTGGTCAGCGCCTATTGTGCCTCCAAGGCCGCCGTGATCAGCCTGACCCAGTCCTGCGGGCTTGATCTCATCCGTCATGGCATCAATGTCAATGGCATCGCGCCGGGCGTGGTCGACACGCCGATGTGGGATCAGGTCGATGCGCTGTTCGCCCATCATGAACAGCGCCCGCTGGGCGAGAAGAAACGTCTGGTCGGTGAGGCGGTACCCTATGGACGCATGGGGCTGCCGGATGACCACGCCGGCGCCGCGGTATTTCTGGCCTGTGAAGACAGCGATTTCGTCGTCGCCCAGACACTCAATGTCGACGGTGGCAACTGGATGAGCTAAGGATGAGAGACACCTTCCGTCCCGCTGCAAGGGTGCGCATCCATTAATGAGGTAGTCACGTGACATCTTTACCCGATTCTCGCCTGGCCCACATGTCGCCCTCGTTGGACGACATGGCAAGCCGTGTGCTGGCGGAACACGCCTCCAGTCAGCGCACACGTACCATCGTGGCCCTCGCCGGCCCGCCGGCGGCGGGCAAGTCGACGTTGTCGGAATCCCTGTGCGAGACCCTCAATGCGCTGGAACCCGGCATCGCCGTGGTGGTGCCGATGGATGGCTATCACTACGACAACGCCGTGCTGGCGCCGCAGGGCCTGCTCTACGTCAAGGGCGCACCGGAGACCTTCGATGCGCGCGGGCTCTATCATGATCTCGTCAGGGTGCGCGCCGATGATGGCCCGGTCGCCGTGCCGGTCTTCGATCGCCCGCTGGACCTGGCACGTGCCGGCGGCCGCGTGGTCGGGACTCACCATCGCATCGTGCTGGTCGAGGGCAACTATCTGCTGCTGCGCCACGCGCCCTGGGACGCGCTGCTCGGCTTGTTCGACATCAGCATCTTTCTGGATATCGAGGATGAGGTGCTGGTGCCGCGTCTGTTGCATCGCTGGCGCGAGATGGGCCAGGATGCCCGCGGTGCCCACGAGCGCACCCATCACAAGGACATGCTCAACGCGCACCTGATCAAGCAGGACTCGCTCAACGCCGACTGGCGTTGGCGCCTTGCGAATGCCCCCATCGGCCCCGATGGGGAAGACAGCTGAATGACGGATGGCAGGGAGAGCCCCATGTGGGTAGGTGTTGATTGTGGGACTCAGAGTACCAAGGTGGTGATCGTCGATCCGGCCTGCGGCAGCATCGTGGCCCAGGGCCAGCGCAGTCATGCGCTGCAGGAAGGTGCCAACGGACGCCGCGAGCAGGATCCGCAGGACTGGGTGGCGGCGCTTGAGGGCGCCTTCGCTGATGCACTGGCCGCCTCGCGGCTGGACCCGCAGCGCATCACGGCGATCGGAGTGTCCGGTCAGCAGCATGGCATGGTGGTGCTGGATGAGGCCGGTGTGCCGCTCCATCCGGCCAAGCTGTGGTGTGACACCGAGACCAGCGAGCACAATGCCGCACTGATCGCGGCGCTGGGAGGTGAGGCGGGCTGTCTGGAGACGCTCGGTCTGGTGCTGCAGACCGGCTACACCGCCTCCAAGCTTGCCTGGCTGCGTGAGCGGCATCCCGAGCGCTATCAGCGCATCGCCAGCATCCTGCTGCCGCATGACTATCTCAACTTCTGGCTGACCGGCGAGCGCGTCTCCGAATACGGCGATGCCTCGGGCACCGGCTATTTCGATACCCGGCGGCGCTGCTGGCATCTGGATGTCTTCGCGCAGATCGCCCCGGAGCTTGATGCCCGGCGCGTGCTGCCCCGATTGATAGAATCCCATCAGCCGGCCGGGAGCATTCGCCCCGAGATCGCCGCGCGCTTCGGGCTGCGTGACGACGTCATCGTCTCCAGCGGCGGCGGCGACAACATGATGAGCGCCATCGGCACCGGCAACATCGCGCCGGGGCGGGTGACGCTCAGCATGGGCACCTCCGGCACGGTATGCGCCTGGTCGGCGGACTATCCGGCCGACTGCGACCCTCAGGTGGCCAGTTTCAGCGCCAGCGATGGTGGCTGGCTGCCGCTGGTGTGCACCATGAATGTGACCTCGGCCACCACGCGGGTACGCGAGATGTTCGGCTTCGACATCGCCACCTTCTCAGCCCAGGTGGCAAGCGCCCCGCGCGGAGCCGAGGGCGTGCGGGTGCTGCCGTTCTTCAATGGTGAGCGTGTGCCGATGCTGCCGCGTGCCCAGGCCAGTTTCCATGGGCTGGACAGCCGCAATGCCACCCCGGCCAACCTGTGTCGCGCGACCATGGAAGGCGCAAGTTACGGCCTGCGTTACGCACTGGAGTGCATGGGGCCGCTGGGCAGTGAGGCGCGCCAGATCCGCCTGGTGGGCGGTGGCGCCAAAAGTCCGCTGTGGCGTCAGATGCTGGCGGACATTCTCGGCCTCGAGGTGGTCTGCCCGCAGGTGACCGAGGCCGCCGCCCTGGGCGCCGCGATTCAGGCGGGCTGGTGTCTGGGACAGTCAGGCGATGAAGGACAGGGTCGCCATAGCGAGACGCTTGAGCAACTCTGTGAGCGGCTGGTCGCGCTGGATCACGCGACACTCGCCCAGCCCCAGGCCGAAGGAGTGGCCGCCTACCGCAAGGGCTACGCCGATTACCGCGCGCTGCTCGCCAGCGAGCACGGCATTACCGCCGGCGGCTGAGCACGTTGTCAGAGCACGGCGGCTGAACTCAATACATCAGCACGTCACGCCAAACACATCGCCCCCGCCGAGTGAGACTCGACGGGGGCGATGTGTTTCACGCGCTTCATTGTATCAGTCGCGGCTCAGGCACGAGCTCAGGCATTGGACGAGCGCGCCCATAGATTGACGCCGCTATCGATGGCGTAGCGGTCGATCTCGTCGAGCTCGGCCTGGGTGAAGTCGAGATGATCCAGTGCCTTGACGCAATCGCTGACCTGTTCCGGACGGCTGGCGCCGATCAGTGCGGTGGTGACGCGGTTGCCACGCAGCGCCCAGGCGAGGGCCATCTGGGCCAGCGACTGGCCACGGCGCTCGGCGATGGCGTTGAGGGCGCGCACCCGCTCCAGATTGTCCTCGGTGAGGTGATCTTCCTTGATCGCTCCGCCGCGTGCCAGACGGCTATCCTGTGGCACGCCGCCCAGATACTTGTTGGTCAGCACGCCCTGGGCCAGCGGCGAGAACACGATGGAGCCGATGCCCTCGTCATCGAGGGTGTCGAGCAGGCCGTCTTCCTCGATCCAGCGATTGATCATCGAATAGCTGGGCTGATGGATGATGCACGGCGTGCCCAGTTCGCGCAGGATGGCGGCGGCTTCGCGGGTGCGTTGGGCATTGTAGGAGGAGATGCCTGCATAGAGCGCCTTGCCGGAGCGCACGGCACTGTCAAGCGCGCCCATCGTCTCTTCCAGCGGCGTGTCCGGATCGAAGCGGTGTGAATAGAAGATGTCGACGTAATCGAGGTCCATGCGCTTGAGGCTCTGATCCAGGCTCGAGAGCAGGTACTTGCGGCTGCCCCATTCGCCGTAGGGGCCAGGCCACATGTGATAGCCCGCCTTGGTGGAAATCACCATCTCATCGCGGTAGCCGGCGAAGTCGCGCTTGAGCATGCGACCGAACATTTCCTCGGCGCTGCCCGGCGGCGGCCCGTAATTGTTGGCCAGGTCGAAGTGGGTGATGCCCAGATCGAAGGCGGTCTGGCAGATGGCGCGCGCATTGTCTTCGTGGGCGTTGTTGCCGAAGTTGTGCCAGAGCCCCAGTGACAGGCGGGGCAGTTTGAGGCCGCTCTTGCCGCAGCGCTGGTAGTGCATGCGTTCGTAGCGATCTTCAGCCGGGGTATAGCGCATGGCGGAGTCCTTTCACGAGTGGAGGCGTCGATGTCTCACAGGGATGAGGTGACATCGAATGACGCCTTCAGTCTAGGTCGCGTCTGCAGGTCTGATAAGCACATGCGAACGAATAGATTGTTCGCCAGAACGTACAATGCTGTGGCAGTCTCGTTCACTGAAATCCCGGATGGCTGGCGTGAGGAGCAGGCAGGATGCGGCATCACAAGCAGGTGGAGCGACTGATGTTGTTCGCTCAGGTGGCGGAAACCCTCAGCTTCACCCGGGCGGCCAAGGCGCTGGGCGTGTCGCGTGCTCATCTTTCCGAGCAGGTGCGGCGGCTGGAGCAGGACATCGGAGCGCCCTTGCTGATCCGCACCACACGGGCGGTACGCCTCACCGAGGAGGGCGAGCGCATTCGCCAGCGCATGCAGTCGGTACATGGCGAACTGCTGGCACTGGAGCGCGAGCTTGAACACGACCTGAAGCAGACGAGTGAGTCGGAGCGTCAGGGCTACAGCGGGGTGTTGCGCATCACGGCGCCGGTACTGTTCGCCGAGCGTTATCTGATCGAGGTCTGCAATGCCTTCCAGGCGCGCCATCCGGCGGTCGAGCTGCGTCTGGACGTCAGTTACGAGAGTCATGACCTGACCCGCGAGCCATTTGATGTGGCATTTCGCGCCACGCGCACGCCACCGGACAACATGATCGCGCGTCGCCTGCTCGATTACGTCCACTGCTGCTGCGCGTCGCCCGAGTACCTTGCCGCGCATGGCACGCCGCACACGGCCGCGGCACTTGGTGATCATCGCTGCCACGTCTGGTCGGGGCAGTCCGGCTGGCCGCTGGCCAGTGGTGAAGTCAGTCTCGCGGGGGGATTGGCCATCAATGATCACCGCCTGCTCAAGCAGCAGGCGCTGGGTCATGCCGGCATCATTCGGGTCGCCCATTACCTGGTCGACCGTGAGCTGGCCGAGGGCCGTCTGGTGCGTCTGCTGGCGCACGAGGAGGGCGAGCCCAACAGCATCTACATGCTCTATCCCCAGCGCCTGCCGCAGTCGGGCAAGCTGCGCGCCTTCATGGCGGCGGTGGAAGCCGCCATGCCGCCTCGCGGTGCGTGAACGAAAGACACAGACGCAAGAGTGGCGTATGCAAAAAGACCGCCGTGCCCTGATGGACGCGGCGGTCTTTTTATTTGCCTCTTTATCCAGGCTGGCGGGGCCTCAGAGGCCCAGCGCGGCGACCCCGGCCTTGGCGATCTGGGCATCCTGCTCCGGCTTGACGCCGGACACGCCGATGCTGCCGGCGATCTGGCCTTCGACCATCACCGGCACGCCGCCGCCCAGCATGCCTTCAAGTTGCGGCGCTGACAGGAAGGCGGTGCGTCCGCCGTTGATGGAGTCCTCGAACAGCTGGGTCTCGCGGCGACCCAGGGCGGCGCTCTTGGCCTTCTCCTGGGCGAAGTAGCCGGTCATCGCCGGGGTGTCGTCGAGGCGACGCAGACCCAGCGGGTGGCCGCCATCGTCGGCAACGGCGATGGAGACGGCCCAGCCATTGGCCTCGGCTTCCTTCTGGGCGGCGTCCAGCATCTGATTGACGTCAGCGAGGGTCAGTACGTGGCGAGTGATCATCGGGCTTCCTTGGCAGTGGTGAGGTGAAAGAGATAGTGAAACAGATAGTGAAACAGATACTGAAACAGATAGTGACGCTTCATTTCTGCGGGAGCGTCTCGGGCAGGGCGTCATCCACCAGTTCGATCCAGTGACTCACCGGCGTGCGTCCGGCGCTCGAGAGATGCGTCTGACAGCCGATGTTGGCGGTGGCGATGCGCGCAGGCCCGTTGGCCTCCAGCGCCTCAAGCTTGCGGTCTCGCAGCTGGCGTGACAACTCCGGTTGCGTGATCGAGTAGGTGCCGGCGGACCCGCAGCACAGATGGCCCTCCATGACAGGCGCCAGTGTAAAGCCCAGTTGCGACAGGATCTTCTCCACCTCGCCGCCCAGTCCCTGGGCATGTTGCAGGGTGCAGGGACAATGGAAGGCCAGCGGCTGTTGGTCGGGCGCGGCCGCGAGACTCTTTCGATCATCGCGGGCGATCTCCTCGCCGAGTACCTCGACGATATCGCGGGCCAGGGCGCTTACGCGTGCGGCGCGCTCAGCATAGTCCGGGTCATCGGCCAGCATCTCGCCATATTCCTTGACGAAGGCCCCGCAGCCACTGGCGGTCTGCACGATCGCTTCCGCACCGGCCTCGATGGCCGGCCACCAGGCATCGATGTTGGCACGCATGCGCGCGCGACCGGCCTGCTGGGCGTTGAGGTGATAGTCGATGGCACCGCAGCAGCCGGCCTCGTGGATCGGCGTGACGCCGATGCCGAAGCGCGCCAGCACGCGGGCGGTGGCGGCATTGATGTTGGGGGCCAGGCCCGGTTGCACGCAGCCCTCCAGCATCAGCACCTGGCGAGACAGCAACTGATCAGAAGGCGTCGCGGTGACGGGCGCAGCTGGGTGCTCGGCTTGACGGTCGCGCTCGCGGGCCAGCGGGATCTTGTCGGCCAGCGCGCCAGGCGCGAGGGGGCGAAAGCGCACGCCAAGTGCCAGCAAGGCCTTGAAGCGCGCGGGTTCGACCAGCGCATGGCGCAGGCCACTGCGCAGCAGGCGCTCTCGCCACGGGCGGCCGACGCGACGCTCCAGTTCCTGACGCCCGATATCGAGCAGGGTGTGATATTGCACGCCCGACGGGCAGGTGGTCTCGCAGCTGCGACAGCTCAGGCAGCGATCCAGATGCCGCTGGGTCTCGCGGGTGATCTCGCTGGCCTGCTGGCGGGTGCTTGAGTCCTGGCTCTCGGGGTCGCTCTCCAGCAGCTGCTTGATCAGATAGATGCGCCCGCGCGGCCCGTCGCGCTCATCGCCCAGCAGCTGATAGGTGGGGCAGGTGGCATTGCAGAAGCCGCAATGCACGCAGCTGCGCAGGACCTTGTCGGCCCGCTGGATATGCGGTCTGGCAAGCGCGGCGTCACTGAAGTGGGTCTGCATTCAGGTGCGTCTCCTGTCGTGGCGTGAGTCACATCTCGGCATACAGGCGACCGGGATTGAGGATGCCGTGGGGGTCCAGCTGCTGCTTGAGCTGAAGGTGATAGCGGGCATTGGGGGCGGCCAGCGGCATCAGCGGGCTGTCCTCGGCGGCGACGGTGCCCGGGGTATAGCAGATGGCATGGCCGCCCAGCCGACTGGCCAGCGCGCGGATGCGCTGGGCCGGGGCATCGCTTGCAAGCCAGCGCTGTGCACCCGCCCAGTCACACAGCAGGTCGGCATCCCCCACAGGGCCCAGCAGTTCGCTGACGGCGGCTTGCCACTCGAGGTGGTCCAGCGCCAACGGCAGCGACAGTCGCCACAGTGCCTGATGCGGTGCGCGCGCGCTGAAGAAGGGCAGGCGCTGCTCACGCAGCTCAGTCCAGTGCGCCGTCGCCTGATCCGCCGTCAGGGCCTCGCCGCCCAGCTGCTCGCACCCGGCCTGGACCGACCGCTCGCCTCCTTCCAGACGCAGGGTGAGGCGGCCGTCATGCCAGCTGGTCGCCGTGATCGGCAGCGGCGTGCGGCCCCAAGCATTCAGGTGAGACAGCGCCTCGGCGAGGCTGATTTCCAGACACAGCGATTCGCTTGCCACCGGGCGCGGCATCACCTTGAGCGAGACTTCACTGATCACGCCCAGCGTGCCCTGGGCGCCGCACATCAGGCGCGACAGGTCATAGCCCGCCACGTTCTTCATCACTTCACCACCGAAACGCAGCGCCTTGCCGTCGGCGCTGATGATGCGCGTGCCCAGCACCAGGTCGCGCAGGCTGCCGCTCCAGGGGCGGCGTGGGCCGCTGAGCCCCGAGGCGAGAGTGCCGCCGACGGTCGCCGCGGGCCCGAAGTGGGGTGGCTCGCAGCTCAGGTGCTGACCTTGCTCGGCGAGCACGGCCTCCAGCGTCGCCAGCGGGGTGCCGGCGCGCACCGAGACCATCAGCTCCACCGGGTCGTAGTGGGTGATGCCATGATGCGCGCGCATGTCGAGCACTTCCTCGGCGGCCACTTCACGGCCTAGAAAGGCCTTGCTGCCACTGCCGGCGATGCGCAACGGGCGTCTCGCCTCATGGGCGGCGCGGACCTGTGCGCGGAGTGCCTCGCTGGCATCCTGCTGCTGCGGGGGCTGGCTGGCGGCAGGCGTAGCGCACTCGGCATGGCTTGGCACCTGATCCTGGAGCGAATCATCTGGCTCTGGCATGGCATGTCTCTATTAAAGTGGCGATGAAGTGGTGAACGTCAGGTAGCGAAAGGTCAGGCGGCAGCGGATTCGAGAGCTGTCCATGACAGAGAAACCGTCCAGCCACGCGGCGTCTGTCTAGAAACGCGGCAGATCGGGGTGCGGCAACTGGTTGTCATGCACGTGCATGGCACCGAATTCGGCGCAGCGCGCCAGCGTCGGGATGTTCTTGCCGGGGTTGAGCAGGCCAGCGGGGTCGAAGGCGGCCTTCACGGCATGGAAGACGCTGATCTCCTCGTGGTTGAACTGGGCACACATCTGATTGATCTTCTCGCGGCCCACGCCATGTTCGCCGGTGATGCTGCCGCCGGCGGCCACGCACAGTTCGAGAATCTTGCCGCCGACCTCCTCGGCCAGTTCCAGCTCGCCGGGCTGGTTGGCATCGAACAGGATCAGCGGGTGCATGTTGCCGTCACCGGCATGGAAGACATTGGCCACCGCGAGCCCCGATTGGCGCGAGAGCTCCGCGATGCCGTTCAGCACGGCGGGCAGCTCGCGACGCGGAATGGTGCCATCCATGCAGTAGTAGTCCGGCGACATGCGACCCACGGCGGGGAAGGCATTCTTGCGCCCGGCCCAGAAGCGCGCGCGCTCGGCCTCGTCCTGTGCCTGGCGGATCTCGGTGGCGCCGGCGCGCTCCAGCACCTCACGGACTCGCGCGCAGTCATCGACGACATCGGCCTCGGCGCCGTCCAGCTCGCAGAGCAGAATGGCGGCGGCCTCGACCGGGTAGCCCGCGTGGATGAAGTCCTCGGCGGCGCGGATCGCCAGGTTGTCCATCATCTCGAGCCCGCCGGGGATGATGCCGCAGGCGATGATGTCGCCCACCGCGCGGCCGGCCTTGTCGATATCGGCGAAGCTCGCCATCAGCACCTTGGCGGTCTCGGGCCTGGGCAGCAGGCGCACCGTGACTTCCGTGACCACCCCCAGCATGCCTTCGGAGCCGGTCATCAGCGCCAGCATGTCCAGCCCGGGCGAGTCGAGGCTGTCGGCGCCGATCGTCATCGCCTCGCCTTCGATGGTCAGCATCTCGAGCTTGAGCAGGTTGTGAACGGTCAGGCCGTACTTGAGGCAGTGCACGCCACCGGCATTCTCGGCCACGTTGCCGCCGATGGAGCAGGCGATCTGCGAGGAGGGGTCCGGCGCGTAGTAGAGCCCGAAGGGCGCGGCGGCCTCGGAAATGGCGAGATTGCGCACCCCGGGCTGCAGGCGTGCGGTGCGGGCGTCAGGGTCGATCTCGAGAATCCGTGCCATGCGCGACATCACCAGCAGCACGCCTTGCGCCAGCGGCAAGGCACCGCCGGATAGCCCGGTGCCGGCGCCACGAGTCACCACCGGCACGCCCAGCGCATGACATTCACGCAGCAGGGCGGCGACCTGCTCGACCCGCTCCGGCAGGGCGACCAGCATCGGCATGACGCGATAGGCGGACAGGCCATCACATTCGAAGGGGTGCAGGTCCTCCTCGCGGTGCAGCAGCGTCAGGTCCGGCAGCAGGGTGGTGAGATGCGCCAGCACCTGACCCTTGTCGTGCTGGGCCAGCGGTCCATCCAGCGTCGGGTCATAGAGGATATTCATGCACTGCCTCCCGGAGGTTGGGGTCTGCGCGGCTGCTTTCTGTCGTTGCTGTCTGTCGTTACTGTCGGCTGGTGCGGGGTTCGAGCGAGTCGCCTGTCGATTCCGCCGCACCTGATCTGCACACAATCTGGCCTGCCTCCCCGGCCTTGTCCATGCTTCACATCAGTGGTCTGACCAGACATTCGTCTAGTGTTTGCGCAAGGAAAACCACGCTTTACTGGCCTCACGTCCGCTGCCATCAGGCGGCTTTGCGTCACTCGATCGACAGGTCTGACCAGTCGGAAATCTCCAGGCGCTGCCAGCGGGTTGATCAAGTGCCACGAGCGGGTTGATCAAGGCCCAGCACACAAAGGTCGAGCAAAAGGGGAGGGGCAGGATGCTGCGAACCATCGCCGAGTCAGGAGCTGACCCCCGCGCTGCGGATCAGGCCGCGGCGCGTCTGGAGCAATTGATTCTGGACGGCGTGCTCAAGCCCGGGCAGATGATCCCCTCGGAGCGCCGGCTATGTGAGCGGCTGGGTATCTCGCGGGCCTCGCTGCGCGAAGGGCTCAGGCTGTTGCGTGGCAAGGGCATCATCGAGACGCGTCATGGCAAGGGCTCGAGCGTCGCGGCGCTGTTGCCGAGCGGCGATATCAGCCCGCTGATGCACCTGTTTCGAGATCAGCCGCGCACCCTGTATGACCTGCTGGAAGTGCGGGCTTTGCTGGAAGGGCAGTCGGCGCGACTGGCCGCCCAGCGCGGCACGCCGGCGGATAGAGTGTTGATCCGGCGTCATTACGAGGCGATGGCGGCCTGCGTGCGCGAGTATCCGCCCGACTTCGCGTCCTCAGCGCCGGGCGATGAGGCGCTGCCGGATGCCCAGCAGCTGGCGCGTCACGACCACGCCTTCCACCACGCCATCTGTGAGGCGTCCCACAATCCGGTGCTGGTGCATACGCTCAAGGGCATCAATGACCTGCTGCTCAGCTCGGTGTTCGCCTCGCTGCGCAATCTCTACCATCGCCCGATTCCCCGCGGCCAGATCAATGCCCAGCACACGGCCATCTACCGCGCGGTGATGGACCAGCAGCCGGAGGCGGCAGAGAAGGCGGCGCTGGAGCATCTGCACAGCATTCGCGACAACCTGCGCGAGCTGGAGGCGGAGGACGAGCGGCTGGTGCGCTCGGCCATGCGGCTGGAAGGCTTCGAGTAGCGCGTCAGGGTTCTGGCTCAGGCGGACAAGCAGGCTGGCAAGCGGGGCGGACTCAAGGCAAAGTGGGCAGCTCATCGCCCAGGACAACGTGCTGCCTTCATGTGGAAACTCTCTTCCGCGAGTGATTGGCTCGACCGCCTCAATCACTCCCGCCACGCCATGCTGTGGCTGTTCATCGCCTCGATGCTGGAAACCCTGCTGATCCCGATTCCCATCGAGGTCGTTCTGATCCCGTGGATGCTGCGCCACCCCGAGCGCCGCTGGCGCGTGGCCGCGGTGGCACTCGCCGGCAACCTGACCGCGGCATTGCTGGGCTTCTATTTGGGAGCCTACGCGCTGGCGGCGTGGGGCGATGGGTTGATCGGCTTCTTTGGCGGGCAGCAGGCCTTCGAATCCTTCCAGCAGCGCTTCAGCGAGCAGGGCTTCCTTGCCATCATGCTGATCGGCATCGTGCCGATTCCCTTCCAGAGCGCCATGCTGGTCGCCGGTGCCAGCGGCTATCCGGTCGCGTTGTTCCTGCTGGCGGCGCTGATCGGGCGCGGGGTGCGCTATTTCGGGCTGGCAGCCCTGGTGGCACTGGTCGAGGATCAGGCACTGGCGCTCTGGCAGCGCTACTCGCGCCCGCTGGGAGTGATCGGGCTGGCGCTGACCGGCGTGTGGTTGTGGCAGGCCTTCATCGCCTGATCGCTCACTCTTGCCGGCTTGCGCTGACCTGCGACAGCAACGCCTTGCCGCGCTGATAGTCGGCCTGCCAGATCGCCTCGGGCACCATGCTGCCGCCGGTGGCCCAGACGACATGGGTGGTATTGGCCTGCACCTCGCCGTCATCCAGCCCGTTGGCCGCCCGCCAGGCGTGCCACTCGGGGGCATCATTGCGCAGTACGTGGCGGATACCGGGCACGCCGGCCAGCGCGGACGGTTCAAGCATGAGGCCTTCGCTGTCATATGCCAGCGCGAGCAGTTCGAGCAGATGCTCATCGCGCACGGTATGGATGCCGCTGAGCAAGGGGGCCATCACGCGCCCGACGAAGGCCGAGGCGCGACCCACCGCCAGGCCATCGGCGCAGGTGCGATTGTCCAGCCCGATATCCTCCACCGCGATGCCGTCATGTTCGCCGGTCAACATGCCCAGCAGCATGCAGGGGGAGCTGACCGGTTCAGCGAAGAAGCAGTGCACGGCGTCACCGAAGACCTGCTTGAGGCCGTAGGCCACGCCACCCGGTCCGCCGCCGACGCCACAGGGCAGATAGACGCAGAGCGGGTGGCGGGCATCCACCGGGATGCCCTGCGCCGAGAGCTGCTCCGCGAGGCGGCTGGCCGCCGTGGCGTAGCCCACGAACAGATCCCGCGAGCTTTCATCATCGATGAAGTGGGCGTTGGGCTGCTGCGCTTCCTGGCGCCCCGCGGCGACGGCCTTGCCGTAATCCCCGCTGTGCTCCACGACCTCCGCGCCCCGGGCGCGCAGCAGGTCCTTCTTCCATTGCTTGGCATCCGCCGACATGTGCACGGTGACGCGAAAGCCGAGCCGCGCGCTCATGATGCCGATGCTGAGCCCCAGATTGCCGGTGGAGCCCACCACGACCTGTTGGCCGGCCAGCAGGTCTCGTATCTCATCACGCTGGAAGGCGCGGTAGTCGTCTTCCTGATGCAGCAGCCCTGCGTCAATGGCGAGACGCTCGGCATGCTTGAGCACTTCATGGATGCCGCCGCGCGCCTTGATCGAACCCGAGATGGGCAGGGCGTTGTCACACTTGATCATCAGGCGGCCGGGCAGCGGGGATTCGGTTGCGCTGAGAGGAGATGCGGTCGAGGCTATGCCGCTCAGCGCCTGCTGCAAGCCGGGCGTTGCCACCAGCGGTGATTCGATGCGCCCTGACGCGGCGGCGGTCTCGGGGAAGGCTTCGGCAATCCAGGGAGCGAAACGCATCAGGCGTGCGTCGGCGTCCTCGATGTCCTGGGCTCCCACGCCACTCGCCTGCAGCGCCGGTGAGGCGAGCGCCTTGGCGGTCGCGACGCGTTCAGGGTTGAGCCAGCCGATTTCGCGGCCGGCCATCAGGCTGGCGATTTCAGGGTGACGCAGCGTCAGGGCGTGGAGGTCATGGGGCGTGGCAGACATGCGGTGTCCTTGTGGGGGCTCGATCCAGCGATCAGGTCAGATCACAGGTTAGCGCGTCTTCCACTGGCAACGCACGTAGCCCAGCTTTCACATTCCGTAAAGGTCAGTGACAAAAAAGACCGAATTTTTTGGCAACCGTCGGGATAGAAATGCAAAAGGTGCAGTCATAGTAAGCAAGGACATGATGTTATCGCGATGTTATGTCTGGCTTTAACTGTTCTTTGGTCCGCCACGGTTTTCCTGGCGGATTTTTTTATGCCTGAAATACGCGGGCTTTGGCAGGTTTTCGCCTGGGGCGTTTGGATTCTCCCAAGCTTTCAGCGACTTTCACTGTGACTATAGGTCTTGGGGGCAGGGCGCGGCACAGCGCTTCCCAACGACTGTCACCGCCTCGGGTTGCGGCGCGAGAATTGATGGGTGTCAGGCTGGCGGCAGAGATTGATTAGCCATTGGGTAATCTTCGAGGCGTTGGCCTGCTGGTGCAAGCATGCTGAAGGCGCTCTCGATGCACTCGGTTTTCTCAGCCATCACGTACAGAGCCCCCAGCGGTGATGACCGCTGGGGGCTCTGTACGTTTGGTCTGGCTCCAAGCAGTTTCTTGATGGGTGAACTGTCTCAACAGCCGTTCTGCATCACCAGCAGCGCACTCAGAACATCGCGGCGGGTGACCATGCCGATCAGGCGGCCCTGCTCGACCACAGGATAGACCTTGGGACGCTGGCCATTCATGTGCTGCGCCAGATCCGTGATGCTGTCATTCGGGCCGACGCTGAGGACTTCGTGACGCATCAGGTCGCCGACCTGGGCATGCTGGCCGCAGTGATAGGCACTGTCGAGCAGCTTGCCGAGGATGTCCTGTTCGGAGATGAAGCCGATCAGGCGGTCCAGGTCATCCACGACCGGCACGCCGGGCAGACGGTGGTGGGTCAGGCCCTGGGCGAGTTCGAGAATGCTGGTGCGCGCCTTCACGCGATAACAGTCGCGGGACATGATGTCGCGAAGGGTCGAGGGCACCTTGAGCTGGGTGGCTTTCATGGGCAGATCTCCTGCGTCACTGCTCTTCGACTCTCCGGTGAGGGAGCCGTGCGATGAATGCCGGCAGCCACTATCGTGACTGCCGGCGACATTCAACATCTGTTCAGAGCATAGGGCATCACTGCGTGAGCTGCGCGTCCCGTTGCCTTGAGGGGGTATCAGTCACCCGGACCGCATTCCATGCAGCGCTCGACGATGGCCGGGCCCAGCTGCAGGTTGGCGTTGAGGTCACGCAGCGCGGTGCGCAGGCCTTCCTCGATCACCGGGTGATAGAAGGGCATTTCCAGCATCTGCTCGATGGTCATGCGTTGCTGATGGGACCAGGCCAGCAGGTGGGCGAGGTGCTCGGCACGCGGACCGAAGATCTCGGCGCCCAGCAGCAGGCCGGTGCCTTGCTCGCCATAGACGCGCAGCATGCCCTTGTTCATGCGCATCACGCGGGAGCGACCCTGGCCGGTGAAGTCGACTTCGCCCACCGCGTAGCAGTCGCAGGCACCGTAGCGCTGTTCGATCTCGGCGGTCGAGAGGCCGATGGTGGCCATCTGCGGATCACTGAACACGACGGCGATGGTGCTCTTGCGCTGACCGGCACGCACGTCGGGGAAGCGACCGGCGTTGTCACCGGCGATTCGACCCTCATCGGAGGCTTCGTGCAGCAGCGGCAGGTCATTGTTGGCGTCGCCGGCGATGAAGACATGGCTCGGCGTGTCGTCGCTCAGACGAGTCTGCAGGGTGTGACGATTGAAGATCGGCACGCCGCGCTCGTCCAGCTTCAGGCCCAGCGCCTCGATATTGAGGCGATCGACATTCGGGCGACGGCCGGTGGCCGCGAGCAGGTAGTCGAAACGCTCGGTGAGGCGAGCTTCGCTGCCACGCTCGATGAAGGTGATCTCGACCCCGGCACCGTTATCGTCCTCGACACGTTCGATCTTCTCGACCTTTGCGTCCGGGTCGAGGTAGAACTCCTCGTTGAAGACGCGATCGGCATTGGCACGCAGCTTCTCGTCACGCAGCGGGCCGATGGCGCCGCCGACACCGAACATGCGGATGCGCACGCCGAGACGCGTGAGCGCCTGGCCCAGCTCCAGCCCGATGACGCCCGGGCCGAAGACGGCGACGGATTCCGGCAGGTCGTCCCAGTCGAAGACGCTGTCGTTGATGATCAGGCGGTCACCGGCATTCTCGAAGAAGCCCGGGTAGCTGGGGCGTGAGCCGGTGGCGATCACGACACGCTCGAAGGTGACGCGGGTCTCGTTGTCGCCGATGATCAGGCTGTTGGCGGTCTCGAAACGCGCATTGCCGCGCAGCTTGTCGTGGGAGGGAATGCCTTCCACGGACTCGACCACGAAGCCGACGAAGCGGTCGCGCTCACGCTTGACGCGGTCCATCACGGCGCGGCCATCCACCTTGACCTCGCCTTCGATATTGATGCCGAACGGTGCGGTGTCACGGGCGTGATGCGCGGCTTCGGCCGCACTGATCAGCAGCTTGGACGGCATGCAGCCGACACGGGCACAGGTGGTGCCGTAGGGGCCGCCTTCGATCATGACCACGGAATCGGTGTGTGCCTTGGCGGCGCGATAGGCACCCAGACCGGCACTGCCGGCACCGATGATGGCGACTTCAACCTGGCGTTCGTTCACGTCGTACTCCTCAAGGCGCGCCAGCGGCGCACCTGACAATGGGGTCTCAGGCGCGAGCGTGGCCCGCGCGTGATGAAAAGAGAAAGTTATCGGGGCCTGTCAGCGTGATGCGTTCAAGCGCTGGTCAGGCTGCCGAAGTAGCGGGCGACTTCATCGCTGCCGCCGACATGCTCGCCGTCGATCCAGACCTGCGGCACGGTGGCCTGACCGGTCATGGCGCGCAGGGTGCGTGAGGTTACGCCGCGGGTGCCGACTTCGATGACTTCGTAGCTGATGCGTGCTTCGTCGAGCATCTGCTTCGCACGTGCGCAGTACGGGCAGCCCGGCTTGCTGAACAGGGTAGCGAAGCTGGGACGGCCGGCGTCCGGGTCCAGATAGTCGAGCATGGTATCGGCGTCGGAGACTTCAAAGGGGTCGCCCGGCTTCTGCGGCTCGATGAACTGCTTCTCGACCACGCCGTTGCGTACCAGCATGGAATAGCGCCAGCTGCGCTTGCCGAAACCGATGTCGCTCTTGTCGACCAGCATGCCCATGCCGGCGGCGAAGTCGCCGTTGCCATCGGCGATCAGGCTCAGGTTCTCGGCTTCCTGATGCTCGCCCCAGGACTCCATGACGAAGGCGTCATTGACGGACAGGCAGACGATCTCGTCGACGCCGACAGCATAGAAGCGATCGGCCAGCTCGTTGTAGCGCGGCAGGTGAGTGGAGGAGCAGGTCGGGGTGAAGGCGCCCGGCAGGGCGAAGACCACCACGTTGCGGCCCGAGAAGATCTCCTCGCTGGTGCGCTCGACCAGACGGCCGTCGCGACGGATCTTGAAGCTGACGTTCGGGACCTGCTGGCCTTCGTGTGATTCGAGTTGCATGAAATTGGCTCCGGTCTCGATGAGACGTATCTAAAGGGGATGGCAGGCGACTGAGGCTCGATGACAATGTCGAGTGCATGAGAAATCAGTGCCTTGCGAAACTGGAGCCAGTCTAGGGGCAAGCCTCTTGCGGGTGAATTTGATTGCATCAAGCGAGGCGATAGCTTTTCTTGATGATACTGCTGACAGTCAGTCGTGTGCTGGCTCATGGCCTTGTTCTCGGCAGGAACGTGCTGGTCGGCAAGCGGCTTTTTTGCCGGAAATAGTTATACAGACTTGATATTTGCCCCTGTCAGCCATAGGTAGTGGGTACGTCACGGCATCGTCAGGCGTCGAGTCTGGCAAGCGAGGCAATAGATGAACGCACGAGAGTACATGGCGAAGCACGGCCTGGACGGCGACAAGGACAAGGAGGAGGACAAGCCTCAGAGTCTGGAAGAACATGCCTGGGCACGTGCACGTGAGTCCGGCAGCCATCGGCCACGCACCGGGACGCCGCATGACTGGGAAGACTGGGAGCGCTACCACGAGCAGCTGGCCGCGGACTCCGAGAAGCTGTCCCAGAAGATCGATCGTCAGGCCCGCGCCGGCGGATCCGCCTCTGCGCACGACGATGACGTCGACAAGGCTGACGCTGATCGAGACGGGCAGTGATCGAGAAGGACTGTGATCAAGAAGGACACTGATCAACACGAGTACCGAACATTCATGACCTCCGTGGAGTCACGGTTGTCACAATCGCAAGGAGCAACTCATGGATATCATTCGCATCATTCTGGCCATCATCCTGCCGCCGCTGGGCGTTCTCATGCAGGTGGGTGTCGCCAACAAGCATTTCTGGATCAACATCATCCTGACCTGCTTCGGTTTCCTGCCGGGGATCATCCACGCGGTGTGGGTCATTACCAAGTTCTGACCGCCGCTGAACCCCAGAGGCTCTGATATGGCTGCCCACCTCGGGCAACCCAGAGTTGAAAGGCCCAAAGCCCCCGCTGCCTTGTGTGCAGCGGGGGCTTTTCAGTGGGCGCTCACCGGGGAAGCGCCATGTGGCGTCGGTGATTCAGCGGCGGTGCATGCCGAGGGCCCTTGGCGAATGGCAGGCGACGGTAGTTCAACATTTAGACTTTCGCATAGCCTGATTTCAACGCTTTTCAGCGAGCGCGGCGCTTGTCGCCTCTCGCTTGCCCCCGTAGGGTCAAATGGGACTGAGGGCAGCGATCAGGGCCGGTGAAGCCTGTTCGATCACATGCTCCACGATAACAACAACACGTATGGATACCACGCATGGTCACGACTGCTGAGCCCGACGCGCCGCAGGAGACCAGCTCCTGCTTCGCGATCTTCAATGATGTGCAAAAGAGCTATGACGGCGAAACGCTGGTGGTCAAGGGCTTCAATCTTGAAGTCCAGCGCGGCGAGTTCGTCACCCTGCTGGGACCGTCCGGTTCCGGCAAGACCACCTGCCTGATGATGATGGCAGGCTTCGAAACGCCGACCCACGGCGACATCCTCCTCGACGGTACCCCCATCAATGACTTGCCACCGCACAAGCGCGGCATCGGCATGGTCTTCCAGAACTATGCACTGTTTCCGCACATGAGCGTGGCCGAGAACCTGGCCTTCCCATTGGAAGTGCGCGGCATGAGCAAGGAGGAGATCTCGACCAAGGTGGCCAACGCGCTGGACATGGTGCGACTCGGCGAATTCGGCGATCGCCGTCCGGGGCAGCTCTCCGGCGGGCAGCAACAGCGGGTCGCCCTGGCACGTGCGCTGGTCTTCGAGCCGGAGCTGGTGCTGATGGATGAACCGCTGGGGGCGCTGGACAAGAACCTGCGCGAGGAGATGCAGTTCGAGATCAAGCGCATCCACCAGCGCCTCGGCGTCACCATGCTCTATGTGACCCATGATCAGACGGAAGCGCTGACCATGTCGGACCGCATCGCGGTCTTCAATGACGGCATCGTCCAGCAGCTGGCAACCCCCGAGGCGCTGTATGAAGCGCCGGAGAATGCCTTCGTCGCCTATTTCATCGGCGAGAACAATCGCCTCAACGGCCAGGTATCGCAGCTTGACGCTCAGGGGGAGCATTGCACGGTGACCCTCGACAGCGGCGAGCAGGTACGGGCACTCAAGGTGGCCGTCAATGAGGTCGGCGAGCGCACCCAGCTGTCACTGCGCCCGGAGCGGGTACGCCTGCTGTCGGCGGAAGAGCCAGGCGCCGCGGGCACGCAAAGCCCTCCCGACAATGTCTTCTCCGCCGAGGTGCTCGAGGTGATCTATCTTGGAGATCATCTGCGCACGCGCGTGGCGGTGTGTGGCAGTGACGAATTCATCATCAAGACACCCAACGCCGAGGGTTATCCGCCCTTGCGGCCCGGGCAGACATTGCAGGTCGGATGGGACGCCTGCGACTGCCGGGCGCTGGATGCCTGAGGCCAGCAAAGGTCAGAACAGGCCAGCAAAGAACAGGCGAGAAAGGACAGGCGAGTAAAGACAAGGCAGCACGGGAGGTGAAGCACGCTTCCTCAGCAGAGCAAGAGCAGATTTCGCGACAAGAGTGCAGCACAACAACAAGAAATCAGGGAGATTCATCCATGTCAGTCATCAATCAGTTCACCGCGTCATTCACTACCTCGCGCCCGGGCATGCCGCTGCGCAGCCTGCTGGCGGTTGCCGTGGCAGCGGCCGGCATGAGCGCCGGAGCGGCCCAGGCCGAGACGCTCAATATCGTCTCGTGGGGCGGCGCCTATACCGACAGCCAGAACAAGGCCTATCACGAGCCCTGGGAAGAGAAGAGCGGCGACACCGTCGTCAATATCGACAAGTCATCCAATGCGCTGTCCGGTCTGCGCGCACAGGTCCAGGCCGGCAACGTCACCTGGGACCTGGTCGACATGCTGCCCAGTGATGCCTTGATCGCCTGTTCGGAAGGCCTGATCGAGCCGCTGGACCCGGACACCCTGTTCGCGGCAGCGCCGGATGGCACGCCGGCCAGCGAGGACTTCATCGAGAATTCGCTCAGCGAGTGCTTCGTGCCGCAGATCGTCTACTCCAACATCGTGGCCTTCAATACCGAGATGTTCCCCGAGGACAAGCAGCCGGATTCCATCGATGACGTCTTCAATCTCGAGGAATTCCCCGGCAAGCGTGCGCTGCAGAAGAAGCCGATCAACAACATGGAGTGGGCGCTGGTAGCCGATGGCGTGGCCCCGGAAGATGTCTACGAGATGCTGGATTCCGAGGAAGGCATCGAACGTGCCTTCGCCAAGCTCGATACCATCAAGGACAGCGTGATCTGGTGGGAAGAGGGCGCACAGCCGCCGCAGCTGCTGGCGGACAAGGAAGTGGCCTTCGCCTCGGCCTACAACGGACGCATCTTCGATGCCGAGGTCAACGAGAAGCAGCCATTCTCCATCGTCTGGGATGCCCAGGTCTTCGAGCTGGATGGCTGGGTCGTCCCGACCGGCAAGCTCGACAAGGTCAAGGATTACCTGATGTTCGCCACCGATACCCAGCGACTGGCGGATCAGGCCAAGTACATCTCCTACGGGCCGGCGCGTACCTCCTCCGCGGCACTGGTCTCGACCCATGCGGACACCGGCATCGACATGAAGCCGCACATGCCCACCTATGGCCCCAACTTCGAGACCGCCATCCCCAAGGATGACGAATTCTGGGCCGACAACCTCGATGAGCTGAGCCAGCGCTTCAACGCCTGGCTGGCACGCTGACCCCTGCACTGACCCGCTGGCCCCGGTGGCGCACACCCGCGCGCCGGGGCCTTTTTGATCATGCCTGATGGCCCGTCGGCCATGCTCGATTCCGCCAGGTTGGCTTCCGTCACTGTCACGCGGAAGCCGGCTGGCGGCCCAGGCATCCTCGGATAGCCGATCAAGGAGTGCAGGATGAGCGATTCCTCCGCCCCGGCCACGTCCGGAAGCGCAGCACATGACCCCACTGGCGCCCCCGGCGCGGCGCTGACCACCGCCGATGGCGTACCGCTGAAACAGAGCCTCAATCGCGCCATCCGTCGCAGTCGCATCAAGGCGTTGCTGCTGGTGGCGCCGTTGCTGGTCTTCATCGGGCTGGCATTCGTCATGCCCATCTTCGACATGCTGTCACGCAGTGTCGACAACCCGGAAGTCTCCACCTATCTACCGCGCACCAGCGAGGTGCTGGTCGACTGGGACGGCGAAGGGTTGCCGGAAGAGGCCGCCTACGCCGCCCTGGCGCAGGATCTGGCCGCGGGACTCAAGGCGCGCAATCTCGGGCGCGTCGCCTCGCGTCTCAACTACGAAAAGTCCGGCATGCGGTCGCTGTTCATGAAGAGCGCCCGCCGTGCCGGTCGCATGGAGGCCCCTTACAAGGCCGCGCTGATCAAGGCCGATGAGGATTGGGAGGACCCGGATATCTGGCGTCTGATCAAACGCGAATCGTCGCCTCTCACCGCTTCCTACTATCTGGCGGCGGTGGATCGCCAGTTCTCACCGACAGGCGAGATCGTCGAGAAACCGGAGTATCTGCAGATCCACGTCTCGCTGTTCATCCGCACCTTCTGGATGAGCGCGGCGATCACCGGGCTGTGTCTGTTGCTGGCCTATCCGGTGGCCTGGCTGCTGGCGACCCTGCCAGCCAGTCGCGGCAATCTGCTGATGATTCTGGTGCTGCTGCCGTTCTGGACCTCGCTGCTGGTGCGAACCACCACCTGGATCGCGATCCTGCAGCAGCAGGGGGTGCTCAATGACATGCTGGTGGGCGTCGGGATACTCGCCGAGGAGGCGCGTATCCAGATGATCTACAACAAGACCGGCACCATCATCGCGATGACCCACATCCTGCTGCCGTTCATGATCCTGCCGCTGTACTCGGTGATGAAGACCATCCCGCCCAGCTACATGCATGCGGCGCGCTCGCTGGGTGCCGGGCCGATAACCGCCTTCCGGCGTGTCTACTTCCCGCAGACCTTGCCGGGCATCGGGGCGGGCTCGATTCTGGTCTTCATCCTCTCCATCGGCTACTACATCACGCCGGCACTGGTGGGCGGGCAGTCGGGCCGCTTCATCACCAACTTCATCGCCTATCACATGCAGACCTCGCTCAACTGGGGCCTGGCAGCGGCCATTGGCTCGATACTGCTGGTCGTGGTGATCCTCTTCTATCTCGTCTACAACCGCCTGATCGGTGTGGACAAGGTCAAACTGGGGTGACAGATGGCCATACCTTCCTATGCAACTCGTGGTGAGCGGATCTGGCATTGGGTGTTCTGCGTGCTGTGCACGCTGATCTTCCTGTTCCTGATCGGGCCGATCCTGGTGATCATTCCGCTCTCGTTCAATGCCGAACCCTACTTCACCTTCTCGGAGAAGATGCTGTCGCTGGACCCGGAGGGCTACTCGCTGCGCTGGTATCAGGAGTTCTTCACCTCGGATGAGTGGATGCGCTCGATCAAGAACAGCATCATCGTGGCGGTGTGCGCGACGGTGCTGGCCACGGTACTGGGCACGCTTGCCGCACTGGGGCTTTCCAGCCGTTTCATGCCGTTTCGCAATACCATCATGGCGATCCTGATCTCGCCGATGATCGTGCCGCTGATCATCAGCGCCGCGGCGATGTTCTTCTTCTTCTCGAAACTGGGGCTGACCCAGACCTATCTGGGCGTGATTCTGGCGCACACGGCGCTGGGCATTCCCTTCGTGGTGATCACGGTGACGGCGACGCTGTCCGGCTTCGATCACTCGCTGACACGTGCGGCGCACTCGCTGGGGGCCAGTCCGAGTCGCACCTTCTTCCGCATCATCCTGCCGCTGGTGACGCCGGGGGTGGTGTCCGGTGCGCTGTTCGCCTTCATCACCTCGTTCGATGAAGTCGTGGTGGTGCTGTTCATCGCCGGGCCGGCGCAGACCACCATCCCGATCCAGATGTGGTCCGGTATCCGCGAGGAGATCAGCCCGACGATTCTGGCGGTGGCCACGCTGCTGGTGATGGTCTCGATCCTGCTGCTGACGACACTGGAGCTGATTCGCCGCCGCAATGAACGTCTGCGCGGCCTGACGCCGAGCTGACCACTGTCCTCGACCCTCTGCCCTTTGCTCTTGAGTGCTGAGCGCTTGATGGCTGTGAGAAACAGGAGTCGCAAGAAACGCCCTTGCCCCCGCAGAGTCTGTCTGCGGGGGCAAGGGCGTTTCAGGGCCAGGGCTTGAAGACAGGGCTTGGAGACAGGGCTTGAGGAAAAGCCTGCTGCGTCAGGCCGCGCCGAGTCGCTTGTAGAGCGTGGTGCGGCTGATGCCCAGCTCCCGCGCGAGACGCGAGACGTTGCCGCCCAGCGCGTCCAGCGCACTCTGCAGCTCCTCGGCACTGGAGAGATCATGCAGCGAGGGCAGGCCGCTCGGTTGCGAGGGCTGGTGGGCAATCTCGCCCTCTGCCGCGTGGCAGTCGCCCGCCAGCATCACATGGCACGGCTCCAGGGTCGGCCCATCGCACAGTGCCAGCGCCAGACGCAGCACGTTGTCCAGCTCGCGCACGTTGCCGGGCCAGTCATGCTGGGTGAGGCGATCGAGGAAGGCGGGCGTGATGCGCGGCAGCTCACGTTGCTGCTCCCCGCACAGCCGTGTCAGCAGGGCACGACTCAGTCCGGCGATGTCGTGACGCTCCCTCAGCGGCGGCAGGGCGATGGTGGCCCCACACAGGCGATAGTAGAGATCCGCCCGGAAGCGCCCGGCCTTGACCAGCTCGCTGAGGGGCTGATGGGTGGCGGCGACCAGTTCGAAATCGACCCGCTGCGGCTTGCCGCCGCCCAGCGGGGTGACTTCACGCTCCTGCAGCACGCGTAGCAGACGCGCCTGCACATGCAGTGGCATGTCGCCGATCTCATCCAGAAACAGGCGCCCGCCATTGGCCTCGAGCAGGCGGCCTTCGCGTCCGGCGGGGTCGGCACCGGTAAAGGCGCCGCGCCGATAGCCGAACAGCTCGGCCTCGACCAGCTCATCAGGCAAGGCGGCGCAGTTGATGGCGACCAGCGGCTGATGGGCGCGATGACTGGCCTGATGCAGCGCCTTGACCACTTCCTCCTTGCCGACGCCGGTCTCGCCCTGCAGCAGTAGTGGCAGGCGGGCGTTCACCAGCCGCGCCAGCAGTTCGCAGACTCTGGCCCAGCCGGCATCGCCATGATGCAGGCGCGCGAGGCTCGGGTGGCACGCAGTCTCTCGAGTGGCGACTTCGGCCGGTGGCTGGCTTGCGGAGCGCTCGGCCGGCGCACGGGCCACGACCCGTGGCCTGGGCGGGGCTGCACACAGGGTGTAGCCCGTGAAGCGCGGGTGTTGTGTGAGCATCAGGCACTGCGCATTGGCGAGCTGGGCCAGCGGCGCCCAGTCCAGCTGCCAGCGTGCCAGCGGCTGGCCCAGCAGCAGGTGGATGTCATCGCGGGTGGCGCAGCTGTCGCTGTCCGCTGCATTGGCTGCGCTGTCCGTTGCGTTGGCTGCGTTTTCGGAAGCGGGCGTGAGTTCAAGATGAGCCGCCAGCAGCTGCAGTCCCCGGCGACTGGCGGCAGCGACCTGACCTTGCGGCGTGACGGCCAGCAGGGCCGCACTGGGCGAGTCCAGCTGCGAGCGGTTGAGATGCAGGCGCAACAGGTGATGGTCGTGCCCATGCGCCTCGCCCAGACGGCGTTGCTCGATGTCATCCGCCAGTACGCCGAGCATGCCGAGGCTGTACTGGCGCACACGGTAGGGATCGCAGATCAGTCCCAGGCACCCCTCGCAGGCGCCGGGCGTCAGGCCTCGATTGGCACTCCAGCTGGCGGGTGCCAGCAGCGCGGCACTGGCACTGGCCAGCCCCTTGAGGCATTCGGCGTCATGCGCTTCGAGCGCGATGCGCGCCAGGCGATTGGCACGCGGTGCATTCAGGGTCTCGGCGATGGCGTTGTGACCCAGCGACTCCTCACGCCAGCGCGCGCCGGGGTGCAACAGGGGGGCGTCATTGCCCAGCAGCTGTTGATGGCCGTAGCTTGCCAGCACCACGCCGTCGCGGTCGGTCAGCACCAGACACGCCTGCCAGTGATCGAGCAGGTTGAGGGTATGGCCGGCCACCGCTGACGCCACCGTCGCCATCAGGTTGGCGGCCTGACGCTGACGCCAGACGAGCTCCTCCGGCGGACACCTGAGGGTTGAGGGCGGCAGCGACGAGGGGAAAGAAGAGGGAAGAGAAGAGGAGGGAGCAGGTGGAAGCGCCGCCGCAGACGTTGCGCAGGCGGCGCTTGGATCGAGCGCCTGATCCTCTGCGTGGTGAGCTGGATGCTTGGCCGAATGATGAGCAGCGTGGCGCGCTGAGTGTTTGGCGGCGTGGGGTAGTGGCATGCGATGTCCCTTGTGCGGCGGGCCTTTCAGGCCTCTGTTGTTATTGGTGCTGTTATCGATGCTGTGATCGGTCTGGGGGAGTGTTCACGGCAATGTTCACTTGTGCGTGGTGAGTGTTCAGTTCCGAGGACTCCAGTGTGCAGACACTGTTCATCAGAGTAGCGGCAGACGCGGCGGATGACGGGCTAGACCATGGTCTGCCCCTGCCTTGGTCGCATCTGGCAAGTGGCTGAATGATCGACAGAAGAGCGGAATCCGGCGCCCTCCGAGGGGCGATGGAGGCTGTCTGTGGGCAGGGGGTTGCGCGCGGCTGGCACAGGGTTCGCTTGAGGATAGTCACCAGGTGGGTGTGAACACTCGGCAGTGGTTGGCCGTGTCCTTGCCCCGATGACTTTCACCAGACGAGACAGCGCCATGTCCTTGAGCCTTGAGGCGGTCACCCGCCGGGTTGGCCGCGAGACCCATATCGACAGGGTGGACCTGACCTTCGAGCCCGGCTCCTTCAATGTGCTGCTGGGACGCACCCTGTCCGGCAAGACGTCGCTGATGCGCCTGATGGCGGGTCTCGATGTGCCCAGTGACGGGCGCATCGTGATGAACGGCGAGGACGTGACCGGCCGTCCAGTGCGCGAGCGCAACATCTCGATGGTCTATCAGCAGTTCATCAACTACCCGAGCCTGAGCGTCTACGACAACATCGCCTCGCCGCTGAAGCTGGCGCGCATGGCGCCGGAGGAAATCCGCCGCCGCGTGCACGAGATCGCCGAGATGCTGCATATCGAGCAGTTTCTTGCGCGTCAGCCGGCGGAGTTGTCCGGTGGCCAGCAGCAGCGCACGGCCATGGCGCGGGCGCTGGTCAAGGACGCCGACCTGGTGCTGTTCGATGAACCGCTGGTCAATCTCGACTACAAGCTGCGCGAAGAACTGCGCCACGAGATGCGCAGCCTGTTCGCGACCCGCAACACCATTGCCGTCTACGCCACCACCGAGCCCGGCGAGGCGCTGGCACTCGGCGGCACCACCACCCTGATGCATGAAGGGCGGGTGCTGCAGTCCGGGCCTACCGAGGCCGTCTACCATCATCCACTGAGTGTCGAGGCGGCGAAGCTCTACTCCGAGCCGCAGATCAATCTGTTCGAGGCCGAGGTGCGCGGACGTGAGCTGGCGTTCTCCGGCGCGGCCAGTGCCGGCGAGCAGGGCAGCCGTTTCGTGCTGCCCACGCCACTGGCGGGGATCGAGAGCGGGGCCTACCGCTTCGGCATCCGCCCCAGCCATCTGGGGCTGGCACCTCTGGCCGATGATGATCTGGAGTTCGCCGTCACGGTGGATATCGCCGAGATCTCCGGCTCCGAGACCTTCCTGCATGTCAGCAATGACGATCACTCGCTGGTCCTGCATCTGGCCGGCATCCACGACTTCGCCGTGGATGATGCCATCCGCGTCTATGCCCCCGCCCACAAGCTGTTCGTCTATGCCGCCGATGGTGGTGACGGGGCGGAACAGCATGGCGATGGGGCACTGATCCGCTCGCCCGAGCGACCCACCACGACTGGCGGAGGGCTGGCCTGATGGCGGAAATACACCTCAATGATCTGGCGCACAGCTACCTGGCGGCGCCCACCGCGGACAGTGATTACGCCATCCGGCGCATGAATCATGTCTGGCAGCAGGGCGGCGCCTATGCACTGCTCGGCCCGTCGGGGTGTGGCAAGAGCACGCTGCTCAACATCATCTCCGGGCTGCTGGCCCCCTCCGAGGGCGAGGTGCGCTTCGATGATCGCGTGGTCAATCGGCTGCCGCCGGAAGAGCGCAACATTGCCCAGGTTTTCCAGTTCCCGGTGGTCTACGACACCATGACGGTCTTCGACAATCTGGCCTTTCCGCTGCGCAATCAGCGCCAGCCGGAGCACAAGGTGCAGTCCCGGGTGCGTGAGATCGCCCAGGTGCTGGAGCTGGAAGACCTGCTGACTCGGCGTGCCAGCAACCTGACGGCCGACGAGAAGCAGAAGGTCTCGATGGGCCGTGGCCTGGTGCGCGATGACGTGGCCGCCATCCTGTTCGATGAACCGCTGACGGTCATCGACCCCCACCTCAAGTGGAAGCTGCGCCGCAAGCTCAAGCAGATCCACGAGCAGTTCAACATCACCATGGTCTACGTCACCCATGATCAGCTGGAGGCCTCGACCTTCGCCGACAAGATCGCGGTGATGTACGAGGGCCGCATCGTGCAGTTCGGCACCCCGCGCGAGCTGTTCGAGGACCCCGCTCACACCTTCGTGGGCTACTTCATCGGCTCACCGGGCATGAACCTGGCCAGCATCACGCTGGAATCGCAGGGCGTGCGGCTCGGCACGGGGGAGGATGCACCCTTGCTGCATCTTCCACGAGCGCTGCTAGCGACACTGGCGGAGCGCAAGGGCGAGTTGAAACTGGGCATTCGCCCCGAATTCGTCGAGCTCGAGGCCAGCGACAGCTCATCAGCGGCGGCGGTTCCCGACACCCGCGAGCATTGGCTGAGTGGTCAGGTCACGCTGGTGCAGGACCTGGGGACCTACAAGGTGGTGGATCTCGACATCGGTGGCGGCTGCCTGTTCAAGGCGCGCATCGAGGAAGATGCGCTGCTGCCGACAGGCCGCGTGCGTCTGCGCCTGCCGGCCCGCTGGCAGCGCTTCTATCTCGATGAGCACCTGCTGGACCTGTCACAGGCCGGCGCGCCCGACAGTGGCGAGGCGGACAGCTTTGCCAGAGGGGAGAGTGGCGGCCCTGTCAGAGGGGAAGATGACCAGCGGCCGGGAGGAAACGCCTGATGCAACGCACACACAACAATCGCGCCTGGTGGCTGGTGCTGCCGGTAGTCATCGTGGTGGCATTCTCGGCCATCATCCCGATGATGACGGTGGTCAACTACTCGGTGCAGGACATCTTCGACCCCTCCACGCGCTTCTTCGTCGGCACCGAGTGGTATCGCGAGATCCTGCGTGACGAGCGCCTGCACGATTCGCTGATCCGTCAGTTCGTCTATTCATTCGCGGTGCTAGCCATCGAGATTCCGCTGGGGATCGCCGTGGCGCTCTCGATGCCGCGCAAGGGCTTCATGGTCTCGCTGTGCATGATTCTGCTGGCCTTGCCGCTGCTGATCCCCTGGAATGTGGTCGGCACCATCTGGCAGATCATCGGTCGTGAGGACATCGGTCTCTACGGCTGGGCGCTGGGCCAGCTGGGCATCGACTACAACTACGCCTCCAATCCGGCTGACGCCTGGGTGACGGTGCTGGTGATGGATGTCTGGCACTGGACGTCGCTGGTGGCGTTGCTGTGCTATTCGGGGCTACGTGCCATTCCCGATGTCTATTACCAGGCCGCGCGTATCGACCGTGCCTCGCCCTGGGCCGTGTTCCGCTACATCCAGCTGCCCAAGCTCAAGAGCGTGCTGTTGATCGGCATCATGTTGCGCTTCATGGACAGCTTCATGATCTACACCGAGCCCTTCGTGCTCACCGGTGGCGGGCCGGGTACCACCACCACCTTCCTGTCCCAGACCTTGACCCAGATGGCGATCGGCCAGTTCGATCTCGGACGTGCCGCAGCCTTCTCGCTGATCTACTTCCTCATCATCCTGCTGGTCTCGTGGCTGTTCTATACCGCCATGACCCATCAGGACAGTGACGACGCCTGAGGAGACGAGTGATGACCACACGCAAGCGTCTGGTAATGACGATCTATCTGCTGTTCCTGCTGGTGCCGATCTACTGGCTGCTGATCATGTCCTTCAAGTCGAATCAGGAGATTCTCGGCGGCCTGACCCTGTGGCCCGAGAACTTCACCTTCGACAACTATCGGGTGATCTTCACCGACCCCAGCTGGTACATGGGCTACCTCAACTCGATGAGCTACGTGGTGCTCAACATGCTCATCTCGCTGGCGGTGGCGCTGCCGGCGGCCTATGCCTTCTCGCGCTATCGCTTCCTGGGCGACAAGCATCTGTTCTTCTGGCTGCTGACCAATCGCATGGCGCCGCCGGCGGTCTTCCTGCTGCCGTTCTTCCAGCTCTATTCCTCGGTGGGGCTGTTCGATACCCCGCTGGCGGTGGCACTCGCGCACTGTCTGTTCAACGTGCCGCTGGCGGTCTGGATTCTGGAAGGCTTCATGTCCGGCGTACCCAAGGAGATCGATGAGACGGCCTATATCGACGGCTACAGCTTCCCGCGCTTCTTCCTGACGCTGTTCATTCCGATGATTCGCCCGGGAATCGGGGTGACCGCCTTCTTCTGCTTCATGTTCTCGTGGGTGGAGCTGTTGCTGGCGCGAACCCTGACCTCGACGGAGGCGAAACCGATAGCGGCGGTGATGACGCGAACGGTCTCGGCCTCGGGCATCGACTGGGGCGTGCTGGCCGCCGCCGGTGCCCTGACGCTGATTCCCGGCATTCTGGTGATCTACTTCGTGCGCAACCATGTCGCCAAGGGCTTCGCCCTGGGCCGGGTGTGATCGTCACCAGGCCGAGCGCCGCTGTCATTGCCGTCAGCAAGTCTCTGCTGGCGGCCCACAAGAGGACATGATGATGGAATGGATGGCCTGGACACTGCCCACGTCACTCTTCTTTGCCGGTATCGGCACCCTGCTGCTGGGCATGACCGCCTGGCAGTTCGTGACCCCGACGCTGAGTCGGCAGGGATTTCTGCCCATCGCGACCACGCGGGGCGACAGACTGTTCATCGGCCTGCTCTCCAGCGGCTGGCTGCATCTGCTGTGGTTGGGCTTTACCGATCAGGTGCTGTGGATGATCAGCATCGTGTGTGTCGTCTGGATGCTGGTGTTGATGAAGTGGGGATGAAGTGGGGATGACATGCGGGGAGATGTGAAGAGGAGAGAGCGCTGACGACAGGCAGCGTCGCCCGGTGGCAACACGGAACCGGACAGCCTGAGGGGAGTCCCAAGCGGTTCTGACTGGCATCCGCCAGTGTCATTCGCCGCTCTGGAATCTCGTTGCATGTCGTCATCTCGTTCACCGCATCGCTCGTCTACAGGTAGTGCTTCAAAGGGTGCTTCACATGGCGCTTCACGTGGCGACTCTCCCTCGCCGGGCCGCAAGAACCGCCGTCGTCTCTGGGCGGGCGTGACAGGGCTGAGCATTGCCTGCGTTGTCGCCCTCGGCTGGTGGGCCGGTACACCGCTCGACAACCCGGACGCCGCGACGCCTGATCAGCAGGTCGGGGATGGCGAAACGGAAGATGCAGGGCAATCAACATTGTGGCAGCAGTATCAGCGCGTGTGGCAGGCCAATCAGACCCGCTCACCCAAGGCGCGCAAGCCACTGCCACTGCCAGACGTTTCCCGCGCCGGCTACCACCAGGGCGAGGCACTGCCGGCGCTTGAGCTCGAGTCCCGTGACGAGGGTGAAGCGGCAGGAAAGGGCGAGGCAGAAAAGGGCACGGCAGGTGAGAGCGCAAAGGGCGTGCTGCGCCGGTTCGATGTCACGGCCTACGGCGCGGATGGTAGTGACACCCTGAGTGATCGCCGCGCCATTCTCGAGGCGCATGCCGCCATGCGTGACTGGCAGCGCCAGGGCAGTGATGACGCTGACCGCCCGGCGCGCCGCGGCGTGCTCTATTTCCCGGCGGGGGATTACGTGGTGTATGGTGCGGCCGAGCGCGACTGGTTTCACTCCCGCCTGGTGGCACTGAAAGCCGCGGTGGCGGACGCAGAACACCAGCAGGCGCTGCGCGAGGCATTGCTCAAGATGCAGGGTTTGAGTCTGGCAGGCAGTCATTGGACCTTGATGGGCGCGGGCAGTGATGTCACGCACCTCAAGCAGACCCGGCCGATGCTGCCGTTGCACGCCAGCTGGTACTGGAGCACTCCCTGGCTGCTGCATCTGGGCAATCTGGCCGAGGGGGGCAAGCAGGAAGAATGGCAAGCCGTCACACCGACGAGACACCGGCAGCCGGCGGATACGCAGGACACGATCACGCTGGCGGATGAGGCGGGTCAGTCGGATGAGACAGATGGCGCAGCGCTCTCGCCAGGCGATGAGGTGCTGCTGGAGAGCATCGACAAGCGGCCTGAGTCAGTGGCGCGTGCCCTGGCCCCCTATCAGATGGAAAAGGACGCCAGCACCGGCGAGTCACGCTGGTTGATCGAGCGTGACGGAGTGATCAAGCGGGCGCGCTATCGCGTGGTGGCACGTGACGGCAAGCGCCTCACGCTCTCGCTGCCGGTGGTGCATGAGCGCTTTCCCGGCGAGCAGTGGCGCATCGCACGCCTGCACCCGGCGCGGGAAGTCGGGGTGCAGGGCATCACGCTCAAGGGCAACTGGCGGGGGCACTTCAAGCATCACCGCAGTGCCGAGGATGACAGCGGCTTCGGCCTTCTGGACCTGGATGGCATCACGGATGGCTGGGTACGTGACGTGCGGCTCGACAGTTTCAATCAGGGGGTGAAGGTGCGCCACAGCTCACAGCTGACACTCGAAGACGTGACGATGACCGGCAAGCCCGGGCATATCGCGATGACGATCAGTGACAGCAATCAGGTACTGGCCCGCCAGGTAGTCGACCAAAGTCATGCCTGGCATGCGCCCGGGGTGGCCCGCTACGCGACCCATAACGTCTACCTTGAACTGGAGCACGCCGGTGACAGTGGTATCGAGCTGCATGGTCAGCAATCGCGCGACAACGTGTTCGATCGCAAGCGTGGCGGTCATGTGCGTGACCGCTGGGGCGCCAGTGTCGGCCATCAGCCCAATCATCTGCGCGGGCTGGTGCTGTGGAATCCGGTCAATACCGGCAAGCCGCATGCTGCCTGGCCCTTCATGCGCGCCGACTCCCACTTCGGCAAGGTGATCATGCCGACGGTCGTCGGGGCGACCGGGCATGCGCTGGGCATCGCCAACCGCCATGACTATGCCCGAGTGATGAATGCCAAGGGCGTGACCGAGTATGACCCCTTGCCGCCGATGGATGCCTTGCAGGCACGCGTCGAGTCGCCGGGCGAGGCCGTGGAGCCCGCCTCGCTCTACCGCGCCCAGCGCGAGCTGCTGCAGGAGACGCGAGAGTGACAGCAAGCCGCTGAGTATCAGTGCATCAGGGCATCAGCGCAGCAGAGCAATCAGGTCAGCAAGGACAACAGAGCAGCAAGAACAACAGAGCAGCAGCCAACGACAGCCGATCGCAACGGCAGGAGGACGAGCAGCACCGAGAGCAAGCAAGGCGGCGAATCGCGCCGCGCGACACGTGATTGACGGAAGTGGTTGTTGGAAGACGCGACACAACAATAACGCCAATGAAGGGACATCCCATGAGTCAGCACATCATTCGACCCGCACGCCTGCGTTACGCCATCGCCTTCGCCACGGCGGCGGGGCTTGCCGGCCTTTCCAGTCAGGCCATGGCCGATCAGTATCAGGATGCGGCAAGGAAGTGGATCGATCAGGAGTTCTCACCCTCCACGCTGAGCAAGGACGAGCAGATGTCCGAGCTCGAATGGTTCATCAAGGCCGCTGAACCGCTGCGCGGCATGGAAATCAAGGTGGCCTCGGAAACCCTGACCACCCATGAATACGAGTCCAAGGTGCTGGCCAAGGCCTTCAGCGAGATCACCGGCATCAAGCTGACCCACGACTTGATCCAGGAAGGCGACGTCATCGAGAAACTGCAGACCCAGATGCAGTCCGGGCGCAATATCTACGATGGCTACGTCAACGACTCCGACCTGATCGGCACGCACTTCCGCTATGGCAAGGTCGTGCCGATCAGCGACATGATGGAAGGCGACGGCAAGGCCTTCACCTCGCCGACGCTGGATCTGGACGACTTCATCGGGCTGGATTTCACCACCGGCCCGGATGACAAGCTCTATCAGCTGCCGGACCAGCAGTTCGCCAACCTCTACTGGTTCCGTGCCGACTGGTTCGAGCGCGAAGATTTGAAGAAGCAGTTCAAGGACAAGTACGGCTACGAGCTGGGGGTGCCGGTCAACTGGTCGGCCTATGAGGACATCGCCGACTTCTTCACCAATGACGTCAAGGAAATCGACGGTGAGCGGGTCTACGGCCACATGGATTACGGCAAGAAGGACCCGTCACTTGGCTGGCGCTTCACCGATGCCTGGTTCTCGATGGCGGGTGCCGGCGACAAGGGCCTGCCCAACGGCCTGCCGGTGGACGAGTGGGGCATTCGTGTCGAGGAATGTCAGCCGGTGGGCTCCTCGGTGACACGTGGCGGCGCGGCCAACGGCCCGGCGGCCGTCTATGCCACCACCAAGTATGTCGACTGGCTGGGCAAGTACGCACCGCCGGAAGCCCAGGGCATGACCTTCTCCGAGTCCGGTCCGGTGCCGTCCCAGGGCAACATCGCCCAGCAGATCTTCTGGTACACCGCCTTCACCGCCGACATGACGCGGGATGGCCTGCCGGTGGTCAACGACGATGGCACCCCGAAGTGGCGCATGGCGCCGTCGCCGCATGGCCCGTACTGGGAAGAGGGCATGAAGCTTGGCTATCAGGACGTGGGCGCCTGGACCTTCTTCGATTCCACGCCGGAGAAGAATCGTCACGCGGCCTGGCTGTACGCGCAGTTCGTCACCGCCAAGACCGTCTCGCTCAAGAAGACCCTGGAAGGGCTGACGCCGATCCGCGAGTCGGATATCCAGTCCCAGGCGATGACCGATGCCGCGCCGAAGCTGGGCGGTCTGGTCGAGTTCTATCGCAGCCCGGCGCGGGTGCAGTGGTCGCCGACCGGGACCAACGTGCCGGATTACCCGAAGCTCGCCCAGCTGTGGTGGCAGTACATCTCCCAGGCCGCCAGCGGCGAAGCCACGCCGCAGGAAGCCCTCGATGGTCTGGCCAAGGCGCAGGACCGCATTCTCGAGCGTCTCGAGCGCGCCAAGGTGATGGACAACTGTGGGCCGAAGCTCAACGAGGAGCGTGATGCGGAGTACTGGTTCGCCCAGCCGGGTGCGCCGAAGGCCAAGCTGGACAACGAGAAGCCCAAGGGCGAGACCATCGCCTACGACGAGCTGCTCAAGAGCTGGAAGGAGTAAGTTTGGCCGGCGCGACAGTGCGCCTTCGAGCAGTTTCCTGAAAGACAGCAGCAACGACAACGCCCCTGCCGGTTTCCCGGCAGGGGCGTTTTTGTGCCACAGCGATCAGCGACAGCGTTTCATCACTTTCTCATTGCTGGCTTACCGTTACGGCTTTTAATTACCGCGTTCAGTCACGGCTCTCAATCACGGTAGAGATCGATGCTCGGGCAGGAGCAGATCAACTGACGATCGCCGTGCACGTTGTCGACCCGGTTGACCGCCGGCCACTGCTTGGCGGCCTTGACGTGCTCGCTGGGGAAGGCGCCGATCTCGCGGGAGTAGCTGCGCGTCCACTCGGCGTCCATCAGGTCGGCCTGGGTGTGCGGCGCGTGCACCAGCGGGTTGTCTTCCAGGGTCCACTCACCTTGCTCGACACGGGTGATCTCGGCGCGAATCGCGATCATCGCCTCACAGAAACGGTCGATCTCGTAGAGCGACTCGGACTCGGTGGGCTCGACCATCAGCGTGCCCGCCACCGGGAACGACATGGTCGGCGCGTGGAAGCCGTAGTCGATCAGACGCTTGGCGATGTCTTCCTCGCTGATGCCGGAAGCGGCCTTCAGCGGGCGGATATCGATGATGCACTCATGCGCCACGGTGCCGTTCTTGCCGCGATAGAGCACCGGATAGTGCCCATCGAGACGCGTGGCGATGTAGTTGGCGTTGAGGATCGCAAGCTCGGTGGCTTCACGCAGCCCCTGCGCGCCCATCATCTTGATGTAGGCCCAGGAGATCGGCAGGATCGCCGCGGAACCGAAGGCGGCGGCCGAGACGGCGGTGCATTCCGGCTTCACGCCTTCCAGCGGGGTGACCACGTGGTTGGAGACGAACGGCGCCAGGTGGGCCTTGATGCCGATCGGGCCCATGCCCGGGCCGCCGCCACCGTGGGGAATGCAGAAGGTCTTGTGCAGGTTGAGGTGCGAGACATCGCCGCCGAAGTCACCCGGGCGGCAGATGCCGACCTGAGCGTTCATGTTGGCGCCGTCGATGTAGACCTGGCCGCCGTGGTCGTGAACGACCTGACAGGCCTCGCGCACGGTTTCCTCGAACACGCCGTGGGTGGACGGGTAGGTGATCATGATCGCGGACAGCTTGTCGCTGTGCTGTTCGGCCTTGGCGCGCAGGTCGGCGATGTCGATGTTGCCGTTGGCGTCACACTCGACCACCACCACCTTCATGGCGGCCATCGCGGCGGAGGCCGGGTTGGTGCCGTGGGCGGAGCTGGGGATCAGGCAGATGTCGCGCGCGCCTTCGCCGATGGAGGCCTGGTAGCGACGGATCGCGACCAGCCCCGCGTATTCCCCCTGCGCGCCGGAATTCGGCTGCATGGAGATGGCGTCGTAGCCGGTGATCTCGACCAGGAAGGCCGACAGCTCATCGATCATCTGCTTGTAGCCGACTACCTGATCCGACGGTGCGAAGGGATGGACGTTGGCGAATTCGGGCCAGGTGACCGGGATCATCTCGGTGGTGGCGTTCAGCTTCATGGTGCAGCTGCCCAGCGGAATCATCGCGTGGGTCAGCGACAGGTCCTTGTTCTCCAGACGCTTCAGGTAGCGCAGCATCTCGGTTTCCGAGTGGTAGCGGCTGAAGGTCGGGTGGGTCAGGAAGTCGCTGTCACGCTGGCAGGCCGCCGGAATCGCGCTTGCGCCCTTGGCCAGCAGGTCCTGGTCCAGCGCGGCGACGGACAGGCCGTGCTCCTCGCCGAGCAGCACGTCGAACAGCACGCCGACGTCAGCGGCGGTGGTGGTCTCGTCGAGGTTGATGGTGATGCGGCCGTCGCCGTGGTGGCGCAGGTTGATCTCGTGGGTCAGCTCGCGACCGTGGATCTTGCCCTCATCCACGCCGGTCACGGTGATGGCATCGAACCAGCTGTCGTGGGCCAGTGCCATGCCGCAACGGCTGACGCCCTCGGCGAGAATGCTGGTCAGGCGATGCACGCGGGTGGCGATGCGCTTGAGGCCCTCGGCACCGTGATAGACGGCGTAGAAGCCGGCGATGTTGGCCAGCAGTGCCTGGGCGGTACAGATGTTGGAGGTCGCCTTCTCGCGGCGGATGTGCTGCTCGCGGGTCTGCATCGCCATGCGCAGTGCCGGGTTGCCGCGTGAGTCCTTGGAGACGCCGATGATGCGGCCCGGGATGGAGCGCTTGAGCTTGTCGGTGGTGGCGAAGAAGGCCGCGTGCGGGCCGCCGAAGCCCATCGGCACGCCGAAGCGCTGGGAGGTACCGACGACGATGTCGGCGCCGAGGCTGCCCGGCGACTTGAGCAGCACCAGGCTCAGCAGGTCGGCGGCCACCACGCTCATCGCGCCATTGGCGCGCGCGGCGTCCAGCAGCGGCGCGAGGTCGCGCACCTGACCGGTGTTGCCCGGATACTGGAAGAGGGCGCCGAAGATGTCGTGCTCGCCGACGTTCTCGGCGGCATCGATGATCAGCTCGAAGCCGAAGTAGTCGGCGCGGGTGCGCATGACGTCCAGGGTCTGCGGCAGCACGTCATCGGCGATGAAGAAGCGCTTGCTCTTGCTCTTCTTGTTGCCGCGTTGACACAGCGCCATGGCCTCGGCAGCGGCGGTGGCTTCGTCCAGCAGGCTGGCGTTGGCCAGCTCCATGCCGGTCAGGTCCATCACCGCCTGCTGGAAGTTGAGCAGTCCTTCGAGACGGCCCTGGGCGATTTCCGGCTGATACGGCGTATAGGCGGTGTACCAGCCCGGATTTTCCAGCACGTTGCGCTGGATGACCGCCGGCAGGTGGGTGTTGTGGTAACCCTGACCGATATAGGTCTTGAACACCTTGTTCTGACGCGCGAGGCGCTTCAGGTAGTCCAGTGCTTCGGATTCCGTGCGTGGCCCTTCGAGATCCAGCTCACGGCCCAGACGAATGGCGGTGGGCACCGTGCGGTCGATGAGCGTGGCGATGCTCTCTTCGCCCAGCGTCGCCAACATGCGCGTCACATTGGCATCGGTCGGCCCATTGTGGCGGGAGATGAAATCGTCGTGTCCGGCCAGCTGGGCCAGGGTAAGCGTCTCGTGAGCCATGCAAGAAATCCTGTGCTGCAACGGGGACTGCAGAGGGCAGTCCGCGGGAGGAACATCACCGTGCCAGCGAGGAAGCGGCGGGCAGGGCGTCGGGAATCATGGGGGCATCGACATCACTGCCGAGCATGCTGCAGTTGCTTCACTCCCCGCGCGACCTGCAAGGGCGGTCGTGTCAGGGGCGTCGTGCCATCGAAACGGGGTGGCGCAGTCACGAGGGTGGCTGTGCGCGAGTGCGGCTATATGCGAGCGCGGAAAGGCGCTGAAACCTCCTGCCCTGAGCGTCTGCGGCATGGACAGGAGGTTGACGGCGATCAGGCTTCGCTTTCGACCAGCTGAGAATAGGCATCAGCGTCGAGCAGCTTGTCGAGTTCGGCGCTGTCAGCGACCTTCATCTTCAGAATCCAGGCATCGTCATAGGGGCTTTCGTTGACGGATTCCGGCGCGTCTTCGAGGCTCTCGTTGACGGCGATGACTTCACCGGCCAGCGGCGCGTACAGATCAGAGGCCGCCTTGACGGACTCGATGACCCCGAACTCTTCTTCCAGCGCCAGCTCACGGCCGACTTCCGGCAGTTCGACGAAGACGACGTCGCCCAGCGCTTCCTGGGCGTGGTCGGTGATCCCGATGGTCACGGTGCCATCACCGTTGTCCTGAACCCACTCGTGACTCTCGGTGTACTTCAGCGTGGCGGGAATATTGCTCATGAGTGTTTTCCTATGTGAAAAGATTTTCTGATTCAGGGAATCGGTACGTCATTATGCCCCAAGGTCCCGGCGTGTGGCAGTGGCAGACTGCCGCGTGATGCTACGACTTTGGGCGTGTATTGCTGACGGCCGTACCTCTATCGTGGTCTGTCACTCTTCGGGCGTCCAGTGTCTTGCGTGGTTCACTCATGAAGCCCGCCATCACGGGCCTGCCTGGCCCATGGATGTGCATCGCTGGCCAGGCCGCCCAGCGCCTTTCCAGCGCGCCGTGACACCTCGTGAGAGGTTGAGTGCATTGCAGCAGCGCGGGAGATCGGTCGCGCCAGTGGGCGAGGATGTCCGGGTCACTGTTGCGAGGCGCTCAAACTCGCGTTATGGTGCCGACAGTTTCTTATCGGAAACTTGTTTCCATGTTGTGTCGTGAAGACCCGGCTGTCAATGCCTGATGCGTTCGAGCAGAGCGAACCTGATGAGAGCGCGTGAGAGTGCTAGTGGCGCTGAGGGAGTCTTTACCTGAGGGTTACCGCGCCGGGCATGCGGCTCGGCTTTCGGTTCGTCATTTGTCTCGACATCCGGCTCGGTTTGTTGTGAGACTTTTTTCGTCAGTCTCGAGATCACCCGGCGCAGGATCTGCTGCCAGAAGACACGATGAGGCGATGAAACATGCGAGTTGGCGCAGTCTCATCGTACTTTTTACGCAATGATTGCCTCACCTGCCAGCGTAAAGCCCTGTTGGGCTAGTGAAGTGAGATAGCTTCCGCTAATGTGAGCTGTCCCAACGGTGAAAATGCCGTGGGAGGCTCGTCGCGGGTCGATCACCCGCCTGGGGATGGTACCGCCACGAGTCACTGCGCATCGTGTGATAACAACAATTCAGCGGAGGAAATCTGCGTGGAAATGATCAGTTCCGTCTTTAGTGCCATCAATGGCGTCGTCTGGGGCCCATTGATGCTGATCCTGTTGCTCGGGGTCGGCTTCTATCTTCAGGCAGGCCTCAAGGGCATGCCGCTTCGCAAGTTGGGTACCGGCTTCAAGCTGTTGTGGAATGGTCGTGCGCCGGGCAAGGATGGCGACGGCGAGATTTCTCCTTTCAATGCCCTGATGACGTCGCTGTCGGCGACCATCGGTACCGGCAACATCGCGGGCGTGGCAACCGCCATCGCGCTGGGTGGCCCGGGGGCGATCTTCTGGATGTGGATCACCGCGCTGGTCGGCATGGCGACCAAGTACGCCGAGGCCGTGTGTGCCGTGCGTTATCGTGAAGTCGATGACACCGGCAACCATGTCGGTGGCCCGATGTACTACATCCGCAACGGTCTGGGCGCCAAGTGGGGCTGGCTGGGCGGTGCCTTCGCCTTCTTCGGTTGCTTCGCGGCCTTCGGCATCGGCAACACCGTGCAGTCCAACTCGGTCGCGGATGCGCTGGAAACGTCCTTCGCCATCCCGCACTGGGTCTCCGGTGTGGTGATGATGGTGCTGGCCGGCGCCGTGATTCTCGGTGGCATCAAGCGTATCTCCAGCGTGGCGGGCAAGCTGGTGCCGTTCATGGCCATCGCCTACTTCCTGGCCGGCATCATCATCCTGGTGATCAACGCCGACCAGATCGGCCATGCCTTCGGCCTCATCTTCACCTATGCCTTCAATCCGGTCGCGGCTACCGGCGGCTTTGCCGGGGCAGCGGTGATGGCCGCCATCCGCTTCGGTGTGGCGCGCGGTATCTTCTCCAATGAAGCGGGCCTGGGCAGTGCGCCCATCGCCCACGCGGCGGCGCAGACCAAGAACCCGGTTCGTCAGGGGCTGGTCGCGATGCTGGGGACCTTCATCGACACCATCATCATCTGCACCATCACGGCGCTGGCGATCATCACTTCCGGCCTGTGGTCTTCCGGGGAAACCGGCGCGGCCCTGACCTCGATGTCCTTCGATCAGGCGCTGCCGGGCGTGGGCAACCACCTGGTGGCCATCGCGCTGGCGGTCTTCGCCTTCACCACCATTCTTGGCTGGTCCTTCTATGGTGAGAAGTGCTTCCAGTACCTGTTCGGTACGCGTGCCATCATGCTGTATCGCATCGTGTTCGTGATCGCGATTCCGCTGGGCGCGATGGCCAAGCTCGACCTGATCTGGCTGATGGCGGACACCTTCAATGCGCTGATGGCGATTCCGAACCTGATCGGTCTGGCGCTGCTGTCGCCGGTGGTCTTCAAGCTGACGCGTGATTATTTTGATGGCAAGGAAGTGCTGGCTGGCGAAGATCGCTGAACGACGCTGATGACTCGCCTGGCCCTACCGTGCCACTGACTGCCTTCTGCATCGCTCGGGTCACCTGATCTGGGCGGTGCAGGCGCAGGGTGCCCTGTTCAAGTCGGCAGTGCTCTTGAGAGCAGTGCCCATGCCGGCAGGGCTCCTGACAGCGGTGCCCTGACAGCAGTGCCCATGACAACAAGCCTCTAGAGAGCGTGTGCCGTTCGGGTGCCATCTCTGAGAGTCATCGCAAGCCAACCTGGAGAATGACGATGTCCGATTCCGCCGCAGTGACGGGTCTCAAGCAGACCGCCCTTCATGACCTGCATGTCGAGCAGGGGGCCAGGATGGTCGAGTTCGCCGGCTATTCCATGCCCGTGCAGTACCCGCTTGGCGTCAAGAAGGAGCATGAACACACGCGCGCCAAGGCAGGGCTGTTCGATGTCTCGCACATGGGGCAGTTGATCCTGCGTGGCGAGAATGTGCAGGCGGCGCTGGAGGCCCTGGTGCCGACGGATATCATCGACCTGCCGGTGGGCATGCAGCGCTATGGCCTGCTGACCTCCGACACTGGCGGTATCCTGGATGACTTGATGATCGTCAATGGCGGTGATCACCTCTACGTGGTGGTGAACGCTGCCTGCAAGGATCAGGACATCGCGCACCTGCGGGTCGGCCTGCCGATGGATATCGAGCTTGAGGTGCTGGATGATCGGGCACTGCTCGCACTGCAGGGGCCGATGGCTCACGCGGTGATGCAGCGTCTGTCGCCCGAGGCCTGCGAGCTGACCTTCATGCACCATGCCCACGTCACCATCGAGGGCATCGAGTGTTGGGTCAGCCGCAGTGGCTATACCGGCGAGGATGGCTTCGAGATCTCCGTGCCCGATGCCGACGCAGAGCGTTTCGCGCGTCTGTTGCTGGCGATTGAGGAGGTGGAGTTCATCGGTCTTGGCGCGCGGGACTCGCTGCGTCTCGAGGCGGGGCTGTGCCTGTACGGTCACGATCTCGATACCACCACCTCGCCGGTGGAAGGCAGCCTGATCTGGGCGTTGGGCAAGGTGCGTCGTCAGGGCGGCGAGCGTGAAGGCGGCTTCCCGGGGGCCGATGTCATCCTGACCCAGATCGCCAACAAGGATCACACCCGCAAGCGGGTGGGGCTGGTTGCCCAGGGGCGTGCGCCTATCCGCGAAGGGGCTGAGCTCTATGATGCCCAGGACAATCGTATCGGTGTGGTGACCTCCGGCAGCTTCGGGCCGACCTATGGCAAGCCGGTGGCGATGGGCTACGTGAGCATCGCTCACAGCGCACTCGAGACCGAAGTGTTTGCCGATGTGCGTGGCAAGCGTCTGCCGATGACGGTGACGAAGATGCCGTTCGTCGAGCAGCGCTACTATCGGGGGTAAGCGCACCGTGGTCAGGTGAGCCACAGTCAGGCTCGCTGCGAGGCGTGACGACCCGTCGCGGGTAGCAGCGCCTTGAAGAGATACGAAAAGGAAGGGAAACGAAAAAGGGACTGCCCAGGCAGTCCCTTTTTTCATGTCTGGCACTCGGGCATGCGGAGGGATGCGATACCCCGCGGCGTGCGCGAACGCCAGACGCAGAAAAGCCCGCCGAAGCGGGCTTTTCTGTCGGAGGAGGGGGTAGCCTCTTCCAGCTAAAATCAAAGCTTAGTCGATCAGCTTGATGTTAGCGGCCTGGAGGCCTTTCTTGCCCTGGGTGACGTCGAAGGAGACCTTCTGACCGTCTTGCAGAGACTTGAAGCCTTCAGCCTGGATTTCGGAGAAGTGTGCGAACAGGTCGTCACCGTTGTCGTCCGGAGAAATGAAGCCGAAACCTTTGGTGTCGTTGAACCACTTGACTGTGCCAGTTGCCATGATCGTAATTCCTTACTGATGATATTGCCGGGAGTTACCCGATAAACGTGGGTAAAACAAGGAGGATATACACCAGGTACCGAAGTGCTTCGATCACGACTGACGATATTCGACTTGCTAACCAACGAGAGCAATACTGCGCTGCTCGGGCGGTAAGGTCAAATGAAATATCAAAAACTTATCCTTTTGCCTAATAATCGTGCGCAGAATTCGCCCGCAAAGCCGTGCCAATAGTGCTGAGAATTTCGCCACACCGAGGGCAAGGAGTCCGCTTGTTTTTTATCCCGTTATCTTGGTGTGAGCGATGACACCTGTAGGTAAAAGACCATAGTGCGGCTTTTCTTGTATAGGGGGTTGAATGGCGCAAAGCCCCGTATGGCGGGCGATGGACACAAAAAAGCCGGCAGCGATGGCAGCGCTGCCGGCGGATGGCGTCGAAGCCATCAAGGCTCTCGGAGAGAGGATGTGATGCGCCCATCACATCATGAGAGATTTTCCTCAAAAGAGTCGGCAAAAATCCGTGGGATGCCGGGGCCGTGTTTTGCCACCCTCGAGCGAAATTGTTTCATGAGTCAAAAGTGGCTCGAAGGTCAAAAGCGGCGCGAGGGTGGCCAGTGCCCGGGGGCAGAAGGTGCCTCAGGCGTCCAGCTGCATTTCCGGCACGTGTTCGGGGACGACCAGTTTGCCTGCGGTCAGGCGCTCGATTTCCTCGACGCTCACGCCTGGCGCGCGCTCCAGCAGGTGGAAGGCACCATCCTTGATCTCGAGGAAGGCGAGGTCCGTCAGCACGCGACGGATGCAGCCGGCACCGGTCAGCGGCAGTTCGCACTGGCTGAGCAGCTTGGATTCGCCGTGCTTGGAGGCGTGGGTCATGGTGCAGATGATGTTCTCGGCACCGGCGACCAGGTCCATGGCGCCGCCCATGCCCTTGACCAGCTTGTTGGGGATCATCCAGCTGGCGATGTTGCCGTTCACGTCGACCTCGAAGGCGCCGAGCACCGTGAGGTCGACGTGGCCGCCACGGATCATGGCGAAGGATTCGGCCGAATCGAAGATGGCGGCGCCATCGATGGCGGTCACGGTTTCCTTGCCGGCGTTGATCATGTCGGCGTCGACTTCGTCTTCATAGGGGTAGCGACCCATGCCGAGCAGGCCATTTTCGGACTGCAGCATCACCTCGATACCGTCGGGGATATAGTTGGCCACCAGTGTCGGGATGCCGATTCCCAGATTGACGTAGGAGCCGTCCTGGATTTCCTGAGCCACTCGCTGGGCCATCTGTTCGCGTGTCAAAGCCATGATTGTTTCCTTGTCTTGGGTGCCATCAACCATGAGGCACTGTGCCGTGTCGTGAAGGCGGTCGAGAAAGTTCGCCGTGGGGCCTGTCGCCCTGATGGCGGCGATTCATGCCGGCGGAGCCCTGGGCTCAACGCGAGCGGACGGTGCGTTTCTCGATGCGCTTCTCGAAGTTGCCCTTGATGACGCGATCCACATAGATGCCGGGCGTGTGGATGTCGGCGGGGTCCAGTTCCCCCGGCTCGACCAGCTCTTCGACTTCGACCACGGTGATCTTGCCGGCGGTGGCGGCCAGCGGGTTGAAGTTGCGCGCGGTATGGCGGTAGACGACGTTGCCGTAGCGGTCCGCCTTCCAGGCCTTGACGATGGCGAAGTCGCCCTTGATGGACTCTTCCAGGATGTAGGGGCGGCCATCGAACTCGCGCACTTCCTTGCCTTCGCCGATCGGTGTGCCGTAACCGGTGGCGGTGAAGAAGGCGGGGATACCGGCGCCGGCAGCACGCATCTTCTCGGCCAGCGTGCCCTGGGGAGTGAGGATCACTTCCAGATCGCCGTCGAGCAGCTGCTTCTCGAACAGCGCATTCTCGCCGACGTAGGAGGCAATCATGGTCTTGATCTGACGGTCTTCCAGCAGGATACCGAGCCCGAAGCCATCGACGCCGCAGTTGTTGGATACCACGGTGAGGTCCTTGGCGCCGAGGCGCTTGATCTCTGCAATCAGGTTCTCCGGGATACCACACAGGCCGAAGCCACCGGCGATTACCGTCATGCCATCTTCGAGGCCTGCCATGGCCTCCGCGTAGCTGGTTACCACCTTGTTGAATCCTGCCATGCGAATCTCCTTGAGTATCCAAGCTGTTGTTGTCGGGATGTCTTCATCATTGCCGACAATCCTGAGTCTGTATATATTTAATAAGTTTGTTTTTTCTATCCATTGATCAGTTTTTGATAAGAATAGATCTGCTGTTTATCGAACCTGCTCGCGAGGAAAAAGCCTGCCAAACCCCATACTGGCGCGGCTGACGCGGTAGCGGGGCGGAATGGCCTGAGCTGAGCGGTCAGTCATGTGAGAGCTTCGTGGCTGTCATCTATGACCAATGGCCTAGATGCCCTGCAAGCCTGACCTGCGAGCGCCTGCTCTGCGAGCAACAGACGACGAACTGCGCTACATCACCTCTTGTGACATCTCTTGAAACAACCCCGGGACAGGACACGACATGACTCTCAAACAGCTGAAGGCCTTCGTGGCCGTGGCGCGCACGCTGTCCTTCGCCGAGGCGGGCACGCTGGTACATCTCTCGCAGCCGGCCCTGTCGTTGGCGGTCAAGAATCTGGAGGAGTCGCTGGGCGGGCGCCTGTTTCAGCGCTCGACCCGACAGGTCAGCCTGACGCCGGAGGGGCGCGCCTTCTTCCCGCTGGCCAGGCGTCTGCTGTCGGACTGGGAGCATGCCGAGGATGAGATGCGCCAGCGCTTCAGTCTCGGGCGCGGCCGCGTGGCTCTGGCCGCGATGCCGACCTTCGCCGGCAATCTGCTGCCCGGGGTGCTGGCCGATTTTCGCCGCCAATATCCGGAGATCACCATCGAAGTGAACGATGTCATCGCCGAAGAGGTGGTCGAGCGGGTCACCGATGGCCGCGTCGAGCTGGGGATCTGCTTCGACCCCGGCGTGCGGCAGGACCTGGTGTTCGAGCTGCTGTTCGAGGACCGCTATGTGGCGATCATTCCCCCCGGCCATGCCTTGCTGGCAGAGGCGCCGACCTCCATCGAGTGGTCACGACTGCTCAAGGAAGACTTCATCACGCTGCAGCGGCCCTCGGGGGTGCGTCGCATGCTCGAGAAGCGCCTCGAGGATGCGGGCATGGCGCTGCATGTCGCCTTCGAGACTCACCAGCTGGTCACCTGCGGTCGCATGGTGGCGGAAGGTCTGGGCGTCAGCGCGGTGCCGGCGATGAGCGCGGCGCAGATGAGTGCGCTGGGTTGTCAGTGTCTGCCGCTGACAGGCCCCGAGATTCAGCAGCGGGTCGGGGTGATCCGTCGCGGCCGCCATGAGCTGTCGGTGGCGGTACAGGCGATGCTGGAGACCCTGCGCGCGCGTTACCCGTCGGCGGATTGAGTCCGGGGCGCAGTGACGCTGGAAGGGGCAACAAAAAGGGACAATAAAGCAGGCGTTAGAGCTGGAAGAGAGCAGGAAGAGGGCAAGAGGAGAGCGAGAAGAGAGAAAGCAGAGTGCACAAGAAAGATGACCTCAGCGCGAGGGCGTCAGCAACTGGCGGTAGGTCAGGCTGATGCGTAGCCCCTCCAGCTTGCGCGGCGGCAGCGCATGATGGAGGCGGTCCTGACAACCACGGCCCATCACCAGCAGCGAGCCGTGCGGCAGCCACAGATTGAACGCCGGCGTGTCGGCATAGGGGCTGCGCGGATGGCCCTTGAAGCGCAGGGGGCGCTCTCGTCCCAGCGAGATGGCGAGCACGATCGGGCGAGTGCCCAGTTCCGGCTCGTTGTCGCTGTGCCAGCCCATGCGGTCGGCGCCATCGGCGTAGCGATTGGCCAGCAGGCTGTTGAAATGCTCCGGGATCACGGGCTCGTTGCGCCCCAGGTCATCGCGTTGCGGGCTGAGCTCGTGATTGATGGCATGACGCGACAGCTCGCCCAGCTGCCAGGCGGTCATGTGCCAGGGGTTGGGTTCGAACAGACTGCCGGAGTAGCGATAGCGGGCGCCGACATCGCCCATCCACACCTGACGGCGTGGAATCGGGTGCGTCTTGCCATGCACGCTCAGGCTGGGGCGCTGCCAGTCGAGATCGCCCTCCAGCGTGACGAGGGCCTGATCGGCCTGCAGCGGCGTCAGGGCGCGCGGCTTGAGATACAGCGGATGCAGGGGGTGGCGGTACCAGCCGTGCGCGAGGTCGAGCCAGTCCTCGGGCAGTTCGCGCGGGCGAGCTGCCAGGGCCGAGCCATCCGCCGCCGCCTGGCGCGCAGCCCCATCAGCCGCGGACGTCGAATCAGAGGTCGTGAGGGCGGCGAAGAGGTCGTCGCCAGCAGAAGGAGTCGTCATGCGGCGAGAGTGCCAGAGCCGCGTCAGGTTGGGCAAGTGGCTCTCGATTCGCGCCGACCCCGGGCTGACGCATGACTCGCGAGCATCAGGTCGTCAGCAGCGCCTCGAAGGTCAGGATGGCCACCTCGGCAAGGCCCAGCCCCAGCAGCGCGCCGGCCAGCACATCACTGACGTAATGCAGGCCAAGGATCACCCGGGAAAGCGCGATCAGCAGTGCCAGCGGTGTGACGAGGATGGCAAGCTCCGGCAGCTGCTGAGCGGTCAGGCTGGCGAAGAGGGCAGCATGCAGGGTGTGACCGCTGGGAAAGCTGTAGCGGTCCAGCGGCGGCATGGTGCAGTTGATGGTATTGAAAGTGATGAACGGGCGTTCCCGACACAGCCGTGTCTTGAGCGCGCGGTAGAGCAGTGCCCCGGCACCAGCCGCCAGGCCGAATTCCAGAAACAGCCAGCCGCCCATGGCATGGTGCAGCGGCAGGCTCAGCGTCAGCAGCGCCCACACCGGCCAGTCACCCAGGCGCGAGACGATACGAAACAGGGTGAGTATCGGCCGGAACAGCGCCAGGCGCGCGACCTGGCGGCACAGGCGCCACTCCAGAAGGTCCAGTCGCTCAAAGACGGGAAGGCTGCGATCGTGCATCGGGCTTCTCCTCGGCGTGACGCAGGCAGGTCAGAAAGCCCTCGGCGATGCGGCTCCAGCCCAATGGTTCGACGCGCACGCGGGCGGCACGTCCCAGTCTGGCGATGCGGGCCGGCCGCTGGCAGGCCTCCACCGCCTGTTCGATGAAGCGCTCCGGCTGGCTGCAGGGCGCCAGCAGGCCCTGGTGATCATCGCGGATCACCTCGGCGGCCGCCGCGTAATCGAAGGCGATCACGGCCAGTCCGCTGGCCATGGCTTCCAGCACCACATTGCCGAAGGTCTCCGACAGTGACGGGAAGACGAACAGGTCGGCACTGGCGTAATGGGCGGCCAGCGCCTCACCGGTCTGGAAGCCGGCGAAGATCGCCTCGGGCAGGCGCTGCTCCAGACGCTCGCGCAGCGGGCCGTCTCCGACCAGCACCAGGGCGAGGTCCGGTTGCACGGCCAGCATGGCCTCATAGGTGCGGATCAGCAGCTCGATGTTCTTCTCGGCGGCCAGGCGCCCGACGTGCAGCGCGACGGGTTGCTGTGAGCTGACGCCCCATGACTTGCGCAATGCTTCGCTGCGATGACTGGGCGAGAAGCGCTCGCAATCCAGGCCGCGTCCCACCACCTGCACATGCTCGAAGCCTTGCTGCATCAGGCTGTCTGCCTGGGTGCGGGTCGGTACCAGCGTCATGTTGGCGGCGTTGTGGAAGCGGCGCAGGCCGCGCCGTACCAGCGGGCGTAGCGCCTTGAGCCGGTAGTGGGTGCTGTATTGATCGAAATTGGTATGGAAGCCCGCGACCACCGGCAGGCCCAGACGGCGGGCGACCATCAGCGCGCTGATGCCCAGCGGGCCTTCGGTGGCGATATAGACGACGGAGGGGCGATGCTCGCGCCACATGCGCATCAGGCGCTGCGGCGCCGGCACGCCGACCTGCACGGTGTCATATCCGGGCAGGCGGAAGCCGCGTACCTGAAGCTCCTGCTGGACACGCGGCTCCAGGCTGCCATCTCGGGTGGCGGGGCGAATGAGTTGGAGCTCACAGCCGCGTGCGATGAGTTGATCGCACAGATGACTCAAGGTATGAGCCACGCCATTGATCTCCGGATGCCAGGTTTCACTGACGAAGGCAATGCGCTCCATGACGTCTCCCTAGATGACTATTGTGGTCATTATCGAGAGAGGGAGTGACGGCGGCATAACAAGCAGGTGACGAAGCGATGACACACCCTCAACCCCTCACAACTCAGAGGTATGAGGGTTGTCTCATGAATCGTCAAGCAAGGACGACAGTCACCGGCGTGGCACCGGCGCTGTCGTCATCTGGCGGGGATTGGAGGTGGCGCCATGTCGGGCTGGCGCCGTGAAGCAACGCTGGTTCAGCGCTTCTCGAGAATCTCGCGCGGGTCGATCGGCTTGCCGCCGTGGCGCACATCGAACAGCAATTCATGCTGACCGTTGTTGCCGCGTGCGACGCGACAAAGCGGCGTGCCCGGAGTGACCTGCTGACCCACCTTGACCAGAATCTCGCCGCATTGGGCCAGCACGCTCTGCAGGTTGCCGGAGTGGTGCAGGATGACCACGTTGCCCAGTTGGCGCATGGAGTCGGCGAAGCGCACTTCGCCCCGCGCCGGTGCACTGGCGATGCCGCTGGCGGCGGTACGAATCTGCATGGGCGCCAGCTGGCCATTGCCGTTGGTGCCGAATTCACGCGTCACGCTGCCGGCGGCAGGCCAGCGCCATGACTGGCCCGGCTTCTGCAGCGGGCCGGGGTCCGGGCGGGCGACCAGGCTGCCACCGCTGGCGCGCGCGGCCGGGGCGCTGCGGCTCGGGCCACCGTTAAGCGGCACCGAGATCAGCATGCCGACATCGAGATCATTGGGGTCCTTGCCGGGGTTGGCGGCCTGAATGCGCTGCGGGCTGGCACCGAAATAGCGACCGACCTTGGAGTAGGTATCGCCGGGGCGCAGCTGATAGCGATACGGGCCGCCGGAGGGCGCCCGCTCACGCGCGGTGGGCACCAGGATGCGCTGACCGACCTTGAGGTCACGAATCTTGACGCCCGGATTGAAGCGCGTGAGGCGCAGCAGGGGAATGTCGGCATCGCGTGCGATCTGCCCCAGGGTATCGCCCTTCTGGATGGTGACCCACTGGCCGGCCGGCGAGCCGGAATAGCTGCCGGTCGCGCAGCCGCTCAGCCACAGGCCGAGACAGATCAGCGCCAGCCAGCGCAGCGCGACGCCAACACGCTGCAGAAGTGGACGGTTCACGTCAGGTTCGGCCTGCGCTCGTGCCGAGAAGTCCGCGGCATTCAGGCCGTATTCAGTGTTCATCAATGTCATTCCCTGCACGTGACAGTCGGGCATCCTTGTCCTTCCAGACCTGATTGAGCCATTGCTGGAAGCGCTCGCGATAGGCGGCGTCCGCATGATAGTTGCCGTCCAGCATCCAGGGCTCCAAGGGCCGCTGAGTGATGACGAGCGTGATGTCGCCCCCGTGACCGCACAGGAACTGCCAGAAACTGGCATCGGCATGTCGGTAATCGAGGGTGGCATCCAGAATACCGGAAAGTCGATCGCCAAGCGTGTTGATCACCTGGGCACTGCCGCCGGCACGCGGCTTGAGCAGGTGCTGGAAAGGGCTTTGCTGCTGGTTGTGCTTGGCGGGCGTGAAGCGAGTGCCTTCCACGAAGTTGAAGATCGCCATCGGCGCCTGGCGTGAGCGCTCGCACATGCGTCGCGTCGCTTCGCGATCACGCTCGGCGAGCCGCGGATTGCTGGCCAGTTTCTGCTGGCTGTAACGGCGCATGAACGGGAATTCCAACGCCCACCAGGCAAGGCCGATCACCGGTACCCAGATGAGCTCCTGCTTGAGGAAGAACTTGGGCATCGGCGTACGACGGTGCAGGGCGTACTGGAGAACGAAGATGTCAGTCCAGCTGCGATGATTGGCGATCACCAGCCACCAGCGACGTCGGGCAGACCCATCGCGTAGCGATGGCGGCACGTGGATGTCCCAGCGCGGACGCAGCACATGGCGAATCCACAGGTTGTTGGTGCCGATCCAGCCCATGGCGAGGCGGTTGAGCCCCTCCAACATGTGCAACTGCAGGCGGCGCGATGGCGTGATCAGCTTGAGTGCGGCCAGCAGGTAAAGCGGCAGCGCCCAGCACAGGGTATTGATGATCAGAAAGACAAGGCTGATGACACCTCTGATACTCGACATGCATGACTCCTTCATCAGGTGGCGCCATCGTAATTCACCCAAGAGTGGATGCCCACCCCGCTTGCGTGGGGGATGGCAACCCTGCGTTGCACGAAGCGAACGCCCCTCAGGTCGAATGGCGGGGCGCACGCAGCTGTGATGAGATGCATTGCCGGTCGTGTGACGGGTCGGTGCAAGGGAAAGGTCGTGGCAGGGTTCACGTTGAAGTCACGCCGGGCACCGTCAATCATCGCCGCCGCTGCGCGACGATATCTCAGGGAGTGAGAGTGGCATGTGGTTGCAGGGACTGTTGATCGGGCTGGCGCTGGCCGCCTTCGTGTTGATTGCCATAGAGGATGTGATCCATCTCAACAAGGCCAAGACGACCTTGTTGCTGGGCACCTTCAGCTGGTTGCTGCTGTTCATCTTCGGCCCCGCGGCCCTGGCGGTGGATGATGTCCCCGAGGCCTTGAACGAGAACCTGCTCGAGATCGCCACCTTGTGGCTGTTTCTGATGGCGGCGATGACCTTCGTGGCCTTTCTCAATGCCAAGGGGCTGATCGCCAATCTGATCTACCGCCTGCTGCCGAAACGCATCGGGGAGCGCGGCCTGCTGTATCTGACGGGACTCTTTGCCTTCGCCTTTTCATCGCTGGCCGACAACATCACCGCGACGCTGGTATCGCTGACCCTGGTGCTGTCGCTGGGCCTGGCGCCGAAGAAGACGCTGCGCTTTGCGGTGCTGGCGGTATTTGCCGTCAACTCCGGCGGCGTGGCGCTGATCACCGGGGACGTGACCACGCTGATGATCTTCCTGGCGGGCAAGGTGCGCATCAGCGAGCTGATGCTGCTGGCGCTGCCGTCCTTCCTCAGCGTGATGCTGCTGGCGACGCTACTGCTGCCCGGGCTGGGAGGCGAGGTGAACCTGGTGCGCGAGCCACGCGAGACCCGGCGTCTTGATCGTCTGGTCGCCTGGCTGTTTCTGGCCACCATCCTGTCGACCCTCGGGCTCAACGTGCTGTTTGGCGTGCCGCCGCTGCTGACCTTCCTGTTCGGGATGTCGTTGATGTTCCTGCTTGGACATGTCGCCGAACGGCGCAGCGACAGCGAAGAGCGCCGCATACTTGATTACATTCGTATTATCGAATTCGATACATTGCTATTCTTCCTCGGCATCCTGCTGATGGTCGGGGCGCTCAAGGAAGCTCGTCTGCTGGAAGGCCTGGCACAGCTCTATGCCCTGATGCCGGCGATGCAGGCCAATTATCTGGTCGGGCTGCTCTCGGCGTTGGTGGACAACGTGCCGCTGACCGCTGCAGTGCTCAAGGCGGATGTCAGCATGAACGATGCCGAGTGGCTGGCGCTGACCTATGCCGCAGGTGTGGGTGGCTCACTGCTGGTGATTGGCTCCGCCGCCGGGGTGATCGCGCTTTCCAAGGTGCGTGAGGTGAGCTTCATGAGTTATCTGCGCTTCTTCCCGGCGTTGTTACTGGCCTACAGCGTGGGCTATCTGGGGGCATACTGGCTGGGCGGGCAGATCACGAATACGCCAGTGACATTGGCGCTCTCGTCTCTAGGCTGATTTGAGGGGTGCTGGGGGGGTGTTCACTACGGCCACAGCCGCTGCCACAGTGGCCGTCTGATGCACTGCCAGATGCGTGGTCGGAAGGGGAATTGGCGCTGTTTGCGGTCGGCTGATCATTTTTTGATCAATCTGTCTGCGCTCGCCTGATCTCGATGGCGATACCTAGATGTACAGAGATTCTTCACAGCTTTTTCCACAGCTTCTGTTGATAACCTGTCTGCGACGTTAGGTTTAGAGGATCAGGCACAAGGCGCAGGCATGGCGGGGGAAAGCGGCGGGGGAAGCGGCGAGTCGTGCAGTGATGACATCATGAGGTGATGCCATGAAGAGTGATGGCAAGAGAGGGTGTGAAGGGTATGGCATGACAGGTCATGTCACTCTCTGAACACAAGAGCCCCCTACGCATGCGCAGGGGGCTGAATGCGACTCATCTCATTGCGCAGTGCTGCCAAGAGGCCATTACGCGCTGAGCTGGCACAGCGTATGTTCCGGCAGCAGTTGTTCTGCGGGACGCTGTTTTCCTTCTTGCTGAGTCGTCACCGGTGCCGTCGCCAGCAGGGCGATGCCGCCCAGCACCACCATATGCTCGTCACCGTCCGCGAACACCATGCGCTGGGCGTGGGCCGGGTAGTAGTGATACTGCAGCTTGGGATTGATGGGCAGTACCGCATGATGGCGCCCGGTCTGCGGTGCCATGCCGTAGGCCAGCATGCCCTCGCAGACCGCTTCCAGCGTTTCGCCAAGCTCTTCGGCATTGAAGCCGACATGGTGCAGGCGCGGCCCCATCACGGAGAGCCAGGCAGCCAGCGGGTTGGCCTCGAGCAGGCGCTCGAAGGTCGGCCAGTCCGGCATGTCCCACGGACGGCAGGGCGCGAGCAGGTTCTGACCCTTGCAGTCATCACGATGACTCTGACTGATCAGGCGCTTGAGCAGGTCACGGTGCATCGGCGGCAGGCTGTTGGCCTGCAGTTCCGCCAGCATGACGGCAGCGCCACCATCCGGGGGAAGCAGCAGATCGACCAGCAGGCCGCGGTCGGCCATGGCGTACTGTTTCACGCGGCGATAGCCCTGGTGGTACAGGCTGGGTAACAGTTTCTCGCTTCTGAAAGGCCCCTGATTCAGCGTCAGGAACATCAGATATTCAGGGTTGATGCTGTCTGGCCAGATATCCAGCGCCCCGATGTCGGGGTGGCGATGGACGAAGTCCAGCCATAGCTGCTGTTGGAATTCCTTGCGTTGCATGATGCCTCCTTGGACGGCCCCTATGACCTCAGTGCTGGAGCGATTATAGGTAGTCGTGCAAAGGGGTATTCAACGCCATTATCCGTTTTTTCGCGTTTCTTGATCGGAGAGTAAAAATGCCAGTGCTGGTGGCGTATTGCGTGGTTCTCATGGTGTGGTCGACGACACCGCTGGCCATCTCGTGGAGCGCTTCGGGCTGGCTGCCTGCCTGGTCGGCGATGGGCAGAATGTTAATTGCCGCATGCCTTGGTTACCCATTGTTACGCATGATGGGGCTGAAAATGGACCTTTCGCGTGGGGCACTGCGCAGCTACTCGGCAGCCGCTCTGGGTATCTGGGGTGGCATGTACTTCGCCTACCTGTCTGCGGCCTGGTTACCAAGCGGTATCATGTCGTTACTGTTTGGACTGGCACCATTGCTATCAGGGCTTTATGCACGCTGGTGGTTGAAAAGTGCTCCACTTGACAAGTTGCAGTGGATGGGGTTTGCGTTGGCATTGAGTGGACTGGCCGTCGCGGTCTCGGATTCCCTGGCGTTGCCGCCGGGCAGCTGGAAGGGAGTCTTGACCATGCTGCTGGCCGTCAATTGCTTCGCCGCCTCGGGGGTACTGGTGCAGCGCGAACGGGCAGGGCTGCATCCGCTGGTGCAGACGGAGGGTGCGCTGCTGGTCTCGCTGCCGCTCTATCTGGTGTGTGCGCTGATCGTCGATGGCGTGCCGCAGGCCCTGCCGGAGGGGCGGCCGATGGCGGCCATCCTCTACCTTGGCATCTTCGGCTCGCTGATCGGCTACCTGTGCTACTACTTCGTGCTGTCACGCCTGTCGGCCAGTACGGTGGCGCTGGCGACCTTGATCACCCCCATCTTCGCCATGAGCCTGGGCGCGGTGCTCAATGATGAGCTGATCTCCAGCCGCGTGCTCGCTGGGGCCTTGCTGATCGTGATCGGGCTGTGCGCCTATCTGTTCGGCCCGCAGTGGCGGGCGCGCCTGACGTCCCGCCGCCTGTCGCAGGGCTGAGCAGGACTCGGGCCGCTCGCCTTTCGAGGAATCGGGTCTGCACGCAAGGTGTTGCCGAGTGCCCCAACGACAAGGGCCGCCCCTGCCGGGGCGGCCCTTGTGTCTTTTCAGGCGCGACTGAGCGCTCTGACGAGTGGTGCGACGTCAGTCCTGATTGTTCTGGAACAGGCGCTTGAGCTCGACCATGGCGGCTTGCTCGCTGTTGACGAGCGCTTTCTGGTCGTGACGGTGCTCGTAGTTCTGCTTGAGCATGTTGTCATCCATTTCCCGGAACGCACGCGCCACTTCCGCCGCGCGAGCACTGGGATAGCCCATCGCCACCAGCAGTTCTCCGCCCATCTCCAGGCTGCTGGCGTAGGTGTCACGAATCACGTGCTCCACGCCCAGTTCCATCAGCTCCCAGGCGTGGTGGCGGTTACGGGCACGCACGAACAGCTTCAGGTGCGGGAATTGATGGCGCACCATGCGCACTATGCCTGTCGAGGTCTCGGCATCATCGACCGCCACCAGCATGATCCTGGCCTGCTCGGCACCCGCCGCCCGCAGCAATTCGGCGCGGCTGGCATCGGCGTAGAAGATGCGCGACCCGAACTGACGCACGAACTCGACCTGGGTGATATTGGGGTCAAGCGCGGTGAAGTTGATGCCCTGGCTCTTGAGCATGCGCGCGCTGATCTGGCCGAAGCGGCCGAAGCCGGCGATCACCACCTGCGGCGTTTCCTCACCGAAGTCCTCGTCATAGGGGCGCTTGGCTTCGCTGGTGGCGCCGAGGTGGCGGGCATAGCGATAGAGGAAGGGCGTGGCAGCCATCGACAGGGTCACCGCACTGATCACCAGGCTGGTGAGGGTCTGATCGAAGATGCCGGCGGCCATGCCGGCGGTCAACAGCACGAAGTCGAACTCACCCCCCTGTGACAGGACCGCGGCCAGCGGCAGGGCCTCGGCCATCTTGAGGCGTGCGACGCGTCCGACCAGCGTGATGACGATGACCTTGCCGAACATCAGCGCCAGCGTCAGCGCCAGCACGGTCAGCGGACGCTCCATCACCAGCGACACGTCGACCGACATGCCCACGGCCATGAAGAACAGCCCCAGCAGCAGCCCCTTGAAGGGCTCGATGTTGGCTTCCAGCTCGTGACGGTAGACGGTATCGGCCAGCAGTACCCCGGCCAGGAAGGCGCCCAGGGCCATGGACAGCCCCACCCATTCCATCAGCAGCGCCGTGCTGATCACCACGAACAAGGCCGCGGCGGTGAAGATCTCGTGGATCTCGCTGCGCGCGACCATCTTGAGCAGGCGCGGCACGACAAGGCGCCCGACGATGATGACCGCCGCGATCATGCCGATGCCCTTGGCGATGCCGATCCAGTTGGTGCCGGTGGAGGCATCGAAGTTGTCAGCGAACAGCGGCATCAGGGCCAGCAGCGGGATCACCGCCAGGTCCTGGAACAGCAGGATGGCGAAGGTCGACTGGCCGTGCGGCGTCGCCAGCTGCTGATTCTCGCTCAATACCTGCAGCGCGAAGGCGGTCGAGGACAGCGCCAGAATCAGGCCCAGCAACACGGCGGCGGGCAATTCCAGCCCCAGCCACAGGCCGACAGGGGTGAGCAGGGCGCCGCACAGCAGCATCTGGGCGCTGCCCAGGCCCGCAAGCTTGAGGCGCATGTCCCACAGGCGCTTGGGCTCCAGTTCCAGTCCGATCATGAACAGCAGCATGACGACCCCGAATTCGGCGAAGTGCAGCACTTCGCCAGGCTCCGAGATGAAACCGATCAACGACGGACCCAGCAGTACCCCGATGGCCAGATAGCCCAGGATGGAGCCGAGGCCCAGACGCTGGAAAAGTGGCACGGCAACCACCGCGCACCCCAGCAGCACGGCGCCTTCCATCAACATGTTCATGTGCGTGTCCTTGTGCATACACGGGCGGAGAAGGCAGCGATTGTCGCTGCCCCCTCCTTTTGTCGCAAGCGGCAAGGTGCGCAAGACGCGACCTTGTGTGCTGCGTTGTGGTGCGAGTAAGCGTCGTGACCAGGGGCGGGAGGCGGTGACGCAGGCACAAAAAAGCCCCCGCCAATGGCGAGGGCTTCAGCAGTGAAGCGGCTGATGGCGGCGATCAGGCCTGCGGCATCAGAGCTTCGTCCTGCACGTACTGGTTGAACTCGGTGAAGCCACCGATGTGGGTCTGATCGACGAAGATCTGCGGCACGGTCTCGACCGGCTTGCCGATGGTCTTTTCCATGTCGGCCTTGCTGATGCCTTCGGCATGGATGTCGATGTAGCGGAAGTCGAAATCATCGCGCTTGGCGGTGAGCTCTTCCGCGAGGTCCTTGGCGCGGACACAGAAAGGGCAACCCGGACGACCGAAAATGACTGCAAGCATGAGACTCTCCTAAGGTTCGTGACTCTCGTTCAGCCCGTACTGGGTGGGCCGAGAAAATGGCGCCGGCACTGCCGGTGAGTAATCGATGACCGCCATTGTGCTTGAGCCTGCCCGGGTTTGCCAATTGAGCCGTACTACCAAAGTCATTGGGGCAATCAATCACTGCCGTGCTGAGGATTAGCCCATCAGCAGCAGATTGGCGCCAAAGCCACCGACGATCAGCAGCGTGAACAGGATCAGCGCGAGCAGGAAAGGCTTCATGCCCAGTGAGCGCAGACGATCGAGGCGAGTCTCGACGCCCAGGCCCGCCATGGCCATGGTCAGTGCCACGCTGCCGAGGGTAGAGAGGCTTGAGTGCACTGCCGCCGGGATCTCGCCGGTGCTGTTGATGCCGGCCATGGCGATGAAGCCCAACGCGAACCACGGAATCGTCATGCTGCCGCCGGTCTCGCGGTCATCGCCTTCGGTACGGGCCCGCATCGCCCACAGCTTCGGCAACAGCAGCAGGAAGGGTACCAGCATCATCACGCGCATCAACTTGACGATCAGCGCATTGGCCAGGGCGTCCGGGCCGACCGCTTCACCGGCGGCCACGACCTGAGCGACCTCGTGGATGGTGGAGCCGATATAGATGCCGAACAGGCCTTCATGCATGCCACTCAGCGGGTAGAGCAGCGGGTAGACCAGCATCGCCAGCGAGCCGAACAGCACCACCGTGGCGACGGCCATGGCGGTGGCCGCCGGGCGTGCCTTGATCATTGATTCGGTCGCCAGTACCGCCGCGGCGCCACAGATGGCGGAACCGGCACTGGTCAGCAGTGCGGTGTCGCGGTCCAGCCCCAGCCAGCGCGTGCCGATGAAGTAGCCGCTGCTCAGCACCGCGGTGATCACCAGCACATCGAGGAAGACGACGCTCCAGCCCAGGCCGAGAATCTGCTGCAGGGTGATGGAGAGGCCGAACAGGATGATGCCGAGACGCAGCAGCTTCTTGGTCGCGATATGCAGCCCCGGGGAGAGCGCCGCGGCGTGCCGGCTGGTGATCGGCAGGTTGCCGACCACGATACCGCACAGCAGGGCGAAGACCAGCGGGCTGATGCCGGTGGAGGCCAGCGCCGGAATGGAATGCAGTGCCAGTCCCACCAGGGTCAGGCCGCCACACAGGGCGAGGCCCGGCAACATGCGGCGCAAGCGCTCGGCAGTGGCGGGGGGAGTCAGGGTCTGTGCGTCCATGAGCATTCTCCTTGAGGAAAGTGGCCTATCCCGTGCGGAACATGGCCTGTCTTGTTATGGGTCGTGCGCTGGCGTGTGGTGCACGGCTGTCATCGGCAAGGGCGCTTGAGTCTGCGTCGCTTGCTTAGTGCCTCTGGTTTGATGATTAGTCTATTCGGGAATATTATTCGGCAGTTAGTCGATTATTCTTTTATTACATACCGGAAAAACCGATATGCAGATCCACATCACGCTGCGCCAGTTGCAAGTGTTCGTGGCGGTGACCCGCCACGGCTCCGTCAGCGCCGCGGCGCGCGAGATCGGCCTGTCGCAATCGGCGGCGAGTCAGGGGCTATCCGAGCTTGAGCGTCATCTCGAGGTGCAGCTGTTCGAGCGCCTCGGTCGCCGCCTGGCCCTGAACGCCAATGGTCGTCGCCTGTTGGCGCGCGCCGAGCAACTGCTGGAACAGACCCACGCGCTGGAGCTGGAGGCGCGTGAGCCCGGCGTGGTGGATGGCAACCTGCGTGGCGAGCTGGAAATCGCTGCCAGCGCCACCATCGGCACCTGGTTGTTGCCGGGGCTGGCGGGGGCCTTCATGCGCGAACATCCGGGCACCGAGCTCAACCTGCGTCTGCGCAATACCCATCAGGTGGTGGAGGCGGTGCTCAACTATGACGCCGAACTCGGCCTGATCGAGGGTGACTGCCATGCGCCGCGCCTGATGAGCCAGACCTGGCGCGAGGATGAGCTGGTGGTGGTGGCGCCCCCGAGCCATCCGCTGGCCGTGCGTGGCGTGGCGCTCAGCGATGAGGACCTCGCCACCGCCGACTGGATTCTGCGCGAGGGGGGCTCGGGCACGCGGGCGGTCTTCGAGCGTGCACTGCACGGGCGGATCGAGCGCCTCAAGGTACGCATGGAGCTGGGCCAGCACGAGGCCATCAAGCAAGCCGTATTCGCCGGGCTGGGGCTGGGATGTCTGTCGCGGCTGTCAGTGGCGGCCGAGATCGCGCGTGGCGAGCTGGTGGTGCTGGCCACGCCCCAGCTCAACCTGAAGCGGCGCTTCTCGATGCTGTGGCACCCGGAGCGTTACCGCAGCCCGCTGTGGCAGGCGGTCAAGGTCTATCTGGAAGCCAGCCCGCGCTGAGCCGTCGAGGACGGAGCCGCCGCGCGCTTGATAGTTTGCTAACATAGGCGCTCCCCGCGAGCCGGCTGCCGCCGAGCCACGCCGCTGAGCCACGCCGCTGAGCCTGAGCTACCGCGCCTGAGCTACTGCGCCTGAGCCACGGGGAGCGTAACGGTCTGTCTAGCGTCCATGGAGATGATGATGAGCACAACGGTCGAGCTTTATTACCACGAGAGCGATGCTCGTGATGGCGCCGAGGAACAGACAACGAGCCAGCAGGACGCGACGCCGCTGGTCATTCTTCACGGCCTGTTCGGCAGTGCCGACAACTGGCGTTCGCATATCAAGTCGTGGTCGCGGACGCGCCGCGTGATCGCGGTGGATCTGCGCAACCACGGCCGCAGTCCGCACGTGGCCGGCATGAGCTACCCCGAGCAGGCCGCGGATGTCCTCGCGCTGCTCGACCGCCTTGCCATCGAGCGCTGTGACCTGCTGGGCCACTCGATGGGCGGCAAGGTCGCCATGCAGGTCGCACTCGAGGCGCCCGAGCGTCTGCGCAGCCTGCTGATCGCCGATATCGCGCCGGTCGCCTATGGCCACGGGCATGACGATATCTTTGCCGCCTTCGAGGCGGTACGTGACGCGCGCCCGGCCTCACGCAAGGAGGCCGACACGGTGATGGCGCAGCATGTCGATACCCCGGCCATTCGCCAGTTCCTCGCCACCAATCTGGTGCGTCTCGACGATGGCGCCATGGGCTGGCGCGTCGGGCTGGACCATATCGCGGCGGGCTACCCGCAGATCGTCGAGGCGCCGCACGGTCAGGGGCCAATCGAGCTGCCGGCGCTGCTGCTGTGGGGCTCGCGCTCCAACTATGTGCAGGCCGAGGGCCTGGCGACGATGCGCGAGCACTTCCCTGCGCTGGAAGATGACTCGCTGGAGGCCGGCCATTGGCTGCACGCCGAGCGTGCCAGCGAGTTCCAGCAGGCGGTGGTGGCGTTCCTTGATCGCGTCGCACGCGCTTGAGTACGCCGAGCAGCCACTCCGAAAATCGTCAGCCGGCCGCGAGCGAGCGGGTCATCCCGCCGGTGACCACCCACGAGCGCCTGGTGGTGGCGCTGGTCACCCTGCTGCAGTTCGCCGTCATCATGGGCTTCACCATGGTGATGGCGCTGGGCCCCGACTTTGCCACCTCGCTGGGCATTCCGCTGGATCACCTTGGCTATATCGTCGGCAGTTATCCGCTGGCCGCCGCGGTGGGCACTCTGCTGTGGACGCGACACGCCGATCGCTTCGATCGGCGCTGGGCGGTGTTGGGCTTCCTGTTCGGCGCGGCGCTCTGTCACCTGATCGCCAGCTTTGCCACCGACTTCGAGACCTTGCTGGCGGCGCGCATGCTGGGCGGCCTGTTCGGCGGGCCGGCGGCGGCGACGGCGCTGGCCATCGTGATCGACGTGGTGCCGGGAGTACGTCGGGGGCGTGCCATGGGCCTGGTGATGGGTGCCTTCTCGGTGGCCTCGGTGCTGGGGCTGCCGTTTGCGCTGTGGCTGTCGCAGGGCTTCGGCTGGCAGGCGCCATTTCGCGCCGTGGCACTGTTGGCGCTGCTGGTATGCGGGCTGCTGGCCTGGATACTGCCGCCTATCCGCGGCCATCTCGATAACCCCGAGACACGTCAGCGCAGCCGCAAGGGCACCACGATCCTGAAGATCCTGGCCCAGCCCGACCATCGGCTGGGGTTGGCGCTGATCGCCACGGCGATGTTCAGCAACTTCCTGGTGATTCCCAACCTGGCAAGCTATCTGCTGTTCAATCTGGGCCTGCCGCGTGAGGATCTCGGTGGGCTCTACATGATCGGTGGCGGCCTGTCGCTGGTCGGCATGCAACTCACGGGGCGGCTGTGTGATCGCTATGGCTGTGTCTGGCCGGGCACCATCACCTGCCTGATGACGGCGCTGGTCGGCTGGGCCTTCCTGCTGCATTCGCCGGGACCGTCGCTGATCTGGATCGGCTTCGGCGCCTACATGCTGTTCTCGTCGGCGCGGCGTGTGACCCAGAATACGCTCAACAGCTTCATTCCCGCCGACCACGAGCGAGCGGCCTTCACCAGCACCCAGAGTGCCGTGCAGCATCTGAGTTCCGCCGCCGGCAGCTATGTGGGCGCCGGACTGCTGGTCAGCACCCCGAGCGGCGCGTTAGAGGGCATGCCGCTGCTGGTCGCGGTGCTGATGATCGCGCTGGTGATTCAGCCGCTGCAGATCCTGTGGCTGTCGCGTCGCCTGGCACGCCGCTAGCGCTTGTCGAATAGGCACAAGACGGCGAGAGCGAGCCGGTCCTGAACCCAAAACGCCCTGTCGGAATCTCCGACAGGGCGTTTTGCATGGGGCGCGCTCAAGCGCTCAACGCCTCAGGGCGTGTTGACGTCGACGGCCAGGTGGCTCAGCGACTGGCGCTTCTTGATCATGCCGCGCTCGAACAGGAAGTCCTCGAAGTCACGGTAGCGGCCGGCATCCAGCGCGGCAGGACGCAGCGCGAAGCGCGGTAGGGTGGCGTACCAGGCTTCCTTGTTGAGCTCGGTATCCAGTGCCGGGTCGGAGTCGCGGAACATCTCCCAGCCCTGGTCCGGATGGTTGATGATCCAGGCGGTGGCTTCGCCGACGGCGGCGAGGAAGCCGGCGTACTGGGCCTGCTTGCGCTCGTAGCTGTCGCTGTTGGCGACGAAGATCAGCTCGTCATAGGTCGGCACGCCTTCTTCCTCGATGTAGAAGGCGCGGCCCTTGACGCCTTCCTGGGCCATCTGGGCCAGCTCGAAGTTGCGGAAGGCGCCGGTGACGGCATCGACCTTGCGCGTCAGCAGTGACGGCGTCAGCGAGAAGTTGACGTTGGTCAGCGTGATGTCATCCAGCGTCAGGCCGCTGTGCTGCAGCATGGTGGAGAGCAGCACTTCCTCGACGCCGCCTACCGAGTAGCCGACCCGCTTGCCCTTGAGGTCGGCGATCGACTGGATGTCGCTGTCGGCGCGCACCACCACCACATTCAGCGGCGTGGCGACCAGGGTGCCGATACGCACCAGCGGCAGGCCCTGATCGATCTGCAGGTGCAGCTGCGGCTGATAGCTGATGGCGATGTCGACGCGCTCGGCGGCGGCCAGCTTGGGCGGCACGCTCGGGTCGGCGGGGGCGATCAGCTCGACATCAAGACCGTGCTTCTTGAACAGGCCCAGCTCCTGCGCCAGCACCAGCGGGGCGTGGCCGGGGTTGGTGTACCAGTCGAGCATGACCTTGAACTGCGTCAATGGCTGCTCGGCGGTGGCAGCGTCCTTGGTAGCGTCATTGGCAACGCCCTTCGAGTCAGCATCAGCGCTCTGTTCGTCGCTGGCGGCTGGTTCAGCGCCGTTCTTGGCCTGCTCGGCGGCGCCGGCGGTCGCTTCCACGGCTTCCTGGCTTGCCACCGGCGCCGAGGCGGTCGAGTCACCGTTCACTCCGACCTCGGCCTGCTGAGCGACGATTTCCGGCGCTGACTGGGTGCTGGTGGCGGGTTCTGCCTCGGCGGCGTGGGCCGACATGGCGGTGGCTGGCAGGCTGCTCAGGCACAGCGTGGTCAGCAGGGTGGCGAAGGCGGTGGACAGCAGCGAGGCACGCGGTGAACGTGTCGGCTGCGCTTTGCGCCGTGGCGCCGATGACGAAAGAGACATGGCGGAGTTCCTTGTGATCACAGGGTAGTGGTGCTGCCGTTCGTGGGCGGCAGTCGTCAGGCTCATGCAATTTGTGTCGAGCGTCGTTGCGTCTTTCGGTTACGCGATCTTGCGGTCTTGCGGTAGTTGCTCGAAGCCCAGGCGTGTCAGCTCAGACGTGTCAGCCGGTCGCGGTGCCAGGGCATCAGGGCGCGCAGCAGCGCATCCAGCGAGAAATAGAGCAGCAGGGAGAAGGCGACCAGCACCAGCAGGGCGGCGAACATCAGGTCGATCTCCATGCGCGCGTTGGCGTTGAGCATCAGATAGCCCAGCCCCTGACTGGCACCGGCCCATTCCCCGATGACGGCGCCGATGGGGGCGGCGGTCGCGGCCATTCGAATGCCGGAGGCCAGTGCCGGCAGCGCGGCGGGCAGCTGGATGTGGATCAGTCGGCGCCATGGGCTGGCACCCAGGGTATGGGCAAGATCCAGCCAGCCCTGCTGGGTCTGGCGCAGGCCGTCGTAGCCGGTGGAGGCGACCGGGAAGTAGATGATCAGTGTCGCCATCACCACCTTGGACAGCATGTCATAGCCGAGCCACAGCACCAGCAGCGGCGCGATCGCGAACAGCGGTATCACCTGGCTGATCAGCAGCATCGGCAGCAGCGTGCGGCGCAGGCGGGGAATGAAGGCCAGCGCCAGCGCGGTGGCAAGGCCGAGCAGAATGCCCAGCACCAGCCCGGCCAGTATCTCGCTGATGGTGACGCCAGCGTGATGGGCCAGCAGCGGCGCCTTCTCGATCAAGACCTCGAGCACGGCCTGCGGCGTGGGCAGAATGTAGGGCGGTACGGCGGTGACGGCAATGATCAGCTGCCACAGCCCCAGCAGGAGCAGCGCGCTTATGACGAGGTGACGCATGGCGTGCAGACGTTTCATGCGGCCTCCTCGCTATCACGCAGGCGGGCGATCAGTTGTGCCTGCGCCGGTGGCAGGGCCGGGTCATCCAGTGGCACCGGGCGTGCGGCGCCAAGCCCCGGCAGGCGTTCCAGCTCGGCGCCGTGGCCCGGGAGGCTCGACGGGCGCAGCACCAGCAGCTGATCGGCGAGGCGCAATGCCTCCAGCGGGTCATGGGTCACCATCAGGACGGTGCGGCCCTTGAGCAGGCGGCTGGCCAGATCATGCAGCTCCAGACGGGTGATGGCATCCACCGCCGAGAACGGCTCGTCCATCATCACGACCGGCGCCTGCTGGTAGAGTGTGCGGGCGAGGGCGACGCGCTGGCGCTGACCGCCCGAGAGGGCGTCCGGCCAGGCCTGCTCACGGCCCTCAAGCCCGACCGCGGCCAGCAGTTCATGAGCAAGCTTGCGATTGCGCGGCCGCCGGCGCAGGTCATCGCCCAGCCACAGGTTGTCGATGACGCGCCGCCACGGCAGCAGCAGGTCCTGCTGCGCCATCCAGGCCACGCGGTCGGTCAGCGGCTGACCGTCATCGGTGGCGAGGTCGAGCTGGTGGAGGTCTGACATCTCAAGGCCGGCCAGCAGGCGCAGCAGCGAACTCTTGCCGCAGCCGGAGCGCCCCAGCAGTGCCGTCCAGCTACCGGCTTCCAGACGCGCGGAAATATCGCGGAACAGCGTGTGGCCGGCGTAATCGATTCGTGCGTTGTTGAGGGTGAGTCCCAGCGACACAGGCAATTCCGTGGTCAGGCGGCGTGCCGGCAGGAGGAAGCAGGTGACGCGCCGTGCAGGGCACGCGTCGGGGATTCCCTCCGCCGGTATCAACCGGATCAGGTTCCAGGGGTTGTCGCGCGACGTATCGCTGCGGCTCTCAGCCCATCCTCGGGCACCCCCATCCAGGTCGACAGTGTAACGTCACTCTCTTGCCGGTGTCTTGTCCGACGCGGGTCAGGGGGCGGGTCCGGTGGGCAGGGCAGAGGTGGCGTGCGAAACGGACTATGCCGATGTGCCACGCCTTGGGTATGCTGAGCATTACTGTAACAAGACGTGTAGCCCAAGGAGATCATCATGCCCGACACACCGGATCTCTCGACCTGTTCCAGTTATCCCGTTCCCCCACGGCGGCCGAGCACGGCTGAGGCCGTGGGCGAGCCGCGTCCCGTGCCCAGGGGCTGGCCCGAGGAGTCACTGACCCGCCGGCTCTCGACCTATCTGGGTCAACCGCTCGAGCCGCTGGCGCTCGCCTGGCCGGATAGCGCCAACTGGCTATGGCGCCAGCGTGGCGGCACGCCCGGCCTCATCAAGCTGGCGCGCACCGGCCCAGACCATGACCCCTTCTGGCGCGCCATGCGCGGGGTCTTCGGCGCCGATCGCTGGGCGACGCCGGAGGGCCTGACGCGACTAGCGGGCGCCTTGCCCGCGCGTCTGCCGATTCCGCCACTGCCCCTGACCTTTCTGGGGCGTCTCGATGGCGCGCCCATCTGGCACCTGCCGTGGTCCAGCGGGCAGCCGAGCGATCTCAGCATCACCTTCTGTGAGCTGCTGGGCGACCAGCTTGGTCGCCTGCATCAGGACACGGTGTCCGGCTTCGGCCAGCCGCTGGCGCAGCCGATGCCGCTATTGCACTGGAATACCCGCGTCACGCGCTTTCTTGCCCATCACCCGCGTCGCGCGGAGCTTGGCACGCTGCTCAAGCGCACCTTCCCGGCACCGACTCGCGCGGTGTGGTGTCTGCCGGACATGCGCGCCGATCAATACCTGTGCGCCGCCACAGGCTGGGTATGGAGCGATTGGGAAGCGCTGGTGTGGGCGCCGATCGAGTTCGACTGGGCGCTGGTGGAGTTGCTGCTGGAAACGCCGGAGCAGCGTCAGGCCTTCATGAAGGGCTATTCGCGCCATGGGCGCATGATCGATCTCGACGGCCAGCGCGAGCTGTGCCGTGCGCTGTTGTGGGCGATGGAGGCCTTCGGTCCGCGGCCCTATGCTGAGCTTGCGGCAGCCCCAGCCTGGGTCTCGCCGCGTAGCCTGGCGTGAAATCCGCGTGCTGCACGCTGCAAGTACATGAAAGGTGTGAAATTTCTCTGCAGCCCCATCGCTGACATGGAATACTGTGGGTGAGTCGTCATGGACGTCACTCGAGATCTGATGTAGGGCTTGGCGGGGGAGCACTCGTGGTAGAGAACCTGAATTATTATTTCTTGCTGGCAGGCACGCTGATCGCCTTGAGCGTGTTGGCCAGCCGCGTCTCGGCGCGTCTTGGCATGCCGCTGCTACTGCTGTTCCTCGGCCTTGGCATGCTGGCGGGTGAAGATGGCGTACTGGGCATCCAGTTCGACGACGCCTCATCCGCTTACATGATCGGTAACCTGGCGCTGGCGCTCATCCTGCTCGATGGCGGCCTGCGCACGCGGCTGTCCACGTTTCGTGCCGGCCTGAAACCGGCACTGGTGCTGGCCACCGTCGGGGTCTTCATGACCAGCGGTCTGGTGGGCCTTCTGGCCATGTGGCTGTTTGATCTCACCCTGATCGAAGGCCTGCTGGTCGGAGCCATCGTCGGCTCCACCGATGCCGCGGCGGTCTTCTCGCTGCTGGGCGGCCAGGGCGTTCACCTCAATGAGCGTGTCGGTGCGACGCTGGAAATCGAGTCCGGCACCAACGACCCGATGGCGATCTTCCTGACCATCACGCTGGCCGAGATCCTGACCGGTCAGCTCTCCGGCGTCGCGTCGGGCATCATGAGCTTCCTGCTGCAGTTCGGTGTCGGCGCCGCCATGGGCATCGCCGGCGGCTGGCTGATCGCCCGTCTGATGCGCTATCTGGACCTCGCGCCCGGCCTCTACTCGCTGCTGGCGCTGGCGCTGGGCCTGAGTCTGTTCGCCACCACCAACGAGATGGGCGGCAGTGGTTTCCTTGCCATCTATCTGTGCGGCCTGATGATCGGCAATCACCCCGGCCGGCATCTGGAGCACATCCTACCGGTGCATGATGGCCTGGCGCATCTCTCGCAGATCGTGCTGTTCCTGATGCTGGGCCTTCTGGTCTCGCCCTCGACCATGCTGCAGTTCGCGCTGCCGGCCGCCATCCTCAGCGTGGCGCTGATTCTGGTGGTGCGCCCGCTGGCGGTCATCCTGTGTCTCAAGCCGTTCTTCCGCTTCCGCTGGCGCGAGCTGTGGTTCATCAGCTGGGTCGGGTTGCGAGGGGCGGTGCCGATCGTGCTGGCGATCTTCCCGGTGATCACCGGGGTCGAGAATGCCGGTCTCTACTTCAATGTCGCCTTCTTCGTGGTCATCATCTCGCTGCTGGTGCAGGGCTCGTCGCTGGCGCCGATGGCGCGCAAGCTGCGGGTGGTGGTGCCGCCGGGCGCACAGCCCAGTCGCCGCAACCTACTCGGCATCATGCCGGTCAATGACTACGAGATGCTGGTCTATCGCGTCGACAACACGGCGCTGGAAGGCGTGGCGCTGCGCATGCTGCGCTTCCCGTCGGGGGCCAAGGTCGGGGCGCTGTTCCGCAACAAGGTGCTGATCCACCCCAAGGGCAGCACCTGCCTGCATCAGCAGGATGTGCTGTGCGTGGTGGGGCGCTCCTGTGATGTGCCGAGCCTCAACCGCATGTTCAATGGCGAGAGTCTGCAGCACGAGCAACGCGCCTTCTTCGGGACCTTCACGCTGGAAGGCGATGCCAACATGCAGGATATCGCCGATGTCTACGGCTTGACGCTCTCCCAGGGCGAGCACCACCTGACCATCGCCGAATTCATCACCCGGCGAGTCGGCGGGGTGCCGGTGGTCGGCGACGATGTCGACTGGCATGGTATCCACTGGGTGGTGAACGAGGTGGAAGGCAATCGCATCACCAAGGTCGGCCTGCGACTGCACTGAGTCTGAGTCCGTTTCTGGGCCTGAATCTGTGTCAGGGCCTGAGCCTGCGCCTGCGCTTCACACGATACGACGCCCCCATTGCACTGCGTGTAATGGGGGCGTCGTGTTTGGACTCATCAATATCGTATTCTGTTGATGTCAGGCCAATTTGTCCGTGACAGCGCCTGGCCACCGATTGTGGCCAGCGACAAGGAGGTGACTACATGGCCAGCCCACATCCTCATCTCGCGGGCTTTCTGCGACGATTCGAGCAATTTCCGCCCGGACTCACGGCGGATGAGAAGACCTTTCATGCCACCTTCAACGTGGTCTACGTGCTGGCGGTCAGCTGCCATCTGCTCTACGCCATCCTGCTGTTGTGGCTGGGCGAGATGGGCATTCTGGCGCTGAATCTGGCGATGCTGATCGTCGATCTGGTCTGTCTGCAGCTGCACCGTGCTCGCCGTGAAGCCCTGGCGGCCACGCTGATGGCGCTGGGCACCTGCGCGCAGATCAGTTTCTCGTTGCGCTATTTCGGCTCGGAGGCCGGGTTCGACTACTTCTACTTCGGCGCCTTGCTGTGCATCTACTCGATCCGCATGTCGTTCATGCGGCGCGTTCTTCTGTGCGCAGCCTGCCTGAGCATGCCGCTACTGGCCTACATCATCCTGATGTTGGAAGGGCCGACCAATCCGCTGCCCGCCGGCTGGATGCTGGCATTTCGCATCATCAATCTGGGCGTCTTGACCATCTTCTTCACGCTGGTGCTGGTGCAGATGGGCTGGTCGGTGGAGCGCCTGCAGCAGCGTTTCGAGACGGGAGGGCGCTTCGATGCACTGACCGGCGCCCTGAGTCGCGCCGAGCTGGTCGACAGCGGGCGTGGCATGTTGATCAACAACGGGGCGCTGAGCGTGATGATGGTGGATGTCGACCATCTGGCGCTGATCAACGAGACCTGGGGTCGCCAGGCCGGTGATCAGGTGCTCAAGGAGCTGGTGCGGCGCATGCGCAGCATCCTGCGCGGGGAGGACCTGGTCGGGCGCTATGGCGGCGAGGAGTTCGTGCTGTTATGCCCGGGGCTGCATGGCGAGCGCGTCGATCAGGTGGCAGAGCGCCTGTGCAAGGGCGCCTCGGCGTTGCCGTTCGTCATCAATGACGGCCTCAACAGTCTGGATGTCAATCTGTCGATCGGTGTTGCCCAGCGTCAGTCCGGCGACAAGGACCTGGAAGGCCTGATCGCCAAGGCCGACGTCAATCTGTTCCGCGCCAAGCAGGACGGCGGCAATGGCTTCGTCAGTGACACCCAGCTGGGCCCCGTGGGTGGGCCGGGCATCGCCGCCATCAATTGAGCGCAATTCACTGCGCGCAGAGTCTTGTGCACAGAGGTTTGCGTATAGAGATTTGCGAACAAAGCTTGGTATACAACCCAGCACGCCCCCGGAGAATGACGTTCATGTCTCCGGGGGCGTGCGTGTGTCAGGGCATCATCAGGCTTGCCCTGAGAAGAGTCAGCGGCGGTTGGACTGGCGACGACGGCTCTTGCTTGCGGACTTGGGGGCGTAGTCGCTGTTCGAGGCCGGTACCGCGAGCTTGGGCGCAAAGCCTTCCACGACTTCGCGTGTCACGAAATAGCCCAGGTGCTGCTCGATGGCGCACAGGTTGCGGAAGTCATCACGCGAGACCAGCGAGATGGCTTCACCGCTCGCCCCGGCACGGCCGGTACGCCCGATGCGGTGGACATAATCCTCGGCGGCGTCCGGCAGGTCGTAGTTGACCACGCGCTGCAGGTCATCGATGTCGATGCCCCGCGCGGCAACGCCGGTGGCCACGAGATACTTGATGGTGCCGGCCTTGAAGTCGGCCAGCAGCTGCTCGCGCATTGCCTGGCTGCGACCGCTGTGGAAGGACTCGGCGGCGATGTCACGCTTCTCCAGCTGACTCACCAGCTTGGCGGCGCCGCGCTTGGTCTCGATGAAGATCAGCGCCTGCTGCCACTGCTTCTCGTGAATCAGATGGCTCAGGAGGGCGGACTTGAACTCCTTGTCGACCGTGATCAGATACTGGCTGATATCCGGCGCGGTGACGTTCTCCGGTGCGACCATGATCTCGACGGCGTCCGTCACTGCGGTCTTGGCGAGTACGCGCACCTGGGCCGAGAGCGTGGCCGAGAACAGCAGGTTCTGGCGCTCCCTGGGCAGCTTCTCGACGATCTTGTTGATGTCGGCGATGAAGCCCATGTCGAGCATGCGGTCCGCTTCGTCGATGACGAGGGTGCGTGTCTCGTCGAGATGGATCGCGCGGCGGGTCAGCATGTCCAGCAGGCGGCCGGGCGTCGCCACCAGAATGTCCACGCCCTCGATCAGGCGTTGTTGCTGGGGTTCGATCTCCACGCCGCCATACATCGCCATGGAGCTGACTTCCAGATACCGGGCGTAGTGCTGGATGTTGTCTTCGACCTGGATCGCCAGCTCCCGCGTCGGCGTCAGGATGACGGCATGTACGCGCTTGGCACGCACCTTGGGCGCTTGCTGCAGGGTCTGCAGTATGGGCAGCACGAAGCTTGCCGTCTTGCCGGTACCCGTCTGGGCGGCGGCGATCAGGTTGTCACCGGCCAGTACGACGGGGATCGCCTTCTCCTGGATGGGAGTCGGGGTCTGGTAGCCTTGCTCGGTGACGGCCTTGACGATGGAATCGCTCAAACCAAGGGCAGAAAATGGCATGGTGTCTCGACTTGTCTAGAGGGGGAGGGGCAAGCGCACATTCTGCGGCAAGGAATGTCTGGCGCAGTGATGCTCACTGTAGCCGAAAGTCCGCTGACGGCCCGGCGCATCATTGGCCATCGCTGCTCAGGCAGGGTAGCGAAGTGGCGGCGATGGGCGCTGCGCGGCAACAATGAAAAAGCCCCGCCTACCTGAAGTAGACGGGGCTTTCGGAATTCAAGGTGGTGGAGGGACAGGGATTCGAACCCTGGGTAGGCTATTAACCTACGCCGGTTTTCAAGACCGGTGCATTCAACCGCTCTGCCATCCCTCCGACTCACGGAGCGAAATACTACCGAACCTGATGAGAATAGCAAGAGGTAAGCGAAGAAAAATCTTCGGAAAAGCCATCGCGGACAATCACTTGCAGCAGGATGGCGCCGGGGTGAGGCCGCCGGAGCCGCCTGCTGGCACCAGACCATGAATCATGATCATGTGTCAGGCCACGAAAAAGCCCCGCCTACCTGAAGTAGACGGGGCTTTCGGAATCAAGGTGGTGGAGGGACAGGGATTCGAACCCTGGGTAGGCTATTAACCTACGCCGGTTTTCAAGACCGGTGCATTCAACCGCTCTGCCATCCCTCCGACTCACGGGATGAAATACTACGGATTTTTCAGTCAGGGTCAAGGGCTTAGCGTAAATTTCCTTGTCGTTCAGATGCTTGAAAGGTCGCACATGCCACAATGGCTGCGGAGACTGACGATGTCGTTGCCTTGCACGCGCCGGATGGTTGCCTCAATAGGGCTTTTCATCGTTCTGTCTCTTGATTAGGCAAACCCCTGAGGGCATGCTGGGGTCAAATCGATGAATCCATCGTAGCAACCTGAGGATAGACACCATGGCTAACAGCTCCTGGCAGGTCTCGCAGGATACCGCGAGCCGCTCGCTCAGTACTCACAAGGTACTGCGCAACACTTACATGATGCTGGCAATGACGCTGCTGTTCTCCGCGCTGACAGCTGGCGTGGCGATGAGCATGGGCGTCGGCCGCATGAACATCTTCGTGCTGCTGATCGGTGCCTACGGCCTGATGTTCCTGGTCCACAAGACCGCGAACTCCACCGCCGGCATCTTCGCGACCTTCGCCTTCACCGGCTTCATGGGCTTCACGCTCGGCCCGGTACTGAACGCCTACCTGAGCCTGCCCAACGGCGGCCAGCTGGTGATGACCGCGCTCGGCATGACCGGCATCACCTTCGCCGGCCTGTCCGCGGTGGCACTGGTGACGCGCAAGGACTTCTCGTTCCTGGGCAACTTCCTGTTCGCCGGCGCCATCGTGCTGATCCTGGCGATGCTGGCAGCGATGATCTTCAACATCAGCGGCCTGGCACTGGCCGTCTCCGCCGGCTTCGTGCTGTTCGCCTCCGCGGCGATCCTGTTCGAGACCAGCCAGATCATCCACGGCGGGCAGACCAACTACCTGCTGGCGACGGTGAGCCTGTACGTCTCCATCTACAACATGTTCGTCAGCCTGCTGGCCCTGCTGGGCTTCGCTTCCGACGATTGATCGTCAAGCGAAGGAACATGAGACCTGCAAACGACCCCGCCTCGGCGGGGTCGTTTGCGTTCGGGTGTCAGGTGGCGTGACTCGCGCTAGAATGGCGCCCATTCATAAGCAGTCACACGAGGTTCGCATGCGTTATGCTCTGGCCGTCTACGGCGGCCCCTACAGCCAGCAGGCCAGCCATTCGGCGCTGCGCTTTGCCGACGCCCTGCTGGCGCGCGGCCATCAGCTGACCACGGTGTTCTTCTATCACGATGGCGTCTATAACGCCGCCAACATGATGGCACCGCCCCAGGACGAGCCGCATCTGCGCGATCGCTGGCTGTCGCTTGCCGAGAACCACGCCACCCGCCTGCAGGTGTGTGTCGCGGCGGGGCTGAGACGCGGCATGCTCGATGAGCGCGAAGCGGCGCGGCATGGCAAGCAGGGGCATACCCTCGAGGCGCCGTTCGAGCTGACGGGGCTGGGCCAGCTGGTCGAGGCGACGCTGGACAATGACCACCTGATCACCTTTGCATGACGTCATTTCTTGTCGTCACTGATGATGTCACTTATCGAGTGAGGAGCAGACCATGAGCGATGTGATGACGGCGCCCCTGGCAGGCGATGACGCCGGGATGGCCGCCGGTGATCTGCTGGTCATGCTGCGCCATGGCCCGCATGGCAGCAGCTGGCTGCGCGAGGGACTGGAGGCGGCGATGGTCGCGGCCGCCTTCGGGCGCGAGGTCGGGCTGCTGTTCACCGGCGATGGCGTGATGGCGCTGCTGGAAGGGCAGCAGGTCGGGCCGCTGGGGCAGAAGGGCAGTGACAACCTGCTGGCGGCGCTTGAGATGTATGACGTCGAGCGCTGCTACGTCGATGCGGCGGCGCTGCGCGCACGGGGCCTGACAGCGCAGGATGTCACGCTGTTGCCGGTCACGCTGCTCGAGCACGACGAGGTGGTCGCGCTGACCACCGCGTTCTCGCGCGTGCTGAGCTTCTGACACGTCACTGCCGCCAACGCTGGCGACTGATATGCTCGCATCAGTTTCCTGATGCCATGTCATTGATATCTCTTGATTGATGGCCAGTGGCAGTCCCAGCTTCCCTTGCCTGGATAATTGCATGAATCTACATCTACTCAATCGTTCGCCATTCTCCAGCCGCATCCATGATGATGTGCTCAATGCCATGGGCCCGGAAGATCAGCTGCTGTTGATCGAGGATGGCGTCAATGGCGCCCTCGACAACGCCGAGCAGCACCTTGCCGGGCTTGAGGGGCGGCTGTTCGCGTTGCGCGAAGACCTCGAGTCCCGCGGCCTGCTGGGGCGCTGCGCGGAGAACGTCATCGTGGTCGACGTCGACGGTTTCGTCGCCTTGACCGAGGCCGCCGACAAGACCGTCAGCTGGTTCTGAGGCGCCAGGCGCTTCTCCCTTTCAATTTTCATGCAAGACGTGAATCAGGATCTGTATGGCCAGTAGTGAAACGGTGCGCACACTGACGCTTGATGGGCGTGATATCGGACTGGATGCGGAAGGTTATCTGGTCGATCTGGATGACTGGAGCCCGGCGCTGGCGGAAATGCTGGCCGCCGAGGAGGGGCGTGAACTGACGCCGGAGCACTGGGAGGTGATCGAGGTGTTGCGCGACTTCTATCAGCGCTTCTCGCTCTCGCCGGCCATGCGCCCGCTGAGCAAGGCGATGACCCAGCGGTTTGGTCCCGACAAGGGCCGCTCGCTGCATCTGATGCGGCTGTTCCCGGACAGCCCGCCCAAGGTGGGCGCGCGCATCGCCGGGCTGCCCAAACCGACCAACTGTCTGTGACGGTCAGCCGCATGCATGAGTCACCTTGCCCGTCGTGGTGCGCTGCGCTCAACGCGCAAGACCCGGCAGGGATGGCGACGTACGGCGTTGTCTGCGTTACTATTCGTCACAGCGTTGCGGTGTCGGCCAGGAGGCCGATGCTGCTTCAGGTCCCGCGACATGGTCGCAAGGGCATTTGAATTCAGGCGGACAAGAGTCGACTTGCATGGGAAGAGCATTCCAGAACCGTAAAGAATCAATGGCGCGTACCTCTCTCAACAAGGCACGCGTGTATTCACGTTACGGGCGCGAGATTTACGTCTCGGCCAAGAGCGGTGGCCTCGACCCCAACGGCAACCTGAGCCTGCGTCGTCTCATCGAGAAGGCCAAGAAGGACCAGGTGCCGACTCACGTCATCGACAAGGCGATCGACAAGGCCAAGGGCACCGGCGGCGAAGACTTCGCTCTGGCGCGCTATGAAGGCTTTGGTCCGGGCAACGTCATGGTCATCGTTGATTGTCTGACCGACAACAACAACCGCACCTTCGGCGAAGTCCGCACCTGCTTCAACAAGGGCAAGGGCAAGCTGGGCGCGCAGGGGTCGGTGTCGCACATGTTCGACCACCGCGCCATCCTGGCTTTCAAGGGCGCGGAAGAGGACGAGGAAAAGGTCCTGGAAGCGCTGATGGAAGCCGACGTCGATGTCAGTGATATCGAGCTCGACGAAGGCATCATCACGGTTCTCGCGCCGACGACCGAGTACTTCAAGGCCAAGGGTGCGCTGACCGACATCTACGGTGAAGACCTCGACTTCGAAGTCGATGAGATCAGCTTCATTCCGCAGATCCATACCGAAGTCGGCGGCGATGATGCCGAGCTGCTCAACAAGATGCTCGAGCTGCTGGATGATTGTGAAGACGTGCAGCAGGTCTATCACAACGGCGAGTTCGTCTAGGCCAGCGTCTTGAACGTGATGCGACTGACGGTTTCACGCTGACTGGGATGCGAATGTCAGTGTGAGAGGTCAGTCAGAGAAAAGCCCCGTCGGCATGCCGACGGGGCTTTTTCATGTCTCGACACTCTGCACGTATCGACACTCTGCACGTATCGACAGTACGCGCGTCTCAGCAGTGCGCGCGCTTCAGCAATGTGCATGGTGCTGCGCTTGCGGGTCCGTCTCGCGTGGGTCCGCCATGCCACCCTTGACGCCATGCTTTACCAGCCAGACGTTGACGGGCCAGGCGGCGAGCAGCCCCAGGCTCAGGGAAATGATCAGCGAGTTCCAGAACAGCGGCTGGTGCATGCCGGCACCGCCCGCAAGCCAGAGGTCCACGGAAATCGCCACCACTTCCATCACCACGATGGAGGCCGTCTCGCTCTTGAAGGCATCACGAATCACCTGCGGCTTGTCATCACTGCCGCCCTGCAGCATCGGGCCGACCGTCAGCAGGAAGCCGAACAGGTAAGCGAAGATGAAGGTGATGATCGCGGTGGAGATATTGCCCATGGCCAACAGGCCCACCGCCAGGCTGACGCCGACGAATTCCCCCAGTCCGCAGCCCGAATAGCAGTGCGCGACGCTCCTCAGCCCCTTGCGGGCATCACCGTTGGCGGCGATCTGGCGCCGCCCGGCGAAACGATAGACCAGCAGTCCCACGACACCGGAGTAGAGCGTGGTCAGCCCCCACACCCACTTCATCATCGGGGCCAGGTGAGCATTCTTCGTGGTCAGGTCACGCACGACCCAGATCAGCGCCGGTACCATCAGCAACAGCCAGCACAGCAGCAGGCTCCAGTGGGAAAGTGACTCACGTAATAGATCTTGCATGGTGACCCCCGTAGAGTGGATGTCGCAGATGGCCGTGCGCCGATAGCAATACGCTGATAGCAGTACGCTGGTGGCGCGGCCCTCCTTGATAGCTGGTGGGGGCAGCGCGCCATATCAAGGGTGGCTGGTCATCGCCTGCTCGCAACCGCCCGTTGCTTCCGCCTGACAGGGTGACAGACGAGGGTGTGTTCTCACGCCTTGTTAACCTTGCCGCAAGCCTCCATGGTGAAGGATGTCGGGCATTGCCCTTGCAATGTCGCCACTTTTCCCAGGAGTCACCATGTCGAGATACGCTGCTACATCCCTTGCGCGCGCCGCCCGTCAATTCGCCGGCGTCGGCTTGATTGCCTCGCTCGCCGCGCCAGCCGTGGCCCAGGCGGCAGACGACAAGGTCTTCGGCTGGGTGGAGAAGGCGACCATCGAGCCGTGGGGCGTGATGGTGAAGGCCAAGCTGGATAGCGGCGCACTGACCTCCTCGATGCATGCCGAGAATATCGAGACCTTCGAGCGTGATGACGAGGAGTGGGTGCGTTTCGATGTGGAAGTCGAGGACGAAGCCAAGGGTGACAAGGTCGAGAACACCTTCGAGCGCCCCCTGTATCGCGACCTGACGGTATCCGGCGCAGGCGGACGCGATACGCGCCCGGTGGTGCTGATGACGCTGTGCATGGGCGGCGAGCGCTACGAGGAGCAGTTCAGTCTGCGCGATCGTGACGGCATGAATTACCCGGTGCTGCTGGGGCGCCGCACCATCCAGAGCCTGGGTGTGCTCGATGTGCGCAAGACCTTCCAGACCAGCCCGGACTGTGCCGAGGACGCGCCGCTGCATCGCTATGAAGACAAGGAGTATTCCGATCGCATCGGCGCGGCGTCCTGATCATATGTCGCTCTGAACGCTCATTGAGGAACGCGTACTGCGCACATTCATCACAAGAGGGAGGCCAGCATGTCGGACATCGCCAGCCAGCGACCTCAGCGTGACGGTTTGCCACTCATCAGGATCTACTACGACGCGCGCTGCCCGGTGTGTCGTCGTGAACGCGCCCGCTACGAGCGGCTGTCGCGCCAAGACGCCAACGTCGAGTGGTGGGATGCGACGGATAACGCCGAGCATCTCGCCGCTCGCGGCATCGGCCTTAAGCAGGCATTGCTGTCGTTGCATGTCGAGACAGCGCAAGGGCAGATCTGTGAGGGCATGCCGGCGTATCGCCTGCTGCTTGCGCGCATCCCCGGTCTTGCCTGGCTGGGGTGGCTGATCACGCGGCCGCTGATCGAGCCGGCGCTGACGCGAGTCTACGATGCCTGGGTGCGTCGTCGGCTGTGTCGGGACGGCAGGCTGTGAGGTGCCGACGAGCCCGACGCAGGCTGCTGGAAGCCCCGTTGCAAGCCCTGCTGGTTTATCATGCTTTTTTGATATGCAAATGCTAATAGTTTTCGTTAGTATGTGAGGCACTGTCTGTTTCTTCACGTCTGCGAGCTTCCCGATGATCGACGCGCTTTCCCCGCTCTTTGCCGGTCCGATGGTTGCCTATCGGGACCTGATCACTACCTACACTCAGGTGCAGGCAGATGATGAGGCGTCGCTCCAGCGTGTCGTGCCGGCGCGCGATGTGCTCAGCCCCGGGTGGCTGGCGGCGTGCATCGCCGCGCATGGCATGCAGTACGAGGCCAGCCCGGCAAACGCCGCCTCTCACCACAGCGCCCCCGATGAGCAGGCGCTGCTATCCCAGTGGTCCAAGTACCTGTTGTCCTCGATGGTGTCGCTGCCGCTGGCGGCCAACCTGCTGCTGGACCATCAACTGCCACTGGAGCTGCGGCATCTTTCGCTGCGCCTTGGCGAGCATGGCGTGGTCACGCAGCTGATACTCGATGATGCGGCGGGGCAGGGCGCAAGCCTCCCGGCGGAGATCGAGTCGGCCGATGAGGCGACGCGGCTCCAGGCGCGCTTTCAGGGCTACCTGGCGCATCTTGAGGCCGTCATCGAGCGCCTCGTGCCGCACACTGCGCTGGGGCCCAAGGTCTTCTGGAGCAACGCGGCACATTACTTCGTCTATATCGTCGGCATGCTGGAAGAGCAGGGCTGGGTCGCGCAGGCGGCGCCGGCACGTCAGCTGATGGCGACCAGAATTCTGGCCGACGGGCGGCGCAATCCGCTCTATCAGCCGGTCAGCGACGTGATGGACCGCCACGGCGAACGGCATACGCCGCGCAAGGTATGCTGCGTGCGTTATCGCATCGAGTGCCTGGGCTATTGCAGCAATTGTCCGCTGAGCATCGAGCGCGCCACGGCCCGCCGCGCTCAGACGCGTCGGGTCGATCAGCGCGCCAACTCGCGCGCGGCGCTGATCGGCAGCGACCTGTCCTGATGGGTAGCGTCCTGAGCGGCAGCGGTCTGTGTTGATCGGCGCCCTCTGGTAAGATGGCGGCCCCTGTCATTGTCCGGTATGTCGTCATGTCCTCGTCTTCGCGCCGCCCACGCGGTGCTTCCCTCGCCAAGTCCGGCGCATCCTCCCGACACGACTCGGCTGACAGACGTCAGCAGGGCACCGCGGCTGACCGTCGTGATCCGGCCGCGCGCGAGAAGCCTGGCGCGGCCAAGGCGCCTTCCATTAAAGCGCCTTCCAACAGGATGCCTTCCAACAAGGCGCCTTCCATCAAGGTGACCCCGGCTCGCAAGGGTCAGCTGCATCCCCGCAACCCGCATCGTGGGCGCTATGACATGGCCGCGCTGGTCAAGGCGAGCCCGGCACTGGCGGCCTTCGTGATCAAGACACCCGCTGGCAGCGAGTCCATCGACTTCGCCGATCCCCTGGCGGTCAAGGCGCTCAATCGGGCCCTGTTGAGTCGCCATTACGGTATCGCCCACTGGGACATCCCCGCCGGCTATCTGTGTCCGCCCATCCCCGGGCGTGCCGATTATCTGCATTACCTGGCGGACCTGATCAGTGAGGCGAATGGCGGTCAGCTGCCGGCGGGTGAGCACGTGCGCGCGCTGGATATCGGCACCGGCGCCAACCTCATCTACCCCCTGCTGGGCAATCGCAGCTTTGGCTGGCAGATGGTCGGCAGTGATATCAGCGCGCAGGCGATCGACTCGGCTCGCGCGATTGTGAGCGCCAATCTGCGGCTCAAGGGCCAGATCGAGGTGCGTCTGCAGACTGATCGCACGCGCCACTTCGCTGGTATCTGGGGCGCGGATGAGCGTTTTGATCTGGTGCTGTGCAATCCGCCGTTCCATGCCAGCGAAGCCGATATGGCGCGGGAATCGCAGCGCAAATGGCGCGGGCTCGACAAGTCGCGCCGGCAGCGCGGCAATGCCTCACGCAAGGGGCGTGCACGCAACGTGCCAGCGCTGAATTTCGCGGGACAGGCGGCCGAGCTCTGGTGTCCGGGCGGGGAAGAAGCCTTCGTCACCCGCATGATCCAGGAGAGTCGCAACGTCGCCACGCAGTGCCTGTGGTTCACCTCGCTGGTCGCGCATTCGGCGAGCCTGACCGGCATCAGGAAAGCCCTCAAGCTCAGTGGCGCCAGCGAGGTCAGGGTGATCGAGATGTCCCAGGGGCAGAAGGTCAGCCGCTTCGTCGCCTGGTCGTATCTCACGCCCGACCAGCGTCGGCAGTGGGGGCGGGATCACTGGCAAGGGAAGTGAAGCGTCTGTCATAGCCGTATCAAGAGAGTCTTCGACTCAATGATGTCTTTGCATTGAAGCCCCCGTCGCCCAGCGCGACGGGGGCTTCTTGCATTGGCGGTTGTCATCCGCGCTTCACTTAAGCCTGCCTTAATAGTTTGCGGGCAAACTTTCTGCCAGGAACGCGCAGCCTGCCGGTTCCGATCGCTGCAGGATCTGACATTTATCCGGCTTGCTCGACGCCCAGTCATTGCTCAGGAGTTATTCCATGAAGTCCGCGATCACCATGACATCGCCTGGTCCAGACCACCCCTCGGCGCAGGGCGAGGGGCCCTTGTGCGGAGGAGTTTCGGTGTTGATACCGGCTCGTGATGAGCGTGACAACTTGCCGGGCCTTATTGCCGAGGTGCATGAGGCGCTTGCGGGGCAGCGCTACGAGATCATCGTGGTGGATGATGGTTCCAGTGATGGCAGTTGGAGTTGGCTCAAGCAGGCTGCGCAGGAAGATGCACGATTGCGCCCCTATCACCACGGCACCAGTTTCGGACAGAGTACTTCGCTGTGGCAGGCTGCCAGGCTGGCGCGCGGTCGATGGTTGGCGACCCTGGATGGTGATGGCCAGAATGATCCAGCGGACTTGCCGGACATGTTGTCACTGGCAACGCTCGAAAAGCTCGACCTGGTAGCTGGTCATCGCACGCAACGCCGCGATGATGCCGTCAAGCGTGTGTCATCACGCTTGGCCAATGCCATCCGACAAGCGCTGCTGCAAGATGACACGCCAGATACCGGCTGCGGAATCAAGGTCATGCGTCGTGACGTCTTCCTTCGGCTGCCGTATTTCGATCACATGCATCGCTTTCTTCCGGCGTTGGTTCGCGCTCAGGGTGGCAAGGTGCAGTCATTGGCAGTCCGTCACCGCGAACGAGTGGCAGGAGTATCCAAATACGGCTTCTTCGATCGGCTCTGGGTCGGTATTGCCGATATCGTCGGAGTGATGTGGCTTGTGCGTCGCTCGCGTCTACCGTCACCGCTCGAGAATATCTTTGGCCATGCTGCCAGTGAGGCCATCGACCATGGTTCGCTGCCGTTGGTGGGGACGCCCGTGTCGACGCCTTCTGCATTCGCGCCAACAAGCCTGTTTGACTCCCCCTCTAGATATCAAGCTGATGGTCACGATGCAGCAGCAGGTGACAGCAACCCGGACCAGGCCGACGTGGCGCGGGGTGCCTGCTGATGGATGTCAGTCCGTGGTGGGTCGCTGTCGGTTTTGGAGGCCAGGCGCTGTTCTCGGCGCGTTTCATCATTCAGTGGCTGGCCAGTGAGAAGGCACGTCGTTCCATCGTTCCTCGTGCCTTCTGGTGGTTCTCGCTTGCCGGTGGCATGACGCTGCTTGCGTATGCCATCCACCGCGAGGATCCGGTATTCATTGCCGGTCAGGGGGCAGGGCTTTTCATCTATCTGCGTAATCTGAGCTTGATCAAGCGGGATCGCCGGTCACTCACGTCGCCTGGTAGCGAAGCGTCGTCTCAGGCACCGCAGGAGGCCACTGTCGTCGAACACGCTTGTGGCAAGACGGAAGATCGCGAATCGGGCACTGACGACTCCCTGAAGGCCAGGCTCGCGTCGCTGGAGATAGAAAACGCCCGACTCAAGACTGAAGTGGCACACCTCCATGTCAATCCCGTTCAGCACCAAGGGACAGGCGCATGAAGGCAATGACGCCAGCTGGCGGTGTGTACCGAAGACTTTCCCGCCATCCCTGGTGGGTCCTGGGGGCGTTGTATCTATCTGTCTCTGCCATCGGGCTTGGCATGCGTATGCCGTGGCCTGCCGATGAGCCACGCTTCGCGCTCAATGGTCTCGAAATGTGGATCACGGGGGACTGGTGGTTGCCACACCGCGCGGGAGAGCTTTATCCCGACAAGCCGCCGATCTTCATGTGGCTCAGTGCCTTGTCCACTGGCTTGGTAGGGGATATCCGCATCGGCTTTGCCCTGCCGTCGCTGGTGGCCGGAGCCGCGACTCTGGGGCTGAGCGTGGACCTGATTCGCCGCCTGCATGGCCGGCACACAGCCTTCATTGCCGGGCTGTGGTTGCTCGCGTCAGTGCAGTTCATCTTGCAGGCCCGTACGGCTCAGATCGACATGCTGGTCACGGCTTTCATCCTGCTGGGTAGCTGGGGATTGTTGCGGCATGCATTGCTCAATGATGGCGTGCGCTATTTCTATCTCGGCTGCTTTGCGATGGGACTTGGCATCCTCACCAAGGGGGTCGGGTTCCTGCCGTTGCTGATGTTGCCTTTCTGGCTGATGGCTGCGCGTCACGCATCGATTTGGCGCAGCAGTGGTCGTCGCGCAGGGCAGCTGACATCACGCGAGCTGTTGATCGGACTCTGCTGGATGCTGGCGGCTCCGCTGCTCTGGGTAGGGCCGATGCTGGTAATGTCCTTCGTGTCCGGCGATTCGGAGCTTGCCGCCTATCGCGACAACATCCTGCTCAAGCAGACCGCTGAGCGATACACCGACAGCTGGCATCATCTGAAGCCTTGGCATTACTTCCTGACCAGTGTGATTCCTTGGGCATGGATGCCGCTGCTGCTGACGCTACCCTCGTGGCCGAAGGCACTCGCTCGCCGCTTCTCGCGCCGCGATCTACGAGTCTGGCTGCCCCTGGTGGGTGCGGCATTGATGGTGGTCTTCTTCTCGTTGTCTCCAGGCAAGCGGGGAGTCTATATCCTGCCGGCGCTGCCGTTGTTGGTGATCGGTCTGGCACCCATGTTGCCGGGGTTGTCACGTAAGCCTCATGTCTCCTGGCTGGGGTTTGCACTTTGCGCCGGATTGGCAGGCATCTTCCTGATCGCGGCACTGCTCGGTGTCTTCGGGTACCCGGCATTGGCGACGCTTGCCGAAAAGGAGGGGGTGGTGCCGTGGGGGTGGTGGGGGCTGCTGGGTGTCAGCGGTATCACGCTCTGTACCTGGCTGAAACCACGGAACGGCTTGTTGGCCTTGGGGATTTGGCTCGTGGTGTTCTGGAGTCTGTGGGGCACCTGGGGGGCACGATTGATGGACCCGGTTCGCAATCCTGCCGTACTGATGGCGAAGGTTGCCGAGAAGAGCGATTACCAGGCATTGGCCATTCCCGACTTTCGTGAGCAATACATCCTGCAGGCGCGCCAACCATTGTGGCACTTCGGTTACAAGACGCCGGAGGAAGACCAATTCTCGCGCCTCTATGCATGGCTGAAGGAGGCCCCGCAGAACCGCTGGGTCTTGTTGACACCCCGCAAGCTCAAGCGGCATGCCTGTCTGGATGGCGCACAGGCCATCACATTGAATGAGCCTGATGAGCAATGGGTACTGCTACCTGGCAGCGCGGCCGTGAAATGTCAGGGCAATCCCGATGCTGCGCCGATGTATCTGGCGCCGACCTCGGTCTCGAATGAAGCGGCACAGCTGATCGGACTTCCCCAGCGCCATACTCTGATGCCGGAGGTTCAGCCATGAAGTGTCAGAAGCAACTTTCATGTGCGATATCCCTGGTGGGAAGAGGCTCCCATTCGTTGATCAACCTGAATGCCAGCGAGCGAATATGTTGGACGCTATGGGGAGTGTTGCTGATGTCAGCAGCGCTGGCACGACCCTATCTGCCCATCGATGAAACTCGCTATGTCTCGGTGGCATGGGAGATGTGGCATGCCGGCAGCGGGTTCGTCTCGACCATGAACGGGGCGGCCTACGCTGACAAGCCGGTACTGTTGTTCTGGTTGATTCACGCCGGATGGATGGTCTTTGGAGTCAATGATGTCTGGCCAAGATTGGTGATGCCGCTGGTCAGTCTGCTGGGTATCTGGCAGATAGGGCGTGTCGCCCGCACCCTGTGGCCGGCCGCTAGCCTGGCCGATGCCGAACGGCAGAGGCATGAACTTTGGGTACGCATGGTGCGTTGGATGCTCGCCGGTTGTCTGATGTGGGTGCTCTATAGCCAGGCCTTGATGTTCGATGTGCTGTTGACGACGTGTCTACTAGGCGCGTTGCGGCCCTGGTGTACACCACAGGGAGGGCAGCCGTTCAGCCTGAGCGTCGTGCTCGAGAGTGGTGTGTGGCTGGGGTTGGCATTGCTGGCCAAAGGGCCGGTCGCACTCTTGTGGTTTCTGTTGGTGGTCGGCTCGCGCCCCTGGTGGACGCAAGCACAAGCCCGCGAGGTGTGGGTCTGTGAGTGGCGCGGTTGGGTGTTGAGCCTGCTGCTGAGCATCGCGGTGTTGTGCATCTGGTTGCTTCCCGCCGTCATCACAGGCCCTCCCGACTATGTCGAGGATCTGCTTTGGGGCCAGACGGCAAACCGCGTCGTCTCCGCGCAGGATCATGCTCGACCGCCATGGTGGTATCTACCGTGGCTGGCGGTGTTGATCTTCCCGCTCAGCCTGCGCCCGCGATTGCTGATCGAGGGGTTTCTGGCCTCGGTTGCTCGGCGGCCAACGTCAGAGCATCCCTTGCTGAAGCTGGGACGCTTCTGGGCACTGGGCGCACTGCTGGTCTTTTCACTTATCTCCGGCAAGCAAGTGCATTATCTGATGCCGCTACTGGTACCGGTGAGTCTGCTGCTGGCCTGGGCTGCTCTGCGCCAGCCTCCGGCTCGCACATCGCTGAAACTGCTGGCAATGATCAGCGGTGGCCTGGGACTGACAAGCCTGGCGTTGGCGGTCATCGTCATGCCCGCAGGCTGGCTGACTGATGCCTCATTTCTGCCGACCAACGCAGCGCTGGTGGCTTCGGGCAACGCAAGCCTTGCGTGTCTCATGGCGGGAGCTAGCTTGCTGGCCTTGATGGTATGGCTATGGCCTTCCGTGGATGAGGCGAGACGCTCCATCACGGCTCAAACACCTGCCGCTGAGTCACTGGGCAATAGCGCGCTGAATGCTCAGCGGCGACTGGCGCTGGGTAGCGTGTTGCTGGTGACCTGCTTGCTGGCCCTGACATTACGTCCGTTATGGCCACGTCTGGATCAGACTGCCCTGGCTCAATGGGTTCAGCACCATCAACAGGAAGGCCAGGAGGTGGCCGTCGTTGGCTGGGACTATCAGGCAACCTGGCAATTTCTGGGGCGACTGACCCAACCGCTGAAGCAGTTGAAGCGCGATTCGAGTCAGCTGGATTCCTGGCAGACAGCGCATCCCGATGGCTGGCTGATAATCGAGGCTGACAAATGTCTGCGTCTACCCGACACGCGAGGCCCTCTGGCCGGCATGCGTGATTGGTGTCAGGCGGCAGTAGACGATGGAGCCAATGCCACGCCGGTCTTTCATCAGGGACGCCACCGATTATTGACGGTACCCGCAGCGGCATTGGGCGGCCCCTCATCAGCACCAACGGCGTTGGTCATGACCGCTCAGGAGAAACGATGAGCATGAAAATACTGGTAACTGGGGCTGCAGGTTTCATTGGTGCTGCTCTGTGTGAGCGACTCTTGAAGGAAGGCCTGCAGGTCGTCGGTCTCGACAATCTCAACCCCTACTATCCGTTGGCGCTGAAGCAGCACCGCCTGACACGTCTCGAAGCACTTGCCGGGCAGTGCGTTGCTGCCCCCGGGAATGCACGCCGGCTGGGCAGCTTTCGCTTCGTCAAGCTGGATCTTGTCGAACGTGAGGTGCTTCGCACATTGATGCAGGAAGCGGAGTTTGATGTCGTCGTCAATCTGGCGGCCCAGGCTGGGGTGCGCCACTCCATCACTCAGCCTTTTGATTATGTCGACAGCAACCTGGTCGGCTTCGTCAATCTTCTTGAGGCTTGTCGTGACACGGCTCCGAGCCATTTGCTCTATGCTTCCAGCAGTTCCGTTTACGGGGATGATACCCGTCAGCCTCTGCAGGAATCCCAGGCGGGTGTACGCCCGCTCTCGCTGTACGCTGCCACGAAGCGCTCAAATGAATTGATGGCTTACAGCTACGCGCATCTCTATGGTTTACCGGTGACAGGGCTACGCTTCTTTACCGTTTATGGCGCCCGCGGGCGCCCGGACATGGCGCCACTTCGTTTCGCACGCAAGCTGCTGGCCGACGAGGTGATCGATGTCTACAACCATGGACAGATGGCACGTGATTTCACCCATGTCAGTGATATCGTGGAGGGCATCTACCGGCTTATGCACCTGCCGCCGACGCAGGAAGTGAATGCCGCTCCCTCGCGTGTCCTGAACCTCGGGCGTGGCGAGCCCATCGCATTGGGGAATTTCATCAATGGCCTCGAGGCAGCGCTGGGTGTCCCGGCTCGCAAGCGTCTGCTGCCGATGCAGCCAGGGGATGTCGAGCGTACCTGGGCAGATACCTCGACACTCGAGACGCTGACCGGCTTTCGCCCCAGTGTCAGTCTTGCGACAGGGCTTGAGGAGTTGGCTGAGTGGGCGCAGCAGTATCCGTCACTGCTGAGAGAAACCGATGATGAGCAATCGCCCCGGGTGGGATGTCCTGACGAAGCAGGCGTCGCTGCAGGTGGACATTCTGGACGCATGACAAAGGCCGGCATGTCCGCCATGACGGCCTTGGCCTTCAGTAGTGGAACTCTCTTGAAGGCCTGAGTGCGATCAGTGGCTGTATATCTGAGGTCAGGTCGAGAAGAGACCAGTTCCCAACACAAAGAGCCCCGCCAGTGACTGGCGGGGCTCCTTGTGTCTTGCCTGTCAGCCGCTATCAGCAGCGACCCTCGCAGTTGGCAGGCTTGTCATTGGCGATGCGCCAGTCCTCCTCGTTGGCCAGCGTGGCCAGCGGCGACAGCATCGAGAAGTCGAACTCGGTGAGGCAGGTGCCGCGTTGTACGCGCTTGGGCCAGTCATGATTGGCCAGCGCCGAGCGACCGATGGCGACCAGGTCCGCGTGCTGCAGGGCGGCCTGCGCCTTCGCGACGCTGGCGACATTGCCATTGGTGATCAGACTCACCTCGGCGGCCTTCTCGCTGCGCACCTGTGCCGCCAGTGCGGTCAGGCTGAGGCTGCGCTCGCGCTCGTCGTCTGCCTCGGGGAAGGCGGGGGCATCGACATCACTGCCGGTCAGGTGCAGGAAATCCAGCCCGGCCTCCATCAGCTTGGCGAAGCGCTCGCGGGCCTTGTCAGGACCGCCCTGCCAGGTGAGCTCCGGCTCGGTCACGGTGCCCTGGGACAGGCGCATGCCGATGGCGAAGTCGGCGCCGACTGCCTCACGCACGCTGCGGATGACCGCCAGCGGGAAGGCCAGACGCGCGATGGCGTCGCCGCCCCAGGCATCGTCACGCTGATTGAAGCGCTCACTGATGAACTGGTGGATCAGGTAGCCGTTGGCACCATGCAGCTCGATACCATCGAAGCCGGCTTCCTTGGCGCGACGGGCGCTGGTGGCAAAGCCGGCGATCGCATCATGGATCTCCGCTTCGCTGATCTCGCGGGCCAGCGGGAAGGGGCCGGAGCCACCGTAGAAGCTGAGCATCTCGCCACTGGCGCGGCTCTCGGAGGGGGCGACGACCTCATCCTTGAAGCGGTTGTGCTGGGTCTGGGCGCCGGCATGCATCAGCTGGGCGATGATACGCCCACCTTGTTGATGCACGGCGTCGACCACCGGACGCCAGCTGTCCAGCTGTGCCTGGTTGGCCAGCCCCGGCTGGTTGGCGTAGCCCTGGCTGAAGGCTTCATCGGTGTAGATGCCTTCGGTGATCAGCAGCGAGAAGTTGCCCCGCGCGAAATCGCGATAGTAATCGACCATGTCGAAGTGCACCTGGCCGTCATCCTGCGCGCTGGTACGTGTCATCGGGGCGAGCACCAGGCGATTGCTGAGCTCAAGCCCGGCGAAGGCATGGGGGGTGAACAGTGCGGTGGTGTCTGTCATCTAGTACGTCTCCCGCGGAAAGCATTCCGCTGTCGTATCCGGTCGTAGGCCCTGAGCGTCTGCGTGCACAAAGAGGTGAAGATCGACGCAGTGCGGTGGCCTGAATGAATGATCGACGGATCATCTGCATGCCCTATATCGTGCCTGCCGCACCTGGGTGTCACAAGCCGGAACGCTGGAAGGAGAGTGTTGTCGTTTTGACAACCTGTGCATGTAATTGCCTGAATTTGCGAGATTTTTTCTCAAATAATTCAGGGTTGCTGCATGAAGTGGCAACGCAGTGCTGCTTTCCATGCACATAAGCATATGCGCGCAACGACGCAGGCCCCGCAACCGTGGGTTGCGGGGCCTGCGTCGTCAGCGCCAATCGTGCCTATGGCGAGTGCTCCGTGCTGGCGATCACTTGCCGTCGCACTGGGCATTCTGCTTGCTGCTGCCTGAGGGCGGGCAGCCGAACCAGTTCTCGGTCGGCTTGGCCTGGCCAGTGTTGGCGTGTCGGCCGCCCTGGCTACCGACCTCGCCGCCATCGAGGCTTTTCTGTACCTGGCGCGTGGCGTTGTCCTTGTCTTGCTGACTCGCTTCGGGCTGTTCGTTCTGTTGATAGTGCGCGCCGTTGTCAGCTGCGCCGTCTGCGGTGCGCTTGGAGTGGCTGGGCGTTGGTTGGCCCTGCGAGGAATGCTGGGAAGAGGCCGCGCCGCTGGTCCCTGTCTCGGTGTTCATCTCGTCGAAGGCCTGGGCCGGGGAGAGGCCCAGCAGGCCCAGCATCACTGCGGCGGCGCCAATGCCACGGCGCAGGCGGGTGCTCGCGGCAGGGCGCAGGCGATGGAGAGAGGCGTTGTCGTCAGTGATGTCTGTCGAGGTCTTGTAGAACATGATGAGGGGACTCCTTGCGGGTCTGGCTGCCGGTGTCGGCAGCCGCGCGGGTGAGGGATTCACCGGCGACGTATGAGGTGTCGGCGAATGCTGCGCCAGCTTGCGAGCGCACGATGCCAGACATGAGAGGGTGACGTGAGTGACTGCAACTCGGCGTTGCGCGCCAGGTAATCGATAGAACAGTTATCGGGGCACACAGCGGGAATTCAACTCTTGTTCAATAATTGGCCGTGGCGACGGGCGCACTCGCCGGGGTGGGTGGCGTGTCTTGCTCACGCAATTGATAGGCAGCCGACACACGATCGATCAGACACTTGTGATGGCAAAAGGGCAGACGCCCCTTGAAGTCGCGACGCGCCATGACAATGTGAGAGGGACAGGGCAACGGCCCTGAGTGTTCACCCAGGTCAAGGAGACAGGCATGACGATCAAGAAAACCGGTTCCGCGCATTGGGAAGGTAGCGTCAAGCAGGGTAAAGGCACTGTCAGCAGTGAAAGTGGTGCGCTCAAGGATCAGCCTTACGGCTTCAATACGCGCTTTGAAGATGGCGCCGGCACCAATCCTGAAGAGCTGATCGGGGCGGCTCACGCCAGCTGCTTCTCGATGGCACTCTCGATGATGCTGGGCGAGGCGGGTCATGAGCCCAAGGCCATCGATACCACCGCCACCGTCCATCTGGACAAGGACGACAGCGGCTTCAGCGTGACCAAGGTCGCTCTGGTGACCAAGGCCGATGTGCCGGGCATCAGCGAGGCAGACTTCCAGTCCACCGCCGAGAAGGCCAAGGGCGGCTGCCCGATCTCCAAGCTGTTCACCGCCGAGATCTCGCTGGAAGCCTCGCTGGTCAACTGAGGCGTCGACCACGACAGAAACGACTCGCGTGACCTCAAGTTTCATCTCTGCGATGCGAGCATGAAAAAACCGCCCTTCGGGGCGGTTTTTTTCGTTGTGTGCGGTGAGCTTTCCGAGGGCGTGTACTAGCGCTTGTCTGAGCCGCTTTCTGAATCGCTCTCTGAACCGCTTTCTGAACCTCTGTCTGGGCTCATTGCCAACTCCTCCTCCTCGCTGACCTCGCCGGCGTGCTGCATGGCATTGCGGCGGGATTGCAGGCGCGTCAGTGGCTTGCGATCCGGCGTGCGGTACCAGCGAATGTTCTCGCGTGAGCACTGCTCCAATTCGGCGATCACCTGGGCGCCGAGCAGCAGGATCACGGCGCCAATCTCCAGCCCCAGCAGCAGCACGATCAGCGTCGCCAGCGAGCCGTAGACGGCACCGACGAAGGACAGGTGGGTGAAGTACCAGCTCAAGGCGAGACGCGTCAGCTCCCACAGGGTGGCCGCGACCAGGCCACCGACCAGCGCGCGGCGGGTCGAGACGCGGGTCTGGGGCAGTATCTTGTAGATGGCGCTGAACAGCCCGAACATGCCGACGATGCTGATCAGATAGATCACCTCGCTGCCGGCATCGCCCAGGGTCAGCTCGATGCCGGTCAGCAGTGTCAGGGCGTCATTCATCGCCGAGGCCAGCGCCACCAGCAGGGTCAGCGCCAGCAGGCCCGCGCCCAGCACCATCACGAAGGCGTAGGGCAGCAGGGCGGAAATCCAGGCGCTGCGCTTACGAATCACCGGATGCTGATGGAAGATCAGCGCGATGGCGTCTTCCAGCATGCGAAAGGCCAGTCCGGCGAAGAACAGCAAGCCGCCCATGCCGATCCAGCTGATCACCTCGCGATTGGCCAGCAGCTTGCGCACCGCGTCCAGCAGGATATCTTCCTGGCCCGGCCCCAGATGCTGGACCTGAATGGCGATGATGCTCATCAGGCGCGTTTCATCCACCAGGTGCGTCAGCAGCACGCAGAGCAAGGCGAACAGCGGCACGCTGGACAGCAGGATGTTGTAGCCGACGCCACCGGCCAGCAGCACGCCACGGTTGGCGATGAACTGCCCGATGACGCGCAGGGCGAAGGCCAGCAGGCGCGGCAGAAAGCGCAACAGGCGGCTGCTCACGGAGTCTGCAGCAGGGTCTGGCATGGCTGGGCATCCTCGCTTTGGTTCGTTAAGTCAGTTCTGGGTGATGTCAGCCGCGCTGCCGGGCGCGATGCTGGAAGAACGTCGAGGCGGTATAGAGCGCCAGACCGGTCCAGATCAGCACGAAGGTGATCAGCATCGTCGGATGCAGGGTTTCCTTGAAGATCAGCAGCGCGATCAGAAACTGCATGGTCGGGTTGATGTACATCAGGAAGCCGACCGTGGCGAGACGCAGGCGGCGCGCCGCACCGGCAAAGGCGAGCAGCGGCAGCGCGGTGAGCACGCCGCTGGACATCATCAGCACGCTGGCGGGAAGCCCTAGCGGGCCGACATCGCTGGCCGTGAAGTGCGATTCGCCGGAGAACCACTGACCGCCGATCAGCAGCAGCGCGAGTGGCGCGAGCATCATCGTCTCGACCAGCAGGCCCGACAGGCCATCCAGTGCGATGCGCTTTCTGAGCAGTCCGTAGGTGCCGAAGGTGACGGCCAGCGAGAGCGTGATCCACGGCAGTTTCGTCAGCCCGATCAGCTGCAGGCTCAGGCCGAGAACGGCCAGCCCCAGCGCGAACAGCTGCACGCGCGTCAGGCGCTCCTTCAGGAACAGCATGCCGAGCCCGACATTGACCAGCGGCGTCATGAAGTAACCGAGACTCGCCTGCAGTACCTCATGCACCTCCACCGCGTGGATGTAGATGCCCCAGTTGAGCGCGATCAGGATCGAGCAGGCCAGCACCGGCACAAGCTTGCGGGGTTCGGCGAAGGCGGCGCGCACCGGCGACCAGCGCCGGATGACGCTGATCAGCAGCACCATGAACACGCAGCTCCACAGGATGCGGTGCAGCAGCACTTCCCAGGCGGGAATGCCCTCGAACAGCGCGAAGTAGAGCGGAAAACAGCCCCACATCACATAGGCGCCCAGCCCGAAGCCGACACCCTTGGCGCTCTCGCGGCGCGCCTGCGCCAGACTCTCGGCGCAGGGGCTTGCCTGCTCCCGCCTCATTCGGAGTCGCTCGAACCATCCTGCGCCAGCGGTTTACCTGCGATGTAGTAGCCAGAAGGTTCAAGGGCGATGAAGAAGCTTTCGGCCTCCGGATAGCCGGCCTCGTTCATGGCCTGCGCGATGGATTGGGCGCACAGATCACGCACCTTCTGGCCTCGTTCGAACCACAGCACCTCGACGAAGGGGAAGGCATCGACGAGCTGACCATCGAACACATACTGGGTGGTGATGCATTCCAGCGTGAATTCGTCGCGCGTGGTGGCGGTCGCTTCGCTCAGCTGATCGATCAGTGCGCGCGAGACAGGGGTAAGACGGGCAGGCGTGACACCGTGGAAGCGAAGCTGAGGCATGAAGCTCTCCTGTGAGTCGGGATAGGGAGGGGGCGAGCAAGCTCGCGGTGAACTGACGTCGCCGCAACCTGGCGTGGCGACTTTGCGTTCATCGCCAATATATCACTGGCTTCTGATGCTCACACCCGCCGCCAGGGTTTCGTGCGCACGCTGAGCGGTGCGGCGATGACAGATCATGCTTTGCCTCTCACATCTGATCGCCACAGACGGTAGAATGAGCGCTTTCAAGGCGTGGCACGACCAGCGGCAGGGTGGGCAAGGCTTACGCCGCCGCGAAACCGCCAGTCGCCACTCAAGCGTCCATTCAGTCAGCAGGGAGGCACGACGACCATGACGACACAGCCACAGGCGACTTCCTCGCAAGCGAATGCTGGCGATGCCTCGCGAGGGGCGATACTGCGTGTCAGCCTGGTGCAGGCGGACCTGCGCTGGGAAGACCCGGCGGAGAACTGCCGCCTGCTCGGCGAGCAGCTGGATGCCGCTGGCCTGGTCATGGGCGCCGATGGCCGCAATGCCGAAACGGACCTGATCGTGCTGCCCGAGATGTTCGCTACCGGCTTCACCATGAATTCGCGTGAGATGGCGCAGCCGATGGAGTCCAGCGAGAGCGTCGACTGGCTCAAGGCGCAGGCCATCTCCCGTGGTTGCGTGATGACCGGCAGCATCGCGGTGCTGGATGACGGCGAGTGTTACAACCGCATGCTGTGGGCCACGCCCGACGGCGAGGTGACGCACTACGACAAGCGCCATCTGTTCCGCATGGCCGGTGAGCATGAGCGTTATGGCATGGGCTATGAGCGGGTGCTGGTCGAGCTCAACGGCTTTCGGATTCAACTCTCGGTCTGCTATGACCTGCGCTTCCCGACCTGGCTGCGTCAGCGTCCCGTCATCGGTGGCGTGAGTGCTGCCGAGACCGCCGCCGACAGCGCCTTTGAATATGACCTGCTGCTGTGCGTGGCCAACTGGCCGGGCGTACGGCGTCATCCGTGGCGTACGCTGCTGCAGGCGCGCGCCATCGAGAATCTGGCCTATGTGGTGGGCGTCAACCGTGTGGGTGACGACGCCAACGGGCTGCACTATACCGGCGACTCCATGGTCTGCGACTTCAAGGGCGAGCCCATCCTCGACCCTGCGCCAGACCAGCCCTTCATCGAGACCGTGACGCTTGAACGCGGCGCGCTCGACGAGTTTCGAACCAAGTTTCCGGCGTGGATGGACGCCGATCATTTCACTCTGGAGGCCTGATGCGCCTGGACAAATTCCTTACCGAAACCACGGATCTCAGCCGTAGCGATGCCAAGAAGGTCGTGCACCGCGGCGATGTCACCGTGGATGGTGAGGTAGTCAAGAACACCGCGAGCGCCGTCAAGGATGGCATGCGCGTCGAATGGAATGGCGAGCACCTGGAGCTGATGGGGCTGCGCTATCTGATGCTGTACAAGCCGGCCAATGTGGAATGCACCAGCAAGCCGGGCCTCTATGAGCGCGCGCATGACCTGATCGATCTGCCCAATGTCGAGCGCCTGAGCATCGTCGGGCGTCTCGATGTCGACACCACCGGTCTGGTGCTGATGACAGACGACGGCCAGTGGAACCACCGTGTCACCTCGCCCAAGAAGGCTTGTGCCAAGCGCTATCGCGTCACTCTGGCGCGTCCGCTGGAAGGCGATGAGCTGGCGCGCGCCGTGGAGGACTTCGATCACGGCCTGATGCTGGATGGCGAAGAGAAGCCGACGCGTCCGGCGCGTCTCGAGATGGAAACCGCCACCGTGGGCCTGCTGTGGATCACCGAAGGCCGTTACCACCAGGTGAAGCGCATGTTCGCTGCCATCGGCAATCACGTCGAAGCCCTGCATCGCGAAGCCATCGGGGCTGTCGAGCTGGACCCGGAGCTGGAGCCGGGCGAATGTCGCTTCCTGCGTCCGGAAGAGATCGCCAGCTTCTGATCATTCGCTTCTGGTCGCTAGCTTCTGATTCATCGACGCATGCGTCATGAAAAGCCCCCGTCATTTTCACGAATGGCGGGGGCTTTTTCATGCGCGTCGTTGGCCGCCGAGCCTTGTATCGATCCAACGATCGCGCTTAAGGTAGGCAATTGTCTGCTCGTATTGTGAATTATTTACTGGAAGTGGGTTTTGCAGAAGTGGTATTTATGCAGAGGCCGTCTTCAATCAAACGCTTGTTTCCAGTATTTTCATGACAATGGCGTATTCATAACAACAACGAGGAAAATCCACTATGTCGTCCCCCTTCTTCAAGTCGTCTCCCTTCACCAGGTCCCACCTGCTGAAACCTCTGCCACTGCGCATGGCGCTGGCGGGCAGTGGCCTGTTGCTGGCAACCCTGTCAGCGCCGGCGTCTGCCGCGGAAGATGCCAGTGTCGTGTTCGCGGCGCCGCCATGGCCGGGCGTGACCATGAAGACCGAGATCGCCTCCGAAGTCTTCGAGGCACTGGGTTACTCCCCCACCACCCGCCAGCTGGGCGCGCAGATCACTTACGAAGGCATCTCGCTCGGGGAAGTCGATGTCTACCTGGCCGCCTGGTTGCCGGGGCAGAGCACCATGTACAAGGCGGCTATGGCAAAGGATGCCATGGTCGACTTCGGCAACAATGTGGATGGCGCACGTGCCAATTTCGCCGTGCCACGTTACGTGGCCGAAGCCGGTGTCACCTCACTGCATGACGTCGACAAGCCGGAATTTGCCGACAAGTTCGAAAAGACCATCTATTCCATCGAGATCGGCTCGGGCTCCAGTGAAATCGCCAACCGTGCCGTCGATGAGGATATCTATGGCCTCGGCGATTGGGACCTCAAGGAGTCTTCCACTGCCGGCATGCTTGGTACAGTCGCCAATGCCATCAAGCGTGATGAGTGGGTCATGTTCGTCGGCTGGACTCCGCACTGGATGGGCGTCGAATACGACATGGTCTTCCTCGATGACCCGGAAGACCTCTGGGGCCCGGGTGGTGGTGCCAGTGATGTGAAGACCTTGGCCAACAAGGCGTGGTCGGAAGCACATCCCAATGCATCCATCTTCCTGGACCAGATCTCCTTCACCTCCGAGGAGCAGAGTGAACTCATCTATGGCTATGGCAAGGAAGAGCGCCCGCAGGAAGAGGTGGCGGGAACCTGGATGAAGGCCAACCCGGCCAAGGTCAAGGCCTGGCTGGAAGGCGTGACCACCCGTGATGGCGAGCCTGCATGGCCGGCCGTCAAGGAGGCTCTCGGCCTGCCGGAGGCATGATCGACAGCTTGAAAAGGTGCCGCTGATCTTTGTGTATGCAACACCTTGAATATAGTGCCAAGAACACGAAGCCCGCTCATTGAGCGGGCTTCGTGTTCTACAGCAGCGAACGTGTCAAAAGCGTGCGCAGCGTCTGGACAGGAAATGGCCTCTGGCGTGCCGCGCAGCAGGGGGTGTACTCGTCGTCATGCAAATCTTGCATGGAAAATCCAAATAAAGAATTGGTCGCGGGATAGGGGCCTGTATCACCATCAGTCTGCACTCTGCGCTGCTTCCACGCGCAGCCAACAATAATGACAAGAAGGAAACACTCATGGCTGATTCAGGTTCTTCCTCCGCCCCGATACCTCGCTCTCCCGGGCCCATTGCGCGCTTTCTGTCTCCCTGGACACGTCTGGCGCTGTGGAAGCAGATCTTCATCGCGCTGGTTCTGGGTCTGGGGCTGGGCATCGTGCTCAACCAGACCGGGCGCGCCGATATCGCCGCCGATATCAAACCGCTGGGCGACCTGTTCATCCGCGGCATCAAGATGCTGATCGTGCCGCTGGTCTTCATCTCACTGGTCACTGGCGTGGCCTCGCTCAACAACCTCTCCAAGATCGGCCGCTTGAGCGTCAAGACGCTGGTGCTCTATCTGGGCATGACGGCGGTCGCCATCACCATCGGCCTGGGGCTGGCCACCGTCTTCCAGCCGGGCGTCGGGATCGACCTGGGCAGCGCGGCCAATGTCGAGGTGCGTGAAGCGCCGACCGCCGTCGATACGCTGCTCGGGCTGGTACCGACCAATGCCGTCGAGGCCTTCGCCGAAGGCAATGTGCTGCAGATCATCGTCTTCGCGATCCTGTTTGGCCTCTCCATCACGCTGGTGGGGGAGAAAGCTCGTCCGGTGCGCGTGTTCTTCGAGTCCGCGGCGGAAATCATCTATCGCATGACCAGCATCATCATCGCCTTCACGCCCTACGGTGTCTTCGCCCTGATGACCTGGGTGGCCGGCACCTATGGCCTGGCAATGCTCGCGCCGCTGGCCAAGGTGATCGGCATCGTCTATCTCGGTTGCTTCGTGCATGCCGTCGTGGTCTATGGCGGCATGCTGCGCTTTCTGGCGCGCTTGAACCCGCTGCGCTATTTCCAGGGCAGTGTCGAGCCGATCATGCTCGCCTTCACCAGCACCTCCAGTTCCGGCACCTTGCCGGTGACCATGATGGCCGCCGAGCAGAATCTGGGCGTCAAGCGGGGTGTCTCGAGCTTCGTGCTGCCGCTGGGTGCGACCATCAACATGGATGGCACTGCGCTGTATCAAGGCGTCTGCGCGCTGTTCATCGCCCAGGCCTATGGCGTTGATCTGGGCATGACCGAATACGTCACCATCATCATGACCGCGACGCTGGGCTCCATCGGCACCGCCGGTGTGCCGGGTGCCGGCTTGATCATGCTCTCGCTGGTGCTGACCTCCGTCGGCCTGCCGCTGGAAGGCGTTGCCATCATCGCGGGTATCGATCGTGTGCTCGACATGGCGCGTACCGGCCTGAACGTGGCGGGTGACTGCGCCGTCAGCTGCCTGGTCGCCAAGAGCGAAGGCGAGCTGGACGAGGAAGTCTTCAATACGCCCCACGTCATGCGCTCAGAGCTCAGTTGAGCGCTCTTGTCTGAACACCCACCGCGTCATCATCATCGGCTTGTCGGCATCCGCGTGATAAGCGTGTCAAAGACATCAGGAGAACATCGTCATGGAACGCCCCAACGCACCTTCACATAAAGCCAGCCCCTCTGTCGTTCGCTACGGCGTCGTGGGTGGCCTGGGGGCGATCGGCAGCGCGGATGTCCTGCTCAAGACGGTGCGCGCGGCGCAGTACTGCAAGCCGCCGGGCGGGGTGGATATCGCCTTCGAGCAACGCCACTTCGATGATGGGCCGGGAATCGCCGCGGAGGCCTACGACCCGCTGCGGCGCAAGTTCTACGTCTACAACGTGCTCAAGGACATGCAGGGCAAGGTCGAGAACGCGATGGTGCCATGCTTTCTCTCCCATACCTTTCTGGCCGAGATCACCCCGGAAATCAGCTTCAACGTCGTCGATATCTTCGATGCGCTGCTGGCGCGAATTCGCCGCGACTATCCCGAGGTGCGCAAGATCGGCGTGCTGACCTCAAGCTATGTGCGCGCCTCCGGCATCTTCGAGCAACGCTTCGGTGAGCCGGAGGCCACGCAAGACGGCGGCCTCGAGGTCATCTACCCCGATGCCACGCTGCAGCGTGATGCCCTGATGCAGGCCATCTATGGGCCGAGCGGCATCAAGAGCGGCCATCATGGTGGCGAGTGTCTGCAACTGTTGCTCGAGGCCTGTGATGACCTGGTCAGTCAGGGTGCGGAGATCATCGTGCCGGGCCTGAGCGAGATTCCGGTGCTGATGGAATCGCTGCAGCCGCTGGTACCGGTGCCCTTGCTCGACTCCAACCTCATCTACGCCGAATACGCCCTGGGCGTGGACCGCGAGCGCGAGAATCGCAACTTCAAGCTTGGCGTGCTCGGTGGGGTAGGGCCGGCGGCCACGGTGGACTTCATGCGCAAGGTGGTCAGCCTGACGCGTGCCGAGCGCGATCAGGACCACCTCAAGATGGTGGTGGAGCAGAATCCGCAGATTCCCGATCGCACCGCCAATCTGATCGGCAAGGGCGAGGATCCGAGCATTCCGATGCTCGCGACCTGTCAGCGGCTGGAGGCCGATGGCGCCAATGCCATCGCGATTCCCTGCAATACCGCGCATGCCTTCGTGGCGCGTATCCAGCCCTATATCGGCATCCCGATCATCAACATGCTGACGGCGGTGGTCGATCATATCGCGGCGATGCAGACGCCGGTGACGCGGGTCGGGTTGCTCGCGACCAGTGGCACCGTGACCAGTCGGGTCTACCACGACATCATCGAGGCCTCGGGGCGTGAAACGCTGGTGCCTGATGCGCGCTGTCAGACCCAGGTGATGGAGGCGATCTACGGGCATCACGGCGTGAAGGCGGGGCATACGACAGGGGAGTGCAGCGAGCATCTGCAGGCTGCCATTTCCCACCTGCTGGCGCGGGGCGCAGAAGTGATCATCCTGGGCTGTACCGAGCTTCCGTTGATCGAGCTAGATGCGGCACTGCGTGAGCGGGTAGCGCTGCTCGACCCCGCGGAAATTCTCGCGCAGCGCTGTGTGGCACTGGCGCAAGCCGAGGCCTGATCAGCGCTGCATCCATCCCGTCAGCCAGTGAAGAGAGCTTGAAGAAAAGACACGCAGCGACGCGATATACTGCGCTCACGCAGGCGCGCTGTGTGCCTTTGTCTCATTCATGCCTCTCTTCAGGTGCTCGCCGTGGAAATGAACTGGCTGGAAGATTTCCTCACCCTGGCGGTGACGCGTAACTTCTCGCGCGCCGCCACCCTGCGCAACGTGACGCAACCGGCCTTCAGCCGTCGTATTCGCAATCTGGAATACTGGGTCGGCGCTACCCTGATCGACCGCAGCCTGTTCCCCGTCGGCCTGACCCCCGCAGGCGAATCCTTCCAGCGCACCGCCCAGGATGCGCTCTCGGTATTGCGCGTCGGCCGCGATGAGGCGCTCGGCTTCGTGCCCAAGATAGAGGAAGTCGTCTCGATTTCCGCCTCGCACACGCTGGCGGTCAGCTTCTTCGTCGACTGGCATGAACAGCTGCAAAACCGACTGGGCAATCTCAAGGCACGCATCGTGCCCGACCACGTCGCCGGCTGTGTCGATGCCCTGATCAGCGGCAACTGTGATCTGATGCTGGCCTACAACAGCCCGCTACTCCCTACGCTCACCGACATCGTGCGCTATCCCTCCATCGTGCTCGGCTCCGAGCGACTGGTGCCCGTCAGTGCCGTCGATGACACAGGCCAGGCGCTTTACTCCCTCGACAGCGACTCGCCGCAACCCTATCTCTGCTACTCCAGTGACAGCTATCTCGGCCGATTGACCGCACTGATCATTGGCCGCCAGAACCTCGCCGCGCGCCTCAACTTCCGCTACGAATGCTCGATGTCTGACGTGCTCAAGCGTGGCGCTCTCGCCGGTAGCGGCATCGCCTGGGTGCCGGAACGCGCCGTGCGCGACGAGCTGGCTGCCGGGCGTCTCGTCATCATCAGCGATGACAGCCACACCGCGCCGCTGGACATTTGCCTCTTCCGCCACGCCGAGCACGACCAGCGCGTGGCCGAACATATCTGGCAAGCCTGCCTGACCGCTGAAGACGAAACCCTCGAGCCAGACCAGCCGCCTGCTGGCGGCGTGCCAGAGAAGGGATAGGTAAAGAAAGGGCCCGGAGAAGAAAGAATACGGAAAGGGCACGCAAGGCAAAGAGCACGCAAGGCAAAGAGCAGGGCAATGACCTGAAATCATCGCCAGAGCACAACGCAAGACGGGAGCCACCAGGGCTCCCGTCTTGCGTTGTGGCATCTAAGCGCATCTGACCGTATCTGAGCGCATCTCAGCTCACAGCCTATCGACCGCAGCTGCAAGTCATGCAACGCCTCTCACGACAGTCGACGCGAGTTGGCCGTTGTGCGCTTGTGCAACGGCTTGATGAAGAGGGTGCCCGTCGTCCACCACGGCGCCACCTTGCCGCCCGTCATCGCGTTCATCCAAGCCTTCTGCATCACGAACCACATCTCCCAGCTGGCCGCGATCTTCTCCGACACCATCTTCTGGTTCTCGGTGATCATCTTCGGGTCCAGCGGCGACTGGGTTCCCCACAACTGAGTGCGCGACATGATGGTCGACATGGCCGTCGACCACATCTCTACCGACGTCGTGCCCAGTTTCCAGACATCGAACATTGCAGCCGGCGTCGTCGGGACCAACTCTGACCAGGCAGGTTGTTTAGCCATTGTGCTCTCCAAGTAAGGAACCTGAGTACATTGATACGCCTGTTTTTGCTGCAGTGCAATATGAGTTTTGGCTGTGAGACGAAACGAGGCAATTTGGAGCCTCGATTATCACCACTTTCTATAATAATCAGTGAGTTACCGATGGGCGATGGGTGGAGAAGCCGGAATTTTCCGTGCCTGGGCGGAAATTTCCCGTGAGAGCGAGGAAAGTGGATTTTTGAGCGTTGTAAGTCATGACTTACACGCCTGTTAACTCTAAGTAAAGAATCTCGACAGAGATTCATTCGCTTGTAGGTCTGCGATGGTCCAGGCGGTGGAGATCTCCGCTGTATGTTCTGTTCAGGGGATGGGGTGGGGAGCGGTCAATAGCTAAATGGATATCCAGTGTACCGTTCAGGCGATGCTGAGGGGTGATAACAATAAATACATTATCGCTCTAGGCTCGGACTCCGTTATAATTAGCATTCACGAAACAACGTTACATTCTAATCTATCCATGGCTTAGGTCTCGGCTGGATGCTGAGGTTGGGACGAGACGGTGCTCACTAGCTGGGCGTCGTGCGGTAGCCGTGCATTAGGAAGTGAGGTGGACTCCATCCTTGGGACCACCTGACAGGTCATCTAAGCTCGGATCATCATCGGCGTCAGGCCGCCTGGCTCAATGGTTGTGAGAAGTACACTTCATCGAGTGTTACATCGTCCAGCCCATGGTGGGGCCGCTCCTTGTTGTACTAAGCGAAGTAACGCTTAAGATCCCTTCGCAAGTGGACGCCACTCTCGAAAGCCTTCAGGTAAACACACGCGTACTTCACGCTGCGCCAGAGTTGTTCCACGAAAATGTTGTCCTGGTAACACTTTTTCCCCTCCATGCTGATCCGGGCATCATGGGCTTCCAGAATTTCGGTAACGCCTCGCTGGTGAACTGACAGCTTTAGATCTGTATTGAATATCTCGGGCTTTCCATAGCACGCCAGGGCTTCCTCCAGCGCATCGATACAGAAGCCCGTATCCAGAGTGTTGGAGACCCGCCAGGCCAACACACGCATTGATCAGGCGCATTAACTCCAGATCATAGGCCCGTAGCGCCTTACGCTGGTAGTAATTTGAGAAGCGACTGATATCGAGTAGCTGGCACTGGCGTCGGAGGCTGATGTCGGGCGCCTGGGACTAAACAACTAGAGCCAGACGCTTGGCCCGGCTCAACGACCGAGCCTGCGTGACGAAAAATCCCGTACTACCGTCAGCTTGCCGATCTCGCGGTAGAGCGTATCGATACCCTCCTGAGTCTTCTGGACAACCTTACCTGGACTCTTGCTCCCGAAGACGCCGGTGGCGTTGTTCAGCAGTTCGCGTTTCCACTGACTCACAATGGTTGGATGGATTTCGAAGGGAGCCGCGATCTTCGACGTGGGCCGTTCCCCCTTGAGGGCGGCGAGGGCTACTTTGGTTCCTGGGTTCATAGAATAACCGCAGCACTTTGGACCGCACGATAGAGGCAGGGGGGCAGCGCCGGTACCCTTCTCGGCTCACCGACCAAAGTGAAGTAGAGCATGGAATACCGACAGCTGACCCAGACCCAACGATACCAGATCCACGCTCGCTATGACTTGGGCATGAGCCAGCGCCATATCGGCAGGGAGCTGAACCTCTACAGCAGCACGATCAGCCGTGAAATTCGCCGTAACGCTACCGCTGATGGCTATGATCCCGACACTCAGTGATCATCGGCGCCGCACTGCCACCATTTGGACAAAGCGCCTCCCAAGCATGATGGCCGCCGTTGCCGGTCGTCTACGTTAGGAGTGGAGCCCACAACAAATCAGTGGCTTCATGGCGCCCTCGGCCGGCATTAGTGTCAGTCATCAATGGATCTACTCCTTGATCTGGGACGATAAGGCACGGGATGGTGACCTTTGGCGGCATCTCCGTCAGCCTTAACGCCGCAATAAGCACCGCACGCACGCCAAAAACGCCGGGTTGGGCAAGACCCCCAATCGAGTCGGTATCGAGCACCGCCCAGATAAAATTGATGACCGGCGCTTCATCGGCCACTGGGAGGGCGACACCGTGATACAGGGCATCAAGCAATCTGGCCTAGTCACGCTGGTCGAGCGTCGCAGTGGCTATTTACTGGCGGCACGACTGCCCAGGATCTCGGCCGAGTTGACGCAAGCAGCCATGATCCGCTTGTTGAAGCCGCGCCGGGGAGCAGTCCAGACGATCACACTGGACAATGGCTCGGAATTCGCTGGCTACGAAGGGTGGCCAAGGCCGTGACGGTGGCGATGTACTTCTGCGATCCCTACTGCTCTGGAAGCGTGGAACCAACGAGAATACGAATGGGCTGATACGGTAGTACTTCCCCAAAGGAACGAATTTCCGCCAGATTAGCTATGCAGAGCTACGCAAGGTGGTCTAAAAGCTGAATTACCGTCCACGAAAGCGGGTCGGCTACCGGACATCGGCGCAGGTGTTTCTAGGGGAATACTCAGGAGGCCCAGATACCGCAGATTCTACGCTTATTGCTTGAATTTAGGATATCAAGTTTCAGTGGTTAAGCGAGCAAGATTTATTGTAATAAGAGTTGTTGTGCGAATTGTCTTTAAAGCAATGACTTGTTTTTCTTTATTATGTATTTTTATTTTCTTCCCTTAAGTTATGATAAAGGAAATAGTGTGAGTATATCAATGCCCAGAGTCGGAATGCTCGCGGCGGTTCGCAATAGGCGCGGCGTTATCTCGCAAGTTGAGCCTTTCGAAGAGCCGAGAACGTCAAGCTTGCTGCATCTAGTAACAGTAGAGTTTGGCGATGGAGAAGGGGACGCCGAGGAAACCATCCTGTGGGAGAGAGAGCAGGGGCCCGCGGTTCTGCAGCCAAACGCACTGCCACGGATAGATGTTGACGCCCCGATGAAGTATGAAGAGTTCTTGGCCCTGCAACGGGCGACTCGCTGGAGTTCGTTGACTCCGTTCCTGTCAGCTAAAGATCCCCAGAAACGCTCCGACCCTGTTCCCACGGCACCGGTTTACGGTGCGGTCAGTGCCGATGATTTCCAATTGGTTCCTTTGGCCCGCGCGATGCGCATGCCCCGTGTTTCCTTGCTTCTCGCCGATGATGTGGGCCTTGGTAAAACCATTGAGGCGGGTCTTATTCTGGCGGAGCTGATCAGGAAGCGCCGGATCCGGCGTGTATTGATCATTACTCCAGCATCGCTGAGAACCCAGTGGCAGCAGGAGATGGAGGACAAGTTCTCACTGGATTTCGATATCGTCGATAAAGCCTCTACCCACAAGCTCCAGAAAGAGCGGGGGGTGGACACCAACCCTTGGCGAGTCCTGCCTCGCATTATCACCTCTTATCACTACCTCAAGCAGCCAGATGTGCTGGAGCAGTTTATTGCGAACTGCCGCTCATCTCAGGAGCGTGGCGGAGCCCAGCTACCCTGGGACTTGCTGATCGTGGATGAGGCCCACAACCTTATGCCGTCAAACTTTGGCGAGAACAGCGATCTGGCAAATATGCTCACGCTGATTTCGCCCTGGTTCGAACACCGTCTGTTCCTGACGGCAACACCCCACAACGGCCACACACGATGTTTCTCAGGGCTGCTGGAGCAGTTGGATCCTGTGCGCTTTACCCAAACACCCAATTTTACGGAGAAAGAGCGACAGCTGATCAATCAGGTTCTGATCCGTCGTCTGAAGAGTGAAATCAACAGTCAAGACGAAGAAACTGGACGGGTTCCGCGCTTTGCCCAGCGCCACCTCGAACCTTTACCGCTTTATATGCTCAGGTCAGAAAAGGACCTGGCAAAGGCTGTCCGTGATTTCTGTAACGCCTTGAAGGGGATGATTCGAACCGCGCCGGAAGCACGCGCAGTATTGAACTTTGCCATCGAGATTCTTCGAAAACGTCTGCTCTCCAGCCCGGTTACATTTGCAGACAGCTGGCTGCGCTTCAAGGAAGGCCTGGAAGAAAAAGAAAAGATGGAAGCTGCAGAGGTTTTGGCAGCCCGGCGTGCCTCCGAGGAAGACATCGACGACGACCAGGAACGGGAGAGCCGCGGAAGACACGCAGCTCATGTTGTGGGTGGCTGGATGCACCCCTTCGTTGACAGTCTTGCCACTGAAATAGAAAAGGTCGATAGCGCTCTCACTGCCCTTAGCCTGGACGAGCAGCCCGTTGTTCATGCCGTCCCAAAATCAGACGCAAGGTTCGAGCGGCTGGCCGAGCTCATCAACAAAGAACTTCGCAACGCCGGCCAGTGGAAAGAGGACGAGCGGCTAATCATCTTTACAGAGTACAAAACGACACTGGACTATCTCGTAAACCGACTGAGGACTGAGTACGGTGGCGAAGATGGTGCCGTAATAGAACTTTTCGGCGGCATGAATGACGAGGAGCGCGAAACGGTAAAAATTGCGTTCAATGACCCCTCGTCGCCCGTGAAGATCCTGGTCGCTACTGACGCGGCCTCTGAAGGTCTCAACCTTCAGCATACTGCACGGTTGCTAATGCACTATGAAATCCCCTGGAACCCGTCAAGACTCGAACAGCGTAACGGGCGGATTGACCGGCACGGTCAGGCCCGGGATGTCACCATCTTCCACTTTGCGAGTGACGATGACGCCGACTTGAACTTTGTAGCCCGAGTGATTGCCAAGGTAAACGACATTCGTGAAGACCTGGGGTCAGTCGGTGAACTGTTCGATGCCGCTTTCCAGCGCAGAATGATGGAGCTCAACGAAGACAACGAGGTATTGGATGACCTCGACCGGGAAATCGCGGGGCGCCGTGGCGCAACCGACGATGCCCGGGTTGTTACTGAAGAGCGGGGCGAGGAAGAGAAGCGGCAGCTTCATGAACTCATGGCAGATCTGGATCTGAGCCCGAGCACCCTGAAATCCACGCTGGAAATAGCCATGGGACTGGGTAGTAGCCGAGACGTTATGGAAGGCCCGGACAACAGGGGGCGCATTCGCCTGAAACCACCCCTGCCAGTGCGCTGGCAGTCCGTTGTCGACGACAACCTACGGCTTCCAGGTCGAAAGGATGTGGCCGGGGCCATGCCCTGGATTGTTTTCGATAACGACTTCTTCATTAACTCGGTAAACGGCCGTCCGGTGTTCCGGCCCTCTCCCGACACTGTATTGCTGCATCTGGGGCATCCCCTGTTCCGCCATACCCTGAACGCGTTTGCCAGAATGCGTTTCCCGGGTAGCCAAACAGAAACCCGGCCACCTAGCCGCTGGATTGTTACCAGGGGGCAAGTACCGGAAGGTGCCCAGGCCTTGGTGTTGTTGACCGTTGAGGAAATGGCGATCAACAACCTGCGTGAAACCTTCCATCATTGGACTCGGACTCTGGCCTTGCCAGTGGCCAATAATGAATTGGGCGCGCCTCTGGCTTACGAAGGGCCCCACCATGGGCCAACAATTGCCAGCCAGGACATCGGGTTGACCAGCGAAGCAAGAGACCTGTGGGACGAAGTGGAAGATGAAGTGAGAGCGTTTGTTAACACGTACAACTCTGCTCTCACTGGCGCCCTCAAAGCAGAGCTTGGCTCAGCGCTTGAAGAATCGTCCCAGCATGAGAAAGAAGCCTTTGAGCGCCGAATCAATGAAGTGGCTGCCCTACAGCGAAACCAGAGTATTGAAAAGCTGAAACGGGAGATTGAGGAAAAGCGGGCGGAAGCCCGCCAGTTCCACCTCTTGGAAGATGCCGACGAAATGGCCGAGCGGGAGCTCCGGGATCTTGAAGACGAGTTGAAGCGCCGTCAGGGCCACTTCGGCGATTTGTTGGAGCGGCTGAAGTCTGAGAAACAGCGCATTCTGGAACAGGTTGTCCCCAAACGTTTTGCTTTGCATGGGGAGGCACAGGTATTCCCGGTAACCATTGAAATCCGTTTGCCGAAGGTGGTCGCATGAATTTCTACAACGAAGGCTGGTCATCCCTGAAGCACGGTGGTCTGCTCATATCAGCCAATAAGCTCACCGAATATTTTCCGGAAACCCTGCCTTCACTTAACCATTGGCAGATGGAGCAATTGCGCCGTGCCGTCACGGCTTTTGATGGCACCAATGCCAGTCTTGGTGCGCTTCTGGATTATATGCTTCAGGATCTATCTGGCTTCCCAGCCGATCAGTGGCAGAAAGCTCAATCCGTCGAAAGCCAGTGGAGCATCCGCAGCTTTACCGGTGCTCTTGTCAAACCGCGACGTATCTGGGGCGGGCCGAATGGCGAAGTGCTTCCTGTCTTTGTTCCGGAAGAGGGTGCCACCCGACAGTTTGGTGGCCGGCTCGGTGTAGGTCGGTCCAGAAAGCTCCTGAGTCGCGTAACAGAATGGTTGCGTCGTCAGCAGCTTCCTTTTGCGCTGGTCACCAACGGGCGCCAATGGCGATTGGTTCATGCAGGCTCGGATTTTGAGTCGTGGTGCGAGTGGGACATCGAGTTCTGGTTCGAAGAAGGCGAACCTTCTGCGCAGACGCTAGCCTGGCGCACGCTCATTAACCCAAAGAACTTTCTACGGGACGGTGGCCACAGCGCTCGTCTTCACAAGGCGGTAAATGAATCCCGTAAGGGACAGGCCGAGCTGTCCGCGGTTCTTGGAGAACGGGTTCGCCAGTCGGTGGAGAACCTCATTTCCGCTTCACAAGCGACGATCGAAACGGCCAACCTTGATGAGAAGGGTGTTGAATATAACCATCTCTACGTGGCTGGCTCGCGCATTATCATGCGGTGCATAGTGACGCTGTTTGCAGAGGCCCGGCAGCTTCTGCCCGTGGACAACACCATTTATCAGCAAGCATACAGCCTGGAAGGCCTGCGCCAGCAGCTGGATCGTCGGTCAGGCGGCCGAGGCAGTGACCGACTTACTCACGGCCGCAGTGCCTGGCCAAGGCTGATTGCCTTATTCAACCTCATCTACCACGGGTCTGCGCATCAGGCGATTCCTGTACCTCACTATGGAGGGGCCCTCTTTGAGCCGGGCGATCCGGAAAGTGCTGACCCAATTTCAAAAGCCCTGGCCGTTCTGGAAAGCCAGGATAACCTGATCAGTGACCAGCAAGTGCTCACCATCTTGCGATTGCTCACCCGAACCCGGGTGAAAATCCGTCAGGGAAATCGCAATACCTGGGTCGATGGTCCGGTCAACTTCTCTGCATTGTCTTCTGAGTACATCGGTATCTTGTACGAAGGGCTACTCGATTTTGAACTCAAGCGGGCCAAAACGGATGACCCGGTAATTTTCCTCGGCATCGGCAACCAACCGGCCCTTGCACTCTCCCAGCTCGAACAGATGGACGACAAAACTATCAAAAAATTGTTCGAAGAGCTGAAGAATAAAAGCTCCTCGGCAGGAGATGACGAAGGCGAAGAGGAACCAGAAACAGAGCTTGAGGATGAAGCTGAAACCGAGGATGAGAACGAAGATCTGGCTGAAGAAGCAGAGCAGACAACCCATGAAGATGAAGAGCCGGCCCTCACCGAGGACCACCTCGAAAGAGCTCAGGAATGGCTGGAGAAAGCCGCAATCCTTGCCGGCGTGGTGAAAAAGCCCCGCGGCCGGGGTGGCAGACAAGGTGACGGCTCCGACGAACTCAAGAAAGCCGCAAAGCAGCTCTGTGCCAAGATGATTGCTCCCGGGCAGTTTTATCTCGTGCGCTGGGGTGGCACCCGGAAAGGTGCGGGTACCTTCTACACCCGGCCGCAACTGGCAGCGCCCACCGTTCGCAGAACACTGCAACCGCTTGCCTACGAGGGTATAAGCTCGGCAATTGACTCAAGAACTGGCTTGGAGGAAGTAACGCACTGGGCGCCCAAGCCACCCGAGGACATCCTTGCTCTTAAAGTTTGTGACCCAGCCATGGGCTCCGGTTCATTTCTTGTGGGTGCCCTCCGATATCTTACGGATGCGCTGGTTGAGTCTCTGTTCCATCACGAATATGTGAAACCAGCCGGGGAAGACGAAGAGGCTAGGTTGGACGAAGAGCGGATATCCGCCTTGTTGAGCGACGAGCTGCTGAAGCTGAAACCCGGGCACGAAGGATTTGAAGAAACGCTTCGTGCTCAGCTAAAACGCCATGTGGTGGAGCGCTGTCTCTACGGTGTGGATATTGACCCGCTGGCGGTTGAGCTGGGCCGGATGGCTTTATGGGTAGAGACCATGGACCGGGACCTGCCGTTTGGGTTTCTGGATCACAAGCTCAAGGCTGGCAATGCCCTGGTCGGTGCCTGGTTCGACACCTATCGAGAATATCCCGCCATGGCCTGGCAGCGGGAAGGCGGTGATAAGGATTACCAGAAAGGTAAGCCGGATAATCTCATCAACCACTACTATGTGAAGACCCACATTAGTGGCAAAAAGAAAGGTCAGCAGGAGACCAAGGGTGACGTCTTCACCGATGCCATTAAGGAACGTAGTAAGGCTGTACCAGAGCAGATGATCGCGATCATCAGTGGCCAGGTCGATATGGATGAACGACTACCGGCCGCCGATGTCCATGACGAGCTCCTGAAGGTATTCCGAAAACTGCACCGTCTGCCAGTACATGAAAGTGACAAGCGAGAAGAACTTTATCGCGAACAGATTCTGAAAAATCCCCACTACCATGAACTCAAAGTTCGGATGGATCTTTGGTGTGCGCTTTGGTTTTGGCCAGGTGAGTCCATTGACTCAGCCCCGTTGCCTCAGGATTTTCTCGCGCCGTCAGGTGAGGCGCTGGCTATTGCTCAAGAGGTGGCCCAGACCAACCGGTTTTTCCATTGGGAGCTGGAATACCCAGACGTCTTTACGACGAAAAAGTCGGGCTTCGACGCGGTGTTGGGCAATCCACCCTGGGAAATCCACAAGCCCAACTCCAAGGAGTTCTTCTCTAACTACGACCCGCTTTACCGTGCCTACGGTAAGCAGGAGGCACTGGGCAAGCAGCGTGAATACTTTGGCAGTAATCCGGAGCTGGAACAGAGCTGGATACAGTACAACGCCGGCTTTAAGGCTATGTCGAACTGGGCGAAGTATGTAGGTGTACCGTTCGGTGACCGCGTGACTGAAGACAAAAAGGGTAAGAAAAAACACGACCTGAGTCTTGGAGGTGGTGGAAAAAACACCTTTGAAAAGTCAGAACAACTGCACAAACTGTGGCGCAAACGAAGAAAGGCTCACAAAGGTTTTGCTGACTCGGCGCATCCCTTCCTGCACCAAGGTTCTGCCGACCTGAATACCTACAAGATGTTCCTTGAGCAAAGCCACGCCATTATGGAGCAGAGCGGTAGGCTTGGGATGATTGTGCCCAGCGGGCTCTATACCGATAAAGGCACGACAGACCTCAGAACCCTTTTCCTAGAACAGTGTGATTGGCAGTGGCTGTTTGGTTTTGAGAACCGCGAAGGAATTTTTGATATTCATCGCTCGTTCAAATTCTGTCCGCTTATTGTTCAAAAAGGGTTGGAAACCAAAGCCATCCGCGCCGCTTTCATGCACAGGAATGTAGATGATTGGGAGCAGGCCGAAGACCATGTCTTGGCCTATCCCCGTGATCGGGTTTTGGAGTTCTCCCCTTACTCAAAATCAATCCTGGAGATCCGCAGCGATAAGGATCTTGATGTCCTCAAGAAGATATACTTAAACGGTGTACTGCTCGGCGACCAGAGCGAGGATGGTTGGGGAATTAAATACGCTCGTGAATTCGACATGACCAGTGATTCCAAGCTGTTTCCCGAGCGTCCTAAATGGGAGGCCCAAGGGTATCAGCCTGATGAGTATGGGCATTGGCTAAAGGGTGCCTGGCGGGATTATGAAGGTCCGAGAAATATCTTGGACCGCGAGCAGAACTTGGTTCTATCACGGGATGGTTCAAAGGCGATGTCTGTCCAGGATATTGAAGATGTTGCCTTGCCTTTGTATGAAGGACGGATGATCAATCAGTTCGATTTTAGTGAAAAAGGGTGGGTGAGTGGCAAAGGTCGAAAAGCTGAGTGGCGGGATATACCTTTTGAAAATAAGGTGATAGAGCCGCAGTACTTGATGGGCCTGAATACTTACAACACAGAAACAAAGTCGTCGGACAAAGCGGCTTTGGGCTTGAAGGTCGGATTTTTGGCAGTTGGCTCTGCAACAAACAGCCGATCGATGTTCTCAGGGATCGTGGCTGATTTTCCCGCTGGCAACTCCGTAGCAATCTTGTCGTCAGAGACAGTGATTAAAAATCTTGCGCTAATGAGCTGTCTTAACTCGACGGGCTATGACTTTGCGCTCAGAAATCGACTCGGAGGATTGAATCTCAATTATTTTGTTGTTGCTGAAACTGCTATCACCAAACCAGAAGGGTCTCTGGTAAATGAATTGGCACGAATAGGCGCAAGGCTCTGTCTCCCGCATCAAGCTTTCGCCAAAGAGTGGTTGTTAATGCAGTCTCATGAATTTAGTTGGAGAAGGCTGTTCGCCCTATCTCCACATGAACGAACGCGTTTAAAAGCCGTTAATGACGCCTTGTGTGCGTATTCATTCGGTTTGGATTTTGATGATTTTAAGGATGTTTTGGAGGGGTGCGATTTGCCTGTAGACAGCTTCTCGACCAGCCAGTCCGGTTATCTTAATCCGAAGGGATTTTGGCGGCTGGGACGAGCAAATTCGCCTGAACTCCGGCAGACAGTGCTCTCACTGGTTGCTTTAAAAGATCTGTCCGAAGTAGGTGTTGAACAGTTTCTATCCCAAAATGCCGGGGAGGGCTGGCTAATCCCTGAAACATTGCGCCTCGCTGACTACGACCTTGGCCATGACGACCGCGCCCAAGAAAACCAGCCTGTTGCATCGCGCCTCGGTCCCCGATTCTATGATTGGCAGCTTAACGAAGATGTCGAGCGCTCCTGGGAGGAGTGTGCTGCCCATGCTGAGCTGATCCGCCAGATTGTGCCCGAGCCGGAATCGGTTAATGAGGTGGCTGATGAATCCGCCGAATACAAAGTTGAAAGCACGCAAGGAGCCTTATTCTGATGTTGAACCCCATCACCTACACGGAACAAGTCGTCAGCGACTTCTTGCGCTATCAGCTCAGTACCTATGCCTTCGCCGATGACAAGCTTTACCAACAGATGCGGGAGCTGCTCAACCTGGAGCAAACCCGCAGCACCCCGCTGCTCAAAGGGCCTTACATCTCGTTGTCTCGCACTTTTCAGCAGGGTGAAACACTGGAGCAGTTGGTGAAGGAGGGCGTGTTACACCCCCATATTCGCCAACTATCTCCTTATCCGTCGGCATACCTCCACCAGGAAAAGGCGTTCCGTGCGATTCATGCCGGTAAACCTACATTAGTCTCCACGGGTACCGGTTCCGGTAAAACGGAAGCTTTTCTAATGCCTATCGTTTCGCGCTGCCTCCAACTGAGGGATGAAGGTGCCGAGGCAGGCGTAACGGCCGTTATTGTGTATCCCATGAACGCACTGGCAGAAGACCAGTTGCAACGGATGCGCGAGTTATTGGCCGGTACCGGTGTCACCTTTGGTATGTATGTGGGCAAAACCCCGCAACAGGATTCGGATGTGAGTGGTGTTCGCCTGCCGCCCGGTAGCTCTGCTGCGGATTATCAGAACAAACTGGAAGAAGTTCGGGGGAAGAAGCAGGACATTGCCGTACACCCGCCGGAGGAGCGGGTAAGCCGTGAGGCGATGCGTACTCAAGGGGAGCAGCCGCGGATTCTGCTGACCAACGTGAAACAGCTTGAGCTGCTACTGACCCGCCAGCACGATCTTGAGTTGTTTGATAATGCCCGTTTGGAGTTCATGGTCTTCGATGAGGCGCACACGTTTACCGGTGCCAACGGTGCGGAGACGGCATGTTTGATTCGCCGCCTGCGCTCTTACTGTGGCAAGGATGAAAACAGCACTACTTGCGTTGCGACCTCAGCGACGATTGCTGACCCGATTCACGGCCAGGAAGCCGGGCGGGTATTTGCCAGCCGGTTCTTCGGTGTAGATGGAAGCTCGGTTGAATTGGTGGGTGAGACCTATGAGGCCGACATTTGGGGCGAGCCTCGTGCGGCGAGTGGACCTTTAGCGGGCGACCAGGCCGTCCAGCTTTCAAACTTGCTGGAGGTACTCGGTAGGGCTGATAGCCCGGATCCAACAGAGGCTGACATACAGGCACTGCGGGTGTGGTTTCAGTCTGTCACTGGTAGCAGGCTTGCGGAAGGCAATTGGCGCGAAGCCTTGTATCAGTGGTTGAGCCATAACGAAGTGGTGTTCCAGATCGCAGAAGCGTTGCGTAAACCCCAGCGCCTGGTGGACTTGCTGCAAACACTCAGTGACACGCTGGGACGTCCGATCTCGGAGGAAGAGATTCTGATCTGGCTGGCACTGGGGGCCGCATCCCGCAACGGCAGTCGTCCATTATTGCGGCCAGTGGTTCATGGATTTGTGCGCGGCGTAGGCGGGGCCGTGGTGACATTCCCCGAATACAGCTCGGATGCGAAGCTATGGTTGTCCGCAGAGGATGCGATGGACGACAACCCGGACATGGAGCGTTTCCCCATCTCCAGCTGCACCACCTGTGGGCAGCACTATTACGAGCACTCCCTGGAAGATTTCAATTTCACCAGCACGGCGCCAGGTGGTGGCACGGCTGAAGGCAAAGCCAGGGTGTGGCGTGCAGTTGACCAGACGTTGGGTGGCGTTCGAGCGTTATCGCTGGATCATCAGGTAGGGTCGGAGGCTGACGAGGAGCCGGCGAAAACCGAAACCCTGTTCGTGTGCCGATACTGTGGCACCACCCATGACCAACAGCTCTCTGAGTGCATTGGTTGCGGCCGAGACAAGGCTTTCAAGCCCTTGTTCTTCGTTCAGCAGAAAGAAGATAACCCTGGCAAGCTGACCCGTTGCGTGTCCTGCGGCGCCCATGGCCGCCGATTTATTGGTACCTATCGGGAGCCGGCCCGTCCAGTTCGTGCAACAACGGTTTCGGATGTTCATGTTCTGGCCCAGAGCATGATTCACCGTGCCGAACGACGGCGCTTACTCGTGTTTGCCGATAATCGGCAGGATGCTGCCTTCCAGGCGGGTTGGATGCAGGATCGTTCGCGTCGCTACCGTCTACGTGAGCTAATTTACAAGCGCTTGAGAGACGGCGAGACTTCGGTCAGCGACCTAACCCTTTGGTTGGATCAGTTTCTGGATAAGGATGACGAGCTGTCCCGGGCATTGATTCCGGAGGTGTGGCGGGTTGAGCCAAAATCTCAGACCGGTGTCGCCCACAGCGAAGAGCGTAAATGGTTCCTGCGCGCCCAGATACTCCGTGAGCTGACGATGGGTGCGCGCCAGAGTACAGGCCTGGAACCCCTAGGCCGGGTGAAAGTGAAATACCATGGGCTGGATGAAGAGTTGCCCTTCGTACTCAAGTGGTCGAACCGGCTTGGCTGCAAGGCTGAGGACTTAGTGAATGGCATCGCTTCACTGATTGATAATGCCCGTTCTCGCCGGATGATTTATGACCCGATCACCAAGATCTATTCCAAGTTCTGGTTAGATGGCGAGAAAGAGGTCATGCGGGGCTACCTCCCGTCCATGAAAGGTGTGCCTGCGGCGCTGGTCTTCCAGCGTGATGGGCAGCATGAGAAGAACCGCATCAACCAGTGGTACAGCAATTACGGCAGTGTACCGCAGCAAGCTGCCCAAGCCTGGGGTGTGCCACCTGATGAGGTTGAGGACTTTCTCGCGGGTGTTTGGGGCCTTCTGCTCGATGACCTGGAAATATTCCAAAGTGTGCAGCTCAAGGGAGCCCGCGGCAAGAACCTGCCTGGTTGCCATGGCAGTGCGCAGGTCAATGCCGACCAGTTGACCTTGTATCCTGCCAAAGGCATGTATCGTTGCCAGACCTGTCGCCGCCTTCACGCCCGACCCAATCCGTCTAATGCCTGTATGGGCTGGCGGTGTAACGGCCGGTTGGAGTTCGAACCAGAAAACAAAGACAACTACGATCTGCTGTTGCTGGACCAGGAATTTGCAATGTTGCGGGCCAAGGAGCACTCCGCACAGATTCCGGGGCCAGAACGGGAGCGGATTGAAAATGCTTTCAAAGGGGATAACGAGCGAATCAATACCCTGGTGTGTACGCCAACACTGGAAATGGGGGTAAACATTGGTGCCCTCGATGCGGTCTTGATGCGCAATGTGCCGCCACTGCCTGCTAACTACTGGCAGAGAGCTGGCCGGGCCGGGCGTCAATTCAGAATGGCCTTGGATCTGACATACGCTCGTGCTACCAGCCACGACAGGGCTTACTTCAATGAGCCTCTGAAGTTGCTTGAGGGTCAGGTAGAGCCACCGAGTTTTAACTTGCGCAACCCGGTGATGGTCTCCAAGCATGTGCACGCAACAGTTCTGACTACTCTATTCAAGCTGGTACGTGAAGGCGGCCTGCCTGCTAGCGCACATGAAGAGCTGAGTACGACACTTAGCAATTGCTTGCCAACCCAGATCAAACCATACTTGTTTAATGCCGATAATTCGGTTCGCTCACAGCCGATGTCGGTTGGGGATCTTGGCGAACAGGTCAGGAAGCATCGCGAGGCCATTATGAAGGCGGTGACGGAATCTTTCCGTCAGGGATGGCCTTATGCAGATATTGAAGTGGTAGAAGTCGATAAACTCGCGGAGATGGTAGACGGCTTGGAGGACCAGCTTCAACAGGTCGTATTCCGCCTGTATAAGCGTTTGAAGTGGGCGCTGTCTCAGCTCGACCGTCTGAGAAAAGTGGCAGCAGAGAAAGGCTCACTCGACGCGGATGACGAGGCACTTAGGGGCCGCTGCGAGCGCATGGTCAAACGCCTGAAGGGTGATCTACGCCGGTTCGGCAGCAAAGCTGAGGGCTTTAATGAAACCAACACCTACGGTGTGCTGGCGGCCGAAGGCTTCTTACCAGGTTACGGACTTGATACGGGAGCGGTAACGCTCACCCATGTTGCGCCTCGGTATGGCTCTGATATCAATGACTGGGACATCCGCCGTAATAGTGCGCTGGCGGTTCGTGAATACGTGCCAGGTAACCTGATTTATGCCAACGGTCATAAGTTCGTGCCACGCACTTTCCAACTGCTCCCTGAGGAGCCACTAAGCTTCTCCGTAGATGTGGAAGCAGAGTCTGTTGTAGAGACGGGTGGCTCTCGCAGGCAGGAGGAAGCTCAGCCTGAATCCATGGGTGCAACGAGAATTCAGGGTGTATCTGTTTGCGATGTTGATGCACCCCATAACTCGTACATTTCAGATGATGAGGAATACCGTTTCCAGATGCCGGTGGCCGTTTTTGCTCAGGACCAACGCCGGCATTCCGGAGGTTCAGCTTTTGAGTGGGGCAGCACAGTACTTCATCATAAGCATGGAATGTATATGCGCCTGGTTAACGTAGGTGCCTCTGGTCAGGTCAAATCCGGCGGGATGATTGGATACCCGATATGTCAGGTATGTGGCGCCAGCCGCTCTCCCATGAGCACTGAGGCAGAGCTGAAGAAATTTAATGAGATACACCTGGAACGCTGTGGGCACCCTATGGAGCCACTGTCGTTTTACGCAGAGGTTATCGCCGATGCCCTGGTGATGCCGGATTGCGCGTCTAAAGAGGTGGCCTACAGCCTTCTGGAGTCACTGAGGCAGGGGGCTGCTGAAGTGCTGGATATGGAAATCTCGGACCTACAGGTGCAAGTGATCGCCAAACCTGATTCGGACCTTGTGGATGGCATTCTGTATGACCCGATGCCCGGCGGTTCCGGTTTGTTGGAGCAACTGCTTAAGCATTGGCCGAGAATTGTAGTTTCGGCAAGGGCGCTCGTAGAGGAGTGCCCGAGCGCTTGTGAAACCTCTTGTGTGGACTGCTTACAGCATTTCCGGAACTCGTTCTATCACGACAGCCTCAATCGCCATACCGCGCTCGACTACTACCGGGCACAGGGCGAGGGCGTGAGGTTTGCTCATGAAATACCGCCGGTTTTGCCGGATGACACCAAAGCTCAAGATCCGGGTAACGCGCCGGAGCAGCAATTGGTTGCTATGCTCAAGGCGGCGGGCCTTTCCGATTTTGAGACTGAAACACCTATCAGATTGTCCGGTGGTTTCGATACGCGCCCGGATGCTTACTTCCACGAGCCTAATGACCAGTTTGAGGGCGTGTGCGTGTACCTGGATGGCATGAGCCAGCACATCCACGGCAATGCTCAGACCGCTGCGAAGGACCATCAAATTCGGGAAGAGCTACGCAATACCGACTATGAAGTGATCGAGATTCAGTACCAGGAGCTGTTTGATAAAACTGCCATGAGAGGCCACATCCGACGAATTGCTAGAGCAGTAGTTGGCAAGAAAAAGGCCAAGGAAATCATTACCTCGGATAAGTGGTTTAATAGCGTAAGCTTGGCCCCAGATTTTGAGTACAGCACCTGAGTATACCTATAAGGTATTCCTCGGCGGTCTCAAGTTCCAAGCGCAACGCTATTGAAGGGTGCTCGGACCGCCGACGGATTTCTTGAGCACCTCGGCGTAGACTTCCAGTGGGGTTCGCCAGTCCAGTGTCTGGCGAGGCCGTGTGTTCAGTGAGTCGGCGATCTCGTCGAGCTCTTCTTGGCTGTAGACGGAGAGATCCGTGCCCTTTGGCAAATACTGCCGCAACAGACCGTTGGTGTTCTCGTTCGAAACTCGCTGCTAAGGGCTATGCGGGTCAACGAAGTAGATCGCCGTGCCGGTCTTCTGGGTGATCTCGGCATGTTTCACCATCTCTCTGCCTTGATCATCGCGTGGTGCGTTCCACCAGCGTACCGACGGCAGAGCGATTGTTGGCACCGATGATGAGATCGCCTTCCCAGTGGCCAGGCATCAAACGATCTTCGACCTCAGGCGGTCGCGCGTGGATGCTAACCAGACCGGGAATCTGGTTGCGCCGATCCGTGCCACGACTTCGTGGCCGGCGTTTGCCGTTGCCTTGTCGCAGGCAGGCGATGAGTTCCTTTTTGAGGCTGCCGCGGGGCATCACATAGAGCGCGTTGTAGATGGCCTCATGCGAGACCTGTCGACGTGAATCGTTGGGAGACATGCGCTTCAGTGTGCGGGCTATCTGTTGCGGTGACCAGTACTTGCGCAGCAGATGGACCACGACTTCAAACAACTCCCTGTCGGGGTGCAGCTTGGGACGCCGACGGGGCCGATGGCGTGTCAGGCGGGCCCGGTAGCCTGCGAGGCTGGCATCGTAGCCATTGATGGAGTGGCGAGCGATTTCTCGCGACACGGTACTCGGTGCACGGCCCAGATGATGGGCGATAGCTCGGATCGAGTGAGTCGCTCTCATCATCATGATGGCGGCTCGGTCTTCAGCAGAAAGATGGCGATAGCAGTGGTTCATGGCAACACCGTACCTGATGGGTCACGTGTTGCACTTGGTCATTGAGACCGCCCTCTCTAAGAACCATTTTATACTGACCAGCCAAGAATAGTTGGAAACCATTGCTCTCGAATTGAGAATGTTAGCTCGAAAGTGCTTCGGCTATAAATATAATATCGAGCTCACAAATGAACTGATGGTAGAGCACAATATCACACCGCACTCAATTTAATTGGTGATAATGTACTCGGTGCCGCGTTCATCAAGTCGCTTCCTAGGTTTAACTTTTAGGTTAAAAAGAATGATTTTTAGAAGGCTGAATTAAATGTAAAAATAGCATTGCTGGTTTTTTGATTCGATATCCAATAAAATCTATATCTGATAAGGCTAAATAATGTTGTTCTCGAGCAAGCTAGAGTTTGGTAATTACACACTTAGGTTTGGTGATGAAAGAGTTCTCTTAGACCTTTTTGATGAAATTGTAATGCCATCTTTTCATGAGATGCGTTATATAAGAAAGCTTAAAGGGAAAGGGGATTATTTTTTTTTAGATACAAAGTTAGTCATTTTGGATGATTCTTTAGATACACCTGTACTTGGTGTCTCTGGTAGGCTAGTAAAAAATGCTAGACTCAAAAGAGAGCAAGTTTATCGTCCCGAAGATGGCATTGTCGAAGATCGTAGTGAGTTAGAAACAGCCCCTAGTTCGACTTTCTTGTTAATACTCAATAACCATCGACTTATATTGAGTAAGGAAATGCCAGGTGCACCAACGATCCAAAACTTTCAAAGTACAAGCCAATATTGCTTGAAGAATCGTCATAGAGACTATATTAAGGAGATTTACGAGGAAGAGAAGAGTAAAAGAATTAAAAATCCAGAGCTTCAACGTGTTACAAAAAAATCTCTCTATGCTAAATTTCCTTCTCCAATTCTAAGGATTACACCACTATCAGATAAAGAGTCTCTTAAAGATTTCGTCGATCGCCTTAAGCATATCGATAAGGTTACAATAAAACTACTCTCTACAAACAAAGAAGAGATAAATAATGATGATTTTTGGTCTGACTTTGGCCGTCGCCGTGATGAAATGAATAGTAACAGTGCAAAAGTGGAGTTTACGAATACCAAACATGGACTTAATAAAGATCAAGTATATGGACAAACTAGCTCTGCCTCAGATCTAGGGAACTCAGAGATAAGTTTTAAAGGTTACGACATGCAAGGCGATACTATTCGTGGTAGTAATGAAGATTTTAACTTGATAGTTGAGTTAGACGAGCTACCTAGGAATGCAGAAGAGGCTGCACGTGTTAAATATCAGCAATTTAAGCAATTGGTTCATTCTAGTGCAATCTCAGTTCCAGAATTGGCAACTGAAGTAGTGAATAGAATCAAGGATCTCTTTTCGAGGCTTTAATTTATGTACCGCTTTAAAGAGTCAGATCTTACTAGCGAAAAATCACTTTGGGATGTGTATATACTTTCAAGAAGAATCTTGCCCGGCAAGTTCCAAGTAATTTTTGTTGCTATTATATTTTTGTTGTTATCCTTGAATGCATTTTTGCTCTCAAACGATGAAGAAATTATCTTGTCTGACTTGCGAAAATGGTCTGAGATGGGCTTTAATTTCTCTATCACAACATTAGGGTTTTTGATTGCGGGTTTTACAATATTTGCGACTCTTTCCAAGCCAAAGATGATGCTGGCGATGATGGATCACGTAAATAAGGAAACAGGGTTACCAACTCTAAAATATAATTTTTTCGCGTTTATTAAAGTTTTTATTTCGTACATATTTTTTCTTGTTTTCTACGCATTAATTTTGCTATTTGGGCAGCCGGGTGGCTTCATTGCAAATTTAAGTGAGCATGTCCCTAGTTTTGTTTGTGTCAAATATGTGACAATTAATATTGTTTACGCTATTGTTGGGAGTAGTTTTATATACCTATTGCTTCTTTTGAAGTCGTTTGTTTTTAATATATATGCAATTGTCATGAATATGCTTAGATGGGAATATTTTCAGGACTAGGTATATGACTGATATCTGTCTTATCACGTGAGCTGCGTAATATTAGGTGTCGGGGCTCGCGTGATTAATTACCCGCCTGTGAAACAGTTTGGACTGCCTTTTTTGTCAATCTTTCATGGCTGCTATCGGTGCCTAATGATGTAGCGCTTTCTGCTGGATGCAGTTATTGTAGAGCCAACAGTAATACTTAAGTGTCTGCTCCAGATCCTCCGTCGATTCGTATCATCGAGTTGCCAGTACATCGCTGATACGGCCATTTAAGCGCTCGACCATCCCGTTGGTTTGTGGGGCCGGACGGATGAGCCGATGTTTGACATGATGCTGTGCACAGGCCTTGTCGAAGAGATGGCTTCCTGTCGGCTTTCGTTCACCGCCCGGCGTGAAACGACCGGTGAAACACTTTCCATCGTCTGTCAGCACCTTCTGAACCTTGAACGGTGCCTTGTCGATAACGCGATAGAAGAACGCCTTTGCGTTCTTCGCTTACTGGCTGGAGCGCACCTCAAGATAAGACCCAGCGCGTGGCGCGGTCGATGGTTACGAACAGGTACCGTGGTTGGGCCTAATAGGGTATCTGCGGCAGGTACTTGATGTCGATGTGCAGGTAGCCTGGTTCGTAGTCCCGCAAGGCCTTGGGAGCCTGCTTGTTGACCTCTTGGACTTGGCGTGCCAGTTCAGCAAGCATTGGTACCTGCCGCCTTTTTAGCATCCGGTGCAAGGCAGCGAGGAAAAGGGACGGATGAAGAAACTCACGAGCCACCACGAGGAGATCATCTAGCCCAGGCGAAGGAACGTTCTGGCGGCGATGATCACTTCTTCCTGTTGAGGGTGTCCAGGAGGTTATGACGCGTGTGAGGACGATCATATACGTCGTCTCGATGCCGCTACCGGCGGATGGTCATATCGCTCACCCCAAAGCGCTTCGCCAATACCGTGTCCGGGATATGGCAGGAGCGGCTTAGATCTCGGCACGGATCTTGGGTGTTGTAGTGGCTTGCTTATGAAGCTTGATATCCATCTCGATACTCCTGAACGAACAGACGAAGAAGCCCTCTGGCAGCAATCAAAGGATAGCTTATTCTAGTCAATTGAACATCCGAGACCCTATAACTACAGGGCGCTGTTGAAGCGCCCAAACCAATAGACAGGGAGGTTGTACAGAATGCATGCCAGAGACGTATTTCTTACTCAGCTGATTCAGGGGCCCAAGCAGTTCCTGATTCCAATATTCCAGCGAAAGTACAGCTGGCAGGAGCCGCATTGCCAGCAGTTATTCCAGGACATCCTGCGTGCTGGAGCGTCCCAGAATGTCGAGAGTCACTTCACAGGCTCTTTGGTCTTGATACCCAACCATCAGACCATGGCGAGTATCCCCCAGTGGCAGGTGATTGACGGCCAGCAGCGCCTCACCACAGTTACCCTCCTCATGGCGGCCTTGGCTAGGCGTGCCGCTGAGCTGGGTGTCGAGCTGGTTGGGATGACGCCCCTCAAGGCAATCTACGGCTACTTTCTTACCAATGAGTACGGTCAAGGTGAAGCTGCCTACAAGTTGCTGCTGACAAAGGGGGATAGCGAGGCGCTTTGTGCGGTGATCGATGGGAAGTCCCCTAAGAGTACAAACAGCAAGAATGTTGCAGAAAACTTTCAGTTTTTCTGTGAGTGGCTGGTTGATGTCGAAACGATCGAAAAGGTTTTCCAGGGATTTCAGAAGCTCAAGGTAGTAGAGGTTGTGCTTCAGCAGAGTCAAGATGACCCGCAGGCAATTTTCGAGAGTTTGAACTCCACAGGTGTGGATCTGTGCCAGGCAGATTTGATCCGCAACTATGTTTTGATGCGTCAGCAGTATGAAACGCAGACCAAGCTGTATCTCGAATACTGGTACCCAATGGAACAGCTTTTTGGAAGCGAGGGAAGCTACCGCTTCGACCGCTTCATGCAGGACTTCCTAACGCTGGAAACTGGAAGCAGCACCTTGCTTCGATCCCAGGATGTCTACAGCACTTTCAAGGTGTGGTTTGCCGATCAGCTTGAACACCAAGATGTAGAGGTGGCGTTGAAGCGCCTACTGAAACTGGCGCGTGCCCACGCTGCCTTCATGTTTGGGGCTGAGCAAGACAAGTCGCTGCTGGAAGCCTTCAAACGTCTGCGTTCGTTGGCTGAGGTTGTGTCACCCGCCATCATGCGTTTGTACGATGCATATTCCCCAGAAGACGGAGAAGGATCGTTAAAGAAAGAAGATTTTCTCCAGGCCGTTGCCTACCTAGAAAGCTACCTTCTTAGGCGCCAGGTGTGTGGAATGCAGACCCGGTCTCTGGGTAATATCTTCGCCAACTTGGCGCAGCATATTGAGATGGGTAAACCCTTTGAGACTCTCAAGGTGGCACTGGCCAGGTTTAAGAGGAATAGTCGCTTCCCGTCAGATTCAGAGTTCGAGCATGCCTTGAAGAACCATGAGCTGTACGGGCTTCGCATACTAAAGTTTCTGCTATCTAATATCGAGAACAGGGGAAGCAAGGAAAGGATCGATACAAGCAGCTTCTCGATTGAGCATATCATGCCCCAGAATGAAAAGCTTCGTGTTGAGTGGCAGAAGATGCTGGGCGATAGCTGGGTGGAGATTCAGCAGCAGTGGGTTCACCGGCTCGGAAACCTGACCCTTACCGGATACAACCCTGAGTACAGCGACAGGAGCTTCGAAGATAAAAAATCTATTGAAAATGGTTTCAATGACAGTCCGCTTCGTCTCAATCGCTATGTGAAGAAAGAGGACGCATGGACCGAAGTACAGATACAGAAGCGAGGTGAGAAGCTCGCTGAAAAAGCGATCAAGATATGGACTGCGCTGGATATCGATAGCAAGCTGGTTGCCGAGTACGAGTTAAGGGACCGTCAGACACGCTCAAGCCAGTATGACATTGAGGGCGTTCTCGGGAAGCGTAATGTGAAGCTGTATGACTCCTTGCAGGAGGCGGTGTTGGCCATGGGAGACGATATCACGCCCATTGTCAGCAAGAAGAATGTGACGTTTTACACTCTCAGCGGCTTTCTTCAGGTCGTTCCCCGGTCTGGATATCTGGGGATGATCATGGCTGTCGAACATGACGAGCTGGATCCAGAGCTTGCTCAAGAAGTCGACCCGACACATCAGTGGAGCTATATCCGTCATGGCAACTTGACCGGCGTCTATAGGGGGGTGGTCAACGAGGATCATATCAAGGAAGTGTTACCGATCATCCGGCAGGCCTACGAACAGGCTCTGTCTTGAGAAAACGGTACAGGGATACAAGGGTAATATATGCTCCCAGCCACGCAAGCCTAGGAAGCCCACAAGCAGGTGCTGCACTATATGCAGGCCACCTCCGCCTGCGCGATCACGCCACGGAAGAGGCCTTGGACGCCTTTTTCAACGCCCCCTAAAACGGCCTGTTCAAGGGACCCTGGGTACAGATCCGCGGTCCCTTCCGGTTGGGTTCGAGGATACTTCGGGCATGTTCGATATCGAGATTCCCTATGTGCCGTTCCGCCACTAGGCGACGAGTTGGCGCCGCCTGACCATACGCGGTGGCAACCAGTCTCAGCACACGTTGGTGACGACCGTCACGGGCTTAGGCAAGACGGAGTGATTCCTTTAACCGGTGCTGGATCACTGCCAGCGGATGCACCAAGCCGGTAAGCGCAATGGCATCGAGGCGATCATTCTCTATCCGATGAACGCCTTGGCGGCGGAACAGACGGGGCGCTTTGCCGAGGAGATCCTCAAGTCGCCGTTGCTCAGCAACATGGTGGCCTAGAGGCCTAGAGGCCCAGGGCACATGGGCCAGATGATCTCCTTTTCCAGCAAGGAGGAGGGTGCAGAACCAGATATCTCTCTCGAGGTCACGCTCGAGCCCGTGAAGGATGGAAGTGGCGGTTGGATCTACAAGGCGATCGCCAACCACGAGGCCATGCAGGGAGATCCGCCAGACATTCTGCTGACCAACTACAAGATTCTCGACTACCTGTTGCTGGAGACCGAGGACGTCAGCATCTGGCGCCACAACCAGGCTAACCCTAGCCTGCTGCGCTATCTGGTGCTCTACGAGCTGTATACCCACGATGGCACCCAGGATGCCGACGTGGCCTGCTTGCTTCGGCGTTTGAAGGTACGTTTCTCGATTTCCCGCGGCCAGCTCTGCATGGTGGGGACCAGTGCAGAGCTGGCGGGGGGCGATGACGAGAGCAACCTTGGCCGATGCTCAAGCCCTGCCACTTCGCCAGTACGCTATTCGGGGAGAGCATTACCGACGAAGCGGTGATTCAGGTGAAGTGGACCCCATCCTTTGGACCACCTGACAGATCGTCTAAGCTCGGATCGGATCATCATCGGCGTCAGGCCGCCAGGGTCAGCGATTGAGAGAAGTACACTTCATCGGGTGTGGTATCGTCCAGTCCTTGGTGGGGCCGCCCCTTGTTGTACCAAGCGAAGTAACGCTTTAGATCTCTTCGCAAGTGGATGCCACTCTCGAAAGCCTTCAATTAAACACACTCGTACCTTACGCTGCGCCAGAGTCGTTCTACGAAAATGTTGTCCTGGTACCCCCCTTGCCGTCCATGCTGATCCGGACATCATGGGCTTCCAGAACTTCGGTGAACGCTTGGCTGGTAAACTGACAGCCTTGATCTGTATTGAATATCTCGGGCTTTCCATAGCACGCCAGGGCTTCGTCCAAAGCATCGATACAGAAGTCCGTATCCAGGGGGTTGGAGACCCGCCAGGCCAACACGCGACGGCTGTGCCAGTCCATGATGGCCATCAGGTACATGAACCCGCGTGCCAAGGGAGTGTAGGTGATATCGGTCGCCCACACTTGATTGGGACGGTCGATGACCCGCCCCCTGCAGTAAGTCAGGATAGATCCGATGCCCCACGCCCGGCCGGCTGGTGCATGGCTTCGGATAAATAGCCTGTAGGCCCATCTCGCGCATTAATCGCTGAACGCGCTTGCGGTTCACCGCGTATTCCAGGCGATTGAGATAGGCTGACATAGGTCGTGAGCCATAGACCGGTGTACGCAGGTGCTCCGCGTCGATCAGGCGCATTACCTCCAAGGTCCTAGGCCCGTAATGTCTTGCGCTGATAGTGCATCGAGGAGCGACTGATACCGAGTAGCTGGCACTGAGGCCAGAGGCGGATGTCGGGCGTCTACGGCACGACCAGTGCCAGGCGCTGGGCGCGGCTCAACGACCGAGCCCACGTGACAAAAAAATCCCGTTCTACCGTCAGCTTGCCGATCTCACGTTAGAGCGTATCGATTTCCTCCTGAGTCTTCTGGGCGGCTTTACCAGGACTCTTGCTCTCGAAGACGCCGGTGGCGTAGTCCAGCAGTTCGCGTTTCTATTGACTCACTATGGTTGGGTGGATCTCGAAGCGGGCCGCGATCTTCGATGTGGTCTGTTCCCCCCTTGAGGGCGCGAGGGCTACCTTGGCTTTGAACTCACTGTTGTACTGTCGACGTTTCCTGCTCATGATCAAGCTCTCCGGTCTGATCAGAGCTTAGCGCCTGGTCCGAATTCCGGGGTCCACTTCAATCATAATCCCCTAGTCTGATCCTCAAGGTTTCAGCCTATTCAGTACCTCAGTCTTATTTTTCTTCCCCAGCCATCCCCCCATACTTCCCTTTGAAATACAGCAGCGGCCGCGCGGCCGTAGCAACATCCAGATTCAGTCCCTTCACTTCTCCGATCACGATCAGGTGATCGCCTGCGGGGTGCTCAGCGTGAATCTTGCAGTCGAGCCAGTGCAGGCTGTCATTGATGACCGGGTTGCCGAGAGGGGAGAGCTTCCAGTCGATGCCTTGCCATTTGTCTGCGCCGCGCATGGCGAACTGGGTGGAGACATGGCTCTGCTCGCTGGAGAGGATGTTGACGGCGAAGCGCTCAGCCTGGCGGATCTTCGGGTAGCTGAACGAGCTGGCCTTGACGCTGAAGGAGACCAGCGGCGGGTTCATCGAGACGCTGTAGAACGACTGGCAGGTGAAGCCGATCGGTTCGTCGTCGACCTGGGTAGTGATGATGGTGATGCCGGAGGCGAAGTGGCCGAGGGCTTCACGGAAACTGGCGGGGTCGATGGTGGGGGCTGGGTTAGTGTTGGAGAGCGACATGGCAAATCCTGGGAGATTGGGGAGGTGGTAATGATCAGCCGTGGGGGAAGGGCTGCAGCGATAGCGCGGGTCTGGGCGCTTGAGTGACAAGGGTAAGAATGATGAAAAAATGGCCGTCGTGAATTCTTCACGATGGCCATTTTTGTTTGCGGCGGTGTCAGCCGCAGCTGTTTCCACTCTTGAGCACTATCGTTGGGCCAACTCGGTTCGGAACTAGCTGGACGCTATCTGTCAGTGCTGTGTCCTGGCCAGCTCGGTGTCTCGACCCAGCTATCAGCGCTGTGCTTCGAGTTCCTTGCGCACGATGGCGGCGCCGGCGCTGAGTGCCTGCAGCTTGCCGCGGGCGACTTCACGGGAGAGCGGGGCCATGCCGCAGTTGGTGCAGGGATAGAGCTTGTCGGCATCCACGAACTGCAGCGCCTTGCGCAGGGTCTCGGCGACTTCTTCCGGCGTCTCGATGGTGTTGTTGGCGACGTCGATGGCGCCGACCATGACCTTCTTGCCACGGATCAGCTCGATCAGCTCCATCGGCACGTGGGAGTTGTGGCATTCCAGCGAGACGATATCGATGTTGGATTGCTGAAGCTTGGGGAAGGCTTCTTCGTACTGACGCCACTCGGAGCCCAGAGTGTTCTTCCAGTCGGTGTTGGCCTTGATGCCGTAGCCGTAACAGATGTGGATGGCGGTCTCGCACTTGAGGCCCTCGATCGCACGCTCCAGCGTGGCGATGCCCCATTCATTCACTTCATCGAAGAACACGTTGAAGGCCGGTTCATCGAACTGGATGATGTCGACGCCTGCCGCTTCGAGCTCCTTGGCTTCCTCGTTGAGGATCTTGGCGAATTCCCACGCCAGCTTCTCGCGGCTCTTGTAATGGCCATCGAAGAGGGTGTCGACCATGGTCATCGGCCCCGGCAGTGCCCACTTGATCGGTTGATCGGTCTGCGAGCGCAGGAACTTGGCATCTTCGACGAACACCGGCTTCTGGCGGGAGACCGGACCGACCACGGACGGCACGCTGGCTTCGTAGCGATCACGGATCTTGACAGTTTCGCGCTTCTCGAAATCCACGCCATTCAGGTGTTCGATGAAGGTGGTGACGAAGTGCTGACGCGATTGCTCGCCATCGCTGACGATATCGATCCCGGCGTGTTGCTGCTCCTGTAGGGAGACGCGTAGGGCATCCTGCTTACCCGCGATCAGTGCCTCACCTTCGAGTTTCCAGGGGGACCAGAGGACCTCCGGTTCGGCGAGCCAGGACGGTTTCGGCAGGCTGCCAGCGGTGGAGGTCGGGAGTAATCTCGTCATGATGAATAACCTTGTCCTTGGAATGGTTCAGATAGCGAATGTCGTTCGTCGATCAGCGCGCGCTGTTTGCGGATCAGTGAGCTGACCAATGAGGGATTTATTGGTTGGCGGACCAGTTGGCGGACCACTGCTCGAGCAGGCTCTGGTAGGGCTTGATGAAGCTCTCTTCCACGAACTTGCCCTGCTCGATGGCGAGCTGGCTGCGCTCTTCGCGGTCGTACACGATGCGCGTCAGTGAATGGTCCTGCTGCTTCAGGCTCGCCTGATAGGATTTTCCGGCCACGGAATTGGCGTTGTAGACCTCGGGACGATAGATCTTCTGGAAGGTGTCCATGGTGCTGATGGTGCTGATCAGCTCCAGATTGCTGTAATCGTTGAGCAGGTCGCCGGTGTGGTAGAAGGCCAGCGGCGCGACGCTGCCCGGCGGCATGAAGTAGCGCACCTTCAGGCCCATCTTGCTGAAGTAGGCATCGGTCAGGGAATCGTCGTCCTGGCGATATTCCACCCCGAGGATCGGGTGCACATTCTCGGTCTGCTGGTAGGTCTTGGTGGTCGAGACGCTGATGCAGATGATCGGCGGCTTCTTGAAGCATTCCTTGTAGGCAGCAGAACCCACGAAGGCCTGGAACAGATTGCCGTGCAGCTCGCCGAATTGCTCCGGCACGCTGAAGGAGTCCTTGCCCTTGTTGTGCTCCAGCAGGCGCACGCTGAAGTCATAATCGCGCACGTAGGACGAGAAGTTGTTGCCGGTCACGCCGTCAATGCGCTGATTCGTCTGGTGATCGACGATGGTGGTCTGCAGGATCTCGATGATCGGAAGGGCGTTGTCGGAACGCGCGGCATCGAGATTCAGCTCGACGGAAATGATGTCCAGCTCGACAGAGTAACGGTCGCCCTTGGGGTTGTCCCAGTTGGCCAGCGCATTGAATCGGTTGTTGATCATGTTCAGCGTGCTGCGCAGGTTCTGCTGACGGCTCTCACCACGCGCCAGGTTGGCGAAGTTAGTGGTCAGGCGGGTGTTTTCCGCCGGAACGTAGTTCTCGTCGAAGCGCAGACTGTTGATGCTGAAACCGAATTCGTTGCTCATGGCGTTCACCCTGATCCTGAGAGAGAAATTCACTGTGTCGTCGACATCTTCCCGTGATCTTTCAGGCGTCTCGTGAGCAAGTTGCTCTCTGTGAGAACGCATCCATGCCGGGAGAGGCACGCTGCTCGCCATCACGTTCCGTGTGCTGGCTGTGAAGTGCAGCGTCATGGGAAGTCTTCATCAACGATCTGATGCAGGTGAGTATCTAGTGCCTGGCTCCATGAGACAAACTGGATTTTTTAATGTTCAAGTTGAGTGAAATTCATGATGAGGGAGGGCGTCATTTCGGGCGCTGTGAAGGCCGGCGAATCGAGCGGGGGTAGGCGGGCTCAGCAAGTGCGCAATGTGAGCCGTAGAGACGTTGACGTGAGGAGTGGGAAAGAGGGGTAAGAGGGGTAAGAATAGAAACACACACGCAGGCCCGAACTTCCGCTCGGGCCTGCGTGTGTGGCAGGCACCTGACGCTTCAGAGCACGACATCCTCATGCACTCTTCACGTTCTCCATACTCGGCCATGAAGATGCAGCTGGCTCATGAGGCGAGTGGCTGATGATTGGGCGCCACCAGGCCGTGGCGGCGCATGCGGCGGTAGATGGTGGGGCGTGAGACGCCGAGTTGGCGGGCGACCTGGCTGACGTTCCAATCCGTGTGGCGTAACAGCTCGAGCAGATCGCTGGCGTCCGCATCAGCCCCTGCAGACGCGGGCGCTGGAGAGGCCGGGTTCGGGGAAGCACCGGAGGCAAAGGCGGTGGCAGCGGCAAGCGAGCTGGCAGCCCCGCGGGCGCTGACGGTGTGGGTCTGGCAGACCTCTGGCAGATCATGCAGGGTGATTTCATCGCCTTCCGCGGTGGCCATCGCGAAGGCAATCGCATTGCGCAGTTGGCGGATATTGCCCGGCCAGTGATGACTCAGCAGCGCACTGATGGCATCGGCGCGCAGGTGGAGTGACTGGTCGCGTTCGGCTTGCAGCTCCGCATGCAGCTTGCGAATGAGGTAGTGGCGGTCGGCGCGCTCACGCAGCGCAGGTAGCAGGAGTTCGGCGCCGTTAAGTCGGTAGTAGAGGTCTTCGCGGAATTGCCCGCTGGCGATCAGTTCCGTGACATCACGATGCGTGGCGGTGATGACGCGAATATCCACCTTGATGGGCGTCTCGGCCCCCAGTGGCGACACCTCTCGTTCGGCGAGCACGCGCAGCAGGCGTGACTGGAGCGACAGCGGCATGTCGCCGATCTCATCCAGAAACAGCGTGCCGCCGTCGGCCTGTTGGATCAGGCCACGCATGCCCTTGGGCCTTCCTCCCGTGAAGGCGCCCGGCAGATAGCCGAAGAGTTCACTTTCAATCAGCGATTCCGGGATGGCGGCGCAGTTCACCGCCACGAAGGGCGCCTTGGCGCGCGACCCGCTGTCATGCAGCGCTCGCGCCAACACTTCCTTGCCGGTACCCGTCTCGCCACGAATCAGGATGCTCACGCTCTCATGGCGCATGCGGCGCGCCAGCTTGAGCAGCCGGTGCATGGATGGGTCATCTCCCGCGAGCTGGTCCAGCTCGGGCACCGGGTCATCCTGCTGACTGACAGTGGGTTGGGCTCGCACCGGATAGCCGCGTGGCTCGATCAGCGTCACGAAGACGATGGCGTCATCCGCCCGCAGACGGAAGGCGCGAATCTGATCCCGGCTGGCGTGCGGAATGCTCAATAGCTCATTGAGCTCCCCATCGAACAGCTGCGTGACAGCGGGCAGAGTGGAGACCGTCCACGGTGGCCAGCGCTCCAGATGCGCATCGATCAGGCGTCGGCCTTCGTGGTTCGCGGCGATCACCTTGCCATCTTCCTGAATGGCAAACAGGCCACGACCATTCAGGTGCACGAATTCCCGCGCTGTGTCGAAGCGCAGGATCAGGCAATCCCGATAGCGATGCAGGAAGTAGGCGTCCTCGATCATGCGGGCATGCAGGGTGACCAGGGAAAGTGCAAAGGTCTGGCTCTCCTGCGGGCGGGGTGATTTCAGCGCCGAGATGTCGAGGGCGGCGATCACTCGGCCCTGGGGGTCGGTGATGGGGGCCGCGGTGCAGGTCAGGTCGATGTGGGTGGCATCGAAGTGCTCACGCTGGTGGCAGGTGACGGCTGCGCCATCGTGCAGACAGGTGCCCGCCGCCGAGGTGCCGGCATAGCGCTCGTTCCAGTCCGACCCAAGATAGAGGCCCGCGCGCCGCAGCTCACTCAATTGATCACGCTGACCACGAAAATCCACCGCGATACCGCGTTGATCGGTGAGGATCAGCGCATAGCCATGTTGTGCGATCTGACTATAGAGCCGCTCCACCCCGGCACGTGCCACATGCAGCAGCTCATCCGCCGATTCCTGATGATCGCGCAGCGCCTGCTGGGTCAGAACGCGGACGGGGCGAGGCTGGCTGGGGTCGAGTTGGTATTCCTCCAGACAGCGCTGCCAGGAGCAACGGATGACGTCGCGCTGCGTCTCGGGGAAGACGTCGCGTCCTTCGCCCAGTTGCATCAGGGTCTGGATATGCTGCCGCTTGTCGGGCTGCATCGTTTCGAGTTGGCGGATCATGGCTGCCTCGGCGCTGGCCGTCTCGGGACGGCTCTTTTGATAGTGGCTATGGCTCTTGTGCAAGTGGCTATGGCTCTTGTGAAAGTGGCGGTGGCAATCTCGGTTGTCACAACAGCGGCCATAGCAAAAGCGGCGTGTGCTCCTTCAAGCGTATGCGGTGTGGCGGGAGCGTCAATCACCCTGTCCTGCACCCTTGGTCGGGGCGTTACAGGTGTAACGCCCCGTGTCAGGCGTACGGCGTACAGTTGTCACAAGGAAGGTGGAGAGCCAGGCGAGGCGAGGAGGGTGGTGATTCGGTAGTGGCGAATTTTGTCATTTACGACAAGTGCTTACGAGCTTTGTCAGGCGTGAATGACGAAGCTGGCATGCTTGATGCCTTGGATGGAAGGCGTGACTACAACATCCAACAACACGCGGAGAGACGCCATGACCGCACGCACGCCAACTCAGATCGCTCAGCAATGGCTCGATGATTTCGAGTCCTCCCTGACTCAGCGCGATATCGCCCGGGTTCTCTCGTTGTTTGGCGAGGAATGCTACTGGCGCGATTTGATCGCCTTCACCTGGAATCTCAAGACGTCGGAGGGCAAGGATGAGATCCAGTCGATGCTCGCGGCGACCCTCGAGCATGTCGCTCCCTCTCACTGGCAGCTGGATGGTGAGGCCAGTGAGGCTGGCGGCATCGTCGAAGCCTGGTTCACCTTCGAGACCGCCGATGCACGCGGCAAGGGCTTGTTGCGCCTGAAGGAAGGGCGCTGCTGGACGCTGTTGACCGCCATGCGCGAACTCAAGGAATTCCCTGAGCCGCTGGGCATGCAACGCCCCAAGGGCGCCGAGCATGGTGCCAACAAGCAGCGTGAGACCTGGCTTGAGTCGCGTCAGCGTGAAGAGGCCGAGCTGGGCTACGAGCGCCAGCCGTATTGCGTGATCATCGGTGGCGGTCAGGGCGGTATCGGGCTGGCCGCGCGGCTCAGACAGATGGATGTGCCGACCATCGTGATCGACAAGAATCCGCGCGCGGGCGATGCCTGGCGCAATCGCTACAAGTCCCTGTGTCTGCATGATCCGGTGTGGTACGACCACATGCCTTACATCCCCTTCCCGGCAAACTGGCCGGTGTTCGCGCCCAAGGACAAGGTCGCGGACTGGCTGGAGATGTATACCAAGATCATGGAGCTCAATTATTGGAACTCCACGGCCTGCGAGAGTGCGCACTTTGATGAGGCGAGCGGCGAGTGGGTGGTCGAGGTGGTACGCGACGGCAAGCCCGTGACCTTGCGTCCCAAGCAGCTGGTACTGGCCACGGGCATGTCGGGCATGCCCAATGTGCCGCACTTCCCCGGGGCCGAGACCTTCGAAGGCGAGCAGCAGCACTCCAGTCAGCACCCGGGGCCGGATGCCTATCGTGGCAAGAAGGTGGTCGTGGTGGGCGCCAACAATTCCGCTCACGATATCTGTGCTGCGCTGTGGGAGCACGACGCGGATGTGACCATGCTGCAGCGCTCCTCCACGCATGTGGTGAAGTCCAACTCGCTGATGGAAGAGGCGCTGGGGCCGCTCTATTCCGAGCAGGCGGTGCAAAACGGCATCGATCACCACAAGGCGGACCTGATCTTTGCCTCGATCCCCTACCGGATACTGCCTGACTTCCAGCGCCCGATCTTCGCGGCGATCCGCAAGCGCGACGCCGACTACTACCGCCGGTTGGAGGCGGCAGGCTTCCTGCTCGATTTCGGCGATGACGACTCTGGCCTGTTCCTGAAATATCTGCGCCGCGGCTCCGGTTACTACATCGATGTGGGCGCCTGTGATCTGGTCGCCAATGGTGACATCAAGTTGCGCAGTGGCGTTGGCATCGAGCGCATCAATCCGCGATCGGTCACTCTGACCGATGGCTCGGAATTGCCCGCTGATCTGATCGTCTATGCCACCGGCTACGGCTCGATGAATGGCTGGGCGGCACGAATCATCTCGCAGGACGTCGCCGACAAGGTCGGCAAATGCTGGGGCATGGGCTCCGATACGCTCAAGGACCCCGGGCCCTGGGAGGGCGAGCTGCGCAACATGTGGAAGCCGACCCAGCAGCAGGCGTTATGGTTCCACGGCGGCAACCTGCACCAGTCCCGCCACTATTCCCAGTATCTGGCGCTGCAGCTCAAGGCGCGGCTCGAGGGTATCCCGACGCCGGTCTACGGCCTTCAGGAAGTCCACCACCTGAGCTGAGGCCAGTGGCGCTGGACCGTGTGCCAGCGTCATGGCAGCAGCGCAGCATTTGCAGATTTCAGTGAGAGATTCAGGAGACGACTCATGCAACTGAACGACAAGATTGCACTGGTGACAGGGGGTGGGCGCGGTATTGGCCAGGGGATCGCGCTGGCATTGGCCAAGGCGGGCGCGGATGTCGTGGTGGCGGATCTGGACCTCGCCATCGCCCGCGAGACGGCGGCAAAAGTGGAGGCACTGGGTAGACGGTGTCTGGCGCTACAGGTCGATGTCGCGGATGCGGCGTCCGTGCGGCGCTTGATTGAAGAGGCAGAGGTCGGACTCGGCCCGCTCGATATCGCCGTCAACAATGCCGGCATCATCGGCATCCATTCCATCGATGCGCTGACGGTGGAGGAGTGGGACCGCGTCATGAACGTCAATGCGCGAGGTACCTTCTTGTGTACTCAGGCCGAGGTCGCCGTGATGCGCTCACGCCGCGTCGGGCGGATCATCAACGTGGCCTCGATGGCCGGCAAGGTCGGCTTTCCTGATCTGTCGCACTACTGTGCCTCGAAGTTCGCGGTCATCGGCTTTACCAATGCCGTCGCCAAGGAAGTGGCAGCGGAAGGCATCACCGTCAACGCGATCTGCCCGGGCGTGGTGGGCACCGGCATGTGGCGGGGCGAGAGTGGGCTCTCGGCACGCTGGAGTCAGGAAGGCGAAAGCGAGCCCGCTGCATGGGAGCGCCTGCAGAAGAGCCTGCTGCCCCAGGGAGTCGCCCAGACCCCTGAGGACATGGGGCAGCTGGTGGTCTACCTCGCCCAGGCCGAACACGTGACAGGGCAGGCCATCGCCGTCGATGGTGGCTTCACGCTGTAAGCTAGCGCTGATCATGGTTCGATACATGATGACAGCACGAGACAGGCCACCTTCGCTAATGGAAGGCGGCCTGTTTGTCGTGACGGCTCCTGACTTCTGTCACTTGAAGGCTTTATGACCCTCGCTCATGGGGCGGTCTACTCTGCAACCGCGTAGGCTCATGCGGTTATCTGTCAGCGTGTTAGTGCCCCCGTAGTACGTCATCGCTCAAGCACTTAGGGCGAATCGAGCAGGTGCGTACCAGAGGGGTCGAGTGATCAAACGTCAAGGGATCAGGCGGCGTTCCTTCATGGCCTCAAGGTGCTGAATGAGACTCTGGGGTGAGTGGCGACACATTTCTGCAAAGCCGGCTTGGCGAGCCTTCGTCAAATCAAAGACAGCGTCCTCTTCGACATGGAAGATGAAATCTCCGAAGCCACCTTGCGCAATCTTGTCGATATCTGTCTCGGCAAGTCCTTGGCGCTCTGCAAGCGTCTTCCAAGTGCTTGACACGGCAGCGAGACGTGTCTCCAACGAAATAGGTTGAGGCTCGCCAGTCTCAAGCCCAAACCAGTTGGCGATCTCTGGCCAGACGTGGCGCCACCGAATCTGATCACCATTGGTGACGTTATAGGGCCCTTGCTGGTTCTCTGCGATGGCCCACAGGGCGGCTTTGCCCACCAGATCGGCATCGCAGATGTTCAGCAAGATATCGTAGGCACGCGCCGTACCGGGGAATTGCATGGCAACACCGAGCTCCCGGCAAAGCGTGCCATAGAGACCGATAAGGTTACCGAGGTTCATGGCTGAACCCAGGGAATGGCCTATCACGATGTCGGGACGCAATGCGGTCCAACGAATTCCCTTGCCTTCGAGTTCGCGAGCCAGATCTTCATGCTCGAAATACAGGTTGGGGGGGAAGTGCCGGCTGTCCTCTTCTCGAGCCGGTGTTTTGTAGACCCCGAGGTGAGCACCGTAGACCTTCCCGCCCTGTACGAAGACCTGGTGCTCGATTGACGCTTGGGATTCTTCAAGCACCTGGAAGAGGTGCCGCATCATGTCGCCATTTTGTTGTGCTTCAGTGGCAGGGTCCGGATCCGGTTTCAAGGCGGCGTAAAATACGTGCGTCACGCTGCTCAGTACATCACTTGCATCTCGCAAAGAGGCAATATCCAAGAGATCGGCGCTGACGTGGTGTCCGCTTCCCGGACCCTCTGAGGAGCGAGAGAGTGTCGTGACTCGCCATCCTGCCTCTTCAAAGGCCAATGTTGCTGCACGGCCGATGACGCCACTGGCACCAGCGACTAATAGGTGATGTTGGCTCATGAGACTCTCCTGTCCTGTGGCGCATGATCATGGGAGGGGTCGCCCATGACGTCGGCCCTGACAGTGGCATTGTTTGTTTTGCTAATAAATGCTCGACTGATGAATTCATCCTTCACTATATGGTGAATAATGGATCGCTTGGCGTTAATGAAACTTTTTGTGGATATCTGTGAGCGTGGGTCAATGGCGGCGGTGGCCCGTCAGCGAGGCCAGTCCCCGTCATTGGTCACCCAAGCCTTACAGAAGCTTGAGCAGCAGGTCGGGGCCAAGCTTATCGTCAGAACAACGCGTGCCATGCATTTGACGGCGGAAGGCGAACAATTTCGAGACGACAGCGAAAGGATCCTGGCCGAGTATGACAAGGCTCTTGAGCGGATCTCGGGCACAGGGTCGCTGAGTGGCACCATCAGGCTGACGGCGACCAATGATTTTGGCCGCACGCGCCTACCACGGCTGATCGATCAGTTCCTGATACAGCACCCGGAAGTAAAATTTGAACTCGTGCTATCCGATGGAGTGTTGGACCTGGTCGATGAACGATTTGATCTGGCCATTCGTCATGGGCCGATGGCGGACTCAAGCTTGACGTCACGACGTCTCGTCAGTACCCATCGTGTTGTGTGTGCGGCACCTGCTTATTGGCAGGACGCAGGGCGCCCCCAACACCCATCAGAGCTGTCATCCCACCAGTGCATGGTGCTCGCTCGCCCAGGAGCGCCCCAGAACCATTGGGAGTTCCAGGAGGCAGGGCAGGTATTTTCCGTGACGGTGGCGGGGAACCGAATGGCCAGCGATGGTGGCGCGTTGCGCGAGTGGGCGATCGCAGGGGCTGGAGTGATATTTAAATCGATGGTGGATGTGGCAGAGGATATTGAGGTCGGACGACTGGAAGTTGTGCTGAATGACTATCAGGATTCCTGAAGTGAATCTGTACGCCGTGTTTCCGGAAGGCAGATATGCAAGTCGACGGATCAGTACCTTCATCGAATTTCTTCACGACAAGCTTGGCAGTGAGAGAGAGGCCTCACACTGCCAGAGTCGTGCATCCAGCTCTCGCGCTTGAGGGCTGCCGGGGAGTGGCAAGGGCAAAGAACGACCCACATCATGTCTATGGCAGGCTGGGCCTCGGATGGCCAATCCGGTTGTAGTGGTCAAGTGTTTTTGGCCACCGATCTTTGAGCATTCCAGTAGTTCTTTTCTGCCAAGTTCGGCGGTATCCCATCGTTATGCTTGTGCGGCCTGAGGCTGCTGTAGTAACCGATCATATAATCAGTGACAGATCGCTTCGCCGCAGCGACATCGGGATAGCCGATCTCTGGTATCCATTCCGTTTTCAGGCTTCTGAAGAAGCGCTCTGTTGGGGCATTGTCCCAGCAATTGCCACGGCGACTGAGACTCAGCGTCATTCGGTAGCGCCAAAGCATCTGCCGGAATGCCCGGCTGGTGTACTGGCAACCCTGATCCGAATGAAACAGGATATTCCGTGGCTCTCCACGCGATTCGTAGGCCATGGTCAGCGCTTTCTTTACCAGCTCCGTGTTCGGCGATAGGGACAATGCCCACCCCACGGGTTTACGAGCATACAAGTCGATGACCACTGCCAGATAAGCCCAGCGTGCCCCTGTCCAAATATAGGTAATGTCGCCGGTCCATACCTGATTGGGCTTCTTTACATCGAACTCCCGATCAAGAACATTCGGTATATCCAGGTGTGGCTGATCAGCCTTCTTGTAGGCGTGCCTCGGCGGCTGCGAACTCATCAGCCCCAGCTGCTTCATCCGCCTGCTGGCCCGATAACGACTCAACTGTATTCCTGCCTGCGTGACCATTTTTGCGATGCTGCGAGCGCCGGCAGAGCCGTTACTGACGGTATGCGCCTCGACAACCTGATCCAGCAGCTTCTGCTCAGTCTCACAAGGTCTTCTATCCCGACCACGCCAAGCCCGGTAGCTACTGCGATGCACCCCAAACACCTGACACAAGTGCTGCACCGCGTAGCTCTCTTCAAGTCGCTCGATTATCGAGAATTGCTCAGGGAGTCCGACATCAAGAGAGCGGTAGCCTTTTTTAATATTGCCTTCTCTTCTTCCACTCGCCGCAGCTTGCGCTTCAGTTCCTGGATCTCACGCTGTTCCGGCGTCAGAGCCTCACCTTTCAGCGGCGCCTTGCCTGCTCGCTCAGCCCGAAGCCTGCGTACCCAATATTCCATGGTGGATTTGCCAACTCCCATGGCCTCACACGCCGCCTTCAGCGTGTAACCCTGATCGACCACGAGTTGGGCCGCTTCCAAGCGAAATTCCGGGCTGAACGTTCTCTTCTTCGTCATCATCTGCACCTGACTGTCTCTGTGAGTGATCATACACTCAAAATCAGGTGGCCAGATTCACTATGCCACTACACACCCGATCGCCGCGGCGGCCTCGACGATCTCGGTGGGACGGCCGATGAGCACCGGCTCGGCGATGCCCAGCCTCGCCGCCTCGCGAAGCGTCTCCAGCACGGCGGCCTGGGCCGCGTTGACCACGGCGACGCGGATCGGGTTACCGCCACCGGCTCGCTGAATCAGATCATCGAGCGTCGCAAGGGCCACTGGCGTTGCCGTCTGGGTCATGTCACCTCCTGGGTGTTGGTTAATGTGCGCTGCACGTGCCGGGCGATCATCCGTTCTTCATTAGTGGCTACGACCTCTGCTTAGACGGCCCTGTAGCGTCGACATCTATAGATCCCGAGCCCGGTTGATCTGCTGGGACAGACGCATCGCCTCGTGTTCCTCCAGCTTCAAGAGCTCGCGAACGAGATCCCGAGCCTCGGGGATGTCGGCGCGTCCTTCCAGGTAGCGGTATAGCGCGATGACCTGATCGTGCAGCGAGAAGACTTCCCGGCTGATGTCTTCGAAGCCCATCTCGGCATAGGGCAAATTGCACGCCTGATGGGGTTTGATGGGCGCATGCGACAGATAATCGTAGACCCAGGTGTTTAGGGCCTTGGGGTCGGCCTGCTTCTCGAAGCTGGCCACGGTGTGCTCCAGGACCGCCTCGTGATCGGCGAGATACTCCAGCAGTGATTTGGCCCGTGCCTCCTCCTGCCGGGTGGCACAGTGCCTGAAGCACTCGGCCAACTGGGCATGCAGCTGGCGAGTCCAGTCGATCAGGTCATGAAAGGTCTCGATCTTCATTTATTGCTCTCCATTAGTGGGTTGCTCTATAGGTATTGGCTGTAAACCGGGTCGGCTTCGACTGGGTCACTCGTTCTCGCTCCACCATCCCCCGCCGTAGAGGCTGCGAAACCCCATCTCGTACATGCTGTCGCGGGTCGTGCCGGCAAGCTCCAGCGTCGAGGCGATAGAGTCGCTCAACAGCGTCTCCCATTGCCGATAGGGGGTGTCACTATCGATCGGCGCCGGTGCGGTCTCTACCATCTCGGCCAGCCACTTCACACCGGTCATCCAGGGGGAGAAGCGTTCCGAGTACATCAGCCGGCTGGTCCGCGCCGGATGCAGTTGACGCAGCACCTCGGCTGACCAGGGGGTGGTGTAAAACCGCACCCAGGGCCCGACGAAGGTCTCGTAGAGGGCCACATTGTGCTCGGAGAGCGCTCGCACCCCTTCGAACGCCGGGGCCCGGTCGGGAAAGTTCATGTCTTCCACGCGGCGCTCCTCGAAGCGCACCTGGAACTGGGGCTTGTGACAGTCGGGGTCGCCGGTGGGGTTGTCGATGCGCATCTCGTAGAGGCCAGGGGCCAGGTCATTCAGATTGCCGACGCTCTCGAGGATCGCTCGGTGCTCGAGGCGCGCCACCTTGGAGGAGACGAAGATGCCCAGATGCCCGACGTGGGGATTGAGCAGGTAGACGATACGCTGGTCGGCGGCCTTGAGTGCCGCGGTATCGGGATAGACCGCGGGGATCCAGTTGAGCGCCTGATGGGGCGGGGTGATGTTGTCGCCGCCGGAGGCGAAGATCACCAGGGGGTTGCGGATGCGCTTGAGGTCGACGCTACAGCCGGGGCAGACCTCGAGCTCGCCACGCTCCAGCTTGTTGCCGACGAAAAGGTTCTCGACGATGGCAACGATCTCCTCTTTGCTCAGGCTATAGAAGCCCGTCCACCAGCGCTCGAACTCGAGGAAGCGTTCGCGCTGGCCGTCGATGTCGGCGAACAGCTGATAGTCCTTCTGCCACAGGGTATTCGCAGGCTTGAGGGCTTCGAAGTTGGTGGCGAGGTTCGCACCGTCGAAGCGCCCGTCTCCCAGGTCGGCCATCAGGTGCGTCAGCCAGGCACCGCCAAGCAGGCCGCCGGCGAGGCGCATGGGATTGACGCCGGATTCGCCGGACCAGTAGGAGAGCGGCGAGCCGTTCAGCACCGCCGGCCCGACCAGACCCTCGCAGTCGGCGGAGAGCAGCGCGATGGCCCAGCCCGCCTGGCAGTTACCGTAGAGCACCGGCGGCTGGCCGGGGTGGCGCTCGGCCAGCGTCTCGACGAAGCGGCGCAGGACGTGCAGCACGTCCTCCAGTGTCTGGCCGGGGACGGGCTCGGGGAAGAAGATCACGAAGTAGACCGGGTGTCCCTCGTGGAGCGCCATGCCCACCTCGGAGTCGCGCTTGAAGCCGCCGATGCCTGGGCCGTGGCCGGCACGCGGGTCGACGATCATCCTGGCGGCCTAGTCTCGTCGAGGCAGTCCTCCAGGCAGTCCTCGCCGACCCGGGTGATGCGCAGCAGGGCATAGTTGGCGGGGCGCGCCAGTCGACGGCCATCCACGAGCATCTCGTAATCGAAGTCGAGCAGTGGCGGCTTGCCCGCCTGCTCATGCTCGAGCATGTTGTCCGCGCGCTCACACAGCGTGTCCAGGTAGCGTACGCCGCGTCGCCACAGGTCGGTCTGATAGGCGAGTAGCTCCGTGGCCGGGTGGCTCGGGAGGGTGCCTTCTTCGGGCTCGGGTGCGGTCATCGGGGCGTCCATCTCTGGTGGGGCGGTGGGTTGGCGCTTGCGCGGGGTTTTATGAGCCGTGGGTGGCTTGGTGGTGGATGTTTTGGCGGTCATAGTGGATACCTCTCAGTGTCAGGATGTCGTGGGCGCCGATCTCGATCCGGGACTCGGACAGGAAGCGGTACGGCGGAACCTTCAGGTTGATCGGCGCCGGCACCGCCTTGAACACGCGTCCGGCGAAGTCGAACTGGGAGCCGTGGCAGGGGCAGAAGAAGCCCCGGGCGAGTCGTCGCTGACGACCACGATCGTGCCGACGAGAAAAACGTCTGCTTTTCATGACTGCACCTCTGGGATTTTGTCCTTACAGGCGCCAGCCACTCGTACTCGCCATCCGCAGGTGCGGAATGAAGCGTGGCGTGCGGGCCGCGTAGGTCTGCCATTTGTCGCCAAACTGGCGCGCTACGTCGCGCTCTTCGTGGATCGCCAGTCGTGAGTACATCCACACCAATACCGGGAACATGACCAGGGTCAGCAGGGTGGGCCACTGCAGCAGGAAGCCGGTCATCACCAGCACGAAGCCGGCGTACTGGGGATGCCGGACATGGGCATAGAGCCCGGTGGTGGCCAGTTCTCCCCGCCGCTGGGCGGTATAGAGTGACCGCCAGCCGGCGGCGATGAGCCAGAAACCCGCGGCGATGAACACCATGCTCAGCAGATGGAACGGCCCGAAATGCGGGTTGGCCTGCCAGCCGAACAGCATCTCCAGCAGGTGGCCCGCATCGTGGCTGAACCAGTCCACCTCCGGGTGGCGCGACTGCAGCCAGCCGGAGAGGAAGTAGAGGGTCAGCGGGAAGCCGTACATCTCCGTGAACAGCGCCACCAGGAAGGCGCTGAAGGCCCCGAACGAGCGCCAGTCGCGGCGCGTCTGCGGCTTGAAGAAGCTGAAGGCGAAGAAGATGAAGATCGCCGAGTTGAGAATGACCAGGCCCCACAGCCCATAGGCGGGTACGTCATCACTCATCGCGTCCTCCCTTGTGATCATCATGCCCGCCATGACCCCCGTGGCCTCCATGTCCGCCGTGCATGAACACATGCATTAGCGGACAGGCGAGCAGGATCAGCCAGGGCAGGGCACCGAGCAGGTGCACCTTGTGCTCCTCCCAGAGCAGGAAGCCCATCACCGCCAGGGCGATCGCCACCATGAGCCAGAAGCTGCCTTTGCTGGGTCCTCGCTCCAGCCACCCCTTTTCGTCATGCATGATCAAATCCTCACCCGGCGCAGGCGCAGCGAATTCATCACCACCGACAGCGAAGACGCGCTCATCGCGAAGGCGGCGAACATCGGCCCGATCAGGATGCCGAGGAACGGATAGAGGATCCCGGCGGCGATCGGTACGCCGGCCCCGTTGTAGACCAGGGCGAAGAACAGGTTCTGCTTGATGTTGCGCATGGTGGCCAGCGACAACTTGCGGGCCCGAACGATGCCGTCGAGGTTGCCCTTGACCAGCGTGAAGCCGGCGCTTTCGATCGCCACGTCGGCGCCGGTGCCCATGGCGATGCCCACATCGGCCTGGGCCAGGGCGGGAGCGTCGTTCACCCCGTCGCCCGCCATGGCCACCTTGCGGCCTTGTTCCTGCAATTCGCGGATGATGCGGGCCTTGTCCTCGGGCAGCACGTCGGCGCGGATCTCATCGATACCCAGTCGCCCGGCCACCGCCTTGGCCGTCCGCTCGTTGTCGCCGGTGGCCATGATGATGCGAAAGCCAAGTTTGTGCAGCGCCTTCAGGGCCTCGGGGGTGGTCTCCTTCACCGGGTCGGCGACGCTGACCAGGCCGGCGATCTGGCCATCGAGCACGACGAACATCACCGTTTCGCCTTCATCGCGGCGGGCGTTCGCGGTCTCGGAGATCCGGCCGCCATCGAGGCCCAGTTCGGCCATCAGCTTGGCGTTGCCGAGGGCCACCGACTGGCCGTCCACGACCCCCTTGACGCCCATGCCGGTCACGGCTTCGAAATCGGTGGCATCGGCGAGGGATACGCCACGTTCTTCGGCGCCGGCGACGATGGCCTCGGCCAGTGGGTGTTCCGAGCCACGTTCGAGGCTGGCCGCCAGGCGCAATACCTCGGCCTCGTCATGCCCTTCCTCGGGCAGCACCGCCACCAGCTTCGGCTTGCCTTCGGTCAGGGTGCCGGTCTTGTCGACCATCAGCGTATCGACCTTGGCGAAGCCTTCCAGCGCCTCGGCATTCTTGATCAGTACGCCGGCCTGCGCGCCGCGTCCGGTGGCCGTCATGATCGACATCGGCGTGGCCAGCCCCAGTGCACAGGGGCAGGCGATGATCAGCACCGCCACCGCCGAGACCAGCGCATAGGACAGCGCCGGCGCCGGCCCCCAGATCGCCCAGGCGATGAAGGAGAGGATGGCGACGCCGATCACCGCGGGCACGAACTTGCCCGCCACCTTGTCGGCGAATTTCTGGATCGGTGCGCGGCTGCGCTGGGCGGCAGCCACCATCTCGACGATCTGGCTGAGCATGGTGTCGGCGCCGATGCGGGTGGCCTCCATGACCAGGCTGCCGTTGCCGTTGATCGTGGCCCCGGTGACCTTGTCGTCTTTGACCTTTTCCACCGGCACCGGCTCGCCCGAGATCATCGACTCGTCGATCGAGGAGCGGCCCTCGACCACCACGCCGTCCACCGGCACCTTGTCGCCGGGGCGCACCCGCAGGTGGTCGCCCACCTGCACGTCTTCCAGCGCGACCTCTTCTTCGCTGCCGTCGGGCCGGATCACCCGCGCGGTCTTGGCGGCCATGTCCATCAGCGCGCGGATCGCCTTGCCGGTGCCTTCACGGGCGCGCAACTCCATCACCTGACCCAGCAGTACCAGGGTGACGATCACCGCCGCGGCCTCGAAATAGACGCCGACGGTGCCGTCTTCCCGGCGAAAGCCGTCGGGGAAGACGCCCGGCACCAGCACCGCCACGATGCTGAACAGATAGGCCGCGCCGACCCCCATGCCGATCAGGCTGAACATGTTGAGGTTCATGGTGCGGAAGGAGTTGTAGCCGCGCACGAAGAACGGCCAGCCCGACCACAGGATCACCGGCGTGCTGAGCACCAGCTCGATCCACATCGCGTTGCGTTCACCGAAGAAGTCGCGAATGGCCCCGAGGCCCAGGTAGGGGCTCATCGTCAGAATCAGGACCGGAAGCGTGAGCACGGCCGCGACCCAGAAGCGTCGGGTAAAATCGACCAGCTCGGGATTCGGCCCTTCATCGCCGACCGTCGCCGATTCCAGCTCCAGACCCATACCGCACAGGGGGCAGGCACCGGGAGTGGTTTGGCGCACCTCGGGGTGCATCGGGCAGGTGTAGACGGCGCCGGCATGCCCGGCCGGCACCTTGTCGTACTTGCCGCCGTGGGCCGGCGCGGAGGCCCCATGACCATGCCCGTCATGCGTCTGCGAGTCGTCGCTTCCCACGGGCACGAGGTGCATGCCGCACTTGGGGCAGTCACCCGGCTGGTCGGAGACGACCTCCGGGTGCATCGGGCAGGTGTATTGGGCGTCACCCTGGCTGCCGGCGGCGTGTTGGTCCGTATCGCCGCTGCCTAGTGTCGGTGCCTCGTGCGAGGCATGCCCGTGACAATGGTCGTGTTGGTGTTGCGTCATGGAATCGTCTCCGTCGCTTCCGCGTCTTGATTCAACCTCGTGGCCCTATCTCGATAGGGTCGAAACTAATAGTGCCGTATCCAATAATCAGGAGGTGCGATCAAAGCAGAAGATCGCGCTTGCGTTGCTCGTACTCCTCGCGGTCGATTTCTCCCCGGGCGTAGCGTTCTTGAAGAAGGTCCAGGGCCGTTGGCCGCCGTTGAGAAAATGGCTCGCCCCGGCCTCGGGTCAGGCCACGCACCAGGAGAACGGCCAAGGCAATGACGATGCCCCAGAACAACACCATCATGAGCCCGCCGAAGAGCATATGCCCCCAGCCGTAACTCCCCATATACGCCATCATGTCGCCCCACATGGTCGGATCTCCTTTTCTTGTTACTTACTTTGCCCTGACGTCAGGCTAAAGCCTGCGGGTAACCCAAGGGTCAAGAGAAGGTAGAGATGAAAGTAGGCGGCTCTTGATCCCGGACAGTTTCCGACCTCTTCAGTGGAATGGAATCAACGCCGCACGCATGCGTTGAGGCCTTCGGTATTGAGTGATGGATTCGTTCATGGCCTACGCTCCGCTGTGTCGGTTGAGGCGTGTGACAAAGAAGTTGTATAGCGGGCCGAAGACCAGGGCGATGTACCAGCCGTAGCCGAAACTTTCGACCAGCCCCAGGAAGAAGCTTGACCAGCTGAGCCAAGTGAAGCCTGGCAACAAGCGCAGCCAGCTCTTATACATCGCCTGGTCGGGAAACAGCAGATCGAAGCCGACGCAAAGGATGAAGGTTACGGCCAGGAACAGCCCCAGGCTCATCCCGAGTGCGATCATGGGAATCCGCGGCGTTGCCTGAACCGGCAAGCGAGTTCCTGAACGGGGCTTGGCTGTCAACGGAGCATTGGCATCAGGCATCTTTGTTCTCCGGTTGGAGGGGCGAGGCCGTTGCACCAGGGACGAGATACTGTTCGGGCGCGGCCTCGAAGCGCTCCCGGCAGTCACGAGAGCAGAAGTAAAAGACGTGGCCATCGTGGACGCTTGGCTTGGCCCCTTTCGTTCTGACGGTCTTGCCGCAGACGGGGTCGACGTCCTCGGCTGGCGGAATCCACTCCAGCCCTTCAGTTGCACGTTGATTCCCTGGGCTATCGTTGTCGTGTTTGGTCCTGCCATGGCTGTGCCCCATGACGTGGGCGCCACAGCCGAACCGCATCATCAAGAAGAGGATTGCTGCCCAAAGCAGGAAGTAAAACAGTGCGTCCATAAAGTCTTCCTCGTGACGTCCGCTAAGCCGTACCCGATACCGAGCACTCGGGTGTGGTTGCGAATGTGCATGCACTTCTCATGGTGGGAAGAGTCTCTGCACACACAGCGGCCACTCCGGCAGTTGCCTGGATCAATGTGGGGCGGGCACGGGTTTTCTCCCACGCGGCCACGGCTGGAAGCGCGAGATGGAGATACGAGGTCGACTTAGACTCTGTAGCGTTGGGTCAAAAGGTAGACAGGAACCGAGGAGGGTGAGGGAGGGGCACTTGGCGAGCCGCTGGCGGTGACAACCCGGGGCGCTATGGCCGGGGCCGTCATGCTCAAGGGAAGGGGCTCGAGCTCCAAGTCCTGGCGCTCCAGGCGCAACAGGGCGCTGCCGACATTACGAGTGCCATGGCCATGGTGGCATCGCGGTTGAGGATAGTCTGCGTTGATGAACTCGGTGTTCGAGTGCGTATCTGCGTGAGGCTCAACGCCAACCTGGCCAGACTCAGTAGAGGAGGGAGCATCTGCCGAGGAGGGGTCATCTGCCATTGTGGCGGCGCTAGAGAGCAGTAGCACCATGCCCAGCAGGATGACCAGACCAAAGCGATGCCAGGCGGTGGCAGACCGCGAGGATTGCTTAGGAAATGACGTGTGCCTGGCCATGCGGCAGGGCTCCTGCAGAGTGATGTATATCTTAACCTAGCGCAGATTCGAACCTTGTCCATTGACACGGATCAAGACGGAGCTTGCCGTAAGCTGCAGCGGCCTCATTGAAGTGGTGACCTGGGCGAATGGCTGGGATGTAGTGGTCAAGTGTTTTTGGCCACCGAGCTTTGAGCATTCCAGTAGTTCTTTTCTGCCAAGTTCGGCGGTATCCCATCGTTATGCTTGTGCGGCCTGAGGCTGCTGTAGTAACCGATCATATAATCAGTGACAGATCGCTTCGCCGCAGTGAAGTGGACCCCATCCTTTGGACCACCTGACGGGTCGTCTAAGCTCGGATCAGGTCATCATCGGCGTCAGGCCGCCTGGATCAGTGGTTGAGAGAAGTACACTTCATCAGGTGTAGCATCGTCTAGCCCTTGGTGGGGCCGCTCTGTGTTGTACCAAGCGAAGTAACGCTTCAGATCCCCTCGCAAGTGGGCGCCGCTCTCGAAAGCCTTCAGATAAACGCACTCATACTTCACACTGCGCCAGAGTCGTTCCACGAATATGTTGTCCTGATAGCATCCCTTGCCGTCCATGCTGATCCGGACATCATGGGCTTCCAGAACTTCGGTGAACGACTGGCTGGTGAACTGACAGCCTTGATCTGTATTGAATATCTCGGGCTTTCCATAACACGCCAAGGCTTCCTCCAAAGCATCGATACAGAAGTCCGTATCCAGGGTGTTGGAGACCCGCCAGGCCAACACGCGACGGCTGTGCCAGTCCATGATGGCCACCAGGTACATGAACCCGCGCGCCAAAGGAATATAGGTGATATCGGTCGCCCATACCTGATTGGGGCGGTCGATGACTCGCCCCCGCAGCAAGTCAGGATAGATCCGATGTCCTGTACCTGGCCGGCTAGTGCATGGCTTCGGATAAATAGCCTGTAGTCCCATCCCGCGCATCAATCGCTGGACGCGCTTGCGGCTCACTGCGTGGCCCAAGCGATTGAGATAGGCTGACATCCTTCGTGAGCCATAGACCGGTGTGCGCAGATGTTCCGCGTCGATCAGACGCATTAACTCCAGATCATAGGCCCGTAGCGCCTTGCGCTGATAGTACATCGAGGAGCGACTGATACCGAGTAGCTGGCATTGACGTCGGAGGCTGATGCCGGGCGCTTGCGGCTCGACCATTGTCAGGCGCTGGGCCCGACTCAACGATCGAGCCTGCGTGACAAAAAATCCCGTTCCACCGTCAGCTTGCCGATCTCGCGATAGAGCGTATCGATCTCCTCCTGGGTCTTCTGGGCGGTTTTACTGGAACTTTTGCCCTCGAAGACGCCGGTGGCGTTGTCCAGCAGGTCGCGCTTCCACTGACTCACCATGGTTGGGTGGATCTCGAAGCGGGCTGCGATCTCTGACGTGGTCTGTTCCCCCTTGAGGGCAGTAAGGGCTACCTTGGCTTTGAACTCACTGCTGTACTGTCGACGTTTCCTGCTCATGATCAAGCTCTCCTGGTCGGTATGATCAGAGCTTAGCGCCTGGTCCGAATTCTGGGGTCCACTTCACAGCGACATCGGGATAGCCGATCTCTGGTATCCATTCCGTTTTCAGGCTTCTGAAGAAGCGCTCTGTTGGGGCATTGTCCCAGCAATTGCCACGGCGACTGAGACTCAGCGTCATTCGGTAGCGCCAAAGCATCTGCCGGAATGCCCGGCTGGTGTACTGGCAACCCTGATCCGAATGAAACAGGATATTCCGTGGCTCTCCACGCGATTCGTAGGCCATGGTCAGCGCTTTCTTTACCAGCTCCGTGTTCGGCGATAGGGACAATGCCCACCCCACGGGTTTACGAGCATACAAGTCGATGACCACTGCCAGATAAGCCCAGCGTGCCCCTGTCCAAATATAGGTAATGTCGCCGGTCCATACCTGATTGGGCTTCTTTACATCGAACTCCCGATCAAGAACATTCGGTATATCCAGGTGTGGCTGATCAGCCTTCTTGTAGGCGTGCCTCGGCGGCTGCGAACTCATCAGCCCCAGCTGCTTCATCCGCCTGCTGGCCCGATAACGACTCAACTGTATTCCTGCCTGCGTGACCATTTTTGCGATGCTGCGAGCGCCGGCAGAGCCGTTACTGACGGTATGCGCCTCGACAACCTGATCCAGCAGCTTCTGCTCAGTCTCACAAGGTCTTCTATCCCGACCACGCCAAGCCCGGTAGCTACTGCGATGCACCCCAAACACCTGACACAAGTGCTGCACCGCGTAGCTCTCTTCAAGTCGCTCGATTATCGAGAATTGCTCAGGGAGTCCGACATCAAGAGAGCGGTAGCCTTTTTTAATATTGCCTTCTCTTCTTCCACTCGCCGCAGCTTGCGCTTCAGTTCCTGGATCTCACGCTGTTCCGGCGTCAGAGCCTCACCTTTCAGCGGCGCCTTGCCTGCCCGCTCAGCGCGAAGCCTGCGAACCCAATACTCCATGGTGGATTTGCCAACCCCCATGGCCTCACACGCCGCCTTCAGCGTGTAGCCCTGGTCGACCACGAGCTGGGCCGCTTCCATGCGAAATTCCGGGCTAAACGTTCTCTTCTTCGTCATCATCTGCACCTGATTGTCTCTGTGAGCCATCATACACTCAAAGTCAGGTGGCCAGATTCACTGTGCCACTACAGGTATAGACCTTTACCAGAAACAATTCGCCGTCTGATAAAGGCGTAGCCGAGGTGAGTCCCTTCATGCTCCCGGCAGTCCGAAGATGCGAGATGGGGAATACCCTGCGGCGTGGATGTCGCAAAAAGACCGGAGCGGGACGAGTGATTCAGGCGCGATGAAGCAGTGCAAGCATTTCTTCTCGTCCCGACACCTTGTCACTGGAGCTTGTGAGTCCTCAATAGAGATGGACTGTCTGGAAACGGGCACGCGACGCCCCTTGTGCATCCATCAGCGTCAGTGTCTTGCCTTCTATCTGCCAGCCCGACACGTCATTGAGTGTCGCGAGGAAATCGCGTTCGAGCGTTGCTACTTCACCGGGACATGCCATTCGCGTGATGGCCAGGCGGCCGAAGCCGAGTTCTTGCGCATCATGGTGATATTCCCCCATCAGGCGATTGCAGCCGGTGGAGCCGGCTACTCGCGAGTCTTGTGTATGTAAGACGATATGGGCTTCACGCTTGCCTTCCACCACGGGTGTTGGCTGGTTGTCGAGTGTCACCAGCTTCCAATAGGTGTTCTCCAGTGGCTCGTCGACACCTTGATAATCCTCAGAGGATTGAGCGCCTGCGCAGCCGCCCAGGGTGAGTGCTGCGCTCATCACGGCGGCCCATGTCATCACTTGCGCTTGTTTCATGCGGGTGTCTCCCTCACTAATAGGGTGTCTACGGCGATTCGGGGCTGGGCTCCGGTAGCGCTGCAAGCCCTCGCAGATAGCGTCATCGCCAGTGTGGTCAGCTGATGCGCGGTCATCGCCAGCGTGGTCATCTGAAGCGTTGTAGGCTGAGTCAGGAAGACGCGTTACGCATTCTGAAACAATCGCCAAGGAGTTGTCATGCCAGCCACCCGCACGCCCTCGTCCGCCAGGGAGCGGATACATCTGTGGTGGGATCTGTTCATCATCGTGCTCGTGATCGCCAATCTGGCATTGCTGCTATTCGATAGTCTCTTCCTGATTCCCCCGCTGAACACGGCCTTCGAGGCCGTGACACCCGGGTTGCATGCGGCCTATGAGCAGAATATCCACGCCAATTTCCTCTCTATCGACCTGGCATTCGTCGCCGTCTTCCTGCTCGATGTGCTGGCGGGGTGGGCAGTGGCCATTGCGGAGCGGCGCTACCACCGCTGGTTCTTCTATCCCTTCGTGCACTGGTACGACGTGCTGGGGTGTATCCCGCTGAGCGGCTTCCGCCTGTTGCGTGTGTTGCGTGTGATCTCGCTGTTGTTCCGCCTGCAACGTCTCGGCTTGATCGATGTTCGCCGCTGGTACCTCTACGGGGTGGCGGCCAAGTATCTCGATATTCTGCTGGAGGAGCTGACGGACCGTATCTCCCTGCGCATGCTCGATAACGTCCAGCAGCAGTTGCGCGACAGCGATGACCTCTCATCTTCGGTGATCGAGCGTGTCGTGGAGCCTCGCAAGCAGGCCTTGATCCGTGAAATTACCCAGCGCCTCGAGACCATGGCGGGGGATGTCTATACCCAGAATCGCGACGATACCCTGCGCTATGTGCGGGGCCTGGTCAGTCGCACCCTCGCCGAGAGTCCGGAGCTTCAGCGTGTCTCGCGCCTGCCCATGGGCACCCAGCTTACGAAAGGGCTGGAAAGCTCGCTGTCGGATCTGGCCTGCCATCTCGTCGATGAAGCGCTGGTCGGCCTGCGTTCCAAGGAGTTCTCGGCGCTGGTGGGGCACCTGGCAGAGAGTGGTTTCGATGCTTGGTCGCGCACTGACCCGAGGACGGAGCAGATCACCGAGCAGGTGCTGATCGACATGCTGGATCTGCTCAAGGAGCGGATCGCCGTGAAGAGTTGGCAGAAGAAATACGAGTGACGTGATGCACCAGCGTCATCCTGATAGGTAACTCGCGGCGTTCGGGATGAGATGGGGCGAGGTTTGGCGCACGGGAATGTGTTTGCGAGAATGCTGATACATTCATCCCACGCCGAGAGTCTGTGAGCCGCGAGTGTCGTCGCGCAGCGATAGCGCGGCCTGATGACACATCAGCGTCTCGCCAGCGTGGGAGCCGCGACAGGAGGTCAGTGTCATGGCGAATCCAACACGCACTGAGGTAGCCGAGTCAGCACCGGGCGTTCCGTTCGACCCGGCACAGGTGGCTGTCATCCAGCAATTCGGCGGCAGCATCACACCGCTGGAGCCGATAGGCGCCGAGGTGAGGGGAATCGATCTGTCCGCTCAGGACGCGCCGCCCGCGCCAGTTGCTGGTGGGGCGGCAAGGAGCTGCACAGTACCCATGGGATGCATCCGGCCACGCCCGATGGCAACCGGCACATCTTCCGGCTGTCGAACGATCGCCGTCACGGCATTCCCGGCGTCGGGCCGCAGTGGCATAACGACGGCAGCTTCAATACCGATACGTTCTCGCACTCCGGCTACCACATCATCCGCCCGGCCGAGAACGGCGGCGGTACCTGCTTTGCTCATCAGGGCGCGGCCCATGACGCCTTGTCTGCCGAGCGTCAGGCCTTCTGGCGCCGTCTTGCTTCGGTGAATTCCTCCTCCGGGGCCGTACATCCCGTGGTACACGAGCACCCCATCACCGGTCGCAAGTGCATCTGGCTTCATCTGGGCATGACCGGCGCAGTGATCGAGAAGCTACCCGATCAGGATGCCTTCCGGCTGCTGACCGCCGAAGAGCTGACGCAGCTCTGCCGTGAGTACAACGCCATCCTGAATGCCGGCTTCACCGAGGGTTACGCCCTCGACTTCGAGTACCAGGAAAACGACTGCGTGTTCATCGATAACCTGGCGGTCGCTCATAGGGCCGCGCCCGGCGCGCACTTGCCGGCACAGGAGCAAGGCTTGCGGATCATGCATCGCAGTACCGTGCGTGGCACTCAGGATCTGGCACCTGGCTTCGGACTGCCGCTGCAGGTGGATATCCATGGCCCCAGCCCGCTGGAGAATGGTGTATGGCAGGGCGGCGGTATCGGCTTTCGTTGGGAAGAGAATATTCCGATGCAGAACTGAGGCTGGCGCGCTCAGGTAAGACACTTGCAGCGGGACGTGCGTTACAGCGAAGTGAAGGCTAGGGCAGATCAGGGGTAGATCAAGGTGCAGACCTAGTTTCAGAGGAAAGACCAGAGTCCGTGAAGAGTTGGCATTAGCAACACGAGTGATAGGGTGGGGATATCACCCCGACCAAGCGCTGATGGGGCTGGGGAGGCACGTCAGCCGTGCTGGCCAAGAGCCTGTCCGATCACGTTTCAGGGAGAGAACCAGACTCGTAAAGGAAGCCATCATGTCATCTGCCCATGACACCGTCATCGAAAGACCCGATAGCCTGCATGCCAAGGAGTGGCTACGCGCGTACCAGCGGGTACGCGCCGCCACCGAGGCGATCTGTGCGCCGCTGCATAAGGAAGACTACATGGTGCAGAGCATGGCAGATGTCAGCCCGCCCAAGTGGCACATCGCCCATGTCACCTGGTTCTTCGAAGCCTTCATCCTGAAGCCGTTTCAGCCGGACTATCAGACGCTCGACCCCGCCTACGATCACCTCTTCAACTCCTACTACGAGACCCATGGCGTACCGTTCCCGCGCGCCGAGCGTGGCACGATCTCGCGCCCGACCGTCGACGATGTCTATCGCTATCGCGCGCACGTCGATCAGGCCATGCAAGCGCTGCTTGAGAATCCGCCACGGGAACATCTGCCCGAGATTCTTCGCCGCTTGGAGCTGGGGCTGCCGCATGAGCAGCAGCATCAGGAGCTGCTGTTGATGGACATCAAGCACATTCTGGCGCAGAACCCACTGTGTCCGGCCTATCGGGATGATCTGACTCCGGGATTGGCACCAGCCCCTGCGCAGGAGGTGCCGTCGCTTGGATGGCTGGCCTATCCAGCCGGGGTTCGCGAGATCGGCCATGATGCAGCCGAAGGTGGCTTCGCCTACGACAACGAGATGGGCCGACACCGTCAGTTCGTCGAAGCGTTCGAGATGGCCGACCGTCCGGTGACCAACGGCGAGTTTCTCGCCTTTATGCAGGACGGCGGATACGCCACCCCCGAGCACTGGCTGGCGGATGGCTGGGCGACGGTCAAGGCGGAAGGCTGGCCGGCGCCGCTTTATTGGGTCGAGCGCGACGGCGTCTGGCATCACTACACGCTAGGTGGCCTGGTGCCGGTGGATCTGAATGCGCCGGTCTGCCATGTCAGCTTCTTCGAGGCCGATGCCTACGCCCAGTGGGCGGGCGCGCGCCTGCCCACCGAGGCCGAGTGGGAGACAGTCGGTCAGGATGTCCCTCTCTCTGGTAACTTCGTCGATCAGGATTATCTACAGCCAGTCGCGGCCGCGAGCTCCGAAGGCATGCCGAGTCAGATGTTCGGCGATGTCTGGGAGTGGACGGGCAGTGCCTATCGCCCGTATCCGGGCTTTCGCAAACTGCCGGGCAGCCTGGGGGAGTACAACGGCAAGTTCATGTCCGGTCAGATGGTGCTCCGTGGGGGTTGCTGCGCCACGTCTGCCGATCATATCCGCGCGACCTATCGCAACTTCTTCCCGCCCGAGGCGCGCTGGGCGTTCTCCGGCTTTCGGCTCGCCAGGGACGGTGGGGTCTGAGGGTCTGACTCTTTCAGAACGCGCCTCAAGGCACTTTCATCTGCCGCTTTCATCTGCCGCTTTCACCCGCCAACCCGTAAAGGAGTCTTCATGGCCGACCACCTCGAACCGCGTATCACGCTGCACCCGCTATCCTCGCGGGTGCGAATCCTGGTCGGTGAGACGGTGATCGCTGACACTGGCAACGCGCTGGAATTGCGCGAGAAGGGCTATCCGCCGAGGCTCTACTTGCCGCGCGCCGATGTGGCGATGGCGGAGCTCTCGGTTTCTCACACCGTCACTCATTGTCCGTTCAAGGGCGACAGTACCTATTACTCGCTGCCGGATCTTCCTGATATCGCCTGGAGTTACGATCACCCCATCGAGGAGGTGCAGGCGATCGCCGGGCGGCTGGCGTTCGATACCGACAAGGTCATGTTGGAGGTGGAGTGATTCAGACGAACGGCTCGTCGCCAACCTGATTCTCTCGTCGATGCACAACGCTCCGTCGTGCTCTGCTTCAGAGATAAACCGATAGAGAACAGTAGCTTGGCGTTCGCCAGATGGTTAGAATCCTGCAGTTTGCTGCACCGCGCTCCTCCATCGGGCGCGGTGCAGCATTACCTTTCCCTTATCAAGGCTCAGTACTCCGGTTGGACGAATCACCTCGCTTGATTCCTTTCCGTACAGGCTGCACCAGGAGTCATGACAGTGGTTGTCCCTTCGAACATCGCGCCGGTGATGAGTGTACTGCTATGCCTCGTGCTGGCCTCCTGCGTCAGTCGTTATCTCAAGTCTCCCCGCATGAAAGGTCGCATTGGCGAGTGGCGAGTGCGCTGGATGGCGCGTCGACTCGGCAAGCAGGGCTATCGGGCCTTGCACAATGTCACCCTCAAGACCGAGAGCGGCACCACCCAGATCGATCATGTGCTGCTGTCGCGTTTCGGCTGCTTCGTGTTGGAAACCAAGAACATGAAAGGCTGGATCTTCGGCAGTGAGCACGAGGCGAACTGGACCCAGCAGTTTCCTCGACAGTCGTTCAGCTTCCAGAACCCGCTACGTCAGAACTACAAGCATCTCAAGGCACTGGAGACGACGCTTGGCGTGACTCCCGAGCATCTGCATTCGGTGATCGTCTTCGTCGGCAACGCCAGGCTCAAGGGTGAGATGCCAGCCAACGTGACGCGCGGTACTGACTTCGTTTCCTTCGTACAGTCGTTCAAGGCCCCCATCTTCAGCGAGGCGCAGGTCGAGGCCATGCATGAGGCGCTGCTGACGGGGCGGCTGGCGCCGACTCGGGCGACGCAGCGTGCTCATGTGCAGCATCTCAAGCAGCGCAATGATCCACAGGCGAGACGTGAATGCCCGAAATGCGGTAGCCGTATGGTGCTGCGTACTGCCAAAGCAGGTGTACGTGAGGGCCAGCAGTTCTGGGGATGCTCGGCCTATCCGGAGTGTCGCGCGACACAGGCGGTGTGATGACTGCCTTCACGGCCCCGAACGAGGCAACATCCAAACTTGAATTTCGCTGACAGGCACTACCATCGCTCGGCACGGCGGCACTGCTTTTGAATGTGTTGACGTTGCTGCTGCAACCTCGTCCAGCCTTTGCCTTCGAGACCGGCTTGCTGTAGCTGCTCCTTGAGTATGACTGAGTCGGATAGATCAGCGAGCATGGTAACCATCTGTTGAATTTGGCGCTTCACAAACGGATAACTGAATCGGCACTCCTCCGAAAAGGCCTGCCAATCGCGCGGTAGCAGCTGCATCGAATTGAACTCCCCGCCGAGGGAGAAGGCCATGTCTGAATCGTAACCGAGCACTATGGTGCCAACGAGGTCATAGGCTGGGGCGATCTGCCAACGACCTCGGGAGTCCTGTAACAAGGACACGTTCTTGGCATGGCCGTCACTGTTGCCAACCAGCACATTGAATATTTGCCAGCGAAGCAGCTGCTGAATGGATGCCGCTGAGGGTCGGCAGGCTTCGCGGACTGTTTGCACGATCTCTCCGAAACGTGGCCCACCGTAAGCCTGGTATTTCTGATTCCGCGACACGCCCATGGCCTGACACAGATCCTCCTGATGCAAACGCTCGACGTGTCCGCTTTCAATACCCAAGCGGTCGTAGCGTTCGACCATCAAGTAAGGATGTCGGCCGGCATAGACCATCGTGGTCCTCGGGCAGGCTATTCCCCCCAAGCGTGCCAGATTGTTCAGATACAGCTCATTCAGAATGACTTGCTCACGCCCTTCGACGGCGAATTTCAAAATATGGGTAGAGGGTTCGATTCCGATAGGTAAGTAGAGTGTATCGTTCCACAGTCGCACAGGGATCTTGTCCTGCGCGCCGGCCAGCGAAAGACGAGGGCGTTTGGCCAGAGCTCCTTCATTCATCAGGGCATACCGCTCGCGAGCACCTGCCCATTGCGCAAGTCGATCGAGCGGCAACTCGCGGTAGTTGTCATCGAGGGATGACGGTAGGGTTCTTGACGGCGGCATGTGATCGCTCGGAAGGATCGTCAGCGCACCAGCACAATCGCCGCCGATGGTCGCCAGTAGCGAGAAGTCGTCGTCTGGTATACCCAGGCGCTTGATCAGCGCCGCCCGGGCTTGCTCTTCAGGCAGCAAATTTGCGAACCAGTGATGCGCCAGAAGGTCTTGGGGCTGCCAAGCCTTTTGGCTTAGAGGCAAGCTGTACGAAATGGCATGCCCGTTCTGTCGCCAGGTATCGTTGTATTCGAAGCCCATCAGTCGGCCATCCGTGCCGCGCCACAACGTCCCTACATGCTGCGTGTCGCGCCATACGTTCAACGAATCCGGCAATATCATGATTCGGATCCCTCCGGTGGAACAGCGGACAGCTCGATGCCTAGCGTATCAAGTACGATCAATATGCGACCCAACCCGCAGCTGTCACGGCCGTTTTCCAACTCACTCAGAAAGCGAATGCTCAACCCGCAAAGACCTGCGAGGGTTTCAAGATTTAGCCCTTGCTGCTTGCGAGCGCGGCGAATCAACTTGCCAAGCGTTGCGGCATCATGAATGGGAACTGCTTGCGATAGGGGCATGCTAAGACCTTTCACGATAAGAAAGCGGGTTGTTGTAAACAATTTAGTATACTTAAAAATTTCCCTATAGGGATAATTGGGTGGATATACTGGAGTAGTCCTGAATTTTTCCCTATAGGGAAAATAGTTGGTGTGCGGGTTGCAAGTGCTGCAATTTTTCCCTTTCAGGACAATTTGGGGCGATCAGTCTGTCAAAGTGTCAAGGAGATCATCGCACCACGCATGAACTGCTAATGCTCCATCCGTGTGTACAGGCTCGGACAGCCTACTGTACCTCCTGACTCATCCTGGTTGCCGAGCGTGAGATGGCGCAGGTGGACTCTGAGTGCAACACCGCAAGTGATGGAGGGTGATACATCGGGGTTGGGCTATCTCTAGCCCGTCGACCACCTGCGCTTCGGCTTCGATAGGCGACAGCCAGTATGCGAGTATGCGATCTTCGCCTTCAGCGTCGCTTCATCAGCTCCAGAAGTACCTCACCATGTATCTCACCCAGCACATGCGTGTAGTGATGTGTCAGTGTTTGAGAGTTGCGGTGCCCGATCAACTTGGCGAGTAACTCGAGACGGTGACCTCGTGCCTTGGCATCTCTTTCCAGTACGTCGTAGACCGCTCGGCGGCAGTTCGCCAGTGCTGCAGGAGTGAAGGACCAATGTCCTCGGCAGGTGGAGGAAAGGCGATCCAGAAGCTGAGGGTAGTCGTCGCTGTAGAGGCGCAGTACGAGCCACGAGATTGCATTGTGCCTCAAGAGATGAAAGTCGAAGTGGATGTCCTCCAGCTCCAATCCGGGTGTGAGAGCACCGCGGAGAGACTGCCGGGCCCATGCCATGAGCGGGGTCAGCAAGCTCTCTCTTGAATAGCCCAGCGGAGAGCTTTCTGGCCCCAGCAAGGCAATGTTCTTCAAACGCTGCTGGCCAGCAAAGGACTCTCGGCGCCTATCAATCCATTCTTTCACCAGCGTCATCAATTCTGGGGATATCAAAAGGTGAAGAGGAACGCTGCGACGAGCATTTGCGGTCTTCCCAGCATGGATTTCTACGTAACAGTAGGTGGGGCCGTCATCTCCCGGCTGATTGATGATGACGTCATGCAGTGTCAATGCCATGACTTCTCCAGCTCTCAGGCCCCCGTAGTAGCCAAGGAGGAAGGCGATCAGCCAGCTGCGCCGCAATCCACTCCGTCTTCGGGAGAGCGCCCGGGTCAGATGTTCCGCCTCGTGCGGCATGATCAGATGTGTACGCAATGTACTGATGAAGCGACCTCCCTCACCCTGCACGGGGGGAATACCCGTTAATCGATCGTTACCTTGGCAGAAGCTGATGAACTGATTGAACGTCTGGAAGAAGTTGTGGGACGTCGAAGTGTCCCAGCCTTTCTGAGTCGGTAGCTGTTCGCTGATCGCCTCCATCAGTTCTCCATCCCAGAGCGTCAACCATGGGATATCGGGCAACATCATCATGGAGGTGGGCGTCAGACGACTCAGGTAAGTTCTGAGCGTGCTGGCTTTGTTGCCTTGAGTGCTCGATTGATAAGACAGCCATAGCAGTATCCAGAGTGGATAGCTGTCTTCGCCCAGCATGTGTATCAGCTTCTTCGCGTAGCGAGACGTAATGGCGTCATGCCGCTGGATCGCAGATTCCCCTCTGGGGGTTATCAGACCTTCATGCTCCAGTTCGGTGATATACGCATACAGTTGGTTGCCTGCTTTCACATACCAGTCTGTTGATAGTTGATCCTGCCTGTATCGAGGGGAGGTTGATGGTGACGATTCGTTACTCCTGACGCCTCCTCCCATAAGGAGTTCAGGGGTGTGAAGATCGGTCTCGATGTCTTCCGGTTCAGAGGCATCCATGGCGCCGGAAGCGCTTGACGTACCGGAGGTAGGGAGGGATGCCGCCGATAAAAAGAGGCTTTCGTCATGCTGCCAAGGAGAACGCCAGCTACACACCGGCAGGGGATAGCGCCGAAGCAGCTGTGACCAGAGGGGCGCAGGGCCCAACAATGTCGTGCACCGAAAGGCATGACGAAGCAATGATCGGACACTCTTCAGCGAAGCGGAGGAACCAGTCCTGCGTGGTGCCTGGCTATCTAGCAGCTGTGACAGACCGGTGACCAAGAGCTGATCCAGATGGGCAGCTCGCGCTTCCAATGGACTGTTTAGATCCAGCGTAGCATCCGAGGAGAACCACCATACATCTGCTCGCTGAGAGGAGGGGGCTGATGATGGGGCAGGGGACTGACGGCAAGCCCTGAGTAGCCTCCTGAGATGATTCGGGATTTTTAGCCGGTAATGGGCTGGATGTGTTCGAGATAACCCTGGCAGGCAGCCGATGAACCAATGGTGGGGACCGCGCTTGGTGTTCAGGCGTGGCAGATGCTCTGAGCTCAAGTTCAGCAAAGTATGGCGAATCACTTCTTCCTCCATCCCCAGCAGGGTACCCATGCTCAAGGCCAGGAAGAGAAGAGACTGCTCTGGCGTGCATTGGTTAGCGGGAATGCTCTGCAGGGCGCGTACCGAATCCAGCACCCGTTGCTGAACCTTGATATCTCGTGATGAGGTAGCCGCGGATGAGGGTCTGACCGGACGCTTGATACTGGTCGGAATCGTAGCCTCGAAGTCAGGCTCTCGGTTGAGATGAGTCAGTACAAGCGCGACTTCCTTGGTGACCTTTCGGGAGCTGAAGTCGAGTTCAGCTTCCTTGGTAAGCTGGATGGCGTTGCGAATCAAGGCTTGTACAGCTCGCTGGTTCAAGCGTGTGGCATTGTGTCGAGCGCGAGACGGCTTGGTGGAAGGCGCACTTTGCGCTCTAGCCTGTGCTCTGGTTACCTTTTTCTTATGCCGTCGCCAGGCGTAGCGTGCGACATTCTTGCGGAAATGTCTGAGCTCTTCAGATGAGGAGAAAAGGGGATGAGCTGGATCATCCCAGCGACGGAATATCCTACCCAGTGTTTTCGAAAGCTCGATCGGAGACAGCTTCGGAGTTGTAAGCTCTTGGTGCGTGGCCTGGGCAGGTACATCGGTTTTCTTCCGAAGATCAATGGTGGTAACAGCGCTCATCCTCTATCTCCTTGAATGGCTGGTCCGGCGTGCTCAATGGGCCATGGGAGGTCGTCTCTGTGAAGCAGATCCGGTGTCAAGCCGCATAGTCTGGCGATATCGGTTAGTGCGCTTCGTGTCGCCGATTGAATCAGGCTCCGATCACTGGCCGGGGATTGGAGTGAGTGCCCCTGGGTGGTGTGCCCAGCGAGTGCGCTAAATTCAGCGTGAGAAAGTCGCGATTGGAGCGCGGTGAGCATGCTGTGGCGCGTGATATTGGAAGGCTGGTGGCCCCACTGGCTCAATTCAGTTGCCAAAGGCGAAGGCATGAATGTTGGAAGATCCTTGAGCCACTGTCGCCAGTCAGCATGCTGCATGCGTTGCTGCGTCAACATCATTGTCGAGGCATTGAACTTCCATTGAACGGGGTAGGCGACTTGTTCATGCCTAAGAAAGTCTGCTTTGCCACCGTGGCGTTTCCACCATCGTTGCCATTCCTCCCGCCACTCATGCTGAAGCCGGAGCAATGTGCCAAGGGCAGGGACAAGTGGAATTTGGCGGCTTTCCTGTGCCCGAGCCGAATCCTTGTCGCGTAGCCAGAGCGTATTTTCCAGCTGCTCACATTGGGTTTTGGATCCAATTGGGCGAGCCAAGGTGCAGAGCTGCCATGCAAGTAAGGTCAGCGCTCCCAGTATCTGACCTTGCCGGGCAATGGCTTCGCCGACTGCCCGTAAGTCGCGACTACGATTCCCTTGTGAGGTAATCAATGAGGTAACCAGCATGGCGTGGTTCTTGGTAAGTTGCGTCAGCAAATGAAGCGGACGTTTGAAATAGCTCGGCTCCTGGGCTTTTGTGGATCCCACGGTGTGATCTTCGCGAGGTGTACGACAGTCTTCTTCTAATAAGGGAAATAGGCCAAGCGCAGCTTGAGCCGAGAGAAAAGCCTTCTGAATCTTGTGCAGAGGTATCGTTCGATACGTTGCCGGGGCAGAGAGCGAAAGCGGGAGCTCGCCTCGCAACCAGGTCGCGATCACTTCATCTTCACAGGCAGGTATCACCCAATGATGATGACTGGCGGACACGCGTCTCAACGTCAGAGTACTTCCGGGACGGTTATCCCCCCAGCGCTTGAGTTTTTTCTCGATCAGTGATTTCAGTGCTTTGAAGGGCTGGGCGCCGGGGAGCCATGCCTTTTCGGCCATGAGTGACTGATTGAGAGCGTTGGGCAAGGGCAACGTGATGATGGTTTCGTTAGGTGCCTTGTTGACAGAGTAATGGAGTAGCCCCTCCTCCGGTGACCAGCTGGGAACTTGATCCAGTGTCTGGCAGATGATCCACTCACGATTGCTATCGCTATTGAGGGGCAGCTTGGGGGATCGGGAGATTACCGTCGTCTGCAGCAAGCGCTCAGGTGCTATTCCACTGCAAAGTAGAATGCTAAGAAATGCCAAGGCTTGTCGGTTTGCAATAGCACTCTCAGATTCTATGAGAAATTCCTCATCTTTCGGTGGTTGGAAGATACGTAAAGCTGCTAGAACCTCTTCTTGTGGGCGTAGGCTGATGTCTGCAGATGTCTTGAGACTGCGGGCCTGTTGCAAGAGCTGTACGCTCTCAAGGTGAAGCGCCTGATCGCCTTGTGAAAGCAGCGTGTTATGGAATAGCTCTTTCACTGGGTCGAGGGGTGAGATACTGCTTTGGTTCAGATCATTAGATGATGATTCATTCTGATGTTCATTGTCATCCGTGAGCTCTTCATCATCCTCTATTAAGGCATGGTCAAGTGCTTGGATTGACCTGTCAAGGGAGCGATAGTCGGTATATTCAGCATGAATTTTGTAAGATTTGTCACTGGCCCAAAGTGGCGAATCACGAAGAATGGTATCGACATGTTGACGTCTTTTTTGATTTTCATTGCGAGCTCTATGCTGTTTTCTTATTGGGCTACGAGTGAGCTGGCTCGACTGATAAATTTCGTCAAGCAAAGCGCGTGTCGCTTTCTTATTGCGCAGATGGTTGGGATGCTCCGATGGACGATCAGTTGCTTTATCATAGGCATGAAGAAACTGTTCGAGCAGCTCCAAATCAGCATCGGAAAAATGCTCCGGAGGAGGAACTAACTGCTCTCCCAGGGTAGGGGAAATGGGTCTGGGGAAACTGTTTTGAATATCATCCAGGTCGCCCCAGTTAAGTAGCCGCTTAAGCGCCTTTCTAAGCTCAAGTATCTGGGTGTAATATTTGATGGCAGAGCCACGTCTTACAGTACGACGTGGCTGACAAAAAATCAGTCTAAGCAGCTTTCGGATACTGCTTACGCGAGGATCAGTGAGCGATATAAATCGGTAGTTCACCGTGTAATGAAGGCAGTGAGACATTCTATGATTTCGATGTGACTCATCTTCCATAAAAAATTGGCTTTCTAGAAACTCTTCTACTTGGGGCACAAGGTCTGGCTCCGAGTAATCGGCGGCAAAGAGGCGAGCACTGAGGCGATATTCTGAGGCAATCAAGGGTGGGAGGCTCCTCTTGAGCCACTCCGGTACAAGGGGCCAGCGGGACCCGATCGCATTGAGGTCGTAATTAGCCAATATTTGGTCAGGTAGTTGGTGTTCACTCACGTGAAAGCCTCCTGTTTATCAGTCAATCAAAGCTCATAAAGCCAATCAATTTGCGAATCTGAGTCGTTTTCCCTCTTATTGTTCGAGTACTTGTTTTTTTCTTTTATATTGCTTTGCTTGTTGGTATCTGATTCCTGCTTCCTATTATCTTTTCTTTTGCTATGGGTGTTCTTCTTACTTGTTTTAGCGACAGTGGCGCCGTTTGCTATATTTCTATCTTTAGATGCATTACTTTGACTTTTATTAGCGCTATCCGTTATTGTGTTCATAAACTTTCTAATCGAGTCAGTGGAATAGCGATATTTGAACATTGATGAGATTTGCTTGTGTGTTATTGGCAAGTTTTGTTGAGTGACTACATTGCTCCATGCGTATTGTAATCTTTCATCACTAATGAAGTTTCTGAGTATATTGTTCCATAACTTCTTCTCGTTAATATTGATATCGCCAGTGGTATGTAGGTTGTGGATATTGATCCATTCCCAGCCAAGCTCGAGCAGAGGCTGTAGCACCTGGTAATAGAATCTCACCACCTGGACTTCATCTTCGTTGAGTCTGCCGATATCGATCTCGATGCAAAATACACTTTGTGAGACGGGCACTTTCTGTGTGGATACGATGGCTTTGATGACATGAAAATTCACGAACTCCTCGGAAGTGTGAGTCGACTGAACGTTGCTGCGGAAGCGGACAGGCGCTATGGGCAGGCTCTCTGTCGCGACCGTTGGTCGAAAAGCATGCTCCTCGTTCATAAGCTCGGCGGTGTCCACCTCGAGTACTCGCTGATAGATGACAAGCGTCTTGTCAGCGCTGATTTTCACTAGTGACGGTGTATAGGTAGCATCTGGCATATTGATGACTCCAACGATAGGCAAAGGGGGGCCGAGACGTATGAGAGAATCATTCGTCGAGTTCATGTCCAGCAAACGCGAGTAACTTTGAGTAGTGATGATCAGTCGAGTAATACACCCGACCTGTAGAACGATATCTCTGAGAGTACTACCTCCTGATATGTCTAATCTGAATCAATGTGTACTAATAGCATAACTCAAGTAGCAAGAATCTACTGCATCAGTTAACCGTCAAAATCGACCGTTTCGCGAGCATTAGGGCTTTTTAGCGTCAATATTGGTAGTGATTTTTTATTATGACTTTGCGTTTGATTGCTTTTCTCAATTCATCGATTATTGAACGGTAATGTACTGTTCGTGTTTATCAAAAGTCATTGGCACTGTTTTCGAAGGGGTCTGCGACCCGAATATACTCCGTCAAGGTGCTGAGATGCCTGTGACCTGTTACGCGTTGTATCTGCTCCAGGCTCTTCCCCCGCAGATGAGCTTCAGTGATCAGGCCAGCACGCATGCTATGTGTGCTGAATCCCCGTGAAGCCAGGTTTGACCGCTCAAGCCCTCTGATCAACGCATTCTGAAATGCAGTTCGAGAGAGTTTCGAGCCTCCTGGCCTGCCGCCCAGCGAGACGCTGCGAAATACCGCACCTCTCTGGATATGGGCGGCTTCTAGCCAGCGATACAGGAGATTGACTGGGCAGTAGGGGAGCGAGGTATCCGCATGGTGAATGGCTTTGACTTCATGTCGTCCTTCTTGATTGGTCTTGCTGCGGGCGAGCCTGACCAACACGCCTCGTGTATCCCATGTGAGGTGCTCGACACGAAGGTTGAGGACTTCGCTGTAACGAAATGCTCCATAGAACGTCAGGCAGAACATGGCGGCGTCGCGCAGATCTCGCAACTCGCTCAAATTCAGGCTATTCAGCAGCTGATGCAGATCGTCTCTCATCAAGGCTGGTGCACGTTTCACCGGCACTTCATTGAGGCGTGCACAGCCGCGCATGACCCCCTTGATCATTTGCTCATTGCCCAAGGTGGGGCAATTCATGACAAGGTGCCAACGCCGTAACGAGCACAGCTGCCGCTTGAGCGTATTCGGTTTATAGCCGTCCTCGAAACACCGGGTGAGATAGTTGGCTATCTCCGTGTCGGTGCTGGGGAGGGTGCCGCCACGTCTGAGAAACATCCGTATGTCGCTTTGGAAGGCTCGGATGGTACTCGGTGCAAGGCTTGCCATTATCAGCTTTCGTGCCGAGACCGTCAGGCAAAGTCCCGGCAGAGAGTCCTGGTTTCCCTGATAGGGGATCACTTGCATTGCCTGATGTCTTCGTCTTTGAGGCGGGTGAATGCCTGTCGGTGGTCTGGACACCATGAGGGATCTCCATCGATGTCGAAAAGTTGGAATGATGGCCGACATGCGCTTGTGAGGCGGCCAACCAATTTCACGCTATCACTCTTCGTAAATCAGCCAACCCGAAATGCATGCCTCAGAAGGCATGGAAAGTCGAGAGTCACGCATGCTTAGGGTTATTGGAGGGATACCACTAGCAAGTGCATGATATGTGAGTGTTATCTCTGGGATGAGGTTGAAGAAAAGTGAAATCATCTGCCTGGTCGTGCAGGCGGTGCAGCCGAATCGCTGCCTGTGGTCAGAGCGATACCAGGCGCGCCAAGAAGGCGTTGGAGAACGCCACATCATTTGCCAGATCGAGAGTCATCTCTCGTATTCCCTCTGATAGGCTCACACACTCACTCATGGGGGCCTGAGCATGTGGCGCGCCATGCATTTCAATCGTGGGGAGTTCTCCGCTCGTGCCAGGGTCGTTGGAGGCTATCGAATCTGTGGCTGGATAGACGATTGGGGCGGGTGTTGTCGGGGAAGAGAAGGGATCCAGTTGGATCGCAGCATGCTCGTCGGGTAAGTCGTCAAACAGCCGGTAGGCGTAGTGCCGTAACGTGCTTTCGTTGAGTGCATAGAAATAGCACGCATCATCTTGTGCATGTCGACGCCGTATGATTCGGCCTAGCACCTGACGAAAATACTGTTCGGTCCTGACGTGGCTGAGGTAGCAACATACCTGCAAGCGGGGAATGTCGATCCCTTCACTGACCATGTTGACGGAGACAATCCACGAGGTATGGCCGTAGCGAAAGGCCTCAAGTCGTGCGTGCGCCCCTTCCGTCTGGCTGGTTACCAGACACACCGTCTGTCCCATCTGTTTCAGACAATCAGCGATGTCTTCCGCATGGGAAATGTTGGATGCCACCACCAATCCTGCGGCGGTCGGGTCTTTCTCCTGAAGCTGTCGCAAGCGTTGGCAGCTGACGTCCAGCAAATGCTGCTGAGGCCCCGGGTGACGCAGCAAGGCGGCGTAATGCACCCCTGGATGACGCAACAGGGCTGGGATGCTTTGGTAATACAGTGTCTCACGCTGCGCCTGCTGTTCTGCCACCAGACGTATGTCGTCATTATCTATCAGGTATATCTGGGGAGTACGGCAGACATCATCCTGGATGGCATCACGCAGGGGATAAGTGAAGTCTGGGATCAGCGCGAGGCGGTCACTGTCCGCCGATGGCAGGGTTGGCGCCGATGGCTCGGACGCTGAGGCGTCTTCATGGCTCGGTGCCATATAACGCAGCATCGGAAGGCAACTGCCATCAGTGCGCCAAGGAGTGCCTGACAAGGCGAGCGTAAAGCGAACATCGCGCTCCAATGCCAAGAGTGCCAATCCCCATTGATTGGCGCCGGTGGCTGCCGAGCTGGTGTAGGCGTTTTTTGCGGCGCATGCTGTCGCGCCGGCGGCATGGTGGCTTTGTGAGGATGGCGTGATGGAAAAGGTACGCGGGATTCTGGATCAGAACGCCTTCAGCATGGCGCACATCGACAAGGCAGATGCGCGAATCGGCGCACTGGTACGCAAGCGGCTGGAAACGGTAGGGCCTACGTCCATGCTCTTCTATGAGGAGCCGCTGCACATCGTCCGGGGGGAGCGGGTCTGGTTGTTCGATGATCAAGGCAAGCGCTACCTGGATGTCTATAACAATGTGCCGTCGATCGGCCACTGCCATCCTCGCGTGGTCCAGGCGGTCGCCGAGCAGATGGGGACCCTTAACGTGCACAACCGCTACCTGCACGAAGGTATTCATCGCTATGCAGAGCGCGTATTGGACACGCTGCCGACAGCGCTCAATCGGCTGGTCATGATGTGTACCGGGAGTGAAAGCAACGACATGGCGCTGAGGCTGGCGCGTGGCTGGACGGGCCGGCAGGGTATCATCGTCACCGAGGCGGCCTATCACGGCAACACGGCGGCCGTGACCGAGGTGTCACCGTCTTCCTACAAGCAGGGCACGCCACCGGATCATGTCCATATCCTGCCGATTTCCGAGATGTCCCAGCAATCGGACCCCGCAGCCTGGCTCACTGAGCAGGTACGGCATGGTATTGAGCAGCTGGATGCTCGGGGCTACGGATGTGCGGCCTTGCTGGTGGACTCGATCTTTTCCAGCGATGGCATCTACGCGGACCCCGACGGTTTTCTAAAGCCCGCGGTCGAGATGCTGCAGGCACAGGGAGGGCTATTCATCGCTGATGAGGTCCAGCCCGGCTTCGGGCGCACGGGGCAGGGGATGTGGGGCTTCTCGCGCCACGGCGTGAGGCCGGATGTGGTGACCATGGGCAAACCGATGGGCAATGGCTTCCCGATGTCCGGGCTGGCGGCACGTGAGGAGTTGCTGGCGGTGCTGAACGCCGATGTGGGCTACTTCAATACCTTCGGCGGCTCACCGGTGGCCGTGGCGGCGGGCACGGCGGTGCTGGACGTGATCGCCGAGGAAGACCTGATGGCCAATGCCACACGTCAAGGCGAGTACTTCAAGCGACAGCTCCAAGATATTCAGGCACGTTTCGAGGAGGTGAGCGATGTACGAGGCGCCGGGCTGTTCCTGGGATTGGATCTCTGTGACCCGACGCGTGACGGAGCGCCGGACGCCCAGCGCACCACGGCGTTGATCAACGACCTCAAGCGCAATGGCGTCTTGATCGGCGGGGCCGGCAAGTCCGGCAGTACCTTGAAGATTCGCCCGCCACTGTGCATCGAACGCTCGGAAGCCGACCTCTTCCTGGACAGGTTTGAGCAATCCTTGAGAACGACTTCCAGGTAACCCACTCGCAATACGTCATGGATCATCGGTGAATAACTCCGCTTCGGTGCGGCAGGTTGCAATTGATAAGCAGGGTATTGCACTGGCTCGTGAGCTAATGGCTCATGATGTAATTGCTGCAGGCGTCTGGCGAGACTTTTCGATGAGGTGATATGCGCTTCTTCCTTGGCCTATTACGTGATTCATCGGCCTGGGGGCAACGCTTGCCAAGGTGCAAGCCTTCCGCGAGCGGTTGCTGGAGGAAAGTGGCAGCGAGTCTCGTGGATCTGATGGAAGCTGCTGATGAAGACACCGGCCCGTCATGACTGACGTCTTGTTTTAAAACCATGAGCTGCAACGCATCAAGGGGAGCCTCGGCTCCCCTTGATGCGTAAGCATGAGTGGATCTAGTCGAGGGTCAGAAGTCCATGGTCAGCCCAAGGTTCAACCGGCGGCCATCCAGCACCACGCCGTAGGTGTCATTGGTGACTTCCTTGTCAGCGATGTTGTAGAGGCCAGCCTTGACGCGAGCGCTCTCGTTCAAGGCATAGACGACACCCACATCGAAGAAGGTATAGCTCGGCGTGCCTTCGCTCATGCTGGTACGTGACAGGTAATCACTGGTTTCGCCACGGTAGTTCCCCTGTGCCCACAGGTTGAGGTCGTGAGTAGCCTGCCAGTCGAGTGCCACGTTGAGCATATGTTCCGGGACCTTGTTCAAGGGCTCGCCCTTGAATTCACCACTTTTCTGCTCGGAGTCGGTGTAGGTGTAACTGGAACTCAGGTTCACGCTTGGCGTGATGGCATAGTCCAGTGACAGCTCGATACCCTGCATGACAGCTTCGTCGATGTTGCGGTAGGTGCTGACGAAATAGTAATCAGTGCCGGCATAGCTGCACTCGCGGAAGGCGGGATCGGAGAAACCTTCATCAGGGCCCTGGCAGAGGCGGTCTTCGGAGATCTTGTCCTTGAACTGGGTGTAGAACAGGGTGGCGCCGGCGCTGAGCGTGCCTGACTGGTTCTGGAAGACGGTGCCCAGCTCATAATTGGTACTGGTTTCCGGATCCAGCTCCTCGTTACCGATGATGACAGCGCTGCCCCGACCGGTTAGACGACCGAAGCCCTCTGTCGCAGCGGATAGACTCGGTTGGCTGTAGCCCGTGGAGACCCCGCCCTTGAGTGTCCATTGCGGATCAAGGTGATAATTGGCGTAGACGCGCGGCGAGAGATGTCCGCCAAACAGCTCGTCATCGTCGTAGCGCAAGCCGGTGGTGACGTTGAGGTCCTCGGTCAGACTCCATTCCATCTCGACGAATAGCGCCGCGATCCAGCGATCGACGTTATCGACGGCCCCCGGGACATTCGAATCCAGCAAACCATTGGTCTCATCGGTCAGCTGCTCGAATTTGTACTGACCGCCGAAGGTCAGCATATGGTCGCCCCAGAAGTACGTGGTCTGGTTGTTGAGCGTGGTGACTTCTTCGCGTTTCTCATCATCGGAATCCAGCACGTTCTCCGAGATGTCGTGCTGCAGATAGGTGTCCGTGAGGAAGCTGCCGTAACTTCCCTTGTGGCCAAGGGTATAGACATCCTTGTCGTAGCGATAACGACTGGTTTCGGAATCATCTGCGATGCTCACGCCAGCATTGTGAGTGTATTCTTTCTTGGAGGCGGTATAGCCGAGCGTGAACGCATTGTCCTCATCTGGTGTCAGCGTGAACTCGGCACCTCCTTGACGTGTGTCGCTGTCGGGCATGCTTTCAGCATTGTCGCTACCGCCCTGGTAATCGCTCTCTTCATAACCGGTCCAGTTTCCGTGGACCTTGAGACCGAGCAGGCCTTCGATGAGCGGCCCGCTGGTATAGAAGCTCAGTTGCTGCCCGTCATTGCTGATGTCGTTGAGCGAATGGGTGTATTCCGTCGTGACAGACCCCGACCAATCATCCGCCACTTTTTTTGTGATGATGTTGATGACGCCGCCCATGGCTTGTGAGCCGTACAGCGATGACATCGGTCCGCGAATCACTTCCACTCGCTCGATCATCGAGATTGGGGGGAGGCCAATCTGCTTGCCTTCATCATTGCCATTGGTATTGACGGAGCGGCCAGCCGAGAGAGGGCGGCCATCGATCATGTAAAGCGTGTAGCTGTTGTCCATCCCTCGAATACTGATGTCCTGAGAATTCCCGCCCCCCGTGACATAGACGCCAGGCACATTATCCATGGCATCTGTGATGTCCGTGTACGACTGCTTGTTGAGCTGCTCGCCGGTAATGACCGAGATACTGGCAGGGGCATCCGAGATCACCTGTTCGTAGCCGGAAGCTGTCACCACCACAGGTTCCAACTGGCTGGAGTCGTCAGCCTGTACGCCAGCAGGTAGGCAAGCGGCGGCGATACCGATAGCCAAGGCCGATCGAGCAAAGGGGAGTGCGGGGACTGTCATGTTCCTGGATCCTTGAGGTCGCGATTATGTCGTTATTGAGCCACGAGTTTTTTAGGGTTGTGGGCCACTGAGTGCTCTGTTGACGTCGACTTCGGGTTGGGAATACGACAGGCATCATCGCATCAGTGTCGATCTTTTTTTCGTGTTTAAGAAAACAAATGATAAACATTCGTATTTTTTAGTTTAGGTGTGTTTCTTTGTTGACAGAGTTGCGTTCTACGCAACCCTTGGTGATGGCATGGAGTCGTTCGTAAATTGCGGGTTATGCAACGCACAGTTGCATGATTTTGAGGAAATAGTCGTGCTAGGATCGCAAACACAAATGATATTAATTATTATTCAATAAAGGGAATGTCGATGAACGTCACTGGGCTCACCTTGTCTGTCTCTACTCTGTTGTTGGCTGCTTTACCCTTGAGTGCACAGGCACACGAAGTCGCCGGGGGAGAGCATGGCCCTTCCGTCGTGAGTCTGGACTGGGGCGCTGCCGATACGCTGGATGAGCTGGGCTTGGCCGAGCATCTCGTCGGGGTTCCACATCAGTCTGCACCCGCCTATGTGTCGCATTTGATCAAAGATCGAGCAGATGTCGGCGGACTCAAGGAGCCTGATGTCGAGGCGATCGCGGGATTGGAGCCGGACCTGATTCTGGTCACCGGCCGTCAGTCTGGATCGCTTGAGGCGCTCAAGGCTGTGGCGGAGACGCGTGATGTCACTCTCGAAGAAGGCAATTACTTCGAAGCATTTAGTGACAAGGTGCTGAGCCTGGCGTCCCCGTATCATGCTGAGGAAAAGGCGCACGATCATCTTGCAGCGCTTGAGTCTGCAATCGATACGGCACGGGAGGGGCTCGTTAACGATCTTCGAGTGCTGGTCGTGACTCACAATGACGGTCGCTATGCTTTGCGTAACGAGCCGGTAGTGACTGAGCTGCTGCAGATCGAACAGCCGGCGTTGCCGGATTCCGTGGAGCCGGTCAGCCGTGGTGCGCGTACTTTCTACCCGCTGACGCCAGCGAATATTGCCGAGATGGCGCCGAATGCTCTTTATGTGGTCGATCGCAGTGCTGCCATTGGCCAGACCCCGATGGATGCTGACGCGCTTGAGGCCGCGCTGGCCGATGCTGGCGGCGCGGACATTGGTGTCACCGTGCTATCCCCGGGGCTTTGGTATCTCTCCGGCAATGGCTTGCAGAGTGTACGTGCTCAGATGAATGAAGTTCTCGAAGGGCTGTAAAGGCCGGGGCACACGGTTTCTTGTCAGACACACGAAGGCCAGGCATCTGCCTGGCCTTCGTGTGTCTGCCGGGTGTGCATCAGGTGATGTCGTCTGATCAGAGGCTTCAGCGTTGCTTGAGCTGATCGCGCAGGCCCGTCGGGACCTGCTTGATGATCAGACGGTCACTCGCTTCATCGTATTCCACCGAGTCGCCCAGCAGGTGCGAATCAAAGCTGATCGAGACGCCCGCGGCGCGCCCGGTGAAACGCTTGAACTGGTTGAGCGTCTTCTTGTCCGGCGGGATTTCCGGTGACAGCCCATAGTCGCTGTTGCGAATGTGGTCGTAGAAGGCCTGCGGGTGCTCTTCATCGATCAGCTCAGACAACTGATCCAGCGTGATTGGCTCGCCGAGCTTGGCCTGATCAGTGGCGTAGTCGACCAGGGTATCGGTTTTCTCGCGACTGGCCTCCTCGGCCATGTCTTCCTTCTCGACGTAGTCGCTGAAGGCCTTGAGCAGGGTGCGGGTTTCCTGACCGGCATCCCGCTGCTCCTGTGCGCCCAGCGTTTCGGCGAAGGCCTCGGCGAGCTTGGTGCGTCCGCGATCGCGCGCCCAGGACAGATAGGGGTGAGACGTCGAGCTGCCTTGCCATTGACTGATATCCAGTCGTGCGGCCAGCGACATCTGGGTCATGTTGAGCTGTCGGGCGGGGGTTACCGCGAGGGACTCGTCGATCGCGAAGCCGTCACGATGGTGCAGCAACGCCATGAACAGGTGACGCGTCTCGCCCTGTTGGTGATCCACCACCAGCAGATGACCGCCTGTCGGGAGGTTGTCATCGATCAACGGCATGAGTCGACCGGCAAGCGTCTGGGTCAGGCTCGCGAAATCGCTATCACCTGCGAGGAAAGACGCCAGCTCGGCGGGGAAGGCGGCAGGTGCGTCTTCATTGAAACGGCCCCAGTTCTTGGCCTTGCCGTGGTAGGCATCATTGAGCCCGGACACCAGATCCTCCAGTGCATCGGATGCCGGCAGGGCAGTGGCGGCAGGCACCAGCTGGGCCGGCGTCTCGCTATTGCCCTTGTCGATACGGTGAATGATGCTGTGCAGGATCGGCATGGAAACCTCCCTCGGCTGCGATGAACGGGCTGGGGATGATACCTGCCACGCCCCATAGCGTCACTCCTGGCGACACCTCCTCACGGACAGGTCTCGCCCTGGATCAGCTGTGTCGAGAGCCGGTGTGATGACGCGGGCTCCAGCCCCAGAATCATTCGCGCGGCAAGGCGGCCTTTCTCGGTACTGTCCTGGTGGACGGTGGTCAGGCGCGGTGACCGATATTGTCCTTCCTCGATGCCATCGAAGCCGGTGATACGCAGATCCTCGGGAATTCGGATGCCACGTTGTTCGGCCAGGGTCACGGCGGTCAGAGCAATACGGTCTGACATGCACAGCAGGAGGTCTGGCCGCTCGCCGGCCGGCAGGTCGAGTATCTCTGCCAGCACCGGCGCGCAGACCTCATAGGTGTTTTCCTCGATGTTCCACATCGCGACGTCTTCCAAAGCCACCTCTCGCTCAGTCAGGGCGCGATGAAAACCTGCCAGACGTGAGCGGGTGATTGTCTGACCCGTCGGAATCAGCGCGTGGGCATCGGTGATGGGGCCATTGCAGGGCGTGTCGGTCAGGCGCAGGTTGACGATGCCGATACGACTGGCGGGTGTCTGCAAGGCATGTTGCGCGATGGCGTAGCAGGCGGGCTCATCATCCACATGGATGGCGGGGTGATCGCCCAGATCGAAGTCGACGGCCACGATAGGCTTGTGACCCGCACTCTGGAGTTCTTCCACCAGCGCCATGCTGGCCATCAGCCCGTAGACGATGAAGCCATCGGCGATGCTGGAAGACCCGGGCACCTGGGAGGCATTCTGGCGGCCTGAAAGCAGCAGTAGGGTATGGCCGTGAGCATCCAGCACTTCCGCGATGCCCGACAGCAGTTCGCTGGCGACGGCGTCCTTGAGGCTGTAGGTCAGCGTCTCCGCGAGTACCACGGCGATGATCCGTGAGCGCCCCGTGCGCAGACTGCGCGCCTTGGCGTCCGGGCCACGGTAGCCAAGGCGTCTGGCCTCCTCGAGCACCCGCTCGCGCAATGCTGGCGAGAGCTGGTCGGGGCGGTTGAAGGCGTTGGAGACGCTGGCGGTGGAGACGCCGAGTTGTGCGGCTAGCTCCTTGAGAGTGATGCGGCGAGGCGATGACACAGGCGTCGGGTTCCTGAAGATGAAAAGCTTGAACGATTAAGTGCAGAGATAGCATATCGCCACGTACCAGAAATGCCCAGAAAGTGAGGGAGTTGGCCGAACGAGCGGTCAACTGCGCACAAGGTGTCCAGCCGGGCAACGCTTGCTAGCGGTCCTGCACATGCGGGGTATCGGTTGGCACGACCAGCCAGACAGCCATCCCCGGCAACAGCCTCAATTGGCCTGCTTCAAGCGAGGGCGTTGCCATGCCGGGCAACGAGACGATCTCTATCGGGACATGACGCTGGCCAAGAGGCGTTCGGAAGCCCAGCAGGGTCGGCAGATCGAGCATGACGGGGGCGTTGTCGTGTTCCGGGTCGTGACTTGTTTCGTGTGCCAGATTGGCCAGGCACACCATCTGCTGGTAAGGGGTGTGACGTATCACACCAAAGATACCCTTCGGCAATTCGGACGGGGAGATGAGCATCTGTTGCCCCGTCTTCAGCGTCGCATTCTTGCGACGCAGTTCCAGCAGCTTGCGAACGCGATTCAGCAGGCTCTCGGACGCCTCTTGTTGCAGCGAGACCGCCTGTGACTGATGAGGGGCATGGACGGGAAGCCAGGGCGACAGGGAGTCAGCGCAGAAACCACCATTGCGTTGAGGCTCCCACACCATGGGCGTGCGACAGCCATCGCGTCCCTTGACCTCGGGCCATAGCGCGATTCCGAAGGGGTCCTGCAGCTCGGCGTAGCTCAGCTCCGCTTCCTCGAATCCAAGCTCTTCGCCCTGATAGAGGCAGAGGCTGCCCCGCAATGAGCAGAGTACCGTCAGAGCCAGCAAGGCGCGTGCGCTCCCCCAGCGGCTGGCACTGCGCGGAACATCATGATTGGACAATGCCCAGCACGGCCAGGCGTCTTCGCCATGCTCGGCAAAGCGTGCCAGAACGGCGTGCAAGTCCACGGCATCGCCCGTGCTGTTGAGCAGGTCGAAGGTGTAGGCCATATGCAGGCGGTGCTGGCCCGCGGTGTAGGCTGCCATGGCGGGAAGCGGGTCGCTGCCTCCGACCTCGCCGACGCTGGTGGCGCCGGGGTATTCCTCCAGCAGGGCACGAATCTCTTCCAGATAGTCGAGATTCTCTGGCTGATCCGCATTGTGTTTCAGCAGTTGATAGCTGCGGGGATGCCCACGGCTACGGTAGTCGTCCGAGGACGGCGGATTGTCCGTCAGCGCCTGGTCATGGAAATAGAAGTTGGCGGTGTCGAAGCGGAACCCGTCGACGCCCAGCTCCAGCCAGAAGCGCAGATTGTCGAGCTGTGCCTGACGCACCTCCGGATGATGAAAGTTCAGGTCCGGCTGGCTGGCGAGAAAGTTGTGCAGATAATACTGGCAGCGCCGTGAATCGAAGGTCCAGGCCGGGCCACCGAAGGCGGCTAACCAGTTGTTGGGCGCACCGCCGTCCGGGCGCGGGTCCGCCCAGACATACCAGTCAGCCTTGGCATTGTCCCAGGATTGGCGACTTTCCCGGAACCACGCATGCTGATCGGAGCTGTGTGACAGCACCTGATCAATGATGACGCCCAGCCCGAGCTCATGTGCGCGGGCGACGAGCCGCGAGAAGTCCTCCAGAGTGCCGAACAGGGGATCGATGTCACGGTAGTCCGAGACGTCATAGCCGAAGTCCTGCATGGGCGAGGTGAAGATGGGGGAGACCCAGATGGCGTCCACCCCCAGGGTCGCGAGGTAGTCCAGACGTTGGATGATGCCGGCAATATCGCCGACACCATCGCCATTGGCGTCCATGAAGCTGCGCGGATAGATCTGATAGAGCGTTGCGCCGCGCCACCAGTCGTGTGCGGCATGGCGATGGAGTTGGGTAGATGTCATTGCACGATCCTTGTTGTCGAGGCGGCAGGGGTCACGGGCATGCTAGAGCGCCGGAAAGGCCCCGCGTCTCTGCGCGAGACCTTCCGGGCGTCATCAGTCTGCAGGCGCAAGGCCTGGCGGGGTGAGGCCGTTGGCGTTACCAGCCGCGGCGTCCGATGCGGGTGAGTTCTCTCCCGAGCGCTTCCACCGCCTGAGCACCGGTCTCCTCGCCCGACAGCACCTGATGGGTGCGGTTGAAGAAGGCATTGGAGACGCGAGCGTAGGCATCGCCCGTCACCGAGGCCGGGCGCGCGACGCCGGTTCTGAGCGCTTCATAGAGCTCCCCCATCGAGGGGTTGCTCGCCAGCACCTCGTCATCCTGATAGAGGTGTTCGATGGTGGGGTTGCGCCCCATCTTCATGGCATGGGCCTTTTGCTGCGGGGCGGCGGTGATGTAGGCGACCAGCTCCGCTGCGGCCTGTGGGTGCTCCGAGTAGCGTGATACCGCAAGATTCCAACCGCCCAGGGTTGCGCGTGACTCGCCCTGCGGGCCATGCGGGAGGGGGGACATGCCGACCTTGCCTGCCACCGGACTGCCCTCGGCCTGGCTGAGCTTCCAGACATAGGGCCAGTTGCGCAGGAACAGCGCATTGCCCGACTGGAACAACCCACGTGACTCCTCCTCGGTATGATTCAGCGCACCTTCCGGAGCGATGCTGCCGATCCAGGAGGCGGCAAGATCGAGTGCCTCGGCGGCGCGCGAGTTGTCGATGGTGACCTCACCGGCATCATCCACCAGGGTGCCGCCGCCCTGGCTTGCGACCCACTCCAGTGCGTTGCAGGTCAGCCCCTCGTAGGCGCGCCCCTGGAAGCTGTATCCCCAGAAATCGGCATTGCCGGCGTCACGTTCCGCCGCCTGGATCGTGCGCGCCGTCTCGGTGAGTTGCTGCCAGGTCTCCGGCACCTGCTGGTCGTATTTTTCCAGCAGGTCCTTGCGGTAATAGAGCACGCCTGCGTCGGTGTACCAGGGCATGGCCACCAGACGTCCCTCTACGGTGCCGTTGTCGACCAGCGCGGGGAAGAAGCCCTCGGTGGCGTCGTCGGGCAGATAGCGGGAAAGGTCGACCAGGTGATCGTCGAGCAGCCCTGGCCACGCCATGTCGACGATCAGCACGTCGATGTCACTGGAGCCGCTGCTCAGCAGCTGCTGATACAGCGAGAGCTTCTCGGTGGTGTCGTTGGGAGTGGAGATCACATTGACACGATTGCCGGATTGCTCAGCCCATTGCTGGGCGAGCTCCGGGCACATGTCGGAATCTCCGCCAGGGCCACAGGCAATCGTGACCTCGGTGGCCAGTGCGAGGGGTGCCGTCAATGAGGCCCCGCTCAACAACAGGGCACCGGCGCTACCCTTGAGGGTCGTGAGCATCCGTTGGCGTGGGGTGCTGATAACAGAAGGCATGGCGTGCGACTCCATCATTGTGATTGTTGTTGCGGCGTCCGGGATGACCGTCATCCACCGAGCATCCCGTGAAGCATCGAATCTGCCAGGCGTCAGTTGAGGGCGAGCCACATGGCGCTGCCTGGCATCAGCGACAGGGGGTGGTGAGAGGCGTGTGTCGCCGTGACACCGGCGATCTCGAGGGTGGTCCAGGTGGTGATATCTGGCGCCAGTTGACTCGGGTCGATCACGCTCGGCGTATCGCCTGTCCCGAGGTGTGCCAGACACAGCAGGCGTTGCGCTCCATGCTGGCGCACGCTGGCGAAGACGTTGTCCGGGAGCCGCTCGGGAGCAATCAGGGTCTGATCGCCCTCGCGCAGCACCTGGCTGGTCCCGCGATAGCGCAGCAGGCGACGTGCTCGCGACAGGAAGCTGTCATCACGGTTTTCCTGCTGCGCCACCGACAATGGCAACTGGCGTGGGGAGACCGGTAACCAGGGCGTGGCCTCAACGCCGGACTTCGTCGCGCAGCGGCTGAACCCACCGTTCAGGCTGTCATCCCAGACCATCGGCGTGCGACAGCCATCGCGGCCCTTGATCTCGGGCCACAGGTTGATGCCGAAGGGGTCCTGCAGGTCCTCGAAGGCCAGCTCCGCTTCGGGAAGCCCCAGTTCTTCTCCCTGATAGAGGCACAGGCTGCCACGCAGCGAACACAACATCGTCAGGGCGAGCAGGGCGCGCGATTCTCCCCAGCTGGTCGCACTGCGTTCCACGTCATGATTGGACAGGGCCCAGCAAGGCCAGGTGTCTTCGCCTTGCTCGGCAAAGCGCGTCAGCACGTCGTAAAGCGCGCGGGCATCGCCATCACTGTTGAGCAGGTCAAAGGTGTAGGCCATGTGCAGGCGGCGTTGGCCGGCGGTATAGGCAGCCATGGTCGGGAGAGGGTCATTGCCGGCGATCTCGCCGACACTGGTGGTGCCCGGGTACTCATCGAGCAGGTCGCGGATGCGCTCCAGATACGCCAGATTCTCCGGTTGCTCGATATTGTGCTGCATCCGCTGATAGCTCTGCGGGTTGCCCGGGTTGACGCCTTCGCGCGCCATCGCCGGGTTGTCGGTCAAGGCGCGGTCATGGAAGTAGTAATTGACGACGTCGAAGCGGAAGCCGTCCACCCCCAGATCCAGCCAGAAGCGCAGGTTGTCCAGCTGCGCCTGGCGCACCTCGGGATGATGGAAATTCAGATCCGGCTGACTGGCCAGGAAGTTGTGCAGATAGTACTGGCGACGCTTGGCATCGAAGCTCCAGGCGCGACCACTGAAGGCTGCCATCCAGTTGTTGGGCGGGTTGCCATCCGGGAGCGGGTCGGCCCAGACATACCAGTCGGCCTTGGCGTTGTGGCGGTCCTGACGGCTTTGCTGGAACCAGACGTGTTGATCGGAGCTGTGAGACAGCACCTGGTCGATGATCACGCGCAACCCCAGCTGGTGGGCTTGCGAGACCAGGTGCTTGAAATCCTCCAGGTGGCCGAACATCGGGTCGACATCCCGATAGTCCGCGACGTCATAGCCGAAATCCTTCATCGGCGAGGTGAAGAAGGGGGACAGCCAGATGGCATCCACGCCGAGGCTGGCCACATGGGGCAGGCGCTCGATGATGCCGGCCAGGTCGCCGATGCCGTCGCCGTTGGCATCCATGAAACTGCGGGGGTAGATCTGATAGATCGTGGCACCACGCCACCAGTCGAGGCGTGCGTGAGGATCGAGTTGAGACAGGGTCATCATGACCTCCTTGTGAGTCGCGTGATCGGCAAGCGGGAGATTCAGTGCACCTCGCCAACACAGCGCGCGATGGCAACGCCGTGGGGCGGCAGCGTCAGGCGACCTGCCTGCCAGTGACCATTGATCATGCCGGGGGCATCCTCGAGGGCTTCCGCTCGCCAGGCGGTCTCCAGAGTCAGGGCCTGAGCAGAGAAGTTGAGCGCGATCAGCAACGACTCGCCGCCTGAGAGACGCGTGAAGCAGATGACTTCCTCATGCAGCGAGTGGAAGTGGATCTCTCCTCGGCTGAGGGCGGGGTGACGGCGGCGGAAGGCGAGCAGCTCCCGGCTGGCATTCAACAGCGATGCCGGGTCGTGTTCCTGATGGTCGACGGCCAAGGCATGATGGAAGTCGGGAACCGGCAACCAGGGAGACACGCGAGAGAAGCCCGCATGTGACTCACCGGCCTGCCACGGCATGGGCGTCCGGCAGCCGTCGCGTCCCTTGTAGCGTGGCCAGAAGGTGATGCCGGCGGGGTCCACCAACTGGTCATGGCGTAGCTGGGCTTCACTCAGCCCCAGTTCTTCGCCCTGATACAGACAGACGCTGCCGCGCTGGGTCAGCAGGAAGGCGAGATAGAGGCGCAGGCGCGCCGGCGAGGCTTCGGCGTCCCAGCGCGTTGCCAGACGTGTGACATCGTGATTTCCCAGCGCCCAGCACGGCCAGCCGTCCCCGATCTGCGCTTCCATCGTCTGTAGGGTCGCCAGGAGGTGGCCGGGTGAGGCGTTCTCGGTCAGCAGATCGAAGGAATAGGCCATGTGCAGCCGCTGGTCGCCCCGGGTGTACTCGGCCATGACGCGCAAGGAGTCATCGTCGCCGACCTCGCCAACGCTGGTGGTGCCGGGGTATTCATCGAGCAGACTCCGCAGCCGTTCGAGAACGGCGAGGTTCTCGGGTTGGGTCTTGTCGTGAAGATGTTGTTGATAGCCGTAGGGGTTGTCCGGGCGCACGCCAATGAAGCCCTCGGCGATCTCACGCCGCGGCGGGTTATCCTTTAGCTCACCATGTGTGCAGAAGTTGATGGCGTCCAGGCGGAAACCATCCACCCCCCGCTCCAGCCAGAATCGCACTTCTTCAAGAATGGCCGTCACGACTTCGGGGTGATGGAAGTTGAGGTCCGGCTGCTCGATCAGGAAGTTGTGCAGGTAGTACTGGCAGCGGCGAGTGTCCCATTGCCACGCGGAGCCCCCGAAGATCGATTGCCAGTTGGTGGGCGGTGCGCCATCGGGTCTGGGGTCTGCCCAGACATACCAGTCGGCGCGCGGGTTATCGCGGCTCTGGCGGCTTTCCTCGAACCACGGGTGGGCGTCGGAGGTGTGTGAGAGCACCTGATCGATGATGACTTTCAGGCCGCGCGCATGCGCTGCCTCGACCAGACGGTCGAAGTCCTCCAGGGTGCCGAACATCGGGTCGACATCGCGATAGTCGCTGATGTCATAGCCGAAGTCCTTCATGGGCGAGGTAAAGAAGGGGGATAGCCAGATCGCATCGACATTCAGCGAGGCGATGTAATCCAGGCGCTCGAGGATGCCCGGCAGATCACCGATGCCATCGCCATTGCTGTCCTGAAAGCTGCGCGGGTAGATCTGATAGATGACGGCGCCGCGCCACCAATCGTGGGCCGACACCTGGGTGTCTCGAATCGTGGACATGCGAGTCTCCTGGGCGGGAACCATGGCTCCCGCCCGTGGGGTCCTTGCGGAGAATGAAGCGGTTGGCCTGAGGCGCCGTGAGCAGGCGCTGGACACTCAGTCCTGGCTGCCAGGCCCTCGAGAAAAAGCCCTGCAGAACAGGCCCTGAACGTCAGGCTGCCTGGCGTTGCTGGGTCAGGCTCAGCGCGCGATCCTGGCTGTCGAAGAGATGCACGTGCTCCAGGTCCGGCACCAGCGCGACGCGTTGGCCGATCTTCCACTGACTGGGGGCTTCACTGCGGTGGATCAGCAGGCTGTCGCCGACTTTCGGATCCAGATAGACATAGACTTCGTTGCCCAGGTACTCGACGTTGACGATCTCGAAGGCGTTGTCGCCACGGGCCTCTTCCAGGCAGAGGTGTTCGGGACGAACCCCCAGCATCAGACGGCTACCAACGCGCTCGCTACCGGCATCGCGAGGCAGGCCCAGCTCGCCGATCCCGGCCGTCGTGATGCGACAGTTATTGGCATCGCTGCTCAATAGCTCCGCCGGCAGGAAGTTCATGGTCGGGGAGCCGATGAAGCCGGCCACGAAGCGGGTCGCCGGTGCCTGATAAAGTGTCTGGGGACTGCCGACCTGTTCGATACGGCCATCACGCAGTACCACGATCTTGTCGGCCAGGGTCATGGCTTCGACCTGGTCGTGGGTGACGTAGACCATGGTGGAGCCCAGGCGGTGGTGCAGGCGGGCGATCTCATTGCGCATCTGCACCCGCAGTGAGGCATCCAGGTTGGAGAGCGGCTCATCGAACAACAGGATCTTCGGCTCACGCGCCATGGCGCGCCCCATGGCGACGCGCTGTCGCTGGCCGCCGGAAAGCGCCTTGGGCTTGCGGTGCAGCAACTCCTCGAGCTGAAGGATGCGCGCCGTCTCCATCACGCGTTGTTCGACGCTTTCCTTGTCGGTCTTGGCAAGCTTGAGGCCGAAGGCCATGTTCTCGTACACCGTCATGTGCGGGTAGAGGGCATAGGACTGGAAGACCATGCCCACGCCGCGCTCACGCGGGGGGAGGTCATTGACCAGATCGTTGGCGATATGCATCTCACCCTCGGTGATCGATTCCAGCCCGGCGATCAGGCGCAGTAAGGTCGACTTGCCACAGCCTGACGGCCCGACGAAGACCACGAATTCTCCGCTGCCGATCTTCAGGTCCAGGTCCTTGATGATGTGCGTGCTGCCGAAGGTCTTGTTGATCTTGGAGAGGGTTACGCTTGTCATCTTGCGACTCCCAGCCGGTGCTCGGCACCGGCTTTCGAAAGAAGGTTAGTCGAGTGCCAGGAAGGCAGCCTGATAGGGCGGCAGTACCAGGCGCGCTGTCTGGGGCTGAGCCTCATCCAGTTCGGCAGTGAAACCCGTGCCCTTGAGAAGACGCGCGCCGCCTGCGTAGGCTTGCGGCAGCGCGGTACTTAGTTCAGTGCCTGTGAGATTGAACAGGCACAGCATGCGCTGACCGTCATGCTCACGCAGGAAGCCCAGAAGCTCGTCCCCCACGTCGACCAGTTGAATGTCCCCCTCACGCAAGACCGGATGCTGACGGCGGAAGTTCAGCAGAATCCGCGTGGCATGAAGCACAGAGTTAGCGTCGTCTTCCTGGTTGGCCACGGCCAGTGGCAGGTGGCGCTCATCGACCGGTAGCCAAGGCTCGACACTTGAGAAGTCCCCTTGCGCCGCTTGACGCCAGGGCATGGGGGTCCGGCAGCCATCACGGCCCTTGAACTCCGGCCACAGCACCTTGCCGTAAGGGTCCTGAATACGCTCGAAGGGCACCTCGGCTTCTGGCAGGCCCAGCTCCTCACCCTGGTAGAGGCAGACGCTGCCGCGCAGTGACAACACCATGGCCAGGGCGACCTTGGGGTAGGACACCGGGTCTTCGTGGGCCCCCCAACGGGTGGCGCTGCGCACCACGTCGTGGTTTGACAGGGCCCAGCATGGCCAGGCATCACCGGCCAGGCGCTGGAAGCGCTCGATGACTTCTCGGATATAGCCTGCGGAATGCGGCGCATTGAGCAGATCGAATCCGTAGGCCATGTGCAGCTTGTCGCCCCCAGCGGTGTATTCCGCCATGCGCTCCAGCGGCTTGTCGTCACCGATTTCACCGACCGTGGTGGTGCCGGGGTATTCATCCATCAGGGCACGTAGGTCTCTCAGGAAGTCGAGATTTTCCGGGCGGCTCAAGTCATAGACGTGGCGCTGCCAGGTATAGGGGTTGGAATCCGGCGCGCCCAGTGTCTTGGCTTCGCCTGCTGGCACTGGCGGATTGTCGCGCAGAGCCTGATCGTGGAAGTAGAAGTTGACGGTATCCAGTCGGAAGCCATCGACGCCGAGTTCCAGCCAGAAGCGCATGTTGTCGAGCTGAGCCTGACGGGCCTCCGGGTGATGGAAGTTCACGTCGGGCTGGCTGGTCAGGAAGTTATGCAGGTAATACTGCTGGCGGCGCGAATCGAAGGTCCAGGCCGAGCCGCCGAAGATCGACAGCCAGTTGTTGGGCGGCGTGCCATCGGGCTTGGGGTCTGCCCACACAAACCAGTCGGCCTTGTCATTCGTGCGGTCCTGACGGCTTTGCTGGAACCAGGGGTGCTGGTCGGAGGTGTGGCTGATCACCTGGTCGATCATGACCTTGAGATTGAGCGAGTGAGCGCGCTCCAGCAGGGCCTTGAAGTCCTCCAGGGTGCCGAACATCGGGTCGACATCACGGTAATCGCTGATGTCATACCCGAAGTCGAGCATCGGAGAGGTGAAGAAGGGCGACAGCCAGATGCCATCCACGCCCAGGGAGGCCACGTAATCGAGTCTGGCGGTGATGCCCGGCAGATCGCCGATCCCGTCGCCGTTGCTGTCCAGGAAGCTGCGCGGGTAGATCTGGTAGATGACGCCACCGCGCCACCAGTTGGAGGAGGTCTGCATTTGGGCTTCGAGCAATGACATGAAAATTATCCTTTGACGGCGCCGGCGGTCAGGCCGGATACGATGCGGCGCTGGAAGATCATCACCAGGATGACCAGCGGTATGGTGACGGTGACGGAGGCGGCCATGATGGGGCCCCAGGGGAGCTCATGCTGGCTGCCGCCGGAGATCAGGGCGATGGCGACCGGCACGGTGCGTTCGCTGTCGGTCAGCGTGAAGGTCAAGGCGAACAGGAACTCGTTCCAGGCCGCGATGAAGGCGAGCAACCCGGTGGTGGCCATGGCCGGCCACATCAGGGGCAGGAAGACCTTGGTGATGGTCTCCCACGGTGTGGCGCCGTCCATGATCGCGGCCTCTTCCAGTTCCATGGGCAGCTGACGCATGAAGGTCGTCAGTACCCAGACGGTGAAGGGCAGCGTGAAGATGGTGTAACTGAGAATCAGGCCACCGGGGTTGTTGTAGAGATTCAGGCTGCGAATCACCTCGAACAGCCCGGAGAGCACCGCGACCTGAGGGAACATCGAGACCCCGAGGATGATCAGCATCACGGTGGAGCGGCCGCGAAAGCGCACGCGCCCCAGCGCATAGGAGGCGGTGATGCCCAGCAGCAGCGCGATCAACACGACGCTCAAGGCGATCAGGATCGAGTTGCCGATCGCCTGTAGGAAGCTCTTCTGCGCAAAGATCTGGGCATAGTTGCTGAAGTCCAGAGAGGTCAGCCAGTAGTTGACCTCGAACAGCTCACTGGACGGTTTCAGTGAGGTGATCACCGCGTAATAGAAGGGGAACACGGCGTAGACGATGATGATGGCGATCAAGGCCCATTTGCCGACATGCTTGGCGAGTCGGGTCAGCTGGTAGCGGTTCATCGGAGTCTGATTCATTTCTCCACTCCCAGTTGGCGGCGGCCAAGGTAGAGGTAGACCACGACGGCCAGCGCGATGATCAGGAACAGCATCGTGGAGGCGGCACTGCCGTAGCCCACGTCCTGGAACTCCACCAGTTGCTGGCGGGCGTAGATGGACATGGTCATGGTGCTCGACGAGTTGGAGGTCAGCACATAGATGACATCGAAGACGCGCAGTGCATCGAGAAGGCGGAAGATCACAGCGACCAGCAGGGCCGGGGTGATCAATGGCAGGGTGACACGGAAGAACACCTTCACCGGGTGGATGCCATCGACCTCGGCGGCCTCATAGCAGTCCTTGGGCAGCATCTGCAGCGCGGCGAGTACCAGTAGTGCCACGAAGGGGATGGTCTTCCACACATCGACCATGATCACGGCCCACATCGAAAGATCGGCATCCGCCGTCCAGGCCAGTGGCGCATCGATCAGCCCCAGCCCCATCAACAGGTGGTTGATGATTCCGAACTGGTCATTGAGCATCCAGGCCCACATCTTGGCGGAGACGATGGTCGGGATGGCCCAGGGGATGAGCACCGCGGCGCGGACCAGCATGCGCCCCTTGAATTCGGCGTTGAGCAGCAGGGCCACGATGATGCCGAAGACAACTTCCAGCGACACCGAGATGACGCTGAAATAGACGGTGTTCCAGACGGAATTCCACCACACCGGGTCAGCCAGCAGGCCGTACCAGACGCCGTCGTCCTTCACGAGATAGTTTTCAAAGCCGATGAAGGCGGCGCCGGTCGTGTCCGAGAGCGAGGCATCGGTCAAGCTGAGGTAGAAGGTTCTCAGCAGTGGCCAGCCGGCCACCAGGGCCAGCGCGACCAGCATCGGCGCGAGATAGGTCCAGGCCGCACGTACCCGCTGGCGTCTGACCTTGGTACCGCGTTTGCGGGTCCGGGCCGAGGGCGTGTCCGTCGGCACTGACTCATTGAGCGTGGTTGTCATGCGAAACCTCCCGGGTTACCAGCGACGACGTTTGATGCGAGCCAGCTCGCCCTTCAGCTGAGCCACGGCCTGGGCGCCGCTCTGCTCGCCGCTCAGCACACTGTGGGTCGCATTGAAGAAGGCGTTGCTGACCTGGCCGTAGTTGTCACCGGTGACGGCAGACGGACGTGCCACGGCATTGGTGAAGGTGTCGTAGAGCGTGCCGAAGAAGGGCACGGCGGTGAGCACCTCTTCGTCCTGATACAGCGCCGTGAGGGTCGGGTTGTAGGCGGCCTGGATGGCCCGGCGTTTCTGCTCGGACTCACCGGTGAGGAAGGCCACCAGCTGCGAGGCGAGCTCGGGGTTCTCGCTGTACTTCGAGACCGCCAGGTTCCAGCCACCCAGCGCCGCCGCGCTTTCTCCCTCGGCACCGTGAGGCAGCTTGACCACCCCGACCTTGCCAGCCACCTTGCTGTCATCGCTCTGGGTCAGCGACCAGGCGTAGGGCCAGTTGCGCATGAAGACGGCGTTGCCGGACTGGAAGATGCCGCGGGCTTCTTCCTCGGAATAATTGAGCGCCCCTTGCGGGGTGATCTCGCCGATCCAGCTGGCGGCCAGGTCGAGAGCGGAGGCCGTATTGGGGTTGTCGACGGTGATCTCGCCATCGGCATCGACAATGGCGCCACCGTCGTTGCTGGCGACCCATTCCAGCGCATTGCAGGTCAGGCCCTCATAGGCACGCCCCTGGAAGACGTAACCCCACATCTTCTCGCTGCCGGCCTCGCGTTCCTTGGCCTGGATCTGCGTGGCAGTCTCTGTCAGCTCCTGCCATGTCTCGGGCGGTGCGAACCCGTACTTCTCCAGCAGGTCCTTGCGGTAGTAGAGCACCCCGGCATCCGTGAACCAGGGCATGGCCACCAGGCGGCCATCGACCGTGTTGTTGTCGATGATGGTCTTGAAGTGGCCCTGCGCTGCCTTTTCGCCGAGCGTCTGGTGCAGATCAAGCAGGTGATTGCCGAGCAGACCCGGCCAGACCACATCGATCTGCAAGACGTCGATGTCACCGGACTGCGCTGACAGAATCTGCTGATAGAGCGAGAGGCGTTCCGTCGAGGAATTGGGCGTGGAGACGATATCGACCTCATGGCCGGTCTTGTCTTCCCAGGCAGCGACGCCCTGTTCACAGAGTTCCAGTTCGGCCCCGACCGCACCGCAGGAGATGGTCAGGTCCGCGCCCAAGGCAGGGGCGGTGGTGGCCGCTCCCAGCAGGGCGAAGCTTGAGGCGATTAACGTCTTGCGTTGCATGGTGGATCCTCGTCACTTGTTGTTGTTTGACCCGCATCGGACGTCTGGGTGGGGGAGAGTCACAACGTCGTCCGATGGTGGTTTCTTAATCGATTAAGGCGTAGTCACAGTCAAGCGATTGGCGTCGATATCCGCAACCTGAACTTTGGTCTTGCTGTCACCGATATGTCGCCAGAAATGGGAGTTTTACGCGGTGATCGCTCCCCTTTGGTCGAATTTCGACATAAGTCGTGTGTCTGGAGCACCAGATTGCCACTAGGGTCTTAAACGATTAAGTGAATGTGGCCACCCCTCCAACGCCAACGCCAATGATTCGGGCGCCACTTCGCTGATCATCGCCAAGCGAGTGATTCGTCAACAACAACAAAGGCTCTCTTCAACATGACAACTCCCCCTCAGCACCCGCTCAAGACCCCACTTGTCATGGCCGTTGCCATAGCGGTCATGAGCACCAGTGGACTCGCCAATGCCGACGGGACAGGCGATATCGAGGCGCGGCTCGCAGAGCTGGAACAGCGTATCGATGACGCCGAACAACGGGCCAGAGCGGCTGAGCGTCGCGCCGCCGAGGCAGAGCGCGCGATGGCCGTTCAGCGCCAGTCGAATGAGGCTGATCAACCCGCGCGCGTGACCGCGCAGACCGAGGACCTCGAAGAGCGTCTGGCGGCCGTCGAGCGCCAGGCCAGTGGCGAAGAAGGTTTCTCCTTCAATGCCTATGCTCGCTCTGGGCTATTGATCGGCGAAGGAGGCAAGAGCATCGAAGGCGGCCCCTATCTCACGCCGGCGGGCTCGGTGGGCGGGGCGGTCGGGCGGCTGGGGAACGAGCCCGACACCTACGTCGAGTCGGTATTCAACTACAAGACCCGCTACGACAACGGGACGAAGGCGCTTTACCGCACCATGATTGCCGACGGAGTAGAGACCAGTAACGACTGGACCTCGGACGAATCCAGTCTGAACGTACGACAGGTCTTCGTGGAGTTGAGCGATCTGCCGAGCTTTACCGGCGCCTTCGAGAACTCCTCCATCTGGGCGGGCAAGCGCTTCGATCGGGACAACTTCGATATCCACTGGCTAGACAGCGATTTCATCTTCCTCGCCGGGACCGGCGCAGGTATCTACGACGTCCAGCTTGCCGATGACTGGAAAGCCAACTTCTCGGTCTACGGGCGCAGTTACAGTGAATACCCGACAGAGGACTCCGATACTGGCGGTAATACCGACAACCTGACGTTCACCATGAACAACTATGTCGGCCACTGGCAGTGGATGGTCAGTGCCCTGTCGGCGGCAGACAATGAAGAGCGCGCCATGGACACGGGGGCCGAAGCGGCCGATTCCGGCTTCCACACCATGCTGGCCTACCATGGCGACAGCTTCTTTGGCCTCGCCGATGGCAGCTTCAAGGCCGCCGTGCTGCATGGCCGCGGGCTCGGCGCGGAGACCAAGGTCATCGGGGCTGACGGGAACCTGACGGATGACGCCACCTCTACTCGCCTGGGGCTTTACGGCACGACCTATCTCGCACCCAAGTGGCGCTTCGCACCAGCCGTTCTGGCAGAGGTGAGCAAAGATCGCTACGACGACGGAGATGAGTATTCCTGGGCGACCTTCAATGCGCGTCTGGCCAATGAGCTGACGACGAATTTCGAGATGCAGTACGAGCTGAGCTATCAATGGATGGACCTGGACCCCGGCTCGACAGGCAATGCCGTGGAAGGCGGGTATCGCAAGTTCACCATTGCACCGACCTTCAAGCCTGAAGTCGGTGGCTTCTGGAAGCGTCCGGAAATTCGCCTGTTCGCGTCCTGGAGTGACTGGGATGAGGAGCTCAATGATTACTCCGAAGACGATGCCCTCGGGAGTGCAGGCTTCACGGGAGGCGAATGGGCCTTCGGTGTCCAGAGCGAGGTATGGTTCTAGGAGCAGGATGCCAAGCTGATCATCGCCTGCCAGTGTTTCGATCTTGCCCGCGGTCAGCCGCGGGTTTTTTGTAACACCATCGCTGGATGGTTGAGACGCTGACCGAAAACTGACGAGCGAGATCTTTTTCGTAATGCTGGAAGGAGCTGCTTAGGAAGTCGGCATGAATTTTCGGTGTCGTTGTCTCTTGATTGTGCAGCTTGATACCCATGATGCCTTTTCTGTATGAATTGCTTGTTGGGTATACGAGAGGCCAATAAAGGATAGGTTCATTGTAAGAATCGATCATCCGGCACCTTATAGTGAGTTGTTGATGGGTTATGCTGAATATTTCCTCCTTATATATTTAATGGCAGTTTTCATATTGATTTTTGAAGGCAGGGGAATGACAGTATGTCACGGAAAGATGAAGGGAACTTTCTGTCGATTATGTTGTATTGAGTCGGCTGGCTCGCGCTATATTTTATGTAAAGTCAGTGGTCGCGCCACCAATGAGGTGAAGCGGTAGGGCTGTTGTTGAGCCCTAATATCTGTGCTAGCTTATATTCGTGGCCTGCCATGAGGCTCAATCACAGCATGTGACTGGTCATTGGTTGATTTTTATTTGTCGCATTATCTGTTTGATTTAGGAGACTGCCATGAATAGTGATATCGCCGAAGGTAAGTGGAAGCAACTCAAAGGTAAGGTCCGCGAAGGTTGGGGAGAGCTTACAGATGAAGATGTCGACGAAATTGCGGGTCGCAAGGAGCACTTTGTCGGAAAGGTTCAAGAGCGTTATGGCATGAACAAAGAAGACGCTGAAAAGGAATGGAATAAACTGTCCGATTCGTAAAGCTTTTTTAATATATATTCCATGTTACCGATGCTTGCGCTTTGCAGGCATCGGTTTTTTGTGTCTGAGCTCCAGCAATCAGAGCAGCACGCATGGGATACAGGGGTTTAGAACATTCTCTCGAGAATACTTGGGATGGCTATTCGATAGCCGAGGCGCTGTCGAGAATGGTCATTCCGTTTCTCGACGCACCTTGCGTAGCTCAGTATTACTGACATTCTTGGAGACTGCCCCTTGGAGAAGTACTGGCGTGTCAAGCCATTGATATTCTCCTTGGTCCCTCGCCAGGTGGGGCTATAGAGGGCATAGCAATACATTTACTGTCAAAGCCCTTTGCACATCTTCGTGATTGGCGACCTCCGAGTCGTATCCAGGGTCATCGTCTGGGTGTGCCACGACGAGGCTCCAGCAACCGATGCATCGGCTGTTGCGTCAGTTCTACTGTGGTCCTGAGCCGTCGTGCTGCCAGAGATAGTCGCCAGGGTCGTGTTATCGAAAGGCGGCTATTGAATCCCTGGTGGCACACGTCAAAGCCAACGTGATATGGCTGTATTCTTCATCATACGCCTGCTGCATGCTTGCGTGATCCGCGGTATGGTCGGCCAATGATTATCCAATGTGGGGTGGAATGCCTTGATGAGATGTTGAGCATTGAGCCCCGTTAGGGAGTGAGCATGAAGAAGTCCGAGGACATATCCTCATCCAAGCGTGTCACCATCACTGAAGTTGCCAAGGAGGCCAACGTCTCGATTGCGGCGGTCTCTCGGGCAATGAATCCTGAAGGCAGCAGCTCCCCCGAGATGCGTAGCCGGATCCTGGCGGTAGCCGAGCGAATGGGGTACAAGCCGAATCGTCTGGCACGAGGCATCAAGTCGCAATCCAGCCTGATCGGGATTCTCGTGACCAATTTCGAGAACCCTGTCTACCTGGCGATTCTCAGCGAATTTTCTGCTGCGATTCAGCGGCATAACTGCCACACCTTGTTGATCAACGTGAATACCGAGAAAAGCATCTCGGAGGCTGTCTCGTTGGTGATGGAATATCATGTCGATGCCTTGATCGTCACTTCTGCATCGGTGCCGCCGGAGTTGGTCGAGGCCTGTGCGAAGCAGAATACGCCTGTGGCCATATTCGGGCGTGATGGAGAAGATTCCGGCGCCTGTGTGGTGACCTGTGACGATGTCGAGATGGGGCGCATGGCAGCAGATCATCTCATTGATCTCGGTTATCGTCGGCTGGCTTATGTGGGGGCGTCGACCAAGGAGCAGGCCACGCTGGATAGAAAGCGTGGCTTCATCGAGCGGCTGGAGCAGCGCGGGCTGACCTTGCATGGCGTGGGGGAAGGGTATCGCCACAGCTACGATGCGGGTTATGAAGCTACCTGTGAGTTGTTCGCAGAGGCGGAGGTCATTCCTGATAGCATCTTCTATTTTGACGATATCATGGCATGTGGCGGCATGGACGCCATACGTCATGAGTTCTCGCACCGCATACCACAGGATATCGGTATCGTCGGGGTGGATGACATTCGCTTTGCCTCAAGCAAATCCTATGATCTGACGACGATCTGCCAGCCATTCACGGAAATGGTCAACAAGACGGTGTCGTTGTTGTTCGCGCGCATCAAGCAAGGTGGCATGGCGCCCAGTCGGGTCATCATGCCGTGTCAGATCACGCAACGCGGGTCGACTCGTCACGTCAACTGACACGCGCACTGCAGAACGCTTGATAGTTTTCTCGTGAAATCTTCTCTGGTGGCGGAGCAGCACTCTCTTGGTAGTCCGCCTGGAATACTGGCGATTCGTTGGCACATCGGTGGATTTTCGTTCTTTCTCGTCCCTTGGTCTAAATGGCTTTGAAAACATTTTCAAAGCCGGTTTGGCTGCGCTAGGCTGCTTGATATGCAGCGTACCAAAGCCAAGGAAAAGCCCCTGTGGTACGCGATAGAACAATAACGCCATCCACGCCTGAAGCCGAGACGCCCAATGACTCAGCAGACACCGCCCTCATTCGATCACCGTTCAAGCTCACAGCAGACAGCGGAACACCAGTCGAGCACTTTGGCCCCCAAAGTGCTGCGCATGGGGATGATCGGGGGAGGCGTTCAGTCTTTCATCGGTCAGGTCCATCGTGCGGCGGCGCAGATGGATGGACGGTATCGTGTCGTCGCCGGTGCGCTGTCATCGAATCCCGAGCGTGCTCGCCAGCAGGCGGAACAACTCAACATCGCACGTGGTTATGGCGATGGTGAATCACTGCTACGCGAGGAAGCTGCCCGCGAAGATGGTGCTGAGGTGATCGCCATTCTCACGCCCAACGATAGTCACTTCGTCCTGGCCAAGCTGGCTCTGGAGCTGGGCTTTCATGTCGTCTGTGAAAAGCCGCTGGTCAATGATCCGGCTCAGGCTCGCGAGCTTGAAGCGATTGCCGAGCGGGCAGGGCTGCGCTTCTGCATGGCCTATGGCTATACCGGTTATCCCATGGTGCGTCAGGCACGCGCCATGATCGAGAATGGCGAGCTCGGTGAAATCCGTCAGCTGCAGTGTGACTACGTTCAGGGGCACCTGGCCTGCCTGACGGATGCGGAAAAGGCAGGCCACGACTGGCATATGGACCCCGCCATCGCGGGGGAGTCGATGATACTCAATGATATCGCGACCCACGCCTTTCATATGCTCGAGTATGTTTCCGGGCTTGAGACCAGTGAATTGAGTGCCGATGTCACGGCCAGCGTGGCCGGACGCGAAGCGCACGATAATGCCAACGTAATGTTGCGCTATGGCAATGGTGCCCGCGGCCTGATGTGGATTACCCAGGCGGCTGCCGGCGCCGAGCATGGCCTGAGCTTCCGGATCTTCGGCAGTCTCGGGGGGCTCGAATGGCATCAGGAAACCCCCAATCAGCTCCTGTTCCGCCGTCTTGATGGCGCTCCTGTGCTGCTCTCCAAAGGGGCAGCGGGACTTCATGAAGCCTCCACGCGCATCTCTCGTGTGGCCTTTGGACACCCCGAAGGTTATCGCGAAGCCTTTTCTTCCCTGTATAGCGACCTCCATGAGGACATCACTGCCTGCCAGCAGGGGACTGAGCCGCACCCATTGGCCTGCTGGTATCCCGACCTGCGCAGTGGTGTGCGTGGTGTCGAGTTCGCCGCCACCGCGCTCGACTCCAGTCGACGAAATGGCGATTGGGTGTCTCTCCCATCACGGCGGACAGTCAATTGACGCGCTGATTCGGCTGTGGAATTGAGATAGCCAATGCCACTTCATTCAGGAATGACGCAATGACGGGCCGCCCTCGAGGCAGCCGGTGCGGATTCTGCTACGCCATTGTTCGGTCAATTACGTTGTAAGGAGTACGGGATGAACAGGAAAGGGGTCGACGATCTGCGCAGTAATCGCTGGTTCAAGCAGGATGATCTGCGCTCTTTCGGGCATCGCTCTCGCGTCAAGCAGATGGGTTACTGGGGAGAGGAGTTCGTCGGCAAGCCGGTGATCGCCATCATCAATACCTGGAACGACCTCAATACCTGCCATTCTCACTTTCCTGAGCGGGTCAAGGATATCAAGCGTGGTATCACGGCAGCGGGGGGCTTTGCTGTCGAACTGCCTGCCATGTCATTGGGTGAGCAATTGATGAAACCCAGCGCCATGATGTATCGCAACATGCTGGCCATGGAAGTCGAGGAATTGCTGCGCAGCTACCCCGTGGATGGCGCCGTGGTCATGGGCGGGTGTGACAAGACCACGCCGGGCGTGCTCATGGGCGCGATCTCCATGAATCTGCCGACCATCTATGTCCCCGCTGGTGCCATGCTGCGCGGCAATTATCGTGGTCAGGTGTTGGGGAGCGGTACGGATGTCTGGAAGTACTGGGATGAGCGACGTATCGGCAACGTCAGTCAGAGTGACTGGAACGAGATCGAGAATGGGATTGCCCGCTCTCCGGGCACTTGCATGACCATGGGCACGGCGGCAACGCTGATGTCGATCGGTGAATCGCTGGGCATGAGCCTGCCGGGGGCCTCAAGCATCCCCGCGGTGGACGCCAATCACAACCGTATGTGCTACGCCAGCGGCAAGCGAGCGGTGGAAATGGTCTGGGAAGATCTCAAGCCGACCGATGTCATGAGCGAGGCCTCCTTTGATAACGCGATTGCTGTCGACATGGCGATCGGTGGTTCGACCAACGCCATCATCCACATCGTGGCCATGGCACGTCGTCTCGGAATCACGCTGCCGATGGAGCGCTTCAACGAGATATCGCGTCGTGTGCCGCTGGTGCTGAACCTCAAGCCTTCCGGCGAATATCTGATGGAAGACTTCTTCTATGCCGGAGGGCTTCCGGCGGTGATGACGAACATCGGCAGTGAGCTGAAGCTCTCCGCGATGACCGTGACCGGCCGCACCCTGGGCGACAACATCGAAGGCGCCAAGGTCTGGCGCCCGGAAGTCATTCTCCCGCTGGACACGCCGGTCAATGCCTCGGGCGGGACTGCCGTACTGACCGGCAGCCTGGCGCCGAAGGGGGCCATCATCAAGCCGACCGCGGCGGACCCTCGTCTGCATGTTCATCAAGGGCCTGCCTATGTGTTCGAGAATATCGCCGACCTCAAGGCGCGTATCGATGATGAAGACCTCCCGGTCACGGCTGACAGCATCATCGTGCTCAAGAATGGCGGACCGGTGGGCGGCCCCGGCATGCCGGAGTGGGGCATGATGCCGATTCCGGCCAAGCTGCTGAAACAGGGCGTGCGCGACATGCTGCGTATCTCCGACTCGCGCATGAGTGGCACCAGCTACGGGAGCTGCATTCTGCATGTGGCGCCGGAAGCCGCCGTCGGCGGCCCGTTGGCCATCGTCAAGACCGGCGACATCATCGCCGTGGATGTCCCCAATCGGCGGCTGGACCTGATGGTCGATGAGGAGGAGATCCAACGTCGACTGGCAGATTGGCAGCCGCCCAAGGACCGGCACCCTCATGGCTATGCCTCTCTCTACAAATCGCATGTCACCCAGGCGGATGAAGGCTGTGACTTCGACTTTGCCAATGGTGCCCCTGGCAGTACTCCTGAGCCCGATATCTATTGAGCGCCGCTGCCTGAAGCAGGGAGATAAGGTCGAGGGTATCGGGGGCAGAGAGATAGAAGGTGTAAGCCCGCAGGGGTATCCACGCATGTGCCATAGCCATCGTCGACGGGAGTCCAGGAAATGGCGGAAATCGAACTGTTGATAGAGAGCCGGGCGGAATTGGGTGAATCCCCGGTCTGGGATGCCAGTCGCAACAGCCTGTTATGGGCGGACCTTTATGCCCCGGCGATCGAGCGCTACTGCCTGAGTGATGGCAAGCGAGAGCGTCGCGTGCTGCCAGAGACCTTGGGTGCCTTCGGGCGCTGTGCCGATGGGCGTTTGATCGTTGCCATGCGTTCGGGTATCCATCTGCTCGATTTCGAGTCGGGTGCACTGGAGTTCCTGGCCTGCCCACCCGGTGAGCCGTTGGCTGGCACGCGCTTCAATGACGGCAAGGTCGCACCGAATGGACAGTTCGTGATCGGCACCATGGATGAAGCGAGCCGCTCCCGGCCGTTGGGGCATTTCTACTCGGTCACGCCTGCGGGCGAGACACATCGTCTGCAGTCAGGCCTCATTGTCGCCAATGGACTGGCCTGGAGTGCTGATGGACGGCGCATGCATTTTGCGGATACGCGGCGCGACACGATCCATGTCGCGGACTACTGCCCGGAAAATGGTGTCATGGGAACGCCGCGAGTGTTTGCCGAGACCCAGCCTGCACTGCACGGTCGCCCCGACGGTGGGGCGATGGATATGGCGGGAGGCTACTGGAGTGCAGGTGTCTTTGGCGGAGTCCTCAATTATTGGGATGCCCAGGGACGTCTGGCGCGCCAGGTCCGCCTGCCATGTCCCGGCCCGACCATGCCGTGCTTTGGCGGGGCCGATATGACAACGCTTTACGTGACCACCTTGCGCAAGGGCATGAGCCCTGAGGCACTGGCCGCAGCCCCCTTGTCTGGCAGTGTCTTCGCGCTGGAGGTCGAGGTGCCGGGTGTCCCCATCGCCACCTTTGCCTCTCGCTCTCCAGCATCACCCGACGTGCTGAATGGAGAACGCTCACCCTCCCTGGACACGACCCGTGAACCTCACGCGTGACTGACCTTGTGGCTGCTCTTGTGCCCCGTCCCTTGTGACCTCCACCGTTGATGAATTCCAGAGGGAGACCCCATGCGCCTCAATCGCCTCAAGCAACGCATTGCCCAAAAAGAGGGCGTCGTGAATGGCTGGCTCTCCATGCCGTGTGCCTTCTCGGCAGAGATCATGGCCCATCAGGGCTGGGACAGCCTGACCATCGACATGCAGCACGGGGTGATCGATTACAGCGATCTGCTGCCGATGCTGACGGCCATCTCCACCACTGACACCGTCCCGCTTGTCCGGGTGCCAAGTCTGGAGCCGGGGTTGATCATGAAGGTGCTGGATGCGGGGGCCTATGGCGTGATTGCGCCTTTGATCAATACGGCCGATGACGCCAGGGCACTGGTGGCCGCCTGTCGTTATCCCCCGCTGGGGATGCGCAGCTTCGGCCCTCATCGCGCCATGCTGTATGGCGGAGCGGATTATGCGAAGCATGCCAATGACGAGATGCTGGTGCTGGGCATGATCGAGACCAGCGAAGGCGTGGCGAACCTGGAAGAGATTCTGGCCGTCGAGGGGCTGGATGGCATCTATATCGGCCCTGCGGATCTGGCGTTGTCACACGGGCACACACCTGGGTTCGATCACGGTGATGGCCCCATGGATATCTTGATCGACGAGATTGTCGCACGGGCTCGGCAGCACGGCAGCGTCATCGGCATTCACAACGGCAGTGCCGCGCATGCGCGACGGATGTTGGCGCGTGGCTGTGATCTGGTCACGGTCGGAGCCGATACACGTCTGTTGATGGCAGGGGCACAGGCAGTACTGAAGGACATGGAGCGCAGCGCGAATCATTGTGAAGGCTATTGAATGCACCTGGCCGTGGCAGTCGTTCGCCTGAGCCAGCGATACGCTATCAGAGGAGAGGCAAAATGAATCAGTTCGCACGTTATCCCAGCCTGGAAGGCCGGCATGTCTTCATCAGTGGCGGCGCCAGCGGCATCGGCGCGACCTTGGTAGAGCATTTCTGTGAGCAGCAGGCGCGAGTGAGTTTCATCGATATCGATGATGCCTCAGGCGAGGCCCTGGCGGCGCGTCTGACCGATCAGGGAGGAGAGGTGCATTACCGACATTGCGATGTGACTGACATCCAGCAGCTGCGCACGGTCATCGAGGCTGCAGCAGATGAGTGGGGGCCGATAGGGGCCCTGGTCAACAATGCCGCGCGTGATACCCGGGTACCGCTCACGGAGCTGGATGTCGAGACATGGGATGACCTTCAGGCCACCAATCTTCGCCATGTGGTGTTTGCCTGTCAGGCAGTCTTTGCCGGGATGCAGGCGGCGGGCGGCGGGTCGATCATCAATTTCAGCTCGCCCAGCTTCCTGCGTCGCTCGCGGGACATCTCGGCCTATTCGAGCGCGAAGGCGGCCACCATCGGTCTGACGCGCACCTTGTCGCGTGACATGGGAGATGCGGGGATTCGCGTCAATACCGTGCTGCCGGGGTGGATCATTACCGAGCGTCAGAAGGCGCTGTGGTGGAATCCCGAGCTGGAGAAGCAGGTATTGGAAAATCAGAGCCTGCACCAGCGGGTACAGCCCGAGGATGTGGCTCGGATGGTGTTGTTCCTGGCAGCGGATGACAGTCGCATGATGACGGCCCAGACCTATATCGTGGATGGTGGCCTCGTCTAGCCATGCTGAAGTGGTCATGGCGTTTTCGCAGAGCGTTTTGGGAGGCTGCGTTTTGCATGCATCACTCCCCATGAAGCGCTTTTCGTGCCAGCGCCACTGGCAACGAGATGGCGGCTTTCGCCGGAGTGGTATCGAGTGCTCCTTGGGATGATCAATAGGATAAGGGTGATCGAAGCGACAGTTTTATAGGCTGCTTCAATCATGCCAAGACATCCTTATTGAACTTTGATCCAAGGAAAGCACTTTTTTTGAAAATGAAGGTGAAAACGTTTTCAAGCGCTGCTAGTGTCTTTTCAAACGGCGAAGAATTCAGCGCTGACCATCATTTTCCTACGTCATCATCACTGAGCTTCAGGTGCGGATTTTTCGACCTGAATGCACACAATAAAACAACGCCATATGCTCGTCGGGAGAGAGGAATGAAAACGATAAAATTGACCGTCTCCGAAGCCATCGCCAGATACCTGGCGGCGCAGAAGATTGAACTTGATGGCAGTGTCGAGACCTTGTTCGGTTGCGGGTTCGCCATCTTTGGCCACGGTAACGTGACCTGTCTGGGGCAGCAGCTGCACAACATCCAGGACACGATCCCGATCTGGCGCGGCCAGAATGAGCAGTCCATGGCGGTTGCCGCCGTTGCCTACGCCAAGGCCAACAAGCGCCAGCGCATCGGGATCGCCAGCACCTCCATCGGGCCGGGTGCCACCAACATGATCACGGCTGCGGGTATTGCGCACACCAACCGCCTTCCATTGCTGATGTTCGCCGGCGATGCCCATGTCTCACGCCTGCCAGACCCGGTGCTGCAGCAGGTCGAGCATGCCCATCAACCAGGCCTGAGCGTCAATGATGCCTTCAAGCCCGTCACTCGCTATTGGGATCGCATCACTCATCCCGCACAGATCATGCAGTCCTTGCCGACAGCGATCGCGACGCTGACGGATCCCGCCAATTGCGGGCCGGTCATGATTTCATTGCCACAGGATATTCAGGGCGTTGCCTATGACTATCCAGAGGCGCTCTTCGAAGAATGCATCCATCATATTCGTCGTCCGGAAGCCGATACGCGTGCTGTACAGGATGCCATTTCCCTGCTGGAAAAGGCGGAGAAGCCGCTGATCATCGCTGGCGGTGGCGTTCATTATTCCGAAGCCAATCAGTTGCTGGCCGACTTTGCACAACGTCGTAATATTCCGGTGGTCGAGACGATTGCGGGCCGTTCTTCGCTGCTGCAATCCCACCCCTGCAATATCGGCCCGATTGGTGTGACTGGCTCGAATTCCGCCAATGCCATGGCGGCACAATGTGATGTGCTGGTGGCCATTGGCACACGCCTGCAGGACTTCACCACCGGATCCTGGTCGGTGTTTCGTAATCCAGCGCTGAAGATCGTGTCAGTCAACGTGGCGCATATGGATGCCATCAAGCATCGCGCCATGGCGGTCATCGGCGATGCTCGCCACACGCTGGAGCGTCTTGATTCCGGGTTGGGTGAATGGCAAGCCGATCAGCGCTGGCTGGAAAAGGGCCAGGCTGAGGTCGCCGAGTGGAAATCCCTGTGCGCCAACCGTGGCGAGATCACGCCCGGCGAGATGGCGTCCTACGCCCAGGTCATTGCCAGCGTCAATGCGGTGCAGGAACCCGGCGATACCGTGCTGACTGCCGCCGGTGGCTTGCCGGCAGAGCTCAACATGAACTGGCAGAGCAAGCAGCTCGGCAAGTTCGATATCGAGTTCGGCTTCTCCTGCATGGGATATGAAGTGGCGGGCGGCTGGGGCGCCAAGATCGCCAATCCCGACAACGAGGTCGTGGTCCTGGTCGGCGATGGCTCCTACATGATGATGAATTCCGACATCTACAGCTCGGTGCTGACGGGCCACAAGATGATCGTGCTGGTGTGTGACAACGCCGGGTTTGCGGTCATCAACAAGCTGCAGAACAACAGTGGCAATCCGTCCTTCAACAACATGCTGGCCGATTGTCGCAGCCAGGCCGATGAGCTGGTACGCGTCGACTTCCTCAAGCATGCCCAGTCGCAAGGTGCCTATGGTGAGCACCTGAGTGACATCAGTGATTTCCGGGCCGCCTACCAGCGCGCCAAGGAGAGCCCGCGGACCTACGTCATCGTGGTGGATATCGATTCCAGCAAGTGGTCTTCCTGTGACTGCTGGTGGGATGTGGGGCTACCCGAAGTCGTCCGCGAGGACGTGGATGAAGCGCAGGTCACCGCCATGAATGCCGGCCGTGTCCATCAGCGTCGCGGGCTCTGATTCTGCGTGAGGCCTGGCGCACACCGCAACGGGCCTCATGAACACGCTTGGAATGACAACGCCAATTACCAGCACCCATGCATTTGCAGGAGAACCCTGATGTTCAATGAAGAACACAATATCGCACCGCTGCGCTGGGCCATGGTCGGTGGTGGCCGTGGCAGTGAAATCGGCCACGCCCATCGTGCTGCTGCCCATCGTGACAACTTGTTCCAGCTGGTCGCCGGTGCCTTCGATCTCGACGCTGAACGCGGGCGTGAATTCGGCACCAACCTGGGACTCGATCCAGAGCGTTGCTACCCGGATTACGCCAGCCTGTTCGAGGCCGAAGCTGCTCGCGAGGACGGCATTCAGGCGGTCAGCATCGCCACGCCCAACAGCACCCACCATGCCATCAGCCTGGCAGCGCTCAAGGCCGGTCTGCATGTGATCTGCGAAAAGCCGGTGACCTTCACGGTTGCCGAGGCCGAGGAGCTCAAGGCCGAAGCACAGGCGCGCGGTCTGGTCTTCGGTGTCATGTATGGCTATAGCGGCTATCAGATGCTGCACCAGGCCCGTGCCATGGTGCAGTCGGGTGAGCTGGGGCAGATCCGCATGGTCAACATGCAATTCGCTCATGGCTTCCATAGCCAGCCGGTCGAACAGGTCAGCAGCGGCGCCAAGTGGCGTACCAGTCCTGCCGTTTCCGGGCCGACTTATGTGCTGGGGGATCTCGGGACGCACATCTTCTATGCCGGCCAGTTCATCACCGGACTCAAGGTCGAACGCCTGATGTGCCACCGCCAGAGTTTCGTGGCCTCGCGTGCGCCGCTGGAAGACAACGCCCAGGTGTTGCTCCAGTACCAGAACGGCGCGGTGGGGTCGCTTTGGGCCAGCGCCGTGAACGCGGGTTCCATGCACCAGCAGAAGATTCGCGTGGTGGGAGAGAAGGCCAGTATCGAGTGGTGGGATGAGTATCCCAACCAGTTGCGTCTGGAAGTGCAGGGCGAGCCGGCCCGCATTCTCGAGCGTGGCATGGGCTATCTCGCCGAAGGCGACAGCGCCGTGAACAGCAATCGCATCGGCGGCGGCCACGCGGAAGGCTTCTTCGAATCCTGGGCCAATGTCTATCACCGCTATGCACTCGCCATGCAGGGCGCCGAAGCGCGCCGTGATGGCAGAAGTACCCAGCATCTCGGTCTGTCAGAGCAGGAGTTGGAGTCGCTCTGGTTCCCCAATATCGACGCCGGTATCGAAGGTGTGCGGTTGCTGGAGTGCTGTGTGGAATCGTCTGACAACGAGAATCGCTGGGTCGCGTTCTGACCTGACTGCCGGCATCTGGAGCGCCTCACTCTGACGCTATCACCGCCATGGATTGGCGGTTGCTGTGAGGTCGCTTCGCCAATGCGCTACTGATGATGGTTATTTCAAAAGACAACGACAACGCCAAAGAGAAGGACATCCTCATGCAAATCAAGCTTTCCAACGCGCCGTGTTCCTGGGGTATCGAGTTTGCCGACAATCCCGCCAACCCCAGCTGGCAGACCGTACTGGATGAGATCGCCGGCGCCGGCTTCAAGGCGACGGAGCTGGGTCCGCTCAACTATCTGCCGACCGAGCAGGCAGCACTGGCGTCCGCGTTGGACAGCCGAGGGCTCGAGCTGATCGCCGGTACCATCTTCAAGCATCTACATGACGCGTCACGTCGTCAGGAAATCCTGGATTACACCCGCGCGACCTGTGAAGTGCTCAAGCCGCAGCAGGGCAACTATATGGTCATCATCGATCACGTCAGCTCGCCGCGCACCGATGAGGCTGGCCAGCAGGAAACCGCGACACGTCTCAATGATGAGCAATGGAACGAGATGATGGTCACTATCCGCCAAGTGGCTGAAATCTGTCAGGAATATGACGTGATGCCGGTGCTTCACCCGCATGCCGGCACCTATATCGAGTATCGTGATGAAGTCGATCGCGCCATGAAAGAGCTGGACTCTGACCTGGTCAAGCTGTGCATCGACACTGGCCATTGCACCTATGCCGGGATCGACCCCGCCGAGCTGATTCGCACCTACGGCGAGCGCGTCGCCTATATCCACTTCAAGGATATTCAGGCGCCGGTGCTGGAAAACGTGGTGAAGGATGGCATCGACTTCTATACCGCCATCGGCCAGGGCGTGTTCTGCCCGCTGGGCCAGGGCTGTGTCGACTTTGATGCGGTTCGCGAGAGTCTGGAATCCATCGGCTATCAAGGCTGGATCACCGTCGAGCAGGACGTGGACCCGACCAAGGACAACAGCGCGCTGGAAAATGCCCGCGAAAGTCGTGAATTCATTGAACGCAGCATTCTTGAAAAGGGCCTGGCGGAAGCCTGATCCGCATGAAGCCCTGTCGTCATCGCGCCAGAAGACGGCAGGGCACGGAAGATACCGCAATGACTTGTCTCGATAGCGTGGTGCGTCAGATGCCACGAGCACTCGAGCCACACCTGCCTCAGCAGTTCTCGTAATACTATAACAATCGATCACGAGAGGTCGTCATGCCCACTTCACACCCCGGTAGCGACACCGCTACCCCCTCAGCATCCACCGATTCCTCCTCACCCGACAATCAAGAAAAGCTGACGCCAGCGCAGCTTGTCTTCCTGATCAAGATCATTCTAGTGGCCGCCCTGGGTGGCCTGCTGTTCGGTTATGACACCGGCGTCATCTCCGGGGCCATCGGGCCCATCGCGCAGTATTTTGATCTGTCCGCCGCCGAGAAGGGCTGGGCAGTCTCATCTGTGGTCATCGGCTGTATCGGTGGCGCACTCATCGCCGGACGGCTGTCCATTGCCTATGGGCGCAAGGCCGTCTTTATGCTGTCAGCGTTGATGTTCACGGCGTCAGCACTGGGATCCGGCCTGGCGAGCACCTTTGATGCCTACATCTGGTGGCGCATTCTCGGCGGGATTGCCGTCGGCATGGCCAGTGTCATGGCACCAATGTATATCTCCGAGATGTCACCCGGTTATATGCGAGGGCGCACCGTCAGTCTGTTCCAGCAATCCGTGGTCTTTGGTCAGATGGTGGTGTTCTTCGTGAACTACTTCATTGCCAAGGGCATGGCGGAAACCTGGATCCTGAATCACGGCTGGCGCTGGATGCTGGGGTCTGAAGCGATCATTTCCATTCTGTTTGCAGTGCTGATTCCTTTCGTGCCCGAATCTCCACGTTGGTTGGTGCTGAAAGGGCGCCTGGACGATGCCCGCCGAGTCTTGGCGCGCTTCTATCATGGCGATGCCATTGAACGCACGCTGGGGGAGATCCAGAAATCCTTCCTGCACAATGAGAGCAAGCGTCACGCGTCGCTGCGTACCAAGGGGATGCTGGGGCTGGTGGCCATCGGGATCTTCATCGCTGCTGCTCAGCAACTGACCGGCATCAATGTGGTGATGTACTACGCACCGGATGTGTTGTCCGCTGTCACTTCCAGCAATGAAGATGCCCTGTTCCAGACCTCCATCATGGGGGTGACCTTCGTCGCCGGTAACCTGCTGGGCATGCTGCTGATCGATAAGGTCGGGCGTCGTCCGTTGTTGATTGCGGGGAGCCTTGGCAGCATTGTCGGCATGACCTTCCTGGGTGTCGTGATCGGCAATGGCGAACCGGGCATCAGTGCCTTGATCGCCCTGATCGTCTATGTCGTCTCGTTTGCCATCTCCTGGGGGTGTGTCTGCTGGACACTGGTCTCCGAGATATTCCCCAATGCCATTCGCGCACGAGCCATGTCACTGGCCGTGGCGGCGCAGTGGCTGCTGGGCTTCATCGTCACTCAGACCTTCCCGATGATGCGCCAGAGCGACTTCCTCAATGAGCTGGTCGGTGGAGGATTCAGCTTCTGGCTCTATGCGGTACTGACCTTCCTCAGTCTGCTGATCGTGCTGCGCTACGTGCCGGAAACCAAGGGCAAGACCCTGGAAGAGCTCGAGAACATCACCGGTAGTCGTCTCAGCAAGCGTCGCCGTCGTCTTTCTCGTCAGGGCTTGCCGCTGACCGCTGAGTAAACCAGGAGCGCTCTGGACTGTTCATCAAGCCGTCGTTATCTACTCCCGCTGGCAATCTTCACGTGCTGGCGGGAGCATGTCTTGCACCGGGCACTATCGTTCTGCCCCGATACCGATGGCATGATCAAAGGACACCAAGCCACAGCCAGAGGACACATGGATGAAGCATAACGTCGCGCGGTATGGCCTGATATTGAATACAGAACGGTTCGAGGAGTGTGTCGCTTTCTATCAAGGTCTTTTCGAACTGCCGCTGATGTTCAGCAAGGAAGATGGCAGTTTCAGGCTGACCTGCCTGTCTTATGGGGCGGGCTATCTGATGATCGAGCAGGGTGGGAAAGCCATTGAAGGCGGCAAGACACCAGAACAAGGTAGCGCCAAGCTACGCTTCAATGTCAGGGATATCGATCAGGCATTGGCAGATGTCAAAGCCTGGGGTATCGACGCCGAAATTGAAGAGACACCATGGGGCAGGACCATACATCTGCATGATCCCGACGGTAACCGGGTGGGGATTCGGGATGAGTCCGGGTTCGAGTTACAGGTCTCGAAATGAGAGCCTAACCCATTTGCACGATATCTTCTGAGAAGGCGAATCGTGTTCGCGTGTTTCTGGCCTCAAACACTTGCCCCTTGCGAGCCATCGCAAAATGATGGCAGGCAAGGGGTAGGTGTTACGACAAGTCAGTCTTGCGATGGCGAGGGTAGAGTATCAACTGCTGGCATTGGCGCTTGCGAGCTCCCGGCGGCGCTTACTTAGACGTGTACCAGTAATATCTTCCAATTCTTCCAGCGTCTTGCCTTTGGTCTCGGGCACATAGCGCATCACGATCAGCATGCTGAGCAAAATCAAGACGGCATATAGCCAGAAACTGAAGCCAGTGCCGAAGGCCGAGTTGAGGAACTCACTCTGACGTAGCATGGGGAAGGATTGGGTGACCACAAACCCCATGAACCATTGAGCCGCCAGAGCGATGGCCATTGCACGGCCGCGGATGGCATTGGGGAAGATTTCTGACAGTAGCGTCCAGCATACGCAGCCCCAAGAGACAGCAAAGGAAACGACATAGACAATAAGCGCCAGTAGTGCGCCGTAGCCAATGGCATCGCGCGAAATGATCAGCCCTAGTGCGCACATACCGATCATGCTGCCAATGCTTCCCGCTATCAGCAGCGGACGGCGGCCGACCTTATCGATGAGTAGCATGCCCAGCAAATTCCCGCCCACGAAGGTCACACCCATGATGGAGGTTTGTAACAGCGCATCTTCACTGCTTGAAGTTACGGTGGAGAGGACTTCCGGCGCGTAATACATCACGACGTTGATTCCTGTCAGCTGCTGGGCGCAGGCCAAGAATGAGCCCAGCACCACTAAACCAAGCAGGCCACGCTCTTTGAGGCTGATGCGATTCTCCAGGGTGGCGTCACGATAGGAAGAGACGATTTCTTTCAGCGTGCTCTCGACACGAGAGGCAGGGGTAAATTTGGCCAACACTCCGCGTGCTTGCTCGTGTCGTCCACGGAGGACCAACCAGCGAGGTGATTCGGGAATGAACATCAACAGAATGGCAAACAACAGGGCGGGCAAGGCTTCTGATCCCAGCATCCAGCGCCAGCCATGCTCAATGATCCAGGCCTCTGCCATGCCCTTGGCAATGAAGTAATTCACGAAGAAAACGACCATCTGACCAAAGACGATCGATTGCTGGAACAGGCTGACAGTGCGGCCTCGCAGGTGGCCTGGTGACATTTCTGATATGTACATCGGGGCGACGACACTTGCCAGGCCGACGGCCATACCACCGATGACTCGCCAGATACTGTAAACGGTGAAGTCCGTAGCTGTCGCTGAGCCAATGGCAGACAGGAAAAAGAGGATGGCAGCAATCAGGAAGGCCATACGCCTTCCGAATCGAATAGAGACCCAGCCTGCACAGATGGCGCCGCCGATACAGCCGATAACCACAGACGATACGGCCCAACCTTTCTCTGCTGGTGCTAATTGGAAGTAATCCGTGATGGGACCGATAGCACCTGAGATGACGCCGGTGTCATACCCGAATAGCAGTCCCCCTAGGGTTGCAATCAGCGTGATACGAATCAGATAGCCCAGTTGTCCTTTGGTCAGCCCCTGATGTTCGGAGCCGGTCTTGTGATGTGTCGATCCTGACGTGACTGGCATGCATGTCCTCCAGCGTCATGCTTGTGCAAGACGCGGTTGGCCAGGGTTCCGGCGGGTTGGCGTGGCCGGTCCTGATATTGTTCTGTTCTGAGGATGGACGTCTTAACGTTCTTGGCCCATGCGGGCCTATCCATCCTGACAAGACCGGAGCCAGCCATAAGGCTGACTCCGATATAGTGGGCACTATGAAGTTAGATTGCGGTAGCGGGGGCGAATTTCTCGCGGAGCGCTGTAACGCTCAGTGACAACTGATGTTCAAGCTTGGTGAGGTAGTCGCCCTCTTTGACAGGAGTGAAGGGGTCAGGGCCCATAGCTGGCGCCTCGATGATAATCGGCCCTGGATAACCCATTTCAGCCAGTTGTTCGAATTGTGGCTGCAGGGCGCTGTGGCCTTGGCCAATTCCGCCTCGATTGGAATCTGCGACGTGGTAAAGGCCGAGCTGCTGGCCGGTCTGCGCCAGTGCCTTCACAGGGTCGGCTTCCTCGATGTTCATGTGATAAGCGTCCAGCAACACTTGCAGCTGATCGCTGCCGACATCCTTGATCAGTTGGCGGCATTGCTCCCCAGTATTGATCAGGTGAGATTCGTAGCGGTTGAGCACTTCGAAAACCAAAGGTACCTGCCGCTCTGCAGCATAGGCACAGATTGGCCTGAGGAATTCAACGAGATAGCCGTATTCAGTGGCATGATCGCTACCTGCGGAGGGGCGGATGCGTCCCACCAACCCATGGAGTGATACTCGAGCACCGCCAATTGCATGCGCAAAATCAATAAGATCTCGGTAATACTTATCAGCGGCTTCCCGATCTGATGCATCCGGAGATGCCGGATCACAGTCACCCGGCGTCAGGGAAAAGACTTGCAGGTTGTGCTTCTGGCACAAGCCCAGTACATACTCGGGAGTAAAGCTTTCCAAGTCTCCGTGCAGCTCGACACCGTCAAACCCCAAGCGCGAGACGCGCTCAAAGGTATTTTCCAGAGAGATCGGGCCGAAAGTCCAAGTGCAGACACCTAGTTTCATGAATGACTCCATTGATCGCTATTGTTGTTGAAGGAAGTGAGTGCCCCCTGCCAGGATTAGATGTATGGCAGGGGGAGACATCAAAGTGTTGGCATCGTGAAGTGGCTTGTCTGCTCGCTTCTGAGTCCATCCGGCCAGCGAGTCGTTACGGCCTTCATGCGGGTATAGAAACGCACACCATCCGGGCCGTGCATGTGAAGCGGACCAAAGAGTGAGCGCTTCCAGCCGCCAAAGCTATGGAATGCCATCGGCACAGGGATGGGGACGTTTACGCCGACCATGCCGACCTGAATACGGGTGGTGTATTGGCGGGCAGCATCACCGTCGCGAGTGAAGATGGCCGTGCCATTGCCATACTCGTGGGCATTGATGAGAGAAATCGCCTCGTCGAGTGATTCCTGGCGAACCAGACACAAAACCGGCCCGAAAATTTCTTCGGCATAGATGCGCATATCTGGGCGCACATGATCAAAGAGGGTAGCGCCCACGAAATAGCCGTTCTCGTGCCCGGGAACCTTGATGTCACGGCCATCCACGACCAGCTCCGCACCTTGCTCGACACCGCTGTCGATGAACTCGATGACCTTGTCGGCATGCACGCGCGAGATCAGCGGTCCCATGTCATTTTCTTGCCCCTCGACTTCGCCGGGGCCAACTCGCAGGGTGGCCATCCGCTCGAGGATCTTGTCACGCAGTCGCTGAGCGGTTTGCTCACCGATCGGTACTGCGACGGAGATCGCCATGCAGCGCTCACCAGCACTGCCGTACGCCGCTCCCATCAGAGCGTCTGCGGCCTGATCCAGATCGGCATCCGGCATCACGACCATATGATTCTTCGCCCCCCCCAGGGCCTGAACACGCTTGCCATGTGCAGAAGCTGTGGAATAGATGTATTCGGCGATCGGGGTGGAACCGACAAAGGAAACGGCCTCGACGCGCTCATCGGTCAGCAGGACATCGACGGCTTCCTTGTCCCCATTGACGACGTTGAATACGCCCGGCGGCAGTCCGGCTTCTGTCAGCAGTTCTGCCATGCGCAGTGGAGCAGAGGGATCTTTCTCCGAAGGCTTCATGATGAAGGTATTGCCGGTAGCCAGGGCAATGGGGAACATCCACATCGGTACCATGGCCGGGAAGTTGAACGGGGCGATGCCTGCGCAGACACCTAGCGGTTGCATCAGAGAGTGGCTGTCTACGCCGGTACCGACGTTAAGAGAGTGTTCACCTTTTTGAAGGTGAGGCATGCCACAGGCGAATTCGACGACTTCCATGCCGCGAGTCACCTCACCGAGCGCATCCGAATGCACTTTGCCGTGCTCACGCGAAATCAGTGTGGCGAGTTCGTCGCTATGCTTTTCCAGCAGTGCCTTGAAGCGGAACAGGATGCGTGAGCGCTTGAGGGCTGAGGTGTTGGACCAGCCGGGGAAGGCGGCGCTGGCGGCAGCAATGGCGGAGCGGGTTTCCTCGGCACTGGCCAGTGACACACTTGCGGACTGCTCGCCCGTGGCCGGGTTGTAGACTGGTGCATTACGACCGCTGTCGCCGGGTTGCGTTTGACCATTGATGAAGTGATGTAACTGTTGCATGAACGTGTCCTCGTGGAGAGTGGTATTGGCGCTGACTCAAGCGAAGTGATCTGAGTCGTGCGGGCTGTCTATGCAGCCTAGTGGCCTAGAGCCGGCTCCCTCCGTGCGCAGAGGAATAAGAACCGTTCTATTTGTTGAGCGCGGTTGCCACATCATCCCGGCCCAAATATTTCGGATAACTTTGAAATGGCAGATGAATCAGGCGTTGATCAGCTCTGCCTCGCGTGCGAGATGAGCCAGATTGTCGTGACCGAGCGTTGCGTAGGTCAGCGGGTCGGCGACGGCAGGGTCTTGCTCGGCCTCTACAACCAGCCAGCGATCATCGTGCTGACCATATCCCTGACGCTTCAGCTCGGTGAAAAGCGCGGCAAAGTCAACACCGCCGTCTCCCGGCACGGTGAAAACGCCATCCAGTACGGCATCCAGGAAGGACTTGTCACGGTTGATCGCGTTGTCCATCAGTGCCATACGGATGTCCTTGCAGTGGACGTGGGTAATGCGTTTGCCATGCTTGCGTGCCACAGCGACGGGATCGCCACCGGCATAGGTCAGGTGACCGGCATCCAGCAACAGCTTCACGTGTTGTGTGGAGGCCATCAAACGGTCCACATCGGCTTCACTCTCGATGACGGTGCCCATGTGATGGTGATAAGCCATTTCCACGCCTTGAGACGCCATCTCTTTTGCGACAGCATCCAGGCCGGTTGTTAAACGCTCCCAATCGGCATCATTCATGACGGGGCGGCGTGAGACAGGAGTGTCTTGATCCCCATGTACACAGCGGCTGACTTCGCAATACACCATGACAGTAGCGCCACACGTCTTGAGCAGCTGAAGATGATCATTCAGGGCTTCCAGCTCTTCCTCGACGCTACGCTCCAGCAGGCGGCTTGAGTACCAGCCAGATACCAACGCCAGATCGTGAGCATTGAGTACCTGAGACAGGGCGTCGGGGGTGCGCGGGAATTTGTTTCCTAGCTCGAAACCAGCAAAACCTGCCTGGCGGCCTTCGCTGAGACATACCTCCAGCGGTGTGTCGGCACCGAGGCTCGGTAGATCATCATTGGTCCAGGTCAGCGGGTTGATGCCTAGGCGAATGCTCATGGCGGTATCCTTCTTCGAGATATTGAGTGTGCAAGGAGGCACCGTGGCCTCCGAGGGCATGGCGTAGACTCAGGGCCGGAGAGGCTGGCTGCACCCGACCCTGTGGATGTTTTAGTGAGCTTGTTGCTGTTTTTGCGTCACATAGCCCTGGTAGGCGTCACGGACCTCAGTACGTTCGCTGACCTCGGGAATGGCGACCTCCCACCAGTGCCCGCCTTCCTGGGTGGAGGGCAACGGATCAGTGTCTAGCGCGATGACGTAGGTTGTCTCTGAGGCCCGGGCACGCTCGAGGGCGGCTTCCAGTTCGCCAATCCCTGTGACCTGTTCGGCCTGACAGCCCAGCGCACGAGCGTGTGCCGCAAAATCCACCTTGGGAGCGCCTTCCGGAACGGTGCGACAGTCCTTGAGCAGATTGTTGAAACCGGCACCGCCAGTCGCGTGTTGTAGGCGATTGATGCAGCCGTAGCCTCGGTTATCGAGCACGACGACGGTCAATTTGTGGCCCAGCATCACTGAGGTGGCCAGCTCGGAGTTAAGCATCAGGTAACTACCGTCTCCCACTACGACGGTCACATCACGCGATGGGTGAGCCATCTTGACGCCCATCCCGCCGGCCAGTTCATAGCCCATGCATGAGAAGCCATATTCCACGTGATAACTGCCGGGGACAGTGGCTGCCCATAGCTTGTGAAGCTCACCTGGTAAGCCGCCGGCGGCACAGACCACGGTGGTGTCTTCTGTCGCTTGACGATTTACGGCACCGAGTACCTGAGCATCGGTTGGCAGCGAGAGTGCCTGGTCAGCCATCACGCTTTCCCTGACCGCTTCCCATTCCTGCTTGAGCCCAGATTGGCGTTGCACCCAGCTATCTGGTGCAGCCCAGTCGGCTAGCCCCGTCGTTAAAGCTTCTATTCCGCGCAGTGCGTCGCACTGCAGCTGCTGTGCGCCATGCTTGACGGCATCGAAGCGACCGACATTGAGGCTGATGAGTGTTTGATCGGCGGCTTCAAAGAGCGTGCGAGAGCCGCTGGTAAAGTCTTGGAGTCGTGAACCGATGGCCAGAATGACATCTGCTTCACGTGCCAGCTGATTGGCGCTGGCCGCGCCCGTCACCCCAATCGCGCCCATATTGCGAGCGTGGCTCCAAGGCAGGGCACCTTTGCCTGCCTGTGTTTCGACCACGGGGATACCGTGCTGCTCGGCAAAGGTGGATAGAGCATCGCACGCCTCGCTGTAGTGCACGCCACCGCCTGCAATCAAAAGTGGGCGCTTGGCTGAGCGGAGCGTGTCTAACGCCATCACAAGCTCTTCCTGGGCGACAGGAGCACGGCGGATACGATGGAGCTGGCGGTCGAAGAAATCGGTAGGCCAGTCGTATGCTAGCGTCTGGACGTCCTGTGGCAGACACAGGGTGGCAGGGCCGCAGTCCACGGGATCCAACAGCGTCGCCAATGCTTGGGGAAGGCTGGTCAGCAACTGTTCCGGCCGTGTGATGCGATCAAAGAAGCGCGAAACAGGTCGGAAGCAATCATTGACGCTCAGGCCGGGGTCGTTGAAATGTTCGACCTGTTGAAGCACCGGATCTGGTGCGCGGCTGGCGAAGGTGTCACCGGGCAAGAACAGCACCGGTAATCGGTTGACATGGGCAAGCCCGGCAGAGGTCACCATGTTGGTGGCACCAGGTCCGATGGACGAGGTGCACGCCATGATTCGGCGACGGTTGTTCGCCTTGGCATAGGCGATGGCAGCATTGGCCATGCCTTGTTCGTTATGAGCACGATAGGTGGGGAACGCATCACTTGCAGCGTGCAAGGCCTCGCCAAGGCCTGCCACATTGCCGTGGCCGAAGATGGCAAAGCAGCCACCGAACAAGGGGACTTCCTGTCCGTTTTGCTCGATATATTGCGCACTCAGGTATCGCACCAATGCCTGAGCGACTGTCAGGCGCACGGTACCCGGCGCTGCCGCTGAGTGAGAAACAGAGCTCATTGCAGGACTCCTTCTGCGAGCGTGGTGGCAGGACTGGCATCCTCTGCGTTGCAATAGGCATCACGCAGTTTCTGCCAATGGGTAATCAATTCGAGATAGTTGTCAGCGGCCTGTCGGGTCAGGGTCGCGTCATCGATAGTGCCCGAAAGCCAAGCTTGGCTGGGGGCGGTGAATAATGTACGGCCGACGGTGAACCCTTTGCAGATCGGGAAACGTGCTGCCTGTTCGAATCCACGCTTTACGTCTTCGATGGGGGCATCCAGTCCCAGAAGTACGACACCGTGACACCAGCTATCGCGTGTACTGATGATTTGATTCACCTTTTCCCAGCCCTGGGCTGTAAGAGCCGGAAGTTTCCACCAATCGGGACGAATGCCGAGGTTGTAGAGACGCTCCAGACTGCGCGGAATGGTGGTCTCATCGCAGGTGGGGGCGTCTGCCTGACGTGGCGGAATCACTTCAATCAGCAGTTCATGTCCGGAAATGCAGCAAGCGTCATACAGCTGGCGCAAGCGGGCTTCCTGGTCAAGGCGCAGTGTGGCTTCGTCATCGGGGTGGTAGAACACCAGGCACTTCACGATGTGGTGGCGCGGCCAGCGTCTCAGCTGGCTACCGATGTCATCGCCATGCTGGAAGCGAAGTGGGCGTGAGCTGGGGAGCTCGACCGGGCGGCCGACCCACCATTCCAGTTCAGCGGTGTCATTGAGTGCATCCTGGCCCAAGACATCATCACAGAGGATCGCCGGCCGTGTGATGCCGGCCTGCTGTGCCGCTGTGCGGGTGGCTTGTACCAGTAACTGCTTCAAGCGAGGCAGGCGATCGGGGTTACCTTCGACATCGCGTGCCATGTCCAGGAATTGACGGCGATGGTCGAATGCCAGTCCCAGCACGCTGTCCCAGTGCGCTACACGACGGGTGGTGACGCGATGCAAGTGGGTTAGATGATCATCAAGATCCGGGCGAGGCACGGACTCGCGGCGGCTCAGATAATCGAACAGTTCCGCTTCTGTGGGCATGGCTGGTGCACACCCGTGACGGGACACCACCAAGGCGCCGCACGCGTTGGCGTAATGGCCGCAAGTTTCCCAACTTTCATCGCGCAGGTAGCCACGCAGGAAACCGCTCATGAAAGCATCGCCGGCACCGAGTACATTCATGACCTCGACCTTGACGCCCTCGACCAGAATGCCGTCTTCAAGTTGTTGCGGGATCTCTTCTTCGAAGATGACGCAGCCACGCGCCCCTATCTTGCACACGAGCACTGCCTCGCTATGACGGCGAACTTCACGCAGCGCTTCTAGCGTGTCGGTACTGTTGCCGGCAATGTGAAACTCTTCTTCCGTGCCGACGATCAGGTCAAAGTCGCCAAGCCAACGTGCCATGTGCTGGCTTACGCTTTCATCCGCGACGAACCGAGTCTCGCCATCGCCAATGCTGGTCAGCCCCCAGAGTACTGGCCGGTAGTCGATGTCCAAGACACGCTTTACACCAGCGTTTCGTGCAGCATCCAGTGCCTTGCGAGCAGCGCGCTGCGTACGCGGTGTAGAGAGATGAGTGCCGGTGATGGCTAAGGCACGTGCTCGGGAGATAAATGCCGGATCGACATCATCTTCATCAATGGCCATGTCAGCACAGTCGTTACGAACAAAGAGTAGGGGGAACTGGTCTTTGTCCTTGATGCCGAGGAGCACTAGGCCCGTCAGGCGTTCAGGATCGCGGATTAAGTGGCTGACATCACAACCGGCCGAGGTGAGCTCTTCGCGCAGAAATTCCCCCATCTGCTCGTTGCCAACTCGAGCTAGCATCGAGGATTTGAGTCCAAGGCGTGCCGTACCATACGCCATATTGCCGGAGCTCCCGCCCAGGTATTTCTTGAAGCTGGTGGCGTCCTCGAGACGCGCACCGATCTGTTCAGCGTAGAGGTCAACGGCGACGCGGCCGAGGCAAATGACATCCAGATCCGGTGAGTGAGGAGAGTGGCGCGTCATGGGCATATCCCTTAATGGGCCGGTGTTACCCGGCATTGACAATAATCGATGTAGATCGAGGTATCGGGGGGAGCCCCGTAGTGCTTATTGATGATCTACGTGTACGCCTGCTCGCGGTCAGGCAACAGAGGCGGAATCCGTCCGTTGGAACTCCGCCAACTCTGCATCCAGGCTGGCCATTTCCTCGCCACCGGCCATCATGTTGAGCACTTCCTCACGAGTGATGTCCTCTTTGCGCCAGCTTCCTAATGAGGTGCCGCGCTTGAGCAGAGTAAAGGCATCACCGATGGGGTAGGCGTGATGGACGTTATGCGTGATGAAGATGACGCCGAGCCCTCGGTTGCGCGCCTGAGCGATATAGCGCAGTACCTTCGATGCCTGCTTGACACCTAGTGCTGACGTTGGCTCATCCAGAATGAGCACCTTGGCACCGAAGTAGACAGCGCGTGCGATTGCGACACACTGGCGTTCGCCGCCTGACAGCGTGCCGACTGGTTGAGACGGGTCACGCACATCGATCCCGATCTTGGCCATCTCTTCACGTGCCACCCGATCTGCAAACTCCCAGTCCACATATTTGAAAGGACCGAACCCCTTGGTGGGCTCACGGCCCATGAAGAAATTACGGGTGATCGACATCAAGGGAATCATTGCGAGGTCCTGGAAGACCGTTGCGATGCCGGCATCGAGTGCCTGGCCGGGGGACGTGAAATTGGCAGGATTCCCCTCCAGCAGCAGTTCACCGTGAGTCGGGGCATGCACTCCTGATAACGTCTTGATGAGGGTCGACTTGCCGGCGCCGTTATCGCCGAGCAGGCACATGACCTCGCCTGCGTAGACTTTCAATGAAATATTGGAAAGGGCGACTACGTTGCCGAAGTGCTTGTCGACAGCCTGCATCTCGATAAGAGGAGTGCGGGTGTCAGCGGCTTTCGGAGTATCACCTCTGGCGCGATCGGCGGCGGTCGTAGTCTGTTCCGGCGTCTGTTGCAGGTTGGCGTTAGTAGTCATTACTTAGCCTCCAGAGCTTTCTTGCGCACGTAATTGTTGAACAGTACTGCGATCAGGAGCATGGCGCCGAGGAAGACCTTGAACCAGTCAGTGTTAACGCCGGTGTAGAAGATGCCCATCTGTACCGTGCCGAAGATAAGCGCACCGAATACGGCACCCACGGCAGAGCCATAGCCGCCTGTCAGCAGAGCTCCGCCGATCACGACGGCGATGATGGCTTCCAGTTCCTTGAGCAGACCGCGAGTCGTGTCGGCTGAACCGGTATCCATGACTTGCAGGCAGGCAAAGATGGTGGCGGCGACAGCGGTAAAGATGAACAGCAGGATCTTGACCTTCATTACAGGGACGCCGACGTTGCGTGCAGCATTCACATCACCGCCGCAGGCGAATATCCAGTTGCCGAAGCGGGTGTAAAGCAGCAGCCAGGTCGCGGCAGCGGCCAGTACAATCCACCAGACGATAGAGACCGGGACACCAGTGACACTTGGATTTCCCGCGAAGTTGGTGGCAATCCAGCCTTGGGCTGCCATCCAGCTGAAGAGGCCAGTAAATACCTCGCCGGAGAAAAACGGTGCCAACCAGTCATGATCGGCAATCTCTTGCAGACCGCTGACTTGGGTGCGTCCAGTCGTCAAGCGGGTCAGGCCGATGGCCAGGCCGCGCAGGATGAACAGAAAGCCCAGTGTGACGATGAAGGAGGGCAGACCTGTGCGCATCACCAGATAGCCGTTAATCCAGCCAATCAGGACGGCGCAAGCAAAGGCGAAAGTAATGGCCAGCCAGAGGGGCCAGCCGTATTGCACGGCAGGGATGGCAATCAAGATGCCGGCAAAGCCGATCATTGAGCCTAGGGAAAGGTCGAATTCACCACCGATCATCAGGAGCGATGCCGCGATGGCGAGGATGCCTAGCTGTGCAGAGACTTCCAGGAAGTTGAGAATGCCCGCCAGGCTGAACATGCCGGTCCCCGAAGCGGCGACAGAGAAGAAGGCAAATACCAGGATGGTGCCGGCAATGGCGCCAAATTCGGGACGTTTCAGTGCGGCCTTGAGAGGGTGGACGCGGCGAAGCCGTTCGTCATCAGCGGCCGGAACGGCACTGATAGTATGATCAGTCATGATGCTCTCTCCGGGCGTCCTCATAGGGGGAGGACGCCATGTCATGGAAATGAAAGTTTTGCCAAATTGAGCTTTTCGCTTAGCGAATGCCTTGCTCTGAAAGCTCGATGACCTGACCTGCATTCTCGGCGGTGACAAATCCGGGGCCTGTGGCGACATCGCCAGCCGGCATCAGACCGTGTATGTGGTACTGATGCATGAAGACCACCGGCAGATAGCCTTGCAGGTACTGTTGTTGATCAATGGCAAAGTTCATTTCACCCGACTGAATGGCGGCGAGTATGTCGGGGGAGAGATCGAAGGTGCCGAGCTGGAATTTTTGAGTAGCGCCAGCTTCTTGCATTGCCTTGAGCATTGGCTCGGAACCGAGAGGCCCCAAGGCGAGGATGGCATCCACTTCGCTGTGCTGATTGAGGTAGGCAACGAGAGAGTTTTTGATTTCGGTGGGATCGGTGCTGGTGGCTAGTTCACTGGCGCTACCGTCGAACCCCTTGATGAAGCCCGCGCACCGTGCATCTAGCCCTACGTTGCCTTGCTCCTGATTGATGCAGAGTCCGTGTTTGGCGCCGCTCTCTACCATGCGTTCTGCCGCACCTCGCCCTGCTTCATATTCACTCTGACCAATGTGAAGTTGTGCGCCGACCTCCTTGGACTTATCGCCACCAGAATTGATGGTGATGACCGGGATCTGCTGATCCACAGCATTCTTGATGCCTTTGCCCAGTGCATCAGCGTCGGTCAGGGAAATGATAAGGCCATCTGGCTTTGAAGCTACTGCAGCATCCAGCAGTTGCGCCATCTTTGCCATGTCAAAGGTAGAAGGTGCGCGGTACTCGACTTCGACGCCAAGTTCTTCAGCTGCATCGTCAGCGCCGCGCTTGACGACTGACCAGAAGGGGTCGGAGTTCTGGCCATGCGTGATCATGACGTAGCGCTCGGTTTCGGCTGCCCAGGCGGCATTGGCCACAGAGACTGCTAACAAGGCTGTCGTGAGACTGGCTATCGCACGACGCAGGCGTGGCATCCTTCTGTGAGAGTTCGGAGAGGTGGCGAGAGGCTCGACTTTGTACATGGTTGGCTCCTGACGTTCTTTGGTTATTGTCTTTGTCAGTGAGGAAGAGCGGACTGGCGCTGCTCTCTTCCAGTATGCGAGTGCCCGGTGGTCTGGAACATGGCGTATTCCATCGCGACCGGTAGTTGGAATGTAGATTCCACTCGGATGGAATGCAACCGGAATATTCATTTTATTTTGATCTTGGAATTTTCATTCCATGCGCCTAGACTCCTCCCTATCGCCTACCGGGGGATCGCCAAGATCTCAGCGCCCAGTCAGGTAGGCACAGCGAGGAGTATTTATGCCAGATCCCACTTCCTTGCAGCGCGCCGCGCGTCAGCTGCAGACTTTTGAAGCCCTAGAGGCGCATATAGGCGAGCAATATCCCGAGCTCTCCAAGCGCTTGCAGCAGAGTGCTCGCTTTCTTCTGGATCATCCCCAGGAAGTGGCATTCGGCACGGTAGCCGCACTGGCTGACAAAGCTGGGGTGACACCCTCCACCATGATCCGCTTTGCGAATGCGCTGGGATTCTCTGGCTTTTCGGAGATGCAGAAGCTGTTCCGCTCACGCTTGGTTGAGGCAGAGCCCGATTACAACGAACGCATTCGTGTGGCTCGTGAGGTCACTGGGACGAGCCCAAGCGTCAACGAGCTACTGATGAATTTCGCCGAGGCCAATCTGCAAGCTTTGGCTCAGTTGCCTCATCGCGTGCCGACGCAAGATATCGAGCGGGCGCTGGACCTCATGCAGGCCGCGGAGGCCATTCATCTGTTGGGTGCTCGCCGTAGCTTCGTGGTCTCAAGTTACCTGGCCTATTCGCTGCGTCACGTGGCCAAGCGTGCGTTTCTCATGGATGGGATGGGGGCGATGTATCGCGAGCAGGCCGAGGCAGTGTCTGAACGGGACTGTCTATTGGTGACCAGCTTTGCCCCCTATGCCGAGGAGGTACAAAACGCCGTCAGGTCGGTCAGGGAGCGAGGGGTCCCCATCATATTGATTACGGATTCCTCGTTGAGCCCTCTGACTCGCCAAGCGGATGTGGCATTGGTCGTCAATGAGGCGGAAGTACAGGGATTCAGAGGATTGACCTCCACGTTATGTCTGGCACAAGTGCTGGCAATCGGGCTGGGGGTTCGCAATGAAGCCAATATGGCAACAGATTGTCAGAAATTGCAGATAGAAAACTGATGTTTCAATAACCAGCGGGTTCTCTTGGCAAGTCAACACAGGAGGTGTTGCCTTCCAGCCCCGCGACTTCTCGCAATGCAGTTGCAACAAGCTCAACAACAAACGCCATGAAGAGGAAGTCTTATATGAAAATCGCTCTGTTAGGTGCCGGTCGCATCGGCCGTGTTCATGCTCGCGCTATCTCTGACCACCCGACGGCCGAGCTGGCTTCGGTTAGCGACGCCTTTTCTGCAGCAGCCGAGTCACTGGCTAGCGAGTACGGCGTGCCGGTGCTAAGTGCTGATGATGTTTTCAGCTCTGACGATATTGACGGTGTCTTGATTGCGTCTTCAACACCAACGCATTCTGACTTCCTGGAACGCGCCGCTCGTTCTGGCAAGGCCGTACTGTGCGAAAAGCCGATTGACCTGGATCTAGTGCGTACGCGCCATTGTCTCGCGGTGTTGGAAGAGTATCCGGTCACCTGCGCTCTGGGGTTCAATCGTCGTCACGACCCCCAGTTTTCCGCGCTGAAGACCGCAATGGACTCAGGACGCATTGGCAAGTTGGAAATGATCACGATCACCAGCCGTGACCCTGAGCCGCCCCCCGCTGAATATATTGCAGCCTCGGGCGGTATCTTCCGTGACATGAGCATTCATGATCTGGATATGGCTGCCTGGTTGCTCGGAGAGCCTGTAACGGAAGTGACAGTAAGTGGCAGCTGTCTTGTGGACCCGGCTATTGGTGAGGCAGGTGATCTCGACAGTGTCCTGATCAATCTGAAGAGTGCGTCGGGCAAGTTGGTCAATATCAGCAATTCTCGCCGGGCCTGCTATGGCTACGATCAGCGTATTGAAGTGTTTGGCAGCAAGGGGATGTTGGAGGCGCGCAACGAAACGGATACTCAGTTGCGTTTCACGGGTGCCGAGGGGGTCGTGGATGAGCGTCCACAGTGGTTCTTCCTCGAGCGTTACTCGCGCGCTTATGCACAGGAAGTCGCCGACTTCGTGGCAGCCTGGCAGGAAAATCGGGCGCCGTTGGCAGGAGCGCAAGATGGTCTGGCGGCACTTGAACTAGCAGAAGCCGCGCTGATTTCCTACCGAGAAGGTCGGCGAGTCTTGCTCAGTGAAATCCGCTGAGACCTGCTCAGTAATTTGAATTGCCATCGCCATGATAGGAGTCGACCAATGAGCCTTCTGGTAAGACCGCATGCCCCGAGTGAAGATGGCACCTTGCTCGAGGTAACCCCGGAATCTGCAGGCTGGACACACGTGGGCTTTCGCGTGCATCGCTTGAAACAAGGTGAGCGTTTCGAGCGCCACACCGAGAGTCGTGAGCAATGCCTCGTGCTGCTCTCGGGGCGCGCGACCGTGCGTACCGGTGACCAGACTTTCGAGAATATCGGCGAGCGCATGAGTGTTTTCGATCACTTGCCTCCCTATTCGGTGTACCTGCCAGATGGCGTCGCCTACTCGGTAGAAGCCCTGACAGAGCTTGAAATAGCAGTTTGTAGTGCTCCGGGGCATGGCAACCATGCCGCGCGCCTGATTCGCCCCGAGCAGGTGGCCTGTTCGACACGAGGCGAGGGGACCAATACGCGCCATGTGCAGGACATTCTTCCGCAGACAGAGCCTGCTGATAGTTTGTTGGTGGTTGAGGTCTATACACCGCCGGGTAATTGGTCCAGCTACCCGCCGCACAAGCATTGTGCGGACAACCTCCCGGAGGAGTCTTTCCTTGAGGAAACCTATTATCACAAGCTCAATCCGTCACAGGGCTTTGCGTTCCAGCGCGTCTATACCGATGATCGCTCTCTGGATGAGACCATGGCGGTGGAGGACGGTTGCTGTGTGATGGTGCCGGAGGGATATCATCCCGCCGCCGCCCCGCACGGCTACGAGCTCTACTACCTCAATGTCATGGCCGGCCCCAAGCGGGTGTGGAAGTTCAAGAATGATCCTGCGCATGAGTGGATCGTCGAGCAGGCGTGATAGACAGGCTATTCTTCGGTAAGTCGTAAAAAAGCCCGCCTCTGGACAATCCAGAGGCGGGCTTTTGCGTTCCTGGCGTCACATTACGCCAGGAGCTTCATACCAGCTCGCGCTTTTCTTCCCGTGCGATGCGGCGATCACGTGCGACCGCGCGGCAGATGACGATCAATACCGCCAGGGTGAGCACTGGCCATACCAGTACGTAGGTGGCAAATAGCAATGTCATGAGTGTTGTCTCCTTGTTCTGTCTAGGACGTATCCAGAATCATGCGCCGGTGGAGGCGGCAGGCTGCGTCTGGATCGGTGTTGTCGTATCACGATCGCCTGAGTCGAGTGCTTCGTCATAGTTGCCGACACGTGCGGTGATGGTGTCGAAGTCGAAGCGTTCCTGGCGGCTGGTGAGGCTCATGACCACACACACCAGGGTGCTGGTGCCGTAAGCGGTCAACGATGCCAGCAGGACGGTGTAGTCGCGCAGGAAGTCAGTCGCGAAGATCAGCATGGCGATCATGGCCGCGATTCCCGCAAGGATGCCGAGAATGCGCCCCAGGAAGCCGAATACCATCAGGCCGATGATCACGCCGCCGCCGATGCTGGCGAGCAGCTCGAAGAACAGACCGCTCATGCCCGTCAGCGGCACCAGTTCAAAGCGTGCCAGGCAGAACATCACCATCGCGACGATGACCGACGTGGTGAAGGCGGTGTTGGTCACCCGATTCCAGAAGCAGCTGGCGATGACCGGGAAGACGATCGCGCCCCACAGAGCTCCGACGAAGACCAGCATCACCAGGATATCCAGTGAGAAGCTGGCGAAGACGATGCCCAGCACCGTGGCGATGATCATGGTCAAGCGGCCGATGAAGAGCATGCGCTTCGGGTCTGGCTTGCCGCGGGCGATATTCTTGCCATAGACATCGGCCATGATGATGGCGGACAGCGCGGAAAGGTCGGAATCCGCGGTGGAGGACAGCGAGCCGATCACCAGAATGAAGAACAGCGCGATGAAGAACGGCGGCAGATACTCGGACACCATCTGCGGGATGAGGTTGTTCATGTCGCCGTTGAGCGGCTCCACCCCGAGTGTCAGTGCCATCAGGCCAATCATGCCCAGGCCGATGACGATGGCGCCATAGCCCAGTGTCGCGGTGAGGAAGGTCGGCTTGATGTGGTCTTCGTTGACGGCGAACAGGCGCTGGGAAATGGTCTGGTTACCGATCGCATAGGCCAGTACCGCGACGAAGAAGGGCGCCCCCTGGTTCAGGATGGCATCCGTCGAGAAGAAGTTGGCCTGCTCGGGCGTCAGGTTATCCAGGCCTGCGACCAGCTCTGTCGGGCCACCCATCGCAAAGAACACCGCCGGAATGATCACGATGGCGATCGCCATCAGGGCAACCAGTTGCGCGAAGTCGGTCAGTACCGAGGCGCGGAAGCCCGACCACAGGGTATAGAACAGCACCCCCACGCCCGCCATGATCACGCCCGCCTGGAAGGACAGCGGCGAGAGCACGGAGACGAGCGCCCCGGCGGCAGTGAAGTTGACCATCAGGCTGATCACGCTACCCAGCAGGTTGGAGAGCGCCAGAATCAGCTGACTGGAGGAGCCGTGGCGCGCATGGATCAGCTCGCCCAGTGTATGCGCATTGGGCGCCAGCTTGCGGAAGCGGCGGCCGAAGGGGTAGATGAACAGAATCATCAGTGCGCCCCACAGGCCATAGTGGATCGGCCCTGAGACACCATAGGTATAGCCGGAGGTGGCGGCAGCATAGAAGGAGGCCGCCCAGATCCAGGTAGCCGTCATGCTCGCCGCGCCCATGCCGAAGCCAACGCGATGGTTGGAGACCATGAAGGCATCGGCATCTTCATTTTTCTTGCGGATCCCCAGCGTCATCAGGTAGGTGCCGCCATAGAAGGCAAGCAGCAGCAGTACGACAGTCAGGGTAGAGAATTGATATAGCGATTCGTTGTTCAAGAACTGGCCCTCGGTAGGGAAACAGGGCGCTACGCAACGCAGTCGCCCGAGGGCAAACGGTTGTCGATAGCGACGAGTAAGGAGGGGAAGGTTCTTAGCCGTGGACGTAGTTCTGCGTCATTTGCTCAAGCAAATGGCATCCAGCGCAGCACGTGGGCCGCGTCATCAATAATCGGCAATCTCGGTCAATGAAGACGGAGTTGGTGGCACTTCCCGGTCAGGCGGGAACTTGGGGGAGGGCGGCGTGGCATGCATCTGCCTTCATCGGAATAATGATATCGCATACGCGTCCTTGTTATCGGTCAAGCCTTGCAAGGGCGCTGATGCGAGTTGTTGGTCAGCCCCAAGCTTGGCAAAACGGTGTTTTTATTTTCTCTCGTTATCAAATTCGTTGACAACGATAAATTATGCGCATGTCAATGTCTACACCCTGGCGGGCAAAGCTTGCCTCTCATTCACGTCAACGGTGGTTGGACGAGCGGGTGCGACGATGTTCAGTTGCGTGACACGTGCCAGAGCAGCATGGAAGACATGACTTATTATATATAAATAATATTACTCGGCATGAGTTGTGTTTATTTGCTGAGTGTTCTGAATGGTGCCAGAAAGTGGAATAAATCGTTGTTATTACGTCATGCGTATTACTTGTCCAATGCTTGAGGAAAAGACTCCCTCAATGGCTCAGGCAACGACTGACTCGGCTTGGAGGGGGTGTTGACCCATGGGAGAGCGAGTCTTCAAAGCGGCCTACCCACAGTAAAACGCCCTGTCCGAAGACAGGGCGTAGTGGGCATGCTCAACGCAGGGTTTGGCTTACCGAGAGCTTTCTGCTGTCTTGCGAGTGCTTTCCCAGCGCAGGTGCGCTTCGGGAGAATAGCTACGTGACGGCGTGTGCTCGAGACCGATCTTGGCGGTACCGATCGACACCAGACGCAGCAGGGACGCCGTGGCGGCAATCACGATGAACAGCGCCGGCACACCGCCGAGATTGGAGAGCATCTTGATGCCATCAATGCCCACGAAGGCCGTCATGATCCAGGCGACGGCGCCGATGGTGCAACCCCAGATGATCTTCATGAGCAGACGATCATTGGTATTTTCATCACTGTCACCGGCCATGGCGGCCTGGCTGTCAGTGCTGCACAGCTGGCTGATCGCTTCGGTGTTGGAGTCGGCTGCCGTCACGAAGGACAGGAAGGCGATGATCAGGAAGACGGCGCTGACCAAGGTGCTCATCGGCAGTTCGTCAAACAGGGCATAGATGACGGAGCCTGCACCAGACTCATTCAGCAGTTGGTAAAGCGCACCGCCACTTTGCATGTCGAACTGGATAGTGGAGCTTGCGAAGACACTCACGTAGGTGATCGAGAACAGGGCCGGCGCGACCAGGTTGATCAGCATGAACTGTCGCACGGTATAGCCACGGGAAATCTTGCCCAGGAACAGGGCGGATATCGGTGCCCATGCCATCCAGTTGGCCCAGTAGAAGATACTCCAGCTTTTCGGCCACGGATCGTCATCGAAGGCCCCGGTGAACAGGCTCTTTTGCATGAAGTTGTTGAAATACTCACCCGCAGCTTCGGTGCCATAGCCAAGAATGGTCTGGGTCGGGCCGCACAGGAAGACGAAGGCCATGAAGACGAAGAAGGCCTTGGCGTTGATGGCGGACAGACGCGCAATGCCTTTCTGCAGACCACTGGCCGCGGAGGCGGTAAAGCAGGCCACGATGGCGAGAGTCACCAGTGCCAGCATCAGCGGGCCAGTGCCGGTCCCCAGGAAGCGGTCCAGGCCGCCGGCCAGTGTCATGGCGCCGGTGCCCAATGACGATGCCATGCCGCAGACCAGTGCGAACAATGCCAGTGCATCCAGCGCGCGGCCCTTGCGGCCGATCAGGCGATCACCCAACAGCGGCACGAAGAGCGTGCCGAGCGAGAACGGCTTGCCCAGGTTGTAATGCATCAGAGCGAACAGCAATGCCGGGACGGTATAGATCGCATAGGGCGTGAATGACCAATGCAGGAACATCGTCGAGAGTGCAAAGCGTGCTGCCTCAGGAGAGTTCGCCGTCACCTCCAGTGAGCCGGGCGGAGTGTGTAAGTGATAGAGCGGTTCTGCGGTCGACCAGAACATGATGCCGACGGCCAGCGTGGTACATAGCGTGATGGAAAACCAGCGCCAGGGTGTCAGGATTCGCGTGGCATTTTCACCACCGATCCGCGTGCGGCCCAGTGGTGACAGGTAAGTGATCAGGCATGTCACCACCATCGCCAGTGCCGTAATCGAGAACAGCCAACCGAACTTGTTGAGTACCCAGTCATTCAAGGCCGTCGTGGTGGCGAGAAAGCCTTCGAGATTGATAAGGCTTGCTGCCACTGCGACTATCAGCAGGATGAACGGTGGCCAGAAGACGAGGGGGCGGATGGAAGAACTAAACATACGCGTTCCTATAATTTTCTTGTGTGTCTGAGGATGCTAACCCATAAAATTCTGTTTTGTCAGCGTTGTGCTTTCAGCCTTGTATGGGTATACACGCGCGCGTTCAGGTAAGGAATCTGGGTTATTTTTTGAGGGTTCTGTCAGGAAATCGCTTCAGTGGCTAACGCACCCTAGCCGTAACGCAGGCTGCATGGCCCATGCCACTGTGCGGGCCATGACACTCAAGAGAAAACCACGACACCCCCGTCGCCTCTCGGCCCGGGGGTGTCGTGGTTTCTCCTTGAGGACTTGAGTGTCACGCCATCTCGAGTTGGCTCAGCTGGACTGGGAAGATTGCCAGCGCTGGTGAGCTTCCGCCGAATAACTGCGTGACGGCGTGTGCTCGAGGCCGATCTTGGCGGTGCCGATCGAGACCAGTCGTATCAGAGACGCCGTGGCACCGATCACGATGAAGAGCGCTGGTACCCCGCCGAGGTTGGAGAGCATCTTGATGCCATCGATGCCGACGAAGGAGGTCATGATCCAGGCGACGGCACCGATGGTCGAGCCCCAGATGATCTTCATCATCAGGCGGCCCTTGCTGCGGTCTTCGCTTTCGTTGCCTGCCAGAGCCTCCTGGCTATCCGAGCTGCAGAGTTGGCTGATGGCATCGGTATTGGAGTCGGCCGCTGTCACGAAAGACAGGAAGGCGATGACCAGGAAGATCCCTCCCACCAGAGAGCTCATCGGTAGCTCATCGAATAGTGCGTAGATCACCGAGCCAGCCCCGGCCTCGCTGAGGATGGTGTTGAGTGCCCCGGCGGTATCCATGTCGAGCTTCAATGTCGTGCTGCTGAACACCGCGACATAGATGATCGAGAAGAGTGAGGGCGCCACCATGTTGATCAGCATGAACTGCCGCACGGTATACCCCCGTGAGATCTTGCCCAGGAACAGAGCCGAAATCGGTGCCCATGCCATCCAGTTGGCCCAGTAGAAGATGGTCCAGCTCTGTGGCCAGGGGTCATTGTCGAAGGCCCCGGTGAACAGATTCTTGCTCATGAAGTTGGTGAAGTATTCGCCAGCCGCTTCCGTGCCGTAGCCCAGGATGGTCAGCGTCGGACCGAAGGCGAACACGAAGATGAGAAAGGCGAAGAAGGCCTTGGCGTTGATGGCGGACAGGCGTGCGATGCCTTTTTGCAGACCACTGGCCGCCGAAGCGGTGAAACACAGCACGATCGCGAGGGTGACGATGCCCAGCATCAGCGGGCCCGAGCCAGTGCCGAGGAAGCGGTCGATGCCGCCTGCCAATGTCATGGCCCCTGTACCGAGGGACGACGCCATGCCACAGACCAGGGCGAAGAGCGCGAGTGCATCGAGCGCACGTCCCTTGCGACCGATCAGTCGATCTCCCAGCAGCGGCACGAACAGGGTTCCGAGCGAGAAGGGCTTGCCGAGGTTGTAATGCATCAGGGCAAAGATCAGCGCAGGGACGGTGTAGATCGCATAGGGCGTGAACGACCAGTGCAGGAACATGGTCGAGAGCGCGAACCGCGCGGCTTCCGGGCTATTGGCGGCAATGTCCAGCGAGGTGGGCGGCGAGTGCAGATGATAAAGCGGCTCTGCGGTCGACCAGAACATGATGCCCACGGCCAACGTGGTGCATAACGTGATGGAGAACCAACGCCATGGGGACAACAGTCGCGTCGCGTTCTCGCCGCCGATACGCGTGCGGCCCAACGGCGAAAGATAGGCTATGAGGCAGGCCACCACCATGCTGAGCGCCGTGATGGAAAACAACCAGCCGAACTTGCTCAGTACCTGGTTGTTGAGATTGGTAGTGACAGCCAGAAAGCTGTCGAGATCGATCAAGCTCGCCAATACGGAGGCGAACAGCAGAATGAAAGGTGGCCAGAAGACCAGTGGGCGCACGGATGCTCCGAACATTTGATACTCCTCGATCTTGTTGTCGGGTGTAGCCGATCATCTTGTTGTCAGGTGTTACCGATCATCTCGGGGTGACGCTTGACGTCTTGTCTGCGCCGATCAGGGGCCTCATCGGTAAGGGGGGGAATGAGCGTCTGATCATGTAGGGACGATCATCTGATTTTGCAACGTCAGTGCTCGAGGAGGAGGCGGAATGACGTCAGCTTTCCGGGCTCCCTGTGACATGCAGCGAACTGCCGTGCAGCGTATTGCAGGGCAGATCGGAAAATCTTCCATCCTGTCGCAGGCAGAATGTCAGGGGTCGTAATGGAGATAGTAAAAACGCCCGTATAAGCAGCAAGACCAGTGATCCTGATGAGGACTCATCGCTCCTGAGGTTTCTCTCGCAACAATTCGCGAATCATCTCTGCGCAAGTATCGAAGATCGGATGCGTCAGGCTGGGGGAACGATGGAGTTCAATTTCGGCAGTGGGTAGCGCCGGAAGCCCCGCTTCGGTGCCCAGCTCGCACCAGTCCTCAGGCAACGAGCGTCGATCTGCCACCGTGATGGCATGGCCCTGATTGACGATGACTCTCAAGCCACTGGGGCTCTGACTGGTGGAATCGATACGCCAACTGCGTTCTGCCTGGGTCAGGGCGGACAATGCCCTTTCGCGATAGATGCATTGTTCGGGGAACAGCGCCAACGGCAGCGGAGCGGAGGGGTCCAGCACAAAGCGTTGATGCGCCGCCCACACGACAGGCTCGCGAGACAGCAGTTCCCCCTGGCGTTGTTGGTTGTGGCTGACCGCGATGACCAGATCCAGCTGGCCGGCATCGAGCTGTTCCAGCAGTTCCGTGGACATCCGGCAGTGGATGTGCGGACGGATCTGGGGGTGGCGCTCGCCGAGATGTGCCAGCAGCTCTGGCAACCAGGTGGTGGCGTAATCCTCCGGCAAGCCGAGGCGCAACGTGATCGGGTGGTCGTTTTCGCTGAGGGCCGCCACGGCTTCGCGCTGCAGTTGCAGGATGCGTCGTGCGTAACGCAGAAACGTTCGGCCGGCATTGGTCAATTCCATATGACGGCTGGTTCGCATCAGCAGTCGATAGCCAAGACGCTCCTCGAGGGTGCTGATGCGCAGACTGACAGTGGACTGCGTGCGATGCAGATGCCGCGACGCCTGAGTGAAGCTCCCGCTGTCGGCCACCGTCACGAATGCCAGCAGGAGATCCGTATCCAGCGATGGCAGCGGGCGAGGGGCGTCTGCGCTTGATGTATCGGGTTTGCCGATGGATTTCATTGGAATGACTCGTTTCTCAAATGCATGGATTCTGGCCAGCATAGTGCCTGACCCACGAGCTGTCTTGTCCCCCAGCCCCACGACGTGAGGATACCTCCGTGACTGACCTGACTTCCGCGATGCCCCCGCAATTGGCCGATGCCGAGACCGTCGATCTCTCCGCGTTGGTCGATACCGAGCGTTACCCCCTGCATGACCCCCGATCTCCAGCGCTTGAGGCCACGATCGCCAAGGCGCGTGAAGATCTCGAGCGTGAGGGTTGCGCCGTATTGAGAGGATTTCTGCGTCCGGAGCGCCTTGCGCAGATGCAAGCGGAAACGGCCCGTCTCGCCGAGACCGCGTTCTACAACACCCGCGAGGTGAATGCCTATTTCACGGCCGATGACGACCGCTTGCCCCAACAGGACCCGCGTCGCTTGTTCATGACGCGCACCAGTGGCTTCGTGACGCGTGACATGATCCCTGCCGATAGCCTGATGCAGCGGCTGTACGTCTCGCAGGCCATGAAGCAACTGGTGTCGGCCTGTCTTGGTCGTGAGCGGGTGTACGAGTATGCCGACCCCTTTGCCGGGCTCGTGCTCAACGTGCTGCCAGATGGCACCGAGCAACCCTGGCACTACGACACCAACGAATTCATCGTCACCATGATGACGCAACAGCCCGAGAGCGGGGGTCAGTTCGAGTATTGCCCCGGCATCCGCACCCCCAACGATGAGCACTACGCTGCCGTAGGCGAAGTGATCCGGGGAGAGTCGCGTGAAGCGGTGAAGACCCTGAGCCTCAACCCGGGTGATCTGCAGTTGTTCAAGGGGCGGTTCAGTCTGCACCGTGTCACGCAGGTGTCGGGTGTGGTCCCCCGGTTGACGGCGATCTTCGCGTATTCCGAAACGCCGGGAGTGGTCGGCCGGCTTGAACGTACGCGTCAGCTGTATGGACGAGTCTCGGAGCAGCACATTCTGGCGGAAGCTCAGCACGTCCAGCGTGCCGATGGTCTGCTCGACTGAGACGGGCGCGACATTCCCGTGACGCCTTCCCCCTTGTACGCGCCTTGGCGCATGACCGAACTTTTCCCACAGGGCACTTCACATGAAAATGGACCTGACAGCGATGGGCATTCTGGCCCCGACCCATGCACTGGAAGACTGCGAACCGACTTCGGAAGAGATTGCGCAGATCCAATGCGACCGACTCGCGCGTGTTCGCCAGGAACTGGCCCGTCGCGATATCTCGGCGGCAGTCCTGTTCGACCCGGCCCATGTCCGCTATGCCACCGGGTCTCGCAACATGCAGGTATACAGCTCACGCAATCCCGCTCGCTACGTATTCGTCCCCGCGGCAGGGCCGGTCGTGCTGTTCGAGTTCTCGGGGTGTGAACACCTGGCCAGCCATCTGCCGACCGTGGACGAGATTCGTCCGGCCAAGGCGATTTCCTATTACTTCAATGAGAAGAATACACAAGACGTCACCAGGGCCTGGGCGGATGAAATCATTGACCTCGTGCGCCAGTGTGGCGGAGGTGAGCGGATCGCCCTCGAAAGCGCGACTGCAGAAGCCGCTTTCATGCTCGAGCAGCGTGGCTATCAGGTGTTGGATGCCCATGAGCCCCTTGAGCAGGCACGTGCCATCAAGGTACCCAACGAGATAAAGATGATTCGCTCCTCCCTGAGAGCGGTTGAGGAGGGGGTGCGCAAACTGGAGGCCTCCATCCGTCCTGGCGTCACCGAGAATCACGCCTGGTCGCGGCTGCACCAGCACATCATCGAGACAGACGCCGATTTCATCGAGACACGCCTCATGAATTCCGGGCCACGCACGAACCCCTGGTTCCAGGAATGTTCCGACCGTGTCATCCAGGCAGGAGAACTGGTCGCACTGGATACCGATGTGGTGGGACGTTACGGATACTATGCGGACTTCTCGAGAACCTTCCTGTGTGGTTCGGGGGAGGCCAGCGCCGAGCAGAAATCGCTCTATCGCATGGCGTATGACCAGATCCAGACCAACATGGAAAATCTCAAGCCCGGGGTCAGCTTCAAGGAATACGCCGAACGCGCCTGGCGAATCCCTCCCGCTTACCGCGCGCGTCGTTACTTTGCCCTGGCGCATGGTGTCGGGATGAACGGCGAGTATCCCTACATCGTTCATCGCGAGGATATCGAGGACAAGGGTTACGACGGCATCCTCAAGCCGGGGATGACGCTGTGTGTGGAGAGCTATATCGGGCATGAGTCCGGCGGTGAAGGCGTCAAGCTCGAAGAGCAGCTGTACATTCGTGACGATGGTCAGGTGGAGCTGTTGTCCGACTACCCCTTCGACGAGCGCCTGCTTAGCTAGGCTGCCTGAGTCAGGCCGTCTGAGTCAGGCCTGTTGAGCCGGGCCCGGGTAGCTTGCCGAGGCACATCGGCATTACGCGGCATGGCGGCTTTGCCATTGTCTCATGGCGAAAGAGGGCCTGATGGCAGCCGTGTGCCGTGAACGGGAGAGAGCGTCGAGAACGACTATCGTTCATGGGGTACCAGTTGCTTCCTGCTCGCCTTTTGCCCCTCGTGAGTGCCGTCTATGCCAACCCCTCTGCCACTGCAGAAACTGCCGCCCTTGAGTTCGCTGAAAGGGTTTGAAGCTGCTGCGCGTCTGCTGAGTCTCCGCGCGGCTGCCGAGGAGCTGAGCCTGACGCATCCGGCCATCGCCAACCAGATTCAGCGTCTCGAAGAGAGTCTGGAGGTGAAACTGTTTGCCCGTGAAGGCCGTCATGTGGTGCTGACGGCGGCTGGCGAGCGTTTTTATCCGGTAGTGCGTGAAGCGCTGGCGGGTCTGGTGCAAGGGGCCGAGTCGCTGCGCCAGATGCAGCATGCCCAGCCACTGACGATTCAGGTCTATGTGACGACCTCGATTCGCTGGTTGGCACCTCGCTTGTCGCATTTCCAGGCCATGCATCCTGAAGTCGAGCTCAAGCTGATGACGTGCAGTCTTGGCTGGGAGTTCGATGAGGCCAATGCCGATGTCGGTATCGTCTTCCGCGATGCGCCGCTGGCGGATCACCTGCACTGGCAGCCGTTGTTCGAATCACGCCTCTTCCCGGTGTGCAGCCCCCAGCTGCTGGGCGAAGGGGCACGACCGGTTCCCGCGGATGCCTTGAAGACGCTGCCGTTGATCGGGGTCTACACCGAGGGCTGGAATTGGGAGAGTTACTTCGAGGCATTGTCGCTAGGCCCGTGTCCCACCCGCAATTGCATCGTGGTCGACACCCTGGCCGTCGCCCTGGAGATGGCGGCGCGCGGGGAGGGCGTCGCATTGGTCAACGGGCCCTTTGCCGACGATGACCTGGCGAACGGTCGACTCATCAACCCGACCGGACAGGTGACGACCGGGCGCGGTGAATGGGGGGCTGTCTGTCATCGCGAGCTGGAGCGGGATCCGCGCGTCGCGACCCTCCTTGGCTGGCTGGAGGCACAGAGTCGCAGCGTGCCCACCTGATCCGTCAGAGCGAGAGCTGTTACGTGACAACGCCACCTTCGGGTGGCGTTTTTTGTTTCCGGGTTCTGGGGTCTGGGCATCTGGCATCTGCCGGTTGATCGCTGTTCGCTGTTCGGAGACGTGGGGGCTGGGTGGACTCACAAAAATTGTTACCAATCACCAAATTCTTATGAATTGTTGGCAGGCAGGTCGGCCAGTAGGGTGAGCTTCAAGATGACATGGGCCACGACGGACAGGATTCCACTCCGTCCCAACCCTGTGCAGTACACCGGACAGCCAGCAGGCAGACAGCAAAGAGGACAGCACATGAAAGTCGGATTCATCGGTCTCGGTAACGTGGGTGGCAAGCTGGCAGGTAGTCTGCTGCGCAATGGACATGACGTCACCGTGCGTGACCTTGACCCGGAAGCCGCCAAGCCTTTCCTCGCGCAGGGTGCCAAGTGGGCGGATTCCGCCAGGGAACTCGCCGAAGCCAACGACATGGTCATCACCTGCCTGCCGTCTCCGGCTGCCTGCAGCGCCGTGATGGAAAGCGACGACGGCATCATCGCCGGTCTGCGTGAAGGCAAGATCTGGCTCGAGATGAGCACTACCGACGACGGCGAACTGCGTCGCATCGCCGACAAGGTGCTGGCCACCGGTGCCAAGGCACTGGAAGCGCCGGTCTCCGGCGGCTGCCACCGCGCTGCCACCGGCAATATCTCCATCTTCGTCGGCGGTGACCGCGAATCCTTCGAGCAGGTGCTGCCGGTGCTGACCAATCTCGGTCGTCGTGTCCTACACACCGGGGAGCTGGGTACCGCCTCCGTGCTCAAGGTGATGACCAACTATCTGGCCACTGCCAACCTGTGCGCCGTCGCCGAAGCCCTGACCGTCTGCAAGAAGGCCGGCATGGACATGAATACCACCTACGAGGCGATCAAGATTTCCTCGGGCAACTCCTTCGTCCATGAGACCGAGTCCCAGGTCATCCTGAACGGAAGCCGCAACATCAGCTTCACCATGGATCTGGTGCTCAAGGATGTCGGCCTGTTCGACACCCTGGCCAAGAACCTGGATGTGCCGCTGGAAATCTCCCCGATGCTGATGGACATCTTCCGCGATGGTCAGGAACGCTTCGGTCCGCGTGAGTGGTCCTCCAACATCATCCGTCGTCTCGAGGAAGCCGCCGATGTCCGTGTGCTCGGCACCGGCTTCCCGGCAGAGCTGACCGATGACGAGCCGGAAGAAGTCGGCTACGAAGTCGGCGTTACCGGCCGCAGCTGAGCCGTGAAGACTGCCCCGGAGCGCCGTGTGAATGGCCTCCGGGGCATTTGCGTTTGAGACTCACCCTCAGGGAAAGTGTTATCTCCCACCAGCAACGAGAGGTCTGGCATGCAACATCACGACAACTTCTACATCAATGGTCACTGGCAGGCACCCTTCGGGCGCGAGCGCATGGAGGTCATCAATCCGGCCACCGGTGAGCTGTGCGCCAGTGTGCCGCGTGCCGGTGAGCAGGATGTGGAGGCTGCCATCATGGCAGCACGTCAGGCATTGCCTGCCTGGTCCACGACATCCGCGCAGGAACGCCACGATATCCTGATGGCGGCAGCGGATGAGATGCAGCGTCGCTTCGATGAGCTGCGCGACGTTCAGGTGCTCACCATGGGTTGCCCGGTGCAACTGGCCGGCGCGCTGCACGTAGAAGGTCCCATCGAAGGCATGCGTTACTACGCCGAGCGTGCCTTCCAGATGGAAGAGGACGAGCGCAAGGGCGATGTGACTCTGATGCGCGAGCCGATCGGTGTCTGCTCGCTGATCAACCCGTGGAACTATCCGCTGCATCAGTTGATCGGCAAGCTGGCCCCGGCGCTGGCGGCAGGCTGCACCGTGATCGCCAAGCCGGCGGAGCAGACGCCGCTGCAGGACTTCATCATGGCCGAGATCTTCGAGAAGGTCGGTCTGCCTGCTGGCGTCTTCAATGTGGTGACGGGCGAGGGCAGCGAGATCGGCCCGGTGATGTCCGGACATCCGCAGGTCGACATGGTGTCCTTCACTGGCTCGACCATTGCCGGTAGCAAGGTCGCCGAGAGTGCCGCGCCTACTGTCAAGCGGGTCTGTCAGGAACTGGGCGGCAAGTCGCCGCTGCTGGTGACGGAAGATGCCGACCTGGCCGCGGCCGTGCGCTTGAACGTCGAGAACGTGATGGCCAACACCGGTCAGACCTGCGACGCCTTCACGCGTCTGCTGGTGCCGCGTTCACGCATGGAAGAGGCGACCCGTCTGGCAGTCGAGATCGCCAATGAGCAGGTGGTGGGTGACCCGAATGATCCGGCGACCACCATGGGGCCGCTGGTCTCCCAGCGTCAGCGCGAGCGGGTGCTTGATCTGGTGCAGCGGGCCATCAATGACGGTGTCGAGCTGGCGCTGGGTGGCGTCGAGCCGCCCGAAGGGCTCGAGAAGGGCTGCTATGTGCGGCCGACCATCTTCACCAATGTCAGCAATGAAATGGAGATCGCCCGTGAGGAGGTCTTCGGCCCTGTGCTGTGCATCCTGCCCTACGACGACGTGAAGCAGGGGATCGCCATCGCCAATGACAGCGTCTATGGCCTGTCATCTGCGGTCTATGCGCGTGACGCTGAGGCAGCATTGCCGATCGCCCGCTGCATGCAGGCAGGGCAATGCTATCTGCAGGGCGCAGAGTTCTCCTTCGATGCGCCCTTCGGTGGCTACAAGCGTTCCGGCAATGGCCGTGAATGGGGCGACGAAGGCCTGGCGGAATATGTCGAGGTCAAGGCACTGCTCGGCGCGCCGGTCATCTCCTGACAGGAGGCGAATGACGCCGCCGTGATGCCACGCAAGATACCCGTGATTCGTGAGGCCAGGCTGGCCTTGTGAATCACGGGTATCTTGCATTCGCGCCATCGACCATTCGCGCCATCGACAAAAGACACCCTCAAGGCGCTTGTCGGCTGTCGCGGATGCGCTTCGCTATCAGAGCAACGCCCATCGCGTCTGTCACATCGCTGGGTACTGAAAAATACCTATATGCTCAGTGCTAAAAATACCTATATATAGTGGCAAGACTTTGTGCGGTGCAGCATTGCTGGCACGTCAGGTGCCGTTTTGGACCTCAGATGATGCGCGAGGAGAGCTGACGCGCCGCCTGAACCAGATGCTTGGAGTAGGCGCGAGCCTGCTGCGGATTCAGGCAGTCCTGGCTGATGACGGCGCTAATTGCGGCGATAGGCTCATTGCGCATGTTCAGCACAGGCGCCGCGATACAGCTCAATTGTCCCTCGGCATCGCCACTGGACACGGCATACCCGAGGCGTTGCGCACGCTCAAGTTCGGCATCCATCTCGTCACGGCGTTCGGCCAGGCCGGGCGTGATACGCGTGGCAGCCTCCAGGTACAGCTGACGCGAGCTCTCGGGGCGCATGGCGAGAATCGCCTTACCGGCGGCACAGGCATGCTGGGCCATGGTCTTGCCGATATAGAGGTTGTAGCTGCCACTGCCGGAGGCATCGACCTTCGAGATCACCACCACCTGATCCCCGATGGGGATGCACAGGAAGATCGAGCGGTGAATCTCGTTCTTGAGAATCTCGGCGATGGGGTAGAAGACCGGAATCAGGCTCTGCTTGTTGTAGATCGTCGAGGAGATCTGGAAGATGCGCGAGCCGATGCAGTAGGACTTCTTGCGACCGGGATCGTGAGCGACCAGCTGATGGTGCAGCAGGGAGTTGATCACACGATGACCGGTAGCGGGCGAGATGCCGGTGGACTCACAGATTTCCGAGAGCGTCAGCGGGTAGGAGGCTGCCGCAAGCAGATCCAGAATCATGACACTGTGGTCGACGGCAGGGGCTTTGGTCTTCTCGTGATTCATGAACGCGGGGACACTCCGAAACGCGAATCTCGGTCACAGGCGGCGTGCATCCGGGGCTGTGACACTGTGACGACGGATGAACGATGCCACACACGGCATCTCTCATGCGCTGAAAATAAATGGCCCATAGGGTACCAGACCCATGGGCCGTGCGCGGGATTGGTGGCTGATCTTCGGATCACTCGGCGTGATCGGCCAGCACCAGGTCCGCGCCTTTTTCCGCCACCATCATCACCGGCGCATTCAGGTTGCCGGAGGTGATATTGGGGAAGATGGCGGCATCGATGACGCGCAGTCCCGCCACACCATGTACCTTCAGCCGGCTGTCGACCACGGCGTTCGCCTTGTCCGGGCCCATCGCGCAGGAACCGCACAGGTGGTAGATGGAGCCACCCTGGGAGCGGAAATACGCAAGCATGCTGTCCTCGTCGTGGACCGTCTCGGCCGGGGCGACCTCGCACTCGGTGATGGCCTTGAGAGCGGGCGCGCCCATCAGCTTGCGCACCAGTCGACTGCCCTGAATTACCTCATCGATATCCTTCTGGGTACTGAGGTAGTTGGGGCAGATCGTCGCCGGGGCTGCCGGGTCTGCCGAGGACAGTGAAATGCTGCCACGGCTGGTCGGTCGGCAGGAATTGAAGGCCAGCAGGAAGCCGGAATACGGCTCCGGCGTCAGCTTGGCCTTCGGGTCGTTGGGAATCTGGTAGGACATCGGATTGAAGTAGAGCTGGATGTTCGGCTCTGACTCCGCTTCGCTGCCTCGGAAGAACCCTCCGGCCTGATTCACGCTCATGCCCAGCGGCCCGCTGCGATTGACCAGGTACTGCAGTCCCGCCTTGGCCTGACCCCAGAAGGACGCGAAGTCGTCATTCAGCGTGGTGCGATTGGCGCGGTAGTAGTAGCTGGCGCACAGGTGGTCCTGCAGATTCTGACCGACGGCCGGCAGGTCTACCTGTGTCTCGATACCATGCGTGGCCAGCGCCTCACGCTCGCCGATCCCCGAAAGCTGCAGCAGCTTCGGGGAATCCACCGCGCCAGCGCAGAGAATGACTTCGCGACGCGCCGTCACCTCGATGACCTCGTCATCAAGCCGGTAGACGACACCCGTGGCGCGCTTGCCGCCATCGGGCGCCTCTTCCAGCATCACGCGCTCCACCCGACAGATATGCTTGAGCGTGAGGTTGTCGCGCGACAATGCCGGCTTCAGGTAGGCGGTATTGCTGGAATCTCGCTGTCCCTTGCGGATATTGGCCTCATAGATGCCAGCACCCTCGAAGTGCTCGCCGTTGAAATCATCATTGAGCGTGTAACCCAGCTCGCTAGCACCTTCCAGCCACGACTGACAGATCGGGTGTGCGCCATGTTTGAGTGGCGTGATGCCGATCGGCCCCTGGCCGGAGCGATACTCGGTGTCGCCATCCGGGTGGCATTCAAGACGCTTGAAGTAGGGCAGTACCTCGCGATAGGACCAGCCGTCGTTGCCGACGCGCGCCCAGTCATCGAAGTCCGAGGCCTGGCCCCGGACATAGATCATCGCATTGATGGAACCGGAGCCACCCTGCACCTTGCCGCGGGGGGTATAGATCTTGCGGCCCCCCATCGCGGCTTCTTCCTTGCTGTAATACATGTAGTTGTAGGTCGGGTTGTAGTAGGTCTTGGCGAACCCGACCGGCACCTTGATCCAGGGCGAGGTGTCCTTGCCGCCGGCCTCCAGCAGCAACACGCTGTGGCGTCCGCTGGCGCTAAGCCGGTTGGCGAGGATGCATCCCGCCGACCCGGCACCGACAATGATGAAATCGTATTGCATCAGCGTTACGCCTCCGGCTTGCGCTTCCAGTCGGTGCTGGACTGTTCCTTCACGTCATAGGGACGCGGGTCCATGCTCAGGTGAAGGGCCCGGCCGGTGTAAGGTGAATTGGCCTTGACCACGTCCATGTTCAGCTCGACCCCCAGGCCCGGCTTGGCGGAGGGGATGATGTAGCCATCACGCCACTCGATCTTCTCCTTGAGCACATCGGCGTGGAAGCCATCCCAGGTGCCGATGCTTTCCTGAATCAGGAAGTTGGGCGTGGCGGTCGCCAGCTGGATACTGGCCGCGGCGCCGACAGGGCCATTGTAGAGATGCGGGGCGATCTGGGCGTAATAGGTTTCTGCCAGCGCTGCAATCTTCTTGCCTTCCAGAATGCCGCCGACGCGTCCCAGGTTCATCTGCAGGATGGAGGCCGCGTTGTTCTTGAGCACATCGTGGAATTCGTACTTGGTGGTCAGGCGCTCGCCGGTCGCGACCGGAATGGAGGTGTGGTCTGCCACACGCGCCATGGCCTCGCTCTGTCCCGGCGGTATCGGCTCTTCCAGCCACAGCGGGTCATAGGGCTCGAGATACTTGGCGAGACGAATGGCAGACGCCGGTGTCATCTGGCCGTGGGTGCCGAACAACAGATCACAGCTGTTGCCGACCGCTTCGCGGATGCGGCGGCAGAAGGTGGCGCTCTTGTCCATGCCTTCCAGAGACAGCATCTGGCCGGAGTAGGCGGTGTAGGGGCCGGCCGGGTCGAACTTCAGCGCGGTGAAGCCCTTCTCGCGGTTTTCCAGTGCGCATTCGACAGCCAGCTCGACGTTGTCATAGTCGTAGTTGCCGCGTGCATCCTTGGGGTACAAGTAGGTGTAGGAGCGCAGCTTGTCGTGGACCTTGCCACCGATCAGCTCATACACCGGCAGACCGGCCGCCTTGCCGACGATGTCCCAGCAGGCCATCTCGAGACCGCTGAGCACACCCATCATGGTGAGGTCAGGGCGTTGGGTGAAGCCACTGGAGAAGGCTTCGCGGTACAGACGTTCAATATGATGCGGGTTCTTGCCTTCCAGATAACGCGAGAAGACATCGGCGATCGCCTTGCTCATGACTTCCGGGTGGAAGGTGGCGGCATAGACTTCACCGACCCCTTCGATGCCGCAAGCGGTACGCAGCTGAACGAAGATCCAGTACATGCCGCCGACGTGGGGCGGCGGAGTGGCGACGATGTGTGTCTCGCAACTGACAACTTTCATGGTGGCAGGCCTTTCAGTGGTCACTGGCTAGCAGGAGATTGTGGATGCGCACTGCCTGGCATGCCGTCATTCGACGCCAACAGCGCGCTTCCGGAAAGAAATGGGGTAGGGCGTCAGCGCCTCCGGGGGAGAGGGTTCCCCGAAGGCGTGACAGGTAAGACGGAATGGCGTGATCAGTAGTTCATCACGACCAGACGGGTCTGGGTGTAGTCGAGCATGCCGTGCTTGCCATCATCACCGCCCAGGCCAGAGCGCTTCCAGCCGGCGTGGTAGCCCTGGTAGGGGTCCGCCGGGGTGCGGTTGATGTAGAGCTCGCCGGCTTCGATGTTGTTGGCGACCTTCATGGCGGTGCGATAGTTCTCGGTGAAGACCACGGAGGCCAGACCGAACTGGTGGTCATTGGCCAGTGCCAGCGCTTCATCCACATCGCTGTAGGTCAGCACCGGCAGTACCGGGCCGAAGATCTCTTCCTGCACGATCTCCATGTCCTGACGGCAACCGGTCAGCAAGGTCGGCGGGTAGAAGTGACCCTTGCCCTCGGGGATATAGCCGCCGATTTCCAGAGTGGCGCCGTCATCGATGGCGCGTTCCACCATCTGATGGATGTTGAGACGCGAATTCTCGTTGATCAGCGGCCCCATCAGGCTGGCATCTTCCAGACGGTTGCCGAACTTGACGCCTTCCATCTGCTGCTTCAGCTGGGCGACGAAATCGTCATAGACGGATTCGTGCACATATACACGCTCGATGGCGGTACACAGCTGGCCACAGTTGGTGAGGGTAGAGGCCGCGATCTGTGCCGCTGCCTTGGCCAGGTCGGCATCCGGCTCGACGATGGCCGGTGACTTGCCGCCCAGTTCCAGTGAAGACTTGGCGATGTTGACCTGGGAATATTCCAGCACCTTGCGACCGGCGCCGACGCTGCCGGTCAGGGTGATCATGCCCACCTTGGGGTGAGTGCAGACGGCTTCTGCGGTGCCGTGGTCCATCGCCAGGATGTTGACGATGCCTGCCGGAATGCCGGCATCCTGAATCGCCTTGGCGATCTCGAAGGCGGAGGTCGGGGTGTTGTTGCTCGGACGCACGACCACGGCGTTGCCGGTGATCAGCGCCGGGGCGATCTTGCGCAGCAGGGTGAACACCGGGTAGTTGAACGGAATCAGGCAGGCCACGACGCCGATGGGCTCACGCTGCAGCAGCAGGCTTTCATTGGGAGTGTCGCTGGGGACGATCTCGCCCTCGATACGACGTGCCCACTCGGCGTGGTAGCGCGTGATGTCGGCGGCGTAGATGGCTTCATTGGTGGCGTCTTCCAGGCTCTTGCCGGACTCATCTGCCAATGCCTGGCCGATGGCATCCTTGCGCGCCATCAGCGCCTCGGCAAGCTTGTGCATGTAGCCGGCACGCTCGGTGCTGGTCTTGGCACGCCAGTCCTTCTGCGCCTTGGCCGCAATGCTCACCGCTTCAAGCGCTTCGTCAGTGGTTGCTGCCTGCACCTGACCTACCAGTGCTTCGGTGGCCGGGTTGTAGACCGAAATCATCTCGCCCTGGGATGAGGCGACGAATTCGTTGTTGATGAAGTTCTTGTCAGTGCGCATGCATCACTCCTCCTGAATTTGGCCTACAGGCTATGAAGTGACGCCAAAGGTGTCAAACTGTTTTTCACATGTAGAAATAGATTTCCGTATATGGAATTTTTTCAGGAGTTATGGTTGGGAGAGTACTGCTGGTGGGAATGGCGTGAAGGTGATTTCGTACGCCATTGCCTACCCATGGCCATCAGTCTGGAAACAGGGAAATCAGCGTCCTGTCAGTGCGTTCAGCAACAACTGGTCATCCTTGTTGCCGGGTACTCCAGCGTTTCCGCGTTCAAGGTTTCATTGAAAGTCTTTCTCCGCGCCGCGGGTTTTTCAGCCACGCAGCGAAAGATAGTGTCAGTCACTTCCCGAGACAGACCTGCTGCCACGTGACGCAACAGCTCTTGCCGTTGGGCCGATGACAACCACTGACTAAAAGGGGCATCTCCATGCTCACCTTGATCGTGAAATTTGACGTCAAGCCCGAACAACTCGCTACCTTCAAGCAGGCCTTGGCTGACAACAAGCTGGGCTCAGCGGCTGAACCGGGGATGCTGGAAATGCGTTTCTTCGCGGCCAAGGATTCTCCCACCGCCATCCACGCCTGTGAGCTCAACCAGGCGGCTGTCATGAAATCCTGCAGCGTCAGCGGCACATAAGCTGGCAGGCCAGTGCGAGTCACGCGAATGTGATAGTTTCTGGAGCATCCAGCCGTTTGTCGGCGCAGAGTCCCGGGCATTTTCTTCGCCGGCGGGGCAAGCGGCGCCATGTTATTACCCGGTAGTGGCAACCCTCTTCATCTTTGGTCAGGACTCCTCGTCATGAGTGATGCGTATTACCTCCACCTTACCGATCGCCTGCGCGAACAGCTGAAGGATCCTGATGCCTTTGAAGAGGGGCGTTTGCCTTCTGAACGAGTGCTGGCCGAGCGCTTCGATACCACGCGCGTGACGTTGCGTCAGGCGTTGGGGCAGCTGGAGGGAGAAGGGCGCATTCATCGCAGCAATCGCCGTGGGTGGTTCGTGTCGCCGCCACGGCTGGATTACGACCCCACGCGTGACTCCGGCTTCAATGACTATGTGACGGCGCAGGGGCGGCGGCCACGCACGGAAGTGCTGCTGACCGATGTTCAGGCCTACCCACCGGCTGCGCAAGCGCTTGGCCTGGCCGCCCAGACACCGCTCTATCATATTCGCCGCCGGCGTTTCGTGGATGAGCGCGCAGTGCTCAGCGAGTCGATGTGGGTGGTGCCGGAGCGCGCCCCGGGACTGCTCGAGGAGGGCCAGTTCGGGGTGTCACTGTGGGCGGAGCTGCGCGGGCGCTACGGCCTGACGCTGGCCCATCGTGAGCTGCGCTTCTATTCCGAGTCGCTGGGGGAGCAGGCCGCCCGGGAGCTGGGGGTCGCCATGGGCAGCCCCGGTCTGACCGTGCGTCGCGCTACCTTCGATGAGCAGCATCGTCCCATCGGCTATGACGAAGAGCGCTGGCTGCACAATGCGCTGTGCATCACCGTCACGCTCAAGAACAAGCCCTGAGCCCGCGCTGCAGGGACGCTATATGAGGTAACACTGTTTCACCGGGACTTCAACTGACTGTCACGGGGGTGTCATTCGGCCCGCCCATACTCTTGGTATATACCAGATGGCGAGAGCCATTCATTCCAAGCGTTGGAGAGTCCCGATGTCCTTCTTGACCCGTTCCTTCCTCACCCGTTCCTTGCTGGCCAGTGCCGTTGGTCTGGTCGTTTCCCTCAATGCCCAGGCGGCCACCGAGCTCACTGTCTATACCGCGGTGGAGTCCGATGATCTGCAGAAATATGCCGAACGCTTCCAGCAGGCGCACCCGGATATCGACATCAAATGGGTACGCGACTCCACGGGCGTGATCACCGCACGATTGCTTGCCGAGAAGGACAACCCGCAGGCGGATGTGGTGTGGGGCCTGGCCGCGACCAGCCTGCTGGTGCTCGAGAAGGAAGGCATGCTGTCGCGTTATGCCCCCAAGGGAGTCGAGGCGCTGGATAGCAAGTTCGTCGACCCCGCCTACCGTGATGGCCAGGACCCGTCCTGGGTCGGGATGGACGCCTGGGTCGCCTCGCTCTGCTACAACACCGTCGAAGGTGAGCGACTGGGAGTGCCCAGGCCGACGTCCTGGGAAGACCTCACGCGTCCCGAGTTCAAGGGCCACGTGATCATGCCCAACCCGAGTTCTTCCGGTACCGGCTATCTGGATGTCGCCAGCTGGTTGCAGCTGTGGGGTGACGAGGGCGGCTGGGAGTACATGGACCGCCTGCACGACAACATTGCCCGCTACACCCACTCAGGCTCCGCGCCCTGCAACCTGGCCGGTTCCGGCGAGGCCGTGGTCGGTGTGTCCTTCGCCTTCCGAGGCGCGCGCCTCAAGGCACAGGGCGCACCGGTGGACCTGGTCTTCCCCGAGGAAGGGCTGGGCTGGGACATGGAAGCCGCGGCGATCATGAAGGGCACCGACAAGCGTGAGGCGGCGCAGACACTGATGGATTGGGCAGTCTCCAAGCCGGCCAATGAACTCTACAACGAAGGCTATGCGGTCGTGGCCTATCCAGGGGTGGCCAAGCCGATCGAGCATTATCCGGCCAATATCACCGAGATGATGATCGAGGCTGACTTTGCCAAGGCGGCCAACCAGCGGGATGCAGTGCTCGCCGAATGGCAGCGCCGTTACGACGGCAAGTCCGACAGTCAGTAAGTCACGCCCAGCCACCTTCGTCATTGCCCCGGCGCCTTGCGCCGGGGTCGGGAGTTTCTCGCATGTCTCTTGTGACCGCACCCCCGCGTCATCACGCCTCGCGCCAAGCGCCGCCAGCGACTGCCGGCGCCTCGCCTCGCGCGGTCTCCGGCCCTGCAGCCCGGGCGCCTGCGCGTGACGCAGCGCCTCAGGCACTCACCACGCGTTCTGCGTCGTCAGACAGCATTCACCTCAAGATCAGCGGCCTCACCAAGCGCTATGGCCAGTTCACGGCCCTGAGCGAGATCGACCTCGCGATCCGCGAAGGCGAGTTCGTGTGCTTCCTCGGCCCCTCCGGCTGTGGCAAGACCACCTTGCTGCGCGCCATCGCCGGGCTTGCGCCGCAGAGCGAAGGCACCATCCACCAGCGCGGCCAGGACATCTCACGGCTGCCGCCGCAGGCGCGCGACTTCGGCATCGTCTTCCAGTCCTATGCGCTGTTCCCCAATCTCACCGTGTTCGACAACGTGGCCTATGGGCTGCGCAATCGGCGCGATGCGCGTGACGCGATGCGCCGCCGCGTGACGGAGCTGCTCACCCTGGTGGACCTGGCCGGCAGTGAAGGCAAGTATCCGGCGGCCCTGTCCGGGGGCCAGCAGCAACGCGTGGCACTGGCGCGGGCGCTGGCGACCGAGCCGGGGCTGCTGTTGCTCGATGAGCCACTGTCGGCATTGGATGCGCGCGTACGCCTGCATCTGCGCAGTCAGATCAAGGCGCTGCAGGCACGGCTGGGCGTCACCACCATCATGGTGACCCACGACCAGGAAGAGGCCCTGGCCATGGCGGACCGCATCGTGGTGATGAACCATGGTGTGATCGAGCAGATCGGCACTCCCGCCGAGATCTACCGTCAGCCGGCGAGCGCCTTCGTGGCCGAATTCATCGGCAGCATGAACTTCCTGCAATGCTGTCCCGAAAACGCCAGTACTTTGCGTCTGGGCCAGCAGCGTCTGGAATGCGCGGCGCATGATCTTGAGGGGCTGGATCAGGCGCGTCTGGCCATTCGCCCGGAAGCCGTCTCGCTGTGCGCAGTGGGTGAGGGGCTGTCGGCGCAGGTGGAGCACGTCGAGTTTCTCGGCGCCTTCCTGCGTATCACTCTGACGCTTGAGGGCTGTGGGCAGACACTGTCGGCGGATGTGGCGCTCAAGGACAGCGAGTCACTGGGCGTGCGGGTCGGTGCCCGGGTGGGGGTGCGTCTGCCCTCCGAGGCGATCCGCCTGTATCCGCTGGTGGAGGCGCAGGCATGATGGCGCGCGCATTGCCCTTGTCGGGTCGGCTATCAGGCGAGTCCGGCTTGCGTCTGTTGATGTTGCTGCTGGCCCTGGCGCTGCTGGTCATCGGGCTGCTGTTGCCGCTGGCCACCATGCTGATCAAGAGCGTGCAGGACCGCAGTGGCGACTTCGTCGGCCTGGCCAACTTCGCGCGCTATGTGCAGACGCCGGCGCTGGTCGGCTCGATCATCAATTCCGTCAGCATCGCGCTGATCAGTACCCTGACGGTGGTGAGTCTGGCGTTCCTGTGCGCGTACGGCATCACCCGCACCTGCATGCCGGGCAAGCGCGTCTTCCGCATGCTGTCCATCCTGCCGCTACTGGCTCCGTCACTGCTGCCAGCCATCAGTCTGGTGTATCTGTTCGGCAATCAGGGCTGGTTCAAGGATGTGCTGCTGGGGGAGAGCATCTACGGCCCCATCGGCATCGTGATGGGCATGACCTTCTGGATCTTCCCGCATGCGCTGATGATCATGATGACGGCGCTCAGCAACAGCGATGCCCGTCTCTATGAAGCCGCGGACGCGCTGGGAACGCCCAAATGGCGCAGCTTTCTGACCATCACCTTGCCGGGCGCGCGCTACGGCATCATCTCCTGCGCCTTCGTGGCCTTCACGCTGGCGATCACCGATTTCGGCGTGCCGAAGATCATCGGCGGGCAGTTCAGTGTGCTGGCCACCGATGTCTATCGTCAGGTGGTGGGGCAGCAGAACTTCCAGATGGGCGCGGTGGTCAGCGTCATCCTGCTGTTGCCGGCCTTGCTGTCCTTCGCGGTGGACCGCTGGATCCAGCGCCGTCAGGTCGCACAGCTCTCGGCGCGCGCCGTGCCCTGGCAGCCGACACCAAGCCCGCTGCGTGACTGGGTCTTCGCGCTGCTCTGCTATGGCGTGGCCGCCGCGATTCTGGCCGTGATCGGCACCGCCATCTATGCCTCGCTCGTACAGTTCTGGCCCTACAACCTGAGCTTGACCCTGGATCACTACGCCTTCAAGGCGCTGGCGGGCGGTGGCTGGGACGCGTGGCTCAACTCGCTGACGCTGGCCTTCTGGGTCACCTTGATCGGCACGCTGGTCATCTTCTTCAACGCCTGGCTGACCGAGAAGAGTCAGGGCTATCGCCCGCTGCGCCAGGGGCTGCACTTCATGGCGATGATGCCGATGGCCGTGCCGGGCATGGTGCTGGGTCTGTCCTACATCTTCTACTTCAACCAGGCCGACAACCCGCTGAACTGGATCTACGGCACCTTCGCGATTCTGGTGCTCAACACCCTGGTGCATTTCTATACCGTCTGCCACCTGACCTCGGTGACTGCGCTCAAGCAGCTTGATCCGGAATTCGAGGCGGTCGGTGCCTCACTCAAGGTGCCGTTCTGGAAGACCTTCTGCCGCATCACCTTGCCGGTGTCTCTGCCGTCAGTGCTGGATATCTCGGCCTATCTGTTCATGAACGCGATGACGACCGTCTCGGCAGTGGTATTTCTCTACAACAGCGATACCCGACTGGCCTCCATCGCGGTGATGCATCTCGACGAAGCCGGGCACTTCGCCAGCGCGGCCGCCATGGCAGTGCTGATCTTCTTCACCTGTCTGGGCGTCAAGCTGCTGCATGCGGTGGTCAGTCATCTGCTGTTGACCCGTGCCCAACGCTGGCGACAGGCGACCTGATTACGCCGTTGGCCGTCTTTTTTTTGTGCAAATTAACTGGTATATACCAATGAGTATTCAACATCCGTACCTGCTGACTCCCGGTCCCTTGACCACCAGTGCGAGCGTCAAGGCCGCCATGATGAAGGACTGGGGCTCCTGGGATCAGGACTTCAACACCAAGACCGCCGAGATCTGCCAGCAGTTGCTCCGCTGTGCCAATGCCAGTGAGCACCATGAGTGCGTGCCGATGCAGGGCAGCGGTACCTTCGCGGTCGAGGCGACGCTGGGCAGTCTGATCGAGCCGACGAGTACGACGCTGGTGCTGGTCAATGGCGCCTATGGCAAGCGTCTGGTCAGTCTACTGACCCGCATGGGGCGTGACTGCGACGTGCTGGCGTGGGGCGATGCCGAGGCGCCGTGTGCCAAGGCCGTGGCCGACAGACTCGCGGCAAGGCCCGAGATCGGTCATGTCGCCATGATTCACTGCGAGACAAGCTCCGGGATGCTCAATCCAGTGGCGGACATCGCCGAGGTGGTGGCAGCACACGGTCGTGAGCTGATCCTCGATTCGATGAGTGGCTTCGGGGCATTGGAGGTCGATGCGCAACGTATTCCGTTTCTGGCGCTGATCTCATCGGCCAACAAATGCTTCGAGGGGGTGCCGGGGCTCGGCTTCGTGATCGCCCGGCGTGATGCGCTGCAGGCGGCACAGGGGCGTAGCCACTCACTGTCGCTGGACCTGCACGATCAATGGCAGTACCTCAAGCGCACCGGCCAATGGCGTTATACCCCGCCGACTCACGTGGTGGCGGCGTTTCACCAGGCGCTGAAGGAACACGCCGAGGAGGGCGGCGTCGCGGGTCGCCACGCCCGGTATCACGCCAACATGCAGCGACTGGTGGCAGGCATGCGTCAGCGCGGCTTCACGACCCTGCTCGACGATGCCTGGCTGTCGCCGATCATCACCACCTTCCTGAGCCCGGCACACCCGGACTTCGACTTTTCACGTTTCTACGCCGAGCTCAAGGCACGTGGCTTCATCATCTACCCGGGCAAGCTCACCGACGTGGAGAGCTTCCGCATCGGCAGCATCGGGCAGCTGGATGTCCGCGTGATGGATCAACTTTTGGCCGCCGTGGATGACGCGCTGGCCACCCTGGGTGTCGACGATGCCCGCCCGTGCGCTGACGCTGTCGCACTCAACTGACTGGAGAACTGTCATGCAATATCACACCCCGGATCGTCTGCAGGCTGCCATCTTCGATTGGGCCGGCACCCTGGTGGATTTCGGCTCCTTCGCGCCGACCCAGATCTTCGTCGAGGCCTTCGCGGAAATCGGCGTGGCCATCAGTCTGGAAGAGGCGCGCGGCCCGATGGGCATGGGCAAATGGGAACACATCCGCACCCTGTGTGATGACCCAGCGATCGCGGCCCGTTTCGAGGCAGCCTGTGGCCACGCCCCGAGTGATGCCGATGTCACGGCGCTTTATGAGCGCTTCATGCCGCTGCAGATCGACAAGATCGGGGCGCACTCCGCCCTGATTCCCGGCGCGCTCGAGGTCATCAACGGGTTGCGCGACAAGGGCATCAAGATCGGCTCCTGCTCCGGCTACCCCCGCGAGGTGCTCGAGCAGGTGGTCGCACGGGGCAAGGGCAATGGGCTGGTGGTGGACCATGTCGTGGCCACCGATGAAGTGCCTAAGGGGCGACCCTCTCCGGCGCAGTCTCTGGCCAATGTCATCGCGCTGGGCATCACTGACGTGGCGGCCTGTGTGAAGGTGGATGACACGGCGCCGGGGCTGCTGGAAGGTCGCAGCGCCGGCATGTGGACAGTCGCGTTGACCTGCTCCGGCAACGCCATGGGGCTGGATCACGCAGCGTTCATGGCCCTGTCAGAGGCAGAGCTCAACGAAAGGCGCAGCGCCATCGAGGCCCAGTTCGCGCCGTCCGGTCCGCACTTCATGATCGACACCATTGCGCAGCTGTCCGAGGTGATCAGCGAGATCGAGGCGCGTCTGGCGCGCGGCGAGCGCCCCTGACAGCCTGGCGACGGGGCGGCGACGCCAGGCCTGGCGCTGCACTGCCTGTCACCTCGCTCGCCCACCTTGATCTACCATTTCACCCCACCACTTCACTCCACCCCTTCAGGCGCCAGCCTCGGGTCCTTGCACAAGGCCTTGAGGCTGGCGTCTTCTCGCAAAAGGTAAGGACATATGCTCATTGGCGATTGCCGCCTGGTTGCCCTGAAAGCCCGTAATTTCCGCATGCCTGTCCGCATGCCCGTCTCCATGCACGGGCAAGCTCACTCTCAAGCCCAATTTCATGTTCAGGCCCAATCTCATGTTCAAGCTCAAGCTCAAGCTCAAGGCCACACGATTGCCGTGAGTGCCTCTTGAGCCCACTGGCGCTGGGACTCATCCTGATCTCGGTCTGTCTGCATGCGGGCTGGAATCTGCTCGGCAAGGGGCGGGCGCCGTCGCTGGCCTTCTTCATGCTGGCCATGGCCAGTGGTGCGCTGATCTTTGCGCCGCTGCTGGGGTTGGGGCCGTCGTTTGCCGTGCTGCCCGCTGAATTCTGGGGCTGGCTGGTGGCCACCGGACTCTGTCAGGTGCTCTACATGGGCGGACTTGCCTGGGCCTATGCGCGCGGCGAGGTCAGTGTGCTGTATCCCATCGCGCGGGCCTTGCCGGTGGTGTTGGTGCCGCTGGTGTCGCTGAGTCTGCTGAGCAGTCAGGCACTTACGGCGTTGGATCTGGTCGGCATGGGGCTGATCGTACTCGGCGCGTTGGTGCTGCCCTTGAGCAGTCCGCAGGGCCTGCGCCCCTCGACCTACCTGACCCCGGCACTGGGGTTCGCGCTGCTGGCAGCAGTCGGCACCACCGGCTATTCGCTGATCGACAAGCAGGCGCTGGATATCATGGTGAGTGTCGGTTACTCGCCCACCTCGGCGGGCGCTGTCTTTCTGGTGTTGCAGGCCATCATGACCGTCGCCTGGGGCGCGCTGCTGGTGATGTTGCTGCCGGCAGAGCGTCGCCGCCTGCCTGCGCTATGGCGGGGGGAGCGGGGCAGCATGGTGCTGACCGGCGTGATGGTGATGGCGACCTATGGGCTGGTGCTGGTTGCCATGACGCTGACGGCGGAGGTCAGCCTCGTCGTTGCAATGCGTCAACTGTCGATCCCGCTGGGCGTGATGCTCGGGGTGCTCTGGTTGCGCGAGCGAGCGGCCATCGCCAAGTGGATCGGCATCGTCATCATGCTGGCGGGACTGTGGACCGTTGCGCTGGTGTGAGGAAAGGCGTGGCATGAGGCACAAAAAAAGCGAGACAGGCGGCTGCCTGTCTCGCTTTTGTCTTTCTGCGGGCGCTGGCGGGGCATCACGCTGTCGTGAGCCCCTGCACCGCCATGCTTACTTGGCGTCTGCCACCAGCATTTCCAGCGTGGCGCGGGCACCGTTGTCGTGCAGGCTCTTCAGGGCCTTGAGGTAGGCATCGCGGAAGCGCGGCTGGTCGACCAGGTCACCGAATAGTTCACGGTTGTCCAGGAAGGCGGTCGGCTCTTCGCGCTGACGGCTGGCACGCTCCATCAGCTCGTCCTTCAGCGGGTCGACCACATCGATGGTCTCGCCTTGCTCGTCCACGCCTTCGGCATAACGTGCCCAGCTGGCCACGACGGCTGCGGTACGACGCAGTTCGCCATCGGTCTTGAGCTGTGCGTGTGCCACCGGGATCAGGAACTTCGGAATACGGTCGGAGGTCTCGGCGCACAGACGCGCGAGGGTGTCCTTGACTTCTGGGTTGGCGAAACGCTCGATCAGCGTGCGGCAATGGGCGTCGAGATCGATACCCGGCAGCTGAGCCAGCGTCGGGCGAGCTTCCTCGTTCATGTAGCCGAGCAGGAAGTCGACGATCAGTGGGTCGTTGCAGGCTTCATGGGCGTAGCGATAGCCGGCCAGGTAGCCGAAGTAGCACAGCGCCTGGTGACCGGCGTTGAGCAGACGCAGCTTCATCAGCTCATAGGGCTCGACATCTTCCACCGGCTGCACGCCGGCATCTTCAAAGGCCGGGCGGCCATTGGCGAAGTGGTCTTCCAGCACCCACTGGGTGAAGGGCTCGCAGACCACCGGCCAGGCGTCTTCCACGCCGAAACGTGAGGACAGCTCTTCGATGTCAGCCGGCGTGGTCACCGGCGTGATGCGGTCGACCATGGAGTTGGGGAAGGGCACTTCGGCTTCGATCCATGTCGCCAGTTCTGCATCACGTGCGCGCGCGTAGGCAGTGAACATCTTGTGAGCGACGTTGCCGTTGCCTTCGATGTTGTCACAGGACATCACGGTGAACGGGGCGACGCCACGCTCGCGACGACGTGCCAGGGCTTCGGTGATCAGGCCGAAGCTGGTCTTGGCTTCCCCCGGGTTGGCCAGGTCGTGCTGGACGTCGGCGTTCTCGAGATTGAATTCGCCGGTGACCGGGTGGAAGTTGTAGCCACCTTCGGTGACGGTCAGCGAGACGATGCGGATCGCCGGGTCGGCCATCAGCTCGATGACGGCATCCGGGGAGTCCGGGGCAAAGCGGTAATCGATGATGGAACCCACCACGCGCGGCTCATAGTTGCCGTCCGGGTGCTTGAGTACCACGGTGTAGAGGTGGTCCTGCGAGGCCAGGGCTTCCTGCATGCGGCGGTCGCCCGGCATCACGCCGACGCCGACGATGCCCCAGTCCAGCGCCTTGCCCTGATTCATCAGCTCGTCGAGGTACATGGCCTGGTGCGCACGATGGAAACCGCCCACGCCGAAGTGGACGATACCGGCGCTGACCGCAGTGCGGTCATAGTTCGGAGTGGCTACCTTGGCGTCCAGCTGAGTCAGACTGGCATTGGAGAGACGGGTCATGGGGAGGTCTCCTGCCGCGTGTCGCGGTCGAGTCGAGATGGGTAAAGAAAGGGTAGGTCGTAACGGCCAGCGGCGAAGGTCACCCGTGTGATTCAGGCTTCCTTCGCCGCTGGCATGGCAGGGGGCAAGCCCCTGCCGACTCAGCTAGCGGTGGCCGCTTGCTTGGGGGACTGCTTGTTGAACAGCGCCTTGCTGCGCTGCAGCTCCCAGTACGCGAAGATGAAGTAGATGATCGTCGACCAGATGGTCACGTCATAGAACAACTCACGATTCGCTTCGTAGCTGGCCAGGTCCGGGCTGCCGAAGAGTACGCGCAGCGCGAGGACCATCGGCACCGCCAGGCCCAGCACCATCCAGACGGCCTTGATGGCCTTGGTCAGACCCGAAGTGTCCTTGACCGGTGCGTGGTTGGTGGTCTCGGCCTGCTTGGCGTGCAGGGCTTCGACACGCTCCTGGAATTCCCGCTCGGCCGCTTCGGCTTTCGGGTAGGAGTCGGCTGCACCGGCAGATCTGGCCATCAGGGTGTAGAGGATGATGGAGACGAACCAGGTCGGCAGGAACAGGTAGTAGAACGGGATCACGTCGACCGTCTCGAGGCCAAAGCCGAAGATCAGTGACAGCGCCCAGGTTGCCAGTGCCGGCGTGTTGTGCTTCACGCCCTTGTAGCGCGCCCAGTAACGGCTGAAGCCGAGTTTCGGGAACAGGTGATGCTCAGCGAAGATGATCCCGCCGACCGGTACCAGCACCAGACCCGCATAGGTCAGCAGCGGCAGCATGCTGCGATAGACGAACGGGAAGCAGCTGAGCACGGCAACGCAGATACCCACGGCCAGCGTCGCCTTGTTGCGCGACAGGTTCGGCATCGCCGACTGGGCGGCAAGGCCCGCGCGGTACAGGTTGGCATTGGCGGTGGTCCAGCCTGCGACGACCACGATCACGAAGCCAGCGGCGCCAAGAGCGTGCAACGCCACTTCGCCCGGTTCCAGCACATCGATGCTGATACCGGCGACGGCAGCGGTGGCCGCGCCCATCAGGCCGGCGGAGATCCAGGCGACATAGTGGCCGAACATCATGCCGGTGCTGGTCGCAAGGCCGGAGCGCATGCGCTTGGCATAGCGCAGCAGCGCCATGTCGATCAGACCGAAGTGGGAGAAGGTGTTGGCCGCCCAGGAGAAGCCGATGACTTCCCAGATGCCGATGCCCGCTTCGCCCTGGGAGTTGATCCCGGTGAAGACGGTACTGCCGGCGACATCAATGAAACTCGAGAAACTGTTCAGGCTGGTTTCACCGGTGACGGACTCCGCCAGTTCCGGCAGCAGAACCATGCCGCCGACGGTGAACATCAGCATCAGCCACGGGGCACAGATGCTGGCGAATTCGGTCAGGGCGTTGAAGCCATAGACCGCGACCAGCACCACAATGGCCGCCACGGCCAGTGCCAGCAGGATGAACTCGAAGCTGGTGGGATAGGCCTGGGTCTGGGCCGGGATGTCGAACAGCAGCCTGACCGCCGTGGCGGAAACGGTAATCATGGCCGCCGATATGGCGGTGAATATGACCACGTTGGCCCAATTGTAGAGCCGTGACATCGAATCACCGGCAATACGGTGAAGATAGGTGAAGAGGCTCAGACGGGTCTCGATCGCGATTGGCGTCGTGATCAACCAGAAGCTGAGCACTGCGAGGCCATTACCGATCAGCAGGCCCAGCAGGATATCCCAGATACCGGCACCGAGCGCCACGAAGGTGGCACCGATGACGAACTCGGTCGCGGCAACGTGCTCGGCGGCATAGAGACCGGCAAAGTGTGGCCACCGGTGCAGTTTATGACGTGGCACCGGCAGTAGCTCATCGTCCATATGGGCGATCTGCCGATCCAAATCTGGCGCAGTACTGGCCATGATTGGCTCCTGTTTTTTTACGGCTTGTCTTGCTGCTCCTACCCGAGATGTCACGCAGCCGCCTTGGCGATCCTGTCGGCGATGACGAGGGTAGATCGTCTATTATCGATCAAATGACTCAGGTGTGGTGCAAATGATCGATGAATGGTCATCAAAACGCAAAGCCCGCGTGCTTGAACTTTGGGCTATGTCCTCGAGTGATCATGGCTATGAAAGTCAGGAAAGCGCTGAAGGCCGCATGAAATCAGGGCTTGCGCGAGGGTGTCTCGATTCAATGACACGATTCAGCAAAATGAATTTTTCCGTTCTCACACCCCCGTTCGGCGCCTGAAGCATTGTGTCCTGGCTAAAACGGCCAACGATCCAGGGCCAGATATCTCACAACTCTGAGGGTGGTCTTGCACCGATGTGGTGCGATCGGCGTACCCGGCATCGTCGCTTTCTTGCCATGCCTCAGCAGTCTCCTGATCGAGGCCCGGGAGTCGAAAGGGGAAATGGGGCAGCGGAGAGGGCAGCGGAAAGGGCAGCGGAAAGGGCAGCGAAAGTCGGGTCGCTGCGAGAGAGCACTATAAAGAGCGCTATAGAGGTGGCGACATATAAAGGTGGGTGTTGGTCAGTGGCGACATCGGTTTCGGCACAATGCGACGGAAAGTGCATGAAATAACGACAAAGAACGAGAAAAATGAGACATCTTGCGGCGTCCCCCAGTTCTCGCTAAGGTTGCGCAACACTGTTTCCTAACCAGGAAGCCCCAACATGACTCCCGGCGCTTGATTGGCGACGGGGCAAGGCGAGGAGGCCAGCCATGCGAACGCGCACACTGACCATTCTGATGATGATATTCACGCTGCTGGGAGCCCCGCTGGCTCAGGCAGGACCGCACGATAGAGGCCATGGGCATCATGACCGTGGGCATGGCCACCACGACCGCGGCCATCACGGCAAACAGCACAATAAGCACCACAAGCAGCAGCGCCACCATGAACGCCGCCGTCATGAGGCGCGACGCCATCACCAGTGGCGCCGTGGCGACCACCTGCCGCGTCATTACTACTCCGACAGCCGCTACTGGGTGAAGGACTGGCACCATCGTCATCTGTCCAAACCGCCGCGCGGTCATCGTTGGCTGAACATCGATGGGCGCTATGTGCTGGCCGCGGTGGCGGGTGGCGCGATCACGGCCATCATTCTCAATCGCTGAATTAGTGGCCAACAGGCTGCGCTAAGCAAGACGATGAAAAAGGGGCCTCTGATGAGGCCCCTTTTTCATGTCCGATCTTCAGTGGAAAGTGCTGTCCACATGAGGCTCGATCCCCTCACGCGTAGGCACTGCATACCCAGGTCATGGTCGCGGGGGTGTCACCGTTGTAGGTGATGGCGTGTCCGAGGGTGCTGTCGAAGGCCAGGCTGTCACCGACCTTGAGCTGGATGGGGTCGTAGAGTTCGGTCCAGACCGTCACCTCGCCGCTGGTCACGATGATCTGTTCCTGGCCGGAATGTTTTTGCAGGCCGCCGAACTCCTCGAGACTGCGATTGAGCACGGTGGTTTCCAATACCATGTATTCCTTGGACGCCACATTGTTGCAGAGCGGTCGATAGCGGTAGTTGGGCGTCTCGATGACGTCTCCCTCCTGTGCTCGCGTCAACGCGAGCCAACCCCGAAATGCCGCGTCCTCCGTGTGATAGAACAGCTCGCTGACATCCACCTTCAGGCCCCTAGCGAGATTCACGATCGCCTCGAAGGTCGGCGAGATACGTCCATTCTCGATTCTCGACACGCTGGCCGCCGAGATACCTGACGCGCTGGCCACGGCCGCGATGGTCAGTCCCTTCTCCTTGCGTAGTGCCTTGAGATTGTCACCAATGGCGCCTGCCTTGCGTTCTCGGTGCTTCAGCGCGATCGGCGTTTCCTGGTGGGGTGTCATGTCAGCGTGCTCCATCGAGTTTGTCTGCTGGGTGGCGTCTGTCGCCGTTTGCCGTTGCTCAGCGCCTGTGTGGCACATGGGCGCGAGTCATCAAGTCATGCCACGGCAGGAGAGAGGCGTAAGCGCCATGATGGCGTCCATTTAGGGCTTCCACGAGCAAAATGTCGAGCAGGTATCCACATTTGACCCAATATTGCGTATATGCAATTGTGGAGGCGAATGCGCAATCGACAGTGGCCGCCCACTGGGCGTGTATCAGGCCTCAGCCTGTATCAGGCATTCGCCTGCAGGTACGCATGGCATTGCACTCTAATTAAAATAATCTTGGGAAAACAAAAATGTACGACTTCAAGAAACAGCTCCTCGGCATGGGTATCGCTGCCAGCCTGTTGGCGACTGCCACGACTCAGGCGGCGGACGTCGAGTGGAAGATGGCGACCCCGTGGGGCGGTGGGCCCTGGCTTGAACGGGATGCCAAGACCTTCGCGGACTATGCAAGCGAATTGACGAATGGCGACGTGAGCATCCAGGTATTCCCCGGTGGCACCCTGGGCGGCGCGCTGCGCGTCACCAATACCGTGAAGTCCGGTGTCGCGCAGATCAGTCACAACTACATCAACTATGACTACGGAACTGACCCGACGGCAGCGCTGCTGGCCGGGCACTCCAGCGGCCTGACACCGGAAGAATTCATGCTGTGGATGTACGAGGGCGGCGGTGTCGAGCTCTATGAAGCCTTCCGTCGCGAGGTGTTCGGCGTCGTGGCCTTCCCGTGCTCGACCCTGGGCACCGAGATTTTCCTGCACTCGAGCAAGAAGGTGCAGACGCTTGAGGACTTCCAGGGACTGCGCCTGAGAACCTCGGGTGCCTGGGCTGAAATCGCCTCACGTCTTGGGGCCTCTACCGTGGTGATGGCCGGCAGTGACATCTATACGGCGTTGGATCGCGGTGTAATCGATGCCGCGGAGTGGGGGAGTCCTGAGCTCAACAAGCCGACGGGTTTCCAGAATGTCGCGCAGTACGTCATCTTGCCCGGCATCCATCAGTCGGGCGGCATTCTGGAGTGTGAAGTGAATGTCGATGCCTGGGACGGGCTGAGCGAAGCCCAGCAGAACCAGTTGCGCCTCGCGGGCAAGCTGAGCGTGTTCGAGTCCTGGCTGGATAGCTCCTTTGCCGATCTCAAGGCCTTCAAGGAGCTGGAGGAAGGCCCCAACGAAATCGTGCAGCTGGATCAATCCTTCATCGATGCCATCTACGAAGAGACCCGTGCCTGGGAAGATGAGAAGGCGGGCGAGAATGAGTGGTTCGCACGTGTGCTTGAGTCGCAACGTACCTTCAAACAGAGCATGACGACCTGGCAGGACTACCGTTTGCCGATCGGGGAAATGGGACGCTGATTCCTCTTGAATGATGTCTCTGGCCCGGGCGATACCTGTATCGCCCGGGCTCTCTCCTTGTCGTCATCCTGGTGAGTTGCCATGAAAATCGTCGCTGTCATTGAGCGCCAGACCCGCTGGGCCGGGTATCTGGGGGCAGTCTTGATACTGCCGCTGGTGCTTGCGTTGGTCTATGAAGTCTTCAGTCGTTATGTGCTGGGAAAGCCCACCTTATGGGCGTTTGAAGTCAGCTACATGGTGATGGGCGCCATCTTCATGCTTGGCATGGCAAATGCCCTGCGTGTCGGCCAGCACGTTAGTGTGGATGTGTTGAGCCAGAATTTTGCACCGCGTCTCAGGGCTGGAGTTCATCTGGCCTGTTATGCGGTGTTGCTGCCGGTACTGATGTGGCTTGTCTGGGAGCTGTCGCTCTATGCGCTCGAGGCGTTCTCCAGCAATGAGCGCTCCGGACGTTCTGCCTGGAATCCGGTGATCTGGCCGGTCTTCGGCGTGTGGTGGCTGGGCTTCGTCTATCTGACGCTGCAGGTGATCGCGGAGATGTTGAAGCTCTGGAGCACACTGCTGGGCCATGATCATGGCGCGGAGGTGTCCTCATGAGCGACTTCATTGCCCTCATCATGTTCCCTGCGCTCATCGCTCTGATCGTGCTCGGTTTCCCGATCGCGTTCTCGATGATCGTTGTCGCTACCGTCTTTGGTGTTGCCCAGTTCGGGGATGCCGCGGCCTATCAACTGCTGACCAAGATCGAGGACACGGCGTCCAATTCCATTCTGGCTGCCGTGCCCTTGTTCATCTTCATGGGCGCGATGCTCGAGAATTCCGGCATTGCCGAGCGACTGTTCGGGGCCATCCATCTGTGGACACGTCGGATGCCCGGCGGGCTGGGCGTCGGTGCGGTCATCATGGGCACCATCTTCGCCGCCGCCAGTGGTGTCGTCGGGGCCACCGAGGCGGTGATCGGCATGCTGGCCGTGCCGGTCATGCTCAAGCATCACTACGACAAGTCGCTGATCTCCGGCACCATCTGTGCCAGTGGCTCATTGGGCACGGCGATTCCGCCTTCCATTACCGTGGTCATTCTCGGGCCTGTAGCCGGGGTCTCTGTCGGATCACTGTTCAGTGGTCTGCTGATCCCGGGGCTGTTGATGGCGCTGCTGTTCCTCCTCTATATCGTCGTGGTCTGTGCGCTGAAGCCAGCACTTGCGCCGCGACTCAAGGAAGATGAGCAGCATCCGGGGTGGGGCAAGCTGCTCACCATTACCCTGAGTGCGCTGCTGCCGACCATGAGTCTGATCCTGGTGGTGCTGGGCACGATTCTGATGGGCATCGCCACGCCGACGGAAGCGGCGGCCTGTGGGGCGCTCGGCTCCGTATTGCTGGCACTGGGGTATCGCAATCTCACGCTGTCCATCCTGTGGAACGCGGCGGTACGCACACTCAACATCACCGCGATGATTCTGCTGATCGTGCTGGGCGGCAACATGTTCGCGGGCGTCTTCTTCGCCTCCGGCGGGATGGCCACCGTACAGTCGTTGCTGCTGGATACCGGCTTGAGCCCGTGGCTGATTCTTGGCGCCATCCTCCTGATCGCCTTCCTGGCCGGTTTCGTGCTCGACATGATCTCGGTGGTCCTGATCGTCATCCCCGTGGCGATGCCGGTCATCGGCCTGCTCGGGTTCGATGAGATCTGGTTCTGCGTGGCCTTCCTGATCGTGATGCAGACGAGTTATCTGACACCGCCGTTGGCGCCCTCCATCTTCTATCTGCGTGCCATCACGCCTCCTGAAGTGACGCTGAAGCACATGTACAAGGGGGTGATGCCCTTCATCTTCCTGCAGCTGGTGGTGTTGGCGCTGATCCTGGCCTTCCCGGGACTGGCGCTGTGGTTGCCTGATGCCATCAGCGGACCGTCATGGAAATGATGGACACCTTATTGGAAAGGAATGAGTTCGTATGAGTGATGCAACACAGGAAGAGACAGGAATGGACGTCAATCTCGATCGGGCAGCGCTCAAGACGCTATGTCACGAGGTGCTGAGCCACCATGGGTTCAGTGAGCCACATGTCGATGCCATGAGTGACGCGCTGGTAGCGGCTGAAATGGACGGCTGTCGTTCCCATGGGCTCTATCGCCTGATGGGGTTCGTCGCGACACTGAACAATGGCGGTGTGGTGCCGGACGCCGTGCCGGTCGTCGAGGATACGGCACCCTCCATCGTCAAGGTGGATGCCAAGGGGGGCTTCTCGTCGCTGGCCTTCCAGCAGGGCGTGCCTGAGCTGCTCGACAAGGCGCGTGCCAATGGCATTGCCATTCTGGCCATCAATCATTGCGTGCATGGCACGGCATTGTGGGTAGAGATCGAGCGGCTGACGCGTGAAGGACTGGTCGCTATCGCCTGCAATCCGACTCAGTCGTACATGGCGCCGTATGGTGGCAGTCAGCCTCTGCTGGGGACCAATCCCCTCGCCTTTGGCTGGCCGCGTGAGGACGGAAACCCGTACGTATTCGACTTCGCCACCAGTGCCATCGCGCGCGGCGATATCGAGCTGCATCGTCGCCAGGGGGACAAGATTCCGCTCGGCTGGGGTGTCGATCGAGAGGGCGAGCCGTCACAGGACCCGACGGAAGTGCTGGACCATGGCGCGATGCTGCCCTTCGGTGATCACAAGGGCTCTGCGCTGGCGATCATGATCGAGTTGATCGCAGGGCCGCTGATCGGCGACATGCTGAGTATCGAATCCAGCGAACACGATCAGGGCAAGGGGAGCCTGCCGTATCATGGGGAGTTGATCATCGCGATAGATCCCGCGCGCCTCACGGGCGGCAGCACCCAGCAGCACATGCTGCGCTCTGAAAGGCTGTTCGAACTCGTGAAGCAGCAGGGCGCAAGGCTCTCCTCCGAGCGTCGCTTCAAGGCTCGCCAGAAGCATCAAGAAGAGGGCGTCACGCTTTCGAGAGCCTTGTATGACGATATCCTCAAGCTGGCCTCATGAACCTCCGTGTAGACCGAGCAGCAGAGTGATCGCTGAGAGCACACCGCGGAAAGTCACAATTGCATGAAGAAGAACGGCCGCCTCCTGGGCGGCCGTTCTTGTATGAAGGTCTCTATCGTCGGGCTTGTCATCGGCGTTGTCTTCGGTGCTGCCAACCTCACGCCTGCCGATACTGAGCGCCCATCCAGTTCTGCCTGATTATGCGCACCACTGGTTGAGCCTGCTTTTCAGCAAATGCGCAGATGCTGATAGCGTAAGACGTATTGAGGGTGGCTGACGCCACCTGAAGGTCACGCAGGGGAGAGGCACATGACGCTTGAGATGACATCGCGGTTTCGTGGTTGCCTGTTGGGCGGTGCGGTGGGTGACGCCCTGGGGGCGGCGGTGGAATTCCTGTCGCACGAGGAGATCCAGGCGCGCTTCGGCAGTGATGGAATAGCCGACTATGCACCGGCCTATGGTGGGCTGGGGCGGATTACCGATGATACGCAGATGACGCTGTTTACTGCCGAGGGCCTGCTGCGCAGTCATGTGCGTGGCTGCTTGAGAGGCATCACGACGCAAAGTGGTCTGGTCAGCAGCGCCTACGAGCGCTGGCTTTACACCCAAGGCGAACGCTCGCGGCAGGAGACCGAGCAAGAATGGTTGGACAGTGGCTGGCTGATCAAGCAGCGCGAGCTCCATTCGCGGCGCGCCCCGGGCATGACATGCCTGTCAGCGCTCAAGCAGATGCGTGCCTACGGTGACAAGGCGCAAAACGACAGCAAGGGCTGTGGTGGGGTGATGCGTGTGGCACCTGTCGGCTTGTTCGCGCATGCGATGGGAGCCTCCCATGAGATGTGCTTCGAACTCGGAGAAGAGGTCTGTGCGCTGACCCATGGGCACGTGACCGGCCAGCTGACCGGCGGCGTGCTGGCGGTGATGATCCAGTGTCTGGTGGCGGGGGATTCGATGGCACAGGCACTCGCGCATGCTCTGCGTATTCTCGAGCGCAAGCCGAGCTGTGATGACACTCTGCAGGCCCTGGAGCAAGCCCGCGCGCTGGCCGAGTCCGAAACGTCGGCGCCGGCCGCAGTGGTATTGCTGGGGCTGGGGTGGATCGCGGAAGAAGCCTTGGCAATCGCTGTCTACTGCGCGCTCACTGCCCGGGATTACCGCTCTGCGATTCAGCTCGCGGTCAATCACGATGGGGATTCGGATTCCACCGGGGCCATCACGGGCAATCTGCTCGGGGCGCAATGGGGCGAGGAGGCGATACCGAGTGACTGGCTGGCGCCCCTTGAACTGCGTGACGTCATCGGCGAGATCGCCAAAGACCTGCACGACTGCCCCCGCTGGGAGCTCTACACCGATGGTGGGGGCAAGGATGAAAAGTGGGCCTGGGAGAAATACCCGGGCTATTGAGGCGCGGTGCAGCAGCATGAAAAAACGCGGAGCCATCTTCCAATGGCTCCGCGTTTTCGTGTCTGGACAACAATTTTCATCGCCCGTCGCGATGCAAGGGGAGCGCAGAGGCGCAGGGAGTGCTTGAAACAGGTGACTTGAGAGGGCGTCCACGGGCTTCGTAAGCGGTTGATAATACTATGCTTATTACCAAAGTCGTAGATGAGCGTCTGTCCAGCGGGTCAGGTGAGTGACGCATTGGTTCGTGATTGGAATCAATGCTGTTCCAGTGGAGGGATATCTCGCGTGGCGGGTTTCGTCCACAATGCGCTCATTCCACATTGCACGAAACGGCAGTCTGGATTCGGTCGATGGCTGGCGCCTGTCAAGACGTCTTCCACTTTTTTGAAGATGGCATGCATCCAACCCGTTGGCGCAAGCGTAAGACTCTACAAGCACAACGGTGAGGGTTTCAGCAGGGTAGAAAGACATACTGCTGACGAATGCCTTCCTCATGATCGCGACCAAAGTTGAAGTGTCAGGCAGCGGTACCGGAGCAGACCTGAGTGACTGATCGACATTCGATCACTGGCGACATGCACCTTCATGGTTGTACAGAAGTGATGCAAAAAGCTTGCAAGGGTTTTGCGTGGTGAGGGACTTAACCACTTACGGGTACCGAGGCAATGACAAGGCATCGCAATCTGGTTCTTTGATGGAAACAGTGAGCTGCCAGCGACATGGCTAGTGTGATAGCGCAATAATCATTAGTCTGTTAACAAGTTAGGCGGGTGCAGCCGAGACTGCACACGACATCACAAGGGCAACATCGCCCAGGACAAGCAAAGGAAAATCATCATGAAAACTCTGAACCTCAAGACTCTGATCGCCGCCGCCGCTCTCGCTACCGTGAGCACTGCCTCCTTCGCAGCGGATGACAGCCCGGCCGCACAGCGTGTTCAGCAGTCCGTCAGCCAGGACGTCGTCGTCGGCACTGCCCAGCAGGCACCGACTGCCCAGGCCACTTTCGCCGATACCGGCATGAGCGTTGCCGCAGGTCGTGTCGAGACTGCCCTCAATCAGTCCGCCATCGAAGGCAAGGGTGTTGCCACCGTCAGCCGCGAGCAGGCCTTCGACAACGACGCCGGCAAGAGTGTCGCTGCTACCCGCGTTCAGCACGCCCTGAGCGACAGCAACGTCTGAGCCATTCAGTCGTCTTGCCCGGGCACTCACGCCCACTGACCACTTTGTTCATCGAGGAGATTCATCATGAAAACCATCAAGACTCTGATCGCCGCCGCCGCTCTCGCTACCGTCAGCACCGCCACCTTCGCCGCGGACGACAGCCCGGCCGCCCAGCGTGTCCAGCAGTCCATCAGCCAGGACGTCGTCGTCGGCACCGCTCAGTCAGCCGCTACCCAGCAAGCCAGCTTCGCGGAAACCGGCATGAGCGTCGCGGCAGGTCGCATTCAGCAGTCCATCAGTGCCGATCGCATCCATGGTCAGTCGCACACCGTGGCCACTGCCAGCCAGGCATTCGATAACGATGCCGGCAAGAGTGTCGCAGCGACTCGCGTCCAGCACGCCCTGAATGACAGCAACGTCTGAACCATCGTCAAGCCTGACCTGGATTGCCGGGTCTGATCATCGCTTTGCTTTTTATCGAGGAGATACACCATGAACACTCTCAAGACTCTGATCGCCGCTGCCGCACTCGCCACCGTCAGCACTGCATCCTTCGCCGCCGACGATAGCCCGGCTGCCAAGCGCGTCCAGCACAACGTCAGTGATAGCGTCATCCATGGCTCTGCCCAGCAAGCTCCGACCGCCCAGGCGACCTTCGCGGAAACCGGCATGAGCACCGCTGCTGGCCGTTTCCAGGTGGCATCCGGTGACGACGAGATCCGTGGCCATGATCGCTCCATCCATCTGCAGGAATTCGATGTCGCCAATGATTCCGGCGATAGCGTTGCCGGCACCCGTGTTCGTCACACCGTGAGCGACGTCAACGTCTGAGACGCCCGACGTCTGCGTCAGGCGCTTGCAGGCCAGGTGTCTGCACTGACATGACCTTTTTCGACAGGAGAACCCCCATGCAATCCCTCAAGTCTCTATTTGCCATTGCCGCATTGTCCGTTGCCGCCACTGGCGTGGCCTCTGCCAATGACAGCGAAGCCGATGCCCGCGTCCGTGCCACCCTCAGTGATCGCGTGATCATGGGCCAGGCACAGCCGGTGACTCAGCAAGCCGCGCTGCATCACGATGACGCCGTGGAAACCGGCATGAGTGTCGCTGCTAGCCGCGTCCAGAAGTCCATCAGCAACGCCGGCGTCCAGGGCACCACCCGTGCACTGGCGAGCGATTCGGCTGATTACGTCAATGATGCTGGCAAGAGTGTCTCTGCTACACGCGTCGAGCATGCCTTGAACGAAAGCGCATGATCTCTCGTCGGCGGATGAACATCCTCCGACTCTGCAAGACAGCCAAGGATGCCGATATGCCATCGACTTGCCCCTGTCAGTTGCTGAATGGACCCACTGACCATCGTGTCGCGTCATGATGGTCAGTGTCCCAGAGAAGAATACGTGAGAGAGAAGAACGCTTGAGCAAGTGTTTTGGCTGAGTGGAAGCCAGTGTGGAAGTGCGCACTCGTCGTCAACTGCAGAGCCCTTGCTCAAACGCTTTCCTGTCCTGAATGTCCTGTCCCGACATTCCCTGCCCGCCATTGGTGGGCTTTTTTCGTTGCATGAAGGTAATCAGCAGCGGAGATCGGCAGCAGGGAGAGGCAGCCGGGACAGGCGGGCCGGACAGAATGGTGGGACAGAAAGCCGGGTCATGCCGCGACCAGCTTGGCCTCCATCAGGGTTTGCACATAGGGCGGCAGGTCCCCTGTGGCGAGGCTTGCGACATCTCCCAGATGCTCGGTGCGGCCATTGCGCAGCACCAGTACGCGGTCCGCGAAATGACTGACCAGCCCCAGGTCATGGGTGACGAAGACCAGGCTCAGGCCGCGCTCACGCTTGAGGCGTTGCAGCAGGCGAATGATGGCCGCCTGTACCGAGACATCCAGCGCCGAGGTGATCTCGTCACACAGCAGGATGTCGGGCTCGGCGGCCAGCGCGCGGGCGATGGCGACGCGCTGCTGCTCGCCCCCTGACAGCTGACTGGGCAGACGGTCGAGATAAAGCGCGGGCAGGCGCACCTCTTCCAGCAGCGACTGGGCACGCTGGCGGGCGCCATCGCCCTTGAGATCGAACCAGCGAGACAGCACCGGCGCGAGGGATTCGAACACGGTCAGACGAGGATTCAGCGCCGTGCTGGCATGCTGGAAGATGTACTGGATCTTCTGACGCTGCACCGGACGCCGCTCGGCGACCAATCCCGCCAAGGACTCCTGACGCAGACTGAGCTGTCCGGAGACGGGGGAGAGCAGGCCGGCCAGCGCCTTGAGGATCGAGGTCTTGCCGCTGCCGGATTCGCCGATCAAGGCCAGCGTCTCGCCTTGCTGGAGCGAGAATGCCACATCGCTGACGGTGAGCGCCGGCGTTTCACCGCGCAGGCGCGCCAGCCAGCCGGGCATGCGATAGCACAGGTTCAGCGACTCCACGGCCAGCAGCGGCGCGATGTCCAGTGACGTGGCTGACTGCGAGTCGTTCTTTACGCGATCGGCCCGCTCATCGGTTGCTGCGTTACTTTCCGCACTTTTCGCACTTTCTCCGCTCTCCGCATGCGCTCTGCCCACTGATTCATGACCCTCCAGCGCATGATGGCAGGCGTAGCGACCTTGCCAGCTCGGCACGCTGTCACGGCACGTCTCACTGGCGCGCGGACAGCGCGGTGCGAAGGCACAGCCCTTGATGGCGCTTCCCACCAGGGGCGGAGTGCCTTCCAGCGCGGCGTCAGGTCGATAGCACTGACTGCCCGGAGTCGCGGCCAGCAGCGCGTGACCATAGGGGTGGCGCGGGCCGTTGAGGAAGTCGCGAGTCGCGGCGACCTCCACCAGCTGACCGGCGTACATCACCGCGACGCGGTCACACAGGTGAGATACCGCGCCCAAATCATGACTGACGAAGACGATGCTCATGCCCAGCTCAGCGCGCAGCGAGGCCAACAGCGCCAGAATCTCATTCTGGGTGCTGGCATCCAGGCCGGTGGTCGGCTCATCCATCACCAGCACTCGTGGGCGTTGCGCCAGGGCCAGCGCCAGACTGGCGCGTTGCTGCTGTCCGCCGGAAAGCTGGTGCGGATAGCGCTGCATCAGCACTTCGGGGTGAGGGAGGTGGACGCGTCGCAGCCATGCCACGGCCTGCTGTTCACGTTCCGCCTTGCCTTTCACGCCCTGTGACAGCAGCGTCTCGCACAGCAGGCTGCCGAGCGTGAGATGGGGCGTCATGGCCTTTTCGGCATGCTGGGACACCAGCCCGAGCCTGAGTTCGCCCAGCCAGCGCCCCGGTTGATGATGAAAGCTCAGCTGGCGGTGCTCGTCGTGAAGAGGGTCATGACTTGTAGAGGCAGTGGCAGAGGTAGAGGCAGTGGCAGAAGTGGAGGCAGTGGCGGGCGCAGGTAAGGCGACACTCACCTCGCCGGTGCGCACCAGGCTGCCCCGACGCAACAGGCCCAGCATGGCCGTGGCCAAGGTGCTCTTGCCGCTGCCGGACTCGCCCACCAGACCCAGAATCTCGCCCTGGCCCAGGCTCAGGTCGATACCGCGCAGCACGGGTCGCCAGGTCTGCTGGCGATCATGAAAGCCGATGTTGAGATCGCGAACGCGGATCACGGCGTTGTCCGTCATGGCGTCACCTTTGGAATTCGAAGTCATTCGGGGCGCCCCGCACGGTCGATGCCCAGTGTCTTGGCCAGGGTGTCGGCGACCAGATTGATGGCGATGATCAGGCTGGATAGCGCCACGATCGGCGGCAGCACGGCCCAGGGCGCAAACGACATGAAGCCGCGGCCATCGGCGACCATCAGCCCCCAGTCCGGAGTCGGCGGGGAGACGCCGAAGCCGAGAAACGACAGCGAGCTGAAGGCCAGCAATGCCCAGGACCAGCGCATCGCCAACTCGACGAGGATGGTGTCGAGCACATTGGGTTTGATCTCGCGCCACAGCAGGCGCATCAGGCTGTCGCCGCGCAGTCGTGCGGCCTGTATATAGTCAAGGCACAGCACTTCGCGGCACGCAGTGACCATCACGCGCACCACCGCCACGCCATAGAAGATGCCCAGAGTCAGGATGAAGACCAGCGGGCCGGGGCCCATCACGCCGATGACCAGCAAGAGGAACAGTAGCCAGGGAATCGACAGCAGGGCGTCCACCAGACGCATGGCGATGTTCTCGACCCGCCCGCCGATGATGGCCAACAGCATGCCGCAGGCGCTGCCCCATACCACGGCCAGCACGGCGGCCGGCAGCGAGGTGTAGATGGCCTCGCGGCCCCCGGCCAGGGTGCGGCTGAGGACATCGCGGCCGAGCTGGTCGGTGCCCAGCCAATGTTCGGCACTGGGGGGCAGCAGTGAAGCGAGACTGTCACCCGCAGAGATGTCATGGGGCGCCAGCCAGCGGCCAGCGACGGCCAGCAGAAGATGCAGGCCGATCAGCACCAGGCCCAGGCGGCCCTGGCGATTGGCCCACAGCAGCGCCAGGGTGTGTTGACCCGGCAGGCTGGCCAGGGCCAGTCGCGGGCCGCGTGCGGTCGTCGAGGAAGAAGCGTTCATGAGTGACTCAGGCTGTCTTGAGTTTGGGATTGAGCACGATGACCAGCATGTCGGCGACTAGATTGCACAGCACATAGGTGACGGAGAGCACCAGTGCGCAGGCCTGCACCACCGGCATGTCGCGGTCATTGATGGCCGAGATCATCAGGCGCCCCAGCCCCGGATAGTTGAAGACCTGTTCGACGATCACCACGCCGCCCAGCAGCCAGGCGATGGTCATGGCGGCCAGACTGATGGTCGGCAGCAGGGCGGCCGGTGCCAGATGACGGATCACCAGTCGCCAGCGCGGCAGCTGGCGGATACGCGCCATGTTCATGAAGTCACTGTCCATCACGCTGATGGTGTTGGAGCGGGTCATGCGCATCATGTGTGCCATGGCCACCAGCGCCAGCGTGATGGCGGGCAGCCAGACACCGGGCAGCAGGTTCCACAGGCTCTCGTTGGCACCGGCCACGGTGATGGCAGGGAACCACGGCAGCCAGATGGCGAAGGCCAGGGTCAGCAGGGTGGCGCTGATGAATTCCGGCACCGTCATGGCGATCAGCACCAGGCTGGAGAGGCTGGAGTCGATCCAGCTGTCGCGCTTGAGCGCCGCGATCAGCCCCAGCAGGATGGCCAGCGGAATGGCCATCACGGTCGCGATGCCGCCCAGCAGCAAGGTGTTGGCCAGACGCGGCATCAAGGTATCGCTGACCGGTGCACGACTGGTCAGCGAGGTGCCGAAATCACCACTCAGCAACTGCCCCCACCAGCTGACGAAGCGCGTCGTCACCGGCGTGTCCAAGCCAAGCTCGGCGCGACACTGGGCGAGATTGATCGGTGTCATGCTGCGTCCCAGATAGTTGACGCAGAAGTCGCCGGGCAGCATCTCGATCACCCAGAACACCACGCAGGCCACGAAGACCAGCGTGAAGCCGCCATACAGGCAGCGCTGCAACAGCATTGCCCACATCTCAGTTCACCTCTTGAAGATCACGTGCCCGCTGTGGCGTCGAAGCCTCACAGAGGGGCGGCAGGCCCAGCACCTGACGCAGGCGCGGGTGGAGGGCCAGTGACTCGAGTTCAAGGCGCTCGCCCGCAGTGATTGACGGGCCATGCAGAATGGCGAAGCGCTGATCCGACGTGGCGCCGGGGCCGAAACCGTGTGTGGAGACATAGCCGGGCGCCGCCACCAGCTCTGCGTGATGGGCATGCTTGCAGGCGGGTTCGAAGCTCATGCCAGGCGGTGCCTGATAGAGTTGGATATGCTTCACGCCCGGGGGCAGGAAGTCGGCCGCCGCAAGCGGCGTGACGCCGAACTCGGCCAGGCGCGCGGCCTGCTCGCGTTGGCGTTCGTCATCATCACAGGCCACCAGCAACAGGCCACCATCACATTGCAGCGCGACATCCGGTAGAAGGCGGTCTGCCACCAGCGCCCGCTGGACCGGGGCATGGCCATGATCACTGAAGACACACAGGTGATAGGCCTCGCGCTTGTTGATGGCCTCAAGGCCGGCCAGCAGGCTGCCAAGCTGGGCATCGACCATCATCAGGGCCCCATCGACCAGGGCGTCATCATTGCCATGCACATGCAGGCAGTAATCGGGAGTGTTGAGTTCGAGCAGCACCAGCTCTGGCGTTTCGCGCTCGATCAGCGACAGTGCCTCGTTGAGCAGTTGCTGGTCATTGCTCATCGCGCGCATCAGGGCGTCATTGCGGGCATCCCAGTGATTCAGACGCGGCGCGGTCATGCCCTTGGCGCGCAGGTCGCCTTCCTCCCACCAGGGCGACAGATACCAGTCGCAGCTCTCGGGGCGGGCCAGCCCGAAGCCGAGGCTGGCCACCCGCAGTCCTGCCGCGCGCGCGGCCTCGAGCAGGGTCTCGCCACGCAGGTCCTCGACCGTTGCAGGGCGAAAATGCCCTGCAGTGGCGCTGGCGTCTGAGGCGTGACTGTTGCTATCCGTTTCAGTCCCTGTATCAGACGCAAACTCCGTCTTCGTCTCAGCACCGGGGCAATGGATGCCGTTGGAATAGATACCGTTGGAATAGATGCCGTGCACCTGAGCCGGTTGCCCGGTCAGGACGCCCGCTCGCGCGGGCATCGAATTGGCATTGGTATCGGCACCCAGGCGCTCGATCAGCAGGCCGTCTCTGGCAAGGGCATCGAGATGCGGCAGGCGCGCCCGCGTCTCGGCGAAGCGCTGACTGCTGATGCCGTCCATCAGAATCAGGATCAGGCCAGGGCGGGACATCAGCTCTCTCCCTGCTTGTCGACCTGGTGCCAGCGAATCGCGAAGTGTTCGACTGCCGGGATATGCACCTCACGCTTCATGACGCGGTTGTTGTTGAGGTGGAAGGGAATCAGCGTCGCGCCGGTCTCGGTCAGCAGCGCCTGGGCCTGGTGATAGAGCTCGGTGCGAGCTTCGTCATCCAGGGTGGCGCGCGCCTTGGCGAGCAGGGCATCGAATTCGGGGTTCTTGTAGGCCGACTCGTTCCAGTTGGCCTCGCTCTGGAAGATCTCGTTGAGCACCTGATCGGTCGGGCGCTGGCCCCAGGCCGTGGTGAAGGCCGGCTTCTTCATCCAGGCGGTGTTCCAGTAATCCGCCGCGGGCACGTTGTGCACGTTGACGGTGATGCCGGCCTCGGCTGCCTGACGCTGGTAGAGCTCCGTCATCGGGCGGAAGTAGTTGTCGACGCCGCTGGTGTAGACGTCGATCTCCAGCCCATCGGCATACCCCGCGTCGCTCAGCAGGCTGCGAGCGGTGTCGAGGTCCTGCGGGCATTGCTGCGCCAGCTTGTATTGATCGCCATTCCAGACCGGATTGTCACAGGTAATGGTGGCGCCGCCCTTGCCGAACAGCAGGTTGACCATCTCTTCACGGTCGGCCACCAGACGCAGCGCACGGCGCACGCGCACATCCTGGAAGACCTCGTCGTCGGCGCGGAACACCATGCCACGCCAGTCGCCGGTGGCGATGGAGTCGTAGTGGTAGGCCGGATTGCTGGAGAACAGGCGCAGCTGCTGGGCGTTGACGCCATTCCAGCCCGACCAGTCAATCTGGCCGGCCAGCAATGCCTGGGTGCGGGCGTTGTCATCGGGAATGCCGATCAGGTCCATGCCATCCAGCTTCGGTGCGCCTTCCCAGTAGTCAGCGAAGGCTTCGAAGGTGGTGGTACCCTGCGGATCGAATTCGACCAGCTTGAAGGGGCCGGTGCCGATGCCCTGCAGTGAAGTGTCGTCATCAAAGCCGACCGGCACGATCTTGGCGCGGTAATCCATCAGCAGAATCGGCAGGTCAGCATGGGACTGGCTGAGGCGGAACACGATCTGGCCGGCCTCATTGACGCTGACGTCCTCGATGACTGACAGCGCGGCACGTGCCGGGGCATCGCGCTCGGGGTCGAGCAGACGCGTGAAGCTGTAGATGACGTCATCCGCGCTCAGCGCCTTGCCATTGTGAAAGCTGACTCCGTCACGCAGCGTGAAGGTCCACTCATCGGCAGCGGGGTTGGCCTGCCACTCGGAGGCCAGATCCGACACCGGCTCGCCCTTGCTGCCCTGACGGACCAGGCGGCTGTAGATCAGCTGGTTGGCCGAGTAGAAGCGCGTCGGGGAGATGGGGTCCAGCGACTCCTTGCCACTGAACTCGACCCAATGCGGGGTGCGCAGTGTCTCGGCATGGGCCAGCTGGGGGACGGCCAGTTGGGCGAAGGCGGCAAGGCCGATGGCGGCGATCAAGGGCTTCTTCATGTCAGGCTCCAGGCAAGGGCAACGGTCAGGGACGGTAGTCAGGGACAGTGGTCAGATACGGTCATCAGTGACAGCAAGCAGGTTCCGCAAAACCGGGTCAGGCCGACAGGCAGGCCGTTGGTTGGCTCGTGGCGCAGCCCGCCGGGACGGTCGAACTGCGGCAACGCTGTCGTCTTGAGGCGTCATCTTTGGCGCAGATGATGACGTTTCCGTGACAGATGCCAGCCGTTGGCCGCAACAAAAACTGCGACTGTGCCTTAGAAATTCTGAGGCTCGCGTCTTCCTGCCCGTGCTAGCGGGGCTGGGAGGGCATCTCGCTGGTGACAGGATTGGCCTGAGAGGTGTGCATGGTGCTGCGCAACCAGGCACAGAAATCGTTGACCGCCGGGGCATGGCGGCGCTCCGGAGACACCAGCAGGTACTGGCTGCTGGTGCTGGGCATGCGCAAGGCGTGCGCCAGTTGCAGGCGTCCGTTCTTGATCAGGTCCATCACGAAGGACTGGCGGACGAGCAGGAAGCCATGTCCCTCGAGTGCCGCGGCAATCGCCAGACTGGCATTGCCGAACTTGAGGCCGGCCGGCGGGATGTGGCCGCGAAACTTCTGCAGTCGGAACCAGTCCAGCCAGCTTTCGCGGTAGCCGATGCACTCGATTCGTGGCGCGCGGGCCAGCTCGTCGAGTGGACTCGCGGGTGAGGCATTGGGGGCGAGGGAGTGATGCAGGAAGGTGGGGCTGGCCACGACGACCCACTGCTCATCGGCCAGTTTCTCGTACTCGCGCCCGCACCAGCCGCCGTAGCCATTGATGATCTCGATATCGACATCGGGCTGCTCGTCCGGGAGTACCTGGTTGTGCGGCAGCACCGTGACCTGGATGTTCGGATGCAGGCGCTGGAAGTCCTTGAGCCTGGGGATCAGCCAGTATTCGACGAAGCTGTGATTGGAGCGCAGCGTCAGGCTCTGTTGCTCATCGTGCTGGAAGAGGGTGGCGGTGCCGCGCTTGAGGGTCTCGAACACGCCACTGACCAGCGGCAGATAGGCATGCGCCTCGTCGGTCAGCTCGATGCGATTGCCGCGGCGCACGAACAGGCTGACCGCGAGGAAGTCTTCCAGCTGCTTGACGCGCTGACTGACGGCGCCCTGGGTAATGCACAGTTCGGCGGCGGCGCGGGTCAGGCTGCCGAGGCGTGCGGTGGCCTCGAAGGCGGTCAGGGCATTGAATGGGGGCAGGCGCTGAGCGAGGCGCTGGGAAGGGTGATAGGCAGGACGCGACATGCAGAACTCCAGCTTGACTGAGCCAGTCGCCGCATCGGCGGCTGGTGCTGAAGCCATGACTGCAGATCCTGCCGCGGCACGCGGCCGGGCGCTCATTCTTGCAGCCGTGCATGACGATGACGTGACAGTGTGCGCGTATAAAAACTAAGGCTCGCCGCCAGAAAGTCTCGCTATGGTCACGGGTCTGCGTTCACTAGCATGGCGGGCATTCACTGGCGGATCGCTCGTTTGACATGAGCGCCAGCCACACCCGTTCGTCATGCCGTGCCTTGCGGCTTGTGATCGCACTCGACAGACAGGAAGACTCTGCATGCCTCGCCTCGCGTTTGACGCCGAACAGCTTCACCTGACTCTGGATGATGGCCAGACCCTTGCCCAGCATGTGCTGTGGCTGCAAGACCATGACCCCGCCCGTCGCCATGCCAATGGCCAGCGTCTGGACAGTGTGCTCGACCTCGACTGGGACGCCGCCATCAGCGAGGCGGCGCTTGAGGAGGGCGACGTCCTGCGAGTGACACTGAGCAATGCACGCGAGATTCGCTACGGCGTCGATGAGCTGGCCGCCTTGAGTACCGGCTTTCCCGATGAGCGCAGCAGTGCGCACAAGACGCTGTGGCAGGGCAGCGAGTTCTCGGTCGCCCGGGTCGAGTGGGCCGATGTCATCGCCGGGGGAGAGGCGCGGCGCGAGGCACTGGCCTGGGTCCGTGACACCGGGGTGGTGTGCCTGCGTGGCGTGCCTGTCGAGCCGGGCAAGGTGCTCGAGGTGATCGCGCAGTTCGGGTATGTGCGCGAAACCAATTACGGCAAGCTGTTCGATGTCCGCACCGAGGTTTCGCCGAGCAATCTCGCCTTCAGCAATCTCGGACTCGGGGCGCATACCGACAACCCCTATCGTGACCCGGCGCCAAGCATCCAGCTGCTGCATTGCCTGAGCAACGAGGTGGAAGGCGGCCAGACCCTGCTGGTGGATGGCTTCGCCGCCGCCGAGCGCCTGCGCGAACTGGCGCCCGAGAGTTTCGCGCTGCTGACGCGCACGCGGGTGCCGTTCCGCTTTCATGACGCGGACCATGCCGATCTCAGAAGCTGGGTGCCGTTCATCGAGACCGACCACAAGGGCAACATCCGCCAGGTGCGTTACAACAACCGCTCCATCGCCTCGCTGCCGCTGCCGCTTGAGGCGCAACGCGCCTTCTATCGTGCCTATCACGACTGGGCGCGCGTGATCGGTCAGCCGGAGCAGGCCACGCGCCTGCGCCTTGCCCCGGGGGACTGCCTGCTGTTCGACAACAGTCGCGTGATGCATGCCCGTACCGCCTTCGTGGCCGGTGGCAATCGTCATCTGCAGGGCGCCTACGCCGATCTCGACAGCCTGTATTCCACCCTCAATCTGCTGGAGAACGCCCGATGATCACGCAGCCTGCCAACGCCGAGGGCATCGTCGGCTTGATCGAGGACATCTTCGCCCTGCACGGTGCGGACTCCTATCTGGGCGAGGAGGTGACCATGGCCGAGCACATGCTGCAGGCGGCGCATCTGGCCGAGCAGCAGGGGGAATCCGAGTCGGTGATTCTGGCCGCCTTGCTGCATGACGTGGGGCATTACGCCAATGGGCTGCCGCCGGAGGTCTTGATGAACGGCCAGGACAATCGTCATCAGGTCAGCGGTGCCGACTGGCTGGCGCGCTTCTTCCCGGCCGAGATCGTCGAGCCGGTACGCCAGCACGTGGCGGCCAAGCGTTATCTGGTCGCGGTGGAGCCGAGCTATCGCGCCTGTCTGTCACAGGCCTCGCTGGATAGCCTGGCCCTGCAGGGCGGGGCGATGGAGCCGCACGAGGCCGCGGCCTTTGCCCAGCTGCCCCAGCTTGCGGCCATTCTCAAGGTGCGGCGCCTGGATGATGCCGCCAAGGTGGCCGGCATGCAGACGCCGGACTTCGCTCACTACAAGCCGATGCTTCAGCGCTGGGTGCTGGCGGCGGTATGACGGGCTTTCCGGCGTCTCAGCCCTGTTGGACATCCCAATAGGGCGGGCTGCCGAAGTATTCGGAGAAGTAGTCCAGGAAGGCGCGCACCTTGGGGGCCAGCTGGCGGTTGCTGGGATAGACCGCCCAGATGCCGGTCTCGCTGATCAAGGGCGTCTCGGGCAGCACCTCTACCAGGCTGCCTTCGGCCAGGTGGCGGTAAATGCTCCATGTCGAGGACAGGGTGATGCCCAGGCCAGCGGCGCAGGCGTCACGAACGGCTTCGCCATTGTCGGTGCGGATACGCCCCTTGACGCGAATCGGCTCGACGCCGTTCTCGCACTGAAAGCACCACTGGTCCATGCCGATCAGGGTCAGGCATTCGTGTTCGTGCAGCATCGAGGGATGCGTCGGTGTGCCATGGCGCGCGAGATAGTCCGGCGAGGCGCACAGAATGCGCTTGTCCGGTGCCAGGCGCCGCGCGATCAGGCTGGAATCCTTGAGGGCGGAGTTGCGGATGGCGATATCAAAGCCGCCCTCGACCAGATCGACGATGGTGTCGGTCAGTCGCAGGTCCAGTTCGAGATCAGGGCAGCGCTCGAGAAAACCGGCCAGGCCCGGCACCAGGTGCATGCGCCCGAAGGAGGCGGATGCGGTGATGCGCAAGGTGCCGCTGGGGGAGGTCGTGCCGATGCCGACGGCAGCCCGCGCGGCCTCAGCGCTGATCAGTACCTCCTCTGCATGGGGGAGAAAGGCACGACCTTCTTCGCTCAGTGCCACATGACGCGTGGTGCGATGCAGCAGGCGCACCCCCAGACTGTCCTCGAGCTTGCGCAAGTGAGAGCTGGCGACGGCGGGCGACAGTCCCAGGTCCTCGCCGGCCTGACTGATGCTGTTCACGGCGGCCAGGCGGACGAACAGCTTCAGGTGCTCAAGATTCATGCGGGTGTCCTCATTTGCGTCGACGTGCGTGGCTCCCGATGGCGAGAGGCACGCCAGCTACGGCTTGGCGCAATGTTCGTGACGTCCACTACATCCAACAAGCTCAATACGTCCAACACGCCCAATACATCCAATACTTTCAATAAAACCAATAAACTGATTGTAGTTTATCGCCGTTTATCATTCAGGCCCATGACAATTATGCTGGCTCCACATCCACGCAGGAGACAGACTCATGAAAGCGATGCTCGTCAAATCATTCGGTGGTCCCGAGGTGTTCGAAGCGGCCGAAATCGCCAAGCCCCAAGCGGCGGCAGGTCAGGTACTGGTGCGTATCGCCGCCACGAGTATCAACACCGTCGACACCATGATTCGCGAGATGGGCCCTGAGCTGCCACTGTCTCCCGCACTGCCGTCGCTGCTGGGCATGGACTTCGCCGGTACCGTCGAAGCCGTGGGCGAGGGCGTCGAAGGCTACGCCATCGGGGATGAAGTCTATGGTTGTGCTGGTGGCCTGGCCGACCTTCCGGGCACCCTGACCGCGTATATCGCCGCCGATGTCCGCCTGATCGCCCACAAGCCGAAGTCCTTGAGCATGGTGGAAGCCGCGGCGCTGCCGCTGGTCGGCATCACGGCTTATGAAGGTCTCAAGCGCGCCAACATCGAGGCCGGTCAGAAGGTGCTGGTTCACGGTGGGGCGGGTGGTGTGGGGCACATCGCCATCCAGCTGGCCCGTCACTTCGGTGCCGATGTTGCCTCTACCGTCGGTCGTGATGAGCACGAGACGCTGGTCGAAGGGCTGGGGGCCAGTGCCATCAATTACCGCAATGAGCAGGTCGCCGACTATGTGGCCAAGCACACCGACGGCAAGGGCTTCGACATCGTGTTCGACTCCGTCGGCGGCGCCAACCTGCCGACCTCCTTCGAGGCTGCCGCGCTCAATGGCCATGTCTCGACGACCGTGTCCTTCATGGAAATCGACCTGTCCACCGCGCACTTCAAGGGCCTGTCACTGCATGTCGTCTTCATGCTGATCCCGATGCTGCATGACTTCCGTCGTCAGCAGCACCACGAGATTCTGGCCGACATGGCGCGTATCGCCGATGCCGGCGCGCTCAAGCCGATCATCGATGATCAGGTCTTCCCGCTTGAGGAAGTGGGCCAGGCCCACGCCCGCCTGGGCAGCGGCAAGGCAACCGGCAAGGTCATCGTCGAGGTCTGATAGCGGGACCTGATAGAGAGGTCTGATAGCGAGACCCGCCAGCCATCCAGGCGGCAGCATTTGACACTGCGCTGGCACAGATGAACGACAGGGTGTGGCCATAGGGCACGCCCTGTCGTTCGCGTCTCAAGCGTCGTGTGACATTTCAAGGAGAGAGCGCATGAAAACCATCCTTATCACCGGTTCTACCGATGGCATCGGCCTGGTCACGGCCAAGGCCCTGCTGGAGCGCGGCCATCGCGTGCTGATTCACGGGCGCAGCGAGCAGAAGGTCAATGGCGTCGTCGCCGAACTTGCAACGCTGGCAGGGGCTGAGCGTGTCGCAGGTTTCGTGGCCGACCTGTCCGATCTGGCCGCCATCGATTCACTGGCAAGCGAAGTGCTGGCGGCCAATGCCAGTCTGGATGTCCTGATCAACAATGCCGGTGTCTTCCAGGCCCCCAGCGTCGTGACGGCTGACGGTCTCGACCTGCGCTTCGTGGTCAACACCCTTGCCCCGTATCTGCTCACCCAGAAACTGGCTTCGGCACTGCGTCCGGCCGGGCGGGTCGTCAACCTGTCCTCGGCGGCTCAATCCTCCGTGGACCTGAAGGCGCTGATCGGAGAGGTCGCGTTCAACGACCACTACGCGGCCTATGCCCAGAGCAAGCTCGCGATCACCATGTGGACCCGCACGCTTGCCCAGGACTGGGAAGGCCAGGGACCGATCCTGATCGCGGTCAACCCGGGCTCTCTGCTGGCCAGCAAGATGGTCAAGGAAGGCTTCGGCGTGCCGGGCAAGGACCTGGGTATCGGTGCTGATATCCTGGTGCGTGCGGCACTGGATGAGGAATTCGCCGGCGCCAATGGTCAGTACTTCGACAACGACGCCCAGCGATTCGCACCGCCGCACGCCGACGCACTCGATGATGCGCTGTGCCGTGAAGTGGTCGCGACGATGGAGAAGACGCTCGGCTCTCTGGCTGGCTGAAGCGCGCCGGGAACCGCTGTCACGCTGCAATATGACGCCTCGCTCATGCTGATGATCTCTCAGCGTGGGCGGGGCGTCGTCGTATGCAAGGGCATGCAACGGCTGGCGGATGGATGGCGCCGGCTAGCCTCAGAGGCGATCGATCGCGGCGCTGACCTGCCGGGCACCGGCCAGGATCTCGGCGATGACCGCCTGGGTCTGATCGACGCTCTGCTGGCCGGCTTCACTGTGGATGACGACGGTATTCATGCGCTCGCCCCCCTGGCGGATCAAGGCCGTGTTGTCGCGCAATACCTTGCTGATCTGCTCGGCGGATTGCGTAGTGGCCTGTGACAGGCGCCGAACCTCGTGGGCCACCACCGCAAAGCCTCTGCCATGATCCCCCGCGCGGGCGGCTTCGACCGCCGCGTTCAAGGCCAGCAGGTTGGTCTGCTGCGCAATGTGGGAAATGCTTTCGGCCATCTGGTTGATGCTTCTCACATGATGATTGAGCGCCTCGATGACCTGCCGCGCCGTCGCGACTTCCGTGCCGGCGCGGGTGACATCCTCCACGGCGGCCGCCAGTTGTGTCAGGCCGTCAGCGGCGATGGTCTCCGTCTGCTGGGCGCTGGTGCGCGCGGCAGTGACGGCGTCTCGCGTTGCCTGATGCTGCTGCATCTCGGCGGTGATATCGCTGGCGAACTTGATGACGCGAACCACCTTGCCGCGGGCATCGAGCACCGGGTTGTAGGTCGCTTCCAGCCAGATCGGGCTGCCATTGGCCGTGACGCGCGCAAAACGCCCCTGTTTGAAGCTGTTGTTGGCCAACTCGCGCCAGAAGTCGGGGTTTTCCTCATAGAAGCTGTCAGCGCAGAAGCGACGATGATGCTGCCCGATGACGTCATGGGCCTGATACCCCATCACCTTGAGGAAGTTGTCGTTGGCCTTGAGCACGGTGCCATCCGGCGCGAATTCGATCACTGCCATCGAGGTGTTGAGCGCGGTGAGAATGGCGTCCTGACTGCTGGCGCTCTCGTGACGCTCACTGACATCGCGGGCAATCTTGATGATGTAACGCACACGCCCGCGGCGAGTCATGACCGGCAGGTAGGTCGCCTCCAACCACAAGGTCGCGCCTCTGGCATCACGTCGCTCGAAGGTGCCACCGCGTGAATGGCCGGCGGCCAGCTGTTGCCAGAAGTGTTGATAGTCCGGGGCCTGATGGACCTCGCTCGAGCAGAACATTCGGTGATGCTGCCCCACGACCTGATCACGGCGATAGCCCGTCGCTGACAGAAAGGCGTCGCTTGCGCCAAGAATGCTGCCATCCGGGCGAAAGAAGATGCAGGCAGTGTGGTCTTCCAGCGCACGGCGCAGGGCCTGGGCACGATCGAGCAGCATGGGAGAGTTCCTGGCAAGAGAGGGGAGGCACCAATCCGTCATCGACTGCGGACATCCTTGATGCGATTGTGCTGAAGTAATGTTTATTTACTGTTGAATCTACTATCGACACTGCTTCGCCAATCTTTAGCATCAAATTCCTGATGCTGTGGGTATCAGGATTCTCATCAATACGCTTGCCCCGCACGATTGCTCGGGCGGGGCGGGGTGGGATGTGAGGAGTGAGGTGTGAAGCGAGCTGAAGCCAGAGGCTTGAGGCATGCCATAAGCTCGGCGGCTGGTTGATGGACTTCTCTTGGCTAGGGCTTGGGATAGACAAGGCCAGGAAGCATCTCCTCAAGCAACATGGCCGCATGCATCACTTTCATATCCTGGAACTTTCCTCCCACCAGATGCAGTCCGACAGGCAGCCCATTGTCATCCAATCCGCAGGGGAGTGATGCCGCGGGTTGTTGGGTCAGGTTGAAGGGGTAGCTGAACGGCGTCCAGTCCATCCAGTCAGTGTATTTCTCGCCGGGTGGGACGTTGTGCCCAGCGACAAAGGGTGAAATGGGCAAGGTGGGGGTAACAAGCAGATCCCATTGCTCGTGGAAGGATTGCATGTGTGCGCAAAGTGCAGTCCGCTCTCGTCTTGCCGCCAGATATTGCGACAAGGAAATGTTGTTGCCGCGCTCTGCAATGTCCAGCAAGCCCGGGTCCATTTGCTCTCGCTGGCTGTCGGTCATCTTTTCGACCACCTGGGTGGCACCCGCGAACCACAAGGTATTGAAGGTATCGAGGGGACAGGAAAACCCGGGGTCTATCTCGATGACGTCAGCGCCCAGTCTCGACAGTAGAGCGACCGCTTCGTCCACTCGCAGGCGTATGTCCTGTGCAACGTCGACATACCCAAGCGTCGGGCTGTAAGCGATTTTCCATCCTTCAAGAGACAATGGGAGTGGCGCATTCCAATGAATACCATGCGGGTTGCCGAGCAATCCGTCTCGGGCATCCGGTCTTGCCATGCTGGCAAGCATCAGGGCGCTATCGGACGCCGTCCGCGTCATCGGTCCCAGGTGTGAGAGTGTCGACATGGCGCTGGTCGGCCATTGAGGTATCCAGCCAAACGTGGGTTTCAGGCCGAAGGTGCCGGTAAAGCTGCAGGGTATGCGGATCGAACCGCCCGCGTCACTTCCTTGATGGAGCATGCCCAGGTTCAGCGCGGCCGCTGCTCCAGCCCCGCCTGAGGATCCACCCGACGTCAGCGCGGTATTCCAGGGGTTGCGCGTTACGCCATGCAGGGGGTTGTCCGTCACTCCCTTCCAGCCGTACTCCGGTGAGGCTGTCTTGCCGAGAAAGACGGCGCCTGCCTTGCGCAGGCTCGCGGCGACGGGGGAATCGACGTCACTCCCCCCGTCGGGTGATGTGGTGGCGGAGCCGTACCGGGTCGGCATGTCCTGGGACAGCGTCAGGTCCTTGAGCGTTGTCGGCACACCGTCCAGCGGGCCGCAGGGCGAGCCGTTCATCCAGCGGGCTTCGGCGTCTTTCGCCGCCTTCATTGCCCCATCATGGGCGATATGCACGAAGGCATTGACCTTGGGGTTGAGCGTATCGATACGCTCCAGGCAGTCCCGGGTCAGCTCGACAGGGGATAGCTCACCCTGGCGAAATAGCGTCAGGGCGTCAGTGGCGGTCAATTCAGATAATTGCGTGGGAAGAGAGGCTGGGGTCATGTCAGATCCTGTCCATTGGCTATCAAGTGCCGGCTATCAGGTACTGTGATCAAGCACTCGCACGTGGGACGTTCTCGGCACGTGAGATGTTCTCGGCAATGAAAAGGGCCTGCGCAATGCAGGCCCTTGTCGCTGGTCAGCGGGCTTCGATCACCTGAGGTGAGGGAGCCGCATCATCTTCCAGCTGCTCCGGGTGATATTCCGCGGTGTAATCCCGACGCGCCCGCGCGAAGCGTTCCACCACATCGGCATCCTTGCGCTGCAAGGCCAGGCTGATGATGACGAAGGCTGACGCATTGAGGATCAGGCCCCAGATGCCGGCATGCAGGCCAAGCGGGTTGCTGACGCTGGCGCCGTAGGACAGCCAGAGGACGGTCACGATACCCAGGATCAGGCCCCAGAAGGCCGCTTGCGGGTGTGCCTTGCGCCAGGTGATGGCGCCCAGTGTCGGCACGATCAGCTGAGCAGTGCCCGCCAGTGCCGCGATCCCGATGGTGACGAGCAGCCCCGGAACGGTCAGTGCCAGGATGTAGGCCGCCAGAGAGAAGCCGACCAGAGACAGGCGCCCGATGTGGACGATGCGCTTCTGATCCGCTTGCGGGTTCACGTAGCGCTTGTAGATATCCATGGTGACGACGGTCGATACCGCATGGATCTGGGAGTTGGCGGTGGACATCGCCGCTGCCGCGCCAGCCGCCATGATCAGTGATGCCAGCAGATAGGGCGCATAGTTCATCAGCATGACGGGCAGGATCTGGTCAGCATTCTCCAGGCCAGGCTCCAGCAGTACGCCGGTGTACCCCGTGAGTACCGAGCCGAAGTAGGCGAAGGCGGCGAGCCCCAGCAGGAAGGGCATCAAGCCGAACAGCTTGCCGCTTTTCACCGAATACATGCGCAGCCAGATCTGGGGACCCATGAAGGCGCCGATGGCCACGATCACGAACAGAGAGAACCACATGGAGTAGCCCATGTTGCCATTCGGCCCCGGCAGCGTCAGATGCGCGGGCGAGTCGCTGGCGAGCTGAGCGAACATGCTGGTCGGGCCACCTGCCTGGCCGGCGATGTAGTAACCCGCATACATCATGCCGAAGAACAGCAGCGCCCCGTAGATCACATCTGTCCAGGCGATGGCGCGAATTCCGCCGACCCACACATAGACGATGATGATGAAGTAGAACAGCAGTGCGGCCAGCCAGAAGGGCACGACGCCACCGGAGGCGACCTCGATCAGGTAGGCGCCGCCTGTCAGCTGGATCTGCAGATATGGCACGGTAAAGATCAGCGTGATGACGGCAACGAGGACTCTGAGTGCTTCACTGTTGTAGAAATCGCCCATCAGGTCTGACGGCGTCAGGTAGTCAAAGCGCTTGCCGAGATACCAGACGCGCTTGCCCACCCAGTAGTACATGAAGCCGAAGAGCAGGTTCCACGCAAGCGCGGTGAGATAGATCGGGCCACTGGTGTAGAAGGTGGCATTCGATCCCAGGAAGGCAAAGGCGCTCCACCAGGTGGCCGCCACCGTGAAGAACACGGCAATGCTGCCCATGGCCCGCCCCTGAACGAAGAAGTCTTCGCTCGTCGTCTGGGACTTGCGGGCCGAGACGAGCCCGACGATCAAGGGAATGATCATGAAGGCCGCGATGATCAAGATGCTTCCAGTCATGGTGAGCTCCTCAGCGCTTGCCGCCGGTGGAAGGGGCTCTGGCGCTACCCCAGTTGGTCAGGTAGGCATACAGGAACACGGCGGTGAGGAAGCCCCACCACACCAGGTTCCAGACGAGGAAGAACGGAACTCCCATCACCATGGGCTCGATCTTGTTGGCCATCAGCATCAATGGACTCTCGAGCATCAAGAATCCCAGCAGCATGCTGCCGTAGATGGCGACCTTGCGGGTCGTGAAGCGCTTTCTCATTGCATTCCCCTTTATTGTGGTTGGTGGGGCGGGTTGTGACCTGTCGTGTCGATGGCAGGGAACCAGGCATGGCAAAGCATCAATTATTGTATTTATGCGTATAAATTAACCAATAGGTGACAATCCCCCTACCGTCAAGGAAGTCACGGCGTTTTCGCTTTTCGCCTCACCCGCGACGCAGGCCCCCAAAATCTGGATAATGGCGGCCATCGCGTAGCCGTCTGACTGGCGTGCTGGCGCCCACACTCTTCACAGCGGTGCATCGTTCATGGAAATCAAGGTCAACTTTCTCGACAACCTGAGGCTCGAGGCGAAATTCGACGACTTCACGGTCATCACCGATCAGCCCATCCGCTACAAGGGTGATGGGTCGGCGCCGAGCCCGTTCGACTACTTCCTGGCGTCGTCGGCGCTGTGCGCGGCGTACTTCGTGAAGGTGTACTGCGTGGCGCGGGACATCCCGACCGAGAACATCCGCCTGTCGCAGAACAACATCGTCGACCCGGAGAACCGCTACAACCAGATCTTCAAGATCCAGGTGGAGCTGCCGGAAGACCTCTCCGACAAGGACCGTCAGGGCATCCTGCGTTCCATCGAGCGTTGCACGGTGAAGAAGGTCGTCCAGACCGGCCCGGGCTTCGAGATCGAGACGGTCGACAACCTCGACGAGGACGCCCAGGCATTGCTGATGGCGGAGCCGCCAGAAGGGCAGAGCACCTGGATCGAAGGCAAGGACCTGCCGCTGGAGCAGACCATCGCCAACATGACGGGCCTGCTGAATGATCTCGGCATGAAGATCGAGATCGCCTCCTGGCGCAACATCGTGCCGCACGTCTGGTCGCTGCACATTCGTGATGCCGCCTCGCCGATGTGCTTCACCAACGGCAAGGGTTCGACCAAGGAGAGCGCGCTGTGCTCGGCACTGGGCGAGTTCATCGAGCGTCTGAGCTGCAACTTCTTCTACAACGACCAGTTCTTCGGCGAAGCCATCGCTGACAGCGAGTTCGTGCACTACCCGAACGAGAAGTGGTTCCAGCCGGGCCCGAATGACGAGATCCCGGAAGGCGTGCTGGATGACTACTGCCTGGAGATCTTCAATCCGGATGGCGAGCTGGGTGGCTCCAATCTGATCGACACCAATTCCGGACGTGCGGACCGTGGCATCGTTTCCTTGCCGTTCACTCGCCGCTCGGACGGTGAGACGATCTACTTCCCGTCCAACCTGATCGAGAACCTGTATCTCAGCAACGGCATGAGCGCCGGCAATACTCTGCCGGAAGCCCAGGTGCAGTGTCTGTCCGAGATCTTCGAGCGTGCCGTGAAGCGCGAGATTCTCGAGCAGGAACTGACCCTGCCGGACGTGCCGCAGGAGGTGCTGGCCAAGTACCCGGAAATCGTCGAAGGCATCGAGGCACTGGAAGCCCAGGGCTTCCCGATTCTGGTCAAGGACGCCTCGCTGGGCGGCCAGTTCCCGGTGGCCTGCGTCACCTTGATGAACCCGAAGACCGGCGGTGTCTTCGCCTCCTTCGGCGCGCACCCGAGTTTTGAAGTCGCCATCGAACGCAGCCTGACCGAGCTGATGCAGGGCCGCAGCTTCGAGGGTCTCAACGACTTCATGCCGCCGACCTTCAACTCGCTGGCCGTGTCCGAGCCGAACAACTTCGTCGAGCACTTCATCGACTCCTCGGGTCTGGTCTCCTGGCGCTTCTTCAGCTCCAAGACCGACATCGAGTTCGTCGAGTGGGACTTCTCCGGCAGCAACGAAGAAGAAGTCGCCAACCTGTTCGGCATCCTCGATGAGATCGGCAAGGAGGCCTACATGGCGGTGCACGAGGATCTTGGCGCGCCGGTGTGCCGTATCCTGGTGCCGGGCTATTCCGAGGTCTATCCGGTCGAGGACCTGGTGTGGGACAACACCAACATGGCGCTGGATTACCGCGAGGACATCCTCAATCTGCATCGTCTCGATGACGAGCAGCTGGCGGACCTGGGCGAGCGTCTCGAAGAGAGCCAGCTTGATGAGCACATGGACATCAAGACGCTGATCGGCATCGAGTTCGACGAGAACACCATCTGGGGTCAGCTGACGATTCTCGAGCTGAAACTGATGATCAACCTCGCGCTGGGTCAGCACGAGGACGCGCTGGATCGCGTCGAGATGTTCCTGCAGTACAACGACAACACCGTCGTGCGCGGCCTCTATTATCAGGCCATGAAGGCGGTGCTGGAGATCACGCTGGATGACGAGCTGGAGCTTGAGGATTACCTCTACAACTTCCGCCGCATGTTCGGCGAAGACACCATGGCTGCCGTGGTGGGCTCCGTGCAGGGCGAGGTGCGCTTCCATGGTCTGGAGCCGACCAACATGCAGCTGGAAGGGCTCGATCGCCACCTGCGTCTGATCGAAAGCTACCAGAAACTGCACGCCCATCGTGCTGCCCTGGCGGCCAAGCAGGGCTGATGCTCGCCTGCTGAATCCCGTGGCATGACAAGAACGGCCCCTCACTGGATGGTGAGGGGCCGTTTTCGTAGCCGGGCGCTTATTTTCTGTGCTCAGGGCTCAGGGCTCAGGGCTCAGGGCTCAGGGCTCAGGACTTAGCGCAGCACCTGCTGTCCCTCCGCCAGACGCTGACAGCATTCAATGATCTGCTCGCGGATCCAGCGATGCGCGGGGTCCTTCTGATAGCGGCGATGCCAGCTCAAGTGGAAGGGGAAGGAGGCAAAGGCGACCGGCGGTGCCACACGGGTGACGGCGAACTGGCGACAGAAATGCTGGCATAGCCCGGTGGGCAGGCTCGCGATCAGTGGCGAGCGCTCCAGCAGCGAGGGCACGGCCATGAAGTAGGTGACCGCCAGGGCCACCTCACGCTTGAGCCCCTGGCTCTCGAGCTGCTTGAAGATGCCGCTTTTCAGGCGGGTATGGGGCTGTACCAGCACATGGGCGTGGTGCTCGAAATCCGCCTTTGTCATGCGGCCTTCATCATCCAGACGCTCCAATAGCGGATGCCCGTTGCCGACCAGACAGTCGATGCCTTCCGTGATCACTTCCCTGACCACCAGATTCTCGGGCGGATCGACCTGACGCCCGAAGGCGAGGTCCGTCGTACCGCTCATCACGCCGGCTTCGCTCATGTCCTGCGAGAGACGGCGTACCTGGAGGGTGATGCCCGGCGCCTGTTCACGCAGGATCGTCGCCAGTTGCGGCAGGATCAGCACCTCGAAGTAATCGTTGGCGGCAATCTCGAAATGACGGCTTTCGGTGGTGTGGTCGAAGTGCCGCTCGCTGTTGATCAGGCCATCGAGGTCGGTCAGCGCCGCCTCGATGGTCGGGAACAGGTGATCGGCCTTCTCGGTAGGGCGCATGCGCTGGCGGTCGCGGATGAACAGCGGGTCATTGAACAGCTCGCGCAGCCTGGAGAGCGCCGCGCTCACCGAGGGCTGACTCAGGTGAAGACGCTCGCCGGCGCGCGTGACGTTCTGCTCGAGATACAGCGCATGGAAGGTGCGCAGGAGGTTGAGGTCGTAGTTGAGCTTCATGATGACTACCAGAGCAGGCGGAGTGTCGCGGCTGCACTCTGGCGAGTGAGCACTATTTGTCTGGATGATAGCAGCTATCTGTACTATCGATTATCACGATGGCAAGTGCAGGCGGTAGGGTAGTGATCAGAACACGACGAGTGATCCAAGCGACCCACAGGAGTGAGCCATGAGTGATGTGAAGCGGACGCAAGCCGAAGAGGAAAAGATCGTGCTGATCACCGGCGCCTCCAGCGGTATCGGTGAGGCCACCGCGCGCACGCTGGTGAAGGCCGGGCACAAGGTCGTCGCGACCGCCCGTCGCAAGGAGCGCCTCGATGCGCTGGTCGATGAACTGGGCAGCGACAAGGTGCTGGCGATTGCCGCCGATGCGACGGACTACGATCAGCTTGCCAAGGTCGTCGAGCAGGCCGTGGCCCAGCATGGCCGTCTGGATGTGGCGTTCGCCAATGCCGGTACCGGCGTCAGCCAGACAGGCACCGAGAACGGCGATCCCGAGGAGTGGAAGCGAGTCATCGACATCAACATCAATGCGCTGCTGTGGACCGCCCACGCGACCCTGCCGCACCTGAGAGAGAGCAAGGGCCACTTCATCCTCACCAGTTCCGTGGCCGGCCGCGCCAACCATGCGGGCTCCATCTACAGCTCCAGCAAGTGGTTTGCCTACGGCTTCGGCCAGAACCTGGCGATGGAAATGGCCGAGTGGCAAGGCCGCTGCACCACCATTACCCCGGGCATGGTCAATACCGCCTTCTTCGATGAGCCCAAGCCGGACAAGCTGGACCCGCAGGATGTGGCGGATGCCGTGCTCTACGCCATCAGTGCCTCGCCGCGTGCCAATATCCGCGAAGTGCATCTGATGCCGACCTATTGAGCCGGTTGCCGGCATGCGAGTTGGCGAGTGAATGGGCCGATGAGCACGCTGGTGCAAGATAACTATTTGTGTGTGCGATAGTGGCTATCCGGACTATCGATTATGACGATGGTGATGTGAGCAGTAAGCTTCATTCAACACAGGGCGAGCACCACTTGGTGACCATCACGTGGTGACCATCACGTCGCCGACATCTTTCGTGAAGTGACCGTTGCGGGCTATCCCGCACGTTGAGGAGAGCATCATGAGCAAGGTTCTGGTAGTAGTGACATCCCACGATACGCTGGGTGACACGGGCAAGAAGACAGGCTTCTGGCTGGAAGAGCTGGCGGCTCCCTACTATGTCATGAAGGACGCCGGCATCGAGGTGACGCTGGCCTCTCCCAAGGGCGGTCAACCGCCGCTGGATCCGGCAAGCCAAGGCGAGGATTTCCAGACGGATGCCACGCGTCGCTTCGACAAGGACGCCGCTGCTCAGCAGGACCTCGCCACCACCGCCGTGCTGGCAGACATGAAGGTCGAAGACTTCGACGCCATCTTCTACCCGGGTGGCCACGGCCCGCTGTGGGATCTGACCAACGACGCGGATTCCATCCGTCTGATCGAGCAGTTCCATGCGGCTGGCAAGCTGGTCAGCTCCGTCTGCCACGCCCCGGCAGTGCTGCTGAACGCCCGCAAGCCTGATGGCACTCCCTTCGTGGACGGCGTGCGTGTCACCGGCTTCACCAATGGCGAAGAAGAAGGCGTCGGCCTCACCAATGTCGTGCCGTTCCTGGTCGAAGATGCCCTGCAGCAGAAAGGCGGCATCTATGAGAAGAAGGCCGATTTCACCTCCTTCGCGATTCAGGATGGCCTGATCATCACCGGTCAGAACCCGATGTCTTCCGAAGGTGTCGCTGAGCTGCTGATCGACAGCCTCAAGAAGTAGATCGGGCGAGTTCAGGCTCCATGAAAAACCCCGCGACCGGGTCACCGGTCGCGGGGTTTTCGTCTTTCAGGTGGCGGGTCTCAGCTGCGCCCGGCTGGTTCAGTTGTTCTGAGCCAGTCGCCTGGTTCAGTAGAATGAGCCAGTCGCCTGTTTCAGTAGAACAAGCCAGTCACCATCAGCCATTCGAGGCTTTCGCTGCCCGCGCAAGCTGGGTTACGTAGGCATCGAGCACTTCCGGCATCGAGAGCGGTGTCGGGTTGGCCGCCGTGCCCATCGGGTCATTCTCCAGCAGGATGACCCTGTCGTTGCTGAAGGTGGGCAGGTCATTGTCCGCAAGATGCTGGTTGAGGCGCTCAATCAGCGCCTGGCCGCCGTAGGTCAGGATGATATCGACGTCGGCCAGCTCCGCCAGTTGTTGCGGGGGCACTCGCCCGCCAATCTTGCCGTCGCTGGCACTTGCCGTCACGAAGGACGGGGAGGTCAGCCCCAGCTCGGCAAGGAAGCGCCCCCGGGCATCGTTGTCGTTGTAGAAGGCGATCCGGGTCGGGTCTTCAGGGTCGATATAGCGCAGGGTGATGGCCGACTTGCCCTTGATCTCCGGGTGGGCGGCGATGTTCTCGGCGACCTGGGCCTCGAGACGCTCGATCAGTGCTTCCCCTTCGGCGGCCATGCCCATGCCGGCACTGTCGAGGCGAATCATGTCGCGCCAGCTGGAAGACCAGCGCGGCCCCGGGCGCGCCACGACCGGCGCGATCTTGCTGAGCTTGGCGTAATCGTCTTCGCTCAATCCTGAATAGGCGGCGAGGATGACGTCCGGCTGGCTGGCGGCCACGGCATCGAAATCGAGGGTCTTGCCCTGATCGAACAGATTGGCCGAGTCGGCCCCCAGTGCTTCCAGGCGCGCCTTGACCCACGGCATCATGCCGTCGCCGTCATCATCCCCGAAGTCCTGACGGGGGAAGCCCACCGGCACCACGCCCAGTGCCAACGGCACTTCATGATTGGCCCAGGCGACGGTGGCGATACGTTGCGGCTTGTTCTCGATGACGGTAGTACCGAAGGCATGTTCGATCGTGAGCGGATACTGCGCCGTTGCCTCGGCGGAGGCAGATGTTCTGGCAGACGACATGTGTGCAGTCGCTGACTCGTGTGCCTGTACGGCAGGTGTGAGGCAGGCAGCCATGACGGTGGTCAGGCCGATGGCGCAGGAAAGTCGCGTGAGTCGCAAGGGAGACTCCTTGTAGGATCGGCTGGCGGCAGACGCCGCTGGCCAGAGATGAGATGACAGCCCCTGGCGGGGAGGGGCTGTCGGTGGGTAGGCAAGCGTTACGTGTGGAGACGGGTGTCCTGTCGGCAGGGCGGGCCCGTGCTCAGAAGTCGTAGGTCATGCTCAGCAGCGCACTGCGCGGCGCGCCGTACAGGTACTGGCTGTAGAAGCCCTGCTGCGTGTAGTACTCCTCATCGAAGAGGTTGGACACGTTGAGCTGGGTGCTGAAGTTGTCATTGAAGCGATAGCGCGCCATGGCGTTGGCGAGGAAGACATCGCCCTGGCCGACCTTCTCGGTACCGGTGGGCGTGTCGGTATCCTTGTAGGTATCACCCTGCCAGGTGCCACCAGCGCCCAGCGTCAGACGCGTCCAGTCGCCGGGCAGCTGCCAGGTGGCGTAGACCTTGGCCTGCTGGCGCGGATAGCTGGTATTGAGCTGGGTGCCATCGGAGTCCTCGGCGTCCACCAGTGCGTAGCTGGCGGAGAGATTGATGCCCGGCGCGACTTCACCGGCCACTTCCAGTTCGAAGCCTTCGACCACGGCGCCGTCTGACTCGGTGTAGGCCTGATCGGTGGTGCCGGCGACATAGACGCCGGGGATCTCGACAGCCAGATTGTCCTGCTCGCTGCGGAAGACGGCGAAGGACACGTCAGCGCGGTCCTCGAACAACGCCGCCTTCAGGCCCGCCTCATAGCTGGTGCCCTCGAGCGGGTCGAGCAGGGCGCCATCGGGGGCACGTTCGCTCTGGGTGTTGAAGATCTGCGTGTAGCTGGTATAGGCGGTGAGGTTGTCGGTAATGTCGACGATCAGGCCGGCATAGGGCGTGAACTCGTCGTTGTATTCATAGCTGCGCTCGCCACGGTAGTCCTGGTCGATCTCCCAATCGGTCAGGCGGGCGCCGATGATCAGGTGCACGGGGTCGGCCAGCGAGAAGCGCGTCACGGCGTAGAAACCGCTCTGCTCGGTTTCGGTGTCGTCGGTCAGGCCCCATTCGCCCCATTCCGGCTCGGCCAGCGCCGGGTCATCGCGATCGGTGAAGCTGCCCAGCGCCGGCACGGCGCTCGCCGGGGTGCGGCTCCAGATCTCGTACTCTTCCTTGAGCTGCATGTAGCCAAAGCCCAGCTGGTGCTCACGACCGAGCAGCTCGAAGGGGCCCTCGGCGCTCAGATTCAGGTTCTTCTGGGTGCGATCACCGCGATAGTCGACCAGATACGAGGTCGTCGGTACCTGACGATTGCTGTCGTAGTAGAGGATGCCATTGTCACGATCCACATAGCCGCCACGGTAGTTGTAGGTCAGCCCGTAGTTGGCATCGCCATGACTGTAGGCGGCGGTCGCCTTCCAGCCGTTGGCGAAGTAGTGGGTCAGGTCGGCGAAGCCGCGCGTGTTCTCGGTGAAGAAGTGCGCCCATTCGGTATTGTTGGCGACCGACTGGTCGAAGTCGGTGCGCGTGCCGTCGGTGTAGTAGAGCGGCACGCCCAGATAGGCGCCATCCTGGTCATAGCGCTGATACTCGACCCCGACGTTCAGCTCGGTGTCAGGCGTCAATTCGGCGGCGATCACCCCGTAGAGGGTCTCGCGGTCATTCTCGACATCATCCATGAAGCTGTCGGAGCGGTCCTTGGCGGCCGCGAAGCGCACGCCGACCTTGCCGGCATCATCCAGCGGCGTGCTGACATCCACCACGCCACGTCGTCGGTCCCAGCTGCCGACTGCGCCTGTCACGCTGGCCGCGGCTTCGTCCAGCGGCTTCTTACGCACGAAGTTGACGGTGGCGGACGGGTCGCCGACGCCTGTCATCAGGCCGGTGGCCCCGCGGACCACCTCGACGCGATCATAGATGGCGGTGTCCCACTCGGCGTCGCCGAACGGCCAGAAGCTGCTGGTGTTGCTCTGTTGGCCATCGAACTGGAAATTGCGGATGGTATAGCCGCGTGACTGGAAGCTGGCGCGGGTGCCGTCCAGGCGATTGGAGGACACGCCCGGCAGGCGGTTGATCGCCTCCGTGGTGCTGGTCAGCGCCTCATCATCCATCTGCTGGCGGGTCAGAAAGCTGACAGACTGCGGTGTCTCGCGTGGCGACAGGGTCAAGCCATTGGCGCTGGTGCTGGAGTCGACCGTATACGCCTGAGTCTCTTCCGTGGTGCCGCCTTGCGCCTCGCCGACGATGGTCATCGCCTCAAGCGTGCGAGTCTCATCCGCGATAGCGGTGGCACTGAGCAGTGACGAGGTCGCGAGCGCAATGGAGAGGGCGAGTGGCGAGCGAGTGAAACCTGGACGGCGGAGTGAGTGAGCCAAGACTGCGTTCCCTAGTTGTTTATAATAATCATTATTATTTACCCGCTGGCGGCACTTTTGTTTTGCGAAATGCCAGACACGCTTTGCGGGATGCCAAGAATGAAAATTTCGGGGAACTTCATGAGCCCGGCATGGTGCTATCGGGCGATGGGTCTGGTCATGCGGCAGGCCAGAGACAGCTGCCGGGCCACGTGTTCGACACATTCAGGCCACGCACGCAAGCGTCATACTGAAACGCCCCGCGACCGTTCATCCGGTCGCGGGGCGTTTCGTTTCAGGGCTGTTGCTTTTGGGCTGTGGCTCCTGGTTCTGCGATGCAGGGCGGATCAGGGGTTACGGCGCGCTTACTCGCGCTCCACCCACGCCTTCCAGCCGCCGTACTCGCTGATGTCCGTCATCGGCACGCCGCTGTCAGCGGACACCGAGCAGATGAAGCCCGCGACCCAGCGGCTATCTTCGAGTTCGATCTGGCCCAGTCCCAGCGGGAAGGGGATGCCGGCGAGGAAGCTGCCGACACTGTCGATGGGCAGAGACCAGACCTCCAGCGCGATGCTGGTGCCGTCTTGCGGGGCACGCAGCATGGCCGGTTTGGCGGGTGTCGCGTCATCCAGTTGATAGAGGCGGTAGCTGGGTGCGCTGTGAGTGCGCGCGACCAGACGGGCCTCGCGCTGGGTGAGCTGATGATTGAGCGGCATGCCACTGAGGTGTGCGCCGCAGACGGCGATCTCGAGTCGGCCATTGGCCGCCGCGGGCAGCTGGCTTTCCGCGAGGCGCGCCTGAGGACGGGCGACGGCGCTGGCACCCAGCGGCAGCGCGAATTCGTGCTCGAGCAGACGCGCGATGCTGAGCAGCTGCAGGTCTTCGAAGGCGGGCGCGAACAGCGTCACGCCCCCCGGCAGGCCCTGGCGATTGAAGCCCACCGGCACGGCCAGCGCGCTGAGATCCAGCAGGTTCATGAAGTTGGTCCAGGTGCCCAGCTCCGAATTGACCGCGATCGGCGCCTCGGCCAATTCCGCCTTGGTGGGCAGGCGCGGCGTGGTCGGCGCCAGCATCACGTCGACCTGCGCCAGCAGCGCCTCGGCCTGACGGCGGTATTCGGCCAGTTGATAGCGCGCATCGAAGGCATCGACGGCCAGCGGCGTGGCACCGCCGAGGGTGATCTCGCGAGTCACCGGGTGCAGCGCCTCGGGGTTGCGCTCGATCAGCTCGCGCACCGCGTGATAACGCTCCGCCACCCAGGGGCCTTCATACAGCAGGCGCGCGGCGGCCAGCAGCGGGCTGCAATCCAGCTCGACCAGCTCGGCCCCCAGCGCTTTGCACTGGCGCATCGCGGCTTCCATGTAGCCGCTGTAATCGCTGTCGGTATGCCACTGAGCCCGCGGCGGCACGCCGATGCGCAGGCCAGCCAGGTCGGGCAGCACGCCATAGGCCTGGCCGTGAACGCTGAAGTCATGCTCGCGCGCCCAGCGGTTGTCGGCATCGAACTGTGCGGTGACTGACAGCACCTTCGCGGCATCATCTCAGCCCAGCGCGAAGATGGAGATGGTATCCAGCGTCGCGCAGGCCGGTACCACACCACCTCCACTGAGCAGGCCAAGCGTCGGCTTCACGCCGACCAGATTGTTGAAGCAGGCCGGAACCCGGCCGGAACCTGCCGTGTCCGTGCCCAGCGCGAAGCTGACCTGGCCCTGGGCGGTGACGACGGCGGAGCCACTGCTGGAGCCACCCGGCACATAGGCGGGGTCGAAGGCATTGGCCGGGGTGCCGTAGACCGGCAAGGCGCGTTCCCCGACCAGCCCGGTGGCGAACTGGTCCAGATTGGTCTTGCCCATCGGAATCGCGCCTGCCGCGATCAGCTGCTTGACCACGAAGGCATCATCGCTCGGCGTGTAGGCAAATTCCGGGCAACCGGCGGTGGTGGTCACGCCGGCGAGATCGATATTGTCCTTGATCGCGAAGGGAATGCCGTAGAGCGGCAGCGACTCGGGCGCCACGTCGTCCAGACGTGCCAGATAGGGTTCCAGCTGCTGTGCTGACAGGCGGGTGATCCAGGCGGCGTCGGTCTCGGCCTGCGCGGCCAGCAGCTCATCCACCAGTTGGCGCGGCGTCATCTCACCGGCCTGATAGGCCTTGCTCAGCGCCGTGATGCTCAGGTTGAGCGGGGTATGGGTCATCATCACAGCGTCTCCTCGGAGGACAGGGTCGATCGGGTGTTGTCTGGTGCGCTGGCATCAGCGGAATCCGTGGCTTCCACGGCGGTCGACAGCACGATCAGTGGTTGGCCGGGGGCGACGCCGCTGCCTTCCTTGATCGGCAGGCGCACGACACGGCCAGCGGTGTGGGTGCGAATCTCGACTTCCATCTTCATCGACTCGACCAGCGCCACCACCTGGCCGGCCTCGACGTCATCGCCCTCAGCGACTTCCAGCTTCCACAGGCTGCCGGTGACCGGTGTCTCGATGCCCAGCTCGTCATCACTCAGGCTGTCGGCTTCCTGCACCTCATTGATCTGATCCTCGAAGGTGAACTGGCCGCGCGCATGCCAGTCGTCGATTTCCTGCTGGAAGGCGGCCTGGCGGCGTTCGCGGAAGGCATCGGTCTCGGCCTGGTGTTCGGCGATCTGTGCTTGATAATCGGCGAGACGGAAGCGCGTCTTCTCGATCTTGAGGTCGTAACGCCCCTGAGGGTGATCACGACGGATCTGCTCGAGCGCTGCATGGCTGACCGGATGGAAGCGCAGCTGATCGAACACGCGCAGCAGCCACGGGGTAGTGAAGTGCTCGGTGCGGCGATAGCGATTCCACATCTGCAGCGTGCGGCCGACGAACTGATAACCGCCCGGGCCTTCCATGCCATACACGCACAGATAGGCGCCACCGATGCCCACCGAGTTCTCGGCGGTCCAGGTACGTGCCGGGTTGTACTTGGTGGTCACCAGCCGCTGGCGCGGGTCCAGCGGCGTGGCCACCGGCGCGCCGAGATAGACATCGCCGAGGCCCATCACCAGATAGCGGGCGTTGAGCACCGTCTCGCGCACTGCCGCCTCATCGGCGAGGCCATTGATGCGGCGAATGAATTCCAGATTGCTCGGGCACCAGGGGGCATCCGGGCGCACCGAGCGCTGGTACTTGTCGATGGCCTGCTGACACGCCGGATCGTCCCAGGACAGCGGCAGGTGCACAGTGCGGGCCTCGATCTCGATGTCCTCGACATCCTTGAGCGCGACTTCGGCCTGTTCGAGATGCGCCATCAACGTCTCGAGCGTCAGGCTGCGCGGGTCGTAATGCAGTTGCAGCGAGCGAATGCCCGGGGTCATCTCCATCAGGCCGGGCAGCGGGTGCTCCTTGAGCCACAGCATCCAGGCGTGGGCGCGGAAGCGCAGCGCGATATCCAGCTCCATCTGGCCGAATTCGATCAGCAGGAAGTCATCGCCGGCGCGGCGATAGACGATCTGCTCGCCGCCTTGTTCGGCGCTCAGGCGCTTGAGCACCGGCGAGTCATCGGGGCGCGGACGTTTTGCGGCGATGGCGCTCAGCGTGGCGCCGCCGGTTTCCGTCAGGCCCTTTTCCAGAGTGTCGAGCTGGCCACTGGCGAGGGCGGCGATCACGGCGTCCTGCTGCACCTCGATGGTGCGGGCTTCCTCCAGAGTCAGCGCGACGAAGCGGATGCGATCACCGGCGGCCAGCTGGCCCAGCTTCCAGCGCTCAGCACGCACCACGGTGGCCGGACACACGAAGCCGCCCAGCGACGGGCCGTCCGGGCCGAGGATGACCGGCATGTCGCCGGTGAAGTCGATGGTGCCGAAGGCGTAGGCGTTGTCATGGATATTGGAGGGATGCAGACCGGCCTCGCCGCCGTCGGCGCGCGCCCACTGCGGACGTGGGCCGATCAGGCGTACGCCGGTGCGGCTGGAGTTGTAATGCACTTCCCAGCGGTGACCGAAGAAGGTGCTGATGTCGTCTTCGGTGAAGAAGTCCGGCGCCCCGTGCGGGCCATAGAGCACGCCGATCTGCCATTCGCGGCCTTGTGTCCTGTCTTGAGCGTTCCCGCCTTGTTCATCCGCGACCAGGCCAGCGCCCTGCGGGATCAGCGCCTCGGGCAGCCGGGTCAGGGCGGGCGGGCGGCACTCGGCGAGATCGGCCAGCGGCAGGGTGTCGCCACTGCGCAGCGCACGTCCGGCATGGCCGCCGAACTGGCCCAGGGTGAAGGTCGCGCGCGAGCCCAGATACTGCGGGCAGTCGATGCCGCCGGCGATCAGCAGATAGCTGCGCGCGCCAGCAGCGACCTTGCCCAGACTCAGGGTGCTGCCAGCGGCGATCTCATGCACCTGCCACAGGGCAAGTTCGTGAGTCGCGGCGTCAGCAGCGCTGTCTTGCGGTGCTGAAACGGACAGCGTGGCGGGCAGCGGTGCGCCGGCCAGTACCACGCGCGTGGCGCGGTGGAAGTGCAGCGTCGGGCCATTGAGAGTGATCTCGAGGCCTGCGGCATCGGCGGCGTTGCCCAGCAGCGCATTGCCGAGACGGAAGGCGTAGTCATCGAAGGGGCCGGAGGGCGGCACGCCCACATCCCAGTGGCCCAGGCGACCCGGCATGTCCTGCACGGTGGTCAGAGTGCCGGGGACGAGTACCTCGAAGGTCGGCGCGGCCCACTCGAGGCCTTCCAGCCAGCGGGTGTAGATCTCGACATTGATGAAGCGCGGGTCTTCCAGCAGGTGCGACAGCCACTGACGGTTGGTCTCGATGCCGTAGAGGCGAGAGGCCGCCAATGCCTTGGAGAGATCGCCGCGCGCCTGTTCGCGAGTTGGTGCGTGCACCATCACCTTGGCCAGCATCGGGTCGAACCAGGCGGGGACCTCGAAGCCGGCCTCGATGGAGTGATCCACCCGCAGCTGGCTGTCGTCGGCGAGGGCGGCGGTCACGGCGTCATTGGCGAACTCCACCTCGGTGAGCAGGCCGCTGGAAGGGCGGAAGTCGTGCTGCGGATTCTCGGCATAGACACGTGCCTGCATGGCGTGGCCGCGGGGAGTCAGCGGCGCGACCAGCTCGCGCAGATTGCCCAGCTCACCGGCGCCCAACTTGAGCATCCAGGCGACGATGTCCACGCCCCACACAAGTTCGGTGACACCGTGCTCGACCTGCAGACGCGTATTGACCTCCAGGAAATAGAAGGCCTGACGCTCGGCGTCATAGATGAATTCGACGGTACCGGCGCTGCGGTAATTGACGGCTTCGCCCAGGCGGATGGCGGTGGCGATCATGTCGTCGCGAACGCGCTCGGGCAGGTTGGGTGCCGGGCATTCCTCGATGACCTTCTGATGGCGGCGCTGACTGGAGCAGTCGCGCTCGCCCAGCGCGATCACCGTGCCTTCGCCGTCACCGAACAGCTGCACTTCCAGGTGACGGGCGCGGGCGATGTACGCCTCGAGGAAGACGCCACCATCACCGAAGTTGCGCTCGCCCAGGCCCTTGACCGAATCGAAGGCGCGGCTGAGGGAGGCTTCGTCGTCACAGACCTGCATGCCGATGCCGCCGCCGCCGGCGGTGGACTTGAGCATCACCGGATAGCCGATACGGGCGGCCTCGCTCAGTGCGCTCTCGACATCGTCCAGCAGGCCGGTGCCGGGCACCAGCGGCACGCCGGCATTCTCGGCGATGGTACGCGCTTCGTGCTTGAGGCCGAAGGCGTGGATCTGCTCGACGGTCGGGCCGAGGAAGACCAGGCCAGCGGCGTCACAGGCCTGGATGAAGCGAGTGTTCTCGGACAGGAAACCATAGCCCGGGTGCACGGCCTGGGCGCCACTCTCGCGGGCGATGGCGATCAGCTTGTCGATGTCGAGATAGGTCTCGGCGGCGGCACCTTCACCGAGGCTGTAGGCTTCATCGGCCTCGCGCACGAAGGGGGATTCACGGTCGGCTTCTGCGTAGACGGCGACGCTCTGGACACCGAGGGCACGCAGCGTGCGCTGGATTCGGGTGGCGATGGCGTCACGGTTGGCAATCAGGACCTTGTGGAACATGACGGAGTCATCCTTCCGGCGGCGGGTCGTCCCGCCTTCAAACTGTGAGCTGCCGGTCGTCCGGTAGCCGGGCAGAGCCTTTGAGAGCTGACGAGTGATGCAAGAGAGATGACATCGTCAGATGGGGCTCGGCCGTTTCTTGTCGTATGCGTGTTCGAAAGCTTCGCTGTCAGCTCGGCGGCTCAGCTCGGCGGATCAGCTCGGCCGATCAGCCCAGGGGCGAGTCGCTGATGCGGATGGCGACCGGTGTCGGGTCGTAGCCATTGCAGGGGTTGTTGAGCTGCGGGCAGTTGGAGAGCAGCACATAGACGTCACGCTCGGCGACCATCTCGACGTACTTGCCCGGGCCGGACAGGCCGTCCTCGAAGCTCAGGCCGCCATCGGCGGTGACCGGCACGTTCATGAAGAAGTTGATGTTGTGGCCGATGTCGCGCTTGGTCAGGTCGTACTTCGGGTAGCGGGCGATGGCCAGCATCCAGTTGTCACGACAGGAGTGCATGTGGCGCTTCTCCAGGTCGTAACGCACGGTGTTGGACTCGCTGGAGCAGGCGCCGCCCAGGGTGTCATGCCGACCGCAGGTATCGCCGGTGATGGTCAGCAGCGCCCGGCCACGGGTGGAATAGAGCACCGTGCCGGTGGTCAGGTAGACCTTGCCCTGCTCGCGCACGGTGTCCATCGCGCTGTAACGCTCGGCGGTGTCGTCGGCTGAGAAGAACAGGGTGTCGGCGGCCTGATTGCCATGCAGGTCGGTGATACGCAGGTGCTGGCCGGCGCGGACCAGGCCGATGAAGTGATCGCCGGCCTCGACGGTGCGCTCAAGCTCGCGCGGCTGCTGTGCGGGGTCGGCGTAGCTCAGCGGGGCGCCGTCCGTCGCGGCCGGGGTGTGGGCATGGGGGTGTTCAAGTGTCGAGGTGCACATTGGGATGTCCTTTGTCCCTGTCATCTGGGGCGTCGTTTCCAGTTGCCACGAGCCAGTCGGCGTGGCCTCCGTCTGCTGTCGGGGGACGCCTCAGCCCGCCAGGTGATAGAGCTGGTTGTTGGCGTAGGCGCGGGCATTCTCGGGGCGCGACAGATAGCAGGCGTCGTGCTCATCCATCGGCGTCGCGGTGCCGAAGGTCATGTCCACGCCGCGCAGCGGATAGTCCTCGGCGGGGTCCAGCGGATGCGGACAGGTGTGCAGCATGACGAGGGTGTCCATCTCGAAGCGCAGGGTGACGCTGTTGCCGGCGGCACAGTGGTCCGCGACGTAGTGCAGATTGGCGTCTTCATCGGCGCGCACGCGGGAGAACAGGTTGAGGTTGGCGCACAGGTCGCGCTCGCCCAGACCGTACTTGGCCATCTCGATCAGCAGGCTGTCGTGGCCGCTGGGCGTGAAGTCATTGAAGGCTTGCTGATAGGCCTTCTTGTGCCAGCCCTTGGCGGCGAAGTGGTGCTCCATCAGGTTGCCGCTGGCGCTGTCATGCCAGCCGAGATCGTCCTGGATGATGGAGGCGAAGATACGGCCCATGTCGGAATACAGGCAGTGGCCTTCGGTGAGGCGGAAGGTGTGCTGACCCTTGAGGGTATCCGGCAGATTGAGGCGCTCAAGCGTATCCAGCGGGTTGTACATCACCAGGCCGACATTGGCGTTGGCCTCGCTCGCGGTCAGCTTGAGCGCGCTGCCACGCGGCATGCGCATCGACCAGTGATGGCCGCCGGGCAGATGGGTCTTGTACTTTGCAGTAAAGCTCGCGGTAAAGCTGGTGCGGGCGGCGGTTGCGGCATCAAGCGGTATGTTCATTGAATTGGCCTCCGGTGAGAGTGGCTTGGGAAACGGAGTGGGCTGGTGTCGTCAGCGTTTCGTGCTCGCGCTCGAGCGTCGTCTGGTCAGAGCCTGGTGGGCGAGCACCCGGCTGGCGTGACGTCGTGTTGGCCTTGCTGCGCTCGGTGGGCAGGTCATAGGTGATGGTCGAGCCATAGGCCTGCGGGGCCTGCGCATCGACACGCACCTTGTCGAACACCCAGACGCGCGAGCCCAGCTCGAAGGCTTCCTTGAGGTCATGGGTGATCATGAAGATGGTCAGCTGCTGTTCTTCCCACAGGCGCAGGATCAGCTGGTGCATGTCCTTGCGGATGCCCGGGTCCAGCGCGCCGAAGGGCTCATCCAGCAGCAGGATGCGCGGCTTCATCATCAGCGCCTGGGCGATGGCGAGGCGCTGCTGCATGCCGCCGGACAGCTCATGCGGGTACTTGTCCAGTGCGTGGGACAGGCCGACTTCCGCCAGACGCGCTTCGGCGGCGACCCGGGCTTCACGGCGCTTGGCCCCGAACAGCTTGCCGGTCAGCGGGGCACGTGCCAGCTCCTCGGCCATGATCACGTTGCCCAGCACGGTGAGGTGCGGGAAGACGGAATACTTCTGGAAGACGATGCCGCGGTCCGGGCCCGGCTCGCCGGGGATGGGCTTGCCATCGAGCAGCAGCTCACCGCGCGAGACGCCCTCGGTGCCCAGCAGCAGCTTGAGGAAGGTGGTCTTGCCGCAACCGGAGGCGCCGACCAGGGTGATGAATTCTCCGGCCTCGACGGTCAGGTTCATGCGTTCCAGCACGACCTGCTGACCGTAGTGCTTCTCGAGGCCCTTGGCGTGGATCAGGCTCATGATTGGCTCTCCTCAGCGTGGTACCAGGGGAAGGCGCGGGTCGAGACGAGCACCAGCAGACGGTCGAGCAGGAAGGCCAGCAGCGTGATCCAGGCCACGTAGGGCAGGATGACGTCCATCGCCAGATAGCGGCGCACCAGGAAGATGCGATAGCCGAGGCCGTCCTGGGCGGCGATGGCTTCGGCGGCGATCAGGAACAACCAGGCGCTGCCGAGTGCCAGGCGCGTGGCGCTCAGAAGGCGCGGGGTCAGCTGGGGCAGCAGTACGCGGGTCAGCACCTGCCAGGAGCTGGCGCCCAGCGTCTGGGCCTTGATCAGCTGCTCATCGGGCAAGCGCAGGGCCTGATTCTGCAGGTCGCGAATCAGGAAGGGCGTGATGCCGATGACGATCAGCGCGATCTTGGCCAGCTCGCCGGTACCGAAGGCGATGAACAGGATCGGCAGGATCGCCATCGGCGGAATCAGGGACAGCACGGTGATCAGCGGTGACAGCTTGGCGCGCAGCAGCGGCAGGCCACCGGTGAGCAGGCCGACGGTCAGGCCGATCAGCGCACTGATCAGCACGCCGGCCACAGCGGCAGGTCGCCGGTGCGCACGTTGACCTCGGTGGCCAGTCGCGAGAACGACTCGCCCATGGCGGCAAAGGACGGCAGCAGTCGGTCATTCGGGTTGTCGAGCAGTCGCTGGTTGGACTGCACGATGTAGAGGATGGCCAGCAGCGCGAAGGGCAGGCCACCGAGCAGCCAGCGGCCACCACGGGAGGGTGTCAGATTGATCAGGCGTTTCATGCGCGGGATCCACGGGTGCGAACGAGGGTGCGGTCGAGGGAGGCGGTCGGTTCACGATCCGCGAGGCAGGCTGCCCCGCGGAGCGTGTGCGGCATCCACCGCGTGGCGTTACTGGCTGTCGGCCAGTGCGGCGGTGTAGCTCGGGTCGAAGCGCAGCATCACGTTGCCTTCATTGCCGATGACGCCGGCGGGGGTCTCGATACCGATGAAGCCGGCATCCGGGGCGCCTTCGCCCAACAGGCCCTGCGCGAAGCTGAAGTCGGCGATGTGCTGCATGGTGTCCTTGAGGCTCGGCGCATTGAAGGCGGCCACGGCCTCGGCGGGGGTGTAGTACATGTGGGTCGCGGCCAGCTGGGACTGATAGCCGGCGAGGTCGGTGCCGGCGGCATCGGCCATCTGGGAGAGGGCGGCTTCGTCACCGGCTTTCATCTTCTCCATCACCTCATACCAGGCACCGACCAGCGCGTGGCCGAAGTCCGGGTTGTCCTTCAGCGTCTGGGTGTTGACGACCATCAGGTCGAGAATCTCGCCGGGGATATCGCTGGAGTTGAAGACTTCGGTGTAGCCGGGCATCTCCTTGAGCGTGGCCAGCTGCGGGTTCCAGGTCACCACCGCCTGGGTGTCGGTGTTGCTGGCCAGCGCCACGATGTCGGCATCGCCGGTATTGGTGGTGGTGAGATCGCGCTCGCTCATGCCGACGCTGTCCAGCGCGCGTGCCAGCAGGTAGTGGGAGACACTGAACTGCACCAGATTGACCTCGCGGTCCTTCAGGGACTCGATGGAATCGCCATCGCGGACCATCACGCCGTCATTGCCATCGGAGTAGTCGCCCAGAATCAGCGCGGTGGAATCGACGCTGCTGGCGGCGGGGAGGGTGAGGGCGTCCATGTTGGTCATGGCGCAGCCATCGACATTGCCGGAGGTGTACTGATTGATGGACTCGACGTAATCGTTGACCTGCACTACATCGATATTGATGTCGTACTTCTTGGCCCACTTGTCGACGATGCCCTGGGTGTCCGCGTATTCCCACGGCATCCAGCCGGCATACACCGACCAGCACACGCTGAAGGAATCCTGCGCCATGGCCTGTGGGCTCAGCGATGCGCCAAGCAGCAGGGCGCCGGCCAGCGCAGCACGTCTGGAAGCGTTTCGGGAAACGGTAGATGAAGCAGATGAGACAGCAGCGGATGACACCTGGGCGCTGGCATCCGAGGGGGAAATCGCGGACTGGGAAAGGCGAGTGAGCTGGGTCATTGTCGTTATCTCCGGCGGAAAAAGTGAGAGGCGCCGACCTTTACAGGCTTTGCGTCTCCCGGGCTTTTGTCCCGCCGTGTAACCCCCAGCTTGGAGGTCGAGTGCTCTCGGACCAGTCGTGACGGCTATCAGCCAGTCACCGGAACCCTAGCGCTCCATTGGTGTAGATTTTCGATTGTTGTATGCCTATCGGTGCCTCGAGGAATGTCTAGCAGGAAGTGTGCCTAATTTTGTTTATGCATTAAATTCAATCGCTTGTGCGATATGGTTGTTGCTAAAAGTTGCGTTGCATTAGTTTTTTGCACTGGTTAGAAGCAGTTTTTAGGTAGTTGCACTAAAGTCGTGCATGACATTGGTTTATCTATAAGTCTATTGATTAGTTGAGCATGGTGAATGATTATTATATTCTGAGCTTTAATGTACACTAATCGTTAAAAGAGAGTGTTATATGTCTAATTACGACGTTGGCGGCATCGTTAAATTTTTTAAAATTAATGGGTTGCATGGGTATAAAGATCTGTCAATAGATTTTGCAGGTGAATCTACAGTATTAGTGGCAGAAAATGGTGTGGGCAAAACAACTTTACTTAGTATATTAAGCTCCACTCTCAAGCGTGAGATATACAAGTTAAATACATATGATTTTGATAGCATCGAGTGTCATTTTGCTAGTGTGAACGATGTTGTTGTAATTAAAAAGAAAGACCTTGCTCTAAATATTGGGGAAAAGACACTCGCTATTTTGAGCAATTTTTCAGAGGAAGTGTCAATACCACATGATACTATAATCGAATTTGTAATGACATCCTTTTCTGAATCGGACCCAATGTCTATTTTAGCGAATCCGATTGGTGATAAGCTATTCTCAGAAACTCATTATGATATTAGCGATCTGCATGAAAAACTTTGTATGATCTATAGTGAGATTGTAATCAGTGGGCATGCCTCTGTAACGTTTGAAGCTTTTAATATAATAAAAAGATGTGTGGGTGATACAGAGGTTATATATTTGCCCACGTACCGCCGTGTCGAGAGGCCGTTAAAGAAAGATAGAAGAAGATTTCACCAGAGAAGTAGGCGTAGCTTTGGGAATAAGTTCTCCACAAAGTTTAACTATAATAACGCTATACAAGATATGGGGTATGACGACATTGCATTTGGATTGGCCGATGTCGAGCAACAGCTAGGAGAGTTAACCAAGGAAATACAGAGAAGATCGAATTTTGAGTACGGTAAATTAAGTGCTCGTATGCTTGATGAACTTTTGGGTCCACGCGGGCCTGAAGTTAGTCATGAGTCAAAATTACCAGAATTAGATTCTCTAAAGAGATTTCTTAGTCGTGTACAGCGTCAAAGAGGCGGAGATGAGGGTATTATAAATAAAGTTGAAAGCTTATATGAGGAAGGAAGTAGTAACAGTGATGAAAAGTTCGTAAGATTTTTCTTGTCGAGACTCGGTGATGTTATCGCTCAAACTAAAGAAATTGAAGATAAAATCGAGCGATTTGTAGATGTGTGCAATGAGTACTTGCAGACTTCGAGTGATCAAAAGAAGCTACAGTTTGACCCAGATAATTTAAAAGTTAAAGTCACCGATACATGGGATCCAGATCAAGAAAGAGAAATTGACTTAGACGATCTATCATCTGGCGAAAAACAAATTATCTCTTTGATGTCTTATCTTTACCTAAATGACACTAATAAAATACTATTAATTGACGAGCCGGAGTTGTCTTTATCTATTGACTGGCAGAGAAAAGTCCTGCCTGATGTTATGTTAAGTGGTTCGGTGAGTCAGCTTTTGGCAATCACTCATTCTCCTTTTATATTTGAAAACGATTTGGATAGTAACGCTAGGGCTATGATTGTTAAACGTTCATCGGAGCTTAAAAATGACTAATAGCTTAGTTGAAAAGCTCAGGGACAGCCGTAGCTCTCCTAGCGTATTAAGAGATAAGCTCATCAGAGCGAAGGGTGGTCAGCATGATAAGATAATATTTGTATTTGAAGGTTTTGATGATGTAGGTGTTTATGAGGAATGGATTAAAAAAATTAATGATAACATCGAGTTTGAGCCTATACCAGGTAAGGGCAAGCGGCAGCTATTAGACTTGCATAAATCTTTGGTAGACAAGAATGATAAAAATATTTCGAATACTTTGTTTTTTGTAGATCACGATTTTGATAAAGATAACGAGTATGGGGATAACGTCTGTGTACTAAATGGATATTCAATTGAGAATTTTCTTTGTTCTAAATCTGTTTTAAATAGCTTGTTGAAAGATGAATATCGTTGTGCGGGCGAAGTGGATATTAGAGAAGATATTATTGCTAATTTTGAAAAATGTTATAATGACTTTTGCAAACATTTTTATGATATTAACTATTATATTTTCTCTGCGCGTAGAGAAAAAGTAGAAATAGTGAAAAAGCCGGAAAGAGTCACTAACTTTGTAAATGTGGAGGTCGATAAAATTACTCCAAAAGAATATAATGTTGAAGAAGTAGTTCTGTTCGGTGGAGCGGTAGATATTAGTAAGCATCAGCAGGATTACTCCTTGCTGTCGTCGATGTATTCAGTTCGAGGAAAGTATATATTGGATTTCTTTAAGAAATGGCTGGCAGCTTTAACTGATGATAGAAAATCTGCAAACTCAATATTGTTTAATCGTGATCTTCCTAAAATAACAGGTGAGCCACATTCGTTTGAGCTGAGAAGACTCGCCTCGGCTAGTGCACCGCCTGAGTCTGTGAATGTTTTTATTCAAAACTGGCTGCTGACTAAATTGTGAAAACCTGAAGGTGCCATAAGGTTTATTGTTGGATGGTGATTCTCTGTGTAAAGACCCCATCTCTTTAGGCTGGGGTCTTTGTGCGTAGGTGCCACTGAGTTCTACTACGTATTTCAATATCGATCTCCATTCAATACTGCATGCTTAACCTCTAGCTTATCGGGCTCTCACAATGCAGCGCGCGACTTTCCCAAGGGGTTGCCCTTGCCGCGGCGCATGGTTGCGCGATCCGGCGCGTCGTTTCGTTGTGCCTCTCACCAAAGTCTTATACGTTGGTGGTGCTTTATTAGCACATACAAAAACAACGGCTTGCTCCCGATTGCCCGTGTGGCTTCACACGAGGGGGAAGGGCAGCAGCGACAGACAAAGGACACACGATGACAGACGTAGTCGAGAAGGACCTGCAGGAGTCTTCTGTGGTTCAGGCAGTTGAGAAGGGCTCTCCATCATCGCGTTCGCGTCGTGGTTTCCTGGGCATGAGTGGGGCGGCAATTGCCGGGGCGGCGTTGGGTCAGTTCCTGCCGGGTATTCCCAGTGCCTTGGCCAAGGAGACGACACCTGCGGCGGAGGTGCTCAAGCCTTCCGCCAAGTCTCCAGTGCGACTCAATTACAACGAGAATGCGCTTGGTATGGCACCGTCTGCACAGCGTGCCGCAGCGGCATCCATCCCGCATTCCAATCGCTATCCCTTCGCCCATCTGGGCAAATTGCAGTCATTGGTGGCGACTCATCACAAGGTACCGAGCGAGAGCATTCTGTTCACGCCGGGCTCCTCGGATGCGATCCGTGCCAGTGTGCTGGCCCATGCGACTCCCGATACCCAGTTGGTGATCCCCGAGCTGACTTATGGCGATGGCGCCCTGTATGCCGGCTTCTATGACCTCGCCATTCGCAAGGTGCCGTCCTCGCGCGAGGACTGGTCATTCAAGATTTCCGACATGAAGCAGGCCGTGGCCGACCACTCCGGCCCCTCCATCGTCTATCTGGTGAATCCCAATAACCCGACCTCGACCATCATTTCCAGTGATGAACTGGAGGCCTGGGTCAACGACAGCCGCGACGACACGCTGTTCATCATCGATGAAGCCTACGCCGAATTCGTCAATGCCCCGGCCTTCCGCTCCGCCGATCATCTGATTGCTGGTGGTGCCAAGAACGTCCTGCTGCTGAAGACCTTCTCCAAGATTCACGCCATGGCAGGCCTGCGTGTCGGCTACGCCGTCGGCGATGTCGATCGTCTCGAGCATGTCTCCCACTACGTCGAAGACGATGCCATGACGCTGTCGTATCCCGGTGTGATGGCGGCGACGGCCTCCATGCAGTCACCGGAGTTTCTGGTCCACAGCAAGCAGAGCAACGATGAAGCGCGCGCCATCTTCACGGCGACGCTCGACGAGCTGGGCTGGGAGTATCTGCCGGGGCAGACCAACTTCGTCTTCCACCGTATCTCCAGGCCGCTGAAGGAATTCCAGACCGCGATGAAGGAACGCCACGTGCTGATCGGGCGTGCCTTCCCGCCGGCGGATGGCTGGTGTCGCATGTCACTCGGCACGCCGGAGGAGATGCACTATGTCGCCGCCGTACTGCGCGAAATGAAGGCCAAGGGCGTCGTCTAGTCGTGACGATTTCCCTTGTAGAAAGACGAAACGCCCGCCATTTGGCGGGCGTTTGCGTTTCAAGGCGGGATTGTCAGATCAGCTATTGCGCGTCAGGCGGGTGGCCAGCCACCAGCCCAGCAGCATCGTCACCAGAAAGCCTGCCAATGGCAGACTCATGGCGCTGCTGGAGACGATGGCGGGCCCGGGGCAGTAACCGCTCAGCCCCCAGCCGATACCGAACAGGGCCGCGCCGAGCAGCAGGCGGCCATCGATATCGCGACGCGTGGGCAGTTGGAAGCGCTCGCCCAGCAGGGGAGTGCCACGCCGCCAGACGAGGCGATAGCCGAGGAAGGTGGTGATGACGGCACCACCCAGCACGAAGATCAGCGTGGGGTCCCAGTCTCCGGCCACGTCGAGAAAGCCGACCACGCGCGCGGGGTCGGTCATGCCGCTGAGTGTCAGCCCGAGGCTGAAGACCAGCCCGGTAAGAAAGCCGATGACCGTTTTCATGGTGACTCCCCCAGCAGATGTTGGCTCACGAACACCGTCAGCATGGCGACAGCCACGAACACCACCGTGGCCACCAGCGAGCGGGGTGAGAGACGCGCGATACCGCAGACGCCATGACCACTGGTACAGCCGCCGCCGATGCCTGTTCCGATACCCACCAGCAGACCGGCGAACATCATGCTCAGCACCCCGCTGGCGGGATCGCCGATCAGCGCATCCGTGCTTGCGGCCACGTTGCCCCAGTCGAGATTGAGCAGCAAAAGCAGCAGCGGGCCGCTGATCAACCCGAGTACGAAGGCGAGACGCCAGCGGCGGTCCGGGCCTGATTCCAGCAGCGCGCCGCGCGTGATGCCGCTGATACCGGCGATACGTCCCAGAAAGGCCATCAGCATCACTGCCGAGAGACCGATCAAAACGCCACCGGCGAGTCCTTTCATGCTGCTTATCATGTCCATGTCGTTCATCCTCGTGTCGCGATCATCCTGCGGTGCGTCGATGATATGCTCGTGGCTGGCAAGCGCCAACCGGCTGTCTGGCCGCTTGGCTGTACGACAAGGACGCCGACCTTTCGATGGAGGGCACCGCAGGAGCACCATGAACGAACTGACCCAACGCCTGCGCACCTTTCTCAAGGTGGCGGAGCATCAGAGCTTCAATGTGGCGGCGCGGGAGCTGGATATCGCCAGTTCCACGGCGACGCGTCATGTCAATCATCTGGAGCGCCAGCTGGGCGAGCCGCTGCTGGTGCGCACCACGCGCCATGTACGGCTGTCGCCGGCCGGCGAGCGCGCCCTGATCCGCTTTCGCGCCATTCTGGCCGAGGTGGATCAACTGGAGGATGAGCTGGAAACGCTGAGCGAGCGGGTCGCGGGGCCGCTGCGCATCTCGGTGCCGTGGCGCTATTCACGCCTCTATCTGGCCCCGCTGGTGAGCGAGTTCATGCAGTGCTATCCCGAGGTGGCGCTGGATATCGTCAGCAGCGACCAGCGGGTGGACCTGGTCGAGGACCACTTCGACGTGGCCCTGCGCATCGGCCATCTGGAAGATTCGAGCCTGATCGCGCGCCATATCAGTGATCAGCGCTTCGTGCTGGCTGCCGCGCCGTCCTACCTCGCCGCCCAGCCGCCTATCCATCAGCCACAGGACCTGGAGCAGCACCGTCTGCTGACCTTCAGCTATACCACCGCCAATCATCACTGGCGGCTGGTGCAGGGCGATCGGGAGCATCGCATCTCGGTGCGCGCCCGCGCGCTGCGCACCAACAACGCCGACATTCTCACCCAGGCCGCGCTGGGGGGCGCCGGCGTGGTGGTGCAGCCGCTCTGGGCCATCCGGGAAGAGCTGGCAAGTGGCCGCCTGTTGCCGGTGCTGGAGGACTTTCAGGTCACTTCATCGGATTTCGACACCGGTATCCATGTCGTCTTCGCGCGCGAGAATCAGCACAACCCGCGCGTACGTGCCTGGGTCGACTTCCTGCTCGCCCGCCGCGAGCGGCTGTCCTGCTGACAAGCCCTGTGAACGACACGCAGGAAAACACGAAGGGCCCGGTCTCGAGAGATCGGGCCCTTCGTGTTTTCAGGCTGCGCGCTGGCTACTTACCAAGCAGCATCTACCAAGCGGTGCCTGGCCACTGCTCATCAGGCAGCCATCAATAGAGGATATCGCTGCGGATGATGTACTTGGCACCGTCGCGGATCGGCTCGCTGGCATGCACGCAGTGCTGCGGGTGCGAGCCATGCGGGAAGCACAGTACGCCACCCTTGGGCGTGGAGACCGATACCTTCTGGATATCATCCTGCGACTGGGCCGGCTTGCCGGGGTCGCGACGGCTGACCAGAAACTCGGTGCGCCCGCCGGTATAACCATCGCTGAGGAAGATGAGGAAGGTGTACTGGCTCATCAGGCCCGGATAGGCGTCCTGGACGATCTCGCCATTGATGACGCGACTGCCCGGCCAGGCACCATCGGTGTGCGGCTTGAAGAAGTCGCCGGCCTCGTAGCGATAGACGCGAAAGCGCGCATTGATGCCCTTGGCGCCTTCGCCCTGGATCTGCTCGGTCACCAGCGGCGCCGAACGCTGCCAGATGACCTGATCGACCGCTTCACTGACGACCCAGTTGACGTTGTGGTTGTGGCGTACCGAACGCGGCAGGGAGACGGGCGCATCTTCCTCGAAGCCCATTTCCTCCAGGGCGGCGACGAAGTTGTCGGCCTCGGCGGGTGTCAGCACATTGAGCAGCTGGAAGGCACCCGGGACACCCTCGACTTCCTGACGGACCACCTCTGGCGCCGCGTCGGCCTCGAAGAGATCAGACACGTCGCCGTTGTCGGTCCAGATGGGCAGGGGCGTGGGAGAGAAGCCGCGTTCGTGGCGGACGACATGGAAAGACAAGCTCATGGCAAAGCTCCTGAATGACGAAGAATGTGAGACGAGAATCTGGTGGCCGCCAAGCGGTGGCCGCCAGGCCTGCAAGGAGGGAGGCCTGGGCGACGGTCATCTGGTGGCGAGTGCCGATAAGGTCGGGCGAGGGGCGGGCGAGGGGCAGCAACCCGGATGGGCCAGGTGTCTGCCATCTCGACCGCGGCGCTCAGCCGCCACCAACCAGTCATTTTCAACCAGCCGCCACCGACCAGCCGTTATCAACCAGCGGCCGTGACACCTCAGTCGGGATAGCGGACCAATACCCGCGTCTCGAGACTGGTGCGTGTCGGCGCATCGTCGGGCGTATCGAGCAGCTCGGCCGCGGTATGCGCGACCGGCGGCTTGCCGGCGCTGTCGAAGGCATTGAAGACGATGGCTTCGTCGGGGCGCATCTGTGAGGCGAAGTACCAGCGGTGAGCCGGATTGTGCACGAGGCCCTGGATCTGGCCGCAGCGGTCCGGATAGAGGATGTCGATGTTGACCCAGTCCTCGTGTTGCACGCTCTGGGTATCGGCGAAGGCCAGCGGGTCACGTGCGACGGCCTGCTCGACCGGCTGCCAGACATTGACGATGCCGTAGTGGCCGCTCAGCCACTGCTCCGCCTGCTCGGGCGGGAGCAGATCGCGCACGCGCTGCGGTCCAGAGCGCGGCGAGTAGTCGACATGCACATGCTGCGCCGGCACGCGCTCACCCTCGAAGCCGCGCAGGGTGTGGTCGAACACCTGCACCTCACTGACGCCGAGCTGCTGCTTGAGCAATGCCTCGATGGCCGGTGTGTGCAGGCGATCGCGCACCTTGGCATCGCGCACATCGACGGCAAGTTCGGGCGTGTCGAGAAACAGCAGCCCCTGGCAGGCGAAGCTGGGCGGTGTGGCGCGCAGGTCCTGCAGCCTGACACCGCGGCGGTCATGCTCCGGCTCGATACGGCGACCGGTCTCGCCGTTCGGGTCCACCTTGATCTGCAGGCCTTCCGGGCGGTCGAGCTGATAATTGACGAACGCCATGAGGGTAGGGACGGGCGCTGACATGAACGAGACCTCCTTCACGATGGGTTGTCAGAGGATGCCGCAGGACAGGCACTCAGGCGGGTGCCTGCGGTGCCGAGTCCAGGAGGCTGGTTCACGAGGCTAGTGCACTGGCGCGGGCAGAAAAAGGCGCCTGTCGGCAATTGGTTATTGCACATATGGCAATAATCAAGCGCCGACCGACGCTCAATGCCCGCCGGACAGGTGCAGACCAGCGATGGACAGCACGATGACGCCGATGCAGGCCATGCGGCGAAACGAGAAGTGCTCGCGCCAGAACAGCACGCCGATGATGGCGCTGACCACGGTCCCGATGCCGGAGAACACGGCATAGGCGATGCCCAGACTGATGGTGTCCATGGCCAGATACAGCAGGCTCAAGGAGGAGCTGAAGCCCAGCGCGACCAGCAACACGCCCATGCGGCGGTGCTGATTGGCGTACTGGTTGAAACCGGTGACGCCGACGACTTCACAGCAGCCGGCGGCGATCAGATAGACCCAATCCATGACGTCACTCCTGGTCATTCACTGAGGGTGGTCTGCGGTGTGGCACTCGCGCGAGGCTGCTTGTCGGCAGGCGCGCTGGGGGCCGTCTTGAGCACGATGATGCCGATCAGCATCAGCACCACGAAGCCCAGCGTGGACCACTGGAATTCGAGATCGAAGAACAGCAGGTCAGCCACCACCGTCCCCACCGTGCCCAGGCCGACGAAGATGGCGTAGGTGGTGCTGGCGGGCAGTGTCTTGGCGATCTGGGTGACCAGACTCAGGCTGATGATGACCAGCAGCACCGTCAGTGCCCATTCCAGCGGACTGTCGGCGACTTTCAGGCCCGTGGCCCAGCCGATTTCGCACAGGGTCGAGATCAGGAAGTAGAGCGTGATGCGCATGGTGATCGGGTGTCCTTGTGGGGTGTCCTTGTGGGGTGTCGAGAAATACGGCGTTTCATTACCTGTGAGAGACCTGCGTTTCATCAATATCCAACAACCAATACCAGTCTATATGAGTTTTTGTTGATGTTTTGATGCAGGAAAAGGCGGAGGGAGCCCCTCCGCCTGTTGTCCCTCCACCTGCTGCCTGGCAAGTCGTTGGCGCAGCCTTGTTTGGCCAGAGCTCCTTTGAACAAGAGCCCCTTTGAACACGAGCCCTGGTGACCAGGAGCGTCAGGAGGCCAGCGGCGTGGTCGTCGCCTGAATGTCTGATTCCGCATCGGATGGTGTCGCGGCCTCGGCCGGCTGGGCCAGATAGGCTTCCAGCGAGTCATCCATCGCCTCCAGCCACGGCGTGTGATGCCTGGGCGCCAGAGTGCCGGTCATCAAGGAGCGATAGCCGTGATCGCGGAAGGTCATGATGTTCTCGTGCTTGTGATGCTCCCATTCCAGGAAGGTACGATTCACGCCATCGATATCGAAGCTCGGGTAGTCGGTCTCCTCGATCAGCGATTTCACGTAATCGCCCTGGAAGAGAATCATGTCCTCATCACTTTCCAGCGTTTCCTCGCGGGCCCGCCACGCCAGACTGTCTGCACGCATCGCGTCCAATGACGGCAGGGGCAGGGTGCCGAGAATCGCATCACGCACCCACCAGGCCTGGGCATCGAACATGTTGAAGGTGTACCACTGGTCCTGCATGCCGAGATAGAACAGGCGCGGATTCTCTTCCCACGCCACCCCCTTGTAGAGCCCCCGCGGCCACATGCGGTTCTGGGTCTTGAGGCGCAGCGACTCCTCGAGGAACGGGAAGTGGTGCAGATAGCCGGTGCACAGGATGATGGCATCGACGCGCTTGTGTCTGCCGTCACTGAAATAGGCGGTATCGCGATCGACCTTCACCAGCAGCGGCTTCTCTTCCCAGTTGTCCGGCCATTTGAAGCCCATCGGGGCGGTGCGATAGCTGGTGGTGATGCTGCGCGCACCATACTTGTAGCACTGCGAGCCGATGTCCTCGGCGGAATAGCTGCTGCCGAGCAACAGCAGGTCCTTGCCCTTGAATTCCAGTGCATCACGGAAGTCATGGGCATGCAGAATGCGGCCATTGAAGCTCGAGAAACCGGGGAATTCCGGCACATTAGGCGTCGAGAAATGCCCGGAGGCCACGATGACGTGATCGAATCTTTCGCTGGTCACCAGATCGAGCGCCTGGTCATGCACGCTGACCGTGAATTGCTGGCTGGCATCATCGAAGGTGACCTGGCGCACCGGGCAACCGAAGCGGATGTACTTGCGCACGCCGGCCTTCTCGACGCGACCCTTGATGTAGTCGAACAGCACCGCGCGCGGCGGATAGGAGGCGATAGGGCGCCCGAAATGTTCTTCAAAGGAGTAGTCGGCGAATTCGAGACATTCCTTGGGGCCATTCGACCACAGGTAGCGATACATGCTGCCGTGGACCGGCTCGCCGTGGGCATCCAGTCCGGTACGCCAGCTGTAATTCCACAGACCGCCCCAGTCATCCTGCTTTTCGTAACAGACAATCTCGGGAATCTCGATGCCCTTGTCGACGGCGGATTGAAAGGCACGCAATTGAGCCAGGCCACTGGGTCCTGCACCGATGATCGCGATACGTTGGGTCATGGATACCTTCCTGTTCTTGTTGTGTCTTCATGCGTTATCCGAGGCTTCAGGACGTGGTGACGTCGTGAAACACTGACAACGAAACAGGCTAGCGAGATGTGCTCCGGCTGCACATTGCTCGGAAAGGGTAGCCATAAAGGGGTACATCAGTTCATGTCTCAGTTCATGTCTCATTTCATGCGTCAGTCGATGGCGGTACGCCTGGAATATCCGAGGTGTCGACGGCGAAGATGATGCCCTCCACCGCCAAGGGCGTGCCATCCGGTGAATAGATGCCATGGCCCTTTTCCTGCACCCGGATGACCTCGCCTTTGCGATGGCGAATGCGATAGGCAAGGGTGAAGGGAGTGCGGGCCTCAAGGGCTGCCTGCACCTGATCCCACACGCGGTTGGCATCTTCGGGATGGATCATCTCGCCGTAGGTGAGGGAGGGATGGTCGAGCAGTTGCTGGGGGCTGAGGCCGGTGATGGCCAGGCAGCCGTCACTGATGTATTCCATCGACCAGTGGCGGTTGTTGCGCGCGCGATAGACCATCGCGGGCAGCCCCTTGATCAGCCGTGTCAGGCTGCGCAGGTTGGCGGCGTCGATCTGCTCCTGCTGCACGCGCTCGCTGATGTCATGCAGGGTGAGCGTGGCGGGCCAGGGCGAGGCCAGCGAGAGCGACTGGCTGCGCACTTCACACCAGCGATAGTGGTGGTCCGCCCCCATGATGCGCAATCGCCAGCAGTCAGGGCGTTCGCGGCGCGAAACGTGGCGGGCGAGCATGTCCCAGCGCGATTGATCCGCGGGGTGCAGGGCATCGCGCAGGCGCTGCGCTGCCGTGCCGTGCCCGTCCGCTCGAGTGGCGGGTGGCATGTCTTCCCGTAGGTCGCGCGATTCGTGTCCGCTCAGGGACTGCCAGCCGCGCGAGGCATACAGCAGCGTACTGTCGGCATTCACCACCAGCACGGCATCACTCAGCCCATCGAGAATCGCCTGTGCGCTGAAGGGCGAGGCAGTCGAGGCGGGCGAGGCAATCGAGGCGGAGGCGAACTGTTCGAGAAAGCGCATCATCGCAGGCTCTCCTTTTTGGCCCGGGTCGTATCCTGTTCGGCGCCTGTCGCGTCCTCGGCGAGCGCTCGGCTGGCATCGCTCGCGGGCGTCAGCGGGTGAGCGTAGACCCAGGCGGCCAGCTCCAGTCGCGAATGCAGGTTCAGCTTGCGCAGCAGATTCTTGACGTAGACCTTCACCGTGCTGTCACTGATGCCCAGCTCGCGGGCAATCAGCTTGTTGCTGAGGCCGCGCCCGATCCATTTGAGGGTATCGCGTTCACGCTCGGTCAGGCCTTCGTACCATTCAGGTGCCTTGGGCCAGTCAGCTGCCGTGGGCCAGTCAGGTGTCGTGGGTCGGTCGAGAGCGGCGGCCCCGTCGAGCGTGGGGCCAGCAGGGGGATTCGCCACAGCTGGCAGCGCCTCAGTCTGCTCCTGCTCCTGTTTATGCTGCTGTTTATGTGTCTGTGCTTGCGAGTGTTGTTCGCGCTGGCGGTGGTCCTGCTGCAGACGCCGGGCGAGCAGCAGCAAGGTCTCTTCCTCCAGCCCCAGCTTGCCGTCGATCACGGCCTGCAGGCGCTCGAGAATGCGTTCGGGGTCGGTGTCCTTCATCAGGTAGCCATCCGCCCCTTGCTGGATGGCATCCAACAGGTGGCGGCTGTCATCGGAGGCGGTCAGCAGCACTACCTTGAGAGTGGCATCACGCTGCTTGAGATGGCGCATCAGGGTCAGGCCATCGAGCTGCGGCATCTGCCAGTCGACGATCACCAGCTCCGGGGCCAGGGTGGGCAGGGCGTCGAGCAGATCGGTGCCGTCATCGAAGTCGGCCACGACCTCGAACAGGCCACCTTCACTCAAAAGCTCAGCCAGCCCACGCCGAAACAGCGGATGGTCGTCGACGAGCACGACTCGTGTCGGGGGTGTCGAGGGTGTCTGGTGTGTCGAGGGCATCTGGCGAGTCACGGTCATGTGTCGTGGCGCTCCCAGCTCAGTATCACGCGGGTACCGCCATGGCGGGGTTGGGTGATGGCGAAGTCGGCCCCGAGCTGGCGTGCGCGATCCTGCATGATGCCCAGCCCGAAATGGGCGGGGGCGACGTCGGCGGGGTCAAAGCCGCAGCCGTTGTCCTCGATGGTCAGCAACACCCGCTCCGCTGGCTGAGGCCCTGAAGATTGATGAGGCCCTGAAGACTGATAGAGCAATTGCAGGCGCAGGTGGGGGGCTCGAGCATGGCGCACGCTGTTGGTCATCGCTTCGCGCACGATGAACATCACCTGCAGGGCCTGGGCATCGGGGAGGTGCAGCGACTGGATGCGGTTGTCGAGCTCGAACACCATGCCTGAGCGTGTCTCGAATTCCTCGATCAAGTTGTCGGGTAAGCGGATTAAATGGTTGATCTTACCTTTGCATGAGAGTGAGACAGACCGGCATCTCATCGGATTATCTGGTTGATGCTTCACCTACTGCTGGTGCATGTTTCCTTCGCTAATTCCAGCAAGAACCCCACACGCCTCAACTTCCCGGTCATCGTTGCAACTCGCTCTCAGTGAAACGAGTTGTTTCTCAAGCGCTTGCAGAGCGGTTATCTGCGACCGCACATGAGAGATGTGATCATCGAGCAAGGTGTTGACGGCGGTACAAGGCTGATGAGGGTCGTCCTGATAGCTCTGTAGTTCGTGAATCTCAGCCAGTGACAGGCCCAGGATTCTGCAGCGACGGATGAAGGCCAGCCCCTCACCATGCTTCTCGGTATAGACACGGTAACCGTTGTCCTGCCGATCAGGCGGCGGCAACAAGCCCTGCTGTTCATAGAAGCGGATCGTCTGTGTTTCGACCCCTACCAACTGCGCCAACTGACCAATGCGCATCAGCCTCCTCCCCAACGGATTCTTTACTCTATTGACCTTATAGTAGCTTTATAGTTTTAAATGGTACCACAACATTGTTCAAGTGGAGTCGTATCATGAGCAAATCCTGTGGTGGCGCCCGTGGCGGTGATGCAACGTCCGCAGCGGATACCGATATACAGGCCTCCTCCGAGGCGCCAGGGAGATGGGTCAGTGTTTATGCCGTGCCGAAGATGGACTGTCCATCAGAAGAACGAATGATTCGCCTAGCCCTGAACGGCTTTGAGGAGATTCGGGCGCTGTCCTTCGACTTGTCGAACCGCCGGCTGAAGGTCGTGCATGACGGCGAGGTCGAGCCCGTCACCTCGAAACTGAAGACCTTGGGGCTAGGCGCCTCGCTTCAGGAAACCGTCGCTGCAAATCCGGAGACCATCAAGGCCGCCGAGTTTTCGGCAGCTTCTGCTAAGCAAGAATCCGGGACCCTGCGCTGGTTGCTCGGCATCAATGCACTTCTGTTCGTGGTGGAAATGACTGCCGGTCTGATCGCCCGGTCCACCGGCCTGATTGGAGAATCCCTGGACAATTTTGCCGATGCGGCGGTGTACGGGCTTGCCCTTTATGCGGTTGGACATAGCGTGAAAATGCAGGTACGTGCCGCGCATCTTGCTGGTGTACTGCAACTGATCTTGGCTGTGGGCGTGCTCGTAGAGGTGGTGAGACGCTTTGTATTCGGTAGTGAGCCTGAATCGCTGGTGATGATGGCTATCGCATTCGTCGCATTGATTGCCAATACCAGTTGTCTGCTGCTCATATCCAAACATCGGGAAGGCGGGGCGCACATGAAGGCAAGCTGGATATTCTCGGCCAACGACGTGGTGATCAACCTGGGGGTCATCACCGCCGGCGCCCTGGTCGCGTGGACCGGTTCCAATTATCCGGATCTGATTATCGGCACCATCGCGGGGGGCATTGTACTTAACGGTGCCAGACGCATTTTGGCGTTGAAGGGTTAAATAATGCTCATTATTGGCAAAAAGCTCTCACCGTATGCCCTATTGTCCATATCGGGCCTGCTGGCAGCGTCTGATCAGGCTGTAAAGTGGCTGGTGCAGCAATCAATGGCCTATGGCGAGTATGTTTCGGTGACCCCGTTCTTTAACTGGGTGCACCTATGGAACACCGGTGCCGCATTCAGTCTTTTTGCGAATGGTGGAGGCTGGCAGCGCTACTTTTTTATCGGAATCGCGGTAGTGGTCTCGATTTTTCTGATCAAGCTGATCCTTGAAAATCGTCATAAAGGAGAAGCCATCGCTTACAGTCTTATCCTCGGTGGCGCCATGGGCAACCTGATTGACCGGGTCTTTCGCGGCTATGTTGTGGATTCCTTTGATTTCTATTGGCGAGACTGGCATTGGCCGGCCTTCAACCTGGCTGATATTGCAATTGTCCTCGGTGCCTTACTTTTCGTTTCCAGCAGCTTGTTGGGTAAAAAAGCAAACACCAATGCCGAGTCGGATGGATCTGACTGACACCTACGCCTATACAACACCATGACCGAACTTCCCGACAACATCCTTCACCTGCCGCAATACCAAGTACTGGGCTGCAAATCAACCGACGACGAAATGCACTTCCAGGTGGACGTGCCCGATCCCATCGCCTGCGAGGAATGCGGCGTGCAGGGTGAGTTCGTACGGTTCGGCAAGCGTGACGTTCCCTATCGTGATCTGCCCATCCACGGCAAGCGGGTCACTCTCTGGGTGGTCCGCCGCCGATACACCTGCCGGGCCTGCAAGACAACATTCAGGCCCCAGCTACCGGAGATGGTGGACGGATTCCGTATGACACTGCGGCTGCATGAGTACGTGGAGAAGGAATCCTTCAACCACCCCTACACCTTTGTGGCGGCACAGACCGGCCTGGACGAGAAGACGGTGCGCGACATCTTCAACGCCCGCGCCGAGTTCCTGGGGCGCTGGCACCGCTTCGAGACGCCCCGCATCCTGGGCATTGACGAGCTATACCTGAACAAGCGCTACCGCTGCATTCTGACCAACATTGAGGAGCGAACCCTGCTCGACCTGCTGGCCACCCGCCGCCAGGACGTGGTGACCAACTACCTGATGAAGCTGAAAGACCGGCAGAAGGTCGAGATCGTCAGCATGGACATGTGGAACCCCTACCGGGCAGCGGTCAAGGCTGTGCTGCCCCAGGCCCGTATCGTGGTCGATAAGTTCCATGTGGTGCGCATGGCCAACGATGCCCTAGAGAGAGTGCGCAAGGGCCTCAGAAAGGAGCTGAAACCGTCCCAGAGCCGGACTCTCAAGGGAGACCGGAAAATCCTGCTGAAACAAGCTCACGAAGTCTCAGACCGGGAGCGCCTCATCATGGAGACCTGGACAGGCGCGTTCCCGCAACTGCTGGCCGCCTACGAGCACAAGGAGCGCTTCTACGGCATCTGGGACGCCACCACACGGCTCCAGGCAGAAGCCGCCCTGGACGAGTGGATAGCCACCATCCCGAAGGGCCAAAAGGAAGTCTGGAGCGATCTGGTCAGGGCAGTGGGAAACTGGCGCGAAGAGACCATGACCTACTTCGAGACGGACATGCCCGTCACCAACGCTTACACGGAGTCCATCAACCGACTGGCCAAGGACAAGAACCGTGAAGGGCGCGGTTACTCCTTCGAGGTGATGCGGGCACGAATGCTCTACACCACGAAGCACAAGAAGAAGGCACCGACTGCGAAGGTCTCTCCTTTCTACAAGAAAACCATCGGTTACGGACTGCCGGACTTCGCAGAGGAACTCAACTACGGAGTCGATCTATCAACCATCTGAGGGTGGTATCAGATTGATGGGGTGAAGGTGCCCCATCAACCATTAAATCCGTATACCCAAGTTGTCCAGCACACAGGCCAGCGGCGCGTCTCCCCAGGTGGCGTGCGCGCCGTTGATCAGCTCCCGGGTCTGGCGCAAGGCGCGCCGGGACTGGGTATGCACGTCCTCGGCCAGTGCCTGCACTTCCTGTGGCGCATGACGAGCGGCGCGAGTCAGGCGTGCGCTCTGCATCTGCAGATAACTCAATTCCTGGGCGAGGGTGTCGTGCAGTTCCGCCGCCAGATGTCGACGTTCGTTCTTCAGTGCCTGATCCACCGCTGCCTTCCTGTCTTCAGCGTGACGCGCCTGTTGCTGCTGATGCAGTGCCAGGCCACGGCTCAGGGCATCGATGGCGGCGCTCGCGAGCCTCGATTCGAGGGCTTCGGCGGCCGGCTCTCCAAGCCACAACCAGTCATCGCCTGTCGCCTGGCTGTCAGTGGTGTGCGTGAGGGCGATCAATACCCCGTGGGGCTTGCCCGAGACAGCTAGCGGCTGACGGCTGACGTGCGCGTCGTGAGCAATCTGGCTGACGATCTCCAGCAGGGTCTGACGCGTCTTTGCGGGCAGGGCGAGGCCAGTCGGCGCGATCACCTCATGGCGTTGCTGATCGACCCCGCGATGCAGCACGCAGCTCTCGACAGGACGTGAGCAAGCCTGAGTGCCGGCAATCTGCTGGCTGAAGAGGCCCATCCTCTCTCCCTGAAGTTCCCCCCAAAGCTCTCGCAGCAGCTCTCCCAGCAATGATGGCAGCGTCTCCGTGAGGTCAGCGCAGGTGGCGATGCGCAGGGTGATGGCGTCGAGCTTGGGCGTCTCGCGTCTCGCATCGCCGGGGGGGGAGTGCAGTGGGTCGTCGGCTCGGCGTACATCAACCAGGGCGGCCGCCGTTCGTGCAGCAGGCACCTTGCCTTCCTTCCCTGCGCCGAGAATGACTTGCATGCGAGCTCCTCTCTCTACTTCCTGCTTCGGGGTTCTTTCTTCGGGCTTGCGATGTCGCGTCAGCAAGCTTGATGAGCAAGCTTCATGCCAGTGAACGGCTTACCCCTTCATGGGTACCTCTCTTGATGGATTGTCGCGATCTCCACTGTGAGTAAATTTAATTAACCATGAAGAACGTGGTGCGTCACAGAAGGGGATATGCACCATCCAGGCACATCGGGGAGCTGCTTCGCCCCATCACGCGTGCAACGCCGAACCCACTTGCCATGACCACAAGAGGTATCACCACGATGGAGCTTGCAGTCGAGATACCCGCTGCCACGCCGTGCCAGCCGTATCGTTATCGAATACCCGGGCTGGATGCGCTGGCGCTTGAGCTGTCGCCGGGGGACAGCGTGCAGGTGTCATCCGTCGATGGTGCCCAGGCCTGCGAGTGGCTGCTATTGCCACCAGGGGACCGGGAGGGAGAGCACGGGGTGGCACAAGCTGGAGGGGCAGAAGCTGGAGGGGCAGAAGTTGGAGAGACAGAAGTTGGAGGGCCAGAAGCTGGAGAGCTTGCAGACCCAGTCGATGGACTGACACTCGCGCGCTACGCCAGCATCACCTGTCTGGAAGAACATGCCTTTGCCAGCCAGCCGCAAGGGGCAGAAGAGGGTAAGGCCGAGCAGGCACGAAGCCCGTTCACCCAGCAGCGTCTGGCAGCGCTGGGAGTCGCGCAGGTGCCACTGTCGCAGTGGCAGCGCTTGTCAGTGGCCGGGTTGCCGGCCGAGATTCGCTGGCCGCTGGAAGCGCCTGCCGCGCGCCTGATTCTGTTGGCCCCCGGTGATGACATGTCGATCGATGGTGAGCATCTGGCCACCGAGCTTGAGGTCGCGCACTTTCAGAGCGTGCCCGATCAGGAGCAGTTACCCGTCCCCCTGGCGTCGATCAAGCAGGAGCGGCGAGTCGCGGCGGGCACGGTCGAGGTCTATGAGGTCAAGCAGGGCGAGTGGATCCAGATCATCGATGTGGCGGGTCGCCAGTGCTCCGATTTCGTGGCCTTCGATGCCAATGCCTGGGCGCAGGGGGAAGAGCTGGGGCTGGACGCCGGCGCCACGCGCAGCCTGTCCGGTCATTGCATGCCCAACCCGGGGCTCTACTCCGTGTTCTTCGATCAGCACCTGCATCCGATGCTTGAGGTCGTGCAGGACACGGTGGGGCGCCATGACAGCTTCATGCTCGCCTGTTCGCCGCAGTATTACGAACACCACGGCTACTTCGGCCACGATAGCTGCACGATCAATTTCAACAACGCCCTGTCGGCGTCGCATGGCATTCAACAGCGTGCCAGCTGGCCGGCGATCAACTTCTTCTTCAATGCCTATGTAGAGCCTTGCGGCACCCTGGCGGTGGATGAGCCCTGGTCGCGCCCCGGCGACTACGTGCTGCTGCGCGCCGACCGTGACCTCATCTGCGCCTCATCGGCCTGTCCGGATGACATCGACGCCGCCAACGGCTGGGTACCGACCGATATCCAGGTGCGCATCTACGCCGCTGAACATGATTTCTCCCGTGGGATCGCCTATCGCAATCGGCCCGAGGAATTGCCGCGCATGACACTGCCCACCGCCTTTCATCCCTGCACCTCCGCCTTGACCAAGCAGTTCATCGACTACCACGGCTACTGGCTGGCCACGCATTACGAAGGGTGGGGTGCGCGGGCCGAATATCTGGCCTGCCGCGAGCGGGTCGCGATGATGGATCTCTCGGCGCTGCGCAAGTTCGAGGTCGCCGGCCCCGATGCCGAACGCCTGCTGCAATACGCATTGACCCGCAATGTACGACGGCTCTCCATCGGCGAGGTGGTGTACTCGGCCATGTGTCAGGAAACCGGCGGCATGCTCGATGACGGCACCTTGTTCCGCATGGGCGAACAGACCTTCCGCTGGATCTGCGGTGACCCGGCCAGCGGCCAGTGGCTCAGGGAGCTTGCCCAGCGCCAGGGCTATCGCGTCACGGTGCGTGACTCCACCCATCAGCTGCACAACATCGCGCTGCAGGGACCGAAGAGTCGTGAGGTGCTGGCGCCGTTGATCTGGAATGCGCGCACCCAGCCTGAGGTGGAAACGCTGGGCTGGTTCCGCTTCATGATCGGTCGTCTGTCGGGACCGGATGGCATCCCGCTGATGGTGTCGCGCACCGGCTATACCGGTGAGCTCGGCTATGAAGTCTGGTGTCATCCCAAGGATGCCCCGGCCGTATGGGAAGCGATCTGGGCGGCGGGTGAGCCCCATGGCATCGCGCCGCTGGGACTGGATGCCCTCGACATGCTGAGAATCGAGGCGGGGCTGATCTTCGCCGGTCATGAATTCTGCCCGCAGACCTCCCCCTATGAGGCGGGCATCGGCTTCACCGTGCCGATGAAGAGCAAGGAGGATGATTTCGTCGGGCGGGCAGCGCTGCAACGCGAGGCGCCGGAATCACGGCATCGCGTGATGGGCCTGAAGATGCACAGCAGCGAGTTGGTCAGCCATGGCGATCTCGTCTACCACGGCCGCTATCCGGTGGGCGTGGTCACCAGTGCCACCCAGTCGCCGCTGCTCGATCGCTCCATCGCGATGTGCCGCCTGGCACCGGACTTCGCAAGCCCGGGAACCCAGCTTGAGATCGGCCAGCTGGATGGCCATCAGAAGCGCCTCGCCGCCGAGGTGGTGACATTGCCCTTCCATGACCCGGAGCGCCTCAAGGTGCGTAGCTGATCTCACTGCCAGGAGGGGAAGCATGAGAGGTGTGTCGCGCGCAATGACTTGCGTATATGCAGCGCCCTGCAAGTCATCTCACGGTGCATGCCGTGGCCGGCATGCCTCAATAACGCCCATCCTCCTCGCAGGGAAGGCTTCATGGGCTTCATATCTGAAGAGGAGTCCTCGGTTTCAAGAATGATGCAGTAAAAACAACGAATTGCTGAGGGTGGCCAATCAGGGTCATCTGGCATGTCGCTTGCTTTATCCAGCAGGTCCCCTTGAAAAACAACAACAACCCCCGGACGGGCAGTGCCGCTTGCACAGTGAAGCGCGCTGATCCACAGGCTCCGGTAAAGGAGAAAAGACGATGGATGAAAAGACGTTGCAAAGCATATTGGATATGCATCAGGCGATGAACATCGAGGTGTTCTATTGGTGGTGTACCGCCATCATGTTCCTGATCCATGCAGGCTTCCTGGCCTATGAGATCGGTGCCTCACGTTCCAAGAATGCCTTGGCATCCGGCATGAAGAACGTGCTGACGCTGGCCTCGATCATCCCCGCCTTCTACTTCGTGGGCTGGTGGATCTACAACGCCTTCCCCAACGGGCTGATCCCCATCGAGGCGTCCGCCGCTCTGCCGTGGAGCGCGAGCATGCGTCCGGACGCCGATGACATGGGCACCGGCATCTTCTTCGCCGCCTTTGCCCTGTTCGGCGCGACCACCGGCTCCATCCTCTCGGGGGCGGTGATCGAACGCATCTGCCTGGGGGCCTTCCTGATTCTGGCGGTGATTCTCGGTGCCGGTGTCTGGATCATGGCGGGCGCCTGGGGCTGGCATCCGGATGGCTGGATGCTGCACAAGCTGGGCTACCACGATGTCGGCGCCGCCGGTGTGGTGCACGCCGTGGCCGGCTTCTTCGCGCTGGGCGTGCTGCTCAATCTGGGCGCGCGCATCGGCAAGTACAGTGACGATGGCAAGCCGCAGGTGATCGCGCCGCACAACATGCCGATGACGTTGATCGGCCTGATGCTGATCATCGTCGGTTTCTTCGGCTTCCTCGGTGGCTGCATCATCTTCAACACCGGTGACATCGGCTGGACCACCATCTACGGCAATCGCACCAACCTTTCTGCCTTCGCCTTCAATACCCTGATGGGCTTCGGTGGTGGCGTGATCGGTGCCTATCTGTCCTCGCGTGATCCCTTCTGGACCATGTCCGGTGCGCTGGGCGGCATCATCACCGTCGCGGCGGGACTGGATCTCTACAACCCGGGGCTGGCCTTCGTGCTGGCGGTCACCGGTGGCGCCCTGATGCCGAAGATCGGCGCACTGCTCGAGAAGCGTGGCCTGGATGACTCCGTCGGCGCCTTCGCGGTGCATGGCTTCTGCGGCTTCTACGGCGTGGTACTGGTGGGCATCTTCGCGGCCGGCTTCCCGAATGTCGGCGAAGGCGTGCCGGACGTTTCCTTCACCGGCCAGCTGACCGGCGCGGTGGTGATGGCACTGACGGGCTTCATTCCGGGCTGGGGCGTGGCCTATCTGCTCAAGAAGTTCAACCTGCTGCGCGTGCCGCCGCATGTCGAGGTACTGGGGCTGGACCTGTTCGAAGTCCCGGCCAAGGCCTATCCGGAAAGCCTGTCCTCCGAGACGAGCTCCAGCGTGCCGGCACGTTCCGGTGGGGTGGTCGCGGCGCCGATGGACAAGCGCCCGGACATCAGCTGAGCCCTGGTAGCTGAGCCCCGGCGCACATCCTGAAGGGGCCGGTCTGTCGAGATGATGTCGAGATAAGCGCTGACTGGCCCCGTTATTGCAGTACTGGTAGACCCAACCGATATCCGCTTTCGCAAGGAGTCTTGCAATGGAAACTGTCGATACTGTGGTACACGCAGGCAACTACGCCTTCTTCTTCAGCAACTCTGGTGCCGTGGCGGTGTGCCTGCTGGTCGCCGCTGGCGTCTGCATTGCGCTGAGCGCCAACATCCTGCGCCACGAGAAAGCGTCCTTCGAGAGCAAGAAGACGCCGTGACCCTCCGGGCATCAAGACCGGCATATCAAACGCCGCAGCGCTCAGCGCTGCGGCGTTTTTGATAGGTGCCATTGCACCCGATTGGCTTTGCGCGAAGAGAGTGTGGCGTGCGTCACGCAGTCGTCACCTGAGAGCTTGATAATGGCGGCCCCTCAAGGTGGCACTCATGGAACGCGCGATAGCATGAAACTGATTCATCTGACCGATACCCATCTGGTCGCCCCTGACAAGCGACTTTACGGGCTGGACCCGCGTGCACGGCTGGCGGCTGCCGTCGCCGATATCAATCTGCACCACGGCGATGCTCAGGGTGTGATCATCAGCGGTGACCTGACCGATCGCGGTGAGCCGGCCGCCTTCGAGGCGCTGCGTGAGGTGCTGGAAGAACTGTCGATGCCGTATTTCCTCGGCATGGGCAATCACGATGCGCGTGAGACTCTGCAGGCCGCCTTCCCGGAGCTGCCCTGTGATGACGGAGGCTTCGTGCAGTATGCGCATGCCTTCGGCCCCGGCACCGATGATTGCGTGCTGGTGATGCTCGATTCGGCCGTCGCGGGGGAACATGGCGGTCTGCTGTGTGAGTCCCGCCTGGCGTGGCTGGATGCCTGTCTGGCTGCGCATCACGATCGCCGTATTCTGCTGGCGCTGCATCATCCGCCCATGGCCCTCGGTATCCGCTACATGGATGGCATCCGCTTGCAGAATTCACAGGCGCTGCATGACGTGATCCAGCGGCATGGCAACGTCGAGCACTTGCTGTTCGGGCATGTGCATCGTCCGGCCAGCGGTGTCTGGCGAGGGCTCTCGTTCTCGACCCTGCCGGGCGTCAATCATCAGGTCGGGCTGGATCTGGTCTCCGCGGCGGATTGTCTTGCAGGCAGTCATGAGCCGCCGGCCTATGGCGTGCTGATGATAGGCGAGGAGCAGATCGTCAATCACCTGCACCTCTACATGGATGACAGTCGCCGCTATTTCTTCCACGACACGCTCGAGGCCGCCCAGTCGCTGGAGGCGCTCGATGAATTGATCGCTCTGCAGCGCGATGAGCGGATTCCGACTCGCGAGCGCGAGCCGTTGAGCAATACCTTGCAGGCAGCTGAGGCAGCAAAAGAATGAACAAAGCGTTATATGTCTTTGATTTTGATGGTGTGATTGCCGACAGCCTGACACTGTGCCTCAAGGCCTGTGCGCATGCGGCGCACCTGGAAGGGCGGACGATCGTGCTGGAACGCGACAGCTGGGAGTCGCTGGACAACGTGACCTTCGAGGAGATGGCGCGTGTGCAGGGCTTCACGGGCGAGGCCGTCGCGCGCTTTGCCGCGCATGTCTTTGCCTATACCCGCCAGGCGGCGCCGCCGGCGGTCTTCACCGGCATGCGCGAGGCCTTGTCGGCACTCGCCGAGCAGGGCGACGTCATGGTGCTGTCGGCCAATCACAGCGAGATGATTCGTGCCACGCTGGCCGCCGCCGGCCTGGCGGATTGCGTGTCACAGGTGCTGGGCGGCGAGATCGCGGGCAGCAAGGGGGCCAAGCTGGCGGGTCTGTTGGCAGCGCCGCAAGTGGCGGTGGAGCGCAGCTGGATGGTGGGCGACGCCGTCAGCGACATTCGCGCCGCGCACGAGGCAGGGTGTCGTGCCGCTGCGGTCAGCTGGGGATGGCAGAGCCCCGAGCGACTGGCCAGCATGGCGCCGGAGCGGGTCATCGCGCAGCCGCAGGCGCTGACATCACTTTGCGATCTGCCAAGCAGCGACAGTCGCGAAGCGGTATAGAGCCTGAGCAGGGCCGGCCGCAAGGCGCAGGCCTTTGCGCACGCTTGCTCTGATTCATTCATGCACTGGTTCACTCATGCACGTGTGAGCTGCTGCACGTGTGAGCTCCTGCACGAGTGAGCTGTTGCACGTGTGAATTGATAGAACGATGCCGCCGAGTCGTGTCATGACTCGGCGGCATCGTTGCCTGGAGGATCACGCAGCTCGTCGTCTCAGACGGCTTGCTCGCTCAGACGGCTGCTGACTGAGATGGCCTGCTCAGGCGTCGTCAGTCGCGAGCTGCTCGGCGGTGGCTGTCTCGCCGCCTGCTTGTCTGGCGCTCTTGTCGGGCTGCGCCAGGAAGGCTTCCAGCGAATCATCCATCGCGTCGAGCCAGGGCGTGTGATGGCGCGGGGCCATGGTGCCGGTCATCAGCGAGCGGTAGGAGTAGTCACGGAAGGTCATGATGTTCTCGTGCTTGTGGTGCTCCCACTCGAGGAAGGTGCGATTGACGCCGTCGATATCGAAGCTCGGATAATCCGTCTCCGAGATCAGTGACTTCACGTAATCACCCTGGAAGAGGATCATTGATTCATCGCTGTCCAGTGTCTCTTCCCTGTCACGCCATGCCTGACTATCCGCCTGCATCGCCTCGCGGCTGGGCAGCGCGATCTCACCGAGAATCACGTCACGCACCCACCATGCCTGGGCGTCGAACATGTTGAAGGTGTACCACTGGTCCTGCATGCCGAGGTAGAACATGCGCGGATTCTCTTCCCAGGCAGCGCCCTTGTAGAGACCGAGCGGCCACATGCGATTGCCCGTCTTGAGGCGCAGTGGCTCATCCAGGAAGGGGAAGTGGTGGAGGTAGCCGGTACACAGGATGATGGCATCGATCTTCTTGCTGCTGCCATCGCGGAAATAGGCCGTGTCGCGGTCCACTTTCAGCAACAGCGGCTTCTCTTCCCAGTTGTCCGGCCAGGCAAAGCCCATCGGGGCGGTGCGATAGCTGGTGGTGATGCTGCGAGCGCCATACTTGTAGCACTGTGAACCGATATCTTCGGCAGAGTAGCTGCTGCCGATCAATAGCAGGTCCTTGCCCTTGAATTCCAGCGCGTCGCGGAAGTCATGAGCGTGCAGAATACGGCCATTGAACTGCGAGAACCCCGGGAATTCCGGCACGTTGGGGGTCGAGAAGTGACCTGATGCCACGATGACGTGATCAAACTGCTCCTGAACGACCGCATCGGCCTGCAGGTCATGGACACTGACGGTGAACTGCTCGCGGGTGTCGTCAAAGCTGACGTGGCGCACCGGGCAGTTGAAGCGGATGTACTTGCGCACGCCTGCCTTCTCGACCCGACCCTTGATGTAGTCGAAGACCACCGCACGTGGCGGGTACGAGGCGATGGGATGGCCGAAGTGCTCCTCGAAGGAATAATCCGCGAACTCCAGACATTCCTTGGGGCCGTTGGACCACAGGTAGCGATACATGCTGCCGTGGACGGGTTCACCATTCTGATCGAGACCGGTGCGCCAGCTGTAATTCCACAGACCACCCCAGTCACTCTGTTTTTCATAACAGACTATCTCGGGAATATCGATACCCTTGTCAGCGGCAGATTGAAAGGCGCGCAGCTGTGCCAGGCCACTCGGCCCTGCGCCAATGATCGCGATGCGTTTTGTCATGGGTATTTCCTGTTGAGACTGTAATGAGACGTCATGTTCCGTGAACAACGAGTTGCGGGATCTCGTGTTGACCAGGTGCTTTTTCCTATGTAGTGGAGCGCGATAATAATGAGCATTATCCAGCGCTTGAGTGGCCTGGAAAGGTAAGGAATCCAGTTGACTGGCCACCTGACATTTCTCTGAACCTGAACACGGAAGCCGTATTTTTCTTGCCTTGAGAGCAATCTACGGCTCGCGGAACGTGAGGCATCCTCGCAGAAATGATGCGCCATCTCAAATGTGAGGCATTGATTCTGAGTGTATGAAGTGTACACGATCACGAGGGTGTTTAGACTTTAGTGGTAAGATTATTTCGGGTTGTGTCACTTTGGAAAGGCCAAGCGCAAGGATGCGATTTATCGACTCATGGCTCGGGTTATTTTTTGTAAACTGTTGATTTGCTTGTATATTTTTGATGTTGTGGTGGTGGTTTTTCGTGGCGTTATCTGGCTTGTTTTTCATGTGGAAAGAAAAGAAGATTGCCGTGTTGCAATGTCGATTCGAAGGTGGATGATTTTCTGCCTATTCAAGGCATGCTGAGTCAAGCGGGTGGAGGGCTGAAATGATCTATTGGTCAAGAAAGTGGGTGCTGGTAATTTTGTGATTTTGCGTAAAATAGGGGTGTGAGGAGGATGGAAAAGGGGTGTCACAATAGTGAGTGCTGTGTGAATGGAGAAAGAGACGGGATCAGAAGGGAAAAGGGCGCCAGATTATCGAATGATCCTCGCTGGAGGATTTGCTGGAGGATTCGCTGGTGGGGAGGGCTAGAGGATCTGCTGGGCTATTCGCAGAACTATTCGCGGGGCTATTCACTCACCAGGCCAGCGACGAGGGGGGAAGCGGAGGTTGATCACTCTGCATGCCGAAAGGGCGTATACTGGACTGGCGATAGAGAAGCTACAGGAGAAGACACCATGACTCACAAGCGCAAGGTGCAAGACAACGCGCTCAAGGCGGCGCTGCGTACCCCGATGTTCAAGCAACGCGTGGTAAAGGCGCGCAAGGGCAAGGGCAGCTATCAGCGCCAGGGCAAGTCGCAGGGAAACAGGGGCGGCAGTGAAGCGCCTTCAGTCAGTGTGCACAACGCTGCCTGAAGACGCTTCATTGGTGCGGTTTCCCACGACCTGACATGCATCACTGCAAGGGACTGAAACATGAACGCCGCAGCGTCAGCGCTGCGGCGTTCTGCGTCTGTCCTACTGAAAGCGACTCAGTTAGAGAAGTGCGCATTCCAGGTCTCGGCGCGTGTGGCGTCGCGGGCTTCATAGTCGGCCAGCACCGTCTCCAGTTCGCCCAGTGATTCATGCTCACGATCCTCCCCCAGCTGGGTCAGGCGCAGGGTATACCAGGCTGTCACCCCGCCTTCAGGCGGCGCGCTGAAACGCGGGAATTCTGGCGCGGGGCATTCTCCGGCCTGCCAGAGGGCGGGCAGTGACGGGTGCAGCGCCAGTGGTCGGGCCAGGCCGACGAGGTCGACGGCGCCCTGTGCCACGGCGTCTTCGGCCTGCGCGAGTGTCTTGAAGCCGCCGGTTGCCATCAGGGGCAGGGTCGTTACCTCGCGTGCACGCTTGGCGAATTCGACGAAGTAGGGGCCGCTGGCGCTGGCATCCGACGCCGAGCTGGCGCCGGGGAAGTAGGTGCCGCCACTGATGTCGATCAGATCGATGGGCAACTCATCGAGTGCCGCTATCACCTGCAACGCTTCGGACTCCTCGAAACCGCCTTGCAGTTGATCACTGGAGTTGAGTTTCACCATGACCGGGTAGTCGTGGCCGACGGCCTCACGCACGGCAATGATCACTTCCCTCATCAGCCGCATGCGGTTCTCCAGGTTACCGCCGTAGTCATCCGTGCGCTGATTGAAGAGGGGAGACAGAAACTGGCTGAGCAGGAAGCCGTGTGCCGCATGCACCTGTACTCCGCCAAATCCGGCGTCACGGGCCAGGCGCGCCGTCGTTGCCATGGCCGCGGGCAATGCCTTGATGGCCTTAAGGCTCATGGCCTCGCAACGTAGCCCGGGAATATCCAGGGCACTGGGGCCGTGCGCCGTGCTGGTCGGTGGGTAGGCCATCGCACCGGCGTGGCCGAGCTGCAGCCAGAGGTCTGCACCGTGCTGTTGACCGCGCTGGGCCAGTTGCGTGAAGGCTGCGAGATCCGACTGCGCGTTGAGCACCAGATTGCCCGGTTTCTCGGCATGGTGGTGATCAGGCTGTACCTCACCGACCAGTGACGCCGCCACGCCACCCTCTGCCCAGCGCTCGTAAAGGCGCAGCTGTGCCTCACTGGGGTGCCCCGTGCCATCGCCGAGAGAATCCGACATCGCAGCCTTGACGATTCGGTTGGCGAGCACCCGGCCGCTTGGCAGCGTGAAAGGGGTGAACAGGGCGGAGGCTGTCGGCTGGTCTGTCATGGTGGCGATGTCTCTCTAGGTGCGCGTTAAGTAAAAGATGTGGCAAGGGATATGGCGAGCAATGTGGCACTAAATCTGTCATTTCAGGAACTGATGACAGGGTGACATGCCTTGCGGACGGTGATAATCCGTTGTGCGCGCACAGTATCCGTGAGCAAATGGAACATATGAAAACGCATACGGACCTCGACATCTTTCACGCCGTCGTCGACGCCGGCACCTTCACCGGGGCGGCGCGCCAGCTTGGCATTACCCACTCCGCGATCAGCAAGCGCATCGCGCAGCTGGAGCAGCGTCTTGGTGCCCAGTTGTTGATTCGCTCCACTCGGCAGATGCGCTTGAGTGAAGCGGGGCAGCTTTATGCCCTGGAGACGCGCGAGTTGCAGGAGCGCCTGCGCAATGTAGAACAGGAGATCGCCGAAGGCAGCGGCGCGCTCAAGGGGCGCATTCGCCTCTCGTGTTCCAATGCATTGGGCAAGCTGCAGGTGATGCCCCTGCTGTTGCGCTTCATGGAGCGCTATCCCGAGGTGATCGTTGACCTGACGCTGTCGGACGCGGTGGTCGACCTGGTCCATGAAGGGATGGATCTGGCGATACGCAGCACCGCACAGCCCGAGCTCGGCCTGATCGCCAGGCGGTTGGCCACCAATCATCGCGTCATCTGTGCATCACCGGACTATCTGGCAAGCCACGGCACGCCGCGCTCAGTGCCGGAGCTGGCGGAGCATGTCAGCCTGATCCTGAATCTTCCCGGCGGGTTCAACGCCTGGGGGCTCAAGTCACTGCCCGACATGCGTTGCGGCTTCCTCTCCAATTCTCTGGAAACCCTGCACGCCGCCTGTCTGGGCAGTCGCGGCATTGCCTGTCTGCCGCACTACCTGATCGCCGATGACCTGGCTTCTGGACGCTTGCTCCCGCTGCTGGAAGACATACGAGGGGACGGCGCAGATACCAGCATCTACATCGTCCGCCCGGAGACGCAGATTCTTCCTCGGCGAGTGAGGGTTTTGATGGATGCCTTGATAGAGGGATTTGAAACCGGCTAGGAGGCGTTTGCCAAGGGCATGACTTATCTGGTGAGCATCAAGGTCATTACATGACATATTATCCCAAGAAGAGATAACAGGATTTCAGTGACGTACATCATGGAGCGATACATGTCACAGATAGGACGCAATAGATTGGCGGTACTTATTGATGCTGACAATGCGCAGGCTGCTATCTGCGAAGCGCTGCTGGCAGAGATTTCAAAACTGGGTGTCAGCACCATCAAGCGGGCTTACGGAGACTGGACGACGCCGAATCTTGCGCCATGGAAAGAGCATCTTCTGCGTCATGCCATTCATCCGGTTCAGCAGTTCAGCTATACCCAGGGCAAGAATGCAACTGACTCTGCGTTGATCATCGATGCCATGGACCTGCTGTACTCGGGGAACGTGGAGGGGTTCTGCCTCATCTCTTCGGACAGCGATTTTACGCGCCTGGCGGCTCGTTTGAGAGAGAGCGGCATGCTGGTGTATGGCTTCGGTGAAGACAAGACACCTCAGCCATATATGTCTGCCTGCGACAAGTTCATCTACAGCGAAGGACTGCGCAGGGTGGCTGAGAAGCCTGTCCCGGCCATGTCAGTCAGCAAGCCGGCCGCTGAGCCGGTAGCCCTCGTCAAGCCGACCAAGGCACAGAGGCAGTTGAGGTCGCATATCTTGAATGCGGTGAATGAACTGCAACAAGTTGATGGTTGGGCTCCTTTGTCAGCGGTTGGTGGATATCTAAAGAAGAAGATGCCCGACTTGAAACCGTCTGATCATGGTGCCAGCAAGCTTGGAGCGATGATTCAGAAACTGGATTATCTGGATGTATGCCGTAGGCCTGTTAAAGGGGGAAGTATGCATTTCTATATCCGAAAAAAGAGTAGCCAGCCTGCAAAGGCCAGCTGATCAGGCAATCTCTTGAGAGAGGTAGTCAGTCACACAAGCCGATGGATAATAATCGGCCGCTATTTCCAGGTAATGAGCAGTCGTCACTTTACTCAGCCGCCATCATTCGCTCGTACAGACCATCCTTGAGCAGGCTGCGCTGGTGCTTGAGTTGGTGCAGGGAGTCATCACCGATCGGCGATTCATCGACTTCCAGGGCATGAATCTCGATATCGATACGGGTATAGGCTTCCGCGATGCGGGCAAACTCTTCATTGCCATTGATCAGGCGCAGAATGAGTTCACGTTGCTGAGGGAAGTCGTTGCACAGGGAGTGGTCATCGATATGCATGGTGTGGCTCCGAAATAGGGTGGGAGAATCCAAAAAGAGGGAGTGTCGCCACTCCCTTAAAGGGCATCCTTGCTTACGTTGCAGGACGTATTCTCAAACGATGGACTGGACGTCGATCACGATCTGGTCCCAGTTGCGCTGGGCGGTCATGTCGTTTTCGACATCGCTGTCATAGGCATTCTGGAAGCGCTTGATGGCGGCGGTCTGGCTGGTGGCCTGATAGAGCCAATAGGCTTCTTCCTTCAAGGCGTCTTCGATGGGCTTGTCGATGGAGGCATAGACGGCCTGTTTGCAGGCGTTGATGGCGGCTGATGGCCACAAGGAGATTCGCTCGGCCAGCGAGTCGACGAAGGGGCCGATCTCCTGGGGGTCCAGCGCACGATTGATGGTGCCGTATTCGGCGGCCTGATCGGCATCGAAGTCCTTGGCGCTGAGGATGATTTCCAGCGCTCGGCCAAGGCCTGCCTGACGTGCCATGCGTGAGGCACCACCCCCGCAGGGCAGAATGCCCATCGCGACTTCCATCTGCATGAAACGGGCCTTGCCACGTGCGGCGAAGCGCATGTCACAGGCCAGGACAAATTCGTGACCACCGCCGCGGGCAAAACCTTCAATCTTGGCGATGGTCGCCTGGGGCAGGCGGCTTACGCGCTCGAGAACCACCTGCAGGTCCAGCAGCTTGACCTCACCCTGGTGGACCGCATGAGTCGACATGTCCTTGAGGAAGTCCACGTCGGCATGCGCGACAAAGATTTCCGGATGGGCTGACTGGAAGACCACCACCTTGGTGTCGCTGTCACGCTCGAGCTTCTGCGACAGCATGGTCAGGTCGGCCAGCATGGGAATGTCCTGAATATTGACCGGCGGATAATCGAAGGTCACATACAGGATGGCGCCTTTCTGTTCAGTGCGGAACGTCGTAAATGTCTTGTATATCATTATGTTATCTCGGTTCGTTCGCTGCCCGTCGTGTGTGATTAACGTTAGCACCGAGTCCGGGGATTGATTACCGAGAGATTGGAAGAAAGAAATTATTCGATTGATTGAGAGTCGGGGTTCGCAAGAGGAATCAATGGGTTATCAGGCGGTATCAACAGCCGCCAATAAAAAAGTCCCGCGCTAGTCTTATCTGGCAACGACTTTCACGGGACTTTTGCCTTCGAGCGGGTCACAAGTGTGGAGGGACGAGCCTAGCCCTTGCTGTTGTCGTCAGCGCCTTTGGCAGAGCCCTCGGAAGAATCCTTGGCTGAGCCCGCCTCTTGCTCGGTTTGCTCGTAGACGGGTAAAGCACCTTCACCAGAGCCAGCTTCATCGTCCGAGACAGCACCTTCACCAGCAGCCGTTGCAGCGGAAGGCTGGGTGCTTGAGGTGTTGGCACCGATACGCTTGGTCCAGCGCTGGCGGGCAAAGCGGCGCAGATTGGCCACGTTGTCCGTCTCGTCGATGATGTCCTCGCCCAGAATCGTCTCCATCACGTCTTCCAGCGTGATGACACCCAGCCAGTTGCCGAGGTTGTCGTAGACCACGCACAGATGCTGGCGTTCGCGCTGCATGAGCCCAAAGGCATGTTCGACGTTGTCTTCGGCGTGCAGCTCGCTGATCGGGCGCATCAGGTCCTTGAGCGGCGTGGTGGGCTCTGCCTGATGGGCATCGGCCCGGTGGATCATGCCCAGCGTTCTCTCATCGTCGGTCATCACCGGGTAGCGGCTGAAGGGCCAGATCGTCAGCTGGTCATTGAACTCGGCCACGCTCATCTCGGGACTGACCGTCTGGCAGACAGGGCGCGGTGTCAGCACGTCACGCACCTTCATTTCATGCAGATTGAGGATGTTGGTGATGACGCGCTGTTCATCATTTTCCAGGGCTTTCTTGTCGAGCCCCATCTGGGCCAACGCCTTGATCTCGCCACGCACATCGATGTCATGGGCATCCTTGCCGATGCGCGAGGTGATCAACTCCGACAGCCAGATCAGCGGCTTGAGCGCGATGACCATGGCATTGAGCACCCCGGGCAGCATCGGCGACAGCTGACGCCAGTAGGTGGCACCGATGGTCTTGGGGATGATTTCCGAGGCCACCAGGATCAGCAGCGTCATCACCGCCGAGGCCACGCCCACCCAGGCTTCCCCGAAGACGACCGATACCTGCGCGCCCACCCCCGTGGCACCGACGGTATGCGCGATGGTGTTGAGCGTCAGGATGGCGGCCAGCGGCTTGTCGATATTGTCCTTGAGCTTGGCCAGTGCGGCGTGGCGCTTGGGGTGCTGGTCTCTCAGGCTTGCCACATAGCTGGGAGAGAGCGACAGCAGCGCCGCCTCGAGCACGGAGCAGATGAATGAGATGCCAATCGCGATGGCAGCAAACAGGATCAACAGAAACATGAGGCGTGCTCCTTGGGGGAAAGGCATCCATTAGTGACATAAGGCGCAGCACTGTCAAACCTGTGAATTCTCGCAGAGTTTTCAGCCTGCTGGCCAAGCTTGCCAGCCTGTGCCGCAAAGTGCCGTTGACTCGAGGGATGCAAAAGGTCTGCAAGAGAGAACAGAGTTTTACATGAGACAAAATGCAATACTTATATGATAATGAGATTGTTTTGCTTTCGACAATCATTGTATTTTGTGGTCGCCAGCCGTATTCGCAAGCCGCGGCCTGGCATGGCCGCTGAGTGGCACCGTGCGACCCTTCAGCCGTCAGTGCGACCCGCAGCAGGCGGTAGGCCTTTACCAGGATTCACAATGCAGGGATTTGCAGCGACATGTCACAGCCGCTTGGAGACATAGCCGACAGTCGGATTACACGCCGCGTCATGGCCCCACCTCAACAGCGCCCTTCATCGCTCAACGAGCGGCGAGGCTGGCGAGCGGCGAAATATCCGCATTGCGAGGGGCAGGTGCAGAACCTGCATCCCTGGCGGGACGCGCATCTGACGCTGTGTGATCTTGAGGTGTCACGCGCCTATCACGGCCAGCATCAGTTTCACGAGGGCCTCTATCTCTGCCTGGTGCTGGAAGGGCGACTGACGCTATCAGGCCTGGATGGCGCGGGGATCGACTTGTCCGCGGGGCAAGGGGGGATCTTTCGCCCGGCGAGAACGCAGTCTGCGCCGCCGACGCTTAAGAGCTATCACCCTCAAGGCCGCCTGCGCTGTATCAGCTTGCATCTGGAGGGCGAGGCCAGCCAGTCCCTGCAGGTGCGACGGGGTCTGGCGAACTGGGATGCATTGCCGTGCGCGCGTCATTCCAGCCCGCTGGGCTGGACGCCGGAGCGCTGGCTTCATCAGCAACTGGATGAGCGTGTCAGGGTCCCTGATGGTGAGGGCGTACGAGGAGAGTGCGAGACGCCAGCGACCCCCGCCTGCGAGGGCGAGATGCTGGAGTGGCAGGGGATCGCGCTGCAGTTGTTGGGGGCGGCACTCAAGCGCCGCGCTGGTGAGGCGCAGGAGGTGCCGGCGTTCTCCGCAGCCGCCGCACCCCCTGCATCGCCATTGGCGTCCCCATCGCGCCCCCACGGCGCCTGTCGACATCTGGAGGCGGTGCGCCAGCGTCTTGCCGCCGTGCCGCATGGCGCACACTCGCTGGAGGAACTGGCGCGGCTGGCCTGCATGAGCCCCTCCGGCTTGCGCCACAAGTTTCGCCAGGCCTTCGGGCAGTCACTGGGCAGTTATCAGCGTGAATGTCGCATGCGGTGTGCCGAGCAGGCTCTGCGGCGCGGGGTGAGCATTCAGCAGGTGGCGCATCAGGTGGGGTATGCCCATGCCTGCAACTTCGCCACGGCCTACCGGCGTCATTTCGGGGTGACGCCACAGGTGGCACGAGCCAGGTTTCATCGCGTTGAGTGAGCCGTGATGGCGGCGAGCACCTGACAATGGGCTTGGGGTTGTCACAATACGCAAGCGGGCACCCAATGGGTGCCCGCTTGCGTATGGCGTACTCGAGAGTTGAGTGCTGCTCGTGTGCTGATGATGCCCGCTGGCCTTACAGGAAGGGAATCATCGGCAGCACCACGTCATCCAGCAGACCCGTCGGGTAGTGCAGGTTCATCGCCGCCTGCATGCCGAGCAGGAAGACTGCCACGCCCAGCGCGAAGAGCCCTGCGAACAGCGGCGACTTGCGCGCGATGGTGAGCTGGAAGCCCAGGCAGAACAGCACGGCGGTGGAGACGAAGCCCAACAGCGCACTGACGCCGATCAGCACGAAGAAGCCGAGAACCGCACCCACTGCCTTGAAGGCCGGTTGCTTGACGCGAATCATGCCGCGACGCCAGCCGTTGAAGACCACGGCGATCACCGAGAGCAGCGTGATGAAGGCAGCCAGCGTCGGGAAGGCCTTGCCCAGCGGCATCAGGTCCTTGACGTCATAGAGCGCCCACAGGGCGGCTGCGCCCATCATCAACAGCAGCAGGAAGTCGACGCCACCGAAGCCACGCGATTCCAGCACATCCTCTTCCGGCGACGGCGCGGTCTCGACCACTTCATGGGTCTGGCGACGACGCATGATCGCCTTGCGGATCACCGGCAGGAAGAAGGCCAGCAGGATCAGGCCGAGGATGATCAGCACGCCCGGACGCAGGAAGGCTTCGGCGCCGTGGAACTGCATGCTCTGGTAGAAGTAGTTCTCGGCACCCGGTGCCAGCACGAAGCCGATCAGGAAGGCCGGACGCGACCAGCCAGCACTCTTGAACAGCACACCGATCATGCCGATCATGCCCAGCGCGGCCCAGTCACCCAGCGAGCGGCTGGCCTGATAGGCAGCGAACAGGATCAGCACGGTGATGGCAGGGGCCAGAATGGCGAAGGGTACACGCGTCAGCTGCGCGACCGGACGCGCCAGCATCAGACACAGGCCCGCGCCCAGGATATTGGCCAGCGCCAGTGACCAGATGATGGTGTAGGTCATGTCCAGATTGGTGGTGATCATCGACACGCCGGGTTCCAGACCCAGCAGCAACAGCCCACCCAGGAAGACCGCCGCCGTGCCGGAGCCTGGCACCCCGAACAGCAGTGTCGGCACCATGGCACCACAGGCGCATGCATTGTTGGCGGATTCCGGCGCGATGACGCCGCGGATGTCGCCCTTGCCGAACTGGCTCGGGTCCTTGGCGGTCTTGACCGCGAAGCCGTAGGTGATCCAGTCGACCACGGAACCCGCCAGACCCGGAATGGTCCCGATCAGGCTGCCGATACCGGCACAGCGCGCGACCAGCCACTTGTTCTTGACCACATCCTTGATGCCGGCAGACCAGCCCTTGCCCAGGTCGGTGTTGCCGTTCTTGGCGATACTGCCACGTCCCAGCAGCAGCTCGACGATTTCCGGCAGGGCGAAGATGCCCAGACCCAGCACGATCAGCGGCACGCCGTCGTACAGGTAGTCGATATCCAGGTTCATGCGGTACTCGCCGGTCGCCGGTGCGGCGCCGATGGCACCGACCAGCAGGCCGAGGCCGCAGGCAGCGGTGCCCTTGAACAGGTTCTTGCCGGACAACACCGCCACCATCGTCAGGCCCAGCAAGGTCAACACGAACAATTCGGCTGACGAGAAGGCCAGTACGAGGGGACGTGCGACGAGGATGAAGCCGGTCAGGATGATGGCACCGATCACGCCACCACACAGGGAAGACAGGAAGGCACTGGTCAGAGCGCGGGCTGCCTGGCCCTTCTTGGCCAGCGGGAAGCCATCCAGCACCGTGGCTTGCGACGCGCTGGAACCGGGAATGCCCATCAGGACAGAGGCGAAGGTATCGCCGGTAGGAATGACCGCGACCATGCCCATCAGCATGCCCAGGGCGTAACCCGGGTCCAGTCCATAAAGGAAGGGCAGCAGCAGGGCCATGCCGGCGATGCCGCCCAGGCCGGGAATGATACCGACCAGCAGGCCGACGAAGATGCCGATCATCATGAACAGCAGATGCGTCAGCGTGAAGACGTGTCCAATGCTGGACAGGAGAGTGTCGATCATGGCGTTACTCAACCTCTTGTTCTTCTCTAGATGCTTCTCTAACACTTAGAGGCGGTGCCGGGGAGAGCATGGTGAGGCAGGGAGTGAAAGGCTCACGGGGCTGCTGGTCGGCAGCCCCGTGAGTGGGTCCCCATCACACCCGGGGGGTCAGACCGTTACGGGTGTGATTGCGCGCCTCAACGAGATTGCAGGCGGATATTGTGGCGTTCCATCAGCCAGTTCTTGACCCATTCGTGCTCGGCTTCGCTCAGCTGCATGGCTTCTTGAAGCTGGGTCGCGGCGGCCTTGCCGACCATCAGGCCATAGGGCCCGACCTTCTCGGCGGCCTCCTTGAGGAACTCGGGGTCCTTGGCCAGATCACGCGCGGCCTGGCGGTAAAGCTCCAGCAGTTCCGGGTCCACGTCCTTCGGCACCAGCAGCATCTTCTGCATGGCGTAACCGGAGGCGAAGAACTTGTGGAAGATCTGGTAGGCCTCGTCGTCACGTGAATGGCCTTCCTGGGCCAGATACAGCTCGGAGAAGGTCGGCAGGTCCGGGAAGGACGGATCGCGTTCGATATGGCCTTCGTCATCCATCACGCCAAGGCTGAACAGCGGTACGGCCTGGCCGGCGTCGACCAGCGGCGTGACGTTGCTCTTGTAGGCGGAGGTGGTCTGGAAGTCGAGGGCGACTTCGCCACGCTCGAAGGCCAGACGGCCTTCACCACGGCTCTTCATGCCGAAGACCGGGTCGACCTGGAAATCGAGCAGATCGAAGGCCATCAGCACCGGCATCTCGAGCCCGGTCGGGTTCTGGCCGGCGAACTTCACTTCCTGGGAGGCGAGGGCCTCGAGCGCACTGGCGCTGTCCTTGCCCAGCGAGCTTGAGGCGTAGACGACACCCCCTGTCGGTGCGGCGAAGATCGGCTCCCAGTCGGCATAGTCATAGCGCACGCGACGGTCGCGCAGCATGGCCGGATACTGGGTAGAGGCCGAGGTGACGACCATCTCGTCGCCGTCATCGCCGGCACGCTTGCTGAACAGGTTGACGCCGGTGATGGAACCACCGCCCGGGACGTTGTCGATGACGACAGCCGGGTTGCCCGGCAGGTCCTTGGTCACCCAGTTGGACATGAAGCGTGCCCAGACGTCCGTGCCGCCCCCGACACCGAACGGGACGGTCCAGGTCAGGGTGTCAGGGACTTCCGCCGCGGCGTGAACGGCTGAGGACAGTGGCATCAGGCCCATGACGGGCAGCATGAAGGCCAATGCGGTGGTGCGGGCATGACGCTTGAGGGTCTGGCGCTTGGGGGTAGACACGATGATGGACATGGTCTGACTCCTGATTATTGTTGGAATGCGTTGTCGATCAGTGATGCGCTATCTGCATGGCGGCGCAGTCAGGCTATTTCGTTTAGCGAAAATTCATTGTAAATCAATATGCTGCAGTGCCAGCTCGTTGCCTGTCGACGAACTCTTCGCTTCTGGCGCTTGCCAGTGCGGTCGTCTGGCGTGTCATGCACGCCCAGGCATTTCCACCGAGTCGGGGAGGTTCAAGAACACCTCGCCACTCATGATCTTGCGTGCCGTGCGCAGCAGAGACACGCGGCTGGGGGTCATCGGGTCGGCATTGGCATGCTCGACCTCGACATCCAGAAATCCGGCGGGATGTTCCAGATGAACGTTTGCCGCCAGGATATCCGGTGCCAGAGTGCCGGCCGTGAGTGCCACACGATTGGCCAGGGTACCCGGGATGCTGGTCGCAACGGCCAGCGTGATGGCACCCGTGACGGCCAGGGCGCCATGGCAGCGATGCGGCACGAAGTAGCGGGCACATAGAGTGCCGTCCTGGGTGCGCGGGGCGGACAGAATCACCGGCTTGGGCAGCACCGAGCCGCTGACGTCGCCCATGCCCATCAATTCCCCCGCCTTGAGGCGAATCTGCTCGAGACGTGCCATCGCCTCGCGGTTGGCATCCATCTCGGCCGGCGCTTCGTTGCCCACCCAGCCCAGACTTGCCGCTTCGATCAGCACCACCGGTGTGGCGGAGTCGAGGCAGGTCACCTCGACGCCATCAATCACGTCGATGACCTGGCCGCTGGGCAGCATCTTGCCGGTCTTGGCGCCCACCGCGCCGAGGAAGCCCAGCTTGATGGCACTGCCGGCGCCGGGCACGCCACTGATGCGCGTGTCACCCTGGTAGGCCACCGCGCCGCCGGGCGTCGGCACCTGGCTGTCGATCAGCGTGCGGGTGTTGAGGTTGTGAATCCGCAGACGCGTCAGGTCGCCCTGCGGCGCAATCATGCCGGTCTCGATGGCGTAGGGGCCGACGGCGGCCAGCATGTTGCCGCAGTTGGGCGAGAAGTCGACCATGTCGCCTTCTACGTCGACCTGAGCGAACAGGTAATCGACATCAGCCTCAGGGTGACTGGGCGGGCCGACGAGGGCGACCTTGCTGGTCAACGAATTGCCGCCGCCTAGACCATCGATCTGCAGTACGTGGCCGGACCCCATGACCTGACGCAGAACTTCGCGTCGGCCTTCGTCATCGGCGGGGAGGTGATCCAGACGCAGGAAGGGACCCCGAGAGGTACCGCCACGTAGGATCATGCAAGGAAGTGAATGCATCATGTTGGAACGCGCTCCTGTCTGTTTGCGCCTTCGTGAAGCATCACAGCCGATGATCTATGCATCAAATGCAAATAAAACCTATACTGTCATCATTGTGCGCATTAATCCGAAAACTGAAACAATAAGGTAGTTGCATGCATAGATTGGAGTTTCTGGATCTGTCGGCGTTCGTCGAGGTCGCCGAGAATCATTCCTTCAATGAGGCGGCAGAACGGCTGCATATTTCGCAGCCGGCGTTGTCGCGCCGCATCCAGAAACTGGAGGAAATTCTGGGCGCCAAGGTGCTCGAGCGCACCACGCGAAGAAGTCGTTTGACGCCCGTTGGGCGTGATTTCCTGCCCAAAGCCCGCAAGTTGCTCGAAGATTACGAGTCGTCGCTGGTCGGCGTCCGCGAGCTTGCCACCCACCGCAAGGGGGTGCTGACCATCGCCTGCCTGCCCACGGCAGCCTTCTACTTCCTGCCCAGCGTGGTGCGCGAATTCAATACCGCCTATCCCGGTATCCGGATTCGCATCCTGGATGTCAGTGCCAATGAAGGGGTCGAAAGGGTGGTTTCGGGGGAGGCAGACTTTGGTATCAATATGGTCAGTGCCCACCACCCGGCGGTGGATTTCACCTCCATCTATCGTGATCCCTTCGTGCTGGCCCTGCGTCGAGACCATCCTCTTGCACAGAAACAGCGCGTGGAATGGAGCGACCTGGACGATGTGCGCCTGATCACGGTCTCGCGTGACAGCGGCAACCGCATTCTGCTCGACAACACCCTGCTGTCCGCCGGCCTGCATCTGGATGGCTTCTACGAGGTACAGCATCTCTCGACGTCACTGGGTCTGGTCGAGAGCGGGCTGGGCGTCGCCATCCTGCCGTCGATGGCCATGCCGGGGCCGGAACACGAGGTGCTGTGTCAGCGTGAACTGCCCGAACCGCGCATTGACCGCACCATTGGCCTGCTGCGGCGGCGCGGTGAGTCCCTGTCGCCGATCGCGGAACTGTTCATCGAGATTCTGCTCAAGCGCTGGAACTGAGTCGCTCGTCTGGGGCGAAGAGGGGCAAGGCCACAATGGAGAGCAGAGTGGCAGGCACCTCTCGCCAGGGTTGGCGTGGCGTGGTCTAGTACATAAGATGGTTGTGTATAAGACATTCATGTTTCACGGCAAGGCCGATGAAACCGTCTTGATGTCGCGTGGTCAGCTGCCGCCGGGCGCCGGTGAGGGTCTCCTCCTCATCCATTGTCTCTGCGGCCATTGACGACGTGGCGTCTTGCCTAACACAAGGATGTACATGCCCATGAGTACCCGCACAGCCACTCACGCTACCTCTCGTCAGACGGCCCTCGCGCTGGGTCTGGCACTCGGGCTCGGCAGCGCGCTACCTGTCAGCGCAGACGAGCCGATGGCGGCCGATGACACGGGCAAGCGCGCACCGCAGGGTGAACATACCCTCAAGCGTGCCCAGCTGGTCAGCTTGATCGAACAGGGGCGGCAGGAGCTGGCGCCGGACTTCAATGGCTTTCTGACCCAGGTAGCCGAACGCAATTCACAGGACACGGCCGTCAGGGCCGCCATCGAGCAGTATCAGGCTGGTGAGACGCTTGAGGGCGATGCCTTCGTCAACATCTATCGTCTGCTGGGGGTCTACAACCGTCTGCAGTATGGCGATGACGTCCAGGCGCTGCTCAAGGAAATGGTCGCGATCCCGACCGCCAAGGTGGGGGAGAAGCCGCAATTCGAAAACCCGGAAATCGCGCGCTTCGGTGAGTTGATCAAGGCGCGCGCCGAGGCGTTTGGCCTGACATTCCGTAACGTCGACAACCGCGTCTTCGAGGTTGAGCTCGAGGGAACTGGCGATGACGTGTTCGGCATTCTGACCCACGGCGATGTAGTGCCGGCAGGCGAGGAGGGCTGGAGACTCGACGACGGTACCCATCTCGACCCGTTCGCGATGACCGAGATCGACGGCAAGCTCTACGGGCGCGGTACCGAAGATGACAAGGCCTCGATTGCCGCGGCGCTGTATGCCATGAAGTCGCTCAAGGAGAATGAGGTACCGCTCAAGCGCACCATTCGCCTGATGATCGAGACCACGGAAGAGACCGGTGGTGATGGCTTCGAGTACTACAAGGCCAGAAATGACCTGCCGGAATACAACATCGTGCTTGATAGCGGTTATCCGGCGATCACGGCCGAGAATGGTTTCGGCACCATCGATGCGCGCTTCCCCTTGACGCCCAAGGCGGGCGAGGCGTCATCTGATCAGGCAGTCGACGCTCTGCCGACGATCACCGACTTCCAGGGTGGCCTGGCGACCAACCAGATTCCGGAGCGCTCCACCGCCACGCTGCACGCGGCTGACGCAGCGGGCGCCAAGGCGCTCAGCCACAAGCTTGAAACGCTCGGCAGCCGCTACGTCAAGGAGCATGGCCAGAACTTCAGCGTCGCCAGTGAGGTGGAAGGCGAAGAGGTCAGCGTGACGGTGACCGGCAAGTCGGCCCACTCCTCGGCGCCGGCCAACGGCATCAATCCTGTCACACGGCTGGCGGGCCTGCTCGCCACCTCCGGCATCGATTTCCATGACAATGCCTATGAAGATGCCATCCATTACCTGAACGACAACTACGGGCTGGACTATCACGGCAAGCAGCTGGGCATCGCGTATTCCCATGATTTCATGGGGCCGCTCAAGGTGACGCCGACCTTCTTCGCCAGGGAGGACGATGTGCTGCGGGTCGCGGTCAATGTGCGTGCGCCTGCCGGCGAGAAATCACCTGAGGAATTGAGCCAGACGATTCAGGACAAGCTGAGCGCCTATGCCAGCGAGCAGGGCATGGACATGACGCTGAATGTCGAGATTCGCGACTGGATGCTGCGTGATCCCAGCGGTGCCTGGCTGCAGACGCTGCTCAATATCTTCGGGGATACCACCGGCATGAAGGCCGAGCCGCGCTCCTCCGCGGGCAGCACGACCGCCAAGCTGTTGCCCAATGCGATCAACTTCGGCCCGTCCATGCCGGGCGAGACCTATACCGGGCATACCTCCGAGGAGTTCAAGCGGGTCGATAACCTGATGCTCGACATCCAGATGTTCACTGAGATGATGGCGCGTATCGGCAATCAGGATTCGCTCAAGTAACCGGGGCGGCTCACGGGGCCGCGTTCATGTGGATTGCCTTCTGCAGAGCGTATTGAAATAGCCCTGTGAAATAGCCTTTTGAGACAGCCCTTTGAAATAGCCTCTTGCCTGGACGACAGGCATCACAGCCAACGCCCGCCACCGCCCTGATGAAGGGGCAGTGGCGGGCGTTGTCGCATGTGAAGGTCGCCGGTCAGCCAGTGCGGCCGCGATTTCACCTCGGGCGGTAGGGCTCGGCGGGATGCGCGGTAGGGTAGGCATCCATATAGGCAGCGGCGGCCCGCAGCAGTCGCACGTCATCGTGCTTGCCGCCTGCCAGCTGAAAGCCGACGGGCAGCCCCTGAGACGTGAAGCCACAGGGCACTGATGCCGCAGGTTGGCCGCTCAGGTTGAAGGGATAGGAGAACGGCGCCCATTCCTCCCAGTCATGCATCTGGCTATCCGGGGGCACCTGGTGATTCAGTGCGAAGGGGGTGACGGCGACGCTGGGTGTCAGCAACAGGTGAAAGTCCTGATTGAATTGCTCCAGCGCCTGGGTGATCCGGTAGCGCTCCTCGAGTGCCTTGAAGAGATCCAGCGACGACCATTCGCGTGCACACATGGCATTCTCGACCAGCCCGGGGTCGAGCTGTTCACGCTGCTCGGCATCGCAGTCATCCCAGAGCCCCAGCGAGGCGGTGAACCAGATCTTGCGAAACGTCTCGAGGCTTGTCTCGACCGGGGGATCGACCGCCACGATGTCCGCGCCAAGGTTCGCCAGACGCTGTGCGGCGCGCTCCACCAGGCTTGCGATCTCGGGGTCGACCTCGACAGACCCGAAACATGGCGAGTAGGCGATACGCAGTCCTGCCAGCGACTTGCCGATATCCGCGCCCCAATCCTCGGGTTGGCCGCGATTGGCGTAAGGGTCCTGGGCATCGTGACGGCCGATGACATTGAGCATGGCGGCGGCGTCACGGGGGCTGCGGGTCATGGGCCCGATACTGGACAGGAAGGCAGCCTTGGAGGGTGGCCACTGCGGTGTCCAGCCGAAGGTGGGCTTGAAGCCGAAGATGCCACTGAAGGCGGCAGGGATACGGATCGACCCACCGGAATCACCGCCCTGATGCAGCACGCCCAGATTGAGGGCGGCGGCGGTAGCCGCGCCACCGGAAGAGCCACCGGGTGTCAGTTCGGTATTCCAGGCATTGCTGGTGGTGCCATGCACGAGGTTGTCGGTGACGGCCTTCCAGCCGAACTCGGGGGTGTTGGTCTTGCCCAGTAGAATCGCGCCTGCCTCACGCAAGCGCCTGACCGGAGGCGCATCCTGCTGGCATGGCGTAGCCGGTGTGATCAGGGAGCCTGCTCTCGCTGGCATGCCGGCAACATCCGTCAGGCCTTTCAGTGAGGTCGGAATGCCATCGAGCGGACCCAATGGCTTGCCGGCCTGCCATCGCTGCGTGGATTCACGCGCCTCCTTCAGCGCCGTGTCATGCGCGACATGCACATAGGCATTGACGAGCGGGTTGAGTCGCTCGATACGATCGAGCACCGCTCGGGTCACCTGTAGCGGGTCGAACTCACCGCGTTGATACCCGCGTGCCAGTTGCTCGGCGTCCAGCGCCGTCAGGTCATCCTTGGCAGTATGGGGCGAAAGATGTTGAGGAAATTCGACGTCACGCATGGCGGCTCTCCTGCTGCTGGATGGCGATATTATTGTTGAGGACAGTCATCTGTCTCTCCTGCATGGCCTTGGGTCAGTGAGGGGAAACTCAAGGCATCGCGAGGCTTGAAAAGGGCGAAGGAGGGCCGCATGGCCTATGGAGAGTGACAGCAAGCGACATGGTCGAGCTCATGGCAGCCGACCATGGTTCACGATATTCGCCCAGAGGGAGGACAATCATGCCAGCCAAGTCCAAGGCACAGCAGATGGCAGCCGGGGCAGCACTGTCAGCACGTCGTGGCGAGCAGAAGGTCAGCGAACTGGATGGGGCCGCTCGCTCGATGTATGACTCCATGAGTGAGGAGGAGCTCGAGAAGATGGCCTCGACATCACGTGAAGACAAGCCGCGCCACGACAATCAGAGCTGAGCCCTGCGGGATGCCCATTGCGGCTTCCTGACGCGATAGCTGAAACGACAAGGCGCCTGGCAAATGATTGCCAGGCGCCTTGTCGTGGATGCATGTCGTAGATGCATGTCGTTGGTGCGTGTCGTGGCATGTGTCGCTGATGCGCCGCTGGCCTCAGCGGCTGTCGTTCAGGCTCTCATGCGGCGGCTGGTGGGACTCGCTGTCGGGCGGGGTCGGGCCACCGTTGGCCTTGGGGCTGACATCGGGCAGCGGAATCTCGGCGCGCTTCCGGCAGCGCTCTTCGGTGCTGATGCCCAGGCGCTCATCACGGCGCTTCATCAGCTCCTCGTCGATCTGACCGTCACGGGTGAAGGCCATCATCAGCTGCGGGATACCGTAGGGGAAGTCGTCGCGGTCGATCTGCCAGGTGTGGAAGGTCTTGCCGTAGGTGGTGACGAGGTCCTCGAAGTAGCTGCGCTCCGCCAGTTCCGGAATCCCCGGGGCCACCAGGATGCCGGACTTCACTTCATAGTGATGGCTGTGCCAGAGCGGCTTCTCTTCCTCGGGCAGCTGCTCGTAGCGCTCGGCGCTGATGATGTATTCGATCCCGATCAAGCGGGCATCACTGCGATTGGAATCGAAGATCACGCATTGGTGCAGATCATGTTCCAGGTGGATGCAGAAGTGGCTGGCCTCCACCTGACGCCCCATGTCATCGGCGTAATGGTGGAAGCCGTTGAGATAGGTACTCATCGCTTCCATCGGATACTTGCGCTGCATGACCTGCGAGGCCGCATCGAGCACCTGATGCTTCAGCGGATGGCCGCTACTGACCTTGCGAGCACTGTTGAGGCGCCGGCCCAGAAAGAAGGCGGTCGCCGCGGCGGCGCCGGCCAGAAGGCCTGTGCCGAAGCCGGACGAGTGTGAGGGATGTGAGCATGTGCGGGAATGGCGATGACGCATACTTCCTCCTGCATGGGTGTCTTGATAAGGCAAGAATTCCTGTCATGACGTTGCCATTGCAGTGCATTACCCTTGAGCGCGTCAAGTCACCTACCGACAGCCTTGCCTCGTAAAATCCTCGCCCAGGTCTGCTGCAGAGTGTCGGGATTGCTTTTCAGTTTTCTGCCCTCATCAATGAGGGATATCACTTCTTGTGGCCGCTCAATGCCTTGCGCGACAAGGTGTCTTGTTCATCACGTGTTTCGGCCATCTTTTCTCGAATTGGAGCTCGCATGAAGCAACTTATCTTTGATTGTGACGGTGTATTGGTGGATAGCGAGATCATCGCTGATGGCGTGCTCAAGGAAAAACTTCCCGTCTGGCTGCCAGACCTGGGGAGTGCAGAGCAGATCGAGCATGAGCTGGACCGCTGTCTGGGCATGATGACGCGCGATATCCTGCTGGACCTGGAAGCCCGCAGTCAGCACACGCTGCCCGTGGATGCGCTCGACCAGGTACGTCATCTCGTCGATGCCCGCCTGGCCGACTCGCTCAAGGCCATGCCCGGGGTGCGCGAGACGCTGGAGTGGATTCGCGATCAGCGTCTGCCGTTGGCGATCGTGTCCAACAGTTCTGAGCAGCGCATGAAGATCAATCTCGAGAGCTCGGGGCTGCGTGGCATTCTCGATGAGATTGCCGCGGCCAATGGCGACGAGCAGCTGCCGATCTTCACCTCCGATGAGGTCATGAATCCCAAGCCGGCACCGGACCTCTATCTGCTCGCCCTCAAGACGCTGGGACGCTCCGCCGAGGAATGTCTGGTGGTGGAAGACAGCCGCACGGGAATGCAGGCTGCCGTGGCCGCGGGCCTCAAGGTCGTCGGCCATCTGGGCGCCAGCCACATCCCGCCGGGTCACGCCGAGGTGCTGCGGACCACAGGCGCCTGGCAGGTCATGAAGCACTGGGATGAATTCAGCCGCCTGTGCGCTGATGCCGGTTTCGTGGCCAATGAAGAAGCCGTCAGCCAGTGAGGCTCTTTCAAACTCTTCGCGTTCTCGACAGAGCTTGAGCCAGCTGTATTCTGCTGAGAGCTGGCCGGATAGATGACCTTGGATATGGCACAACAACACACAAAAGCCGCCCTCGGCAGGGGCGGCTTTTGTGTGTCTGGGCGGACATCCCCGTGGGGGACTATCTCTCGGGTATCACTTGAAACAGATACGCGTACCCCAGGCGAGCAGTTCTTCCTGATTGAGGCTGCGCGATTCGACCCCGATCATTTCATCTCCCCATTGATCCGCCCAGGTCAGCACGCCGTGGCTGATGCCGCGTGCGCCCATCAAGTCGCGTATCTCACCGGTACCCTTGAACCATAGTGCGCTGTGATCATTGCGCGTCAGGTCCGAGATGCCGTGGCAATGATGGATTCTCACCTTGTAGATGCCATCCAGTGACATGACCTCGACCACCGGCACCATGCCGTGCTGCAGTGCGCGTGCCAGCGACTCGAGTGTCATGCTGGTCTCGTCCTGGTGGGCGAGCGGTTGATCGGCGAGCTGGCTTGGGGGTAGTGGGGTAGCAGGCGACGCGTGGGTGGGGGTCACAGCGGTGCGTGGCGGATGTGTTGCAGTGGTATGTGCAGGCATCGGGAATACCCTCAGTGGGATGTCATGTCGGCGGTGAATCGCGTTTTATAACTATCGTACAAGTAATGTAGAGGTTATCTGGCGATCTCGCCATCGTGACTGGCCAGCTTGCCCGGGACTTCCCGTCTCCCTGCTCCTTCGTCACTGTCCTTCCAGGGCCTGCGCTGTCCCTCCAAGGTCTGCACTGTCCTTTCAAAGCCAGCACTGACCTTTCAAAAGCGGCTTTCTCCTCCCACGCGGAGGCTATGGCCTGGTTGGGGCAAACGCCTACCTGTACAGACGGTGACAAATTTTCCTGTGCTGCTGACGTCGTCTGCCCTTGAAGTTCTGGGGAATCAGGTTCATGTCTAGAAGGCACTGCGAATATTCGTTGGCGATACGCTACTCGTTTCTCGCTGGTGCGCGATCCACCTCACCGCTGTCACAGCTCACAGGGAGTAGCGATTTATGACATCTGGAGGAAAGCGCGTATTCAGCGCGTCGGTCATCATCATTCTGGGGCTGGTCGCATTGGGGGCAGGATTCCCCACCCGTTTCGGTGAATTGGCAGATCAGGCGCTCGGCGCCGTGACCAGCATGTTCGGCTGGTTCTATCTGATATCCGTGTTTGGTTTCGTGATCTTTCTCATCAGTCTCGCGTTGAGCAAGTACGGCAAGATCCGGCTCGGCCCGCAGGATAGCCGGCCTTCCTATACCTTCTTTTCCTGGGTCAGCATGCTGTTGGCAGCAGGGTTTGGCGTCGGCCTGGTGTTCTATGGCATGGCGGAACCCATGCAGCACTATCTGAAGCCGCCGTTCGCCGATATGCCGGGCGAGACGCCCGAGTCTGCGCGCTATGCCATTCAATATGCCTTCTTCAACTGGGGCGTCCATCAGTGGGCTGCCTTCTCGGTGGTCGGCCTGATCATTGCCTATTTCCAGTTCCGCAAGGGACAGGCGGGGCTGGTGTCCTCGGTGCTGTCTTCCGTAACGGCCAAGCATCCCAAGGTGCGCCGCTACGGCCCGGTGCTGGATGTCTTTGCGGTGGTGGCGACCGTGATGGGGGTTGCGACATCGCTGGGCCTGGGCGTGTTGCAGATGAATGGGGGGCTGCACTTCGTCTTCGGCGTGGAAGAAGGCTGGCAATGGCAGTTCATCATCATGGGCGTGATGTTCTGTGCCTACATGGCCTCGACCTGGTCCGGGCTCGACAAGGGCATCAAGCGCCTGTCCAACCTCAACATGAGCATCTGCATCGCGCTGATGCTGTATGTGCTGTTCACTGGCCCAACGCTGGACATTCTCAAGACGATCACCCTGGGCATCGGCGATTATCTGCAGAACTTCATCGGCATGAGCCTGCGCATGTCGCCCTATGACGGCAATGACTGGAACAGCTCCTGGACCGTCTTCTACTGGGCATGGGTCATCGCCTGGTCGCCGTTCGTCGGTACCTTCGTCGCGCGTGTCTCGCGTGGCCGCACCATCAAGGAGTATGTGGTGGGCGTGCTGATCGTGCCGCCGCTGCTGGCGTGCCTGTGGATCGGTGTCTTCGGTGGCGCGGCGATCAACATGGAGCTGGCCAGTGATGTCGGTCTGGCGGCCGCGACGGATGCCAACATCACGTCTGCCTTGTTCGAGATGTTCGACCTGATGCCCTTCAGCAGCGTGCTGTCGGTGGTCGCGATCATGCTGATCTTCATCTTCCTGGTGACCTCAGCCGATTCGGCGTCCTATATCGTGGCGCAGATGACCGACGGTGGCTCGATCAATCCGCCGCTCTACAAGCGTATCGCCTGGGGCGTGCTGATCGCGGCCATCTGCCTGACGCTGATCTCGACGGGCGGTCTCAAGGGCTTGCAGTCAGCCTCGGTACTCTCGGCCTTGCCCTTCACCTTCATCATCTACGGCATGATCGTGGTACTGGTGAAAGAGCTGCGGGCTGATCGTCGCCAGATGCTCAGTCAGCTGTATCGCCGTCATGGTGAGACACCGGTCGGTGCGGATATCTTCGAGGCTGACAGCCTGGCGGAGGAAGATCGCATCCGCCGTGCGCCGGACGTCAAGAATCGTCGCGTGAACCCGCGCGATCATCATTGAGCCGGCTCGAGGCATGAACTTATCGTCATGAACTCATCGCCTTGAGTTTATCGTTTTAAGATCATCGCCTTCAGCTCATGACGTCAATGCGTGGCCTCATGGCAGGCTCAGAACGACAAGACGCCGCTCACAGGACATGTGAGCGGCGTCTTGTCTTGGCAAGCCAGTCAGCGTGAAGTGGCTCACGTCATTGACTGGCGTCTGGCGTCCGGCGGCCGGCGACCTCGGCGAGTATCTCGTAGCTCTTCAGGCGGTCGGCATGCTCATAGAAATCCGAGTTGAACATCAATTCGTCGGCCTGCGTCACCTCCAGCAGATGCTCGAGTTCGCTGCGAATGCGCTCTGGCCCGCCGATGATGGCAGCGGCCAGATTCTGGCCGACCATGGCTTCCTCGCGTGCTGACCAGTCCAGTGTCTCGCGTGGGGGCAGGGCGCGCGTGCTCTTGCCACGGATCAGATTGAGGAATTTCTGTTGCTGGGTGCTGGCCAGGAAACGGGCGCGTTCATCGCTGTCGGCGGCGATCAGGGGCAGGCCGAGCATCACATAGGGCGCATCCAGCACCTCGGAGGGCGTGAAGTTCTCGCGATAGAGCTTGATGGCCTCCAGCATGTAGCCGGGGGCGAACTGACCGGCGAAGGCGAAGGGCAGACCTTTTTTCGCTGCCAGGCGTGCGCTGTAGTCGCTGGAACCCAATAGCCACAGGGGGACATGAGTGCCTTGTCCCGGCATGGCCTTGATGCGCTGACCAGGTGAAGCCTCGCCCAGATACTGCTCGAGTTCGGCCAGCCGCTGGGGGAAGTCATTCACGCCGGCGGAAGGGTCGCGGCGCATCGCCTGCATGGTGATGCCATCGGAGCCCGGCGCGCGGCCAAGCCCGAGATCGATCCTGTCCGGGTAGAGCGTGGCCAGGGTGCCGAACTGCTCCGCCACCACCAGTGGGGGATGGTTGGGTAGCATGATGCCGCCCGAGCCGACCCGCAGGCGGGAGGTCTTGCCCGCCACATGGCCGATCAGCACCGAGGTGGCGGCACTGGCGATGCCATCGATGTTGTGATGCTCGGCCAGCCACAGGCGATGAAAGCCCAGCGCTTCGACATGCTGGGCGAGACTGACGCTATTGTGGAAGGTTTCAGCAACACTGCCGGTATCGCGGATGGGGGCAAGGTCCAGCACCGAGAGTGGGATCGTGCCCAGGCGTGAGGTAGGGGCTGTCGTCATGTGCGCTCCTGATAGCGGATTGGCGTGCAGAGAGCAGCCGGGGCGTGGCCCCTCAAGGGTGTGTGGCTGGTCTGCTGAATGGCGTCCAGCATAGTGGACAGCCGCGTCTCTGACAGCGCCTCGCCCCTTCATTTCACTGTTTCTGATATGGCATATATGAGGCGGTCGATACGTCATGCCATTCACGGTGGTCAGTCACCCTGGGGCAGGTGAAGCCCAGGGCAGGTGAAGTCCAATGCAGGCGAAGCCCGGGGCAGGTAAGGGCCTGCATCGCGCACAGGAGGCGAACATGAACGGTTTGCAGTACAAGCAACGCCTCAAAGGCATGGGGCTCACGTTGATATGCCTGGTGCTCATCGGCCTGGGCGTTGCGATCCAGCGCGACATCATCGTGCTGGAGCGCTGGATACCCGCTCACTATCTCCCGTGGGAGCCACTGCAATTGGAGGACCCGCCCGGCATGGTGACCGGCTGGAAGCTCTCACGCTTGAACGAGAACCCGGCCGCCTGTCGCGCATTTCTCGAGCGGGAAGCCCCGCAACGGGTTTCCTTCCTGCCGGACCGCCCCAGCGACAACGGCTGTGACCTCATAAACAGCGTACGCATGCATTCGGCGTCAGGCGTGAGTGGTGAGCAGGGCGTTCGCTTCAACCAGTCCTTCATTGCCAGCTGCCCGCTGGCGGTGAGCTGGTTGCGCTTCGAGCGCCATGGGCTCAAGTCTGCGGCGCAGGAAGTCATGGGGAGCGAGGTGACGCAAGTGTCCCATGTGGGCAGCTACGCCTGCCGCAACATCTACGGACGAGAGAACGCACGTCGCAGTGAACATGCCACTGCGGATGCGCTGGATGTCACAGGCTTCACGCTGGCGGACGGCCGTCAGGTTCGCCTGCCGCGCGACTGGACGGCGCCCGAGGATGAAGATGCCCCGGGCCGCTTCCTGCGTGCCGTGCAGGACGCCGCCTGTGAGAGTTTCGGTACCGTGCTGGGGCCGGATTACAACGCCGCCCATCGTGATCACTTCCACCTCGGCACGCGGGGCTGGCGATTCTGTCGCTGAGCAATACTTAATGCTGCGTCGGGCAAGAGTGCGGCAATGCGGACATCCGCGCACTCTGTCAGTGGGTCATTATTGGCTCGGCGTGATAAAGGGGACTCATGTTTGCCACGCCTGTCATCATTTGTCGGTGTCGCTGTAGGAGACTCGCGCTTGCATGGGGGGAATTACGCCTGATCACGGGCAGATTCCTCGCATTTATTTGCTTTCACTAATACCCTGCGGGCAAGCATGCCTTCCATGGCATATATCGCGAAAAGCCTCTTGTTCAATGACAGGGAGTCAAGAATGACAGGGATGACGAAGGCGTTATTGGCAGCTTCCATCACCTTCGTGATGGCCGGCTGTACCTCGGTGCAGGTTCAGCCTCTGGAACGCATGTCCTATCTGGATACCGTGTGCATCGAGCGCAATGAAGCCGTGATCGTGCCGGGCTTCCTGAGTGTGATCAAACGGGGCTTCAGTCGCAATGGCTTGAATACGCGAGTCTATGACGCTCCGGTCCCCGGCCATTGTGAAGTGATATTGACGTATACCGCTTTGCGCTCCTGGGACGTCACGACCTATCTGTCACACGCAGAACTCTGGCTCAATGATCCGTATGGCGATGAAATCGCCTATGCGCAATATCATCTTGTCGCAGGGGGCGGCCTGACGTTCTCCAAGTTTGCCGGGGTCGAAACCAAGATGAATCCGGTCATCGATGACTTGCTGGTCAACTACTGAAGCCTCAGCCGTGATGGGCATTCAAGCCATCTGCTTGTACGCCTCACCGGTACGTCATTTCTCGCCATGATGGCGCACTTGATAGCTGGGCCGGCGCTTGTGTCATGCGCCGGCCCCAGCGGAGACTCTCGATCCATCTGGTGTGCTGGAATCTCAGGGTGCCATGCCCATGCCACGGCTGATCGTCGGGGCGCAGCGCTCGGGGTTGATGCTGACCACGCGTAGGCGATGCCCATCGGGAAGCACGCAATCGAGCACCTGCCAGGCACAGCCGGGGGCGCTGCTGCCGTGACTCTCGATCAGATGCGCTCCCTGGGCCTGCCATTGTTCGCGGAAGCGGGCAAAGTCCGTTCGCTCGATCTCAAGCGTCAGCTGGCGGCTGTCGGGTTGCTCGGCACTGCGCTGCAACAGCAATACGCTGGTCTGCTTGTCTCGGCGATGGTTCAGCTCCAGGGTCGCGCTGGTGGCGTTGCGCAACAGGATGGGCAGGGCGAGTGTTTCGGTGAAGAAACGGCAAGCGGCATCGAGGTCGCGCACTTCAAGGATGGCTGGGTGCAGGGAAAGGCGCTGAATCATGGCGAAGCCTCATGGCGTGAGGGGAAGAAGGGGTTGGGGGACTGGCTCAATTGCAGGAGCATGGAGACAGTGTCGTGTTCGTCCGGGTGAGACGCACTTTGAATCTGATGATGGTGGTGATGGCTTTACGCTATCTGGGGCCTTGTCGCGCTCGCGAAGGCCCGGGGCAATCGCTGTGGCAACTTGTCGCATTAGTGGTTTCGCGGGTGTGAATGGTTAGCATCCCTGTCATCGACCCTGCTGCCTTTACCTTCTCTGCAGGCCACGCTGGAGTGTTCATGTCGCCGCGCAAGCTGATCCTGATGGGACTCAGTGCTTTTGCCCTCGTCATTATCGCGTTGATCACGGGGCTTTCTGCCTCGCATCAACCGCGTGATGCGTGGCCGACGACGCTCGAGCTGCCTTCCACGCGGGGACTGCTGCACGCGGACACCCTGTCTCGGGGGGAAGCGGGTCACCTGAGCGTGCTGATTCCCGGCTTTACGCATTGCCCGGACATCTGCCCGTTGTCGCTTGCCCGGCTGCAGATGGCCTGGCAACGCCTTGACGAGACTTCACGTGCGCATCTGCATCCGATGTTTCTGACGCTGGATCCGGCGCGCGACACCCTGCCCGTGCTGTCACGTTATCTGTCTGCCTTCAGCCTGCCGGTGACCGGCCTTCGCCTCCCGTCACAGGACGACACGCGGCTGGAGGAATTCACCCAGCGCCTCGGTATCCAGTTTCAGCGGCGAGAATCCGAGCAGAGTCATCCCCCTGAACACGCGCAAGCGCAGGCGTCGGCCGGCGAGGCCGATTACATGATCGACCACAGCGTGGCGATCTTCGTGATCGATGAGCAGGGTCGGCTGCGTGACACCCTGCCGCTCAGTCAGACGCCTGCGCAACTTGCCGATCGACTGACGTTCCTGCTCCAGACCGTGGCCGCAGCGACGTCTTCTGACAGTGTTGCGACCGTCAACACGAGCGAAAACGCGAACGTGCCGGCCACGGGGGACGCATGACAGTGACTTGTCCCTCGACTCGCCACGCCAGGCGTGAATCCGTCTCCTATCATCGCGCCCTGTCGCGCCTGACTGCGGCCAATGGGCATGTCGTCTTCGTGATGCTGATCGCGTTGGCCGCCATGCTGGTCATGCCGCTGGCGGCCCCGCGTGTGGTGATGGTCAACGACCATGCCGTCTTCGAGAGCGTTGGTACCGGGCGTTGGGTGAGTGCCGATAGCGACTGGATAATCCGCGCCGCTCGCGAAAGCGGTTCGCAGGCGCAGATCACCCACAGTTCCGCTGCCTCGGATTGTCCGTTGGCCAGCATGGCGGCCTTCACGCTGGCATTGGTCGCCGTTGCCCTGTTGCTGGCGTTGGGGCGGTTGTCTCGCGACGCGGCCCCGCGTCCCTGCCTTGTCGCGTTTCGCGACATCAATGTCTATCTGCGTCCGCCCGGGCGCGCGCCACCCCACGATTCCCTCGCGCCATGAATTGCTGGGCCACCTCGCGGTGGCTCTCCATAGTGTTCGGTGACCTCACGTTGACCGGCGGACAAAGCATCCGTCGCGCGTCGTGGCACCTGTCGATGGGTAATCGAGATGAGTTCAACAACCAATACCGACTCCGCGGGTCGCGCCGCTCGCGGTTTCAGCGATATCTACCGTGCCGTGTGGCGCTGGCATTTCTATGCCGGCCTGCTGGTGCTGCCTTTCCTGACCTTGCTGGCTGTCACCGGCGGTCTCTATCTGTTCCGTGAAGAGATCGACCACTTCGTGCATGCCGACCTGATGAAGGTCAACACGCCGGTGGTGCAACAGGCCAATGGCCAGGCACAGGCGAGTGTCCCGCTGAGCGAGCAGGTGCGTGTCGCCGTGCAAAGTCTGCCCGGCAAGGCCGTGCGTGTCGTGCCGCCTGCGGCTAGTGACTTGACCACGGAAGTCGATATCGTGGCAGCCGATGGCAGTGGCAAGCAGGCGGTCTACGTCAATCCCTACAGCGGTGAAGTGCAGGGGCAGATGGCCTACCGTGACAGCATCATGTGGACGGTGCGCAATCTGCACAGCCTCGCCATCACCGGCCCCATCGGCAATGCCGCGATCGAGATCGCTGCCGGCTGGAGCATCCTGCTGGTACTCAGCGGCCTGTATCTGTGGTGGCCGCGGGGCCAGAAGGGTGGCGTCGTCACGCTGCGTACCACGCCTGCGCGTCGACTGTGGTGGCGTGATTTGCATGCCGTGTGTGGCATCTTCGCCGCTGGTTTCATCCTGTTTCTCGCCGTGACTGGCATGCCGTGGTCAATGGTGTGGGGTGCCAAGGTCAACGAGTTGGCCAACGGGCATAACTTCGGGTATCCCGATGGCGTGCGCGTGAATACGCCGATGTCGGATACCCGTCTGGTGGACCAGGAGCGGACGACCTGGTCGCTCGAACAGGCCGTTATCCCGTTATCTTCCTTGCCGGCTGCAGCGACAAGCCATGTCGTGGACGAGGGAGAGCATGCCGGGCATGGCGGTGGTAGCACCAAGTCTGGTGTCGATAAGTCATCCGGCGCTGCGGCCGTGCCGCTGAGCGCCGCCGCGATTGCCCATGCCGATATCGGCCTCGATCAGGCTGAGCGCATCTTCGCTCGCGAAGGCCTGGCACCGGGCTATGCCATCAACCTGCCGGGCTCGCCGCAGGGCGTCTACACCGGCTCCATCTATCCGGATGCGCTGGAGCGCCAGCAGGTGGTGCATGTGGATCGCTATTCCGGCGATGTGCTGCTGGACATGCATTACGCCGATTATGGCCCGCTGGGTCGAGCGCTGGAGTGGGGCATCAATGTTCACCTGGGGCAGCAGTACGGGCTGATCAACCAGCTGGTGCTGGTACTGGCCTGTATCGCGATGGTGATGATGAGCGTCGGTGCGGGCGTGATGTGGTGGAAGCGTCGTCCGGTGGGCGGTATCGGTATCCCGCCGCTGCCCAAGGAGCGCAAGCGAATCGCCGGTGTCTGGGGCTTGATGATGATCATCGGTGTCATCTTCCCGCTGGTCGGCCTCTCGCTGATCGTGATGGGGCTGCTGGATTGGCTGTGGATTCGCGCCACGCACAAGCGAGGGGATGACCTGCAGGAGGCCAGCGCATGACACTGTCTCTCGCCAATTTCCCGATTCGTGCGCGTCGTTTGTCATCGCCAGTGAGCGCATCGCGTGGTCGTCTGCCCATGGCCATTGCCGCCGCGATCGCGGGTAGTGGCACGCTGCCGGTTTACGCCGATGCTGACACCACCAGCGTATTGCCGTTGATCCGTATCGAGGCTCAGGCGCCCATGGCCAGCCCCGTCCACGACGTGCATGCGGGGCATGCCAAGGGCGACATGGACCTTGGCGAACAGCTGCGCGAGGTCAATGGTGTCAGTGGCTCGCGCTTGGGTAGTCACGGTGTTTCGGCCATCTTCCGTGCGCAGGGCGGTGAGCGCCTCATCCAGGAGGTGGATGGCGCATCGCTTTATCCCGCCTGTCCGGGGGGCATGGACACCACACTGGGTTACGCCACTGCCGGCAGTCAGTCGGACCTCACGCTTTACAAGGGCGCGCAGACCGTCAGTCGCGGCCCCAACTTTGCCGCGGGCAGCATCGAGGTGACGCGTCAGACGCCCTCGCGCAGCGATGATGATGGCGTCCAGGGTACCTTGGGGGCTGGCTGGCGCAGCAATGATGACGCCACCAGCGAGACTCTGTCACTGACCGCCAAGCAGGGCGATTTCTGGGCCGCACTGGACTTCGAGCATTCCGAGCGCAACAACTACGAGGATGGCAATGGCGATACTCAGTCAGGCGCGTATCGCAGCGACAATGGCAGTATCCGCATTGGCGCCTTCGCCACCGAGGATGTCGCCATCGAGGCGGGTGTCGCCGTGGTGCGCATCGATGATGCCCTGTATCCCACCATGGATGCGCCACGCAGCGATATGGACCGCCAGTATCTCAAGCTGACCATCGACAACGTCGGGCCGTTCTCGCACACCGAGACACAGGTCAACCATGCTCGCGTCGTGCACGACATGGATAACGTCACCCTGCGTGACTTTGATGATTCCAGCGCCAACTCGATGAGCATGGACATGAGCTCGGGCATGGATATGAGCTCAGATATGGACATGAGCGACATGGCCATGTTCTCCAGCGCGACCACCGAGACCTGGTATGCCAGCACCCAGGGCGATATTCCGCTGACTGTCGGCGGACATGACGCGATATTGACGCTGGGTGCCGATGCCGAACGGCTCGAGAGCAATACCAACTCCCGGATGGGCATGTCACTGGATAGCCTGTCGGATAGCCAGACCTGGCCGGATGTCGTGCGGACGCGCGGTGGGGTATTCGCGGAACTGGATACCATCCTTGATGCCGACAACCGACTCGTGACCGGTGCGCGCTATGACGTCTCCATCAGTGATGCGCGAGATGCCAATGAGGTGGTGGGTAGCAATGCCTCGGCCATCTCCGCCTGGCGTGCCCAGTATGGCGATGATGTTGACGCCAAACAGCGTGATGGCGAACTCAGTGCACTGGCGCGTCTGGAGCATCGCGTCAATGAGGCGGTGAAAGGCTATGCGGCGCTCAGTCGCAGCGTACGCTTCCCGACGGCCAGTGAGCGCTATTACAACCGCCAGTCCGACTCCGATGGTTGGTTGGGTAATCCAGAGCTTGATCCCGAGATCCATCAGCAGCTCGAGCTTGGGGTGGCGGTCAGGCAGGGCGCCTGGCGTTATTCGGCGGACACCTACTACAACCGGGTGCATGACTGGATCGAGCTGACCGAAGGCGACTCGCTGACCACCTACGACAATGTCGAGGCCGAGATCTACGGTATCGAGCTGGAAGCCAGTTGGCGGCAACACGGCTGGCGGCATTCCGCAGGCGTTGCCGCCACGCACGGCACCAACCTGAGCGATGGGACGCCCCTGTCACAGGTCGCCCCCTTCAATGGCTATCTGGCGACACGCTATGACGCGGATCGTTGGTGGGCAATTGCCCGATTCGATGCGGCCGCACGTCAGTCGCGTATTTCCGACAGTGAAGACGCGACGGCAGGCTTCGGCATCGTCGGCCTGGAGGGCGGGTACCATGTCACTGACGCCATCGAGTTGAGCGCCGGCATCTCCAATCTGTTCGACAAGGCCTACGCCTACCACGTCAATCGCTTCTACGACGATCCGTTGCAGGGCGATGTACAGGTCAATGAGCCGGGGCGTATCTTCTGGACGCACGCCAGCTGGAGCTTCTAAGACTCGCACCCTCTCAATAGTGAGCGCTGGTCGCCGCTATTCGTTAGAACGCAAGAAGCCCGCCATCGGTCATGTCACCGGTGGCGGGCTTCTTGTATTACGAGCGGGCTCGAATGCTTTCAGCGCTCGCAACTCATCTCTCGAACCTTCAGGCGCGGCCGACGTGCTCGCGCAGGTGCGTGCGGTAGGCCTGGGTGTAGGCTGCCAGGTCAGGATTCTTGATCACATCAGTGGCCAGGTAGGTCGGCAGGGCCGTCATACCGAGGAATTCCATCGCCTTGTGCACCGGGAAGTAGACGCCATCGATGCCCTTGCCCTCGAAGAAGTTGCCTTCTTCATCAAAGGCCTCAAGTGGCGCATTCCAGGTCAGTGACAGCATGTACTGGCGACCCTGCATCAAGCCGCCAGTGCCGTAGCCCTGGGTCGGGCTGGTGCGATGACGACCATCGCTGGCATACAGAGAGCCGTGGCCCTCAGTCAGGATGTCATCGAGATACTTCTTCACGGTCCACGGCAGACCCATCCACCAACCTGGGGTCTGATAGATGATCAGGTCCGCCCACAGCTGCTTCTCGATGTCCGCTTTGGCCTCGAAGCCTTCCTCGATGACGGTTTCACGCACTTCATGACCCAGCTCGGCCAGCTCACCGCGCGCCAGCTCATGCAGCGTCGCGTTCAGCTCGCCATTGGAATGAGCAAAGGCCTTGCCGCCGTTGATCAGTAGAATCTTCATGCCGGGTACTCCACAACTGTTGGCTTTTCAGCAATGGCGCACAGCATGAGCGTTCGCAAGTCATTGATAAAGCGGCACTGGCGTAAAACACCTTTGCTGTAGGTGCAACAATCCGATCAGGTTGCGCGCGATATCTACGCATTCACTCCCTTCATGCCTTCTGCGGTATGAGCGCCCAGGAAAGGGATTGTATTGCTGATGGTTGGGGCACTCGGAATTGCGCTCAGAGCTTTCGGCCAAGCTCACTAACGCAACCGCTTCAATTCCTGCCAGTTGGTGGTGTAGCGGGCGCTGCGGTGGGCGCAGCGCAGTTGCCAGGCGGCGTCGGGGCGAGCGACGCCCAGGCGCACGGTGCCGCGGCCCATCTTCTGATTCATGGCGTCCAGTGTCGCCATCAGCTGCTGACTGCGTTCACGCCTGGCGATATCCGCTTCGTCGTCGAGCAACGAGAGTTGCTCGCGTGGCTGGTCGATGAGGTCGAGCAGCATCACGCCAGCCTTCATGAAGCGATAACCGCGCAGGTAGATATGCTCCAGCGCCTGTTGCGCGGCGGCGAGTATCTCGCGGCTGTCATTGGTGGGGGCGGGCAGCTCGACGATGGTGCTGGGTGAGTATTGCGGCAGGTCGGGTCGGTGACGATTGCTCTTGAGGAAGACCAGCACGGCGCGTGTCAGGCTGCCTTGATGGCGCAGTTTCTCTGCGCTGCGTTGGGCATGCTGGCGGATGGCGTCCCTGAGTTCATTCAAGTCACCGGTCATGCGCCCGAAGGAGCGCGAGGTCATGATGCGCTGGCGGGCGTCATCGGCATCATTCATCTCGAAGCAGGGCGTGCCTTGCAGTTCGCGTGCGGTGCGTTCCAGTACCACGGAGTACCGCTGGCCGATGGCGCGCGGGTCGGCGCAGCGCAGGTCCCAGGCAGTGTGCAGGCCTTGCAGTGCCAGGCGTTCGACCAGTCGCCGGCCCACGCCCCAGACATCGCCCAGTGGCGTATCGGCCAGCAGGCGCTGGGTGCCGACTTCATCTGGTTCCAGCACGCAGACACCGCCGAATTCCGGACGCTTCTTGGCAGCGCGATTGGCCAACTTGGCCAGCGTTCGAGTTGGCGCGACCCCGACACATACGGGAATGCCGGTGAACTTGCGGACATTGCGGTGCAGGGTGCGGCTCAACGTCAGCATCGAGTTGCGATCAAAGCCATCGAAACGCACGAACATCTCATCGATGGAGTAGGGCTCGACCCCGGCGGAATATTCCTCCAGCACCTCTCGCACGCGCGCCGACATGTCGCCATACAGCTCATAGTTGGAGGAGAGCAGGTGGATGCGCCCCTCACGGACGAGTGGCTGTAGCTGGAAGGCGGGGGTGCCCATCTCCACGCCCAGCGCCTTGAGTTCGTTGGAGCGCGCGATCACGCAGCCGTCATTGTTGGACATCACGCCGACAGGGCGGCCCTCCAGGCGCGGGTCGAACACTCGCTCGCAGCTGGCGTAGAAGTTGTTGCAGTCCACCAGTCCGATCATCGGCGTATTCATACCGCGTATTCGTGGATGACGGAACGCACCACCCCCCAGACCTGGCATTCGAGGTCGAAGATCGCGACCGGCGGATACAGAGCATTGCCGGAACTCAGGTAGGGGCGCTGACCGATCAGCTCATAACGCTTGACCACCACCTCACCCTCGACCAGTGCCACCACGATATGCCCGGGACGGGCATCGATGGAGCGGTCTACCACCAGGGTGTCGCCCTCATAGATGCCGAAGCCTTCCATGCTGTCACCCGCCACCGTCATGAAGAAGGTCGCTGCCGGGCGCTTTATCAGCCGCTCGTTGAGGTCCAGCGTACGCCCCGCGTAATCCTCGGCCGGCGAGGGGAAGCCTGAAATGCCAGCGCGCCCCGTGATGTGAGGGTGCGGCAGTGCACAGGGCTCCGGCGCTGGATGAGGGCGAGCCAGCGAGGCGTGGGACGGTTGAGCGGCAGATACGGTCATGGGTGGGGTCTCCTTTCGATACTGTATTCATATACAGTATCGGCGCTGAGAAGCCCTCAGGCAACCGATAATCCCTGCGAGTGCTGCACATTCACGAGACGCAGATCAGATGAAGTGCACCTGTGTTCAATGGTGGACGGCAGGTAAAGCTGCTAGCAGAAAAAATTTCCCGGTAGGCCTCGCGTTTGCGTTTGCCTGATATCCGCCTTACCTTCGTTATTCCTTATATAACAATATTAGAGGTGGAAAATGCGGCTTCCGATGTTGGCGGTGGGTTTGGCATGCGGTATGTGCAGTGCCAGTGCGCAAGCGGCGGACTATCAGGATGTGCAGGATGCCGTCGAGCAACAGCGAGCGCCTCTGCTGGAGACGCTGGAATCACTGGTCAACGTGGATTCGGGAACGGGCTACCGTGAAGGCTTGAATGACGTTGAGGCAATGCTGACCCAGCATCTCGAAGCGCTTGGCGCACAGGTGGAAACGCACCCTGCCAAGACCTATGGCGGCAATACGATTGTCGGTCGCCTGCAGGGAGATGGCAGTCGCAAGATCATGTTGATGATTCACTACGACACCGTCTTCGATGAAGGCGCCGCCACGAAGCGTGCCTTCCGTATCGAGGATGGGCGTGCCTATGGCCCGGGCGTGGGCGATGCCAAGGGTGGCGCAGCTGTTATTCTGCACAGTCTCGAGGCGCTGAAGTCGCTCGGGTTTGATGACTATGGCCAGGTGACGGTTGTCTTCAATCCTGATGAGGAGAAGGGCTCGCCGGGCTCGCATGACCTGATTCATGAGCTATCGGCAGATCAGGATGCCGTGCTGGTATTCGAGCCTACCTTCGCTGACCCGGGAGTTGATGCCGTCACCGTCGTCACCAAGGGCATCAACTATGCGTTTCTCGAGGTGAAGGGCCGTGCCTCCCATGCCGGTGGCGCACCAGAGGAAGGGCGCAACGCCATCATGGAGCTGTCTCATCAGCTGCTGCAGTTGAATGAGCTTGATGATGCGGACAAGGAGACGACGCTCAACTGGACGATCGTCGAGGGTGGCGTCAAGCGCAACGTGATTCCGGAGCATGCCAGGGCGGAAGGTGATATGCGCTACTTCGATAGCAGCGAGTATCAGCGTGTCCTGGAAGAAGCGCAGGCCATCACGAAGAACCAGTTGATCGATGATACCGAAGTGGAGTTTCACCTAGAGAAGGGGCGTCCGCCGCTGCCTGACAACCCGCAGAGTCAGCAGCTGGCCGAGCAGGCCCAGAAGATCTATCAGGAGTTGGGGCAGACACTGCAAGCGGTCGAGATCGGTGGCGGCACCGATGCGGCCTACGCCTATCATGCAGATTCCGATAAACCGGCAGTGCTCGAATCCCTGGGTCTCGTCGGCGGCGGCTATCACAGCGATCAGGAGTTCGTGCTGGTCGATAGCGTCGTGCCACGCCTTTACCTGACGACGCGCATGATCATGCAATTGTCCGAGGATCAGCCGCAGGAGTGAAACCGGGGTTGTAGCGGTAAATGATATGCCGTCATGACAGCAAGCCCGATAAAAAAGCCCGGCCTCCTGGAGGTCGGGCTTTTTTGGGTCTTTCCCAATGCTGTTCTGTCTATCAGCCCGCCGGGCTCAGGATGCGGATATCGCCATCGGCGATCCAGTCACCGGCGTTGTCGCGGAAGCGCTGCATGTGTTCGGTCTCACGGTGGGCCTGCAGCGCATCGTGGGATTCCCAGGCTTCCACCACGGTGATGGTGTCGGGGCGTGGGTCGTTGTCCTTGTCGGCGGCGCGTTCGGAGTCCAGGCACGGGTGGTAGGCGTGGCAGCCATCTTCCTCGCGCACGGTGGGCGCGACGGCGCAGAGTTCATTGAAGACATCCTGAACGTGGCCTTCCTTGGCGGTAACGGTGGCGATTACCCAGATCATCTTGGCTCCTTGTGACGGTGCTGACCGCCGATGTTGTCGGGATTCTCGTGATGAGATGTCCTGACTATGTGGAGCCGTTTCTGGCCACTGCAAGGGGCAGGGGCTGACTGCCGGCATGACCCTGCATGATTAGCACATGAAAGCGCCGGACAGCAGGGCTGTCCGGCGCAGTTGTCATCAGACGATGATCCGCGTTCGTGATGGATCAGAAAGCGAAGGCGATGGATCAGGACGGGAAGGCGAACTGGGCGCCTTCACGCAGACCGGCGGAAGGCCAGCGCTGGGTGATGGTCTTGCGGCGAGTGTAGAAGCGCACCGCATCCGGGCCGTAGGCGGACAGATCGCCGAACAGCGAGCGCTTCCAGCCGCCGAAGCTGTGATAGGCAACCGGTACCGGCAGCGGCACGTTGATGCCGACCATGCCGACCTGGATGTGATCACTGAAGTAGCGGGCGGCTTCGCCATCACGGGTGTAGATGCAGGTGCCGTTGCCGTATTCGTGATCATTGATCAGCTGCATGGCGGCTTCCATCGAATCGGCGCGCACGACCAGCAGCACCGGGCCGAAGATCTCTTCCTGGTAGCAGGTCATCTCCGGGGTGACGCCATCGATCAGGGTGCCGCCGACGAAGAAGCCGTTCTCGCCGCCTTCGACCTGCGGATTGCGGCCATCGACCACCACCGTCGCGCCTTGCTGCTCGGCGCTGTCGATGTAGCCGACCACCTTGTCACGATGGGCCGCGGTGATCAGCGGGCCGAAATCATTGCCCTTGTCGCTGTAGATGCCGACCTTGAGGCCTTCCATCTGCTGCTTCATCTGCGCGATCAGCTTGTCGGCGGCGTCATCGCCCACGGCCACCGCGACGGACAGTGCCATGCAGCGCTCACCGGAGGAGCCGAAGGCGGCGCCATTCAGTGAGTTGGCCACGTATTCCATGTCGGCGTCCGGCATCACGATGGCGTGGTTCTTGGCGCCACCGAGGGCCTGACAGCGCTTGCCGTTGGCTGCGGCGCGGCTGTAGATGTATTCAGCGATCGGGGTGGAGCCGACGAAGCTGACCGCCTGAATGCGCGGGTCGTCCAGCAGCGTATCGACGGCTTCCTTGTCGCCATTGACGACATTCATGACGCCGGCCGGCAGACCGGCCTCCATCAGCAGCTCGGCGATGAACAGCGTGGAGGTCGGGTCGCGCTCGGAGGGCTTGAGGACGAAGGTATTGCCGCAGGCGATCGCCATCGGGTACATCCACAGCGGCACCATGGCCGGGAAGTTGAACGGCGTGATGCCGGCAACCACGCCCAGCGGCTGGAATTCACTCCAGGAATCGATGCCCGGGCCGGTATTGCGGCTGTGCTCGCCCTTGAGCAGTTCCGGGGCGCTGCAGGCATATTCGACATTCTCGATGCCGCGCTGCAATTCGCCCAGCGCATCGTGACAGATCTTGCCGTGCTCCTGACCGATCAGGCGGGCGATCTCGTCGGCATGTTCTTCCAGCAGCTGCTTGAAGCGGAACATCACTCGGGCGCGCTTGATCGGCGGCGTGTTGCGCCACTCCGGGAAGGCGGCCTCGGCGGCCGCGATGGCTTCCTCGACCGTCGCCTTGCTGGCCAGGCGCACCTGACCGCCGACTTCGCCGGTGGAGGGATTGAAGATGTCCTGGGTACGGCCTTCGCTGTGATCGATGTTGCCGTTGATGAGGTGTCCGAGCGTCTTCATTGGGTGGGTCTCCCTGAGATGACTTGTGAAATGAATGGCGATGAATGAAGTGGTGTTGATCGTCAGTTCTGAATGTTGATGGTCAGTCTTGAACGTCGATGGTCAGCCTTGAGCGTCGACCGTCAGCCTTGAGCTTCGAGCGTCAGTCCTGGGCGGCGAAGGCATCGCCGAGGGCATTGATCAGACGGTCCAGCTCGTCGTGTTCGGTGATGAACGGCAGGCCCAGCTGGATGGTGTCGCCGCCGTAACGGACATAGAAACCGGCCTTCCAGCAGTGCATGGCAATCTCATACGGGCGCCGCGCCGGCTCGCCGGGATAGGCCTCGACCTGCAGGGCACCGGCCAGACCGTAGTTGCGGATGTCGCTGATGTAGCGCGTGCCCTTGAGCTCGTGCAGCTTCTTCTCGAACACCGGACTCAGCTCGCGGACACGGGAGATGAGCTGGTCGTTCTCGAGCACGTCGAGGGCTGCCAGCGCCGCGGCACACGCCACCGGGTGACCGGAGTAGGTGTAGCCGTGGGGAATCTCCATCATGTAGTCGGGGCCGCCGTTGTCCATGAAGGTCTGGTAGATGTCGCCCTTGACGACCACGGCGCCCATCGGCACCGCGCCATTGGTGATCTGCTTGGCGACGTTGAGGATGTCCGGCGTGACCCCGAATTCCTCGGCGCCACTCATGGCGCCCATGCGTCCGAAGCCGGTGATGACCTCATCGAAGATCAACAGGATGTCGTGCTGGTCGCATATCTCGCGAAGGCGCTTGAGATAGCCTACTGGCGGTGGCAGCACGCCGGCGGAGCCTGCCATCGGCTCGACGATGACGGCGGCGATATTGGAGGCATCATGCAGCGCGATCAGCTCCAGCAGCTCATCGGCGCGCTCGGCACCGGTCCTGGGCATGCCGGGCGTGAAGACATTTTCCTTGAGCAGGGTATGCGGCAGGTGATCGGCATCGACCCCCTGACCGTAGAGCGAGCGGTTGGCCCCGATGCCACCGACACTGAAGCCCCCGAAGTTGACGCCGTGATAGCCCTTGCTGCGTCCGATCAGCTTGGTCTTGGTCGGCTTGCCTTTCTTGCGCCAGTAGGCACGCGCGATTTTCAGTGAGGTGTCGGCACTCTCGGAGCCGGAGCCGGTGAAGAAGACGTGATCCAGCCCCTCAGGCATCAGCGTCTTGATGCGATGCGCCAGCTCGAAGGCCTTGGGATGGCCGTACTGGAAGGCGGGCGCGTAATCCAGCTCGCGCAGCTGCGCACTGACCGCCTCGGCGATTTCCGGGCGGCAATGGCCGGCACCGCAGGTCCAGAGACCCGACAGGCCATCGAAGATCTGACGGCCCTGGGAGTCCGTGAAGTAGGCCCCCTGCGCCTTGGTGATGATGCGCGGGTCCTGCTTGAACTGACGGTTGGCCGTGTAGGGCATCCAGTAGGCATCGAGCTGCTCCTGGCTCAAGCCTGCCTGGGCGGAAGGGGATGTATCGAAGGCGGTCATGATGTCTCCCACAGAGTGTTGTTGTTGGTTCTCGGCTCCTGTCCAACTAGATTAGGAAGTCCTTTTGGTAAGATAAATGCCATTGTCTTTACCTTCAGGAAAGCATTTACTTAACTTTCCGCTGGCGTTCGCTACGCCATCTCGGCGCAGTCAGGCGCCGTCTGTCGCGGAACCGTTCAATAACAGGAGGCGCGGGCCTATGCGAGGCGAGGTCATGCGGGGGCAGCTCGGCGATACCGACCTGCGTCTGCTGCGTATCTTTCGCAAGGTGGTGGAGTGTGGTGGCTTCTCAGCGGCCGAGATCGAGCTCAACATCAGTCGCTCCGCCATCAGCATGGCGATGAGTGACCTGGAGACGCGGCTGGGCCTCAAGCTCTGTCAGCGCGGGCGCAGCGGGTTTGCTCTCACCAATGAGGGGCGGGAAGTCCACGAGGCCGCGATGCAGATGCTGGCGGCGGCAGAGGGCTTTCGCACACGCATCAATGGTCTGCATGCCTGGCTCAAGGGTGAGCTGAACATCGGCATCACCGACAATCTGGTCACCATGCCCGAGATGCACATCACGGATGCGCTGAGTGCGCTGAAGGGTCACGGCCCGGAGGTGATGATCAACATCCGCATGATTCCCCCCAACGAGATCGAGCGCGCCGTGCTGGATGGCCGTCTGCATACCGGGGTGATCCCGACGCTCAAGACGCTGCCGGGGCTCGAGTATCGCTCGCTCTACGAGGAAACCTCCTGCCTTTACTGCGCACGGGGCCATGTGCTGTTTCGTGAACCCCGCGCGGGCGATACCCTCGCGCGGGGACGTCCGGTGGGCGAGGAAGAGATTCGCCAGCATGATGCGGTGCTGCCGGCCTACGCCCAGACGCCTGCGATCAAGGCGCTGCATGAGCCGCTCAAGGCCGCCGCCACCGCGACTGACCGCGAGGGCATCGCCTTCCTGGTGCTTTCCGGGCGCTATCTCGGCTATCTGCCCACCCACTATGCCGAGCGCTGGGTGCGCGATGGCCAGATGCAGGCGCTCAGCCCGGTGGCCAACTCCTATGTCACCTATTACAGCGCCATCACGCGCAAGAGCCGCCCACCCAATCTGGTGCTGGAGCGTTATCTGAAGGAGCTGGATACCCTGCGCCAAGCGAAACCAGCTCGAAGAGTGTAGTCGGCGAGGGAGAGTAAGCTACGAACAAGTCCAAGCGTGTCGGGGTCAGAGAAGTCGCCCAGCTGGCGGGTGGAAGCAGCTATACGCTCTTAAGGAGACGGTGGCTAGTGTAGGGTGCCGGATGATGAAAGCTCCCCCCGCAGCCTTTGGTTGCCGGGGGCTTTTGCGTTTCAGGCTATTGCGGATGCGATAGTGATTCGCTGAAGGTCTCGACCAGGTGCTGGGCAAATGCCTGCACGCGACGAGGTTGGGCGCGCGCCGGCGGAAACAGCAGCTGCAGCGGCGAGGGCGGCGCGGCATGTTCCGGCAGCAGTTCGATCAGGCGACCCGCACGCAGATCCTCCTTCACATCGACTTCCGATTTCAGGGCGATGCCCAACCCTTCCAGGCACCACTGGCGCACCAGTTCGCCGTCATTGGCGATCCGGTTGCCACTGACGGTGACGATCTGCGGCACCTTGTGACTGCCGAAGCGCCATTCGTTGTCGAGGCTCTTGCCGAAGCGCATCACCAGGCAGTTGTGGTGCTTGAGGTCCACCGGCGTCAGCGGCGCAGGATGCTGCGCCAGATAGGCGGGGGAGGCGCATATCAGGCGGCGTTTCTGGCCCAGATGCCGCACGCGCAGCGTGCTGTCCATGATGGTGCCGAAGCGCAGGGCAAGATCGATCCCCTGGCCGACGATATCCACGTAGCTGTCCGACAGCAGCAGTTCTATCTCGATGGTGGGGTGCAGATGCTGGAATTCGGTGATGGCGCGTGACAGGGCATTGCGGCCCAGGTCGCTCGGCGCACTGACGCGAATGCGGCCGGTGAGGGTCTGGGCGCCCAGGCGGATGCGGGTCTCCAGTTCCGACACGCTGTCGAGCAGGCCGCGAGCTTCTTCCATCAGTGTCCGGCCTTCTTCGGTCAGGCTGATGGCGCGCGTGGTGCGGTTGAGCAGCACTACCCCGTAATGGGCTTCCAGCGCGGCGAGGCGCTCGGACACGGTGGTGGGCGACAGCCCCGTCTCGCGTCCTGCGGCGGTCAGGCTGCCTTTCTCGATGATGGTCAGGAACAGGGCGATGTTATCCAGCAGCATTGTACGGTTTTTCCGAATTATCTTTGCGTAAGTTGGATGTTTATACGGATGAGGCTTGTGGCTAGGATGACCACATCGCTTGCGCAACTCAAGCTTCCCGATCACGCCACGGAGTCCCTTTCATGACCCAGCTGACCGTCATCGCCAATATCCATGCCAAGCCGGACCAGATCGAGCAGGTCAAGGCAGCGCTTCTGGCACTGGTGCCCATCACCCGTGCCGAGGAAGGCTGCCTTGGCTACACCCTGCACCAGAACAACGATAACCCGGCGCATTTCACCTTTCATGAGAATTGGGCCTCGCGGGAACTCTGGCAGCAGCACATGCAGGCCCCGCACCTGGAAAAGTATGTGGCAGCGACCGAAGGCGCGGTCAGCGAATTCACCCTGCATGAAATGACCGCCTTCGACTGAGAGGCGGGCCTGGGCCCTGGATATGGGCTCTGGCCCTGGATAAAGGCCCTGGCTTACCACCGCGGCCATGCAGGCCTGCTCGCTTTCTTTCTCTTTCAACAACCCACTCGAGGCAGTCATGACAGACCCCATCCGTATCGGCCATATCGCGTTGTCCTTCCATGAGGCCAGTGCTCGGGAAGTGGCGCGTGTTCTGGAGAGCCACGGCCATGAGGTGACCTTCGCCTCTGCTCCCCACGAAGAGGCCTTCGCGATGCTGGGGCGAGGGGAGGTCGACATTCTGGCCTCCGCCTGGTTGCCGTCGAGTCATGAGACCTACCTGGCCCCCATGCTGGATGACGTCGACAAGATCGCCGTCATCTATGAGCCGTATTGCATCTGGGGAGTGCCGGATTACGTGCCACAAAGCGCGGTGGCAAGCGTCACGGACCTGCTGCGGGAACCGGCGCTCAGCAAGATGGAGCTGATCATCCAGGGCATCAATCCGGGGGCCGGCATCAGTCGCTTCTCGGCCGAGATGATCAAGCAATATGGTCTGGACGCTGCCGGGTATGTCTTCCGCACCGGCAGCGAAGCGGACTGTTTCGATCGTTACGAAGCGGCGGTGGCGCAGGGACGTTGGGTCGTGGTGCCGCTGTGGCATCCGCAGTTTCTGCATCACCGCTACCGGATTCGCGCCCTCAAGGAGCCCAAGGGGCTTCTGGGTACCCGGGATGACGCCACGCTGGTGGTGCGCAAGGAGGCTCGCCTGCGCATCGGCGCCGCGGCCCTCAAGGACCTCTCTCAGCTCTACATCGGCAATCCTCGCTTGAGCGAACTGGAAGACGACCTGCGTCGCCGCCTGATTTATCGCACCTGATTTATCTCGCCTGAATCTCGACAAATCCCGGGCGATGGCCACGTCACCGCCCAGTCTCTTCATCTCATCATCATCGACCCTGCCGGTGCAGCGCACAGCGCCAACCGGCGGGCAAGGAGTCCCCATGCCATTTTCTCGCCTCAAGACTGCCATTCTCATCGCCTCGCTGGGCGTTGCCACTGTCGCCGGCGCCACTCAGGCGGCCGCTGACAGCACGGCTGTTAACCCCCAGAATGCGCAAGTCGCCTCCCTGCGTGACGGCACGCTGACCACCGTCGCCGAATATTCGGACACCCGCCCCGGCAACATCACCTTCACGCCGGATGGCCGCTTGATCATGTCCCAGCAGCCTCTCGATGCACCGGCACTGCGCGTGGTCGAGATCACCCAGGACGGCAAGCGTGTGCCGTTCCCGAACCTGGACTGGGCCGATGGCCCGGAAAAGGGCGAGGTCGGGATCGCCTCGATCATCGGCGTGCACTCCGACAGTCAGGGTGTGGTGTGGATGCTCGACATGGGCAGCCAGGACAGTGCGCCCAAGCTGGTGGGCTGGGATACCCGCAGTGATTCGCTCAAGAAGGTGATTTCGCTTGCCGGTGACAGCGTGCTGCCGATCTCCTTCCTGCAGGATTTCGTCATCGATGAGCAGCGCGGCAAGATCTATATCGCTGACATGACCTTTACCGCGCCGGCCTCCAGCATGAAACCGGCCTTCGTGGTGGTGGATATCGCCAGCGGCAAGACGCGTCGCGTGCTGCAGAGCGATGAAAGGCTGATGCCGGTGGAACACGACATGGTCATCAATGGCCATCTGATGGCGGCCAAGGGCGACAAGAATGGTGAGCCGAAGCCCTGGTACCTGGGCTTGAATGCCATCGCCTTCGATCCGGCGGACGACGTCGTCTATTTCGGTGGCGTGAACGGCAGTGAGATCTATCGCCTGCCGGCGGCTGAGCTGGCCGATGACACTGCCACTGAGGCGGAACTGGCTCGCGCCATCACGCCTTACGCCCCCAAGCGCCCCAATGATGGATTCATCTTCGATGGCCGCCGCAGCGGCATCATCGCCGGTGACGCGGAGCACAACGCACTGACCTTCTCATCGCCGGAGGGCATGTCGGTGATCGCCCAGGATGACGAGCGTCTGCGCTGGCCGGATGGCTTCGCCTTCGCGCCGGATGGCAGTCTCTACCTCACCACCAACCAGCTGAACGCCCACCCGGCACTCAATCAGGGTGTGGATGGCAGTGACAAGCATTACTACCTGCTCAAGCTGACACCCGCCAACTGACCCTTGCTCCCTTGGGGCTTGGTCCTCGGGCAACTCATTGCCTTGGCGCCATGGCTTTCTCGCTAGCCTGTGATCTGCGCAGGACGTGTCTCACGACCGTCCTGCGTTGTCGTTTTTGTGTCTGGCCGGCGCATCTCGCATCGCAAGCCGATGACCCGTCGGCGTCTCCCTGCACGCAACACGCAAACTCGCCATACATTATCCGCTTTATCCGGATTAACCTTGCGGTCATGGGCTGTTTTTACGCCAAGGCCAGAGAGTTAACATGCTGTCATCGCATCACGGCACGGCCTTTCAGTGCTGCCGTGACTGACATGATCTTTAGGAGAGACTCTGATGAAAGCCATTGGTTACTACGCTGCCGGTTCCGTTGATCGTGACGACGCCCTGGTCGATATCGAACTCGAGACACCGGTCGCCACCGGTCACGACCTGCTGGTCAAGGTTGCCGCGGTGTCTGTGAATCCGGTGGATTACAAGATTCGTGAGAGCCGCGAGCCGGCCGCCGGCGAAGCTGCCGTCATCGGGTGGGACGCCGTGGGCGAAGTCGTCGCCATCGGTGACAAGGTCACGGCCTTCGCCCCGGGCGACAAGGTCTGGTATGCCGGTGATCTCACCCGCGCCGGCACCAACAGCGAATTCCACCTGGTGGATGAGCGTATCGTCGGCCATGCGCCCAAATCCGTGGCGGCCCATGAGGCGGCTGCGCTGCCGCTGACCACGCTGACCGGCTTCGAGATGCTGTTCGATCGTCTGCGTGTCACCGAGCCGGTGCCGGGTGCTGCACGTGCCATCCTGATCATCGGCGGGGCCGGTGGCGTGGGCTCCATCACCATCCAGCTGCTGCGTGAGCTGACTGACCTGACCATCATCGCCACGGCGTCACGTCCCCAGACCCGCGAGTGGGTGAAGTCACTGGGCGCGCATCACGTCATCGACCACAGCCAGCCGCTGCCGGCCCAGATCGAGGCGCTGGGCATCGGTGCCCCGGCCTTCGTGTTCTCGACCAACTTCTCCGAGCACTACGCGCCGCAGGTCGCCGAATTGATCGCGCCGCAGGGCCGTTTCGGCATGATCGATGACCCGGAGACCCTCGATGTGGTGCCGTTCAAGCCCAAGGCCGTTTCCATCCATTGGGAGCTGATGTTCACTCGCTCACTGTTCACCACCGCCGATATCACGCGTCAGGGCGAGATTCTCACCAAGGTGGCGGGTCTGCTGGACACTGGCAGAATCACCTCCACCGCGACGGAAACCTTCGGCACCATCAACGCCGAGAACCTCAAGCGCGCGCATGCCTTGCTGGAAAGCGGCAAGGCCAAGGGCAAGATCGTCCTCGAAGGCTTCTGATCGAAGCCACTGTCGAGGCGGTGATGTGAAAGGAGTGCGGCCGGGCAACCGGTCGCACTCCTTTTCGTGAAAGACACTCTCATTGCCACCCGGCACTCACAAGCCGCCTTGTCTGCTGGGGAGTGCCGGGTGGCTGATACAATGATGGAACCCTGTCATGGGCATACAGCGCCTTGATCATGTGAACCTGCGAACCGGACAGCTGAGTGCCATGCTCCAGTGGTATGGCGATGTGCTGGGGCTGCACAGCGGGCCGCGTCCCGATTTCCCCTTCGCCGGTGCCTGGCTTTACGCCGGGGACGTGGCAGTCATCCATCTCATCGACATCGGTTGCCTGCCAGCGATCAGCAGTGATGCCAGTCTCCGGCTTGAGCATTTCTCGCTTGCCGCCACGGATATCGAGGCATTCGAGGCGCGCCTGGCGGCGTCCCGTACGCACTATCAGCGTATCGCGCTCGCGGGCTCGTGCAACTGCACATGCGAGATCCGGACGGCAATCATCTGCATCTCGATTTTGCCACCGCACCCTGCAGCGCCGTGGCCTGATCTGGCTCTTGGAGGTCATATCTGGCGCCAAGTGGCTGCCAGACTTGAGGAAAGCGTGTAGATCGTGCGTTATCCAACCGCAAATTGCGCCGCTGACGCGATAAGCTGATGGTAGGGAATGGCGATCTGGAACCCAGGGTGTCCAGCCGTCAGCAGGATGGCCTGAGCTGGACTCAGCACATCGCACGCATACGCAATCTGCCGAGGAGGCCAACATGGCGAAGCGGTCATTTGCGGTACTGACCCTGATGTTGTCGTTGCTGGGTGCTGGCCTCGTGCAGGCTGACTCGGCGGGTGATGGCAATGATGACAAGGACGAGGAGCGTCTGCGCCAGAAGCATCATGATCTGGAAGGTCAGGTAAAGGCGCAGCGCGTTCAGGCGCAACAGATGCGGGAATTGAAGAAGATCCAGCACCAGGAAAAGTTGGCTGAGAAGAAATCAGTGGCAGAGGCTTCGCCGGCTCATGTCTGGAAGCGGGGCGGCAAGGTGCCGGACACTGTCGCCCGGGATGATGGTCTTCGGGTCGAGAACTGGCAGCAGCACAAGCTCTCGGAACCCGGCGCCAACCAGCGCTGGCTGCAGCTCAAGAATGCCTTCGTGCTGATGAATACCGAAAGCCATGTCATCGATGAGATCGTGCTCGAGCAGTGATGCCGCGGGTAGCGATGACATTACCTATCACTGATGCAGGCTGTCCTCATCTGGCGACGCTCTGATGGGGCACCCACCCCCTTGCGACCATGGAATACGCAGGCACCAATGCTTGCCACGCGCCATGGCGCGCCATATCAGCCATTACGAATATCTGCTTCTCGATGTCGTCATTGCGCAACAAGGATGCGTCAACTGGCGACAAGTCGTTGCGAATTGTGCGCAAAAGTGGAGGTTGGCGCGCTGGCTTGCCGTGGCGAACACGAGGCGATAGTGTTCTCTCATACCGTTTATTAACACTGTTTCCTAACTCTGTCTCATGACCCAGTTTCATGACCCTGATTCACAGCCTCGGCATCCCTTGATGCCGAGTACGACGAGGAGGCCAGACATGCGCAATCGCACCCTGACCGTAATGATGATGATCTTCACCCTGATGACCGCGTCGCTGGCGCAGGCATCGCCCAACGACCGCGATGATCGTGGCGGTCCACACAACAGCCAAGGCAACCAGCACAACAGCCACGGCAACGGGCATCAGAAGAAAAAGCAGCAGGCGCGTCACGACCAGTCTCAGCGCCATGATCAGCAAAAGCATCAGGCGCAGGCCAGGCATCAAGGTCAGAAGTCACACAACTGGCGTCGCGGTGACCATGTGCCGCGCAGCTACTACTCCAACAAGCGTTACTGGGTGAGTGACTGGCGTGCTCACAAGCTGTCTGCGCCGCCGCAGGGGCATCGCTGGTTGAACATCGATGGTCGCTATGTGCTGGCGGCCGTGGCGGGCGGTGCCATTAGCGCGATCATTCTCAATCATTGAGGACAGTCAGACTGTCCGCGTCATGAAAAAGGGGCCTCCAGATGGAGGCCCCTTTTGCGTTTTGCGCTCGGCCGCTGCTGAGCTAAGCCATTGCTGCGGTCAGCCGTTGCTGTGGCAGCCATTGCTGCGGTCAGCCGTTGCTGCGGCAGCCGTTGTTGCGATTCGCAGCACAGCACTATTGCGCGAGCAGTGTCTCCAGCGCCTGGGCGACGCGCAGCAGCGCCACATCCTGACCCTGAGGGCGCGACAGCATCAGGCCCAGCGGCTCTTCGTTCACCGCTGCTGGTGCCGGAATCGAGATCGAGCTGGCATCCAGGTAGTTGAAGACGCTGGTGTTGCGCAGCGCGCGCTTGTTGAGCTGGGCGAAGAGCGCGCCATCCTGCTCCAGCAGGTCACGACGCGGGGCACGCATGGCAACGGTCGGCATCAGCACCGCATCGACATCCTGCACCTGCTGAGCGAAGCGTTGCTGGATGGCGGTGCGCGGCCACAGGCGCGCCAGATACTCGCTGGAGGTGATGTCGCGCCCGCCGTTCAGGCGTTCGGCGATCAGCGGATCATACTGGGCTTCGTGGGCGGCCAGCAGTTCGTGATGCACGGCGGCCGCTTCCGGAATGACCAGCCCGCCGCGCTGATTGATGGCGTAAGCGGCCTCGATGGCTTCGACCGGCGCACGCTGGAGGCGAACCCCCAGACCCTCGAGCCGTTCCAGCAGGGCGGCGAAGTCGGCGGCCACATCGGCATCCACTTCACTGACCAGCTCGCTCTCCGGCACCAGCAGCGTCAGCGGTCGAGTGAGCGGCGTCGGGTCAGCGACCTCACCGCTCAGGACTTCCCACAGGAGGCGACAGCAGGCGACGCTGGGCGCGATGGGGCCGATGCAGTCCAGGCTGGGTGACAGCGGGAAGGCGCCATCTCCCGGCACGCTGGCCTGTGACGGCTTGAAGCCCGTCAGGCCACAGAAGGCCGCCGGAATCCGCAGCGAGCCGCCGGTATCGCTGCCCAGGGTCGCAGCTGCCAGCCCGAAGGCGACGGAGGCGGCGCCGCCGGAGGTCGAGCCGCCGGTGATGCGCTCGCCATCGAAGGGGTTGGGCGGCGTGCCGACATGCGGGTTCAGGCCCAGGCCAGAGAACGCGAACTCGCTCATGCTGGTGCGGCCGGCATGCAGGATACCGGCGGCTTTCAGGCGGCTCAGCGCCACAGCGTCCTGATCGGCTGGTTGGCTTGCTGCCAGTGCCCGCGAGCCTGCCAGCGTCGTCATGTCGGTCTCGTCGAAGAGGTCCTTGATCGAGACCGGAACACCCCCCAGCGGCAACGACGTCGCCGCCGCCTTGAGTTGCTGCTGAGCGGCGGCCTGCACACTCATGCCAGCATCATCGCGGCTGATGATGCTGTGGCTGGCGCTCTCGCCCAGGGCCTGATGGCGCTCGGCAAGCACCGTGGCGGTCTGCTCGGGGCCGAAACTGCCTGTCTGATAGGCGGCCAGCAACTGCGTCAACGTGCGCTGGCGGGGCGAGCGCGCCCAGAATTCACGCGCCTGCTCAAGGCGCTTGTGCTCATCACTCATGCCACCACCTCAAGTTCTTCCACCTCATAACGGTGCTCGATGCGACGACCGGTCTGCGGGTCGATCAGGCGCATGGTAAAGCTCGGGCTGGGGCGGATGCCACCGATCGCCGGCACGGTGCCGCACAGCAGCACGCTGTTGGGGGCCAGGCTGCCGTCCTTGGCGATACCGGCCGGCAGGCGCTCCATCAGGGTGGCGACCGGCAGCAGCTCAGCGAGAGTGCCCTGCTGATAGCGCACGGTCTTGCCGGCGTCTTCGATCTCGCTTTCGATCTCGAGGCTGTCCCAGTGGTCGATGACCTCACTGAGCTTCCAGGCGTGGCGGGCAATCGGCTTGGCGCACAGCTGCTTGGATTCGGCGACGCCGACGGCTTCGAGCTTGCGGTCGGTGTGGTCCGAGGCGATCGTCACCCACAGGGTGCCCTCGGCGTCGCTGACCAGACAGGTCTCGACCTCACCGGAGCCTTCGCCGCCGAGCATCGCGACCTGTGAGGCCTGGGTCAGGGTCTCGCGGGTCACGCGGTAGAACAGCGGGGTCTGGGAGGGCGGCGCCACGCCCAGCAGCTTGAGCTCGTCGATATGGTGCTGCACGCCCGCCTGGTCGCGTCCGGCCCAGCCGGCAATCGCGACGCGCTGGACATCAAGGGTGAATTCGCCGTTGTCATGGGTAAAGGTCAGCATGGGAATCGCTCCGTTATCGGGGGTTGTCGTTGTTCTGTGCAGGAAGTCTTGAGTGAACGGTGTTGCGCCAATGACACCTGCCGGCTTGCCAGCAGGTGCCTCGCAAAAGTGGATTTACAGCGCCGAAGGCAGCCACAGCGCGATCTGCGGGAAGGCCACCAGCAGCGCGGCCATCACCAGCATCGCGCCCAGATACGGCAGGGTGCCGATGATGACGTCGGCGAAGGCTTCGCCACGCCGTGAGGCCTGCACGATGTAGAGGTTCAGGCCGACTGGCGGGGTGATCAGTGCCAGCTCGACGAACAGGATCATCACGATGCCGAACCACACTTTGTCGTAACCGGCCGCCGCGATCAGCGGAGTGACGATGGGGATGGTGATGACCATCAGCGACAGGGTCTCGATGAAGAAACCGAGCACGATGAACAGTGCGATCACCGCCATCAGCAGCGCGAAGGGCCCCAGGTCATAGGCCTCGAGCAGGCCGGTGACCTGCTGGACCATGCCGGAGGAGGCCAGCGCGAAGTTGAGGAAGGAGGCCGCCATGATGATGAACAGGATCATCGAGGTGGTCTTGACGGTGCCATCCAGCGCGCGGCTGATCATCGACAGATTCAGCGAGCGGTTGATGGCGGCGAGGCCCAGCGAGGCCAGCACGCCGATGGCGGCGGCTTCGGTCGGCGTCGCCCAGCCCAGATAGATGGAGCCGACGATGACGATGAACAGCACCAGCAACGGCAGCAGGAATGACAGGCTCTTGATGCGTGTGCTCCAGCTGGCGCTCTGACGCGGGCCGCCCAGTGACGGCTTCCAGACACATAGCAGCAGCGAGGCCAGCATGAACAGCGCCGCCAGGCCGAGGCCCGGCACCAGGCCGGCCATGAACAGCTTCGGGATGGAGGTCTCGGTCAGGAAGCCATAGACGATCAGGTTGATCGACGGCGGAATCAGGATGCCCAGGGTGCCGCCCGCGGCGATGCTGCCGCAGAACAGCTTGGCGTCATAACCGAGCTTCTTGCCCTGGGGAAGTGCCACGGTCGAGACCGTGGCCGCCGTGGCCACCGAGGAGCCGGAGGTCGCCGAGAACAGCGCCGAGGTGGTGATGTTGGCGTGCAGCAGGCCGCCTGGCAGCCACGACAGCCAGTGGTCCATGGCGCGGTAGGCCTTCTCGGCGATGCCGGCGCGCACGATGATCTCGCCCATCAGCACGAACAGCGGAATCGCGATCAGCAGGAAGGAGTCCGCGGCAGACCACAGGTTCTGGCCCAGCGCCTTGGTCAGCGGGAAGAAGGAATAGAACTGGTCGATCCCGAAGGCGAGCAGGAAGAGGGTGACCGCAACGGGAATGCCGGCCAGCAGCAGGGTGAGGATACCCACCGAAAGAAAGCCCAACATCAGCGAGTCTCCTTGGTCGTGGAGGCAGCCTGGGCCAGAGCCCCTTCGCTTTCTCCGTGATCGGGGCCGGCCAGTGTCTCGAGCGTGGTGGTATCACGCAGACAGGCGGCAACGAGAACGCGCAGTCCCAGCACGCTGGTGGTGATCGCGAACCAGGCATAACCGGACAGCCACAGCAGCTGCGGAATCCACAGCGGTGTCGCCAGCGGGGTGTTGGCGGTGGAGCCGTTGCTCAACGACTTGCCGAGCACCGGCCAGGCATTGATCAGAATCACCCAGGCCACCAGGTTCAGCGCCAGCATCGCGAGGATATCAAGGGTGTGGCGCGAGAAGGCCGGCAGCTTGCCGTGCACGACATCGATACGGATGTGGGCGCGCTCCATCAGGGTGTGGGAAAGGCCCCACGCCGAGAGCATCGCCAGCACATACCCGGCATATTCGTGCACGCCGGGCAGCGGATGATTGAACAGTTGGCGCATCAGGATCTCGGCGCCGATGAAGACCACGACGGCCAGCAACAACAGGCCCATCAGGCGTGCGGCGTGGCGTGATATCGCGCGTGTCAGTGACACGAGGACATCGAGTGCGTGAAGGAAGGAGTTCATGAGTCGGGTCCTGCTGGGGCGCTGAACGAAGGCCGCTTTCTCGAGAAAGCCTGCTTATGAAGCCTGCTTTTGAAAGCTTGCGCTTGAATACACAGGCGCGAGTCGTTCAGCGCTACGTCTCTGGGGAACATGTCTGCCACGTCGGGACAGGGCGGGGCTATCGGCACCTGCTCGCGAACAGGCTTCGGTGAGCAGGTGCCGCTGGATCACTCCGCGCTGGCGGTCAGGCCGACGACCTTGCCGACGCTCTCGTTCCAGGTCTTGCGCGTCTCGGCATCGACACGCGCCGCCCAGGCAGGCAGGACGGTGTCTTCGAGCGCCGCACGTGCGCGCTTGGCGTCGTCGTCGCTGAAGTCGACCAGCGTCATGTCGGCGCTCTTGCCCAGCGGGCAATCGCCTTCACCGGTCAGGCAGGCCACGCCACGCGCGGTCTCGCCACGCGCGTTTTCCCACACCGGCGCGGTGAACTCGCTATCCACCTGTTGCTGGATCAGAGTCTGGGTCTCGGCGCCCAGGCCCTGCCACTTGTCCTGATTGATGGCGGTGATCACGTAATCCCAGCCACCCAGCGGCAGCGGCATCAGGTGGCTGGACACTTCATGCCAGCCGGCGCTGTAGCCGGAGAGCGAACCGGTGACGGCGCAGTCGATGACGCCACGCTCCAGGGAGCCGGGCACCTCGTTGAAGGCGATGTTGAGGCTCTGTGCGCCCAGCGCCTCGATGAACTCACCGGTGGAGCGGCCGCTGGCACGCACCTTCTTGTCCTGCAGGCCATCGAGCCCTTCGATCGGGGTGTTGCAGAACAGCACCTGAGCCGGATACGGCACGATGGCCAGCACGTGGCTGTTGAAGCGCTTGTTCATGGTGGACTCCGCCAGGGGGCGGAAGGCCTCGGCGACCTGCTGCGCTTCCTCGGCAGTGGGGGCCATCATCGGCAGGTCCAGCCCTTCGAGTTCCGGCGCATCGGACACGGTGTAGTCGGCCACGGTCATGCCGACATCGAAGACACCATCGCCCAGATAGCGATAGACGTCGGAGCCGGGGATGCCCATCTGGTCGAAGGTGGTCACCTGGGTGCTGAGTTCACCGTTGCTGGCGGCCGGGAGGGTCTCGCTCCAGAACGGCTTCTCGAACTGACGGTTGAGCTCCAGGCTGCTCCAGCTGCCTACCACGTTGAGGGTATCGGCAGCATTGGCGCTACCGGCGGCGGCGAGTGCGAGACCAAGGGCGGAGAGGGCAAAACGTGTCTTCATGGGAATCACCATTGTTGTTGTGCATCTGGTGTTATCGGAAAAGCTTGTTGGCTGCATCTTTGCGGGGTGTGTCTTTCCCGCTGCTGTCCTGTGCGTTGCTGTGCTGTGTTTCGATTCGCGGTGCGTCCCTGCACTGCGCCGGGCGTGATGAGTGCGGATTTCTCTCATGCCCGGCAGTACGCCTGGCAGCAGGTCATCCGTACTTGAGGCGATGATTGGGAATGTCGGTAATCAGCATGTGCCCCGGGCTATGCGCGATCGCCAATGGCAGTCGGGCATTCTCCAGCGCCAGTTGTGGTGTGACGCCACAGGCCCAGAATACCGGCATGTCACCTGTCTCAAGCGTAGGCGCATCGCCGAAGTCGGGGCTTTCGATATCGGAAATACCGATCAAGGCGGGGTCGCCCAGATGGACGGGGGCACCGTGCACACGAGGCATGTCGGTGGTGATCTGGATCGCGCGAATGGCGTGCGCCGCCGACATCGGGCGCAGGGATACCACCAGGTTGCCGTGGAAACGACCGGCACTGATCAGCGGAATATTGGTGCGATACATCGGCACGTTGCGCTTCAGGCGCGCATGGCGAACCTCGACACCCTCGTTGAGCAGTGCCTCTTCGAACGAGAACGAGCAGCCGATGGAAAACGCCACGAAATCGTCCTGCCACAGGGCGGCGATATCCTCGCGCGTTTCCTCAAGCTTGCCGTGACGATAGATGTGGTAGGCCGGCAGGTCGTGGCGCAGGTCGATGTTCTCACCGAGCCCTGTCGGGGCGGGAGAACCGACGGCCGTGACATCCAGCAACGGGCAGGCCTTGGGGTTGGCCTGGCAGAATTGCAGGAATTCGCCGGCAGCCTCGGCTGGCAGGATGATCAGGTTGGTCTGGGCGTAGCCGGCAGCGATACCGCTGGTGTGGCTGGCCCAATGACCGCTGCGGATCTGCTCGCGCGCCTCGCGGGGGGACGACGCGGCACTGAGAAGTGTCTGGGGCATCGTTGGAGCTTCTTGTGAAGTTGTTGTTGTCTGTCTTCACCATAAGAAGCGCACTCAGATAAATCCAATCGATTTTTATCGAGTTGAGCCATCGGAAATTCCTTTCATGTGGCGCGGGTCAGTAGAAACATCATGGCCGAAAGGGACGCTATGCAGGGTATGAAAGCCCGATAAGATCAGGCGATTCGTGAATGCGCCTCCTGATCCTGGCGGGCGATCTCGATGGCGAGTTCACACACGCCTTCGGCGAGGGCGCTTTCCATATGGGTCGGCCAGGAGGCGGTGAAGGTCAGTTCGGGCAGGTCGCAGGGCAGGCTGAGCAGGGTGCCCTGGCGGATTTCCTCGGCGACGATGCGTGGCGGGATGGCGCCGACGCCCAGGCCATCCAGGGTCATGCGCACGATGGTCCATAGCGAGCTTGAGCAATGCAGCTTCACGTCATCCAGCCCCATCTGATGGAGCATGGAGCCGAGCTCATGGTGGGGTCGGCTGTTGCGGGCAAACGAGATCAGCGGCAGAGAATTCAGGCGCCGCAACGAGAAATTGTCTTCGGTGAAGCCCAGCGCGGGACTGATCACGAAGCCCATCGTGTAGTTGCAGAGAAAACGATTGAGCACGCTCTCTGCCGTCACCGGCCCCATCAGAAAGGCGAGGTCGATATCGCCGGCGGTGAGCATGGCGGCAAGCCCGGGGGAGCTGTCGACCTCGAGTTCCAGCGTGAGGTCCGGGTAGCGGCGCGCCAGTTCGGCCAGAAAGCCGGGCAGCCAGCTATGCGCGACGGTCTCGACGACGCCCAGTCGCAGCACGCCCTGGAAGGGCGTATTCAACTCCATCATGGATAGCGCTTTCTGGCGCGCCTCCAGCAACGCCTCGGCGTGGCGATAGAATTCGCGCCCCTTGAGCGTCGGCTGTACCGGTCGGCGAGTGCGCTCCAGCAGGCGGGTCTCCAGCGTGGTTTCCAGCTTGTTGATACGTTCGGAAATCGAGGGCTGGGTCAGATGCAGATGCTGGGCGGCCAGTCGGAACGACCCCAGGCGCGTGATCCACACGAAGGCTTCCACTTCCTTGAAATCGAACATGGCCAGATCCTGTCGTGATTGATGCCGCAAGCTTGGGCTAACATTACCACTCGTTGAGAAATTGCGTTCTCGATGGCGTGTATTCCGGTACGATATGGGGCATCGAGAAATGTGTATTTTCATGAAAAGGAATGATGATGAAGTCTAGCGTGCGAGTTGTCAGTCTGGTGATGCTGAGTGCCCTTTTCATGGCAGGGTGCAGTTATACACCGGCGCGGATCGATGCCGAGCCTATCATCGAGATCGGTGATGGACACCATGACCACAAGCGTGGAGGCGGCGGCTTCTGCCCGCCGGGGCAGGCCAAGAAAGGTAACTGCTGATCACGCCGAACCAGAAGGAGCCGCTCATGCGGCTCCTTTTTCGTTGTCGATCGCTTCCCGATATGGGCCTCTGGAGTCGCTCGGTCTGCAAGGATATCCTGCGTGATCCGAGTCTTGCCTCTTCCTCCACTGCTGCTGACGGGTACTGTCTCCATGCTCAATCCCAAGGCGCTGACGGCGCTGAATGAAATCATCCGCCGGGGCTCACTGAGGCGCGCGGCGCGGCACCTGAATCTTGACCCTTCAGCGGTGAGCCGCCAGATCAAGCAGCTGGAAGAAGAGGTGGGTGTCGCGCTGTGCGAGCGCAGCGAGACGGGCATGCGCGCCACCCAGGCCGGGGTGTTGCTGCTGGATCACTTTCATCGCCAGCAGGCGGCGGAGGCGGCAGCGCTCTCGCAGCTGAGCGCCTTGCAGGGCCTGCGCAGTGGTGAGGTGAGAATCGCGGTGGGCGAAGGCTTCATTGCCGATCTGATCTCGCTGCCGTTGCAGAGCTTCATGGCACGTCATCCCGGCATCGAGGTCGTGGTGCGCATGGCGGGGGTGAATGAGGCGACTGAGCTGTTGCGCGACTTCGAGGTGGATATCGCGCTGCTCTACGCCCCGCCTGTCGATCCGATTCTTTGCTGTCATGTAGAGACCTGTCAGCCGCTGGATCTGATCGTGCCGGCGGAGCATCCGCTACTCGAGATTGCAGAGCCGTTGACGCTTTCGCAGGTGGCACAATGGCCGCTGGCGTTGATCGATGAATGCACCGGTATGCGTCAGATGGTCAATCAGGCGGCGCAGCAGGAGCGCGTCTCGCTGCGCGCGCAGTTGCGCACCAATTCCGTGTCGGTGCTCAAGAATTTCGTGCGTTCGGGGATCGGCGTGACCTTCATGCCGGAGTTGAGCGTGGTGGAGGAGCTGCGGCGCGGCGATATCTGCCTGTTGCCGATGCAGCACCCCGCGCTGGCGACGACCCGTGCGCAGATGTGTACGCGGCGTGGGCGCGAGATGACCGTCGCCGTCGAGGCCTGCGTCACCCATCTTCAGCAGGGCCTGCGATTCTTTACCGCGGATGCGCCACGCCTGCTGGGCAAGTGACGTTCGCCACGTGATGTTCGCCACGTGATATTCAAGCAGCGTCGCTCGACGCACAGGTCAGGGTATCGGTGCTGACGGGCGCTTGTTCAGCTCTATCTCCTCACACGGCTGTCCCATTGCACAGGCCATTCTCTCGCTCAGTGCAGCATTTCACAGAACGTCCCGACTGCCCCGTACAGCCCATGCTGGCGGGGCAGTCGTCGTCAGGAAGGGCACTATTCAGGCGCTTTTTCAGGTGTGGACGAAAAAACAACACTCAGGCGATTGATTAGTCTACAGCGGCAACGCTACTTTCGATGTGTGAAGGCGAAAGTCCCTCACCTTGACTGGCCGCAGGGCCACACTGACAAAGGCGGCGTCACTCCCGCCGCATACAACGAATATTTACAACAACAAAAGGGAATCCACATGTCCTTGTCCAAGACATCTCTGCTGCGCAAGACGCTCACCGGTTCCACTCTGGCGCTCAGCCTGCTGGCGGCCAGCGTGCAGGCCCAGACCATCAACCTCAGCTACAACGGTGCGCCGGATGCCGACAAGAATGCGGTGCATGTCTTCGCCAGCAATCTGAAGACCCTGGTGGAAGAGAAGACCGACGGCGAGCTGGAACTCAAGCTCTATCCCAACAGCATGCTGGGCGAGGAGCAGGAGCGCATGGAGCAGGTGATCAGCGCCCCGAACCTGAACATCGCCTCCTTCGCGGGCATGGCCCCCATCGTGCCGGAAGTCTATGTCAGCGCGACGCCGTTCATGTTCGACGGCTTTGATGAGGCGCGCCGTTTCTTCGATGAGGGGCAGTACTGGCAGCAGGTGCAGCAACTGTTCAGCGAGCGCACCAATGGCGCCGAGATTCTGGCCGTCGTCGAGGAAGGGGGCTTTCTGGCCTTCACCAACGACAAGCGCCCGATCACCAGCCCTGATGATTTCGAAGGCCTGCGTTTTCGCGCGATGGACCCAAGCCAGGTAGCGCTCTACGAGGCCTTCGGTGCCTCGGGCACGCCGATTCCGTGGACGGAGGTCTACATGGCGCTGCGCACGGGGGTGGCGGATGGTCAGATGAACCCGCCGATGTACATCCTGCTTGGCAGTCTGCAGGAAGTGCAGAAGTACCTGACACTGGCCAACATCCAGTATTCCGATCAGTTCCTGGTGGCCAATGGTCAGCTGCTCGAGAGCCTGTCGGACGAGGAGCGCACGGCACTTCTCGAGGCGGTTCAGGAAGCCAATGCCCAGGCCCGTCAGGACAACCAGAACCAGGTCGAGTCACGTATCGCCTCGCTGGAAGAGCAGGGCATGCAAGTGATCCGTCCCAGTGAGGCTGATCTCGAGGCATTTCGCAGCAAGGGCCAGCCGGCCTACCTCGAATGGCTCAAGAGCCAGGACATCGCGCCAGAGCTGATCGACACCGCCATGAAGGATGCTGGCCTGTCCTCGTGATGGCCTGTCGCGATGGTCTTTCGAGATGGCTTGTTGCGATGGTCTGTTGCGATGACCTGACACGCTGACTCGGTGAAAGGCGAGTGACGCTCAAGTATCAGCGAGCATCCCGCTGCGGTACCCGGTGCCCGGGCAGTGACAGTCCGGGCATCGAGGCTCTGAATTTCCCTCCTTGCTGGTGGATTGCGGTAAATGACTTCCATGACTCCTTCACGACAGCCTTCCCTGCGGGAAGGCCTGCTGCTTGCCTGTGGCCGTGTGACACTGGCGATAGCGGCAGTACTGCTGGCTTCCACGGTGCTGATCATGCTTTACGGCGTGGTGATGCGCTATGTACTGGGCGGCGCTCCCATCTGGGTCGATGAGCTGACCCGCTATCTCATCATCGCCAGTGTCATGCTGGCGATCGGCGTCGTCTGGGCGGAAGGGGCGCATATGCGCGTGGCGCTGCTGGAACGGCGTCTGCCTCCGCGCATGGCCACGGCGTTGGTCCATTACCAGTGGTGGCTGACGCTCGTGCTGATGGCGGGCGCGACCTGGATGACCTGGCACTACGCCATGTCGGCAAGCATGTTCCGCACCATGGGGCTGGGCGTCAGCCGCAGCGTGCCGATGCTGTCGATGCCGATCGGCTTCGCGCTGATCACGGCCCAGGTGCTGCTGCATGGCCCACGGCCACTGACATCCCCGGCGCTTGAGATCGCGCCGGACGAGGAGGTCGACGAGCCTGCGACACACGATGACAGGAATGGAGGGCCACGCACATGATCTGGGCAATGTTGGCCATCTTCGTCGTGCACGTGCTGCTGGGCCTGCCGCTGTTTCTCTCCCTGCTCGTCACCGCCGTGACCGGCTTCCTGTTCGTCGATATTTCGATGCTGGAGCGCCTCGGGCCACAGCAGTTCTTCGGTGGCATCAATGCCTTCTCGCTGATGGCGATTCCGCTGTTCATTCTCGCCGGCAACCTGATGAACATCAGTGGCCTGACCGAACGCCTCATGCGTCTTGCACGCCTGATGGTCGGACATCTGCGCGGTGGCATGGGCCATGTCAATGTCGTCTCCAGCGTGTTCTTCGCTGGCGTCAATGGTTCGGCGGTCGCCGATACTTCCGCGCTGGGCTCGCTACTGGTGCCGGCCATGCGCAAGGAGGGCTATTCGACTTCCTTTGCCGCAGGTCTGACGGCGGGCAGCTCGTTGATCGGGCCGATCATCCCGCCCAGCATCTTCATGATCCTCTACGCTTCGCTGACCAACACCTCCGTGGGCAGCCTGTTCCTGGCCGGTGTCGTACCCGGTCTGGTGCTGGCGGTGGCATTCATGGCGATGAATGCCTGGTATGCCCGGCGTCATGGTCTGCAGGCACGTGGCCAGGCACCGGCACGTCGCGAAGTGATCGCGGCGGTCATCGGGGCACTGCCTGCGCTGGTGGCACCGGTGATCATCGTCTCCGGTATCGTGCTGGGCATCGTGACCCCGACCGAATCCGGCGCCTTGATCGTGGCCTATGTGCTGCTCTGCGGCTTGTGCCAGGGGCCGCTCAAGCTTGTCGATGTGTGGGGTGCCATCAAGGACACGGCCCGCCTGACCAGCGCCATCTTCGTGATCATGGCGGTGTCGTCCATCGTCAGCTGGCTGCTGTCCTATGCCCAGGTGCCCAATCAGTTCGTGGCATTGCTGACGCCTTATATCGACAGCCCGATCCTGATCCTGTTGCTGCTAAGCGCCATCACCTTCGTCACCGGCATGTTCATGGAGGAAGTCTCGGCCTTGATGCTGCTGACGCCAATCTTCGTGCCTGTGGCCATGGTCGCCGGCATCGACCCCGTGCACCTGGGTGTCATCATCACGCTCAATATCACCATCGCGCTGATCACGCCGCCGATGGGCGCCTGCGTGTTCGTGGCCGCCGCGGTCAGCAAGCTCGAGATCACCTCGCTGTTTCGCACCATCTGGCCGTTCGTGCTGGTGGCGGTCGCGGTGCTGCTGATGCTGATCATCTTCCCGCCTCTTACCCTGTGGTTGCCGACCCTGTCTGGATAACAACTCATGACGTCAACATTGAAGCGCCCAATTCCCCCCATCCCGAGTCATGATGAGCCGGACTGGACCCAGGTCACCCGAATTCCCGTCAAGGGCTGTGACAGTACTCTGGTGCCGACCAGCCTCGGGCCGTCATGTCTGAAGGTCTATCCTGCCTACGCGCGCCTCGGTATCCCCGGGGCGGTCAATGAATGTCTGGTGCGGCGTGCGGTGTATCAGCGTCTGTTGCAGGCCGCGCGCGCCTTGCCGCAAGGGCTGTCGTTGGTGGTGATGGATGGCTGGCGTCCCTGGCGGGTGCAGCAGTATCTGTTCGAGACGCTGTATCAGTCGCTCAAGACGCATGACCCTGAGCTTGATGAGGCCCAGCTGCTGGCGCGTACGCGCGAATTCGTCTCGCTGCCCAGCCGTGACCCGGACGCGCCGAGTCCGCATCTCACCGGTGGCGCCGTCGATGTCACCCTGTGTGACGCCGATGGCTTGCTGCTCGAGATGGGGACGCTGTTCGACGAGGCGACCCCCGAGTCCCACGCCGATCATTTCGAGCGTCATCCGCCTGCCGGCGATACGCCCCAGGCCGAGGCACGCGACAACCGGCGTCTGCTCTATCACGTCATGACCGAGGCCGGTTTCACCAATCTGCCCAGCGAATGGTGGCACTTCGATTTCGGTGATCAGCTCTGGGCCTGGTACCGCGGCGAACCCGAGGCGCTGTTCGGTCCGGCGGAGATGGACAGCATCGAGAGTCTCTGGAAACGCTCACTGGCGTGAAGGTGTCAGAGCATGCCTGACAGCCGCTGGCCTGCAAGACACGAAAGCCCCGCTCGATGGCGACTCGAGCGGGGCTTTCGTTTCAGCAGCTTATGCGATCAGCGTTCAGCGGGCCGTGCCTGATGCTCAGCTGACGATCTCGGCCTGATCGAGCATGGCATGGAAGAGCACGTTGCAGCCGGCGTGCAGGTCCTTGGGCGCGGCGTTCTCGATCTCGTTGTGGCTGATGCCGCCTTCGCAGGGCACGAAGATCATGCCGGCGGGGGCGATACGGCCCATGAAGATGGCGTCGTGGCCGGCGCCGCTGACGATGTCGAGATGCGAGTAGCCGAGCTGGCTGGCGGCATTGCGCACCGCGTTCACGCAGTTGTCGGCGAAGTGTTCCGGCACGAAGTCGGCGGTGGGGGTGAGCTCGTAGGTCAGGCGATGCCGCTGACTGACGGCTTCGACGACCTCTTTCAGCTCCGCGACCATCGCGGTGAGGGAGTCGGGTTCCAGCGAGCGCAGGTCGATGGTCATGTTGACCTGCCCGGGGATGACGTTGCGCGAGCCCGGGTGGACCTGCATCACGCCCACGGTACCGCGGCCATGCGGCGCGTGATCGATGGCGATGCGATTGACGGCGACGGTGATCTCGGCCGCGCCAAGCATGGCGTCCTGGCGCAGTGACATGGGCGTGGGGCCCGCGTGCGCCTCCTGACCGGTGAGGGTCAGATCGAACCAGCGCTGACCCAGCGCGCCCATCACCACGCCGATGGTGGTCGCTTCATCTTCCAGAATCGGGCCCTGCTCGATGTGGCTCTCGAAGAAGGCGCGCACGTTCTCGCGGGGGATCTCATCGCTGCCGCGATAGCCGATGGAATCCAGTGCCTCGCCGGCGGTCACGCCGTCGCTGTCCTTCTGGGCGAGCATCTCGTGCAGTGACAACTGGCCGGTATGCACGCCGGACCCCATCATGCAGGGCGCGAAGCGACAGCCTTCTTCATTGGTCCAGACCACCACTTCCACCGGGCAGCGGGTCTTGATGTCGTGCTGGTTGAGGCTGCGCAGGACCTCAAGCCCGGCCATCACCCCGAAGCAGCCATCGAACTTGCCGCCGGTCGGCTGGGTGTCGATGTGGCTGCCGGTCATCACCGCCGGTGCGTCCGGATCGGTGCCGGCGCGGCGCGCGAAGATGTTGCCGATGGCATCGATACGGATCGTGCAACCCTCGGCCTTGCACCACTGAATGAAGAGGTCGCGCGCCTGGCGGTCCAGCTTGGTCAGCGCCTGGCGGTTGACGCCGCCCTTGGGCGTGGCGCCCAGCTCGGCCAGGGTCATCAGTGATTGCCACAGGCGATCGCTGTCGGTGCGCAGCTCGCTCAGGGTATTCGCGGGCGATGTGTCCATCTGGGCAGTGGTCATCGGCTTCATCCTCTCGTGGATATTGTTGTTGTGCTTCCGGTTCTGCTCTTGTATCAATTCCGCTCTTGTTTTGGGCTCCGCTCCTGTTTCGGTCCAGACTCCGGCTTCGGGTCAGGCTCTGCTGTCGGCCATCAGCTGCGCGGGGGTGACGAGCAACTGGTCGGCCATTTCCACCTCGAGTGCCGTCATGTGGTGCTCGGCATCCTGCATGTGTTCTGTCATGAGCTGTCTGACCTGCTCATGGTCCTCGTGGCGAAACGCCGTGATCAGGCCGGAGTGGTAATGCTGATTGGCCTGGTCGAACTGCTTGCGCTCCGGCAGGTAGGCCTTCTTGATGACGACCAGCTCATGCAGCATGTCGTTGAGGAACTGGCACATGAAGCTGAGCAGCGGGTTGGGGCAGGCGCGGGCCAGCACCTGATGAAATTCGATTTCCAGGAAGCGCTGGCGCCGCTGGTCCTCGTCCTGTGGCTGGTGACAGCTGCAGTCATGGACATTGTTCTCGAGCGTCACCAGGTCCTCTTCGCTGAGCAGGCCCACCACCGAGACCGCCATCTCGACTTCCAGCAGTCGGCGTAGCTGATAGACCTGAGCGCCATTGAGCGTCTTGAAATGCAGGAAGCTCCTCAGCATGCGGCTGGCCGGTTCCATGCTCGGCGCATTGAGCACGGCGCCGCCATTGGGCCCCGTCTTCAGGGTGATCAAGCCCTCGACCTCGAGAATCTTGAGGGCTTCGCGCAGCGTGCCCTTGGCGCAGCCGTACTGGGCCATCAGCGCCTTCTCATTGGGCAGCCGGTCGCCTTCGCTCAATCCATCGAGCACGATGCTGCGCCTCAGATCATCACTGATCAGCTCGGCCAGCTTCTGCCGCTTGGGCAGGTGGGCGCCGGAGGCGTTGGCACTGGTGCTGGCACGTGAAGTGTCTAGGGGGGAGGGCGATGTCGGCATGCGATGTCCTGAGCGGCAGCGAGTCAGTTATATTTATTCGTATAAATAAGCTTTAGTCGCGGACTCGAGCGCTGTCAAACCCCAAGGTGGCCTCAAGCGTTGCGCAGGCGATCACGCCAATGATGCGTCGCATCAAAGGCAGCGCATTGGCGAAGTCATGCGTGTCAGTCTTGAAAAGCACCTGGTCTGACATAAGGTTTCTATATTCGACCCCGCTAAAGGAGGCCTCTATGGAAACGCATGATCCTCAGCCAACGCGCGACGCCGATATCGTCATTGTCGGTGGCGGTGCCGGCGGACTCGAGCTGGCGGTTCGCCTTGCCAAGGCAGGCCACAAGGACGTCTTGCTGATAGACCGCGACACCAGTCACGTATGGAAGCCACGACTGCATGAGATAGCGGCGGGCCTCGGGCGGCGTCAGGTCGATGAGCTGGGGTATTCCGGTCTGGCCGAGCAGTGGGGGTTCCGCTATGAGTGCGGCACACTCGAAAGCGTGGACCCTGAACAGCGCCAGATCACCCTGGCGGCGATCCCGGGCAGGGAAGACCACGCGAGCGCCGAGGTGCCGGCGCGCGTCAGGGGCTATCGTCAGCTGGTGCTGGCCCTGGGCGGTGTGACGCCGGACATGGGGGTCGAGGGTGTGCTGGAGCATGCCTGCCTGCTGGATTCCCCTGATGACGCCGAGCGCATCGCCCAGCAGTTCTCGCGTGGCCTGCTGGCCAATCATGTGGCGATGGAAAGAGCACCGACAGGCGATGCTGGCCTGTCAGCCACCCAGGGCGGCGCTCAGGTTGGCACTGAGGGAGGCACGCAAGATAGTGCCAAGGAGTCCCCGGGGCGGCCGTATCAGGTGGTGATCGTCGGCTCCGGCGCCACCGGTGTCGAACTGGCCGCCTACCTGCATGAGGCGCGTGGCATGCATGACGCCCCTGCACCCAAGGGCGCGAAGGTCGAGATCACGATTCTCGAGGCCACCGAGACCTTCATGCCCAGTGTCTCACAGGAACTGCGCGAGTCGATCCATCAGCGACTCGAGGAGCAGGGCATCAAGATCGAACTGTCGCGTCAGGTCGCCAAGGTGTCCCCCGGCAGTGTCGAGATCAGTGAAGGCGACGAGTCGGTGACGCGGGACGCGGATCTGGTGGTCTGGGCAGCAGGGCGTGTCGGGCCTGCCATCGTCGAGGAAATCGATGCCCTGGAAAGCAACAAGAAGCGTCAATTCACGGTGACGCCCGGGCTGCAATGCCTCGGCCACGACAGCATCTTCGCGCTGGGCGATTGTGCCAACATCGATGAGGCACCGCTGCCGCCCACCGCTCAGGTGGCCAGCGAGCAGGCCGAGTTTCTCGCCGATGAACTGCCGCGTCGCCAGCAGGGTGAGCCGGCTCAGGCCTTCGAGTTCAAGGACCGCGGTACCTTGCTGTCACTCTCCAGTGCCGGCAGCGTCGGTGAGCTCAGCGGCAAGTTGAGTGACAAGCTGGGCAATGCCCAGGGCAACAAGGGCAATGATGATCTGCAGGTGAGAGGACGCTTCGCGCGCGCCGCCTATCAAGGGCTGCAGCGCCAGCACCAGTTCCTGCTGCTGGGGCCGCTGAAGGGCTCCGCCGAGGTGGTCAGTGACGTGCTGCGCCGAAGCATGGGGCCGCGCCTCAAGGTGCACTGAGTCTTGAGCGGATCTTGAGTGTGCCTTGAGCGGGTATTGAGAGGCTCTTGAGTGATTCTGGAGAGGCGCTTGAGTGAGCCTTGAGAGAGTCGCCACCCAGTGATGACAGGCCGACATGCGCCGTGGTGGATTCCACTGGCGCATGTCGGCCTTGTGCTTTTTCAGGGCGTTATTGCCCCGCCGTCGTGTTCAGGAGGTCGCGCCCAGCGCGTCATGAGGTTCCTGGCGGCGTGATTCTCGCGCTGCTTCGGCTTCGCTCTGCGAGCTGGCCATCGGATAGGTGCCGGGCCTGAGAATCCGCGTGTCCACGTCGTGGATATCACGCAGTCCGCACAGGGCTAGCGTGGTGTCGAGTTCCTTGTGGATGATCTCCAGGGACTTGGTTACGCCTTGTTCGCCCATGGCGCCGAGCCCATAGAGGAAGGCGCGCCCCAGATAGACGCCCTTGGCGCCCATCGCCACCGCCTTGAGCACATCCTGTCCGGAGCGGATACCCCCGTCCATGTGGACCTCTGTCCTGTCGCCGACTGCCGCGAGAATGTCCGGCAGGGCGGAGATGGAGGAGGCGGCACCATCCAGCTGTCGTCCGCCGTGGTTGGAGACGATCACCGCATCGGCGCCTGCCTGCACGGCCAGCTCGGCATCTTCCGGCTCCATGATGCCCTTGATGATCAGCTTGCCGCCCCAGCGGTCCTTGATCCACTTGATGTCGTCCCAGCTCAGGCTCGGATCGAACTGGCTGGCGGTCCATTTCGAGAGGGAACTCAGATTCTCGGCATCCTTCACGTGGCCGGCGATATTGCCGAAGGTGTGGCGCCTGGTCTTGAGCATGCCGGCACACCAGCGCCACTTGGTGGCCAGATCGAGCACGGTCGCCACGGTGGGGCGAGGGGGCACGCTCAGGCCGTTGATCAGGTCCTTGTGGCGCTGGCCGATGATCTGCAGGTCAGCGGTGAGTACCAGCGCGGAACACTCCGCGGCCTTGGCGCGATCGATCAGTCGTCCGATGTAATCCTTGTCGCGCATCACGTAAAGCTGGAACCAGAAGGGCCGTGAGCTGACGGATGCGACGTCCTCGATGGAACAGATGCTCATGGTCGAGAGCGTGAAGGGGATACCGAAGTCACTCGCCGCGCGCGCGGCCAGCATCTCGCCATCGGCATGCTGCATGCCGGTCAGGCCAGTCGGTGCGATCGCCACCGGCATGGCCACCTCCTCGCCGAGCATCTTCGTGCGCAGAGTGCGATTGTCCATGTCGACCATCACCCGTTGGCGCAGTCCGATCGCGGCGAAATCGGCCTCGTTGGCCCGATAGGTGGACTCCGTCCACGAGCCGGAATCGGCATAGTCGTAGAACATCTTCGGCACGCGGCGTTTCGCCAGGCGTTGCAGGTCATTGATGCAGGTGATGGTCATGCGGGTCTCCATCCGTGGTGGGTCGCGCGGGGGTTGGCAGGGTCGCTTGCGCTACTGTCACCGAATCCGGTCTTGTCCAGCTATAGGCGATACGTCTAGGGGGAGGCGTTCGGGTGGTGGAATTCAATGAAAAAACCGCGCTTCAGCCCGGCCGACCACCCACAAGACAGTCGATTCCTCCAGCGCGTGTCGCGGATTGTCATCTTTGAGTGGAATACTATGGCATTGGGATGATTTCCGAGTGGATGGAGAGATGGCATGGATCAGGCCTGGCCTGAAAGCACGCGCGACAACCTTCGATTTCTGTGTTCGGAAGTGGATAGCCAATATGGCTGGCTGCAGGCGTTCGTGTCCGCGCCGACGGCGGCCATGGCGCGCAAGCTGCTGGAGCGCCAGGGGTACGCCGAGAACCTCTGCCAGCGTATCGAACAGGCATGCCCTGAAGCCCGAAACCACAAGCGCTCGCACGCGCGGGCCCGCTTCCAGCAGAGCCTGGTCGAGGTCGCCAGTGGTCTGGCACGGCTCAGTGAGCTGGCGCGCAGTTGTCTGGAGCAGCTGATTCGCGTCGATGATGTCCAGCTGGTCGATGATATCGTGCTGGTCAAGTCGCTGCGCCGTGTGCGTCGCGGCATTCTGCGCAGCGAGATGTCGCTGGAGAACGGCTCCCTGTCCCTGGCCCTGAAGCTTGCGCGCAGTCGCGAGAAGCTGAAGCGGGACAGTGAAGGCCGCATCCGGGCACTCACTGGCCAGCTCAAGAAGAAGCGCGCTCCCGCCGAAGACCTGACACATCTGCTGTTCGTGGCCCGGGAAATCAGCCAGATGGGCGAGGTGCTGGGGCAGTTGGGTGAGGCGGTCATCTCGGCAACCCTCGGTCAGTCACTCAACTTCGAGCGCTATGCCTCGCTGACGCACCTGGTCAATGAACTCGGTGATGGCAGTCAGACGGCGGGCGAGATGCGCGTCGACACTTTGGCCGAGACACGCTCCGGCAGCCGGATCTCGGGGATTGCCAGCGAGAAGCCCAGTGGGAGGGCTGTTGAGAAGGTCAGTGACAAGGGCAAGCCGGCCAACGACAAGCAACAGGGCAGCAAGAACAAGGCGAGCGAGTCCAATGGCAGCAAGTCCAAGGACCGCAAATCCAGGGACCGCAAGCCAACCGGCGATCTGCCGCTGACCTCGCCGGAGTATCTGGCCATCTTCAAGGATGGCCTGGGGCGCAAGGTCGAGGAGGAGCGTCAGGGCGTCGAGCGCTGGCACGACATCTATCCCGGCATCGCCCCCCGCATCCTCTCGCATCATCAGCAGGGCGACAGCGCGGCACTCTTGATCGAGCACCTGCCGGGCATGACCCTCGAGCATCTGTTGATCAACGAATCGTCACGCCTCAATCGTACCGCCCAGCAGGCGCTGGTCGAGACGCTGCACTCGGTGTGGACCACCACCCGCCGCGACAAGCCGGTCACTGCAGGGCACATGCGCCAGCTGCTCAAGCGGCTGAGTGATGTCTATCAGATCCATCCGGAATTTCGCCACTGCGGTGCCTCGCTGTGTGGGCGCGAGATGCCCTCGCTGGAAGCGTTGATCGAGCAGGCCGCAGGTAGGGAACGTTCGCTCGAGGCTCCCTTCGCCGTCTATATCCACGGCGACTTCAATGTCGACAACATCCTCTTCGATCCGGCGAAGCAGAGCATCCGCTTCATCGATCTTCACCGCTCGGCCTATCAGGACTATGTGCAGGATGTGTCCGTGCACATGGTGTCCCATTACCGTCTGCAATTGACGGATGCGGCGCTGCGGGCCCGTATTCTGGCGCTGGCCCTGAGTTTCGGTCAGCAGATGCGTCGCTTTGCCCATGAGCAGGGCGATACCACCTTTGAATGGCGTCTGGCACTTGGCCTGGCGCGCTCCTTTGCCACCTCGACACGTTTCATCCTCGATGCCGGGCTGGCAGGGCGCATGTTCAACCGCGCACGCTTTATACTCGAGCATGTGCTTGGCGCCGACCCTGAACGGCCGGCCGATTACCGTATTCCCCTGGAGGAGTTGTTCGTTGACTGATTTCAAGATTGGCGTCGTGGGTATTCCCGGCAAGTGGTCGACCGAGGTGCTGGCGGATGCCATCGAAGCACGGACGGGCTTTCGTCTCGTGATCGACATGGCGGCCGTCTCGCTGGACCTGTCCCGCAACTGCCTCGAATTCCGTGACTCTGCCGGGGTGCGTCATGACCTGACCGAGCTGGATGCCCTGATCGTCAAGAAGATCAGCGCGGAATATTCCCCGGGCAGCCTGGACCGCCTGGAGCTGCTGCGCGTCGCCGAAGCCAGGGGCGTGCGCGTCTTCAGCAGCGCGGAGAGCATGATTCGCCTGATCGACCGCCTGAGCTGCACCGTCACGCTGGCCAATGCCGATATCCCGATGCCGGCCACACTGGTCACCGAAGACGTGGCGACGGCCTGCGAGGCCGTCAAGCACTTCAAGGCCGCCGTCTTCAAGCCGCTTTTCTCCACCAAGGCACGGGGCATGTGCATCATCGAGGACACCGGCGATGATGCCGCGCTGGAAGCTGCCGTGCGTGAGTTCGCCGCCGAGCACCCGATGATGTATCTGCAGCAGCGCCTCGACCTGCCGGGGCAGGATTACGGCATGGTCTTCGTCGGGGGCCGTTATCTGTGCAGCTACGCCCGCGTCAGTGGGGGCGATGCCTGGAATACCACCATCCACGCCGGTGGCAAGTACGCGCCCTTCGAGCCCTCCGAGGAGCTGATCGCGCTGGCGCAGCGTGCCCAGGCGCCGTTCAAGCTCGACTTCACCACCGTCGATGTCGCGCTGACCGACGATGGCCCGATCATCTTCGAAGTCTCGGCCTTCGGCGGCTTCCGCGGCGCGCTGGAAGGTGCCGGTGTCGATGCGGCCACCGCCTATCTCGATCACGTGATGGAGTGTCTGGCATGAGCGCGACGACCTGTGACAGCCCGGCCAGCCTTGCCACGCTGCCCTTTGCAGAGTGGACGGCCGCCGCCTGCTTCACGGCGCTGACGCCGTCGCGCCAGTGCCTGAGCGAGGCGCTACTGTTCGAGGTGGATGACTTTCGCCTGTGCGTGAAGACGGACATGCCACGGCTGCTGCAACGTCTGGCGACATATTTTCGCCATTGCGCGCGCATTGTGGCGCTCGACAATGTGCCGAGGGGAGCCAGGCTCGTGCATGTGCTCGAGGCGCCGGCCCTCAAGGACACGCCAGCGGCAGCGAGACTCGGCATCGTGCCCGAGGCCTTCGTCGATTGGATGCCGGAGCCCGGCAAGACACGCCGCAAGGACGCCATTATCGACCTGGCCGACGGGCGCCTGATTCACAAGGTGCGCACGGGCATGGCCTTTCTGCGCAGCAACGACCACAACCTGGCGTTCGGGCCCTGTGAAGACAATGAAAGCCAGGTGATCAACTTCCTGCTCAATCTGCACATGTCGCATCTGCAGCAGAATGACGGCTTGATCTGTCACGCATCGGCGCTGTCGAAGGGCGATCGCGCGGTGGCCATCGCCGCCTTCTCCGGCGGCGGCAAGTCCACCACCATGGTGAAGGCGCTCGACAATCCCGAGTTCGACTTCATCAGCAATGACCGGCTGTTCCTGGACCGCCCCGGGCGGGAGGGAACGCTGCGTGCCCGCGGCGTCGCCAAGTTGCCACGCATCAATCCCGGCACCATGCTCAACAATCCGCGTCTGCGCCCGCTGCTGGACCCCGCACGTATCGCAGGCTATGAAGCGATGCCGCAAGAAGCGCTGTGGGATCTCGAAGAGAAGCACGATCTGATCATCGAGGACGTCTACGGCCCCGGGCGTATCCGCGCCAGTGGCGAGCTTGCAGCCATGGTGATACTCAACTGGACGCGCGGCAGCGAGGCGCCACTCGAGGTGCGCGAGGTCGAGGTCAGCCGCAGCGAAGCGCTGATACGCGCGGTGATGAAGACACCGGGGCCCTTCCACCAGCAGCGGGATGGCCGTTTCGTGCCCAATGGCGCAAGCCTTGATCCCGCGCCGTATCTGGAGCGCCTGGCGGCAACCCGCGTGCTTGAGGTGACCGGGCGCGTGGACTTCGCCGCGCTGGTCGAGAACCACCTGACCCCCTTGCTGGAGGCTTGAACATGCGTCGTGAACTGCTGTTGATGCGCCACGGAAAGTCGGACTGGTCAGTGGCAGCTGACGACTTCCATCGACCCCTCAAGGAGCGCGGCAAGCGCGGCGCCCAGCGCATGGGGGCCTGGCTTGCCCAGGAGGCGCTGGTACCGGATGCCATCCTGAGCTCGCCGGCCCTTCGCGCGCGCGCCACGGCTGAAAAGTGCGTGAAGTCGATGGGCCTCGGCGTCGACATGATCGAGCTCAAGCCTGCGCTTTACTGCGAGGACGAGGCGCCGCTGCTCAAGACGGTGCGCGCCTGCCCGGACAGCGTGCAGCGACTGATGATCATCGGCCATAACCCGGCATTGGAAGATGCGCTGGTCTGGCTGACCGGCAAGCGGCCGCGTCCGCCCAAGGAGACCAAGCTGCTGCCGACGGCGGCGGTGGTCAAGCTGACCTTCGAGGGGCGCTGGGAAGACCTGCGCTCCGGTCAGATGAGCCTGGAGCTGATCCAGCGCGTGCGTGCCTTGCCGGATGGCTTCCCCTGGCCATTCCCGGCCGGTGAGGAGCGCCGCGAACGCCCCGCCTATTACTACCGTCAATCGGCCGTCCTGCCCTGTCGTCTGCAGGGGGAAGGCGAAGATGCCCAGTGGGAGGTGCTGCTGATCGGCTCTTCCTCCAATCGTCACTGGAGCCTGCCCAAGGGGATCGTCGAGCCGGGCATGAGTCCGCTTGAGTCCGCGCTCAAGGAAGCCCGCGAGGAAGCGGGCATTGAGGCGGAGGCGCTGGACCACGCAGCGCTGGAATTCAGTTACGAGAAGTGGGGCGCTCCTGTCGCCGCTAGTCTGCACGCCGTGAGAGTCGTGCATGAGCAGGAAGAGAGCGAGCGGGAGGAGCCGCATCGCAGTCGGCGCTGGGTGGCGGCGGAGGTCGTGCCGAGCCTGTTGAAGAACCACGAGATGGGGCACGCCGCCATGGCGCTGCTGGCACGGCTTGAGCAGTCGCGCCAGGCGACGTGAGTGCGGGAGACTGGCGCCTTTAGCTCCATCAGCTCCATAAGCTCCATTGGCGCCACTAGCACCGTACGAGGCGACGCATGGCGAGGACCGCCAGCATGAATCAATACCGAGTGAAGACGGGAAGAGCGACGGCCGATGACTGATGAACCGACAATTCGACGTGTGGCATTGATTCGTCATGCCGATTATCACCAGCAGATTGATACCCCGAGCGCGCTGCAGCCGTTTCCCTTGACCCGTCGCGGTGAGCGTCAGGCGCGTGAGGGAGCCGAGGAAGTGCTGACGCTGTGTCAGGCACATGGCTGGCAACCGGCCAGCACGGTACATGCCTCCAGCCTGTTGCGTGCCTGGCAGACGGCGCAGGTGATGAACGAGGTCATGGGTGACAGGACAGAGCGTGAGTTCTCGCTCATGGCACATGATGCCCTGTGGGAGCGCAGTCTGGGCAGCGCCGCCAATCTGACCACGGCACAGATCGCCGAAGCGGTGCGTCATGACCCGCGCGTGGATTTCCTGCCGGCCGACTGGAAATCCAACAGCCACTTTCGCCTGCCGCTGCCGGGAGCTGAATCCCTGATGCAGGCCGGTCAGCGGGTGGCCGACTTCATTGCTTCGCTACCGGCTTCCTCAACACCTTCTGTCTCGGCTCCCACATCCCCCCCCACATCGGGCGCCACGCTGACGCTGGTCGTCGGCCATGGCGCAGCGCTGCGCCATGCGGCGCATCTGCTGGGCGTGCTGGACTTCGACCAGATTGCCGGGCTGAGCATGCACCATGCGCGGCCGGTGGTCATCGAGGAAACTCCGCCTGGGTCATGGCGGCATGTGGCTGGCGAGTGGAAGGTGCGCCAGCGTCACGAGCCCGCGCAGGACTGAGTTGGCGGCCAGCCGGCGGGGTACTGAAGTGCAGAGAGCGGGCGGGGTGCTGGAGAGCAGGGGATGGGCGGAGTCATTGACAGCAGAGAAGCAGGCCAGCGCATCAGCGTGATACGGGCCTGTCATCTTTCTGTGATCAAACGGTCATAAGCTTGTCGCCCTGTGCCCGTGACCTCATTCCACATTCCCCCGGATGGGCCCCAAGGAGCGGCAAGGCGCTTGCTTGCCACAAGCCGGTGAGTTCAACGAGGCAAGCAGATGCCACAAGGAGATAGCCCAATGACCCTCAGTCCCCCCATGAGCGACGCCGTACCGCGTTACCGAGGCCCGACGCGTTATCTCAAGGCGCTACCCAGTCACGCGGCTCAGTGGCCCGAGACACATCAGCACCTGCGCGCCGGTGACAAGGTGTCCCGCGCCGCTCGCAAGCTGGGCAGCAAGGACTGGCCACGCCGCGATGTCATCTTCATCTCCGATGCGCATGCCGACGCGGAAGCCTTCATCGCATCTCTGGTGGCCAGTGGCGGTGTGCGCCTGACCTCGCGGGACCACCTGGTATTGACGGCGCGGGGCAAGCGCAGCGTCTTCGTCATCGGCGGTGATTGCCTCGACAAGGGCCCCAGCAATCTGGAGCTGCTGGAAGCCCTGCGCACCTTGATGCGCAGCGGGGCGCGTCTCAAGTTGCTGGCGGGCAATCACGACATGCGGCTGATGCTGGCGCTGATGCGGCTGAGTCATGATGATTCGGCGCGTACTGATCATCTGTTCGTGCGCATGGGCGCCAAGGGGCTGGCGCTGCTCAAGGAAGTCTTCGATCACTACCTGGCGGACAGACCGCGGGCGATGAAGAGCATTCCCTCGCGAAGTGAGTGTCGTCGGCGCCTGTACCCGGGGCCGGACTGGGCGGAGCAGTTTCGCAAATCGGCAGGCCATGTGCTCAAGGGGGAGGCGCTGGAGAAGGAGATCACTCGCCTGAGCGCCAAGGCCGATGGCTTCGAGCATGCCTGTGAGAAACACGGTCTCTCGTTGCGCCAGACCTATGCCGCCGCGCTCAAGGCCCACGAGCTGTTTCTCAAGCCCGGCGGGCGCTTTGCCTGGTTCTTCGACGAGATGCGCCTTGCCTATCGCAGTGGCGCCTTCCTGCATGTCCATGCAGGCGTGGATGATGCCTTCGCCAGACGACTCGGCCGCCAGAAGGTCTCGCAGGTCAATCAGGAATTCCGGCGCATCCTGCGCGAAGACCCGTTCACCTTCTATTACGGTGAGCTGGCCAATGTACTGCGCACCAAATATCGCAAGAGCGACATGGTGCTGAGCGCCGCAGGCGTCAAGCGCCTGCACAAGGTTGGCATTCGTGCCGTGATGCATGGTCACGTCAATCATCAGGCGGGCCAGCAGCTGGGCTGGCGCCACGGCCTTCTGCATATCGAGGGCGACGTCACCCTGGATCGTAATTCACGCCGCAAGGAAGGGCTGGATGGCGTGGGCATGGGGGCGACGCTGATAGAAGCCTGTGGACGCATCGTCGGCATCAGCAATGACCATCCCGAGGTCAAGGTCTACGCGCCCTGAAACACGCACAGGAGAGGCAGGTGAAAGACGACAAGCAGGACAAGTCGCTGTTCCGACATGAATCATTGCAGTCCATCGATGGCGTTCAGGACATTCTCAAGGCCATCATCAAGGGGCTGGGCAAGGGGCTGCTGTCATTTCGCGATGAGGACGGCGAGATTCGGCTGGCACCGCGCGGCCTGATGACCCTCAAGGTCACGGCGCGGCGAGAGGATGATCATCATCGCCTCGATATTCGCCTGTCATGGCATGCCAAGCCCGGCGCCAAGCGCAACAAGACGCTCAAGGTTCTCGATGAGTGAGAGCAGCGTGCGCTGGCATTGATCCAGATCAAGTCTCTGCCAGTCCGCGGCCCGTAGTGAGATGGCCGGCATACCCGCGCTTAAGCGGCTATGGTACATGTAGCATGCTGCATATTGGTTGTGTCTGCTGCGACACGACCGCTCCCCATGATCAGGACATGTCATTGATGCCTTCATCCCCTCAGCGCCTGTGCGGTGCCGATCACCGCTCGTCTCCATTGCACTCTTCCAGCCTTGCGGTAAAGCTTGCTGTCAGGCCTTCAAGGTGCTGGAAACAGTGGCTGGCCGCCGCCGCGCTTGCCTGTCTGCCGCTGGGCGCTCAGGCCGCAGACGATGCGTTGGCCGCTGACAAGCCGCTCTCGGCGTCGGCCATTCAGGCCATCGAATCAGAGGTCGGCGCGCGAATCGGTGTCACCGTTCTGGATACCGCCGATGGCACCCGTTTCAGCTGGCGGGGGGATGAGCGCTTCCCCATGAGCAGCACCTTCAAGGTGCTGGCCTGTGGTCATATGCTCTCCCGGGTGGACGAAGGCCAGGAATCGTTGTCACGCAAGGTGGAGATTCGCCCGGCGGACCTCGTGACCTATTCCCCCATCACCGAGAACCACACCCGGGATGGAGGCCTGACGCTCGAGGCGTTGTGCCATGCCACCATCACGACCAGCGACAATACCGCGGGCAACCTGATTCTCGACACCCTTGGCGGTCCTGCCGCACTGACGGCCTATCTGCGGCGCCTGGACGATGACAGCACGCGGCTGGATAGACGTGAAACGGCGCTCAATGAGGCCACTCCCGGTGACCCGCGCGATACCACCACGCCGCACGCGATGGCGGCTACCCTGCAGCGACTGCTGGTGGGGGATGCGCTGAGCGAGCCATCGCGCCTGGCTCTGCAGGGCTGGATGCTGGCCAACACCACCGGTGATGACAAGCTGCGGGCGGCCTTGCCCGATGACTGGCAGATCGCGGACAAGACCGGCGGCGGGGGGTATGGCACCAACAATGACGTTGCCATCCTGTGGCCGCCGTTGCGTGCCCCGTTGATCGTGGCGGTCTATCTGACCGAAAGCGAGGCGGAACTGGCAGCACGCAATGCCGCGATTGCCGATGTCGGGCGTCTGCTGGTCAAGGAAGTGCTGGAGGATGAGGCGAGTCGCTGATGCTGAGGCGAGTCGCTGATGGTGGGGCGCTGGCAGGGCGTGCGTGAAGCATGGGCAACTCAGCGTTGCCGTCATCACGGCCAGCTTGCGCTTGTGGCGCCTGCCCGGTGCCCGCATTGTGCTTGCACTGCATCGGCTTTGGCAGCACGGACCTTCTCGCCATGTTCGCGCCTGCGCCTTGCCGAACCCGCCCTGTCTGCCTCCAGAGGAACTCCATGTCCACACTGTTTTCACCTCTCACCCTCGGCCCGCTCACGCTGGACAATCGCATCATCATCGCGCCCATGTGTCAGTACTCCGCCGAGGAGGGCCAGATGCAGGCCTGGCATGATCAGCATCTTGGCAATCTCGCCCAGTCCGGAGCTGGGCTTCTGATCTTCGAAGCCAGCGCCGTTGCCCCGGAAGGGCGCATCACCCATGGCGATGTCGGACTCTACGATGAGGCATGCCAGCAAGCCATGCAGGGAGTTGTCGAGCGTATCCGCCGCTATTCACCGATGCCGCTGGCGGTGCAGATCGGTCATGCGGGACGCAAGGCATCCTGCCAGAAGCCCTGGGAGGGCGGTGCTGCCATCGCGCCCGGCAACGACAATGGCTGGCAGGTACTTGCCCCCAGCGCGATTCCCTTCAGCGAAGGCGGGCCGCTCCCCGAGTCGATGAGTGGCGAGCAGATCCGCCGCACCATCGCGGACTTCGTGGCGGCGGCACAGCGCGCCGTCGACATCGGCCTGGACGGCATCGAGCTGCATGCGGCGCATGGTTATCTGCTGCACGAATTCCTGTCGCCGTTGAGCAATCAGCGCGACGATGACTACGGTGGCTCACTCGAGAACCGCATGCGTCTGACGCTAGAGGTCTTTGACGCCGTGCGGGCCGCGATCCCGCAGTACGTGATGCTGGGCATCCGGATCAGCGCGACGGACTGGGTCGAGGGCGGCTGGGACCTCGAGCAGAGCATCGAACTTGCCAAGGCGCTGGACCGTCGTGGCTGCCACTATCTGCATGTCTCCAGTGGCGGGCTCAGCGCGCAGCAGCAGATTCCGGTAGCGCCCAACTATCAGGTGCCGCACGCCGAGGCCCTGAAGGCGCAGGTGAAGATGCCGGTGATTGCCGTTGGCCTGATCACCGAGCCGCAGCAGGCCGAAGACCTGCTGGCAAACGAGCGTGCCGATGCCATCGCGCTGGCGCGTGGCATCCTCTACGACCCGCGCTGGCCGTGGCACGCGGCCGCTGCGCTGGGTGACACCGTCAAGGCTGCGCCCCAGTACCTGCGTTGCCAGCCGCATGGCCTGAAGTCGCTGCTGGAGAATCAACAGGACTGAGCCGTGTGAAGAGACATTGAGGATTGACGCCCGCGTTCACGAGCTCCCGCTCGCTGATCGCGGGCGTCTTGCTGTGCGAGGCTTGCCGTGAAGTTCTGGCTTTCCTTGACGTTCAGATTCGAGCGCGCCGGGCGCCTGACGCCATATCTTTCGTCTAACAAGAGCGCTGCCAGCGCATCACTCGAGTGCCGGATAGCGTGGCCTTGCGCCATCATGGGGGGTTCTGAAACGCGTCTTTGCGGCAATCGCGCCTGTTTCTCCTCACGCGCAGGGTGCAAGACTTGATGGCGTGATGGTGGGACGATGCCACCGATGATCAAGCGGACCCGCTGCCTGCCGTGGGGTGATGTTGCAGCGCGATACGCGCTTGATCCTGGCCGCCAGACCGTCTGGTGAATGTGACTTGAAAGACCAAGGGGGCGTGAGTGGACAATATGCGTGGTAGTGTTTTCATGGTCATCGCGATGGCAGCATTCGCGGTGGAGGATCTGTTGTTCAAGTTGGCGGCGGGGCATACCTCGACCGGTATCACCCTGATGCTGTTCGGTCTCGGCGGCATGCTGGTCTTCATGCTGTTGACCTGCCTGCGCGGTGAGTCCCTCATGCCTGCGGCGATCTTCTCGCGTCCGATTCTGGTGCGTGTCATCTGTGAAATCATCGCCCGCAGCAGCTTCGCCCTCGCCATCACCCTGATGCCGCTTTCCACTGCCTCCACCATCCTGCAGGCGACGCCGCTGGTCGTGGTGGCCGGGGCGGCACTGTTCTTCGGGGAGCGCGTCAGCCGCAAGCGCTGGCTGGCAATCGGTGTCGGCTTCATTGGCGTGCTGCTGATCGTGCGCCCAGGCCTCGACAGCTTCAACATGACCTCACTGTTTGCGGTGATCAGCACGATCGGCTTCGCCGGACGGGACCTGGCGACGCGCGGCGCGCCGGCGTCGTTGTCCAACGTCCAGCTCGGCATCTATGGCTTTCTCGCCCTGATTCCGGCGGGGGGGCTGATCGCTCTCTACCAGCAGACCCCGCTTGCGTATGCGCCCGAGGCGACCTGGCTGATCGTGGGTGCCGTGATACTCGGGGTCATCGCCTACAACGCCTTGACGATTGCCATGCGCAAGGGCGAGGTCTCGGTGGTCACGCCATTTCGCTATACCCGCGTCCTGTTTGCCTTGGCGCTCGGCGTCATGGTGCTGGGGGAAAGCCTCGATGCCATGACCCTGCTGGGCGCCGCCATCGTGGTCGCAAGCGGTATCTACATCGTCACCCAGGGCAAGCAGCGCCCGCCAGTGGCGAAGGTGGCCTCGTTGTGAATCCCCTCGCTGCCATCAGGCTGGCAGCGGCAGGCTGTCATCACCGCTGATGCCAGCTTGCACCATCGACCAGATGACACATGAGAAAGGAGAGGCGCTTGCGCCTCTCCTTTTGTCGTTGTGGCGCGCATGTTTCCTCCAGAACAGTGCGGTGACGGCAACACCCCGTCGATCAAGGCATTGGCAAGGCGATGAGAGAGCAGGGGAGCACGTGACGGTTGGCAGTAGTTATACGAGTGTGTAATAGTGAGGATAAATCCATGGCAACCCACTCGCTGCCAGTCGTGTCACAAGGAGAGCCAATGCCAAGCCAAGCCCCGATTCTGGGTGTCTATCTGAGTGAATCCCTGGACCTGGACAGCGTCTACGGTGAAGCACTGCGCCAGCTGGGCGACGATGTCGTACTGCGTCATCCGCATGAGATCGAGGACCCGAGCGAGGTGCGGTTCGCCATCTGCTGGCAGCCGGGGGAGGACGCCTTCGCGCCGTACCCGAATCTTCGGCTTGCCATGTCGATCGCGGCGGGGGTGGATGCCCTGCTGGGGCATCCGGGGCTCTCGGCCGAGGTTCAGGTCGCACGGGTGCGCGACCCGCATCAGGCGTATCTGATGGCCGGTTTCGCCGCTCACGAGGTACTGCATCGCGAGCGCGAGTTTGCCGTCATGGCCGACAATGCCACGCGTGGCGAATGGCAGCCGTTGGCAATGCGTGCGCCAGAGAAGGCACAGGTGGCAGTGCTGGGCCACGGCAGCATGGGGCGCGCCGTGGTCACTTCGCTGTCGACCCTGGGATTCTCGGTGACGGTCGCCTGTCGCAGCGAACCAGCCGCGCCGGTGTCGGGTGTGCGTTACCTGACCGGTGACGCTGCCGTCATGGCGGCGGCCGACGGTGCCGATTACCTGATCAATATCCTGCCGCTGACCCCGGTGACCGAGAACGTGCTGAATGCTGCCTTGTTTGCTCAACTGCGCCGTGGCGCCTGGCTGGTGCAGATCGGTCGCGGCGAGCACCTGGTGGAAGCGGACCTTGAAGCCGCCCTCGACGCGGGGCAACTGGCAGGCGCGACGCTGGATGTCTTCCGCGAGGAGCCGCTGGCGCCCACTCACCGCTGGTGGCAGGACGCGCGCCTGCGCATCACGCCGCACGTGGCCAGTGACTCGCTCCCCGAGGTGGTGGCCGAACAGGTGGTGGCCACGGCGCGTGAGTTGCGCGATGGCCTGCCGCTCACGCTGGGCGTGGATCGCCAGCGCGGCTATTGAGGCCCGCGTCGCTTGAACCCCGAAGGTGGACGCTTCAATGCCTCTCAAGGCTCAGCCGAGCCTTTCTCGACCCCAGACAGCGACATCGTGACCACAGGAGACAGCAACATGCCGGCATCGACCATGAGTGACGCGGAGTGGCAAGCACGCCTGGACCTGGCGGCCTGCTACCGGTTGGCAGCGCACTATCGCATGACCGACCTGATCTACACCCACATCACCGCGCGGGTGCCGGATGAGGAAGGGCATTTTCTGATCAATCCCTACGGCTGGCGCTGGGAGGAGATCACGGCGTCCTCGCTGGTCAAGATCGACGTCAACGGCCAGAAGGTCGATGACAGCGCCGCGCGGGTCAATCCGGCCGGTTTCACCATTCACTCGGCGATTCATGCGGCAAGTCACTCAGCCAGCTGGATCATGCATACCCATACCCGCGCCGGTGTGGCGGTGTCGAGCCTGGAAGAAGGGCTCTTGCCCCTGAATCAGATCGCCCTGCAGTTCCATGGCCGCGTCTCCTACCACGATTACGAGGGTATCGCGCTGGATCTGGATGAGCGCGAGCGCATCGTGGCGAGCCTTGGCGACAATCCGGCGCTGATCCTGCGCAATCATGGCCTGCTGACCACCGGCGCCTCTGCCGCCGAGATGTTCAACAACATGTTCTATCTCGAGCGCAGCTGCGAGATCCAGGTCGCGACCCTGTCAATGGGCCAGCCGGTGCGCCGCCTCTCGCCCGAGATCTGTGAGCATGTGGTCGGTCAGTACGACATGGCCATCCACGAGGAGGGAGATCTGGCGCTGGAGTGGGAGTCTCATCTGCGACTGCTGGAGAGCCTTGGCTGTGACTATCGTTGCTAAAAGCATCGTCGTTGAAGGGCGAGTCGCAGAAGGCGCCTTTGGTGAAAGCATCGTCGTGGATCAGCCCATCGAGTGTCTGATGCGCGGGACCGCGACCGGACGGGAGACATCACGATGAGTCGCAAGGCCTTCCAGCGGCTTTCCCAGGATCAGCGTCGTCGCGACCTGCTGGAAGCCACCCTGAGCTGTGTCGCGCAGCACGGTCTGGCCGGCGCCAGCGTGCGCCGCGTGGCGGAGGCGGCCGGGGTCTCGCCCGGACTGATTCGCCACCATTTCGGCACCAAGGACGACATGGTGCGGGCCGCCTACGCCTACATGATGGGCCAGCTGACCTCCGATATCGCCGATGCCAGCCCGGCCAGTGATGAATCCCCGGCGTGTCGTCTGGCGCGCTTCATCGCGGCGAGTCTCACGCAGCCCAACCTGGCCGCCCACAAGATCTCCCTGTGGGCGACCTTCATTGGCCGGGTGCGCCACGATGCCAGCTATTCGGCGGTGCACCAGGAAACCTATCGCGAGTTTCTCGATCTGCTCGCACAGCTGGTCCAGCCGGTGTTGAGTGCCCACGCGCTGCCCGCCACCGAGAGCGAATGTCAGGAGCAGGCGATCGCCCTCAATGGCTTGATCGATGGCCTATGGCTGGAAGGCGGGCTGGAACATGGCCTCTATCCGGTCGAGCGGCTGCCCGCGATCGCCATGCGGGCGGCAGAGGGCATTCTGCGGCTGCCACAGGGCACCTTGCTTGAGCACGTCGCTATCACGACATCACCCCCACCTCACAGGAGTTGAGCATGCGCTACGCCACCATTACCGAACGACTGAGTGATCTGGGCGGTGACAAATGGGCCGTTCACAGCGCTGCCCGCCAGCGTATCCAGGCCGGCGAGCCGATCATCGAGCTGACTATCGGCGAGCCGGATATCGCCACGCATCCGGCCCTGGTCGAGCACTGTGTCGAGGCGCTGCGCGCTGGCCGTACACGCTACTCCGATGGCCGTGGTGAGCCGGGGCTGGTCGCGGCACTGGCCGAGCGCTACGCCGCGCGCATGCCCGAGATCAGCGCTGACAACGTGCTGTGTTTCCCCGGCACGCAGACGGCGCTGTTCGCGGTGATGCTGGCATTGGTGGAGGAGGGGGCCGGCGTGCTGACCGGCGACCCCTACTACGCCACCTATGAGGGCGTGATCCGCGGCGCCGGCGGTGACCTGCAGCCGGTACCGCTGCGCATGGAGCATGGCTTCGTGTTGCAGCCACGGGATCTGGCCGGGGCCATCACGCCGCAGAGCCGTGTGTTGCTGCTCAATACCCCGCACAACCCGACCGGGGCGGTGATGGACCGGGCGACCCTCGAGCACATCGGCGCGCTATGTCGCGAGCATGATCTGTGGATCGTCTGCGATGAGGTCTATGAAGCGCTGATCTTCACGGGCGAATTCGTCTCGCCGCTGGAAATCGAGGTACTGCGTGAGCGCACCGTGGTGGTGTCCTCCATCTCCAAGAGTCACGCTGCCACCGGTTTTCGCAGTGGCTGGGCCATCGGCTCGGCGGAATTCTGCCGTCGGCTGTTGCCTGTCTCGGAAACCATGCTGTTCGGCAACCAGCCCTTCATCGCCGACATGACCGAGGCCGCGCTGCGCGGGGATTTCGATACCACCGAGCGTCTGCGCGACTCTCTCGGGCGCCGCGCGCGTCTGGTGCATGAGGCGCTGGCGGCCATCCCGCAGCTGTCCTCCAGCCTGCCCCAGGGCGGCATGTTCCTGATGGTCGATGTCTCACGCACCGGCCTGGACGGTGAGCAATTCGCCTGGCGGCTGCTGGAACAGCAGCAGGTGGCGGTAATGCCCGGCAGCGTCTTCGGCGATTGCGGTACGCCGCTGGTACGTGTCGCCCTGACCGTGCCGGACGACAGCCTGCTGGAAGCGGTGCAGCGCATGGCGCGGCTGTGTGACCAGCTGGAAGCCGAGGTCGTGGCCTGAGATCTTTTCTCAGCGCCTTGCGGTCAGTCTCAAGGCCAGCCAAGGTCAGCCAAGGCCAGACAAGATCAGGCTTCAATCCGTCTCATCCTCTGTTGCGTAGACGCAGAAACGCCGCCCTCGGGCGGCGTTTCTGCGTTCAGCGATGCTCATGTCAGGTCCTCATTTCCAGCCCGTCATTTCCAGCCCATCTGCCAGACATCATCTGCCTTGAGCTCGCGCCAGGCGAGGGTGTAATCCCTGCGGGTCAGCACCGCCTGCAACACGACCTCGACCACATGTTCGTCCTGCTCATCGCGAATCAGGCGCGTGACGATGAAATGGCGCTCACGCTCCCGGGGCGACACGGCGGTCCATTTGCTCTGCAACAGCTTGTCGGGGTTGATGCGATTCATGCTGGTTCCTCAAGAAACGGTTGGCAGCTGCGTGCTGGTCAAGTCAGTGCCAGCCCAGTCAGTGCTGGTCCAGTCAGGGCTGCTCGAGTCAGTGCTCGGCAGACAGGTGAGCGCCAGGTGGGCTTACACCGAGGGTGGGCTCTCGTTGAGCAGTTGCCACAGCGACTCGGTCGCCGCGCTGTGCTTGCCACGGCGACAATAGCAGGCCACCTCGAGGGTCGGGCCGCCCAGATCATCCAATAGCGAGACCAGTCTGCCGCTCTCCAGATCATCCTCGATCAGGCCGTGGGGCAGCCAACCGACCCCCAATCCGGCCATCACCAGTTCACGAATGCCCAGCGTGAAGGACGTCTCGCAGATGATGTCGATGTCCTGGGCGCGCTGCAGGTCCATCAGGTAGGGCGAGGCCAGAATCTGGCCCAGAAAACTCTCCGGATCATAGGCGATCAAGGGCAGGCGCTGGTCACTGCGCGGCAGGTGCAGGGGGCGCCCCTGGGCGTCCGGAGCACACACCGGCAGCAGCCGCTCCAGCCCCAGCGAGATGCGCTGGGTGTCGCCGTTGTCATCGAAGATCGGTGCCCCCTGCAGTTCGGAGCACAGCAGCAGGTCTGCCTGGTCATGCTCGAACAGTTGCAGGCATTCGCTGCGATCCAGTGATTTCACCTGCAGTCCGGCTTCGGGGGAGTTGTGCCGGAAATAGCGCAGCAACCGCGGCAGATAGCTGACGGTGAGGGTGTGCTGGGTGGTGATGATCGCCTTCGGCCCCTGGCGGGCCTCGCTGCGCAGGCGGCTGCGCAGCGTGTAGAGACGCGCCAGCCATTCCCGCATTTCCTGCTCATATTCCAGCGCGTGCTCGGTAAGGATCATGCGCTGCGACTGACGATAGACCAGCTCGACGCCCAGCCACTCTTCCAATTGCCGTATCCGGCGCGAGAAGGCGGGTTGCGTCACGTTGCGTCGCTCGGCTGCCAGCGAGAAGGTTCCGGCCTCGATCAATGCGAGAAAGTCTTCGATCCATTCGATCTTCATGCGTCGCCTGAGGAGATGTCGGTTGTTGTTGGAGGTCGGCCATCATGCACCGAGTGCTTGTTGGGGTGAAGCCCGCACGCACACCCCCGGAGCATGGACCATCCATGGTTCGTCAATGGTGGGGCAGCGCCGAAGGGCCAGGGGCCACAGGCAATGGATATGACTGCCGGTCGGCGTTGCGGGCATGACGATCTTCTGGATGCCTTCATCGGGCCAGAGCAAAGATCTGGTCATGCAGAAAAGTAACAAACTTTGAGAAACATGGCATTGGGACTGGCGAGAATCGCGGCTTACTGTTGAGAAGACCGCTCGGCGGCGTGCCGGAGTGATGTCACACATTCGACGAACGTCGTTATGAGAGTAACCCCTATGACAACAATGACTCGCCTGGAGGCTCGTATGCATCTGTCCCGTTTTCCCCGTGTTCGCCTTGGTCACCTCTCGACTCCGCTGGAGCCGATGGACAACCTGAGCAAGCTGTTGGGTGGGCCGCGTCTCTGGATCAAACGTGATGACTGCACCGGGCTTTCCACCGGTGGCAACAAGACCCGCAAGCTGGAATTCCTGATGGCGGACGCGCTGGAGCAGGGCGCCGACACCATCATCACCCAGGGCGCTACCCAGTCCAACCATGCGCGTCAGACCGCTGCCGCTGCCTGCAAGCTGGGCCTTGAGTGCCACATCCTGCTGGAAGACCGTACCGGCAGCGACGACCGCAGCTACAACTACAACGGCAACGTCTTCCTCGACCAGCTGCATGGCGCGACGGTCGCCAAGCGTGAAGGCGGTGCCGACATGGCCGCCGAGATGGAAGCGCTGGCCGACAAGCTGATCGGCAAGGGCAAGAAGCCCTACATCATCCCGGGTGGCGGCTCCAACGAGATCGGCGCGCTGGGTTACGTGAATGCCGCCCTCGAACTACTGTCCCAGGCCAACGACATGGGCCTCAAGATCGATCACCTCGTGCACGCCACCGGCAGCGCCGGGACCCAGGCGGGTCTGGTGACGGGCCTGACCGCCTGCAACTCCGGCATTCCGGTGCTCGGCATCGGCGTGCGGGCCCCGAAGGACAAGCAGGAAGGCAATGTCTTCGCGCTGGCACAGAAGACCGAAGCCAAGCTGGGCCTGTCTGATGTGGTCAAGCGTGAAGATGTCGTCGCCAACTGCGATTACGTCGGTGAAGGCTACGGCATTCCGACCGAAAGCATGGTCGAGGCCGTCACGCTGCTGGCTCAGCAGGAAGGCATCCTGCTGGACCCGGTCTACTCCGGCAAGGGCATGGCCGGTCTGATCGACCTGGTGCGCAAGGGGCACTTCAAGGAAGGCGAGAACGTGGTCTTCCTGCACACCGGCGGTGCCGTGGCTCTGTTCGGCTACCCGGATGCCTTCAACTTCGCGGATTACCAGGCCTGATAGCGTTTGCGGCCAGTGATGCGTCCCGCCTGTCGACAGCGGCGTGACTGACGCATCCCGTAACGACACGCTCCCCGGCCCAGCTGGCAGGGGAGCGTGATGATCACAGCAGTTTTCGGGGAATCACAATGACAATCAGACACCTCAAGCTGGCTGAAGCAGCCGACGGCGTGGCAGAGGAAGATCAGCGCACCACGGCCATCGTCCAGGACATGCTGCAGGACATTCGCTCGCGTGGTGAAGACGCCGTGCGCATGTATGCCGAGAAGTTCGACAACTGGAGCGGCGATTTCGTCCTCAGCGAGGAAAAGCTGGCCACGCTGATCGAAAGCGTGCCGCAGAGCGTCAAGGACGATATCGATTTCGCCCATCGCCAGATCCGTCGTTTCGCCGAAGCGCAGCGCGACAGCCTGACATCCTTCGAGATCGAGACCGAGCCGGGTGTCGTGCTGGGGCAGCGCGTGCTGCCCATCGATGCCGCGGGTTGCTACGTGCCGGGCGGACGCTACGCGCATGCCGCCTCGGCGCTGATGAGCGTCGCCACGGCCAAGGCCGCCGGCGTCAAGTACATCACAGCCTGTTCGCCACCGCGCGGTGACAGCATCAATCCGGCGGTGGCCTACGCCATGCATGTGGCCGGTGCCGACCGCATCCTGGAGATGGGCGGCGTTCACGCGGTCGCCAGCATGGCCTTCGGCCTGTTCGGCGGGCGCGAAGCCGACATCCTCGTCGGCCCGGGCAACGCCTTCGTGGCTGAAGCCAAGCGCCTGCTGTTCGGGCAGGTCGGCATCGACGTCTTCGCCGGCCCCACCGAATCGGCGGTGATCGCCGATCACACCGCAGACCCGATGACCATCGCGGTGGATCTCGTCTCCCAGGCGGAGCACGGCCCGAACTCACCGGTCTGGCTGTTCACCACCAGTGAAGAGGTCGCGCGCCGCGTCATCGAGCTGGTGCCGCTGGTCGGCAACGACATGCCCAACGCCGAGGTCATCCACGCCGCCTGGCGCGACTACGGCGAAGTCATCCTGTGCGACACCCGCGAAGAAGTGGTCCAGGTCAGTGATCAGTACGCCTGCGAACACCTGCAGGTGCTGTGTGAGGACCTTGAATGGTGGAAGCAGAACCTCAGCAACTACGGCTCTCTGTTCCTGGGCGAAGGCAGCACCGTCACCCACGGTGACAAGTGTTCCGGCACCAACCACATCCTGCCGACCAAGCGCGCCGGTCGCTACTCCGGCGGTCTTAATGTCCACAAGTTCATGAAGGTACTGACCACGCAACAGCTCAGTGCCGAAGCCAACCTCAAGTTCAGTGCCATCGGTTCGCGCATCTCGCGCACCGAAGGGATGGAAGGCCATGCGCGTGCCTGTGACTGGCGCCTCACCAAATACTTCCCCGAGCAGGATTGGGATTTCCCCGTCTATGCCCAGAAGCGTTATTGAGGAGGCCACATGCGTCGTTTTGCCAAGTCATTCACCCAGCAGGAAGCCATCTCCGACACCGCCATCGAGGCTGCCGTTGCCGTGATGCGCAGTGGTCGCCTGCATCGCTACAACCTGGCGGAAGGCGAGCAGGGCGAAACGGCGCTGCTGGAACAGGAATTCGCGGCGAGTCTGGGCATTCCCCATGCGCTGGCCTGTGCCTCCGGCGGCTATGCCCTGCAGCTGGCGCTGCGCGCCTGTGGACTCGAGGCCGGTGACAAGGTGCTGTGCAACGCCTTCACCCTGTCCCCGGTGCCCGGCAGCATCGTCGCCGCCGGTGGCGAGCCGGTGCTGGTGGACATCCTCGAGGACACCACGGTCGATCCGGAGGATCTGGCACGCGCGGCCGATCAGAGCGGGGCCCGCTTCTTCATGCTCTCGCACATGCGCGGCCATATCGGCGACATGCACGCGATCATGCAGGTCTGCGACAGCCGCGGCATCACGGTGATCGAGGATTGCGCGCATACCATGGGCGCGAGCTACGACGGCAAGCCCAGCGGCACCTTCGGCAAGGTCGGCTGCTACAGCACCCAGACCTACAAGCACGTCAATTCCGGTGAGGGTGGCCTGCTGGCGACCGCCGATGACGAGGTGATGCGACGCGCCATCATCCTGTCGGGCTCTTACATGCTGTACGACCGCCACCTGGCGGCGCCGGCCGCGGAGAGCTTCGCTGAGGCGCGCCTGCAGACCCCCAACATGAGTGGTCGCATGGACAATCTGCGTGCCGCCATCCTGCGCCCGCAACTGGGGGAGCTGGCAGAGCGTCGTGAGCGCTGGAATGCCCTCTATGCCCGCATGCAGGACCGGCTCGCGGCCATGGAGGGCGTCACGCCCATCCTGCGTGGCCCGCTGGAAGGCTACGTCGGAAGCTCCATCCAGTTCACGCTGGCGCAGTGCTCCCACGAGCAGATCGCCGCCTTCATCACAGGCTGTGAAGCGCGTGGGCTGCCGGTGAAATGGTACGGCAAGCCGCTGCCGGAGGATTACACCAGCCGCTACGACAGCTGGGCCTATCTGGGCAGCCATCGTGCAGTGCCCAATGCCGACCGGGTGCTGGCGACGCTGTGTGATCTGCGTCTCCCGCTGACCTTTGACGTGCAGGACTGTGAGGTCATCGCGGACTTGATCCTGGACGCTCTGCACAGTGCACGACCTGTCTCGACCGTCGCGTGACTATGCCCGGCGGCAGCACGTGACGGGGATGAACCCATAACGATAACGCTTTGAAAGCCACATGATCTTCAATCCGCATGTCCTGATGACAGGCCATGCGGACCCGCAACCAGTGGAGTAATAACAATGTTCAATAAAGCTCTCTTGGCAACCGCAGTGATGTTGGCGATGTCAGCGACCGCTCAGGCGAAGACCTTCAAGGTCGGCATGGGCGATCCGATGGATTCGGATCAGGGCGCGCTTGCACAGCGCTTCGAGGAACTGGTCGAGGACCTTTCCGATGGCGAGATGCAGGTGGAGTTGTTCCCGGGCGGTCAGCTGGGCTCCGAGACCGGCATGATCCAGGACACGCGCATCGGCAAGCTGGACTTCGCGCTGATCGGCGTCGGCAATCTGACGCCCTACGCGCCGCGCCTCGGCGCGCTCACCATGCCCTATGCACTGCGTAGCCATGCGGATGCCGTCAAGGCCACCACCGGCCCGCTGGCGGATGAATGGAACCAGATCGCCGAGAAACAGGCCGGCGTCCACATCGTCAGCTGGCTGTATTCCAACTTCCGTTATCTGACCAACTCCAAGCGTCCGGTGACGTCGCTGGAAGACCTTGAAGGCATGAAGATCCGTGTGCCGCAGAACAAGATCATGCTCGCCACCTATCAGGCCTGGGGCGCCAGCCCGATCAGCATGTCGTGGCCGGAAGTCTTCACCGGTCTGCAGCAGGGCGTGATCGATGGCCAGGACAACCCGGACATCGTCAACTACACGATGAAGTTCCAGGAAGTGCAGAAGTATCTGACCGAGGTCCACTACCAGTACTCCCTGCAGCCGATCGTCATGGGGGTGCGTACCTACAACAAGCTCTCTGACGAGGAGCGCGAGATCATCGATCGCGCCGGCCTGGAAGCCCAGCTCTATGCGCTTCAATTCCAGCTGACCGAGGCCTCTCAGGCGCGTGCTGCCATGGAAGCTGAAGGGGTGCAGTCCGCCCAGCTGACCGACGAGGACAAGTGGATCAGCATTGCCAAGGAAGAAGTCTGGCCGCAGTTCTATGAAGAGATCGGCGGCAAGGAATCCTTCGACGAATTGCAGAAAGCATTGGGCCACTGAGCCCGAGTGGGCGGGGTCGCTCGCGGCGTCAGCGTGAATGACGTCTGAGTGACCCCCGCTGCGTTCAATGCTATCGAGCAGGGATACCAGACAGTGCTGGTATCCCTCTCACAGTTCATCGTGAAGGAGGCTCGCATGTTGGCCAGATTGAACAATATCGAGGATTACGCCTGCCGCTTTCTGCTCGCGGTCTTCGTACTCCTGCTGTTTTCCCAAGTGGTATTGCGTGTCGTGTTCGGTATCGGCATGGCATGGATGGAAGAGCTGGCACGCTACGCCTTCGTCTGGTTCGTCTTCCTGGGGGCTGCGCACGCGGCTCACCTGAGTGCCCACAATCGGCTGCAGACCCATATCAATCTGCTGCCGCGCAAGGTGGCCAACGCCATCCTGCTGTTCGTCGACCTCATCTGGGCGCTCTTCAGCCTGATCATCGCCTACAAGAGCCTGGATCTGATCGGGCTTCTCACCGAGTTTCCCTATGAGTCACCGGCGCTCGGCTGGTCACTCGCCTACGTCTATTACATCTTCCCCGTGGCCTTCACCTTGATGGCCTTTCGCGTAGTGCAGGTGCAGTTCCTCAAGCTGGTCAGAGGCATCGAGCCCGGCAACGTGGACGACGAGGAAGTGAAGCGCATCACGGAAGCGGCCCCGGATGCCGCCGATGACACCCGCACCGCCAAGATGGGAGGCTGATGCCATGGCCGCGACTATTCTGTTCTCTCTGTTCGGTGCACTGCTGTTTCTGGGCTCACCCATCGTCGTTGCCCTTGGGGTGGCGTCCATGGCGGTCTATGTCGTCAGTGGTGATGACATCACCTCGCTGGTGGAGCTGGCGTTCTCGGCGATCAACTCCTTCCCGCTGATGGCACTGCCGTCCTTCATTCTGGCGGGCGCCCTGATGGGCGACGCCGGCATCGCGCGGCGTCTGATTCGTATCGCTGAAGAGCTGGCGGGCCCGGCCGCAGGTGGCCTGGGGGCGGCGGCGGTGATGGCCTGCATGTTCTTCGGTGCCATTTCCGGCTCGGGGCCGGCGACCACGGCGGCCGTGGGCATGCTGGTGATCCCGGCGATGATCGAACGTGGCTACGGCCGCAGCTATCCGGCGGCGATCACCGCCACCGCTGGCGGACTGGGCGTCGTGATTCCGCCCAGCATGCCGTTGGTCATCTACGGGGTGACCGCCAACGAGTCGATCTCGGCGCTGTTCATGGCGGGTGTCATCCCGGGCATCATGCTGGGGGCGGCCCTGATGATCGCCAACTACATCACCGCCAAGCGCAACGGCTATCAGGCCCAGGGCGAGCCGTACGACAAGGCGCGTGTCTTCAAGGTGCTCAAGGAAGGCTTCTGGTCACTGATGGCACCGGTGGTCATCCTCGGCGGCATCTACAGCGGCCTCTTCACACCGACCGAAGCCGCCGTCGTCTCGATCTTCTATGCGCTGTTCGTCGGTGTCTTCATTCACAAGGAGTCCTCGCTGCTGGGCTTGAATGAAGCCTTCCAGAACACGACCTGGCTGACCGGTCGCGTGCTGATCATCATGTTCACCGCCACCGCCTTCGGTCGCATCCTGGTGGAGCACCACATTCCGGCCATGATCGCCCAGGGCATCCTCAACATCACCGACAGCCTGTGGCTGGTGTGGGTGCTGGTGATCGCCTTCCTGCTGATCGTCGGCATGTTCATCGAGATTCTGGCCACCATCATGATCGTCACGCCAGTGTTGCTGCCGGTGATGGTGGAGCTGGGCGTCGACCCGGTGCACTTCGGGATCGTGCTGGTGGTGAGTCTCGGGATCGGCTTCTCGACCCCGCCGCTGGGCGAGAACATGTTCATCAGCTCCAGCATCGCCAATGTGTCCATCGAGAAGATCTCGGTGCGGGCGCTGCCGCTGGTCGGCACCATGGTGCTGATCGCCTTGCTGCTGGCCTTCGTGCCGCAGCTGACGATGTGGCTGCCGGACATGATGGGCTTCTAGCGGCGCAGCGGAGGGCTGTGGCTCGTAAACACAGCCCTTCGTGAACAGTGCCTCATGAAACAGTTTCTCGAGAGGATGCCGGCCACGTCGCCATCCTCTCGAGCCTTGATCTTCAGTGAGAGTTTTGTCGGAGAACGACCAATGAGCAGCTCGCATGACGCCTCGGGCGCAGAACATATCGTCGTGGGCGTGTTGGGCGGCATGGGGCCGGATGCCACGGTGGCCTTCATGCAGCAGGTGATCCAGGCCACACCGGCCGAGGATGACATCGACCATGTACACATGGTGGTCGACAACAATCCCAAGGTGCCGTCGCGCATCAAGGCTCTGCTGGAAGGGGGCGATGTCTCTCCGGGGCCTGCCATCGCGGAAATGGCCCAGCGACTGGAGCAGTCCGGGTGTGATTTTCTGGTCATGCCCTGCAACACCGCCCACTACTACTGGCAGGATGCGCAGGACGCCGTCTCGATTCCGGTGTGGCATATCGTCGAGCGCACCCTGGACCGGGTGGCGGCGCAGTGGCCGGGCGCACGTGTCGGCATGCTGTGTTCCCCGGCACTGCGCAAGATTGGCCTTTACGAAGGCTTCATCGCGACGCGTGGCCTGTCGCTGGCCTATCCCCAGGATGAGGACGCGATGCTGGAGGTGATCCGCAGCGTCAAGAAAGGCCAGGTGAGTGATGACGCCGTCGGGGGAGCCTTCCGTCAGGCAGCTGCTGACCTGGTGGCGCAGAAAGCCGATGTGCTGGTGCTGGCCTGCACCGAGCTCTCCATTATCAGCCATCTGCTCGATGACCGGCTGCCGATCGTGGATTCCGTCGAAGCGCTGGCCGTCAGCGTGGCACAGGCGGCCACTCAGTAAGCGACGCCGTCACGCGCCGCCCATGCCACTGCCCGAGCGGCGTTGCTCGCGTTCCTGCAGGTAGCGGGCGGGCGTGGTGCCGAGCAGCTTCTTGAACATGCTGATGAAGGCGTTGACGGACTGATAGCCGACGTCTTCCGAGACGCGCTGCACGCTCATGCCTTCGGCCAGCAGGCGAATCGCCACCACCAGGTGCAGTTGCTGACGCCAGCGGCTGAAGCTCAGGCCGGTGTCACGCTGGATAAGCCGGGCGAGGGTGCGTTCGCTCATCGCCAGTTCGCCTGCCCACTCGGCCAGGGTGCGTCGGTCGTCCGGGGTCTTGATCAGGGCATCGCTGATGCGGGTCAGCCGCGGGTCTTCGGGCAAGGGCAGGTGCAGACGTTCGCTGGGCATGCAGGCCAGCTCTTCCAGCAGCACACCGACCAGCCGCGCGGTCGGCCCCTGTTCAGGATACGGCTGGGGCAGCTCCGCCAGGCGCAACACCAGCTCACGCAGCAGGGGCGAGATCGACAGCGTGCAGCTGTGGCTTGGCATCTCGAGCGCACCGGGCTCGATGAACAGGTGGCAGACGCGGCCGCCACGGGTCAGGTGGTTGCTGTGGGGCAGGTTGCCGGGAATCCAGACCCCGCTGTGCGGCGGCACCATCCACAGACCTTCCGGTACGCGACTGGTCACCACGCCATGCAGGGCGATCACCAGCTGTCCCTTGCGATGCTGGTGGATCGGCACCTCCATCACCTGCTGGCCGGTCTCGACATGCAGTGCGCTGGCCGGAATCTCGTAGATGTCCGGGTCGTGCTCGCAGACGCTGCTGGAGAAGGGCACCTGATCGGGGCCACGGGTGCTGACCCCGGGCGATGACGGTAGGGCGGGTGTGGTCACTGACATGGCGGCTCGCAGATTGTCTGATTTCAGTGATCTGATGTCATGATGGCTCAATTCTGCAGTGGGCGAGGGGATTAAGCTAGCCTCACTCTGTGCGCGGACTCATCTCTTGGGTGTCGTCCCGCCATTACCCCATTTCACGATCGCTGCGAGCGCCTCATGACTGAACTCTGCCACTCGTCTCCTGTCCGGAGACTGAGCCATCCGGCCGTATTGATCGCCGGTATCCTGTTGATCGCCATGAACCTGCGTGCGCCCTTCACCAGTATCGCGCCACTGCTGGAGCGCCTGCAGGCGGCGCTGGGCTTCAATGCCACGGCGGCTGGCCTGTTGATGATCCTGCCGCTGCTGGCCTTCGTCGTCGTCTCGCCCTGGGTGCCGCGCCTCGCCAGAGGTCTCGGGCTTGAACGCAGTCTCTTCCTCGCCTTGGTGACGATCGCCGCGGGCATCGTGCTGCGGGTGCAGGGCAGCATGCTGGCGCTCTATCTGGGTATCGGCCTGATCGGGGCGGGCATCGCCGTGGGCAATGTGCTGCTGCCCAGTCTGGTCAAACGCAGCTTTGCGCAGCATGTCGCGCTGCTGACCTCCTGCTATGTGCTGACCATGGGCATCATGGCCGCCATCGCCTCGGCGCTGATGGTGCCGTTGGCCCAGGGCAGCAGCGCTGGCTGGCAGTACGCGATGCTCATAGTGGTCGTTTTGCCATTGGTGACGATGGGGGTGTGGTGGCCGCAGTTGTCACGTCGCTCCCTGCCGGCGGCGGCGAAGGAAGCCGAGAAGGGTGCCGAGAAGGGTGCCGAGAAGGGTGCCGCGCGTCCGGTGCGTCAGGCAGCCGTGTGGCACTCGCCACTGGCCTGGCAGGTGACGCTCTTCATGGGCATCAATTCGCTGCTGTTCTATACCGTCAACAGCTGGCTGCCGAGCATACTGGCGGACAATGGCTTCTCGGCCGAGAAGGCGGGCTCGCTGCATGGCCTGCTCCAGCTGGCCTCCGCATTGCCGGGATTGATTCTGGTGCCCCTGATGCCGCGCCTGAAGGATCAACGCCTGATCGCCTTCGCGACGCCCTGCATGTCGCTGGCGGGATTCATCGGGCTATGGCTGATGCCAAAGTGGGCACTGGTGTGGGTGCTGTTGCTGGGCGCGGGCTCCGGGGCCAGCTTCATTCTCGCCTTGTCGTTCATGGGGCTGCGGGCGCGCGATGCCATGCAGTCGGCGTCGCTGTCGAGCATGGCGCAGACGCTGGGCTATCTGCTCGCGGCCATGGGGCCGCCGCTGATCGGCGCGCTCTACGATATGCAGGGCAATTGGCAGCTGGCACTGATGGTCTGCGCCGTCCTCAGTGTGCTGATGGCGGGTGTCGGCTGGCTGGCGGGCAGGGACCGCCAGTTGCCTGAGGCGTCGGCATCTGAATAATGGAGCGCTGCCCCCAAGGGGCACTGGCACATCCCCCCATGACAAGGAAGTGAGAGATGGCGAATGCTTCATCGGCTAGCGAAGATCAACGGGCGTCTGACGCGCCAGGTGTTGCGCAGCACCCCGGACGTCGGCGCAAGCCGCCTTTGCGGGCAGCCATCCTTGGCCTGGCCAGTCTCGGAGGTATCTTCATGATCGCTCAGCCAGCCAATGCCGCGACGCTGTCACTGCGCGTGATCGAGACCACCGACATCCACGCCAACGTGATGGATTACGACTATTACAAGGACCGTCCCAGCGTGCGCATCGGTCTGGTCCGCGCGGCGAGTCTGATCAAGCAGGCGCGTGCCGAGGTGGCCAACAGCGTGCTGCTGGACAATGGCGACCTCATCCAGGGCAGCCCGATGGGCGATTACATGGCGGCGGAGGGGCTCGAGGAGGGCGATGTCTTCCCGGCCTACAAGGTCATGAATCAATTGGATTACGATGTCGGCAATATCGGCAATCATGAATTCAATTACGGGCTCGAGTATCTCGAACGGGCGCTGTCCGGCGCGCAGTTCCCCTATGTGAACGCCAACCTGCTGGACGCCACGACAGGCGAGCCGTACTTCACGCCCTACCAGATCACCCCCCATGCCTTCACCGACAGTGAGGGCAACGCTCAGACATTGAAGATCGGCTATATCGGCTTCGCGCCGCCGCAGGTGATGACCTGGGACCGCAAGCACCTCCAGGGCCGCCTGACGGCCGAGGACATCACCGAGAGCGCCAGGCGCTGGGTACCCGAGATGCGCCGGGCGGGCGCGGATGTGGTGATCGCCATCCCGCACTCCGGCATCTCGACCGACCCTTATCGGGTGATGGCCGAGAATTCGGTGTATTACCTCTCGCAGGTCGAGGGCATCGATGGCATTGCCTTCGGGCATGCCCATGCCGTCTTCCCCAGCGAGGAATTCGCCGAGGTACCGGGGGCCGATATCGCCAGGGGCACCCTGAATGGCGTGCCGGCGATGATGCCGGGGCATTGGGGCAGCCATGTGGGCGTGATGGATCTCGAACTGAGCAATGCCTCGGGCCAGTGGCGGGTCGTGAGCGGTCAGACAGAAGCCCGCCCGATTCAGGTGGGCGGCGAGGCACAGGTGGCGGAAGATGCCGAACTGGCGGCGCTGATCGATCATGAGCACGACGCCACGCGCGAGTACGTCAATCGCAGCATCGGCCGCGCCAGTGCGGCGATGAAGAGCTATCTGGCGCTGGTGCAGGACGACCCGACGATCCAGGTCGTCAATCGCGCCCAGGCCGATTACGTCAAACGCTTCGTCGAAGGCGACCCGGACCTGGAAGGCTTGCCGATTCTCTCGGCGGCTGCGCCGTTCAAGGTCGGCGGCCGTCACAATGACCCGACCCAGTTCACCGAGATGGAGGCGGGCGAGCTGAGCTTCCGCAATGCCGCCGATCTCTATCTCTATCCGAATACGCTGGTGGCGCTCAAGGTCACCGGCAGGGAAGTGCGGGAATGGCTCGAGTGCAGCGCCGGCCAGTTCCATCGCATTGATCCGGGTCTCGCCACGCCCCAGCCCTTGATCAACTGGGAAGGTTTCCGCAGCTACAACTTCGACGTGATCGATGGCGTCGACTATCAGGTGGATGTCACGCAGCCGGCGCGTTACGACGGCAATTGCACGCTGATCGACGCCGATGCCCACCGTATCCAGGGCCTCACCTACCAGGGCGAGCCGGTCAAGGACGACGATGTCTTCCTGCTTGCGACCAACAACTATCGCGCCTACGGCGAGGACTTCCCCGGCACCGGAGAGTCACATGTCGCCTTCGCGTCACCGGATGAAAATCGCAGCATTCTGGCCCAGTACATCTCGCGCCAGACACAGCAGCAGGGCGCGGTGGACCCCGGGGCGGATCACAACTGGCGGCTCGCCGCGATCGACACCGATACCCCGCTGGACATTCGCTTCACCACCGCCCCCGGCGCGGATGCGCAGCAGTTCATTGATGCCCAGGCGGTCTACCCGATGACGTTGGTGGATCAGGACGAGATGGGCTTTGCCCGTTATCGCGTCGGGCTGGACCGGATGGAATAGCCAAGGCAGCACATTGTCGAGCACGTCGTTCCTGGCCTGGATTCAGGTGGGAAAAAACGCCAGTCAGCGATTGCTGACTGGCGTTTTTTGTCGCCAGGCGCTACCCGCTATCTGGCTCATTATCCGCTTTTGGGTCAGGTTCTTTTGCGCAGTCCCATTGCGGGTCAGCGCCAGGGCGCGTGCAAGGCGATGCTCAGCAGTACGCGTTTGCCGCGCTCGATGCGGCTGACGCTGTGTTCGTGAAGGTCGGGGCGAAACAGCACCACGCGGTCCGCAAGGCGAAAGAGGCTGCCATCGGTCTCGAAGACACCGCCCTGGCGGGGCTTCTTGAGCACGATATTGAGCTTGTAGTAGCTGCCGCTGCCCATCGGGTCGTTGTGGCGCATCACGCTGTGGCCTTCCGGGTAGGTCACCAGGTTGATGGTCAGGCGGCGAAGATCGAGCAGACTGCGGTTGATGACACGGGCCATGGGCGTTTCCCTTGAATTTGATGGGGCCATTAAAGCGTATTTTGAGCAATCAATCAAAATCGTGCTTGAGTGATCGCTCAGGAATCCGTAAAGTGGTCCCACGTTCACGGCAACACCGCGATATAGCACTGTTTCGCCAGGCCGTGATTGAGTATTCATCAAGCGAAGAGGTCAGCAATGAGCCACGACAACGTGACAATGGAAGCCCTGGAAACCCGTTATGCGATGATCGAAGGTCACCGCATTGCCTACAAGGAAATGGGTGAAGGTCAGCCGCTGTTGTTGATTCACGGCATTCCGACCAACAAGCTGATGTGGCGTGATGTGATGCCGGAATTGGCCAGGCATTATCGTGTCATCGCCCCGGACATGCTCAACTATGGCGAGTCGGACATGCCGGTGGATGCTGACGTTTCCATCAATGCCCAGACACGCATCTTCATCAAGCTGATGGATTCACTGGGTGTGGCGAGCGCGGATGTCGTCTCGCATGATATCGGCGGGGGTATCGGTCAGCTGATGGCCGTCAATCATCCCGAGCGTGTTCGCCGTCAGGTACTGATCGACAGCGTATGCTTCGATTCCTGGCCGATTCCGGAGTTCAAGCAGCTGCTGGAGCCGGGCGTCGAGGAAGCGACCAGCGTCGAGGAATTCATCAGCACCATGCGCGGCTTCATGCCCAGTGGTGTGCATGATCCGGCCGTCGCGACCGAAGAAATGGTCGAGCGCTATGTGTCCCAGTGGAACAGCGAGCAAGGCAAGGCGGCTTTCTTCCGCAACATGCGTCGTCTCAACAAGGAATACACCCAGGCCATCGCCGGTGAGCTCAAGAATATCGAGATCAAGACTCTGGTGCTGTGGGGCGACAAGGACAACTTCCAGAAGCCGGATTACGCCCCGATGCTGACAGACGCCATTCCGGGTGCCGAGCTGATCTGGGTGAAGGATGCCGGTCACTGGGTGACGGATGAAAAGCCGCAGGATACCGTGCGCTATATCCTGGACTTCCTCGCCCGCTGAGGAGGAGCCCATCAGCCATCAGCGCAGTAAAATCTCACCCCATGATGGTGAATGAGCCCTGAACGACAATGCCCGGTCATAGGACCGGGCATTGTCGTATCTGGCGGAAATCGCGCACGGGAAATCGCCTAATGATGCGCGATATTCCGCGCGGCCGGAGGGGACTGTCGCTTGCGCTTGGCGGTGATCGTCAAGGCGTCTTCCTCGGTAAGGTCGTCGATGATCGTGTCGAGAGAGGCATTGCCCGACAGGGGCAGGGGCGCGTGATCACCCCGCGGGGCGAGCGTCGGCGCTGTCTGGAAGGCGAGGGGTCTTTCCAGTGCCATGATGCTGCCACTGCGCGTCGGGGTGCACTGCTCATTGACCAGGGTGAAGCCGTGGCGCTGGTAGAGCGCCAATGCCGGGCTGTCGGAGAAGACTCTCAGGCGCAGCGCGCGCGGACAGGGCTGAGCGCCCGGGGAGAGCTCGGAGGCTCGGTCTTTCATCAGCGACTGGCCGTACTCCTGCTGCGTTGCCAGCTGGATCAACCAGTTCAGGCAGGCGGAGCCGACACCACGGCCTTGCCAATGTGGCACCAGTTGCAGGTCGCGCAGATACAGGATATCCGGCAGGGCCTTGAGGCTGATGAAGCCGACCCACTCGCCATTGATACGTATCGCGTAGTTCTCGTTGTCCCGCCAGCGCTCGCTGAACAGCTCCTCGTCCCAGCTCATGCCATGCCGTTTGTAGGTCGCGAGCATGTTGCCGCAGCACAGTCGCCGAGCCGCGGCGCTCAGATAGCTGCTGCAAGCCGAATCGCTGATAGGGGTAATGCTGAGATCATCCATGATCCTGTCGCTTATTGTTGAGGGTAGGGGCACAGATGCGCGGACTGATGACCATTCGTCCAGAATAGCGGACCAGTCGGTTAGCGCATACTAATGTAGTTTGCCATCTATCATCGGATGTTGGGTTGCCGCTGACAAGTGAATGCCTGTCCAGTACTTGTCCCGCATCTCTCAAGTGTCTCTCAAGCACCTCTCAAGCACCTCACAAGTGCCTCTCAAGTGCCTGTCCAGCGTTGCCCAGTCGTAGAAGGTGAGTCGAGAGTTGCCAAAATGTAATAGTTACACTATAACATTGCGTTTTTTGTTCGTCGGCGCCGGTTGCGCGTCGGCATCCATGCTCTTGCTCGGGACTCGCGATATCGATGGTCAAATTGCTCTCAAGGCTTCGGTGGCAATACCGAACCTTCCTTCACGATCGCAGGCAGCTGGCCGTCGCCAGCGTCGCGCTGAGCCTGGCCGTGGTGCAGCCCAGCCATGCGCAAGATGCCTCAGCGGCGCAAGCGTCGGCGGCTGACACACGGCGTCTGGAGATCGTGGGGCCCTTCGACATCAAGGGGGCGGACCCGCTGCTCAGCGGCATTCTTTTCCAGCGCATGCAGATCGTCGAGACACTGGTCGAGGTGGATGCCACGGGAGAGCTGCAGCCGGGATTGGCGAGCGATTGGGAGGTCTCGGATGACGGCCTGGAGTGGCGCTTCACGCTCCGCTCCGGCGTGCAATTCCATGATGGCAGCCAGCTGGATGCCGAGGTGGCGCGTCAGGTGCTCGAGATCGCACGTGCCAAGCCGGGTCTGTTGAAGTCGGTGCCGGTCGAGCGGATCGTCGCCGAAGATGCCCAGACGCTGGTGATTGCCCTCAGCGAGCCCTTCGCCGCATTGCCCGCCTATCTGGCCGATTATCGCCAGCAGATACTCGCGCCGGCAGCCTTCGATGAGACGGGCACCGCCCAGCAGGTCATCGGCACTGGCCCCTATCGCATGCTGCGCATGACGCCGCCCTTGAGCCTGGAAGTCACCGCCTTCGAGGACTACTGGGGCCCGCAGCCCGAGGTGCGCCAGGCGCGCTATCAGGCGGTGAGCCGCGCCGAGGGCAGGGCATTGATCGCCGAGAGCGGAGATGCCGACTTCACCTACGGGCTGGACCCCGCCAGTCGCCAGCGTCTCTCCCAGTCACCGCGTGTGACTCTAGCGGCGGCCGCGACGCCGCGCACGATGCTGTTGAAGGTCAACGCCAATCATCCGGCCTTCCAGGACCCCGCTGTACGGCGTGCATTGAGTCTGGCGATCGATCGCACCGCCATCGCTCAGGTCGTGCTGCGCTATCCGCGTGGCGCCAGCCAGCTGTTCCCGCCGATGGTGGAAGGCTGGCATGACCCCGCACTGCCCGAGCTGCATCAGGATGTCGCCAAGGCGCGTGCATTGCTGGACGCCGCAGGTTGGAAGGTCGCGGAGGATGGCATCCGCCACAAGGATGGCCAGCGTCTCGCGATCAGCCTGATCACCTTCTCGGACCGCCCGGAGCTGCCGCTGGTCGCCACGGTGCTGGAGCGCCAGTTCCACGCCATCGGCATCCAGACGCGTCTGGATATCACCAACTTCTCGGCGATTCCGGCCGGCCACCACGACGGCAGTCTCGACATGGCGCTGTTCGCGCGCAATCTGGCCATGGTGCCGGACCCCATCGGCAACGTGCTGAGCGATTACGCGGGAACCCCCGAGGCCTCCGGTGGCGACTGGGGCGCGATGGGCTGGTTCGATGCGGACTTCACCGCCGAGCTTGAGCGCATGGCGCGCGAGGGCTACGGGCCCACGCCCGCAAGGCAGGACCCGCGCGCTCAGGCCAGCGGCGTGATCCAGCGGGCGCTGCCCGTGATCCCCATCGCCTGGTACTACCAGAACCTGGCGATCTCCAATCGACTGCAAAGCGCTCAGGTAGATCCCTGGGAGCGTAGTTTCGGCCTTTCAGAATTGCGGTGGGCACAATGAATCTCCCTTCACGTCTGTTGCAGCTATTGATGGTGGTGCTGATGGTTGGCGGCGCCAGCTATCTGATGATGCAGAGTCTGCCCGGCGATGCCGCCTGGCGCATCGCGGCCGGCCGCTATGGCTATGATGCGCTGGATGCGGCCGCTGCGGCCTCGGTACGCGCCGAACTGGGCCTCGAGGCACAGGGCGGCTTGCACTTCCTTTACTGGCTGGGCGATATCCTGCGCCTGGAGCTTGGCACCTCGCTGATTTCCGGTGAATCGGTGTGGGTGGAGATTCGTCATCAGCTGGGCAACTCCCTGTCGCTCGCCGGCGCGGCGCTGGGCATCTCGCTGCTGATCGGCCCGCCGCTGGGGCTGCTGGCCGGTCTGCGTGCCGGTGGCTGGCTGGACCGTAGCCTGCTGGCCGTCTGCAGTCTGCTGCGTGCCACGCCGCAGTTCCTGCTGGCGCTGGTGCTGATCCTGCTGATCTCGGTGGAGATGGGCCTGCTGCCGGCCGCCGGTCACGGTGAGCCGCAGCACTTCATTCTGCCGGCGATGACGCTGGCGCTCGGGCTGGCAGCGGTATCGGCACGCCTGGCACGTGATGCCATGGCCGCCGTCACCCAGACGGCCTTTCATGATTTCGCGCGCTGGAAGGGCCTCAGCAACGCCCAGACCTTCTGGCGTCACGGCCTGCGCCATGTGGCCTTGCCGCTGGTGACCTATCTGGGACTGCAGTTCGTGACCCTGGTGGAAGGGGTGGTGGTGATCGAGAGCATCTTCGGCTGGCCGGGCATCGGCCATGCGCTGGTGCACGCCATCTTCTCGCGCGATGTGCCGATGGTGCAGGGCACCGCCCTGGTGCTGGGCGTCGGCTTTGTCTTGATCAATCTGCTGGTCGATCTGCTGGGTCGCCAACTGGACCCACGGGGTGTGAAATGAATCAGGTGGTGGAAGGGCTTGCGCCGCAGCGCGTGGAAGCCGTGCGTCGTCCCCGTCTTGACTGGCCGTTGCGCCGGGTGATCGGGGCCGCGATGGTCGCCAGTCTGGTGCTGTTGGCCTTGCTGGGCAATCTGGTGATACCGGGAGACCCGCTGGAGCAGCATCTCTATCGTGCGCTGCAGGGCGCGGATGCCGTCGGTGTCTCTGACGCCGGCGAGGTGATCACCAGCGCCCCGCTGGGCTATGACCACCTTGGGCGCTCCCTGTATCACCGCCTGGTGGCGGCGCTTGGGCTGTCGCTTTCCATTGCCGCGGGGGCGGTGATTCTGGCCGCGTTTTCGGGTATCTCGCTGGGCCTGCTGGCCGCGGGACGCGGTGGCTGGGCCGAGCGCCTGTTGAGCCTGGTGGCAGACAGCCTGCTGGCATTGCCGGGGCTGCTGCTGGTGCTGATGGTCAGCGTCATTCTGCCGTCGACGCCGCTGGCATTGTGGTTGGGTCTGTCGCTGGTGTTGTGGGTGGAATTCTTCCGCCTGGCTCGCGCTACCGGTCGCAGCGTGCTGGCGAGTCCCGGCGTCGAGGCCAGCCGTCTGCTGGGCTTCGGGGCCTGGTACCGTTTTCGTCATCACCTGTGGCCGGAAATGGCGCCCGTGATGATGACGGCGATGGCCTTCGGCATGGCCAATGCCTTGATGGCGATTGCCGCGCTGGGCTTCGTGCACGTCGGCATTCCGGAGCCCACGCCGGAGCTGGGCACGATGATGGTCGAGCTGTTGCCATACTGGCGTGAAGCGCCGTTCGCGCTGCTGACGCCGGTGCTGGTCACCTTCCTGCTGTTGCTGGGGCTGTTGCTGATGTCCGGCAGCAAGGCCAGAACGTCAACCGCCGCTGACACCCTCGAAGGAGCGCGCCCATGAATGTCGCGACAATGACTACGCCTGCCTCTCACACGCGGCCTGGGGCAACGGCGGATGATGTGGTGCTGAGTGCCGAGGATGTGAGCGTGCGGGTCCGGGGCGCGCAGACGATGCTGCTGGAGCCTGTCTCGCTTGCGCTCAAGGCGGGAGAGCCGCTGGTGGTGATCGGTGAGACGGGGTCCGGCAAGAGTCTGCTGGCTCAGGCACTGCTGGGCACGCTGCCCTCGGAGCTTGTGGCCTCCGGCAGCCTGTGGCTTGACGGTGAGCAATATCCTCTGCATACGCCAGAGAATCGTCGCCCGCTCTGGGGTCGCCGCCTGGCGGTATTGCCCCAGGAGCCCTGGCTGGCGCTGGACCCGCTGATGAAGGTGATTCGTCAGGTCGGTGAGGCATATCGTCTGGTCGCGGGGCGTTCGGCGCAGGCCTCCCACGCGGCCGCACGCAGCGATCTGGAGCAGCTGGGTGTCGCCGCGGCCAGCGAGCAGTTGCCGGGCAAGCTGTCCGGTGGCATGGCGCAACGTGTGGCCTTTGCCGCTGCCCGTGCCGGCGGCGCGCCGCTGTTGATCGCCGACGAGCCGACCAAGGGGCTGGACGCCGCCCGCGTCAGCGAGATCGGCGAGCTGCTGCTCAAGTCACTGGCCGAGACACCGCGTGCCGGCTTGATGGTCATCACCCATGACATGGCGCTGGCACACCAGATCGGTGGCCGCCTGATGGTGGTACGCAGGGGGCAGGTGATCGAGCAGGGCGCGACGCGTGACGTGCTGGCCGCGCCGACACATGCCTATACCCGACGGCTGGTGAATGCCGCGCCGCAGGCCTGGCCGGAGGCCGCCTTCAAGCCGGCAGCCGACAGTGCGAGCGGTGATGGCAAGGCGGCAGGCGAGACCATCATCCGCGCCGAGAATCTGACCATCGCGCGCGGGGACACCACATTGCTGCGTGACGTGGAACTCAGTGTGAAGAGCGGTGAGATCATCGGCGTCCAGGGCGCTTCAGGCTGTGGCAAGTCATCGCTGGGCGATGCGCTGCTCGGCCTGTTGCCACCGCATTCAGGACGCGTGGTCCAGCATGCCGAACGCCTGGAGTATCAGAAGCTCTATCAGGACCCCGTGGCGACCTTCCCGCCACGCCGGACACTGGGGCGCCTGTTGAAGGATCTCAGCGCACGCCATCGTCTCGACGACAGCCAGCTGCCGCAGCTGATGGAGCAACTGAGCCTGGCGCCGGAATTGCTCTCGCGACTGCCTGGACAGGTCTCGGGTGGCGAGCTGCAGCGTTTCGCGCTGTTGCGTCTGATGCTGATCAAGCCGCGCTTCGTGTTCGCCGATGAGCCGACCTCACGTCTTGATCCGCTGGTTCAGCAGGAGGTGATCGCCTGCATGGTGAAGATGGTGCGCGAGCAGGGCACGGCGCTGGTGCTGGTCAGTCATGATGCGGCACTGCTGCGCAAGGTCGCGGATCGCGTGCTGGTAGTAGAGGAAGGTCGCTTGAAGGCGTGTCAGGAAATCTGATCGCTCACCAGGCCCGCACGGCGGCGCCAGAGGACCGCAAGGCATCATCGCACCAGCAAGAATTGCACCAGAAAGACGACGCTTGATACGACAACGCCCGGCCGAGACTCATGCGAGTGTCGGCCGGGCGTTGTCGTTTGGTGTCCGCGAGGGATGTTCTGGCGTCGGGGCCCGAGTGCTGGCCGCTCATCGGTCGTCAGGTCGATCGCTGATGGTTCAGCCGCCCAGCAGGGCCGGATTGGCTTGCCAGACGGACCAGGTCAGCGCACTGGCCAGCGTTACCCACGCCAGATAGGGCAGCATCAACAGCCCGGCCAGGCGACTGATACGCCAGAAGGCGATCAGGGTGACGGCGATCAGCGTCCACAGCACCAGCACGTCGATGAACGCCGCCTGACCGAGATGCCAGGCGAAGAACAGCCAGCTCCACAGGCCGTTGACGACCAGCTGCACCACGAACAGCCCGAGCGCCAGACGATGGCGCCAATAGAAGCCATTGCTGGCATGCAAGCCATCGCGCGCGACACGCCAGGCGGCGAGCGCCATCATCACGAACAGCGCCGTCCACACCGGCCCGAAGGCACCCGCCGGCGGGGCCCAGGCCGGTTGGGTGAGGCTTGCATAGAAGGTCTTGGCGTCAACCGAGGCCAGCGCGCCGATGGCGGCAGTGAGGAAGCTCAGCCCGAACCACACCACCATCTGGGCGGTGGAGCGCGCAGCGGAGGGTGGGGAAGACGCGGAACGTGGCGATGTCATCTGGCGGTCTCCTGTCTCGAAAAGCGTGATAGAGGAAGACACGATATCCCACGCTGCGTCTTGATTCACCGTCCCGTTCTTCCTGACAAGGGGCACCTGAACGGTATGTCTGCACGGCTCAACTGCGGGCGGCAGCGCCATCCTCAATCCGGCACCGGCCCATCGAAGACTTCCTTGCTGCGACCGGTCAGCGTCGTGCCCACCGAGGCGGCGATGACCAGACCGATGGCGAGCCACTGGAAGATGCCCAGCGTCTGACCGAGGAACAACAGGCCGGAGAGTGCCCCGATGGCGGGTTCCAGACTCATCAGGGTGCCGAAGGTGTGGGTCGGCAGGCGCGGCAAGGCCACCATCTCGAGGGTGTAGGGCAGCGCGGTCGAGAGCACCGCGACGGCCAGTGCCAACGGCAGGATATCCACGGAAAACATGGCGCTGCCGGCCTCCATCAGCCCGACGGGCGCGACGACCACCGCCGCGATCGTGATGCCCAGCGCCGCGCTCTGGGTGCCATTGCCTGCGCCGGCCTTCTGGCCGAACAGGATATACAGCGCCCAGCAGAGGCCAGCGCCGAGGGCGAAGGCGGCACCGACGGGGTCGATCGGCGCGGCGGTGTCCTCACCCAGCAACAGCAGCAGGACCAGCCCGGTGATCGCCAGCGCCACCCAGCCAAGGTCGATCCAGCGGCGCGAGCTCAGCAGTGCCACGGCCAGCGGGCCGGTGAATTCCAGTGCCACGGCGATGCCCAGCGGTACCGTCTTGAGGGCCTGGTAGAACAGCAGGTTCATCACGCCCAGCGCCACGCCGTAGATGGTGATGGACTTCCAGGCCTTGCGCGTCACCGGCTTGCGCCACGGGCGCAGAATGGCCAGCAGCAGAATCGAGGCGATGATCAGACGAATCGCCGTCGCGCCCGCCGCGCCGATCATCGGGAACAGGGACGTGGCCAGCGAAGCACCGCTCTGGATCGAGCACATGGCGACCAGCAGTATGGCGACGGGCCACAGACGAGAAGAGGAGGCGGCGACGGCAACGGACATTGAAGTCTCCTTGAGCGATCCAGTGGATGACGGGCATGGTCAGTCAAGAACACATGCGGCATGATTCAGGGACATTGAGGTAGCAAGGGAAGGGAGCTTGAGGCCAGTTGGACGTCGGCTTCCCTCATCGTCAGCGGGATTGTACGGATGCGCACTATATTGCACAACAGTAAAGATCGACCCGATGTTCTGGTCCATGTCGCGGCCAATGTTCGCCGTCTGCGTCTGGCCGCCGAGCTGAGCCAGCAGGCACTCGCGGATCAGGCCGAGATCAGCCGCCGCATGCTGGTGAACATCGAGAAGGGCGACGTCAATGTCAGCCTGGGCACGCTCGACAAGCTCGCCGAGGCGCTTGGGGTGCTCTTCTACGCGCTGGTGCAGCCCCCGGAAAGCGAAGATTCGGCACGCATCAATGAGGTGGCGTGGGTCGGGCAGGCGCCCGAAAGCCGCGCCGTGCTGCTGGCCAGCAAACCGGCGACCCAGGAAGTCGAGTTATGGGACTGGACCCTCGCCCCCGGCGAGCACTATGACTCCGCGCCCGATGATGCCGGCTGGCACGAGATGCTGGTGGTCACGCAAGGCGAGCTGACCCTTACACTGGAACGTGAGGAAATCGTCATTCACGCCGGGGATTTCCATGTCTATCCCAGTGATCAGGCCTACCGCTACCACAACACGGGCACCGGGATGCTGCGCTTCATTCGCAATGTGCTGCACTGATCGCCCGGCATGGTGTGAACTGCCACTCGCCCGGGCTCCTGCGCTGACTCTTCGGTTCATGAAGATGGTGCAGAGGATTGGTGCAGAAGGTCGGTGCAGAGGAGATCGGTGCAGAAGATCAATGCGTGCCCCTTTATCGCGCACTTGCCGATCACACGCTTGCGCGCGCGGCGCTGGCGTCAGTCCTGCCTTCACCCACGATCATCCTCCCGGCGTTTCACTTGTCCGCATGCGCCCCTGCAAGCCTGTGCAGGGGCGAGTGTCGAACCGCGTTCTGCCTCAAGGCCCCAGCTCAGCGAGCTTTCGCAGCTGATACCACTCGCCAGGACGGTCTCTCTCCAAAGCTGTCTCTCACCAACACTGCCTTGCAGCAACGCTGATTGATGCGGCAGCACCCTGACAGATCACTGGCTTGTTAGCGCTTTAGTATGTGAAATACCTGATTTTCTAATGTTTGGCAGAGAGATTGCTTGGTCATGTGAAAAAGTAATCGCTTGCCACTGATTTTGGCATTGGTCGTCACGCCAGTGGCTCGCATAGCCTGTGGCTGTCTGGTGGGGGCCTGGGCCGTCATGTGCAGGCCCGCCAGGCAAGGATGACTCCAATAACAAGACTCGCGTGTGAGGGACAGGAATATGCAGCAACAGGACACGAAGGAACTGGTGTTTCGGGGTGGTGTGGTGGGTGCTCTGGTGCCGCTGATGGTGCTGGTGGCGGGGCTGATCTACCTCTCGGTATTCGAGCGTGCAGGCACCCAGCCTTTCTGGGCCTGCGCCTGGCTGGCGATGGGGGTCGGGCTCTTTCTGTGTCGTGACCGCTCGGCCTACTGCGAGAGCCTGCTGCGTGGCATGGGCAACCACACCGCGACCGCCATCATTGCCCTATGGCTGCTCGCCGGGGTCTTCGGCAAGCTGATGATGGCAGGTGGGCTCATCGATGGGCTGCAATGGATTGGTGCCTCGATGGGTGCCACCGGTGGTGTCTTCGTGGTGCTCGCCTTCGCCATCTGCATGGTGTTCTCGCTGGGTACGGGCACCAGCGTGGGCACTGTCATCGGCCTTGGCCCCGTGTTGTATCCGGCCGGCGTGATGCTGGGCGCGGACCCGACGATGCTGGCGGTGGCGCTGCTCTCGGGGGCAGCCTTCGGTGACAACCTGTCGCCAGTCTCGGATACCACCATCGTGTCGTCCTTCACCCAGGGGGCGCAGGTCGCGGATGTCATTCGCACGCGTCTGCCGCTGGCACTGTCCGCAGCTGCCATCTGCGTGGTGATCTTCCTGGTGGCCGGTGGCAGCGAGACAGCGCTGGCCGAGGTGCCTGCGCTGGCATCAGGCAATGCGCTCGGCCTGGTCATGCTGTTGCCTCTGGCCGTGGTGGTCGGCTTGGCCCTCAAGCGTCGCCATATCATCGAAGCGATGTTCTTCGGCAATCTGGTTGCCATGCTCTGCGCTCTCGCGATCGGCGCCATCAGTCTGGGCGATATCTTTGCGCTGCCGGCACAGCGCGGTGAAAGCACCGGCTTGATCGAGAATGGCATCGCCTCGGTGACCGGCGCCGTGCTGTTCGCCCTGATGGTACTGGCGCTGACACAGGTGATTCTGGATGCCGGTCTGATGCGTCGTCTGCTCGACAAGGCCAACGAGAGTCTCATCAAGACACGCACCGGTGCCGAGACCGGCATTGTCGCCGTGACAGTGGCGGCCTCCATTCCATTGTCTGCCAATGCACCAGCGCTGCTGCTGGTCGGGCCGGGACTGGTGCGCAAGCTGGCCGAGAAGTTCGGTATCGCGCCAGAGCGCAGTGCCAACCTGATGGATTGCGCCGTCTGCACGGTCTTCTTCCTGCTGCCCTGGCATATCGCGGTGGCCGTCTGGCAGCAGGTGATCGCTGCCAGTGCCGCCGAGGCGGGCGTCGCGGCGCCGAGTGCCATGGCGTCCTTCTTCACGCCTTACCCCTGGGCGATGCTGGTGGTGCTGGCCATCTCCATCACCTGGCGTGCGCGCAGCGCTCGCAAGCAGGGCACTCACGCACAGCAGGCCGCTGGAGGTGGCAATCACGAGACGGTGCTGGCGGCGCCGGCCAGGGAAGTGTGAGCCGCACACGCTAGCCTGTACGTAAGCCAGCGTCCTGACGTTTGTGGCTTGATGCATACAGCGCCCCGCGATACTCCTGACTGATGGAGTCTCGCGGGGCGCTGTGGTACCAGGCAGACGCTTTTCTGCTTCTGTCCCAGTCTCTGGGTATGCCCCTGTTATTGGCCTGCCTGAGACAGGGCGGCATGCATTGTCCCGAACTCAATCCTGCATGGCCTGTCCCAATGTCATGACGTTTCATTTCAAGGAGCCATGCATGGCGAAGGTACGTATCACGCAACAGGGCACGATCCATTGTTTTCCGGCCGGCTTGAAGGATGAGGCTGGCAAGCTGGTGAACGCGGAGATTTCCGCCGTGGCCTATGACGGCGAGCGTCTGTTGATGGCGAGTGACAAGCCGATTCCGGGCGAGGGGCGCTCGGCGGTCTTTTCCTTGCCACTGGATTCGCAAGGGCCGGATGACAGTCAGCTCGAGTATCTGACCACGCCGCTGATCCGTCAGGCGGTCAAATATGAAGACTTCGCGCTGACCACCGATGGCCGTCACATGTTGGCGACCACCGGGTTTGATCGCATCGACAGCGAGAGTCATGCCCTGAATGCCTACAACCACCTGTTGATCTGGCCGCTGGGCGAGCCGGACAAGGTGCAGGTGGTCGACCCGGACCCGCGTGACGGGGTCGAGGGCTCACTGGAATTCCGTCAGAAGCTGGAAGCGGCCATTGGCCAGCCGTACTACAAGATCGAAGGCTTGGCGGTCGTGCCGAGTGACAAGGGCGATGGGCTGATCCTGTTCGGGGTGCGCGAACAAGGCAACTCGCATGATGACTTCGCGTACGTGCGTCGCGTCATCGGGGCGCGCTATGCCATGACCGACAGCGACAATATCGAGTTCATCGAGGACCTTCACGATGTCTATGCCTTTGATCCCGCCGAGTATGAGGGCGTGAATCACGAGTGTGGTCTTTCGAGCCTGGAATATGACCCCTATCACGCACGCCTCTATCTGGTAACCAGCTTCGAGACCGAGCAGGGCAGTGAAGAGGTGATCGGGGGCTATCTGTGGGTGCTGTCGCTGGCCGACTTCCATGCAGGCAAATCCCCGACGCTGGTGACGCATGAGGATGGTCGCGTGCTGGAGTTCGAGCACAAGGCGGAAGGGCTTGCGGTACTGGATCGCGAACGGCTGTTCGTGGTCTATGACAATGATCGCAATCATGAGCTGGGCAGCGTGGATGAACGCGATGAGCGTCACTCCTGTGAAGCGCCCTATACGATGCTGGCGCTGGTCTGACGGCAGCTTATCGGATTAGAGATCGGTTCACAGGCCGGGGAAACAAACTCACGGCTTTGGCACCGAAATGGGGGGGCTGACTGTCTTCGTGATGGCCTCCCTGATCTTCTCTGTTAGCACTTCTGTTATCGCCTGCGCGTTGCTGATTGAGCTCCACGCTGAATCATCATTTCCCCGCAGGGATTGATGACGACAAAGCCCCGACATGCCTGTGCATGTCGGGGCTTTTCATGATCTCACCTTCCCTGTGTCAATGCGCTTTGTTACACGACATCGAGTGGTGAATCCATTCTATTCAAGGCTTGAGATTACATGGCCTTGTAGAACAGATAATCGGCCTGGTACATCACGATTTCGACCTTGTCCTTGTGGGCTTCATCGCAGGCCATGTCAGGTGCGGCACCGCCCTGGGTATTGAGGCGCTGAACATAGGTGACGCCCTGCATGTGCCCTTCACCTTCGGCCGGGTTGGACTCGACCAGCTGCAGCGGAATATTGCCCTTGCCGTTGGGCTCTACCGCCAGCTGTGTACCGGTGATCTTGGAGCCATCCATGGATTCCCAGGTGGCGGGCGGACCATAGTATTTGCCGACCTGCTTGCCATCGGCATCATTCAGCGCGGCATCCGGACCCTTGAAGACCCAGCCCATGGTGCCATCGTCCTTGGCTTCGCAGGCCCATTTGATCTTGCCGACACCGACGGTTTCCATGGCGACTTCATTGCCTTTTGGCACCGTGACGCTCTCGGGAACCTCCATGGCTTGAGCCAGCGGGCTCAATGCGAGGGCAGCGAAAATACCAGAGATACAGGCGATTGTTTTCATCTTGACGACTCCGTAGACAGATAAGGTTCAGCTAGCGGTTGCAGGTGTGTCGTTGTCTCCCTTGCACTGTTTATAACGCTGGCCTTTCTCGTCTGGATGTCACGGGATCAGATTTTTTTCATGGTTTTTTTCGTGGCCTGTTTTCAGCGCTTATCAGCGGCGTCATGAAAAGAGGCCAAAAGCGCAAAGCGGGCGAGGTGAAGGCCAGGTGTCAAGCAATAGGCCCAGACACACAGACGCCCCGCAGCACGAGGCTACGGGGCGTCTGTGTGGCGACATGAACCCTGAAGGATTCAGTCGTAATCGCGGGTGCCGCGAATCGGGTAGTCATTATCCGGCTTGCGGATGAACTCGATGCCCCCGATGAGGGTATCCAGATCAGGGCGCACGAAGGGCGCGTTGGCGATTTCCTGAATCTGGATCTTGCCTTCGCCATTGACGATGAAGAAGGCAGGCTCCGGGAAGTCGTGATCGGTTTCCTTTTCGCTGCGCGGCGTCGAGATGAATAGTCCCAGCGATTGCATCTGTTCGAGGGTCAGCCCATACGCGAGCGGGAAGTTGACCTCCAGCGACTCGCGATGCTGCGTGAGCTGCTGCTCATCATCGGCAGACACGGCGACCAGATCGACGCCCTGGGCGCTGAAGCGCTCGCGATAGCTCTCCAGCTTGTTGAGAAACTTGGTGCAGATCGGGCAATGCTTGCCGCGATAGACCACGACCAGCTGCCAGTCATGCTCGCCCTGGGGCTTGCCGAGGGTCAGTGCCTCACCGTCGCTGCGTTTGACCTGGATGGCCGGGAATTCACTGCCTGGATGAAGCTTGCGTGTATACATGCAATTTGGCTCCCTTTGGAAGATCACGGCGTTGGCTTTCATGTCATCGCTGATCAGGCGGCGGATATCACGTGTCTTTGATACCACGTGTCTGGGATATCACGTGTCATCGATATCACGTGCCTGGATATCAAGCGCCTTGAATGACCAGCCACAGAATACGCCATGTGTCCCCCTTGAATGACGCCATTGTCAGGGTTTTCAAGGGGGCCCTTGGCGCAACGCGAGGGTGCGTACATCGCCAGGGGCCACCACGGGGCCGTTCGGGGTGCTTTTCAGCAGAGGATCAACCCAGGTAGCCGGTGTGATCCAGCAGAATGGTCGTGCCGATGCCGATCAGCACCAGGCCACCGATGATTTCCGCGCGCTTGCCGACCATCTTGCCCAGCACACCGCCCAGCATCACGCCGGCGGTGGCCATCACGAAGGTGGCGGTCCCGATCGCCAGCGCAGTGGTGACGATGTTCACGCCCGCAAAGGCAAGCCCGGCACCCACGGCCATGGCATCGATACTGGTGGACAGGCCGGTCAGCATCAGGCGGGGCAACGACTGCGGCGTGGTGCAGTCCTCGTCTTCCTCGTCCTTGGAGAGCCCCTCATGAATCATGTGCAGGCCGAGCAGCAGCAGCAGGGCGAAGGCGATCCAGTGGTCCCACTGTTCGACATGGACGGCCAGTGAGCGACCGATCAGCCAGCCGATCACGGGCGTGATGGCTTCGATGACCCCGAAGATGAGGCCGATGCGCAGGGCGTCTTTCAGAGAGGGACGGCGTATGGCGGCTCCCTTGCACAGGGCGGCAGCAAAGGCGTCGCAGGACATGGAGAAGGCGAGCAGAAATGTCGGTAGCAGAGGCATGAGTCAGGATGTTCCAGGCCGGTTGCGAGTCAATAACAGAAAGACACCACCGGCCGGAAGCGTCTGACTGTCATTGGTCTCGCCGAACCTCGTCCTGACTGATCACGGGCATGATCGGATAGGTGGGTCCTCGGTGCCACGGCAATGCCTGCCGACTATGTTGACATCCGAGACTCTCGTTGGGTGACGAGAGCGGGCTACTCCCCAAAAACTGGTGGCATACTAGCAACAAAATCTTGTCATTTCACCCCCTTGTGTCACAAGCCCCTGACTTTCATAACTTGTCTTTCGAGTCAGAGCGGCGCCACGCCGACGTGTCTGATGCCACCGAAGTCTTGAAGTTTCAGTCTTGAAGCTTCAACAGGATGCCAAGGAGTCAAGGGTATGAGCGACAGTTATCAGCCGCCCAAGGTCTGGACATGGGAAAGCGAGAGTGGCGGCAAGTTCGCCAGTACCAATCGGCCGATCGCGGGCCCGACGCATGACAAGGAGCTGCCGGTCGGCGGGCATCCCTTCCAGCTCTACTCCATGGCGACACCCAACGGCGTGAAGGTCACCATCATGTTCGAGGAGCTGCTGGCGCTCGGGCATAGCGGCGCCGAATACGATGCCTGGCCGATCCGTATCGGCGAGGGCGATCAGTTCGGCAGTGATTTCGTAGCGATCAATCCCAATTCCAAGATCCCAGCGCTGATGGACAGAAGCGGCGAGACGCCGATTCGCGTGTTCGAATCCGGCTCCATCCTGCTGCATCTGGCCGAGAAGTTCGGCGCCTTGATCCCCAAGGACCCCGCCAAGCGTGTCGAAGTCATGAACTGGCTGTTCTGGCAGATGGGCTCTGCGCCGTACCTGGGCGGTGGTTTTGGCCACTTCTATGCCTACGCCCCGGAAAAGCTCGAGTACCCGATCAACCGCTTCGCGATGGAGACCAAGCGTCAACTGGACGTGCTGGATCGTCAGCTGGCCGACAACGTCTATATCGCCGGTGACGAATACAGCATCGCGGATATCGCCATCTATGCCTGGTATGGCGCACTTGTCGAAGGCAAGCTCTATGACGCTGCCGAGTTCCTCTCCGTGCAGGACTACACGCACGTGCAGCGCTGGGCCAGGTCGATTGCCGAACGCCCGGCGGTCAAGCGGGGTCGCATGGTCAATCGTTTCTGGGGAGAGCCGCAGGAGCAGCTGATCGAACGCCACTCGGCGAGCGACTTCGAGACCAACACCGAAGACAAGCGTAGCGACTGATTATTGCCACGCGATTGTCTGTTAGAGATCGTCTGTCAGTGGCCGTCGAGCAATGAGCGTTCAGTCACAACAAGGGCTACCCATCGGGTAGCCCTTTTGCGTTCTGGCCGGTCGCGCGGGCAGGGGGCTTTCAGTCCTGACGGACCTTGAGCACGACCTTGCCCACGTGACCTTTCTGCTGGAAGACCTCTTGAGCGGTGGCTATCTCGGCCAGCGCGAAGGTGTCAGCGACCAGCGGCTTGATGTTGCCTTGCTCGATATGGCGCACGAGATTGGTGAAGACCTCCGGTTCCAGCACTGTGCAGCCGAAGAAGCTCAAGTCCTTCAGATACAGCGTGCGCAGGTCGAGTTCCACCATCTCGCCACCGATGGCGCCCGCGACGGCGTAGCGCCCCTTGTAGCCCAGGATGTCCAACAGTTGCGGCCATTGCGGGCCGCCCACCAGATCGATGACCACCTCGACACTCTGGCCGTTGAGCGCCTCGTCGAGAGGCTGATCGCGCAGCACGATGTCATCGGATCCGAGATCGCGCAGGGCATCGGCCTTGGCCGCGCTGGTCACGGCGATCACATGGGCACCACGGGCCTTGGCAAGCTGGACGGCCGCGGAGCCGACCCCACCGGAGGCGCCGGTGATCAACACGCGCTCGCCCTTGGCAAGCTGTGCGCGAGTCAGCATGTTCTCGGCGGTGGAGTAGGAGCAGGGGAAGGAGGCGAGTTCCACATCGCTGAGCGAGCTCTCGACGCGCAGGGCATGGCGCGCCGCTACCCGGGTGTATTCGGCAAAGCCGCCATCGCATTCGGCGCCGATATACCAGGCGGACTCCAGCACCTGGCCGTCGTGCTCCCTCAGGCAGGGCTCGATCAGCACACGCTCGCCGAGGCGCGCCTGGCTGACGTCTGAGCCGACCGCGACGATCTCGCCGCAGATATCGGCCCCCTGGATGCGCGGGAAATGGATCGGCTGCCCGGACCAGCTGGCATCCTCGGCCTCGCCATCGCCCTTGGAGTACCAGGCCAGCCGCGTGTTGAGGTCGGTATTGTTGACGCCAGCCGCGCCGACCCGCACCAGCACGTCACGCGGGCCGGGTGTCGGGCGAGGAATGTCGTCACGCACTTCCAGCATTTCCGGGCCGCCATGGCCGGTCAGGTAGACGCCGTGCATGCTGTCTTTGCTTGTGGCAAGTGAGCTCATCGGTGGGGTGCTCCCAACAGGGTCAGTGTGGTGGAAAGTGCGGCCTCGATGGCCTTCTCGCCCAGCACCAGCCAGGCGGAGGAGGCGCCTTCATGGATCAGGAACAGCTCGGTGGCGAGGTCCTCGCGGCGGCTGCGTTGGCCGAGCCACTCGAGAATCTCGTGCTTGTGGCGGTCGACGGCCTCGCGCACCTGCGGGTTGTCGGGAAAGGCCGCCAGGGCATTGACCGACATGCAGCCGTTGGGTGCCTCGAACGCCATCCAGTGACCCAACCGCTGGTAGAGGTGGCTGAGCGCCGCAGCGCCATCCTCGGGCACTCCCTCTTCGAGGAAGGCCATATAGCGCTCGTGGCGATGCTGAAGCGCACCGATCACCATGCTCTCCTTGGAGGGGAAGTGGCGATAGAGGGTGCGCAGACTCACGTCTGACGCTGCCTTGAGCTCGGCAACACTCGGTTCTGCGAAGCCGCGCTGGCTGAAGAGCGTCTCCAGGCGGGCGGCGATATCGTGCTGGATCATGTCGGTGCCATGGTCGAATCAACGAAGGAGAGTGTTCGTTCTACCTGTGCAGGGTAGAGCGCTCATTCTCCCTGTGTCAATGCGGCGTTTCCCAAGCCTTGTGTCGTTGTTCCCACGTTCTGACGTCGCGCATTGCGCGTGTGACGGTTCGATGTCATTACAATTACGCAAATAGAGGTTTGCTGAGCGTTAAATAAGGCAAAGCCCAGGTAATTCCGCGGAAAAATCACGCATTTTTCGTTGCGGTAGCATTTGATAAAGATTAGCATTCGCGATTCATTTACTGGCGCGGGGGGCGTCAGTCATGGCCACTTTCTGCTCATCGAGCAGAGGAAAGGTGTGGTTCAGCAGGACGCTGTCGCATCGCGTACAAAGGGTTTTCAGGTGCCAAATCATTCTCGGGATAGCGCTGCAAGCACGAACAAGGGACATTTCTCCTGCCTGATCTTCAGCCTGATGGCATTGCCGGCCACTTCGCTGGCGGCAGAGGGCGCCACCTCAAGCGAGTCGCCAGTCGCGAATTCGGTGATCGTGGTAACCGGAGAGCGTGAAGGCGAAGTGGCGCCGGGCAGCTATCGCGCCGAGGCCTCGAGCCTGGCCAACAAGCAATCGGTGGACTTTCTCGAGCAGGCGCGCACCATCAATGTGGTAACCCAGCAGGTCATGCATGATTTCAATCTTGATGATCTGGAAGAGTCACTGCAGCCGGTCGCGGGTATCCAGCTGGGCAACACCCTGGGGGGCACCGAGGATGGCTTCGTCAAGCGGGGCTTCGGCAGCAACAGCGATGGTTCGATGCTGATCGACGGCATCCGTCAGCCGCGCCGTACCTACACCACGGCGACTGTGGACCGTGTCGAGGTGCTCAAGGGGCCGTCATCGCTCTTCCAGGGCCAGCAGAACCCCGGCGGCGTGATCAACATGGTCACCAAGCGTCCGCAGTACGAGACGCACACCGAGATCAGTGGCGAGGTCAGCTCCTTCGGCGGTGGCAATACCACCCTGGACACCACCGGCCCCATCGAGGACACCGGTCTGGCCTATCGCTTCATCCTCTCGCATGAGGATGAGGACTCCTGGCGCGAATACGGCAATGACCGTCGCACCACCATCGCCCCGTCACTGCGTTGGGAAGGCGAGCACAGCAGTGCCCAGATCAGCTACGAGTACCAGGACTACGAGCTGGATATCGACCGTGGCACCGTCTTCTACAACGGCAGCGCCGCCAACGTCACGCGCGGCACGCGTTTCGATGAATCTTGGAACCGCGTCTATGGCCATGACGAGTCCGTCAATGCCTGGTGGAAGCAGGAAGTCACCGACAACTGGGACATGAAGCTGACCTACGGCTGGACGCGTCGTCAGTACAGCGATGCACGTGCCAATGTCACCGACGTCAGCGACAGCGGCTATGTGACCGTGCGCGCCGAAGAGAACCAGGGCTATGATCGCAGCGAGCACTACACGGCGCTGGACGCCATGGGCGATGTCGAGATCGCGGGGCAGCGTCACCAGCTGGTCATCGGCGCCGATTACGAGACCACACGCGACTATCTGGATGAGCGCTATTTCGGCGATTCCGTCACGGTCTCCACCGTCACTGACGTGAACCACGGCCAGCTGGCCCAAGTGACCTCCGACGACATCAATACCTCGCGCAGCAATCGTCTCGACGAGACCCAGGCTATCGGAGTCTATGTCAGCGACCGCTGGTATCTGACCGACAAGTGGATTCTGGGCCTTGGCGGGCGCTACACCTGGTTTGATCAGCAGAGCGGGCAGGGCGAGGACTTCGTGTCTGACCCCGATTACAGCGACGACCTGTTCCTGCCCTCCGCGAATCTGCTCTATCGCATCGACGATGCCAGCTCCGCCTACATCAGCTACAGCGAATCCTTCGTGCCGAATGGCAGCGACAGTGACAGCGGCGAGAGCCTCGACCCCGAGCTCGGCAAGGGCTACGAGATCGGCTACAAGCGTCAGTGGAATCCGCGTCTGGCGACCTCCGTGGCGCTCTACCAGATCCGCAAGGAAAACGTCGCAGTCACTGACAATGGTGTGACTCGCACCATCGGTGAAGCCGGCTCGCAAGGCCTGGAATTCAGCCTCGAAGGGGCCCTGACGGATCGCACTTCCTTGCTGTTCAGCTATGCCTACACCGATACCGAAGTGCTGGAGGATACCGAAGGCACCGAGGGCAATCGTCTGCCGAATGCGGCGCTCAACGCGGCCAGCCTCTATCTGGCACATGATCTGGCGATCGATCCGTCCTACGGCGAGTGGCGTGTCGGCGGTGGCGTGCGCTATGTCGGCGAGCGTGAAGGCGATGACGACAACAGCTTCTCGATGGATGCCTACACCGTGGCAGATGCCTTCGTCGGCTGGCGTCACGACTTCTTCGGCCCGGACACCGAATTCAAGCTGAATGCGAAGAACCTGTTCGATACTGGCTACTACTACGGTAGCGGCGGCGATACCCGCGTGCTGGTGGGTGACCCGATGGAAATCACCCTGTCGGCCAGCGTCGGCTGGTAATGTGGCTCCCTCTGGCAGGCTGACTCGCCAGGGGTGGCTAGATGCCAGGATAGTCACGGCATATAGACAGTCACGACATATAGACAGTCACGGCATCCAGACAGGCAAGACGGACGATATAAGCCAGTTTCGGAAGTCGGGTGAACTGATGATCTGGTCATAAGCTGGTGATCTGGTAATAGACTGGTGATCTCGTAATGGGCTGGTGATCTGGTAATGGGCTGGTGATCTAGAAATAAAAAGGGGCGCTCATCAGCGCCCCTTTTTGTATGCGTTATCTAACGCCAAGGATCTTCACGCGCCATTTGTCGTCTTGAAGACCTGGTGACAGAAGACGTCGATGCGGCTGGTAGACTGCTGGCATGATGCTCTGTGACTGACTGTCTTCGATTGCGTGTCTGCGGTCGAGTATCTTCGATTGAGTGTCTTGGCGTGCTGCCTCTGTGTTCCCTCTCGACATCACACCTCTGGAGAGCCCCATGCTCGAGTCGCTTCCTCTGGCCGATATTCGTGCCTTCGTCATGACGGCGGATCATGGCAGCTTCACCCGCGCCGCCGAGCAGTTGGGCGTGTCGCGATCGCAGGTCTCCAAACAGGTCACAGCGCTTGAACAGGCACTGGGAGTGTCGCTGATGCAGCGTTCGACACGCTCGTTGCGACTCACCGAGAGCGGTCATCTGCTGCATGCCCAGTGTCGCAGTGCGTTGGGTGAAATCACCCAGATCGTGACGCTGGTACGTGAGGAGCGCAATGCCATGCGCGGGAGGCTGCGCATCAACAGCGTCGGCGGGCCGATCGGCGAGCGGCTGCTGGCACCCGCCGTGCACGCCTTCATGCAGACCTGGCCGCAAGTGCAGGTGGAGCTGGATTTCAGCAGTCATCGCGTGAACCTGATTCGTGATGATTTCGATATCGCCCTGCGCATGGGCGCCCTCGAGGATGCCGACTTCATCGCGCGTCCGCTGATGACATTGCCCTACGTAGTTGTGGCCAGCCCCGACTATCTCGCTCGCCATGGCGCGCCAGACACGCCCGGCGAGCTGGTGGATCACCGCTGCCTGGTCGGCTCGGTCTCGCGCTGGTCCTTCACCGCGCGCGGGGCAGAGTCTCGCGAGTTGCAGGTGGATGTCGGGGCTCAGCTTGAGTGCCGCAACGGGCATGTGCTGGTCAGTGGTGCCATCGCCGGCAATGGCATCATTCGCGTGCCCAGGCTCTACTGTGAATCAGCCATCGCGCGAGGAGAGCTGCAGGAGTTGCTGAGTGACTGGCAGCCGGCGGATGTGCCGTTGTCATTGATCTATCATCGTGAGCGCCATCGTCCGCTGCGCACGGTGCGCTTGATCGAGCATCTGCTGGAATGGTTCGCGAGATGATATGCGCGCGTCTCTGAGCGCGGTATGCGTCATTGTTGCAATACGAATAAGGTAAAGATTTGATGAAGGAAACATTGAGACACGTCATTATTATCGCCTAATATTCACCAGGTACTTTTTATCACGTGCTTTCTATCAAGTGCTGTCTATCAAGCCCTCTTTAGCAAGTCCTTTTTAGTAGGTGCAGGGTCTTGGAAGAGCTGGTCTTCGAAGCGGATATGAAGGCCCGAGCTTGCGAGACGGATGTGAAACACAAATCTAAAAAACGAACGACAAATAGGCGTTCGTCATTCCGGGCTGATGCGACCCTATCTGGGGCATCGATCATGAGCCCCCTGATGACTCACGACCCTTGATAGGCAGATTGAACAGGGAGCCCCCATGAAAAATGCCCTGTGCGCGACGCGATTCGCGCCCGCCGGTGATGCCTGCTTGCCGGATTACCTCTTCAAGCCGCCCCCCGGGGCGAAGACGCTCGAACCCGGAGTTCTGGCCCTGGCGCGCCTCCTCCATCGTCATCATGGCGATACCCTGGCGCATTCCTGGCGGGTGGCGGGGCTGACGATATTTCTCTACGCAAGGCTGTTGCCGTCCGGTCAGCGCAAGGTGCCACTGCATGACCTGCATAGCGCGGCCTTGCTGCATGATATCGGCAAGGTCGGCATCTCGACGGAGCTTCTGAATGCCCCGCGTGCGCTCAGTGATGAGGAGCGCATCACGATGCGCGATCATGCCGGTCACGGCGGGCGCCTGCTGTTTACGCTGCGCGGCCCCCTGAGAGCGCTGGCCAGCCTGGTGGCGATCACCCACCACGAGGGCTGGAATGGCCAAGGCTATCCTGCCGGGTCCGCCGGGGGTGCCTTGCCACTGCATTGTCAGGTGGCCGCGATGATGGATGTCTTCGATGCTCTGGCCTCGCCGCGCGCCTACAAGCCGGGCTGGTCGCTGAAGCGTCTGGTCGGATTGTTCAGCGAGGAATCCGGCAAGCAGTTTGATCCTCGCCTGATTGCCCGCATGGCGCCGCTGTGGACATCGCTGCACGCCGAACATCGCCGTTTGTATGAGCAGACCCGCCAAGGGTGAGACGGCGAAGTCCGTACATGAAAGGCAAAGCCCCCTGTCGAGAGTCTCGGCAGGGGGCTTTGTTACATCAGTACCCGCTAAAGGCGATCAGCGTACCAAAAGTCGCATCAGCAGCAGCGCTCACGCTTGATGGCGGCCCAGTCGGTGGTGGGGTGCTGGCGGCCGTGATTGCCGGCGTAAGCCGCGACCTTGGGCGACTCCCAGCCTGCGAGTACATCGCCTTCCAGTCGATAGATCTCGACACCGAGCGGGTTGCAGGTCTCGAGCGGGTCGCGCGCATCAGGGCCCCACAGGTCCACTGACAGATCGCCACCCGGGCAGCAGGACATCGCGCACAGCAGGTCCGTCTCGGCGAAGAACTCCAGGTAATCACCCTTGCGTGCCGGGCAGGCCTTCATGAAGTACTTGTCTTCATTGTTGAGGCCGGTGCACTGGAAGATGTTGAGCACATCGTGGATATCGAATTCGGTCAGGCCCCAGGGCTCCACCGCGCGCATCAGGTTGGAGTGACAGTGGTGATCGAAGTCCTCGCCGGTCAGCAGGCGATTGACGTAGGGGTCGCAGCGCGTGCCCAGCAGGTCATGCACGCGACCGCCTTCTGCATCGACGCCATAGTCGGCGAGGGTGTCATCGATGATGGTCGCCATCGGGCGCAGGTAGGGCAGTGTGGACCACAGGCGATCATAGGTGCTGACATGCGCGCGCTGCAGCTGGCGGGTGCGAGATGCCCACATGCGCTCACGCGGGTTGTGCAGGTTCCACATGTTGAAATCGCCGACCTGTGAACCCTCGGTGATCTTGATGCGCAGCACGTGGCCCGCCGGCACTTCCCACGCCAGGCCATCGCGCAGCGGCACGGTATGGGTCGCGACCAGGGTGCGCTCGGCCTTGCCTTCGGTGAGGCTGTCGTAGAAGTCGCGATCGACGTCCAGAATCGAACCCTTGCTGGCTTGATAGGCGGCAGGTACATCACTCATGACAGGACTCCTCGTAAATCGAAATTGGATCTGATGACCAGGCCGGACTGCCTGGAATTCGCTGCCCGGCTGGGGACTTTCGTGCACTGCCGGCAAGTGTCATGGCCGGCAGTGGCGGTAACTGCAGGGCGCAGGGGGAGGTTCTCGGTCCCCCTGCGCGGGGTCAGGCCTGTTCGCGGCGCCAGTGCTTCATCAGGCGGTCGAAGCAGGCGCTGGCGGCAGGTTCTGCGTTCATGCGGCTGACGATGACGACGGCGATCAGGGCGAACAGGAAGCCGGGCACGACCTCGAACATGTCGAATATCTCCAGCGGGCCGCCGCTCAGCGGCTTCCAGATCGCGACGGTGAGGGCACCGACCAGCAGGCCGGCGATGGCGCCATTGCGGGTCATGCCACGCCAGAACAGTGACAGCAGGATGACGGGACCGAAGGCGGCGCCGAAGCCACCCCAGGCGTAGGACACCAGGCCGAGGATGCTGCTGTCACGCTCGCTGCCCATCACGGTGGCGAGCAGTGCGATGCCGATCACGCTGGCACGGCTCAGCCAGACCAGCTCCTTCTGCGTCGCCTTGGGGCGAATCAGGCCACGGTAGATGTCTTCGGCGATCGCGCTGGAGCAGACCAGCAGCTGGGAATCGACGGTACTCATGATCGCGGCCAGGACGCCGGCCAGAATGAAGCCTGCCACCCAGGGGTTGAGCATGATCTGGCTCAGGGAGATGAAGACACGCTCGCTGTCCGTGAGACCGCCACCCAGCTCACCGCCGAACCAGTAGTAACCCAGCACGCCCACTGATACTGCAGCCGCCATGGTGATGGCGGACCACAGCAGGGCGATACGCCGCGACACCTTGATATCTTCACGCTTGCGCACGGCCATGAAACGCACCACGACGTGTGGCTGGCCACAGTAGCCGATCGCCCAGCCGGCCAGCGACAGCATGCCCAGGAAGGTCACGCCTTCCATCAGACCACCGATGGGGGCGACATCCTGCGCCGCTGCCGGGGCGGCTGCTCCATCGCCGAACAGCGCCACTGCCGTCATGGCAGCCACGGCACACAGCGAGGCGGCCATCATCAGGCCCTGGATGAGGTCGGTCCATGAAGCGGCGAGGAAGCCACCGAGGAAGGTATAGCCGACGATGACCAGCGCGCCCAACCACAGTGCGACGCGGTAATCGATGTCGAAGAGACCTTCGAACAGCACGGCACCACCGACCAGACCCGCCGAGACATAGAAGGTGAAGAACACCAGCATGACCACGGAAGACAGGGTACGCAGCACGCGTGAGCGGTCCTCGAAACGTGCTTCCAGATAATCCGGCACCGTCAGCGCATTGCCGGCCGCTTCGGTGAACACGCGCAGTCGCTCGGCGACCAGGGTCCAGTTCAGGTAGACGCCGACCAGGGTCCAGACCGCGATCCAGGCTTGCGAGAGGCCACCACTGAAGATGGCGCCGGGCAGGCCCATCAGGGCCCAGCCGCTGAGATCGGAAGCGCCGGCACTCAAGGCCGCGACGCTTGGCGGCAAGCCACGTCCCCCGAGTATGTAATCCGACAGATTGTGGGTGATGCGATAGAAGTAGATGCCGATGCCCAGCATCAGCAGCAGATAGAGCCCGAACGACAGCAGGACAGGTAAGTTCATCCTAGGAGACCTCATGGTGACGCCGAGGCGTCTTGTTATTGTTCACCAGTGGTGTCGTGTTGCAGCAGGCTTGCGCGGAACAAGCAGCGGGGAGCTGGCAATATCACTGACACCTTCACCTTAGCCATGAGGTGGATTGCAGAAAAATGACCATTTTTCGTTTAATATATGACTCAATATCATGGGTTGCCGTCACATGCTGGTTGACGCCTTTCTTCCATCAGGGCGCTGCTCGCAAGCACTCAGCACAGCGCTTGGCACAGGAACTCGGCACCCAGTTTCTGGCACCCGGTTTCTGGCCCCCGGCCAGGCCAGTCATCAAGGACATCCCATGCGACCCAGTCTGTCATCGCTCAATGCCTTCGAGGTCGTGTCACGCCTGGGAAGCATCACCGCGGCTGCGGATGAGCTCAACATCACCCAGTCGGCGGTGAGTCACCAGATACGCCGCCTGGAGGCCACGCTGGAGGTCAGTCTGCTGGAGCGGGCTGGACGCGGCGTGGTGCTGTCACACGCCGGACGCCGACTGGCCGATGGCCTGCAGGCCGGCTTTGCCAGAATCGAGCAGTCGGTGGCCGAATTCGAGGTCGACCCACAAGGGGTGCATCAGCGGCGCCAGCTGCGCGTCAGCTGTCTTCCCTCGGTGGCGGTGCGCTGGCTGATCCCGAGGCTCAACAGCTTTCGCGAGCAATGCCCCGATATCGCGGTCAGCCTGCAATATGCCGGCATCAGTGCGCGGGGATTGTTGCCGGAGGTCGATGTGATGATCACCTGGCAGGACGAACTCCCGGACAAGGCATCACCGGCGTTCCGCTTGTTCTCGGGGGCCACCCAGCCGGTGGCCAGTCCGCTGTATCTGGAGCATCACCGCCGCCCGACCCAGCCGGCAGACCTGTTGAAGCTGGAGCTGATCCACGACCAGTCGCGCCAACCCTGGCATGACTGGTTCAACAACTGCGGGCTGTATCCCTCCCAGCTCGACAAGGGCGATCTCTATCAGGACTTCAGTCTGCTGAGTGCTGCGGTGGTCGCGGGGCAGGGGGTCGCGCTGTGTCCGCCACGCCTGATCCGCAAGGAGCTTGAGGACGGCACCCTGGAATGCCTGTTCGAGATGGCCGCCAATCCCCAGCGTGCCTATTGGCTGTTCCATCACCCGCAGCCCGCCAGACATGTGCAGCAATTCTGCGACTGGATGCGCGCGGAGATCGCCGCCGAGGGAGAAGCGGCCGACAGCGGGGTCATCGTCAGCCGCCGCCAGCCCTGACGGCGGACATCTCGCTGCCAGTCAATGGCGCACACAACGCAAAAGCCCCGCTGGGATTCGGCGGGGCTTTCTTGTGCAAGTGCTCATATCATGACGGCCTGAGCCATCGCCCTTGGCCATGAGATGGCGGGATTCTCAGCCGTTGAGCACGCCCAGCCAGGCCCACAGGCCGAGCAGGGTGGCGATCAGCACCGGCGGCGTCAGCACCAGGCCGACCTTCATGTACTGCCCCCAGCTGATGTGATGGCCTTTCTGATCGAGCACATGCAGCCACAGCAGTGTGGCGAGACTGCCGATCGGGGTGAACTTGGGCCCCAGATCATTGCCGATCACGTTGGCGTAGACCATCAGCTCACGCGTCGCGTCACTGACCTGCTGCGTGGTGAGGTGGTCGATGGCCAGCGCGCCGATCAGCGTGGCCGGCATGTTGTTCATCACCGAGGCGGTGACGGCGGCCAGCACGCCGGTGCCGAGGGTGGCGACCAGCTCGCCCTGACTGGCAAGCCAGGCGAGGATGTCGCTGGCGTGATCGGTCAGGCCGGCATTGCCCAGCCCGTAGACCACCAGATACATGCCCACCGAGAACAGCACGATCTGCCACGGCGCGCCGCGCAGTACCGGGCCGAGTTCGATCACGGCATCACCGCTGCCCAGCCAGCGCCCGGCGATGGCCAGCAGAATCAGCGCGGCGCTGCCGGTGACGACGGCGAGCGGAATGCCCAGCGGCGCGGTCACGAAGTAGGACACCAGCAGCACCCCCAGCAGCGGGAAGGCCGCGCGGAATACCTGGCGGTCCTTGATGGCGCTCGACGGTGCCTCGAGCTTCTCCAGCGCGTAGTGCGAGGGCAGCTCCTTGCGGAACATCAGCCACAGCACGATCAACGTGGCGGCCAGCGCGATCAGATCGACCGGCACCATCACGGCGGCGTAATGCGTGAAGGAGATGTCGAAGTAGTTGGCGCTGACGATGTTGACCAGATTCGAGATCACCAGCGGCAGGCTGGTGGAGTCGGCCACGAAGCCGGTGGCGATGATGAAGGCCAGTGAGGCCGCCGCCGAGAACTCCAGGCGCACCAGAATCGCGATCACGATCGGCGTGAGCAGCAGGGCCGCGCCATCATTGGCGAAGAAGGCCGCGATCACCGCGCCCAGCAGCACGATGAGCGGAAACAGCTTGCGTCCGTTGCCGCCGCCCCAGCGCGCGACATGCAGTGCGGCCCAGCTGAAGAAGCCCGCCTCATCGAGGATCAGCGAGATGATGATCAGCGCCACGAAGGTGAAGGTGGCGTCCCAGACGATGTCCCAGACCACCAGAACATCCGGCAGATTGACCACGCCGCAGGCCAGCGCGACCACGGCGCCGCCGAGGGCGCTGGTGCCGATGCCCAGCCCGCGTGGCTGCCAGATCACCAGTGCCAGCGTGATGGCGAAGATTGCCAAGGCAAGCATGACGTCTCCTTGTCGAGGGTGAAGAGTAAGTGAGAAGCCGCGTGTGTGACCGCGGATTGCGTCAGATCGTGCTCTGATTGACGCGTCGGGAGACCTCTTCGGCGCTCTCGACACGCTCCGAGTAGCGCTCGGTCAGATAGGCGCTGCGGTCGCGGTTCATCCAGGTGAACTTCATCAGCTCTTCACAGACATCGACGATGCGCAGATACAGCGGCGACAGGCGCATGCGGCCATGCTCGTCGAATTCATTGAAGGCCTTGGGCACGGATGACTGGTTGGGGATGGTCAGCATGCGCATCCAGCGGCCCAGAATGCGCATCTGGTTGACGCTGTTGAAGCTCTGGCTACCGCCACTGACCTGCAGGATGGCCAGCGTCTTGCCCTGGGTGGGGCGCACGCCGCCCAGTGACAGGGGTATCCAGTCGATCTGTGCCTTCATGATCGAGGTCATCGCGCCGTGGCGCTCCGGGCTTGCCCACAGCATGCCCTCGGACCACTGGGCCAGCTCGCGCAGCTCCTGCACCTTGGGGTGGTCGGCCTCGCAGTCATCCGGCAGTGGCAGGCCAGCTGGCGAGTAAAGGCGCACCTCGGCACCGAAGGCGCGCAGCAGGCGCGCCGCTTCCTCGGCGGCAAAGCGCGAGAAGGAACGCTCACGCAGGGAGCCGTACAGCACCAGAATACGCGGCGCGTGACGCGGGGCATCCGGCCCGACCAGGCGATCGATCTCCAGCGGTCGCCAGTGCTCGGCATCGATATTGGGCAGGTCGGCCAGTGCCGCTTTCATCTCATCGGTCATGAGTTCATTGGTCATGGTGTCGCCTGTCGGCAGGTGAGACGTGTCGGGAGTGTGTGCGTTCATGATTCAGGTCCTGGGGGCGTGGACGACGTCGCCGTCTTCCTTGGTGTATTGCGCGACCGGATTGTCCAGCAGCTCCAGTACCGCCTCCGACGGGCGGCACAGACGCGTGGCCTGCGGCGTGACCACGATGGGGCGATTGATCAGGATCGGGTGGGCCATCATGGCGTCGATCAACGCCGCATCGCTCAAGGCCGGGTCATCCAGATTGAGCTCGTCATAGGGCGTGCCCTTGCGGCGCAGCAGCGGGCGCGGGCCGCCCCCCATGGCGGCAATCAGTGATTCCAGCGTCTCGCGCGTCGGCGGGGTGACCAGATACTCGATCACCTCCGGTGTCTCGCCGGAGGCCTTGAGCATGGCCAGCACATTGCGTGACGTACCGCAGGCCGGGTTGTGATACATCGTGATCTTGCCGGAAGTACGGACGGAATCAGTCATCGTTGCGAGGCTCCTGAGAAGCACAGGGGGTGGCAGAGGCGCTGCAGTCGGGCACGGTGAGCGAGGCCAGCAGTGGGTCGCAGACCACCGAGGAGCCCGCGCAGCAGTCACGTACCAGAAACTGCACGGTGGCAAGCATGTGCTCGAGGTTGGCGCGGTAGATCAGCGAACGGCCTTCGCGCTGGGAGTGGATCAGCCCCGCGCGGCTCAATACGCCCAGATGGGTCGAGAGTGTGTTGTGCGGCACCTCGAGACGGCGTGCGATCTCGCCGGCGGGCAGGCCCTGTGGCTCATGGCGGACCAGCAGGCGAAACGTGTCCAGACGCGTGGCCTGGGACAGCGCCGCGAAGGTGTCCAGCGTGGCCTGCGGGTCGGGCAGGCTGTCGGAGTCATTCATTTGATCTGTCCATATGTCGAGACTTGTCGAAATGACGATGATGCGATGATAGATCAGCGTGCCGCGGATGGGAAGTCTGCTCTCTGCTCTCGATCTTCAGCGGTCGATCTTCAGCCCTCCGTCTTGGGCTGACAGCCATCAGTATTCGTGCTGGCCATCTCAGACCTGCTCATGCAGCCAGCTGGCCAACGCTGCCTGGCGCGGGTTCTGGCTCTCGAGACGCGCCGCGAGCCAGTAATCACAACCGGAGGAATACTCCAACGTCCCCAGCCGCACAAGCTGTCCCCGTGCCACCAATGCACTGACTTGCTGATGACTGCCCAGCGCGACGCCTTGCCCAGCCAATGCGGCATCCAGCACCAGGTGGTAGCTGGTGAATTGACGTTGCACATTGAGTGCCAACCCCGGCTTGCCCATGCCGCTGAACCAGCGTGGCCAGTTGATCCAGTTGGGTTCGAGGCGCTCGTAGTCGAGCAGTGGCAGAGCCGCCAGCAGAGGTAGCTCCCGACAGTCGCGGGCACCTTGTGGCAACTCGGCGATGAAGTCGGGTGACGCCACCGGATAGAGCGTCTCGGTGAACAGAGGGGTCAACTGCCAATCCGGATGCGGCGCCATGTCATAGCAGATGGCGAGATCCACATCCTCGGTGAGGATGTCGCGATGATGATCTGCAGTGATCAGGCGCAGGCCGCTGGCAAGCGTCGGCTGGGTGGCGCGAAGTCGATTCAACATCGGCCCCAGCCATAGGTGTGAGATGGCGCTGTTGGCGGCCAGTGTCAGGCGGGCATTGGGAGAAGGGCGGCTGACGCTCTCCAGTGCGTCGATCATGAAGTCGAAACTGGTCGCCAGGCGCTGGCTCAACTGCTGTCCTGCTGCGGTCAGAGAGACGCGTCTGCCATGGCGATGAAACAGCTTGGTATCGATGTGATGCTCAAGGATGGCGATCTGACGGCTGACGGCAGCCTGGGTGATATGCAATTCGCTGGCGGCACGCGTGAAGTTGGCGTGACGCGCGGCTGCCTCGAAGGTCAGCAGGCTGTTGAGAGGCGGGAGGCGATGACGAAAGCTCTTCATGCAGGGCTCCGAGACGAGGAGGGTAACGTTGGCTGATAGGTCAATGCTTGATGACTTCAGGTTATCAAGGTTGATCAGGATTGAGGCTATACACAGCTAGAATCATCAGGTTCACACTGATGTCATCGTGATGCATAGGGTATTCCGTAGATGACCACGGGCTATCAGCATGACACTCCGTGACCTGACTGGGTAGCAAACATGAATGAACTTGATTGGCATGCCGACCGTAGTGACCTTCACCCGCTGGAGCTTCAGGACAATGCCCCTGAAAGTGAAGGCATCGACCTGGTGGCCGTGCGTCGTTATCGACAGAATCGCCTGCGCGAAGAGATGAGCACCCAGGGCGTTGATGCCTTGATCATTTCGGACCCGGTCAACATCCGCTACGCCAGCGGCGCACGCAACATGCAGGTCTTCAGCGCTCGCAATACTCCGGCGCGTTACCTGCTGCTGACCCAGCATCGCAGTGTGCTGTTCGAATTCACGGGCTGTGAGCATCTCGCCGATGGCCTGGAAACCATCGACGAAGTGCGCCCGGCCATGACTGCCAGTTTCGTTGCGGCAGGTCACGATATCGCTGAGCGTGAACAGCAATGGGCGCGCGAGATGCTGGCGACCATTACCGAGCTGTGCGGTCTGAAAGCGGTGATCGGCATGGAGCGCATGAATGCCGGGACCGCCATCGCCTTTGATCGTCTGGGCGCGCGCGTCGTCGATGCCCAGGCACCGCTTGAACGTGCACGTGCCATCAAGTCTGACGAAGAGCTCAAGTGTGTCGTAGCCTCGCTGCGTGCTACCGAGCGCGGCGTAGGACGTCTGCGTGAAGCGATTCGCCCCGGCATCACCGAGAACGAGCTGTGGTCGGTGCTGCATCAGTCCATCATCGCTGACAATGGCGACTACTGTGAGACTCGCCTGCTCAACTCAGGCCCGCGCACCTATCCCTGGTTCCAGGAAACCGCGACCAAGCGACTGGCCGCCAACGAGCTGGTGGCACTGGATACTGACGTCGTCGGCTGCCACGGCTATTACTCCGACTTCTCGCGCACCTTCCACGTCGGCCCTGACAAGCCGACCGAGACCCAGAAGCTGCTGTATCGCACCGCCCATGAGCAGGTACAGCACAATCTCGACATCCTGCGTCCCGGCATGAGCTTCCGTGAATATTCCGAGAAGGCTTGGAACATCCCCGAGCGTTTCCATGCCAATCGCTATTACCTCTCTGCCCATGGCTGTGGCATGACCGGCGAATATCCCTACCTGTATCACCATGCCGACTTTGCCGTCTCAGGCTACGACGGCGTGATCGAGCCGGGCATGGTGCTCTGCGTCGAGAGCTATATCGGCGACCCCGAAGCCGGGGAAGGCGTCAAGCTCGAGGAGCAGTGCGTGATGCGCGAAGACGGCCTCGAGATCCTGAGCAAGTTCCCGTTCGAGGAAGCCTTGTTGAACTGATGATTTCAGGATGGCGCTGCTGATCAAGCAGCGCCATGACACTCCTTGGCCCGCAGTCTGCCGTCCGCAATGACGTTGTTTTCATACTCCGGGGTGTTCGGTCGGGCAGCTGCCTGATCGCAACCTCCTGACGCGTTTCGTAGTGACACAGATGTAGAGACACAGATCACCATAATTCCAATAAATGATCGTGCCGCCATTGTCTGCTTCCTTCATGTACCAGTGCCTATGTCGCGTGAGGGACGGCTGGCTGCACGCCTACTGACGTGAGGTAAAGACATGTCGTCCGATGTGAATGACAGCAGTATCACTATCACTTGCCAGAAAACGGGGTTGTACCGAGGACTCAACATTCCGGTGACACTGATCAGCAAACTGATCATCACTCTTCTCGTGGTATTTGCCGTGGCCCTCCCTGATCGGGCCGTAGCGCTGTTGACCACGATCAATCAGACCATGCTTGAGCACTTCAATCTCTATTACGTATATGCCGTCGCCTTCTATCTGGTGTTCTGCACGGTGCTGTGTGTGTCGCCGTTGGGGCGCAAGCGACTGGGACGTGATGATGAAGTGCCTGAATTTTCGCGTTTTGCCTGGTTTTCGATGATGTTCGGCGCCGGGATGGGCATCGGGCTGCTGTTCTACTCCATCGGGGAACCTGTCTCGCACTTCAATTTCAATCCGGATATCGCGGCAGGCAAGGTGCAGGCGGGGTCCGAGCAGGCCATTGAAAGTGCCGTCAGCTATACCTTCCTGCACTGGGGGCTGCATGCCTGGGCAATCTATGCCTCTGTGGCACTGGCACTGGGGTATTTCGCCTATCGTCGTGGCTTGCCGTTGACCATTCGCAGTACCTTGATGCCCATCTTTGGCAAGCGGCTGCTGGATGGCCCCCTGGGTCACGCCGTGGATATCATCGCCGTGGTCGCGACCACTCTGGGCGTGGCCACCACCATGGGCGCCGGTGTCAGTCAGCTGGTGGCAGGGCTGGATTTCGTGATGCCGGGCACTGAGCTGCTGGACTTTGCCGGTATTCCACGCCCCTGGCCATTGATCCTGACACTTGTCGTGATAATGGGACTGTCGACACTGTCCGCCGTGACCGGAGTGAAGCGCGGCGTCAACTGGCTCAGCCAGTTCAACATGCTGCTGTCCTTTGCCCTGCTGGCCGTCTTCATCTGGTTCGGCAGTCGTCTATTTGCCAGTGAACTGCTGGTTTCCGCGACCTGGGATTATCTGAGAACCCTGCCGGAACGCAGCTTCCAGACCTGGCCGGTGACGAGTGCGTTAGGCCAGTGGCAGGTCGACTGGACCATTCTGCAGCGTGCCTGGTTCATTGCCTTCGCGCCATTCGTCGGGCTCTTCCTTGCGCGTATTTCACGTGGCCGCACGATTCGTGAATTCGTGTTGGGGGCGGTCGTGGCTCCCAGTCTCATGTGCTTCGTATGGATCTGCTACATGGGTGGCAGCAGTCTGCACATGGAAACCAGCGGATTGGCGCAAGGCACGATTCTGGCAACCGTGCGCGACCATATCGCCACCGTGTTGTTCGTGACGCTGGATTATCTGGATACCGGCGCCTTGATCCATGTCATCGTCGGCGGCACCTTGATCCTGATCATCACGTATCTGGTGACCAGTGCGGACTCGGGCGTGCTGGTGCTCAACGCCATCATGGCCGGGGGAGAGGAAACCAACGAGCGCCGTCACCGCATCATCTGGGGCGCTCTGTTGACACTGGTGGTGGGCTCATTGCTTCTGGCGGGTGGCCTGGCGGCGATTCAGAAGGCAATGCTCATCGCTTCTCTGCCGTTTTCGCTGCTGATGATTCTGATGTGCATTGCCACATTCATGTCGTTATGGCGTGAGCCGCGCGACCTGCCAGCCGTGAACGAGGCTGCGCCAAACTGATGCCGGCGGCGTAAATCAGGCATTTGCCCGGCAGTATTGGTAGCATGTGCGCCATTGATTACCGGACAAGGGAAGATGGCACGATGATGATGGTATTGCAGATTCTGGGCGGCTTCGTGCTGACAGCAGGGGTACTGCTGGCGGCAGTGCCGGAGCTGGTCAACCGCTTCAAGGGGCCGAACGACACCCCGCAGACCGTACCGAAGGAGACCGGCGCGGCGATCTCGCGGCGCATTCGTTGGGGCTGGGTCATCGCGGTGGGGTATCTGTTGATGTATCCGCCGATCGGCCTGGGTGTGTTGCCGGTGCTGGTGACGCTCGCGGTGGCAGGTATCGCTGGCATCATGACGGCCCGTCTGATGGGGCTGATGCTGGATGGCATCGAGATGCGCCATCTGTTCCGCTTCGCCGCCGAGTCGCTGATTCTTGGTGGCCTGTGGACCTGGTTCGTCAGGCTGTCTGCCTGACGCCATTGCCGCGCACACTGTGCCGTCAGATCGCCAATTATTGCATTCCGGGAGTCCGTCCATGCCGCTCAATGCGTCTACGCAAGCCTTGTTGGCAGGGCTGAAGCGATCGCGCCCGGTACTGGTGACCGGCGCGACCGGCTATGTGGCGGGGCAGCTGATTCGTCGCTTGCTGGAAGAGGGCCTGACGGTGCATGCCGCCGTTCGCGATCCCGGCAATAGCGAACGTCTGGCGGCGCTCATGACGCTGGGCGAGCGCTTGCCGGGCGAGCTACGTGTCTTCGCCAGTGATCTGCTCAAACCGGGCTCCTACGCTCAGGCGATGGCAGGCTGTGGGGTGGTCTTTCATACCGCCTCGCCCTTCGTGGTCAGTGTCCTGGACCCCGAGCGCGATCTGGTGCGCCCGGCAGTGGACGGCACGCGCAATGTGCTGGAAGAGGCCAATCGTCAGGCCAGTGTCGAGCGTGTGGTGCTGACCAGCAGCTGCGCCGCCATCTACAGCGACAATGCCGATGCGCAAGACACCCCGCGCGGCTGTTTCGACGAGAGTGTCTGGAACACCACGGCGTCGCTTGAGCATCAGGCCTATTCCCATTCCAAGACGCTGGCGGAACAGGTCGCCTGGCAGATCGCCGAGCAGCAGTCGCGCTGGCGGCTGGTGGTGATCAACCCCTCGCTGGTGCTCGGCCCCGCGATCAGCGATGACACGCGCGGCGAATCCTTCAGTCTGATGACGCAGCTATGCGATGGCACGCTCAGGATAGGCGCGCCGGATTACGGCATGGGCGTGGTGGATGTGCGGGATGTGGCCGAGGCGCATCTGGCGGCGGGATTTCTGCCCACGGCCAATGGGCGTCATCTGGTCGCCGGGCATTCCTCAAGCTTCATTGAGCTGGGGCGGGCCTTGCGCCGTCACGCCGGCCCGCAGTACTCGATTCCCACTCGCCAGCTACCCAAATGGCTGGTGTGGCTGGCGGGTCCGCTGGCCAACAAGGCCGTGACCCGCAAGGTTGTCGCGCGCAACGTGGGCCATCCCTTCGTCTTCGACAATACCCGCAGCCGCGAGCAGCTGGGCCTGATCTACCGGCCCCTCGAGGCGACGCTGTACGACATGTTCGATCAACTGGAGGCCAGCGGCCGCCTGTCGTGATTCCCACTCGCTGACTTGTCCGCGACATTGCGCAAGCCGCAGCCCCTCTCTATCTCAGCCCCTCTGTATATCACTCCCTCAGCATCTCAGTCCCTCAGCGCCGCCGCAGCGGCTCCAGCAACGCATTCAACCCGTTGTGATCAATCTCGTGCATCAGCGCGAGCAGGCGACCGATCTCGCCCTGCGGAAACCCCTTGCGCGCAAACCAGCCCAGATAATCCCCGGGCAGGTCGGCAATCAGGCGTCCGGCATACTTGCCATAGGGCATCTGGCGGGTCGTCAGTTTCTGCAGGTCTTCAGGGCTCATCCTTTGACTCTCATTCGGTTCCGGTCGGGGGCAGCTCTTAGCTGGCGGTGCCATTCTGGCATAGCTGAGTTGCGGTGGTTGGGTTTTGCCACACTATCGCCATGTCTCCTGTAACCCCATAGCACGGAGAGACTCATGCCTCGCGATTACCAGAACCTGGATCAGCTCCCTCTCGCCGGTGAATGGCGTGCCGGACGAGCCGGCAAGATGCTTGAGGTGGTGGACCCCTTCGATCAGAGCTCGCTGCTCTCGATTTCCATGGCCAACGCCGAGGATCTCGACGCCAGCTATCGCAAGGCGCGCGATGTTCAGCCTGACTGGGCCCAGACGTCGGCAAGCGAGCGCGCGGGTGTGATGCACAAGGCGGTGGAGCTGATGGACGAGCGACGCGAGGAGCTGCTCGGCTGGTTGATTCGTGAATCCGGCAGTACTCGCATCAAGGCTCAGGCGGAACTGGCCGCGGCTCGCGCGATCACGCTGGAATCTGCCGCGATGGCCAACCGCGTGGCCGGGATGGCGATGGAGGCTCAGGTGCCGGGCAAGGAGAGCCGTGTCTTCCGCAAGCCGCTGGGTGTCATCGGTATCATCAGCCCGTGGAATTTCCCGCTGCATCTGACCCAGCGTTCCCTGGCACCGGCATTGGCACTCGGCAACAGCGTCGTCATCAAGCCGGCGAGTGACACGCCGCTGACGGGTGGCCTGCTGCTGGCCAGATTGTTCGAGGAGGCGGGCCTGCCTGCCGGCGTCCTGAGCGTGGTTGTCGGTTCCGGCAGCGAGATCGGCGATGCCTTCGTGGATCACGAGGTGCCGCGGCTGATCTCCTTCACCGGTTCCACCCAGGTAGGCAAGGGCATCGGCAAGCGCGCCGTCGGTGGTGATCACCTCAAGCACGTTGCCCTGGAGCTGGGCGGTAACAGCCCCTTCGTGGTGCTTGATGATGCGGATATCGAGCAGGCGGTGGACGCCGCTCTAGTCGGCAAGTTCCTCCATCAGGGGCAGATCTGCATGGCCATCAACCGCATCATCGTCGATGAGTCGGTCCATGACGCCTTCGTCGATCGCTTCGTGGCGCGGGCCCGCTCACTCAAGGTCGGCGATCCCGCACAGGACGATACCGTCATCGGGCCGATCATCAATGCCAAGCAGCGTGATGGTCTGCTCGAGATGATCGAGACGGCCAAGGGCGAGGGCGCCAGGGTGATGCTTGAGGGCGAGACACAAGGTCAGCTGGTGCCGCCGCATGTGTTCACCGAGGTCACCAATGATATGAGTCTGGCGCGCAACGAGATCTTCGGTCCGCTGGTCGGCATCCAGAAGGCCCGTGATGAAGCTCACGCGCTGGAGCTTGCCAACGGCACCGAATATGGCCTCTCGGCTTCCGTCTTCACCGCGGATATCGCACGCGGCGAGCGCTTCGCGCGCCAGGTCGAGGCTGGCATGGTGCACGTCAATGACATGCCGGTGAATGATGACCCGCGCGCACCCTTCGGTGGCGAGAAGAACTCCGGCCTTGGGCGCTTCAATGGCGACTGGGTGCTTGAGGAATTCACCACCGACCAGTGGGTCAGCCTGCAGGTCGAGCCCCGCCAGTACCCGTTCTGATCTCTCTGATCTGTAGTTGACGCATGACAAGCGGCGCCCCGCTCAGCCTGATGCCTGAGCGGGGCGCTTTAGATGGTAGGTAATGCTGACGCGTCATGATGGGCGAGGTAGGCAACAAGGCCAGCTGAGTGTGATACCCAGGGCATCCCTGTCGAGAGGACAGGGATACAAACCGTGATCATCAGCGCGACCGCCAGATGAGCGGTGCGTGAGAAGCGGATCAGGGCATGGCTGACGGCGGATCAGTGACTGATCAGAGAAGCGCTACCCAGCCAGGCAAGCCTGAGCGCCAGCAATGACAGCGCCCATTTGAACAGGCCATCGAAGTGCCGGTTGGAGACGCGATCCAAAAAGCGCAGTCCGAGGCGGGTGCCGATCAGGCCCGCGCCGATCATCAGCACGATCAGGGGCAACCACTCCTGGAAGAGAAACCCTGCCATGCCGAAGATGAACGCCTTGGTCAGGTGTTGCGCGACCATGCAGGCCGCGAAAGTCGCCACCTTGGTATGACGCTCGCCGCCGCCTTGCTTGATGAAACTCGCCACCAGTGGGCCGCTGGCACCGATCAGACTTGAAAGAAAGGTGGTGATGGCACCGGCGATCAAGGTGCCCGTGCGGCTCAAAGCTCGCTTGGGCAGTGCCGGCCCCCAGCAGGTGAACAGCACGAACAGCGCGATGGAAAGCTCCAGCACCCCTTCAGGCAAGCGGATCAACACCCAGGCCGCGACCAGCGCACCCAGCGCCACACCGGGCAGAAAGGCCAACAGGCGGCGCATGTCGATATGGCGCCACGTCATCGCCATGCGCCCGCCGTTGGAGCCCAGCTGCACCATGCCATGTTAGAAGGACCGCTGAATATCATAGATATATGTGGGCTCATTGCCGCTTTTTCGGGGAAATTCCATATAGTAAGGACCAAAAAAATAGTCTATAAAAATCAATGACTTATCAGGGTGCGCCTGTATAATATATCTTTAAAAGTACCTTCCAGGAGGGTTTGCATGGGGTCTAATGTCAGATGTGTCGAAGTAGATTTCAGTGAAGCCAAAGTTGAAAAGGTCAAAGGGCTGGGAGTTGTACCTCAATTTTTCAGTAGTGAAGCGACGCCGCTAAAAGCTGCAAATCAGTATATGAGAGCAAAGTCGAGAAGACTTTCACCCAAAAGTTTACGAACAGAAGCAGAGCATCTTAAGGAATTTCTGGCTTGGCTATTTTCGACTGGAATGGAATTTAATGACATAGATATAGATTCCTTTGATAATTATGTCGAAGCTTTATGCATGTATAAGAAATCCAATGGGGATGGGCTTAGTTGGAACACAGTAAATGCTCGTACTGCAGGTATATATCGGTTTTTAATCTGGTGCTCTGGTAAAGGGTATTGCTCTTATCTAGAACCAGGTGATGCGCGCCTAGTATCTGATAGCGCAAAAGGAATCTATAAAAGTCGCAGGCACCTATCACGTGCAATTCAAGAGCCAGTAAAATTTTTAATTATGGAAGACGCGCTTAAATTTATAAGTGCACTAAGTGTCATCTCAGGGCGAAATAATTCACAAGTCAAGAATCGTAATGTCCTAATCGGTGCTCTTATGCTGCAAACAGGGATGAGGGTATCTGAAGTATGTGCATTTCCACTATCTGACCTCCCTGAGGTGCAAGGTCGTTTGAAACTAACACCTGCGAGATGTGTAGGGAAAGGCGGTAAGGCGAGAGTTATACTGATCCCAAACGAGCTTTTGCTAAAACTATGGGAGTACGTCGATATCGATCGCGAGAACATTTGCGAGAAATTAAGGATAATTTACCCTGCTGCTATCTCAACAAACTTGTTTATCTCTACAAAAGGCTCGGCGCTTACCCCTAACTGGGTACAAAAGCTCTTTCGCAAAGCAGGTCAATACTCTTGTATCAAAGCCCACCCGCATAGCCTTCGTCACACTTATGGAACTTACCATTACCTTCTGAATAGAGATCTTCAGGGGCTTGCAAAACTAATGGGGCATGAGGATGTACAAACTACCCACGAATTTTATTTAGATACTGCCACCAAGGTTTCTTACGCATCTACGTATTCAGATTGGAATAAAAAAATAGACAAGCATTTGGAAGAAATTGATGACTAGAGAAAAATATATATCCATACAAGCTCTACACGCTATGGAAAGACGTATACAACGAGATTTATCCTTCACAGCAACCTGCAAAAATACGAATAAGAAGAAGGTGTTTGACTTCTCAAAGAAAAAATATGCGCGGTCAAACCGTGAAATAATGGAGGTTTTCGTCTGGGCTATTTACAAGCTTAGACACAAAAGTGGAAACACCACAAAAGTTGCTTACTACGAAAAATGTAACAGTTTTTTTGAATTCTTGGAACAACATAATATATACAAACCCGAGTCTCTCGAAACAGATACATTTTCTCGATACATTGAGTGGCTTAAACGACATCCTAGTATGTCATACACTACAGCAGCTAATGTGTATCGAAGTTTAAGGACACTTTTTGATCAAATGGGAAGCCATCCTAAGGTTAATAAAAAAATCAGACCACCAAGGAATGCTTTCCCAAAATCTACAAGCTTGCAAAAGCTAGATGTTGGCTATGATGACAATGAGTTTAAACAAATACTGAAGTCTGTGATACAAAGCTTGAGAGACTCTAAGCAACGCTTTGAAACAGAGTATATACCTAAGTATCTTGGTTTAGAGGCGCCACTAGAAGGTGTTGCAACACTACACGTTGCAACAGGTAAATATGTAACATGGGCAACGCATGAACACAGAGTTTGGTTTTTTGAGAATGCAATGAAATGTCAGAAGTTAAATTATTATTCGGCTATAGCAAAAATACCTAAAGGACAAGTTTTCTGGTACTCCTTTATCCGTGACTATCCTCATCCAAAATATAAAAACATTAGGGAGTTTTATGAATATATTGGTGCTGGGCCCAACTATCAACCAAAGTATATTGACCAGCCAAGCCCAGTTAAATATAGGTCGCCATGGCAAAAATGGGAATATGTAGTATGGTATTGGGAAAATGAAATGGGAGCGCATAACTATACAGACCATGAATTAAAAGATAAATTTCCTGAATTTAGGATTGCAATGAAAGAGTATTGGACGAGCGCAAAAAAAGCTATGGAGCAGTTAAATGTTTGGCGCTGGGTTTCGTCACATGACTTAACGCCATACTATTTAATGCTGATTATAAGAACAGGGCTTAATCCATCGACAGTACAACGACTAGGTATAGATTGTATACAAAAAGATCCAGTCAATGGTGAACTAAAATATATCAATTGGACTAAATATAGATCGAATAAAAAGGATAGAACTATTTCTGAAGAAAAAGCTAAAAATGATACCTGGGCTATTTCTATTATAGAAAGAGTAATAAAAATCACATCCAAAATTCGACCTGAAGGGATGAACGACTTATGGATTAGTGATGCTAATAATCAAAAGATTCCAAAACCTTTTACCGCTGGATATTTTGAGTCAGGCGTGAGAAAACTTTTTGAAAAATATCCGGTGTTTTTTTCAGGTAGTGGTGAAAGAATTAAAGTTTATGCGAAGAATATAAGGCCAACTATCGCATGGAATGAGTACTTGAGAACGGAGGATCTACACTATTTACAAACATTACTTGGCCATTCAAGTGTATCGATTACATCAGACTACCTAAGACGCTTGGATGACCCAATTTTTAGAGTTCGTAGATCTATTCATAGTGAAGCTATGTTTTTGGGGCTCGGTAAGAGCAATTGCCAAGAAATAAATAATAAAACTGAAGGTGATACAAGATTAATTACAAAAGATGTAGACAATGGAATTTATGATGGGCTACTTAATCATTGTAAAGATCCTAAAAACTCACCAGTACAAGGACAAAGTATAGGAGAGCTTTGCTCTGTCACCACTGATGTATGTCTTGGTTGTCAAAATTTGATAATTACACCCATAGATATAGTGAAGCATTTTTGTTACATATACTTCCATGACTTTCTGTTAGCTATAAATGAAATATCAGAGAAAGAATACGATAAAGCAATTTCATACAAAAAGCATTTCTGGAGTAGATATATTTTGCCGAAGTACCCTGATACTCTATTGGAAAGTTTAATGGCAGAGGCAAAGTCATCCCCAATCCCCATTTGGGATCCGAAGTGCTATGAGGATACAAAATAATGGACGACAGAATTCCCCTTGAATTCATTGAACCCACAACTTACCAAATTACTACCAAGCTTAGTAGTTTAAAATCGATTGAATATCTTGACATAACTGAGTTAGAGTTAAAAGAAAAACACGACATCAAAGTATCAGTTAGTTCTAGATATAAAGACAATATTTGGGATTTCCATGTAGAGTTTCCATATAGTAATTCGACAGAAGTTCTTTTAAGCTTCAAAATAGAACTTAGAGATAGTACTTTATTAACAGATGATAGTAATAAAATTTTTTTAGAGCAAGCTAAAGACTTCTATTACACAATGTTAACAAATCCAGTTGATACGAGGCCAAAGCTAACAACTTACGTAAAGACTGTTAAAAGGGGATTTAAATGGTTATTCAGCTATATGAAAGAAAATGGGATAAAAAAGTTTTCTGATATTAACCAATATGACGTTGAAGAATTTTTAGAACAAGTCGCCTCTACTAGAATAAAAGGTAAGGAACAGGAACCTATCAATAATAGAACGTTAGCTGCTAGATTAGAGGGTGTTGATTGGATTTACGAACAAAATCCAAAAATGAAAGATGGATTAGAAATAGATATCTTTTCAGAGTACGGTGGGAGAAGTAGATGGTCTCGCGCCGCGGCCGAAGTAGTATTCAGTCGGAAGGAATCGCGCACTGTGGAAATGCCTGACGAGGTTGCTAGGAAGTTAATCCAGTGTGCTATTTCAGATCTAAGAATAAGTGATTGTCTACAAGAAATATATGAAATAGATATTCAATACGAAAGAAAAATGATAGGCTATAAAGAGTGGGTTAGTATTAGGGAGGTGATTTATCAAAGACATGGTTATTGGGAGGGGCGAATTGAACGACAAAAAAGAGCCACTCTTGAATCTCAGCTATTTGCTGCCTGCTATACAATAATAGCCCTATTAACGGGAATGCGTCTTCATGAAGTTTTAAATATCCAGTTTGGATCTAACAGAAACTGGTGTACTGAAACTTTAGAGATGAATGGGCAGTTATTTAAACTTTCTTTTGTACTAAGTAAAACGACCAAGTTAGAACCTAAGCCTACTGAATATAAATGGCAAACTGTTCCTATTGTGAAGTCAGCTTTAGAAGCATTAGAAAAGGTGTCCAAGCGAAATTATGACAATGGTAGTCCTTGGCTTTTCTCAGGTCACAAATCGAGTGCTAGAATGGGAAAGGGTGCTATAGGGCATAGTCTTAAAAAATTCGCAGTAAAACATGATATCAGATTTAATGGCAAAGTCTGGGATTTAGCATCCCATCAGTTTAGAAAAAAATTCGCAAGAATTATGGTGAGACAAGGACTGGGGCTTCGCGCTCTACAAGATCAGCTCAAGCATTACGATATAGAGATGACAAAACTGTACGGCGACCCAAACCTATATTTTGAATTACAAGCTGAAAAGTTTTTACTCTCGGAAGAATTAATGACGGAATTTATTGGCTCACAAATCCCAATTATCGGCGGAGGTGCAGTTGAAATTCAAGAAATTCGTAAAGAGTTTTTAGGCCTGGCAAAAAAAGATCGAGGAAAATTCCTTAAATCCCTTCCATCACAAGGATTAGTTGAGCAAACTGACGATGGTCTTTGTTTCTATAGAGCAAAAAAAGCATTGTGTGGAGGTGATAAGACCAACTGTAGACCTGCTGATTGCAATAATTCTTTCATGGTGGCTACCGGGAAAAAGAAAACTCTTCTTTATAGGAGAAACGAAAACAATAGACTGATTGAATTCTTTCGTGACCAGCCGTTTAAGATTATGCACTTAAAGGAAAGAAACAAAGAAATTGATAAGCTGCTATTCCAGATAACATTGATAGAGAGCTCTAATGAAGAAAATATCTAGAGGTAGCCATCAAGGATTGCTGAAAAATCGAGAAGAGACAAAGCGTCTGAATACAGAAGCATTGTGGCAACAGGTTCAGCGTTTAAGGAAAGAAAAACCTAGCACTCTTTGGTCATACAAAGAAGTATGGCAGGGAGCAGGACTGAAAAGCAATGTAGCACTGAACAGCCCTTGGAATGCAAGTATAAAAGAGGCTGTCTCAGAACATAATAGGCTATTGAGAGAGCAGGCTGAAGGTGGTTCAGCTGGCCAAGCTCAGCGGAAGACCCTCAGGATTACAAATAAAGAGCTAAGGAACGAAATACAGCAGTTAAAAATTGAGTACGACAAAGCACTTTCTAAAATGGCCATATGGGAGGCGGAAGCTGATTTTTATCAACGGGAAAATGAGCGCTTACAGCGTAAAATAGAACGTTTATTGGAAACTGAATGACGCAATATACTTCTAATCGTCAATAATGCTTACTGTACGATACTTTATCGAAAATTGGCTCGTAGCTTCCGTGACAAAATATGTCTTGCTTGGATACATTTTGGTCTATGAGTCAACTTTGGACTGAAATCTCGATTGTTAGCTGTAAACTAATGTCATCATCCTACACGATCATCCACCACGGCCCCGATCTCATTGGTGGCTCGATTATGATCTGCGAGAGCTGCATCGTAGCAGGGCTGCTCCTGGCCGATGTCGACCACACAGCTTGGAGGGTGGCCATCATGGAGGAGAACCGTCTCCAGGAGGCGCGCCCGGCGCGACAGCCAAGCGCAATCCGCAAGCCCTTTGAGCGGCTTCCTCCGGCATTTTGGCTACACTTTGCTGTAGCGAGGACCAGTTCGCCTCTTACGTAGCCTGCTGTGTGGCTTGTTTGTAACTTGCTGCTGGTGAACTCCCTTGAGACAGTAGTGGCCGATGCCTCCGTCCTCTAGCCTGCAACGTTTAAGCCCCTTAAGTGAGGCGACTTCCTTGCCAGCCACGTCTACTCATATCCTACTGTTATGGGCTTGGTCGCTTCTTCGAGACGAAAAATGTCGTAGACAGCCTTTCGCATACCGTGCCAAATAGGATTAAATGCTAATAATTGAAATCGAAATTTACGGCTATCTTGTGGCTACGTCCATAGGTGGTGGAGGCGTTAGAGCTGTTGGAGCAGATTCACTTAGAGCGACTGTTGGCTTGCCTGAGACCCTAGGACCCGTGGTTATCCGCAAAGAGGGTGCCGGGTGGCGGTAGCGTGGCTGATTGCCTCGTATCGCCTATAGGTCGAGACACGTAGCGCCGTACATATCATAATAAGGAAGTCAGAAGCAAGGATGAGCATCTTATATTGTAATCTTCCTAAGGCTGGCCTTACAGAGGAAACCCTCAGCTAAAGGATCGACAACACAAGATTGCCTAAAAGATCACCAGCCCAGAAATTCTCTCGCGTCTCTACTTGGTGGTCTAATGTGCTGCAGTTATTCTATGAAACAAAGTTTATAGGTTATAATAAAAAGATAGAATGCTTTCTTGCGACCCTAAGCGTACTTTCTTGTCTGACGTATCTACAACAAGGGCGGTTAGCTGCAGTGGCTATTCCGTCGTATTACGGAATGAAAAGCCGATATTAATACTTTGGTAACTTACGTAGCGATCTAGTCGATGAGTTATGTATCGGTATATTCTAAATATCGAGTGATAAAATTTTATGGATCTACAAGATGCTATACTGAGGCACTGCTATGACGATCTTTGAAATCGAGAAAACTGACCTACTTCGCTTGTCTGATACTCACCTAGAAGAGTTGATAGCACGTCTTGCTGAGGCGGAGGTTGCTACATATGGGTATAGCCCAGCAAGCGTCAGTTGGTCGGGCTCGATCAAGGCTCCTGACGCCGGCATCGACATTCATGTGCAGGTAAAAGCTTCAAAAATCGACTCAGGCTTCTTAATCCGTCCAGATACGATTCTTCAGTCTAAAAAGGACAGTATGTCGAAATCCGCGATCTCTGCAGAGATGGTAAAACATGGCAACCTGACCCCAGTATTGGCAAACCAAGCGAAGATCGGCGGCAGCTATATCATTGTGAGTCTTTCCGACGATTGTTCACCACCAATGAAAAAGGCCCGACTTGGCGCCATGCAGGCGGCTGTCGCGAATGATCCCAACAAAGATAACATCCACCTCGACTTCTTCGACCTTTCCAAGCTTGTTCAATGGTTACGACAGCACCCATCGGTTTTGCTCTGGGTGAAAAACAAGTTGGGCCAAGGATATTCAGGTTGGCAACCATATGGGGCATGGAGCAATCCTCCAAATGGATCACCTGACACGCTAATCTCCGCCCCAGGAGTCATAGTTAATGTGCCGACAGAGGGGGGGGAGGAACTTTCAATTAAGAACGCCATTGAACCTATGCGGCGTCTCATTCACTGCTCGAAAAAATCGATCCGCATCACTGGGCTTTCCGGTGTTGGTAAGACACGAATCGTTCAAGCGCTCTTTGACGAAACCATAGGAGACGATCCTCTAGATAGGACAATTGCCGTCTACGTTGACACAGGGCAAGACCCTAATCCTTCCGCATCTGCAATGCTTGACCGGCTTATAGCCGAAAGGCGTCGCGCGGTGATGATCCTTGACAACTGTCCATCCGACCTGCATTCGGCATTGGCAAGCAAGTTGTCGGCTGCAAGAAGTGATGTCAGCCTGGTTACAGTCGAATACGATATTAGGGACGACAAACCCCAAACTACAGAAGTAATACATATTGAGGCCAACGGACCAGAAGTTGCCGAAAAGCTTCTTCTGCGGCGATTCCCCACGATTGGACAAGGCAATGCCCGGCGAGTAGCTGAGTTTGCCGACGGTAATTCTAGGGTGGCTTTGGCTATTGCGGAACGAGTTGAACAAGGTGAAAGCTTGGCCGAACTTTCCGGCGCCGAGTTGTTTGATCGCCTTTTTCAGCAACGCAAGGAGCAAGATGGAGATCTTCGCGAAAAAGCCGAAACTCTGTCTCTCGTGTATTCGTTTTCGGTTTCTGCTTCTGAGGTTGTTCAGGATGAACTAGAAGTCTTGGGTTCTATTTCAGGATACACAAAAGCGCAACTGTTTCGAGCAACGGCGAAGCTAGCGGATCGCCATATTGTACAAAAGAGAGCTTATTGGAGGGCTATACTGCCTCATGCTGTAGCAAACAGGCTGGCAAGCTCCGCGCTTGAGAGCATTCCTGAAGAGACCCTGAGATCAACATTCGAAGCGCCTGGAAACATACGGCTTCTCATGTCATTCGCACATAGGCTGGGCTTAATGCATGAACACCCTGTAGCTCAGAACATTGTACAAACATGGCTTGAACCAAATGGCCTTTTGGGCCGCATTTTGGACCTTGATAAGAATCTATTGAGGATACTGGACTATATAAAACCAGTTGCACCAGAGGCATTGCTTGACCGGATTGAAGTCGAAATCAATGCTACAAGCATTCAATGGATGGAGCCGAAGTTTAATTTTCTTAGGAGTACGATCCTAAATTTGCTTCAATCATTAGCATACGATGCACATGCCTTTAATCGCTGCGTATCTCTTATGATACGTATTGCGGACCATGAGGAAAAGAGTAACAAAAGCGATACGGTCAACAGCAATATTTCGAGGTTATTTCAACCCTATCTTTCTGGCACACATGCTTCATTGGAACAGCGCCTCTATATTGTGGAGGAATGCCTAAGTTCTAAAAAAATGGGGTGGCGTTCGCTGGGTATGGAGATGCTTTCTACGGCCTTGGACGGACCGCCATGGACAAGCTTTAGCCTCAACGGTTTCGGGGCACGACCCAGAAATTATGGTTATACCCCAAATCATGAGCAGCTTATTGAGTGGCGAACTGCCTTCGTGAATTTAGCAGTTCGGTTTGCAAACTCCAATAATACTGACATAAAGGGACGAGCACGAATGATTCTGGCGGGTGAGTTTCCAGGTCTATGGCGCCATGAAGAAATGCGGGAGGAGCTTGTTGCAGCAGCACGAGCGATCAATGAGCACCAACCATGGGGCGAAGGGTGGAAGGCCATTCGCTCTATCATTTATTTCGATCATACGATACAAAAAGACGAATATGAACCAGGCTCGCTTCCCCAAGATCTTGCTGATTTAGATCGGAGCCTTGAGCCGCACGACCTAATTGCAAAGATCAAGACATATGTTCTGGGGAAAGGGAATGACTACTGGGCACTTGATAACGAGTTCGACAGCACCAACCATGATAAGTATCGAGATGCTGAAGATCGGTTAGCTACAAAGTCAATAGATTTGGGTGAGGCCTTTGCAGTCTCTGACCATGAGCTCGATGAGTTGGGTTCTGAATTGTTTTGCAGTGAATGGATGCCCTATCGAAGAGCGTTCGGGGTCGGCCTTGCAAAGGGGGCGCACAATTATCGTGAAGGTTGGGAATGCTTACTGGAGCACCTCGCTCGGTCATCCGGTTCGGGCCACGATTTTTCCGTAATTGGAGGCTTCATTGAAGAGGTTGCCACCAGTGACAATACGCTTTCAAGAGAACTCTTAGATGAGTGTGCGGAACACTTAGAACTTCGGAAAAAACTTGTAGAGCTGCATCCAAGGTTTGATTTCACGGAGGCCGATCTGAATCGGTGCATGGCCCTGCTCGACCATGAAAAAACATGGACTTGGATGTTTGGACCTATCCTTTGGCAAGATAGCTACGCACACATCCCATCTGAACGTCTCTTGGAGCTTGCACAGAAACTACTGGCCAGGACGGACGGTGTCGACACACTACTCGATGCACTCAGTATGAAACTGCACGGGAAGAGCCCTACGGACGATACGTTAGGACCTGAGCTGAGAAAACTTGGCTTGAAGGCAGCAACAAAATCCCTGTCGGTCGATCACAGTGACCCTAATGGTAGAAAAGACCACTCTATAGAAAATGTAATTAACGCCGCACTTAGCTTCGAGGGCAACAACGCAGAAAAGATAGAGTGGTTGGATACCATATTCTCTATCATGGACGAGCGCCACGGCTTCATTCATAAGTGCGAGGGAGCGATTGAAACTACAGCAGGAATTATGCCTCAGGCATTTCTGAATCGTGTTTTCCAAGGGACAGAGAAACAGCAGCATCAGCGCATTTTTTTCATTCGTCACGGGGGGATTGGGCGCTACCCGCTCTCCAAGATCGATATAGCCGACCTGATTCTGTGGTGTGAGCAACGGAATGAAGCGGATGTCTGGGGTATGGTCGCGCCAGGTATCAGACTTTGGGAGAAAGTGGATAAGGATAGGGATGTCTATTCCATAACGTCATCGGCTATTGAGTTTCTTGAAGCCGCTCCAGAGCCCGAGCGAGTCCTTCACGCTTACGCGGATCGTGTTACACCATCATCTTGGTCTGGGAGCCGTGCAGATACTATGCAGCCGAGGGCCGATGCGATTGCCCAATTGACGCAGCATAAGCGGAAAGAGATAGCCAAGGTGGCTGGATCAGTGTCCGATCGGCTGGCCATGGAAATCGAACGCGAACGGGTGCGTGATAGACAGAGAGATGAGGAACGCGAACAGCGTTTTGAGTGATATCGTAAGTAATAGGATCTGTACCTCTATTTCCATATTTATCAAAAATAAATGGAATCATCATGTCCGCAAATATTTTCAATAAGCTGTGGGTTATAGAATCTTTACCGCAAGGTGAGCTTAGAACCGGGAAAAATCTTTTCGATAATGAGCTGGACAAAGCTAAGCAGGTACAGCAAGACCTTGTCGTCGAATTCGCTGAGCCAACAACTAAGTCCGAGCTGCTTGATGTATTAGAAAAAATACATGACGAGGCTATGAGTGGACTATATCCAATGATCCACTTTGAGTGTCATGGTTGTGAATATGGTTTAGGAACCGCCAGCGGAGAACTGGTGGCATGGGATGAAATCAGAGATGTCCTTATTAAAATCAACTGGGCGACTAAGCTAAATCTAATGATTGTAATTGCAGCCTGCAACGGTGCCCATTTAATAAAAGTATGTACAAAGCTAGATGCAGCTCCTTTCTGGGCCATAATTGGTCCGGAGATAGAAGTAACTGCTGGCCATATTCAGGATAGCTTTGGTCGGTTTTATGAGTCCTTTTTTTCAGATCTCGATGGGGATAAAGCCATTGCTATCCTTAATGAAGGGGCAGAGAAACAAAATCGTACCTATCATTTTTTAAGCGCTGCTGGACTATTTTCAAAGGCTTATCGAGCTTATCACGATAGTTACTGTGTTGGGAAAGGGGGGCAAGAAAGAATAGAATACCTTGTTACTGAGGCGCTAAAAAATATCAATGTAAAAAAACAAGGTGTAACATGGGCCAGACAGCAAGTAAAGAAAGGTCTTGTGTCTAATGATCAGGAGTTTGATAAACTCAGGAAAAGGTTCTTCTTCATTTCTGATTACCCAGAAAACAATGAGCGCTTTCCTTTATTTATGGATGATATTGTTTCAAGGTGAAATCCCTAACAATACGCTTTTGTCGAACAAATACTCCGCGGCGCTTTTAATTTTCTGTAGAGTGCCGCATTATATCCTCTCTGGTTTAACGTACGAAGATGGGCGGGTGCCGAAATTTAGACTATGCTACTGATTGGTTTTTGGCAGTTGATAACCTAAGATGACCATGTTGGGAAAGGCAGTAAACTAGTTGTTGGTTGTATATGGCCACGTTGCCGAAATTGCCATCAAGTCAATAGAGTGGTGTGGTAGTTTAAGAATATTGAACGCATGCGCTAGTTAAAGCGAGAAATTACACGTGCTACCTAATGCCTGCTAGGAAATCAATGGAGATAATGAATTGAAAGATAAAATCAAGTTAAATCCTGGTGAAACTTTAAAACTAGAAAGCCAGCGCTCTAAAGGCACTATGGCTGAAACAGACATCTCGAAATATGCAATTTTGGATTCAAGCGGAGAAAAAGTTGGTTCTATACTCTATAAAGATCATACGTCAATTAAAGGCTTCAATCGTACCCAGTCTATTGAGCAGCGCGACAGCCATGGAAATATCGTAGTAGAAGTGACGTGGTGAGATTTTAATAAAGTGTTATTGTCGGCGCTGTTAGCGGCTGGGGCAACTTAAACTACGTCTCAGTCGCCCTAATAATTGACGTTATGTTTTCGGGAGATGTATGGAGATAACTCGTCCTACTCATATAGAGGTTGCAGATCACTTCTATCACGATTCGATTGATCTACTAAAGCGATATGAGCACTGTTTTGAAAGTGAGACCCCAGACTTTTCGGTTCTTAAGTCTCGTCGAATGAAGTGTTTTATTGACCTGCGGATAGCATTGGAAAGTTCCTTGAAGTCAGTTGTTTCCTACTACTGCCATAACAATCTTAAAGGTAAAAAGTTGATACAGAGGGTAGAGAGTTATGGACATCGTATGGACAAATTGAAACCGGCTGCATTGCCACACCTTTCTGAAGAGATTGTGGAGAGTGTTTCTTTAGTGTGTGATCAACTTCAGTCCTTGCCAGTTGGTTTGCGTTATCGTCTCGACGTTATGGATTTTATTAGTAATAGGGAAGATGAGTATTACAGAACTATCGGTAGTGATGCTTGGATGAGTTCTACAGCTGGAATAGTGTGGGCCGTTTCTAAATACATCGGTGAAGAACTCAACAAAGAAAGTCGCATCATTGGCGTGGACGAATTGATGGAAGAGTTTTTTCAGACAAGATATGAGAAGTATGCCATTAAGTAGTAAGTAGTGATTTAATCATGTCAGGCACGGCGACGCTAACTATTGTGGGTAAGTATTCATTTCGTAGGCGCGCGCACTGTCCGCATTATATCAAAGGATGATAAAAGGAAGCTTCTGGTTGATTTTCTATGTCCGGATGATTTTGTAGTACTCAGAGTCCACGTCCGACGACTATCTCAACCTTGTACGTGAATAGATTGATGGGCACTATATCTACGCTTAAGCACCTACCTCTCAACACTTATAGCGTAAATCATCTTGGTTTGGTCCTCCTAAGCCCTGCACCGGAATCAGGGCAGCGGCAGGCATCAACTGCGCCATGAACATGATCAGCAGGGTGCCACCGCCGACCCCGACAGCTGCAGACATGGCTGACGTCAGCAGGGCAAGCAGCAGCAACGCGCAGACGATAGGCAGCGAGAGCGGGAAATACTGCGCGAGGCCATCAAGCAGGCTTGCGAGGTAGGGAATATCGGCGGGACTGGCGAGCATTGCGGGCATCCTGTGGAGATAGCCAATAAAGATGGATAGGGGGTCAGGCAGCCGACATGACGCATGACCTGCCTGACAGGCGTGCAAGGCTACCGTGACGGGGAGGCGCTATCCAGCCAGGCGTGCTTGGCTGAATAGCACATGGGAGATTCGAGCGGCTTCACGTGGTGGTGAGATTATATGTTGCTGTCTTTTCAGCCAGTGATCAGCTTTCCCCCATAGGATGGTGAGGCTTACCATGACATGTTGGTTTAGCACTATGCCGCAGTGTTCAGTGGGTGTTTTGTGGATCAGGAGAAAGCTGGCATGAAGCTGTTGTTGCTTGAAGATGATGACCTGCTGGCGGAAAGCCTGGCCGAACTGCTTGAGGACAATGGCTACCGGTTGGATGTCTCCTCGAACTTGAATGATGCGCAGGCCTTCATGGCAACCGAGCAGTACGCGTTGGCCATTCTGGATCTGGGACTACCGGATGGCTCCGGGTTGGATTTGCTCAAGCGCTGGCGTCAAGGACAGGTGGATATTCCGATACTGATTCTCACGGCCCGTGACACGTGGGAAGACAAGGTCGTCGGTTTGCGCAGCGGGGCAGATGATTACCTTACCAAGCCATTTCATGAAGCAGAGTTGTTGGCACGTCTTCATGCGCTTCTTCGGCGTCGCCAAGGGGCAAGTCATGGGTATCTTCAGGTAAGCGGAATTCAGCTGGATGAAGAGGCGCAGCGTGTGTGCTGCGATGGAGAGCAGTGGGCGAGCTTGACGGCCACCGAATTCCGCCTGTTGCGCTACCTCATGCATCATCCAGACAGAGTGCACTCCAAGGCACAGTTGCTGGATCAGCTATATGCCCTGGAGCAGGACGCCGCGGCGCCCAATCTGGTAGAAGTCTATATCGCTCGCCTTCGCCGCCGCCTGGGCAAGGACTTGATACAGACTCGCCGCGGACAGGGGTATCTGCTTGTTTCACATCGATCGTCGTAGCCTTCGTTTTCGCCTGCTGACCCGCCTGGGAGGAGCATCTCTCGCGGTGGTGCTGTTTGCCTGGTATCTGCATGGCTTCTTTCTCCACGAGCTGGCGAAGGACTTTCTTGGCGAGCGTCTCAAGGATGAGGCATCGCATATCGTCACCTTGCTCAAGAAGGATGAGCGGCCTGTTACCCAGCTCATGGCGGCTGCGCGTGAGGAGTCCCTGAGCTTTCATCATTTCTATGTGTTGCGAGTCGGGGAGAAGGTCAGTACTTCGCTGCCTGCCTTGCCGACGCAGTTGCTCCCTTTGCTTGAGGGCAAGGGAGATGCGTTGTTCATGCATCAGTTTCAGCAACAGCCACTGTTGGTCTATCGACATGTCTTCGATATCCGCGGGGAGGCGGTGCAATTGCTGATTGCCGAGAATTTCTCGCCAGTGGAGCAGGGCTTGACCCGAGTTCATTGGTGGATTGCCGCCAGCGCCATCCTGTTATGGGGAATTCTGATATCACTCAATCTGCTGGCGGTAAGGCGGGGGCTCAGGCCGTTGAGTGTCCTGCGTCATCAATTGAGTGAACTCCAGTCCGGGCACCGAAAGCGGATTGTGCTTGAGGCCCCTTCCGAGCTTGATGCGTTGGTATCACAGCTCAACACCCTGCTGGATGAGTTTGATCGTCGGTTGTCTCGTTCACGAGAGTCTGTGGCGAATCTGTCCCATGCGCTCAAGACACCTCTGGCGGCACTGACACAGGTGCTGCGTGGCAAGCGACCGATCAATGAGGTACGTCGTGGCAAGATGCTGCAACGTGTAGAGACGATTCATTCCCAGCTGGAGACAGAACTCAGGCGAGCCCGCATTGCTGGCCCGCGCGCCGGTCAGACAACACGCCCGGTTGAAGAGGCCCAGCGCTTGATCGAGATGTTCCAGGGGATCTATCCGCAGCGTACCTTCTTGCTGGAGTGTCTGGGCGTATCTAATGAGCATGCGGATAGCTGGGTGAATGTCGAGACACAGGATTTCACCGAAATGCTCGGCATATTGCTGGATAATGCGGGCAAGTGGTCTGTCAATCAGGTGCAATGCCGATTGACGATAGAGAGTGACCAGATCGTGCTCTGCGTCGAGGATGATGGTCCGGGGGTGCCGCAGGCACAGTTGGCCCATCTTGGCGAGCGTGGGTGGCGTCAGGACGAAACTCACCCGGGTTATGGGTTGGGGCTCTCCATTCTTGCCCATCTCGTCAAGCATTACGCTGGTTGCGTGAGCTACTCAACAGCCGGCGCAGGGGGATTGAGAGCCGAGGTGCATCTGCCCACACGCAAATAGGCACTCCATTCAGGTTCGTTTCAGCTTGCCGTGGCTTCATCCATGTCATGACTCTTCATTCATGACTCGGGAGCAGCAACGGCCATGGCACCAAAACCGTCTGAATTTTCTGTATCACGTCGTCAGTTGCTCAAGGGAGGTTCTGCCCTGGGGCTGGGCGCAATGGTGTCAGGCGTGGCACCCGCCTGGGCCAACCCCTGGGGGCGCACATCAGGTTACTCCCAAGGGGTTGAGCATGGGCCCGAGATCTCTCTTGTCATTCGACGTGAAGACATCGACATTGCCGGGCAATTCGCTCGTCCTATCAGCATCAATGGCAGTAGTCCCGGGCCCATGGTGCGCTTGAAGGAGGGGCAGGATGCTGTCATCAAGGTGACAAACCTGCTCGATGAGCCAACCTCCATTCACTGGCATGGCATCATACTTCCTCCGGAAATGGACGGCGTGCCGGGTATCAGCTTCGCAGGGATAGCACCGGGCGAAACCTTTACCTACCGGTTTCCTGTCACTCAGAGCGGTACCTACTGGTATCACAGTCATTCAGGCCTCCAGGAGCAGGAAGGCCACGCAGGACCATTGATCATCGACTCCGCAACACCCGAAGCCTTCACCTATGATCGTGAGCATGTCCTGCTGCTGACTGACTGGACATTCGAAGACCCCAAGTCCGTATTTCGCAATCTCAAGACCATGGAAGGCTACTACAACTATCAGGAGCGTACCGTCGCTGATTTCTTTGCGGATGTACGACGGGGTGGTTGGGTGGACACGATCGAGTCGCGCAGCATGTGGGCAGAGATGCGCATGAGTTCACGGGATATTGCCGATGTCACCGGCAGTACCTATACGTATCTTCTCAATGGTCATTCACCAGAAGAAAACTGGAGCGCGCTATTCAAGCGCGGGGAAACAGTGCGTCTGCGTGTCGTCAATGGCTCGGCAATGAGCTACTTCGATTTACGCATTCCCGGCTTGAAGATGACCGTGGTAGCGGCAGATGGACAGCCAGTGCAACCGGTAGAAGTGGATGAGTTCCGTATTGCCGTGGCGGAAGCCTACGATGTGCTGGTGACACCGGAAGATGACAAGGCGTACACCATCTTCGCCGAAGCCATGGACCGCAGTGGCTACGCGCGAGCCACGTTGGCACCCCGCCCCGGAATGGAGGCGCCCGTACCTGAACGACGGCAGATCGCTGATCGCGGGATGGAGGCCATGGGCGCTCATGCTGGAATGGACCATTCGCAGATGGCAGGCATGGATCATTCGCAGATGGCGGGCATGGATCATTCGCAGATGGCGGGCATGGACCATTCGCAGATGGCGGGCATGGACCATTCGAAGATGGCAGGTATGGACCATTCGAAGATGGCAGGCATGGACCATTCGCAGATGGCGGGCATGGACCATTCGAAGATGGCAGGCATGGACCATTCGAAGATGGCAGGTATGGACCATTCGCAGATGGCGGGCATGGACCATTCGCAGATGGCGGGCATGGACCATTCGCAGATGGCAGGTATGGACCATTCGAAGATGACTGGCCTGCAAGCCGATGCAGCCCAGGGCGGCATGCTGATGGCGGGTGCTGCTCAGCAAGGGGCTCGTTATGACCAGGCAGGAATCGGTCTGGACCAGTCGCTGCGTCGTGTACTGGTCTATCAGGATCTCAAGGCCTATTCACCATGGCCGGACAGACGTGGGCCCATGCGCGAGATGGAGTTGCATCTGACCGGCAATATGGAACGTTATATGTGGTCCTTCGATGGCAAGAAGTTCAGTGAAGTCAATGGCCCTATTCATTTTCATAAAGATGAGCGCCTCCGTCTCATCTTGATCAATGACACCATGATGGAGCATCCCATTCATTTACATGGGATGTGGATGGAGCTCGAGAATGGCCACGGTGACCTGATCCCTCGCAAGCACACCTTGAATGTCAAACCCGGTGAGCGCGTCTCAGCGTTGATCACTGCCGATGCAGAAGGTAGCTGGGCTTTCCATTGTCATCTTCTGTACCACATGGATGCAGGTATGTTCCGTGTCGTAAAGGTTTCCTGAGGAGTCATCATGTCAATCAGTCAGCATTCATTTCGTCTTGCCTGCGTGACGGTATGTCTATTCTCCAGTGCTGGTGCCTCCCAGGCATTTGCCCAGGATGGATATGATGCCCCGGCGTCATGGCCATCGCCCATGGCCGAACATCTCCAGTGGAGCGCAGTTTTCGATCGCCTGGAATATAGCCTTCCGGACAAGGGAGAGGACTCCCTGGTGTGGGATTTTCAGGCCTGGTATGGCGGAGATACCCACCGCGTCTATCTCAAGTCAGAAGGGGAGAATGTCCAAGGCGATGGTGAAGAAGCCGAGTTTGAATCCCTTGAGCTTCTCTACAGTCGCCTGGTTGCCGATTTCTGGGAGTTCCAGATCGGAGCTGGCTATCAGGGTGGTGTGTTCAACGATGATCATGATGAAGGCGTATATGGGGTCTTCGGCTTTCAGGGGACCGCCCCCTACCGGATCGAGACGGATGCCGCAGTGCAGTACCGAGAGGAAGGTATCGTGACTGCCAGCCTGGAGCTTGAACATGATGTGCGCCTGACCCAGCGCTGGTATCTACAGCCACGTAGTGAAATGGTGTTCGCTGCCAATGAGTCCAGGCAGCAGGGGATTGGGGCGGGCCTCAACTCAGTACGAATCGGCTTGCGTGCACGCTATGAGATAACTCGGCGGGTAGCGCCTTACGTCGGCATGTACTGGCAGAGAGAGTATGGCGAAACCGCCGATATGCAGCGTGAAGAAGGTGAGGATGTGGAGGATACGGCTGTCGTGGTCGGTGTGCGCATGATGTTCTAGAGGAGTCAGGATGGCAGTGACATTTTTCAATTGAATAGCGGTGGTGTAGTTGCGTGATCATGTTTTACATGAATATGCAGAATGGCCTTTTGATTGGGAGACTATGTCTTATGGTTTTGTACAATGTGATGATAATCTATTCCATTTTCAGGATGTTTTCAGGTTGTGTTGCCATGATGATAAGTGAACCCATAAAGAGATGATTTTCATGAAAACATCAACGCTGTTACTTGCTGCTACCATGACTTTTTTTACCGCTGTGACGCAGGCCAATGATGAGCATAGCCGTCTTCCGACTCTTTCGGCTGGAGTTTCAGAAACATATGGACTTGTGGCTGGAAAGCCATTGCGTTTCCAAATAGCCGTTGAACATGATGCAGTTCTAAAGATCAGCAGTCGACATTTTGCAGCTGATTCGAGTAAGAACAACCTGATGGCTGCTGTGCTACGAGACCCACAAGGAAATGTCGTCGCGACAGCCTCTGATGATAATGGGCATTTTTCACTGGAGCAGGATGTCCAAGAAGGCTATTACCAATTGGAGGTCGCAGGAAATTCAATAAGTGGTTCGGCTGACGAAAATGGGCGTAGCTATTCTCTAAATGTTGCTTTTGAATAAGAGGTGGTTATGGCGAAAGATGATCAATGATAGGTTTAATGTAAATTGCTGAGCGATATTTGAAAATTATTCATTGATGTTGTGTTGTAAATAAGCCGTCACTCTGGATCGTGTTGATGGCCGGCATTCGTCGGCCTTTTTTTTCGCTTTGGTTGACAGCCTTGTCATTGACTATTCTTGCCGTCTAAAAGGGGGGCGACATGAAGAAATTATTGTTGGGGATGTGTCTGGCATTCATGGTGCTGCTGGCAGCAGGGGCCGGAGTCATTTACTCCGGCGTCGTCAGTGTCGCGGCAGATGATCCGCATGGGTCATGGGTCCATGGAATTCTTGAAACGGCGCGTGAACGTTCGATCGAAAGCCACGCGAGTGATATCGCCGCGCCACCCCTCGATGATGAAGCCATGAAAGTGGCGGGGGCCGGCAATTATGCATCGATGTGTGCCTCCTGCCATCTCGCGCCAGGCATGCAAGAGACAGAGCTCAGCAAGGGGCTTTACCCCAGTCCACCGAATTTTGTATCTTCGGATATGCATGGTGAGCCTGAAGAGCGCTTCTGGGTCATCAAGCATGGGATAAAAGCCAGCGGAATGCCGGCATGGGGCAAGAGCATGCAGGATGAATATATCTGGCAGATGGTCGCTTTCATGCAAGAGCTACCGGACATGAGTGCTGCTCGTTATACGGCTCTTGTGGCAGCAAGTGATGGTCATCAACATGGCGGAGGCGAGACTGCACAATCACCGTCATCGCATCATGACGATGACACCCGCCAACCACATCACGCTAGGGAAGCTGATGGGCCTGCTGATTTACAAGACAGCCATGAGCCGGAGGGCAGTCATGAGCCGAAAGAGAATCATGAGCCGAAGGACAGTGGCCGGGCTGAGGATCATCCTCACTCATCACATGATGCAGAGCATCAACATTGAGGCCAGGGCCAGCATCAGGCATCGGAAGTGACGTACACGGCCAGCCGCAAACAACATGACCTGCCTGACAGGCGTACGATGCCAGAGCCGGCCTCAGCTTGAAGAGGTGGTGCACGGCGACATTCTCGTTGTGCTGGCAGAGACGCCGGCATCCTGCGTGGCGATCAGCTGTCGCATCAGTGCCAACTGGCAGCAGGGCGAGCAACTCGCGAGACTCGTCGAGGTGATTCTTCGTCATCCACGCCTGCGAATCGTGATCGATGCCTGTGATGTCGAACGTCTGCCGTTGTCCACGCGCATCGTGTCGGGCAGCGGTCGCCATCAACTGGCCTGGCAGACCCTGTCACGTCACATGCTGGAGCCGGAATGGGGCATGCATGCCGTCCACTGGCGGGGCGAGAAACCTGATAGGCCGGCATGGGTCAGCGCCTTTGAACCTGCGACGCTGACCCGATGTCTTGCCCGCCAGTTGCCTGGTCATGAGGTGCGTTGTCTGCCGCCCCTGATCCCGCAGGACCCCGGCTTCACGCTCGTCATCACGCCACGCACGCCCTGATTCCCCCGCACGTTCTCATTCTCATGCCGGCCATCGGCGTGAGCTGATGTGTGAGCCAATTCGCGAGCAGAGGCATGCCGTGCCGAATCACGCCGTCTGGGTAGCTTCCTCGACCCGCTCGGCGCGTTCGGCACGCTTGAGCATGCGATAGCGAGAGCGCACCTCGTCACGTTCCAGGTAGCAGCCTTGCAACCAGCGGCTGCCGCTGTCGCCCTCGAAGGCATCGCGGGCGTGCAGCAGGCGGCGATTGTCGAAGATGACCATGTCGCCGGGGGCATAGGTGAAGCGCATGGCGAAGCGCGGCTCACGCAACATGCGCTGTAGCGTCATCAGTGCCTCATAGGCGGTCTCGGTCTGCTCGAACGGCGCCATCATCGGCCCGCGCAGGAAGTCGGCGATCCGTACCTCCAGCAGTTCTCCTGCCTGACCCAGCACGATCATCGGCGAGTACCAGACATGATCGGTATTGCGCGAGGTATTGGCGTAGCGCCAGTGCACCGTGGTGAGTGTCTCGTAGGCCTCGGGGTGTTCTTCCTTTAGCGCCGCCGCGATGGCGAAGCCATCCATCATCACCGCCATGCCGCCTTCCACGGTGTTCTCGAGACAATAGAGGCACTGCAGGCCCGGCTGATATTCCCGGGTCGGCAGGTCCACATGCGGCGGCAAGGCGATGGAGGTATAGGCGTTGGAATCCGGGTTCTGGATCGCGCGGACATTGAAGAGGTGGCCGAAGTTGGTGGTGCGGATCGAGCCGATGCGTTCGGCGACCTTTTCGATGGCGCCTTCTTCCGTCGGCAGGTCGCGCAGGCGCACCAGTCCCTTGCCGAGCAGTTCGTGCAGGGTGGGATACAGAATTTCCGCCTCCTGCGCGCTGCCATGATCGGCCTCGGCCAGGCGGGCGGCATCGATGGTCGGCGGCTGATCCAACTGCTCACCGTGCCAGAGCGTCAGCGGTGGCAGTTCCGGCGGCAGCGCGTCCTGGTTGTCATAGTCATTGGCACGCAGGAAGCCCGGGTGGAAGCGCAGGCTGCGGTCTTCGGGCGTGAACAGCACGCTGAGTGCGCCGTCCTCATCGATGCTGGCCTCGGCGATTTCCGGCCAGGCGGGAATCTGGGAGAGGTCCAGAATGCGTTCGCGCGTCGCCGGATTGACGGTGGTATCGTCCGCGGCGTTCTCGCGCAACCAGACACTATGAAAACGGCTGACGCGGCCATCGCTCCAGGTCACGCTCAGATAGCGTGCTTCGTGAATGACCTTCACGAGAGTCTCGTCAATTGGCCAGCTGTCGTAATCGGGTGTGAACGGGAGCGCCATGGAGAGTCCTTCCTTATGTCAGGTGAGCGATTCCCCGACAGAATGGCAGCCCACGGCGCTCGCTACTGTGCCTAATTCGACATCCACTGTGCCCAATTCGACATCGCGTTGCGGGTATCGGGCGTGGATCACCCCAAGGGGCGCGGTGGCTGGCGGCGTGCCTGGGTCGGGGTGATGCCGAAGCGACGGCGAAAGGCGCGGGTGAAACTCGAATGCGAGGTGAAACCACAGGCCAGGGCGATATCGGTCACGCCATGGCGGGTATCGTGAAGCAGGCTGCGTGCGTGCAGCAGGCGACGCTCCCCATGATAGGCGCGAGGCGTGCAGCCGAGCCCTTGCTGAAAGCGGCGCTCCAGCTGGCGCCATGAGAGGCCGAGCTCCTCGGCGAGTGCCTCGATGCTGAGCGGGGCCTCCAGGGTGTTCTCCATGCGAGTGATCGCACGCCTGAGCAGCGGGTCGGCCAGATCGGCCGTCTGCTGGCTGATGCCGCGCTGGCGGCTGGCCGGCAGGCGACCCTGATCGAGAATCAGCTGTTCGCGTACCGCCTGATAGAGCGTCTGGCCATGCTGGCGGCGAATCAGCTCCAGGCTCATGTCCAGCGGGGCGCTGCCGCCGGCGCAGAAGAAGCCATCGTCACTGATTTCATACAGTGACTCCACGGCGTCCACCTCATCGAAGCGCTGGTTGAATTCCGGCAGGCTTTCCCAATGCAGCGTGACCGTCTTGCCGGTGAGCAGGCCGGCGCGCGCCAGCACGAAGCAGCCGGTGTCCACGCCGCCGAGCTGGCAGCCGCTATGGGAGCGCTCCTGCAGCCAGTGCAAGGTGCGGTCTTCCAGATAGGCTTCCGGGGCAAAGCTGGTGCACACCACCAGCTTGTCCACTGCGGCAAGCTCGTCACGTGCGGTATCCACCGGCAGCACCATGCCGTTGGAGGCCTTGACCGACGCGCCATCCTGGCTTGCGAGTGTCCACTGATACAGGCGTGTTCCGCGCAGTCGATTGGCGATGCGCAGCGGCTCGATCATCGAGAACAACGCGACCATCGCGAAGCCCGGCAGCAGGAAGATACCGAGTTGGTGACGGTCAGCGGGGGCAGGCGAGGCAAGGGTGGCGGTCAAGGGCGCAATGCTTGTGGGCTGGTCAGACAGCACGCCGTCTTCCGGGAGGCCGAAGGCATAGGACGCATCGGGCGGCGTAGCGCTGGAATCGTGTGAAGGCATGAGGATAGGCAACGACGACGTCGGGTGGCTCAGCAGTAGGGGATGGGCCTGACCTTAGCGTGTTCGCTACCTGAGTGCGAGAGGGGGGATGACGTGACGCGAGGGCTTCTGTGAGCGGGCTTTGGTGAGAAGGCTCCGTCCTGCTTGTGGCTCCTGACCAGGACAGGCAGGACGGAGCAATTCACGTATCATTGCGTTACAGCATCCTGAGGCAGTTGCGTCCTTCTTCCTTGGCCGCGTACATGGCTTCATCGGCGCGTGCGATCAACTGCTCGCGGGTGGCGCTGTCATCGGGTTCCAGGCAGGTCATCCCGATGCTCAATGACAGGGGCAGACGTTGGCCAGCGTATTCCACGACACTGTCCTTCATGCGTTGTCGCAGCAGGTTGATGCGCGTGGCCGAGTCACTGAGCAGCGAGTCAGGCAGAATCGCCAGGAATTCCTCGCCACCCCATCTGGCGAGGGTGTCGCCGGGCAGCAGAATCTCCTCGGCGAGCACGCTCAAGTGTTGCAAGGCAAGATCACCGGCGTCATGGCCATGATTGTCGTTGATCTTCTTGAAATGGTCGAAATCCAGCAGTGCCACGCACAGGGGGTGGTCAACCTCGGCGGTGGCCAGTGCCGCGATGCTGTCATCCAGTACCTGCTGGGCATGACGGCGATTGTAGAGGCCGGTCAGCGGGTCGGTGATCGCGATCTTCTCGAGCGCCTGATGCGCTTCCTTCAGGGCATTGATGTCATTGGCACGCGCGACTTCGTGGCCGGCCCACAAGGCGATGAGACGTACCAGCTCGATGTCCTGAGCGGTGAAGGGCGGCACCGGGTCAGGGCTTGAGAAGTTGAAGGTGCCGTAGCGCTCACCATCCACGATCACCGGTGCCCCGATGTAGGCTTCCAGATTGAAGTTGGCATAGCAGGGATGGTTGCGGATCTCACTGCTGGCCACATGATGGAAGGCCTGGACGCAGTCGGCCTTGTAGACGTGATCGCAATAGGTATCGCTGAGCGAGAAGCTCAGTCCCGGTTCCAGCAGGTCTTCCGGGTGACAGGCGCGCTGGACGACGTATTCGCCGCCCTGGATGCGGCTGAAGATACCGATCGGCAGGCCGAAATGGGCGCAGCCCAGTTTCAGCAGCTCATCGATGCGCTCATTGAAGTTGAGTTCACGTGATGAGGTGATGGCATGCAGGCTGTGGAGAGTATGTTCTGCCGTCACACGGCGTGAGACATCGCGGATCAGCCCGAACATGAAGATGTTGTCGCTGGTGGGGTCCTTGATGGGGCCGCCGAGCGTCTCACCATAGAAGTAGGTGCCATCCTGGCGACGGTAGCGGATGACCCGGCCTTCCTTGGCGGGCTGGGCATCGACACGAAAGCGCCTCTGCCCCTGGCGCTCGAACTCATCGCTGGAGGCATACAGCATACGTGTCTGCTTGCCGATCAACGCTTCACGCGGGTAGCCGAATGCCTTCACCGCGCTGTCATTCAGGTAGGTGATATGGCGCTGATCATCTGCAAGCAGGATGATGTCGTCGATCTGGCCCAGCATCTGGCCCAGCAGGGTTTGAATCATCTCAAAGCGTTGCATGATGCAGGCTCCTTGTGGGGTGCCGCTATCTCGGGAGAGGCATTCCTTGCCGCAGACATCCATCCTGTCGCCGGGAAGGCACGGTATTTCCGTCGTCAAGCTCAGGCTTCACGCCGGATGTTGTACGATACAGAATTCATATTATCGTATGAGGATGCAGACGCGTCTTGCTCTCATCCTGCCCGGCATTCGTATATTCAACGTAAAGGTAATGCAGTGCCAGAGGCCGTATCCGAAGATTCCCGCCACGCTCCTGTTGAACTTCATGGCTTCGTGCTGACACGTCATTGGCAGGACACGCCCGAGGGGGTGGTGATCAGCTTCTGGATTCGCACCGACGAAGGCGCCGTACGTGTCGAATGTGCGCCCCAGGAAGTCGTCGCTTTCCTGCCCGCCGAACAGCAGGTGCTGGCTCAGACACTGGTGAGCTTTGAGGCCGGCGCCGAGCTGCGTCCGCTGGCATTGGAAGACTTCCACCATCGCCCGGTGGTGGGGCTCTACTGTCGTGAATATCGCACCCTGGGCCAGCTGACGCGCCGTTTGAAGGCGATTGGCGTCGATGTCTATGAAGCGGATGTTCGTCCGACGGACCGCTACCTGATGGAGCGTTTCATCACGGCAGGCGTCACGGCGCGCGGCGAGCGCCAGCCTGATGGCAGCGTGAAGAATGCGCGCCTGACACCGCTTGAGGGCTATCGGCCACCGCTGCGCTGGGCATCGCTGGATATCGAGACCGATGCGCGGGGCAATCTGTATTCCATCGCGCTCGAGGGCTGCGGACAGCGTCAGGTCTACATGCTGGGGCCCCCCAATGGCGAGGAGAACGCCAGCCGCGACTTCTCGCTGGAGTACCGCGATAGCCGACGTGAGCTGCTGCAATGCCTGCTGGACTGGGTCGCAAGGCATGATCCTGATGTCATCATCGGCTGGAACGTCATCCAGTTCGATCTGCGCATGCTGGTGCGGCTGTCAGAGGCCGAAGGCCTGCCACTGCGACTGGGACGTGACGCCAGCGTGATGCAGTGGCGCTCTCATTCTCGCCAGGCCGAGCACTTCTTTGCCGAGATCGCCGGGCGCTGGGTGGTGGATGGCATCGAGGCGCTCAAGTCGGCCTTCTGGCATTTCGAGTCGTTCAGTCTCGAGAATGTCTCGCGTGAGCTGTTGCAGGAAGGCAAGGCCATCGATGATCCCTACGGCCGGCTGGACGAGATTCTGCGCATGTTCGCCGAGGACAAGCCTTCCCTGGCGCGCTACAACCTCAAGGATTGCGAGCTGGTCACGCGCATCTTCGCGAAGACGCGACTGATGGAGTTTCTGCTCGCGCGGGCCGCTGCCACGGGACTCGAGGCGGATCGCAGCGGTGGTTCGGTGGCGGCCTTCACGCATCTGTATCTGCCGAGATTGCACCGGCTGGGCAAGGTCGCGCCCAATCTGGGAGACGTGGTGGGAGAGGACAGCCCCGGCGGCTTCGTGATGGATTCCCAGCCCGGCCTTTACGACTCGGTGCTGGTGCTGGATTTCAAGAGTCTGTATCCCTCCATCATCCGCACTTTCCTGATCGACCCGCTGGGCCTGATCGAAGGGCTCCGTTGGTCGGAGAACCGCTCGGCTGATGCCCCTGAGGCCGGTGTGCCCGGCTTTCTCGGCGCGCGGTTCTCGCGTGATCGACACTGCCTGCCGGGCATCGTCGCCGAGATCTGGCAAGCACGTGACGCCGCCCGCGCGGCGGGTGACGCCCCGCTGACCCAGGCGCTCAAGATCATCATGAATGCCTTCTACGGCGTGTTGGGGTCACGCGGCTGTCGTTTCTTCGATCCACGGCTGGCGTCCTCGATCACGCGGCGTGGTCATCAGATCATCCAGCAGACGGTGGAATTGATCGAGGCTCAGGGCTATCGCGTCATCTATGGCGATACCGACTCCACCTTCGTGTGGCTGGGCGCTGCGCATGACGAAGCCGAGGCGAGCCGGATCGGCCGTGAGCTGGCGGCCCATGTCACCGACTGGTGGCGACGGCATCTCAAGGACAGTCTCGATCTCGACAGCGCGTTGGAGCTGCAGTTCGAGACCCACTATCAGCGCTTCGTGATGCCGACCATTCGCGGGGCCGAAGAGGGTAGCAAGAAACGCTACGCCGGACTGCAACAGACAGGCTGCAGCGGCCAGACCGAACTGGTGTTCAAGGGACTGGAGTCGGTGCGCTCCGACTGGACGCCGCTGGCCAAGACCTTCCAGCAGGGACTCTATCGCCGTATCTTCGAAGGCAGCCCCTATCAGGAGTACCTGAAAGGCTACGTGCAGGATTACCTGCAACGCCATGCCCATGGCGCGGCGGACACCACGGATGTCGAGGCCTTGATCTACCGCAAGCGACTGCGGCGCAAGCTCGACGACTATCAGCGCAACGTGCCACCCCATGTCCGTGCGGCGCGTCTGGCGGATGACGAGAACCGCCGGCGGGGCCTGCCGTTACGCTATCAGCGCGGCGGCTGGATTCGCTATGTGATGACCACCTCCGGCCCGGAACCTGTCGAATATCTGCGCTCGCCCATTGATGTCGAGCACTACCTGAGTCGTCAGCTCAAGCCCGTCGCCGATGGCATCCTGCCGTTCGTCGACGATGATTTCGATCGCCTGCTGGATCGTCAGATGACGCTGTGGTGATTCGGCCGCGCTGCGTCTCAGCTCCCGTCACCACAGCGCCTGCACCCGGTTATCAAAGCGCCAGAGGCCTGGCTACATCAGCGCCAGGTGATTGTCCCAGTGGGTATTCGCCAGCCGCACCGGGCCAAGCGCCGGCAGCCCCTCCTCATCGATCAGCAGCCACTCGCCACGACCATTGCTGACCACGAAGCCTGCCGGCGTCTGCTGCGTGGCCGGCACGGCCAGCACACCAGCGCAGTCGGCGAAGTCCAGAGTCGTGTCCAGCTCTCCCGCCGCGAGATTCCAGAGCGTGATCAGATTGCCGCGCGGGGCGGTCGCCACGGCCTGTCGCCCATCGGGGGAGACGGCTACGCTGGCGATGTACTGCTTGAACTGTGGGACGTATTCCCGCGGTAACGGCAATTCCTGCAAGCGGTCACTGCCGGGAAGCTTCATCACCACCAGCGGGCGGTGGTCCGCCGCGGGGCCCTGGTACTGATAGCCCGCGACGATGACGCCCGCGCGGCTGACGTCCAGGTGGCGCAATGACAGCTGGTGATGGGAGGGCTCGCCTTGCCAGCGAATCTCGCCCGAGACACGGTCGAGCAAGGTCAGATTCGACTGCATGCTGTCCAGATTGAGCTTGACCCGACCGGTTTCAGGCCGCGTCAGAATCCCGCCATTGGCGATGATCAGCTGCTGACCATCCGGATGCAGGCGAATTTCATGCGGGCCGATCCCGCCACTGGCGAACTCGCCGATCCGCGCGAAGTCGCGATTCACGTCGTAGATGCCGATGCGGCCTTCTCCGGGCACGATGGCATTCTCGGTGGTGTAGAGCAGACCGCCATCCGGGCTGAACACGCCATGCCCATAGAAGTGGCGGTCCGGTGCGGCTTCGATGCGTGCGATCCGCTCGCCACTGTCGAGGTCGAAGACATTGATTTCCGTCCCGGGACGCCGTGAGAAGATCAGCGCCCACGGCTTGTGAGGGTGCCGAGTGGCACCGTGGGCGCGTTGGCGTATCGGCTGGCGCCAGCGCTCCACTCCCTGATAACTGGTGCAGCTGGCAAAGTGCTGCCCCGTGTCATCATCACATGCCGAGATGGCCACCCCGAGTGGTTCGCGCCCCTGGGCGCTGGCGGCGTTGTTGCCGCCTGCCACGGCCATGCCGCCGGGCAGCCCCATCAGGGGCGTGCAGGCCAACGCCTTGAGCAGCCGACGTCGCTGGCGGGCGTCGGCTGCGTGTGTGTCTGTCATGCCGTGAGGCATCTCGCCTGGCCCCTTGTCAGTTGTCATTCGCCGCTCTCAATTCCTCAGTCGCCATTCGCCACTCACAATTCCCCCGTCCTTGTCAGTCGCCATCGGTGCTGTTGAAGCCCAGTGACAGGCCCAGCGCCGGGTTGAGCGTGTCGGAAAAACCGGCTTGCAGGGTCTCGACATGGATCATGGCCTGCTGTAGCTCACCATTGCGCGGGTCATCGCGCAGTATGCCGGCGAGGTCATCCGGCAGGGCGGCGAAGGCCTGGCGCGCATCGACGAAATCGCTTGTGGTGGAGGCCACCATGCGCGGGTCGACCTGGCCATTCAGATAGCCTTGAATGCCTGCGACATCGTCATTGCCGAGCCAGAGGCGTTCCATCATCGCCAGGGTCGCCGCGATGTTGGCAAGCCCCATGCCGCCGCGCCAGGACTCAGCCGCATAGGGGTTGGCTGTGCCGCCGTTGTCGAGGCCGATCGGCCGGCGCAGTTTGCGGTCCTTGATGGCTTCCAGCTGCACGGTCAGCGCGCGAACCAGAGACAGCACGGCGTCACGTGAATCGCTGAAGGCGCCAGTACCTTCGGCCAGTTGCGGCGCGAACTGCTGCCACTCATCACGCAGCGTCTTGCCGGTATTGGCGGCGTAGGCGGTGTTGGCCGTCATCAACTCGCAGCGACGTGAGTCGGCCGTCAGGGGCGAGTCGGCATAGCGGGCATCGAACAGCTGATACTCCACGCTGCCCAGGCCCTGCATGACGATGGATTGCTCCGCCAGACTCTCGACCGTGATCGGGGCATCACCGGCGAGCAGGGCGCGGGTCTTGCGCGCGACCAGATCCTTCTTGTCCGGCCAGAAATACAGCTGCCACTGACGCGAGTTCTGCAGGATCGGGCCCATTTCCACCCAGTTGACCTGATTCAGCCCCAGCATGGCGCTGCGCCAGTCCTGCTTGAGGGTGTCGAGGGTGACGTCACCCTCGGCGGAGCAGTACGCCTGAGTATGCTGCGCGAGCTGTTGCAGGCGGCTGGCAAGTTGCTGGTGCCCCTCGCTCAGCGTGTCAGCGGCAAACTGGCTGACGGACTTTGCGCTGTTGGTGTCAGTGGTGGCGGCGTCTGTGTTGGCCGCAGAAGAGTCCGTCGCCGCCAGTGCGCTTGTCGAGAACAGGGTGACGCCCAGCAGTGTCATGCCACAGGCCATCAGGGCCAGGGGCGAGGTCTTGCGCTGTGCAGGTTTCATCGGGGTTGCAGTTGGGGTGAAGGTGTCGCGGGGCATGAACGGGTATTCCTTGTCAGAGAGTCTCGAGGAAGCGCAACAGGGCTTCACGCTGGTCAGTCGGCAGGGCCACGACGGCATCGCGGCTGGGCTGGGCTTCGCCGCCATGCCAGAGCACGGCCTCGAGCAGGGTGCGTGCACGGCCATCATGCAAGAAGCCCGTGGCAGGGTTGACCGTCTGGGCCAGGCCGATGCCCCACAGGGGCGGCGTGCGCCATTCCTGGCCGCTGGCCTCGAATTCGCGGCGATCATCTGCCAGTCCTTCGCCCATGTCATGCAGCAGCATGTCGCTGTAGGGCCAGATCGTCTGCTCGGCCAGTTGTTCCGCCACGCCGCCGGACTGGGTGGTCAGGCGTGGGCGGTGACAGCTGGCGCATTCAAGCTCGCGGAACAGGTGCTCGCCTTGGCGCACCGTCGGGTCATCGATATCACGCCGGGTGGGCACGGCCAGATTGCGCGAGTAGAAGGCCACGTTGTCCATCACGTTGTCGTCGACCTCGATCTCCCCCCCATCGGGCAATAACTCGCACTTCTGGAGCGGGGTGCAGTCGGTGGAGCTGACCAGATTGGAAGTCAGGCCCATGTCGCCGGCGAAGGCCTTGGCGCTCTGCTGTCGCACATCGGGCTGGCCGGCCTTCCAGCCGAAACGCCCCATGACCTCGCGTTGCTCGGCGAGTGACCAGACAGTATTGGCGCGCCCGCTGATGCCGTCGCCATCCGCATCTTGCGGGTCGGCCCACTCGAGCAAGGTCTCGTCGCTGACCGCCTCGAGCAGCCCCAGCCCCACCATGCCGGGGGCGAGACGTGGGGAGAGCGCGATGGCGCCCGGGTCCCCGAAGCCGGGTTCGACGATGGAATAGCGCGGCTTGCGCAACGCGATCACTTCCCCGTCCGCCAGGGTCACCGTCACGTCCTTGTAATCCACCTGCATGCGGCCTTCGCGCTCGATGCCGGGCACGGCGGCATTCTGCAGCTGGGTGCCATAGACAGGATGTGGCATCACCCCGGCGATACGCCGGAATTCACGCTCCTCATCGCTCCAGCTGTCCTCGTGACTGTCCGGCAGGCCCAGGCGCAGGAAAAGGCCCACCGAGGGGTCGCCCTCGACCGGCAGGCTGCCGCGACCATCCTTGACGTGGCAGTTCTGGCAGGCGTTGGTGTTGAACAGCGGACCGAGGCCATCGCGCGCGGTGGTGCTGGCGGGCGCGATCACCCAGGGGCTCTTGAAGAAGCTGTTGCCGACACTGAAGGACAGGCGCTGATCGAAGCTCAGGTTCTTGGCCGGCAGCGAATAGGCATTGGTATCGTGCTTGGGCACGCTGCCGTCGCCACCGCTTCTGTCGGTGTCCTGCAATGGCAGTTCGGCCAGATACGCGCTCACGGTCAGCGCTGGCTGGGCGGCCTGTGCTACGCCCAGCGGCAGGGCGGCAAGCGTGATGGCGAGAGACAACGCGTGGAGTGTGGGGTGTTTCGGGACGACGTGTGGCATCAATGTAGGTCCTGGCTTGCGCGGTCAGGCTGCAGGTTCTTCCGGTGCTGCGCAGCAGCCTGAAAGAATCAGCAGACGCGCATCAAATGCTGGCGCGAAAAGCATCAACGCCCGAACCTGTGCGTAGACGGGTTCGGGCGTGGGGCTGCGCTGCATGGGGAGGATCAATCGTCACCCCATGGACTGGCAATCTCGAGCGTGTGCTTAGAACTCATGGTCCGCGGTATCGGCCTTCATGCCGCTGATGCCGACATCGTCGGCGATCTCTTCGATCAGGCGGGTCTGGGCGACCAGATCCTGAATGCTGGCATTGATGATCTCGGCGCCTTCGGCATTGCCCGGGGCGATCATCTGGTCAAACTTCATGCCGCCGTCGGCTTCTGCCGTGTCGACCATCACCTGCAGCTGGCCCATGGTGGTGTCCAGTGCCTCGTGCATCTTCTCGGCCAGTTCCGGGTCATTCTGGGCGACGAGTGCATGCAGTGACGGGCCTTCGAAGGTGCGGCCGTCCAGGGTCACGTACTTGCCTTCGTAGACGTTCTGGATGCCCTTGGCATTGTAGAAGTGCGAGTAGTGGGTGTTGTCGGAGAAGCAGTCATGCTCGTCTTCATAGGAGTTGGCTTCCAGCGCGACCTTCATGCGTTCACCGGCCAGCTCACCCAGTGACAGGGAGCCCATGCCGAACAGCATCTTCTCGAGGCCTTCACCGGCCGGCAGTGAGGTCAGTTCCGCACGGTAGTTGTCCTTCTCGCCCTGTGCCCACTGGCCGACCATGTATTCCAGGTCGCTGATCAGCAGGTCGTTGGCGGCCAGCAGGTAGGCGCCACGACGGTCACAGTTGTCGGCGGTACAGGCATCGCCCTTGGCGAAGTCGGTCGCCGGGCGCTCGCCGGCACCGGCCTCAAAGCCGTGCATGTCCTGACCCCAGAGCAGGAATTCGATGGCATGGTAGCCGCTGGCCACGTTGGCCTCGAAACCGCCTAGCTCGTTGAGGGACGCCAGTAGCTCCGGGGTGATCTCGGTGGTGTCGATCTTGTCGGCACCGATCTGCACGCTGTCGCTGGCGATGATGTTGGCGCTGGCGCCCGGGTTGCCCAGCTCTGCCTGATAGCCGTCGCCTTCGACGTAATCGATCAGCCCTTCATCCAGCGGCCAGGCGTTGAGCTGACCTTCCCAGTCATCGACGATGGCATTGCCGAAGCGGAACACTTCACTCTGCTGATACGCCACGCGCGCCTGCTTCCAGGCGGCACGTGCCGCGGCCAGCGTTTCTTCGGACGGAGATTCGATCAGCGCGGCATTGGCGGCGCGCAGGGCATTGGCACTGGCCAGGGCATCGCTGTAGGTGGCATGCGCGACGTTGGCGTACTGGGCGACGACAGCGTCGGCCGTCAGCGCCTTGTCATGCGCGTCGCCATGATGCTCTGCCAGAGCGGCACCGGTGAACATGGAGGCTGACAATGCGATGGCAGCTGCCAGCGGCTTGCGTGAGGCAAAACGGAAAGAGGCAGTCATGTGAATCCCTTGATCGGTCTGTTGTTATGCAGTGCGCGCAGAACGGCAGTGCGTGGGGCCGCTCGAGAGGGGGCGGGAAGTCATTACACGATCTCTCGATGGTCGGCCCGCATCTCACTGGATCATATTGAGAACCTTTATTATTTGCAATCGACAAAACGTGCGTCTTGCAACGCAGGGGTGCATTGACTGCAATGCGCCAACGCCCTGCTCATCATCTGTGGCTGCCCGAGCAGGGCGATCGGCATGCTTTGGCAGAGCAGAGCAGAGCAGAGCAGAGCAGGTCAGCCAGGCCAATCGGCTCTGGTCAGGCCATGCCAGAGCGTGTCAGGCCAGCCCCGCGGCCTGTATCAGGGCGCGCGTATAGTCCTCGCGGGGATTGCCGAGCACTTCTGCCGTCGTGCCCGTCTCCACCAGGCGTCCTTCACGTAACACCATCACCCGATGGGACAGCGCGCGAACCACTGCCAGGTCATGACTGATGAACAGATAGCTCAGGCCTCGGCGTGTCTGGAGTTCACGCAGCAGGGCAATCAGCTGTTTCTGTACGCTGCGGTCCAGTGCCGAGGTGGGTTCATCGAGCACCAGCAGTCTGGGCTCGAGGATCAGGGCGCGCGCCAGGGCAATCCGCTGACGTTGGCCGCCGGAGAACTCGTGGGGATAGCGATCGGCACACGCCGAGGGCAGTTCGACTTCCTCCAGCACCTGCGCCACACGCTGGCGAACCTCGTCTTCGCTGAGCGTTGGATGATGAAAGCGCAGCCCTTCACTGATGATGTCTGCCACCGGCATGCGCGGCGACAGCGAGCCGTATGGATCCTGGAAGACGATCTGCATCTGGCGGCGACGCAGGCGCAGCGTATTGCGATCCAGCGTATCGATGCGTTCGTTCTCGAGGTGGATCTCGCCCTTGGCGCTTTGCAGCTTCAAGAGCGCCAGGGCGAGTGTCGTCTTGCCGGACCCCGATTCCCCAACCACGCCGAGCGTCTCGCCGCGGGCCAGCGTCAGATCCAGCGGATGAACGGCGACGAAGTCCGCGGGGCGCTTCTGGAACAGCTTCTTGCTGCGCGCGAAGCGCACCTCCAGCTTGCGCGAGGCGAGAACCGGTGTCGCGGCGTCCTCGGCACTCAAGTCGCTGGCGAGGCCTTCGGGTTCGGCGGCCAGTAGCTCGCGGGTGTAATCGGCCTGCGGCGCATCGAATACCTCGTCGACGCGCCCTTGCTCGATGCATTCCCCGTCGCGCATCACGATCACGCGGTCTGCATGACGGCGCACCAGATTGAGGTCATGGCTGATCAGAACCATCGCCATGCCCTGGTCGCGACGCAGGCGATCCAGCAGCTGGAGTATCTCCTGCTGCACGGTGACATCCAGCGCCGTGGTCGGCTCATCGGCGATCAACAGCGGTGGCTGATTGGCCATCGCCATGGCGATCATCACGCGCTGGCGTTGGCCGCCGGAGAGCTGGTGCGGCCAGGCGTCGATCAATTCCTCGGGACGTGGCAGCTGCACCTGGCAGAGCAGTTCCAGCACGCGCTGGCGGGCGGCATTGCCGCGCAGCCCCTGCTGAAGGCGCAGGCTTTCACTGATCTGCTCGCCGACACGTGTCAGTGGGTTGAGCGAGGTCATCGGCTCCTGGAACACGAAGCCGATCTGGCCGCCGCGCACCCGCTGCCACTGGCGTGGCGTCAGGGCAGCGAGATTCAGCGTCTTGCCGTCAGGCCGCGTGAATTCGCGCTGCCCGCTGACATGGGCATGCCCCGGCAGCAGGCCGAGACTCGCCAATAGGCTGACGGACTTGCCCGACCCGGACTCGCCGACGATGGCCAGGCATTCCCCCCGTCGGACCTCAAGGGAGAGATGCCTGACGACGGGTGTCTGACCGAAGCGGATGCAGAGGTCGTCGAGTCTCAGCACGCTGGCAGCGGCGTCGGTGTTGTCCGCAGGTGAAGAGGAATGACTCATGCGTTCTGCTCCCGGGCACTGATATGACGTGGGTCGAAGGCATCGCGCAGCCCTTCGCCGATGAAGACCAACAGCGTCAGCATGATGCCGAGGCTCAGGAAGGCGGTCATGCCCAGCCACGGTGCCTGCAGGTTGTTCTTGCCCTGGGCGACCAGCTCGCCCAGCGAGGGGGAGCCGGCCGGCAGGCCGAAGCCGAGGAAATCCAGCGCGGTCAGGGTGGTGATGGCGCCGGTGAACAGGAAGGGGATGAAGGTCAGGGTGGCGACCATCGCGTTGGGCAGCACATGACGCCACATGATCAGGCGCGAGGGCAGGCCCATGGCCCGGGCGGCACGCACGTATTCCAGATTGCGTGCGCGCAGGAACTCGGCGCGCACGATATCGACGATGCCCAGCCACGAGAACAGCAACATGATGCCGGTCAGCCACCACAGGTTCGGCTCGACGATGCTGGCGAGAATGATCAGCAGGAACAGCACCGGCAGGCCGGACCATACCTCGATCAGACGCTGGCCGATCAGGTCGACCTTGCCGCCGAAGTAGCCCTGCACGCCACCGATCACCACCCCCAGCACCAGCGAGCCCGCCGTCAGTACCAGCGCGAAGATCACCGACAGCCGGAAGCCATAGATGACGCGCGCCAGCACGTCACGGCCCTGATCATCGGTGCCCAGCCAATGCCGGCCATTGGGGGCCGACGGCGCCGGCGAGCCCAGATTCAGATCCAGGGTGTCGTAGGAGTAGGGAATCAAGGTGTTGAGCATGAAGCCCTGCGCCTCGATGGCCTCGATCACATAGGGGTCGCGATAGTCGGTGGCGGTGGGCAGGAAGCCGCCGAAGGTAGTCTCCGGATACTCGTGCAGCATCGGCAGGTAGGTCTCGCCCTGATACTCGACCAGTAGCGGGCGGTCATTGGCGATCAGCTCGGCCCCCAGCGAGAGCACGAATAGCACGCCGAAGATCAGCAGCGACCACCAGGCGCGACGGTTGTCACGAAAGGCCGCCATGCGCCGTCGGGTGATGGGCGACAGGCGTGAGGCGCGCGGGTGTTGCAGCGTCTGCTGGCTTTCGTCGCTTACGTCGTGAGCGGGTGTTTCGTGACGCTTTGTTTCATGAACCGACGTTTCATGAACCGACGCTTCGTGAAGCGTTGTCTCGTGACGCATATCAGGCCTCCCGTGTCGCGAAGTCGATGCGCGGGTCGATCCACACATACATCAGATCAGAGACCAGCTTCAGGATCAGACCGATCAGGGTATAGAGATACAGGGTGCCGAAGATCAGCGGGTAATCGCGCTGCAGGACAGCCTCGAAGCCGAGCAGTCCCAGCCCGTCGAGGGAGAAGATCACCTCGATCAGCAGCGAGCCGGTGAAGAAGATCCCGACCAGCGCCGCGGGCAGTCCGGCGATGATGATCAGCATGGCGTTGCGGAAGACATGCCCGTAGAGGATACGGTTCTCGCTGGCCCCCTTGGCGCGTGCCGTCAGGACGTACTGCTTGTGGACCTCGTCCAGGAAACTGTTCTTGGTCAGCATCGTCAGGGTCGCGAAGCTGCCGATGGCGGAGGCCAGCACGGGCAGGGCGATGTGATGGAAGTAGTCCAGAATCTTGCCGGCGGTGGACAGCTGCTCGAAGTCCGGCGAGGTCAGCCCCCTGAGCGGGAACCAGTCCAGATAGCTGCCGCCAGCGAACACCACGATCAACAGGATCGCGAACAGAAAGCCCGGAATGGCGTAGCCGACGATGACGACGCCGGAGGTCCAGATATCGAAGCGCGAGCCATGCACCAGTGCCTTGCGGATACCCAGCGGGATCGAGACCAGATAGACCAGCAGCGTGGTCCATAGCCCCAGCGAGATGGAGACCGGCAGGCGCTCCAGCATCAGGTCGATCACCGGGCGATCACGGAAGAAGCTGTCGCCGAAATCGAACTGCGTGTAGTCGACGACCATGTCGGTGAAGCGCTCCCAGACCGGCTTGTCGAAGCCGAACTGCTGCTCCAGCTCCTCGATCAAGGCCGGGTCGACCCCTGAGGCGCCGCGATAGGTCGAGGAGCCCCCGCCACCGCTGGTGACACCGTCACCGCCGCCACTGTTGAGACGGGTGCTGGCACCGGCACTCATGCCGTCCAGACGTGACATCAGTTGTTCGATCGGGCCACCGGGGGCGGCCTGAACGATCAGAAAATTCAGCAACAGGATTCCGAGCAGCGTCGGAATCATCAACAGAATCCGGCGCAGAATATAGGCACCCAATGGCAATCTCCCTGCGTGCCCCTCATCGCCGGCATCTGATGTGCGGTGCAAGGGGCATCGGTTATTGGTGTCGTGAACGCATCAGCAAGGCGTCAGTCCCGCCAGGCGTCTATGCCTGGCATATGCGCCGAGCGTGTTCTTCAGGCTTGTTCACCAGACTTGCTGAGCAGGCATGTTCACCCGGCTTGTTCACCTGGCTCATTCACCCGGCTTATTCACCTGGCTCCAGCGAGGCATCCTTGTCGGGCTCGATCCACCAGCTGTCCAGGCTCAGCTGGTATTCCGGGAAGGGCTGCGGATAGCCGAACTTGTTCCAGAGCGCGATGCGCGTCGCCGCCAGGTGCCACTGGGGCACGACATGGAAGCCCCAACGCAGTACGCGGTCGAGTGCCCGTGTCGCGCTGAGCAGGTCTTCGCGGGTCTGCGCCTGAATCAGGGCATCGGTGAGCGCGTCCACCACCGGGCTTTTCAGCCCGATCAGATTGCGTGAGCCGGCCACGTCGGCATAGTCGCTGGTCCAGTATTCACGCTGCTCGCTGCCGGGGCTGTTGGACTGCGGATAACTGCCGACCACCACGTCGAAGTCGAAGCTGCGACGGCGGTTGATGTACTGATTGACGTCGACGGTGCGAATCCGTGCCTTGATGCCGATGCGCGCCAGATTGCGAATCCACGGCTGGATGATGCGCTCGAACTGGGTGTCGTAGTTGAGCACCTCAAGCGTCAGCGGCTTGCCGCTGTTGCGGCTGACCAGCAGGCCCTTGACCACTTCATAGCCCGCTTCGCGCAGCAGCCCCAACGCCTTGCGCAGGCGAGGGCGCAATTCCTGTGGCTCATCGATCGGCAGGGGCTTGTCGAAGACCGCGCTGGGCAGCTCATCCTTGAAGGGCTCAAGCAGCGCGAGTTCCTTGCCGGTGGGCATGCCATCCGCGGCCATGTCCGAATTCTCGAAATAGCTGTGGGTCTGCTGGTAGGCGCCATAGAAGAGGTTGCGGTTGATCCAGTCGAAGTCGAAGACCAGCGCCAGTGCCTCACGGACTCTGGGGTCCTGGAAGCGCTCGCGGCGCTCGTTGAGCACGAAGCCCTGCATGCCCGCTGGGTTGCTGTCCGGGACTTCCAGCTTCTTCAGTCGCCCCTCGTGCAGCGCGGGGGTGTCGTAGGCGGTCGCCCAGTTCTTGGCGCTGCTTTCGACGTGCAGATCGATGCTGCCGGCCTTGAAGGCTTCCAGCGACACGGTCTGGTCCCGGTAGTAGTCGTAGACCAGCGTCTGGATGTTGTGGCGGCCCTTGTTGACCGGCAGGTCCTTGCCCCAGTAATCGTCGACTCGCTCATAGCGAACCTGGCGGCCGGCATCCAGAGACGCCATGCGATAGGGGCCGGAACCCAGCGGGAGTTCCAGGGTGGCGCGCGTGAAGTCGCGGCTCTTCCAGTAGTGCTCCGGCAACACCGGCAACTGGCCGATGATCAGCGGCAGTTCGCGCGCCGCGCCTGGCGCCATCTCGAAGCGCACGGTATCGGCATCGATCACGCTGACCCCGGTGACATCGTGGTAGTAGCTCTTGAAGAACGGCAGGCCTTCATCCTTGAGCAGGCGATAAGTGAAGACGACATCTTCGGCAGTCACCGCCACGCCATCGTGAAAGCGCGCCCGAGGGTCGATATCGAATTCGATGGCGCTGCGGTCCTCGGCCAGGCGGACGCCGCTGGCCAGCAATCCGTATTCGGTGAAGGGCTCATCGGCGGAGGGGATCATCAGGGTGTCGTAGATCAGTCCCCCGAAGTAGTTGAGTCCCGCCACCGAATTGCCCTTGAGGATGAAGGGATTGGTGGAGTCGAAGCTACCGATGGCGGCGCGCGTCATGCGACCGCCGACCGGCGCCTCTGGATTGACGTAAGGAAAGTGCGTGAAGCCGGGCTTGTGGGCGGGCTCGCCGTAGATGGCCAGGCCATGCACGGTCGGGACGTCCAGCGGTGTCTGCACGTTCGAGGTGGGGATACTGGTTGCCTGCGCGCTGGTTGCCTGCGTGCCTGACGCCGTCTCGGCGCTGGGGCGTGAATCGGCAGATTGCTCGCTATTCGCATTGGGCCCGGCTGCATTGGGCTCAGCCGCGTTGGCCGTGGCAGTGAACGAGCCGCTCACCATCAGCGCCCCCAGGCATAGCGCACGTAGCGCAGCCCAGCGGCGATGGGTGAGTGAAGAAACACGCTGCATCGAAGACTTCCTTGACTGAATGACCCGGGCCTCGCGGCCGTGATGAAATGACCGGCATCTGGGCAGCGGCTGGTTTGTGCCTGACTCGCCATCAACTCCGCTGGTTTGGGCCGCCTCAGCGGCTGTCCATACAGCTGTCGACGCACTACCGTGAGCTGCCTAAAGTTGCAGGAGAACTGCAGGCAGGCTGCAAAAGCGGTGCAGCAGGTGCGCGCCACGCGCCGGGCTGCGGCCGGTCTCCTTGCATCGACCCCGCCAAGAGTAACGAAGTTCCCTGTCAGCGGCCATGCTGCGGCGTTTGAATCGCAAACGCCCCCACCATCGCAGATGGCAGGGGCGTTGAGGAATCGCCTATCAAGCGTCGTGCAACGACGCGTGAATCGACTGACTCAGTTGGCGCTGTAAAGGGTCAGCATCTGACCGGGGCGCAGGTAGTCCGCAGATGACAGCTTGTTCCAGCGCGCGAGCTGGCGTGTGCTGACATTGTGGCGTGCGGCGATCAATGACAGGGAATCGCCACTCTTCACGCGCACCTTCTTCTCGCCGTTGGCCGAGGCCAGCTGGGTGGCCACCGAGGCGCCGCGGTCCGGCACCATCAGTGCCTGGCCGATGCGGATGGTGTTGCCCGAGAGGCGGTTCTTCTGCTTCAGCTCGGAGAGCGTCAGGCCATTGCGGCGCGCGATGACGGACAGGGTGTCGCCGCGCTTGACGCGATAGCTGGCCCAGCTCTGGCGCGCTTTTTCAGGCAGCGTGGCCAGCTGGCTGAGGAAGGTATCGCGGGCGGTGGCGGGAATCACCAGCGAGCTGTCACCGGGCGTGGTGGCCCAGCGCTTGTAGGCCGGGTTCAGGGCGCGCAGCTCGTCTTCACTGATGCCGGCCAGCTTGGCGGCGGTGGACAGGTCTAGTTGCCCGCCCGTCTCGACGGCCGCGATTTCCGGCCTGTCGTCAATCTTCGGCAGCGAGAGCCCATATTCCTCAGGGTCGCGAATCACCGCGGCCAGTGCCAGAAGCTTCGGCACGTATTCCATGGTCTCGTTGGGCAGCTTGATGTTCCAGTAATCCTCATCGCCACCGGCGCGGCGGCGTGCACGATTCACGGTGCCGGCACCGGCATTGTAGGCGGCCAGCGCCAGCTCCCAGTCGCCGTCATACCAGCGCTCGCCCTGGGTCTCCAGGTAATCCAGCGCGGCATCCGTGGACAGCAACACGTCCTTGCGACCGTCATACCAGCGGTTGCGTGTCAGCCCCATGGCGTCACCGGTGCGCGGCATGAACTGCCACATGCCGGTCGCACCGCCCGGATGCGCGGCATCCGGATCGTAGGCGCTCTCGATGAAGGGCAGCAGTGCCAGCTCTGCCGGCAGGCCGCGTGCTTCGGTGCGCAGTGTCACGTAGCGAATCCAGGGGCGGGCCTGTTCCGCGATACGCTCCACGTGGTGGGGGTGCTCCTGATACCAGCTGATCCATTTGCGCACGCGTGGACGACCGGTGTCCTGCTGCAGCTGATAGCCGGCGCGCAGGCGCTCCCAGACGTCGTCGTAGTGCGCGGGAATGGCGTCGACGGCCTCCATGAAGTTCAGCGGGGCGCGCTGATATTCACTGGTGGGCGAGACCCCGGACACCATCGCTGAATTGGCGCTGGCGGTCAGCGGCATCAGGCACAGGGTGGCACCCAGAGAGGCGAGGCGAATCAGGTGACGCAGTCGAGCCGGACGGAAGGGGGCCTGGGTCGGAGTGACACGACACGGCGTGTCGGCGGCCATCTGGCCGTCGGTACGGAGGTCTTGCTGATGCATTGACGAAATACTCTCTGGCGAGCCGCGGCTGGATGGGTCAGCAGCGGCTCTGCTGGCCGGTCATGCCGGCACGAATCAGTGACTGCGGGGGCTGATCGAGATCAGGAATGTTCTCGACCCGCTGTCACGCGAAATGCCATTCACGCCGCGCTCCAACCGCTCACCTGAGTGGCGTCAGAACGGGGGCAATGGCACGCGGGCAGCAGGGCTAGAAGTTGTCCTTCCACTGACGCAGTGCCGTGAAGGCCGCCAGTGGAGAATCTTCCTGACCCGAGGGTGCCGAGAGGCGTCCTTCCTGCTCGAGGTGGCGTTGCAGCGCGACCTCATCACTGCGCAGGAACGGATTGATCTGCTTTTCTCGGCCGATGAGGGTGGGCAGCGTGGGGCGGCCCAGTGAACGCAGCTGTTCACATTCTGCGTTGAGGGTGTCCCGCGCCGGGTTGTTCGGCTCGGCGGCACTGGCGAAGGCCAGATTGGCCAGCGTGTATTCGTGTGCCGGGAAGACGAGCGTCTCTTCCGGCAGGGCGGCCAGGCGCGACAAGGAGTGATGCATCTGCTCCGGCGTGCCCTCAAACAGGCGACCGCAACCGCCACTGAACAGGGTGTCGCCGCAGAACAGCAGTCCCGGCATGCCGGAGCTGACAAAGGCGATGTGATCCAGCGTATGGCCCGGCACTTCCATCACCTCGAAGAGGCGGCCCTGCAGGCGGAAGCTGTCGCCATCGCCGACACGCTCGTCGATACCGTGGATGGCCGTATTGTGCGGGCCAACCACGCGAGGCTGATAGCGTTCGATCAGCTCCGGCAGGCCGCCGGTGTGATCCTGGTGGTGATGGGTGATGAGGATGGTGTCGAGGGTCAGGCCTCTGGACTCCAGGGTCTCCATCACCGGGCGTGCATCACCGGGGTCGACGACCGCCACGCGGGGATTGTCGTCGCTCTGTATCAACCAGATGTAGTTGTCCTGAAAGGCCGCTATGGGCGTTACGCTCATCATGGTGGTCAGGTGCTCTTGATGTCTTGCAGTCGTCGATCGAGGCAATGACAGGCCAGTGACGCGAAAAGGGGCTTCATACGTCCTCGCCGAGGAATCGGCCAGGCTGAAGCAGATGAACATGGCATGTCATCGTCGCCTGCAATGCTGATGGGCAGGCGGTTCCATCGACTCCTTACTGAGAGTTAGTTGTCGAAAGCAGCATAAGGTAATGCTCAGAGACGGCTCAGGACGGTCGTGCTCCTGGCCGCTCCCCTGGCCGCGTATGTGGGCGGGAGGGGCAATCCGTGTGCTCTATCATCGACAACGCATATTTATGGGTCATTCGCTGGATGTTGGGCAACACCCTGCTTCACTCTATCCTGAGTGTCGGGCCGGGCGTGTCGAGACGCTCGATGCCCGCAGTCCTGTTCAAGACTCGCTTGTCGGCATTTCGTTCCCGGTCAGACTCGCCGTGTGCGATCAGGCGCCGAGTGGCTGACGCAGAGCCCATCAAGAAGAGTCCCGCTGGAAAAGTCACGACTGGCCGCCGGTGCCAAAGTCCATGAGCGCCATCAATCGCAAGGACAATAGCCAGCACGATGATGCCCAGTGGATTGATTCGTGGCGGGAATCTGAATTTTCCGGATAACAAGCCTGACGAGCCAGCAGGTAAGTGTCAAACCTCTTATGGTGTGAGAATGTAGACAAGTGTCAAAGCCTGTCTATGCCGTGGGGAGTGTCTCCCCGCCTGAAGCCCGGGAGATGCAAGATGTGGAAAGGCCCCTTTGGTGTGAATGACTCCGGTGCGGACAAGGCCAGCGCGTCCCTGACCGCCGAGGAGCGCCAGCGCCAGCATGCGCGCCAATTGAGTGCCCATGTGCGCGCCATGCGTGCCTTTTTCGAGGGCCCGGATGGGCAGGACATCCTGACGGCGGAGCGCGAGATGCTGGCGCCGCTGTTCGAGCGCTGCTTCGGTTTTCACAGCCTGAACCTGGGTCCGGGGGGCAATGACCTCCTGTCACTCTCCGCCATCCGCCATGCCATCCAATGGAGTCCCGAGGCGGCGCTTGCCGAGTCGCCTTCCACCTTGATCTGCCCGCTGACGCAGCTGGCTTTGCCGGACGAGAGCATGGATCTGGTGATGCTTCACCATCTGCTGGAGGTCGCGCCGGAGCCGCACCGACTGCTGCGTGAGGCGGCCCGCGTCCTGCGCTCCAGTGGCTGTCTGGTCATCGTCGCCTGGCAGCCTTTGTCCGGTGAGGGGCTGCTGCGTCTGGACCCGCGTCGTCGCCACATCACTCCCTGGGAGGGAAGCTGGCGGACGCCTGCGGCCCTGCGCGATTGGTTGGCCTTCGTGGATTTCGAGATCGAGCGTATCGACTATGCCGGCTTCCATCTGCCGGGGTTACGCCTGCGACACGGTTGGCTTGAACGCATGGGGCGCCGCTACAACTTGCCGCTAGGAAGCCTGATGTTGATACGGGCGCGGCGCAATGTCGGGTACGTGCAACCCTTGAATGCCAAGCGACCGCGTGTCGCCATCCCCGGTGTCTCCATCGGCCAGGCCACGCGGGTGCATTCCCGGGAGGGGCATGTGAAGCGTGAGTCGCGCAGAGATCTGTCCGAGCGTGGCTAGCTCGGCGGCTCGCTGCAGGGCTCCCTTTTCTTCAAGGCTTCAGTCTGGCGGAAGCTGTAAAAAAACACAGGGACTTTGGCCATGCTGGATGCGAGTGGGTAGAATGACGCTCATTGTGGCGAGGCCTGCTGTTGCCGCGGGGGCTCCCGGAGAGTGATTGTCAGGGGGCGGTTTCCAAGCCCCGCCTCTGCGAGCCAGGCTTGCCCCTGTCGTGACAGCCAGCGCCGTCGCACTTGCCCGTCTTCGTTTCCTTTGTCGAGAGTGCCGTTTGTGAGCCAGAGTGCATCCACGCCCGAATCCCAGAATCCCTCCGCTGCTGCGACGTCCGAATCCAAGGCGGCGCCGACTCGCGTGGTCATCCACACCGATGGTGCCTGTCGTGGCAACCCGGGTCCGGGTGGCTGGGGCGCGATTCTGGTCAGTGGCAAGCATCGCAAGGAACTCAATGGCAGCGAGGCCCAGACGACCAACAATCGGATGGAGATGATGGCGGCGGTTGAGGCGCTCTCGGCGCTCACCAAGCGCTGTCAGGTGGTGCTGTGGACCGACTCCGAATACGTCAAGAACGGCATCACCAAGTGGGTGCATGGCTGGGTCAAGCGCGGTTGGAAGACGGCAGCCAAGCAGCCGGTCAAGAATGAAGATCTGTGGAAGGCACTGCTGGCCCAGAGTGAGCGTCATGATATCGAGTGGCGCTGGGTCAAGGGTCATAGCGGCGATGAGGGCAACGAGCGCGCCGATGCGCTGGCCAACGAGGCCATCGACGAGATGCAGCGCCGCCGCTGATTGCCTCGGCTGGCAGGTACACCGAGCGTGGTGGCCAGCCGTGTTTGAGCACGGACATGCAGGATCCGATATTGAGGCACCCTGATGCGCGGCCCGAAGCTTGAGGCGGATGCCGGTCAGGGAGCTGTCACTGTTTACCAAGAGGTCTGAGATGCGTCAGATTATTCTCGATACTGAAACGACAGGTATCGATCCGAAGGAAGGCCATCGCCTGATCGAGATCGGCGCGGTGGAGATGATCAACCGCCGCCTGACCGGACGCACCTACCATCAGTACGTCAATCCTGAGCGCTTGATCGATGCAGAGGCGATCGGGGTCCACGGCATCACCGATGAGCGAGTCGCCAACGAGCCGGTCTTCGCCGAGATCGCCGATGCCTTCTGGGACTTCATCAAGGGTGCCCAACTGGTCATCCACAATGCGCCCTTCGATGTGGGCTTCATCGATCACGAATTCGGGCTGATAAATCCCGGGCGTGCCAACCCGTTGGGCCCGGTCGCCGATCACTGCGCCATTCTCGATACCCTGAAGCTGGCCCGAGAAAAGCACCCCGGACAGCGCAACAACCTGGATGCGCTGTGCAAGCGCTACGATATCGACAACGGGCATCGCGTGCTGCACGGCGCCTTGCTGGATGCCGAGATTCTCGGCGACGTCTATCTGGCGATGACCGGTGGCCAGACGGCGCTGGGCCTGGACGTGATAGAGGAAGGCGATGGCGAGGAGGGCGGTATCGTCGGGGTTCGTCGCCTGCGTGCCGATCGCCCACGCCTGGTCACGCCCGGGCTTTCCGCGCTGGAACTTGAGCGTCACTCGGCTTGGTGTGAAGAGATTCGCGGCAAGGCGGATGAGTGCCTGTTCGATCGCCTCTCGATCGATGCACTGGGCAGTCTTGATAGTGCCAGTCTGGACAGCCGAGGCAACCGCGGAGACGACGCCTGATGTTGATTCGTGATCTCTCGCGTGTGACCCAGCGCCATGGTTATCTGATTCGCGTGGGGCGTGATGGCGTGGCGCCTGCGCCGGATGGCGGCATCATCCAGCCCATCGCGGACTGGCCCAGCGGCGCCGTGGCCCTCGGGGAATGGCAGGGCGCGCCGATTGCGGTGTTCGGTGAGAATGGCAGTGCCGATTGGCCCGGCGCGCGTCAGTGGCTGCATACGCTGCCACGTGATCAGTTTCCGCTGCTTTCCAGTGCGTTGCAGGTGCTCAAATGGCTGCGCGACCATCGATTCTGTGGCCGTTGTGGCAAGCGCATGAAGCGTCTGGAGCATGAATTCGCCATGCACTGCACCGGCTGTCAGCATCGCAGCTATCCGCGTATCTCGCCGTGCATCATCACGCTGATCACCCGTGGCCGCGAGATGTTGCTGGCGCGCAGTCCGCGCTTCGGGCCGGGCATGTATTCGACCCTGGCGGGCTTCATCGAAGCCGGTGAAAGTGCCGAGGAAGCCGTGCGGCGTGAGGTGCACGAGGAAGTCGGTGTTGAAGTCGGGCGAGTCAGTTATTTCCAGAGTCAGTCGTGGCCGTTCCCGCACTCGTTCATGCTGGGCTACTACGCGGAATATGCCGGTGGCGACATCACCATCGATGGTGTCGAGATCGAGGATGCCCAGTGGTTCACACCGGAAGACTTGCCGGGGCTGCCCCCGAAGTTCTCGATCTCGCATGCCTTGATCGACAACTTCCTGCGCTCGGTCGCGACGGGCCGCTGATATTGCGGGCTCTCCCCAAAGAAAACGCCCCGACCATTGGCCGGGGCGTTTTCTTTGGCTGGTGCATCAAGCGAACCTTTCCATCGGGCTTGTTCGCAACGATGCACCTGCTCAAGCAGACGCTTACTTGTTCGGGAACAGAGACGTCAGCTTGGTGGCCAGCATGATGTTGCCGGTGGCTTTCAGGCGGCCTGTCATGAAGGCCTGCATGCCGTCGACTTCGCCCTTCATCACGCCCTTGAGGGTGTCGCTGTCGGTGCTCAGGGTCACGGACGGGTCATCGTGCTCACCTTCGCCGACGTCCAGAGTGCCGTCCTTGACGACCATGTAGTAGTCATCGCTGTCGGTGATGTTGAATTGAAAGACCTCATCCATGCCCTTGGCGGCTTCGGGGTTGAAACGGCTCTTGAGCATGTCGATGATGGCGTTGGCGTCGGCCATGGTGATATTCCTTGTCAGTGCTAGCGGTGGAGAAAGGCCAATGATCACGGGGAAAGATGACGTACATGGCGAGGAGTGGGGTGTCGTTCATCACCTTGCTCACCATGAAGTGATCACGCTGCTGACCTTCAAGACTGACATCAGACTATTTCAAACGAGCGTTCCAATCAAGTCGTGTGATCGATCTGGCGTGTTCCGCGCTTCAGCGCTCAGCTCTGAACCCTTTAGAGATAGCGTGCAGAGATAATGTGCAGAAGTAACGTACAGGGATAACGTACAGATCGCGTCCAGGTCACCTGGAGAACCCGCACAGGCGGTGCGCCAGTCCCATGACAATACGAGCAGTGTGAAATCTGCCCAGGTGCCTGCCAGCCTTGCAGGCGGGCAAGCTTGCCCCCATATCGAGTACCATCCCGCACCGGCCCTTTAGCCGGTGATTTCGTTATGGGGTCCTGGTCGTGTGGCAGATGTCTTGACCTTCTGCCTGACAGCCATGCACTCGAGAGCGAGCGTTCGTCGCTCACGTGCAGGCGAGAGATCAGACACCTTCTTCAATGTTTCAGGAGCAAGTGCATGCAATGGATTTCACAGTACGGCCTCTTTCTGGCCCAGGCGATCACCGTAGTGGTCGCGATCGCGGCCATCGTGCTCATCATTGCACGTGCACGACAGGGGGAAGCGGGGGAGCGCCAGGCCAAGCTGAAGATTCGCCCCTGGCATGAGCGCATCAAGGGCTATCAACGCGAATTGAGCCACGCCGGACTGGAAGAGGCCGAGTACGCCGCCAAGGAGAAGGCGCGGGCCAAGAAGCACAAGCAGGAAGCCAAGGCGCTCAAGAAATCGCTCAAGGCCAAGGCGAAAGCCAACAAGGGCGGCAATGCGGACAAGGACGATACGCCGGCCAGTTCGCGTGGGCGTCGGGTCTTCGTGCTCGACTTCGTCGGCGACATCAAGGCCAGCGGTGTGGAAAGCCTGGCGGAGCAGATCACGGCACTGGAAGGCGTGCTGGGTGAGCAGGATGAGGTCGTGCTGCGACTGGAGTCCGGTGGTGGTCTGGTGCATGCCTATGGCCTGGCCGCGGCACAGCTGGACCGTCTGCGTGCCAGTGGCGCGCGCCTGACGATCACGGTCGACAAGGTCGCGGCCAGTGGCGGCTACATGATGGCCTGTGCGGCGGACCACGTGGTGGCAGCGCCCTTTGCGGTCATCGGCTCGATCGGTGTCGTGGCTCAGGTGCCCAATGTGCACCGTCTGCTCAAGAAGCATGATGTGGATGTCGAGATTCTGACGGCGGGGCGTTACAAGCGCACCTTGACCATGCTCGGCGAGAACAGTGAAGAAGGGCGTGAGAAGTTCCTGTCGGACCTGGCGCGCACCCATGAACTGTTCAAGCAGCATGTCGGCAGCCGTCGCCCGCAACTGGACGTCGAGGCAGTGTCCCAGGGCGATATCTGGTATGGCAGTGAAGCCATCGATATCGGTCTGATCGACGAGGTCGGTACCAGTCAGGCGTTGCTGGCACGCTATCTGAAGGAAGAGGTCAAGATCTTCGAGGTGAGTCTCGAGAAGCCGCGCCGCGTGATGGACCGTTTCGGCAAGGGCGTGACATCGAGTCTGGATCGTGTGCTGGATCGCGTGCTGGAGCGCAATGCGGAGTCGCGCTGGCATCAGCAATAAGCGACAGATTGCCGTCGCGGGCGAAGAGAAGAGGCTTGGAAGGCCATTCCGTGGCCTGCCCGATCTTGTTGGAGTCGGCGAGTGATACAGATGTCTAGCGGGTCACGATCAGCGTGACTCAGCGACATTCCCCTCAAAGGGCGTCAGTCACCGGCTGGCGCCCTTTTTCAGTTATAGAGGTCCTGCAGGGCACGAATGACACCTGCGGCGTTGGGGCCTTGCAGCGAATAGTAGATGGTCTGCGAAGCGCGGCGCGTACGCACCATGCCTTCACGACGCAGAATCGCCAGATGCTGCGACAGCGCGGACTGCGACAGTTCCAGGCGCGAGTTGAGCTCGCTCACCGACATTTCGCTGTCGCTGAGCAGGCACAGGATGCGCAGACGATTCTCGTTGCCCATCGCCTTGAGCAGGGCAGTGGCTTCTTCGATGACGCGGTCACCGGCCTGGTGCAGGGTGATGGCATCGCTGGACACTGGCATGGGGTTATTCCTTGCAGCTGTAGAAAGTGTTGCGTTCATGCGGTCTCTCCCGGTCGGTCTATCTTGGTGCATCCCGAGGGACGCAATGGGCCATTGGCATGTTGTTATGACCTAACCTTGTTTTAGTGAATGATCAATAACTCCGCGTGCTACGTCCAAGACAATCTTAAACGATAAATCATCGACTTTGTCGTTCTCAGGCTTTGACTTTTTGTCGCATCTGCTGTGAGACCGCGTTCAAGCGTATGTTTTATTGCGTGAATGACGCCTTTCACGCTGTCAGCTCGTCTGCGACCAAGGATTGAGTATAAGACCATCAGACGCTGAAAACGGTGAGCCGAGCAGGTTTGAAGGGCGATTTTTGGCCTAAGGTTTCAACGTAACTATCGGTTCAGGCATCTCTGTCCTGCCTGTCCTTCCTCCATCGTCGTCTGTCGCATCGCCGTTGGCGAGCGACATCAATGACGACATGAAAAGAGGTCCGGTCAACGGGCCCCGGAGACAAGGCCTTGCGTCAGGACTGGCAAGAGATGCCCACAAAGCCATTCGTGGATCACGAGGTACGCCATGCCCGACGCCAATCACTCCTGTGCACGCGAGCGTTATCTAGCTCTGACGGCGAGAGCCAACGAGACGCCAGAAGACTTCTGGGCTGAGCAGGCGCAACGCATCGCCTGGTTTCGCCCGCCGCAGACCATTCTGGCCTGGGATGAGCAGCAGCATGCGCGCTGGTTCATCGATGGCGAGATGAACATCTGCCATGCCGCGCTGGATCATCACGTCGCCAATGGGCGCGCGGATCAGGTCGCGTTGTACTGGGATTCGCCGGTCACCCAGAGCAAGCGGCAGTACACGTTTCGTGAGCTGCGTGATGAGGTGGCCCTGCTGGCGGGCGCGCTGCGCAATCTCGGGGTGGAAAAGGGCGACCGTGTCGTGCTCTACATGCCGATGGTCGCCGAGGCCATGATGGCGATGCTGGCCTGTGCACGCCTCGGGGCGGTGCATTCAGTGGTCTTCGGCGGCTTTTCTCCCAAGGAGCTGGCGGTACGTATCGATGACGCCGCGCCCAAGGTGATCATGGCGGCGTCCTGCGGGGTGGAAGTCGATCGCATCATTCCCTACAAGCCCTGGCTGGATGAAGCCATCGAGCTTGCCGAGCATACACCGCAAGCCTGTCTGATCCTGCAGCGTGAACAGCAGCGGGCGACACTCGGGCCGCGTGATCATGACTGGCATGAATGTCTGGCCAGCGCCCAGGCCACCGAAGCGGTCAGCATGCTGGGCAGCGAACCTCTCTATGTCCTCTATACCTCCGGCACCACCGGCAAGCCCAAGGGAGTGGTGCGTGATCACGCCGGCTACGCCGTGGCGCTGCATTATTCAATGGAGCTTCTCTATGCGACCCGCCCCGGGGATACCTTCATGGCGGCCTCGGACATCGGCTGGGTCGTCGGCCACTCCTATATCGTCTATGGCCCGCTGCTGATGGGGGCCAGTACCGTCATGTATGAAGGCAAGCCGGTCAAGACCCCGGATGCCGGAGCCTTCTGGCGCTTGATCGAGGAATACCGCATCAACTGCTTCTTCACTGCGCCGACGGCGTTTCGCGCCATGAAGAAGGAAGACCCGGAAGCCAGTCATATGGCCAATTACGACCTTTCCAGCCTGCGCAGTCTGTTCCTGGCAGGAGAACGACTGGACCCGCCGACCTATCACTGGCTCGCCGATCTCCTGCCGGTGCCGGTCGTCGACCACTGGTGGCAGACCGAAACCGGCTGGCCCATCGCCGGCAACCTGCTGGGCCTCGACATGTTCACCGAAGGCAGCCGCGAGGTGAAGGCGCCGGTCGAGGCACGCGCCGGTAGCGCCACCTGGCCGTTGCCGGGCTTCAATGTACAGATTCTCGATGGCATGGGGGATGAAGTACCCACGGGAGAGCAGGGCAATGTCGTGTTGCGTCAGCCGTTGCCGCCGGGCTGCCTGACCGGACTCTATCAGGACCCCGGACGCTTCCATGCTGCCTATCTTGCCGCCTACCCCGGCTATTACCTGTCCGGTGATGGCGGCTACTTCGATGAGCAGGGCTATCTGTTCGTGATGGGGCGCATTGACGATGTCATCAACGTGGCGGGGCATCGTCTGTCGACGGGTGAGATGGAGCAGGTGCTCGGTGCACACGCCGCGATCGCGGAATGCGCGGTGATCGGCATCGAGGATTCGCTCAAGGGCGAGATGCCGTTGGGACTGGTGATTCTCAAGGATGGCTGGCAGGGGGATGAAGCCAGCCTGTGCGCCGAGCTTGCCCAGCGGATACGCCAGGAAATCGGGGCCTTTGCCTCGCTCAAGGAGGTGCTGGTCGTCGAGCGCCTGCCCAAGACGCGCTCCGGCAAGATACTGCGCAAGATGATCCGTCAGATCGCCGCGGGCGAGCAATACCAGGTGCCCTCGACGATAGATGACCCCTCAAGCCTGGAGGATGTGCGTGAGGCGCTGAGCGAGGCCGGCGTCGGTCAGGCGAGTGAGGCACGCAGCGCATGAACCGAAGCGCATGAACCGATGCAGTGCTGTCGCGGACGCATGACGCGGCTCGCGCTGCTCCAATAATGAAAAAGCCCCCGCCATGAGACATGGCGGGGGCTTCTTTTCAGCAAGGCAGCATTTATTGCATCAGGTGCGTGCCACGACCGGATTGGCCATCTCGCGGCGTGCAAGCCAGGCAATGCTGATGACCAGCAGACCCGCCAGGCTCAACCAGCCGAACAGGGTACTGTCGGTCAGGCCCATCACCAGGTAGGCGATCAGCGAGATCGCGGCACCCAGCAGGGCGTAGGGCAGCTGGGTCATCACGTGATCGATGTGATGGCAGCTGGCACCCGTCGAGGACAGGATGGTGGTGTCGGAAATTGGCGAGCAGTGATCCCCGAACACGGAGCCGGCCAGCACCGCGCCCATCATCGGCAACATCATGGCGAGCTCGGTGGCGGCCGCCATGTCACCGGCGATGGGCAGCATGATGCCGAAGGTGCCCCAGCTGGTGCCGGTGGCAAAGGCCATCAGGCCGGAGAGCACGAACAGCAGCATCGGCAGCCAGGTCGGAGACACGACGCCCTCGACCAGCGTGGCCAGGTACTGGCCGGTTCCCAGAGAGCCGATGATGCCGGTCAGCAACCAGGCGAAGACGAGGATATAGACGGCCGGCAGCATGGAGCTGGCGCCCTGGGCAATGGCGCTCAGGCTGCGACCAGCGCCCATGCGATGACGCAGCAGCATCACTACCGCGGCCAGCAGGCCGATGGCGCCGCCGATGATCAGTGACTTGGCGACATCCGTCAGCTCGAAGGCGCGAATCAGACCGAAGGCCTCGCCCTCGGCGGCCAGTGCGCTGGCGCCGGTCTGCACGATCATGAAGAAGGTCGAGATGACCAGCACGATGATCGGGATCAGCAGGTCCATGGGGCGGCCACGCTCGGACTCTTCCACGTGGGTGTTGCCCGGCGGATTGCCGCGCTTGGCATCGAAAAGCTCACCGTCGCGCGCCGCGATGGCATGACGGCGCATGGCACCGAAGTTGATGTCGAACCAGGCCGAGGCGATCACCAGCACCAGCGCCGCAATCGCGTAGTAGTTGAGGGCGGAGAGCTCAAGGAAGGCACCGAACGGGCTGACATCCGTGATGTGGTGGGTCGCCAGGATACCGGCGATCAGGCTGATGATGTAGGCACCCCAGCTGGAGATCGGCGTCAGCACGCAGACGGGCGCGGCGGTGGAGTCGATCAGATAGGCCAGGCGCGCACGCGACAGCCCCTGACGATCGGTCAGCGGACGACAGATGTTGCCCACGGCCAGGCTATTGAAATAGTCATCGATGAAGATGAATACCCCCAGCAGCACGGTCATCAGCTGCGAGCCACGGCGGGTCGTGACTCGTGCCCGCGCCCAGTTGCCGAAGGCACGGGTGCCGCCTGCCAGCGTGATCACGCCGACCATGGCACCCAGTGCCAGCAGGAACAGCAGGATATAGACGTTCCAGCTGTTGAGGCTGGCCTCGGCAAGCTGACCGCTGTCCGGCATCTCGATGAAGACGGCAACCAGCTGCTGCCAGAGATAGTGCAGCGTGACGAGCGGCGAGAAATCATTCAGCAGCAGGGCGCCTGACACGATACCCAGCCCGAGGGAGAGCATGACACGACGTGTCAGTATTGCGAGACCGATGGCTATGATCGGGGCGAGCAGCGAAAGCGGGGACGCCGCGTAGCTGGTCAGTTCCATGTATCACCTGTAATCAAAGGCAGGCGCCGGGACAAAGCGCGCTACCGGGTGCCGTTATGGCGGTTATGGTGCGTGGGTGTCAGGGAGTTGCACCGCCTGATCGCAGCGCACACTCGCGGGATCGCCGTTGCGCAACGGCAACCGATGAGTCGCGAGCCTGCGCCCGACAAGTCCTGGGCCGCCACTGGCAGGCGGCGACTTCCGGAAGGGGGCGCATTATGCCCGAGCCAAACAAGACGTGAAACATTACCGTGTTCACCTAAAGTCTAGGCCGCAGTGAAAAACACCGCCATTGCGCTATTTTTCCCCTAGAATTCGGGCGTAGAAGTCCGCTTTACAGTGGGCTCTTCTTGCTTATCCCCGTGGGATATGAAGAATGGCGCTCACCAAAGCATGTCGAGCAACCCCATCGTAGTGGTTGCTCGCTGTCAGTCGCAGGAAAGTCATGGGCTTTCCGTTGCCCTGGCAGCGTCGACAAGACCAAAAACCCGCCAAAGCGAGACCGACATGTCGGAAACAACGTCCATCATTCCAGCGCCGATTCTGGCGTTGATCGATGCAGGCAATGGCCTGCTGTGGGGCAGTGTATTGATTTACCTGCTCATCGGAGCGGGTCTCTTCTTCACGGTCATGACCAAGGGTATCCAGTTCCGCTATTTCGGACACATGTGGAAGCTGCTGGCCACGTCTCGTCAGGGCAGCGAAGGCGGCATCTCTTCCTTCCAGGCACTGGCGACCTCTCTGGCGGCGCGCGTCGGTACCGGTAACCTCGCCGGTGTCGCCGTGGCGATTTCCCTGGGTGGCCCGGGCGCCATCTTCTGGATGTGGATGACGGCGCTGGTCGGCATGTCCACCAGCTTCATCGAGTCCACCCTGGCGCAGGCCTACAAGGTCTCCCACGATGACAACACCTTCCGTGGTGGACCGGCCTATTACATCGAGAAGGGCCTCGGTCAGCGCTGGATGGCGATCCTGTTCTCCGTGTGCCTGATCATCGCCTTCGGCCTGGCCTTCAACTCCGTGCAGTCCAACTCCATCGCACTGGCCATGGAGCAGGCCTTCAGCGTGCCGCCGTGGATCATGGGCGTGGTGCTGGTCGTGGTCATGGTGCCGATCATCTTCGGCGGCATGAAGCGCATCACGCGTACCGCCGAGCTGATCGTGCCGATCATGGCGCTGCTCTATCTGCTGCTGGCCATCTTCGTCGTGGCCATCAACATCACCGAGCTGCCGGCGGCGCTGGGCACCATCTTCCGCAGTGCCTTCGGCCTTGAGCAGGCCGCAGGTGGCGCGCTGGGTTACACCATCGCCCAGGCGATGATGAACGGCATCAAGCGGGGTCTGTTCTCCAACGAAGCGGGTATGGGTTCCGCCCCGAACGCCGCCGCGATGGCGACCACCAAGCACCCGGCGTCCCAGGGCTTCGTCCAGATGCTGGGCGTGTTCATCGACACCCTGGTCATCTGCACCGCGACCGCGGCCATCATCATCATGAGCGGCACCCTGGGCAACGATGGCGGCAATGACGGCATCCAGATCACCCAGGCAGCGCTGTCCTCACAGGTCGGTAGCTGGGGTGGCGGCTTCGTGGCCATCGCCATTCTGCTGTTCGCCTTCACCTCACTGGTGGCGAACTACTCCTATGGCGAGTCCAACATCGAGTACATCGCCGGCAAGAAGAACGCCAAGGCCGTCATCATGGTCTACCGCTTCGCCGTGCTCGGCATGGTCATGCTCGGTGCTGTCGCCAGCCTGAAGAACATCTGGAACTTCGCTGATCTGTCGATGGGCGCGATGGCCTTGATCAACCTGATCGCCATCCTGCTGCTGTCGCCGTTGGCCTTCCGTATCTTCAAGGATTACGACCGTCAGCATAAGGCCGGCAAGGAGCCGACCTTTGATCCGGAGCAGTTCCCGGAGCTCAAGGGCAAGGTCGATGCCAGCATCTGGAAGAAGTGACTCTGACACTCGCTTTCATTGCATGGATTTCATTGCATCGCTGTCTTTGCAACATAAGGGGCGCCGGGGGAGACTGACGGCCTGACCATCTGGCCAGATTTTCCTCGCAGGTACCTGTCAATGGCCGCGCATCGTGATACGATGCGCGGCCATTTTGCGTTCTGGCAACGTGCAAGCCTTGCGGCGGTTGTCAGTGAAGCATGTCGGCTGACGCATGCCTGCAACGCTCAATCGCTGCGACAAGGCGTCAAGGCCGATGTCAGGCCATGGCAGCTGATGTCAGCATCGACGACGCAAACCTCAACACGCTCGTGACAGGGTTCCCTCACCCCTGGACGACGGCTTTGATCCAAAAAGGACCTGCAATGTTACTCCTCTCGTCTGCCCAGACGCAGCGCGCACTCGTCGCCCTGGCCCTGTTTCACATCCTCATCATCACCGCCAGCAATTACCTGGTGCAGTTGCCGATGACCCTGTTTGGCTTCCATACCACCTGGGGTGCCTTCAGTTTCCCGTTCATCTTCCTGGCAACGGATCTGACCGTGCGTCTGTTCGGCAAGTATCAGGCGCGGCGCATCATTGCGCTGGTCATGCTGCCGGCGCTGTTGGTCAGCTACATGGTGTCGGTGATGTTTCAGGCGGGCAGCTTTGCCGGGGTAGAGGCACTGGCTGACTTCAACCTGTTCGTGGCCCGTATCGCGCTGGCAAGCTTCATTGCCTACGTGATCGGTCAGTTGCTCGACATTCAGGTGTTTGATCGTCTGCGTCGCAATGCCCACTGGTGGATCGCGCCGTTGGCGTCGACATTGTTCGGCAATCTCGCTGACACCTTTGCCTTCTTCTCGGTGGCGTTCCGCAATGGGCCCGATGCTTTCATGGCGGCTCACTGGGTCGAGATCGCCTGGGTGGATTACGCGATCAAGCTGGCCATCTCGATATTGCTGTTCCTGCCGATGTACGGATTGTTGCTCAATCGCCTCACGAACCAGTTGCTCAAGCGCGGCCTGGTCGATGAGCGAGAGCCTGTCTGACATAAAACTGTCATATCATTTTCTCCCGTTTCGCCGTTGTCAGTCAGGGATATGGCGCCGGATTGTGCTAACGTTGCACAAACTGGAATGACGGGAGGGAGCCATGAAAATCGCTGCGGTGTACAGCATCAAAGGGGGCGTGGGCAAGACTGCTTCTGCCATCAATCTGGCGCATTGTGCCGCCAACAGTGGCCTGCGTGTGTTGCTGTGGGATCTTGATCCGCAGGCCGCTGCGACCTTCTATGTGCGCACCAAGCCCAAGCTGAAGGGCGGGGTCGAGAAACTGATCAGCGGCAAGCAGGACATGTCCCGCGTGATCCGTTCCACGGATTATCAGAACCTGGATGTCTTGCCGGCGGAATTCTCCTACCGCAATCTCGACCATATACTCGAGGAAGAGAAGCGCACCCGACTGCGCAAGGTCCTCAAGCCGGTACGCGATGACTACGACCTCGTCATCCTCGATTGTCCGCCGAGCATTTCCAGTCTTTCCGAGCAGGTCTTCGCCTCTGCCGATACCCTGCTGGTGCCGATCATTCCCACGGTTCTGTCGCTGCGTACCCTGGAGCAATTGAACGCCTATCTGGCCGAGATCGATCTCGATGTGCCCGTCTGGCCGTTCTTCACTCTGGTGGATCGCCGCAAGACATTGCACAAGGATGTGATGGAATCGCTCAAGCAGGATTATCCGCTGCAGCTCAGTGGCTTTATCCCGTATTCCAGCGTGGTCGAGCGCATGGGGATCGAGCGCAAGCCCATCGGGACTTTCTCGCGCAACAGCTCACCGGCGGTCAGCTATCGCAGCCTGTGGCAGGAAATCGGCCAACGGCTGAGCCTGCTCAAGGAGCCGACGGTGGCGTCAGCGCCAGCCGCCGCCAAGGCCGCTGAGGCTGAATCAACCGTCACCGCGCCTCAAGGTGCTGCTACCGGCAAGGCCAGCGCCAAAGGGGAAGCGACCAGCAAGCCAGCCGCCAAGCCTGCCAGCAAGGAAGCATCAAGCAAGCCAGCGGCCAAGCCTGCCGGCAAGGCAGCTTCAAGCAAGAAAGCGCCCAGCACTGACAAGAAGCCGGCGAGCAAGGATTCTGCCAGCAAAGATGCCAGCAAAGACAGCAGCAAGTCTGCCAGCAAGTCGGCCGCCAAGGGCAAGAAGAAGGGCGGTAACCTGGGCGATTGAGGCCGAGTGTCAGCCAGCCAGAAACACAGAGCCCCGCCAATTGGCGGGGCTCTTGCGTATTGCAGCGGCAGTCTGTCATTAAAGTCAGGTCATGAAAGTCATGTCATCACAACCGCGTCACCACAGTCTTTGACGAAGCACTTCCCTACAGCCCCGGCAGCCCTGAACTGGCATCGGCCTCTTCCAGCAGGCGCTTGAGCGGGGCATGCAAGGCCGGTGAGGCCACCACGATATTCTCGCCATAAAGCTCATCGGGAATGCCGTCCGGGCAGCGATACAGGTGCCCCGTGCGCGCACCGGCTTCACGCGCGATCAGAAGGCCCGCCGCAAAGTCCCAGGGGGAAACGCTTTCGTAATAGGCATCCAGACGTCCGCACGCCACATCACAGAGATCCAGCGCGGCACTGCCGTTGCGGCGCACATCCTGACAGACCAGCAGCATGGCCGAGAGGCGCTTGAGCAGCGGCGGCCGGCTGTCACGGTTGTAGGGGAAGCCGGTCGCGACCAGTGCGCGGCTCATCTCATCGGTCTCGCTGACCGAGATGCTCTCGCCGTTGAGCCAGGCCCCCTTGCCGCGGATGGCGGTGAAGGTCTCGCCGAGGAAGGGCGCATGCACGACCCCCATCTGGATCTTGCCGCGCTCGCACCAGGCGATGGACACGGCGACATGGCGCAGGCCATGGGCAAAATTGACGGTACCGTCGATGGGGTCGATCACCCACAGGCCGCCCTTGGTACCGATCACGTCACGCTCGGGCGACAGTTCTTCGGTAAGGCGCGCATCCTCGGGAAATTCGGCTTCGAGCGCTTCCGCCAGGAAGGTATCGATCGCCACGTCGATGTCGGTGACCAGCTCATCGCCTTTCTTGTAATGGTGCGCGAAACCCTGTTCCTCGCGCGCTTGCACCATGCGTTCACCAGCCTGTCTGGCCAGTTGTGTTGCTCGTTCCAGGCGTTGTTCCAGCGTCATGTGGCTCTCCGGCAGCGATGATCAGGTCGGATGAGGCAACCCTCACTCATCCGATGCCTCCTTGTATAACAGACTCATGTGGCGAGTTCAGCCTCGGGCAGTGAGCGCCGGCGCATGAAAGAGGTAATGAAAGCGTCGATTCAGCTCATTCATGCCCCGTCATGGTGCCTGGCAGGCAAGGCATGCACTGTCAGAGCGACACCGGCCAGTGTGGCTAGCAAGTTTATAGCGTTATCTTGCAGCCATGCCGTCTTTTGCCGGGCTGCCTTTCTGTCACTCGGTTATCAGAGAGCCTTTTGCCCCTCGATGCCAACGCCATGACAGGGCGGTGGCGCCCGTCGAACACACCAGCAATTCAACATTTGTTTCATTTCTTAAATTCTGGCGCACTTGTTGCAGTAGTCTGGTCATGAGGCTCGGCGAGTTGGCGAGTCTTCCCGCATTCCATGCCCTGCTGCACGAGGAGCGACCGTGAGCCCGACCTTTGACCAGATTCATCCTCCCCAGCGCCTGCTGATGGGCCCCGGTCCGATCAATGCGGACCCGCGTGTATTGCGAGCGCTTTCCGCTCCCTTGATCGGCCAGTACGACCCGGCGATGACGCACTACATGAACGAGACGATGCAGCTCTATCGCGGCGTCTTCGAGACCACCAATGATGCCACCCTGTTGATCGATGGCACCTCGCGTGCCGGTATCGAGGCGGTGCTGGTCTCGCTGATCCAGCCGGGGGAGCGTGTGCTGGTGCCGATCTTCGGCCGTTTCGGTCATCTGCTGCGCGAGATCGCCGAGCGCTGCGGTGCCGAGGTGCATACGCTGGAATGCGAGTGGGGCCAGGTGTTCCGCCCGGAGCAGATCGAAGCCGCCATTCGCGAGGTCAAGCCCAGCGTGCTGGCACTGGTGCAGGGTGATACCTCGACCACCATGTGCCAGCCGCTGGAAGACATCGGCGCCATCTGTCGCCGCGAAGGCGTGCTGTTCTACAGCGATGCCACGGCGTCATTGGCGGGCAATCCGCTCAAGACCGATGAGTGGGGGCTGGACGCCGTCACCGCCGGCTTGCAGAAGTGTCTGGCGGGGCCGTCAGGCAGCTCGCCGTTGACGCTGTCGCCGCGTGCGGTGGAGGTGGTGCATGCCCGGCGTCATGTCGAGGCGGGCATCAGCAGCGGCAGTGATCGTCTGGCCGAGCCGGGCGCGCGCATCCGCTCCAACTATTTCGATCTCTCCATGGTGCTCGATTACTGGGGAGAGCTGCGTCTCAACCACCACACCGAAGCCACCAGCATGCTGTATGGCGCACGCGAGTGTGCGCGCCTGCTGGTCAATGAGGGCATGGACAACGCCATCGCGCGCCACGCGCTGCATGGTCAGGCGATGGTCGAAGGCTTGAAGGGGCTGGGACTTGCGCTGTTCGGCGACCAGACCCACCGCATGAACAACGTCAGCGCGGTGATGATTCCCGACGGTCTGGATGGCGATGGCCTGCGCCGCAGCATGCTGGAGGACTTCGGCATCGAGATCGGCACCAGCTTCGGCCCGCTGCACGGCAAGGTCTGGCGTCTCGGCGTGATGGGCTACAACGCGCGTCGCGATACCGTGCTGACCACCCTGGCGGCGCTGGAGCAGACTCTGCGCCGGGGTGGCGTCAAGACAGTGGCCGGCGGTGGCGTCGGTGCCGCGCTGGACTTCTATCAGGAGCATCAGGGTCAGGCGGCCAATGGCCGTGCCAACCCCAGCACGGGAGGCCAGTCATGAGCGATGCCGGATCCATACCCTCGGACGCCATCGCGCCGCTGGAAACGGCCGCCGATGTGCTGGCCGCCTGCGACACCCTGGGGGCGATCTCACGCAGCGACAGCGGGATCGACCGCCGCTATCTGACGCCGGAACACGCCGCCGCCAACGCCACCACGGCTGGCTGGCTCAAGGCTGCCGGTCTGCGCAGCTGGCAGGATGGCGCCGGCAATCTCTGGGGCCGCTGGTGTCCACCCGCTCTCACCGCTGCCGCTGACAGCGAAGCCGGCGTGCCGCGACTGGTGATCGGCTCGCATCTGGACAGCGTGCCGGACGCCGGCCGTTATGACGGCATTCTTGGTGTCCTGCTCGGGGTGGCTGCCTTGACGCACTTCAGGCAGCGCGCCGATGCCGGCGAGCAGAGCTTGCCCTTCGCGCTGGAAGTCGTCGGTTTCGGCGATGAAGAGGGCACCCGCTTCGGTGCGACCCTGCTCGGCAGCCATGCCATCGCCGGACGCTGGCAGTCGGACTGGGAGCGGGTAGAGGATGAGGACGGCATCCCGCTTGGCGACGCGCTCGAACGCTTCGGGCTTTCCGGGCAGACGGCCGCCAGGGCTAGCCTGCAGGCGAATCCGCCGCTGGGCTATCTGGAAGTGCACATCGAGCAGGGCCCGGTGCTGGAAGCCGAGAAGCTGGCGCTGGGCACCGTGACCGGTATCGCCGGTGCGCGACGCTTCGCGGTCAACTTCGTCGGCCAGGCGGGACATGCCGGCACCACGCCGATGGCGCTGCGTCAGGATGCGCTGTGTGCGGCGGCAGAGTGGACACTGGCGGTGGAATCGCTGGCGCGTGATGTCCAGGCGGGCAAGCGCGCTGACATGGCGGACCACTCGCTGGTCGCGACCGTGGGCTGTTGCGAGCTGCGTCCCGGGGCGGTGAATGTCATCCCCGGGGGTGCGGCACTGAGTCTGGATATCCGCGCGCTGGACGATGCGCAGCGGGATCGTGCGCTGGATGAACTCTTGAATGAGGCACATCGAATCGCAGCGCGACGGGGCCTCACCTTCCACTGCGAGCAGACGCATGCGGCCGATGCCGTGGCCTGTGACGAGGGTTTGATGCAGGCCGTCGATGCCGGTATCGCCGCCACTGGTCAGGTGCCATTCCGGCTGCCGAGTGGTGCCGGGCATGACGCCATGGCGGTCAGTCATCTGTGTCCGGTGGGCATGCTGTTCCTGCGCTGTGAGCGCGGTATCAGCCACCACCCGCTGGAGGCGGTGACCGAAGACGATGTCGCCAAGGCCCTGGCGGCACTGATCGCCAGTATCGAGGCCGTGGCCGCCAGGTACGTGTAGGACAGCACGCGTAAGACAGCACCCATTGGCGGCCGCAGGGGCGTTGGTCGCTAACTGGCCTCGAGCAGCCCCGGCAGGCGCACTGCGGCGATCGCATTTATCTGGGCCAGAGCCTCCTGGTACTCCGCCTCGGTGGATTGCGGCAGACGGCGCTCCAGTTCCTCGAGAATGCTGCTGGCGCTGTGGCCCTTGACGCAGATGATGAACGGGATGCCGTGGCGCGCCTGGTAGTCGGCATTGGCCGTCAGGAAACGTTCACGGGTGGCGTCATCGAGCTGATCAAGCCCTGCGCCACGCTGCTCGCCCTGCGAGGCGGGCGTCAGGGTCTCCAGCTTGCCGGCAGCCAGCTCAGGATGGGCCAGAATCAATTGGTGGCGCTCGACATCACTGGCCTGGCGTACCGCATTGGCACACGCCGTCAGCAGGACTTCCATGCTCGCGAACGGACGCTCTGCCGCGGCGCGTTCCACCACCCAGTCCGAGTGCTCATAGAGACCACTCAAGCGTCGTGCCAGCGCCTCGGGTGGCAGGGCGTTGAGCGTGTCCAGCATCACCAGATAGTGCATCGGGGTCTCGATTGGCATGCGCCTTGCTCCAGAGAGGGGGTTAGGTTTGAAAAGCTCACGGAATCATCAGCTTGCAAGGCGCATGCCGTCGCTGGCAACGCGTCTGACCAACGCTGTGTCACACGCTGCATCGCCATGCCAGCGTTGGACGACAAGGCTGTATCGCCACCGGCTTGCCTGACGGCGCCTACCGGCGTCTGTCATGGGGCGATACGGCCTGCACCTTGACCGATCGGTCAGAATGCAGCAATGCACTCATCGGGTGCAATACCACCAACCGCTGACGGCAGGCCAGAGCAGGACAAGCCAGAAAACCGAAACACTGTCTTCATTCGTACAGCTTGCATTGCTACGGGGTCGATACGTACAGGCCCTCGCCGTACAGAGCCCAGCCGTTCCCGCCACATTCACACAAGAACAGGAAATCGCCATGCCCAGACTGACGACGCATGTGCTCAATCAGGCCGAAGGCATCGCTGCCAGCGGTGTGCATATCACCCTGGAGCGCCAGGATGCGCAGGGTCACTTTCACGAGTTAGCGCAGGTCACGACCAATGCCGATGGGCGTCTCGATGCGCCGCTGCTTGAGGAAACCGACGCTTCCGCTAATCTCTCCGGCGTCTATCGTCTGACGTTTCAGGTCGGGGATTACTTTGCCAGTCGCGCGGTGGGCAAGGGCATGCTCGGCCGCGTACCGGTCGAATTCACCCTCGAGGCCAGTGGCCATTATCACATTCCGCTGCTGGTCACTCCGTGGGCCTACAGTGTCTACCGCGGCAGCTAAGGAGCCGGCATGAGCGCATATCTTCTCGATTGGGCGATGCTGCTGACCCGCTGGCTGCATGTCATGGCGGGGATCGCCTGGATCGGCGCATCGTTCTTCTTCATCTGGCTCGACAATCGGCGAAAGCCGGCCACTCATGCGGTAGATGGCCGCCCCGGCGGCGAGCTGTGGGCGGTGCATGGTGGTGGTCTCTATCATCTGTTTCGACACGATGGGGTCAGTGAAACGCTGCCCAGCGAGATCCACTGGTTCAAGTGGGAGGCCTATGTCACCTGGTTGTCCGGGATGGGGCTTTTCACGCTGATCTACCTGCTGCAGCCTCACGCCTACCTGATCGACCCGCGCGTGTTCGAGATGAGCGGCACCCTGGCCGTGTGCAGCGCTCTGGGCGTGCTCGTCGGCGGCTGGCTGGGCTACGAGGCGCTGTGTCGCAGCCCCTTCAAACGCCATGCCGGGGCGCTGTTCGTCGCCGTCGGTGTGTGGCTGACGCTGGCGGCGTGGGTCGCGACCGAACTGTTCTCGGGGCGTGCCGCCTTCCTGCTGATGGGCGCGCTGATGGGCAGCATCATGGCGGGCAACGTCTTCAATGTGATCATCCCGGGTCAGAAGGCCCTGCTGGCTGCTGCGCAGCGTGGGGAAACGCCGGACCCGATCCACGGCCAGCGCGCAAAGCAGCGCTCGGTGCACAACACCTTCATCACGCTGCCTGCGGTGCTGATGATGATCAGCAACCACTACCCGCTGCTGTATGCCAATGACTATCGCCTGGGCGTCATTCTGCTGTTGCTGGTGACGGGCGGTCTGATCCGTATCGCCACGGTGGATCACCACAAGGGCGTCAAGCGCCTGTGGGTGCCCGCGGGGGCAGTGTTGGCGCTGATCGGCGTGATCCTGCTCTGCGCGCCGCGCTCACAGACGGCGCCCGCGACTGTCGAGACAAGCGCGCCTTCAGCGTCCATTGCGGCCAGCAGCGCCGCTGACAATGAGGCCCCGGGGGAGAATCAGGCATTGCGAGACAAGGTCAGTCATATCGTCGAGCAACGCTGCGCCGGCTGTCACAGTGATACGCCGAACTTGATCGGCTTGACGGCTCCGGCAGCCGGCGTGGCCTTCAACGGCTGGGATGATATCCAGCGTCAGGCCATGCGTATCCATCAGCGCACGGTGGTCGACAAGAGCATGCCGCTGGCCAACATGACCCAGATGACCGATGCCGAACGCCAGCTGCTGGATGACTGGTGGCAGGCGACACGCTGAGGGGCGATGGCTGAGAGAGTCATGAATGAGAGCGTACTGACCAGCGGCGCTCCAAGGGCGCCGCTGGTCTGAGCCCAGTCGTCAGAACTCGTCAGCACCCACTCGTCAGCAGCGACGCTACAGTTCTGAGTCCGGTGGCCGATAGACGTGATACTTCTCTCATGGATCGATCGGGGTATCGCGTAGTGATGACAATAAAAAAGCGTCTGGCCCGCGCCAGTGTCGGCAGCAAGCTCGCCTTGCTGGTATTGCTGTTGATGATGGCGGCCTTCACGGCGCTGGGCCTGGTGTTCTCGACGGCCAGCAAGATGCAGGTAGAAGAGGGCAGCGAACGCGCTCTCGCTCAGCAGCAGCAACAGATCACCAACACCATCGAGCTGTTCGACACGACCATGCAGTCCAGCGTGACGCGCATGCTCAATGCCTTCCTGGCGACCATTCCTGACAACTTCACGCTGATCGAAGACCGACGTCTGCCGATCGGCGAGCGCGATGCGCCGGCGCTGCTCAATGCCGGCTTCATGCTCAACAATCAATCCGGTTATCTGGCCGATTTCGCCAATCGCACCGGTGCGCCGGTCAGCTTCTTCGTGCGCGATGGTGAGGATTTCGTGCGCATTGCCACCACCCTCAAGACCGAAGATGGCTCAAGCCTGCTCGGGCTGACGCTGAGTGGTGGGGTCAAGGATGCGCTGAATGCCGGCCAGCCCTATACCGGCATGCTCTATCTAGCGGGCCGTCACTACATGACGCGCTATCGCCCGATCACCGACTTCAATGACAACCTCATCGGGGCCTCGTTCATCGGGGTGGATGTCGGCGAGCAGATCGATGAGCTGTATGCCACCATCACCAATATCCAGTTGCATGAGAAGGACTTCAGTCTGGTGGCGAGCACGGCGCCGGGCCAGCAGGGCAAGGTGCTGACGACGGGGCAGTGGCAGGGCCGCTCGCTGATGGACTTCAAGAATGCGCAGGGCGAGCCGGCCTTCGCGCCGCTCTTCGCCGCCCACAGCGGTCAGATCGATTACCGCCTGGCGGGCGAAGACAGTGACCGTATCACCAGCTTCCAGCACTATCCGGCCTGGGACTGGGTGGTGGCGACCACGATCGACAAGCAGGAAGTGACGGCGGGCATCACGCAGGTCCGCAATCAGGTCTTCGGGCTGGCACTGCTGTTGGCGCTGGCCGTGGCCGGCATCCTCTACTTCCTCGAGCGTCGTCTGATCAGTCGTCCGCTGGATGCGCTGGTGTCACTGGCTCAGGCATTGGCGCGGGGCGATCTGTCTCAACGCATCACCAGTCAGCGTCAGGATGAGATCGGCAAGCTGACCGCGGCCATGAACAGTGTCGGCGAGGACCTGAGTCGAGTGGTGGGTCAGGTGCGGGGCACCACGGGCGCCGTCAATCAGGCCGCCGGCGAGATTGCCCAGGGCAACGAGGAGCTTTCAGCACGCACCGAGCAGTCCGCCTCCAGCCTGCAGGAAACCTCGGCCTCGATGGAGGAGATCACCACCACCGTGCAGCACAGTGCTGACTCTGCCCAGCAGGCCAGCCAGCTGGTCAATTCGACCTCCGAGCAGGCGCGCCGCGGCAATGATGACATGCGCAAGGCGCAGGCGAGCATGGAAGATATCAACCGCTCTGCCGAGCGCATCAGCGAGATCATCAGCCTGATCGATGGCATCGCCTTCCAGACCAACATCCTGGCGCTGAATGCCTCGGTGGAAGCGGCGCGGGCCGGTGAGCATGGGCGTGGCTTCGCGGTGGTCGCGCAGGAAGTGCGCACCCTGGCGACGCGCTCGAGTGATGCATCCCGCGAGATTCGCGGCCTGATCGACGAGTCGATCTCGCACACTCAGCAGGGCGTGGCGCAGGTGAAGGATGCCAGTCAGGCGATGGCCGAGATTCTTTCCAGTGTCGAGCGCGTCAACGACATGATCGCCGAGATCAGTGCTGGCGCACGTGAACAGAGTGCTGGCGTCGGCCAGGTGAATACCGCGGTCAGCGAGCTGGATGCGATGACGCAGCAGAACACCACCCTGGTCAATCAGGTCAGTGGCGCGGCGCGCAGCATGAGTGCTCAGGCCCAGGCACTGGAGCAGCTGATGGCAGGCTTCAAGGTGGCAGGCACTCAAGACATGGCAAATCCGTCCATGGCGCGCCAATCCGTGTCGCATCAGTCCATGTCGCACATGAACACTCAGCCGATGGCGGATGGCGAGCAGTCTGCCTTCCCGCCGCCGGCAACCGCCGCACGCGGATCCCAGCGTCGCGAAGAGGAGGAGTGGGAAGCCTTCTGAGCGCGCGGCCCTGAGCCAAGAGCTTGATCGAGCGCCATTGAACACAGCTAGCCGTTGACGTTTCTGCCAAGCCCTTGCCGACTGTCGTCGGTGAGGGCTTTTTCGTGGCCAGGGCTCATGTGACCCACGTTCATGTGATCAACGCTCATGTGGCCAACGCCCGCCACTGATATCAGCACCATATAAACATGTCATCTTGATGACGGTTGGTGGTGTTTTTTGCTGTCTGCTGAAAAAGATGAATTCTTTTTTCTGGCCCTTCAGTTAAGTCAACGTTGGTCGATAGTCGGTGAACTTCCACCACACCGGGTACCCGCGGTATGACTTCACTCAGACAGCGTCTGGCGCATGCCAGCGTCGGCAGCAAGTTGGCGCTATTGATCCTGATCCTCATGATGGCAGCGTTTCTGACGCTGGGACTGGTGTTCTCGAGCGCCAGCGCACGCCAGGTTGAAGGAGACATGGAGATTGCCCTCAAGCAGCAACAGCGTCAGGTCACCCAGATGCTCAGCTTGTTCGATACCTCGATGCAGGCGAGTGTCACACGCATGCTGAGCGCATTCCTGGCCACGATTCCCGACAGTTTCAGTCTCGATGACAGTCGCAGACTGAAAGCTGGTGAGCGTCTGGTACCGGTGCTGCGCAATGCCGGCATCATGCAGAACAGCCAGCCGCTGTATCTGGACAACTTCACCCAGAGGACCGGCGCCCCTGTCAGTCTGTTCGTGCGCGATGGCGATGACTTCGTCGGCATTTCCACCTCGTTGCAGAATACCGATGGTTCACGGATGCTCGGCTTCGCTCTGGAGGGCAAGGTACTGGCTGCGCTGCGCAATGGTCAGTCCTACAGCGGCTTGCTGAATCTGGCAGACAAGCATTACATGACGCGTTATCAGCCCATCGAGGACGAGGCGGGAAACATCGTGGGTGCCTCCTTCATCGGGGTGGATATCGGCGCTCAGATCCAGGAGCTCTACACCACGATCACCAACGTGAAATGGCATGAGGGAGATTTCAGTCTGCTGGCAAGCACTGCCGCCGCGAGCCCTGGCCGGGTACTGGCTGGCGACCAGTGGCAGGGGACTTCATTGCTTGATGTCCGTGACGACCAGGGGCGTCAGATCTTCGCGAAGTTGCTCGATCAGCCCCAGGGCCAGATGGAATATCGCCTGCCCGGAGAGACGGGCACCAAGGTCACGCGCTTCGAACAATACCCGGCGTGGGACTGGGTAGTGGCGACCACGGTCGACAAGCAGGCCATCACCGCCGATATCATCCATCTGCGCAACCTGGTGCTCGGCCTGTCGTTGCTGTTGGCAATGGCGGTGGCGGGCCTGCTGTACTGGTTGGAACGTCGCTTGATCAGTCGTCCGCTGGATGCGCTGGTATCACTGGCTCAGGCATTGGCGCGGGGCGATCTGTCCCAGCGCATCACCAGTCAGCGTCAGGATGAGATCGGCAAGCTGACCGCGGCCATGAACAGCGTCGGAGAGGATCTGAGTCGAGTGGTCGGTCAGGTGCGGGGCACCACGGGCGCCGTCAATCAGGCCGCCGGCGAGATTGCCCAGGGCAACGAGGAGCTTTCGGCGCGCACCGAGCAGTCCGCCTCCAGCCTGCAGGAAACCTCGGCCTCGATGGAGGAGATCACCACCACCGTGCAGCACAGTGCCGATTCCGCCCAGCAGGCCAGCCAGCTGGTCAATTCGACCTCCGAGCAGGCCCGCCGCGGCAATGACGACATGCGCAAGGCGCAGGCGAGCATGGAAGACATCAATCGTTCCGCCGAGCGCATCAGCGAGATCATCAGTCTGATCGATGGCATCGCCTTCCAGACCAACATCCTGGCGCTGAATGCCTCGGTGGAAGCGGCGCGGGCCGGTGAACATGGGCGTGGCTTTGCGGTGGTCGCGCAGGAAGTGCGCACCCTGGCGACGCGCTCCAGTGATGCATCCCGCGAGATTCGCGGCCTGATTGACGAGTCGATCTCGCACACGCAGCAGGGCGTGGCGCAGGTGAAGGACGCCAGTCAGGCGATGGCCGAGATTCTTTCCAGTGTCGAGCGCGTCAACGACATGATCGCCGAGATCAGTGCCGGCGCGCGTGAACAGAGTGCCGGCGTCGGCCAGGTGAATACCGCGGTCAGCGAGCTGGATGCGATGACGCAGCAGAACACCACCCTGGTCAATCAGGTCAGTGGTGCGGCGCGCAGCATGAGTGCCCAGGCCCAGGCACTGGAGCAGCTGATGGCAGGCTTCAAGGTGGCGGGTGGGCAGACCATGACAACACACGCCATGTCGCATCAGTCCATGTCGCATCAGTCCATGTCGCATCAGTCCATGTCGCACATGAACACTCAGCCGATGGCGGATGGCGAGCAGTCTGCCTTCCCGCCGCCGGCAACCGCCGCGCGCGGCTCCCAGCGTCGTGAAGAGGAGGAGTGGGAAGCCTTCTGAGCGCGCGGCCCTGGGCCAAGAGCTTGATCGAGCGCCAGTGAACGTGACAGCTAGCCGTTGATGTTTCTGCCAAGCCCTTGCCGACTGCCGTCGGTGAGGGCTTTGTCCTTTCAGGCTGGGTGTCGGGCCGCGAAGCGTGCCAGCTCCTGAGGCTCGCAGCGCTCGCCGACGAAGACCTCGACATACTCGGCGACGCGGCTGATGCGCTCGCTGACGCTTTCCTGAGTGCGCATCGACAGATAGCCGATCTGGGTCAGGTAGGTGGTGCGTGCCCGCACGTTGGCGAGTTGCTCGGGCTGGCCGTAGCGCATCAGCATGCTGGTCAGCGCTTGAATGCGTGCCTGATCGGCGCGGGCGACGGCAGCGGCGACCTCCGCGTTCTGAGAGGCCCAGTTGCGGATCGCCAGCTCGAAGCGTGAATCGAACAGTGACGCATCCAGCCAGCAGTCGAAGACATTGAGCATGGCTTCCACCACCGTGGCGGCGTATTGCTCGCAGCGCCCGATCAGGCCGGCGGTATTGTGAGCATCCCAGCGCGCGAGCAGCGCGGTGAGCAGGGCGTCGCGGTCCTTGAAGCTCCAGTAGAAGCTGGTGCGTGACAGACCCAGCGTCTTGGCCAGTGTCAGGACGCGCACCGAATCCACGCCGCCCAGCAACAGCTGCTGATAGGCGGCTTCCAGCCAGTCCTCGGCCTTGCCGCGCCCGGCAGCCTGGGCGCCGTCACTTGCCGGGGGGACGCTTGGGGACTCTGGCATGGGCGGTCTCCTGAAAGGCGGGGGTTGGTGGGGCTCATGTGAGGTCGATCGCGCGATGACAGCATGAGCATGCTGTTTGCGACAGCGACGAGTCTGGCTGCGTCAGGCGGGCGAGAACGGCGTGTCCGGCGACGCATGGTCTGAAGCCTAGGACTATAGTCAGCACATGTACACAGGTGCACGCAATAAAGACACCCCTGTTCTCGCTGTCTGCTCATCAGGAGGCCACATGGCTCAGGACCCGCTGCTCACGCCGTTCACGCTCAAGCATCTGACCCTCAAGAATCGCTTGATGATGACCTCCCACGAGCCTGCCTATCCGGAAGATGGCATGCCCAAGGCGCGTTACCGCGCCTATCACGAGGAGCGTGCGCGTGCCGGCATCGCCCTGACCATGACGGCGGGCTCTGCCTCGGTGGCGAAGGACAGCCCGCCGGTGTTCAACAACATCCTGGCGTATCGCGATGAGGTGGTGCCGTGGCTCAGCGAGCTGACCGATGCCTGTCACGAGCATGGCACCGCGGTGATGATCCAGCTCACCCACCTGGGGCGCCGTACGCGTTGGGACAAGGCCGACTGGCTGCCGGCGGTCTCGGCGTCCCATCGTCGTGAGGCGGCGCACCGCGCCTTTCCCAAGCGGGTCGAGGACTGGGATATCGCACGGCTGATCCAGGACTACGCCGACGCCGCCGAGCGCATGCAGGCAGCCGGCCTCGACGGTATCGAGCTGCAGGCCTATGGCCATCTGATGGACCAGTTCTGGTCGCCGCTCACCAATACCCTGGAGGGCCCCTACGGCGGCAGTCTCGAGAATCGACTGCGCTTCACCATGGAAGTGTTGAGCGCCATTCGCGCACGGGTGGGCAGCGAGTTCATCGTCGGCGTTCGCTACACCGGAGATGAGTGTCTGAGTGGCGGGCTTGATGCCAGCGATGGCCTGGAAGTCTCGCGTCTGCTGCGCGATAGCGGTCAGGTCGATTTTCTCAATGTGGTGCGCGGCCATATCGATACCGATGCGGGCCTCACCGATGTCATCCCGATCCAGGGCATGGCCAGTGCGCCGCATCTCGACTTCGCCGGACAGATTCGCGAAGCGATGGATTTCCCGACCTTCCACGGCGCCAAGATTCAGGACATCGCCACCGCGCGTCACGCCATCGCCACTGGCAAGGTCGACATGGTCGGCATGACACGCGCCCACATGGCGGACCCGCACATCGTGCGCAAGCTGATGGCCGGGCAGGAGGAGACCATCCGCCCCTGTGTCGGGGCCAACTATTGTCTCGATCGCATCTATCAGGGCGGCTCCGCCTACTGCATCCATAACGCTGCGACCGGGCGGGAGCTGGAGCAACCGCATGACATCACGCCTGCCGAGATCACCCGCAAGGTCGTGATCATCGGCGCGGGCCCGGCAGGGCTGGAGGCCGCACGCGTCGCCGGTGAGCGCGGCCATCAGGTGGTGGTGCTGGAAGCGGCGGACCAGCCGGGTGGCCAGATTCGCCTCACCGCCCAGAGCGAGCGGCGACGCGAGATGATCGGCATCATCGATTGGCGCATCAGTCGCTGTGAGGCGCTCGGCGTCGAGATGCGCTACAACGTCTTCGCTGAGGCCGAGGATGTGCTGGCGGAGCAACCCGATGTCGTCATCGTGGCCACCGGTGGCTATCCCGAGGAAGACATGCCCCAGGTCGGCAGTGAGCTGGTCGTCTCCAGCTGGGACATTCTCTCGGGCCATGTCACGCCTGGCCGCAACGTGCTGCTGTTTGATGACGCGGGAGATCACGCTGCGCTTCAGGCCGCCGAGATGATCGCCAACTCCGGTGCCAGGCTCGAGATGATGACGCCAGATCGCACCTTCGCGCCGGAAATCATGGCCATGAACCTGGTGCCCTACATGCGCAGCCTGCAACGTCTCGCCGTCACCTTCACGCCGACCTATCGCCTCGGCAGCGTCACGCGCAGTGAGGATGGCCAGCTGATCGCCCATATCGGCAGTGATTATCTGGATGACGCCGTGGCGCAGGGCAAGGGCACCGGTGCCTACGCGGATCAGCGCCTCGTCGATCAGGTAGTGGTCAACTACGGCGCCCGCCCGATGGAAGATCTCTACTTCGAACTCAAGCCTCACTCACGCAATGGCGGGGCAGTGGACTACGACGCCCTGATCGCAGGCCTCGCCCAACCGGTGGACGGCCCGAATCCGGAACACACCGAGCGCGCAGCAGAGGGCAGCTTCCAGCTCTATCGCATCGGCGACGCCGTCGCGACCCGCAATACCCATGCGGCGATCCATGACGCGCTGAGGCTGATGAAGGTGGTGTGAGGGTGGGGCAGAGAAGGGGGGCCACTGCAGAGACATGACACGGGCTGGGCAAGTCTCACAGGGTGTCGTGAAAAGTCTCACATAGTGCTTTGAAAAATGGATCGAATTACCCGCCCCTGGATCCACTCGCGCCTCATCAAGCCCATCTTGTCAGTAGAGGTACTGTCAGGATGGGTGCCTTCCAGCCAGAGCATGCCGTCTGGCTGTATCGCGCGGATGCGCTTGATGATGCGTCCGAACTGGGGATGCTGTGCCACCACGATATCGCCGATACGATAGCGCGATTTCCAGCGTTTCAGCGTCACGACATAATCTCCCGGCGCAAGGCCGGGAGACATGCTGAGTCCATTGACGCGATAGAGTCCGATGGGCATCCGTTCACTCTTGATCAATTCACTCTTCATCAGTTCTTAGGCGCATCATGTCGTTGCCTCAATCCAGCTTCGGATAGACGACAGTTTCAGACGGCGGATACGGGCAGGTTGCGGTAAAGGTCGTGACACCCTTGGTATCCCAGAACGCCGCCGCGAATTCATTGATGAGGGTCAGCAGCTTCTCGCCCTTGTCGCGTTCGATGCCTTGTTTACAGGCAGAACCAGCCAACATGATGCTGTGGACCAGCGCATCGATGTCGGGATAGGCATCACGCTGCGGTTGCTTGATGTAATCGCCCCAGATGATGCGAATCTCATGCTTGGCTTTCTCGGCGTGGCTTTCCTTCTGCTCCACCAAGCGCGCCAACAAGGCCTGGTCTGCCAGCGTCAGGCTGTCCTTCTGGCCCAGCTCATTGATGAGGTCCATGAAGCGAATCACGCTGAGTGCGGCGATCTGCGCAGCAGACGGATCGTAGATCTTGCAGGGAATGTCACAGTGCGCGGAAGCCGCAGGGACTGATACCAGGCGGTCAATGCCGCGAAGCAGGGCGTGAATCATGCTCAATCCTCCTTTTGCTGAGTGTTCTGGCGCTTGTGACGCGACTGACGAATGACGAAGAACGCGGTACCGATGACGGCTGCGATGGCGCCATAGAACAGGGTGTGAACGAGCGGGCTGCTCCAGTCACTGTGGTCATGTCCCGGGTGGGCCAGGGCCGTATTGGCGGCGGTCAGCAACAGCAGTCCGCTCGCGGTGAGGATTTTCTTCATGCCGTATCTCCTGTGAGGGTGAGAGTCAGTGATGGACCCGCGTCGTGGAGTGTCCCGCGGGGTTCGCCTGGTGAGTCCGTCGCGTGGTAACGCCGAGCCATTGCACGGTGTTCATGATCTCCATGCGTACCTGGCCGCTGCCGCGCAGCAAGGCCTGTTGATGGGCATGGCACAGACCCGGGGCGGAGAGCGCATGGGAGAGGCGCGCATGGGCAGCCTGCAGGGCGCGCATCGCTTGCGGGTGTTGGTCCTGGGCGCGGTAGAGCTCCGCCAGATTCTGGTAGCTAACGACCAGTGCCGCGACGCCGCCATCCGGGTCTGCACAGGGCATCAGAAAGATGTCGGCAAAATGGCAGGCGCTGAGATAGTGCTGCTCTGCCATGGTGTAGTCGCCCTGTTCGAACAACGCATTGCCTGCCTGTGTTTCACGCTTCCATTCGTCCATGAGGCCCTCCCGTGATCGGATACCGTCTTCTTAAGCAAATCGCCATGATTATGATAATCATTATCATTCAATAGTGGTGCAAAGCCTCAGCGACTGCAAGAGGGAATGGTAAATCGGGGGAGGCGGCTTGGCCCCGGGTAATGCGCGCAAGCTCAGACGCGAGCTGTCAGCACACAGACTGGCGGGCGACGCGGTGCTGGTGAGCGTTCTAGGTTCAGAGCGGTTGGCTTGCGAGGCTCGGGCCCGGCGAGAGCGAGGTGGCGTCTGGTGAGAGTTCCGCTGGCTGTGGCGCTTGCTCGGGCGAGGAATAGCGCTGTTTCGCCGTGCGCATGATGGTCTCCATGCTGGCATACACCATGTAGAGATCTCCCAGGTTCTTGTCAGTCCTGAGCGTGGCATCGTGCAGTGGCGCCAGGCCGAAACGCTTGAAGATCTTCATGTTGGCGCGTTTGCACAAGGCCAGGATGCCATCGCCTTTTCGGGATCTGACATGACGTGCCGCAGCAGCCATCAGCAGATTGCCATGGGCGAATCGCTTGGCCTCCGGGGCCATCACCAGCCAGCTGAACTCATAGATGGCGCCCTCCGGGATGGACACCGCATCGCTGTCATCGAAGAGCGTGCGCGACTCGAGACTCCCGGGGGTGACGCGAATGCTGCCCAGTAGGGTGTCGTGCTGGGTGTCCATCAGGCAGATATGCTGGCTGTTGCTGTCGATCACATCATCGTGATCACTATGCTTCTGTAGGTAAGCCTTCGAGGCGCTGTGGTGGTCTTCACGTAGCGTGCGCACCTGGCGGAAGAGCGGATGATTGCGACCAAAGAAAGACACTGTCTCTCGATGGGTCTGATGCGTGAAAGAAGCGGTGAACTGCTGGATGACGGCAACGTCCTGATTGTCTTGCATTCCCTTTCTGTCTCCTCGTGTCATGAGGTTGGTTAGTTTTCTCATGCTTTTAGGATGGCAAAGCTAACACTTAATTAGTTTTAATGAATGTTTGTTGCAGCATCATGACGCAGAGTTGGCTGTGGCGAAGATGGCCCAGACAGCATGATTGTCAGCGCGCCGACGAAATGAAACCGACGTGGCGGATGATGTCAGCATGTCACGATAAACTCGATATGGGCGGCTAACATGAAGCGAAAAGAGATGAAACTGCGCTTTACCGCATTGCCTGGGACTGACTTGTAGATGGCCTTGAGGCCTTGGCCCCCTCAAGATACGAGAGCGGTATTGTCATGAAAATGGAGGGGCTGCTGACGCAACGCCAAGGACTCCGCCACGCTACCTTCGCAGAGGGGTATCAGTCTCCAATTGCAGGTGCTGAGGGTGATATGGTTCATGCCAGCAGGTCATGCACCTGCGGGGATTGGAAGGGTGCAGGCGCAGCAATCAAGGAAAGAATGGGGAAGACGGTAAAGCCGCCAGGCAAGAAATTCATGGCTGGAAATTCATGGCGGGGAATGCACGGCTGTGAATGCAAATTCATGATCTGCGTCAGGCGCAGTATGAAGATTGATGCAGTGTCTTGCGACACAGTGCATCGGTGTTCAGAGTTCGGGATAAGATGCAATGCAAGAGCGAATATCGAGCACAGGAATCCACGCCATGGGGCTCGCAACAAGGAGAGAACAATGGCACTGAAGATTCTGGTCTTTCTGGGGTCGGTGCGGACCAGCACACCCCCCGCACCTGCACGTCTTGGGGAAAGGGTTGCCAGGTGCTGCGTCGCACAGCTCGAGGAAAGTGGCCATGAGGCGGTGCTGATCGATCCACTCGATTACGATCTGGCAGACCCCTTCAAGCCGCTGTTTTCCTATGCGCAGCGCAATGCCCCCCCAGGACTTGCTCAATCTCGCCCAGCAGATCGAAGCGGCGGATGGGTACGTGATGGTCAGCCCCGAGTACAACCATTCCATGAGTCCGGCGTTGGCCAATCTTCTGAATCACTTCGGCAGCTCGCTTTACTCCTACAAGCCCTCTGTGATCGCGACCTATTCCGCAGGACAGTGGGGCGGGGTACGCGCAGCAGTCAACATGCGCACCTTCCTCTCGGAGCTGGGCTGCTTGCCGGTCTCGGCGATGATTCACGTGCCTCGAGCGCAGGAAGTACTCAATGAAGATGGCGGCTACGCCGAGAATCAGGATGCCCGGGGATGGGGCGGCTATCTCGAGCGCGCCTTCGAACAACTTGCCTGGTGGGCGAATGCCGCCAGGCGTTATCACGAGAGCGAAGACGGTGAGAAGCGCCCCGTCGCCTTCACGCGCAGCCCCTCGCAGCGCAACGCGCCTTGAAGGGGCGATAGCGTTCCACGCCTCGACAAATGAGTGACGCAGCAAAAAGGGACTGCCTGAGCAGTCCCTTTTTGCATTGATAGTCAGTCACGTTTCGTCATGTGACTGCCGGCTCACTCGAAGTAGCCACGCACCTTGTCCATGTCATCGGTCTCCGTCAGCGCCAGCGAGAGCAGAATGCGCGCCTTCTGAGGATTGAGGGCGCCACTGCCGATGCCTTCTTCCTTGGCACTGACGATACCATTGCCGGTACGGGTGCTGCGCACGACCGGGATGCCATCCGCCATGGCCTGCTTGACCAGCGGCTTGACGGTCTCCGGAATCGAGCCATTGCCGCTGCCGGCGATCACGATGCCCTTGGCACCGTTGTCGAGGGCGGCGGTGAATAGCGCCGGGTCCATGTCCTGGTGGGCGTAGATGATATCGACCTTCGGCAAGCCATCGAGGGATGTCACGTCAAAGTGAGGCTTGTCGGTCGGTGTCGCCGGTGTGTAATAGAAGTGCGGCTTGCCGCTGATGAAGGCACCGAGGTAACCCTGCTCGGTCGCCTTGAAGGTGTCCATCATGATGGCATTGGTCTTGGTGGTGTAATACGCCGAGCCGATGCGGTCGTTGAGCACGATCATCGCCCCACGTCCCTCCGCACCTTCATCGGCTGCCAGGGTAACCGCCTCCAGCAGATTGAAGGGGCCATCGGCGCTGATGGCAGTCGCCGGACGCATGGCGCCGACCATTACCACCGGCTTGTCACTGTCGACGGTGAGATCCAGGAAGAAGCCGGTCTCCTCCAGCGTGTCGGTACCGTGGGTGATGACCACGCCGTGGGTGGCGTCCGTCGCGAGCTCTTCATTGATCGCCTTCGACAGCTTGAGCAGGATTTCCTGATCGATATTGCTGCTGCCGGTGTTGGCGATCTGTTCACCGGTCACCTCGGCGACATCGGCCAGTTCTGGTACGGCGTCCAGCAGCGCTTGCACCCCCAGGCTGCCGGATTTGTAGTTGGTGGTGTCCGTGGAGGAGGCAGAGCTACCCGCAATCGTGCCGCCGGTGGCATAGATCTTCACTCCCGGGTGTTCCGCGGCGTTGGCCTGAATGCCATAGGCCAGAGAACAGGCGGCGATCGAGATGGCAGCTACAAGGCGGCGGGGAGTCATGAAGTCAGCTGTTGTCATTGTGGTGAGTCGCTCTGTCGTTGTTATGAGGGCAAAAGAAGGTCGTGTCTCAATCTTTCATTATTCATGAATAAGGAATATCTAAATTTAAAAGGTCAGTTCTCCTTGTCATCTTGTGTGGCGATTGATGCTCAGCATGGGCGGAGGCGGGAGTCAGACGGAAGGCTTCATCCCCCATCGAGTCAAGCAAGAAGCCGGCCAGTTCGTGACATGACACTGGCCGGTTTTCATCACGTCAGCGCCGCACCACCATCACTGCGCGGGTCGTGGGCTGCCTCGACCTGCCCATCCGGGTGGCGCATCACGGCACCGGCGTGCCCCAGGGTGTCGCTGAAGGCCTCATCGAGGACTTCCACTTCATGGCCCATGGCTGCGAGTGTCTGAGCCATTTCGCCCGCGAGGCGCGATTCGAGCTTGAGGCTGGTGCTGACATCGCCCCAGGTACGGCCGAGCAGCCAGCGCGGCGCGCTGACTGCGGCCTGCAATGACATGCCGTGGCGGGCGATGCGCGTGAAGACAGCCGCCTGAGTCTGCGGCTGGCCTTCACCGCCCATGGTGCCGAAGGCCATCACGCGGCCATCATCGAAGCAGGCCAGTGATGGATTGAGGGTATGGAAGGGCTTGCGGCCCGGTGCCAGGCTGCGCAGTCTGTCCGGCGCCAGATCGAACGCCAGCCCACGGTTCTGCCACATCACGCCGCTGCTGGGCAGCACCATGCCACTGCCGAACTCCCAATAGACGCTCTGGATGAAGCTGACGGTGGTGCCGTCACTGTCCGTCGCGCCCATCCAAATGGTGTCGCCCTCGGCGGGCTCGTGCGGCCAGCCAAGCGCGGACTGCATGTCGATCATCTCGGCCTGGCGGGCGAGGGCCTCCGGGGAGAGCTGTGCCTGTTGCGTGGCGATGCTGCCTTCGAGGCTATCCTCGAGCGCCCCCTCGATGCATTCCGGCGAGGTAATCAGGCTGTCGCGTACCAGGAAGGCGCGCTTGGTGGCTTCGATCAGCGCATGCAGGTGACGCGGGGTGTTGGCGTCCGCTTCGCTGATGCCATGCGTCGCGCTCAATGCATCGTAGAGCCCCAGAATCATCAGCGTCGCGAGGCCCTGGGTCGGGGCGGGCAGGTTGTATACCTCACTGTCACGCAGGCGGACCTTGAGCGGCGTGACGCGCTGGGCGCGATAGCCGTTGAGGTCTGCCAGGCGCAGCGGGCTGCCGGCGGCTTCCAGCTCCTGTGCCATGCGCGTGGCAAGTTCACCACGATAGAAGTCATCGAGTCCGGCATCTGCCAGACGCGAGAGCGTTGCGGCCAGCGCCGGCTGACGCAGTCGCGCGCCTTCTTCCAGCGCGATCGGCTCACCTGACTCACTCTGACCCAGATAGCGCTCAGCGAAGCCGGGCTGCTGCGAGAGCACGGCCAGGTGTTTTTCGCTGAGTGCCTTCTGGCTGGCGCTGACGGCCACGCCCTCATTGGCATGCCGGATGGCATGGCCCAAAAGTGTCGAAAGCCCCAGGGGCGAGCGCTCATCCGCCGAGGTCTCGGCAGAGAAGGCCAGCGCCTCCTGCCAGCCGCCGATGGTGCCGGCCACCGTCAAGGCCGACAGCGGTCCGCGGGTCGGGATGCTGCTGCCGTTGGCCAGAGGAGCAGCCCCCTCACTGTCAGCCGCATAGCCATGGCCGTGCTCGGCATAGAACTCGCGGCTGGCAAGCCCTGCCGCCGGGCCACAGGCATCGATCGCCAGCGGCGCCAGCCCCGGCCGCTTGATCAGCCAGAAGCCGTCACCGCCGATGCCGTTCATGTGGGGGTAGACCACCGCGATGGTCGCTGCCATCGCGACCATTGCCTCGATGGCGTTGCCACCATCGCGCAGGATATCGCGGCCCGCTTGCGCCGCCAGATGATGGGGCGCGGCGCAGGCGCCGCCAAAACCACGTCGGGTATGAATCATGGCGTCTTGCTCCTGAGGATTCCGTTGTTGTTATTGAGCGTCCAGTGTGGCTCAGCTACCGGTGAACAGGTCGTAGAACATGCGCAGTGCCGTGAACATCAGGAAGATGGCGAAGACCTTCTTGAGCTTGGCGGCGTCCATCGCGTGGGCCAGCTTCGCACCGATCGGAGCACACAGCATGGTCGCCGGCACGATGGCGGCGAAGCCGAGCAGATTGACGTAGCCGATGGAGCCCGGCAGCAGGTTCGGTTCGCCGATGCCATTGAGCAGGAAGCTGGCGGTGCCCGGCAGGCTGATGACCAGACCCAGCGCCGCGCCCGTGCCGACGGCCAGGTGCATCGGGGTGCCCAGGGTGCTCAGGGTCGGCACGCTCAGGGTGCCGCCGCCGATGCCCATCAGCGTCGAGACGCCACCGATGAAGGTGCCCAGTGCGCCACTGCCCAGCGGGCCCGGCAGGCCACTGCCCAGCACGGTGGACTGACGGCGGAACATGTTGAGCGCGACCAGGAAGGCCACGGTGGCAAACAGCCCCATCAGTACCGCACCGCTGAACAGGTTGGAGAGCAGGCCGCCGATGATGACGCCGATGATCACGCCCGGCAGCAGGCGCTTGAGAATCGCCGGGTCAAGATTGCCCTTGGCGTAATGCGCCCTGGCCGACATGATCGAGGTGGGAATGATGGTCGCCAGTGAAGTGCCGACGGCCTGGTGCATGCGCACCGCTTCATCGACGCCCAGCAGGCTGAAGAGGTGAAAGAGCACGGGCACGATGACGATGCCGCCGCCGACCCCCAGCAGGCCGGCCATCACGCCGGCAATCATGCCGGTGACGATCAGTGCGGCGATCAGGCCGAGAATCCAGTGCAGTGGATAGGCTGAGAACAGTTCCATGGTGTTTCCTTGTCGTCCCCGTATGGCGCGGGGTGGTTCATTGCTGATGAAGGTTGCCGATGAACGCCATCGGCAGTCGATGCATGTCCCTGGAGTGCTGGCGGGTGTGCTGTCTCCAGGGGAGGCGAGCCGGTGGGCAGGCCACAAGACATTACGCGTTGCTGAATTACCTTTCCAATGGCCTTTGCGCTGAATCACCACTCAAGTGTCCCGAGTCGCGCCGGTACATGGCTGGCCGGCTTACCAACCGATCGCCTCCGGCAGCCAGGTAGCGAGCCCCGGGAAGCAGAACAGCAGCACGACTGCCGCAGCCTGCAGGCCCACGAAGGGCAGCACACCGAGATACAGATGGCGGGTGGTGACTTCGGGGGGAGCGACGCCCTTGAGGAAGAACAACGCCCAGCCAAAGGGCGGCGTCAGGAAGGACATCTGCAGATTCATCGCCACCAGCACGCCCAGCCACACCATGTCGGTGCCATAGCCGATGAAGACCGGCAGGAACATCGGCAGTGCGATATAGCTGATCTCGATCCACTCGAGGAAAAAGCCGAGTACGAACAGTATCACCATCAGGAAGATCAGTGCGCCCAGCTCGCCGCCCGGCAGCAGGTTGAACAGGTCGTGCACCATGTTCTCGCCGCCAAGGCCGCGGAAGGCCAGCGAGAAGGGCTGCGCGCACAGCAGGATGAAATAGACCATGGCGGTGATGGTCAGGGTCGAATGCAGACAGGCCTTGAGCATGGTGAAGTCGAGACGCCGGGCCAGCAGCGCGATCAGCATGCTGCCCAACGCGCCCATCGAGGCCGCTTCGGTGGGAGCGGCCACGCCGCCCAGGATCGAACCGAGCACCGCGAACACCAGCATCAGCGGCGGGATCACGCTACGCGCCAGATCACGCAGCAATTCCTTGAGGCCACCGGCAGCGGCGCGCTCCTCTTCCGGGATGGCCGGGACGAGGTCCGGTTTCCACCAGCCCAGCACCAGCAGATAGACGATATAGATGACGGCGATGGCCAGTCCCGGCACGAAGGCGGCGGCAAACAGGGTGCCGACGGATTCGCCGAGAATTTCCGAGAGCAGGATCAGCACTAGACTCGGCGGAATGATCTGCCCCAGGGTGCCGGAGGCGCAGATGGTGGCCGAGGCCACGCCCGGGTGGTAGCCGCGACGCAACAGGGTCGGCAGCGTCAGCATGCCGACGGTGACCACCGTCGCGCCGACGATGCCGGTAGAGGCCCCCATCAGCACGCCGACCAGGATGATCGCGATGCCCATGCCGCCATTGACGCCGCCCATGGCGCGCCCGATGGTCTCGAGCATGTCCTCGGCGACCCGCGATTTCTCGAGCATGACCCCCATGAAGACGAACAAGGGGATCGCCAGCAGGGTGTAGTTGGTGACCACGCCATACAGACGGGCTGGCATCAGACTGAACAGCAACGGGCCAAAGCCTGCCAGCCCCGCCACGAAACCGGCCACGGCCAGGGAAATCGCGACCGGAATGCCGATCAGCATCAGGACCAGGAAGCCGCCGATCATGGCCAGCGCGATCCACTCGTTCGGGCTCATGGCGTCACCTCGCGTTCCAGGTCACCGTCGACGGGCTTGCCCGACAGCACCAGCAGCGCGCGCAGGCAATCTGCCACGCCTTGCAGCGCAAGCGCGGCGAACCCGAGGGGAATGAAGGCCTTGAGCAGATAGCGATAGGGCAGGCCGCCGGGGTCGGGCGAGCCTTCCATCAGCTGCCAGGACTGCTCGGTGTAGCTCAGGCCCAGCCAGGCGATGGCGGCGCCGATGGCGATGGTCATCAGCGCACCGATCAGGTCCACCAGCGCGCGGCCCTTGAGGGAGAAACGGTCGTAGAAGACATCGACGCGAACGTCGGCGCGATGCTTGAGGGCGTAGGAGATGCCCAGCAGCGCGATGGGAGAAATCAGGTGCCACTCGAATTCCTGGAGTGGCACGGGGCTGATGCTGAAGAAGTAACGCAGCAGCACGTTACTGGCGACCAGCAACACGAGCGCCAACAGCGAGTAACGGGCGATGACGCCCAGTCGCTCGATGATGCCCTCGAGAAAATGGATGACGTACAGCATGGCATGGCCTCATGAACGCCACGACGGGACAGGTCGTGGCGTTGGACAGGGAAGCAGGAAAACGGAAAAAGGTGTTTGCGCTCGGGGCTTGTACCTTGCGTTCGCCCCCGCAGCGCAGCGAAGGGCGAGTTCATCGGGCGACGGGTCTGAACGCGAGAAGCGAGACCCGAGACACCAGGCGTCAGAGCGCCAGGAAGGTCTTCTCGCTGACGGCGGCCCATTCCTTGTGCTGGTCGCGGAAGGCCATGAAGGACTCGTGGACGCGCGCGGTATCCGGATCGGCCGCCGCCATGTCGGTCAGCGTCTTCTCGGTGACTTCCTTGAGACGCGCTACCACCGCGTCCGGCAGCGGCTGGGCGGTGACGCCTTCGTTATCGACCAGATCATTGAGCGCCTCGGCATTCACCGACTCGCACCAGGCCTGGCTCTCGACGTTGCACGCCTGGGCGGCGGCCTTGACGATGGCCTGCAGGTCTTCCGGCAGGCCCTCCCAGGCTGCCTTGTTGATCATCAGCTCGGTGACGTTGGTCGGCTCGTGCCAGCCGGTGGTGTAGTAGTACTTGGCGGCCTTCTGCAGCCCCAGACGGCGATCCTGATAGGGGCCGACGAACTCGGCGGCATCGATGACGCCACGTTCCAGCGCCGGGAAGATCTCTCCGCCGGGCAACAGACGCACGGCCACGCCCAGTTCGGCGTAGACCTTGCCGGCCAGCCCCGGGATGCGCATCTTCAGGCCCTTCAAGTCCTCGACCGTATTGATCGGCTTGCGGAACCAGCCGGTCATCTGCACGCCGGTATTGCCCATCGGGAAGGCGATCAGCCCCTTGGGGGCGTAGAGCTCATGCCACAGCTCCAGGCCGCCACCGTGATACAGCCAGGCATTCATGCCCTGGGTGTTCATGCCGAAGGGCACGGTAGTGAAGTACTGGGCGGCGGGAATCTTGCCGGCCCAGAAATAGGTATTGCCGGCGTTCATCTCCACCACGCCACTGGCGACGGCATTGAAGCCCTCCAGGGCCGGAATCAGCTCACCAGCCGCGAAGTGCTGGATCTTCATGCGCCCACCCGACATGGCCTCCACCTTGCGGCAGAAGTCGGTCGGACTGCCCGGACCCTCGACATAGAAGGGCGAGCCCGGGCCATAGGCATTGGTCATCTTCCATTGATAGGTCTTGTTGGATTCCGCGCGCACGATGGCGGGCGCACCCATCACGAGTCCAGCGGTTGAGGTTGCCAGTGCGGCACCCAGGAACTTGCGACGATCGAATGTCATGGGAGGATCTCCTGCGGACGGATGACCAGTAATGCCCTTGCGACAGACTGCTTTGAATGCTCTGTGTGAAAGAGTCTTCTGTCTCAAGGGGCGCCTGTACGGCATGCCGACATCGAGGCCGGCGATCTTGTTGTGTAGGTGTTTCTGCATGTTCTTGAGTAGCGTTGCCTGTCATTTGTCAGCCAGGAGGCTGCCATTTGTCAGTGGGCTACGTGGAAGACATTGCAAGGCATGTGCCATTTGTCGCGCAGGGAGATTTATTCTTTATTTTCAATCGATTGCATGGTGATTTTAGACGCTGTCTTCCGCTGATGGAGCGTGAATGCGCCCCTGGCGTTGCCCAAGTGAGGCCGTGGCAGCGCTGATTGGCAGAGTTCAGGGCCTGACAAATGTCAGAAGATGACGTCTGTCGCGGCATTTGTTCACCGATAGCGACGGGGAGGGTGACATCTGGCTCACGAATGTGGGGTGGGGATGATCAATTGTCATGCTCGCGACCTGATGGTGCGTGCGATCGATCATGGTGCACCTGGATAGGGGCGCCCAGAGTCGGTCAATCAGAGTCGGTCAATCAGAGCAGGTCAATAAGAGTCGGTTCGCCCACATCGAGTCTTCATGCGAGGCGCCACAGACGACAGTCTGACGGGTCGGTGGCATCATGCGGCTTTGTCCTGATGGAGCGTTAGATGTCACCTCATGAGCCTGAAGAGCCTACCGCCCGCTCGGAGTCTTCGCCTGCCGCCGTACCCACCTCCGTGACGAAGACTGCCGGGCCGCGCCTGCCCGTCAAGCCCGGGACGCCGGAAGGGGCACAGGTACCGCGCATCCTGCTGGTCGCCATCTTGGTGGTGATGGCGGTGCTTGCCTGGTGGGAAATGCCGCAGCAGTGGGCGCTGGATTTCCTCGACGCCACTCTGGGTCAGGCCTTCAGTGCCTTCGCCATCGCCAAGGGCCTGAACGCGACCATCTCGGTACTGCAGTCTTCGACCATCGACCTGCAGGTCTTTCAGGTCTCGCCCGGGGAAGCGCTGGACCCCGCCAATGACATGATCGAGCGCTTCTCGTGGGTGATGTTCGCGGCGACCGGCTCGCTGGCGCTGCAGAAACTGCTGCTGGGCATTTCCGGCTCGCTGATCATCAAGGCATTCGCCAGTGGTGCCTGCCTGCTGGCGGCTCTCGGGCTGCTCACCGGTAGTCGCCAATCGGGCGAGGGGATGCATCCCCGCCAGCGCTGGTGGCAGGTGGCCATTCTGCGCGTGGCCCTGTGGGGCATCGCACTGCGCTTCGCGGTGCTGAGTGTCGCGCTGGCCAGCGGCGCCGCGGGTCAGGCCTTTCTCGATGACAGTCGCGATACCCAGATGGCGCAGCTGAGCGTGACGCAGCAGCAGCTGGCGGAAGTCGCCGACAAGCAGGTAGGTGGCGCGCACGAGGAGCGCAGCTGGTGGCAGCAGTTCAAGGGCAGCATGGAAGGCTGGGTCGGTGGGCCGATCACCAGTGTTACCCAGGGCTTTGATGCGATGACCGACAAGGTGATCGACCTGACCATGCTGTTCATCACCCAGACGGTACTGTTCCCGCTGGGCTTTCTGTGGATCGCGCTACGGCTGCTGCGCGGGCTGGCAAGGTTGTAGTGACGCTTGCAGTGACGCTTGCAGTGATATGTGAGGTGACGAGTGAAATGACGGCTCCGGCTCCGGCTCCGGCTCCGGCGCCGTCCGGGGCTGGGGCTGCGGCGTCAGAGACAGAGACAGAGACAGAGACAGAGACAGAGACAGAGACAGAGACAGAGACAGAGACAGAGACTGTGGCAGAGACGTCATAGCCGCGCACCGCCACGCCGGTGCTTCACGCGAGTCATCAGCGACTTGCAGTCGACGGAGAGAATCTCGTCGCGATTGAAGATATGCGCGCGCACGAAGGCATCGAAGGCCTCGTAGCTGTCGGTGAGGGTGTGGATGTGCAGGCTTTTCAGGTCGCTCATGATATAGAGGCTGACCACCTCGACGCAGGCGGAAAGCTCCTCGGCGATGCGTTCGATGGCACTGGGGGCGACGGTCAGATCCACGAAGGTGGAGATGCCCTTGCCGAGCTTGTCGGGGTTGATGACGGCGGTGAACTGTTCGATCACGCCGCTCTCGACCAGCGCCTGGACGCGGCTGCGTGCATGGGCACGCGAAATGCCGAGCTTGCGGGCGATATCGGCGTAGGACATGCGACCATCCTTGATCAGCAGGTTGAGCAGCTCACTGTCGGTGCGGTTGAGATTCATGGGCCAGGGTCTCGACGGTCTTTGTTGTAGTGGTGCGCATGTCGTATCAAACCTGTGCGGTCCGCACTTGTATAGTCCGACTGCAGCCCTGGCGAGGATATTCCGGCTCTGGAAACGACAACGGGACGCCAAGGCGTCCCGTTGTCATGTGCATGTTTAGAGCAGAAGCCTCAAGCGTCACTGATAGACGATCTCGCCCTGGGGCGCGTACGGCGCGACGTCGATCGGGCTCTGCTCGGCAAGGTAGGCCTTGAGCACATCGGCATCGACGAAGCCGGTATCCAGATAACCCGGCAGGTCAGTGACCTTCGGGTAGCCATCCCCGCCGGCGGCATTGAAGCTTGGGATGGTGAAGCGATACTGGGCGTCCATGGCCAATGGCTGGCCCTGAATCATCACGTCGGAGACGCTGCCTTCCTCGCGATTGACGCGCAGGCTGATGCCGGCGAACTGGGCATAGGCGCCGGAGTCCACCGGTTGGGTGGCCACCGCCTCGAGATACTCGAGCACCTCGCTACCTGACATGCTGACGACCCCAACGGTATTGCCGAAGGGCAGCACGGTCAGCACATCCTTGTAGGTGATCTCGCCCGCGGGAAGCGAGGCGCGCACGCCACCTGCGTTCATCACGCCGAAGTCGGCCTTGCCGGCCTGCATGGCGGCGGTGGCGATCAGGCGTCCCAGATTGGTCTGGGCAAAGCGCACCACGTTGCGATCGCCTTCCAGCTTGCCGTTGCTCTGCGCGACCATGACGTTGAGCTGCGCCTGGCCCTTTTCCTGATAGGGGCGCAGGAATTCGCGCAGTTCGCTGTCCTCGGCAATTTCCTCCGCGACCAGCACCTTCCTGCGCTCGCCATTCTCCTCGACGGTCTTCTTGAGATTCACCGGAATCAGCTGATAGTTGACCATGGTCAGCTCGCCATTGCGGAACTCGTAATCGGCGCGTCCCACGTACTTGCCCCATTCATGCGCCTGGACGATGTAGGTGCCGTTCTGGCGGTCCGGCTGGCAATCATCGCCGGGCGCAAAGTCCGCCATCCGGTTGGCGCCCTCCATGCAGACCGGCTCCTGGGAGTGGCCACCGACGATCATGTCCAGTTCGCCGTAGGGCAGATAACGCGCCAGAGAGACATCGCCCGGCGCATTGATGCCATGCTCGGCATTCTGATAGTGGCCCATGTGGGTGACGGCGAAGATCAGGTCCGGCTGCTCATGCTCGTTGAGCTCCTCGATGGCCTTGCGCGCCTCTTCCTTGGGGTCGCGGAAGTCGAGATTGCCGAAGTATTCGGGGTTGCCGATGCGCACGGTGTCTTCGGTGGTCAGGCCGATCACCGCGATCTGGATGCCATGCTCATCGAAGATCTTCCAGGGCGCGAACAGGCGCTCGCCGCTGGTCTTGTCATAGATGTTGGCGGCCAGCATCGGGAAGTCGGCCCAGTCGGGCTGCTTGAGCAGCACTTCCAGCGGGTTGTCGAATTCATGGTTGCCCACCGCCATGGCGTCGTAGCCGATGCGATTCATGCCCTTGAAGTCGGGTTCGGCCTGCTGGAGATCGGATTCCGGCACGCCGGTGTTGATGTCGCCACCCGACAGCAACAGTACGCTGCCGCCTGCGGATTCCACCTCGGCGCGGATGCGGTCGACCAGCGTCTTGCGCGCCGACATGCCGTACTCGCCATCACTGCTCTGCCAGAAGCGACCGTGGTGATCGTTTGTGTGCAGCACCGTCAGGTGATAGGTGGTGTCGGCCTGCCATTCATGGCCCGCCTGGCTGGCACAGGCACTCAGCGTACTGAGCAATGCAGCCCCCAGCAGGGCCTTCAGCGCCATGCGCGAGCGGGGGGATGTGCGCAAGCGCGGCGCGTTTGATGAGGTGAGTCGAGTATTCAGCATGAGCGATACGTTCCTTGTGTCTGGCTCCGAGGCGCAATGGCGCGTTCCAATCTATAAGTGCTGATTGTAAGAGTACTGATTGCAAGAGTGCTGATTGCAAGAGTGTTGATGGTAAAACTGCTTGAAGGGTGGAGACGGCATGAACAACCCCATGCAGTCTGCCTCATTGCTGTGGAGATTGGATGACCGACACCCGAAGTGCGAACCTTGCGACGTTTGCGAGCTCTCGCGATTGGCATGAAGAAGCGCGGCTGACCTGAAGAAGCGCGATTGGCATCAAGAGGGCGACCGACATGAAAAAACCGGCCAATGATGCGCCGGTTCTTTCATGTCTCATTGCTGCGCCTGCGGGTCAGGCGTGTTCCTGGTCCGCGCTGATGCTGTCGGTGGATTCACGCTCACTCGCCTTGGGATTGAACACCTCGGCGTCTTCCATCTTCGGCAGCAGCAGCTCGGCGATGATGGCGGTCAGGCCGCCCATGGTGATCGGCGAGCGCAGCGCATCGGCGAAGGCGCCCGGAATGGCGTTCAGCACATCCGGCACCATGCCGACGCCAAGTCCCAGCCCCAGGGCCAGCGCGATGATCATCATCTCGCGACGCCCGATGGGCTGCGCCATCAGGATGCGGATGCCGGACACCGCGATCAGCGCGAACATCAGCGTGGTGGTGGCGCCGAGCACCGGGCGCGGCATCTGGGTCAGCAGGGTGGCGATGAAGGGCGACAGGCCCAGCAGCAGCAGGAAGCCGGCCACGTAGCGGCCCACATGGCGGCTGGCGATGCCGGTCAGCTGGATCACGCCGGTGTTCTGGCTGAAGGTGGTGTTGGGGAAGGTGCCGGCCAGCGCGCCGAGCGCGGAATTCAGGCCATCGCCCAGCACGCCGCCACGCAGACGCTTCTGGTGCAGCTCATCATCCACGGCGAGACCCGAGGCGCGTGCGCTGCCGGTGAGGTCACCGACTGTCTCGATGGCGGTGATCATGAAGATGAAGGCCACCGGCAGGAAGGCGGCCAGCGAGAAATCGAAGCCGGTATTCAGGGTTGCCGGATGCGGCAGGGCCAGCAGGGCGGCATCGGCCAGCTGCGGTGCATCATAGAGGCCACCGATGGCGGCGATGATGCAGCCGACGGCCATGCCGATGAAGATGGAGGCGATTCTCAGCCACGGATGACGCGAGACCTGACAGGCCAGCACCGTGATCAGCACACAACCGGCCAGCGCCAGATTGGCGGGCGCACCGAAGTCCTCGGCGCCGAAGCCGCCGCCGATGTCCGTCATGCCCACCTGGATCAGGCTCAGGCCGATCAGCATCACCACCACGCCGGTGACCACGGGCGTGATGACCCGCTTGAGCCACGGCAGCACCGTGCCCAGCGCCATCTCGATCAGGCTGCCGGCCAGGCAGGTGCCGAACAGCACCGCCAGTACCTGTTCGTCACTGGCATTCTGCGAACGAGCGATCAATCCGGCGGTGATCAGCGCGGACACGAAGCTGAAACTGGTGCCCTGGATGCTCAACAGCCCTGAGCCGAACGGGCCGATGCGCTGGGACTGGATCCAGGTGGCGACCCCGGAGACCACCAGTGCCATCGACAGCAGGCTGGCGGTGTAGGCATCGAGGCCCAGCGCGCTGGTGATGATCAATGTTGGTGCAATGATACCGGCCAGACTGGCCAGCAGATGCTGGGCGCCGGCGAGGGCCGAGATGGGGACCGACGGGCAGCTTTCGAGGCCGAGCAGTGGTTCGTCGATCCCCTTGGAATCGGAAGAGGATTGGCTCATGTGACGCTCCTTGTTCTGCTCGCGGTGCAATGGCGAAAATGGTGTCGGGCACTGGAGTGTTCAGCGCGGGCAGCCAATTATAAGCAAGATGTGAACCAAGTTCAGTGCTCGTATCGATTTTTCCATTACTTGTTGCGTGTCCCGCGGCCAGGCCAGCGGATCAGCAGGCCAAGCCCGTGTACCACAAACGCAAGATCCCCGCCGGGCGTCATGCCCGGCGGGGATCGGTCTTTGCTCTCGCGGCGCCTTGTCTGAGCGAAGGTACGCCCAGCGGCTCAGCGGCTCAGCGGCTCAGGGCGTCAGCAGGCGCTGGATATTGAGGCTGATCTCGCCTTCGCCGAAGGTGCTAAGGAAGCCCTGGAAGTGTTCGGTGGCCACGTGGGCTTCGATGGCGTCTTCATCCCACCATTCTTCCAGTACCACGAAGTCGCCTTCCGGTACCGGCTCACCTTCCGCGACGTTCTTGTCGATCGCGAAGAATTCGTACTGCAGGCAGCCCTTGTCGGACTGGCTCTTCTCGACCAGTTCGGCGAGAGCATCGCGTGCCTTGTCCTGCTGGTCGGCGGGGAAGGTCAGTGTCGCGATAAGCTTGATGGACATGGCATGAATCCTGTCGTGGGCGTAAGAAGTGGACGTAACGGATGGGCGAAACGAATCAGGCACGCAAGCCGGACATCGCCGCCGGGAATGCACTGCGCTGGCCTGCCTCGAAAAGGTGGCATGTCCGCCATCGGGATGCAATGCGGCGGGCACGGGCGGCGACTTGCCCCCCGTGCCCGCCGTTGGCCCGCAAGGCGGACACGTCGATGACTTGCGGACAGCTGCTGTGAACAGATCTTCAGAATCCGCTCTTGAGCGCCAGCTGCTGAGAGCTCGGCCTTGAGAGCCCGGCCTTGAGAGCGAGCCTTACAGGCGAGTGAAGATCTCGTCTGCCGGAAGACGGGACTTGGGCAGCTCGGCATTGAAATCGTCAGCGGCGCGGTAACCCAGGCTCACGGCGACCAGGGCGTTGAAGCCTTTCTCGCGCAGACCGAATTCCGCATCCAGCGCCACCGGGTCGATGCCTTCCAGCGGCACCGCATCGATGTTGAGGCTGGAGGCCGCATACAGCAGGCTGCCGTAGTTGAGGTAAACCTGCTTGTCCATCCAGTGCTGCAGGTCCTTGAGGTCATGACGGTGCAGGTCGATGAACAGACGACGCGCGCCGTCCATCATCGCGCTGAACTCGTCATCCTTCTTGAAGCGGCCATCAGACGCTTCGGTGTCCAGCAGGTGGTTCAGGTAGTCGTCGTCCAGGGTGGAGCGAGTGCAGAACAGCACGACGTGAGATGCATTGGTGATCTTCGGCGAATTGAAGGCGTACTTGTCATCGGTACCGGCGCGAGCGAAGCGCTGCTTGGCATCATCAGATTCCAGCACCAGGAAGTGCCACGGCTGGGAATTGACGCTGGAAGCGCTCAGGCGCATCACGTTTTCCAGTTCCTGCCAGTCGGCGGCGCTGATCTTGCGTGCCGGATCGAAGGCCTTGGTGGAATAGCGGCGTTGCATGATGGCGGTGGGAGTCATGATGACGGTCCTCGTAGTGGCAGGCCAGTCGCAGAGCGTCCATAGACCTTTTGGAAGAAGATGTCGCCATCATAGCGAGTGGATTCAGCGTTGAGTATCCGCGTTGCGCGCATCTTTAAGATGAAAAAATGGCACCAATCCCGGGAATTGGTGCCATATGTCAATTACTTGTCATCGCTGTGATGCTTTCATGGCATTAATGCTGCGGCGTGCTCTCTGGATGGCGTACCAGAAGAAGCACTCAGCATCAGGCCGTGCAGCTTGCGGCACTGGCCCGCCACATGGACTTCGCGAATCACGCGGTCGTCGCCCAGCATCATCAATGCGAACAGCACCTCCTGCAGCGATACCTGCGTGGACTGACCCCAGCGAGTGCGCCGTGCCAGCAAGGGCGTGGCGGCGGGGTCGAGCACGATGACATCGGCTTCCATGCCCGGACGCAGGTTGCCGACCTTGTCTTCCAGACGCATGGCGCGCGCATTGCCCAGCGTCAGTTGATAGAAGCCCTGCCAGGGTGTCAGCGGTTGATTGGCGCGTGACTCAAGCCCCGCCACATCATGGGCGACAGCGCCGTGAAGCTGGCCGATCTGATAGGCGGCCTTGAGGCTCTCCAGCTGACACAGGCTGGAGCCACCGCCGACATCGGTGGCGATGCTGATGTTCATGCCCACGGCGCGGGCACTGGCGCGATCGAAGAGTCCGCTGCCGAGAAACAGGTTGGAGGTCGGGCAGAAGGCGATGCTGGCGCCCTGATCCGCGATGCGCTGACGCATGCCATCGTCCAGGTGGATACCGTGGGCGAAGGTGGTGCGCTCATGGCTCAGGCCGACATCCTCATAGACCGCCAGATAATCCCGAGCGTCGGGGAACAGCTCGGCGACCCACTTCACCTCATCGAGATTCTCGGCCAGGTGGGTCTGCAGGTGCAGGTCCGGCTGGCTCTTGAGCAGTTGGCCGGCAGCCTTCAGCTGCTCGGGCGTGGAGGTCGGCGCGAAGCGCGGCGTCAGCACATAGCCGAGGCGGTCACGCCCGTGCCAGTCGGCGATCAGGCGCTCATCGTCCTTGAGCGCGGTGACCCCGGAGTCCAGCAGAGCGGGCGGGGCATTGCGGTCCATCATCACGCGCCCGGCGTGTACGCGCATATCGCGCGCCCGGGCAGCCCGGAACAGGGCATCGGCACTGGTGGCATGTGAGGTGGCGAACACCTGGGCGCTGGTCGAGCCATGACACAGCAGCGCATCGAGGAAGGCATCGGCGAAACGCTGCTCGGCGGGGAAGGTGTAGGTATTCAGCCAGTCGATCAGGCAGTGGCCGTAGCTTGCGATGATATCCAGCTGCGGGAAGTGCACATGGGTATCGATGAAGCCCGGCATCATCAGGCCTTCGACGTTACGCGGCGGAGACAGGCGCATCAGCTCGCCCACGGCCTCATGTCGGACAAGCGAGCGATGATCCCCCACGGCGACCACATGGCCTGCATGCATCACCAGCAGCGCATCGGTGTAGTGTTCGACGGCGCGTGCCAGGGTCGCCGCCATGTCAGAGGCTCGGCTGTTGCTGTTTCCTTGATTGCTATCTTGCTTATCGTTGCCATCGCTCGAGACCGCCTCACTCAGCATGGCGTCTGCAGGGTCGGCGACGAAATGCAGCAGCGCTCCGCGCAGTAGGCTGACGCAGGAAGCGTCCTTGGCGGCCGCGCGCAGGGCAGCCGTCAGGCGCTGCTCATCCAGGTGGCAGGCCGCAGTGTGCGACGTGTCTTGGTCAGTCATCATTCGGCCTTCTGTGTCGTTTCTGTCTGGTGCATCGCGTCAGGAGCAAAATGGGCGCGCAGCTGGCGGGCACCCTGACGCGTCAGCCCATGGCTGTCCAGTGACGTGCCCTGGGCTGACGTGCCTTGGAGAGACGCGCCATGTCCGGTGGCCTTGTCGGGCGAGTTCACGGCCGCTTCGTCACTGCGCCGCGCCTCGATCTGCAGCAGTTCCGCGACGACGCCAATCGCGATTTCCTCAGGGCGTTTGCCGGGAATGCCGGGCACGCCAATCGGACAGCGAACGCGGGCGATCTGATGCTCCTCGAGATCGCTGCGCAGGCGCTGGCGAAAGCGCGCCCACTTGCTGCTGGAACCGATCAGCCCCAGCGAGGCCAGGTCATCACGTGGTGCGAGCGCGGCGATCAGCGCCTGGTCCTCGACATGGTCATGGGTCAATACCAGCACATGGCTGCCCGCCATCACGGGCAGTGATTCACTGGCGGGCGCGGCTTTCGCGGTCGGCAGGTCAGTCAGGATATTGAACGCCTGACGTTCTACACGACCCTCGCAACCCGCGGGAGTCGTGGCGGCCGTGAGCTGCTCGGGGCGTGAGTCCCGCCAGTCGATCTGCCAGCCCAGCGGTGCCAGCAGCGTGACGATCGCCTGCCCGACATGGCCGGCGCCGAACAGGGCCAGCCGTGGCGCAAGTGCCGGGTACAGCTCGATCAGCACCTGCACATGGCCGCCACAGCATTGCTGGGCATGCTGGCCGAGCGCGATCTCCTCGAGCAGGCAGCCAGATTGTCCCCGGGCCAGCATCCCGCGAGCGCGCTCCACCACCAGCTGCTCCAGCCGACCGCCGCCGAGGCTGTCGTGCAGCGTATCGGGGGTGATCAGCATCTTGCTGCCGGCACCACGCGGGGCAGAGCCCGCCACCGTCACCACGGTGGCCAGTGCATGCGCCGTCAATGCTGCCTGGGCCTCGGCGAGCGCCTGATACCAGCGGCCGGTCGCGGCACTCTTTGCATTCATGACGGCACTCTTGTCGACATTCATGACGGCACCTGCGTTGGCTCTGCGCCAGCAGTGTCGTGCTGCTCCTGCCAGTCACGCTGTTCGCGCGCCGCCAGCATCACGCGCTCCGGCGTGGCCGGGGTATCCAGGCGCACCGCGCGGCGATAGTCGGTCAGCGAGGCCAGCGCATCGCGCAACGCCGCCCACACGCTGATGGCGAGCATGAAGGGCGGCTCGCCGACCGCCTTGGAGCGATAGATGCTGGCGGCCGAGTTGGGATGTCCCTCCAGCAGGCGCACCTTGAGCGCGCCAGCCGGCACGTCACTGATCGCCGGAATCTTGTAGGTCGCCGGGCCATCGGTGAGCAGCCGGCCATCCTCGTTCCACTTGAGCTCCTCCGTCGTCAGCCAGCCCATTCCCTGCACGAAGCCGCCCTCGATCTGGCCGATGTCGATGGCCGGATTGAGCGAATCACCGACATCGTGCAGGATCTCGGCGCTTTCCAGGCGGTATTCACCACTCAGCGTATCGACGACCACTTCGCACAGCGCCGCGCCGAAGGCGTAGTAGTAGAAGGGGTGACCGGTGCCGCTGGCGCGATCGTAATGGATATCCGGGGTGGCATAGAAGCCCTTATCGGACAGTGAGATGCGTTCCAGGTATGCCGCCTGGATCAGCTCGCCCCAGGTCATCAGTACACCGCTCGGGCCATGCAGCTCGCCATCCGTGAGGCTCAGGCTGACGCGTGGCTGGGCGAGATGCTCGGCGGCGAAGTCGAGCAGGCGCATCTTGAGGCGCAGGCAGGCATCACGCGTCGCCATGCCGTTGAGGTCCGCGCCGGAGCTTGCCGCCGTCGGCGAGGTGTTGGGCACTTTGTCGGTGCGGGTGGCGGTGATGCGTACCTTGTCCACGCTCAGCCCCAGTTCACGCGCCGCGACCTGGGTGATCTTGGTGTGCAGGCCCTGGCCCATCTCGGTGCCGCCGTGATTCACCTGCACGCTGCCATCGGTGTAGACATGCACCAGGGCGCCTGCCTGATTGAGGTGCTTGGCGGTGAAGGAGATGCCGAACTTGACCGGTGTCAGCGCCAGCCCCTTCCTGACCACCGGATTGGCGGCATTGAAGGCGCGTATCTCGGCGCGGCGCGCCCAGTAGCGGCCACTGTCCTCGAGCTGATCGATCAGGGTCGCCAACAGCGGGTGCTGATTGACGTGTTGGCCATAGTGCGTGGTCTCACGGCCCTCGCAGTAGAGATTGCGCTTGCGGATCTCCAGCGGGTCACGCCCCAGACGCCGGGCGATATCCTCCATCGCGGACTCGACCGCCAACATGCCCTGAGGGCCGCCAAAACCGCGGAAGGCGGTATTGGACGCCACATTGGTGCGTGCGCGAATGCCGCGCACGTGGGCATTGCCGAGGTAGTAGGCATTGTCGGCATGGAACATGGCGCGATCGACGATGGCATCCGAAAGATCCGGCGAGTGGCCGCAGTCGCCGGTCAGCTCGATGATGGCGGACTCGATGCGCCCGCTGTCATCGACACCGAATTCATAGCGGTGGTGGAAAGGGTGGCGCTTGCCGGTCAGGCGCATGTCATCTGCGCGTGCCAGCCGCAGGCGTGCCGCGCGGCCCGTGCGCCGAGCGATCATCGCGGCCAGACAGGCCACCGGTGCGGCCTGGGTTTCCTTGCCGCCGAAGCCGCCCCCCATGCGGCGGGTCTCCACCGTGATGGCGTGGAAGGGCACGCCGAGCACTTCGGCGATCAGCTTCTGGACTTCGCTGGGGTGCTGGGAGGAGCTGTGCACCAGCATCTCGTCATCTTCGCCGGGCAAGGCCAGTGCGGCTTGACTCTCCAGATAGAAGTGTTCCTGGCCGCCGCTTTCCAGCTCACCGCTCAATTGCCAGGCGGATTTGGCGAGTTTGTTGCTGATGCTGTCGAGATCGCCGGCGCGACCATTGGCAAGCCGTGCCTGGGTGTGGGTCGGGCGCACCAGATCACCGCGGTTGGCCGCCTCGCGCGGGTCGAGGCACACCGGCAGGGGCGTGGTGGCGACCTTGGCCAGTCGCGCCGCCTGACGTGCCGCGCGCTCGCTGTCGGCGGCGACCACGAACAGTGCCTGACCATGATGGCTGATGATGTCACTGACCAGCAGCGGGTCGCCGGGGAAGACCGGCCCCACATCGCTGTGACCGGGGATGTCGGCGGCGCTGAGCACGCAGACCACGCCGGGGGCACGGCGCACCGCTTCGAGATCCAGCGCATCCAGAGTGGCGTGCGCGACCTCGCTCATGCCGATGGCCAGATGCAGCGTGCCGGTGGGCAGTGGCAGGTCATCCACATAACGCGCCGAGCCGCTGACATGGCGCTGGGCGCTTTCGTGCTGACGTGACTGGAGAACGGGGGCGGCCGGCGCGGCGCTGGCGTCGGACTCAAGACTGTGCAAGGTACGCATCGAGGCTCTCCAGTGGCGTGAGGGAAGTCGTGGTCTGACGCTCATTCAGGATGCGCTGGGCCACGCGGGGAATCAGATGGCTGGCGGCCAGCAGGCGATACTCGCGTGAGCCGCGCACGTCACTGAGCGGAGAGAAATCGGCCTGCACGGCCTGTTCGATCTGCTGGCGAGTCTGCGCCGTCAGCCTGGCGGGCGTGAGAGACTCCAACGCTTGCAGTGTCAGCAGTGCTTCAAGGTGCGGGGCGCGGGCCGGAACGCCGGCCATGCCGCCGAAGGCCACCCGCCAGTGCTGGGCACGCCCGCTGGCATCACGTCGCCAGGCGAAGACGCCGAGCAGGGTGGAGATGTCATCGTCACGCCGCTTGGACAGCTTGTGCACCGCCAGTCGCTGGTTGGGCAGCGGGCGCGGCAGGAAGACGGAGTGGATGATCTCGTCCGGCATCAGCTGGGTACGCTTGTAGTCGAGGAAGTAGTCCTCGAGCTTCAGAATGCGCTCATTGTCCTGGCTCATCAGCTGGATATAGGCGTCCAGCGCGATCAGCAGCGGCGGCATGTCACCGATGGGCGAGGCATTGCCGATATTGCCGCCCAGGGTGCCACGATGGCGGATCTGTTCACTGCCCAGTCGCGTGAGCAGCTCCGCGCCATCCGGGTAATGCTCCCGCAGCAGCGGCATCAGCTGGTGATAGCTGACCGCTGCCCCGATCCACCAGCCTGCCTGACCGGCGTGCTCGCCTTCCTCTATCTTGCCAAGCGCCGCGACCTGGGTGGTGTCGATCAAGGCCGGGAAGTCGCGCAGGCGCTGGGTGTGCTCCAGCATCAGGTCCGTGCCACCGGCGATCAGCGTGGCATCCGAGCGCTCGGCGCGCAGCGCCAGCAGGGCCTGCAAGGTGACTGGCCGATAGAAACGCCCGGTGTCTCGCTCGTCATCAGGGGCGGTGTCGTGCGCTTCCGCTGTGCTATCGCCAGCGTCCTGCAGGCAGGCTGGCCCGAATTCGCCTTGCAGCAGACGGTGAGCGGCCTCGCGGATCGGGCGATAACCGGTGCAGCGACACAGATTGCCGCCCAGTGCATGGTCGATCATGGTGTCGCGTTGCCGGGCATCGATCACTTCGCCCTGATCGATCTGGCGCTGATGACGGGCATGCAGCACCGCAAGGCTCATGGCGATGCCCGGGGTGCAGAAGCCACATTGGCTGGCGTGTGTGCTGACCAATGCCTGCTGCACCGCCGAGAGGGTTGGCGCCTGGCTGGCATCCGCCAGACCCTCGACGGTGATCAAGTCACAGCCGGCCAGCTGGTGGGCGGGCATCAGGCAGGCGTTGGCGGTGCTCACATTGTGGCCCGGCCCCTGCAAGGCAATGGTGCAGGCGCCGCAGTCGCCGGAGGCACAGCCTTCCTTGGTGCCGTCTTGCCCAAGTGAGGTGCGCAGCACTTCGAGTACGCTCGTTCCCGGTGCAGGTGTGGGCAGTCGGCACGCGCGCCCGTTCAAGGTGAAGTCGATCATGCGGGCATCCTGTCAGGTCGTATTGTCATTGTGGTGCCTTGTTGCGTACAGCGTACTTCCAACGCTCAAGTCCTCTGTTCTACGCTGCCGGCGGGCTGGGGCTGTCTTGCCAGCGGGCCTGTTCTATCCAGGCGACGAGCGTTGATCTGCAGGCTGTTGTCTCTATCAATGTAACAGGTCGTATTGTGATTCCTGCAAGAATCTGACCAAATGGTCAGTGCATGTTGTGGTATTTTGTTCGCCGGTGTCTCAACGGGCTGTTTTCACTGCTGTTCCAACGCCACGTGATAGTCGCTTGACCAGAGCCTCCTGCTTGCGCACATCGTCGCTGACTGGCGAGTGAGACAGACAGGGGACTGTCGCCAAGAGACTCGAATGCTTTTTTCTGACCTGATGAGTGATGCCGATGCCCGCGGATTCTCCTTCTTCCCTTTACGCTGAAGTCCGTCGTACCCGTAGCGCGGAATTGAGCGTGCCGCCTGCCAGCTCTCCGCGTGAGCAAGCCGAGAGCCGTATTCTCGAGGCCGCCGAATGCGTATTCGCCTGTCACGGTTATCGCGGCAGCACCTTGAAGCAGATTGCGGAAGTGGCCGAGTTGCCCAAGGCCAATCTGCTCTATTATTTCGGCTCCAAGGAGAAGCTCTACGTTCACCTGCTGGAGCAGACCCTGACGCGCTGGAATGCTTCGCTCGAGGATATCTCGCCCGATGACGAGCCACGTGAGGTGCTGGAGGCGCTGGTGCGCGTCAAGCTCAAGCTGGCACGCCAGGCACCGCAGGCCTCGCGTCTGTTCGCGGCGGAGGTGATCAGTGGGGCGCCTTTCCTGCGCGATTATCTCAGTGGCGACCTGCGCGACTGGGTGCAGGCGCGCTGCGATGTCATGAAGGCCTGGATGGCCGCGGGCAAACTGCGCGAGGCGGAGCCGATGTGGGTGATCTACCTCATCTGGTCCACCACTCAGCATTACGCGGATTTCGCCGCCCAGATCGATCAGCTGGGGGGAGCGCCGCAGAGCGATGAAGACTGGGAGCAGCTGGCGGATTTCGTGGCCAGCACGCTATGTGATGGTCTGTGCCCGCGACAGCCATGAGCGGCATGAGCGGCATGAGCGCTTGAGCCGGCGGATTCGGCGCTCTGTCGGTCGCCTGTTTCAGCTGTCTGTTGTCAGTACCTCGCCGCACAGCAAAAAGCCCGCCCCGGTATCCGGGGCGGGCTTTTTTGGTTCTTGAGTCTAGAGTCGTTCTTGCGTCGCTCGCTCTTGCGTCATTCTGGAAATGTGAAGGATAAGGCCATCAGGCGATCAGCTTGCCATCTCCAAGGGCATGCCAGCATCGCGATCCAGCACTGCTTCTTCCTCTTGCTTGGTCCCCGACAACTCGGCTTTCTCCAATTGAGAGATGTCACAGTGTTGATGCATCTGCCAGCCATCGCGGGCATCGTCGGCAAGATAGATCAGCGCGGCATCGGCGCTTGCCCACAGCCGCGCGAGGTCACGTTGGTGGCGGGTGCGGTTGGCCAGCGGCAGCGCATCGGCGGTGACTACCACCACCGGCGCCTTGCGCAGCCAGCGCGGCGCATGACTCGGCCAGCTGTGATGCACGGCGTCCAGCCAGGGCGCCTGGGGATGGCCGGGCGATGACTGCCAGCGCCAGCCACGCCCGACCTCGGTGATCCCGCGCGCCGTCCAGATCAGGCTGCGGCGCGGCAGCTGCGCCTCCAGGCTTTTCAGCAACGCATCGTCGCTATCCGTCAGCGGCTGGATGGCTCCTGACATCATGCTCAGGTACTCGCCAGCGTGCTGGCCGGCGGTCAGTTCCAGCTTGATGCGAGGCGCCGGGGCGAGGGCGATGCTGTTCTCCAGCGGTATGTGCATGCCGCATTCCATGCCGATGGTATAGACGCTCATGCCAGCATTCCTCGACGCGTCATGCTCTGACGCAGCAGGGTGTGGTGGCGGTGCATCGCCTCCCAGTCAGCGTGAGCCTTGTGGTTGATGTCAGGATTGAAGACGGCTTTCTGCTGCGCGATGGGCGATGCTGTCGAGGTCGAAGTCGGAGTGTATGTCTCGGCTGAGGCCTGGGCCGCCACGGCCGAGGCGGCAATGTCAGCCTGGCTGCGCGTGTCATTGGCCGGTGAAGGCGTCGTGGGGGCCGCCGTTGCCTTCAGGCTCAGCGGCGGTGCCTCGTAGCCCATCGCCATCACGCCCAGCAATTGAGCGGACTGGGCATTGGCGACATCCTGGGTGGCGCTGCCAGAGCGCGGCAAGAGAGTGAATGTCTGTGTCGTGACCTTGGCTGTCATGGCTCGGCAGCTATCGAGGAGGGCAGTCATCGTTGAGGTGGCCATGAGAATGCTCCTTGCGCATCGCGAGCGCTTTATCGGGAATATTGCAGTCCGGCAAGGGTCGTTGGCGTTACTGCGCGGCGTATGACCTGTCGGCTGGCTAGTCTTGATCAAGCGGCTTGCGTGCCGATTTGATGTGATGAACAGTAAAAACAGTCGCTTGTGTCTGTCGCGCGGTGCGGATGGTTGGCGTCGTGCAGCGCTTGAGGGCGTCAGAGGCGCTCAGGATGAGGAAAAAGCGCTCATCGCGAGGGTTACGCCTTTCGTCTATGCACTGTCAGTCAGCACCTGGCCCAGGCTTTGCACTGTCTTGATGCAATCGTTGATGCAATCGTTGCTCTGCGCTCACGCAGAATCTTTTCAGGAGTGTGTCTTCATGCCACGAGCGCCCATAGATCACAGCGCGCCCCCCGAGGATGACGTGCCCGGTGAATCCCGGGCAGTGCACCCGGATGGGGAAGCGCCTGCCCCCGTTGCCGATGCCAATGCCACCGTCAGTCTCGCTCGCCATGTCGCAAGGCAGGGCACCAGGAGCCTGAGTCTGCATCAGCGTCTGACCCGTTCGCTTGAGGAGCTCACCCCGAATGAGCAGCGCATCGCGCGCTTTCTGCTCGCGCATCAGGATGAACTGGCGCTATACAACGCCGCGGAACTGTCACGCCTGACCGACGTCTCCAAGGCGACGGTCAGCCGCCTGTTCCGCCGTCTTGGCTATCAGGACTTCCGTGAGGCGCGGGACCAGGCGCGTAGTCTGCGTCAATCGGGTGTGCCGGTGGCGGCAGCGCCGACGGCAGACCACCACCAGCGCCACTATGAGCAGGAGTGTCGCAATCTGCGTCAGGCACTGGCGGCGCTGGACATGCTCGACATGGAGGCGCTGAGCAGCGCTCTGGCCAAGGCCGAGCGGCTGCAGATCATCGGCTTTCGCAATGCCTATCCACTGGCGCTGCATCTGCGCCAACAGTTGCTGCAGCTGCGCACGCAGGTGGCGGTGTTGCCGCAACCCGGCCAATCGCTCGGCGAGGAGGTCGCACGCCTGGGTGCCGATGATGCCGTGGTGGTTTTCGCCATGCGCCGGCGACCGCAGGGGCTGGCACGATTGCTTGAATGGCTGGGGCAGGCGCCCTGTACGGTGCTGCTGGTCTGCGATGACAGCCTGAGCACCATCCCCGCCGGTATCGAGCATGTTCTGCGCTGCCCGTTGGACAGCGTCAGCGCCTTCGACAGCTACGCCGCAGCCATGAGCCAGATCAATCTGCTGGCCACGCGCCTGCTGCATGACGACCTCGTCGGTGGGCGCAGTCAGATACGCCGCGTGACCGATACCTTCGATGCGCTGGAGGAACTGGGCGACGGCTGATCGTCCACCTTGAAGTGCTCCTGCCTTTCCTTTCTCCCTCTCTATCCCCCTGTGGGTCGCCAGCCTTGCTTCTGAACTGTGTGGCGGCCCGATTCGACTCGCCGCGCTCTGCGCACCTGCAGGGCGCATATGCCTGCCTGACTGCACCATCTGCTGCCATGTCGCTGGTGTCGGCGCCCTGATCTCGCCGCCAGGCGAGGGCGTCATCCTCGATTTCGCCTCCCGCAGGCGTGTGTCGCTTCTTCTCGTTGCTGCTCGCTGTTTTGCTTTCAGGCCTGTTCTAAATCCTGCGCTGAGGCGCGTGCTCAAGTGCGTTCGCAAGCCCATGCACAGTCGTGTGAGCCGCAGGTGGCTCTGCGCTGCCAGCAACTCGATCAGCTTATTGAGCTTGTAGCGAAAGCTTTGGCACACCTGTTGCAAAGATTGATAAGGGAATCACTTGTTTCATTGGTCAGGTTCTGAAGACGAATGGGGCAGGGAGTCACTGGATCTGACTCGGCGAGACACTCGGCAAGAAGCACGGCGGGACACTCAACAACAACCAACAACAATCCACTGCCGCAAGGCACCAGGTGCATGACGAGTCGTCCTCGCATCAGCGCCTGGCATTGACGGATACCGGAGTCGACCGATGAGCAAGCGTCACGAGAGCAAGGCCCAACAGCGCGCCACACGGACAGGCAACAAGCAGCGTCTTGGCAACTGGGTCCGCAAGGGAATATTGCTGGCCCTGTGGGGCACGTTGGCGTCCACCGCCTTGAGCGCACACGCGGATGCACTGAGCGACATCAAAGATAGCGGGGTGCTGAAAGTGGCGGTGCCACAGGACTTCCCGCCCTTCGGCTCGGTCGGCCCGGACCTCAAGCCGCGTGGCTACGATATCGACATGGCGCGCTATCTGGCAGACGAGATGGAGGTGAAGCTTGAGCTGGTGCCGGTCACCTCGGCCAATCGCATCCCTTATCTGCAGACCCGCAAGGTCGATCTGGTGATCTCGAGCCTGGGCAAGAATCCCGAGCGTGAGAAGGCGATCGATTTCTCCGATGCCTATGCGCCGTTCTTCCTCGGCGTGTTCGGCGAGAAGGGCAGTGAGGTGGACTCCGCGCAAGAACTGGGCGAGAAGACCATCGGCGTGACACGTGGCTCGGTGGAAGACATGGAGCTCAGCAAGGTGGCACCGGAATCGACCACCGTGAAGCGCTTCGAAGACAACAACACGACCTTGTCGGCCTTCCTGTCAGGGCAGGTCGAGATGATCGCCACCGGCAATCTCGTCACCGCCGCCATCGCCGAACGCAATCCCGCCCGCGTGCCGGTCAGCGTGCTGCCGCTCAAGAATTCTCCCTGCTATGTGGGCATGCGTCATGACACGCCGGCGCTCAAGGCGCGCGTGAATGAGCTGATCGCCCAGGGAATCGAGGATGGCACGCTCAATACGCTCTCCGAGACCTGGTTCAAGGCGCCGCTGCCGTCACTGGATGCCTGAATCGAGACGTCACACGTCTGATCCCTTTGCCCGTGAGGCTTGATCGATGAACTATCTCCCGGATTTCCCGCGCCTGTTGCCGTATCTGCCCGACCTGATGGCCGGGCTGATGACGACGGTCTGGCTGACGGCGCTGACCACCACGCTGGGGATACTCGGCGCGGTGATGTGTGTCTGGCAGCGCCATCGTGCGCCGACCAGCCTCTTCAGCCGGCTGCTGGGCATGCTGGTGGAGCTGCTGCGCAACACGCCCTTCATCGTCCAGCTGTTCTTCATCTTCTTCGGTCTGCCGGCACTGGGGCTGTCACTCAGTGCCGAGATGGCCGCGGTGATCGCGATGACACTCAATCTGGCGGCCTACAGCAGTGAAATCCTGCGTGCCGGGGTCGATGCCACCGGTCGCGGCCAGTGGGAAGCCGGGCGGGCACTGGGGCTTACCCGTTGGCAGAGCTATCGCCATGTGGTGCTGATGCCGGCGCTGGAACGCATGTATCCGGCGCTGACCAGCCAGTGCGTGATCGTGATGCTGGGCTCCGCCGTGGTCTCCCAGATCAGCGTGGCGGACCTGACCTTCGCGGCCAACTTCATCCAGTCACGTACCTTCCTGAGCTTCGAGAGCTACGTGGTGACGGCAGGCATGTACCTGCTGTTGGCCATCGCGATGCGCGCCTTGCTCAACCGCATCGGGCGTCGTCTGTTCGGCTTTCGCCACCTGACGCCGGCCCCGCGTAGGCGTCTGTCTTCCCATGTCCTGAAAGAGGCCCACTCATGATCGACTTCACGCTGTGGGACATTCTGCGCAACCTGTTGCTGGCGGCGCGCTGGACACTGGCGCTGTCCCTGATCGCCTTCATCGGCGGCAGTCTGGTCGGGCTGGCGCTGACCTTTCTGCGCCTGACCCGCTGGCCGGGGGCGGCGCTCTTCTGTCGTCTCTATACCGAGCTGTTCCAGGGCACGCCGCTGTTGATGCAGCTGTTCCTGGCCTTCTTCGGGGTGGCGGTCTTCGGGCTGGATGTCTCGGCCTGGACAGCGGCGGCCGTGGCGCTGACGCTGTTCAGCAGTGCCTTCCTGCATGACATCTGGCGCGGCTGTGTCGAGGCGGTGCCCAAGGGGCAGTGGGAAGGGGCGCGGGTGCTGGGGCTCGGCTACCTGAAGACCATGCGCCACATCATCCTGCCGCAGGCGCTGCGCATGGCCATCGCGCCGACCGTCGGCTTCTCGGTGCAGATCATCAAGGGCACCGCGCTTGCCTCGGTGATCGGCTTCGTCGAGCTGACCAAGGCCGGCACCATGCTCAACAACGCCACCCTGGAACCCTTCACCGTCTTCGCGCTGGTCGCGTTGCTGTATTTCGCCATGTGCTATCCGCTGTCGCGGCTGGCTCGCCATCTGGAGGCACGTCTCAATGTCACTGCTCGCTGAAGTTTCTGCGCTGGATAGCGCCTCATCCGACGCTGCTGTCTCCGAGAAGGCCGCCGTCACCGAGAGCGCTCCCGTCTCCGACAGCGCCCTTGATACCGAGAGCGCCAAGGCGCCGCTGGTCAGCCTGTCGGCGCTGACCAAGTCCTTCGGTGACCTGCCGGTCCTCAAGGGGATCGATCTCGAGGTGCGCCCGGGTGAGGTGGTGTCGATCATCGGTCGCAGCGGTTCCGGCAAGAGCACCTTGCTGCGCTGTATCAATCAGCTCGAACAGCATGACGGCGGCGCCATTCATGTCGCCGGCAAGCTGCTGGACGGTAGCGAGATGGACGCCGCCGCCCTGGCACAGGATGTCGGTATGGTGTTCCAGAGCTTCAATCTGTTTCCCCACAAGCGCGTCGGCGAGAACGTGATGCTGGCACCGATGCTGGTCAAGGGCGTCGCCCGCGATGTCGCCGAGCGCGAGGCCCGCGAGATGCTGGCCAAGGTCGGGCTGGGGGAGAAATTCGATGCCTGGCCGAGTCAGCTCTCCGGTGGACAGCAGCAGCGGGTGGCGATCGCACGCGCCCTGGCGATGCACCCCAAGGTGCTGCTGTGCGATGAGATCACCTCGGCTCTGGACCCGGAACTGGTTGGCGATGTGCTCAAGGTGCTGGAACAGCTCAAACGTGAGGGCATGACGCTGATTCTGGTCACCCATGAGATGAATTTCGCCCGTGATGTGGGCGATCGCGTGATCTTCATGCACCAGGGGCGTGTGCATGAGTCGGGCGACCCCGCGACACTGTTCGCCAATCCGGCCACGGAAGAGCTGCGCCAGTTCCTCGGCGCGGTGCTATGAGTGCAGCGTCTTGAGCGTGCAGCGGTGGACCACATCATGAGTCGAAAGGAGTCGCTCCCAGTGGACAAGCGTATCTATGTAGCGCCGGCACGTTTCTCGGGGCCGCGGGGTCAGGGGTGGCAGGAAGAAGGCCCGCTGAATGGCCAGCGACTGGTGGTCAAGGACCTGTTCGCGATCAAGGGCGAGCGCATCGGCCAGGGCAACCCTGACCTGCTGGCCAGCGCCCCCATCGAGCGGCAGACGGCGCCTGCTGTCCTCGCGCTTCAGCAGGCGGGGGCCGATTATCGTGCCCGTACCACCACCGATGAGCTGGCCTACAGCCTCAATGGCACCAATGCGCATTTCGGCACGCCGCAGAACCCTCGCGCGCCGCTGAGGTTGCCGGGCGGCTCGAGCGTGGGCTCTGCGGTGGCGGTGGCGCGCGGTGAGGCGGAGGTCGGACTGGGCACCGATACCGGCGGCTCCATCCGCGTGCCGTCCAGTTACTGCGGGCTTTATGGGCTGCGCCCGACCCATGGTCGTATCAGCATGACCGGGCTCAAGCCGCTGGCGCCGCGCTTCGACACCGTCGGCTGGATGACGCGGGATCTGGGGACGCTGACGCAGGTCAGTGAGGTGCTGATGCCGGCGGCGACAGCCACTCGACTGCCGGCGCGCATCATCCTGCTGGTGCCGGAAGGGCTCGCCGCTGGGCCTTATCAGCGCCTGCTCGGGCCGCTGTCTCGGCGCCTTGAGTCACTCGGCTTTCAGTGCGAGCGGCGCATGCTGAGTCAGACCTTCATGGCGCGCGCCAGTGAAGCCTTCCGGATTCTGCAGGGCTGCGAGATTCGGCGTACTCACCAGGCGTGGTTGAGTACGCCGGAGCAGGGGCCCGAATCGCGCTGGCCGCGCCTCAACCCGGATATCGCGGCGCGTCTCAAATGGTGCATGACGCTCAGCGATAGCGACGAGCAGGCAGCAGAAGCCAAGGCGGATACCGTTCGCCGCTGGTTTCGCCAGCAGCTGGCAGCCAGTCAGCCGGCCAGCCAGGCAGCCAGTCATCAGGAAGGCAGCGAGGCACCAGCGGAGGCTGGCAGTCGCGCGCTTCACGCCCAGGCCGAAGCTACCAGCGAGGCGGTCTTCATGTTGCCCACCACGCCGGGCGCCTCACCGCTGCTGGGTGCAAGCCTTGAGGTAATGGAGGCCTATCGTCATCGCCTGATGGGACTCACCGCACTGGCGGGCTTGAACGGTGCGCCGCAGCTGAGTCTGCCGTGGCTTGCCGACTCGGCGGCACGTCTGCCACAGGAAGCCGCGCCCCCGCCCTGGGGCGTGTCATTGCTGGGCCTGCCGGGACGTGATGAGAGTCTGCTGGCACTGGCCAGCATGTTGGAAAACTGACCTGCATGTTGGAAGACTGATCTGCATGTTGGAAAACTGACCAGCGCTGCCTTGCATGTGCGATTGCAGACATTGTCTGGAGTTGAACAGAAACGCCGCATCCCGAAAGGGCTGCGGCGTTTCTGATGCTGGCACTTGGGATTGAGGTGATGGTTCGTCAGCTGGCGGGGGTATAGGGATGCTCGCGTTGCCAGTGCTCGGCGATATCGATGCGTCGCGTGATCCATACATTGTCGTGGGACTGGATGTAATCGAGGAAGCGTTTCAGCGCCGCGAAGCGTCCCGGGCGGCCGGCGATCCGACAGTGCAGCCCGACGGAGAGCATCTTGGGCGCCGTGTCGCCCTCGGCATAGAGCACATCAAAGGCATCGCGCAGGTACTGGAAGAAATCCTCGCCGCTATTGAAGCCCTGGGCGCTGGCGAAGCGCATGTCATTGGTGTCCAGGGTATAGGGCACGACGAGATGCGGCACCTGTTCACCATTGGCGGTAGTCACCTCCATCCACAGCGGCAGGTCATCGCCGTAGTAATCGCTGTCGTAGGTGAAACCGCCGTGTTCCACCACCAGTCGGCGGGTATTGGGGCTGTCGCGCCCGGTGTACCAGCCCTGTGGCGCATGACCGACCAGCTCGCGATAGCTTTCCACCGCGCGTTCCAGGTGGGCGCGCTCATGGGCCTCATCCATGTGCTGATAATGAATCCAGCGCCAGCCATGACTGGCGATCTCGTGACCATCCTCCAGGAAACGCGCCACCAGATCCGGATGGCGCGCCAGCGCCATGCCGACGCCGAAGACGGTCAGCGGCAACTCGCGGCGCTTGAATTCATCCAGAATCCGCCACACGCCACTGCGCGAGCCATATTCGTAGATCGACTCCATGCTCATGTGCCGCGCGGGGTAGGCCTCGGCACCGATGATCTCGGAGAGAAACTTCTCGCTCTCGCTATCGCCGTGCAGCAGGCAGTTCTCGCCGCCTTCCTCGTAGTTGAGCACGAACTGGACCGCGATCTTCGCGCCACCCGGCCAGTTGGCATGCGGTGGCGTGTCGGCATAACCGATCAGGTCACGCGGATACTCATCGCCCCACAGGGCATTGTCGGTGTCTGGCATCGTGCGGCTTCCTTGCGGGTGGATAACGAAGACAAGAGCGTAATGAAGAGCGAAGACAAGAGCGAAATGAAGTGCGAAATGAAGACCCAATCACATCTCCATTGATGTGCAGGCTTTGTGCCATCACGGCGCATCGTGGCGGCGTCACGCTTGCAGCCCGCATCAATTCGTCGGTGACCACCAGCGTGGCAGCAACCGTGCGACTTCCGGGCGCATGAAGCGGTCATCGATCAAGTGGATCACGCCCTGATCCTGCTCGCTGCGAATCACTCGGCCGGCAGCCTGCACCACTCTGGTGAGCCCCGGGTACAGATAGGTGCAGTCATCGGCATTCAAGGGCTGGATGACCGGGTACGGTGCGCGCGTATCGTCGTGTGGGTCGCCTTCAGCCTGTTCCGGCTGGCTACGCCGCTGTGCGTCGTTGTCGAGCCACGTGGCAAGACGCTGCTTGAGTGCTTCATTCTCGGGACTGAAACCGGCCAGTCCGAGGGTGGCGATGAAGGCCCCGATCAGACGCGAGCCGGGCAGATCGATCCCTTCGCCGAAGGCGCCACCCAGCACCGCGAAGCCGATGCCTTGTCCCTCGGGCGTGAAGCGCTGAATGAAGCCGGTGCGCTCCGCTTCCGTCATGGCGCGGGTCTGGCGCCATTGGGGAATCTCCGGCGCCAGCTGTTGCAGGGTGCTGGCGACCTGTTCCAGATAGGCGAAGCTCGAGAAGAACGCCAGATAGTTGCCCGGGCGTTGCCGGTATTGGCGCGCCATCAACTCGGCGATCGGCCGGCAGGAGGCGTCGCGATCCCGCAGGCGTGTCGAGAGCCGATGACGACTGACCTGCACCTGGGCCGCGCTGAACGGGGAATTGACACTCAGCCAGACGGCATCGTCCGCCAGACCCAGCAGGCGATGGTGATAGGCCGGTGGGTTGAGTGTGGCCGAGAACAACAGGATGGCGTGACTGGCGCGCAGGCGGGGTGCCAGCCACGGCGCCGGACTGACGCAGCGCAGTCGCGGCTGGATCTGGCGCACGCTGCGCCCGCGGGCCTTGTGTGGCCGGGCTGACGCGTCAGCTTCTGTTCCTGCATCCGATGCTGCGCCGGAACTCGAGCTTGAATCGCTGGCAAGCGACGCCTGCCGCGCAGGGGGCGTGGCGGAGAGTTCGACCTCGAACAGCGAGTGATCGCCAAAGCCTTCGGCGAGTCGCGCCAGGGTCAGTGCCGCAAAGTAGGCCTCCATCATCTCGACATCGGGTTCCACGCGGCGCCTGGCCGTGGAAGAGGCCGAGCCGGAGACTGTCGTTGCAGTGCCTGTATCGGTAGCACTCGGAGCAGCAGAGGGGGCATCGCTTGCGATCAGGCCCAGCTGTTCGGGGGCTTGTGTGGCTGTCGCTGGCTGTTGCCTGGCCGCAGCAGGGTTTGCGGCCTTGTCAGGCTCCGCCAACCAGTCGCCCATCGCGCCGGTCCATTGGCTCAAGGCCTTGAGGAAGTCGCCGGGTAGCGCCTCCAGTGCAAGGCGCTGCGCCTTGTGGCCTGCGTCCTTGCTATCGACCTTGCTTGCCTGTGTCTCGCCGTCAGCACCCTGCTTGAGCTGCTCCAGCGCTCGCCATTGCCGAGCCAGTGCGCGTGAAGCCGAGCGCAGCGGGGCCGGATGGCCCTTGCGGCTCAACTGCTTGAGCAGGAAGTGGAACTGGCGGGCGTCGAGCTCGGTGCTGTACATGCCGCGGGCGCGCTCGATGAGGTTGTGGCTCTCATCGACCAGCACCACCGTGCGCCAATCATTGGCCTGGCTCAGGGCGAACAGCAGCGCATGACTGTCGAAGTAGTGGTTATGGTCGCCGATGATGACATCCGCCCAGCGCGAGAGCTCCTGGGCGAGAAAGTAGGGGCAGATGTCGTGGGCCAGGGCGTGGCGGCGTGTCGTCGCCAGATTCAGGAGGCGTTGGTCGGCGAGCGCGGCGTCGCGTGCCGCGGGCAGGCGATCATAGAACCCGCGCGCCAGCGGGCAGGACTCGCCATGACAGGCGAGGGACGGGTGCTCGCAGGTCTTGCTGCGCGCGCCCAGTTCCAGAATGCGCAGCGGTGTCGCCGGTGTCTTTTTCTGCCCCTCGCTGTCGTCAGCGGCTGGTGCCAAGGTGGCCAGCGCGTCGAGTGCCAGCGCGCGGCCCGGGGTGCGGGCGGTGAGGTAGAAGAGTCTGTCCGTGCCGCTTGCGGGCATCGCGCGCAGTGCCGGATACAGCGTGGCCAGGGTCTTGCCGGTACCGGTCGGCGCCTCGGCGAGCAGCTCGCGGCCGGTCATCACCGCCTTGTAGGCATGCTCGGCCAGTTGGCGTTGACCGGGGCGCCAGCTCGGCCACGGAAAGGCCAGGCGGCTCAGCGCGCTGTCGCGGGCACTGCGATGGGCCAGCTCATTGGCGGCGAACTCGCTGAAGCGTGCCGCCAGACGTGCCAGCTCCGCCTCCAGCGCCTCACGGCTCCACCAGGCTTCCAGACGCTGCTCATCAGGCTGTGCCTTGCGGCTTTTGGGGTCAGCCTGGTCAGTCTGCTCGTTCTGCTCGTTCTGCTCATCATGCTCGCTCTTGGTGCCCCTGGGCGCATCCGCCGCGATGTCCAGATAGACCAGCGCGAGCGTGATACCTTCGAGGTCCCGGCTGCGACACATCAGTGCGCCGTAGACGCGTGCCTGGGCCCAATGCAGGGCGCGATGGTGCGCGGGCTGGCGGGAGAGGTCGCCGCGATGGGTCTTGATCTCCTCGAGGCAGTTGCGCTTGGGATCATAGCCATCGGCGCGCCCACGGATGGTCAAATTGCCGATGTCACCGCTGAGCGAGATCTCGCTTTCATAGTCCTTGCCGCGTCGGCGCACGATACGCTGATGACCACGGATGCCCTGCTGGGCGGTAGGCGATGGCGTGAAGCGCAGGTCCAGATCGCCCTCGCGCGCGGCAAAGGCACACAGTTCGCGTACTGCGATCTGGTAGCGTGCGGGCTCAGCGTGGGTCTCGTCCGCCTTGATCATGATGCAGGAGGTGCCTTGTGCCGGGAGCATTCGTCCGCTGAGGCCTCGGTCGCGCTCAGCCATTCGACTCGACATTCCAGCGCCGGAATCGCATGGCGTGCGAACAGGGCCAGCCATTGACGCTGGTTGTCCTGCAGACGGTCGGTGGGCGCCTTGACCTCGATCAGCCGATAACGGTCGCTGCTGTGCTCGGGGAAGAACTGGATCAGGTCCGGCAGGCCAGCGCGATGTTCACGAGGGTTGGCCAGCAGGTGGCGGAAACAGGCTTCCAGATGCGCGGGCGGAATGCAGTCCAGTGCGTGGTTCAGCAGTTCCTCGCTCAATAGCTCCCAGTGCACGAAGGGTGCCTGAATGCCCTGTTTCTGCTGATGGCGTTCACGGATCACCGTCCGGTAGCTTTCGTCCTTCAGGCGCGCGAAGCAGGCCTCGAAAGCGGCCTGGCGATGGCTGACGAAATCAGGGCGATAGAGGTCCGCCGGGCCGGTGTGGAAGGCGTGGAAGAAGGCCCCCGGCAAGGGGGCGAACAGCACCTCCCAGCACAGCAGGGTGAAGAGCGCGGGAATCAGGCCATTCTCGACATAGAAGACCGGTGCCTCGGGCGTGGCCAACGCATGGGCGGCCGCGCGCTCGACCCCGTGGATACCGTCAGCCGCCGAGGTGGCAAGGTCGGGCACCGTGAGGGCGATCTGTGGCGTGGTCGGCGCCCTGGCGCGTCTGGGCGCGGGCAATCCGAGGCCACGGCACAGACGCGGCAGGGCGCGTTCGAGTGCCAGCTGCTCGTCCAGCGTGATCTCGGCGCGCGCCAACCGCTCGCTGGCCAGCGCGTGAGCTGCGCTGATATCGCCCGACAGCTCCAGTGCTCTCACCCGGCGCGGCATGGCACGCGGGGCATATGCGGAATCCTCGAGACAGGCGTACTGGCGGGCAGCCGCCTGATGCCAGCCCTGACGCTCGGCGTCGCGGGCCAGCGAGAAGCGCAGCCGGTCACGCCGCTGCGCCAGCCAGGCATTGGCACGATCATCAATAGCACGCCCGCCAGTGGCATGAGCGTCAGTGAGCTGATGAGTCGCGGACGGCTCACTGTGGAGCTCGTTTGCCGCTGCAGACGCCGTCGCATCCAGCGCCGCGACAATGCGCTGCCAGTGCCGCTCAAGTTCAGCGTTCGCCGTGCGGTCCAGCCGCTCGCTGGCTTGCTGCCAGTCCTCACGCAGTTGCTCCAGCGCCAGATAGCGATCCACCTCCCAGCGATGGGTGAAGGCGCGAGAGGCCGGCGACAGGGCGACCGTCTCGCAACGCAGCAGGCCCAGCTCGCTGAGTACGAAGTCCGACAGATTCTGGCGCAGGTTGCCGAAGAACATCAGGCTCAGGCGTCGCGACAGCTCACCCAGCCCGACACTCAAGGTGTCGGCTGCGGGGTCGTTCAACCAGGCTGGCAGTGGCCGTGGCGTGACGTCACCCAGCAGCTCGCTGATGGCATCATGCATGCGGCGCTTGGGCGTGCTTCTGGGCAGCTCGGCAAAGGCTGCCCGGAGGCGCGGCAAGGTCACCAGCGCCAGCATCTCGTCCAGACTCAGGTCGGCATTGTGGCGGCACAGGCCGTCAGGCGTGGCACTGTCGGCGAGCGGTGTGATCAATGGCTGGCATGCGGCCTCGATCGCACCGATCTCGGGATAATGCAGCTGCGAGCGTTCGAAATGATCGCCCTTGCGCATCAGCAGTCGCACCAGCAAGGCCCGCGAGGCATCCGGCAGGCGAGTGATGGCGTCCACCGTGGCACGCTCCGCCTCTGTCAGCAGATCGGCGTGACACTGGCAGACCCAGTCGATCAGGGTGTCGAAGTTGGCCAGGTAGTAGCGCGGATTGTCGAGGGGAGCGGCTTGCATGGCGACCTGTCGAAGTGGCGGGCAGTGCGGCAGTTTGCCCGAAAGCATGGGGTTATATACAGTATATGGCCATCTGTCGCGCCGCAATCTCTTGCAAAGCCTGTCACGAGTCACCACCTGACTGTCATCCAGTGGTAAAATCGTTTCATCTGCATGTCTTGAAAGCTTCATGACACGACAGGTGGGCAGGCGTGACAGCGCGTCGACCGCGATTCCTCCCCTCGGAGGCATTTCCGCGATGGTTCAGGACGGACCATCGATCATCATTCAAGCAGGGCAGGAAGGCAGTCCATGTTTCTTGATCAGTTTCACCGGGTCGAAGATGGCCGCGTGCGGATCACCGCCGAGCAGGCAAGTCGTTTCGCCAAGCAGATGGCGGGGGATTACAACCCCATTCATGACCCGGACGCGCGACGCTTCTGTGTGCCCGGCGACCTGCTGTTCTCCCTGTTGCTGGCGAAATTCGGTCTGTCGCAGTGCATGACCATCCGTTTCTGCGGCATGGTCGGCAACGATGTGCCCTTGATCTTCGAAGCGCTGGACGCCCCCGACGAGAATGGCGTGTCCCTGCTGGTGCGCGATGAAGCCGGCAAGGTCTACCTGACGGTCGAGCGCAGCGGCGATACCACCCATGACGAGGAAGTGGTCGCCAATTTCACTCGCCAGTATATCGCCTTCTCCGGGCGCAACTTCCCGCACTTCCTGCAGCCGTTGATGCTGGAGAAGGGCGTGATGTTCAACCCGGCCCGCCCGCTGGTGATCTACGACAGCATGGGCTTCTGTTTCGAGCGCCTGGATATCGCCGACCTGCACCTCGACTTCGTGGGGTCCTCGCTCGAGGTCAACGGCAAGCGCGGCGATACCCTGCTCGAGTTCAGCATCCATGATGGCGAGCAGTGCATCGGCAGTGGTTCCAAGAAGCTGGTCGTCAGTGGGCTGCGGGATTACTGCGCCGAGACCATGGATGCGTTCGTGGAGTCCTTCGAGGCGCTCAAGCGCGAAGCCGAAGCCTGAGGTAGCCGGTCAGTCTGAGGCTTGTTGCCAGACGCCCCGCGCATGAGTCGCCAGTCATGAAGATGCCCGCCAGAGAATTCTCTGGCGGGCATCTTGGCATCTGAATGTCACAACGCTTAATGTCACAACGCTTGTGAAGCATCGCTGGGTGTCGCCGGTTGTCATTGACCGCCAACTGGCTGGCTCACCGTGTGACCCTCTAACCGTGCTCAGTGCTTGATGCTGATCGGCGCCAGTGCATCGCCCTGGGGGGTGATGCGCCCGATGATGGCGCTGGCGTGATAGCCAGCGGCCTTGAGCGCGGCCAGACAGGCCTCGGCTTCCCCGGGCGGCACACTGGCCAGCAGGCCACCGGCCGTCTGCGGATCGAACAGCAGCGGATAGCGCGGATGATCGATGACGCCGGCTTGGTCCTTCAGGGCACGCTTGAGGCGCAGATTGGCCGGTTGCAGCGAGCTGACCACGCCGCGGGCGACACAGTCCTCGGCGCCGTCGAGCACCGGCAGGGCATCGATCTCGAGCTCGGCATCCACGCCGCTGGCGCGGGTCATCTCGACCAGATGGCCGAGCAGACCGAAGCCGGTGACATCGGTGGAGGCGCTCGCCTGATGCGTGCTCAGAATATCCGCCGCGCGCTGACTGGATTGCTGCATGCTGTCCAGCGCGGCGTCGATCCAGCGGCCGCGGGCTTCCAGGCGTGCGTGCGCTGCCAACAGCGTGCCGGTGCCGATGGCCTTGGTAAGCAACAGCACATCACCCGGCTGCATGCCGCCCTTGCAGGTGACGCCGGCCAGGCTCTCCTCCACCAGACCATTGAGCGCGAAGCCCAGTGCCAGCTCCTGACCTTCGCCGGTATGGCCGCCGACCAGACTGCAGCCCGCCTCGTTGAGCACCTCGGTCGCGCCTTGCATCAGCTCGCGTACCAGCGGCTCGACCTTGCGCTCGACCCCCTGTGGCACCGTGGCCACCGCCGTCGCCGTATGCGGCGTCGCGCCCATGGCGTAGAGATCGCCCAGCGCGTGATTGGCGGCGATGCGCCCGAACAGATAGGGGTCATCGATGAAGGCGCGGAAGAAGTCGACGCTGTGCACCAGCGCCTGTCCTTCGGGCACGCGCACGATGGCGGCATCATCCGGGGCATGCAGCCCGACCAGCACGTCCGGGTTCTCGCGCGGGGCCAGACTCTGCAGCGCTCGCGACAGCACGCTGGCGCCGACCTTGGCCCCGCAGCCGCCGCAGCGCATCGCCAGTGCGGACAGGGCCTGGTGTGCCTCCTGCTCATCCAGCTCGGCTGTCAGGTGCGGATGCAGCTTGCCAACGCGTCCCCTGAGTGCCTGCCAGGCAGCGCTGATGCGCTGGTGCAACCCGGAAAGGTCGCCGGCATTCGCGGCGTCCTGCATGCTGGGCAGTTCATTGAAGCGAGCCATGAACTGGCGGTCGATATGGTCCTTCCAGCGCCACAGCCACGGGCGCAGACGCGGCGCGACCAGCCCCAGCTTGCCGCGTGAGGCGATGGCATCGCGATCCCCGGTGCTGATCAGCGCCAGCCAGCGCGACTGCGGCACATGGTCCTTGAGTGGCTCGCCGCGCACGGCCCGTCGCAGATTGTCGGCCAGCGGCCGGGCCTGGCGCACGGCAAACACGCCGGCCTTCTCGCGGGGATGGTTGAGCTGATGTGCGATATCGCCCGCGGCGAAGATGGCGTCATCCTCAAGTGTCTGCAGGCTATCGCGAACCTTGAGGAAGCCATCCTCGTCCAGGCTCAGTCCGGTCTTCTCCAGCCAGCGCGCACCACCGGCCCGTGTTACCCAGATGGCCTCATCGGCCTGATGGCAGGCACCGCTGGCACTGATCAGCTGGCGCTGGGCGGTCGAGGATGCGCGTTCGACGGCCGTGATCTCCTCACCGAAATGCACCTGGATACCGCGCTCGTGCAGGGTAGTGGCAAGCGCCTCACTGACCGTGTGCGCATGGGTGGGCAACAGACGCTGACCGCGGGTGATCAGCGTCAGGTTCGGCGCGAGCGCATCGGGCAACTCGGTGGCAAGGCGCTGCTGGATGGCCAGCAGCAGTTCGACACCGCCGGCACCGCCGCCGACCAGCACGATATCGAGCGGACGCTCGGCGCTCCTGGCGCGCTCGAGCAGACTCAGCCAGCGCTGCTGGAAGGTGCTGATCGGCTTGACCGCCACCACGGGGGCGTCTGCGGCTTCAGGGTCACCGATACCATCGATGTGGGACAGGCGAGGCGTGGAGCCGATATTGATCGACAGCAGGTCGTAGTCCACCGCCGGGCGCTCGGCGCAGATCACGCGGCGCTCGCGGCGGTCGATGTCGATCACCTGATCGCGATAGAAGCGGGCGCCGGCGAACTGACACAGCCGGCGCAGGTCGATATGCACATCGTCGAACGTATAATGACCGGCGACGTAGCCCGGCAACATGCCGGAATAGGGCGTGTCGGTGTCGCGACAGATGACGGTCAGGCGGACACCGGGCTCTGGCTGCATGGCAAAGCGCATCAGCACGCCGACGTGGCTGTGCCCACCGCCGATCAGGACGATATCACGCACGATAGGCGCTTTGACTGGCATGGAAGCGGACGGCATCGTGAATCTCGATAGTCAGTAGAGTTGGGAAACAGGAGCAGGGTATGCAGAGCCAGGGCGCGCCAGATGAGACCGGCGACAGGATTCGCAAAAGCAGGAGTCTAGCAACTTGAACTTTCTCGGTCATGCACGCCTGAGTCTGGCGGGCAGCGATAACTTCCTGTTTGGCAACCTGATTGCCGATGGCGTGCGCGGCAGTGACCTGAGCGGCTGGTCGACGGAGGTAGAGGCGGGCATCCGCTTTCACCGCCGCTGTGACGCGGTGATCGACGCTCATCCCGAGACACGCTGGTTGTTGACCCAGGTGCCGCCTTCGTCGCGACGTGTCGCCGGTATCGCCTTCGACATGATGTGGGATCACCTGCTGGCCGCCGAGATGCACGATGACGATATCGACCGCCTCTATCGCCTGCTGGCGCGTGAGGAGGTGCCGTCGCGCCTGTCGAGCCTGATCGAATGGATCCAGGTGCGCGATGCACTCAGGCGCTATCAGGAGCTGGAGTTCACGCTCGCGACCATTGCCAGCATCGGCGAGCGTATGACGGCCAGACGCCGCTTGCGCCAGACAAGTGATACTCGCAATGGAAGGCATACGCACAAGGTGGGCAATTTGGATGCAGGCACCAATCCGCTGGCGGACATGACGCCGTGGCTGGCGGATAACCGCGCGATGCTCGAGGACAGCTTCGCGCGGTTGTGGCCGGACATGTTGGCATTGCGCCAGCCGGCCTAAGTAGACGTGTTTTTGTCAATCAGCGCTGAAGGGGGCGGGCATTCTCTCCGCCTTGCCATTCATGGTAGGCGTCGATCTGTGCTTGGGAGGCTTCGATCGGCGTCTGCATGACAAACCAGGTGACGGGCTCAGAGCATGGCGGGGTGGTAAGCGAGCCGGAGTACTGCCAGCCGGCATGTTCGCGTGGCAGCAGCAGGTTGGCAGACAGGCCGCTTGTCAGGGTCTCGGAGAGGCCGCGCTGGGGCAGACGGCTCAACAGGCGGCTGAGGGCCAGGTTGTCATGCCCTTCCTCGACCAGTACGGCCAGCACGGCCAGCTTGCCTTCCGGCGTGCTGTGCACCAGATGAATTTCCATGGCGGCACGCTTGCCGTCGATGGCGTGCTCTGACGGCACATGCAGGTGCACCTGCGACAGGGTGTACTGGGTGCCATCCAGCGTCATGGTATTGCCGCTGGCCCCTTCGATCTGCAGGGTGTGGCCCGTATCGCGCGTGACGAGCAGCGGCGAATGGTAGTCGAGTTTCGGGCCCGCTTCATTCAGCGTGCGTGACTGGCTGTCGATATCGATCGGCGACTGCTGGCTGCCGACCGAGCACTCGGCATAGCCCGGGGTGAGCTCTCCCCAATGCTCGGGGCCATTGGCTCCGGCGTTGGTGTCATCCGCGGATTCACTCGCATAGCTCCATTCGGTGACCGACGTGCCCGGCGCAGGCGACGTGGCAATGTCATCGGCGAGTGCCGGCAAGGATGACGACGTGGTGGCAAGCAGCACAGCCATGGCAAGTGGGCGTAACAGCGCGTGGGGCGACGAGGAAGAGGCTGGCATTGAGTTGTCCTTGCTCAAGAGTCCGTAACCGATCAGTGTCCTGAGCCGCCGTAGGCAGTCAGAACTCAGATGAATGAAGGCAGTCAGTGTGCCGGACTCAGGGGCGAGGTCAAGATGACGCTGGAGTGTCACTAGGGTGTCGCATTCCAGCGTCAGTTGTCGTGACAGTTATCGCGTCAGTAGTCACGACAGTTGTAAAGACAGTTGTCAAAACAGGGAGGGGGGAGCGGTGTCAGCGCTCGAGCCACAGGCATTCCACGCTGTCGCCGTGGTTGAGCTGTGCATGGGGCGGAATCACGGCCAGTGCCTGAGCACCGGCGCAGGAGGAGAGTACCGCCGAGTTCTGGTCCGGGAAGGCATGTGCCTCAAGCTGTCCATCACTGCCGGTGGCCAAGGTGACACGCAGATGGTCCTGACGGATGGCGGTGCGGGCTGAGAAGGCCGCGCGTACCGTGAGACGTTTCAGCTCGCGCAATGCAGAGCAGTCGGTCATCTCGCCCAGTAGCGGACGAAGGAACAACCAGCCACCGACCCAGCTGGAGACCGGATTGCCCGGCAGGCCCACGACACGCACCGTGTCACCCCGGGGGCTGTTGATACTCCCCAGCGCCAGCGGTTTACCCGGTTTGATGGCCAGGCGCCACAGATCCAGACTGCCGAGCGCCTCGATGGCGGGGCGGACGTGGTCTTCCTCGCCGACGCTGACCCCACCGCAGGTGACGATCAGGTCAGCCTGTTGCGCCGCCGAAGCGAGAGCATCACGGGTGGCCTCGAAGGTATCGGCCACATTGAGTGGCGCCAGCACCACCTCAGCCCCGAAGTTGCTGAGCATCTGGCTGAGCATCACGCGATTGGAATTGTAGATCTGGCCGGGCTTGAGCGGCTGGCCGGGTTCGATCAGTTCATCGCCGGTCGCGAACAAGGCCACTCGTACCTTGCGGCGCACCAGCACGTGACTTGCCCCCTGGCCACACAGCAGGCCCAGCGCGGCAGCGTCCAGTCGTGTGCCCGCCGCGAGCAATCGATTGCCCTTGCTGACATCCCGGCCTTGAACGCGAATGTTGTCGCCGCGGGTGCGAGGCCCGGGCAGCCAGGCCAGAGTGGTGCCACCTTCGCCTTCACGCAGTGTCACCTCTTCCTGCATGACCACCACGTCACCGCCGTCTGGGATTTCCGCTCCGGTGAACAGGCGCGCACAACTCGCCACGGCCAGCGGCGTGGCAGGCTGGCCTGCCGCGATACGCTGACTGATCGGCAGCCAGGCACCGTCACCGATGTCCGCCACCCGGGCGCAGTAACCATCCATCTGGGAGTTGTCGGCAGGCGGCACGTCAAGCTCGGCATGCACGTCCTCGGCGAGCACACGTCCGGCGGCGTCACTGACTGCCACGCGCTCGGCTGGCATCAGCGGGCAGCTGTCACGTAGCGCTGCGAGTGCACTGGCCAGGGGCGCCAGCCCCTTGGCGCCGGCAGGCACGGCGTCGCAGCCACATTCTGCCGCCGCGGAAGGCGACGGCTGGGAATGCGGGTCTTTACTGGCGTCAGTGGGCATGGGTTCCGCGCTCCGGAATCACCAGGTTGGCGAAGTTGCAGGGGCGGTGACGGCTGTCGAGCTGCTCCTTGAGGATGCCGTTCCAGGCCGTCTTGCAGGCGCCGGTGGAGCCGGGCAGACAGAACACCACGGTACGGTTGGCCAGCCCTCCCAGACAGCGGCTCTGGATCGTCGAGCTGCCGACTTCCTGGTGTGAAAGCTGACGGAAGAGTTCGCCGAAGCCCTGGATTTCCTTGTCGAGCAGCACGCGAATGGCTTCCGGTGTGGAATCACGCCCGGTGAAGCCTGTGCCGCCCGTCGTCAGGATGACCTGCACGGCCGGGTCCGCGATCCACTCGCTGACCACGGCGCGCAGTTGGTAGACGTCATCGGGCACGATGCGCTTTTCATGCAGGCTGTGGCCAGCCGCCGTCAGGTTGTCGACCAGGGCGTCGCCGGAGCGGTCATTCTCTGCGGTGCGTGTATCCGAGACGGTCAATACCGCGATGGTGAGGCCGATCTGTTCGTCATTGCCGCTCATGATCAGTCCTTCTTGCCTTGTTGACGTGCCTCGAGCGCTGCCAGCTGCTCAGGTGTCGCCTTGGCCTGGTGATGTGTCTTCCACTCGGAATAGGGCATGCCGTAGACATGCTCGCGCGCCGCATCGTAATCGAAGCTCACGCCGCGCTCCTCGCCAGCGGCCATCAGCCACTTGGACAGGCAGTTGCGGCAGAAGTCGGCGAGGATCATCAGATCGATATTCTGGACATCCTTGTTGTCATCCAGATGCTTGAGCAGACGACGGAACGCGGCCGCTTCCAGCTCGGTGCGGGTCTGTTCGTCCAGTTGGCTCAGGTCTTGTACGGCTTGAGGGGTCGGGTCGCTCATCGAATTCTCCTGAGAAGGCGCAGCCAAGCGCCAGCCTTCATGCTGTCGGGGTGCCTGGTGGGCCCAGGCGGGATATCTGAAACTTTACGCAACTAATGCAGAGCTGTGAACCAGTGCTGCACGCCTGTGGTTTGGTCTGTGGTTTGGCAGACGGATTGGCAGGCGGGTTGGCCGGTGGAACGCCAGTGGGTGGCAGAGTCGCGAAAGAGTGTGCGCGGGCAAGCGAGAGAGCAGGCGCTGGCAAGCGAAAACGCCCGGCAGGCGAACCTGACCGGGCGTATCTTCACTCATCCAGCGGATGTCTGACGCCGCGCTAATTCGGACGTTGCTGACGTGCCAGGCTATCGTCAGGTGCCGTGGCGGGGTCTGCTGCCGGGTCTGCCGCTTCGGCCTGCTTGACCTCGTCGTACCACAGATTGTGGTGCTGCTTGGCCCAAGTCTCATCGACGTAACCGGTCTTCATGCCCTCGAAGGCACCCTCGGTACCAGCGGTGCCGATATAGATGTGGCCGAAGGACACCGCGATCAGCATCAGCGAGGCGATGCCGTGGAAGACATTGGCCCACTGCATGTTGTCACGCGTCTGGCCGAAGATCGGGAAGTCCAGTACCAGCCCGCTGGCAATCACTACCAGGCCGACCGTCGCCAGAATCCAGTACCAGGCCTTTTCTCCACCATTGGCGAAGCCGGCGTCCGGATGCTTGCCCTTCATCATGCCGCCACCCTGACGGAACCAGTCAAGGTCATGCTTTTTGGGAAGATTGAGCTTCAGCCACTTGGCCAGCACCAGGATCAGCATGATCGAGAACAGGGGCCCCACATAGTTGTGGATCACCTTGGTCGCCATGATCATGTTGGCCCAGAACACATCCCCGAATACATTGCGGAACACGAACTTGCCCCACAGCAGATTGATGCCGGTGATGGCCAGCGTCAGGAACAGCGTCGCCAGCGTCCAGTGCATGGCGCGCTCCAGTGCCGTCCAGCGCAGCATCAGCTTGCCGCTGCGCGGATGGTCCAGATTGTTGCGTCCCACCAGCAGGTAGAAGATCACCAGCACGGCCAGCATGCCACCCAGTGCGATCAGGCCGCCCGGTGAGATCCAGCGATTGCGGATCTGACGCCAGGTCTCGCCGCTCTGGTTGATCAGGCTGTAGTTGGAGTCATGTCGGCTGTCTATGGAGTTGCCCCCATTCTTGACCTGCCGCCAGGTATCGGCGTCCACCGTGCCGACCGCCTGACCGATCTCGCCGTCAGGGTTCGCGGCCAGTGCCTGAGGAGCCAGCCAGAGACTGGCCAGCATCAGGCACAGAAACATGGCGACCACGGTCAACCGTGAAGCTGTAAAGTGCGCGCGCATGTCGCCTCCTTACCCCTTGCGGGCTGCGTCGTAGGCCAGGTGGTCCGCCTGCTGAACGCTGCTGGTGGTCAGGTTGGCAGAGGTTTCCGGATGGCTGGCCTTGTCGACCGGCGACCAGGCGCCGTCTTCATGGCCCCGATAGACCACACGCTGACGGAAGATGTCGGAGACGGTCTCGGCATCGCCGGCCAGCAGGGCCTTGGTGGAGCACATCTCGGCGCACAGCGGCAGCTTGCCTTCGCTGATGCGGTTGGCACCGTACTTCTCGAACTCTTCTTCCGGGCTCTCGGCCGGGCCACCGGCGCAGAAGGTGCACTTGTCCATCTTGCCGCGCTCGCCGAAGGCGCCTTGCTGCGGGAACTGCGGGGCGCCGAACGGGCAGGCGTACAGGCAGTAGCCGCAGCCGATGCAGATGTCCTTGTCGTGCAGGACGATACCGTCATCGGTCTTGTAGAAGCAGTCGGTGGGGCAGACCGCCATGCACGGCGCGTCATCGCAATGCATGCACGCCACCGAGATGGAGACTTCACTCGGCTTGCCGTCGTCCAGGGTCACCACGCGGCGACGCTGAACGCCCCATTCGGTCTCGTTGGCGTTCTTGCAGGCTGTCACGCAGCCATTGCACTCGATGCAGCGCTCTGCATCACACAAAAATTTCATCTGGGCCATGGTGCTTCTCCTTCACGGCCTGTCGCCGGGTTCCTCGGTCAACAGGCCGGATGATTCTGGTAACGGATACGTCCGATCGTGTCTTGCGCTGCGTCCGGGCCGCGTCATCGGGACGCGGCCGTCACTCGAGTCAGGCGAGGCTGACGCGGCTGACGCGGCACAAGGTGACCTTGGTTTCCTGCATCAGGGTCACGGGGTCGTAGCCGTAGGTGGTCGCGGTATTGGCCGATTCACCGAGCACATAGGGCACGGTACCTTCCGGATAGCGGGACTCGAGGGATTCGCCCTCGTAATGCCCACCGAAGTGGAAGGGCATGAAGACGACATCCGGGCCGACACGCTCGGTGACCATCGCCATCACCTTGACGCGGCCGCCCTCGGCGCCCTCGACCCAGACCATGTCGCCGTCCTTGATGCCCTGGTCATTGGCCAGTGCCGGATTGATCTCGACGAACATCTCCTGCTGCAGCTCGGCCAGCCACGGAATGGAACGTGTCTCTTCGCCACCCCCTTCGTATTCCACCAGGCGGCCCGAGGTCAGGGTGATCGGGTACTTGGCGCTGACGTCCTTCTCCTGGATGGAGGCGTAGAGCGTCGGCAGGCGATAGATGGACTCGGAATCCGGCCAGGTCGGGTAGTCCTTCACCAGGTCGCGACGCGCGGTATACAGCGGCTCGCGGTGCTTGGGGATCGGGTCCGGGAAGGTCCACACCAGGGCACGCGCCTTGGCGTTGCCATACGGCATGCAGCCATGCTTGATGCACACGCGCTGGATGCCGCCAGAGAGATCGGTCTTCCAGTTCTTGCCTTCCGCCGCCTGCTTTTCCTCGGCCGTCAGGTCATCCCACCAGCCCAGCTGCTTGAGCAGCTTGTCGGTGAATTCCGGATAGCCATCCTCGATCTCGGCGCCCTTGGACCAGGAGCCTTCCGCGAGGATGTTGGTGCCGTTGTGCTCCACGCCATAACGCGCGCGGAAGTTGCCGCCACCCTCGGCCACCGTCTTGGAGGTGTCATACAGGATGGGCGAGCCCGGGTGACCCATCTCCGGCGTGCCCCAGCACGGCCAGGGCAGGCCGTAGAAGTCGCCGTTGGCCGGGCCGCCACGGGCCTTGAGCGTCTCGAAGTCGAAGGTGTGCCAGTTCTGCTGGTGAGCCTTCAGGCGTTCAGGGCTCTGGGCGGTGTAACCCACCGTCCACATGCCGGCATTGAACTCGCGCGTGATGTCCTCGACGACGGGCACGCTGCCCTCGACCTTGATGTTGCGGAACAGCTCGTCGGCGAAGCCCAGCTTGCGAGACAGCAGGTACATGATCTCGTGGTCAGGCTTGGACTCGAACATCGGCTCGATGACCTGATCGCGCCACTGCAGGGAGCGGCTTGAGTTGGTCACGCTGCCGGTGGTCTCGAACTGGGTCGCGGCCGGCAGCAGGTAGACGCCGTCGGTACGGTCGTGCATGACGGCGGCGATGGTCGGGTAGGGGTCGACCACCACCATCATGTCCAGCTTGGCCATCGCCTTCTTCATCTCCGGCCCGCGGGTCTGGGAGTTGACGGCATGACCCCAGTAGAACATCGCCTTGAGCGCGGTGCGCTGGGAGATGCGGTCCGGGTTCTCGAGCACGCCATCGACCCAGCGCGAGACGGTGATGCCGTTGGTGTGCATCGGCTTGCCGTCGTGATATTCGGTCTGGTCGTAGCGGTTCTGGATCCATTCGTAATCGACGTTCCAGACCTTGGACCAGTGCTTCCACGCGCCTTCTGAGAGGCCGTAGTAGCCCGGCAGGGAGTGGGACATCAGGCCCAGATCCGTGGCGCCCTGGACGTTGTCGTGGCCACGGAAGATGTTGGCGCCGCCACCGGACTTGCCGATGTTGCCCAGCGCCAGTTCCAGGATGCAGTAGGCGCGGGTGTTGTTGTTGCCGGTGGTGTGCTGGGTGCCGCCCATGCACCACACGACGCTGCCCGGACGGTTCTGGGACAGCCGGCGCGCGACGTCGAGCATGTCGGCCTCGGCTACGCCGGTGATGCGCTCGACTTCCGCCGGCGGGAACTTGGCGACTTCGGCACGCACTTCATCCATGCCGTAGACACGCTGCTGGATGTAGGCCTCATCTTCCCAGCCGTTCTCGAAGATGTGCCACAGCAGGCCCCAGATGTAGGCGACATCGGTACCCGGACGCAGGCGCACGTACTTGTTGGCCTTGGCGGCGGTCCGCGTGAAGCGCGGATCGACGACGATGATCTCGGCGTTGGAGCGCTCCTTGGCCAGCAGGATGTGCTGCATGGCCACCGGATGCGCTTCGGACGGGTTGGAACCGATGAACAGGATCGAACGACAGTTGTGCATGTCGTTGAAGGAGTTGGTCATCGCCCCGTAGCCCCAGGTATTCGCGACCCCGGCCACCGTGGTGGAGTGGCAGATACGCGCCTGGTGATCGACGTTGTTGGTGCCGAACAGGGCCGCGAACTTGCGCATCAGGTAGGCCTGTTCATTGCTGAACTTGGCCGAGCCCAGCCAGTAGATGCTATCGGGGCCGTGCTCCTTGGTGAGCTCGAGCACCTTGTCGCCGACTTCCTCGATGGCCTGCTCCCAGGAGAGCTTCTTCCACTTGCCACCTTCGAGCTTCATCGGGTACTTGAGGCGACGGTCAGAGTGACCATGCTCACGCAGCGATGCGCCCTTGGCGCAGTGCGCGCCACGGTTGAAGGGGTGATCGAAGGCGGGTTCCTGCTTGGTCCAGACACCTTCCTGGACCTCGGCATAGACGCCGCAGCCCACGGAGCAGTGTGAGCAGATGGTGCGCTTCGTCTCGACCGGCGCATCAGACACTTCGGTCTTGGCTTCGGCGCGTTTCATCATCGGGGCGGCCATGAAGCTCGCGGCGGCAAGGCCGCCGGTGGCGACACCGCTGCGTTTCAGGAACTGGCGGCGGTTGATGCCGAGTCCTGAGGTCTCTTTGGCAGAGGGGGTGGGGGTCAGTCGCATGACATCATCTCTCCTCGTCACCCGAATCATTGCCCGGGCCGCGTGAGCGGGTCAGGGGGCAATGTCGGGAGCGGCGGTCTTTCAGATCAGGGGCAGTCCTGATCCGTGCCGACTTGTCACTGTCGATGGCGGGCGGAAACCTCTCCGCGCTGCCCGTTGTTCAGGCCGCTGGCCGCGCGCATGGCGCAGGCTCGGGGCACTGTCTGTCTAGCATTCAGTCACGCAGCGTGGCGTAGAAGGCCTTGACGTGATCACTCTCGCGATAGTTGTCACTGCCCTTGTCCTTGACGGGGGCCTCTGGCGCGGCCTGGTCCGGAATCACGGCACCGGCCAATGACCCTGCTGCGGCAACCCCTACGGTGCTGGCGCCCAGTACACGCAGGAATTTGCGGCGCCCCTGGCGCGCCTGGTTATGGCTGTCTTTTGCGTCATCAGTCTTCATGCTGATCTCCTGTCGGCAATGCTGCTGGGTGATGCGAGATGGATAGCGTTGCAGTCTCGAATGTTGCTTCACGTCATGCGTGACATCAGTGTCTTGCGTCGGGCGCCACACTGGCTGGCGTGACGAGCTGGACGGCCTCGGCCGTCACCTGCACGCCAGAGTTGTTTTCGGTCGCCGCATGCAGCGGGATCGAGTCACCGAGGTTCAGGCGCTCTGCCCGCAGGAAGGCCTGCCCCAGGTAGCCGACGGCGGCATAGAAGGGGCTCTCGCGTCCCGCGAGGTCGGCGCAGCAGCGCTCGCCCCAGCTGGCCACATGGCGGCGGAAGAAATTGACCTGCTCGCCGGGCACCTCATCGATCAGCATGGCCATCACCTCGCACAGTGCGCCGAGGTGATCCTCGGGCTCATGCACATCGCTCTGGCGTTCGAAGCCGAGACGTTTCAGGTCCTGGCGCAGGGCGACCAGCGGCATTTCCATCAGCGAGCCGGTGAGGTACCAGCTGGCGTAGGGCACTACCTCGCCCTGCACCACGCCTACCAGGCTCTGGAAGAAGTCGTCTTCCAGACGGCGCGAGTCGCTGACGCGGGCGGCCAATGACAGCGACGCCAGCGCGCGCGGCAGTTGTTGCTCGGCGGCCCCGGGCAGGCTGATTGCGTCATGGTCGAGTTCGGCCAGAAAGTCGATCAGTTCCGCATCCGGTGCCGCGCGCAATAGCCGCGCCAGCAGCCGGTAGAGGTCGGCGCGCAATGCCTGCTGTTCTTCACTATGGCTTATCAGAGAGTCGGCCGCAGTGGTGTCAGGTGCACGATCGTCAGTCCCACCTGCTGCAAAGTCGTCGGGAGTCGACGTGGGTGATGTCATTGGCTCAAACCTTGAGTTGGGCATCGGGATTGCGTGCCATTTCGTGCCAGATGTCCTTGACGCGGCAATCGCTGCACATCTTCAGGCGCAGTGCGCCATCGCCCTGGAAGTAGGCATGCGAGGCCAGTTTGGTCTGCATCGCCGTGATGGTGGCGGTGGAGCCGAACGGCGTGCCGCAGCTGATGCAGGGGAAGGGCACATCCTGCTTGATCAGCTGCGGTTCGCGCCGCACGTCGGGCTGCGGGGCAAAGCCAGGCGTCAGGGTGATGACCTGCTCTGGGCATGCCTGCTCGCACAGGCCACACTGCACGCAGTCACCTTGAGTGAAGGATAGTGCAGGCGACGTGCGATTGGCCGAGAGGGCGCTGGTCGGGCAGACGGCGACGCAGCCCTGACACAGCGTGCAGTTGTCGCTGTCGACGTTCACCACGCCGAAGGGCGCGCCTGTCGGCACGGCGACGCTGTCCTGCGCCAGGTCCGCGACCGACAGGGTCGCCAGGTGATCGAGCACCCGATTGAGGCGTTCGCGCTTGCCGGGGCGTGCCTGCGGCTGACCCAGCAGCCAGTCACGGGCGATCGGCTGGCTGGGCTGCTGCTCTTCTTCACTGTCCGCGCCCGGTGCCAGAGCGACACACAGCGGCGTGATCAGGGGTAGGGCTTCAGTCTCGTAGCTATCCATTTGTGGCAGGGGGGATGGCAAAGAGACGAAGCGAATGCGCGGCTCGCCACTGTCCGCATTGGCAAGCCCCATGCTGTCGAGCAGGGTCAGTGCCAGGCGACGTTCGCTATCGAGCTGCTGGTGCTGGCCTGCGGGCAGGTCGTGGGGCAGTTCGACGATGACCTGCGTCGCGCCGAGTGCGAGAGCGGCCAGCCACTCGTCGTGCCCGGTGGCGGAGATTTCCTCGAGGGTGATATCGAGGCAGCGCTCTTGGTCGACACTCGCCAGGGCAGTCTGCGAGGCAGGGGATTGCTCCAGGCGATAGCGCAGCAGCGGGTAGAGGCCACCGCCATCCTGATAGCGCTCCAGCAGGCGCTGGATCTGCTCCATGCGCTGCTCGGCCGGGGGCTGGGTGAAGCTCAGCGCGCCGGTCGGGCAGGCGCTGACGCAGCTGGCCGCGCCGTGGCACAGGTAAGGGTCGATCTCGATATGCGCATTGCGACGACCGGCCACCGAGAAGATGGCATCGGCGCTGCACGACGACAGGCAACGCGTACAGCCGATATTGCCGGCACTGGAGTGCGCGCAGGTATCGAGATTGACGGTCACGTAATTCGGTTTGTCGAAGTTGCCGATCAGACCCGCGAACTGCATGGCCCAGGCGGTCAGCTGTGACAGTGATTCCTGAGAGGCCTCAGCATCGGCGACCAGCTGATCCAGCTCGGCGATGACGTCCGCGCCGGCTTGCAGATAGCCGGGCGGTGGCAGTTCCGCCTGGTTGAGCGGCTGGCTGGACAGGTCGGCGATCAGGTCGAAATGGGTCGCGCTGCCAGCACCTTGCGGCACCAGCGCGGCAGCCAGATTGACGCCATCACTGGCAAGGCTGAACTGGCCGAGGTGACCGCTCAGCGCGAGCATGTCACGCGGGGCACTGTGCACAGGCAGCGACTCACTGGCGGCGAGATGCTGTTCATCCATCGTCACCAGCGCACTGTTGTCCTGCTCACTGATCAATAGTGCCAGCGGCAGCTGAGCGGTGGCCGGCAGGCGGGACAGCAGACTCGCCAGTGCTCGCACTCGTGCTTCGCTGCCGATGATCACGGTGCGTCCCTGACTGTGATAGCGGATGGGGGCGCTACCGGCATCCGTCGCCAACAGCGGCAGACTTGAGGCAGGCGAGCCACCCATGGCGGATGACAGGGCGCGTTGGCGTGCTTGTTGATTGAGGGCGCGCTGAGCGCTCTCGAGGCTTGAGCTGAGCATCCTCATCCTTATTCGGTCGTGGCGGACCTTGCATGCAAGCTGCCGTCAGGTGGCAGGCGGATGATGCAGGTCCCGGTCGTCGCTGATTCTCGCGGTCTCTCGCGGTCAGAGCCGGGTCGGCGATCGACAGTCGTTCAGTGGGGGATTCATGACAGGCCAACCATCTTTGCATGCTGTTGATGACATTGCCGTTTTCACGCCCGGCGAGAAGAGGGGCGCGGTCAGGTCGCGCAGGCACTCATCAGCGCAGGCGGTTGACGCCAGTCATCATCTTCAAGGGTTGGCATGTCATGCTGAATCTTGCATGTGCGTTGCAGTCAGTGCGCCTTGATGAGGCGCGTCAGGGTGACCCATGAGGCATCAGGATGACCTCGGTCAGACGTATCCGGCTTACTCGTGGGTCATAATGACGCATGTTGATTGTGCGGTGCGTCATCCTGACGCCTTGGCGCTGGAGGCGTCTGTGGGGCCAGCCCCGGCTCACGGCTTGTGGCGGACGCCGCCGACATCATCTGACGCGGGAGCTGGCTCGCGCGAGTCTTCTGCTCGTATCGCTTGCGGGTCAGGCGACTCGACTATCTCGTCGCTGGGCGTCGCGTGTGACTCGCCCACTGGCGCCTCACCGTCAGGCGCCTGCTCAGCGATCTGGTCGTCTGTCTCCTGCGCCGTATCCGCCTGGGGTGTCTCGCTTGCCTCACCGAGCTTTTCCAGGCCTTCTTCGACCTTGCGGGTCCAGCTGCGCAGCGTGTCGGCGACACCTTCGGCGAGCGGGCGCATCTGGGAGAAGTCCTGGTCGTAGTCATCCAGCCCATCGCGCACCGAGTGCTCGCCCCCCATGAAGATGCGTCGCAGCGCACGCTGGCGTAGCGCCGGGTCCACGCCGCTCTGCATGAAGGCGCTGATGTCGGCGTCTGGGGTCAGGGTGTCCGGGTCTGGCAGCTCGATGACTGGCACTTCAGCGTTGTCAGCGTCTGCTGCCTGCTGATCGCTCTCGGCGGTTGCCTGCTCTGCTGCCTGCTCTGCTGCCGAGGAGGGGCTATCGCCGCTCAGGGATTCGTGCTGCGAGCCGCGCGCTGCAGGGGTGTCAGCGCTACTTTCAGAGGCGACTCCCACCTGTGACGGCGGAAGGCTGTCGGCTTTACTCACCTCGGTGCTGTCCGGCTGTGACAGTTGGTCTTCACGGCGGCTGTCGCCTTGCTTGCGGCGTGACCAGCGCGAGAACAGCCCTTCATGGGCAGGGCTTGCGTTGTCGTCGTGCTGGCTCATGACGTGCTTTCCGTACCATCACCGGGCTGATGAGTCTTGTTGGGCGTCACGGCGTGCTGCTCTGCCTGACTGGCGCGCCCGGCGCCCTTGCGTTTCTTCTTCTTGCCTTCGTCGAGTCGTTCGCCGTGACGCGCGAGGTAGGCTTCCAGCCACACCATCAAGGCCGGGGGCATCGGCACATCCAGCACCAGCTGGTCGCCATCCATCCAATGCGATGCTACCTCCTGACAGGCCGTCACCACGCGGGGCTGCATGCCGTCGGCTTCACGCTCATCGCATTGGACGAACAGGCGCGGCTGCTCGCAGCGCAGGTTGTAGCGGTAATCGGTGCGCTCGGTGAGGTGAAGCTGCAGCGGCAGGATGCGGCGATGCGCTACTTCATCAGCGGCGGCAGGCTCCGCTACGTGCGATTCCGTCTCTGGCGTTGCAGAGGGCGAGAGGTCGGCAATCCGCCAGGTGTCGATGCTGAAACGCCCCAGTTTCTGCGTGGTGGGCGCCAGGGTGACGCTCAACCAGCGGGTGTCGTCACTGCGGGGAGGGATGGATTCAGACATGGCTTCCTTGTTCACTGCTGTACCCGCAAGCGGGTCTGAAAAGAATGCTGCGATGGTGCTGGTGTGCAAGATACATGCCGGCGCATGCGATATCAGGGTTACCGTCAGTCAGTGCGGGGACAGCTCTGCCATCAGACTGGTACTCTACGGCGATTCAGCGCAAGAATTGCCATTCCAACCGGCTCGATCAGGGAGACCCGAGTTCATGATGCCCTCTGCACGGCCAGCGATCAGTCGCGCCACACTACCCACTACGCTGGACATCGAAGTCATGGATGAGCGCGGTGAGCGCCATCAGCAGTCCATTGCCGCCGAGCGCTCGCTGACCATCTATCTCAATCGTCGCGAGATCGTCACCTTGATGACCCTGGGTGCCGAACCTGAGGCGCTGGTGGCCGGTTATCTGCGCAATCAGGGACTGCTGGGTGAGCTTGAGGACCTCGAAGCGCTGCAGGTGGATTGGGAAGTCGAGAGCGCCTCGGTGGTGACGCGTCATCTACCCGAGGATATCGAGCAGCGCCTCGGCAAGCGCACCGTGACTACCGGCTGTGGGCAGGGCACGGTATTCGGCAATCTGCTGGAGCGCCAATCACTGGCTGCGCTGGATGCAGGCCCCTTCAGTCAGGCCCTGTTGTATCGCCTGCTGGAGGCGCTGGCGGCGCACAACGCGACTTATCGCAAGGCCGGCGCGGTTCACGGCTGCGCCCTGTGTCGGGATGATGAAGTGCTGGCGTTCATCGAGGATGTCGGCCGCCACAACGCCGTCGATACGCTGGCGGGGCTGAGCTGGTTGGCGCCCCTGAGTGATGATGCCAGTGATTATCAGGGGGCCAACATCTTCTACACTACCGGTCGTCTGACTTCCGAGATGGTACTGAAGGTGGCTCAGGCGGGGGTCTCGGTGCTGGTCTCGCGTTCCGGCGTCACGCAGAAGGGAGTGGAGCTGGCGGAACGCTTTGGCGTGCTGTTGATCGCGCGCGCCAAGGGGCGCCACTTCCAGGCGGTGGACCCTGCCGGGCGGCTGGTGCTGGATGCCATCCCGCCGCTGCGTGCCGGCGACGCTCTCAAATCATCGCGCCATGACGCGTCAGGCAAGCCATCTTCAGCAGACGGCGCAGCCGGACATGACAAGGGGGCGCAGTGATGAGTCGTCTTTCTTCGCCGCTGGGCGTCATACCCTCACAGGGCTTTTCCTCTGAACTCGGCGCACCTTCGGGCGGCTCTACCGCTGAGTCTTCAGGCGAGGCCCTGAATGCGGCCACCGGCCGGCAGGCTCCGGTTCCCCACGACAACCCCTTTCTGACGGTGCAGGAAGTCGCGCGCCTTCTGCACCTCAACGAGAAGAAGATCTATCAGCTGGCCAGTGACGGCACCATGCCGGCGACCAAGGTGACCGGCAAGTGGCTCTTTCCGCGGCGCCTGGTGGAGCAATGGATTCTCGAGTCCAGCCATCATGGTGTGCTGGCGGATCGCCTGATGATCACCGGCAGTGATGACCCGCTGCTGGCCGCGCTCTCCATGCGTCTCAATCAGCAGCATGCCGGTAGCGCCTTCTATGGCATGAGCGTCACCGGCACGCGTCTGGGGCTTGATCTGCTCAGCCAGGGGCGTGCTGACGTCTGCGCCATTCACTGGGGGCGCGCGGAGGAGGCGGCGCTGCGTCATCCGGCGCTGATTCGCGGCCATGATGGCTATCGTCAGTGGGTGATGGTGCGGCTTGCGCGCCGTACCCAGGGGCTGATCATCCGCAATGATGATCGCCATCTGTCCATCGACCCCAGCGGCCTTTTCGGTTCGCAGCGGCGTTGGGCGGTGCGACAGGAGGGGGCAGGTTCGCAGCGCTTCCTGCAGGAGTGGCTGTCCGGCCATCAGATGCGTGCCGAGCAGCTCAACACCCTGGCGATCGCCTATTCCGAGCGTGAGGTGGCCTCGATGGTGGCGCGCGGCGAGGTGGATGTCGGCCCCGGTACGCTGTCGGCCGCCAATGAGTTCGGCCTCGGCTTCGTGCCGGTCTGTGAAGAGGCCTTCGACCTGGTGGTACCGCGCAATGTCTACTTCCGCGATCTCTTCCAGGGGTTGCTGGACTATCTTGCCACACCGAATGGCATCCAGCTGGCGCAATCCCTCGGCGGCTATGATCTGCGCGAATGCGGTCAGTTGATCTGGCGCGGCGATGCCGCACAGCACGATTGAGACGCTCGGTATCGAGACGCTCTGTAATGAGACGCTCGATAAACTGAACACCCAGTGGATGCTGGCGGTCAGGACTCGGCGCAAGCCATGAGTGTCTTTGCGATATCCAGAAAAATCGCCCATTAGCGCATGGCTAGTGGGCGATTTTTTTATTTCGAGCTGACGGCGAGCATGGTCAAGCAAGTCATTGTTTTGAATGGACCGGCCAGGTGACGCTCGCGTTAAGGCAATCTTTGCGGTTTAGCTTCCTGCCAGTGCGTTACGTGGCTTGTCTCACTTCAACACAGCCCAGCTCACTTCAAATCAGATCAGCTCGGATCCGAATCATTGCGAGTGCACACCGACAGCACGATGGCATCTTCTTCGCTGGTAGAAACCAGAGCGTGCCCCATGTCGGAGTCGAAATAGATGCTGTCACCCTCACCCAGCGGCAAGGGTTCATAGAATTCCGAATAGAGCAGAATGCTGCCCGCCAAGACCATCAGGAACTCCTCGCCGTCGTGACGCACCCAGTCGGGGAAGTCATCGAAGCTGCGCGCACGCACGCGAGTCTTGAAAGGAATCATGCGTTTCTGCGCCAGCTGCCAGGACAGCAGCTCGTGCTCATAGGTCGGGGTCGGGTGTGACTTGCCATCACCGACGCGCGTCAGATCGCGACGCCCGAGTGTGCCACTCTGGCGCTTGGGCGGGCTCAGCAGCTGCGGCAGGTCGATGTTGAGACCATGAATCAGCTTCTGGACCGCCGTGAAGGTCGGCGAGATCTGCTCGTTCTCGATCTTGGACAATGTCGAGCGTGCCAGTCCCGTGCGCTGGCTGACATCTTCCAGCGTCCAGTGATGGGAGAGGCGGATCTGCTTCACGCGTTCGCCAAGCTTCAGGGGCTCAACGAAGGGTTTGCGACCGGAGGCGATCCGGACGGCGGCGTCCTTGTCTGTCGGTGTGCTCATGAGAGTGGCTTCGCTATGGGCGTGATATTGGCGGCGCACGACATCGGGTGTCGCAGCGCTGTCAGCTGGCGATAAAGTTTACTATCGGAAACTTTATCGCCAGCTTATCACAGCATGGCAAACGCGCATCATCCCGACACGTAGCCAACATGGCTGTCCGCGACATGGCTGTCTGTGACATGGCTGTTCGCGACACCGAAGGCTCGCTGGTGCTCCAATGATGCAGCGACAGGTTTCCTGGCTGCGGGAAACCTGTCGTGAGGTGTGGTGTGCGTCAGGGAAAAAGTCACCGGTGCGGGGGATGCCCAGCGCTAGAACAGTCGGGCACTAGAGCAGCCAGGCGCTAGAACAGCGGGTGATCACGCTCATCCTCGGCGGGCTTGGCAAGCGACGGCTGGACGCCGTCTGGTGTGCCAGAGGCGGAGCGGGGCGGGAGGGCATCCACGGTGGGAGGCGCGAGATCGAGCTGGTCTGGCTCGGGTTTGTTTGACTCGGGTCGCTCTGACATGGGGTGCTTAGAAGGACGATGGCCGCCGGCACGTGCCTCGAGGCCATCCTGCATCGGCAAGCCCGCCAGCGCCTTGAGATGCGCCTCGGTGCTGCGCCCCAGCGCCTCCAGGCAATACCCGCCCTCCAGCACGGAGACGATACGCCCGTGGCAGTGACGCCGCGCGACATCCATCGCCAGTAGGGTGACCCAGTAATAGTCGTCATCTTCCAGGCACAGTTCTGCCATCGGGTCTTCACGGTGCGCGTCAAAGCCCGCCGAGATCAGGATCAACTCCGGCTTGAAATCATCAAGCTTCTTCAGCCATTGGGCTTCAATGGCGCGCCGGAAGGCCAGTGAGCCGCTGCCTTCGCTCAGGGGCGTGTTGTGGATGTGCTCCCAGCGGCTCTCCAGGTAGCGCCACGGGTACATGGCGTCCTGAAAGGAGGAGCACACCAGCGTATCGGGGTCATGCTTGAAGATATCGACGGTGCCGTTGCCCTGGTGTACATCGAAATCGAGGATCGCGATCCGCTTCACGCCGTAATGCTGGCGGGCGTGCAGAGCGCCCACCGCCACGTTGTTGTAGAAGCAGAAGCCCATCGCATCGGCGCGTTCGGCATGGTGGCCCGGGGGGCGCACGGCGCAGAAGACGTTGTCGGCCTGATCACGCATCACCTGGTCGACCCCGCGTACCACCGCGCCGGCGGCCAGTCGCGCCGCGACCAGGCTATCGGCACACATCACGGTGTCTTCGTTGATGGTCAGCAGCTGCCCGGCCTGGGGCGGACATTTCTCCAACGCCTGCAGGTGGCGCATGGGGTGCACGCGCGCCAGCTGCTCAAGCGTTGCCGCTCGCGCACTGTATTGCTGGACATGCTGAATCACGCCGCTCAGCGCCAGCTGACGCTCGATGGCCTGCAGACGCAGTGGGCTCTCGGGATGGGTGGGGCCCATGAAATGCTGACCGCAGTCGCGATGGGATATGTAGGAGGTGATCATCGGCATGCCTGCGTGAGTGTGCGGGTCATAATGGTCTGCACCATGACGTAACAGTAAGAGTCGTCAATGGCATGAGCCAGTCGCCGATGGTCTACCTTGTTTCACGCATGAAGGGCGCGAGGATGGCTGTTCAGACCTGCGCTTTCGCGGCATGCTGCTCATATCGCGCTGACGAGGCGCAACCGCTGACAGGACAAGCCTATGGGAACGCGATTTCTGCGCAATTTCTTCGAGCCCGCCAGTATCGTGGTGATCGGCGCCTCGGAAAAGCCGCATTCACTGGGCGGGCAGGTACTGCGCAATCTGCTTGAAGGGGGCTTCAAGGGCGCCCTGACGGTGGTCAACCCCAAGGGATATGAGACGGTGCATGGCGTGGCGTGCGTCAAGCGGGTCAGTGAGCTAGAGCAGGTGCCGGACCTGGCCATTCTGTGCTCACCGCCGGATACCTTGCCGCGTGTGGTCGAGAAGCTGGGCCGGCGCGGCGTCAAGGCGGCGCTGCTGATTTCGGGAGGTGTCGCGCCGACACCGGTCAGCTCGCTGGCCCGCGTCACCGGCAAGGGGCTTGAGATGCTGTCACGCCGCGACGGGCTGAACTTCACTGCCCCGCGTCTGCCGGGCATTCACAGGTCCACTACGGGCAAGCCAGGCCCCGAACCCTCCGTCACCGAGGCGTCGTCTTTGGATGAGGCCGGCGAGCCTGCCGCGCCGAGCGCCGAGCGCTACCCGCGGATCGCCGACAGCACGGACGACGTGCTGGATGCCTCGCAGGCACGAGAGCCGGGTGTCGAAGTCCCGCGTATCCACCGTGATCAGGAAAGCCTCAACAGTCGGTTGCTCAAGGCCGCCCGAGGCAGTGGGATTCGCCTGCTCGGGCCGGAATGCATGGGCATCTGCGTGCCAAATCGGCACCTGAATGCCTCCTTCAGCGGGCAGCCAGTGGCCAAGGGCAAGGTCGCCTATCTCGGCCAGTCGGGGATGCTGGGCAATGCGATGATCGACTGGGCGGCAGGGCGCGGCATCGGCTTCTCGCATCTGGTGACCCTGGGCGACAGCGTCGATGTGATGCTGCCCGATCTGATCGACTATCTGAACCAGTACGGGCCGTCGCAGGCCTTGCTGTTGCACCTGGAGCGCATTCACGACCCGATGCACTTCATGACCGCGCTGCGCGAGGCGTCCCGCAATCGGCTGGTGCTGGCGATCAAGAGTGGCCGTACCCCGGAAGCCGACCTGTTCGGCACACATGTCACACGTGGCGTGCCCAATCGCGACCGGATCGTCGATGTTGCCCTCGCGCGTGCCGGGGTGGTGCGCGTCAATGACAGCGAAGACATGTTCGATGCGCTGGAGACGCTGAATCGCATGAAGCCGTTGCGCGGTGATCGGCTGGCGATCGTCTCCAATGGGTTGGGCCCGGCCTTGCTGGCCATCGACAAGCTGATGGCGGGTGGCGGCAAGCTGGCCGAGCTGAGCGAGGAGAGCCGCCAGGCGCTGCTCAAGGCCGAGCTGGATGTCAGCCTGCCGGGGCGCAATCCGGTGGATCTGGGCGGCAATGCCACGCCGGAAGATTTCCTGGCCGCGGTCAACATCGTGGCCAATGACCGTGGCGTGGACGCCGTGCTGGTCGTGCATGCGCCGACACGCCTTGCTCCCTCACGGGCAACGGCCGAGGCCCTGGTGGCGCATCGCAAGCAATTCCGACGCAACCTGCTGACCAGCTGGATGGGGCTCGAGCAGGCGCTTTCAGCCCGCCATGAATGCCATCTGGCCGGCATTCCGACCTATCTGTCGCCGGAGAAGGGCGTCAAGGCCTTCTTGCAGATGGTCGATTACCACCGTGTGCAGACACTGTTGCAGCAGACGCCGCCGAGCCTGGCCTTCTCGACCAGTGCCGAGATCCGCGCCCGCGCCCATGATCTGGTGCACAGTGCGCGGCGTGCCGGCCGTGAATGGTTGACCCACTCGGAAACGGCGCAGGTGCTCGATACCTACGGCATCGCGACCGCGCCCAGTCGCTATGTGCTCGACGCCGCCGAAGGCGCGCGCGCCATCGTCGAATTGCAGCGATCTGCCACGGATGACGACAAGCCTTCTCGCCAGGGCCCCTATGCGCTGCGCGTGGTGCATGAACACAACAGCCAGCCGTTCCGCTATCGCCGCTACCCACAGCGGCTGTCTTCCGGCGTGGTGCAGGACCTTTCCGGTCCGGAGGATATCGCGCTGGCGATTCGCCGCATCACCCAGAAGGTGGCGGAGGGCGATGCCGAGCGTGGCCGCGGTGACCACGAGCGCACGCGCATTCATGAGTTCTGCCTGCAGCCGATGCAGCGTGGCAAACACTCGCTGCAGTTGAGCGCAGGCATCACGCGCGATGACGAATTCGGCCCGGTGATCGTGTTCGGTATCGGCGGTTACAAGGTCAATGTGCTGGCGGACCGCCAGGTGGCCTTGCCGCCCCTCAACATGACACTGGCGCGTGAGCTGATCTCGCGCAGCCATGCCTCCCGCCTGATCGCCGAGCACTCGCCGGACCCGGAGCGCGATTTCGAGCGCGTCAGCACGCTGTTGATCAAGCTCTCACAGTTGGCATCGGATTTGCGTGACATAAGAGGGTTGGAAATCAATCCGTTGTTGCTCAATCGCGAGGAGGCCGTGGCAGTGGACTTCGCGCTGGATCTCGGCAAACCGGCCCGTTTCGCGATCATGCCGTATCCGGAGGAGCTGCGTGAATGGGTGTCGCTGGACAATGGCATGCACGTCGAGGTTCGCCCGATACGCGGCGAGGATGCGCCCTTGATCACGGCCTTCCATGCGCGGCTATCCGAGGAGAGCATTCGTTTCCGCTACTTCCACCACAAGGCGGCGCTGACTCAGCGAGATCTCGCGTTGCTCGCCCAGATCAATTACGACCGCCAGATGGCCTTCATCGCCGAGCGTGAAGTGGAAGCCCAGTCAGGTGAGTCGCCGCAGCGCGAGATGCTGGGGGTGGTGCGGGTATGGAATGACCCGGACAACATTCGCACCGAATTCTCCGTCATCATCCGTGATGACATGCAAGGCGAGGGGATCGGCAGTCTGCTGATGGAGAAGATGCTGCGCTATTGCCGCTCGCTGGGCACGCTGGAGATGGTCGGCAAGATCATGATCGACAACCACCCGATGCGCGCCCTGATGAAGCACCTCGGTTTCACCTGCCGCTACAACATGGAGGAGCAGGTCATCGATGCCAGCATCCGTCTCAACGAGCCAGTCAGTGATTGGCAGCGCCTGAGGCTGGAAGCCGAGGCCTGATGCGCCTTGATGGTGCAAGGGCCTGTTGATAGGCGTGTGCCTGGGCTTGTTGATAGGCGTGTGCGGGGGGTGTTCAAGGGCGCGTGCGCGGGCTTGCCAGGCGGTTCTCGGCAACACGCAATGCGTCAGGGAATGGAGAGCAATAGACCAATAACAACATGCAATGTCGTGATTCAGGGAGGTATCAGCAGAAGCGTCAAGGGCATACCACCTTGGTCGTATAAGCGTCTGTTCGTGTTTGAGCGCTTATCAATAAAACTGTATTGTAATTACAAATATAAGAATCCTTTATGGATAATGGCGCAGGGGATGACACAGTATTCTGTCAGCAGGTCGGCAAGCGATGCTTGCGGCCAGATTGCGCGATGTCAGCGGCAGGGCGAGCCATTCTCCCTGCCGGATTGAGTGCGTAATTGACAGAATCCGTGGATATTTCCTGCCCGCTGACGACAGGAAAGCCAATGACTGACACTCGCGACGTGAAGATTCGAGTGCGCAATCTGAGCAAGGTGTTCGGCAATCAGCCCGACAAGGCGCTCAAATTGCGTGATGAGGGCATGAAACGCCCCGAGATTCTCGAGAAGACTGGCCAGACGTTGGGGCTTTCCAACGTGGACTTTGATGTGATGGAAGGCGAGTTGCTGGTCATCATGGGGTTGTCCGGTTCCGGAAAATCGACCCTGATCCGCTGCCTGAACCGGTTGATCGAACCGACGGAGGGCGAGATCCTCATCGACGGCGATGATGTCGCCAAGCTGGATGACAAGTCGCTGCTGCGCTGTCGTCGCAAGCATTTCTCGATGGTGTTCCAGAATTTCGCGCTCTTCCCGCACCGCACCGTGCAGCAGAATGCCGAGTTCGGGCTTGAGGTGCGCGGCGAGGAGAAGGAAGTCTGTTATCAGCGCGGTCGCGATGCGCTCAAGCAGGTCGGCCTTGATGGCTGGGAAGATGCCTACCCCAGCCAGCTCTCCGGCGGCATGCAACAACGTGTCGGCCTGGCGCGAGCGCTGGCCAACGACTCCACGGTGCTGTTGATGGATGAGGCCTTCTCGGCGCTTGATCCCCTGATCCGCAAGGACATGCAGCAGGAATTGCTGGCGCTGCAACACAAGATGAAGAAGACCACCATCTTCATCACCCACGATCTTGATGAAGCCCTCTCCATCGGCGACCGCATCATCCTGCTCAAGGATGGCGAGATCGTGCAGATCGGCTCCCCCGAAAGCATCCTCACTTCCCCGGCCAATGATTATGTGGCGCGCTTCGTCGAAGGCGTCGACATGTCGCGCATCCTCACTGCCCGCTCGGCGATGACCGATGTCCGTGCCACCGCACGCGATGATGATGGCCCGCGCACGGCGCTGCGCAAGATGGGCGACAACGGCCTCGATAGCCTGTTCGTGGTGCGTCGTGATCGCACTGTGCTCGGGATCATCACCGCCGAGGATACCGAACGTGCCGTGCGCGAGAATCTCACCGATCTCTCGAGCATCATCCACTCCGATTGCTGTCAGGTCTCGCCGGAAGAACCGCTGCACAACCTGTTCGCGATGTTTGCCGGTCATCACCATCCGCTGGCGGTGGTCGATGAGCAATCCCGCCTGTTGGGCGTGGTGATCAAAGGGTCCGTACTCGCGGAACTGGCGGAAGCAGGGGAGGCACACGCATGAGCGACGCAACCGGTTTTACCATCCCGAAGATAGAGCTGGGTGACTGGATCGAGACGGGGCTTGATTACCTGACGACCAACTACTCCAGCATCACGCGCGGCATCTCCAAGTTCACCGAGACCGGCATCGACGTCCTGAACGATGCGCTGATGTGGCTGCCCGAGTGGGCGCTGATCGCCCTGGTGACGCTGCTGTGCTGGCGGCTGGCCGGCACGCGCCTGGCCATCGGTTCCGTACTGGGGCTGGGACTGATCTGGAACCTGGATCTGTGGGACCCGATGATCGAATCGCTGACCCTGGTGGTGATCGCCACCCTGGTCGCCGTGGTCATCGCGGTACCGCTGGGGATACTGGCGGCACTCTCTGACCGCTTCTACAAGGTCATCATGCCGGTGCTGGATTTCATGCAGACGATGCCGGCCTTCGTCTACCTGATCCCGGCGATCCCCTTCTTCGGCATCGGCTCGGTCTCCGCTATCTTCGCCACCGTGATCTTCTCGATGCCGCCAGCGATTCGCTTCACCACGCTGGGCATTCGTCAGGTGCCCAATGACCTGATCGAAGCCGCCGATGCCTTCGGCGCCACCCGCAGCCAGAAGCTCTTCAAGCTGCAGCTGCCGCTTTCCCTGCCCACCGTGATGGCCGGCATCAACCAGACCATCATGCTGGCACTGTCGATGGTGGTGATCGCGGCCATGATCGGCGCCGATGGCCTGGGGAATGAGGTCTGGAAAGCCATCCAGCGCCTGCGTCCGGGAGATGGTTTCGAAGCGGGCATCGCGGTGGTCATCCTGGCCATGCTGCTCGACCGCCTGACCCAGACCTTCAGCAAGGAAAAGAAGCCCCGTTCATGAGGGGATTCACCAGCGGCCTCCGTGTATTGCCTGGCCCATGCGGAGGCCGCCTCGAGCACTTCCATACCCGACTCAACGTTTGGCCGTCGACACACGTTTTTCGACAGACGTGCTTCGATAAACAATGAGTAAATTCGAATAAAGGGGAAAATGATGAACAAGCAAGATGCCTCCCACACTACCTTGAACGTCACCGCGAAGATGAATGCCGCCACCAAGGCATTGCTGCTCGGCGCTGTCATGTCCTCCTCACTGGCCGGGGCAAGCGCCGTGTATGCCGCCGGTGACAAGGGCGATGTGACGCTGGCCTACGTCGAATGGTCCTCTGAAGTCGCCTCCACCAATGTGGTCAAGGCGGTGCTCGAATCACAGGGCTACAACGTCGAACTCAAGGCGCTGTCTGCGGCGGCGATGTTCCAGGCAGTCGCCTTCGGCGATGCCGACGGCATGGTCGGTGCGTGGCTCCCCACCACCCACGAAGACTACATGGCCAAGATCGCCGACAAGGTCGACGACCTGGGCGTCAACCTCGAAGGCACCAAGCTCGGGCTGGTCGTGCCGTCCTACAGCAAGCTCGAGACCATCGACGACATCAAGACCCACGCCGAGGATATCGATGAGCGCATCGTCGGCATCGAGCCGGGCGCAGGTCTGACGCGTCTGACCGAGCAGGTGCTGGAGGACTACGATCTCGAGGACATCGACCTGACCACCGGCAGCGGTGCGACCATGACCGCCGCGCTGAGCAATGCGATCAAGGGTGAGCGTGAGATCGTCGTCACCGGCTGGACGCCGCATTGGATGTTCGCCCGCTGGGACCTCAAGTATCTGGATGACCCGAAGGGCGTCTACGGCGGTGCCGAGGAGATTCACACCCTGGCGCGTAAGGGGCTCGAGGAAGACATGCCGGAGGTCTACGCGATTCTCGACAACTTCGCCTGGACCCCGGCTGACATGGGCGAAGTGATGCTCAACAACCAAGAAGACGACGCTGACCCCTACGAAACCGCCAAGGCGTGGGTGGAAAGCCATCAGGATATCGTCAAGGAATGGCTGCCGGCCGCGGCTGAGTGATGCCTGACGCATGACTCGCTGAGTCATGAATGACGAAACGCCCCCACAGGGTCTCCTGTGGGGGCGTTTCGTTGTGTGCCTGCAAATGACGCGTCGCTCACCCCGGGCGAGCGGGAGCGGAATGGCTCAGAACGGACTGGCTTAGCCTGACCTGATCAGAACGGGCGGGCTCAGAAAGGACAGGGACTGCGCACTTCCATGCGCTCACCACTCACCGGGTGATCGAAGCTGATCATCTCGGCATGCAGCATCAGGCGCTCGGCCATGAAGAAGGCCTCATCCGTCGCATAGAGGTCGCAGCCCAGGATCGGGTGGCCGATCTGCTGGCTATGGATGCGCAACTGATGCGTGCGACCTGACACCGGCGTGAACTCGACTCGCGTGCGCGCCGGATTCTCCAGGCGCTCGATGACGCGGAAATCGCTGATGGCGGTCTTGCCGGTCTCGTGGCAGATCTTCTGCAGCGGGAACTGGTCGACGTCCTTGGCGATGGGCAGCGAGATGCGCCCGCTGTCCTCCTCCAGATGGCCATGCAGGATCGCGGTGTAGGACTTGCCGATGTTGCGGTCCTGAAACTGGTGGGTCAGGTTGCCGTTGGCCGGCTTGTTGAGCGCGACCAGCATGATGCCGGAGGTGCCGAAATCGAGCCGGTGCAGCAGCTTGGCGCTGGGGTATTCCTTGACCAGGCGATGATGCAGCGAATCCAGATTGAGCGGATGCTTGCCGGAAAGGCTGAGCAGGCCACTGGGCTTGTGGATCAGCAGGATGTCATCGTCGGCGTACAGCACCGCGTAGGTTTCGTGGCAGACGGGAACGATGAACGGGTCGGCTTGTGGCTGCATAAGGGCTCGTCAGTGACATCAAGGAGGGCGGGGCGAAACGGCAAGTGAGGCAATTGCTGGCGTGCTCTAGAGCGCTGGCGCGGTCTAGAGCGCGATATCCTGCCAATGATACTCGTACTCGTCGTCCTCACCATCCTCTGGCGCACGACCGATGAAGAGGCTGGCGGTGAAGGCGCGCACGAAGATCACCTGGCTGCCATCCAGTGCGGTCAGCAGCTCACCCTTCTTGAGCTTCTTGATCTTGCGCTTGCGTGCTGCGGCGGCATCACGCGCCGCGCGGGTGTCGGCGCGCCACTGGGCGGCAATCTCACCGGGCGCTGTCGACTGTTCGAGCAGCTCCTCGGGGCATTGCAGCGGAATGTCTGGCGTGCCTTCGTCACGGATATGGTATTCCCAGCGGCTGGGGTCACCATTCTTGGGAGCCTGCATCAGGTGCTGGCGAATGAAGGTATGGCCGTGAGGATGTTCCAGCACGGTATACAGCACATTGCCGACCACGGCGTGATCGACCAGCGAGATGCCATGACTGTCGGACGGCGTATAACCGGCCAGCAGACGGTCTACCAGTGTCTGACGTGCCACCTTGGGGGTGCCGCTGTCATCCCAGGCCATGAAGCCTCCAATCTGAGCGTGTCTGGCATCGCAGGCCATGTCGGATGCGCTATGAATGACGCAGGCTGACTGGCGTTCCAGAGGCCGAAAGGGCGGCCATTGTCCGGCTTGTGCCCGGCGAGGGCAAGCCGCTGAACGCGCGAATCTGCGCCGGCGGGGTCTCAAGGAATAGCGCAAGCGATAACACAAGCGGCAACCCGGCCGGCGCCCCGCACGGTAACCCGAACGGCAACGCAAGAGGCCCCGCATGAGCGGAGCCTCGAGAAGAGCGCCTGTTGTGGCGCAGACTGGCTATCGGCACAGACTGGCTAGCGGCAGAGACTGGCTAGCGGGTCAGGGTGCCAGCAGTTGCTTGTGCCATTCGCCGTCTTCCGTGTCCAGGCGCTGGTAGCGTACGCGATCGTGCAGGCGCGAGGGCTGCCCCTGCCAGAATTCGATCATTTCCGGCACTACGCGGTAGCCGCCCCAATGCTCCGGACGCGGCACTTCGGTGGTGGCATAGACCTGCTCGAAGCGACCCTGACGCTCGCTGAGCCATTCGCGATCGGGAATCTCGACACTCTGCTGCGAGACCCAGGCGCCCAGCTGGCTCTCCTTGGGGCGTGAGGCGAAGTACTGATCGGAGGTGGCATCCGCGACCTTCTCGACGCTGCCTTCGATACGCACCTGGCGCTCCAGCGCGGGCCACCAGAAGGTCAGCGCGGCGAAGGGCACATTGGCCAGCTCGCTGCCCTTGTGGCTCTGATAGTTGGTATAGAAGATGAAGCCTTCACTGTCGCAGCCCTTGAGCAGCACGATGCGCGCATGCGGCTTGCCCTGGCTGTCGACGGTGGAGAGCGTCATGACATTGGCGTCGTTGTCATCGGCGGACAGGGCGCTGGTCAACCACTCCTGAAACAGCTCGAAGGGTTCCAGCGGTGTGTTCGCAAGGCTCAGGCCATCACCGGAATAGGTTCTGCGCACATCGGCGATATCGCGGTTCATGGTGGGCTCCCTTGATGAATTGCTCATGTAATGACATGACTGTGACCGCTCACGTGCTGGATCGCAAGCATCAGACACCGCCCAGCTGCAGCCACGCCATGTAAAGCCCGGTACCGACGGCAATCGAGAGCAGCGCATTGCGTCGCCACAGATGCAGTCCCGCCACGCAGAGGGCCGCGACCAGCATGCCGGCGCCCTCGGCGCTTACGAGCCAGCTTTGCCAGGCCGAGATGTGGTGCGCAGACTCTGACATGTCAGGCAGTTGCATGGCCGACAGCGAGACGATGATCAGCACGACCATGACGATGGCCGGCAGATAGCGGCCCATATGCAGAATCAGCGGATGGGCCGAATGGCGGGACAGGAACACGAAGGGCAGCGCGCGCGTGGCGAAGGTCGCGCCGGCTGACACGGCGATCAACAGCAAGGCCTGCAGGGTCGTCATGGGGTGGTGTGCTCCGAGGCTTGATTGTGTTCAGTCCGGCGCGCGCCAGACTTGCCGTGTGGGGGATGATCGTCACGCGGGGCAGGCGTGACGTGTGGCTGTTGTTTGCCACGCTGGTAATGATACTGCCCGAGCAGGAGGGCGCAGGCTGCCGCGATGCTGCCCAGCAACAGCTGATCTTCCGGCAGCAGCCACAGGCCCGCGAGCGTGACCAGCAGGCCGAGCATGAAGGGCCAGCGCTCGCGCAGGGCGAACCATTGTTCGATGCCCAGCACCACGAACAGCGCCGTCAACGCGAACTCGATGCCGCTGCTGTCAAAGCTGAGCTGTCCGGCTGCCAGACCCAGCAGCGTCCCCAGTACCCACCAGGATTGGTTGAGGAAGGTGATGCGCAACATCAGGCGCTGGTCATCACGGCGCGCCACGGGATCATCGCGTTCGCCGCTGCGTGGCAGGCTGGCCAGCAGCGAGTAGGTTTCATCGGTCAGCCCGAAGATGAGATAGAGCTTGCCAAGCCCCGCCGCGCGGAAGCGCTCCAGCAGCGACAGGCCGTAGAAGAGGTGGCGCGAATTGAGCAGCAGAGTGGCCACAAAGACCTCGGTGATGCCGGCGCCCGCACCGAGCAGCGCTACCGCCAGGAACTGGCCGGCCCCGGCCAGGATGACCAGTGACATCAAAAGGCCCAGCCAGGGGCTCAACGGCAGCTGGGTGAACAGCACGCCGAAGGCAGCGCCCAGCGGGATATAGCCGAACATCACCGGCAGGGTCTTGTTGAGTGCCTGTTGCCATAGGTGACGACTGCTGACTGGCTGCCGGGGAGGCGAGCCCGCACAGGTGGTGTCGTCCCGGGAGGCGTGCGAGGTACCGGTCGTGGAAGGCGATGACATGGCGAGAGTTCCGTTCTGCGCAGGCGGGGTGAAGACGGGCGACACATGCCGGGAGCCTTCAAGAGGCCGAGACCCGGTAAGCCGCAGGCAATCTACGCAGCATATAATGTCATCAAGCGTCAGGCGATGCTGCCAAGGTGGCAGCTGGCAGTGGAAAGTGCTGAATCAGCGCTTCATTGCTGATATTTCACATGTCTCATGGCGGCACGGCCGATTGATTTGCCGTGAGCCGCCAGACCGAGTCCACCTATACTGGCCTGTAGTCGCTCGTTGGCTGCCTATCGCTGCCTGATCACGTGTGCCATCAAAGGTTCATTCGCTGAGGGAGTCATCAGGATGAGTTCGAACCGATTCCGCAAGTCCTCGTCTGAGACGGTGCTTCATGATCAGGGTGAGCCTTCGCCGCTGCGCAGTGTCGTGATCTGGGGGCTGGCCATCCGGCTGTTTCACCTGCTGCTGATTCTGGCGATCACCGGCATGTGGTACACCGCCGAGGTGGGCGCAGGACTCGATTTTCCGATGGTCTGGCACGCACGGTTGGGATATTGCGTGATCGGGCTGGTGGCGTTTCGCGTCATCTGGGGGCTGGTGGGCAGCGGGCATGCTCGCTTCAGCCGCTTCGTGGCGTCACCGCGCACGACCTGGCGCTACGCCGCTGACTTTCTGGCGGGACGCGCGCCACGCCATGCAGGCCACAATCCCCTGGGTGGCTGGATGACGCTGGCCATGTTGCTGGTGCTGGCGATTCAGGCCTCGAGCGGGCTGTTTCTCACCGATGATCTGCTGTTCGAAGGGCCCCTGCATGATCGGGTCCCAGCGAGTGTCGCCGAGGGGCTGGCCTGGGTGCATCACACCAATATCACGCTGCTGTGGGGGCTGATCGCCCTGCATCTGATGGCCATCGTCTGGCATGGCCTGCGCGGTGAGTGGCTGATCTGGGCGATGGTGCATGGCCGCAAGCATTTCAGGCGCGATGAATCGGTAGTGGATGAGGGCGAGCCAGTGCCACCTTTACGCCCACGCAGGAGGCTCGCGCTGGGGTTGGCGATCGGCATTGCCGTTCTGGTCATCTGGCAGGGGGCGCAGTTGCCGTAAGCTCTGCTCGCTTTCACTCATGCTTTCGCTATGACTTTTACTCTCACTTTCGCCCTCATGTATGCCAAGACGCAAAAGCGCCGCCACGAGCAATCTCATGGCGGCGCTTTTGCGTCTTGACGGAGCTTTGGCTATATCAGTCAGCGCGATACTGCTGATGACAGCCCTTGCAGGTCTTGGCTGTCTCGACGAACTGGCTGCGCAGGGCATCAAGGTCCTGACTGGCGGCGGCGTCAGCCAATGCCCGGCTCTGGGTCATCAGCGCCTCGGCACGCTTGTCGAAGCCTGCACGGTCGCTCTCTATCTTGCTCAGCGCGTCGGTATCACCGTCATAGGAACCGGCGATGAAGCCCTCCCATGGCATCTGAGCCAACAGCGCCAGTCGCTCGGCGCGGGTGCGAAACTCCTCGGCATCATAGTCCTGCTTGCCCTTGACCATCGCACCCATCGGACTGAACTGCCACGCCAGCGTCTGGAAGACTGCCTGGCGATACTGGATGGCATCTTCCGTCTTGTCAGCCAGTGCCGCTGGCGACGCCAACAGGCTGGCAAGCACCACGCCAGCCGCCAGCACGCCAGTGGTCAGGCGGTTGCGCGATACGCCCGCAGGGCGCGGAAAAGACAAGTGTGTTGTCAGGCCGATCATGGCAAAGCCTCGCTGTAATCAACTCGCAAAGCCGATACAGCATGGGCGGCTCGCGATGGTTGAGGAGACACGCTGGGAAAAGCAGTGGGTAGCGGCGGGGTAAGTGGCAAGCCGCCGTGGGAGGGCGCAAACCGATACCCGCCATTCTAGTCGGCTATTTTACGGCTATTCTAGTCGCCTATTTTAGTCGGCTATTCTAGCCGCCAATTTTAGTCGATTATGGCGCGACGAGAAGGGCGGGCAATGGAGAGGCCAGGGCTTGATCAGGCCTGCGGCTGACGCTTGAGGTTGCGCGAGCGGAAACGGGCGTAAGCCATGCTGGAAATGAACAGCCCCAGTGCCGCCAGTGCTTCCAGAACGCCGATGACGGCGTGGCCAGGCACACCGGCCAGCATCACGCCCTGCATGATGTAGAGCAGGCTGACGAAGGCCAGCCAGACATGGCCACGTGCCCGGCGGGTGAAGATGGCGGGCAGGAATAGTGCGATGGGCAGCAGGCGGATCAACAGCGGCAGCAGGCCGCTGTTCTCGCTCTGCGCCATTAGCTGAATGCCGCCGATCAGCAGCAGCAGGGCGACGGCCGCAAAACTTGCGATCACACCGCGACGGCTCTTGGCTTCGAGCGTGTCGAGGCCCTGCTCACGTTCCAGTCGTTCAAGCCAGGCGCGCATCTATTTCGTCTCCCTGAGAGGTTGCATGGCAAGGGCCAGGCGAGCGATACGCTTGCCTTGCGCCAGTGCCAGGCGCTGTTCGTTGTCATCGACATCGTTGTCGCCACGCTTGCCGCTGACGTGGGTCGTGCCGTAGGGCGTGCCGCCCTGGGTGGTCTCGAGCAACTCGGTGGCGCTGTAGGGCACACCGGCATACACCATGCCATGATGCAGCAGCGGTATCAGCATGGTGATCAGCGTGGTTTCCTGACCGCCATGCAGAGAGCTTGAGGCGCTGAAGGCGGTGGCAGGCTTGTCGATCAAGGCGCCGTTCATCCACAGCTCGCTGGTGGAGTCCAGGAAGTACTTGAGCGGCGCCGCCATGTTGCCGAAGCGGGTCGGACTGCCCAGCGCGAGGCCCGAACAGTGACGCAGGTCGTCCAGCTCGACGTACATGGCCCCGCTGTCGGGGATTTCCGGCTCGGTCTGCTCGCAGGTGGCCGAGATCTCGGGCACCCGGCGCAGGCGTGCCTCGACACCGCTGATGGACTCGATGCCGGCGGCGATCTGCTCGGCCAGCGTGCGGGTCGCACCATGGCGCGAGTAATAGAGGACGAGGACGTACGGCGTCGCGTCGGGGGTCGTTGCGGACATGAGCTTCCTCAGGTGGATGACAATCTATCGAAAGGGGCAAGCGGGGCTTGCGTGAGCACACTCTGTCATCAGGGGATCAGGCGTCGCTCAACAGCACCAGCACATCTTCGGGCGGGCGACCGATGACGGCACGGGTGCCATCATCGAGAATCGGCCGCTGCATCAATTTCGGCGTTGCGGCAATCGCGTCAAGGCGTTGCGCATCGCTGGGGTCTACAAGGCCCAGCGCCTTCCACTCGGCTTCGTTCTCGCGGGTCAGAGCCCGCGCCCCGCCTTCCACTCGGGCGGCCAGGGCCTCGAGCTGCTCACGATCGAGGGGGTCTTCCAGGTAGCGGACGGTCTCGAAGGCATCGCCCTCGAGGCGCGCGGTCAAAAGCGCCAGTGTTTCCCGTGACTTGGAGCAGCGTGGGTTATGGTAGAGTTTCAATATTGACATGACTGTCTCCGTTTCCGGACAGGTGATGGGTTTCACGCAAGCGCTACTGGCCATGGCCGGCGGTGGCGAATGAATCAGGAACGCATTGTAGAGGGGCGCACAAGAATGCCACAACTGCCAGGGATCTCGCGGGTCATGCCCGCCATCGGCGTCATCCTCAAGCTGGTATCACGTTTCAACTATCACGACGGCAAGAAGACCGCGTCGGCACTGACCTATACGACGCTGTTCGCCATCGTGCCCTTGATGACGGTCATCTATGCGATGTTCGCCGTCATTCCGAGTTTCGACGGCGTGGGCGATCAACTGCAGACCACGGTGTTCTCCCAGTTTCTGCCCTCGACCGGCGCCACGGTGCTCGAGTATCTCAACGAGTTCTCCGGTCAGGCGCGCAATCTGACCTCGGTGGGTCTGATCTTCCTGTTCGTGACCTCGGTGATGATGATGATCACCATCGAAGGCGCCTTCAATGCCATCTGGCAGGTGCCGGAAGGGCGCAAGGGACTGTCGAGCTTCCTGATGTACTGGGCCGTCCTGACGCTGGGGCCGCTGATGCTGGGCTCGGGCTTTCTGCTGTCGTCCTTTCTGACCTCGCTGTCCTTCTTCGACTCGGCCGCCGAGATGCTGGGCGGCAAGGCACTGTTGCTGCGTCTGTTGCCGCCGCTGTTGAGCGCTGCGGCCTTCACCTTCATCTATGCCGCGGTGCCCAACTGCAAGGTTCGCCTGCGTGACGCCGCGGTCGGCGCGCTGACCACGGCGCTGGCGCTGGAGCTGGCCAAGGCGGGCTTCTCGCTCTACGTGACGCATTTCCCGTCCTATCAGGCCATCTACGGCGCCTTCGCGGCCGTTCCGCTCTTCCTGCTGTGGGTGTTCCTGTCCTGGTGCATCGTGCTGCTGGGGGCGGAAGTCGCGGCCTGGATGGGCGAGCGCTCCAATGCTGACTGGCATCGCTGGCCACCGTTCTGGCAGACCCTCGGTGCCGTGATGCTGCTCAAGGATGCCCATGAACGCGGTGAGCCGCTGTCCGATGATCGACTCACGGAAGTGCTGGGCAGTCGTTACCGTCGTGTGCTCAAGCCGCTGATCGCCGAGAACATCGCCAGCCAGACCCAGGATGGCCAATGGGTGCTCGGGCGTGATCTCAGTCATTACTCGCTGTGGGAGATGGCGCACGCCTTGCCGTGGGAACTGCCGGCCGGCGAGGCGGGCGAAGCGCCGCATCCGCGCCTGGAACCCCTGCGTGAGGCGCTGGCGCGTGCGCGTGCCGCCGAGAAGGAGCGCATGACCTGCGGTCTGGTCGAGGTGCTGCCCAGTGTCGGTGAGGTGGGTGATGAGGCCATGACTCAGGAGGAAAAAGACCCGCAAGATCCGCGACTTGCGACTTCCTGAGCGGCACAGGAACGTGATTGCAAGGTGACAGCCTGAAGCCGAATGGGCAGAATGCGCACCCTGTGCCGTCTGCTCATCCCGACGGGGGTTGAGGCGGATGCCGATGCCCCGATATCGAAAGCGATGACGGCAATGAAAAGGCCCGACACCTGTTCGGGCCTTTTCCTTTGTCTCTCGCACATCAACCGGAACCGCTCGCCTGCCTTGCCGCAATTCGGCCTGCACGCTGGAGAGCCAGGGTGAGGAGTGAGCGAGGTAAGGGTGAGGCGTGGTCGAGGCATGAATGAGACAGGTCAGCTGGCAGCGGCTCGCCGGGCAGACACGCAAGTGAAAGGTTGGCATGCCAGACTGGCGACGGCGCCTTTCCGCTGTCTGATGTGACCTTTGCGCGACCTGCGCGCCAGCGCCAAAGCGAGCGGCGAGAGCTGGCAGTCAGCCGGTGGCCAGGCACGATGGAATTGACGATGTGGCGTGCCAGTCCCTGGCGCGCCTGACATGCATGAGGGTGCCGTTCGCGACGCCCGCTGGAGGTGACAACCCGCCGATGAAAAGCTCTGCTCCTGAGAAGGCCCCGCTGGTCAAGCTGCGTGGCATTTCCAAGACCTTTGGTGATCGCAAGGTGTTGGACAGCCTTGACCTGGATTTGAACGATGGTGAGTTCGTCACGCTGCTGGGCCCGTCCGGTTGCGGCAAGACCACCGTGCTGAGAATGATCGCCGGCTTCGAATCGCCGGATAGCGGCACCATCACGCTCGAGTCGACGGCCTTGCATGAGCGTCCCGCTCACCAGCGCCCGGTCAATACCGTCTTCCAGAGCTATGCGCTGTTTCCGCACATGAACCTCTACGACAACGTGGCCTTCGGGCTGCGCATGGAAAAGGTCGCCAAGGCCGAGATTCATGAGCGGGTGCGCGAAGCGCTGGAGATGGTGCAACTGGCCCATCTGTCGGACCGCCGCCCGGACCAGCTCTCCGGCGGGCAGCAGCAGCGCATCGCGATTGCCCGCGCCGTGGTCAAGCGTCCCCGCGTCCTGCTGCTCGATGAGCCGCTGTCGGCGCTGGATTACAAGCTGCGCAAGCAGATGCAGAACGAGCTCAAGCGCCTGCAGCGTCGCTTGGGCATCACCTTCGTGTTCGTCACCCACGATCAGGAAGAGGCGCTGTCGATGTCCGATCGCGTGGTGGTGATGCGCGAAGGCGGCATCGAGCAGATCGGCACGCCGCGTGAGGTCTATGAATCGCCGAGCACGCTGTTCGTGGCGCGCTTCGTCGGTGAGATCAACCAGCTGGCGGCGCAGGTCGTGCGCCCCGCGGCGACGGCCGGGCGCATCGAGATCACGCTGCTCGGTCAGACGCTGGAACTCAGCAGCCATGGTCGCACCTATCAGGGCGGAGAGGCGGTGCAGGTGTTGCTGCGCCCGGAAGACATGCGACTCAAGGGCGCCGAGGACAGCGAAGGTTTCCCGGCGCGCGTCATCGAGCGCAACTACAAGGGCATGACCCTGGACACGGTGCTGGAGCTGGACAGCGGTCAGCAGTTGTTGGCCAGCGAGTTCTTCGACGAGGATGACCCTGACTTCGATTACCGCCTCGGCGAGCGCGTGCGCGTCAGCTGGGTACCGGACTGGGAGATCATCCTGCCCGATGATGAGCCGGCCGTGACGGGGGCGGGTGCATGAGTCTGGTGCGCAATCCCTTCAAGACCGCCACCCTGACCATCATCTGGGGCTGGCTGATCGTGCTGGTGCTGGCCCCGACGCTGCTGGTGGTGCTGGTCAGTCTGATGCCGGAAAACACCGGCCAGCTGCTGGGCGGTGAGCTGTCGCTGAGCACGCTGTGGCAGGGCTTTCTGACCAACTATGGCCAGATGATCAGTCCGGTGTACCTGAGCGTCTTCGGCCATTCGCTGTGGATCGGCCTGATCACGACGCTGATCTGTCTGCTGCTCGGCTATCCCTTCGCGTGGATGATATCGCGGGCCAGCCCGCGCCTGCAGCCCTTGCTGCTGCTGTTGGTGATCATTCCGTTCTGGACCAACTCGCTGATCCGCATCTATGCCCTGCGCACGCTGATCGCGACGCGCGGGCTGCTCAATGATGTGCTGATGAATCTCGGCCTGATCGATGCGCCGCTGCGTCTGCTGTATACCGAGGAGGCGGTGATCGTGGGGCTGGTCTACATGCTGCTGCCGTTCATGATCCTGCCGCTGTATGCCGTCTTCGAGCAGCTGAGCCGCCCGACGCTGGAGGCGGCCCGCGACCTTGGTGCCAATGGCCTGGCCACCTTCCGCCATATCGTGCTGCCGCTGACCATGCCGGGCATCATCGCGGGCGTGCTGCTGGTGTTCCTGCCGGCGATGGGCATGTTCTATGTCTCGGACCTGCTGGGCGGCTCGCGCCATCCGCTGATCGGCAACATCATCAAGGGCCAGTTCCTGGAGGCCAACAACTGGACCTTCGGCGCGGCGATCAGCGTGATGCTGACACTGGTGATGGCGTTCCTGCTGCTGGCCTATTACCGCAGCGTCAAGCTCTTCAAGCGTGAGGTGACCCTATGAAGGCGAGCGCCACGCTGCGTTGGTTCAGCCGCTGTTATCTGACGCTGATCTTCACTCTGTTGTATGTGCCGATCCTGGTGTTGATCGGCATCTCGTTCAATGACTCACGCAACCCCTTCGTGTGGGGCGGCTTCAGCCTGCGCTGGTACGACAAGCTGCTGGGCAATGGCAATCTGATGGAGGCTGCGCTCAATACGCTGTGGCTCGGGGTGACGGCGGCGACGCTGGCGACCCTGATCGGCACGCTGACGGCCACTGCGCTTTATCGCTATCGCTTCCGCGGCAAGCCGCTGCTCAATGGCATGCTGTTCACGGTGATGATGATGCCGGACATCGTGATGGCGATCGCCTTCCTGGCGCTGTTCATTGCGTTGGGTATCCAGCTGGGCTATTTCTCGCTGCTGGTCTCGCACGCCACTTTCTGTCTGCCGTTCGTGGTGATCACCGTCTATTCCCGCCTGACGGGCATCAACCCGCAGTTGCTGGAAGCGGCGCGTGATCTGGGTGCCAGTGAAGCCCGCGCCGTCTGGCACGTGCTGGTACCGGCGCTGATGCCGGCGATCGCCTCCGGCTGGCTGCTGAGCTTCACCCTGTCGCTGGATGATGTGGTGATCTCGACCTTCGTCACCGGGCCGACCTTCGAGGTGCTGCCATTGCGCATCTACTCGATGGTGCGACTGGGGCTCAAACCTGAAGTGAATGCATTGGCAACCCTGCTGTTGGGGCTGTCGCTCTGTCTGCTGTTGATTTCACAGTTGTTGCTCAAGGAGAAAAAATAACATGCAAGGTACCCGTTTCTCGCTGCGTGCCGCTGGCCTGATGGCTGCCGTCAGCCTGGCTTCCGTGGCCACATCCGCCCCCGTTCTGGCCGCGGATGACAGCGACAAGGTCCTCTATGTCTACAACTGGACCGAGTACATGCCCGATGAAGTCATCGAGCGCTTCGAAGAGCAGACCGGCATCGATGTCGTCTACTCCACCTTCGATTCCAACGAAGCGATGTACGCCAAGCTCAAGCTGCTGGACAGCGACAACAGCTACGACCTCGTCTTCCCGTCGACCTATTACATCGACAAGATGGCGCGTGAAGGTCTGCTGCAGAAGCTGGATGTCAGCAAGCTCGACCATTTCGAGGACCTCGACCCCAACCTGGTCGATCGTGACTTCGACAAGGGCAACCAGTACAGCGTGCCTTACATGTGGGGCAGCGCCGGTATCGGTTACAACCCGGACTATGTCGAAGAGGGCGCACTGACCAGCTGGAACGACCTGTGGAACGACAAGTATCGTGACAAGCTGCTGCTCTCCAACGACATGCGTGAAGTCTTCCATGTCGCACTGGCAAGCCTTGGCTTCAGTGGCAACACCACGGACCCGGACGAGATCAAGGCGGCCTACGAGAAGCTGACCCAGCTGATGCCCAACGTGCGTGCCTTCAACTCCGACGCGGCGCGCGTGCCCTTCATGCAGGGCGAGGTCGATGCCGGTCTGATCTGGAACGGTGAGGTCTATCAGGCGAACCAGGAAGGCGTGCCGGTCGAGTATGTCTATCCCAAGGAAGGCATCATCCTGTGGATGGACACCATGGCGATTCCGTCCAACGCGCGTCACGTCGATGCGGCCTATCAGTTCATCGATTACCTGATCAGCCCGGAAGTCAGCAAGGAAATCAGCGAGTACGTGGGTTACACCACGCCGAGCCTGGCGGCCAAGAACATGATGGACCCGGAAGTGCGTGACAACCCGGTGGTCTTCCCGACTCAGCAGGATCTCGCCCGCGGCGAATTCCAGACCGATGTCGGCGATGCGCTGTCGATCTATCAGAAGTACTGGGAGCAGCTCAAGACCGGGCATTGATCCGCCCTTTAGGCGTGATGACGCAAGAAATCACGTCAGCGACTTGAGCTGAACCGACGCCCCGAGGCATGCTCTGTCTCGGGGCGTCGTCGTTTGTTGACCTTGGCTGCGCGCTCCACGTAATTGACACGTCCTGGTGAAGACTGGAGGGTGCCATGTCACGTTTTTCCCCTGCAATGATGTCGGCGGCGCATGCCCGTGAGTTGAGCAGTGCCGAGGCGGATGATCTGTTCAGTCGTGAGATGCAAGGCGTTGCTCCCCTGACGCGCGGCAAGGACCGCGCCGATGTCACCACGGCCCGCAAGGGCCCCAGCGAGGCTCAGCTGGCACGGCGTGAAGACGCGCAGAAGACCCTGGGCAATGAGCTGGACGGGCTGTCCGACAGCTACGTGGAGCATCTCTCGCCGCATGACCCGGTCGAGTTTCGCCGTGATGGCATCCAGACCGGTGTGCTGGAGCGCTTGCGCCAGGGCGGCTACCCACCCGAGGCGCAGCTCAATCTTATGCGTCGTCCGCTCATCGAGTGTCGCCGTGAGGTGCACCGCTTCATCCAGGATGCCTGGCGCAGCGAGTTGCGCTGCCTGCTGGTGATTCATGGCAAGGGGCGTGACAGCGAATCGCATGCCGCCTTGATTCGTGCCTACCTGGTGCACTGGCTGGAGCAGATGCCCGAGGTGCAGGCCTGGAGCAGTGCCACGCCGCGCCACGGTGGGCTGGGGGCGACGCTGGTGATGTTGCGCAAATCCCGCGCGGCGCGTGACACCAACCGCGAACGGCATCAGAAGCGGCGCGGCTGATCGCCACGAGCAGCAAATCCCGCAAGCAGTCAAATCCCGCAAGCAGTCAAATCAGACAGCAGAAAGCCGACAATGGACACAAGAAAGCCCCGCCAGGCCGCGATCATCGCGAGCTGGCGGGGCTTTTTCATGCTCATGGCTCAAGCAGACTATTGCACGCTGTAACCGCGACCGGTGAAGCAGGCACTCAGCGCGCGGCGATAGGTGTCTGCGTTGCTGGCGGTCACGGGCGGCGCCGCGGAATTGGCTTCGGCGCCACTCTGCTGATTGGCCCAGCGATGGCACTCATAGCGATCACGCGCTTGCTGGTCTTCGCTCTGGCCCTTGGTGGGGTAGGCGATGACATCGACTGCCGCGGCCGTGAGTGTCGCCTGAGCGGGGGCCTGGACGGGCAGATACTGCTGCTGACTCTCTTCCCACAGGTAATAGGTGCCTGCCGCCAGGAAATACAGCGTAGCGCCCACCCAGACACCGCGCGCCCCGGCGGGCAGGCCATGACCGTGCCCAGGGCCACCCGGTGCCCAGCGAATCAGCCGACCGGGCTCACCATGCCCGATCACGATGTCGGGGCCTATGTAGCCCAGCCCATCGAAGCGCCCATGCCCCGGGCCCGCCATGGCGGACGTGGTCGGCAGGGCACTCAACAGGGCGAGAGACAGCGCGAGCGCGCGCAGGGGGGCCTTGCCGGAATGACGATTGCGACTCATGCGTTAACTCCTGTGTGACCAGCATGGCATTTGAGTGTGCCGATGACGTTGGGTGCCAGCGTGCAAGCATCAAGAAAACAAATGGCATCCTGCGCCATGTGTACGCCGAGAAGTTGGACGGTAGTTGGACAAGACATTGGTCATGTAGGCATCAGGTGATATTATCCGCGCGCAATCTGATCATGTTTTTTCATTATAGTGTTGTTTGCCAGCAGGGCGCCGAGACAGCTCACGGCGTCTCTCCCGGACACTCACAAGGAAATCTCCATGCGCAATACCCCTGCAGCGGGCGGTGGCGAAGATGCCAGTGCCGAGCCGCGCACCGGCTTGTTTGCCAAGGTCAACCCGCCGGTCTTCTTCGGCGCGAATGCCATCATCCTGTTATTGGTGATCTTCACCGCGGTGTTCTCGGATACGGCCATGTCCGTGTTCGAGTCGGTCCAGCATTGGATCACCAACACCGTGAGCTGGTTCTACATCCTGTGCGTGGCCATCGTGCTGATCTCGGTGGTGTATGTCGGCTTCTCACGCCATGGCGAGATTCGCCTGGGGCCGGACCACTCACTGCCGGACTACAGCAACGTCACCTGGTTCGCGATGCTGTTCTCGGCGGGCATGGGCATCGGTCTGATGTTCTTCGGCGTGGCCGAGCCGGTGATGCACTTCCTCAACCCGCCGACAGGCACCCCGGAGCAGGTCGAGACCGCACGTGAAGCGATGAAGCTGACCTTCTTCCACTGGGGGCTGCATGCCTGGTCGATCTACGCCATCGTCGCGCTGATTCTGGCCTACTTCAGCTATCGCCATGACCTGCCGCTGACGCTGCGCAGTGCCTTGTATCCTCTGATCGGCAAGCGCATCTACGGTCCGATCGGCCATGCGGTGGACATCTTCGCCATCGTCGGCACTGTCTGTGGTGTCGCCACCACGCTGGGCTACGGTGTGGCACAGGTCAATGCCGGGCTCTCGCACCTGACCGGCATGCCGAACAACGACTGGACCCAGGTCGCGATCATCGTCGTGATCACCGGCCTTGCCACCATCTCGGTCGTGACCGGCCTGGACAAGGGCATCCGTATCCTGTCCGAGATCAACCTCGGCCTCGCCGTGGTGCTGTTGCTGTTCGTGCTGCTGCTCGGCCCGACCGCCTTCCTGCTCAAGGCCTTCGTCCAGAATTCCGGCTTCTACATGGCCGATATCGTCGGCAAGACCTTCGAACTCTACGCCTACGAACCCAATGACTGGATCGGTGGCTGGACGCTGCTCTACTGGGGTTGGTGGATGTCCTGGTCTCCGTTCGTCGGCATGTTCATCGCGCGTGTCTCGCGTGGCCGTACCATCCGGGAATTCGTGATCGGCGTGCTGTTCGTGCCGGCCGGTTTCACCCTGCTGTGGATGACCATCTTCGGCAACACCGCCATCTCGATGATTCTGGAGCAGAACGTCACGGCGCTGGTCGATACCGTCAACGACAACTATTCGCTGGCCCTGTTCACCTTCCTCGAGCAGCTGCCGCTGTCGTCCATCACCTCGGTGATCGCGCTGGTGATGGTCATCGTGTTCTTCGTCACCTCGGCGGATTCCGGCTCGATGGTGGTCGACATGCTGGCCTCCGGTGGTCGTGAAGACACCCCGATCTGGCAGCGTATCTACTGGGCCTTCACGGTGGGTCTTTTGGCCATCGTGCTGATGCTGGCCGGTGGGCTGGGGGCGCTGCAGACCGCCACCATCGCCACCGCCTTGCCGTTCGGCATGATTCTGCTGGCCGCGATCTTCGGCTTGCTGCGTCAGCTCAATCTCGAGTCCGTCAAGCGCCGCTCGCTGTCGGTGAACACCGCAGCCGCGACGCCGATGGGCGAGAAGGGCAACTGGCGCAAGCGTGCCCAGCACCTGATGAGCTTCCCGACGCGCGCCATGGTACGTGGCTTCCTGCGCGGCACTGTCGCGGAAGGCATGCAGGAGCTGGCCGAAGAGCTGCGTAGCCAGGGACTGGAAGTCGACGTCACCATCAGCCGTGATCGCGTCTACTTCAATGCACGCCATGGTGAGGAAGATGACTTCATCTACGGCGTGCGCATTCGCTCTCACCTGCGTCCGGACCTCAATCTGGATCAGGAAGACGAGGGGGATGAAGAGGACTACTGTCGTGCCGAGGTCTTCCTCAAGGAAGGCGGTCAGTCCTATGACCTGATGGGCTACAGCAAGGACCAGGTCATCAATGATCTGCTCGAGCAGTACGAGCGTCATATGCACTACCTGCACCAGCTGCGTCTGAGCCAGTCCGTCGGTCAATGATCCGAGCGGGCAGTCAGTGACGCTTCACGCGTCGCCATGACGCAAGAGCCCCTTGTGGAGAGATCCGCCGGGGGCTTTTGTCTGTCTGGATGAGGTTCCCTGAAGGATGCGGCCTGGATAGGACCTCTGTCGAAAGACGCCAGAATGTGAGGCCTCTTTTTCTCGGCTCAGGCATTAGCGCTGCTTATCCAGACGGCGTCGAGATCTTATTGGTCTCGCAAGCGGGGGGCCTATAGCATGGACTCTCCCCACAAAGTCGCATATCGGCTGGGGTCAGATGACATGCCGTGGCGTTGTCGTCTGCCAAGGTTCCCGCCCATGTCTGGCCGAAGGTGAACGCGATCTGTCCGCAATGTCCCCATGACGACTGAGGTTCCTTGAGCCCCGGCATCCGCAGTCATGAACAACGATACCGCTGTCACGAACGACGATAGCGGCATCATGAAAAATGATAATAAAAACCCGTCACGAGGTAGAAACATGTTGAAAGGAAAGGAACTGGATGCACTCATCGAGCAGCGAGGTGTCCTGAAGGGACTCAACTCGACGCTCGGTATCACCGCGATCACCATGACCGTGTTCTTCATTCTCTATGCGATTCTGTTGGGCAAGACGGCCAGCGATCAGTTTCTGGGCATCAAGGCCTGGATAGAGAGCACCCTGGGCTGGTACTACGTGCTGGTGATGTTCTCGACCTTCGTGGTCTGTCTTTACGTGATGTGTTCGCGTGTCGGGAAGATTCGGCTGGGGCGTGACGATGAGCGTCCCGAGTTCAGCAATTTTGCCTGGTTCTCGATGCTGTTCGGCTGCGGGACCGGCGCGGGCATGCTGTTCTTCTCGATGTCCGAGCCCATGATCCATTTCGCGAGTGACTGGAGCGGCGGCAATCCGTTTCTGAGTGCTGACGTCAAGGCGGCCGTTGCCGCCTTCTTCGAGGCCAAGCAGGCCGCCCTGGCGAGTGGTCTCATGCCGGGGGACGAAGGCTTCCCGGTGCCTGACAGCCGCGTCGCGGAAGCGGCCGCCGGGGGCATCAAGCTCACCGTCTTCCACTGGGGCACGATCGCCTGGGCCATGTATGCCATCGTCGGGCTGTCACTGGCTTATTTCGCCTTCCGCAAGGGCCTGCCGCTCTCGATGCGCTCGGCCCTCTATCCGCTGATCGGCAACCGGATCTACGGGCCCATCGGGCACACCGTCGATATCCTGACCGTGTTCGGTACCATTTTCGGCATCGCCACCACGCTCGGTCTGGGCGTCGAGCAGATCGGCTCCGGCCTGATGTCACTGGGCCTCATCGAAGAGAAGTCGCGCATGGTGACCGTGGTCTCCATCGTGTTGATCAGCGTCATCGCTACCCTGTCAGCGACCAGCGGCGTTGCACGCGGCATCAAGCTGCTTTCCACCTTTAATACCTGGGTCTGCCTCGGCATCCTGGCCTACTTCCTGCTGGTGAGCGACGCCAACTATCTGATTGCGAGCTCCATCACCGCGCTCGGGGATTACCTCACCGATGGCGTCTCGATGACACTGTGGACGGCGCGCACGCCGGACGAGCAAGTGTGGCAGGGCGGTTGGACCATCTTCTACTGGGGCTGGTGGATCGCCTGGGCCGGTTTCGTCGGCATGTTCATTGCCCGCATCTCGCGCGGCCGGACCATCCGTGAATTCATTCTCGGGGTGATGGTCATCCCTTCCATCGTGGCGCTGGTCTGGTTCGGCGTCATCGGCTCGGCGGGGATCTATCAGTCCCTGTACGGGGCCGACATGGGCATCTACACGGCTGCGGTCACCAACTGGGACTACGCCGGCACCCTCTACCACTCGTTCGAGGTGCTCACTCCCGGCATCGCCGCGACCGTGGCCAAGGTGGCCGCGCTGGTCGTGGTGATCATCTTCTTCGTCACGTCTGCGGATTCCGGCACCCTGGTGCTGGGACGCCTGCTGGCCTTCGGTCGTCGCCCCCCGGTTCAGCAACGCATCATCTGGGGCATGATGCTGGGCGCCGTGACCTTGATCCTGCTGTTGCTGGGGGGCGATCAGGCGCTCAAGTCCCTGCAGGCGGCCTCGATCGCCGGCGCCTTGCCGTTCACCTTCGTGCTGATCGCCATGATGATCGGACTGTTGAAATCGCTGCGCGAGGATGGCGAATCGATGATCGAGAACGAGGAGCATATCCGCAAGATGATCGAGAACGAGGTCCGCGACCTCTCCTGAGTTGCCGTTTGCCAGACGTATGCGCCTGACGCATGCGTTCGGTGTGCAAGACATGAGGCCTCTGCCCCCCGGCAGGGGCCTCGTTGTTTCTCGCTTTCGGGTCAGGGCTGTTTACCTCCTTGGGCTCAGGGCTGTTTCCCTTCTTGGGCTCAGGGCTGTTTCCCTGCTCCAGAGCAGGCCTGCGCATGTCACCAAGGTCGCAAGGCAATATCAAACGTACGTATGTTCCAATGCTGACAGGTCCATCGATTTCGCCAACGGCGCGCAGCATCGGTTTGCGGCTATGCTGTCGACAGTGAAGGGCCCACAGGCTGATACCCACCCGACGGAGTCCCGACAGCGCCTCACCACGCATCTCACCACGATGTCTTACGACCTGGTCTCACGACGACGTCTTGCAACGAGGTCTTACAACGACGTCTACAACAACAAGGTAGCGGGGGCAATGATGCCGAGCGCCCCACGTACTGATCAAGGAGCAACGCCATGCATGATCCCCTAGCGGCTCGACCCGATGAGTCAGGCAAGTCCACTACCGATACCACTGCCGATTCCACTACAGAACCTTCCCACGTGGCAGATGCCTCGCCCGACGCTTCGCGAGCACAGCCAACGGCAGGCGACATGAGTGGCATGTCGTGCCTGCGGTCTTCTCAGGAGGTGGATTTCAGCGGCTACGACTCCCTGATGGACATGCTGGAGAAGGCCTGCTCGGCGCATGGCGAGCGTCCTGCCTTTACCTGCATGGACCGCACCATGACGTTTGCGGAGCTGGATGCCACCAGTCGTCAGCTGGCGGATTGGTTCCAGCATGAAACTGACCTCAAGCTGGGCGATCGGGTCGCCATCCAGCTGCCCAATACGCTGATGTTTCCGGTGGTGGCCTTCGCCGTGCTGCGTGCAGGCCTGGTGCTGGTGAATACCAATCCGTTGTATACCGAACGTGAGATGGAGCATCAGTTCAATGACTCCGGCGCGCGGGCGTTGGTGGTGCTGGCCAACATGGCGGACAAGGTCGAACGCGTGCGGGAGCGCACTGGTCTCGAGTACGTGCTGGTCTGTGAGCTGGGCGACATGCACCCGGCCTTCAAGCGGCTGTTGATCAACACCGTGGTCAAGCACGTCAAGAAACTGGTGCCGAGCTATCATCTGCCCGACGCCATTTCGCTGCGCACGGCCATCTCGCAGGGCAAGTCCGAGCGCTGGGAACGGCCGACACTGGCACTCGATGATGTCGCTGTGCTGCAGTACACCGGCGGCACCACCGGGGTCGCCAAGGGCGCGATGCTGACTCACCGCAACCTGCTCGCCAACATGCTGCAAGGCAAGATGGCCCTCACGCAGGGCTTGAATCCCGGCCATGAGACGCTGGTGGCGCCGCTGCCGCTCTATCACATCTACGCCTTCACCATTCATCTGGCCTGCATGCTCAGTGAAGGCAATCACACCCTGCTGATTCCCAATCCGCGCGATATCCCGGGCTTCGTCAAGACGCTGCAAAAGCACGACTTCACGATGTTCGTCGGTCTCAATACGCTGTTCGTGGCGCTGTGCAACAACCCCGGCTTCCAGGCACTGGACTTCTCGAAGCTCAAGATCACCACCTCAGGGGGCGTGGCGCTGACGCGCAAGGCGGCAGAAGAGTGGAAGCGGGTCACCGGCAGCGATATCTCCGAGGGCTACGGCATGACCGAGACCTCGCCGATCGTGTCGTTCAACCCGCTGGATGCCATTCAGCTCGGCACCATCGGTCGGCCGATGCCCTCCACCGAGGTGCGCCTATATGACGATGAAGGCGCGCTGGTCGCGATGGGGGAGCCGGGCGAGCTGTGCGTGAAGGGGCCGCAGGTGATGAAGGGCTACTGGCAGCGTGAGCAGGCGACCAAGGACAGCTTCACTGCCGATGGCTTCCTGCGCACCGGTGATATCGCGGTCTTCCAGGACGATGGCTATATGCGCATCGTCGATCGCAAGAAGGACATGATCATCGTTTCCGGCTTCAACGTGTATCCCAATGAGGTCGAGGACGTCATCGTGCGTCACCCGGACGTGCTCGAGGCGGCCGCCGTCTCGGTGGTGGATGAGCGCAGTGGTGAGGCGATCAAGCTGTATGTCGTGCTCAAGGATGGCGCAGAGCTCGAGGCGGATGCGCTGCGAGACTGGTCGCGCAAGGAACTGGCCAGCTACAAGGTGCCGCGTCAGGTGGTCTTCATCGACGAGCTGCCCAAGACCAACGTCGGCAAGGTGCTCAGACGTGAGCTGCGCGACTCGCCGCCGGAATCTGCCTGACCTTGCCTTTGTGCTCTCCCCGTTGGTGACAGCCTGAAATACGGAGCCTAAACACAGCCCTTGAAACACGAACGCCCCGCTCAATGAGCGGGGCGTTCGTGTTTCAAGGCAAGGCGCTGGCGAGAATGCCTGCGCCTGGCGTCAGGCGTCTTTCTTGGGCTGGGTCGCGTTGTAGACCTCGAGGTCCAGCTCGTTCTCGGACTTGCCGACCAGGGTGGTGACCATCAGGTCGCCCGCGACATTCACGGTGGTACGCGCCATGTCGAGGATACGGTCGATACCGGCGATCACCGCGATGGCTTCCAGCGGCAGGCCTACCTGGCTCAGCACGATGGAGAGCATGATCAGGCCGGCGCCCGGCACACCGGCGGTGCCGATGGAGGCCAGGGTACCGGTCAGCACGATCATGCCGTAGTCCATCATCGACAGCTCGATGCCGGTCATCTGGGCGATGAACAGTGCCACCACGCCCTGATAGATGGCGGTGCCATCCATGTTGATGGTCGCGCCGACCGGCAGCACGAAGCCGGAGACACCTTCCGAGACGCCGAGGTTCTTCTGGGCGCAGCGAATGGAGATCGGCAGGGTGCCGGAGCTTGAAGCCGAGGAGAAGGCCACGACCAGTGCATCGACGATACCGCGCAGATAGCGCACCGGGTTCAGCTTGCCCAGCGTCGCCAGCAGGCCGGAGTAGACCACCAGCACGTGCACGATGCTCGCCAGATAGGCCACGCCGATCACCTTGGCCAGCGGCAGCAGCACATCCAGGCCGTAGTTGCCGGAGACATGCGCCATCAGACCGAAGACACCGAACGGCGCGAAGGCCATCACGAACTCGGTCAGCTTGTACATCACTTCGGCGAAGCTATCGAAGACGCGCACGACCGGCTCGCCCTTGTCGCCGATCATGATCAGCGAGATGCCGATCCCGATGGCGAAGACGATGATCTGCATGATGTTGCCGTTGGCCAGCGCATCGATCGGGTTGCTCGGCACCAGGTCGACCAGAATCTGCACCAGTGAGGGCGCATCCTTGGTTTCCATCGCCTTGTCGAAGTTGAACTCGAAGCCGGCACCTGGCTGGAAGATGCTGGAGGCCAGCATGCCGATGGCGATCGCGAAGGCGGTCGTCAGCAGGTAGAGGGCGATGGTCTTGCCGCCTATGCGGCCCATCTTCTGCGGGTCACGCATCGAGGTGATACCGACCACCAGGGTGCTGAAGACCAGCGGCACGATCAGCATCTTGATCGCATTGATGAAGATATCGCCCAGCGGCTTGAACATGCTGGCGCTTTCTCCCATCAGGGCACCAGCGAGTACCCCCAGGGCGAGGCCGCCCAGGATCTTCTGCCACAACGGCAAACGGCGCCACAGGTTAGGGCGGGAGGAATCACTCATGGAACTGTCCTTAGGTGTCTAGCGATGATCATCGCTGATGATGCTCAGGGCGCGCCCGAGTCTGTCGTCTCGATGCCTTGTCACGATTGCGCACTGCATTAAGCACTTTTTTGGTGCGGGAAGATTAACAGTCAGCCTTCACTCACCCTCTGCACCTTTAGTCGCAAAAAAGCGTTCTTACAGGCGAATTCAGCTTTCCATGCCGAACGCGCATGAGCCCATGCCGCAAAAGGTTCCACCAAAGAAGTAGTTGTCAGGCAGGCATATCGTCTGTCTTTGCGTTACCTTGACGTTAACGTTAACTGTTGGGCCGCCAGAGCGACTTTCCACTAGTCTGATGGTAGGCACTGTTGTCATCGTCGAATCGACAGCTTCCGGTTCGGCAGCTTGCGGTTCGACATTCATGAAGGTACGCCATTGCCTGCCCGGCCTCACGAGGGCTGGGTAATCCCTCAAACGCCTGATCGGTAAGAGAGGACGCTGAGCATGTCCGATACAACAACACGCGGACCCGTATCCCCGGGGACCGCGCCGCCCGATGGCTCACAGCCAGAGCTCAATGACTTGACCGCCATGCCGACGGCAGACCAGATCGCGCCGCAGGGGCCGACGGTGCTGCATCACCTGGCCTTCATGACCGGCGATGAACTCTGCATCCCGATCTTCAAGCGCCTGCGTCAGGACGGCACCCTTTATCCCGTCGATGTGCCACAGGGGCAGAGTGACGATACCCGGGGAGGCCAGTCGCAGGACAGTTCACCTATCGACCGCGACACGGCGCTCAAGATCTACCGGACGATGCTGTTCACCCGGGTGCTGGATGAGCGCATGCTGGCCGCCCAGCGCCAGGGGCGCTTGAGCTTCTACATGCAATGCACCGGCGAGGAAGCCACGGTGATCGGCAGTGCGGCGGCGCTTCAAGACGATGACATGATCATGGCGCAATACCGTGAGCAGGGGGCGCTGGCCTGGCGCGGCTTCAGCTGCGACGAATTCATGAACCAGATGTTCGGCAACGAGCGCGACTACGGCAAGGGCCGTCAGATGCCGATCCACTATGGGTCGCGTGACCTGCACTACATGACCATCTCCTCGCCGCTGGCGACCCAGATTCCCCAGGCGACCGGCTATGCCTACGGCCAGAAGCTGGCGGGCAAGGGGCAGTGCACCATCACCATCTTCGGTGAAGGGGCCGCCTCCGAGGGCGATTTCCATGCCGCCCTCAACATGGCCTCCGTGCATCGGGTGCCGTGCATCTTCCTGTGTCGCAACAATGGCTATGCCATTTCCACCCCGTCATGCGAGCAATTCGCTGCCGATGGCATCGCGCCACGCGCCTTCGGCTATCACATGCAGAGCATCCGGGTGGATGGCAATGACGTGATCGCCGTCTACGAAGCCACCCTGGCGGCGCGCAAGATCGCGGTCGAGACGAATCAGCCGGTATTGATCGAGGCGATGACCTATCGTCTGGCAGCGCACTCCTCCTCGGATGACCCCTCCGGGTATCGCAGCAAGAAGGAGGAGGCCATCTGGCGTGACAAGGACCCCATCCTGCGCATGCGCAACTGGCTGGAAGCGCAAGGCTGGTGGAGCGAGGAGGAGGAAAAGGCCACTGGCGATCAACTGCGTCGCGAAGTGCTTGAGTCCATGAAGCGTGCCGAGAAACTGGCGCCACCGGCGCTGGACACGCTGATCAGCGATGTCTACGACACGCCGACGCCGTTGCTCACGCAGCAGCTCGAAGACGTGAAACAGCATATTCGCAAGTATCCGCATGCCTATCCCAAGGGCGCCGCCAGCATGGGGTTCACTGCGCAGGAGCTGGAAGACAGTCGCAAGGCGTATCAGGCACGTCAGCAGCGCATGCAGAGCCATCAGCCGGTAGAGAGCCATCAGCCTGTGGATGGAGGCCAGACATCATGAGTGAGCAGATGAGTGAACAGCCGTTGGAGAAAACGCCAGTGACAGACTCAGCTGCGGCGAGTTCAGCGGCGAAAGAAGCGTCTGCGGCGACGGGCAGCAAGGATGGAGCAGCCTCGGCCTCGGGCAAGAAACAGATGAACATGCTGCAGGCGATCAACAATGCGTTGGATATCGCCATGGCCGCCAATCCCCGTGTGGTGCTGTTCGGGGAGGACGTCGGGGTATTCGGCGGCGTTTTCCGGGCCACCAGCCACCTGCAGGACAAATACGGTCGAGAGCGCTGCTTCAATACGCCACTCACCGAGCAGGGCATCATCGGGTTCGCCAACGGGCTGGCGGCGCAGGGCTCGACGCCGGTGGCCGAGATCCAGTTCGCCGACTACATCTTCCCCGCCTTTGACCAGATCGTGAACGAGGCGGCCAAGTTCCGCTATCGCTCCGGTGATCTGTTCGATGTCGGCGGCCTGACGATTCGCACGCCCTATGGTGGCGGCATCGCAGGCGGGCTCTATCACTCCCAGTCGCCCGAGGCCTATTTCGCGCATACCCCGGGCCTCAAGATCGTGATGCCACGCAATCCCCACCAGGCCAAGGGGCTCTTGCTGGCGGCGATTCGCGATCCCAATCCGGTGCTGTTCATGGAGCCCAAGCGGCTCTATCGCGCCTCGGTGGGTGAGGTGCCAGAAGCCGATTACGAACTGCCCCTGGGCGTGGCCGACGTCATTCGTGAAGGCCGCGATATCACGTTGCTCGGCTGGGGCGCTCAGATGGAGGTCATCGAGAAGGCCGCTGCGCTCGCCGAGCAGGATGGCATCGACTGCGAGATCATTGACCTGCGCAGCATTCTGCCCTGGGACATCGAGACGGTGTGTGACTCGGTGCTCAAGACGGGGCGCCTGGTAGTCAGTCATGAAGCGCCGCTGACGGGAGGTTTTGCCAGCGAGATTGCCGCCACCGTGCAGGAGCGTTGCTTTTTGTATCTCGAGGCGCCGATCCGACGCGTCACTGGCCTTGATACGCCGTTCCCGCTGGTGCTCGAGAAGGAGCATCTGCCGGACGAGCTCAAGATCTACGAGGCCATCAAGCAAAGCTTGAATTACTGATGACAGGGAGTGATGCGCGCCATGAATGATTTCATCCTGCCCGATATCGGCGAAGGCATCGTCGAGTGCGAGCTGGTCAAGTGGTTGATCAAGGAAGGCGACGTGATCGAGGAAGATCAGCCGGTGGCCGAGGTCATGACAGACAAGGCGTTGGTGGAAATCCCCGCGCCCCACGCCGGCACCGTGGTCAAGCTTTACTGTCAGGAAGGCGAGATTGCCCGAGTCCATGCGCCGCTGTTTGCGGTGGATGATGGCAGTGACAGTGATGGTGACAAGACCGGACACGGCGAGCGTGAGGATGACCACGCCGGCGATGTCATGACGGTTGCCGCGCCTGCTCGCTCGACGGCACAGACTCAGTCAGCTGCCAGCCAGGCGACCAGCAGTCAGTCGGATGTCACAACGTCAGCACCCGCGGCGGCAGCTACCAATGGTGCAGCTACCACACCAACAGCCGCGGTCCTTGAGCGGCGCTCGCGTGATTTCATCCTGCCGGATATCGGCGAAGGCATCGTCGAATGTGAAGTGGTCACCTGGCACGTCGCGGAAGGCGACACGGTGGAAGAAGACCAGACGATCGTGGATGTTATGACCGACAAGGCGCTGGTCGAGATCACCGCCTCGGAGCCCGGGCGTATCGTGCGCTTTCATTACGCCCAGGGCGAGAATGCCCGAGTGCATACGCCGCTGTATGCCTATGTGCCTGATGAGGAGGCAGAGGCTGAAAGCGCTGAGAGCGCTGAGGGCGACGTCACCGCGCCTGAGCGCAAGCAGGCTCAGCCAGAGCGTCTGGCGAAGCACCGCCAGGAGGGCGACTACAAGAGCGACAAAAAGAGTGGGCAAGACGGGCGTCACGAGGAGAGCCGGCCTCGCATACCCGCGACCCCTGCCGTGCGCCGCCTATTGCGCGAACATCAGCTCGATATCCAGGCCATTGCTGGCTCGGGGCGTAACGGCCGGGTGCTGAAGGAAGATGTGTTGGCATATCTCAAGCAATCCGAGGCTCGCGAGATTGACGCGACGCCTGATGACTCTCACAAGGTCGGCGCTGCCGCCGAGACCGACAAGGCAGCTGCCGAAGCGTGTGCTGTGGCCAGTGACGTGTCCAGTCACGAGGTGCGATCGTCACGCCTTGAGTCGAAAGCGGTACCGCTCAAGGGTGTCGCGGCGGTAATGGCTCGGCGCATGGTGCAGGCCAGCACGCAGATCCCGCATTTCCATTACGGCGATGAGCTCGATATCACCGACCTGCTGGCGTTGCGGGCCCGCCTCAAGGTACGCGCCGAGCAGCAGGGCATTCGCCTGACCCTGATGCCGTTCATCATGAAGGCCATGGCGCTGGCGGTCATCGAGGAGCCGATTCTCAATGCGCGTCTCAGTGAGGATGAGAGCGAGATTCTCTATCAGGGCGCCTGCAACATCGGCATGGCGGTGGACAGTGCCAGCGGGCTGATGGTGCCGAATGTGAAGGGCGTCGAGCGTCTGAGCATTCTCGAGATCGCGCGTGAGGTCGGGCGGCTGACCGAGGCTGCGCGCAGCGGGCGCGTTGCCCAGGCGGACCTCAAGGGCGGCACCTTGACGATCTCCAATATCGGGGCTCTGGGCGGCACCTACGCCGCGCCGATCATCAACCAGCCGGAGGTCGCCATCGTCGCGCTGGGGCGCACTCAGCGTCTACCGCGCTTCGATGGCGAGGGCAATGTCTGTGCGCGTGACATCATGACCATCACCTGGGCGGGGGATCATCGCATCATCGATGGCGGGACCATCGCGCGCTTCAGCAATCTGTGGAAGCACTATCTCGAGCACCTTGACGAAATGCTGCTGTCGCTGTCATGAGGCGCTGCTTGCTCCAGAGGCCCCAGCTAGAGAGCATCTCGCATGAGTGATGCGCGCGCCCACGAGCGTCTGCAACAGTTCTATATCCCGGAAGAGCAGTCGATCTATCTGCTCTCGCATCATGATGCCAAGAAGCTCAAGGACTGGGTGGCGCTGTGCATCGCCCAGCTCGAGGGGCTTGGCTACCGGGATATCCATCTGGTCGGCAAGGGCGCCTACGGTTTCGTGTTCGCCGGCTGGCGCCTGGGCGAAGACCGGCGCACGCGTGAAGAACATGTCTTCAAGTTCACGCGGGTGACTCTTCCCCAGGCCCTGCAGGACCGCCTGGAGGAAGAGGCCTACATGCTCGACCAGGTCGCTCACCCGCTGATTCCGCGTCTGGTCAGCTATCAGCGGGTACGGCGGCAGTCGATTCTGGTCATGCAGCGCGCGCCGGGCATCAATCTCGAGGAATATTCGCTGCGTCACGGGCGCATGTCGCCGCGTCTGGTGGTCAAGATCGCCAGTCAGCTGGCCGACATTCTCAAGTCGCTGCGCGGGTCATCGACAGGGGCAGGCACGCCACCAGTCGTGCATGGTGACATCAAGCCGTCGAATCTGGTCTTCGATGTCGAGCGGGAACAGGTGGCATTGATCGACTGGGGCAGTTCGGTATTCGCTCAGCTCGATGAGCATCAGCAGTTCATCACCACCAACGTGATGCAGCTGATGTCGGATAACCTGCAACAGACCAATGCGCGTCTGGGCGATGTCTATTTCATCGGCGAGGAGCAGCTCAATGGTGCGCTGTCCTCGCCGCGCTTCGATGAGCAGGGCGTGGCCGCCACACTCTATGCGCTGGCGTCTGGCCAGTCGTGTCGCTTCGGCGTGCGCGCCATTCCGGCGGTGTCGCTGGGGTTACCCCGGGAATTCGCGCGTCTGCTCGATGGCATGCTGGCGGATGACCCGCAGCTGCGCATGCAGGCCGGCGACTACTTCCTGCGCGAGATGGGCAGGATCTCGCGGCTGGTGATGCCGGAATTGCCTCTCGAGCCGCCACAGTCTCTGCTGCCGGTATGGGTGAGGCCGGCAACGCGCGAGATCGACACGGTCGTCTATACCTCGCGCAAATCCTTCCTGCGTGAGGCCTTCGAGGCAGACGAGACCGGCGAACATGCTGGCAACGCGCTGGACGCCGTCAATGATGTCCAGCTGGATCGTTACTACAAGAACTTCATGCAAGGCATGGGCGGCACCGAAAAAGCCTTCCTGGCCGCGGTCAGTCGTCTGGGCAAATACCCTATCGTCGGCGGTCTGGCGATTCGCTGGGAGCCGCAAGGCATCTTCGTGGATACTGCGCTGCACCTGCATGACCCTGCCTTGAAGGCCGCCTTCGTCGTCGCGATCAACAACATGGTCGCTCTGGCGCGTGCCATCTATCGCCAGGGCGTGTTCAAGGCGTGTCTGTTCAATGCCCGCGATACCCTGCATCTGGAGCGGGAAGACCCGGAGGCCGCCTTCGTCTTCGCGCCGACGGCAGACGGGGAGGCCAGACCTCGCTTGAGCTATGAGGTCAGTGCGGTGCCGGAGCTCGAGGATGACTCGCGCGTGCACTCCTACTTCGAGGACGGCCCGGACCCTGAAGAACTGCTGGTGCTGCCCGAGGAGATATTGAAGGCACTGGAGTCACTCAATGCCATCCACCACACCGGCATGCTGATCTTCGAAGCCCTGCCACACCACCTCAAGATTCACAGTTATTACCGACTGCTGGACCCCTCGCGAGAGCAGGAATTCGCGCGTCTGCTGGCGGAGATTCTCGATGCCGTGCCGCTGATCTCCGGGTTGGGAATTTCCGGCTTCATGAAGATGCCCTACAAGAACACCAAGCATTTCGATCATATCGAGGCGCAACCCGAACGCTTCTATCCTCGGGACCCGCGTGCGGTGTGAAAAGGAGTTTGCCTTGGAAGGCAGTCGCATGGTGATGTCGATTTATATAACCGTGATTATCGTGATTCGTGTTAGTGTCACATCGCGTGATCATTGCTGATCTTGCTGAACTCAATAATCAGATCGATTAAAATCGATAACCTACAGGGAACGTACTCATGTCTCGACCTATCGCCCGGAAATTGCGTCAAGCCTCAGGTGGTCTGGCTATTCTGGCGCTGCTGGCAGGATGTAGCGCGCATACGACGATCAGCAGCCCGTCAGAGACCGCGCGTATCAACTTGAAAGATGTCACCAGAGATCAGTCTACCGTTCAAGAAACGCTACCCACCACCAGCTTCGGCAATTACGAGTTTGAAGTAGTGGATGACAACAAGATGCCCATGTATGGCATTCTGCCGCTGAAGTTCAATGGTGGTTATCTGGCGCTTGATATCCTGTTCTTTGCCCCCGCCGCATTCTTCAATCTGCGTGAAGTCCACCCTTATTACGAAATCGACCATGACGAGGGTGTCGTGCGTTATCGTGATGAGAAGGGCGGAGAATGGACACCCTATACACCCACCGAGGAAGAAGCCGAGCGTGCACGCAAATACTTTGCCGCGCATCGTGATGATGTAATCTCGCAGACCAGCGCACAGCAGTAAGCGTGATGCCCGAAGTCGGTAAAGTCGTCTGATTTATTGCTTTGATACGACAGCGCCGCACCAGAGGCTTTCTGGTGCGGCGCTGTCGCATGTGACAACAGGTTGATGCGGCAAGCGAGCAGACTCTCGCTGAAGGGTCAGTCCTTCATCTGACGCGGGCGCGTCATGGCCTGCGGGGACAGCAGTGCCTCCAGGCGTGCTTCATCCAGCAGGCCTTCCTCGCGTACCAGTTCCAGCACGCTGCGACCGCTGACCAGGGCTTCCTTGGCGATGCGGGTGGCGTTGTCATAGCCGATATACGGGTTGAGCGCGGTGATCAGGCCGATGGAATTGTTGACCAGCTCGGCGCAGCGATCACGGTTGGCGGTGATGCCGATCACGCAGCGATTCTTGAGCATGGTCATGGCACGGCTCAGCTGGCGGATGGAGTCGAGCAGCTTGTAGGCGATCAGCGGCTCCATCACGTTGAGCTGCAGCTGGCCGGCTTCCGCCGCCATGGTCAGCGCGGTGTCGTTGCCGATGACATCGAAGGCGACCTGATTGACGGCTTCCGGAATCACCGGGTTGACCTTGCCCGGCATGATCGAGCTGCCCGGCTGCTGAGGCGGCAGGTTGATCTCGTTGAAGCCGGTGCGCGGGCCTGAGGACAGCAGGCGCAGGTCGTTGCAGATCTTGGATAGCTTGACCGCCAGGCGCTTGAGCATGCCGTGGAAGAGCACGAAGGCACCCATGTCGCTGGTGGCCTCGACCAGGTCCGATGCCGGGCGGAAGTCGATGCCGGAACGACGTGCCAGAGCCTCGATCGCCAGAGCGCTGTAGCGCGGGTCGGCATTGATGCCGGTGCCGATCGCGGTCCCGCCCAGATTGACCTCCTTGAGCAACTCATTGAGGTTGGCGATGCGATCGACGTCTTCCCGCAGAGTGTTGGCGAAGGCGCGGAATTCCTGGCCCAGCGTCATCGGCACCGCGTCCTGCAGCTGGGTGCGACCCATCTTGACCACGTCATCGAATTCCAGCGCCTTGGTGGCGAAGGCATTGGCCAGTTCGCTCAGCGCATCCACCAGCATCGAGTGGCTGCGCAGCAGGCCGACACGGATGGCGGTCGGGTAGGCGTCGTTGGTGGACTGCGCCATGTTGACGTGATTGTTGGGGTGCAGCTGCTGGTAATCGCCTTTCTCGTAGCCCAGGAACTCGAGACCAAGATTGGCGATCACTTCGTTGGCATTCATGTTGGTCGAGGTGCCGGCGCCGCCCTGGATCATGTCGACCACGAACTGATCATGATGATCGCCATTCATCAGACGCGCACAGGCGTGCTGGATGGCATCGTGTTCGCGTGTCTCGAGATAGCCCAGCGCATGGTTGGCTTCGGCGGCGGCGGCCTTGACCAGCGCGAGCCCTTCGACGAGACGCGGGAAGTGCGACAACGGCACGCCGGAGAGGTGGAAGTTGTTCAGCGCGCGCTGGGTCTGCACACCGTAGTAGGCATCAGCCGGCACCGGCTCGCGCCCGAGGAGATCCTTTTCAAGTCGGAAGCCGTTGGCCAGTGCCTCACGCTCGGCATGGCTCAAGTCGGCCGGCGTGGCAGTTGCCGGGGTGGCATTGGCGGCGATGGGGGTTTCCGAGAGATGGTTCACTTGGGCGGAACTCCTGGCTGAAGTACACTGTGGCGCTTGAATGGCGGCTAGGTGGACAAGGGTAACCAGCGCAGCCCCTCGGCGGCCAATGCCATTCAACGCTGCCGTATACGTCAAACGCATAAGACGAAGGTGGTGGTGCGCCGCGACGCACCATTCTCCATGACAAGACCCTGCATGACCGGCCAGGCAAGCCTCGCTTGGGCATGTTCGACATTTTTGGGAGTTCGGGTGAACCTGGAAACTAAGTGGTTGGAAGATTTCGTTGCGCTGTCCAATACCCGCAGCTTCTCCACCTCGGCTCGCCTGCGACACGTTACCCAGCCTGCGTTCAGTCGCCGCATCCGTGCGCTTGAACAGGCCGTGGGCACTACGCTGGTCGACCGCTCGACGACCCCGGTCAGTCTGACGCCGGAGGGCCAGCTGTTCCTGGTCACCGCGCGCAACCTGACAGAGCAGCTGTCAGAGTGTCTCGCCCACCTGCGCGGGCTGGGCATGGCCAACGAGACCCTGGATATCGCGGCCGCGCATTCGCTGGCGCTGGCCTTCTTCCCCAAGTGGATCTCGCGTCTCCAGCAGGGCCTGGGGGAGTTGCCGACACGCCTATCCGCGATGAATGTCGGCGACGCCATTCACTCGCTGCGCGAAGGCAACTGCGACTTGATGCTCGCCTATTACGACCCTTACGCCAGCATGCAGCTGGACGCCGAGGCCTTCCCGTCCTTCTCTGTCGCCAAGGTCAACATGCTGCCGGTATGCGTGCCGCTGGAGAATGGCGAGCCCCGCTTCCCGCTGACCGGGCAGAGCGAGACCAGCCAGGATGCGATTCCCCTGCTGTCCTACACCCAGGGCGCATTTCTGGGCCGTAGCGTGAAGATGCTGCTCAAGAATGATCCGCTGCGCCTGCGCCTGCGCACCGTCTATGAGATGGCGATGGCCGAGGGCCTCAAGGGCATGGCCTTGCAGGGCGTCGGCATGGCGTGGATTCCGGATTTCTGCATTCGCGATGAGCTGGAAAGCGGCAAGCTGGTGCGCGCGGGCAACGAGGCGTGGGATATCCCGCTGGAGATTCGTCTCTATCGTTGCTCCCTTGTCCACAAGCCCGGCATCGACAAGCTGTGGAAGCAGCTGATGAATCTGCCGCGAGATTTCCTCGAAGCCTGAGCCTGAGAGTTGCAAGCGAAGACAAAGACAAAGTCAAAGGCGAAGGCGAAGACAAAAGAAAGCCAGGTGTCTTGTGATGAAAACGGCAGCCCCGCGGGGCTGCCATTTTCGTTGTGCTGATGCAGGGAAGTGTGCGAGCGCCTGCATGGGCCGTTCCGGGAAGTCAGAAACTGCTTTGGCCTGCATGCAGGCCGAGGAAATTCTGAATGATAAAGAAGTGGTCCTCGAAGAGAGTGTCGGGCTCCAGATCCGCCAGTGCGACCCAGCGTGCCTGCTCCTCGTTCTCGCCTCCGCCGCTTCTGAGCTTGGGAAGCTGCTGCTCCGGGCGCAGGGCGAAGTAGAAGGCCTCTGCCAGGGTGCGTCCGCGCCAGCTGCGATGTGGCGCGTCAAACAGACGCTGTCCGCGCAAAGAGCCACGCAGTACCGGTTCCGGCACCTTGAGGCGCACACGCTCCTTGAGCTCACGCAGGCAGGCATCCAGCAGGCGCTCCTGGGGTTGCACGAAGCCGCCGGGCAGGGCGTAAAGCCCCTTGCCGGGTGCCGCGCGACGTGTGGTGAGCAGCACATGGCCGGACTGCACCACCACGGCGTTGACCGTGATGAACAGTGGCGGGTAGGGCGCATCGCTCCAGGCGGCGCGATATTGCTCCAGCAGGCGGCGTTCCTCGACCAGCCCTTGCCACGCGGTCTCATCCAGGAAGCCATGCAGATGCTGAGCCACCGGCGGTGGCAGCAGCTCCAGCCCCTCGTTGTCCAGCCAATCCTCCGCACGGGCGCGCTCGGTGAAGATGACCTCACGAATACGGCTGGCCTCCATCCCCTCGCGCAGTGGCACCGCTACCGACTCCCACTGCGGGAAGAGACTCAGGTAGTAGCTTGACTGGCTGTTGCTGTCACGACGATTGGCACCGATCAGCGCGATTCTCGGCATCCGGTTGGCCTGCGGACGCGCGATATCGCGTACCTTGCGCTGCACATCACGTACCCAGACATCGTCGTTGTAGAGGGCGTCCAGCAACGGCACGATTTCCAGGCGCGCATTGTCGGCATCGTCAAAGCAACTGCGGATCATGCGCGTGCGTTCAGAGAAGGTGAACGGGTTGCGCAGTGAACGTGCCTGCCAGGCAGAACCGACCAGCACGATGACCTGCCGTGCGAGGCGCAGGGCCTCTTCCATCACGGCAACATGGCCATGGTGCATGGGCTGGAAGCGACCGATGAAGACCAGGCAGTCGTACTGGGTGTCGGCGATCGCGGGAGAATCCTGAGTGCGAAGCGTTGCAGCGGGTGCAGAGGGCAACGTTGTCGTCGAAGGCATGATGAGCTCCGTGGCAGGCAGGATGGGGCGGCGTATGAGGCGCTTGCCCAGTGAGATTCCGCTAGCGTATCAGATTATGTGCATGCGCCGAACGGCTTGCCATCCACTCTCGTCTGGTAAGGGGTAGTCAATAGTTTATCCCGTTATCTTGATGAAAGAATCTCCATAACCTAGCAACTTCCCGGTGTTCGGGGCGTGGGAAGGCCGTTGCGGTAAAGGAGAGACGCCAAAGAGGAGAAGAGGGAAGGAGGAAGGAGGAAGGAGGAAGGAGGAAGGAAAGGGGAAAGTGAACAAGCGCGAATGCACAAACCGAGACAACGCCCGCCAGCAATGACGCTGACGGGCGTTGGCTCGGTTTGTTGGCAAGGCCGATGGCAGGCCCCGGCGGGCCTGCCGGGCGCGGGATCAGGACGCCTTGGCGGTCAGCACGTCGGTGATCCACTCCACGACCTTGTCGCCCTGGGCATTGACGCAGACGTCGACCAGCGGCGTCTGGGACCACTGGTTGCCGAGGAATTCTCGACCCTCAGGGGCGAACAGCGTCTGACCTTCGGCCAAGCCTTCGACTTCGACATTCAGGTGGCCGCGCTCGGTAGTGAACAGCTCCGGCTTCATCAGCCAGGCGAGGGCGCAGCTGTCGTGCGGGCAGCAACCATCGATGCCACGCGCTTCCTGATAGAAGGCCTTGTAGAACTGATAGCTGCCGGACAGCACTTCGCCGAGTGCGCCTTGCGCGACGCGGATGCGCTCGACATGGGCCGGAGACAGCACGCAGCGATGCGTCGCATCGAGACCGACCATGGTCAGCGGCCAGCCGGCGGTCAGCACCTTGGCGGCGGCATGCGGGTCATTGAAGATGTTGGCTTCGGCGACCGGTGAGACGTTGCCGCCTTCACGGATGGAGCCGCCCATGATGACGACCTGCTTGACCTTGCTGATGATGCTCGGGTCCAGCTGCAGTGCGGTGGCCAGATTGCCCAGCGGGCCGACGGCGACGAGGGTGATCTCGCCCGGACGCGCATTGACCTGCTCGACGATGAACTGCGGTGCGCTGATGGGCAGCGCCTTGCCCTTGGGCTCCGGGATCTCCATGTTGCCCAGGCCATTGGCGCCGTGGATGTGCGCCGGCGCCGGGAACTTGTCCTTGACCAGCGGCTGGGCAGCGCCCTGGGCGACCGGAATCTCCTGACCCGCCAGTTCGCCCAGCAGCAGGGCGTTGGAGGTGGCCGTCTCGATGGTGACGTTGCCGAAGGTGGTGGTCATGCCGAGGAATTCGATGTCCGGATGCGCCAGACAGATGGCAATCGCCTGGGCATCATCCACGCCCGGATCGGTATCAAAGATAATCGGTGTTTTCATGCTGACCTCGTGAAAGAAGTGACCTGCAATAGAGGGCGTTACGCCAACAGGGCGCCCATGAGGTGACACGGGCACGGCACGGAACACGTGGTGGTGTCCCGTGCAGGTAGCTCAGTTGTTCAGTTGCTCAGGACGTCGAGCGTCGGCCATTCGGCCAGGGCAGTCGCGACATCACTGGCCAGCGGAATGCTCGGCGCTGCGCCTTCGCGGCTCACGCACAAAGCAGAGGCAGTGCTGGCACGACGCAGGCTTTCCTCGATGCTCTGGTCTTCGATCTGGCTTGCCAGGTAATAGCCGATGAAGGTGTCGCCTGCCGCAGTGGTGTCCACGGCATTGACGCGGTGCGCCGGCAGCTGGATGCGCTGTTCCCCCAGCTGGTAGCAGACGCCTTCACTGCCCAGGGTCATGACCACTTCGGTGTCAGGCAGGCGAGAGTGCAGCGCGGCGAGCAGGGTGGCGACAGGTGTGCTTTCTTCCAGCTCGACCAGCTGTGCCGCTTCACCGCGATTGAGGAACAGCACCTGGCAGTGTTCCAGCGGCAGGCGCAGGACATCAGCACCCATCGGGGCCGGATTGAAGGCGATCTTCATGCCCTTGGCGTGCGCCAGCTCGATGACCTTGCCCAGCGCGTTGCACTCATTTTGCAGCAGCAGCCAATCTCCCTGCGTCACGCCGGAGAACAGCGTCGCGAGATGTTCATCGGTGAAGCCGTGGTTGGCGCCCGGATGCAGAATGATGCTGTTCTCGGCGTGGTCGTCCACCTGGATGATGGCGTGGCCACTGGCGCTGGCGCTGAGCTCGACCTGCGAGGTGATGACACCGGCGCTTTCCAGCGGCTCAAGTGCCCAGCGATCACTGTTGCCAAGGCGGCCCCAGTGCGTGACGTCGCCTCCGGCGCGCGCAAGCGCGAGCGACTGGTTGGCACCCTTGCCACCCAGTACCTGACGGTAGGAGAGACTCGCCAGGGTTTCACCCGGTCGTACCAGGTGAGGTACCCGATAGACGTGATCGATATTGATAGAACCGTAGTTGTAAAGCATGCAGCCTCCTTGGGGGCGAGCATCCTAGCAAAGCCTTGGCCGCCTGTCCCCAGTCGTATCACCAAGGTCTGACCTTCAGGTCATGTTTAAGCGTTGAAGCTATTAGCCTCTTGGAACGCAAGAGAAAGTGCATACTTCCTGTCATCTCGCTGGATTCAGGATAGTCGCCCATGTCGGAGTCGAAGCAACCCGCCGTCACGATCAAGAAGTGGGTCTGGCGAGCGCTCTTCACCAGTACCATGATTCCGTTGCTGTTGGTCGAGACCGCGCTGGTGGCGGTGTATTTCGTGTCCAATGACGAGATTCGTGATGCCAACCTCAATTATCTGCAATCCCAGTCGAGCAGTGAGCTCAATCTGGCGATGCTGCGGGAGGCCAATTCACTCAGCCAGCAACTGGAGCAAGTCCAGAACCTGTCGCGCGGGCTCGGTGCCCAGGCAGGCGAACTGGCCATGGGCGACGCCGGTACCGGGGTAGCGGCGCGCGAGGTTGCCCGTCACGCAAGCCTGCCCAGCGGTGTCTGGGCCAGTCAGCAGACGGCGGACAATCAGGGCAGCGGCTTCTACCCCGCCTTGCCAGGCCTCGAGCAGGACATTCCCATGGCGCTGCGCATGACGGCGGTCGACCCGATCATGCGCAGTGTCGTGTCCTCTCACTCGGCCGTGGTGCAGTCCTTCGTCGCGATGGCCGACTGCTATGTCCGCCTCTTCCCCTATGTCGATCTGGCCTCGCTGGTGCCAGCCGACCACGACTGTCGTGACTTCTCCTTCTTCTATCTGGCCGCGCCAGAGGAAAATCCCTCGCGAAACACCATCTGGACCGACATCTACGAAGACCCGGCCGGCAATGGCTGGATGACGTCGGCCGTCAGTCCCTTCTATTCCGAGCAAGGTGAGTTTCTCGGCGTCGCCGGCGTCGACATGACCCTGGACGTGATCGTCAATCAGGTGCTGGCGATGGAGCTGCCCTGGAAAGGCTTCGCGATGCTGTTTGATGCCGAGGGACGCTCACTCGCCGTCCCGCGGGCCGGTGAGCAGTTGCTGTCGCTGCTGCCGCTGGAGATTCCCGATGCCAATGACCTCCAGGAAGAGGATGTCATTCGGCCCGCCCAGCTGGAGCTGAAAGGTCATGACGTCTTCAAGAGACTCGCGCCCCGAATCCTCGAGCAGCGGCGTGGCCTGGAGAGCGTCAATGTGGCGGGGGCACCCTACAAGGTGGCGTGGGAGCGCTTGCCGGGCAATGGCTGGATCATGTTGAGCATGGTCGAGGAGAGCGCCGTCTTCTTTCGTACCGCCGAGATCGGGCGCAACTTCCAGCTGGTCGGCATGGCGCTGGTCGGTGGCCTGATCCTGTTCTATTTCACCTTTTTCATTCTCATGAGCTGGCGCACGCACCACATCAGCCGTCGCCTCTCGGTGCCGCTGGCCGAGCTGCGTGAGCGACTGCATCGCATCGGCATGGGCGCGGAAGTCGAGTCCGCGGGTGGCAGTGGCATCGTCGAGCTGGATGATGCCAACGCCACCGCCGAAGAGATGTATCAGCGGCTGCGCCAGACCCAGAAGGAACTGCAGTCCAGCGAGCGTCGTTTGCTGGATTCCCTCGAAGCCAGTGGCGATAGCCTGTGGGAAATGGACATTCCTGAGCGCATCGTCCAGATCCACCCCAATCTCTGGAAGATGCTCGGCGCTTCGGGCCACGAGCCGTTGGCGATGCGCGAAATGGACTTCGATCGCTTGATTCACCCGGAGGATCTCGAGCAGGTACATGCGCTCAGACACAAGATCATCACTACCTATGGCGAAAGCTGTGAGTGCCAGTACCGGATGCGTGCGCCGCAGGAAGAGGACCTTCAGCAGATCGAGGCGATGGGAATGAACGAGGCAGGCATGGCGGACGCCACAGGCAAGGCTGGCGACAAGTTCCTGCAACAGCGGAGCCTGAGCGCTGACGATGGCGGTGAGCATGAGGACGGCGAGCGAGCGAGCGGCACCCGGTGGGTATTGTTGAGCTCACGCGGTCGTGTGGTGTCGTGGGACGCTGAAGGCAACGCCCTCAAGGCGGCGGGCATGCATATCCGCATACGCTGATGCTGGACATTAACGAAAAAGCCCCCGACTCGGCGCATATGCCGGTTCGGGGGCTTTTTCGTGACGTGCCGCTCACACCTGCCACTCGGCGTCAGTGTCTGTCACCGCAAGGCTGTGGCCGTGTCAGGCGTGTTCGCTCAGGAATGTCTCGATATTGGCCAGACTGAGATCGAGCATGTTCTGGCGCGCCTCCTGGCTGATCCAGGCATTGTGCGGCGTGACGATCAGGTTCAAGGGGGCACTCGCCGAATGGTGCTGGCTTTCCAGGGCCGAGAGCAGCGAGTGGCCTTCACGTGGCGGCTCCTCCGGCAGGCTATCCACCGCCAGGCCGCCGAGTTGTCCGGTGGCCAGTGCCTCCAGCGCTGCGTCTTCGTCGATGATGCCCCCGCGGGCGCAATTGACCAGCAGTGCACCGGGCTTCATGGCGGCGAGCGCCTGCTCGTCGATCAGATGCTGCGTCTCTGGGGTCAGCGGGCAGTGCAGGCTGATGGCGTCAGCCCGGGGCAGCAGGCTTTCCAGCGCGGGGCGCTCGGCGGTGGGGGCGGTGCCCGGACGGGCGGCAAAGGTCACGCGCATGCCGAACGCCTCGGCCAGCCTGCCCACCGCAGTGCCCAGCTCTCCCTTGCCGATGATGACCAGATGCTTGCCGGACAGCTGTAACACGGGGCGGCCCATCAGGCAGAAGGTCGGGCTGCGTTGCCACTCGCCCGCGGCGATGTCGGTCTGGTATTCCGGCAGGCGGCCTGCCAGTGCCAGCAGCAGCATCCAGGTGTGCTGCGCCACCGAGTGAGTGCCGTAGGCATTGACGTTCATGACCCGAATGCCACGTGCTTCGGCGGCCGCCATGTCGATATTGTTGGTGCCGGTCGCCATCACCGCGATCAGCTTGAGGGTCGGCAGCTCATCCATGTGGTGCGCCTCGATGCGTACCTTGTTGACCAGCACGATGGAGGCACCGCTCAGCCGCGGCACCACTTCCTCGGGCGCGGTCGCGTCATGGCAGACCAACCCTTCCAGGCGGGCCTCGAGGCGCGAGAAGTCCAGTCCGTCACCGACGGAGCCGGCATCGAGCATGACGGCCTGCGGGGCGCTGGTGGACGAGGCAGGTTCACACTGAGAGGAAGCGGGCGTGGAAGAATGAGAGGGAGACTGCGCAGTACGATCGTGATCGGACATAGGTGCCTCATGATGGCGTAGGAAGATAGATAGGAAGACAGAAAGGCTGGCCCGGAAATGACGAGTACGTAGCGTCTGGGCCGGTTTGTGCTTGGGTGTTGCCCCGCACGGGGCCGAGCACGCTATAATGTGCCCCTTTCGCTTTGACTTGAAAGCCGCTCAACTGGCCTTATTGTAGGCGTCTCTTGCTGGTGCTTGCGAAAGCTCTCATGTTGGGGCCGCAGGTGCGCTGAACGCAAGACGCGCCGCAAGGCATAACATTGTCATGGTTCACGGTGCTCAGACAGCCCCGTGACCAGTATTGTCAGGAAAGAAAACCATGCCGATCTATGAATACCACTGCAAGGCCTGTGGCCATCGGATGGACAAGTTGCAGAAGATCAGCGCTGCGCCGCTGACGGAGTGCCCGGAATGCAAGACGGACCAGCTCGAGAAGCTGGTCTCCGCCGCCGGGTTCCGTCTGGCAGGCAGTGGCTGGTACGAGACGGATTTCAAGTCCGGCAGCAAGAAGAATCTGGCCGGTGGTAGCGACAGCACCGCCTGACACAGCTGGGATAGTGCGTCAGGCATCAGCGTGATGAGGGTCAAGGGCGCCCAGCGGGTACCCTTGACCCTCATCGCCAACGGCAGGCCCTCTGAGACAGATGCGCATCAGCGCGTCGATCATGAATTTGAGCAACAAGGAATCAACATGCGCAGCCACTATTGCGGCAAACTGAACGAGACCCTGATCGATCAGGATGTCACTCTGTGCGGGTGGGTGCACCGCCGTCGCGACCACGGTGGCGTCATCTTCCTCGACATGCGCGACCGTGATGGCATCGCCCAGATCGTCGTCGATCCGGACACCGTCGATGCCTTCGCCACTGCCGACAAGGCGCGCAGCGAGTTCGTGCTGCGTATCAAGGGCCGTATCCGTCTGCGCCCGGAAGGCACCCAGAACCCGAACATGCCGACAGGCATGATCGAAGTGCTGGCCAAGGACGTCGAAGTGCTCAACACCGCACAGACGCCGCCGTTCCAGCTCGACGACCACAACAAGGTCGGTGAGGAAGTTCGCCTCAAGTATCGTTATGTCGACCTGCGTCGTCCCGACATGATCGAGAAGCTGCGTCTGCGCTCGCGCATCACTCACAGCGTGCGCGCCCAACTCGAAGCCCTGGGCTTCCTCGACATCGAAACCCCGATCCTGACACGTGCCACGCCGGAAGGCGCACGTGACTATCTGGTGCCGAGCCGTACCTACGCCGGCAGCTTCTTCGCACTGCCGCAGTCTCCGCAGCTGTTCAAGCAGCTGCTGATGGTCGCCGGTGTCGATCGTTACTACCAGATCGCCAAATGCTTCCGTGATGAAGACCTGCGTGCTGACCGTCAGCCGGAGTTCACCCAGATCGACCTCGAAGCCAGCTTCGTCGACGAGCAGGACATCATGGGCATGACCGAGACCATGATCCGTGGCCTCTACAAGGAAGTGCTCGATGTCGAGCTGGGCGACTTCCCGACCATGCCGTACTCCGAGGCCATCAGCCGTTTCGGTTCCGACAAGCCGGACCTGCGTATCCCGCTGGAACTGGTCGATGTCGATGACCTGATGAGCGGCGTGGACTTCAAGGTCTTCTCAGGCCCGGCCAAGGACGACAAGGGCCGTGTCGCCGCACTGCGTGTGCCGGGCGGTGCCAGCCTGTCACGCAAGGAAATCGACGCCTACACCAAGTTCGTCGGCATCTACGGTGCCAAGGGCCTGGCGTGGATCAAGGTCAACGAACGTGCCAAGGGCGTCGAGGGTCTGCAGTCGCCGATCGTCAAGTTCATGGAAGACGTCGTGGATGAAGTGCTGGACCGCTGTGGCGCCGTCGATGGCGACATCGTGTTCTTCGGCGCTGACAAGGCCAACATCGTGGCCGAGGCCATCGGTGCGCTGCGCGTCAAGCTGGGTGAAGACCTCAACCTCTACACCCGCGAGTGGGCACCGCTGTGGGTCGTCGACTTCCCGATGTTCGAAGCCGATGCCAACGGCCGCCTGAGCGCGCTGCACCACCCGTTCACCGCGCCGTCCTGCACGCCGGAAGAGCTCAAGGCCAACCCGGAAGCGGCACTGTCTCGCGCCTACGACATGGTCATCAACGGCACCGAGCTGGGTGGCGGCTCCATCCGTATCCACGATCAGGCCATGCAGCGTACCGTGTTTGAAGTGCTGGGCATCGGTGAAGAAGAAGCGGAAGAGAAGTTCGGCTTCCTGCTCGACGCCCTGAAGTTCGGCGCGCCGCCCCATGGTGGTCTGGCCTTCGGTCTCGACCGTCTGGTGATGCTGATGACCGGCGCCAAGACCATTCGTGAAGTGATTGCCTTCCCGAAAACCCAGAGCGCCGGCTGCATGATGACCGACGCCCCGGGCGTGGTCAGCGGTGAGCAGCTCAAGGAGCTGAACATCCGTCTGCGTCAGAAGGTCAAGGTCGAGGACGAAAGCGGTCAGGCCTGATTCAGCGGCGCATGACCGAGAGAGTGACTGGTGGGGCCGTCTGGACTGATTCGATCAGACAAGGGCGGTCCCGCAGTGGCAGGTTTGTCCCTTTGGCCTGGTAGGCGAGGGGGCGAGCAAGCCCGACAAGGCGGTGCGAGACTGTTTGCTGGCGTTCACGTCAGGCAATGGCAGTGTCGCACCGCCTTTTTTGTGGCATGGTGGCTGGTTATATACACAGTAAGGGCGATGGCGCGATGACGACAGCAAAGGTGGAAGGTGTGAGAGACGAGGCGGCAGCATGATCATTCTTGGCATCGACCCGGGCTCACGTCTGACCGGGTATGGGGTATTGGATGTCTCTGCGGCTCAGCCTCGCTATGTGGACAGTGGCTGCATACGCATGTCACAGGTCAGCCTGGATCAGCGCCTGGCGCAGATCTATGCCGGTATCAGCGAGGTGATTGCCCTGCATCGCCCCGCGGAATTCGCCATCGAGCAGGTCTTCATGTCCAAGAACGCCGATTCGGCGCTCAAGCTGGGCCAGGCGCGCGGGGCTGCCATCGTGTGTGCGGCCAATCACGGCTTGCCGGTGTTCGAATATGGGCCGCGGCAGATCAAGCAGGCCGTGACCGGTACCGGTGCCGCCGAGAAGTCTCAGGTGCAGCATATGGTCACGCATACGCTCAAGCTCTCCGCCACGCCGCAGGCCGATGCCGCCGATGCGCTGGCCATCGCCTTGACGCATTGTTTCGCGCGTCGACGATTGACGCCCGGCAATGACCAGCTGGAAGCCTTGGGGTTGGGGAACACCAGTCGACGCAAGGGAACCCGTGTACGGCGTAGCAGCAGTTGGCGAGACTTCGAGCCCGACGCCTGACATGCCGCTGAGCGACAAATGCGGTATTGTGCTCAATTAATAGCGATTTTTCAGTCACTTGTAGAGTGTCTGCCGAGCCTGGCAGCAGCCGATTGAGTGATGCGCCAAGCCGCGTGGCATCAGGCTTCGTGCCATCACCCAAGGTATGACTGTCAGAAAGATGCGACAAATTCGTCGTGACACTGGGACATGCCGCCTACGCTTCATCTTTGGTAGGCTTGCCCGCATTGTAACAATCCGTGCAGAGAATCGGGTCTGTGAGCAGCACGATCCCACCGAACACGTTCTCTGCCGAGCAAGGACAGCCGCAACATGATTGGACGCCTGACCGGGACATTGCTGGAAAAACAACCGCCGCAGCTGGTGCTTGACGTACAGGGTGTCGGTTATGAACTGGAAGCTTCGATGAACACCCTGTTGGGCTTGCCGGCCGTGGGCGAACATTGCCAGCTTTACACCCACCTGGTGGTGCGCGAAGACGCGCAGTTGCTGTATGGCTTCGGCAAGGAGCCCGAGCGTCGTCTGTTCCGTGAATTGATCAAGATCTCCGGTGTCGGCCCGCGTCTGGCGCTGGCGATTCTGTCGGGAATGGAGCAATCCGATTTCATTCGCTGTGTTCACGACGAAGACAGCCGAGCGCTGACACGTCTGCCGGGCGTCGGCAAGAAGACGGCGGATCGCCTGATCATCGAGATGCGTGATCGCCTTAAGCATTGGACGCTGCCGGCGGATGATGGGCTGGATGAAATGGCGCGTGCCTCCCAGCCGCAACCGCCGGTCACCCATCCTCTGGCGGATGCCGAAGCCGCGCTGGTGTCTCTGGGCTACAAGCCTGTCGAGGCGGCCAAGATGCTCTCGGGGCTCGAGACCGGCGCCTCCACGGAAGCGCTCATCAAGGCGGCGCTGGCGCGCAAGATGGCCAGCTGAAGCCTTGCCAGGGCAGCAAACATGCGCCCTATAGTTTCCGTGAAGGAAACGGCGCATCGTGATTGGATTTATTGACTAGGGGTTGGCAGGTTACTGGGGTAGAAAGTGCGCGCTTGAACGCAGATGCGCTAGATCGTTGCACCGCCCTGGCAAACCTTGCCACCTGCCACTGACGCACGTTCATGGCCCATGACCCGCGTCATATGCGTGACCTGCGTCATCAGGAGTTGAGCAAGCATCATGATGGAGTCGGACCGACTGATCTCCGCGGCGACGCATGATCCGGAAGAGCGGATCGATCGCGCCAATCGGCCACGCACGCTGAGTGACTACATCGGACAGCCTATCGTCCGCGAGCAGATGGAAATCTTCATCAGTGCCGCGCGAGGACGAGGCGATAGTCTGGATCACACCTTGGTCTTCGGCCCGCCCGGCCTCGGCAAGACGACGCTGGCGCATATCATCGCCAGCGAAATGAGTGTCGATATCAAGTCGACCTCGGGGCCGGTGCTGGAACGGGCAGGGGATCTGGCAGCGATGCTGACCAACCTGCAGGAAGGCGATGTCCTGTTCATCGACGAGATTCACCGCCTGTCACCGGCCGTCGAGGAAGTGCTCTATCCGGCGATGGAGGATTACCAGCTCGACATCATGATCGGTGAAGGCCCCGCGGCCCGCTCGATCAAGCTTGAGCTGCCACGATTCACCCTGGTCGGCGCGACGACGCGTGCAGGGCTGCTGACGGCGCCGCTGCGTGATCGCTTCGGCATCGTCCAGCGCCTCGAGTTCTACGATATCGAGTCACTCACCGACATCGTGGCGCGCAGTGCCAGGCTTTCCGGCATGGAAGTCGAGATGGAAGGGGCGCTGGAGATAGCGCGTCGTTCCCGCGGCACGCCGCGTATCGCCAATCGCCTGCTGCGCCGGGTGCGTGACTTCGCCGAAGTGCGCTCGGATGGTCGCTTGACGCTGGAAGTGGCCGACAAGGCGCTCAACATGCTCAATGTCGACAGCCACGGCCTGGATCACATGGACCGTCGACTGCTGCTGGCGATGATCGAGAAGTTCGATGGCGGGCCGGTCGGGGTCGATTCACTGGCGGCGGCCATCGGGGAAGAGCGCGATACCATCGAGGATGTGCTGGAGCCCTATCTGATTCAGCAGGGCTTCATGATGCGCACGGCGCGTGGGCGTCTGGTCACACGCTCGGCCTATCTGCACTTCGGGATCACCCCGCGTGAAGAGCAGGTGCGGCTGGGGCAGGAAGGAAATGACGCGTCATGACATCTGAAGGCGCAGGAAATACGTTGAAGGGTGAAGCGGCATGTTTTCACCACACTGTGCGCGTCTACATCGAGGATACTGATGCCGGTGGCATCGTCTACTACGTGAATTATCTGCGCTTCATGGAGCGCGCGCGCAGTGAATGGTTGCGAGCGAAGGGCTTCACGCAGCAAGCCTTGCTTGAAAAAGGCATTCAGTTGGTAGTACACAGTGTAACAAATCGTTATCTTCGTCCTGCGCATCTGGATGACCTGCTGACCGTGACGGCAACGGCAGGCGCCTTGCGCGGTGCACGCTTGACGTTCACCCAGAAGGCGCTGCGCGGTGAGCAGATCTTGAGTGAAGCGGAAGTCGTGATCGCTTGCGTCGATGCCACGACCTTGCGCCCCAGACGCTGGCCCGGGGAATTGCTTGCGGCTCTTGAGGTCTGAGATCACAAGGCGCAGATGAGGCCGCTGCCAGTCAGGTGCCGAGACGCCAGGCTGATGAACAGATTATTTATCGTGTCACTGATTGACGGTGGCACAGACTGAACCAAGTAAAGAGGGATTTCCGTGGAAGATTCGATGTCGATCATTTCGCTGTTCGTGAACGCCAGTCTGGTCGTTCAGGCAGTCATGTTGCTGTTGCTGGCAGCTTCCATTGCATCCTGGGTGGTGATCTTTCAGCGCGGGATGGCATTGTCCCGTGCCAAGCAGGCTTACGCGGCCTTTGAAAAGCGCTTCTGGTCCGGGGTCGACCTCAATCACCTCTATCGTGAATTGCCGACGGATGAAGAATCCACCCCGGGCGCCTCTGGCGTCTTCCGTGCCGGCTTCCGCGAGTACAGCCGCCTCAAGCCCAAGTCCAGCAATGCCGATGCGGTGATGGATGGTGTGCAACGCAGCATGCGCGTCACGCTGTCACGTGAAGAAGAGCGCCTGAACGTTCACCTGCCGTTTCTGGCCACGGTCAGCTCCGTCAGCCCCTATGTCGGGCTGTTCGGTACCGTGTGGGGCATCATGGGCTCCTTCCAGGCACTGGGTACGGCTCAACAGGCAACTCTGACCACCGTCGCCCCCTGGATTGCCGAAGCACTGGTCGCGACCGCCATGGGCCTGTTCGCGGCAATCCCGGCCGTCATCTTCTACAACCGTCTGGCCAGCCGTGCTGATCAGCTGCTGGGTCGCTATGAAGACTTCGCCGAAGAACTTCACTCCATTCTGCATCGTAATCTGCACGGTCGTGGCAGCAACGACGCTTGAAGGGAGGCGAGTCAATGAAAGGACCGTATAGCAGAGGCCACAAGCGCAAGCTGTCCTCCGAGATCAATGTGGTGCCCTTCATCGACGTCATGTTGGTGTTGCTGGTCATCTTCATGATCACCGCGCCGATGATGACGCAGGGGGTTCAGGTCGAATTGCCCAAAGTCACCTCCAAGCCGATCGACAATCCCGATGATGTGACGCCATTGATCGTCTCGCTGGACGACAGCGGCAATTACTACATCGATCTGGGGTCGGATGAAGACAAGCGCACACCGGTGGCGCTGGACGAACTGGGCAGCAAGGTCGCGTCCATCGTGGCCGAGAAGCCCAAGACGCCCGTGCTGGTCAAGGGTGCCAAGACGGCGCCCTACGGCGATGTCATGGGGCTGATGAGCACGCTGCAGGGTGCCGGTGTTCCCAATGTCGGGCTGATTTCAGAACCACCGACCGAGGGCTGATGGATGAGTCAGCCAGAGATAGAACAGCGGGTCGGGTTGGGATTGCCTGTGGTGCTGGCCGTTGGCCTGCACCTGGGCATCCTGATTCTGACTCTGGTGAGTTGGCCAGAATCCGAACCGGAGAAGACCAACACCACCATCGTCAACGCGACACTGGTCAGTACCGAGACCACGACCAATCAGGCCCAGCAGGCGAAGTCCAGCAAGGCGCGTGATGCGGCCGAAGAATCCGATCAGCGCCAGAGCGCCAAGGAAGAGGCGGCCAGAGAGGCAGAGCTTGCAGCGGAACAGCAACGCAGCGCCGCCGAGGAAAAGGCGGCAGCCCAGAAGGCGCAACAGCAAAGGACGGCTGAGCAGGCCAAGGCGGCGGAGCAGTTGAAGGCTGAGCAGGCGGCGGCCGAAAAGGCCAAGGCAGAAGCGGCCAGGCGTGCAGAGGAAGCCAAGGCGATTGCCCTTGATCGCAAGAAAGCCGAGGCGGAAAAGCAGGCCAAGGCCGATGCCTTGAAGAAGGCGGAAGCCGAGAAGGTGGCCAAGGCCAAGGCGGAAGCCGAAAAGGCCGCCAAGGAAAAAGCCTCAGAAGAAGCGCGCAAGAAAGCCGAAGCGGAAAAGGCCGCCAAGGCCAAGGCAGACGCTGAAGCCAAGAAGGCGGAAGCCGAAAAGGCAGCCAAGGCCAAGGCAGCAGCGGAGAAGGCCGAGAAGGAAAAGGAGGCCAAGGCGGCAGCCGACAAGGCCGCCAAGGAGAAGGCAGCCAAGGCCAAGGCGGCGGAAGAAGCGCGCAAGAAGGCGGCCGCTGAAGCCGCACGCCAGAAGGCACTTGCCGAGAAAGCGGCGCAGGCCTCTGCCGGCTCGCTGGATAGCCTGATAGACAATGAAAGCGACGCCATCAGCGGCGCCAAACAGGCCGCTCAGGCAGCCAACAGCTTCGAGAACCTGCTCAAGAAGTATGTCGGACAGAATTGGAATCGGCCCTCGGGCTCCGTTCCCGGTATGACGGTCACGCTGAGAGTGTCATTGTTGCCGACAGGCGAATTGGTATCGGCAGCGGTCAGCAAGAGCAGTGGTAACGCCGCCTTTGATCGCTCCGCGATTCAGGCGATCCAGAAAGCCGCGCCGTTTACCGAGATGCAGGACCTGCCGGCTGGCGCCAAGAGCCAGTTCCGAAACTTCAACCTGTACTTCAATCCAGAGGACCTGGGCCGATGAGACGATTGACCGCATGGATGATGGCAGCCGCCTTGCTGGCAGTGACCAGCCTGGCAAGAGCTGACCTGACCATCGAGATCACCAAGGGCAATGACAGCGCCACACCTATCGCTGTCGTGCCGTTCGAGAATCTGACAGGGGGAAGTCTGCCGCAGGACCTCGCACGCATCATCTCCGATGACCTGGCGCGCAGTGGCCAGTTCGAGCCGATCAAGCGCGACAATCTGATCGCGTTGCCGGGTACGACCCAGGACGTCTTCGTCAATGACTGGAAGCGCCTGGGGGCCAGTTACCTTGTGGTGGGTCAGGTAAAGACGGCCAGCAATGGCGGTTATAGCATCCAGTATGAGCTGATGGATGTGCTGGGTAACAAGCGCATGCTTGGCGAAGTCATCACCGGAAGCAATGGTGAGCTGCGCGCGCGTGGCCATTATATGAGCGATGAAATATTTGAGGAAATCACTGGAATTCGCGGTGCTTTCTCGACAAAAATCGCATACATTACCGCCAATGGTGTTGGCGACAATATTCGTTTTGCCCTGTACGTGGCGGATTCAGATGGCCACAATAGTCAGGAGATTCTGGCCTCCGATGAGCCGATCATGTCACCGGCATGGTCGCCGGATGGCAAGAAGCTGGCCTATGTCAGTTTTGAAGCCGAACGTCCCGCTATCTATGTGCAGGAATTGGGCAGTGGCCGTCGTGCAAAACTGACAGGTTTCCGAGGCATCAATGGTGCCCCGGCCTGGTCGCCGGACGGACGTAAACTGGCAATGGCATTGTCAAAGGATGGCCAGCCGGAAATCTATGTGATGGATATTGCCAGCCGTCAGTTCCAGCGTCTGACCAACAATCCTGCGATCGATACCGAGCCGGATTGGTTGCCGGATGGCAGCGGTATGGTGTTCACCTCTGATCGTGCAGGCTCCCCACAGATCTATCGTCTTGATCTGTCCGGCGGCACGGAACGTGTGACATATACCGGCAATTACAACTCCCGCGGGCGCATCTCACCCGATGGAGAGAACCTGTTCATGATCAACCGCGCAGGCAACGGTTATCAGGTTGCCAAGCAAGATCTGAAGAGCGGTCGGGTTACCTCCCTGACCGATACTCAGTGGGATGAATCACCAAGTGTTGCGCCGAATGGCACTATGGTGATATATGCCACTCAGCAAGGAACCCGCGGGGTCCTGGGCCAGGTGTCGGCAGACGGAAGGGCACAATTCTCCCTGCCGTCAGCACAAGGCGACGTGCGTGAACCTGCGTGGTCGCCGTTCCTGAACTAAACCACTAGAATGCAACTGAGCCACCAAGAAAGGCTTGGCATTCGTACCCATTAGAGCAAGGAGTTTCACAATGCAGTTCACCCCGTATGCAAAAGGTCTGTTGGTTGCCCTGTCCCTGAGCGTCATGGCAGGTTGTTCCAGCAGCGGCGGCGCTCAGGACGGCGACATGGATTCAGCCAACAGCGGTGCGAACACTGCCGGCATGAACACTGGTGCCAACAGCAACGCCAACCAGATGAGCAACGCCGCCATGCCTGACGTGCGTACCATCTACTTCGCCTTCAACAAGGACACCATCCGTCCTGAGTTCGAAAGCGTCCTGATGGGTCACGCTCAGTACCTGAAAGCCAACACCAGCGCCAATGTCGTTCTGGAAGGCCACGCTGATGAGCGCGGTACTCGTGAATACAACCTGGGTCTGGGCGAGCGTCGTGCCAAGTCTGTCGCACGCTTCCTGACTGTCCAGGGCGTGTCTCCGTCACAGATCGAGATCGTCTCCTACGGTGAAGAGCGTCCGGCAGTCCAGGGCCACGGCGAGTCTTCCTACGCCAAGAATCGTCGTGTGGTCTTCGACTACTAAGTACGGTTCATCTTCGCGATTCCCTGAGGAGGCGCGGAGACGCTAGAAACTTGTGTTGAGCTGGCCCGGGCAAGAGGCGTGTCCTTGAACCCCGGGCTTGCTTGCGCGATACCATGATGATTCGGCGGAGCCGACAGCATGAAACACAGCCTGAAAGGGTTGTTCGGTGCGGGAGCCTTGTTGCTCCCGTTGTCCGTTTTGGCCGCACCGACGGTCGAGGACCTCACTGGGCAATCAAACTCGCTCTATCAGCAGGCCAATACTCGTTTGAGTGGCGGCGGCACCCTGACCCTTCTCAATCAACTCGACGAACAGGCACAGGAAATTGCCCGACTTCGCGGCCGCATCGATGAGCTGGAATACCAGTTCAAGCGCCTGACCGAGATGTCGCAGCAACGCTACCTGGATCTGGAACAGCGGGTTTCTGGCGGCGCTTCCGCCGGGGAGAACGGTCAGGTTGTCGATTCACAGGCAGCAACGGCAGTCACTGGCAGCGCAAGTGCCGGTGGTGCAGCCAGCACCAATGGCGCCAGCAATGCCGACAGCGGTGCAGCTGCCCAGAAGGATTACGAGAATGCCTTCGCCAAGGTGCAGTCTCGCGACTTCGACGGCGCCATTGTCGCCTTTGAAGCCTTCGTGGTGGACCATGGGGATTCCAACCTCGCAGCCAATGCCCATTACTGGCTGGGCGAGCTGTATTCGGCCAAGAACCAGCTGGATGCTTCTGCCCAGGCCTTCGACACCGTGATCAGCGAATTCTCGCAATCCAGCAAGGTGCCGGATGCGATGTACAAGCTGGGTCTGGTCAAGGCGCGTCAAGGCAAGGCGCAGGAAAGTCGCTCCTTGCTCGAGAAGCTGGTCCAGCAGTATCCGGACAGCAAAGCTGGCACCATGGCCAAGGACTTCCTGTCCTCCGGTGCCTGAGTGCCCGTGGCCATTGGCCACGTGTATTCCCCAAAGCCCGCGCTTGGTATTCTACCAGGTGCGGGCTTTGTGTTATGTGGCGCTCGGCGTCCTCATGCCATCGGCAGGCAACCCGGGTGCCATCGGCAGGCGACCCGGGCACGCTTCATTCGATTCATGTGGCCGAGCAAGTATTGCCGGTGAAGAAGCAGTGACTCTCATCGGCGGTTGACGACAGATCTCAGACAGGGATATCACCATGGCAGAGTGCAAGATCGACTATCAGGCCCCGGACGACATGCTGAAAGGGCGGATCATTCTGGTGACCGGGGCGGGGTCCGGCATTGGGCGTGAAGCGGCAGTCGAATATGCGCGTCATGGGGCGACGGTGATATTGCTGGGCAGAACCATTGCCAAGCTGGAAGAAGTCTACGACGAGATCGAGGCCTTGGGAGCCCCGCAACCGGCCATCTATCCGCTCAACTTCGAAGGGGCATCGCTCAAGGATTATCAGCAGATGGCTGATACCCTGCACAGCGAATTCGGTCGACTGGATGGCCTGCTGCACAACGCGAGCCTGCTGGGCAAGATCACTCCGTTCGAGCAGTATGATCCGGCGCTGTGGGAGCAGGTCATGCAGGTCAATATCAATGGTCCTATCTGGATGGTCCAGGCATTGCTGCCGTTGCTCAAGGCCTCGAAGGACGCCTCCGTCGTGCTGACAAGCTCCAGTGTCGGCCGCAAGGGGCGTGCCTTCTGGGGCGCCTACAGTGTCTCCAAGTTCGCCACGGAAGGCTTCTCGCAGATGCTGGCACAGGAACTGGAGAATACCAGCCAGGTGCGCGTCAATACGCTCAATCCCGGTGGGACGCGGACCCCGATGCGCAAGTCGGCGTTCCCGGCCGAAGACCCCGATACCTTGCGTACACCCGCTGACATCATGCCGACCTATCTGTGGTTGATGGGGCTGGACAGTCGGGGTCATACCGGCGAGATGTTCGACGCCCAGCCGCCGAAAGTCTGAGCCATTGTCATCTGGCATCTCCTCACTGGATGATGAGTGACGCCGCCAGGCGGGCCATTCGTCATACCCTGCAACAAGAACGCCGACGGCATTGGCCGTCGGCGTTCTTGTGTCTAGCTGTTTGTTTCTAGCGGCTTGTGTCTATCTTCTGATGTCCATCTGCGGATCACCCGCTCGTGGGGGCTGGTTCGTGCGAGCTTCGTGTGAGCTACGTGCGTGTCGCTCGGTCAGCGCAGGTCCGCTGCCCGCAACGCGGCATTGATGACTTCTTCCGAGGTGTCAAACCACACATCGGCAGGCCAGGCGTCCACATCGTCGCCCTCACGGACATAACCGTAGCGCACCGCGACCGCCAGCATGCCCGCCGCGCGCGCCGCCTGCATGTCACGGTCGTGATCCCCCAGATACCAGCATTCGGAGGCGTCGACACCGAGGCAACGTGCCGCCTCCCACAGAGGCTCTGGATGCGGCTTCTTGACCGGCAGGTCATCGGCACACAGCAGGCAGCCGGGCGTGAGCTTGAGCGCGGCGATCAGCGGCTCGGCGAACTGACGGGGCTTGTTGGTCACGATGCCCCACGGCAGGCCTGCGCGCTGACAGATCTCGATCAGGGCGTCATAGCCCGGGAACAGCACGCTGTGCGCCGCGACATCGCGGGCATAGAATTCCAGCAGGCGAGTGCGCTCGCTGGCGTGCTCGGGGTGATCGAGCTCATGGCCCAGGGCCAGCGTCACCAGAGCGCTGCCACCATGCGAGACTTCAGCGCGAATCACGTCGTAGTCCAGCGCCGGCAGGGTGTGATGCTCACGCAGCTCATTAGTGGCGCGCGCCAGGTCTGGCGCGGTGTCCACCAGGGTGCCATCGAGATCGAAGATCAAGGCGGCGGGGCGAGGTAGCGCTGCCGGCAGGCTCACGCAAGCTCTTCCTCGGTCGGGCGACGCGTATGCATCAGATAGTTGACGGTCAGGTCGGAGGAATTCAGGCGATATTTGCGCGTCAGCGGGTTGTAGGTCATGCCGGTGGAGCCTTCCATCTTGAGGCCCGCATCGCGTGTCCAGCGCCCCAGCTCGGCCGGACGGATGAACTTGCGATACTCGTGGGTGCCACGCGGCAGCATCTGCAGCACATATTCCGCGCCGAGAATCGCGAAGGCATACGCCTTGGGATTGCGGTTGATGGTCGAGAAGAACACCATGCCGCCGGGCTTGACCAGCCGTGCGCAGGCCGCGATCACCGAGGATGGGTCCGGCACGTGCTCGAGCATTTCCAGACAGGTGACGACGTCGAACTGGCCGGCCATCTCTTCTGCGGCGGCTTCGGCGGTGGTCTGGCGGTAGTCCACCTCGACGCCGGACTCCAGCTGATGCAGACGGGCAACGGACAGCGGCGCCTCACCCATGTCGATGCCCGTCACCTGGGCGCCACGATGCGCCATGGCTTCGGAGAGAATGCCGCCGCCGCAGCCGACGTCGATCACGCGCTTGCCTGCCAGGCCAGCGTGGGTGTCGATATAGTCGACCCGCAACGGATTGATGTCATGCAGCGGCTTGAATTCACTGTCACGGTCCCACCAGCGACTGGCCAATGCCGAGAACTTGGCGATCTCGCTGGCATCGACATTGCCCAGATGGTCCTGGGGCTGGGCATCTTGCTGGGTGTCGTTATCGCTCATCTTTGCATCCTTACCGTTACGGAAGTGCTGTTCGGGAAGTGGCAGGCCTGTACAGGCACCTTACCCTCGGGCACGATTCCACCATTCTAATCCGACTGCCGTCGCGGGTCAGCGTCCAGCGCAAAAAACTCATCATGACGGGCACTTGCGTTACGATGGGGCGGGGCGTCGCGCCACGCGCGATGACCAGTCGTCATTATTGTCATGTAGCAACGGGGAGTGGTCATGAGCCTGGTTCCGATTCGCTGGGTAAGCCAGCAAGAGTGTGCGTCGCGGGAAGAAGACACGGCAGGCACCCCGCCCGAGGCCAGCGCTGACGTCTCTCCTGATGTCACTAAGCCGGCGGTGAAGCTTGCGCTGCTCGACCAGCGTCTGCTGCCGGGTGAGACCCGCGAGGTGCTGCTCGAGGATGCACGCGGGGTCGCGACTGCCATTACCGACATGGTGGTCCGCGGTGCACCGGCCATCGGGATCGCCGCCGCCTATGGCGTGGCGCTGGAGGCTTTCGTCATCAACCGCGAGGGCGGCGACTGGCAGTCACGCCTGGCCAGTGCCTGTGATGTGCTGGCTGCCTCGCGCCCGACAGCGGTCAACCTGTTCTGGGCGCTGGATCGCATGCGCAAGGTGATTGCCGCACACGCCACTCAGTCGCAGGCCCCGTATGAGGCGTTGCTGAAGGAGGCCGTGCGCATTCATGAGCAGGATCTGGAGGACAATCTGCGTATGGCCGAGTTTGGTGCCCAGGTGATTGCGGCCTCCCTCGCGCAGGGCGAGACGCGGTGCGAGGTCATGACCCACTGCAATACCGGCGCGCTGGCCACCGGCGGCCACGGCACGGCGCTGGGCGTGATCCGTACCGCCTACGCCCAGGGCATTCTCGGCCGTGTGCATGTCAACGAAACGCGCCCCTGGTGGCAAGGCTCTCGCCTGACGGCGTGGGAGCTGGTGCAGGAGAGGATTCCCGCGCGTCTGGCCGTGGAAGGCGCAGCCTCGCTGATCATGCAGCAGGGTGCCCGGACGCCGGAAGGCGTGCGCTGGTTGATCGTCGGCGCGGACCGCATTACGGCCAACGGCGACACGGCCAACAAGATCGGCACCTTCTCGCTGGCCGTTCAGGCGCGCGCCCATGGCATCAAGGTCATGGTGGTGGCCCCGCTGGCCACGTTCGATGGCAGCCTGGCCAGTGGCGCGGACATCCCCATCGAGACGCGCGACGCCGCCGAGCTGCGCGAGGCGGGCGGACGCCAGATCGCGCCGCAGGACATCGATGTCTTCAATCCGGTCTTTGATGTCACACCGCATGAGTATATTGATGCCATCGTCACCGAACATGGCGTGGTAGAGTCGCCCGATAGCGACAGTGTCGGTGCGCTGCTCGGGCGCGCCATGCGCCGCTGATGGCGTTTCGCAGGGTGGTAGCGCTCACCAAGCCTCGGATAGTGCAGGAATTTCGCACTCCTTGATCAAACTGGCATAATCTCTGCCTATGATGAAGGATGGTCGTTGATTGGCTTCGACGACAGTAACCCGGTGGAGGTCCTTCGACGGGCTTCACCACGACATAGACACAAGGAAGACGCTACATGATACGCAAGGCTGTTCTGCCTGTTGCCGGTCTCGGCACACGTTGCCTCCCGGCCTCCAAGGCCATCCCCAAGGAAATGATCACCATCGTCGACAAGCCGGTGATCCAATATGTGGTGGAAGAAGCGGTCGCAGCCGGTATCAAGGAAATCGTGCTGGTCACCCATTCCAGCAAGAATGCCATCGAGAACCACTTCGACAAGCACTTCGAGCTGGAAACCACCCTGGAAGCCAAGGGCAAGCTCGAGCTGCTCGAACAGCTGCGTAACATCATTCCGGATGACGTCAAGATCATCAGCGTGCGCCAGCCGGAGCCGCTGGGCCTGGGCCACGCCGTGCTGTGTGCCAAGCCGATCGTCGGTGATGAGCCGTTCATCGTCATGCTGCCGGACGTGCTGGTCGATGGCGAAGGACTCGAGAAGAATGACCTGGCGCGCATGATGGAGGCCTACGAAGCCACCAACGCCGCCCAGATCATGGTCGAGAATGTCCCGCAGGACATGGCCTACAAGTACGGTATCGTCGCGATCGACGGTGACACGCCGGAAGCCGGCAAGTCCGCCCTGATCAATGGCATGGTCGAAAAGCCGGCCCCGGGCACCGAGCCGTCGACCCTGGCGGTCATCGGCCGTTATCTGTTGCCGGGCCGTATCTTCGAGCTTCTGGAGAACACTCCGCCGGGCGCGGGTGGTGAGATCCAGCTGACAGATGCCATCGACACCCTGCGTGACGACAAGGCCGTCGCGGCCTACCGCATGGCCGGTGATACCTACGATTGCGGCCACCAGCTGGGCTATCTTGAAGCGACTCTTTCCTTTGCCAAGCGTCACCCGACCTTCGGTGAAGGCTTCCGCGAGCTGCTGACTCGCTACCAGGAGAAATAAGCCATGCAGGTGCTGGTGCACGGAAGCGAACTGGCGGCGGCAACGGCCAGCGCCGCTCTGGCGAGCGTGGGTCACCGTGTCTGGTGGTGGCCACATGAGGACATGGACTGGGCTGCCCTGGAACGCGTCGACTGGTTGAACAGTGAGCCAGGCCTGCGCGAACGTCTTGATCGCCATCGGGAGCGGGGCGATCTCACTCTCATCGAGGACCTCGAGTCACTGCGGCGCATCGATATCCACTGGATCGCCGTCTCGCCGGACCAGCGCGAAAGCGCACTGAGCCGTGTCGAGCAGCTGGTGGCGACCCTGGATGAGCCGCTGGTGCTGGTCAACAACTCGACTTTCCCGGTGGGCACGACCGAGCGTTTCGAGGCGTTGCTGCCGCGTGACGACCAGTACGCCGTCGCCTTGCCGGACATGCTGGAGGAGGGCCGTTCACTGGCCACCTTCGAGCGTCCGGCCCGCTGGTTGCTTGGGAGCGAAGCGGAACCTGCCACCCTGCGGGTGCAGGAGCTGCTGCGTGCCTTCAACCGGCGTGAAGATGTCTTCCAGATCATGCCGCGCCGCGCCGCCGAACTGACCAAGCTGGCCATCAACGGCATGCTCGCGACGCGTATCAGCTACATGAACGAAGTGGCGGGTCTGTCCGACTCCCTCGGCGTCGATGTGGAATATGTGCGTCAGGGCATGGGCGCCGACCCGCGTATCGGCTTCGGCTATCTCTATCCGGGCTGTGGATTCGGCGGCCCGAACTTCTCGCGTGATCTGATGCGTCTGGCCGATGTTCAGCATCAGACAGGGCGTGAATCGATGTTGCTCGAGCATGTGCTCGACATCAACGAGGCCAAGAAGGAGACGCTGTTCCGCAAGCTGTGGCAGCACTTCGATGGTGAATTGCGCGGTCGTACCGTGGCGATCTGGGGCGCGGCCTTCAAGCCGGGTACCGCGCGTATCGACCATGCGCCGGTCTTGACCTTGCTTGAGGCGCTGTGGGCCCAGGGCGTGCGCGTGCGCGTGCATGATCCCGCGGCCTTGTCGGCGCTGGGGGAGGCCTGTGGTGCGCATCCGTTGCTGGAGCTGGTCGATGGCAACATGTATGACGCCCTGGAGGGCGCTGATGCCCTGATGCTGGTCACCGAGTGGAAGTGCTACTGGAACCCGGACTGGCAGCGCCTGAAGCGTGAGCTGGGCGCGGGCCTGGTGCTCGATGGTCGCAACATCTTCGACCCGCGTTACGTGGCAAGTCAGGGACTGGTCTATCGCGGCATCGGCCGCCGTGCCAGCCCCTGACGGGCATCTCGGTGGGTCAGGCTGACGCACTCTGAAGCTGATGTTCTCTCAGACTGACGCACCTTCAGGCTGAGCCTTGCGTGCTCAGTATGCAAAAGCCCTCATCCGGGACCGGATGAGGGCTTTTTGTCGTGGGGCTCAGGTTTGAAACCTAGGCCGCCAGGCTTTTCATGATGACCGCCAAGCTGTCTTCAGGCCCAGGGCTCGAGCACGAACTTGCCCACGTGGCCCTTGCTCAGAAACTGCTGTTGCGCAGTGACGATCTCGGTCAACGGGAAGCTGGCCGCGATCAGCGGACGAATCTCGCCTTGCTCCACGTAGCGGATCAGATTGGGGAAGGTGGCTTCACACCAGGCAGTGGTGCCCAGCAGGCGCAGGTTCTTGAGGTACAGGTCGCGCAGGTCCAGCGTCACCATCGGGCCGGCGATGGCGCCGGTGGTCACCAGACGGCCGCCACGCGCGAGCAGTTTCATCATGACCGGGAAGTTGTCGCCCGCGACATTGTCGACCACCAGGTCGACGCTTTCGTGGCCCAGCAGCTCGAGCAGATCGGCCTTGCGGTCCAGAAGCTTGTCGGCGTCAAGTTCTGCCAGGGCCTCATGTTTGGCAACGCCTGCCACGGCAAACACCGTCGCGCCGCGGCGCTTGGCCAGCTGCAATGCAGCGGAACCGACCCCGCCCGAGGCGCCCAGGATCAGCACACGCTCGCCCGCCTTGAGCTCTGCCTGTTCGAGCATGTTTTCCGCCGTGCCATAGGCACAGGGCAGGGAGCCAAGCTCGACATCGCTCCAGTCACAATCCACCGCGAACACTTCATTGGCGCGCACGCTGACGAACTGCGCGAAGGCGCCGTCGAAATCCGAGCCCATCCATTCGTTTTCCAACGAGTCCCAGCCCTCGCTGCGCATGCAGGAGCGTACCAGCACGCGCTTGCCCAGCAGGCTAGCATCCGCATTCGGGCCCAATGCCACCACCTCGCCACAGCAATCCGTGCCCTGTATCAGGGGGAAGGGCGTCTCTCCCTTCCAGCCACCTTCCGGCGGTGCCGGCTTGTCGGTCGTCGCGTCTGCATCCGCGTTGTCATGCACGCTGCTGGCCTGTTGGGTCGCGGTAGTGATCGTGGAGGAATACCAGCCCAGACGCGTATTGATCTCGGTATTGTTCATGCCAGCCGCCAGCACCTTGATCAGCACCTCGCCTTCACCGGGGGCCGGCACCGGGCGCTGCTGCGTCTCGAGGCATTCATAACCCCCATGGCCGGTGGTCACGATCGCCAGCATGGAGTCGGGCAGAGAGGAGGTCGAGGTGTCAGTGGGCATCGGTATTCCCTTTTTTCAAAGTATGTATTTCGTGCAGTCAAAGAATGCATTTCAAGCAGTGTGTGCCAACCATGTCGTCGAATCCCTGTGAGCGATCAAGATGTACGCAACGAGGTAGAGCATACGTTCTACTTCTACATCATTAGATAGGGGCACCTCCGTCATTTGCAAGTCGACAGACGAGATTCTTCTCCAGGTGGTGCATACAGCGTAGCCAAGCCTTGCGTGTAGCAGGCTCGCGGCTGGGTGACGTTGTCTTGAACGAAAAAAACCCCGCCAGTTGGCGGGGTTTTCAGAGCAGGTCATCCAGGCGTCATATCAGGGTGACGTCGGATGCCTTGGCTCAACTGGAGTTCCGAGCGGTAAACGACTCGGCCTCCTGAGGCTAGCCAAGCTTGGTCTAGCCAAACTCAATCTGGAAAAGCTCAGGCTGCGAAGTTCTGTGCAGCGAATTCCCAGTTGATGATGTTCCAGATGCTTTCCAGGTACTTCGGACGCGCATTGCGGTAGTCGACGTAGTAGGCGTGTTCCCAGACGTCGACGGTCAGCAGCGGAGTCTGACCAGACTTGGCGATCGGGGTGTCAGCGTCGTCAGTGTTGACGATTTCCAGCTCGCCCTGGGCGTTCTTGACCAGCCAGGTCCAACCGGAACCGAAGTTGCCAGCGGCGGAAGTGTTGAAGGCTTCCTTGAAGTCAGCAACGGAGCCCCACTTGGCCACGATGGCGTCTGCCAGCGGGCCGGACGGCTCGCCACCACCATTCGGGGACAGGCAGTGCCAGTAGAAGGTGTGGTTCCACACCTGAGCTGCCTGGTTGAACAGACCACCCTGGGCGCTCTGGATGATCTCTTCGAGAGATTTTTCTGCGTCAGCAGTGCCTTCGACCATGCTGTTCAGCTTGGTGACGTAGGCTTGGTGATGCTTGCCGTAATGGTACTCAAGGGTCTCGGCAGAGATGGTCGGCTCGAGTGCGTTCTTTTCGTACGGCAGTGCTGGAAGTTCAAATGCCATGGGGATCAGCTCCTTTTCCTCACCAATTGGGTCGTACTCTGCCTTCGTGGGGCTTGGGGCTGAGTATTTCAATGCCTGACCTGCCATCGCGTGATGGAAGAGGGTCAGACAAGCACAGACTCAAGCTCCGCGACCAGCATCACTCCCGGCCCTGAAACTGGCCACCCGCTCAGGCAGCGGGAAAGGGCGAAAGTGCATGACTCGCCGTGCATCCTTCATGCCGTGGCTACGCGCATGAAATGTGCAATCAGCGTGAAAAACCTTGTGAATCCAGATAGCTACGAAGACAGAGGCTGCGCGTATCGCAGTGTCTGGCACTATAGCACCCAGACACCGACAGGCCAACGCTGGTGGGCACTGACCGCGGGATCCCCTCAAGCGTCTTGCAGGGCTCGCGTTCATTGCCAGGCTTTTGCCACATTCCTGCCACTCTGCCCTCGATGACGGGCCATGGCGGGAACCTGATGAGATGACCGAGGTCAGCTGTTAGACTCGATTTCCTGTACGTGAACCGTGACTTATCTTTTGCAGAACCTGCATGACTGTATTTTTATACAGCAAGGCGAAAAAGCGCACTTCCGGTCGTCTTGCGCCGCCTTGAAGATGCTGCGCTGAACCTTTCGCTGCTGATCGTTTGCCGGACCTGGAGCCAGAATGCGGCCGCACAACGCTGAACCGTCTCTCAATGACTCACCGGACGATGCGCTGGTCGCGCGTCCCGACGATGCGCTTGGCGTGCATCACACTCGTCCCCCCGTGCCCAGACGCTGGCCGACGTGGCTTTGCCTCCTCGCCCTGGGGGGCGTGGTGGGCTGGCAACAGTGGCAGCTGCATGACCTGCAGACCCTCGGGGGCGATCAACGCGATCAGCTCGGCGCGCGTGTCAGCCAGCTCGAACGTTCCGTGGCCCAGCTCGAGCAGCAGGGCGATGAGCGCCTGAGCGAACTGCGTGATGCACTGGGTGAGCAACTCAGCGCCCTGGACAGCCAGTTGAATGACACTGTCGTGCCGGCGCTGACCACCCTGCAGGAGGACAAGGCGTCCCTGTCCAGTGAGGCCGTCGCGCGCCTCGAGACACTGGAAGGCAAGGTGGCGAAGGACGCGGATGGCGCTCAAGAGCGTCTGACCGCCATGGACGAGGCGCTTGATCGTCTGGATGGTCGCGTCACGACGCTTGCGCAGACAGGTGACAATCACGCGACCCTGATCACGGCGCTGCAAGGCTCGATGGCGGCGCTGGAATCCCTCAGCCGTGATGGCCGTGCAGCGCTGGGCGCACGTCTGGATGCCCAGTCGGCCACGCTTGAGCACCTCGAGCCGCTGGTGGACAAGACCTCCAGCACCCTGGACACGCTGGCTCCCCGCATCGAGAGCTTGCAGAGCGATATTGAAAGCGAGGTTGAGAACAGCGCCGAGCAGTTGGCCTCGCTCGAGACTCGCCTCACGGCACTCAAGACGGACCTGGCCACGCAACAGACCCAGACGCGTGACTTGCAGCAATCGCAGCAGCAACTGGGCGAGACGCTGAAGGCACTGCCGGAGCCTGCAGCCGCCGCTGATGGCGATGAACTGGCCAGCAAGTTCAAGGGCCGTTTCGCGCCGCTTGACGAGCTGACAGCGCTTGAGAGCGCGCAACGCTCACTGGCCTCCCAGCTGGGTGAGCTGCGCCGTCAGCAGACAGCGCTCAGTGCCGGCCTGGAAGCCAGCTCACAGGGGGCGTCAGAGGACACGCGAGAGCAGTTGCGCTCGCTGGATGCCAGCCGCCGTCAGCTGAGTGGCCGTGTCGCGTCGCTGCTGGGCCAGGTATCTGAGCTTGAGCAGCGCGTCAGTCGACTGGAACGTCGCTGAGCCGGTGCCGCAGGGATACAAGTAACGACGATATGGCGTGGTCCGCCACTCTGGCGGGCCATGTGACACGCCCCGTGATGACCGAGCGCCGCACGACATGATGAATGGGAACGATGGACAGTGCTTTCCACCAGCACTCAACAAAGGACGAATCATGAGTGGCGACAACAAAGAGTCTGCTCGAGCGACCGGGACGCGCGGTTTGCCGCATCGCTATCTGACGCCGCTGATCGTGTGTGGCGGCCTGTGCTTCGCGCCGCAGGCGCTGGCGATCGATGCCGCCGTCAAGGGCGTCAAGGGCGCGACGGCGACCAATGTGGTCAACTTCCTGGCCGGGATGACGCTTGAGGGCGATGCACCGGCCGAGCGCTATGAGGATGAGATCATCCGGCGCACCCAGGAAGCGCTGCAGGCCTTCGGTTACTACGATGCTCAGATCACGCTCAGCTATCCCGAGAAGGGGCTGTTGGGCGGCGATGATGTGGTCGTGACGGTGGATGCCGGTGAGCCGGTCACCATCGAGACGCTGGTGCTGCGGCTCGAAGGCGACGCCGCGCGCGACAAGGTCATGAAGAAGGTACTGGCCGACGCCGACCTCGAGGAAGGCGATGTGCTGCGTCACTCTCGCTATGACAGCCTCAAGTCGACTCTTACGTCGCTCAGCCTCGAGCGCGGCTATTTCGACACCTCCTTCTCCCAGCAGCGCATCGAGGTACGCCCCTGGCTGCACTCGGCACGCATCTATCTGGTCATGCAGAGCGGTCAGCGCTACCGCTTCGGTGATATCACCTACCTCAACAGTCAGATAGAGCTGGATCGCGTCAAGGCCATGCAGCCGTTCGAGACTGGCGATTATTACGAAGCCGGCAAGTTGACCCAGTTCAACCAGCGGCTGAGTGAAGCCGGCTGGTTCCGCTCGGCCGCGATCAAGCCACAGCTCAACCCGGGCGCCGAACTCAAGACCACCAGCCCCGACAGCGAGATCAAGACACCTTATGCCGAGGCACAGGGCTATGAGGGCTCATGGCTTGCCGATGTCGAGAGGACTGAAATCGAGACAGGGGATGAGAGCCGCCGCGCTGACGCGGCGTCCCCCTCGGACTCGACGGTCTCTGCTGCGCTGGCCACCGTGAATGCTGATGACGCTGACTCCGCTGTGGCTGGCGCTACCGAAGCCGCCGGCAATGACACGCCGGTGCTGACGGGCGATGCGCTGGAGGCCGCGGTCAAGACGGCCAACGGCCCCATCATCCCCGTGGACATCAGCCTGATTCCCGCCGACCGTCACAAGTTCGAGACCGGTATCGGCTACGCGACGGATGTCGGGCCACGCCTGCAGTTCAGCTGGGAGATGCCGTGGGTCAATCGCTATGGCCATAGCCTGACCAACAGCCTGTTCCTGTCCTCGCCGGAACAGACCTTCGAGGGCGAATACCGCATGCCGCTCGAAGACCCGCTCAAGGATAGCTATGTCCTCGAGTACGGGATGTCGAACACCGACGATGAAGATACCGAGAGTCTCGAGACCACCGTGCGCTTCACCCGCGAGTGGAAGTTCGACAATGGCTGGACCCAGCGCGTGTTCTTCGGTTCCACCTATGAGGACTACACCCAGGCGGATGAATCCGGGGCCGTGCTGCTGCTGTATCCCGGTGTGAGCTGGAACCGTACCCGCACCCGTCCCAAGACCTTCCCGATGTGGGGCGATCGCCAACAGCTGACCTTCGAATACGGCGATCAGATGTGGGGCTCGGACGTGACCTTCCTGCGCTCCCAGTTCAACACCAACTGGATACGCTCCATCGGCGACAACCATCGTTTCGTGGCGCGCATGGGCGTCGGCCACGTCGATACCGACAACTTTGATGACATGCCGCCCTCGATGCGCTTCTTCACCGGGGGCGACAACAGTGTGCGTGGCTATTCCTACGAGACACTCGCCCCGGAAGATGATGACGGCGATCTGGAGGGCGGTAGCTCGTTGCTCACCAGCAGCCTGGAATACGATTACCGTCTGACCGGCGACTGGTGGGGCGCGACCTTCTACGACGCCGGTAACGCCTTCAATGGCTGGGACGCACTCGAGCTCAAGACGGCGGCCGGCATGGGGATTCGCTGGATCTCGCCGGTAGGGCCGATTCGTCTCGATATCGCCCATCCCTTCGATGACGATGACAACGATTACCGTATTCACTTCTCGATCGGGCCGGAATTCTGAGCGGCTCGCGTCTCTAACACGAGTGTCGTGCGGATCAAGCGCCAGCAAAGGACCATCAGCTGAGCGGGTGAGCTGATAAAAAAGATATGGAGATGTTGGAATTGTCTAATCCCTATGTACGTCGGGGCGGCCTGGTCATCCGGTTGCTGATATGGCTGCTCGTGTTCCTGATCGGGCTGACGATCCTGCTGGTCGGGGGCGTGCTGTCCCCGTGGGGCACCGGGCTGGTGCTCGATCAGGCGCGCTCGCGTGGCTTCATCGATTACTCGCAGGCCTCCGGCTCACCGCTGGAAGCGCTGTCACTCAAGGACGTCTCGCTGGACCTGCCGGGGCTGGCCGTCAATGCCGACTCGCTGTCGCTGGCCTGGGGCGAGGATTGTCTGCTCAAGGGCAAGCTGTGTCTCGAGTCGCTGGAGTCCAGTGGTCTCGCGATCACCCTGAGCGATAGCGGTGCCAGCGCTGAACCGGAAGCGGAGAGCGGCGAGAGCCTCAACGTGCCCATCGTGGTGCCGATTCCCATCGAGGTGCGCAAGGTCGCCATTGATGACTTCGCCCTGGCGCTGGCGGATGGCAGTCGCGTCACCTTCGATCATTTCCATACCTCGGCCGCGCTGTCAGTGAGTACGCTGACGCTGGGCGAGACACGCCTGGTCACCAGTCGTTTCATTCCGGCCGATGCCGCCGCGGTTCAAGCGACGGCAGGCACTGCCAGCCTCGAGGGAGTGAGCATCACGCCTGAGGCTCAGCAAGCGGCAAGTGTAGTGGTCAATGCTCAGGTCGTGGCGTCTCAAGCCGAGAGCGCCGCCAAGGCCATCACGGATGATGCCGCAGATGTGTCTGGCAAGACTGCCGCTGAAACCACAGATCAGACAGCACAGGCCGGGCGCATCGCCTTGCCGGAAGTCTATCTTCCGCTGACCATCGAGGTTCCCGATCTTGCCATTGAAGACTTTGCGCTTGAGGGGCCAAGCCCGTATGAGGTCAGTCGCCTGTCGCTGGCGCTCAAGGCGGAAGGGCATGACATCACGCTCTCGCGTCTCGAGGTCGACTCCCGCGACGTGAACGCCGATCTCGTGGCGCAGGTCACCCTGAAGGACGAGTATCCCCTGAGCGCCACGCTCAATGCCGAGACCCTGATTGATCCCGTGCGTCATGAAAAGCTGCGCCTGTCTCTGGAAGGCTCGCTGGCGGATCTTGAAGCCTCTCTCAAGGCCGACGGCCCACTTGCCGCTGAGCTTGTGGCCAGCGCGGATGTACTGGACAGCGATCTGCCCTTCGAGGCGCACCTGAGCTCCGAGCGGATCACCTGGCCCTTTGCCGCCGTCACTGATGCCTCTGATGACACCCCCGCGGATGCGCAGACGGGCGCTCAGACAGCGACACAAGCCAAGGATGGCAACAACACGTCTGGCACCGCTGCCGCTGCCTCCTTCACGCCTGACTATAGCGTCGAGAATCTGGCGCTGGTCGCCAAGGGCTCACTGTCGGGGTATACGACCACACTGGATGCCATCATCGAGGGGCGTGACATTCCGCGCGCCACCTTGTCATTGGCAGGCGACGGCGATCTCGCGCATTACCGCTGGCAGCCGCTCAAGATCGCCCTCAAGCGTGGCTCCGCGACCACCCGTGGCGAGATTCACTGGCAGGAAGGTATCCAGGTGGCCGCCGAGCTGGCCCTCGACAAGCTGCATCCCGAAGACTTGCTGCCGGCCCCGACCGGGGGCGGTCAGAAAGCCGTGCGTGGTGAGCTGAGCGGCAATCTCGTGGCCAGCTTCAATCAGCCGCAACAAGGTCCGTGGGCCGTCGATGTCAGCAAGCTGGATATCCATGGCACCTTGCTCGAGCGTCCGCTCACGCTGACCGGCAAGCTTTCAGGCAATGCCGACATGCAGTGGGACGTCAACGCGCTGGAGCTGCGCCAGGGCCAGAACCGTCTGAGCGCCAATGGCAAGATTGCCAAGACCATCACCCTGGCGGCCAACATCGATTTCCCGGCGCTCTCGACCCTGATGCCGGATATCGCGGGTGAGCTCAAGGGCAAGATCGATGCCTCGGGCACGCTCGACAAGCCTCAGCTGGCGAGCAACTTCACCGCACGGCGCCTGCAGATCGGTGAGAACCGAATCTCCGACATGGCGCTGTCAGCCGGGGTCGATGCTCGCAAGCGGGGGATTGATGACCCGGCACTGGATATCGCCCTGAATGCCGATGATGTCAGAGCTGGCGGACAGCAGATCGCGACGGTCGCGCTGACGCTGGGAGGCTTCCTGAGCGATCACACCCTGCAGTTCGATACCGAGATGGCCGGTGAGATGCCGCTTTCTCGTCTGGGGCTGACCCTCAAGGGTGGGCTCGACAAGGCGCGTGAGCATTATCGTGGTGCGCTGTCTCCGCTGACGGCGAATACCGACTTCGGGGACTTCAACTTCGACACGCCGGCGAGCTTCGATGCCAATCTCGCCAAGGGCAGCGTGCTGGTGCAGCCGTTCTGTCTGAGTCGTGAACAGGGCGGCCAGATCTGTATCGCCGAGCCCTTGAGCGCGGGCAATGACGGCCAGGCCGTGGTGACTCTCGAGGGGATTCCGCTGGACATGGCCCAGAGCGCCATGCCGGAGAGCTGGACCATCGGCGGTGCCACGGGCGGCAAGATCACGGCAAGCTGGAAGCAGGGTGGCCAACGCTGGAATGCTGACGCGGAGCTGGCGGGCAAGTTGACGCTGGCCGGCGAAGACGCCGACGGCAATGCCTGGTCATTGCCCGAGACCACCCTGCAACTGGCACTGGAGGCCACACCCGACAAGGCCGATCTCGATACCCAGATTCGCCTCGACAGCGCTGGCGGCATCGGTCTCACCGTGTCGGTCCTCGACCCGGCGGGCGCAGGCCAGCTGGATGGCTCGCTGGCCATCCGCGACATCGACCTCTCGCCGTATCGTCCGCTGGTGGCGGGCATGACTCAGCTGGAAGGCAAGCTTGCGGGTGATGTCGAGGTCGGCGGCAATCTGAGCCTGCCGTCGTTGACCGGCCCGATCGCGCTGACCGGCGTCAAGGTGCAGGGCGAAGGCCTGCCGGTGTCGCTGTCGGATGCCCAGTTCACCGTCGACTTCGATGGCAACAGTGCCGATATCGATGGCTATCTGGTGGGTAATGATGCGCGCTGGGGCATCGATGGCGAGGCGGCGTGGCCGACGCTTGAGGACTGGACGGCGTCATTGAACCTCGACGGTGCGAAGAATCCGCTCGAGCTGCATATCGCCGGGATCGGCCGCATGCGCGTCGCGCCGGATCTCGAGATCAATGCCAGCCCCACGCTGCTCAAGCTGCGGGGCGACGTCAAGGTGCCGTGGACACGCATCGAAGTGGACCAGGTGCCGCCGTCTGCCGTGTCACCCTCCAGTGACACCATCATCATCGAGCGTCCCAGTGATGAGGACACCTCCAACCCGGCCGAGCTTGCCGATGGCAGCGATACCGCCAAGGCGCTCAACGAGGCCGGCATGGCGCTGGATGTGCGTATCGGCATCCATATCGGGCCGGATGCGCGTCTGGAGGCGATGGGGCTCAAGACCAAGCTCAGAGGCGATCTCGATGTGCGTCAGTCCAAGGGCGGCGTGCAGGTCTTCGGTGAGGTCAATCTGGTCGACGGGACCTACAAGAGCTTCGGGCAGGACCTGCAGATCAGCAAGGGGCAGGTCTTGCTGGCCGGACCGCCTTCTAGCCCGCGTCTGAATATCGAGGCGATCCGTGATCCTGACAACACCGAGGACGACGTGACCGCAGGGGTGCGTGTGACGGGACTTGCCTCGTCACCCAGCGTCGAGATCTTCTCGGACCCGTCGATGGATGAGTCCTCGGCACTGAGTTATCTGCTGCGCGGCGAAGGCCTGGACAGCGACACCAGCAGTGACAGTGCGGTCACGTCCGCCTTGATCGGCATGTCGCTGGCGCAAAGTGGCCAGGTGGTCGGCCAGATCGGGGAAACCTTCGGCGTGCGTGACCTGAGTCTGGACAGCTCCGGCAGCGGCGATGACAGCCAGGTGGTGGTCAGCGGCTATATCGCCCCGGACCTGAAGCTCAGTTACGGCGTCGGGCTGTTCTCGCCGATCGCGGAGCTGACGCTGCGCTACAAGCTGTTCCGCAACCTGTATGCCGAAGCGGTGTCCGGCACGGCGCAGGCCGTGGATCTGCTCTACAGCTTCTCGCTGGGTCGCAGCGAGCTGGCGCCCAGAGTCGGCAAGGACAGATGACACGTCAGGCCAAGTGATTGCCACAGGCTCAGCCCCCATCGACAGGTTCGGTGGGGGCTGTCTTGTTATGGAGGGGGCGTTTCAGAGGTGCTAGTTTCGCTTATGCTTGAGAGCTCAAGCGCACGCGCGTCAGCACAAGACGCTGACGGTCACGCAGTGCAGCAACGCTTGATCTTCTTGCCGCTGCCACAGGGACACAGGCTGTTGCGCCCTGGCGTCAGTGTCTGCCACTCGGCATCACCGTCGACATAACGCCAGTGATGGCCATCGTGATGAAAGCGGCTAAGTTCCTGCAATTGTTGGAACTTTCCCTGCTCGAAGAAGGTGGCATGAAAGCGTACCATGCCGGTATCGGCGTCTTGTCCGCTGTCCAGAATCTCCAATGCCAGCCACTGCGGGCCAGCACCTTCGAGATCGGCGCGTGCCGGGCAATGGGCCGGGTCCCAGCTGTCGATCAGGAAGTCACTCAGCGACAGGCAGAAGGCACTGTAGCGGGCGCGCATCAATTGCTCGGGGCGTTCGGCGCGGGTGATGTCAGCATGAATCGGCTGACAGCAATCGGCGTAGCGTCGCGCCTGGGCGCTGTTGGGCTGGCAGGGGCAGATCTTGGGGGGCAGAGATGACATTATTGAACCTATACACGATTGCACGACGCGACACAGGAGAGAGTCCGCCATGTGGATAACGGAAGATAAGCAGACCATTCCTTCAGCGCAGGACAGCTTGCCAGGGCGCAGTGAAGCGGTTCGCATCAGCGGCGTTCATCACGTCAATGGCCGCTCGATTGTACCGCCGTTCGACAGTGAGTGTGAGGAGATCGTGCTGGGGCTGGGCTGCTTCTGGGGAGCCGAGCGCCTCTTCTGGCAGCTGCCGGGCGTCAAGGTGACGGCGGTCGGTTATGCCGGCGGCCATACGCCGAATCCTAGCTATGAAGAGACCTGCACCGGCAAGACAGGCCACACCGAGGTCGTGCGTGTGGTCTTCGATCCGACGGTGATCGGCCTGCCGGAGATCCTGCGGGCCAGCTTCGAGGCCCATGACCCGACCCAGGGCATGCGTCAGGGCAATGACATCGGCAACCAGTACCGCAGCGCGATCTATTACACCCGCGAAGACCAGCGCGCCATCGTCGAGAAGAGCATGGCCGACTACCAGCAGGCGCTGGACCAGTCCGGTCTCGGCCGCATCACCACCGAGGTCGCACCGCTGCGCGAGTTCTACTACGCCGAGGAATATCACCAGCAGTATCTGGCCAAGAATCCGGGCGGCTACTGCGGCCTGAAAGGCACGGGAATCAGTTGCCCCATCGGCTGACAGCTCGGCAGTCATGACAGGCAGGGCATGCCGTCATGTGCCTGTTGGTGACAGATTGCCGCTGAGAGACACGAAAGCCTCATGGTCGCCGCGCAGTTCACGGCCGCCATGAGGCTTTGTTCTTTCAGAAACAGCTTTTTGTCAGAAAACGCTGTCTGTCATGAGCAGCGAGGCACAGTGTCAGCGGTAGCGCTGTCGATCCTGCTCGGCTTCTGCAAAGCGATCGATCCACTGCACCAGGGCACCATCGCCGGTGACGTTGCACGCGGTGCCGAAGCTGTCCTGCGCCAGATAGAGCGCCATCATCAGGCCGACGGCGGCGGCATCGAAGCCCAGCAAACTCTGCAATACGCCCACCGAGGTCATCGCGGCCCCGCCGGGCGAGCCGGGCGCGGCAATGATGGTCACACCCAGTGCGGCGATGAACGGCAGCAGGGTGGTGAGCTCGGGCGTTGCCAGGGAGGGAGTGACCAGCATCACGCCAATGGCGCACACGGTCAGCGTGATGGCACTGCCGCACATGTGGATGGTTGCCAGCAACGGCACCGCAAAGCTCGCCACGGACGGCGAGATGTGATTGAGGTGCATCTGGCGCACGGTGACCGGAATCGTGGCCGCGGAAGACATGGTACCGGCTGCGGTGAAGTAGGCGGGCAGCATGTGGGCCAGCGCCTTCATGGGCGAGCGACCGGTGCTGGTGCCGCTGGTGACGTAGAGCAAGCTCAGCCACAGCCAGTGCAAGGTCAGCGCCAGCAGCAGGATCATGCCGAAGCTCTTGAGGGTATTGGCCACCGTACCGGCGATCGTCATCTCGCAGAACAGGCCGGCGATATAGAACGGCAGGGCAGGAATCAACGCCTTGGCGATGAAGCGCTCGACGATGTCACGGCCGCCGTCGGCCAGCTGGCGCATGCCGTCATGCTCGGTGGCGGAAATGCCGATGCCGAACAGGAAGGCCGTCACCAGCGCAGTGCTGATATCGGTCAGCGGCGGAATATCCAGCGTGAAGTAGGGCCTCAAGTGCTTGATGGCATGACTGACCGGCAGCTGGTCCTGTTGCACGATATGCGGCACGACCTCCAGCCCGACGATGCCTGCCAACAGTCCTGCCAGCGTCGTCGAGGCATAGGCCAGCACGATGGTCAGGGTCAGCAGACGGCCCGAGGAGCGCTCGAGACGTGCGATCCCGCTCATGATGAAGAACAGGATGATCAGCGGAATGGCGTATTCCAGCAGCTCACCGAACAGTACCTTGAAGGTCAGCAGGGCGCGGATCAGGGATTCGGGAGCCCATTGCCCCAGCAGTATGCCAGCCACGATGCCGAGCACCAGGCGAAAAATCAGGTTCATTATCAGGCCAGTAGAGTCTTGAACGTAGGATGGGCGCGCAGTCTACCATTCTCCCTGAATCGTGACAGTGATCCGTGTCATCCTACACACCCTCATTCTGTATACCGTTATCATTTTTGTTGCTAAAACTTTGGCCGTCCTGAAGTGCATACGGTCGTAGGCAGGGTTAAAGGCTTCCCACCGGATCTGAGGGTGGGAAGGCGAGCATGGGTGGGAGAAGCGAAAAGAGGCGAGGAATGCCAGCGACAAGAAAGCCAGGGAGGGGAAAGCGTGTTGGCACCTGAGTGACGGTCACTGCAGGCTCAGTGCGCTTCGCTCTGCACCTCTGCCTGCGCTTGTGGCTTGGGCAGCTCGCTCCAGGCATCCAGTTGCTGACTGACACGACGAGCCAGCCAGGAGCTCAATCGCCCACGGCGCCACTCGACGAAGCCGACATGCCCACCGCGCTCACTGAGCTCGATACGCACGGCCTCGGAGGGTTGGTGGAAGCGTGCGAACAGATCGCGTGGCATGAAGGGATCGTCCAGCGATTGCAGTATCAGCGTCGGCAGTTCGATCTCGCTCAGCAGACGGCCCGCCGAGGAGCGCGTGTAGTAATCACTCGCCGAGGTGAAGCCATGCAGGGGCGCGGTGACTTCGTTGTCATAGGCCCAGAAACTGTTGAGCTGGGTCAGCTGATGCGCTCCGATCGAGATGGGTAGCGGGCCATTGGCAAGCTTCGCCGCCACCTTGGCCTTCAAGCCCTTGAGCAGATGGCGCTGGTAGAGGCGCGAGAAGCCCTGATTGAGCACGTCCGCGCTGGCCGCCAGGTCCAGCGGGGCGCTGATGGCGATCGCGCCGGCCAGGTCCAGACCATCACCGCCTTGCTCCGCCACCAGCTTGAGCAGCATGTTGGCGCCCAGCGATACGCCACAGGCGACCTTGATGGCGTGCGGATAGCGTCGCCCCAGCTCGCCGAGCACCCAATAGGCGTCTGCGGTATCCCCGCTGTGATAGGCGCGTGGCAGGCGGTTGGGAGATTGCCCGCAGCCACGGAAATGCATCATCACCGGTCGCCAGCCCATCCGGGCGGCCGCATTGAGCAGCTCACGGGCGTAGGGCGAGCTCAAGTCACCCTCAAGGCCATGAAACAGCACGAACAGGGGCGCATCGTCGCTCAGGGCCGTCGTACGCTCCCGCTTTTCATGACCGTCGCTGATGACCCAGGCGAGCTCGACGAAGTCACCATCGGGAAGATTGAGAATCTCGGTGCGTCGACTCAGGGGCGCGCGGGGCAGAAATCGGGGCAACAAGGTCTGGACATGGCGATTGCGCAGGCCAAGGGCAGGGCGAAACTCTGACGTGAAGATGGAGTGCGGCATGTGAGGTAGCTCCAGTGGCAGGCCAGGGCGATGACGTTGGTGGTCGGGTGATGGACATGCCCTTGATGGCGGTGGCCTGCAGCAAGATCTGACAGGAATTTCTGCACGGATATCGTTGGCATCATTTCACTTGGCGACGCCAATCGCTAGTCGCAGTGCAGCATACGCATCGACGCCAATGGCGATAGCTCGGCCCTGGATCTCATTGTTTGCCTGGTGCTCGGATACTCAGCCTTGAGCCACACGACAAAAAGCCGCCATCGGCACAGGGCCCATGGCGGCGTGAGGCAGGCATGTGACGGCAAGCGTCACAGCGAGAGGCTCAGACAGTGGTGTGACAGGCCTGATTACAGCCCCGTCGCCGGGCTGCGCGTCAGATTGAGGGCACCGTCTGGGGTGATGACCAGATTGTCCTCGATACGCACACCGCCATGCGGAGCCAGCGCCTCGACCAGCTTCCAGTCGATATGCTCACCGCGTGCATCGTTGCGCAGCGGCTCCAGCAGCATGGGGATGATGTAGCAGCCCGGTTCGATGGTGATGGCCATGCCGGTCTCGAGCACACGTGTCAGGCGCAGCATCGGGTGACCTTGCGGCGGATGACGGATGTCGCCGGTGGTGTGATCAGGAATGCGACCCGCCACATCATGGACCTGCAGTCCCAGCAGATGCCCGAGGCCATGCGGGCAGAAGGCTGCGGTGATGCCTTGTGCGACCTGATCCTCGGCGGGCAGGGAAACCACGCCCAGTTCCCGCAGCAGCTCACCCAGCTCGCGATGCATCTCGAGGTGCAGGTCGACATAGTCCACCCCGGGCGCGAGCCTTGCGATCAGACGCTTCTGCAGCGCCTCCACGCCCTCGATCAGCGCGCGAAAGAGCGGCAGCGCATCATCGCCCGCCCAGCTGCGCGTGATATCAGAGGCATAGCCGTGCACGCTGGCGCCGGCATCCACCAGCAGGCTGTGACGAGCGGCAGGAGCCTGCAAGCCATAATGCTGGTAATGCAGGACCGCGGCATGCGCGTTGAGACCGACGATGTTGCCGTAGGGCACATCCGATTCCCGTTGGCGAGACGCGCCGAGATAGGCCAGCTGGATATCGAGCTCCGCGCCGCCTTCCATGAAGGTGCGCCGGGCAGCTAGATGGCCACGCGCGGCGCGCAGGCTGGCTTCTTCAAGACAGGCGATCTCGAATTCGCTCTTGCAGACGCGCCCCTCGTCGAGCTGGCGCACCAGGCCGACCGGGTTGGGCAGTGCCTCAAGTTCGCTGACCACCTGCGGCTGGAGCTCGGCGATCTCGCCCAGCAGCGCCACGCGACCCTCGGGACGCTGTGGCAGTGTCGGCTTGCGCAGATGGACGATCTCTAACTGCTCGGCCCAGGGCGCAGTGTCCGGCGTCGGCAGGCTGGGTGACAGATGCCAGAAGTCATCGGGGGCATAGAGGTAGAGCGTCGGGCGCTCGCCCGGGCGAATCACCAGCCAGCTATCGCTGAGACCCGCCATCGGCACCCAGTGCAGGAAATGGGCATGGGATTTGAAGCTGGCATCCTGATCATCGGCGAAATGCCGCTTCGGTTTGCCACTGTGCAGCACGATGGCGTCCAGATCATGCTGCTGCATGGCAACTTCGTAGCCGGATTGCAGCGCCGCCAGATGCGCGCGGTGTGCCGCGGCGTGGGTGAGTGTCGGGTCGTTGAGCTGGCTGTCAGACATCATGTTTCCTTGCAAACGGTCGGCACGCCTGACCTGGGTGAGTAAACGTCAATGGCGTGAGGTGATGGAGAATGAGGGGGGGGCGAGAGTGCCACAGAATCAGTGCCTGCGACCCTCCTGCCCGGATGGCTCACGAGAAATGGGCTTCCAGCTGGTGCCAGAGTTCACTGACACTGTCGTGGCGCGGCACGCGCGGGCGATACAGGCGGATATGCAGACTCAGGTCCCAGCGCGGGTCACCGGCACGTACCAGCTTGCCACTGGCGATTTCCTCTGCGGCCAGCCGCTGCGGCAGCCAGCCGATGCCATAGCCCTGCAACACCAGCGCCTTGATGTTGGCCGCCTGGATATTCTCGTTCATGGTGACCAGATGCGCCTGAATCGGGACCTGAGCGAGATGCGCCATCAGCGAGGTGGCGATGACGGCGCGCGGGTGCGGGCTGATGAACGGCAGCGGATTGCGCCGCGTGCCCGGCAACTGATGACGGGGTTCGCCATCCGCGCCGGGCGCGCACAGCGGAATGAAGGTTTCTTCGCCGACCACCAGGTATTGGTAACTGTCCAGCTCAAAGCCCAGGTCCACACGCGCCTGGGGCCAATAGCACAGCGCCAGATCACATTCGCCGCGATCCAGCCCGTGGAAATAGTCGGCCGCCAGCCAGCCGGTGGCACGCAGATAGGGCAGCACCTGTTCACGCAGCTGAAGCTGATCGAGCCAATCAGGCAGGAAGTGCGACACCAGAGACTGCGGTGCCCCCAGCGATATCTTGCTGGCTTGCTGCTGGGCCATGTCCTGCAGGCGTTCGCGTGTGATGCGCACGCGCTCGGTGATCTGCTCGCACAGCTGGAGAAACTCGTCTCCGGCGGGAGTGAGCGACAGAGGCAGGGTCTGACGATTGATCAAGGTGGTGCCCATCTCCTCTTCCAGCAACTTGATGCGGCGGGAAAAGGTGGGCTGAGAGACATTCTGTGCATCGGCTGCCCGCGAGAAATGTCGGGTCTGAGCCAGAATGATGAAATCTTCGAGCCAGCGAATTTCCATGTAATCGGAGTGCCTCGTCGGCCTGGGAGAAGGCCATGTCAGGAGGTCGGGCGCACATCTCTTCGGACGTGTCACACCAGAGTATCTTGGGGATGCGTCATCGGGGCCCGGTGCCACGCTGAATCTTCTTCAAGCATCGTGGGCAATGGCGCCAATTGACCTGTTGGTCAGTGACGGTTGTGCGAAATCTTGCCCACACAAAACGCGAGATGCAATCGTCAATGAGGGCAAGACGCAAGGTTGCCGATGACAATGGCAACCTTGCGCGGTCTTTCCTTGCTAGAGGCCGGAAACGCAATGATCGATGGCGCCCATCACATCGCCGTCATCACTTTCGTCACTGCCATCACATCAGTCGATGCGGCCTTCTTCCACGGCGTGGCAGGCGACCTGACCAGTGTCCGTGGCGATCAGGCGCGGAATCTCCGTACGGCAACGCTGATTGGCATGCGGACAACGGCCATGGAAGACACAGCCCGAAGGCAGATTGACCGGCGTCGGCACCTCGCCCTCGAGGCGAATGTGGTTGGGTTTGTCATCGTGCAGCCGCGGGATCGCCGACATCAACGCCTGGGTGTAGGGGTGACGCGGGCGGGCGAAGAGTGAACGGGTGTCCGCCAGCTCGCACAGCGTGCCCAGGTACATGACCGCGACGCGGGTGCCGAAGTGCTCGACCACGGCCAGGTCGTGGGTGATGAACAGATACGTCAGGTTGCGTTGCTCTTGCGCCTCCATCATCAGGTTGAGTACCTGCGCCTGGATCGACACGTCCAGCGCCGAGATCGGCTCATCGGCGACGATGAATTCCGGGTCCACCGCCAGCGCACGGGCGATGGAGATACGCTGACGCTGGCCACCGGAGAATTCGTGGGCGAAGCGCTTGCCCCAGTCCGGGTCGATGCCCACCGAGCGCATCACCTCCTCGATCTTGTCGCGCACCTCGCCATCCTTGAGCGTCGGCTGATGGAAGCGCAGCGGCTCCTCCAGCGTCTGCTGGATGGTCATGCGCGGATTCAGCGACGCATAGGGATTCTGGAAGATCATCTGCATGCGACGGCGGTAGGGCAGCAGGTCCCGCGGGGCCATATTGTCGATGCGGGTGCCGTCAAAACGGACCTCGCCACCACTGGGCTTGAGAAGCCCCATCACCGTGCGCGCGACCGTCGACTTGCCACAGCCGGATTCCCCGACCACGCACAGCGCCTCACCGCGTTTGACGTCCAGCGTGACGCCATTGATGGCGTGCACGTATTCCTGCTTGCGACGCAGGCGTCCCTTCTCGAAGGTCAGCTGCTCGAGAAAGTCGCCGGACAACGAGAAGCGCTTCTCGAGATCACGAATTTCCACCAGGGTTTCGCCAAGCTCGGCGCTATCCATACGGGGGGAGGCCTGGGAGGAGGACTGAGCTTCCTTCAGAATTGCCGCGCTCATGCGTTCACCTCCGTGCGGTGGCTGTCAGTGGGAGTGGCGCCATTGCCGTTGGCATCGGTGATGATCGGGGTCCAGCGCTCGCCGGCCACCATGGCATCGACCATATGACAGGCCACCTTGCAGTTGCCGGAATGGGCAAAGGCCGGCACCTTCTCGAGGCAGATGTTCGCCGCGAAGTCACAGCGCGGGTTGAAAGCGCAGCCGGCCGGAATCTTGGTCAGGGTCGGCATCGAGCCACGAATCTGGTTCAGACGGCTACCCGGAGTGGCCATCTGGGGCAGGGCGTTGATCAGCCCCTGGGTGTAGGGGTGCTGAGCATCATTGATGATCTCGCGGGTCGGCCCCTGCTCGATGACGCGCCCGGCATACATCACCAGGGTGCGCTGGGTGACCTGGCTGACCACGCCCAGGTCGTGGGTGATCAGGATCAGCCCGACGTTGTGCTTCTCGCACAGCAGCAGCAACAGCTCCATGATCTCGGCCTGGATGGTCACATCCAGCGCGGTGGTCGGCTCATCGGCGACGATGATGTCCGGGTCCAGCAGCAGCGCGATGGCGATGATGATGCGCTGACGCATGCCGCCGGACAGCTCATGGGGGTACTGATCCAGGCGTTTTTCCGGTGAGGGAATGAAGACCTGATTGAGCTTGTGCAGGGCGATGGCGCGCGCATCCTTGCGCGAGATGCGGCGGTGCGCCTTCAGGCACTCGATCATCTGCTCGCCGATGGTCAGCACCGGATTGAGCGTCATCATCGGGTCCTGGAAGATCATCGAGATGCGGTTGCCGCGAATCGACTGCATCGCCTTGGGCTTGAGGGTATTGAGCACTTCGCCATCGAACTTGATCTCGCCGCCGGCGATGTAGCCGGGCTTGGCGATCAGATTCAGGATGGTGAAGGCCGCGACCGACTTGCCGGCCCCTGATTCACCGACGATCCCCAGGCGCTCACCGCGTTCCAGGGTGAAACTGACGTCGCGCAGGGCGCGCACCTCACCGCCTCGCATGGCGAAGCGGACGTCGAGGTTGTTGACTTCAAGTAGTGCCATTGTCTTGACTCCTCTCGGCTTCAGCCCTTGTAGAGACGCGGGTTCATGACATCACGCAGCCAGTCGCCCAGCAGGTTGATGACCAGGACCAGCACGATCAGCACGCCACCGGGGATCAGCGTGATCCACCAGCTGCCTGACTGCAGATAGTCGAAGCCGGATTTGATCAGTGACCCCAGCGACGGCTGGGTCTCCGGCATGCCGAGACCGAGGAAGGACAGCGCCGCCTCCGAGATGATCGCGTTGGCGATCTGCACCGTGGAGATGACGAAGATCGGCGACAGAGTGTTGGGCAGGATGTGACGGAACATGATGCGACGGGAGCGGAAGCCCATCACCCGTGCGGCATCGACGTATTCCTTGTTCTTCTCCGCCAGCACCGAGGCGCGGACGGTACGCGCATACTGCGGCCATTCCGCCAGCCCGATGATCAGGATCAACAGGATCAGCGCGTAATCCGAGAAGGCGGCGCCACCGAAGGTCGCCTTGATGATGGCGCCCACCACGATGGCGACCATCAGGGTCGAGAACGACAACTGGATATCAGCCATGCGCATCAGGAAGGCATCGATGCGCCCGCCCAGATAGCCCGCCAGCAGCCCGAAGGTCACACCGAGCAGCGCCTGCAGGATGACCGCGCCGAAGCCGATCAACAGCGACACACGCGTGCCGTAGAGAATGGTGGAGAGCAGGTCACGTCCCTGGGCATCGGTGCCCAGCAGGAAGGCCGGATCGCCGCCCGCCATCCACGCCGGCGGCAGCTCCGAGTTCATGATGTCGATGCTGGCCAGGTCATAGGGGTCAGCCGGGGCAATCCACGGCGCGAGGAAGGCCCCGAGCACCATGGCGATGAACACCAGCAGACAGGCCTGAGCCATCCAGTCGCGCTTGAAGCTGTAGACCAGATAGGACTCGCGGAAACGCTGCCAACGGCCGGGGACCACGATGGAGCTGGTCTTCGGGGTGACGGGCGCGTTGCTCGATTGGGTATTGGATTGGCTCATGCCGGTTTCCCCGCAAGCTTGACGGTGGGGTTGACCAGTCCGTAGATCAGATCGACGAGAGTGTTGGTGATCACGAAGATCACGCCGACCATCATCAGGTAGGCCACGATCAGCGGGATGTCGGAGCGGGTGATGGCCTCGAGGAACATCAGCCCCATGCCCGGCCACTGGAAGACGGTCTCGGTCAGGATGGTGTAGGCGACCATGGTACCGATCTGCACGCCGCCGACGGTGATCACCGGCAGCATGGTGTTCTTCAGTGCGTGCAGGAAGTAGATACGCTTGAGGCCGATGCCCTTGGCGCGCGCGAACTTGATGTAGTCCGACTGCAGCACTTCCATCATCTCGGCACGAATCAGGCGGATGAACAGCGGCAGCATGATCGAGGCCAGCGAGATGGCCGGCAGCACCAGGTGCCAGAGGCCATCGGCGGTGAAGAAGCCGCTCGACCAGGTGCCCGCGACGTGTACCAGCTCACCACGTCCGTAGGAGGGCATACCGCCATCGGTGGACAGCATGCCGTTCAGGACACTGCCCCAGGTGGTGTCGCTGGGGAACCAGTCCACCGTCACGCCGATCGCGAACAGCTGGATCAACACGATGGCGGTCAGGAAGACCGGCACCGAGATACCGATGATCGAGGTACCCATGAACAGGCGTGACAGCCAGTTGCGCGGGCGAATCGCCGCGAACACCCCGATGGGCGCCGAGAGCAGGATGATGATCAGGCTCGAGGCCATCACCAGTTCCAGCGTGGCGGGCAGGTGCTTGAGAATCACCTCGGTCGCCGGCTGCTTGTAGAAATACGAGTTGCCGAGATCGCCCTGCAGGGCATTGCCGGCAAAACGCAGATATTGGGTGATGAAGGGGTCGTTGAGGCCCATTTCATCGCGCATGACTTCACGCTGGGCTTCCGACACGGCCTGGCCGGTCATCTCGCGCAGCGGGTCGCCCAGGTTGTCCTGGATGGCGAAGCTGATGATGCTGATCACGAACATGACCAGTACGGCGTGCATCAGGCGTTTGATCAGAAAGGCAATCATGGATCGCCACCTTCCTCGTGAACATCACGGTCTCGCGCGTGTCGGCCCTATCCATGCTGGCCGATCACGCTGGGTGTCAGGTATCCCGCCTGTCGCTGGCCTGCCATCGGGCACAGGCTCCCCAACCCATCACCGACAGGCGATGGCGAGGAAAACGACAGGCGGGGGTAAGTCGTCGCGTTCAGGTCAGCAGGGCAACCAGAGAGTTCGCTTAGGCTATCTCCGGTTGCCTGACTTGCCTGTCGCGAGGGGTGCGTGGCCAGGAACATGGCGCTGAACGATGCAAGGCGGTTCAGTGCCTGTCCCTCACTCACGCGGCGGGATCACTCCTGGTCGATGACCAGATCCCCCAGGTACGGGAAGTTCATCACGTTCAGCACCGGCTCGATGTTGACGCCATCACGCGCCCCCCAGGCCAGGTTCTGCCAGTGCAGCGGCACGAAACCGGCATCGTCGTAGACGGCTTTCTCGGCGGCCTGCAGCATCTTGGCGCGCTTCTCGGTGTCGGTCTCCAGGTTGGCCTCGGTGACCATCTTGTCGACGTCCGGATTGCAGTAGTTGCCGGAGTTGTACTGACCGACACCGCTGTCGGCATCCGGGCAGAAGGTCAGGAATTCGAAGAAGTTGGCACTGTCTTCGGTGTCCGAGTGCCAACCGATCATCATCATGTCGGCCGCGCGCGCATCATATTCCGGCCAGTACTGGGCCTTGGGCAGGGTCTTCAGATCCACCGTGATGTTGATCCTGGCCAGCATCGAGGCCACGGCCTGGGCGATCTTGGCGTCGTTCACATAGCGGTTGTTGGGCGCCATCATGCTGATCTCGAAGCCATCCTCGTAGCCGGCTTCCTTCATCAGCTCCTTGGCCTTGGCCACGTCATAGCGCGGGGTCAGCTCGGGGTTGTGGCCCTGATAGCCATCCGGTGACATCTGGGCAGCGGGGGTCGCGAAGCCTTTCATCAGCTTCTGGGCGATGCCTTCCTGATTGATGGCGTAGTTGACGGCCTGACGGACACGCTTGTCCTTGAAGGCTTCGACACGCTCCTGGTTCATCTGGAAGGTGATGATGCGGGTGCCGCCCATCTCGACCAGATGCACGCCGTCCTGCTTGCGAATGCGCTCCAGATCGGTCGGCGGTACCGGCGCGATGAAGTCCATGTCGCCGGAGAGCAGCGCCGCGACACGCGTGGCGTTTTCCTTGATCGGTGTCAGCACGATGTCATCGACGTTACCCGGGGATTCGGTATCCCAGTAATCCTCGAAGCGCTCGAAACTGATCTTCACGCCCTGCTGACGGTCCGCGACCTTGTAGGGGCCGGTGCCGGACTCGTTGCGTGAGGCGAAGGTGTTGGCCGCCTTGGCGATCTCATCCTTGGCCTTGCCGTCTTCGGTCTCACCGGAATAGAACGCGCTGTCCATCGGGAAGATGTAGGTGGCGGCATTCAGCACCAGCGGGAATGGCTTGTCGGTCACCAGGTTCACGGTGTAGTCATCGACTGCCTTGACGTCGGTGAACGGCGCGAAGATGGCCTTGAAGTCGGAACTCTTCTTGAGGCGCTCGATGGTCCAGACCACATCCTTGGCGGAGAAGTCATTGCCGGAGTGGAACTTGACGCCTTCGCGCAGATGGAAGCGCATGGTGTTGTCATCGACACGCTCCCAGCTCTTGGCCAGGCGGCCATCGAAGCCGAGGTCCTTGTTCCAGCGAATCAGCGGGTCGTAGACCATGTGCGACAGCTGCAGGGTGCCGCCGGAGAGCTGCTCGTGGATATCGAGGGTCACGGGGTCAGCGTCGTAGGCCATGCGCAGGGTGACGTCTTCGGCCATTGCCGGAGCCGCCATGGCCAATGTCGCGCTGCCGATCAGCGCACACAGGGTCTTCTTGGGCAAGAAAGACTGGAGGGCATTCTGACGGGTCATGAGCATCCCTTTGCTTGTGTAGTTTGATTGTTGTTGTGGCGATCCTGCGCGGCTGTCGAGACAGACACGCAGGATGCGTTCTAACAGTAGAGAGTCACTTGGTCGCGGGACAATCGAAATGTTGAGTAGCCGGATGCAGGTGGTGAATAGCCTTTTCCTGACCACGCAACGTCATCCAGGCTGGTGCAGGGCGCGAGATCGATGAAGCGACGCCCCGGATGTCACACGGCGTCGCCATTAGTCACCTCAATAACGCTGCGAGCTACGCGCACTTCCTCTCAGGGCAATACGGAGCGATTCAGCACTGCCATATGCTGGGCAAGCCACCGTGACACTGGACTGTCTCGCTCACGCTGCAAGCCCTCATGACAAGAAAATACCAATAGAATCAATCACCTGATACAGATGCAATAATCGAGGCCTTGCAAGTTTTTGGAACGCGGTGTGGCGGTTGTGTGTATCAGTTCCGCCAGCCGACAGCGCCTGATTGAGAGACATTGCGTACGCTGAATACCGCCAATCCGACTTCACGCCACCTGGCGATAAACAGACACCATCAGCGGCAGAAAAGCCGACAGGATAGGCGGTGATTTTCCAATGCGTGCAGTCTCTGCACTTGATTGGTGCGCATGGCGCTCTGCGACCAAAGTTGCGCCTCAGAGGCCCTCCACGAAGGCCTGCAAGGTCGATACTGCGCAGTAAAATTCCCGAACGCTGCGCTGAAAACACGTGAAAGACTTTCCAGTGCTGGTGACTGCCAGGCTTGATTCCATTCAATAGACGCCAAACCCTAGGTGATCAGAACCGACGAAGGGTTGCCGAGGAGGCAAGCAAGGATATTGCAAAAAGGGACAGTAAAAGGGAGGGTCATAAAGAGCAGAAAGCAGACCCAGTTCGGCGCGATCGCGCACGGGAGGCCTGAAACGCGACGCGCCTCCCGAGTGGGAGGCGCGTTGGAGGGCGCTGATGTTGCTACCGGCATCCTGCAGCACCGGCAGCTTGATCAGGTCGGCCTGATCAGTCCTGCTGCGGCAAAGGCTCGATGCGGTCCACACGATACAGCTGCGGCACCTGTGACAGGTTGCTGATGGTGCAATCGAGGTTGTTCACTCGACCATCGGACAGGCCGTAGACCCAGCCGTGCACTTCCAGCTTCTGACCGCGCTCCCAGGCACGCTGCAGGATCTTGGTTCTGGCCAGGTTCTGCACCTGAGAGCGGACATTGAGTTCACACATGCGGTCGACCTGCTCATCCAGCGGCAGGTGCTTGAGCTCGTCATAGTGCAGGTTGTAGAGCTCACGCAGGGTGTGCAGCCAGTAGTCGACCATGCCATTGTCACCGCCGGTGATCGAGGCGCGCACGCCACCACAACCGTAATGGCCGACGATCATGATGTGCTCGACCTTCAGGACATCGACAGCGTACTGGATCACCGACAACGCGTTCATGTCGTTGTAGTGGATCAGGTTGGCGACATTACGATGAACGAAGACTTCGCCGGGCGGCAGGTCGATGATCTGGTTGGCCGGTACGCGGGAATCCGAGCAGCCGATCCACAGAAAGTCAGGATTCTGCTGGTCCGAGAGGCGCTTGAAGAACTCAGGGTCGCGCTCGGTCATGGATTCAGCCCAGACCTTGTTTTGCTCAAGCAGCTTTTCGATATTGCTCATGGCAGGGAGACCACTTTTCAAATGACGGGGGCAGGGGACGGTTGTCGCACAGGGGCGTTGGCCGTGGTGCCTCTCGGGCGCAGAGCCTCTTGGCTCAGGCCAACAGACAGGCATTCACGGCAGCGTCAGGCAAGACGTCAGAGCGCTAATGCTACGAGCGACAGTGTTACGAGCAACAATGTTACGCGCCCGCAGATCGCTTCGCCAATGACGGTGCTAGCCCCTGTGCCAGCACGTTGTAACTTTTGTCTAACATGCTTGTAGGACATATTTACCGTGTCAGAGGCCACAGGGTCAACCTGAAGGCCGATACGCGGGTAACCGTGCCCAGCGACACGGGACTCCCGAGGCCGCGCGAGTCCTGATACCATGTGGCCAATTCATCAAGGAGATTCCCGTGACCGATCAGACCCATCAGCCTGCGACAGGCCAGTTTGACTTCGACCTGTTCGTCATTGGTGCCGGCTCCGGCGGCGTTCGCGCTGCCCGGACCGCCGCCGCGACCGGCGCCCGCGTTGCCGTGGCAGAAGACCGCTACCTCGGCGGTACCTGTGTCAATGTCGGTTGCGTGCCCAAGAAGCTCTACTCCTACGCTGCCCACTATCATGACTCCTTCAAGGACAGCGCCGGCTTCGGTTGGGATCTGGGCGACGCCCCGCGCTTTGACTGGGCGACCCTGCGTGATCGCAAGACCGCCGAGATCTCTCGTCTGAACGGCATCTATCGCAATCTACTCAACAATTCCGGCGCCACGCTGATCGAAGGCCGTGCCAGCATCGCCGATGCCAACACCGTCGTCGTCAATGGCGAGCGCCACACCGCGGCCAAGATTCTGGTCGCCACCGGTGGCTGGCCGTTCCTGCCGGACTTCCCGGGTCGTGAACATGCGCTGGATTCCAACCGCATCTTCGATCTGGAAAGCTTCCCGAAGCGCTTCTTCGTCATCGGTGGCGGCTATATCGCCGTCGAGTTCGCCAGCATCTTCAATGGTCTGGGTGCCGAGACGCATCTGAGCTATCGCGGCGACCTGTTCCTGCGCGGCTTCGACAACGAAGTGCGTGAGTTCACGCGTGACGAGATGGCCAAGAAGGGCGTCAACCTGCACTTCAACACCACGGTCGAGTCCATCGACAAGCAGGGCGACGTCTACAGCGTGCGCCTGAGCGATGGCCAGGTGCTGGAAGTGGATTGCATCCTCGCCGCCACCGGTCGCAAGCCGAACATCGAAGGCCTGGGGCTGGAGAATGTCGATGTGGCGCTGAATGTCGATGGCACCGTGCGCGTCAACGAGCGCTTCGAGACCACCACCCCGTCCATCCTCGCGCTGGGCGACATCATCGGCGGTCCGGAACTGACGCCGGTGGCGCTTGAAGAAGCCATGCACCTGGTGCGTGCGCACTTCGGCGATGGCGTCGTGGGTGGTCTGGACTACGACAGCATCGCGACAGCGGTCTTCTGTCATCCGAACATCGGTACCGTCGGCCTCAGCGAGGAAGCGGCGCGCGAGAAGTTCGACAGCATCCGCGTCTACACCGCTGACTTCCGTCCGCTCAAGCACACCCTGTCCGGCAGCGATGAGCGCAGCCTGATGAAGCTGATCGTCGATGACGCCAGCGACAAGGTCGTCGGCGTGCACATGGTCGGTGATGAAGCCGGTGAGATCATGCAGGGCATCGGCATCGCCGTGCGTGCCGGCCTGACCAAGGCCGACTTCGACCTGACCGTGGGCATTCACCCGACGGCAGCGGAAGAGTTCGTCACCATGCGCAGTGTCACACGCACCTGACAAGCCAGTCGCGAAGACGGCTCGTCGAAATGACTGAGCTTCGAAAAGACTGAACGTCGAAACAGAACGTCGAAAACAGAACGCCCCACGGCCTTGCCGTGGGGCGTTTTTGCATGCGTCTTCTGCGTGCTCCCAGGCGTAAATCAACTGCGAAAGGGGAGTCATGGTTACTGAGTAACGGTGCAGGTTACACAGTCAACAGCAGCGACTATCTGAATCCGCGCTGAAAGTTGCACGCAATGAGGAAGCGGCAATTCTCGTCTGGCGGGGGACAAGTCGCTGTCTGCGCAGTTCACTGCCAACACCTACACCTTTCGTAGCATAAAGCATGACAAGCTGGTACTCGCGCACTTCAGCTATGCTAGTCTCAGTGCAGCGTTATGCACCTCAAATTACTGAAATATCAGCCATGTGGCAGTGGATAAGCCTGAAAATCGGCCTGTTTCACACGCGATACAAGCAAGGGTCTGGCCGGTATCGAGGTGCACGACGGCAAGACCAATAACAAGCCAGCAAAGGGAGTTTCAACATGACCATGATCAAGAAGTCGCTGACAGCGGCGGTCGCGACCGCAGGTCTTGGCCTGATGGGGATCTCCGGAGGCGCCAGCGCCGCCGAGCAGACCTTCGTAACCATCGGCACCGGCGGTGTAACAGGCGTTTACTATCCGGCTGGTGGTGCAATCTGCCGCTTGGTCAACCGTGGCAAGGCCGAACACGGCATTCGCTGCAGCGTCGAGTCCACGGGCGGCTCCGGCTACAACCTGAACAGCATCCGTACCGGCGAGCTGGACATGGGCGTTGCCCAGTCTGACGCGCATTACAATGCCTATGAAGGCAAGGGCGATTTCGAAGACTTCGGCCCGAACAAGGACCTGCGTTCACTGTTCTCCCTGCACCCGGAACCGTTCACCGTCGTCGCCCGCAAGGACAGCGGCGTGACCGAGTTCGACCAGCTGGAAGGCAAGCGCATGAACATCGGCAACCCGGGTTCCGGTCAGCGCTCGACCATCGACACTCTGCTGTCCTCGCAGGACAAGGACACCAGCGTGTATTCCGTGGCCTCCGAGCTCAAGGCCTCCGAGATGTCTTCCGCACTGTGTGACAACAAGATCGACGGTTACGTCTACGTCGTGGGTCACCCGTCCGGTTCCATCAAGGAAGCGACCACCACCTGTGACGCCAACATCGTCAATGTCACCGGCGATGCCGTCACCAAGCTGGTCGAAGAGAAGCCTTACTTCTCCGTCGCGACCATCCCGGGTGGCATGTACCGCGGCAACGATGACGACGTGACCACCTTCGGTGTCCGCGCAACCATCGTCTCCAGTGCCGAAGTCGAAGACCGCGTCGCCTACGAAGTGGTCAAGGCCGTGTTCGACAACTTCGATCAGTTCCAGCGCCTGCACCCGGCGTTCCAGGTGCTGAAGAAGGAAGAGATGGTCAATGCTTCCCTGACGGCGCCGCTGCACGATGGCGCCAAGCAGTACTACAAGGAAGCTGGCCTGCTGAGCGAGTGATATGCCCTGCGCGCCTCGCCTGCGAGGCGCCGTGCATGAACGCTCATCCTGCGCTCAGGGATCCGAGCACAGGGAATTCCCGGAGACCGCACTCGTTGCGGTCTCCGTGCTTGTGGAAAGTCTGCATTCCCGGGCGGCCACTTAAGTCGAGCAGGAAAAGGCCGCGCAGGAAAGGGCCAACCAGGAAAACGCCAAGCAGGGAAAGCGCAGCAGAGACACCCGCCGTCATTGCGCAATCAAGACTTGCCTGCGAGTGGCGAGTGGCGTGACGGCAGCCGCAGCATGGACAAGCGTGACCATACAAGGTCTCACGCTCGTCACGAGCCTAGCTCGCTGCCCGTTCAGGACATCGTTCAGGAAATTTACGCCCTGATCGGGTGAATCAATGGAAACATCTGTCAGGCCGGACATACTGAAGACGTAACCAGCTTGATAAGCATGTGGTTGAGCAGGACCTTCTGGTCGAGCAAGAAGGTGACCTGTCAGCCATCGCCTGACTCGCGTACCGGATCACAAAAAATGACCAAAACCCAAACTGCAGCAACGTCTCAGGCGCCAGACGCCGAGACGCATCATGATGCTGAAGTCCTCGAGATGCTGGAGTCGGAAACCGGCGGCCGTCATCCCGTGGGCTTCGTGGGCCGCCACTTCATGTGGCTGATTCCACTGGCATGGTCGTTGTTTCAGCTTTACCACGCCTCGCCGCTGTCACTGCTCAATTCCGACACCGCGCGCGCCGTGCATCTCTGTTTTGCCATCTCGCTGGCCTTCGTGGCGTACCCGGCCTACAAGGGTGCTCCCGCCAATCGCATTCCCCTCTATGACTGGGCCCTGGCGATCTTCGCCGTGGCGGGTGTCGCCTATGTGCTGATCTTCAGTGATGAACTGGCACGTCGCGCAGGCGCCTATACCACCGTGGACCTGGTGTTCTCGGGAATCGGCCTGGTCTTACTGCTGGAAGCCACGCGGCGCGCACTCGGGCCGCCCCTTGCGGTCGTCGCCAGCGTCTTTCTGCTCTACAGCCTGTTCGGCGCCTACATGCCCGATGTCATCGCGCATGCCGGGGCCAGCCTCAACAAGCTGCTCGGCCACCAGTGGCTGACCACGGAAGGGGTATTCGGGGTCGCGCTCGGCGTTTCCACCGACTTCGTGTTCCTGTTCGTGCTGTTCGGTGCCTTGCTGGAACGTGCTGGCGCCGGCAACTATTTCATCCGCATGGCCTTCTCCATGCTCGGCCACATGCGGGGCGGACCGGCCAAGGCCGCCGTCGTCGCCTCTGGCCTGTCCGGCATCATCTCCGGCTCCTCCATCGCCAACGTCGTCACCACCGGCACCTTCACCATCCCGCTGATGAAGAAGGTCGGCTTCCCGGCCACCAAGGCGGGCGCCGTGGAAGTGGCCGCGTCCACCAATGGTCAGCTGACGCCGCCGATCATGGGCGCCGCGGCCTTCCTGATGGTCGAATACGTCGGCATTCCTTACCTTGACGTCATCAAGCATGCCTTGCTGCCGGCATTGATCTCCTACATCGCCCTGATCTACATCGTGCACCTGGAAGCGTGCAAGGCCGGCATGGAAGGCCTCAAGCGCACCCAGAAGACCAGCATGATCGCGACTCTGCTGACCTTCCTGACCGTCTTCATCGGCATGGGAATACTCACGCTGGTCGTCTACTACGGCATCGGCTGGATCAAGACCCTGGCGGGGGATGGCGCGGTCTGGATCGTGTTGCCGCTGCTGCTGGCCTCCTATGTGGCACTGATCGCCTATTCGGCACGCTTCCCGGAACTTGGGGAAGGCGACATCGATGAACTGCCGCCGGTCGGCCCGACCGTCAAGGTCGGTCTCTACTTCCTGTTGCCGGTCGTGGTACTGGTGTGGTGCCTGACGGTCGAGCGCATGTCACCGGGGCTGTCGGCCTTCTGGGCCGTGCTGTTCATGATCTTCATCACCGTGACCCAGCGTCCGCTGGTGGCCATCTTCCGCAAGGAAGGCAATGTCGGCGGCGCCGCACAACGCGGTGGCGAAGACCTCTTCCACGGTCTGGTGATCGGCGCCAAGAACATGATCGGCATCGGCGTGGCCACCGCGGCGGCAGGTATCGTCGTGGGCACCGTGACCCTGACCGGGCTGGGCCTCAAGATGACCGCCTTCGTCGAGTTCATCTCGGCCGGCAACCTGATGCTGATCCTGCTCTTCACCGCCGTGATCAGCCTGATTCTGGGCATGGGCCTGCCGACGACCGCCAACTACATCGTCGTCTCGACGCTGATGGCGCCGGTCATCGTCAATCTGGGCGCGGAAAACGGCTTGATCGTGCCGCTGATCGCCGTCCACCTGTTCGTGTTCTACTTCGGGATATTGGCCGATGACACGCCACCGGTGGGGCTTGCCGCCTTCGCGGCGGCCGCGATCGCCAAGGCAGACCCGATCAAGACCGGTATCCAGGGCTTCACCTACGATATCCGCACCGCGATCCTGCCGTTCATGTTCATCTTCAATACCAACCTGTTGCTGATGAACATCGACAGCTACTGGCACCTGGCGATCACGGTGGCCTCGGCCGTCGCGGCGATGCTGGTCTTCGCGGCAGCGACGCAAGGCTACTGGCTGACGCGCACGCGCTGGTACGAGACCATCGGCCTGCTGCTGATCACCTTCACGCTGTTCCGTCCGGGCTACTGGTGGGACATGATCTATCCACCCACCACCATGGCCGCACCGCAGCAGATCGAGACGCTGATCGCCGAAGCGCCGGTGGACAGCAAGCTGCCGATTCACGTCTCGGGTATCAATCTGGACGGCGACGAGGTCTCCAAGACCGTGTTGCTGCCAGTTTCTGATGCCGAGAGTGGCGAAGCCCGTCTGACCGATGTCGGCCTGACGCTGGATATCAGCGACGAGCAGGTACTGGTCAGCATGATCGAGTACGGCAGCGTGGCGCAGCAGGCCGGCATCGATTTCGACTACACCATCGATGGCATCCAGCAGACGGCTGAGCGTCCGCCGAAGGAAATCGCCATGCTGCCGGCACTGGCATTGCTGTGGCTGATCGGCTTCCTGCAGGTACGTCGACGTCGTCAGCAACCCGCCGTTGCCTGACGCCCAAGCGCTATCCGCTCGACAAGATAGCGTTTGAGCGCCAACCCTCACGGCCGATGCCGTGAGGGGATAAACAAAAGCCGCCCCCGAGATGCTCGGTGGGCGGCTTTTTCATGCCTGCGGCGCTGACTTATGCCTGAGGCGCTGACTTATGCCTGAGGCGCTGACTTTGCCTGCGGCGCGGCTGGCTCTCTCTGCTACAGGTTGGCGCTGCTCAGCATGATGCTGTCAGGAACAAGGCAAGAGGGCATTTCATGAGGGAGCAACAGTATGCGCCTGCCTTGCGTGACCTGTCTGCAAGGCTAGCGTGAAATCTGAACGCGTTTTTGCAACACGATCGACATATTCATCATGCTAGCTTCAAGGGGCACACTCCAACGGAAGGCATGTCGCCAATGGTAAGAGTCGAGAAGCAGTCCCGTCGTCTGTACGTCCTCGATACCAACGTGCTGATTCACGACCCCTCAGCCCTGTTCCAGTTTGACGAGCATGATGTCGTCATTCCGATGACGGTGCTGGAGGAGCTGGACAAGCACAAGAATGGCAACAAGGAGATTGCCCATACCGCCCGCCAGATCAGCCGTACGCTGTCCGATCTCACCGCGGATGTCACACCTCAGGAAATCCTGCGTGGAATTCCGCTCCCGCCTTCCATGAATGGCGCGGGCAACCTTCACTTCCTCTCCGGCCATGTCGATCAGAGCGACGCCTGTGCCGACAATCGCATTCTTGCCGAGACTCGCAGCCTGTCTGCGCGCTGTCAGGACGCCTCGGTCATCCTGGTGACCAAGGACATCAACCTACGCATCAAGGCCGCCGCCCTGGGCATGGCGGTGGAAGACTATCTGACGGACCGCGCCTTCACCGACAGCGACGCCATGATCGAGGGCGTCAAGCTCTTTCATGAGGCCGGCCACGACGGCCAGGGCGTCTGGGACGACATGCAGGTCGATGTCACCGTCACGCGCGAGCACCATCGCACCTTCTATGAACTGTCAGGCCAGATGCCCAAGGACTGGTACCCGGGCATGCTGATCGCGGATTGCGATGGGGATGATGGCGCCAGCTTCGAGGCCATCGTGCGCGAGCTGGAGCACGACTATGCACGCCTGGAAGTGCTGCAGAACTATCGCAACGAGCGCAGCGCCTGGGGGGTGAATGCCCATGACAGTCGCCAGAACTTCGCCCTCAACCTGCTGATGGACGACAGCGTCGACATGGTGTCGATCGCGGGCAGTGCAGGCACCGGCAAGACTTACATGACGCTGGCTGCCGCGTTCGAGCAGACACTGGAGAAGAAGCGTTTCGAGCGCATCATCTTCACCCGCGCGCCGATCGCGATGGGCGAAGAGATCGGCTTTCTGCCCGGCACGGAAGAAGAGAAGATGTCGCCGTGGATGGGGGCCTTCCACGACAACATGGACAACCTGCTGCGCAAGGAGGGAGAAGGCACCAGCGCCTGGAACGAGGAGGCCACGCGCGCCTGGATCGGCAATCGCGTCCAGATCCGCTCACCGTCCTTCATGCGTGGGCGCACGCTGAGCGACACCTTCCTGATCATCGATGAAGCCCAGAACCTGACGCCCAAGCAGCTCAAGGGCCTGCTGACACGGGCGGGCGCCAACACCAAGGTGGTACTGCTGGGCAATGTGGGCCAGATAGACACTCCCTACCTGACCGCCAACACCTGCGGCCTTGCGGTGGCAGTGCAGCGCTTCAGCTCGTGGCCGCATGCCAGTCACGTGACACTCAAGTGCGTCGAGCGCTCACGCCTGGCGCTGGTCGCGGAAGAGCTTCTGTGAGGTGTTCGCCACACTTTTGACAACCTGATAGTCACTCGATGGCGTCGCCATCACGACACTGACGGCTCTGATATCACGAGCTTGGTATCACGAGCTTGGTATCACGAGATTGACATCACGAGAATGAGAACTCGACAGCGCTGACAAAAAACGCCGCCCATCAGGGCGGCGTTTTCGTGTGCATTACGTCATGTCAGTCACGGAGTTCACGCCGCAAGGGCGTGGCGATCACCCGACAAGGCTTTCAGCATACGAAGGGCGGCAAGGGCGCAAAGGCCAGGCGTTCCTTGAGCAGCTTGTTCTCGTGCGTCAGCTGCCCGAGCTGGGCTTCCAGGCGTGAGTATTCCGCCGAGGAGTGCTCCAGCTGCGCACGCATGTCCTTGAGCTCCGTCTCGCGCTGCTGGCGAGCCGAGGTCTCCTCAAAGCGGCGGCGCTCTTCTTCCTGCAGCTGCTTGCGTTGCTCGGCTGCCTGGGCATCGAGACGCTCGACGCGTTTCTCGAGCTGCTCCTGACGACGTCGATGCTGCTTGTCGAGCTCGCTCTTCTCCAGGCGTGCATCATCCAGCATCTTCATCAGGCGCGTTTCACTGGCTTCATGACGCGCCTCTTCCTGCGCGAGGCGCTCCTTCCACTCGCTTTCCTGCGTCTGAATCGCCTGCTGATGACGCTCATGGTCCACTTCGCGCGTGCGCTCCATGGCCGCGATATCTTCCTGGGCCAGGGTCAGACGCTTTTCGAGCTTGTCCTGCAGCTGTTGCCAATGTTCCTGCTCATTGGTCAACGTCGCCAAGGCCTGCACGCGCTCTTCAAGGCGCGCCTGCACCTGGGCCAATTGCTCGGACAGGGCGCTGAGACGCTGTTCGGCATCTTCCGCGCGGCGCTGTGCCTGCGCTTCGGCCTCACGCGCCTCGACGGTCTGCTTGTCCGCTTCCTGGCGATAGTGCACCAGGCTTTCATTGGCCAGTGACTGCGCCTCCTTCCAGACCGTGGCCAGGGTCTCGGTGAGACTGTCAGGCATGGCCTGGCTCAGCGGCTCATCGCGTTTCTCGGCGCGCCGCTGGCGCCAGTCACGCAGGTGATCGCTGATGGTGGTGAAGCTGCCGGTGCCCAGCACTTCACGAATCTTCTGCACGCTCGGGGCCTCGCCCCGCGCCATCAGTGACTCGATGGCTCGTTGTACATCCTCGTACTGGACGCCAGTGCGCGCCATGGGAATCTCCGTCCGTAGTCCGTCATTGATACGTAGTCTGTCAGTGATACGTCGTCAGTCGTTGCTGCTTGACCGCCATTACGCCACGAAGCACGGCCAACTACCACTCTCCAGCACGCACTCTCATACACGCAAAGGCAGCGGATGGGCCACGCCATCTGGCGAGAGCGTCAGCGTGGATGCCGCTCGCCTTCTTCTGCCGTCAGCTTGTCATCAGCATGGCGCCTATCTTAGCGATGTTTACTGACAAGATAAAGATAATTACATATTACGTAATACGTAATTTACGATACGGGCAGGTCAACAAATTCATGATTACGCGACTTATCTTGAATTATCATGGTCGTAACGTCACAATCAGCCCCAAGGACAGGCCAAGCTAGGACAGGCCAAGCTAGGACAGAACAGGGAAGGGCAGACAAGAGAAGGACAGGGGCGCCACAGAGCGGCGCACGCCTGATATGACGCCCCAGACGGGCCATATACAGCCAAGATGCTGCAACGGGAGTTGATCGGTGGAAGAAAGCACGCATGACGGCATCACGGCGCTGGTCGGACATCTGGAGGGCGAGCTATCCAGAGCGCATCAGCATGCCCAGCTGACGGCCGCTGACGAACGCTCACTGATTCGCGCCCGCACGGATGTCGAAGCCGTGGCCGCCTGGCTCAACGAATATCGCCACAGCGCTCAGACGCTGCGCGCCTACCGCAAGGAGGCGGAGCGCCTGCTGCTATGGCTCAAGGCCGAGGGAGAGCAGGGCAGAGAATCTGCCCTGGCCAGTCTGGATCGCGAACGCCTCGAGCACTTCGAGGCGTTTCTGGCCGACCCTCAGCCTGCAGAGGTCTGGATCGGCAGCGTGCGCGCCCGCAAGCATCCGCAGTGGCGACCCTTTCGCGGCCCGCTGGCCCCCGCCAGCCGCCGTCAGAGCCTGGTGATCCTGCAGGGCATGTATGCCTGGCTGATCGAGGCCGGCTACCTGTCACGCAATCCGTTCCGCCTAATGCGCGACAAGCGGCGCATGGACAACCGCACGCTGCGCATCGAACGCTATCTCGAGCGCCCGCTATGGGACTGGCTGTGGGGGCGTATCGAAGCGCATTGCGAGGAGCTGACACCGCTCGGTGCTTCACCTGAGGATGAGGTGTCCCGCGAGCGCTTCGTGGCCGAGCGCCAGCGCTTTCTGTTCGCGTTCGCCTATCTGATGGCGCCACGCATCGCGGAGATGGCCGCCGCGAGGATGGGCGATATCGTCAAACGGGAAGGCCAGTGGTGGTGGCGCGTGATAGGCAAGGGGGCCAAGCTGGCCGAGATTCCGCTGCCGCCGCCGATGCTCGAGGCGCTGGTTCGCTGGCGACGCCTGCGCGGGCTCAGTGATCTGCCGCAGGTGCTGCCCGCCGACGAGTCGCTGCCGCTGCTGGCGCGCCTGGATGGCACGACACCGCTCGGCGACAACCAGCTCTACCGCTTGATCAAGCAGACATTCACACAGGCTGCCGCTGACATGCGCCAGCGAATCCAGAGTCCTGGCGACGCCAGCGAGCTGATGGCACGCACCCTCGATCAGGCAAGCCCTCACTGGCTGCGCCACACCGCGATCACCCATCAGGCACAGGCCGGGGTAGAGCTGCGCTTTCTGTCGCGCTCCGCCAGACACTCGCGACTGGATACGACATCGCGCTACCTGCACGCCGAGGACAGCGAGTGGCAGCAGCAGATGGCCAGACATTCGCTGGCGACGCCAGGCCATCCGCCTGAGGCGCCAGAACACGACTCATGAGCGCTGCCACACGCGCTCATGCCCGAAGGCGCCGTGCGTCCGGCGAGGTCAGGCGTTATCATGGCGACAGCGTATCTTCAGACACTTTGCAGTGACATCATCGGGAGTCAGCATGAGCGACGCGCAACAAGCGCAGGCGGAACTGGTCGAGGAATTCAGCTTCTTCGACAACTGGATGGACCGCTATCAGTACATCATCGACATGGGCAAGGCGCTGCCGGAATACCCGGAAGCGCTGAAAGGCCCTGAGACCAAGATCGACGGCTGCCAGTCCAACGTCTGGATTCATCCTGAAGTGCGTGGCGAAGGCAGCGAGCAGCGCCTGCATTTCCAGGCGACCTCGGACGCCGCCATCGTGGCAGGCTTGATCGCCGTGGTGCTGCGCATCTACAACGACCGGACGCCGCAGGAAATCGTCGCCACCCAGCCGACCTTCCTCAACGAGCTCGGCCTCGACAAGCACCTGTCGCCGACGCGCTCCAACGGCCTGCATGCGATGCTCAAGCGTATCTACGGCGTCGCCGAGCTGCACGCCAACGCCTGAGGCCTGGCGCTTTAGCTCTGATGCTTCAGGCCTGACGCTTTAGCTCTGGCGCTTAAGGTCTGGGCCGACACGAGTAACGCAAGACGCCCGCCATTCCAGTCTCGAGATTTCGAGCGGAATGGCGGGCGTCTTTTTTGGGTTTTTCTCAAGAATTTCTCAGGGCTTTCTCAGGTCGTTCGGCAGGGCGTCTGCACACCCTCAGCGATGCTCGCGCACCTCCAGCACATGCGTCATGGCCTGATGCTGACCATCCCAGACATAGCGCAGGTGTGGCCCCTGAATGGGGATGCTGACCGCCGGCGGACGCAGGATGGCAGCGCACTCGGCGCTTGCATCCACCTGAGCGTGGCGCACGCTGGGGTAGAGCAGGCCAAAGCTGCCAGCCTCTCGCAACCTGGCGGCAAAGGCCTGGCCGGCAGGGTAGCTGGCCATGTCTGGCTGACAGAGGGCGTCATGGCCCTCTCGGATATCATGCAGTGGCTGCGTCACGCGATTGACGTAACTGCGCATGGTCATTTCCTGACTGGGCTGCGCGGTATCGGCCAGAAAGCGTGCCATGTGGAAGCGAGTCTCGCTGATCGCGGTATCCAGCGTACTGGCGCAGTAATAGACCCCGAAACTGCCATCGGTGAAGCGCGAGGCACGCCCAATGTGCGTGAAGGCTGCCATCACCGGCGTGGAACCCGGCCCGCTGATGCGGTCTTGCGGCGCGACACGGCTCAGCTCGCCGGCTTCTTCGCGCAGACGGTCATTGGTCAGCGCCTCGATGGCAAACGCCATCTCCAGCTCATCAGGCTCGAGAATATCCTCGAATACCGAAATGGGCGGGAAGGCGCTGGAGATCACGCGCCAGGCGTTCTGCCAGTCCGGCAGCGTCAGCGCGGGAAGGGCGGAGTCATCGACATGCTTGCCTTCGCTCGTCCATTCGCTCATCCACGCACTCCGTCGAGATAACGGCGGGTGTCGGCCAGCGAGACCACCTGACCGGCCAGCATGTAGTCCAGCGCACTCTGGCCATTGAAGGGCGCCGCACGATTGGGGCGACGTACCCATTCATGGGCCATCTCGGGCGTATTGCTGAACAGGATGCGCAGGGCCTTGTGAATCCCCATCACGTAGGAGATACGCTCCAGGGTGTCGTTGGGCAGGCGCACTTCCGGCAGCTTGCGATACTTGTGATAGGTGGTGGTACCGATGCCCCCCAGCAGCACGCGCTGATCCGCCGCGCTGCACTGCCACTTCTCCATGATGTTGAAGAAGGACTTGAGGGCAACGCGGCCCGCACTGGGGCTGGTCGGGGACACACGATCGAGGGCGGCTGCGGTGGACATGACATTCTCCTGCTGACTGACGATGGCGTCACAGCTGACGCCATACACATGTGAATAATAACACAGAAATACTTCACATGCGTACAGCCAGCCGCAAGACTCCGCCGCTCGCAGGGCACTCGACCCAGTCACTCACAAGGCGTATGCCCTCAAGGCCTGGGCGCGTCGTCCTGATCATGCGCATCACAGCAGCTGGCAGACGAGGCGTGACCCTTGCGCGGTGGCACAGGGTCCACGCCACCCGGCCCGCCCAGCGGGTGGCAGCGCGACAGACGCCTGGCCGTGAGCCAGCACCCCTTGAGGGGCCCATGCACCTTGATGGCCTCCAGTCCGTAACTGGAGCAGGAAGGATAGAAGCGACAGCGCGGCCCCAGCAGCGGGCTGAGCACCAGCTGATAGCCGCGCAGCAAGCCGGTCAGCAGGCGCGTCATGACCGACGTCACGCCGCGCCTGAGGGAGTGGCGACGTTCAGGCGTTGCCATACAGGGTGTTCGGGTCAATGATCGGTGCATCGGTAATCTCGGCACCTTCAGCATCCAGGCGCCAGTAGAAGCAGCTCTTGCGCCCGGTATGGCAGGCAGGACCTGTCTGATCGACCTTGACCAGCAGGGTATCGCCATCACAGTCCAGATGTGTACTGACCAGCTTCTGCTGTTGGCCCGAGCTCTCGCCCTTGCGCCACAGCTTGCTGCGCGAGCGTGAGAAGTAGCACACGCGACCGGTGGAGAGCGTCTCGCGCAGGGCTTCAGCGTTCATCCACGCCATCATCAATACCTCACCGCTGTCATGCTGTTGCGCGATGGCGGGAATCAGGCCGTCGCCATTCCAGGGCAAGGCGGCGATCAGTGTCTCCAGCGCGACCTTCTCGCCGATATCGGCATTCTCCAGCGATTTGAGCAGTTCATCCTGTGCCATCGAGGGTGTTTCCTTGCAGAGTCCATATCGAAGCCCCTCAAGCGTCATGTCACGCTGGCAGGGGCTCACGCAGTATCAGTATCACAAGCCGCGAATCAGCGACGCAGCCCGCCACGGGCGCTGCGCCAGATGAGCGACAGCAGGTAGGCGACACCGGCCACCAGCACGATCGTCGCGCCGGCGGGCAGGTCGAACTGCCATGAGAGCGCCAGCCCACCGGTGGTGAAGGCCATGGCCGCCAGACTCGCGATCACGATCATCATGCCCAGTGAGCGGGCATGATGGCCAGCAAGCGCGGCAGGCAAGGACAGCAAGGCCAGCACCATGATCAAGCCCACCGCCTGCAACAGCAGCACGACGGTGATCGCCACCATCACTAGCAGCAGCAGGTAGAGCGTCTTGACCGGCACGCCCCGCAGACGCGCGAACTCTTCATCGAAGATCACCGCGGTCAGCGGGCGATGCACCAGCAGCAACACCAGCGCCAGACCTCCCACCATCCAGGCCAGGGTGCCGATGGCATCCGCGGGCACCAGCAGCAGGTTGCCGAACAGGTAGCTCATCAGGTCGACCTTGTAACCCGGGGTCTGACTGATGAACAGGATGCCGGTGGCCATGCCGATGGCCCACAGCGCACCGATGACGGTGTCTTCCTGATCAAAGCCCTTGAGACTGATGTAACCGATCAGCAGGGCGGCGAGAATGGCGCTGATGAAGGCGCCGACCAGCGGGCTTGCGCCCATGAAGTAGGCGATCCCCATGCCGGCAAGCACGGTATGGGCGATACCCCCGGCCAGATAGCCGATGCGGCGTACCACGACATAGGGGCCGACCAGACCGGCCGCAAGACTGGCCAGCAGGCCGGCGAAGAGGGCGTTCTGGAGAAAATCCTGGCTGCCCAGGGCGGTGATGAAATTCATGTAATGTAAGCCTAGAGCGCAGAGCGGGCGACGTGAAGGAAGTGAAACAGGCCAGACGGACAGTCACCGGCCGCGACATCAGTGATGGTGATGGATCATCTGGACGTTTTCACCATAGAGTCGCTCGATCGATTCAGCGGTGAGCGTCTCGGTGTCATGGACGATCATCTTGCGGTTGAGGCAGGCGACCCGATCGACGTAATCGCTGATGAAACCGAGATCGTGACTGATCACCACCACGCTCATGCGATTGGCCAGACGATTGAACAGCTCGAACAGGGAGCGCTCGCCATCGCTGTCGACACTCGCGGTGGGCTCATCCAGCAGCAATAGCTGAGGCTCGGCCGCCAGGGCGCGGGCGATCAGCACACGCTGCAGCTGACCGCCGGAGAGGGCATCGATATGCCGACGGCGCAGATGACTGATACCGACTTCTTCCAGCACCGCACCGATCGCCTCACGGTCCGCGCGTGGCCAGGGACCCCACTGACGACGACGCCCCTGGCGCCCCATCAGCACGACATCTTCCACGCGGATGGGGAAGCGCTTCACGAAGTTGGCAAACTGCGGCACATAGCCGATATGGCGCGCGGCGGCCTTGGGCGTGCGCCCCAGCACCCGGACACAGCCAGCCGCCGGCTTGTGAAGACCGAGTATCAGCTTGAGCAGCGTGCTCTTGCCGCCACCGTTGGGCCCGATCAGTCCCACTATCTCGCGCGCGCCGACCTGAAAGTCGACATCGTCGAGAATGACCTGCTCGCCATACCGGAAGGTCACGCCGCGAATATCAATGGCATCCGGTGCATCTGCCGGCACCGGGCGAAAGACCGGTCCGACACTGCGCCCGGTGGCTGACGCCTCCGGATGGCTGTCCGTGCGCGGGCGCGCGACGGAGATGGGGCTGACCATGACGTAAGGTACCTCGTTGCAACGCAGACGGGCGCATGAGCGCCCGTCTGACTTTTCGATGGGGCAGGGCATTGTGCAAGATCAGACGATATGCGCAATACCCGGCCGGCAATTACTGGCTGTCAGTCAACTCGAAACCCGCTTTCAGCGCTTCGGTGGCGTGCTTCAGGTTGTCGAGATAGTCCTCTGCCAGCGGGTCCAGCACGGCCACTTCGGCCTCCAGCGAGCTGGCGATCCGCTTGGCCGCCGTCTGGGAGAACTGCCCCGAGACGAAGATGGTGCCGATGTTCTCATCCTTGGCACGCGTGATCAGCGTGGCCATCTCGCGCGGCGTGGGCTCACGACCACTGACTTCAATGGCATGCTGCTCGAGCGAGTAGCGGTCCGCGAAGTAGCCGAAGCTGGGATGGAAGATCAGGAAGTTGCGGCCCTTGTAGGGGGCCAGCGTCTGAGCGATCTGCGCATCCAGCTCGCTCAGAGTCTTGAGCAGACGCTGCTCATTGGCATCGATCTCGCTGGCATGCTGTGGCAGGCGTGCCTCGAGCACCTCGGCGGCACGCTCGACGACGGTCTGCATGCGCTGCGGGTCCAGCCAGAGGTGGGGGTCGGCTTCGCCGAGGTCCTCATCCTCGTCATGCTGGGCACCATGCTCCTGATGATCAGCGTGCTCATCGTGGTGCTCGGCGTGACCTTCATGCTCGTCATGATGTTCTTCATGACCTTCGTGAACGTCGTGATGCTCGCCGTGGCCACCGTTATCAGCATGATCATCGTGCTCATCATCGTGATGCGCGTCATGCTCATGCTCATGCTCATGCTCATGCGCTTCATCATGACTGTGGTCATGCGCCTCGCCACTACCGAAGTGGCGTGTGTTGAGACCCTCTTCCAGGTGCACGACCTGCATCTCGGCGTTGTTCTTCTCCAGGCGCGGCAACCACACCTGCTCGAATGGCACACCGATGGCGAGATAGAGCGGGACTGTCGACAGCTCGGCCACCTGGCGCGGGGTCGGGTCATAGGCGTGCGGGTTGTCGCCCGGCTTGGCCAGCGTGGTGATCTCGACATGCTCACCGGCCAGCTGATCGACCATCCACGCAATGGGCGGCACGCTGACGGCCACATGCAGAGGGGCGCTGTCCTGGGCGTGGGCGGCAGGCGTCGCGAACGCGGCAAGCGCGCCCAGCACACTCAGCGGCAGGGCACGCGCGGCCCGCGGACCCAGCGTGCGCTGGACCCGGGACAGCAGCTTTTCACACAACACTTGGCGAGACGCCAGGGGAGAGCCCGCATGCATACTCATGACACCACTTCCTTTGCTAGTGATCACGGCATGATGCAGGCAGGGCGTGCCGAGAACCGGCACGCCAGGACCGCCATCAGCCGCGGTTGAACGAGAGTCGCTGGCCGTTGGCCACCGAATTGACGGTCTTGCCGTCATAGGCTTTCACACCGTTGACGAAGGTCGCATCGATACGTGCCTTGAAGGTCACGCCATCGAAGGGGCTCCAGCCACACTTGTAGAGCACATTGTCACGCGTGACGCTGGTCTCGCCATTGAGGTCGACCAGCACGAGGTCAGCGAAGGCCCCTTCACGGATGTAGCCGCGATCGACGATGGAGAAGCGATCCGCCACGTTGTGGCTGGTCTTCTGCACCAGGGTCGCCAAGTCATAGATGCCGTCCTGTACCTGATCGAGCAGTGACAGCAGGGCATGCTGCACCAGCGGCAGGCCGGAAGGCGCCTTGAAGTACGGGTTCTGCTTCTCTTCCCAGGTATGCGGTGCGTGATCGGTGGCGATGATGTCGATACGGCCATCCATCACGGCAGCGCGCAGGGCGGCGCGGTCTTCGGCGGTCTTCACTGCCGGGTTGCACTTGATCAGGCTGCCACGGATGTCGTAATCGGCGTCGCTGAACCACAGGTGGTGCGCGCAGACTTCGGCGGTGATCTGCTTGCCCTTCATCGGGCCGGCCTTGAACAGCGCCATTTCCTCGGCGGTGGTCAGGTGCAGGACATGCAGCTGGGTACCGTTGCGAGTCGCCAGGTCGATCGCCAGACGCGAGCTCTTGATGCAGGCTTCGCGCGAGCGGATCAGACCGTGTTCGGAGAAGGGCACGTCTTCCCCGAAACGCTCACGCCAGCGAGCCTCGTTCTCGAGAATCATCGGCGTATCTTCGCAATGCGTGACGATGGGCGTCGGTGCATGCTTGAAGATGCCTTCGAGAATCTCCGGATCATCGACCAGCATGTTGCCGGTAGAGGCGCCCATGAAGATCTTGATGCCGCAGGTCTGGTTCGGATCCAGCGTCTTGATCGCTTCCAGGTTGTCGTTGCTGGCACCCAGATAGAAGGCGTGGTTGGCATGGGCACGGCCGGCCGCCACGGCAAACTTGGCTTCCAGTGCATCGCTGTCCAGGGTCGCCGGCTTGACGTTGGGCATATCGAAGAAAGTGGTGATCCCCCCGGCCACGGCAGCAGCTGACTCGGTGGCGATGTTGCCCTTGGCGGTCAGGCCCGGCTCACGGAAGTGCACCTGATCATCGATCATGCCCGGCAGCAGGTGGCGGCCAGCGGCATCAATCACTTCACGTGCATCGAGGTGAGACAGGTCGCTGCCGATGGCGTGTATACGCCCGTCCTTGATGCCCACATCCAGAGTGGAAATGGTGCCTTCGTTGACGACTTGCGCCTGTGAGATGCGGATGTCCAGCATGTGACGTCCTCCGTGGGAAGCAAATGTTATATCGTATCAAAAGCGCTCGCAAGCGCCGTTCACTGAGCGTTTTCTGCCATGGCAGCTGCTTGAGAGGTGCAATCCTGGCAACGCCCCTCGAGCTCGATGGTCTGGCGTTCGATCGAGAAACCATGGCGATCGGCGCTGGCGACTAGCCGAGTGCCGAGATCGTCATCATGCATTTCCTCGACACGACCGCAGCCGCGGCAGATCAACAGCTGAAATCCGTGCTGATGTTCCGGGCAGTGGCAGGCAAGGTAGGCATTGAGTGATTCGATGCGATGAACGAGGCCCTGTTCGAGCAGGAAGTCCAGCGCACGATAGATCGTGGGAGGGCGGGCAGCGCCATGTTCCTTGGCGAGCTGATCCAGCAGGTCATACGCCTTGAGTGCGCCATGACTGGTCGCGATCATTTCCAGTACACGTCGCCGGATCGGCGTAAATCGCACACCGCGCGCCAGGCATTGACGCTCGGCCTGGTCGATCAGCGAAAGTGGCTCTGGCATGAAGAATCCTGAGTGTCGTGAATCCCGGATGTCAAAAGGCGTCGAGCGCGATGAGGGCAAGGGCGTCAGCGCGCAGCCTGAATGACCAGATGCTTATTCTAGGGCAATTGGACCACGACGGGCCACCGGCAAAGGCATCGAGGCTGCGTGAGTCACTCAAAGGCAACGCACGGCGCGGGAGCCGACATGAAGTCGTGGACAACAAAATAATATGATATAACATAACAATAATGACTTTCTGGTCGCGATGATAGACCACCGACCATCCCTGACAGGAGTATTACATGGCCCAGTTCGAGGCGCTGCACCCGCCCCTTCACACACGGCCCGTGCCACCCCCGGCGGCCAGTTCGTCACCTTCTACTCTCGCGTCGGCGCAAAGGCCTGTGGCTCATTGGCATATCGGGCACGAGGCACGTGACCTGGGGGCGATCTTCGAACCCCATATCAGCCTGGCCGTGATGCAGCGCCGCATCGATGCGGCATTGAAAATGGCGGTGAAGGCCCAGTCCTCGGGTGCCTACCCGCTGCGCATGCGCTGGCGCGGCCCTATCAGTGAGCTGCGTGAGGCGCTGGAGCGCTACCTTCCCGCACCGGATGCCGGGGCTGCACTGATAGAGGATATCCGTGTGCTGGGTGAGGCCATGGGCGAGCTCTTCCAGGTCAAGGATATCGGCATGCGACTGGAGATGACCCAGAGCGCCATGTGCCCGCGCTTTCATGTCGACCGCATCCCCGTCAGATTGGTGACGACCTACGATGGCCCGGGCACCCAGTGGCTGCCGGAACATGCCGCCGACAGAATGGCACTGGGCCATGGCCAACCAGGACATCAGGACATCTGCCTAGCCCCCGGCGAGATACATGAGCTGCGCCCGGGCAGCCTGGCGTTGCTCAAGGGAGAGTGCTGGCCGGGCAACGAAGGGCGAGGGCTGATCCATCGCTCGCCTGTGGTGCCCAATGGTAGCCGCCTGATGTTGAGCGTGGACCCCGGCTAAGCTGAGGCTCGGTGAGCCAGCAAACAGAAACACCCCGCCTTGGCGGGGTGTTTCTGTCTTTCCAGACGCTGGAACGCTCGATCAGCCACACCATCGGCCAGCAGACGAGTCGATCGGCAACCTGGTGGAACCGGGATCAATCGGCGATGGGCGCCATGCCGACATTGGCGACATCTTCCTTGCTACGCGAGAAATGCTTGCGCGCAAAGGCGACACGCTCGGCGACCGGCACACCGTCGGGCTGACGCTCGATCAGCTCGAGCCGCTTGCGCAGGCCCTCGCCATTGGCCATCTGGATGGCCAGCCCCGGACGGGCGTTGAGCTCCAGAAGCATCGGGCCATGGCGACGATCCAGCACCATGTCGGTGCCCAGATATCCAAGTCCCGTCATCTCGTAACAGCCGGCAGCCAGCTCGAGCAGGGTGTCCCACTGCGGTACCTTGAGCGAGAAGATATCGTGCCCGGTATCGGGGTGCGCGAACTGCGGGCGATCGTACTGCACACCGCGTACCGCCCAGCCACTGCCGATATCCAGCCCGACACCGACCGCGCCCTGGTGAAGATTGGCCTTGCCATCCGAGGCTGCCGTCGACAGGCGCATCATCGCCATCACGGGATAGCCCTTGAAGACGATGACACGAATGTCCGGCACACCCTCATAGGTGAACTCGGCGAAGGCCTGATCAAAGGAAATCAAGCCTTCGACCAGTGCCACATCCGGTGAGCCACCCAGCGAATAGAGCCCTGACAGGATATTGGAGACGTGACGCTCCATGTCGGCACGCGTTATGCGCGCGCCGCTGGGCTTCACATACTCTTCGCCATCATGGTGCTCGATAACGAGGATCCCCTTGCCGCCTGAGCCCTTGGCCGGCTTGATCACGAAACCTGCGTGATCGCGCACCATGTCGACGACGCGCTCGACCTCGAACTGGCTGGCGACCTTGCCGATCATCTCCGGCGAGGCCAGGCCGTACTTCTGACACAGCAACTTGGTCTGCAGCTTGTCATCGACCAGCGGATAGAGGCGGCGGTCGTTGTATTTCGAGATATACCCGATGTTGCGGCGATTCATGCCGACAACCCCCCGGGCGCGCAAGGCGCCCGGCGTGGTCCAGTTGCGCGACCAGCGATTCAGCCATGACGAGAGCATCTCAATCCTCCGTCAGCGGCTTGAAGCGGCGCAATTCCAGCAGACGATAGCCGGTGTAGTTGCCGAGCAGCAGGATGAAGGCCATCAGCACCAGTTGCAGACCGAGGAAGTTGAAGGTCAGGTGACGCACCCACGGATTGTTCATCGCCAGATAGGCCAGTACGGCGGTCAGAAGGCTGCCACCACCTTGCTTGAGCACTTCCTTGGGGCCTTCCTCTTCCCACAGGATCGACATGCGCTCGACGGTCCACGACAGGATGATCATCGGGAAGAAGGTGATGGTCAGGCCGGCGTTCAGGCCGAAGCGATAGGCGAGCACCGAGAAGATGGAGATGATCGCGATTACCGTGATGATCACCACCGAGACCCTCGCCACCAGCAGCAGATTGAGCCGCGACAGGTAGCTGCGGATCACCAGGCCCGTCGCGACGATCAGCAGGAAGCCGATCAAGCCGGTCACCAGGCTTGTCTGGATGAAGGCGAGGGCGATCAATACCGGCATGAAGGTACCAGAGGTCTTGAGGCCGACCAGTACACGCAGCAGCACCACGACCAGCGCGCCGATCGGGATCAGCAGGATGGTCTTGAACAGCGCCTGTTCTTCCAGTGGCAAGGAGTGGATCGAGAAGTTGAGCAGCTCGTCATTGGCCAGCTTGTTGCGCACCGCGACGGCCGCCGGCTCGTTGTGACGGATCATCGAGAAGCTGACACGGGAATTCACGCCACCTTCGACTTCCAGCATCGGCGCGCCACGACCTTCCCACAGCAGCAGGTTGTCCGGCTCACCTTGCTTGCCGGTTTCCGGGTTGATCAGCACCCAGTCGGTGTTGATGTCCTCAGCAGCGGCATCGACCTCCACCGCCTCGTTGCCTTGCGGCGTTTCGGCGAAGACCTGCAACCAGGACGAGACCGTCTGGCGACGACGACCGTCTTCCAGGCTCAGGCCGCTGACCAGACGCGCACTGACACCGGCCTCATTGAGCAGGCGCAGCATGAGCTCGGGACGCTCGAACTGGGTCAGCAGCAGGCGCGCATTCTCGCCCTGACGCTGATTGTCGAACTGCTTGATCAACTCGCGAGCGAAGGTGAAGGAATCGGCACTGCGCTCCCGGGCCTGATCGATGACCTGGGCTGCGGCGGTATCATAAGGACGCTCCCAGGAGACTTCCTGGGGGGCAGGCAGACGCTTGATGGCCGCAGGCGTCGCATTATCGGACTCCAGCATGGTCACGGTGTAATACAGCAGCTGCGAGCCTGCCGCTTCACGGATCGACCATTCGGCACGACGGCCCGGCAGGTCATCCAGATAGGACAGCCCGAAGCCCGAGGACGCCGTGTTCTCGGTCAGGACGCTGTAGCCCTTCTGATTTTCCGGCAGCGCCAGCGACGCCTTGACCGGGCCGCCAGTGGCCGTGAAGGCCACCTGGGCTTCGATATCCCACACTTTCTGCTGTGCACCGGGCACCCAGGGCACATCGAACGAAATATGGCGATAGGCGGTCAGGCCTACACCGATCAGCATCAACAGGCCGACCAGAAGATAGAAAGCAAAACGCGACATGGGAGTCCTTGAAATGTCTGGAGCAGTCATGATGGCTCGGTGGCGCACCGAGCCATGTCAGGCAACGAAGCCGGGCAGAGGAGACAAGAGGGCGCTTGCCACTCAGTCGCGGTTGCCTTCGTTCGGGTCCTCGTCCTTGGCCGCTTCGTTACTGGGTGCACTGCCCGGGTATTCCGGACGTGCATTGATGAAGGTACGGCTGACGTCCACCGCGGCGATGTCCATCATGAAGCGACGGCCCAGCAATACCGGATAGGTGAGATCACGACGATCATTGAGGGTGAACTCGACCTTCTGCTTGATGTCACCCAGTGTCATAAGCAGGCTGACGACGGGACGCTCTTCGCGACCGGAGGCCTGGATGATGGTCACCGTGCGGCTGACCTGGGCCTCGACCCACTTGTCCCGATCACCTGACACGAAATACTTGCCGTCATCCCGCAGTGCGAGCTTGAACTTGACCCATTTGGCGCCGTCGCGCTCGAATTCGGTGATATCACGCGCCGACAGCGACGAGGTGTTGGCCCCGGTGTCGATACGCGCCTTGAAATAGCTGCTGATGGTGGGGAAGCCGACCCACTCGACACGCCCAAGCAAGGTCTTGTCGAGGATGGGGTTGTCGGTCACGGCCTTGCAGGCTTCCACGGCCTGCGGCTGTGGGGGCTGTTCCATCTCGGCATGGATCTGGCGCAGCTGACTGCCGACTTCTCGCACATCACGACGCAGAGAGCGGCTCAGTGCCTGCTGGTCGGCAAGTTGCTGCTGTTGGACGTTGCATTGTCCTGCCAGCTGTTCCTGCAGGGCATCGATACGCTGTGAAAAGGCATCTGGCGTCAATACCGGTTTCTGCGGCTGCGGTTGTGCCGGGACGCAGCCGGCCATGACAACGACACTGGTCAAGGTAACAGGCAATAGCAGCTTGCGGATCAGCATAGGGGAGAAGGTTCCTGTTCAGCCTTGCTACCGCTCTACAACCTGTGTGAACGGCAGACATAATTCTTGTCCATCGTCAGTCAGCACACTGACCCGACGATGCCTGGGTATTCCCTTGTATAGCTTGGGCGTTCTAGCACCGAAGCGTTACTGGGAGCGATCATACGTAGCCCGAATGGTGACTGTCCATGTTTCAGCACCTGACGCCGAGCCATTTCCTGCGATTCACCAACGTAGCGATCACTTTCTGTCGCCAGTCGAGGACAGACCACACAAGGGCCCACCATTCGTGGGTCAGGGCCGCTGTCAGCCGGCCGGAAATATAACGCCAGCTTGGCTTGCGTCGCCTTCAGGTGACGAAAACCTTAATGGAATCCAATCTGCAGACAGGACTAGCCTTCGCGGCAACTTGCACAGCCAGACCTCACTGTTTGCGCATTGTTCAGGGTGTCACCGTAGAGTCAGCACGGAATCACCGCATGACAGCGCCACGCTCTAGGATGAGAACACGCCGACATAGCAAGTCAGACTGTCGCCAAACTGATCAAATGCAAGCTACTCAGCAAAAGATAGGCGGGAACACCGGCTGACTCCATCGGCTGGTTTCATCCATAGGCAGAACCTAAGATTCAGAAGCAGGCATGCAGAAGCTGCTATTCGCACGGAGGAAGCCTGGTACCAGGCGATCGACGCTCAAGCATTGCCGTACACAGCCCGGATGAACAAGGCACCGACGTACACAGCTTGAGCACGCTCACGAAACATCGTATTTAACATAATATATATTATGCGAACTACAATATACACGGGTTCATTAGTGATCCTGGGCGCCCGTATGGTCAGTTGCTTTGGTCCATCAGGTCAGGCCTATCAGGTCGAGTCGTCGGGCCAAGTCCAGCGAGTTGAACCTGTCGCTTGCATCAGCGACGGCAAGGATCACGATCCACTTGAGCTCGCACCAGGCACTCCGAGCCATTTTGCCAGAGTCCGTGTGCAAACAGCCCGTTAGCTCAAGAGCGCGAAAAAACTTATCCTTGATAGAATTAACGCACAAGTGCTGTAGAATAATTCGAGCCACATGTGACCCACACCGCTCATCTAGTCACTCAACCTTGCCGCGCGCCGTGATGACTCACGCGTCGGCGCGAATCGGAGTCAGCGATGCCCTCCTTCCCGTCCTGTCTGTCAGCTAGCGCTGGATTCATGCACAACGGCATTCGACGCCTTCGGCGCATCAGCGGCCGCGCAGCAGTGTTGATCATGGCAGCGGGATTGTCAGCCTGTAGCGGGCCTCAGATAGAGGATTACGCGGGCAGCGGCCCTGAATTTCGCATCGATGACTACTTCCTGGGCCACACGCGTGGCTGGGGCATGGTGCAGGATTACCGTGGTGAGGTGACGCGGCGGTTTGTGGTCGATGTCATCGGCAGCATGCAAGGCAACCAGCTGATTCTTGAGGAAGACTTCGTCTATGCCGATGGCGAGACACAACACCGCCGCTGGACCTTTACCCCTGCGGGTGATCGCCAATGGATCGGTCGAGCGGCGGATGTTACGGGCGAAGCGACAGCGACGACCCGCGGTAATGCCCTGCGCATGAACTACGTGCTTCAAGTACCGATCGACGACAGTACTTGGGAGTTCAGCATGGATGACTGGATGTATCTGCAACCGGACGGCCGCATCCTGAACCGGACTTCGATGCGCAAACTGGGCCTCGAAGCCGCTAATATTACCCTGGCATTTCAGCGTTGTCCCTGTGACTCACCAGCGTCTGAGCCGAAATGACAGCTCTTGCGCGGCAATAACGTGAGCCCTTAATGGCTCCAATCCTTGATAAGCGCCAGCATCTGATAGCCTAGCCATCATGTGTCGGCGGATTTGTCAGATTGCGGCTCAAGAGAGCTTTCCACCCTAGCCTTCCATTTACCGTAATCTTCATCTGGCGCCATCGGCTCTCCGAAAGCGTGTCCCTGCAATTGATCAAAGCCCAGATCAACCATTGTCTGGCGATGGCGTGAGTGTTCGATGCCAACTGCGATGGCGGATATATCCAGGGCATGCAATGCCGCCGTCCAGGCTTTCAATAGCCGCCCCTGACGCGTATCGGTCTGCAACAGACTGATCCAGCGAGGATGCAGTTTCACGCTAGCGATGGGCAGCATGCTTAACAGACGCAGGCTGTCATGCTCAGGGCCGAAACGGTCGACACAGAAGCTGATGCCGTCATTGGCCAGCGATTTCATCGCCGAGACCAATGGCTCAGGCGTCGCGACAAAACTCTCGACACCGCTGATATCAAGGCGAAGGCAATCTCCCCTGAGTCTGTAGAGGCGAAGAACGCGCCGCAGAACATCCATATACTCGGCTTCAACGAGACGCGACGCCGTTACGTTCAACGACAGCGGCAACACGGTAGCCCCCTCCTCCCTAGTCGAAACCCAATGGCTCAGCAAAGCGCAACTTCTGCGCAAGACCCAGATATCAAGCTCCTCATCCAGCCCCGCGTGTCTGGCGATGCGCAGCATCTGATGGGGTGTGATCCAGCGATCCTTGTCCTGCCAGCGCAGTAGCACTTCCTGACCACTGAGGCTTTGACGGCCAGCAGTGACGATTGGCTGCAGGTGGATACGTAGTTCATTGTCACGAAGTGCTTGGGCAAAGCGGTTGTTCATCTCGAAACGCAGATTCAGATTGTCTGTCAGATCCGCGAACTGCACGCCCTTCTCTTTCGGCGCCCATTCACTGGCACAGACAAGCTCCTCTTCCACCACCTCGACCAGTTCCGCCCCTGACATGTCATCGCTGATGAAGGTGCCTGCTCCGATCAGTAAATCAGGTCGGGTGTTGGCGGAGAGATGCAATAGCCAAGGTTGTTCCACGAAACGATGCCAGCGCATGCCGTGTAAGGCCTGGTTACGAGGTAACAAAATCATCAGGGTATCTTCGCTGATGCGCCCCTTGAGTAGGCTCTCATCATCGAAGTTTTCATTGAGCTGGTGGGACAATGATTGCAGTACGCCTTCGTAGAAATCGACACCCTGCTGCCTGCGCAGTCTTTCAGCATTTTGCAGCTTAATCAGGATGACTTGTATCGGCCCTTGACTTGCATATTCTTCTAGCCAAGCAGCCATTTTCTGAAGAAAGCGCCTACGCAGGCTGTAGCCGGTAATGGGGTCGATATTGGCTTGCAGGGTGGCGCGTGCGCGTTCTGCCAGCAGCGCATCACGCTGGATTAGCTCATTCTCGACCAACAGTGCACAACGCTCCAGCCGCTCCAGCTGGGCCGTAGCCAGCTGACGGGGCTTGTGGTCGATCAGACACAAGGTGCCCAGCGGCAATCCGCTACTATCACGCAGCACGGCACCCGCATAGAAGCAGACATGCGGTGGCCCTGTCACCAGGGCGTTATCAAAGAAGCGCTCATCCTGACGCGCATCATTGATGACCAGAAAGCGCTCTTCATGCAGCGCGTGGGCACAGAAAGCGAGATCCCTGTCCGTCTGCCGTGCATCCAGCCCACAATGGGCCTTGAACCACTGGCGGTCTTCGTCCACCAGCGACACGAGGCAGATGGGCACATCAAAGATATCGGCGACCAGGCGCGTCAGATCGTCATAACGCTTTTCATGATCACTATCCAATACATGTAAAGAATGCAGGCTATTGAGACGCTCTTCTTCACGCGGATGAGGCGCCGCCGGCCTGAAGCCGGGGCGCCCACCTGGCGCGAGGGTCGTCTTTGGAGTGGAATCTGCCATGGCCTACTTCCTCGTTGGAATTTCCAGGAGATATAACCGCATTTTAGTACTTGAGCATACTCGTCTCGACTGTTGACTGGCAGAGTCGGCAAATTACGCGCCACTAACGATAATTGAGCGTGTAAAGCCCTGCACGCCCTGCCATTAGGCAACTTCATGATGCAATTTCTCTTCACCACGACGCAGAAAGCCCCGCAGCAAGGCTACGGGGCTTTCTGGATGGCGCTTGTCCCTTTGAGGTCAGGCGCTTCGCGCCTCACTCAAGACGCGACAGGGTCTCAGGCTTCGGCAGGTGCATAGGAGCCATCTTCACGATGGACTTCCTTGCCGGTCAGGCCTGGGGTGAACACACAGGCCAAGTGCATGGTCTTGGTGGCACGCAGCAGGTGATCGTCATGCTCGTTGAGGATATAGATGTCGCCCGGCTTGATCGGCCAGATCTTGCCATCGGCCAAGGTTTCGACCTCACCCTCACCTTCCATGCAATACACCACTTCATAGTGATGCTTGTAATGGATGTGGGTCTCGGTGCCTTCAAAGATTCGGGTGATGTGGAACGAACACTTGCCACCATCTTCATCGAGCAGCAGGCGCGTGCTATCCCAGTTGCCATTCTCGGCCTTGACCAGACGATCGGTGCTGCGAGCTTCTTCGAGATTGCGAACGATCATGTGTTTTCCTCACTAGGCTGCCTGACATCGACAGCTGACAGATGGCGATTACCGTAACGAAGGGATGACCTGGATGGGCAATCGGTGGGGATGGCAAGCCAGGGGCTCACCAACGACCCGCGGGGCACCGATGATCGGGCGCCCCGCGGGAAGACAACGTTACTTGGACAGCACCGCGGCAGCGTTTTCCTCGATGATATCGAGGGCCTCCAGCAGATCTTCGTCGCGGATGGTCAGCGGGCACAGGCACTTGACGACCTGACCGGAATGACCACTGGTCTCGATGATCAAGCCCTGCTCGAAGCAGCGTGAGGTGATGGCATCGGCCAGCTCACCGTCACGGACATCGATACCGCGCATCAGGCCACGGCCCTTCTCGTGCGCTTCGAAGCCGTTCTCGCGAGCCTTGGCGGCAATCTTCTGGAAGCGGTCTTCGACGATACGGCCCTTACGCTGGATGTCGCGCTCGAACTTGTCATCGCTCCAGAAGTGGCGCAGCGCGGCGGCGCCGGTAACGAAGGCCAGGGCGTGGCCACGGAAGGTGCCGTTGTACTGGCTCGGCTTCCACTGGTCCAGCTCGGGACGCATCATCACCATCGCGAACGGCACACCGGAGGCAGACAGCGACTTCGAGTTGCAGACGATATCCGGCACGATGTTGGCGTGCTCGAAGCTGAAGAACTTGCCGGTACGACCACAACCCGCCTGGATATCATCCACGATCAGCAGGATCTTGTGCTCCTTGCACAACGCATCCAGACGCTGGAGCCATTCGATGGAGGCCGGGTTGATACCGCCCTCACCCTGTACGGTCTCGACCAGCACTGCTGCCGGGCGATCCAGACCGCTGGAGGAATCTTTGAGCAGCTTGTCGAGATAGGCAACGGTGTCGATGCCCTCACCCATGTAGCCATCGTAAGGCACGAATTGCGCACCCTGCGCCGGCAGGCCTGCCGCATCGCGGAATTTGGCGTTACCGGTGGTGGCCAGCGCACCCATGGTCACACCATGGAAGCCGTTGGTGAACGACACGATGTTGTGGCGGCCGGAAACCTTGCGCGCCAGACGAATGGCAGCTTCGACCGCGTTGGTGCCGGTCGGCCCCGGGAAGTGGACCTTGTAGTCCAGACCACGCGGCTTGAGGATCACTTCCTCCAGCGCTTCGAGGAAATCACGCTTAGCGGAAGTCCACATATCCAGACCGTGAATGATGCCATCATTGCTGATGTAATCGACCAGTGCCTTCTTGAGTACCGGATGATTATGCCCGTAGTTGAGCACACCGGCACCGGCGAGGAAATCGATGTAGCGCTTGCCGTCCTCGGTGAACAGGTGGGCATTCTGCGCCTTGGTGAAAACGGTCGGGAAAGAACGCGAATAAGTGCGTACCTCGGATTCCATCTGTTCGAGAATCTGCGTATTCATGCTGTCACCTCCCTGGTGATGGATGGCCGCGTACTAAAAGGCCATACCAGAATGTAAAGACGATCCAACGAATGACACTGCCCCCACCTCGCTAACACATGGGGTCAGCAGGAGATGTCACAACCTTCCTGTCGTGAACATCTGCCGAACGGGACGTGATTCTTCTCGACGACCGACACAAGAATCATGACGGCGTCCCGTCCGGGACTTCTTGCGATTTGCTACCCGCCCTTGCTGCGCATGGGCCTTGATTTTCACAAGAGCCTTGAGCGCGTCGAGCACTCAGATGTCTCTTGGCAGGAACGGGCCGATGCGCACCAGGTTTTCGGCTAGGTGCACGCCACCCAGCTGGTCTGAAGAGAAGTATTCACGCGAGTGAAGCGGCACCTGCCAGCGCTCGGCGAGGCGAGTGAACAATGCCCAGGACGCCTCGTTGTCCGGCGTGATGGTGGTCTCAAGATGACGCACGTGCGCCATTTCGGGACGCTTCATCACGGCTTCAATCAAACGACGTGCCAGGCCAGTACCACGCGCCTTCTCACCGACGGCGATCTGCCAAAGGAAGAAGGTCTGCGGGGCGTCGTTGCGGGTGTAACCGGAAACGAAGCCGACGACCTCACCTTCCTCATCTGTCGCGATGGCACAGCTGTCACGGAACTGCGTGGCCAGCAAAACGTACGAATACCCTGAATTGAGGTCCAGCGGCGGGCAGGCCTTGACCAGCTCATAGATGCCCCAACCATCATCGGTAGTCGGCTGACGGATGAACAACGGCGCGCTGGCGCGGTTGATCACAGCATCGTGGGTGTGGTGGGCCAGGCCCTGAATCGTGGAAGTCATTGTCATGGTTTTCATAAAATATTTCGCAGTTGGCGAATTCGCTATAAACCATAACAAACCGTTATGGATGTCGCAAACCATAAATTATTCTCGTGAAGCGTATGGATAACGTAGAATTATCCCAAGCCCCGTGTCGGTGAGCGCGCAAGCCGGGGCCATGGCCAGTACCAGTACCGGGCAATACTCGCCCTTGCCCACCGCCCGCAGGTGGTTTGTCCCCACCAGACGCAAAACGGCACCCCGAGGGGCGCCGTTAGATTGCCTGCTCATGCGGCATCTAGCCTTGCTATCGTTGCCAATGCCGCTGAGGCGGCTTCTGCACTAGTGCTTGAACCCTAGGGCTTCCGTCACTGCTGTTTCTGCACATCACGCTTCTTGCTCGCGATCGCGACAATCTGGCCCAGCTCATCATGGCGGCTGAACTGCACCGCGCAATTGCGTCCCTCATGCTTGGCGGCGTACAGCGCCATGTCCGCATTGTGTGATAGCTGTTCACGGTCGGCGCCATGTTGAGGGGCGATAGCAATCCCGATGCTGCAGCCCACTTCCAGCTTGTGCTCTTCATACAGGAATGGCTTGCCCAGACTGTCGATGATGCGCTGGGCCAGCTGGGCGAGTTCCCCGTGGCGACCCAGATTCGCCTGGATGTCGGCATTGTGGACCAGCACCACGAACTCATCGCCTCCCAGACGCGCGACGAAATCGCCCTTGCGCACCACCTGATTGAGTCGCTCCGCGATCACCTTGAGCGCCACATCCCCGGCAGCATGGCCATGGATATCATTGATGGGCTTGAACTTGTCGATGTCCAGCATGAGACACGCCAGCTGCCCGCCTTCGTCACTGACGCTTTCGAGCCAATGCTCGACCCGCTCATAGAAATGCTGTCGATTGGGCAGCCCCGTCAGAGAATCATGCATCGCCAGTTGCGTGATACGCTTCTTGTAGTTGTTGCTCTCGATGATGTTGTACTTGAACTTCTGCAACGCCCGCGCCATCTGGCCCACTTCATTGGTGTGCTGAGTACTATCGATCACCACGCTCACATCATCGTTGGCCAAGGTATTCATGGTCTGCGTTAGACGACGTATCGGCACCAGGACATAACGTCCAAACAGCCACATCGAGATGCCGATCAGCACCACGATCATCGCCAACGCCAGGCCATTGACGACCGGCGCCACCGTGGCCAACAGATTGAGCGTCTTGCCTACCGAGGCAGAGGTCGCCCCGATCCGCATGCGGGTTTCATGATCCAGCACCGCCAGTGCTGCAAGCGCTTGTGCTTCATTGATCCTGACTTGCTGATCGATCTCACGCGGCGAAAGCTCTGTCTGCTGGTCATGCAACTGGCTGACCTTGTTCAAGCGGTCACTGTAGGACTGGATGACATCGGCAATATCGCGAATAGCACGCTGCTCGGCAGTATTCATGCCCATCTCACGATATGCCGCCAGTGTCGCTCGCAGCGACTCGAGGTCCTGCGCCGCCTGTTGACCGTAGATAGCATCACTACGCAGTACGTAATTCTTGAAGTGGTGGATCATCTCGCCATAGCCGAGGTCACGTCGCAGGTTGGCTACCAGTCTCGCCTTACCCATGCCGTTCTCAAGCGGGTTGTCATTATCACGTAACTCAGCGACGGAGATACGGCGCAAGGTATCTAGCCCTGAGACAGCCTGGAAATCGTCGATCTTTACCACCTTGTCGATATCGGTACTAGAACGCCCCTGCTCAATCATCTCGCGTATTCTAGGAGTCATCTGCTCATAGCGACTGATGGTGGCACGCAGACCCGCCACCGCCATTTCCTCTCCTTGTGATAACCCGAGGTTTTGATAGCGGTTAAGAGCACTACGTGCGGCCCCAATCTCACTTTGTATCTCAACGAGCAAGTCAAGGTCCTGACGCAATACGAGATTCTTGAAATCATGCACCATACCGCCATAGCCTAAGGCCTTGGTCAGCTGCCCCTCTAGGCGCGGCTTGTCAGAGCGCGCCTGCTGATATTCCTGCCAGTCACGCTGCAGGTCGGACACATTACGGGTAATAAATGCCAACACGATCAGCAACACCAGACCCGCCAAGGCAGAAAGCACACAGATGATGATGTTGATGGTGCGAAAACGCAGGTTGGCCAGACTCATGAAGGCTATCTCTTGACGATGGAAGGAAAGGTTCGACGAACACACGTCATGCCGGACGGCCGTAGAGCTGATGCCAGCATGAAAAAGATACTGCCACGATACCAGATAACCCTAATACTTTACTCAGCTACTTCACTGAGCCTCCCTTCATACGCCGAGCGCCCTGGCCTGGATATCCCAGGCTCGCGCCAGCTCGCCTCAACCCATGAGAGGCCGACGTCGCACGCATAAAAAAATCTCCCACCGAAAATCGATGGGAGATTGCATTCTTGGCCTGTGCTTGGATCGACTCTGGCATTGGCCTGGCCACATGCCTGAAGCCAGACCCGCCCTCAGCTGTAGTAGGCGTTGGTCGTGTCGGTATGATCGGTGACGTCACGGACACCGGTCAATTCCGGGATACGCTCCATCAGCGTCTTCTCGACACCATCCTTCAGGGTCAGATCGACGGCGGAGCAGCCTTGGCAACCGCCGCCGAACTGCAGGACGGCGACCTGCTCTTCGGTCAGCTGCACCAGTTTGATCTCGCCGCCATGAGCTGCAAGCCCCGGGTTGATCTCGCTGTAGAGGATATAGTTGATGCGATCTTCCAGCGGGCTATCCGCGTTGACCTTGGGCATCTTGGCGTTCGGTGCCTTGATGGTCAGCTGGCCGCCCATGCGATCGGCATTGAAGTCGACAGTCGCTTCTTCCAAGAAAGGCACGCTGTGCGTGTCGAGATAGACCTTAAGCTTCGGCAGATCCAGGATCTCATCCGTCGGCTCTTCCTCGCCCGGACGGCAATAGGCGAGACAGGTCTCGGCATATGGAGTGCCCGGCTGGGTGATGAAGATGCGCACGCCGATACCTTCGACGTTCTGCTTCTCGAGCAGCTCGGCAAGATACTCTTGGGCGCTATCGGTAATCTGGATGCTCTCACTCATGGCGCAGAGACTCTCTTGATGTCAGGTGACTAATGGCTCCATGTTAAGGGAAAACCTGCTGCACTCGCAATCCTGAGCAAATCACTCGGGTTTGGTGACTGCGCGCGACCACTCCCTTTTAGACACTCCTGACTGACTCATGTTGCCCATGAATCATGCTCATCGTGACGCTTCTGTAGTCTGATACGATAGCTCCAACTGGCCAAGGCGGGGGTTTCTGAGCGAATCCCTCGCCGGCGCCTCTCAATAGCAATGAGTTCGCGCCTGTGGCGTGTGACTTTCTCGGCAAGATGCTGGCTTGGCAAAGCACTGGCTTGGTAGAGAAAGTTGCCCGCCCGGGAAACAACGCGACAGGTCACGTACGCTGGAGTCCGTCATGGCGCAAGCCCAATCCCCTGTTCCTTATTCTCTGTCCTTGTCCGACGCGCTGAGCCAGGCGCTGCAGGAACGCATCCTGATCCTCGATGGCGGCATGGGCACCATGTTGCAGAGTTACGGGCTGGAGGAGGAAGACTTCCGAGGTGAGCGCTTCGCCGACTGGCCCAGCGACATCAAGGGCAACAACGATCTGCTGGCGTTGACCCGACCGGACATCGTCGAGGCGATCCACCGCGCCTACTTCGAGGCCGGCGCCGATATCGTCGAGACCAACACCTTCAATGCCACTCAGCTGTCGCAGTCCGATTACGGCATGCAGGCGCTGGTCCACGAGATCAACCTCGAATCGGCACGCCTGGCGCGCAAGACGGCGGATGCCGTGGCCGCCGAGACTGGCATCCCGCGCTTCGTCGCCGGGGTGCTGGGTCCGACTAGCCGCACCTGCTCCATCTCGCCGGACGTGAATGACCCCGCCAAGCGCAATGTCACCTTCGATATCCTGCGCGACAACTACCGCGAAGCCGCATTGGCGCTCTTCGAGGGCGGCGCAGACCTGATCCTGATCGAGACAATCTTCGACACCCTGAATGCCAAGGCGGCGATCTACGCCCTCGAGGAGCTGTTCGACGAAGGCCATCCGCGCCTGCCGGTGATGATCTCCGGCACCATCACCGATGCCTCGGGGCGTACGCTGTCCGGCCAGACTACTGAAGCCTTCTGGAACTCGGTCCGTCACGCGCGCCCGCTGAGCATTGGCCTCAACTGCGCACTGGGCGCCGAGGAGCTACGTCCTTATCTGCGTGAGCTGTCCGAGAAGGCCGATACCTTTGTTTCCGCGCACCCCAACGCCGGCCTGCCCAACGAATTCGGCGAGTACGACCAGACCCCGGACGAGATGGCCGAGATCATCGGATCCTTCGCCGCCGCGGGCCTGCTCAACATCATCGGTGGCTGCTGTGGCTCCACCCCGCAGCACATACAGGCGGTCAAGCGCGTGGTGTCCCAGTACCCGCCGCGCAAGGTGCCGGAGATCGCGCCGGCCTGCCGCCTGTCGGGACTTGAGCCCTTCAACATTCAGCCGGACTCGCTCTTCGTCAATGTTGGTGAGCGCACCAACGTCACCGGCTCCGCGCGCTTCCGCCGCCTGATCAAGGAGGAGGACTACACCACCGCGCTGGAAGTGGCCCTCGAACAGGTCGAGAATGGCGCCCAGGTCATCGACGTCAACATGGATGAGGGCATGCTGGAGTCACAGGAGGCCATGGTGCGCTTCCTGAACCTGATCGCCTCGGAGCCGGACATCTCGCGCGTGCCGATCATGGTCGATTCCTCGAAGTGGGACATCATCGAGGCGGGGCTCAAGTGCATCCAGGGCAAGGCGGTGGTCAATTCCATCTCGCTCAAGGAAGGCGAAGAAAGCTTCCGTCAGCAGGCGCAGATCTGTCGTCGCCATGGCGCCGCGGTAGTGGTCATGGCGTTCGATGATGTCGGTCAGGCCGACACCTATCAGCGCAAGATAGAGATCTGCGAGCGCGCCTACCGGATGCTGGTCGATGACATCGGCTTCCCGGCCGAAGACATCATCTTCGACCCCAACATCTTCGCCATCGCCACCGGCATCGAGGAGCACGACAACTACGGGGTCGATTTCATCGAGGCCACGCGCTGGATTCATGACAACTTGCCCCACGCGATGATTTCCGGTGGCGTCTCCAACGTGTCCTTCTCGTTCCGTGGCAACAATCCGGTCCGCGAAGCGATCCACTCGGTATTCCTCTATCACGCCATCCAGGCGGGCCTGAGCATGGGCATCGTCAACGCCGGCCAGTTGGCTCTCTACGATGACCTGCCCCGGGAGCTGCGCGACGCCGTCGAGGATGTAGTGCTCAACCGCCGCGATGACAGCACCGAGCGCCTGCTCGACATCGCCGACAAGTACAAGGGCGATGGCAGCAGCGGCGAGAAGAAGGAAGACCTCGAATGGCGCAGCTGGTCGGTCAACAAGCGCATCGAGCACGCGCTGGTCAAGGGCATCACCGTCCATATCGAGGAAGATACCGAAGAAGCGCGCCTGCAGGCAGCCCGGCCCATCGAGGTCATCGAAGGGCCGTTGATGGACGGCATGAATGTGGTCGGCGACCTGTTCGGCGCGGGCAAGATGTTCCTGCCCCAGGTGGTGAAGTCGGCGCGCGTCATGAAGCAGGCGGTCGCCCACCTGATCCCCTTCATCGAGGCCGAGAAGAGCGGCGAGACCCAGGCCAAGGGCAGGATCGTCATGGCCACCGTCAAGGGCGATGTCCACGACATCGGCAAGAACATCGTCGGTGTGGTGCTTCAGTGCAACAACTATGAGGTGATCGACCTGGGCGTGATGGTGCCGGCGGAGAAGATTCTGCAGACCGCCATCGACGAGAAGGCCGACATCATCGGGCTTTCGGGGCTGATCACGCCGTCGCTGGACGAGATGGTCAGTGTCGCGAGGGAGATGCAGCGCCGTGGCTTCGAGTTGCCGCTGCTGATCGGTGGTGCCACCACGTCCAAGGCCCATACCGCAGTCAAGATCGAACCGCAGTACGATCAGCCGGTCATCTATGTCACTGATGCCTCACGCGCGGTGGGCGTGGCATCGCGTTTGCTGTCGCCGGAACTCAAGGCAGCTTATGTCGATCAGATTCGCACCGAGTACGCCGTGGTGCGCGAGCGCAATGCCAAGCGCCGCCCCAAGGCCGCGGATCTCGACTACCGCGAAGCGCGCAAGCGTCGCTTCCAGACGGACTGGGAGCATTACACCCCGCCGGCCCCGAGCTTTACCGGCCTCAAGGTCTTCGATGACTACGATTTGAATGAACTGGTCGAGCGCATCGACTGGACGCCCTTCTTCATGAGCTGGCAGCTGGCGGGCAAGTACCCGAAAATTCTGCAGGATGAAACAGTCGGGGAAGCGGCGCGTTCGTTGTTTGCCGATGCCAAGGTGATGCTGCGCAAGCTGATCGATGACAAGGTGCTGTTGGCGCGTGGCGTGATCGGCTTCTGGCCGGCCAACTGTGTCGACGACGACACCCTGGAAGTCTACGCCGATGAATCACGCACACAGGTGGTCGAGCGCCTGCATCATATCCGTCAGCAGATGACCAAGAATCGTGATGGCGTCTGTCACAGTCTTGCCGACTACATCGCCCCGCGTGATAGCGGCAAGCCGGACTGGATCGGTGGCTTCGCCGTGACCACCGGGCATGGCGCGGATGAACTGGCCAGGGAGTACGAGGCGGCTGGCGATGATTACAACGCCATCATGGTCAAGGCGCTGGCGGACCGTCTCGCCGAAGCCTTTGCCGAGCGCCTGCACGAGCGCGTACGCAAGGAGTTCTGGGGCTACGACAGCGAGGAAGTACTCGACAACGAGGCGTTGATCGCCGAGAAATATCGCGGCATTCGTCCGGCGCCCGGCTATCCGGCCTGCCCGGACCACACCGAGAAGGCCACGCTGTTCCGCATGCTCGAACCAGGCAAGCATGCCGGCATGGAGCTGACCGAGAGCTTTGCCATGTGGCCAGCCGCCGCCGTCTCAGGCTGGTACTTCGCGCACCCGGAGTCGAAGTACTTCTCCACCGGCAAGATCACTCGCGATCAGGTGCAGTCCCTGGCGAGCCGCAAGGCAATGGAGCTTGGCGAGATGGAACGCTGGCTGTCGCCGGTGCTGGGCTACGATCCAGACACCGATTGACTCCTCCCGTCAGCTGCCCCCACCGTCTGACACCGCCAACGTCGCCCCGCGCGCCTCACCTCTCAGGAAGTGGGGCGCGCTGTTGTCTGTGAGCCGATGTCTTCAGTTTGCCGAGCGCGCTATCATGTTGCCCCTCTTGTCCGCTGTCGTGAGTCGCCCGTGCTGCCGTTGTCACTGCTTTGTCTATCACTCCTCTATAAATCAATGCTCTGTTCACTGGTTTCCCGTTTTTCAGGCACATTCGAGGCTTTCAATTCTTCCCGAGCTTCATATCCTTTCGCCACCCCGCGTGGGAGCGTCTGATGCTGGGGAATCTTGCGCGCAACACACGAATACTGAAACTGGCGCTGCCCATCATCGGGGCGATGCTGTCGCAGAGTCTGCTCAACCTGATTGATGCGGCACTGGTCGGCAGCCTGGGGGAAACGGCGCTGGCGGGTGTCGGGATCGGTGGCTACGCCATGTTCATGGTCACGGCACTGATCTTCGGGCTGTCTTCCGCCGTTCAGGCTCAGACCTCGCGACGCCTGGGCGAGGAATCGCCCGAGCGTTGTGGCGAAGGCCTCAATGCCGGCCTGGTGTTGGCGTTGTCGATCGGCATTCCTGTCACCCTCGCCTGCCATCACTGGGCTGGGCCGCTGCTGTCACTGATCAATGACCAGTCCGGCGTGCATGAAACGGCCTCGTCATATTTTCAATGGCGTGTGCTGGGGCTGATACCTGTCGCCATGGCGTTCTGCTTCCGGGGCTTCTGGAATGGCCTGCAGCGCACCGGGATCTATCTGCGCATCATGTTGATCACCCAGGCGGTCAATGTCGTGCTCAGCATCATTCTGATCCATGGCCTGTTCGGTGCTCCGCAGATGGGCGCGGATGGCGCCGGGGCCGGTACGACACTGTCCCTGCTGGTCGCATTGGCGCTGTGGATCAAGGCGACGCTGGGCGAGCGCAGTCTGCACGGTGTTCTGCATGCCTGGCCGCCGATGACGCATTACCTGACGCTGTTGAAGCTCGCGGTGCCCCACTCCTTTCAGCAGTTATGGTTCGCGGCAGGCTACGCGATGCTGTTCTGGATACTCGGTCAGATCGATGCGGCCAGTGTCGCGGTCGGCCATGTACTGGTGAATCTCTCCCTGCTACTGATACTGCCCGGGGTCGGACTTGGGCTGGCCGCCATGAGTCTGGTGGGGCAGTCTCTGGGCAGCGGCGAACATGAAGAGGCCCACCGCTGGGGGTGGGACACCGTGCGCGTGGCACTGCCGTGTCTATTGCTGCTGGGCTTGCCACTGTGGGTCGCGCCCGAGAGCGTGCTCGGATTGTTCCTGCATCGCCCACAGTTGATCGAGCTGGGCAAGCTACCTCTGCAGATGACGGCCGCCATGATCGTGCTCGATTGCACCGCTATCGTGCTGGCCCAGGCACTGCTGGGCGCCGGCGCCCATCGCACCGTGATGCTTGCCACCTTGAGCCTGCAGTGGCTGATCTTTCTGCCCGCGGCCTGGTGGTGGGGGGTTCATCAGGAAGGGGGCCTCGTCGCCATCTGGGCAATTCAGCTCGCCTATCGCCTGCTCAACTCGCTCGTCTTCGGACTTATCTGGCAGCGAAGAGCATGGCAAGCCTTGCGCCTTTGATAATGCTCTATGATGCGACTCGCCATTCATCGCTGTAGCCACTCGCTCCTGTAGCTCATGGTAAATATCAAGAGTCAATGATATAGATCGTTCAATCGTTGAAATTTGGTAAATGGCAGCTTTGTTGCAGTCAATTCAAGGCCTGCCCAGTCGCGTATCCTGATTGAATTGTAATCAAATGTAATAGGGAGAACGCCATGTCCGCTGCCACCCACGAGACAGGACGAGTACAACTTGGCTTGCCAAGGCTGATCGTCCTGTGTGGTTGCCTTGCCCTCAGCGGGTTGGTCAACGCCGCATCCTCTGGCTCTTCCTCCTCCGATCTCACGCCTCGAGCCTCAATAAATACTCAAGCTTCGACCTATCCTTAAGGCGAGTCGAGGGCACGTGTTGCACAGAAGGCGATGCCAGGACGCACGCTGAACGCCACCTTCGTGAACCCCGGGCTTCGTGGCGAGCGCTTCTGGGACATGGTGACGAACACCATGCGAGCGGCCGCCCTGGACTTGAACATCTCGCTGGAAGTCGTCTAAGCCGAGCGGAATCCCATCCTGCTCAGGAAACTCGCGATTCAGGCTTTGGAGAGCCCTTCCGCTCCTGATTATCTCCTGCTGGTCAATGAAGAGCAGGCGGCATCCGAGTTGTTGACGATCGCGGATGGCCACGACACCCATGTCGTGATGCTGTTGAACGGACTGAGCCGCGAACAGGCGCTGATTCATGGCACCCCGGGGTCCCTCCACCCCTCCTGGATCGGCAGCGTCATCCCGGACAACCATACCGCGGGCAAACGCATGGCGGCCCAGTTGATCAAGGTGGCGCGGGAAGGGTCCCCCACCGAACAATTGCATGGGCTTGCCTTGATCGGGGATACCCGAACACCTGCCTCGATTGCCCGCAATACCGGCATGCTTGCCGGCTTTTCCCAGGACCAGAATGTCCACATAGACCGCATACTCGAGGCGCGCTGGAATACTCGGGATGCTGAACATCTTACTGCGCAATATCTTAAGTGGGTCAGCCGCTCAAGCGGTCAGAATGATCTGATCTGGGCGGCGAATGATGCCATGGCCGAGGGGGCCATTCTTGCGCTCGAGTCAGCGAGCCTCACGCCCGGCGTGGATGTGCTGGTGGCAGGACTCAACTGGTCACCGGAGGGTATCAGCATGGTGAAGGATCAGCGCATGCTGTTGACGGACGGCGGTCATTTCATGGCGGGAGCCTGGGCGATGGTGATGGCAAGAGACCATGCCGATATCGAGGAATGGACCCCCAGAACCGTCAACTTTCCGATGAGCGCCATCACGCATGGTAATGTGGCTCGATACGGCCCATTTCTGGAAAATCCTGACTGGGAGGCTGCAGATTTCGCGGCCTTCGGATTGCAGCCATCGCAGGATGACTATGGGTTTGATCCGATGAAGGTATTGGCGCAGATGCTTGATCACCAGGCCGCGGCATCCGGATTGCTCCCTCAGGCTCCTGCCGTCTAGAAGAAGATTGCACATTCCAGCGCGCTCATGAATACCCCTCAATGAGGGGCCGCAAGGATAGCTAGCAGGGCGACTTTCATCGCCACCGAGGGAGAACAGCGTGATCAATGATGGCCCGACACCCGTCAAGACCCCGGATACGGCACCCGGGGGTGATGGCGAGCATGCGTCACCGCTCAGATGGCGAATACTGCGGATACTTGCGCCGCTGGTATTCGCCATCTGTGCCATCAGTGGAGCCGTGAGTTATTACCTTTATGCCAGTGAGGCCGTCGAGCACATGCATGATGACCATCAGGAAATGATGGATATCGTGGCACTATCGATGCCGGACGCCATCTGGAACTTTGATGATGAGAGAGTTCATGCCTACCTCGAGACTCTCAGTCATCACGCCAGCGTCCATGCCGTGCGCTACTTCAATCATGAGGGTGAGCTTGTCGAGGAGATAGCCAAAAGCGGCACAGCCTTGAACCCCCGTCACGCATTCGAAGCCACTTGTCTATCAGAATTCTCTGGTCAAGCAGGCCGTTGGCAGACTTGAACTGGAGAGCACCAACGCACCGTTGCTTGCCGCCCGTTACCAGGGTGGAGCAGTGCTGTTCGCGATTGCCCTGACCATCATCCTGTCGATCCTGCTGATGCTTTCCTGGCAGTTGAAGCGCTATGTGATGAACCCCTTGAGCAAGGCTGTGAGGCGCATGAGGCAGCTGGAGGGCCAGCATGCCACCTTCCAACGAATTCCCCCTGTTCACTCGCGTGAGATCAACAAGGTCATCGTGGAGCTGAACAAGCTGGGGCAGCGAATCTTCAACATGATGGAAACGCTGCGTAACAACGAAGAGCGCTATCAACACTTCTACCGTGATACCCCCGCATTGCTGCTGGTGATCGACGACAAGGGCACAGTGCAGGATGCCAGCGAGCAAATGCTGGAGGTGACCGGTTGGACACGTGAACATCTTGTCGGCATGCCCTTCGATACTCTCATCAGCAGTCAGAATAGCAAGCATATCCATCGCATCAGTACTGCCTTGAAGCTGGGCAATGCCTGCAATGACCTTGTAATGACATTGAACTGCCGACATCAGGAAGACCGTCAGGTCCAGGTGGTCATTCCGGCCGCCAATGGCAGCCAATCCCGGGGCACGATGATGCTGCTGACGGACATCACCGAACTGACCAGGACCCAGCAGCGACTGTTGGAGCATGAGCTGATTGACCCCTTGACTCAATTGCCCAACCGGCTGTCACTCAATCAGCACGTACAACAGTTGATCGCACGTGACGCTGTCTTTGGTTTGCTGCTGGTCAATATCGATCGATTCCACAGCATCAATCACCACCTGGGGCCGATGGACGGTGATCTGCTGTTGAAAGAGGTTGGCGCACGACTCAAGGAGTGTGACCCCGCCTGGATCGGTCGTACTGGTGGTGATGAATTCGTCATGACCTGTGATATCAATGACTTGCGACCACTTGTTCACCGAATTCAAATCGCCTTCTCCCATCCGCTGCTCAAGGCTGGCGAACCCATCCATCTCAGTCTGAGCATGGCGGGTCTGCAGGCGCAGGCAGATGACGAGAGCCCGAGCCGGCTGATGCGTCTGCTGGAACTTACCGTGGTCGATATCAAGCATAAAGGGGGCAATCAATACCGCACCTGCGTCCGTGACAGCGCGCTGGAAGACGGTGAGCCGTTGTTCCTGAAGGAGCGCATGATTCGCGAAGCCTTGACCATGGGCTGGTTCCGCCTCTATTTACAACCCATCTTCCGGGCGGCCAGTGCCGATCTGGAGGCGCCGGAACTGCTCGGTGCGGAGGCACTGATCCGCCTTGAGCACCCTGAGCTCGGCCTGGTACCACCCGATGAGTTCATTCCGGCAGCAGAAAAGACCGGACAGATCGTCGAGATCGGCAACTGGGTATTGGAAGAGGCTGCCGTCATCCTGTGTGAATGGCGACGACTCGGGATCGAGGAGCGCTATCTGTCCGTCAACGCCTCTGTCATCCAGTTCAGGGATCAAGGCATGCTGCACCAGCTCGAGTCACTGCTCGAGCGCTACCCGATTCGTCCCTCGCAGCTGGTGGTCGAGGTCACCGAGAACCTGATGCTCGACAGCAAAGACAGCTTGCGTTATCAGTTGCAGGCCATACGCAGGCTGGGCGTCAACCTCTCGCTGGATGATTTCGGAACAGGCTTCTCATGTCTCTCCTATCTGCATGATCTGCCTTTCGGCATCCTGAAGGTCGATCACTCCTTCGTCATGAACGTCGAGACCAGTCGCCGGGACAGGGAGCTGGCGCGGGTCATCGTCGCGATGGGCCAATCCCACGGCATGCAGGTCGTTGTCGAGGGGGTCGAGGAGCTGGGGCAAGCCGAAATCTTCCAGACCATGGGCGTCCACGCCTTCCAGGGCTTTCTCTTCGGTCGCCCGATGCCGCAGCAAGTCTTCGAGACGCGCTTTCACGCCCATGCGGATTCGCGCCTCAGTCTGCTGAAACCTGTCAGGAGCGCACCAGGCACAGGCAATGACCTGGACTGATATCGTCTGACTGATGTCGTCAGTTCTGCGCGAGCCCGGCCTGTGGCAGGCCCTTGCCTATCGTGAGCCCTCGTGTACTTGGCCAGACGCCTGCCAGCCGGCGTCTGGTCTTTTCTTTTTGGCTGCCGATAGGCAAACTCGACGCGCCCTTCTTAATAACGTCATCATCGAAAACTATGAGGATTTATTCTTTTAAAGAATAAAGAATAGAGGGTATGGTGGCTTCAGCATCAACAAGATTCGCATCAGTGGACGATCATCTGATGCCCGACCGCAGGACACCCCTGACATGTATCGCTATGACACCTACGACCAGACACTGGTCGACGAGCGGGTAGCTCAGTTCAAGGACCAGATGGATCGCTATCTGGCGGGCCGTCTGGGGGATGAAGAATTCCGCCCTCTGCGCCTGCAGAATGGCCTTTACATCCAGCGTCACGCCCCGATGCTGCGTATCGCCATTCCTTACGGCATGTTGAGCGCTGTCCAGCTGCGCGCCATGGCGGCCATCAGTCGTCGTTATGACCGTTCCTATGGACACTTCACCACCCGCCAGAATCTGCAGCTGAACTGGCCGAAGCTGGAAGATGTCCCGGCAATTCTCGCCGAACTCGCTCAGGTCGAGATGCATGCGATCCAGACCAGCGGCAACTGCATCCGCAATACCACGACTGACCAGTTCGCCGGTATCGCGGAAGACGAGACCGTCGACCCGCGTCCGTGGTGTGAGCTGATCCGTCAGTGGTCCACGCTTCACCCGGAATTTGCCTATCTGCCGCGCAAGTTCAAGATTGCCGTCACCGGCGCAAGCGCCGACCGTGCTGCCATCCAGGTCCACGATATCGGCATTCGTCTCAACCGCGCCGACGATGGCAGCGTCAAGGCCACCATCCTGGCGGGTGGCGGCCTCGGCCGTACACCGATGGTCGGCGACATCGTGCGCGAAGACCTCGACTGGCAGCACCTGTTGACCTATCTGGACGCTATCGTGCGTGTCTACAACCAGTGGGGCCGTCGCGACAACAAGTACAAGGCGCGCATCAAGATCCTGGTCAAGGCACTGGGAATCGAGGAATTCCGCCGTCGCGTCGAGGAAGAATGGGCCCACCTCAAGGATGGCCCGGAAACCCTCACCGACTCCGCCGTCACCAAGGCGACCAGCTACTTCCCCGAGCCTGAGCGCCGTGAAGTCAGCGCCGAGGCCATCGAGGCCTACGAGACCCTGCGCCGCGAGAACCGCGCCTTCGCGCGTTTCGTGACCAACAACGTCGTCGGCCACAAGGTGCCGGGCTACAAGGCCGTCACCCTGTCGCTCAAGCGCCGTGAACTGGCCCCGGGTGACGTCACTGCTGACCAGATGGACGCCGTGGCTGACCTCGCGGAGCAATATGGCTTCGGTGAACTGCGCGTGACACACGAGCAGAACCTGGTGCTGTCAGACGTGCCGGTTGATGAGCTCGAGACACTCTGGAAGGCGCTGGAAGAACTCGGCATGGCCAACCCGACCGTCGGCACGCTGGCGGACATGATCTGCTGCCCGGGTGGCGATTTCTGCTCGCTGGCCAATGCCAAGTCGATTCCCATCGCTCAGGCACTGCAGGACCGCTTCGAAGACCTCGACTTCCTGTACGACCTCGGCCCGCTGGACCTGAACATCTCGGGCTGCATGAACGCCTGTGGCCATCACCACGTCGGCAACATCGGCATCCTGGGTGTCGACAAGAAAGGCCAGGAGTTCTACCAGGTCTCGCTGGGCGGACGCAGCGACGACAACGCCACGCTCGGCAAGATTCTCGGCCCCTCCTTCAATGCCGAAGACATGCCGAACGTCATCGACAAGGTGCTGCAGGTCTACGTCGAGCAGCGTCTGGAAGATGAAGTCTTCGTCGATACCTACCACCGCATCGGCATGAAGCCGTTCAAGGAGCGGGTCTATGCCTGAGGTGACTGCACAAATGACATCAGCACGTGAATTGACCGATCAGCGCCAGGGTGGCGTCATCCGTCAGAATCAGCTGGTGAGCGAAGATGCCTGGCAGGTCGTGCGTCTGGATGAAGACGGCAATCTACCGAGCTATCAGCAACCTGCCCTGCTGCCGCTGGCAGAATGGCAGGCGCTGGTCGCCGCCGGTGAAGGTTCTGATCATCTGGCGCCCTGGCTTGCCAGTGACACCGAGCTCACGCCCGAGCTGGGCAAGGCACTGGCGGACGCACCACTGCTGGGGGTCGACTTCCCGAACTTCAATGATGGCCGCGGTTACACCATTGCCCGCCTGATGCGTGAGCGCTTCGGCTACCAAGGTGAGATTCGCGCCATCGGTGACGTGCTGGTGGATCAACTCCACTACATGAGCCGTTGTGGCATCAGTGCTTTCGCCCTGCGTGACGATCAGTACGTGGAAGATGCTTTGCATGCCCTGAGCTTGTTCAGCGTCAGCTACCAGACCGGTGTCGACCAGAAGACGCCGCTGTTCGCGCGTCGTTGATCGCCCGCTCTTGATCACTCACCGTTACTGCCTGCGGATAGACGCGGGATAGAAAGCAATCGCAGTCGAGTGAACCAAGCAAAAGCCCCCGTCCAGGATGGTCTCCTGGGCGGGGGCTTTTTTCGTGCCGGATGGTTAGTCTCTGCAGTGTCTTGCCTGACGTTTCGTCTCAGTCGCCTGAGCGGCTCTTCAACCGGCGACGACCGTGGACAGCAGTGCCATCCCTCCCACCAGCAGTGCGGCCATCACCAGTCCCACCACCAGAAAGTTCAGCGCATGGCCGTGCTCGAAATCACGCTTGCGATTGGCCTCCTTCTGGACACCAAAGAATGCTGCCAGTACGGATTTGACTTCATTGATCATGATCGCCTCCTGGTCGGTGACCTCACGCAATTCATCATCAGGGCACAGGGTTGTCTGAGGACAGGGGGGGCCGGGATAGAGTTGACTGGAGACAGCACAGGATGCTCGCGCGCATTCCAGCAGAGGGAGCTATGCTCAACTCAGCTCAGGTTGCGAAGCCTGTGCCACTAGACACCAGCCACTATCACTATTGGTCACAATAACGCCAAACACCAGCCGCCCCGCCGGTATTTTCCCCAAGGTCTGCACTCATCAGCTATCAGATACCATGAGACAGGAGTCCGGAATGCCAATCGCCAATCAACCGATGCACCCTTTCGCTGCCTTGTTCAGCACCCCACTGCCCTGGATGAATCGACCCGATGACCTCGTGCATCCCCTCGCCCCCTTGATGCGTTGTCAGCAGGTATGGTGGAGCCTGAGCCTCAAGGCATATGAGCAGGAGATCGAGTTTATTCGCATGTGGCAGACCAAGAGCATGGAAATGGGCCAGTGCCTGCTATCCTCCGGGTTCGTTGACCCTCACGAGTCAAAGGAGTGCCTGACGGAGATCGTCAGTGATGTACAGGAACATACCGTCAAGCGCCTGCAACGCCTGCAAGGCCTGACAGACGAATTGAAGGAAGCCATCTGGGAAGAGATCTAGGGCGCAGCTCTGGGCCTGGGGCCGGTGGGAGCGTTGCCCAAAGGCCCTTGTCGACAACAGGCTAGTGGTGTCGTCGCCAGGTCAGCAAGCCACCAAGCCAATAAGAAGACGTCAGAAGATCTATCGGGCTAGATGATCCATCGGATCCAGGTGAACCAAGCGAGAAACGCACAACGCCCAGCCTTCAGGTAGAAGTGCTGGGCGTTGTGCTTACACGCTTGCAGGCCTGATAAAGCCATCGCGACGCGCGAGCCACTGCATGACTCAGGTGATAGCTCATGGCTTGCTCAGAGCGTAGCGCAGGACAAGTCAGGCAAGACGAGGGCTTACTCTGAATCCGCTTTCCCCTTGAATGCCTCAAGCTCTCGCAGCCATGTCTGGGCGGCCTCGCGATCAAGATCGAATTCCGCGATCAGGCTTTCGAGTCGCGCCACGAACTCCTCATCACGCTTCTGGGCGCGCGCCTCGTCAGCGTCGTGGTTCGACTCGGCGGCGGGGGCAGGCTGAGAAGAGCGATCCAACGCATTCAGCTCTTCTGCCAACGCCTTTTCGAGCTCATCAAAGAGAGCACGCTGCTTGCGAGCACTGGCAATGATCTTTTCATCATGTCGGTTCATGCACGATTTCCACTTTTGATCTTGTCGACAACAAGAAGACAACGCTATGAGTTCACTGCAGGACGATGAGCGACAATTTGACTTGCAGCTTATGCACGACACCTTCAACACTCGACCGGCGCGCCTCAAATCAAGATGTTAGCGAGCCTCTTCTGGACAGCCATCGATAAATGACAGATATCTTCTTGAAAGCCATACAGAAAACTAGCTTCATCATGCCCCTTTCAACGTCTGCTCGCAAGACATCGCGCGACAGGAAAAACGTGCAATTGCCCTGAACTGGGGCTTCGCGGAGTGTTGAGTGCCCTCTCTTGGCATTGGGGCGGTAACATCGTAGCGTTGGCTGGATGACATAGAGGACTGAAACGATATCCTCTGGGTCTTGCGCTAGCCGCTATGCTCGAAACAGTGCCATCATCACCCTCCCCGGCGCCACCGCATCACTCATGGATGACGTGACTCGATGATCAAGGATAGTGATCTCTCTCGACATGGGCCAGATACCGGCCCGCCCGATCTTCGCTCCCCGGTCAGACAGCGTCCGTTGGGCAAGCCCTTGCGCCTATGGCTGGGGTTGACCGCACTCTCCTGTCTCTCACTTGGTGCCCTGCTGGTATTTCAGGAATCGCAGAGTCGCGAGCAGGATATTCTGCAGGCCCAGGCGACACAGATGCTGGTCGCCAAGGAGCGGCGTCAACAGGCCAGATTAATGGTGGAGCAGACGCTCGGCATGATCGCCTCGCGGCATCGCGATTACGAGCATCGTCTGCAACGTCTTCTCATCACCACCATGCGCTCCCCGTCACTGGGCATCAGCCATCTGAGTGGACGCGATCGCTCCTTCGTCAGTACCGAACTGTTGCGCCAGTTCCCGGACCTGCGCATCAACCCGGACTGGATCGACATCATGCAGCTCCCCACCACGCTCCACCCTGACTGGTGGAATCAGGAGCTGAATCAGCGCCTCAATGCGGGCATGCGCAAGCCACAATTCCTGCGCGGCACGGATGCCGGGCTGGTGTTTGCCGTGCCGCTGGGGCAGGAGGAAGGTAACCCCGGCGCCGTGCGCCTTGATCGACGACAACAGCCCGCCCCCTGGGCGCTGGTGCATATCGACCCGAAGATGGTGGCCTTTCTGGTCGCCAATGAGCTGAGACAGTCTCTGCACGCCAGTATCGAGCGCGAGGAAAGCCGCTATGTCTGGATCAACGAGATCCTGGACCCGACCGGAGGTGAGGGCTATGCACGCCGGTTGATCCATCCTCTGCTGCCGGCCACCGAAGGCAAGTTGCTGTCGACCGAGTACCAGGACAGCAGTGGCCGCTTCCCGTATCGCACCGAGCTCGAGGGTGTCTTGAACGGCAGTGGCATCTACTTCGATTACCGCTTCCCCAAGCGCCCGGGCGCCGAGCAGGTCGACAAGACCGCCTACGCCGCCCTGTATCCCCCCTTCCAGTGGATCATCGCCAGCGGCGTCTATCTCGATGACATCAGTGAAGCCGCCCTCCAGGCGCACGAAGACTTGATGAACAAGAAGCACGCGCTGGAGCGTTGGCATTTCCTGATCACCCTGCTGGTGACCTTGATGCTCTGTCTGGCCTTTGGCTACGCCTTCCTGTGCCAGTATCGCGAGCGACAGCTGCAGATGCGCCAGCGCATGAATCAGCTGGAGCATGAGCTTGAGCAGCGCGGCGAAGACAGGCTCGGGGCGGTGATGCGCATGATCCGTGAGGAACGCTGTCCCGAGCGCTCGGGAGAAGACTTTCTGGCCGCCAATCTTGTCAGCGCCATCGCGACACGACTCGGGATGGACCGCCAGGAAATCGCCACGCTGGAGCGCGTTGCCATGCTGCACGATATCGGCAAGCTGGCGCTGCCTGACTCCCTGCTGCGACCGCGCGATGAACTCCATTTCGATCAGTATCACTTGCTGCGTCGCCATGTCGAGGTCGGTGCACGCATGATGGAAGATGCCCTGATGGCACCCGCGGAAGCTGACCTGTTGCGTGCCAGTCAGCAGTTCATGCTGGGGGCCTGCAGCAGGTTGACATCGTATGCAAACGGCAACGCTGCCGCGACCTCGCAAACCTCTGCAACACCTCCTGCCATGTCTCCGTCTGCTCCTCCTCGTGCAGATATCCCACAGGCAGAGCAGACCTCGGCCGATACAGCAGCGACGTCGCTCGCTGCCAGCACTCTGGCACTGGTCGTGCAGGTCATCGAGCTGGTGCGACACACCGGTGTCAGTGAGGCCCAGGCACTGAGCGAGATCGAACACCGTCTAGGCCTTATGCCACCAGAGTTGCTGCAAGCGGCGCGTGAAGTACTGACGGAGCAACCGATAGCGCCGGCACCCACCCTGCATCGACTCTGCCCGCAGCAGGTAGAGCGTGACCCGAACCGGTGGCGCGACAGCCACAGTGGCTGCTTCACCCGCGCACTGCTGGATGCCGCTCTCGAAGCGCTGGCCCGGGAGTGTCAGGACGCCATGGGGCAGCACATCACGCTGTGCCATCTTCACCTGGGCGGCATGAAAGGATCGCGCCGCAGCGCTGACGACAGACACCTTGCGCCACTCGATGCCCAGCTTGGCCCACACCTGAATGCCTGCTTCTATCCGTTGCGTGTCTTCCGCGTCAGTGAGGGCAACTTCATCGTGATGGGGCACCAATGTCGAGATATCTCGCCTGCGCAGAAAGTGACTCGCCGCCCTGAAGGCAATGAGCCACTGTTCGAGGCGCCAGCCAATGGCACTGCCTCGCCACCCACCGCCAATTCCCTGACATCGCTGCTGTCATCGCTGGAGGACACCGCGACGCTCGAGATCACGCTGCTCGATCTCTCCTGTGCCCAGACACTCAAGGAATGGCAATTGACCCTCAATGGCCATATGGCTCGCTACCCGCCATCGGCGTGATCTGATCATGGCGCCAAGCTTTCCTGGTGACCCGCTTCCCGATGACCCGCTTTGCATGTGAGCCGTCTTACCAACCGTGACAGGGGCCAGACATCGTGTCTGGCCCCGTTCGTTGTAGATGCACCCTTTTCACTCCCCCTTGTTACCCGCCTCCTCGTTGGCTGCGCCATTGTTAGCTGTGACGGGCGAACTTTTCGCGCGACCAAAGTTGAAGAGCTTGTGGCTTGTTGAAATGTCCGACATTTATTAATGTGTGTTCAGACATTTATCCTGATGCTCGGAACCTCATGCGTCAGCGCCGCGCTCGAAGGCGATGCGATGCAGTGACTCTCCTGACCATCCTCTCACGACAGGCATCTCAATGACCGACTCTCTGGCGGCAGCCTCACTCGCCACTGACAGCGCCTCGGCGAACGACGCGACCCCGCGCAGCATGGAGGCCATTGCCACCTGCATGGCGCGGGAAATTCTCGCGGGCAGCTTCGGCCCCGGTGACAGCTTTCCGCGTGAACTGGACCTCTGCCAGCGCTTCGACGCCAGCCGCAACCGTGTTCGCAACGCCCTGGCTCAGCTGGTGAGCGCCGGGCTGCTGGAACGTACCGCCGGGCGTGGCACCATCGTGCGCGAGATGAGCGAATGGCAGCTGCTGGATCCGCTGATGAGCCATTGGGTCAGCGGTCTCGACGGTATCAACCCGGACCTGATGCGCGAGATCTACGCCTTCCGCCTGTCCGTCGAGCCCTATGTCAGTGCGCTGGCCGCAATGAAGGCCAACGCCCAGGACCTCGCGCGCCTGGAGCGCGCCTTCGAAGGCATGGTCAATACCGCCAATGACAGCTCGCGTGAGGCGCACGCCGAGCACGATGTCGCCTTCCACGAAGCCATCTACCACGCCACGCACAATCTGGTGTGGACACAACTTGGCAGCCTGCTGCGCCCTGCCATCAGCCAACTGATCCACAGTACCCAGCAGTCCGCGCAGCAGCATGATCACAGCCATCATCGCGCCAGCCTCGATCGTCACCGCGCGGTGATGGAGGCCATTCGCCTGCGCCAGCCCGAGATGGCACGCACCTGTGCCGAGCGCGTGCTGGAGACCGCAGCGCGCGATCTCGGCTTCTCACCTGACCACCCACAGCTGGGACACCGCCGCTTCTGATGCTGATCGGGCGTCAGCTGATGACGACCGATTCCACCACCCGCTTCGCCTGGCGCTGAGCCTCGTTCAAACGCCCATTCTCAACAAGGATGCATCCGTGAAAATCACCCGACTCAAGACCTGGCAAGTTCCGCCGCGCTGGCTTTTTCTCAAGATCGAGACCGATGAAGGCTGCTATGGCTGGGGCGAACCGGTCATCGAGGGCCGCGCCGCGACGGTCGAGGCCGCCGTGCACGAGCTGTCCGATTATCTGGTCGGTCAGGACCCGCGCAATATCGAGCACCTGTGGAACGTGATGTACCGCGCGGGCTTCTACCGTGGTGGCCCGATCCTGATGTCTGCCATCGCCGGCATCGATCAGGCGCTGTGGGACCTGAAGGGCCGTGATCTGGGAGTGCCCGTGCATCAGCTGCTCGGCGGCCCGGTGCGCGACAAGATGCGCATGTATGCCTGGACCGGCGGTGACCGCCCGTCAGATGTCGGCGCAGGCGCCAAGGCGCTGGTCGATCAGGGCTTCACCGCCTTCAAGATGAATGGCACGCCGGAGATGCAGATCGTCGATTCGCACAAGAAGATCGATGACGCCGTGGCACGTGTCGCCGAGGCCCGTGATGCGGTCGGTGCGGATGTCGGCATCGGCATCGACTTCCATGGTCGCGTGCATCGCCCGATGGCCAAGGCGTTGCTGCGTGAGCTGGAGCAGTTCCACCCGATGTTCATCGAGGAACCGGTCGCGCCTGAGCACCTGCCGTCGCTCAAGCACATCGCCGAAGGCATCGCGACGTCCATCGCCACCGGCGAGCGCCTGCACACCCGCTTCCAGTTCCGCGATCTGCTGGCGGACGGCATGGTCGACATCATCCAGCCGGATCTTTCCCACTGTGGCGGCATCAGCGAAGGCCTGAAGATCGCCACCCTGGCCTCGGCTTACGATGTGGCGCTGGCCCCGCACTGCCCGCTCGGCCCGCTGACGCTGGCGGCCTCGCTGCAACTGGACGCGGTGTGTCACAACGCCTTCATCCAGGAACAGAGCATGGGAATCCACTACAACAAGGACAACGACGTACTGGATTACCTGGTCGACAAGGATGCGCTGGCAATCAAGGACGGCTTCTGCGCCATTCCGCAGGGCCCGGGGCTGGGCGTCGAGATCGACGAAGCCTTCGTCGAGGAGCGTGCCAAGGTCGGCCATCGCTGGCGCAACCCGCTGTGGACCCACGAAGACGGCTCCGTCGCCGAGTGGTAATGCCGAGCAAGCCGCAACGCACCCGCTGACAACCTAGACGCCATGCCAGGACAGGCCTTCCGCCGAAGGCCTGTCACGCTCAAGGAAGGATTCGACATGACTCGTACCACATCATCCACGTCTGAAGGCTCCGCCTTCGCCGACTTTCGCTACCCGGACCTCGAAGGCGCCAGCGTCTTCATCACCGGAGGTGGCTCCGGCATCGGCGCCGCGCTGACCGAAGGCTTCCTCGCCCAGGGCGCCAAGGTCGCCTTCGTCGGCCTGTCCGATGCCAGCGAATTCTGTGACGCCATGGAAGCTCGCTACGCCAATCGTCCGCTGTTCATCCCCTGCAACATCCAGGACATCGAGGCACTGCAGGCCGCCGTCGCTCAGGCGCGTGAGGCCCACGGCTTGATCAATGTACTGGTCAACAACGCCGCGCGTGACACCCGTCATACGCTGGATGAGTGGACGGTGGAACAGTGGGATGAATCCATCGCCACCAACCTGCGCCCGCAATTCTTCACTGCCCAGGCCGTCGCCCCCGACATGCGCGCGTTGGGTGGCGGCGCCATCATCAATCTGTCCTCCAACAGCTACATGCTGGGACTGGGCGGCTACCCGACCTACGTGACCGCCAAGGCCGGCATCATGGGCATGACCAAGGCACTGGCACGTGAGCTGGGCCCGGACGCCATTCGCGTCAACTGCCTGATTCCGGGCTGGGTGATGACGGAGCGTCAGCGTGAGCTGTGGGTCAACGACAAGGACCTGAACGAGTGCATTGATCAGCAGTGCCTGAAAGAGGCCATTCCGGTCGAGGAGATGATCAATCCGTGCCTGTTCCTGGCCTCCAGCGCCTCGCGCATGATGACCGGCCAGCCGATGGTGGTAGACGGAGGCCGAGTGTGAGCGGCGTCAGCGTCACGCCGGCCTGGATCGCCGTCGATTGGGGCTCCAGCAATCTGCGCGCCTGGGCCGTCACTGACGAAGATGAGGTCATCGCTCAGGCCAGCAGTGCCCGCGGCATGCTGGGACTGGCGGCGGATGAGTTCGAGGATGTGCTGCGCGTGCTGATCAATGACTGGCTGCCGGATGATGCGACGGCACCCGTACCGGTACTGATCTGTGGCATGGCCGGCGCGCGTCAGGGCTGGCAGGAGGCGGCTTACCTGCCGCTGCCCGCAGACAAGACGCCTTCCCGTGATGTGCTTGCTGCCCTCGGTGAGCGACTGACCCATGTCACGACGCGCGACAGCCGCCTTGCCGTCGCCATCGTGCCGGGCCTCTGTCAGCAGCAGCCGACCTACGATGTCATGCGTGGCGAGGAGACCCAGCTGGCGGGCCTTGTCGCCGCCCAGCCCGGCTACAGCGGTGCGGTGTGCCTGCCCGGCACCCACGCCAAGTGGGCGCATCTCGTCAATGGCGACATTACCGGCTTCAGCACCTTCATGAGCGGCGAACTCTACAAGCTGCTCAGTCAGGATTCGGTGCTCAAGCACTCCGTCGCTGCTGGAGATCTCACCGACGCCACCCAGCGCGATGCCTATCTGGAGGGCATCGATACAGCGCTTGCTGCCCCGGAGCGCACCACCGCGCAACTGTTCGGCATTCGTGCCCGCGATCTGCTCGATACATCTCTGCCTCAGAGTGACGCTCGCAAGGCGATGCTCGGTGCACGCCTGTCAGGCCTGGTGCTGGGACTTGAGCTGGCGGGCGCTACTGCGGAGCTTTCAGATCACACCACCATCACCCTGATCGGCGACGCCGTGCTATGCCAGCGCTATCAGGTCGCGCTGGAGCATCTGGGCTATCAGGTCACCACCGCGGCCAACGCCGACATGATTCTGGCAGGGCTCGGACGCATCCGGCGTGGACGATCATCCACGCAGTCATCATCAGACCGTGGCTTGTCATCAAAACATGCCTCTGTGAGCCATTGATTGAGCATTTCTGGCATTGCCAGACAGCATTTCTCTCTTCACACAGCCCTTGTTCACACAGCTCCTCTTCAAATAGACCCATTTCTGGAGATTGCCATGAGCCTGCCTCTGGTCGCCATACTGCGCGGTGTGACACCGCAAGACGTCATCGCCATCGCCGACGAGATCATCGCCGCCGGCATCACCCGCATCGAAGTCCCGCTCAACTCCCCACAACCGCTGGAGAGCATCGCCGCGCTGGTCGAGCACTGCGAGCGCGCGCATGACGGCAAGATCCTGATCGGTGCCGGCACCGTGCTGATCCCACAGCAGGTACGCGATGTGCACTCCGCCGGCGGCCGTCTGATCGTCTCGCCCAATGCCGATGTCGACGTCATCCGCGAAAGCCGCCGCCTGGAGATGGTCTCGCTGCCCGGCATCGTCACGCCGACGGAAGCCTTCGCGGCTCTCACTGCCGGCGCCTCGGGCCTCAAGCTGTTCCCGGCGACTCAGGTCGGCATCGTCAACATGAAGGCCATGCTGGCCGTGTTGCCCAAGGACATCGAGCTTTATGCCGTCGGCGGCATCGGCAGTGACAACTTCGCCGAATGGCGTGCGGCGGGTGTCCACGGCGCCGGCCTCGGCACGGCCATCTACACGCCCGGCCTGAGCGCGGCCGAAGTGGGTGAACGTGCCCGCACGCTGGTCGCGGCATGGCTGGCGGCAGACTGATAGCGACAAGTCACGCCGCCGCAAGAGTGACGAGACAACGAACAGAGCACGGATATCGCAAAGGAGCAGCAGATGATGTCATCCCCATGCCTTGGCACTGCCAGTCGCCTCGTCGCCAGTGGCTGCGAGCTGGGCGAAGGGCCGGGCTGGACGCCCGCGACAAGCACCCTACCTGCCCGGGTGCGCTGGCTGAACATCCTCGCCGGCGAGCTGCATCACGCGGCCGCGGACGGCAGTGATCACGTCATCACTCAGCTGGCGCGCCGCACCTCCTACGCAGCCGTTACCCAAGACGGCGATTACCTGCTGGTCGGCCAGGGAATGCTCTCGCGCTACACCCCCGAGACCGGCGCCGTGGAGGATTTCATGCCCTTCGAGGCGGACGCGGCGCCGGCCACGCGCAGCAATGATGCGCGGGTCGATCGCCACGGCAGTCTGTGGCTGTCGAGCATGGGCTGCAACGCCGAGTCCGGCGCTGGCAGCCTCTATCGACTGCATCGCGGAGAGCTGACCCGCGTACTCGAGGGGCTGACTATTCCCAATGCGCTGTGCTTCTCGCCGGATGGCCGCTTTGCTTATTTCACCGACACCGTTACCGGTCAGGTGATGCGCTGGCAGCTGGACGCCGATGGCTGGCCACTCAAGTCAGCAGGTGAATACAACGCCCCCGAAGTCTGGGCCGATCTGCGGGATGCCGGTGGTGGCCCGGATGGCGCCGTGATCGATGCCGAAGGCCATATGTGGATCGCGCTCTGGGGGGCCGGCCGCGTGGCAAGGCTGAACCACGACGGCAAGGAAATCGCCCATGTAGCGCTGCCGGTCAGTCAGCCTTCGTGCCCACTTTTCGGTGGCGAAGGGCTGAACACGCTGTATGTCACCACGGCGCATGAAGGCATGGCCACGCCGGTTCATGCGGCGGGCGATGGTGATCTCTTCACGCTGAACCTGTCAGCACACGGCTTCAAGGGACTAGCAGAGCTACCACTGGTGCTGGGCTGACACCGCCACTCCCTCTCTGATCTTTCTTTATTTCTGGACCCCTCATGATGACCGCAGACGCCCCATCCTCCCGACCTCCGGCTGCGCCTGACGCGACCTGGTCAAGCGATCAGCAGTGGTTGAGCCTGAGTGCCGATGGCATCCAGCTACAGCTGGATCTCGCCGATGGCCTGCTCAAGCTGGCCCATTTCGGGCGCATCGCGCCCATCAATCCGGACCAGCACCGCCTGATGAGCGCTGCCGCCACGCCCCAGGCCAGCCTGGATCAGCTGCCGCCCAATACCCTGTTCAATGATGCCGGGCTCGGCTTTGCCGGCTATCCCGCGCTGATCGGTGACCGCGAAGGCCGCGACTGGCTGACGGCGATGCGCCTGAGCGATGTGGCCTGCTCGACGGATGCCTCCGGCGCTCACGCCCGCCTGACGCTTCGCGACAGCCTGAGTGAGCTGGAAGTATTGCTGGCGCTGACCGTTACCCGCGAGGGCGTATTGCGCCAGCAGACGACCCTGACCAATCAGTCATCCGCGCCCTATCGGCTCGAGTGGCTGGCGGCCGCCTGCCTGCCGCTGCCAGTCCGCTTCGAGGAGTGCCTGAGCTTCGGCGGCCGCTGGGTGCAGGAATTCACCGAGACGCGTCATCGTCTCAGCGAAGGCACCTTCACGCTCGAGAACCGTCGCGGCCGCAGCTCGCATCAACGCGTGCCGACGCTGATCACCGGCACGCCAGGTTTCAGCGAGCAGCGTGGCGAAGTCATCACCGCGCATCTGGCGTGGAGTGGCAATCATCGCGCATTGATCGAGCGTCAATTTGATGGCAGCACTCAATTGCAGATGGGTGCCCTGCTACTGCCTGGCGAGCAGATGCTGGCCGCCGGCCACAGCGTGGCCACCCCGGAAGTGGTGATGGCCTGGTCGGATAGAGGTATCAATGGCGCTAGCCAGCGCATGCATCGCACCCTGCGCGCGCGGCTTGACTGGCCGGTGGCCGACAAGCCGCGTCCGGTACACGTCAACACCTGGGAAGCACTCTATTTCGATCACGATGCGGCGCGTCTCGAGGAGTTGGTCGTTGCTGCCGGTGAGGTGGGTGCCGAGCGTTTCGTGCTCGATGATGGCTGGTTCGTCGGCCGGAGTGGCGAGCGCGCCGCCCTTGGCGACTGGTATCTGGATTCCGACAAGTACCCGCAGGGGCTGGGGCCGCTGATCGAGTCCGTGCAGGCGCACGGTATGGAATTCGGCTTGTGGGTCGAGCCCGAGATGGTCAACCCGGACAGTGAACTCTTCCGCACCCATCCGGATTGGATTCTCGGGCTGGAGGGGCGCGAGCAGCCGCTGGGACGTTATCAATGCGTGCTGGATCTGACTCGCCGCGAGGTCTGTGACTACCTGTTTGCGCGCCTCGATGCGCTGCTCAGCGACTACCCGATCAAGTATCTGAAATGGGACATGAATCGCGACCTGACCCACGCGGGCGGCCAGTCGGAGGAAGGACGCGGAAAGCCTGCCGCCCATGCCCAGGTCAGCGCGCTCTACTCGCTGCTGGCCCGCCTGCGAAAGGCGCATCCCGGCGTCGAGATCGAGAGCTGCGCCTCGGGCGGCGCGCGCACCGATCACGGCATTCTGCGGCACACCCATCGCGTCTGGACGTCTGACTGCAACGATCCCCACGAGCGCACGCATATCCAGCGCGGGGCCAGTCGCGTGCTGCCGCCGGAGCTTCTGGGTGCGCATATCGGCCCGCAACACGCCCATACCACCTCGCGACGCACGTCGCTCGCCTTCCGTGCCTCCACGGCGCTGTTCGGTCATCTGGGACTGGAGCTGGATGTCAGCCAGCTCGGCCAGGCAGAGCGCCGTGAGCTGGGCGGCTGGATAGCGCGCTACAAGGCGCTGCGTGGCCTGCTGCACAACGGTGTCAGCTGGCGTCTGGATTGCCTGGATGACGATCAGCATGCCCATGGCGTGGTCAGTCAGGATGGGCAGCAGGCCCTGTTCAGCATCAGCCAGCTGGCCATGCCACGCCACGCCGTGCCCGCCGCCCAGCCGCTGGCCGGCCTGCAAGCCGACACGGCCTACCGGCTCGAGCTGCTGGAACTGCCGGAGCACCCGGAGCGACGCATGAAACAGCTGCCCGCCTGGATCAGCCGACAACAGGCCGGCGAGCCGGTCGTCGTCTCCGGTGAGTACCTGATGCGAGAAGGCCTCGCCCTGCCGGTGCTGGACCCCGACCAGGCAATCCTGATTCACCTCCATGCGGTAGCGCCATGACGCGTGCCACGCAGGATGTCATTGCATGCGACGCGCTCGCTCCCCACTTTCAGCATCAAGGATGAACCCCATGCAGCTCGGTGTCTGTTATTACCCGGAACACTGGCCACGTGATCGCTGGCCGCAGGATGCTCGCGACATGATGGAAGCCGGCGTTCGTGTCGTGCGTATCGGAGAATTCGCCTGGAGTCGCCTGGAGCCCAGCGCGGGTGACCTGCGCTTCGAGTGGCTGGATGAGGCCGTCGAGGTTCTGGCGGCGGCTGGTCTCAAGATCGTGATGGGCACGCCCACGGCGACACCGCCCAAGTGGCTGGTGGATGCTCATCCGGAAATTCTGGCCGTCGATGAGAATGGCGACACACGCGGCTATGGCTCGCGTCGTCACTACTGCTTCTCTTCGCCGACGTTCCGCACCTTGAGCGAGCGCATCGTGCGCCTGATGGGCGAGCGCTACGCCCACCATCCCGCGGTCATCGCCTGGCAGACCGACAACGAGTACGGCTGCCATGACACCATCCTCAGTTACTCCGCAGCGGCCCGCGCCCGCTTCCCCCAATGGCTCGAGGCGCGCTATGGCACGGTCGAGGCCCTCAATGAGGCCTGGGGCACGGTGTTCTGGAGCATGGAAGTCAGCGAGTTCTCCCAGGTCGAGGCGCCCGTCGGCACCGTGACCGAGCCGCATCCGGCCATCGTGCTCGATTATCGACGCTTCTGCTCCGACATGGTGGTCGAATACAACCGCCTGCAGGTCGACACCCTGCGTGCCGCGGGTGTCAGCGGCGATATCGTGCACAACTTCATGGGCCTGTTCACCGAATTCGATCACTTCGATGTCGCCCGGGACCTGGATATCGCCAGCTGGGACAGCTACCCGCTGGGCTTTCTGGAGCGCGGCGCCCACGACGACGCCACCAAGGCCCATTATCGCCAGCAAGGTCATCCGGACTTTGCCGGCTTCCATCACGACCTCTACCGCGCCATGTGCAAGGGCCGCTGGTGGGTGATGGAGCAGCAGCCGGGCCCGGTCAACTGGGCGATCAGCAACGCCGCGCCCTTGCCCGGCATGGTGCGACTGTGGAGCCACGAAGCCTTCGCGCATGGCGCCGAAGTCGTTTCCTACTTCCGCTGGCGTCAGGCGCCCTTCGCCCAGGAGCAGATGCACGCTGGCCTGCTGCGCCCGGATGGCTCGCCCGCCTCGGCCTGGCCGGAGCTCTTGCAGGTGCGCGATGAACTGGCGACACTCGCGGAACATGACTCGGCGTCTGCCCAGCAGGCGCCCGCCGCCCTGATGTTCGATTACGCCTCCATCTGGGCCTGTCAGATCCAGCCTCACGCCGAGAACTTCAACCCGCTCGAACTGTACCTGAGCTGGTACAGCGCGCTGCGGCGGCTCGGGCTTGATGTCGATATTGTCTCACCGCGCGATGCGCTTTCTGGCTATTCACTGATTGTGCTGCCCTGTCAGGTAATTGCCGATGAGGCACTGGCGGCGCGTCTTAGCACGGCGCGCGATTCAGGCAGTCGCGTGGTGATCGGCGCACGCTCCGGCTCGCGCACGCCGGAGTTTCAGATACCCGCGCAGTTGGCACCCGGCGCACTCAGCGAGCTGGCTGGCGTCACGGTCGATCGAGTCGACGGCCTGCGGCCAGGTGCCAAGCCGGCCGTCATGTTGAGCAACGGTGCACACGGCCATGCCCTGCGCTGGCGCGACCTGCTCGACCATCAGCGCACCAGTGCCCAGGTGGTAACGCGCTTCGAGGATGGCGAACCCGCCATCCTGCATCAGCGCGGTGTCAGCTATCTGACCGCCTGGTTGAGTGAAGACACTCTGGTGGCGATTCTGCAGGCGGAGTGTCAGGCCTGCGGCATCACCACTCATGCCCTGCCCGACGGCGTGCGCCTGAGGCGGCGCGGGCCGCTGAACTTCGCCTTCAACTATGCCCCCGAGCCGCGCTGGCTGCCGGAAGGCCTCGTCAATGACAGCGGGCTGCTGGCCGGTAGCCGGGTGCTGGCACCCGCTGACGTCTGTATCTGGTTCAGTGACGAAAAGCGCCCCTGAGTGCGGCGGCTCCTGCCCACTCATTCAACGCGAAAATCGACTTTGCTTGAAAGCAGGACATCTCTCGGATTTCGCGACCGGCAGACTGTTCGATCACTTGTCGCGGCGCCTTCGGGCGCCGCTTTTTTGGATAGCTATTCTGGGTCTGCAGGCTTCATGAGTGACTACAACACGTGCTGACCCCCCCCCCTGCTTACCGGATGACTGAGGCTGTCTTATCGTCAAAATAAAGCAGAATGAAGATAACGGTATATATTTTGATGTAAAACGACCTCTCTTTTCACTGCGCAAGGCCAGATGGAGTTTGCCCTTGAGTGCTTGCTGACCGCACAGCGCTGCCACTTAAGGCGCATTGTTCTCATGTCAGACAATCTCTAGTGTGCTGGATGTCTCTGTATATAAGCCAATAAATAGCAAAAACAACAGGCCACGCACCTGTAAACAGGACAACCGTCGTCAATGGCAGACGACCCACGACTACGATAACGCCAACTACGAGATACCCCCATGAGTATTCTTGCCATTCTGATATCGCTCGGGCTGCTGATGTTCCTGGCCTACCGCGGTATCACCGTTCTCTTGCTTGCCCCTCTGATGGCCGCCCTCGCCGTCGTCCTGTCAGGAGATGCAGCCGCCCTGCTGCCCAGCTACACCGTGACCTTCATGAGTCAGCTGGGCGGCTATCTGGCAAAGTTCTTCCCGCTGTTCATCCTCGGTGCCCTATTCGGTCAACTGATGGCCGATTCCGGGGCCGCGCATGCCATCTCCGAAGGCCTGGTCAAACGCCTAGGCACACGCCATGTGATCCTGACTGTGGTCCTGGCCTGTGCACTGCTCACCTATGGGGGCGTCTCGCTGTTCGTGGTCGCCTTCGCCGTCTACCCGATTGGCGCTCAGCTCTTCCAGCGCACCGGCACGCCCAAGCGACTGCTGCCCGCGGCCATCGCCCTCGGCTCCTTCACTTTCACCATGACGGCACTCCCCGGCACACCTGCCATCCAGAACGCCATCCCGATCCCCTACTTCCAGACCAACAGCTTTGCAGCGCCAGGCCTGGGCATCATCGCAGGCCTGATCATGCTAGGGCTGGGTACCTGGTGGCTGAAGGGACGTGCCAGCAAGGCTCAGGCACAGGGGGAAGGCTACGGAGTTCACAAGGACGAAGCGCTGGAGGAATCCATGGCGCCCACCGCACAGATGGGCATGATCACGGCGCTGATTCCGCTGGTGATGGTCATCGGCCTGAACGCCCTGATGACCTATCTCGTCTTCCCGCGCATCGATTTCTCCTACCTGAGCGAGGCCTTCCCGGAGCTTGACCCGGCGGGCGCCACCGGCATGTGGTCGATCCTGATCGCGCTGGCCTTGGCCTCCACCTGGCTGGTCATCTCACGTTGGAAGCAGTGGGCCGACCTGAAGACCACCGTCAACAATGGCTGCTTTGGCGCCATGCTGCCGGTCTTCAATACCGCCTCAGAGGTGGGATATGGCGCGGTGATCGCCAGCCTGGCCGGTTTCGCGATGGTCAAGGAGGCGGTGCTCGGCCTGTATCCGGGCAACCCGCTGATCTCGGAAGCGGTGGCAGTCAATGTGCTGGCCGGCATCACCGGCTCGTCATCCGGCGGCATGAGCATCGCGCTGTCGACTCTAGGCGAAACCTACCGCGAGATGGCCGTCAATGCCGGCATCGACCTGGAACTGATGCACCGCGTGGCGGCGCTGGCGGCGGGCAGCATGGACACCTTGCCGCATTCCGGAGCGGTCATCACCCTGCTGGCGATCTGCAAGCTGACTCACCGCCAATCCTACGGCCAGATGTTCATGATGACGGTCGCCTTCCCGATGCTGGCCCTGATTGCCGTCGTGACCCTGGGCAGCCTGGTCGGCAGTTTCTGAGCCGTAACAGCTTTTGAACCGTTTAAGCTACTGGCCATAAGCGGAGCAAAGTGACACCAATACAATGACAAGAAGGCCACCCATTCGGGTGGCCTTCTTGTTGAGCAATCACGCCAGCAATGCGCTGACACCTCAGTAGACGTGGTGAGCCCGCTTCGGGTTCAGCGTCTCATGACGTGCACGCGTCTTTATCCAGAGCGTAAGGTCATCGCGGTCGGTGCCTGGATTCTCGGCGACCCACTCGACGATACGCGAGGCGATGAATTCGGCATGAAACTCATCATCGAACTGCAGCAGCATGAGGTCCTCGCCCGCCTGAGAGATGCGCAACAATACCTCGCTGGTCGGCAGTACATAGAGATTCAACTCATGCAGGTATTGTGTCGTGAAGGTGACACGCCGAAAGCGTTCGGGAACATTGCGCCCGCTGTGAGTAATATCATTCATGAAAGCCATGGCTCTCTCCTGCATCAAGGCGCTCATCGTTTTTGCTCATTTTTGAGCTTTGCCACTTATCATAGCGCACAGGATGTACTTCCGGCTGATTTATGCATATATTTTAATAAAACCTGCAAACAACATCCTTCAACCGGTTATCAACTCTATATCCTGGCAAGTCACTTTCGGATAGCGGCCGTTATCACTGTTGCCGCTGAAGCAATGCATCACTTTGCAAGGTTAGCTGAACTCGCGTCAGCCAGCCCGCCAGCAGCGCCTGCTTGTGCCGACTCATGGTGCGATGTTGCTCGATCACTTCGCATAATCGATCGCCGGCCGCACGCATTCTGGTAGGGCTCTCCCCTCGGGCACAGCGCTGATAGTCATCCGCCAGCCCATGGATCAATTCGCGCAAGGCGTGCTGTACCGGGCGCGGCACATCGTTGCCCAATTCCCGCCGCACGAAGCCTATGCCGCGTCCGATATCCATCCCTGTCAGGCCCAGCGTCAGTAGCGGCATTCCGAGCACTTGCTCCTGTGCAGCATCGGGCTGGCCGTTTGCAGTTTCGCCACTGCGGCGCGCTTCCTGTTCACGACTGCGAGTCTGCTCATGCCGGGCCAGGCGCAACAGCCTGTCGCCCATACGGCCGCCGAACCAGCTGTCCAGGCGTTCGGTAGAGCGCTCCGCCAGCTCACGAATATCACTCGCCGTGGCGCGAATCAGCTGGCGCTTGTCCCAACCGGCTCCCGGCACAGGGATCAGGCGGAATCCAATGATGGTCACGATCAGACCGATCCCGGCTGCCAGACTTCGATTGAGGGTATAGGCGACATCGAAGGTCATACCGTTGTCCGGCATCACCAGCAGAATATTGAACACCACGAAGGGCAAGGCGATACCCGCCAGCGCCGGCACGACGGACCCCATCAGGCCGAGGAACAGAGGAATACTGAAGATGGTCACAAAGGGCACGAAGTGGTGGGCGTGACTGAGCATGACATTGCCGAACAGCAATACGCTCGGGACCGCCAGCAGCAAGCCCTTGAGCACCATCGGAATGATCGGCGCCGGATCACCACGGCTGACGAAGATGCCCGAGAACAAAGTCCCTAGCAGCATGGCCACCGCCCCGTTGTCCCACGCCGTCGCAAGCCAGAAGATAGCCGTGGCGCTGAAGATGGTCATCGCGCGGATCGCATCAATGGCGGCGCGTCCGTGATCGCGGTGCCAACTCATGCTTGGCTGACGCAGCTGATGACGGTCGGGATGATTGATGACCTCACGTGCCTGCAGGATGACCAGCGCATGCCCCAGCACCTCACGCAGACTGAACAGCAATCTGGCTTCCAGCGCGGTGATGCTTCGCTGACCGCGTGACAGGCGCAGACATTCCCCGCGCAGCTCCTTGAGCGTCTTGCGAGCCTGGGCCGTGCCCTGATTGTCGGCCATGCTTTGTAAAGCCGCGCCCAGACGTTGCATCAGGTCCTGGGTCGGCTGACTGAAACGCTCGGCTTCCTCTCTCTTTACCTGGTTCAACTCGTTGGGCTGTGCGCTTGCCCCACCGTCATCGTTCTGTGATGGCACAAAGAACTCGGGATGACGCAGCTGGTGCAGGGCCTTGAGTGTCGCGTAGAGACGCATGCTGCGCCGTGTCAGCAAGTGAACACCGCGAATACGTCCCTTGCCTTGGGGGCCTTCATAACGCGCCGAGTGAGCATCGATCTCGAGATTGTTGAGCGCCTCCAACCCGGTCATCATCTGCTCGAGCATCGCCATGCGTTCCTGATGTTGATCCTTTTGCCGTCCAGTTGTCTTGCCTCCCTCTAACGGCATCGAGAACGCCAGCGCCATATAGCGGAAGGTGGCATTCACCGCTGTGTCCGCCAGCTGGCCGAGATGATCCCGTACCCGTATCGGCCATAGCAGCGCACTCACGACGACAGCACACAGCGCGCCGAGACTCAGCTCACTGAGACGGGCCAGCGCCACCGAGAAGAAGTCATCCGGCGCCGAGGACGTCAGCACCACGATGATCATGCAGGCCACCGCCGCCATCACACAGCCATAGGACAGATTGTTGTGCGTCAGCGAGGCGCCATAGATACATAGCCCGATCCACAGTGTGACCGAGCCCAGCGCCAGTTCGGGTACCTGGGCAAAGCAGCCCATGATCACCACGGCCACACAGGTACCGACGAAGGTACCCGTGACCTGACAGATGCCCTTCTCGACCACCATGCCCGACATCGGACGTGTCTGCAGAAACGCCGCCGAGATCAGCGCCCAATAGGGTCGATCGAGGTCGAAGAAGAAGGCGGCGTAGAGGGCCAGCGCCATCGCCAGCACACCCTTGGTGGCGAACTTCAGGGCGAACGGCGAAGGCCTGAGAAAGGCGGCCAGAGCGGGAGACATGGATCAGTGCTTCCCGTCTGCGTCTTGGGCGGCCTGATCTATCTCGTCAGGTTCCGCCTTGGCAGGATCCGCCTTGGCATGACTGGTCTCATCCTTGCCATCCTCAGCAGTGATCAGCCTGACACTCGCCGTCATGCCGGCGGCAAGATTGACACCTGAGGCACGTACCGCCTCGATATCATCAAATTCCACCCGTACCGGAATGCGCTGCGCCAGACGCACCCAACTGAAGGTGGCGCTGACCTGAGGCAGCTGCTGGGCATTGGTCGCGGTATTGTCATCGGCGATGCCCTGACCGATCCCCACGACCCGCCCCTTGAAGTCTTCATTGCCGCTCATCAGCGTGATCTGGACCGGATCGCCCGGACGCACATGCTGCAGCTTGGTCTCCTGGAAGTAGGCGCTCAGGTAGAAGGAGTCTTCCTTGATCAGCGCCATCACCGCCGTGCCGGCCGTGACGTAATTGCCCTGACTGAGGTGCATGTTGAGAATGCTACCGTCGGCGGGTGCCACAAGACGCGTACGATCGAGATCCAGCTGCGCGGATTGCACCGCGGCTTCGGCCTGTTGCACGTCGGCGCGGGCGACTTCGGCTTCCAGACGCGCACTGTCGCGCTCTTCCTCACTGATGGCACGATTGGTCAAGCGACCACGACGATTGGCTTCATGCTCCTTCAGACTCAGGGTCGCCCTGGCACTGGCGAGACTGGCCTTGGCCTTGGCGAGCGCGGCCTCATAGCGCGCACGATCGACCTGAAGGATGACGTCCCCTTCCTTGACGCGCGTGGTATCCGCCACATTCAGCTCACGCACCCAACCGGAGACATCCGGGCTCAACGTGATCACCTCGGCGCGCACCCGGGCGTCGCGCGTCCAGGGACTGTACATGTAGGTATTCCACAGCCACACCGCACACCAGGCTGCAGCCGCCACCAGACAGAGAGTGATGATCCATTTGACGGCTTTGTGTCGCAGGTTGCGCATGCGGTTTCCTTGGGGAATAGAGGGGCTGGGGAAAATGGGTGCCACGAAACGGGGCATGGGAAGATCGGGATCACGAATGGCGTAACGCTGAAGGAATGGCGCACGTCACGTCACGAGGGCGACCACCGCCGCCAGACAGATGACAAACAGCGAGATATCGAACCAGGCCTCGAACCAGAGCTCGTGATTGGCCAACAGACGATGCAGCAGCGTGCGAATGATACCCGCCGCCAGCAAGGCGACCAGCGCATAGACCAGCATCGGGCTGATCAGGAATTCCCCGACCACCATTTCATGCAGCGCATTGAAGCCAGGCGCAACATCATTGCCTGCAGCGATTTCCTTCATCGAGATGTCCTAATCCTGTGTTATGCGAGATCTGGCTTGCGTCATGCGAGAGCTTGGTCCCACCTGACAAAATCCCGACTGACATGCGTACAATCAGCGTTCAACGATGGTGGCAGACTCGTGCGCATTCAAGGTCCGCGAGTGGACTGTTCCACCATGCGGATCTGGAGGGCAGCGTCGTCGCTGAGAATATATGCAGGCTAACATTTTTTGCCGTCGCGCACCGTTGCGTCAGAAGAATCACCCCATTCCTCGCACAACGGGCGACCAGAATCCGCTCTCAATTTGGCTGAACGCTAATTGGAACAATCAGCCTGGACGCCAAGTATTCAGGTAGTAGCAGAGTACAAGGTGCCCCGAACGCAAGACGGCTTACCCGGAAGGCAAGCCGTCTTGTTTTTTCCACTTCCTGCTTCCTGCAGATTGCTACACCGCGTAGCCGAGCACGCGTGGCAGCCACAGGGCGAGCTCAGGGAACAACATCACCACCGCCAGCGCTGCCAGCATCGCCACCACGAAGACCATGGCCCAACCTACCGTCTTCTCGAGCCGGACCCCGGCCACGCTACTGGTCACCATCAGATTGACCGCCACTGGCGGGGTGAACTGCCCGATCGCGATGTTCATCGCCAGCAGGATACCGAACCACACCGGATGCCAGCCGAAGTGCTGCATCACCGGAATCAGCACCGGCATCAGGATCAGGTAGATGGAGACCGCATCCAGCAGCATCCCGGCAATCAGCACTGCCACCATCACCAGAATCAGCAGCGTCGTTCCGCTATCCGACAGCGTGATCAGCCATTCGGCCAGATGCCGGAAGGTACCCAGCATGGTGCCCGCCCAGGCGAATATGCCCGCCAGCGCGATGATCAGCATCACCACACCGGAGATGACGGCCGCCTCTCTGAGCAGTTCCCACACCTGGGAGAGCTTGAGCTCGCGGGTGATGAATAACCCGACACACAGCCCATAGGCGGCGGCCACTACCGCCGCTTCCGTGGGCGTGAAGAGGCCTGAGCGCAGTCCGCCGAGGATGATCACCGGCGCGAGCAGGGCCGGGATCGCTGCGCGGAACGCCGGACCCAGCGCGATACGCTCTACCTGAGTCGGGTCTTCCCAGCGATAGCGACGCGAAAGGAACCAGGCCGGCAGCAGCAAGGCCACGCCCACCAGCAAGCCCGGAATCAGGCCCGCGGCAAACAGCGCACGCAGATCCACCCCCGGCACCACGATGGAATAGAGGATCAGCGCGATGGACGGCGGGATCAGGATCGCCGTGGAGGCCGAGGCCGCAATCAGCGTCGCCGAGAACGCCCTGGGGTAGCCCGCCCGAGTCATGCTGGGGATCATCACCATCGCCACCGCGGCCGCATCCGCCGGGCCGGAGCCGCTCATGCCGCCCATGATCAGGCATACCAGCACCGCCACCAGTGCGAGCCCCCCGTGACGCGGGCCGATGAGCGCCTGGGCAAAGCGCACCAGCCGCGCCGCCACACCGGCACGCTCGAACACCAGCCCCGTCAGGATGAACAGCGGAATGGCGATCAGCGGATACTTGGCGATGCTGTTGTAGGTATTGGTGCCGAGGGTGGCTAGCATGCTGACCGGCAGCCCCGCGACGATACCCACCGCACCCGAGAGCCCCAGCGCGAAGGCCACCGGCACGCCGAGTATCAACAGGGCGGCAAAACTGGCGAGCAACCAGAGATCAGGACTCATGATCTGACTCCTTGTGCTCTGACGACGCATTTTGACCGGGCCCTTGCGAAAGACGCTCGACACACTGCTGCAACTGACGCCAGGCCATCGCCAGCGCCAATATGGGCAGCCAGATCACGTACCACCAGTTGGGCAGACCCAGCCCCGGTGACAGCGAGTCCCACTGATACTCCTCCAGCGCGAAGGTCCCCCCGAACCACACCACCAGCCCCAGCACGACCAGCACCGCCAGGGTCTGCACGATCACGACCAGTCGCCAGAGCGGCAACGGCAGCACGTCTTCCAGCAATGCGATACGAATATGCGCCTGACGGCGAATCGCCACCGAGGCGCCCGCCAGCGTCAACAACACCAGCAGGAAGACCGAGAATTCCTCGGTAAAGGCAAAGGAGGCATCGGTGGCATAACGCACCACCACATTGGCCAGACTGATGATACCGATCAGTCCCAGCGCCAACGCCGCCAGCCAGGACTCCGGCCGCACGCGTGGCGGTGGCCTGTCCGTGGGGGCAGGCGCTCCATTGGCGCCGTCTTGCAGAGCTCGTTGCGACGTTTGAGGTGATGCTTGTTGAGAGGATTGTTGCGACTTTTGCGACATGACACGCGATCCACACGAACGCCGAGGCTGTCAGGCCCCGGCGTGGTTCTTCACTCAATAACGCGCATAGACCGCATTATTCCCGATGTCATCTGCTCTGTGAGCAGCGGCGATCATGGCCAGGCTCAGCGCGAGGCCTCGACCTCGGCACGTGCCGTCTCGACCAGCGCCTCACCGATCTTCGGTGTCCAGCTTTCGTAGACCGACTGGGTGGCATCCCGGAAGGCCTGCATCGCATCCTCATCCAGCTTGACGACATTCACGCCGCGCGCCTCGATGTCCGCCAGCCGCTGGGCATTGCCTTCACGACTCATGGCGATCTCCCACGCGCCTGCTTCCCTGGCGGTTTCGGTCAGCAGAGTGCGCTCCTGTTCACTGAGCGACTTCCACACGCGCTGGTTGGCGGCGAAGATCAGCGGGTCCGCCATGTAGTGCCAGAGCGTCAGGTGGCTCTGACCGACCTGATCGATGCGCGCGACATCGAACACCGACAGCGGGTTCTCCTGGCCATCCACCGCGCCGGTGGTCAGTGCCGGCTTGGCATCCGCCCAGCTCATCTGCGTCGGGTTGGCGCCCAGCGCCGTGAAGGTGTCCTGGAACAGCGGCGAGCCCACCACACGAATCTTCAGGCCCTTCAGGTCATCCGGCGAGGTGATCGATTTCGACGAGTTGGACACCTCACGGAAGCCGTTCTCGCCCCACGCCAGCGGCTTGATGCCCTTGGACTCGATGGCGGCGAAGACCTGCTTGCCCGACTCGCCCTGGGTCAGCGCATCGATGGCGGCATGGTCCGGCATCAGGAACGGCAGCGAGAACAGGTTGAGCTCCGGCACCTGGGGCGACCAGTTGATGGTCGAGCCCACCGCGAGATCGATCAGCCCCTGACGCATGGCCGAGAACTCCTTGGTCTGGTCCCCCGCCACCAGCTGGGCATTCGGATAGACGCGCAGGGTGAGGTCGCCACCGGAGCGCTCCTCTACCAGCTCCGCCCACTTCTCGGCCGCCTGCCCCCACGGGAAGGCATCCGACAACACGGTGGAGACGGACAGCTCGCGCGCCTCGGCATCACTCGCCATCAGCGGTGACAGCAGAGCCAGCCCAAGCACGCCGGCCATCAAGGCGGAGCGACCCGTGGCAGCGGCACGCGGGCGCGCGGTCTGGCTTTGAGAAAGGGCTGGAGAATGATCCGAAGTGCAGTGACGCAGATGACGAGGGGCGGGGCCAGCGTTGGCGTGTACAGCGGTCAGGGTCATGAATAACCTCTTGATTATGATGTTATTGAGTGTGTCCAGAGGCAGATTCGCATCTACTTTGGTCGCTGACCATTCGACCATGCGACAGATCGGCGCTTTTTCGACGCTCACAGGCTGACTCGCTGCATTACGAATCACTGTACATTTATCCACCCCACGGATTTTCCGAGACCTCTTGCGTACGAAACGCTCGACCATCGGGTGTCATCAGCGTGTGTCGCCAAGGAATGTATCCAGCGATGCAGGATGGCCAATCCTCGCGCAGGCCCCGCCAGCAGGGAGTTTTACGATATTTCCCCTTTGCAAAATGCCGTGCCTTTCACATCGTCGGCGTGTCCTGGGTCGTATCGGGTCATGATTTCATGAGGGACTGTATATTCATCCACCCCATTACATCCTTGAGACAAATTTCACGATATGTCGCCTTTCAACCACGCAATGGCGCGCCACGGGTCGCAGACTCCGGATTCGGTCGGTAGACTGAGCGCCGTTCCCGCAAGGACCAACCACGACTGACCAACATCACGCACGCAAGTGTCGTACCTGACATCTCGTCGGCACCGCTCCCACGGTCCCGACCCCGACCGATGAGGCCCCTTCCATGCCGCACCCCCAGCAGGAAGCCGTACCCACTCCCACCTTCGAGACCGAGCCTCTCGACACCACGCGCAAACGACTGCAGCCGACCAGCAGTCTCGGCGCAGCGGTCGTTCTGTGGTCGCTGCTGCTGGGAATGGGGATGCTGATGCTGGCCAACGGGCTGCAGGGCAGTCTGTTGGGGATTCGCGCCTCCTCGGAAGGCTTCAGCAACACCATGACGGGTATCATCATGTCGGCGTACTTCGCCGGCTTCCTGCTCGGCTCGACGCTTGCGCCCCGCAAGCTGCGCCGGGTCGGCCATGTGCGCACCTTCGCGGCGCTGGCCTCCATCACCTCGGTGTGCATCCTGATCCATGCGCTCTATGTGGTGCCCGAGGTGTGGATCGCGATGCGCTTCATCACCGGCTTCGCCTTCGCCGGCCTCTACGTGGTGGCGGAGAGTTGGCTCAACAGCCAGGCGACCAACCAGATGCGTGGCCGTCTGCTGGCCATCTACATGGTGATCACCTATCTGGGCATGGGCGGCGGCCAGTTGCTGCTCAACGTCGCCAACCCGGACACCTATCTGCTGTTCATCCTGGTGTCGGTGATCATGTCGCTGGCGCTGGTGCCGATGCTGCTGTCCGCCTCACCGCAACCGGAAGGCGCTCAGCCGGAGGCCATGGGGCTGGTACGTCTGCTGCGCCTGGCACCGCTGGGCACCCTGGGCGGCTTTGCCACCGGTATCGCCAACGGCACCGTCTTCGGCATGGGCGCGGTGTATGCCGACCGCGCGGGCTTGCCGGTGCAGGAAGTCTCCTGGTTCATGGGCGCCTTCATTCTGGGGGCCGCCCTGCTGCAATGGCCGCTGGGGAAGCTTTCCGACAAGCTGTCGGCCAAGAAGGTGATTCTGGGCTGCAGTCTCGGGGCGATCGCGCTGTCCATCGGTGGCGTGCCGTTCAGTGGCGGTAGCATGATGACCATGGCGCTGCTGGGTGCAGGCCTCGGCGGGCTGATCCTGACCCAGTACTCGCTGTTCCTGGCGGCGGCCAACAATCTGCTGACGACGGCCCAGATCATCTCCGCCAGCGGCACGCTGGTGCTGATGCATGGTGCCGGCGCGATTCTTGGCCCGCTCACCGCGGGGCTTCTGATGGAGCGCTTCGGGGCCGTCGGCTTCCTCTATACCTTGACTGCCATTCACGTGCTGATCGTGATTCTGGCCGCCAGTGTCACCAGCAAGCCGCGTCAGGAGCTTGAGGCCGAGGAAGGCGATCACCCCGGCCACTATGTGGTGGCGCCCTCCACCACCAGTCCGCTGAGCGCCGCCTGGGTCGAGGAAGCCATCACCGAGCCGGAAACCGGTCAGCTGGAATTCGACTTCGATGCTGAGCCTGATTTGAGCGAGGAAGAGCTCGCTACCCAGCAACAGGAAGCGGCCTCCGAAGCAGAAGGAGGCGTCGTGCAGCAGGTCGACAATGAGGAAGGCGTGATGAACGACCGCGTCACCGGCATGGAAGACGACTGGCACCTGGATGGCCATATCGACGAGCAGGCCCAGCACCTCAGCGAAGAGGAACGTCGCGTAAAATCAGAACCGGAGCGCGAGAGCTACTGATCACGCCTGACGGCATGCCGAAATTGACGAGATAAAAAAGAGATCACCAAGAACACCGCCCTGAGAGGCGGTGTTCTTGGTTGGAGCGGGCGAAATAGCGGCGGGCGGAACAAGGAGAGGATAACGTTCGGGGGAAACCAAGAAGGCGCAAAACGATAGAGACTCAGCGACGACGATTTCCAAGCCACATACCCAGTGTTTTTCTCATTCTCAGCGGCTAGACCCTAATAAATAATTACCATTGCACACCCCGCACTAGACCTCAGACTACAGAAAGGTAGTCACCCTACAGCACCTACGACGTATCGCTTACCGCACCGCAAACGTTTGCGGTTCATAATTGGCGCCATTGTGAACCAGCGGATTCAGATACTGGATCGACTCATTCCTGCTTTACCCAAGGACTGCGACGTGAAACGACACGGCATCTTGAACGGACCTCTCAGTGGCCACCTCGCCCGCCTCGGCCATACCCACACCGTGGTGATCGCCGACGCAGGCCTGCCGATTCCCGAGGGCGTGCCCTGTGTCGACCTCGCGGTGGTTTCCGGCCTGCCCGCCATGCTGCCGGTACTGGACGCCCTGCTGGCCGAGCTGTGCATCGAGGCCACGACCCTGGCCGAGGAGCTGCCGGTCAAGAGCCCCTCCTTCCATGACGCCATCATCGAACGTCTGGATACACTGGATCGTCTGTCACTCACGCCGATCACTCGCCAGCAACTCAGTCATGAAGCCTTCAAGGCGGCGCTACCCGAGGCCAGCGTCATCGTGCGCACGGGCGAGTGCACGCCGTACGCCAACGTGATCCTGCACTGTGGGGTGCCCTTCTGATGCAGAGCCATGCACAACCGAGAGTGCTGATGGCACTCAAGGGCATCGACAAGGGCTTCTCAGGGGTCAGCGTGCTCAAGGGTGTCGATCTGACCCTGCGCGCGGGGCGCGTGCATGCGCTGGCCGGTGAGAATGGCGCGGGCAAGTCGACGCTGATGAAGATTCTCTCCGGCGTCTATCGCTATGACGCCGGCACGCTTTGGCTGCGTGACGAGGAAGTGGTCTTCACCACTCCACGTCAGGCGATGGACAGCCGCATCGCCATCATCCACCAGGAACTCAATCTGGTGCCAGGCCTGTCCGCCGGCGAGAACATCTTTCTCGGCCGTGAGCCACGCACCGCGCTGGGCACCGTCGACTGGAAGCGTCTGCATCGCGATGCCCGCCAGCTGCTCGACCGCCTGCGCCAATCGTTGGATTCCCGCACCGCCGTCAGCGAGCTGAGCATCGGTCAGCAGCAGATGGTCGAGATCGCGCGTGCGCTGTCGCTGGACGCCGAGATCATCATCATGGATGAGCCCACCGATGCGCTGACCGACATCGAGACCGAGATTCTCGCCGAGGTCGTGGCGGAGCTGCGCGCCGAGGGCCGCTCGCTGGTCCTGATCACCCACCGCCTGAACGAGATCTTCAGCATGTGCGATGAAGTCGCCGTGCTGCGCGATGGCCAGATGATCCACCAGGGCCCGACGGCGGAACTGGATGAGGATGGCCTGATTCGCCTGATGGTCGGCCGCGAGCTGGCCGAGCGCTACCCTTATACGCCCGCCACCCCTGATGGCGAAGCGATGCTCGAGGTCGAGGATCTCGAGGCGCCGGGTGTCAAGGGCATCAGCTTCTCGGCCCGTCGCGGGGAAGTGCTCGGCTTTGGCGGCCTGATGGGCGCCGGGCGTACCGAACTGGCCCGCGCCCTGTGCGGCGATACCCGTATCAGCGCCGGCAGTGTGAAGCTGCATGGCCAGCCGGTGCGCTTCGCCTCGCCGGCCGAGGCATTGGCCGCGGGCCTGGTGTACGTGCCGGAAGACCGCAAGCAGGCGGGCCTGATTCTCCCTCACTCGGTGGCCAACAACATGTCGTTGAGCGCCCTGCCCAGCTTCTGTGGCGCGTTCGGGCGTATTCGCCATGGCGAGGAAGCCGCCGCCGTCGAAAGCTTCGTCAAGAGCATGCAGATCAAGGTCAGCAATACCGACCAGCCGGTCGATACCCTGTCCGGCGGCAACCAGCAGAAGGTGTCGCTGGCCAAGGCATTGATGCCGGCGCCGGAGCTGGTGATTCTCGATGAACCGACCCGTGGCGTGGATGTCGGCGCCAAGCGCGAGATCTACCTGCTGATCAACGAGCTCAAGCGCCAGGGCAAGTGCGTGCTGCTGATCTCCTCGGAGATGCCCGAACTGCTCGGCCTGGCCGATCGCATTCTGGTGGTCGCCGATGGACGCATCTCCGGCGAATTCAGCCGTGAGAACGCGACCCAGGAGGCGATCATGACCGCGGCCTCGGGGCTTGAGAGCCTCCTGAGCAGTGGCAACGACGCCGCGAATGGCACGTCAATGTCCAGCGCTGCATCACGCGCTACCGCCCGCCCGTCTTCAACCCCCGATTCCTCCGCTTCCCGCCACGAGATGCCGAACTGATGTCTACTCCTTCTTCCTCTGCCGCCAGCGGCCGCCGCCTCGACGTCATGCGTCTGCTGGTCGACAACAAGGCGCTGATCGCGCTGGCTCTGTTGATCGCCGTGAGTGCCGGCCTGTCCGACAACTTCCTGTCATCTGACAACCTGCTCAACGTGCTCCGCCAGACCAGCATCAATGCCATCATCGCCATGGGCGTGACCTTCGTCATTCTCACCGCGGGCATCGATCTGTCCGTCGGCGCGGTACTGGCGCTGACCGGCGCCTTCGCGGCCTCGATGACCGCCGCCGGCCTCTCCCCCTGGCTGAGCGTGCCGGGCACCATCATCGCCGGTGCCGGCCTGGGCGCCATTTCCGGCCTGTTCGTCGCCTTCGGTCGCATCCAGGCCTTCATCGTTACGCTGGTGGCGATGACGGTGCTGCGCGGTGCCACGCTCGTCTACACCGATGGCCGTCCGGTCTCCATCGGCGTCAGCGAAGCCGCGGACAGCTTCTGGAATCTGGGCGGCGGTTACTGGCTCGGCGTGCCGATTCCGATCTACATGATGTTCTTCGTCTACGTGCTGTGCTGGGGCGTGCTGCATCACACCCGCTTCGGGCGCCACGTCTATGCGGTCGGGGGTGGTGAGAAGGTCGCGCGCCTGTCCGGCATCAACGTCAATCGCATCAAGATCAGCGTCTATGCCATCGCGGGTGCCTTCGCGGCACTGGCTGGTGCCATACTCGCCGCACGTCTGGGTTCGGCACAGCCGAATGCCGGCACCGGTTACGAGCTGGACGCCATCGCGGCGGTCGTCATCGGCGGTACCAGCCTGATGGGTGGCCGCGGGCGCATCTTTGGCACCTTGATCGGTGCACTGGTGATCGGCGTGCTGAACAATGCGCTGAACATCATGGGCGTCTCCAGCTACTACCAGATGATCGCCAAGGGCGCTGTCATACTGCTTGCGGTACTGATCGACAGCCGTGCGCAGAAATAGAAGAGCAAGTACGTAAGACACGACACGATTTCATTCCCTGCAGCATCGAAGACCCTCGCCCCCGTGCGCCAACCACGGGGGCCCTTCAGCGGGTCGCCGACAACAATGAAAGGACCATCGCCATGAAGAAGAACGGAAAACTGCTCACCTCCACGCTGACCACCGCCATCACTGCCGCAGGCCTGAGCTTGATGCCGGTGCAATCCGCCATGGCCGACAAGATCGCGCTGGTGGTCTCGACGCTGAACAACCCGTTCTTCGTCAGCCTCCAGCAGGGTGCCAAGGACAAGGCCGAGGAACTGGGCCACGAGCTGATCGTGCTGGATTCCGGTGATGACGCCGCGCGTGAGCTGTCCAACGTCGAGGACGCCCTGTCCCGCGGCGTCGATCTGCTGCTGATCAACCCGACCGACTCCGATGCCGTGGTCTCAAGCGTGCGCACCGCCAATGGCCGTGATGTGCCGGTGGTGACACTGGATCGCAGCGCCAACGGCGGTCGGGTCGCGGCGCACGTCGCCTCCGACAACGTCGCCGGGGGTGAACTGGCGGGCAATTTCATCGCTGAGAAACTCGCAGGCAAAGGTGAGATCGTGCAGCTGGAAGGTGTCGCCGGCGCCTCGGCCACGCGCGATCGTGGTGAAGGCTTCATGAAGGCCATCGACGGCCAGTCAGGCCTCAGCCTGGTGGCCACTCAGCCGGCCAACTTCAACCGCACCCAGGGGCTGAACGTGATGGAGAACCTGCTGCAGGCGCACCCGAGCGTGAATGCCGTCTTTGCACAGAACGATGAAATGGCGCTCGGCGCACAGCGTGCCCTGCAGGCCGCTGGCAAGGACATCCTGCTGGTCGGCTTCGATGGTACCGATGAAGGCATCAAGGCCGTGCAGGCCGGCAAGATGGGCGCCACCGTCGCCCAGCAACCGGCACTGATCGGTAGCCTCGGCGTCGATACCGCCGACAAGCTGCTCAAGGACGAAGACGTCGAGAAGACCATTTCCGTGCCGCTCAAGCTGATCACCGAATAAGCGACCGCACGGCTCGCACCCTCTTCATCGCAAGACAGGACGCCGGCCACTGGCCGGCGTTTTTCCGTCTTTCCTTCAATGGCGTGTCTTGCTCGCCTCGCAGGGACAGTGACGCCCACTCGACTTTCACCACCAGGGATAGAGATGTGATTCGACTCAAGGATGTGGCGGCACACGCCGGAGTTTCCGTGACCACGGTGTCGCATGTCGTGAATGCCACCCGCCCGGTGGCCAGTGCGACCGAGGCCCGGGTACGCGAATCGATCGCCGCACTCGGCTATCGACCGGACAGCGTCGCCCGCGCGCTGAAATCCAACCGTAGCCACACCCTCGGGATGATCGTCACCAATGCGCACAACCCCTTCTTCGCCGAGGTGATCCGCGGCGTCGAGGACCGCTGCTACCAGGCGGGCTACAGCTTGATTCTGTGCAACAGCGACGATATCGACGCCAAGCAGCTCAGCTATCTCGAGACACTGCGGGACCGACGCATCGATGGACTGGTGGTGATGACCGCCAAGAACGGAGCCGGCTTTCTCGAGGCGCTCAGTGCTCTGCCACTGCCCACGGTGATGATGGACGCCGAGCCCCAACCGGGCTGGGACATGACGGTGGTCAATGATGATTCACGCCTGGGGGGCAGGCTCGCCATCGAACACCTGCTGGAGCAGGGGATCGAACGCATCGCCCTGCTGACCGGGCCTCGCGATCATGCCCGTTCCCGCGAGCGACTGAGCGGAGCGCTGGACGCTCTGCACGCCGCCGGCCTGGGGCTTGCCGAGGACTGGCAGATCGAGACCCAGCTGATGCTGGCCGACGGTCATCGCGCGGCCCATCTGCTGCTGGCCGATCCGGCCGACAGACCCGATGCCATCTTCGCCTTCAATGACCTGCTGGCACTGGGCTGTCTGCGCGCCGCTCGAGACCTGGGCCTTGAGGTACCCACGCAGCTCTCGATCATCGGCTACGACGATATCGAGATCAGTGCCTATCTCTCACCCGCCCTGACCACCATCCGCCAGCCGATCTATGCGCTGGGCACCACGGCCGTCGATCAGCTGATCGCGCGCCTGGAAGGCACCCCCTTCCCGGGCCAGACCCAACTGGCCCCGAGGTTGGTGAAACGCGACAGTGTCGCGCAGCCAGGCCAGCGCCTTCAGAGCCACGTTTGAGCGCAGCCACGTTTGAGCACAGTAAGTATTGAGCGCCTCCAGGATAGATCACAGATCTATACCGGTTGAGTATCAAACATATCAAACACCAACATTTCTCTTATAGGTGAACACTGCCTACCCTGCCCCTCGTGAATCACCGCTGCCACGGCTGGCAGCACGCACATGAGGACACCCAGGTGACAGGCACTCCCCCTTCCAGCACTTCCCGATCGGACACAGCCCGATCAGATACTGTCCAGTCAGGCCCAGCCTCGCCGACATCGACATCGGACGCCGACAGCACGCCCGCCATTGGCCGTGGCCTGCTGTTGCTGATGGCGATCGCGGTCGCTGCAACTGCCGCCAATCTGTACTACAACCAGCCGCTGCTGGCAGAGATGGCCCGCTCACTGGGCGTGAGCCAGGGCTTGATCGGCCTGATTCCCTCCGCGACCCAATTCGGCTACGCCGCCGCCATCCTGCTGATCTCGCCGCTGGGCGACACCATGGACAGGCGCCAACTTATCCGCAATCTGTCCATCATCCTGGCACTGGCCTCACTGGGCATCTTCCTGGCACCCAGCTTCTGGCCGCTGTTGCTGGCAAGCTTCGTGGCCGGGCTGGGCGCCAACATCACCCAGCAGCTGATTCCGCTGACCGCCTCGCTGTCCACCCCCGAGGCGCGCGGCAAGAACATCGCCACCCTGATGACGGGGTTGACCATCGGCATACTGCTGTCACGCACCCTGAGCGGCAGCATTGGCGAATACTGGGGCTGGCGCAGCGTCTTCCTGGTCGCGGCCATCCTCGCCATCATCATCGGTGTGCTGCTGCATCGTCACCTGCCCAGTCGCGCGCCTGCCGTGCAGATGGCTTACCCCAGACTGATCCTCTCGATGGGCACGCTGTTCAAGCAACATGCCCTGCTGCGAGAGTCCGCACTGACCGGCGCACTGTGGTTCGCGGCCTTCAATGCCATGTGGGCGACGCTGGCCACGATGCGCCGTTTGACTACAGCGTCCAGCAGGCGGGGCTGTTCGGTATCATCGGGCTGGCCGGCATCTTCGGGGCCAAGGCGGCGGGCCGTCTGGTCAATCGTGTCGGCGCAGGGCGCCTGATCAGCTTCGCCCTGGTGATGGTGCTGGCGTCCTTCGCGGCGCTCGGCCTCTGGGGAAACAGCCTGGCAGGGCTGATCGTCGGCATCATCCCGCTGGACCTGGGCGTCTTCGCAGCTCAGATTCCCAACCAGGTGCGCGTATTCTCGATCGACCCCAAGGCCCAGAGCCGCATGAACGCCGTCTACATGCTGTGCTACTACCTCGGTGCGGCAGCCGGTTCCGCCATCGGCGTCAAGATGATGAGCGTGTATGGCTGGCAGGGCATGTCGCTGTTCGGGCTGGCACTGGCAGCGGTGGCACTGGTGCATCATGGTGTGAAGCAGCGCCGCTCGGCCTCTTCATCACAGTGAGATAAAGACAGTGAGGCGAGAGCGCAAGCGAAGCGCTGGATGGGCAGGCGAGGCGCGAAGGAGAGAAAGCGCGAAAGTGATGAAAGCGAAGCGATGAACGGCTGAGAGCCTGAGATGGCGCCTGGTCAGCACGTCGAGTCATGGGCAATCACACCCCATGCCACGGCAGCTGGCCAGGCGCCTGAAATGGTGGCGCAATTCAGGTAAACTCTGCGCGCCATTTCGGTGCGTCGCCGAGGTGGTACGCGATTCACGACCCGTTATCGGGGCAAGAACCCGTCAAACCCTCGAGATCCACATGAAGCTCATCGTCAAACTTATCCTCGGCATCATTGCCGGCCTGCTGATCGGCCTGATGGCCCCGGATGCCCTCGTACGTGCCGCGCTGACCGCCAAGGTCATCATCGGCCAGCTGATCAACTTCACCATCCCGTTGATCATCCTGTTCTACGTCATGAGCGGCATCGCGTCGCTGCCGAAGAATTCCGGCGCCATGCTGGGTCGCACCGTCGGCATGGCCTACGGGTCGACGATTCTGGCCGGCATCTTCGCCTTCCTGGTGGCCAGCAACCTGCTGCCCGGCATGCTGTCCGGCATGGCGCCGGTCGCTGAAGGCCGCGATGCCCTGACTCCCTTTCTCGATCTCGAAATCCCCGCGGCACTGCCGGTGATGACGGCCCTGGTGCTGGCCTTCGTGTTCGGCGTGGTCATCAGCCGCCGCGAACTGCCGACCCTGAAAAGCGCCGTCTTCGAATCGCGTGAAGTGGTCGAGGTGTTCCTCAATCGCGTCATCATCCCGCTGCTGCCCCTGTTCATCGCCGGCACCTTTGCCGAGATGGCCTACGAGGGCAAGGCGCTGTCAACTCTGGATACCTTCTGGAAGGTGCTGGTGCTGGCGATCGTGATGCACTGGATCTGGCTGAGCACGGCCTACCTGATCACCGGCCTTATCCAGCGTCGTTCTCCGCTGGGCCTGTTGCGCAACATGCTGCCGGCCTACCTGACGGCGCTGGGCACCATGTCGTCGGCGGCGACCATTCCGGTCAGCCTGCGTCAGACCAAGGCCAATGGCGTCAGCGATGAAGTGGCCAACTTCAGCGTGCCGTTGTGCGCCACCATCCACCTGTCCGGTTCCACCATCACCATCGTCACCTGCGCCACTGCCGTGATGATGATGAGCCACAACCTGGCACTCGCAAGCCTCGGCGAAGTGATTCCGTTTCTGATCATGCTGGGCCTGACCATGATCGCCGCGCCCGGGGCACCGGGTGGCGCGGTGATGGCGGCGCTTGGCGTGCTGGGCAGCATGCTCGGCTTTGGCGAGGCGGAACTTGGCCTGATGATCGCGCTGTATCTGGCCCAGGACAGCTTCGGTACCGCCACCAACGTCACCGGCGATGGCGTGATCGCGCTGTGGGTCGATCACTTCGCGCGCCGCGATGGTGTGGTAGCTACGCCGGAGCTGGATGCCGCGACCGGTGAAGCACCGGTGGCACGCTCACAGCCGTGAGCTGCCATATGTGCTGAGCCGTGAGCTGTCGCATGCTCTGAGCCGTGCAAGAAGTGAGCTGAGCCACCTGTGCTGACAGTCGTCAAAAGCCCCGCCTCCTTTCGGAGACGGGGCTTTTTCATGCCAGCGGCCATCCATACGCTCATCTCCACGGTCTTCCTCACGGTCATCCTCGCGCTCATCCTCTCAACCACCCCGCAGGGTGGCGTGCCGGCGGCGAGGTGAGACATGACGCCGCGCCGTGCCTGACACCCACAGGCCAAACGGCTACCATTGGCGCCCACGCGCGAGTGCTGTCATCGCTGCCGTACGCCATCACCCTGTTACCGTTGCCGGAGTGCCAGATGTCCCTGCTTCCCCCTGCACTGTTCTGTCCTTCGATATCACTACCGATATCTCGCCCGCGTCTGGCACGCATGTTCGCCACCCTGTCGCTCACCACTGCCAGCCTGACCCTTGCCCAGCACGCCAGCGCGCTGGAGATCGGCATGCCCGCCGATGGCGGCGTCAGCGTCAGTCCCGCCGTGATGCTTGAAGCCGAGGGCACCCTCGATGAGCAACTGAGCAGCCCGCTGATGCTCAAGCAGTTCTCAAGCCCCGAGGCCGTGGAGCAAGGGCTGAGCGATGGTAGCCTCGACGCCGCCTACCTGACGCCGCAGATGCTCAAGGCACTGACCGACAGCGGCATGTCACTGCGAGTGCTGGACGGCGCGGATCTCGACGATGTCAGCCTGGTCGCGCGCGATGAGCTGATCCGCTACACCGAATTGTTCGAGCCGCAGGAGCTGCTGATCCGCTTCCTCAATGACACCACGCGTGCGGTGCGAGTGGTGATGCGCGATGACGATGCACGCTCGCATCTGGCGCTGAAGCAGTGGATCGAGGTCAAGGTCGGCTCCAGCATGCAGCTGGTCAGCCCGCGCTCGCTGGAAGAGCTCGAAGGCGATGAATATGTAGGGGATGCGCCTCAGGCACTGATCAACAGCCGCAAGATGCACGCCGCCTTCCTCAACGGCGATGACGCGACGCGTCTGGTGGCGCTGCATCCGCTGTCCAAGAACTGGCTGCCGCGCGCCGACATGCTCGACCTGCCGCGCATGCTGCTGGTCAGCCGCGCCGATATCGAGGATGCGAGCCTTGAGGCCGAGCTCGAGTCTCTGTCCGTCGCACACGCCCGCATGCAGCAGAGCCTGCACGGCGAAGAGCCGATGAAGCTCGCCTTCACGCTCAAGCAGGCCTGGCCGGCGGATGCCGGTGAGGCGCCGAGTCTGCCCAAGGTGGTGCATGCGCTGAACGGGCGCGCTATCCCGACCGCCGACATGCGCACCGCCCTCAAGGACTGGCTGGGCAAGCAGCAGTCAGCGGTCAGCTGGCCTGAGCTATAGCAGTAGACCCAGGTGTAGACCCGGCCGTAGGCCCAACAGTCATGCCCGCCACAGGGCAAATGACAGACACAAAAAAAACCCGCCGATTGGCGGGTTTTTTCGATCAAGGCAACGATCAGGCGTCGAGGGCTTCAGCGATCTGGGACTGAGCCTTCGGGCCGATGCCCTTGACTTCAGAGATCACGCCATCAGCGTGAGCCTTGCGAACCTTGGCGACATCGTCGTAGCCAGCGTCAGTCAGGGCACGGATAGCGGCAGCGTTGAGGCCGAGGTCTTCCAGAGAGGTCGCATCGGCTTCTTCGGTCGCTTCCTCGACGGCTGCGCCCATCGGCATCATGCGAGACTGGGCGATGGCCTGTTCGCGTGCCAGACGTGCCTTGTACTGCACAAGCTTCTGGTTGAACTCGTGTTCGACCTGCTTGCGGTGCTTGTCAGAGGCTGCGGCTTTCTCGCTCAGGCGTTCGTTGCGAGCGCGCAGGTCTTCGACTTCCTTCTTTGCCTTGTCACGGGCATTGCGGAGCTTGTCGGCTTCTTTGCTGGCTTCACGCAGCTGACGCTCCAGCTCCTTGATGCGGGCGTTCTGGTCCTGCTTGGTGTCCTGCTCCTGAAACAGGGATGCAAGCTGGTCGTCAAGATTAGCGTCGGTCATACTGCTATGTTGCCTCGAATAATTGATAAAGAGCTAAAGTCTGGGCGCACATTCTACCGCAGTTCTTCAGTTTGTGCTGCATTTGAGCGCAACCCGAGCGGGATGAATGTGAATCGGGGGTCCTGCATGGGGCAATATTACCCCAACTGTGTGACATCGCCAGCCACGGATGAACCAGTTATGGACGATCCAGTCATGGATGATCCAGTCGTGGAGGATACCGAGCGCGGGATGAGACGGCACTGAACGCACACGATAATCGCATGTCGGCGCCGTGGCGCAGGTCACGGAAAAGACAGCCCGCTTTCATGGGCTGTCTTTTTTAGCGGTTACCCAGCACTTGTGCAGGCCTGTCAGCCTAGACCTCAGTGCCTGCACCGGACTCAGTGCTTGCGCCAGTCCTCGAGCTTGTCGCTCAACTGCTGACGACGCGCTTCGGGCGATGCCAGCGTCTCGGACTGATGGCCTTCCCCGAAGCGATTCTCGAGATAGTCCATCAGATTGATCAGCTCATCATCGGTCAGGCTGTCATCGAAGGCCGGCATGAAGACACTGTGGCCATTGTTCTCACGCTGCACGCCATTGAGGATCGCCTGGGCCAGATTGTCCGGATAGACACTGCCGGTCACGCTGTTGTGGAACAGCGACGGGTAGTAGCCATCCTGGGTGCCGGCACCATCCGCGCCGTGGCACATGGCGCAGTGGCCCAGATACAGACGCACGCCCGGCGTGGCATCGGTCAGCTGGCCGATCAGATCTTCATCGTCGGGACGCTTGTCCAGCGGCTGACCGCGCAGCAACAGCACGTCATCGGCCGGTGCGCCCTGATTGAAGCGCGTGGCGACCTGCGGCTCGCTTTCGGCCTCGCGATCGCCATCATTGACCGCCTCGCCCTGCTCGCCCTTGCCATCCACCGCCGGAATCGACTTCAGATAGACCGCGATGGCGCGCAGGTCATCTTCACTCATGTGACGCATGGAGTGCTCGACCACATCCGCCATCGGGCCGCCAGCCTGCGCCTTGCCCTTGAGGTTGCCGGTCGCCAGATAGGTCTGGATATCCTGCTCGCTCCAGCTGCCCAGACCATCCTGCATGTCCGGCGTGAGGTTGAAGGCGCGCCAGCCCTCGATCATCGCCCCACCCAGATAGCCTTCTTCATCACCGGTCAGTGCCGTTTCCTGGAAGGCGAAGCCACGTTCGGTGTGACAGCTGCCACAGTGGCCCGGCCCCTGGACGAGATAGGCGCCACGGTTCCAGTCGGCACTCTTGTCCTCGTGGTCCTGCCACGGCTCCAGCGGCGAGAAGATCTCTTCCCACAGCGCCATCGGCCAGCGCATGTTGAGCGGGAACGGAATCTCGCTTTCGCGGTTGGGCGTGCTGCTCGGCGTCACCTCATGCATGTTCCAGGCGTAGAGCGCCTTGATGTCCTCATCCGTCAGACGGGCGTAGGACGGGAACGGCATCGCCGGATAGAGGTTGTGGCCGTCGGCAGCCTCGCCCTCGCGCAGCACACGGGTGTATTCCTCGAGGGTGTAGTTGCCGATGCCGTGCTCGGTGTCCGGGGTGATGTTGGTGGCGTAGATCTCGCCCACCGGGGTCTCGAAGCCGAGGCCACCGGCATATTCATCGCCGTCCTCGGTGCTGTGACAGGCCGCGCAATCGCTGGCGCGCGCCATGTACAGACCCTTTTCGATCAGCGCGGGGTCATTGGTGGCAGCCTTGTCGGCTTCCACCTGGCTGGCGTGCTCGTCCTCGCCACTACCACAGGCGCTGAGCAACAAGGCGCTGGTGCCCGCAATGGCGGCCAGGCGGACGGCACGGGTCAGGCGTGCGGGGCGAAGGATCGGGCGGGCACCGCGACCTTTCTCATCAATGGCATCACGGGTGCCAGCAGTACGGACGTGCGGGACCATGCTTATATTTCCTGTTCGAGCAGATCGGCAATACGCAGAGACAACGCCGCGATGGTCAGGGTGCAATTGACCGACCCGACGGTGGGCATGCTGCCGGAGCTGGCGACAAACAGGTTGTCATGGCCATGCACTCGGCAATCGCGATCCACCACGGAATCTTTGGGGTTGTCTCCCATCAGGGTCGTACCGCAGATATGCTGGTTGTTGGAGAACTCATCACGGAACGCGATGTCGGTGCCTCCCATCAGCTGAGCGATACGCGCATATTGTTCACGGGTATGCGCGGCGCTGCGCTTGACGTAATCATCGATAGCATAACGGAATTCCGGGCGCGGCAGGCCGAGAGCGTCATGTTTTTTTGACGGCGTGATGCGATTGGCGGCCTCTGGCAACAGCTCGTGGAAGCTGTCGAACTGCACATAGCGGCTGGCGCGGTTATCGATCTGCGCCTGCAGATCCGCGCCGAGCCTGAGCGGTGTTTCCGACAGCACTTCGGTCGTCATCTGCTGCGTGCGGGCAATGTTGGACAGGTGCAGCTTCTTGGACGCGAAGTCCTTGCGGAAGTCGCCGTCGCGCCAGGTGATGATGGAGGTCATCTCCTGAGGGCCACGCCCAGCCCACAGCGGCTCATCGGCCAGAAAGCTCACCCCGGTGCCGGGATGGTCCATAAGATGCCGGCCGACCATGTCGTTCTGGTTACCCACCCCATCGGGGGTATGGGCGTTGACCGACATCTGCATCAGCTTGGGCGTCTCGATGCCATTGGCCGCCAGCACCACTCGCGCCGCACTCAGGCGATGCTGCGTGCCCTCGGGGTCCAGATAACGTACCTCGCGAATCTTGCCACTGGCGTCGCTCTCCAGGTGATGCACGATGGCATTGTCGATCAGCCTGGCACCGGCACGTTCGGCCTTCTCGACATGGATGATGCCGGAATACATCGCGCCGATCGGGCAGATGGGCATGCAGTTGTTGTTGCCACAGCAGGTCGGGCGCTCATCATAGGGGCGGCTGTTGCGCGCCACCGGCTCGGTGACCATGTCAAAGCCGTGGGGATTGATGCGCTCGCTGACCCGCCGCTCGTTCCACGACAGCGGCAGAGGCGCCATCGGATACTCGGCGCTGCGTGGGCTGCCGAGATCGACATCATTCGGCCCCCAGACACCCAGCGCAACCTCAGCCCGGAAGTAATAGTCTTCCAGATCGTCATAGCCGATCGGCCAGTCGCGCCCGACGCCATACTCGCTCTTGAGCACGAAATCGCTGGGCAGAAAACGCCAGGAAGACGCCGCCCAGTGCCAGGTAGTGCCACCGACCGCGCGAATGTACTGGGCGTCGTAGGCCTGCTCGCCCTTCTGCACCAGATAGTCGGCATTCTCGCCGTAGAGCATCGGATGGGGCGCCGCCTTGCTGGCAGGATAGGGCCCCATGAAGTCCATCTTGTTGGCCTGGTTGCGGAAGCGCTCGACGATCTGCCAGCGCTGCATGCGCGGGCCGGCTTCCAGCATGATGACCGACTTGCCGGCCTCGGCCAGGCGATGTGCGATCAGGGCACCGGCAACGCCGGAACCGACCACGATCACATCGGCATCATACGCACGGGATTCCTCGGCCATGCAGGATTCTCCTCGGGAAATTGGGAACAGCAACAGGGGCAGTCAGGACGCCCCTGGAAGGTCTGGCATGCAGGCGATGTCAGGAGCTGAGGTCTAAGCACGGACTCAAGGCCCGACCATCCGCCACGCGCAAGCCTGGGGAGAAAGCGTGACCACTCAGGCCTTGGGTGCCTCTGCCCAGAACCCCGGGCGATTGGGGCAATAGGTACGCACCACCTGCACATCGCGCGGCCCGGCATACATGCCAGCGCGTTCGAAAGCGATGACCTCGGCGGCAGGGTCACTGATCGACTTGCCGACCGTGCCCAGCATCCAGGCCTGCAGCAGACGGCGCACCAGCGCCATCTCGCCGTCACTCAGGTCTTCCTTTTTCACGTACTCTCGCGACTCGCCCAGGGCCAGCAAGCGAGTCTTGAGGGCCGGCAAGCTGCCGACACCGGGCACTCCCTCGGCTGGAATTCTCGCCAGCGCCTCGAAGTAGCGCTGGCCCAGCCGCTCATCCAAGGTCTTGTCGCTGAGCAACCAACGCGACAGGACCATGAACGTCGCGAAGGCACTGTCATCCTGCGTCTGTTGCTCGTCAGCGACTGTCTCGGCCAGGGCCTGGAGGGACAGGCCGCCGAACACGGCAATGCCTGCCCCACCGAGCCCCAGCTTCAATAGCTGGCGACGTGAAGGATCAGTAGCGCTCTGGGATGTCGACATGCGGCCCTCCCGGACAATGAATGGTTCACCCGACGCCAGCGCACAAGGCGGTATTGCCACCTGTGTGCTGCACCCGAATAGCACTCGAACAGCACACCAGCAGACCTTGAGCGGTTCTGAACAGCTCTTGCGCAGCCCTTGCACAGGGTTTGATGAGTTGCATGGTAACAAGCGCCATCACGTTATAGACAAACGTATAATGAACAAGTAGTTCCTGTTTAAGCAACTCCAGAGACATGCTTTGCGCAACCCAGCCCGCTTACGGACAAACGCTTGCTGCTGGCCTACTGACAAGGGTCGTTCGAAACCGCGAGAGTTACCAGCGGATGCCCACGAATGCCGATGCCTGACGGAAGAGTCACCCGCGCCTGTCTCCCGCTCGCCGACAGTTCCCTGACTGTGCTCGGCGCAGTAGGATGTGGGGCAAAGGCAACAGCTGTGGCCAGACTGGCTCGCTCACGAGCCGACGCCCGCGCCGCCCATCAACTCGACTTCAGGGAAGACTCGCCATGCTTCGTCACTTGCGTACTCCACTCGCTCTGCTCATGTGCACCGCCGTTCTTGCCGGGTGTGAAAGCGCCTCGCGCATGGCCGACAGCATTTCGCTGCCGGACTTCGGCTCCTCCTCGCAGACCGAACAGGGCGAGCAACGCGTCCAGCGCACCGTCGCCTTCCCGGAGGCGGAGTACGCCAAGCTCGACAAGACCGGCACCTCGGTGATCAAGGGCCGCATGTCCTATGAGTGGCAGGGCCAGACGATCTACGCCAACCGGGCGGGCATCTCGATCGCGCCGGTCACCACCTACTCCGCCGAAGCCGCGGAATTGGCGCTGGCGGGCAAGACGGCGTCTCGCGCCGACCCCCGTGCCCAGGCCTATACCCACATCGTGCGCACTGACAGCAATGGCTACTTCAATGCCACTGGCCTGCCGTCCGGCACCTTCTATGTCGCCGGTGTCATCCAGTTGCCGGACGGCACACGCAGCCCGCTGATTCTCAGTCAGGTGCAGGTCGGCCGCGGCCAGACCCGCAGCATCGAGCTGAGCCGCTGACGGCCCGCGTGTTCCTCTTGCTCTGCTTGCTGCCCTTGCATCGCCGGATGATGGCCATCGCACCATGACGACACTCTCGTTGCGCGCCTATACCCCGCAGGCCACGAGTCATGACCACGACCACCACCAGCTGGTGCTGCCGATCCGCGGCCATCTCGATATCCAGGTCGGCAGCCATCATGGCACAGTGGTCACCGGCGAGTGCGTCATCATTCGCCCCGGGGAGGCGCACCTGTTCCATGCCAAGGACGCCGCGCGTTTCATCGTCGCCGACCTGGACTACCTGCCCGACAATCTCGCGGCGTCGCAACGCGTGGTGTTCTCGATCAGTACCCTGCTGATGAACTACCTGCTGTTTCTCGAAGCGCAGCTGCAGGGTGAGGTCGACAAGCACATCGATCAGCTCTCCATCGCGCTGTTTCTCGGTCTGCTGGAGAAGCAGACCTGTGATCAACGCGTCGATCGTCGTCTGCTCAGAGTGCTCGACGTCATGAACGCGCAGCTGGCCCAGCCCCACGACGTGGCATCACTGGCCCGACTCGCCCACCTGAGCCCGACCCAGTTTCACAAGGTGTTCCGCGACAATCTGGGCGTCAGCGTCAAGCAGTACCTGACCGCCAGACGCATGGAGCGCGCGCGGGCGCAGTTGATCCATACCGATCTCAGCGTCCAACAGGTCGCCGAGGCCGTCGGCTATCAGAACCTTTCCGCCTTCTCGCGGCGCTTTTCCTGCTACTTCGGCCAGTCGCCACGCGAGATGACGCGTCAGTATTCGAGCCTCACTCCCCCGAATGACTGAATCACTGAATGACCGACTGACTGACTGACACGATCATCTGAACAACCGATTGAGTCCCCGAACCCAGCAGTCAATCACCGCATGCTGGTGGTATATGACGTTTTTTGCTTCTCCTGGCAGATCAGAGCGTAGTTTCAGCACAATATATTCTCGCGATGCCGCGTAATCTCGTGCACACCGAGATACACTTCATTGCGAGCCATCCACCATGCAGCACTCCTTCTCCCGGACGCCCTTCCGCCCAGCGCTGGAACGCCAGATCGGCAATCTTTCCGTCCTCACGGCCGCCCTGCTATGGGGCACGACCGGCACCGCCGCCCACTTCAATCAGGATGTCAGCCCGTTGGCCACCGGCGCCTTCGCCATGGGCTTTGGCGGCATTCTGCAGGCCGTGCTGTCGCGACGAATCCTCCATGAGGAGCTGGCCGCCCTGCTGGTCCACAAGCATCTCGTGCTGTGGGCGGCGCTGTTCATCATCGTCTACCCACTGGCCTTCTATTCGGCCATGGAATACACCGGCGTCGCGATGGGCACCGTGATCACCATCGCCACGGCGCCGTTAGCGGCAGCGGTGCTGGAATATGTGCTGGATCGCAAGCGCGTCAGTGCGCGCTGGTACACGGCGCTGATGCTGGGCATGGCCGGCGTGGGGTTGATGGCCATGGGCGAGACACGCCTGGCAGACACGGCGGCAAACGCCACTGCCAGCGGCGTTGCCAGCGAGAGCCACAAGCTTATCGGTATCGGGCTGGGCGTGCTGGCCGGCGCCAGCTACGCCACCTATTCGCTGCTTGCCAGACGCATGATGCTGCTGGGCGTGCATCGCCGTGCGGCCATGGGGGCGATGTTCGGCTGTGCCGGCGTCCTGCTGTTGATCGGCCTGGCCATCAGCTGCCTGCTCCTCGATCCACGTCTGTTTGCCACGCCGGTGAATTCGGCGGTCGCCATCTACATGGCACTGATCCCGATGCTGCTGGCCAGCCTCATCTTCGGGCGCGGGCTCGCCAGCGTGCCCATCAGCCGGGTGACGGTTCTGACCATGTTCGAGCCGCTGGTGGCGGGCCTGTTGGCCGTCATCGTGGTCGGCGAGCAGTTCACGCTGATGGGCGCCATCGGCATGGTGCTGATCATGACCTGCCTGATGCTGCAATTGCGTCCGCAGGCAACGCAGGCACCGATGGCCAGCCCGCAGGCAGACCTCGCGGCCTGGACGACGCCCGACACGGCCTGCGACGCGCTAGCTGAGACACACGGCGACACTGCCCACTGGGGTGAGCATGATCCGTGGAGCGATACCGAGCATGGCCGCGATGCCAAGCAAGGGTCGGAGCAAGGATCGGACCCATGGCAGCGTCATGACGCCTGACGGCATTGATGAAATTGAGGGCAAGTCACAGTGCGCACTGAGCGGCAGCCAGCCGGCGCGGCAACTCAACTGCTCGAAAGTGGTTCCAGCACACTTTCGCCAGCGCTCATGCGGCGACTGAAAACGGCCAAGGGATTGGCAATACACGCAAGGACATCACCATGACAACCACACGCTCCGATATCGCCGGGTCTGCAAGGTCGACCGACATGGGAAGCCTGGCCGTCCTGTTTGCCGCGCTGCTGTGGGGCACCACCGGCACGGCGGCCCACTTCAATCAGGATGTCAGCCCGCTGGCGACCGGCGCCTTCGCCATGGGCGTCGGCGGCCTGCTTCAGGCAGTGATCGCACGGCCCAATATCATGGGCTGCCTAGGCCTTTTGATGGCGCAGAAGCGCTGGGTATTGCTCGGCGCCGTGTGTGTCGTCATCTACCCGCTGGCCTTCTACTCCTCGATGAATCTGGCCGGCGTCGCCATCGGCACGGTGATCACCATCGCCACTGCGCCACTGGCCGCGGCGATTCTGGAGCGCCTGTTCGGCCACCACCAACTCACTCTGAGCTGGTATATCAGCCTCGCGCTGGGCATTGCCGGTGTGGCGATGATGGCGATGGGCGAAACGGCCACTCATGGCGGGGAACTTGCCACCGTCAGCGCCAGCGGCGACCCGATGGTGACAGGGTCAGGGGGCGTGCCTGATGCTGACTGGCAACGTCTGGGCGGTATCGTGCTGGGTATCATTGCCGGCACGACCTACGCCGCCTATTCGCTGATCGCCCGGCGCATGATGGACCAAGGCACCCACGCCCGCGCTGCCATGAGCAGCCTGTTCGGCGTCGCCGGTATCGCGCTGATCGCCGGCCTGGGTCTCAGCATGCTGATGGCCGACCCGCGCCTGTTCGCCACCCCCGGCAACACATCGGTCGCGCTCTACATGGCGCTGGTACCGATGTTCCTTGGCTATATTGCCTTCGGCTACGGCCTGAAGACCGTTGCCGCCAGCAAGGCCACCCTGCTCACCCTGTTCGAACCGCTGGTCGCCGCGCTGCTCGCCATCACCATCGTCGGGGAACATATCGCACCGCTCGGCTGGCTCGGCATGGCGCTGATCGCGGTCTGCCTGCTGATTCAGGTGAAGCCAGCAACCGCCTGATCAACGCGAGCGGCTCGACGAGATGGCCCCGGAAACGAAAAACACAAAGCCCCAACCTGAAATTCAGGCTGGGGCTTTGCATTGCTGGGCATAAGCTCTCGGGCTCACGCCATCTCAATCACTCGCCGTGAAGAGCGCGCGCCGTCAATGCGAGGCAAGCTCGCCGGCATCCACTTGCGGTGTTATCCGACGTACGCCCTTGGCATCCTGCGCGTAGGCACGATGTCGCACATCCCAAAGCTCCACGGCATGCTGGATGTTGAGCCAGAACTCCGGCGTATTGCCTAGCGCAGCCGCCAGCTTGATGGCCATCGGTGCCGTCAAGGTGCCCTTGTCATGCACGATACGGCTCAGGGTATTTCTATGCACTCCCATCGCCTCGGCCAGGGTGCGGATATCGATGTTCATCGGCTCCAGAAACTCTGCCGTCAACATCTCTCCTACCGTCAGCGGGCGCCGCTGGGTGTTTCTCATCACTGCTACCTCCTCTAGCCCTTGTAAGCAGCGGGTCTAGATGTGTTTGATGGGCGACCCCTGCCTCCCACCGGAAGATGAGTCGATACTGCTTGTTGACAAGAATCGAGCAATAACCTGCGAGATTGCCCTGCAGATGCTCGAACCGATTGCCCGGTGGAACCCTCAGATCAGACTCCTGACTTGCGGCATCGAGAATCTGCAACTTTCGGTAGAGCGAACTGGAGAGCGCCGCAGGTATCTTGCGGTCGCCAACATCATGCTCATAGAAGCGCTCGAGCCACACATCCCTGAATTCCACCGCCATGGCAGCACCTTTTTTCCTCATTCTATGCACAACCACGTTGTGCATCAAGCGGTTCTACCCTGACGCTACCCCCCAGGAAAAACGCCCAACGAGTCCAGGACTCGTTGGGCGTTTCATATTCCTCTGCCCTTCACACCAGACGCTCAACCACTCACGCCGCCGTCTTGCTGGCCAGTTCTACCTTGGCAAGCTTGCTCAGCCCGCCGTAGACGACGAAGGCGACCATGACACCCACGACCGGCGGCATGAAGGGTGAACTCCAGGCGCACAGGCAGGCGATGGCGTAGGCGGCGAGACCCGGCCAGTGGTAATCGACCTTGTGCATCTCGGCGAGGCGCGGATACTGCCCTTTATGACCGAGCCAGAAGTTGGCCATGATCACGCCGCCGATCGGCGGAATGAAGGTGCCGAGCAGAATCAGGAACGGAATCAGCCACTCATACATGCCGAGTACCGCCAGCACTGTGCCGATGGCCGCGCCGCCCAGAGTGACACGCTGGCGATGCGGCGTGCGCAGCAGATTGCAGCCGGCGATGGCGAAGTTGTAGATGGTGTTGTCCTGGGTGGTCCAGATATTGAGGAACAGCATCAGGACGGCGAGGCTGACCAGCCCCTGGGCGATCATCACGTCAACGATATCGGCTTGCTGGTAGATCATCGCGCCGAGCGCGCCGGTGAGCACCATCAGGCCATTGCCAGCGAAGAAGGCCGCCAGGGTGGCAATGACGGCGATCTTCGGCGAACGCGCGAAGCGGCTCCAATTGGTTGCCTGGGTGCCACCGCTGATGAAGGTGCCGATCACCGCGGTGATGGCGGCCGTCCAGCTCATGGAGTCCGTCGGCGTCAGTGACGCAAGGCCTGCCACGCCGCCGACATCGACCATGCCGGTGTAGAGACTGAACAGGATGAACAGCAGCATGGCCGGCACGGCGATGCGCGAGAGCATGTCCAGCCCGCGATAGCCGATCATCGCCGTCAGACAGAAGGCAAAACCGAAGATGATCATCAGCGGCGTGGTCAACCACTCCGGCAAGCCGAGTGTCTTGACCAGCACGATGGCGATGGTCGCGGTGCCCCAGGCGTACCAGCCGATCTGGGTGAACCCGAGCACGAAGTCAGACAGGCGACTGCCCTTCTCGCCAAAGCACAGCCGTCCCATCAGCACTGAATTCAGACCACTCTTGCAGGCGATATAGGCCAGGGCAGCGGCGTAACCACCGAGCAGCAGATTGCCGATCACGATGATCCACAGCAGTTCATTGAGCGCGAACGCGGCACCCAATGACCCACCCGCCCACATGGTGGCGGTAAAGAAGGTGAAGCCGAGCAGCACCATCGAGATGGAAAGCAGCCCACGTCGTGCCGAAGCGGGCACTTCGCTCAAGGGATAATCATTGCCGGATTCGCCTGTCATCGATTGCTGATCTGAGGTGCGGTCTGAGGCGTGCGGTGAGGAGTTTTCTGCCATGAGTGCCTTCCTGGAGCTCGGTCGTGAGTCGTCGAGTCTTGTGGTGGTGTCAGCCTGCCCGAACGCCGGCCACCGCCCCCTGCGCGCAAGGTGGTGGTCAGAGCGGCGGTCGCTACCCTACCACCACGCAAGATTCACGCCACCCATCCTCAAACCGTGCAAGACGCCAGCTCGTCGTCTGCCTCATGAAGCTGACACAGGCGTCAGGATCTGGCCTGTCAGCAGGCGCGGTTGGGCGCAGGACCGCCTCCAGAAATGATTTCGCGACTAGTCCGGCGCAGTACCCACAACCCTTCAATTACGCAGACTTTGGCATCAACTTGAGTGCCAGACACCAGAACGCCACGCGGCGCACTCTTTCAGTGCAGCGCGTGGCGTGGCTCGAGGCGTCCTGCACTGACATCGAAACCTGACGCCGAGTACAGGATGCAAATTTTTTCAGGTTTTCCTTGTTCAGCGGTTCATGCTGAAGCCCTTCAGCTGCTCGCCAACACCCCTTCGCTGGCATTGACCTCTTCAGTGTCCATCAGGCGCAGTCTGACCGGCACCGATTTCGAGGCGGGCGTATTGCTGCGCGCATCGCGGTGATCCAGCGGAATCAGATCATTGGTTTCCGGATAGTACGCTGCCAGACAGCCGGTCGGGATGTCGTATTCCTTGAGCTTGAAGCCCGCCATGCTGCGCTCGACGCCGTCTTCGCTGACCGTTTCCAGCGTCACGCGCTGACCCTCGCTCAGGCCCAGCGTCTCGAGATCCTGCGGGCTGATCATCACCACCATCCGCGTGCCATAGACGTCGCGATAGCGGTCGTCATTGGAGTAGACGGTGGTATTGAACTGGTCGTGACCGCGCATGGTGATGAGCAGGAAGGTGCTATCCATGTTCAGGGTCTCATGGGTGACCTTGTTCAGCCCCTCCTCATCCGTGCCCAGCCCCTCGGGGAATAGGAAGTTGGCACGCCCCGAGTCGGTATGCCAGATGCGCTCGCGCGGGGCGATGCGGATATGGAAGCCGCCCTGAGCCAGGCGCGCATTGTAGTCGGGGAAGATCTGCGGGAAGACCTCTTCGATGCGATCACGGATGCGCGCGTAATCCGCCTGCAGCCAATCCCAATCCAGGGTCGGATGCGGCGGCAACGTCGCCTTGGCCAGCTGACAGGTGATGGCGATCTCGGAGTGCAGGCTTGGGTCCGCCGGTGCCATCACGCCGCGCGACGGCGCCACGTTGCACATACCGTCCTCGGCACTGGAGACCTGCTCCGCGCCCTTGCCATCGGCGCCCGCCTGCAGGTCACGTTCGCTATGGCCAATCGTGGGCAGCACCCAACCATGCTTGCCGGGGTGCAGGTGACTGCGATTGAGCTTGGTGGCGACATGCACCGTCATGTCGAGATCGTGTACCTTCTCGACCACGCGCTTCTGATCGGGAATCGCACGGAAGAAGTTGCCGCCCATGCCGATGAAGGCCCGTACCTCGCCACGCAGAATCGCCTCGCAGCATTCGGCGACATCATGGCCATTCTCGCGCGGGCACTTGATGTCGAAGACCCGATCGAAGGCATCCAGCATCGCGTCATTGGGCAGGTTCTCGATGCCGACGGTGCGGTCACCCTGCACATTGGAATGGCCGCGTATCGGGCAGGCGCCCGCGCCGGGCTTGCCGATATTGCCACGCAGCAGCAACAGATTGATGATCTGCTGGATGGTGTCGCCGCCGCGCGCATGCTGGGTGATGCCCATGCCCCAGCAGCAGATCACGCGCTCGGCCTCCAGATAGGTTTGCCCCGCCTGTTCCAGCGATTCACGTGACAGGCCGGACATGGCGACCAGATCCCGCCACTCGAGCTTGCGGCAATGCTCGGCGAAGGCATCAAAGCCGTGGGTATGCTGGGCGATGAAGTCATGATCCAGATAGCCCACCGCATGCGGATTGCACTCGCGAAGCGCGTCGTCAGCCTCGATCACGTACTTGCACATCGCCTGCACGGCGGCGAGGTCCCCGCCGATGCGCAGCTGATGATACTGACTGCTGATCTCGACACCCTTGCCGCCCAGCATGTCCTTGGGCGACTGCGGATCGGCAAAGCTGACCAGCGCCCGCTCGCGCAGCGGGTTGAAGCTGACCACCTCGGCCCCGCGGCCACGCGCCTCGTGGAGATCCCCCATCATGCGCGGGCTGTTGGTGCCGCTGTTCTGGCCGAAGATGAAGATGGCATCGGCCTGCTTGAAGTCCTCGAGATTGACCGTCGCCTTGCCGATGCCGATGGACTCCGGCAGCGCTCGGGAGGTGGTCTCGTGACACATGTTCGAGCAGTCCGGGAAGTTGTTGGTGCCGTACATGCGCCCGAACAGGGAAAACAGGAACGCCGCCTCGTTGGAGGTACGCCCCGAGGTGTAGAACTCGACCTGATTCGGGTCCTCATAGCGTTTGAGGCGTTGGCCAATCTCGGCGTAGGCAGCTTCCCAACTGGTGATCTCGTAGCGGTCCGTCTGGGCGTTGTAGCGCAGGGGGCGCGTCAAGCGCCCTTCCTTCTCCAGATGGTGATCCGACCATTCACGCAACTCGCTGAGCGTATTGTTGGCGAACAGCTCATCACTGACTCGTTCACGTGTCGCCTCCCACGCCAGCGCCTTGGCACCGTTTTCGCAGAAGTTGGCCCCCTTGGGCTTGTCACCATTCGGCCAGGCGCAGCTCGGGCAGTAGAAGCCATCGGGCTTGTTCATCTTCATCAGGCTGCGATGGCCCTCGATGGGTAGATGCTCCTGCCAGATGAACTTCTCGACCGCCTTGATCGACGGCCAGCCACCGCCCGGCGGCCGGTCCAGCTGACTGCCGGACAGCGACGCCGATAACGCCGGCGCGTGGGACCCCTTGGGGCCGAAGGAATCGACTGGCGTGGTCTGGTCTTGGGACATGTCGGGGCTCCTGACGGTGGCGGCCGGCGGCTGGCATCGATCAGACACCGCTGCGGTCACGCCACCGAACAAAGAATTCAAGGGTAACCATTGCTTCCTTGACTCGCGCCAAGCCTTTTTCAAGGCCGATCGCCGTTGCGCACTTGAACTTCCGCCGATCCGCCACCAGAGTTGTACAGACCTGACACAAACAAGATCGCACTTGAGCAAGACCGCACACAAGCAGACCTGCCACTCAACACGCCAGACATGATGAGGAGCTGGAACATGACCGTATTTGAAGCCCTGCGCGAGACCCACGACGAACAACGCCGCCTGCTGGACATGCTGCTGCAGACCGAGGGTGACAGCGAGCCGCGCGATGATCTGTTCAAGCGTCTCAAGGAATCGCTGACCAATCACGCCGGTGCTGAGGAACGCGCGCTCTACATGCCGATGATGGAGCACGACATGACGCAGGAGAAGGCGCGTCACAGTGTCGCCGAGCACCATGAGATCGATGAACTGGTCGAGAAGCTCGAGGCGACCGACTACAGCTCGCCGGGCTGGCTGGCCACAGCCAAGCAGCTCGAGCACCTGGTGACCCACCATCTGGATGAGGAAGAGCAGGAAGTCTTCCAGCTGGCAGGCCGCGTCTTCGATGACGCCACCAAGAAGCGCCTCGCCGAGGAATATCATCAGGACATGAAGGCGCGCGAAGCGGCCTGAGCCAGAATTCAGCATCGAGCCAGGTCGAAAGCGCTTGGCGCTGTGACAGGCTGAATGCTATCGATAAGCGCCGATGACGCACACGAAAACGGGCTGACCACATCATGTGGCCAGCCCGTTTTGTCATGCGTTCAACCAGCCGCGAAGGCGCTGCTGTCTCTCACAGCGTGTGTCATAGCGAATGAGGCGAAGAGTCATCCATCACGTCATCAGCCACGACGCACTCGGGTTACTTGCGGCGCGATGGCCGTGCGGTACCTTTCGCTGCCGACTTTCTGCTTGGGCTGCCTGAGCGCTTGCCCTTGCCTCTCCCAGCCTTAGGCCTGGCATCAAGTGCCTCGGAGCGCCCCACGTAACGCGCGATCCAGATGGTGTGCTTGGCTCCCGAGGTGCCATGCGCGTAGACCTGACGCGCCTCGGCCTTGAAACCGGCCCGCGACAGGCGCTGCGAGAAACGCGCATCGGCCGTGGCCGACCACACCGCCAGAATGCCGGCCGGGCGCAACGCCCTGGCGCATACCGCCAGCCCCTCCGCACTGTAGAGCCAGTCGTTGTCATCCGCAGTCAGGCCTTCCGGGCCATTGTCCACATCCAGCATGATGGCATCGAAGCCACCGGGCGCTTCACGCAGCATCTCGGCGACATCGCGATTCTCGACTGTCGTGCGCGGGTCCCGAATCGGATAGCCCGCCTTGGCCCCCAGCGGGCCGTCATTCCAGGCCACCACTCCCGGTACCAGCTCGGCGACGACCACCTCGGCATCTGCCTTGAAGTGCTTGAGCGCGGCAGCCAGCGTGAAGCCCATCCCCAGGCCGCCGATCAGAACGCGCTGTGGCGCCGCCGACGTGCCGCGACTCTTGAGCAGGCCGGCAGGAATCTCAGCCAGCGCATCTTCCGAGCCATGCATGCGGGTGTTCATCAGCTGCCCGCCCTTGCCGCTCTCGATCTTGATGACGAAGTCCTCGCCATACTCGAACAGGCACAACGAATCCGACGTGCCGGGGATCGGCGCGGTATCGAGCAGCACAAAGCGTTTCATGGCACATCCATAGAAGGAAAAATGATCATCTGTCAGGTGGCTTCGTGGCCATCCTGACTATATTCAACATGACGGACATCTGTACGACATGGGGGAGCGTTAGTCTAACAGTCAGAACCCCATGGCAGGCATCCGCCTGCGCGAAGGCATGAAGTTTCGCGAAAGCACGAGAAAAATGAGAGCATGCGCGCATCAAGGCTGGAAGATATTCGCGAATTCTCTAATACTAGCTTTTGTAGAACGCAACACCGTCGTAAACCAGACACACTCAGAACGAACACTCTCAGTAGCAACTGTCACTTGCCTGATGGCTGGCGCGCAATGTAAAGCGCGTGGGTCTCGCCGGCAGATGGGCTAGCCTCACCACCGACGAAGCAGCGTGACACCTAGAGAATCACTCAAGATTCCGACTCATCGGAACCCGAAAAGAGGATATTTCGATGCCGCATACCCATCCGGAGCGACTCGCGACGATCAGTGCCAGCCAGGTCGAGGAACATTTTCGCGATCTCCATCCCATCGTGGCGTTGGTCTCAGCCACTCGGCTGCTGCAATTCCTCGAACGGGAAGGTCTGACACTGCATGCACACCGTGCCCTGTGCGCCAACATCATTCGCAAGGCATTGCCCAGCCTCGAAACCGGCCCCGGGCATGATCCTGCCAATTTGCCGAGCCTGCACGGAATAGAACAGACCGAGGAAAGCGAGCCGCGTGTTCCGCTTGCGCAGGCCTTGGCAGCGGGCGCCAGTACGCCAGCCACCATGCAAGACAAGCATGAGGATATCGCCTCCTGACAACCGTCAGGCTTGCCGATGACGAGACATTCTGACGCCCAGCTCCGTTCACACGGGGCTGGGCGTTTTTATATCGCTAAACAAGAAAATCATGATTAAGGGGGTTTAATCCGCCACGATCGTCCACAGATCTGTGGGTAGACGTTCAGCGTCTGAACGCGCAGCAGCGCATTCACGATCAACGAACCGGAGGTGACGGCATGACTCAGCAACAGCCCCCACAGCATCAGAACTATCAACCGGGCGATGAACATCGCATGGACCCCAAGCCCGAATATATCCGCGAGAGCTATCGGGGCAGCGGCAAACTTCTGGGCAAGGTGGCAGTCATCACCGGTGGTGACAGCGGTATCGGTCGCGCCGCCGCCGTGCACTTCGCACGCGAGGGTGCCGATTGTCTGATCACGCACCTGGGCAGTGAAGAAGTCGATGCCCAGGAGACCATCCGTCTGATCGAAGCCGAAGGCAGACGCGGACGCCGCATCGCAGGGGATATCGGTGACCCGGCCTTCTGCCGCAAGGTTGTCGAGGGCGCTCTGGAGGAATTCGGTCAGCTGAATATCCTGGTCAACAATGCTGCAGAACAGTACGACTGGGACGACGTCACCGAGATCGATGACGAACAGATCGAGCGCACCTTCAAGACCAATCTGTTCAGCCACTTCTACATGATCAAGGCCGCCGTGCCGCATCTTTCCAAAGGCGACTCCATCATCGCCACCTCGTCCGTCAACGCCTTCAAGGGCAACGACAGCCTGATCGATTACAGCGCCACCAAGGGCGCCATCCAGGGGCTGGTACGCTCACTTTCCGGCACGCTGATGGACCGCGGCATTCGCGTCAATGCGGTTGCACCCGGCCCGGTCTGGACTCCCTTGATCCCCGCCAGCTTCGAGGATGAGAAGGTCGCCAACTTCGGCCAGCAAGTACCGATGGAGCGCCCCGGTCAGCCTAGCGAGATGGGCCCGGCCTACGTCTATCTGGCCAGCGAAGATTCAAGCTACATGACAGGCCAGACAATCCACCTCAACGGCGGCGTCGTGCTCAACACCTGATCGCCCTGCTTTTTCAGGCTCCCACTGTGCCTGATGCTTGAGAGCAGTACCGCCGCAAGCGGCGAGAAACAACCGCGCAGGAAACGCAAGGCCACCCGATCCGGGTGGCCTTCTTGCATAGGGGACGGTTCATGGAAGACGCGCTGCACCTCGGCGCCTGCTCAGCGCTCAAGCCGCCTTTGCTCTCCCTGGAAGTATCAGGTCCTCCTGTCTGTCCCTATCAGTCTTTTCAGTCGGCTGAAAGCCAGTGGCCTCTCTATTCTGGTAGCAGCCACAGACGTTGCCGTGGACAGGATTGAGCATTACCCGCTCTGCAGGAGGCAAGCATGTCCAAGTTGATTCTTTCTCTGGATGGCGGCGGCATACGCGGGGCGGCCACCGCTCAATTTCTGATGCGTGTCGATGCGACACTCAGGAATGAGCACCGTACCAGTCTGCGTGAGCAGGTCGATTTCTATGCAGGCACCAGCACCGGCAGCCTGATCGCGCTGGCGCTGGCGACCACCGACATGAGCCTCGAGGACATCAATGGGCTCTACAGCGCGACCAGCGTCAGGCAGATCTTCGCCGACAACCGCGGCTGGTTCGAACTCGATGGCATCAATGCACCCAAGTACGAGGCCAAGGGCAAGAGCACGATGCTCAAGAAGCACCTCGGCCAGGCCAAGCTCAGGGATGTCCCCGCTGGCAAGCAGGTGCTTGTCGTCACCTACGGCATCGAGAGACGCCGCCCGCATGTCCTGAAGTCGAGCAAGCGCGAGCATCACAAGCTGCTGGCCTGGCAGGTGGCGGATGCCTCCAGCGCGGCGCCGACCTACTTCCCGACCCGAGACATGAAGCTCGGGCCGGACAACGAGCAGACCTGGCTGATCGATGGCGGCGTCATCGCCAACAACCCCACCATGTGCGCCATCGCCGAAGCCTGTCGCCTGTGGCCGCATGAGCCGCGTCGCGTGCTGTCGATCGGCACCGGAACACGCACGCGCAAGATCAATGGCCCGGATTCGCAGCACTGGGGCGCAGTACAGTGGGTGCTGGAAGGCAGCCTGATCGACGTGCTCTCCGATGAGAAGGTGGTCGGCTATCAGGCCATCACCATCTCGCCGCCGGGCAGCTATATCCGCGTCAATGCCGAGATGCGCCCGCAACCGGGGATGCTCAAGGCGCCTGATGACGCGATGGACGACATCAGCACCACCAACATCAAGCATCTGAAGGTCATGGGCGATTTCTGGTTCGAGCAATATGGTGACGCCGTGGTGGCCCTGATCACCGACCGCTACCAAGGGCCCTCGCTTGACCGCATCGATCCTCTCACCGGCCGGCCGCAAGCCTATCAACCGCACTGAGCAAGCCTTCCCCACATTGCACTCGGAGACGTCTGTCAGCGATTTTGCTACTCTGCGCTGCCGTGCTTCACGCCGACCCGAGTTCATTCAATGACACATGGCACACCGCAAGACACTCGCATTCGCCCCGCCACCTCAACATGGCGAATGCTGGTGACTTTCACATTATCTCTGGCGATTCTCGTACCCACTACAGCGCAGTCAGACGACGATATGCACTTTGACCAGCCGGAAGCCTTCGCCACCCTGAAGAAGGCGGTCAGCTATTTCGATGAAATGGATACCTTGCCGGAAGAGGCATGGATCAGCCGAGATCAAGCGTCGGCGCGCAGCGATATGGACGAGATGATAGAGGAAGCCATGCAGGCCCTCGACGTCCCGCAACTCTCGACACTGCGCAGCACCTATCGCCAGGTCGAGGACAAGATACGCGAGTCGCGTAGCGAGATTTCCGAGTTGAAGGAAAAGCGCATCCTTGCGCCTGACACCGATGTCTCGACGCTGACGCGCCTCACGCCCACCGACACCCTGCGCGAATTCACCGCCAGTACGCGCGGCGATTATGATCTGCTGATCGCCGCGCATGAGAAGAACATCGCCGCCTATCAGGGCGAGCTGACCACGCTGGAAGGCAAGCTGGCCGCGCGACTCGAGGAGATCGGCATCACCCTGACGCCAGACCAGATCCAGGTATGGCTGTCCTCGGTGGTCGGCGATGATGTGCTGACCATGAGTGTAGTGTTCGCCAGCATCAAGTCGGTGGCCCAGCAGCTCGCGGAGCTGACCCGCGACAGCGGCGAGAACCTCGACTACGCGCGTCGTTATTACGGCATGGTCGTCATGCTTCACCGCATGATCGTGACCATGCAGCAGGACTTCATCACGCGCGTGAATGATGAGGTACTGCCGCAACTGCAAGGCTTCGCCGACGAAGCCGAGGCCACCACGCGAGAAGCGCGCACGCTGATCAAGCAAGGCGGATCACGCGAGAGCCTGGAAAACAACATCCGCGCCAATACGCTGACGCTCAAGACGATCAACCTGTATCGTTCGCTGGTCACCGAGCAGCGCGACCGCGTCACGACCTCTCTGACCAAGAGCCAGCGCGAGCTTGCGGTGGCGACCAATACCTATCGCACCGTCAAGCTCAGCGCTCACGTCGCCGACCTGATCCGCCAGGGTGTCAAGACCTTCGACACCCTCGCCGGACTGCAGGTGCCGGTCGCCACCAGCTTCGAGAACAGCGCTATGCGCGAGGAATTCCGCAAGCTGACCGAGCGCATGCGCTAGCAGTCCACCTCCCTCTGGGCCAGAGGCAGGAAGCATGGTTCAGAGGGCATTTACCGTCTCTCTTCGGCAGGTTGCGCACGGCTTTCAGTTATCGATCATCTCTATGGGCTTGAGACATGGAACCTGAGATATACAACCTGAGACATGGCACTTGAGATCTAGCACTTGAGAAACAGAGCTTCAGGCACGGAGCTTGAGATTCACGCTGTTTCGCCCACTGCTCCCTCCGCACTTCGCGAATTACTCCGCTGCCCGTTTCGTTCCTGACTCCCCTCTTTATTCCATCCTGATCATTCCATCCTGATGAGAGTCTCTTCTGCTCTCAGCCCTGCTTTCCGCTGTACCCTCTCACTCAGGCCGTCCCCGTATCCTCTGTCAATCTTCCCTTGGCGACTTCGCCTGACCTCCTCCTCGCGGCTGCTCTTTCTGATTACTCTTGAAGACTGCTCTTGACGGTAGAGGTTTTCCGTTAATTCAACTATCCAACTCCAGCTTCAGTGGCCCCTGCTCTCGAGACGCCCACCATGAACTTGCGGGAAATCGCTAAACTTTAGAATAATCGCAGAACCTGAACTAACATGAAAACATGTCAGACTAGCAGGTGGCAGAACATCACCTGATGAGAAATACGTTCTTGACCCTGGATAGCCGGATTGAAGAGCGACAAGGCTTGTTCAGAGGAATCACACAGGAATGTCAGTCCTTTGACTGGGAGATTGATAGTCATTATCCAGGTCAGGACGCCACGATTTGCCTTCGTTACCCATGACAGGACGTGACTCATGCGCAAGCAATCGTTACGGACAACGGGACTGCTGGTACTGGGCAGTATGGTAGGGATCACCACCGCTCATGCCAGTGAAGCAACCGAGACCACATCTCCCAGGGCCGAGATCGAGCATGGGAAATACATCGCCCGGGCGGCTGACTGCGCGGCTTGCCACATGGGCCCTGATGGCACGCCATACGCTGGGGGCCGGCCGATCAGCACGCCGATGGGCGACGTGGTCGCCACCAATATCACATCATCAAAGGAATACGGTATCGGCGATTATTCGCTGGAAGACCTCACCAACGTATTGCGCCATGGCAAGACGCCCGACGGCAGCCACCTGTATCCCGCCATGCCTTACCCTTCCTATCGTGGCATGAAGCAAGACGATATCGCGGCACTATACGCCTATCTGCAAAGTATTCCCGCAGTGGATCGCGAACCCGAGGCCCACACCGACATGGACTTCCCATTCAATTTCCGGATATTGATGGCGATGTGGAATACGCTCGAACTTGAAGATGATCCTGCCTCACAGGGGCAGGATGGGGCGGTGAGTCGTGGGCAATACCTCGTGGATCATCTGGCACATTGTGGTACCTGCCATACCCCTCGCGATGATTTCATGGCCAGTGACTCGACGCGTTATCTGAGTGGTGCACGGTTGGGAATCTGGTCGGCCCCCAACATAACCTCCGATGAGACGTCGGGTATCGGTGCCTGGCAAGACCAGCAACTGGCGGATTATTTCAAACATGGCATGGCAGGCTATGTCGCCCAGGCAGCCGGCCCCATGGGCGAGGCTGTCCATCAGAGCCTGCAATATCTGAGCGAGAAGGATCGTCTGGCGATCGCCGCTTATCTGAAGACGGTGCCAGCAATTGAGGATGAGACCCAGCAACAGCCCGTGTTCGATCAGATGGCCAATCAGGCACTGCTAGGCCATGAGCCGGTGGTGAGCCCCGCCACCCGCCACCGCGAAGACACGCTGGCAACGCAAGGCCTCAGGCCAGACGATATCGCGCAACCAGACACCGGACAGGGGCTCTACCTCACCCATTGTGCAGCCTGCCACGCGGCGGATGGCAATGGTCAGCCGGTCTCCTACTACCCGAGTCTGAACGGGAACACCACCCTGCGGCGCGCCGACCCGCGCAACCTCATCGCGGTGATTACCGAGGGTGTCGCCTATCAAGGCGCGACGCCACTGCCTCAGATGCCGGGCTTTGCTGAAGTGTTGAGCCATGCCGAGACCGCCAAGGTGGCCAACCATGTCAGAACCGAGTTTGGCGGGCACGACGAGAGTCAGCTCACGGCGCAGGACGTCAATGAGCTGATCACGGGTGAGCGCCCGGTGCCGGCACTGATACGCCACGCCGGTACCCTCGCCTGGCTGGGCATTATCGTGGCCGTGACACTGGCGGGCCTCGCTGGTTGGTGGCTATGGCGGCGCCGTGATCGCCGCCAGCCCGCCAGTGCCACGTCCAATACCCATCACTCGCCATAAGGGTGTTCTCATGCCTACGCCTCCTTTCATGACACGTCGCGACCTGCTGACCATGATCGGCAGAACCGCTGGTGCGAGCGCACTGTATTCCGCCATGTCCTCCATGGGCCTTGCCAAGGCCTCGACCTTCACCGGTGAATTGAATCTCTCACAGGCCCCCAAGGGCGACAGCGTCCTGGTGCTGGGGGCCGGCCTCGGGGGCATGACGGCGGCCTACGAATTGCGCAAGGCGGGTTACGACGTCAGCGTACTGGAATACAGCGAGCGGGCCGGCGGGCGCTGCTTCACGCTCCACGCCGGGGATACGGTCACTGATCTTTCCGGCGAGACACAGCACTGCGACTTCTCACCTGGCAACTACATCAATGTCGGCCCGTGGCGGGTGCCTTATCACCACTACGGTGTGCTGCATTACTGCAAGAAATTCGGGGTCAAGCTAGAACCCTTCATCCAGCTCAACTACAACGCCTATGTGCACGCGCAGAACGCTTTTGAGGGCAAGCCACAGCGGGTACGGGAAGTGCTGACCGACATCCACGGCTACACCTCGGAGCTGCTGGCCAAGGCCACCGACCAACGTGCACTGGACGAAGTACTGACGAAGGAAGACTGCGAGGCTCTGCTCGACCAGCTGGATGACTGGGGGCGCCTGACCGGCGATCACCAGTATCAGCAAAGTCTCAAGGCCAGCCGCTTCCGAGGCTACGAGCATTGGCCTGCCGGCGGCCTGATGCCAAGGCCGTCGCCCAGCAAGCCACTGGATTTCAAGGAGCTGCTGCACTCCGGCCTGTGGGGACTGCTGCTGGATTACTTCAACAACGAGTACCAGCACACCATCTTCGAGCCGGTGGGCGGCATGGATCAGATCGCCAAGGGCTTCGCGCGCGAGGTCGGGGACCTGATTGAATATCGCGCCCAGGTGGTGCGCATCGAACAGTCCGAGACTCAGGTCATCGTGCACTACATCGACCCGAGCCGGCCGGACGACATCAAGACGCGCAGTGCCGACTGGTGCGTGTGCAACATTCCGCTGTCGATCCTCAGCCAGATTCCAGTGGATGCCTCGCCGGCCTTGCGTCAGGCCATCGCCGCAGTGCCCTATGGCAGCTCCACCAAGACCGGTCTCGAGTTCAAGCGTCGCTTCTGGGAACAGGACGAGAGCATCTTCGGGGGTATTACCTTCACCGACCTGCCAATCACCACCATCTCCTATCCGGCCTACGACTACTTCAGTGATGGCCCGGCGGTCCTGCTGGCTGCCTACACCTTCGATGATCCCAACAGCTACACGATGTCCACGCTGACCGCCAGGGAACGCATCAAGGCAGCGCTGGCCTACGGCAAACAGATCCACCCCCAGTATGAAGAGGAATTCTTGAGCGGGGTCTCGTGGTCCTGGCATCGCAGCCCCTGGTCACTGGGCTGCTACGGCCTGTGGACCGATGAACTGCGTGCGGCACACTACGAGACACTGTGCGAGATCGATCATCGACTGGTGCTGGCCGGCGAGCACTGCTCCTACATCCCTGCCTGGCAGGAAGGCGCCATTCTGTCGGGCATGGATGCCAGCCAACGTCTGCACGAGAAAGCCACCAAGCACAAGGCAAGCGCCTGAGGGGGCCAAGTTGATCTTCCACGACACCGGTTCATCGGCGAAGGGCGCAACCAGGCAAGCAACGAAATTCGCCACCATGGGATGGCGTAGCAGCGTGATGGCCTGTGCTCTGGGCGCGGTGAGTCTGACCACCACGGCCCTGACGGTATCGGCCGCCGCAGCGACGAACGACAGTATGCAACATCACCGTCTCACGCCGCCGTGGGTAGTGAGTCAGGCAGACTCCCGCCAGGCCACCACGGCACCCCCGGACCGGAAGCCTGAACAAGGGGCGAAAAAGACACCCGAAAGCGGTGCTGGCGGGCCTTCCCGAGAAGGCGCCAGCAACTCGACTGACAAGACCGCCGAGGACAGCTCTAGGCCAGGCGCCAGCAAGGGCACCCTGAAAGCCACCGGCGAGGCAACGGGGAAGACAGGCACTATCAGTGCGCCCGTCACGTCCGGCAGCCAGGAGGTGAACCCGCGCTGGGAGGAGTGGTTTGCCGACACCAAGGGCTATTCCGCCAGCAGCGGCAAGGCAGTCTATGAGACCCTGTGTCAGGCCTGCCACATGGCAGATGGTCAAGGCGCTCAGAGTGCCGGCACCTTCCCGTCCTTCGTCGGCAATGAACGCCTGCGCACGCCCTACTATGCCGTTGATGTGGTGCTCAATGGCCTGCGCGGCATGCCTGGCTTCGGCGACACCTTGAGTGACAAGCAGATCGCCGATGTGGTGAATCACCTGCGCAGCCATTTCGGCAACCAGCTCGAGGCGACGCTGAGCGCCGAGGATGTCGCGCGCATGCGTCCCGATCTCGGCAAGGCCGAACCTCGCTGAAGCCGGGCGTACCTATCCTGTGGTCAGCAATCACGCCCGTCCGCAGGCCACAGGATCACGACAGCGAGTGTCGTCATACCCGTCAGGACTAGCGTAGCGGGGAGCCGCCCAGCGGGGTGCCGCCCAAACGGATGTCGCGCATGCTCAGGATGCTCTCCAGCGTGCGCCGTAGGCGCGCCACCTCGTTGACAAGGCTATCTCCCGCCAACATCCCCACTCCGAGCACCAGGCCACGACGCGAATCATTGGCACTACACACCGGACTTAACGGCCGCACGATCAGATGCTCCTTGACCATCAGTTGCGCGACGCGCTTGTCGTCGATCTCGGGGGCAAATTGCACGCACAGGCTGATACCGCGTGATGGCGGCGAGACACTGATCACGCCCTTCACCTGGCACAGCTGGTCATGCACCACCTGCTGTCGGCCCAGATAATCGCGCTGGATGCGCTGATACCAAGCGTCCAGATCGCCATCGGCGATGAACTGCGCCAGCACCGCCTGATCGAGCATTCGCCCCTCGCGGAACACCTCACTGCGCAGACGGTTCATCGGCCCGGCCAGCGCGCGCGGTACCACCAGGTAGCCCAGCCGCAGCCCGGGAAACATCAGCTTGGAGAACGAGCCCACCAGCAGGCGATTGCCGGAATCGGGATCAAACAGCAACTCGCCATGATCATCACCGCTGAACTCGTAATCATCCTCGAGGATATAGGCGGGCTGACAGACCTCGCAGAGCGCCAGCTTGTCACACCGCGAGGTGGGCACACTCAAAGGATAGTGATGCGAGCCGGTGAAGTAGGCAATCTGCACCGGCCCCTTGGCAAGCGCGGTGAGATCATGTCCGGCCTCGCCCGTCGTGTCGCTAACAGGCCGCCAGGGAATCTGCCGGGTCTCGAGTCCAGCGGCCAGAAAGACATTGCGTGCCCCCCAGTAGCAGGGAGACTCCATCACCACCTGCTGCCCCGCATCTGCCAGCGCCAGCGCGCACAGTTCGATGCCGTGGTGAGTGCCCTCGGTGATGATGATCTGCTGGGTATCGCAATCGATATTGCGCCAGCGGCGTAGAAAATCGCGTATCTCACGCTTGAGCGGGCCGTAGCCGCCGCTCGAATACGACAGCAGCAGCGCATTGTGGGGCACCGTCACACTGGCATATAGCTGACGCCACTTGCGCATCGGAAAGCGTGCGATATCCGGAATGCCCGGCACGAAGGCACCACTCTGGATCAGGCTGGCCCCCTGCCCGCCCAGCACCCGGTGCGCACGGGTGGAGAGCGGCAGTGGCACAGGTGATGCCTCAGGCATGGCGCTGCCGGGTCTCGCGGCATAGGGGCGGCGCGTCCAGGTGCCCTGACCCTGCCCGGTGTGTAGATAGCCCTCATCTATCAATGACTTAATGGCCAATGACAAGGTGTTGCGCGCCACCCCCAGTGCATCGCACAGTTTGCGGTGCGGCGGCAGCCGAGCACCGACGGGCCACTGTTCGCGGATCATCTCCAGCAACGCCTGCTCCAGGCGCACCTGCTTGCCCAAGGTCTCGGACTGGCGGCGATAACATTCGATCAGCGGCTCAAGCGCAGCCAGTTCCATCCAAGTCTCCCGTTGTCGTTGTCGATATGGTGTCACGCAGCTCCTCGAGGTTGTCCCACTCCCGTCAGCCACGCGCTTCAAGGCCGGCGCGCAACGCCCATTCAGCCCTGATTATCCGCAGCCCCAGTCGATTGGTCCAGTCAAACGCGCAATTGGTCTATTCGCCTAAACAGTGGGCGCTGATAGCGTGTGTTTCATCAATCAGGCGGGTAGCGCAACCAATCTCCGCAGCCCGTATTCGTGTCCAACGACCATCGTCAGCAGCAGGAGCTTCACATGTCCCGTTCCGCCCTCCCGATCAGCGACTTCCTGAAGCGCTACGTCAACTCGGAAACCAGCAGCGACGTCTTCGTCCCGGCGCTCATCGGTACCGAGCACCGCGAGACCGGCACCACCTTCAACGTGACCAATCCGGCCACCGGCGAGCAGCTGGCCCGTGTCGCCGAGGTCAGCGCCGATGACACCCGTGACGCCGTCGCCGCGGCCGAGGCCGCCGGCAACGCCTGGAAGAAGGTGCCGGTGAAGGAGCGATCCGCACTGCTGCGTCGCTGGTTCGATCTGGTGCTGGCGCATCGTGAAGATCTCGCCCAGCTGATGACGCTGGAACAAGGCAAGCCGATGGCGGAGTCGCGTGGCGAGGTGACCTATGGCGCCTCCTTCATCGAATTCTTCGCCGAAGAAGCCAAGCGCATGGCCGGAGAGACCCTGCCGTCCCACGGTGCCGACAAGCGTCTGATGGTACTGCGCGAGCCGATCGGCGTAGTGGCCGCGATCACGCCGTGGAACTTCCCGCTGGCGATGATCACCCGCAAGTGCGCCCCGGCGATCGCCGCAGGTTGTGCCGTGGTCATCAAACCGGCTGAAGCCACGCCGCTGACCGCATTGGCACTGGCGGACCTGGCGCTGGAAGCCGGCCTGCCGAAGGGGCTGATCAGTGTCGTCACCGCCATGAAGCCGATCGCCATCGGCGAAGTGCTGACCACCGATCCGCGCATCCGCAAGGTGTCCTTCACCGGCTCCACGCCGGTGGGCAAGACGTTGATGGCGCAGTGTGCCTCCACCGTCAAGAAGACCGCGATGGAGCTGGGCGGCAATGCGCCCTTCATCGTCTTCGATGATGCCGATCTGGATGCGGCCGTCGATGGCGCCATCGCCTCCAAGTTCCGCAATGCCGGCCAGACCTGCGTGTGCACCAACCGCTTCCTCGTCCAGGACGGTGTCTACGACGCCTTCGTCGAGAAGCTCGCGGCACGCGTTGAAAGCATGCAGGTCGGTGATGGCCTGGTCGAAGGCAACACCATCGGCCCGCTGATCAATGATGCGGCGGTCAGCAAGGTGCAGAGCCACGTCGATGATGCCGTCAACAAGGGCGCGCGCCTGGTCACTGGCGGCAAGAAGCACGCTCTCGGTCACAGCTTCTTCGAGCCGACCGTACTGGCCGATGTCACCACGGAAATGGTCGTCGCGGCTGAAGAAACCTTCGGCCCGCTGGCGCCGGTGTTCCGCTTTGGCAAGGACGAGGAAGCCATCGCGATGGCCAACGACACCCCGTTCGGGCTGGCCGCGTATTTCTACGCCAACGATTACCGCCGCATCTGGCACACGCTGGAAGCGCTGGAATACGGCATGGTCGGCGTCAATGAAGGCCTGATCTCGACAGAACTCGCGCCCTTCGGTGGCATCAAGGAATCCGGTCTGGGTCGTGAAGGTTCTCACCACGGTCTGGAAGAGTTCACCGAGCTGAAGTACATCTGCATCGGCGGCCTCTGATCCTGCGAGGGCGCCTCGCGACGACGCATCGCGCCGATGCCTCGAGAGGACGTCCCACAATGTTATCCCACCACGTTTACTGCACATCGGTGGCATGGCCCGCGCCATGCCACCGGCAACAAGAAAAGGGACCTGACATGAGCCACTCTCAGCTGAGCAACGAACAACTCGACGTCCTCAAGCACAAGTACGTCGCCAAGGGTGCCGTCACTGCCACACCGCAGTTCGCCGACACCGCGCTGAACGCCGAGATCTGGGATGCGGACGGCAACCGCTGGATCGACTTCGCCGGTGGTATCGGCGTGCTCAACCTGGGTCACCGTCACCCCAAGGTCGTCGCCGCCGTCAAGGCACAGCTCGACAAGGTCATGCACACCGCCGCGGGCGTCATCTCCTACGCGCCGTATGTGCAACTGAGCCAGAAGCTGGCCGAGCTGACGCCGGTGCGTGGCCCGGAACGCAAGACCCTGCTGGTCAACTCCGGCGCGGAAGCGGTCGAGAACGCCATCAAGATCGCACGTGCCGCCACCGGACGCAGCGGCGTCATCACCTTCGACGGCGCCTTCCACGGCCGCACCATGATGACCCTGGCGATGACCGGCAAGGTGCTGCCGTACAAGAACGACTTCGGTCCGATGCCGGGTGATATCTTCCGTGCGCCCTACCCAAACCCGATTCACGGCATCAGCGAAGAGCAGTCCCTGAACGCCATCCGTACCCTGTTCAAGACTGACCTCGCACCGCACCGCACCGCCGCCATCGTCATTGAGCCGGTGCAGGGCGAAGGCGGCTTCTACATCGCCTCGCCGAGCTTCCTGACCGCCCTGCGTGAGCTGTGTGACGAGCACGGCATCCTGCTGATCGCCGATGAAGTGCAGTCCGGCTTCGCGCGTACCGGCAAGCTGTTCGCGATGGAGCACAGCGGCGTCGAAGCCGACATCATGACCATGGCCAAGAGTCTGGCTAACGGCATGCCGCTGTCGGCCGTCGTCGGTACCGCCGAGGTGATGGATTCCTCCGGCCCGGGCTCGCTGGGCGGCACCTACAGCGGCAACCCGCTGTCCTGCGCTGCGGCCCTGGCCGTCATCGACGTCATCCGCGAGGAGAACATCCTGGAGCGCAGCACCCAGATGGGCGAGCAACTGGCCGCGCGTTTCGCCCAGTGGGAAGAACGCTTCGCGCATGTCGCGCACTCACGCAATCAGGGTTCCATGGCGGCCTTCGAGCTGGTGGATGCCGATGGCAAGCCGGACCCCGCCGCGACGGCGGCGGTGTGTGCCAAGGCCAAGGAGCTGGGACTGATCCTGCTGTCCTGTGGCTTCTACTCCAACTCCATCCGCGTGCTGGTGCCGTTGACGGTCGAGCCGGAAGTGCTGGAAGAAGGTCTCGACATCGTCGAGAAGGCGCTGGAAAGCCTCGTCTGATCCACGGCCTGTCATGAGACAGACAAGCCAAGCAACGGCCACCTTAGGGTGGCCGTTGTCGTTTCCAGCGCAGCTCGCTGTGTTGGATGCCCCCCCCCTGGGCCAGGACATGCATCGCAGCTGATTGCCCATCTAACCATATAGCCAATCAACCCAAGCAGCCTTTTGTGGTAACTAATTGATTAAATTATGATATTCGCTGAATTTCTGCGTCTTCCCGACCGATTATCGCCATGCCACACGCCATCATGAATGAAGGTTGCCAGAGAGAGCCCTTTCTCATCGGCAGCCCCTCGAGTGACCCCGACCATGACTGACAGCAACGCCCACGACTTCAAACGCAGCATGCAGCAGCGTCACCTGGTGATGTTGTCCCTCGGCGGTGTCATCGGCACCGGCCTGTTTCTCAGCTCCGGCTATACCATTCAACAGGCGGGCCCGGCGGGGCGGTACTGGCCTACCTGATCGGCGGACTGGTGGTCTATCTGGTAATGATGTGTCTCGGCGAACTGGCCGTGCATCACCCGGAACCCGGCGCCTTCAGCGCCCACGCCACCCGCTATCTTGGCCCTGCCACCGGCTATACCGTGGCCTGGCTCTACTGGCTGACCTGGGCCGTGGCGCTGGGGTCGGAATTCACCGCCTCCGCCGTATTCATGGGGCGCTGGTTCCCCGGCGTCGAGCCATGGGTCTGGTGCGCCATCTTCTCGCTGATCGTGTTCGGCATGAACATCGTCTCGGCGCGCTTCTTCGCCGAATCCGAATTCTGGCTGTCGCTGATCAAGGTCGCCGCGGTGATCGTGTTCATCGCGGTGGGGGCCGCCGCCATGTTCGGCTTCACGCCCCTGGCGGGTAACGTCGAGGCGCCGGGCATCACGCGTATCCTGCAGGAGGGGGTATTCGATCACGGCGTGATGCCGATTCTGATGACGCTGCTGGCTGTCAGCTTCGCCTTCTCCGGCACCGAGCTGATCGGCATTGCCGCAGGCGAAAGCAAGAACCCCGAGAAGAACGTGCCGCTGGCGATTCGCGCGACCCTGTGGCGGCTGATCATCTTCTTCATCGGTACCATCATCGTCATCGCCGCCCTGTTGCCGCAGGACAGCGCCGGCCTCAAGGAAAGCCCCTTCGTGGCGGTCTTTCAGCTCACCGGTATTCCCTACGCAGCGGATATCATGAACTTCGTGATCATCACCGCGCTACTGTCAGCGGCCAATTCCGGCCTCTACGCCGCCTCCCGCATGCTGTGGACCCTGGCGGACCAGAAGACGCTGCCGCGTGTGTTCAGTCGCGTCAATCAGCGCGGCATTCCGGTGCCCGCCCTGCTGATCACCATGCTCGGTGGCCTGCTGTCACTGCTCTCCAGCGTGTATGCCGAGGACACCCTCTATCTGGCGCTGGTGTCGATTTCCGGGCTGGCCGTGGTCCAGGTGTGGATGGCGATCGCCGCCAGTCAGTTCAGCTTCCGCCGCCAGTGGCTGAAGGCCGGCCATAGTGCCAGCGAGCTGACCTAGCGCGCGCCGCTGTATCCCGTCGTACCGATTGCCGCCTTCCTGTTCTGCGCGCTGGCCTGCATCGGCATCGCCTTCGATCCCAACCAGCGCATCGCGCTCTACTTCGGCGTGCCCTTCGTGGCGCTGTGCTATCTGGTCCACTCTCTGACCCATCGCACGTCTGCCGACGCCGCGAATTCCCCGACTCCACAGGAGGCCCTCGATGCCCGCTGATGCCACCCGCAATCCGCTGAGCGCCATCACCGCGCGCCAGCCCTTCCTGATCGTCGATGGCGCCCTGGCCACCGAACTTGAGCGCGCCGGGTTCGATCTCTATGACTCGCTGTGGTCGGCCAGAGTGCTGGCCGATGAGCCGCAGGCGATCGTCGATGTGCACCGCGCCTACTTCGAGGCCGGCGCCGATGTCGCCACCACCGCCAGCTACCAGGCAACGCTCGAGGGCCTGATGGCGCGCAGCCTGAGCGAGACCCAGGCCAGCGCGCTGATCCAGCGCTCCGTGACCCTGGCGGCGCAGGCCCGCAGCGAGTACCTGGCTGCGCACCCGGAGCGTCTGGACTGCCCGCCGCTGGTCGCGGCCTCCGTCGGCCCCTATGGCGCATATCTCGCCGATGGCTGCGAATACCGTGGTGGCTACGCGCTGGACCGCGCTGGTCTGCGCGACTTCCACCGTGCCCGTCTCGCCACGCTGCTCGATGCCAAGCCGGACATTCTCGCCGTGGAGACGCTGCCGTGTGCCGAGGAAGCACTGGCCGTGTGTGATCTGCTGCGCGATGACTTCCCCACGGCGCGTGCCTGGATCGCCTTCAGCGCGCGCAATGCCACCGAATTGAGCGACGGCACGCCGATCCGAGACGCCGTGCGCGCCATCGCCGACTGCGAGCAGGTGGTCGCCATCGGCGTCAACTGCACCGCGCTTGAGCACATCGAATCGCTGGTGCGTGAGATTCGTGGCGAGACCGACAAGGACATCGTCATCTACCCGAACTCCGGTGAGGTCTATGACCCGATCACCAAGACCTGGTCTGCCGCCTGTGCCGTCTCGGCTGATGACGAGGGCCAGGGCGTTGAGCACGGTTTTGAACACGGCTTTGACCACGACCATGATCTCGCCGGCTGGACACCGCGCTGGCTGGCCGCCGGCGCCACGGCGATCGGTGGCTGCTGCCGCACCGGCCCGGACGACATCCGCGCCCTGGCGGACCTGCGCAAGGCGCTGAGTTGATTGAGGCACGGGGCTGATACGAACGCTGAGTACGCCGCAGTGAATACGCAGCACTGAGCTCCAAGTACTGAACTCGAAGTGTTGAACTCCAAGCACTGAACACGAACGCCCTGTCCGGTCATGTCGCATGATCGGTCAGGGCGTTTTCGGTAGCGTCCCGCGCCCCAAATCGCTAGGATGGCAGGACACTGATGAGCGATTACTCAAAATCATTCCGACATGCTCTCAAGATGGCCGTAGGCTCCCATTGAAGAGCGCGTGAGAGATCAGCAGGAGAATCCCCATGTCACAGCTCGATATCCAGGTCGCCTACGACGTGGTCTGCCCCTGGTGCTGGATCGGCAAGCGTCATCTTGATGACGCCATCGCGCAACTCGACTTCAAGGATGAAGTGCGCGTCAGCTACCTGCCCTTCCAGCTCAATCCGTGGGTGCCACGTGAAGGCATGGCGCGCGCCGACTATCGCGCGCAGAAGTTCGGCAGTGTCGAGCGTGGCGTGGAGCTGGATGCGCAGGTGGCCCAGTCAGGCGCGCAGAGCGGCGTCACCTTCCGTCATGCCCTGATGAAGCGCACGCCCAACTCCACCGACGCCCAGCGTATCGTCTGGCGCCAGCAGTCCGCGGGCCTGGCGGAGCGCCCGTTGCTGGAAGCGCTGTTCAGCGCCTACTTCCACGATGGCAAGGACGTGGGCGACCGCCAGGTGCTGGCAGAGATCGCAAGCCAGCACGATGAGAACCTGAGCGTCGAACAGGCGCTGTCCTTCCTCGAATCCGACGCGGGCGAGCAGGAAGTCGCCGCCCAGCAGGAAGCGCTGCGCAACGCCGGTATCCAGTCGGTGCCCAGCACCATCGTCGGCCAGTACTACGTACCCGGCGCACAGCCGGTGGAAGTGCTGGTGCAGATGCTCAACGAGGCACGCGCCCAGCAGACGGATAGATCTGCCTCGCACTGACGCCAAGCGCTGTCACCAAGCGCGAATGCCATGCACGGACAGACGACACGCCCTTCGCAAGGATGGCGTGTCGTTTTGCGTTCAGGCATAAAGGAAAGGCTCATAGAGGCAAATCACGACAACAAGACGACTCACGACAAGGATTGCTGCATGCCGCGCCCCATCATTCTCGATTGTGATCCCGGCCACGACGATGCCATCTCGCTGATTCTGGCCCTGAGTTCAGACGCGCTCGACGTGCTGGCCGTCACCACCAGCGCCGGCAATCAGACCCCCGACAAGACCCTCAACAACGCGCTGCGCGTGCTCACCCTGCTGGGGCGGCATGACATTCCGGTCGCCGGTGGTGCGCCCAAGCCGCTGGCGCGTGAGCTGATCATCGCCGACAACGTGCATGGCGAAAGTGGCCTGGATGGCCCCGAACTGCCAGACCCCGCCTTCGCCCCCGTCACCCAGAGCGCCATCGAGCTGATGGCCGAGAAGGTCCGCACCTGTGAGCAGAAGGTCACGCTGGTGCCCTCTGGCCCGCTGACCAACATCGCGCTGTTTCTCGCTGCCTACCCTGAGCTGCACTCGCGTATCGACAGCATCGTGCTGATGGGCGGCGCGGCAGGGGTCGGCAACTGGACCCCCGCCGCCGAGTTCAACATCTTCGTCGACCCCGAAGCCGCCGACATGGTGTTCAAGTCCGGCCTGCCCATCGTGATGTGCGGGCTGGATGTCACTCATCAGGCGCAGGTCATGGACGAGGATATCGAGCGTATCCGCGCCATCGACAATCCCGTCGCCCAATGTGTCGCCGAGTTGCTCGACTTCTTCATGATCTACCATCGCGACCCCAAGTGGGGATTCACCGGTGCGCCATTGCATGACCCCTGCACCATCGCCTGGCTGTTGAAGCCTGAGCTGTTCACCGCTGTCGAGTGCTGGGTCGGGGTCGAGACACAGGGCGAGCATATCCAGGGCATGACGGTAGTCGACCGTTACCAGCTCACCGGCAAGCCACACAACGCCAGGGTGCTGTTCGAGATCGACCGCCAGGGCTTCGTTGACCTGATCGCGCAACAGCTCAAGCGCTATCAATGACTACCGATGACTATCGATGACGACCGCTGATCGCCACGCCAGCGCCACTGCGCCACAAGAGCACGGCCATGGCTTCGACTACGACTACCTGATCGTGGGCTCGGGCTTTGGCGGCTCGGTATGCGCGCATCGTCTGACCGAGAAAGGCTATCGCGTGGCGGTCATGGAACAGGGCAAGCGCTGGACGCCGGACAACATGCCCCGCTCCAACTGGCGTCTTCGCCGCTGGCTGTGGCGACCGATGCTGGGGCTGCGCGGCTTCTTCACCATGAGCTTCTTCCGCCATGTCATCGTGCTGCACGGCAACGCGGTGGGTGGCGGTTCCATCACCTATGCGCAGACACTGCTGGTGCCGCCTGCAAGGATCTGGGACAACGGCCAATGGGCAGGACTCAATGACTGGCATGCGGTGATGCCAGAGCACTACGCCACGGCGCAGCGGATGCTCGGCGTGACGACCAACCGGATCATCGCGCCGGCGGATGACGCCCTGAAACGCATGGCGGAAGTCGCCGGCTGCGAAGACACCTGGTACCCCACCGAGGTCGGCATCTTCTTCGGCCCCGAGGGCGAAAGCGGCACGCCCGCCGCCGGTAGCACCCATCCAGACCCCTATTTCGCTGGCGAAGGGCCTGAACGAAAAAGCTGCATCGGCTGTGGCGGCTGCATGATGGGCTGCCGTCATGGCGCCAAGAACACACTCGACAGGAACTATCTCTATCTGGCCGAGAAGCACGGCGCCAAGGTGCACGCCGAGACCAAGGTGATCGATGTCGTACCGCTCAATGGCAAGGCGGATGGGGCCGATGGCTATGTGGTGACGACGGTGCCCTCCACCTTCGCCGGGCTCTATCTTGGCAGAGGCAAGCGCACGTTCACCTGTCAGTCCATCGTCTTCGCAGGCTCGTCGCTCGGCACCCAGGAGTTGCTGTTCCGCCTTAAGGACAAGGGCTCATTGCCGAACCTCTCGGACGCGCTGGGCAAGCGGATGCGCACCAATGCGGAGTCCTTGATCAGTTGTCGCATGCCGGGAAGTCGCGATGACATGTCCAAGGGCATCGCCATTGGCTCCGGCATCCATATCGATGAGCACACCCATATCGAAGCCACGCGCTATCCCGCGGGCTCCGATTTCATGGGGCTGCTGTTCACCGCGATGGCCAGGGGCAAGCCTAGCTGGACACGCCCCTTCTCGTGGCTCAAGGCCATGGCGAAGGTGGTGGCGGCCAATCCGCGCCGCGCGCTGAAATTCCAGCTGCCGTGGGGCTTCGCGAAGGAAACGATCATCTTTCTGTGCATGCAGACGGCAGAGGGCCACCTCGACATGACGCTCAAACGCCTGTGGTACTGGCCATTTCGCAAGGCGCTGGTCACCGAAGGCAAGCGAATACCCACCTTCATCCCCGAGGCGAATGACTTCGTCACACGTGGCGCAGAGGCCATTGGCGCCATCCCCGGCAGCAGCATCCCCGAGATACTCTTCAACATCCCGACCACGGCGCACTGCATGGGCGGCGCGGCCATGGCGGCCTCCCCCGAGGACGGCGTCTGCGATGGCCAGAATCGCGTCTTCCATTATCGCAACATGCTGATCTGTGACAGCTCGATGCTCGCCGCCAACCTGGGCGTCAATCCAAGCCTGACCATCACCGCCTTGGCGGAACATGCGATGAGCCATATCCCGCGCAAGGAATGATCTGCAGAATGCGTGGTGTGGAATGTGCTGATGCAGGAAGTGCTGGTGTAGAGAGAGAGAAAGCGACGGCTGGTATCATTGCCCGCCAGCGCCTCAGGCCAGGTGCCTACAACACGCGGGATCGATCAACACGGGAGCAACAGCAATGAAACGGGTATCACTCTACAGCATGGCCAACTGCCCCCACTGCAAGACAGCCAAGCAATATCTGGAGCAGCAGAAGATCGGCTTCCGCCTGGTGGATGTCCGATCCCCCGCGGGACAAAAGGAATTCGCCAAGACCGGCTTTCGCAGCGTGCCGGTCCTGAAGATTGGCGATCAGTTCCTGAAGGGCTTCAGCGTGAAAGGCTTCAATCAGTTGTATAGGGGTTGAGAGGAGTACTCTTTATGACAGCAGTATCTTCTGGATACAGTTCATTACCCTGACAACCGCCTACTGCATGGGCCGGAAACTGAAAATATTTATAAAAACGGCTCTTCGACGCCAGGTGTGGAATTAGTGCCCTAGAATGGTCCAGGATATGGGGCCCCGAACAGACTGGAGAATTGACATGGATGGTACTCAGATCCTGACCCTTGGTTTGGGCTTGCAAGCGCCTTGGAAACTCAAGGACCAGCATCTGGATACCACGTCATCTCCGCATCGTCTCGAGCTTTACGTGGAAGCCGACCGGGGGAGCCTTTATGCCTGCCCGGAATGCGGCAAGGCATGCCCGGCGCATGACTTTGCCGACAAGTCCTGGCGACACCTGAACTTCTTTCAGCATCATTGCTATCTCCATGCCCGCGTTCCTCGCACCCGGTGTCCAGAGCACGGCGTCAAGCGAGTCGAGGTGCCCTGGGCTCGCCCTGATAGTGGTTTCACACTGTTAACAGGCTGCCATGTCGTTGGTCAGGGAGATGCCTGTGCTCGCCGTCTCTCGGCAATTGGAAGTCACTGACAAGCGTCTGTGGCGCATCGTGCATCATTACGTAGGCCGCATGCTGGGAGACCTGGATCTTTCTCAGGTTGCCAATGTCGGGGTAGACGAAACGGCATCACGTCGAGGGCAACGTTACGTCACCGTATTTCTCGATATGCAACGCCAACAAGAGCCGGTGATCTTTGCTGTCCAGGGACGTGGCAAAGAGACGATCAAGGCGTTCAGCGCCTTTCTCGAGGCACATGGCGGCGCCCCGGGCAATGTGGTTGAAGTCGTGTGTGACATGTCTCCGGCCTTCCTCAATGGCACTGCGAAACATCTTCCTGATGCTCGAGTGACGGTTGACTGGTTCCATATCGTGCAGACGTTCACCAAGGCGTTGGATGAAGTGCGTAAGCGGGAACGTCGAGAAAAAGCCCATCCCAGGGCCCTGCGCTGGGCAGTGCTGAAAAGCATGGATAACCACAACCTGACGGAAAAGCAGCTGGTCGCCCTCCGGGAGCTGGTTGCTGACCAAAGGGCTACCGCGAATGCATGGATCATCAAGGAAAAGCTGAGGTGGATTCGTCGCGCACCGACAGCGCGCGGGGCTCGTTGGCGCATCACGAATTACCTCAATGTGATGCGTGAGGCAGTCGCCGGCCACACGCTCCTCAAGCCAATGGCAAAAGCACTCAATACGTTGGAGCGACATGCCGACCAGGTTGTGAGGCGCTGGTATTCAGGCCTGACGAACGCATGTCTGGAAGGCATGAACGGCCTCTTTCAGGCTGCCAGATCTCGCGCTCGCGGCTACCGAAACGAAAGCAATTTCATTGCGATGATCTACCTGATCGGCAGCCCCGTGGGGCGCATGCTGGATGAAGCCAAATCCACATGAAACGTCGAAGAGCCACATTGATATCAAGCACCTGCCCCAAATGCCTGACGAAGATCAGAAGCGTTATCTCTACGTCGCGATTGATCGTGCCACTCGGTGGGTGTATCTGGAGGTCAGATCAAGTCAATCTGCAAAGGACACCCAGGCGTTCATGAAGCGTGTGGAAGAGGAGGCTCCCTTCACGATTCGAACCGTGCTCACGGACAATGGTAAATCCTTTACCGATCGCTTCACCGTGGGTGGCGAACGTAAGCCCAGTGGAAATCATCTTTTCGATCAGGAATGTCAGAACCATGGTATTGAGCATCGATTGATCAGGCCAGGCAGACCCCAAACGAACGGGATGGTGGAGCGCTTCAATGGGCGTATCAGCGATGTTCTGGCGACTCGGCGTTATGACTCAAGTGAGGATTTAGAACAGACACTCGAGCGTTATTGCTGGCTCTATAACCACCACATTCCTCAGAAGGCACTACACCACAAAGCGCCTATAGCAGCAATGAAGGAGTGGCAGGTTGAACGACCTGAGCTGTTTACGCAAGCTATAGTCAATCAGACGGAACCCGACATCGCTGGCGCTGGAGATGATCAGTGAATGCCTGGCGGCCAGACCCGCCCAGACGGATGCCGGGGAAAGGCATCCTCCCCGGGAGACGGCAGACTGGAAGGAAACGCTGGAAGACTGGATCCACAACGGGGAAGTTGCCTATCAAAGCCAGGCGGAGATCGCCGCTCGTCTGGGCATGAGCGTGCGCCAGTTGCAGCGCCGCTATCGCGATGCCTACGGCCAGACCATGACGCAGGACCTGAGACGACGACAATTGGTCCGTGCCGCTCACCTGCTTCAGGACCGCAATGTCACGGTGGAGGCCGCGGCCGAAATGGCGGGGTATCGCAGCGCCGCCAATTTCGCCACCGCCTTTCGTCGCCAGTTCGGCGTGCCGCCCAGTCAGCGGCCTGTCATTGACAACAGCGCGGTGTAGGGTGAGTCGACATGCAAGGGGGACGGTCAGGGCAAGGCGCTGGATGTCAAGCGCAAGCGGCAAGGAAGCGAACAAGTCGTGTCATCACTTCCTCTGGCTGTTCGCGATGCGGAACATGTCCGCAGTCGTCGAGAAGATGCAGCTCAGCGCCGCGCCCCGCGTTCTCGGTCAGGCGCGCCGGCTGGGAAGCACTTCCGTACTCATCCTGCGCGCCATGGATCACCAGCAACGGACAACGCAACGCTGCCAGAGAGGCATCGAGACACCAGTCACGAAAAGCGGGGGCCAGCCAACTATCGATCCAGGCGCTGAGCACCCACTCGGTCCTGGAGCCGTGATATCGGGCAAGTCGTGCGCGCTGGTCGGGCTCGGCAAACAGGCGTTGCGCTTCACGGATACCGTTCAGGGTCAGCTCCTCGACCATCGCCTGCGCCGCCAGCGTGATAACAGCCTGACAACGCGCATGATGTGTCGCGGCGCCGGCGATGGCCATGCCCCCGCCGACACTGTGGCCAAGCAGGATGAAGCGCTCCAGCGCGAGCCCTTCGATCACGGCCTGCAAGTCGCCGCGAGCCTCCTGCTCGATGAAATCCAGCGGCATGGGGTGATGGCGTGCCTCCGAACGGCCGAAGCCTGCCCGGTCGTAGGCGATTACCTCGCGTCCGCTACTGACCGCCAGCGTTGCAGGAAAGCCTCGCCACAGCGCCACGCAGCCCAGTGAGTCATGCAGCAGAATGATGGGCGCACGCACTGGGTTAATGGCCGGAACGGCAGGCTGCCATCGGGCCACGAACAACGCACCATACGGGCCTTGCAACCAGTTCTGCTGGCATATGATGTCTTGTGATGTCACATCCATGTCTCCTGTGCCCACCATGGTGGAATCTCCGAGCTGTTGCTCTCAAGACACTGCCACAGCCCGCGCCGGGAAACGCTTAGACATCCTGATGACCCATTGCTAATGTTGGGCGTCGTCGCGGTATGCGCCCCTGTTGGTGTTGGCGGCAGATCGCAGCCGCACGATCGCAAACAGCACGAACGAAAAGCGCACGAACGAAAAGCGCACGACAGAACAAGAACTTCGCCACGCTCTCGCACAAGGACACTGTCATGTCGGTTGACAACATGAAGCTGGAATCCCTCGCCCTGCATCACGGCTATACCTCGGAAGCCACCACCAAGGCCGCGGCGGTGCCGATCTACCAGACCACTTCCTACACCTTCGATGATACCCAGCATGGCGCGGATCTCTTCGACCTCAAGGTGCCGGGCAACATCTATACCCGCATCATGAACCCGACCAATGACGTGCTGGAGCAACGCATGGCCGCCGTCGAGGGCGGTATCGCAGCGCTGGCGGTGTCATCCGGCATGGCGGCGATCACCTATGCCATCCAGGCGCTGGTACAGGTCGGCGACAACATCGTCAGCACCAGCCAGCTGTATGGCGGCACCTACAACCTCTTCGCCCACAGCCTACCGCGTCAGGGGGTCGAGGTACGCATGGCAGCCTTCGATGATTTCGAAGGCCTCGAAGCACTGATCGATGACAGGACCCGCGCCGTGTTCTGCGAATCCATCGGCAACCCTGCCGGCAACATCGTCGATCTCGCGCGTCTGGCCGAGATCGCTCACAAGCATGGCGTGCCACTCATCGTCGACAATACCGTCGCCACGCCAGTGCTGTGCCGCGCCTTCGATCACGGCGCCGATATCGTGATCCATTCGCTGACCAAGTACATCGGCGGCCACGGGACCACCGTGGGTGGCATCATCATCGATTCCGGCAAGTTCGACTGGGTCGCCAACAAGGACCGCTTCCCGATCCTCAACGAGCCGGACCCCTCCTACCACGGCGTCGTCTACACCGAAGCCTTCGGCCCGGCTGCCTATATCGGTCGCTGTCGCGTGGTGCCGCTGCGCAATACCGGCGCGGCACTGTCACCGCAGAGTGCCTTCCTGCTGTTGCAGGGCCTGGAAACCCTCAGCCTGCGCATGGAGCGCCACTGCAGCAATGCGCTCGCACTGGCCGAATACCTTCAACAGCACCCGAGCGTCAGCTGGGTCAACTACGGTGCCCTGCCGGACAGCTCCTATCACGCCACCTGCCAGAAGATCACCGGTGGCAAGGCCTCCGGCATCATCAGTTTCGGCATCAAGACGGACGCGACAGGTGACGACAAGGCCGAAGCCGGGCGCATCGCCGGCGGCAAGTTCATCGATGCGCTGCAGATGATTCTGCGCCTGGTCAATATCGGCGATGCCAAGTCACTGGCCTGTCACCCGGCCTCCACCACTCACCGTCAGCTCAACGAGGAAGAACTGGCCAAGGCCGGCGTCTCGGCGGATCTGGTGCGCATCTCGGTGGGGATCGAGCATATCGACGACATCATCGCCGATGTCAGCCAGGCACTGGACAAGGCGGTGGCCTGACGCGGGAGCGGTTCCTAAACGACAGTCAGGCGACATTGAGGCGCCAACCAGGCAGTCTCAGTCATATCTCAGCGCCCGCGAAGACTCGCTTCTTTGCGGGCGCCTTGTGTTGCGTATCCCGATGACTGTACTTCTCTCAGGCCTGCCAGACCTGCAAAAGACGACAAGAAAGATAACGGTATACATATCGCTGAACCGTTAGGTCGGCGGGACATCCAGACCCAGCATAAATCTGGTTAATACCAAGAATAAAAAATCGAAACTACCGAAATACACGAGCAGAACACACTCTTGGCTCAAGGCGCACACAGAGGCGCCTGTCACGATGATAACAACTCCAAGAGGTGTCCCGATGAAATCCGTCCAGTTGAAGCCAGCCCTGCTGACCACCGCCATCGCGGTGGCCTGTGCCTTGCCGCTGAGCGCCGCTCAGGCCCAGGATATCAAGCTCGGCCACGTGCTGGCGCCCACCCATAGCTGGAACATCGCGGCGGAAGGCTTCGCCAAGGAAGTCGCCGAGGCCACTGATGGCCGCGTCAATTTCCAGGTCTTCCCCAGTGGTCAGCTCGGCAACGAGAAGACCGTCGTCGAAGGCATGCAGATCGGCAGTGTGCCGGCCGGCGTGATCGGCTGTGGTTCCTTCCAGCCGCTGGATGCGCGCTTCGGCATCGTCGAACTGCCCTACTCCTGGCCGGACCGCGAACACGCCTACGCAGCCTATGACGGCAAGCTGGGCGATGCGCTCGAGGACATCGCCGACGAGCACAACATGAAGATCCTGTCGTGGTGGGAGAACGGCTTCCGTCACGTCACCAACAACCGTGGCCCCATCACCACCCCGGAAGACCTCGCGGGTCTGAAGATTCGCGTCACGCCGGACAAGATGCGTCTGGATACCTTCACCGCGCTGGGCTCAAGCCCCGCACCGCTGTCCTTCGGTGAGCTCTACTCCGCGCTGCAGCAGGGCGTGTTCGATGCCCAGGAAAACCCGCTGGCCATCATCTATTCCTCTTCCTTCAGCGAAGTGCAGGACTACGTCTCCCTCACCGGTCACGTCTGGGCACCGGCGTGTCTGACCATGTCCAACTTCACCTGGAACCAGCTTTCCGAGCAGGATCAGGCGGCAGTGCAGAAGAGCGCCGACGAATGGCGTGACAAGCAGCGCGCGATGACCCAGAAGGATGACGCCGAGCTGGTCGCCAAGCTGGAAGAGGCCGGCATGCAGGTCAACGAGGTCGATACCGCGCCCTTCAATGCCAAGGTGCAGGGTGTCTGGGCCGAGTACACCGACGTCTTCGGGCCTGAGCTGATGGGCCTGGTCGAGCAATACCGCAAGGGCGAGTGACGATGTCTTCCGCCACTCCCTCCGTCAAGCCGCTGGCCGTGTTGTGTGCCGTGCGTACCCTGATGATCACCCTCTCACGTTGGAGCTGCCGGGGCTGTCTGGCCCTGGCTGCCAGCGGAGTCGCCGCGCTGTCGGCACTGGTGATCTGGACCGTCTTCATGCGCTGGGTCATGGGTCAGCCGCCGCACTGGGCAGAAGAGTTGCCGCAGCTGGTACTGGTATGGACCACCCTGCTGGCCGCGGTGTCCTGCACCCGCAACCGCACGCATCTGAGTGCGGGCCTGCTGCCGCTGCTGGTGCGCTCGGTGCGTATCCAGCGCATCACCTGCCGCATCACTGACGTCATGATCCTGATCATGCTGATGATGCTGGCCAAGGCAGGCATGGACCTGACCGCCATCACCATGCGTCAGACCACCACTGCGCTGCAGATTCCGGCCGGTATCGTCTATCTGTCCGTGCCGCTGTGCTGCACCGCAATGGCCCTGATCCAGCTTGAGCATCTGTTGAGCCCTTCGGCCATCGCAGCCGAGATTCACGAGACAGATACCACTGCGTCTGACAACGCTTCATCTCGCCAAGGAGATGCCCCATGACACTCGGCGCCCTGGCTCTGCTCGGCGTCTTCGCGCTCGGCATCCTCATCGACATTCCCATCGCCTTCGCGCTGTTGATGTCGGCCCTCTTCTACCTGCTGGCCTTTGGTGCCGCGCCCATGATGGTCTCCGCGCAGCAGTTCGTGGCCGGAATGGAAAGCTTCACCCTGCTGGCGATCCCGCTGTTCGTGCTCGCCGCCCAGTTGATGAACCGCGCCGGGCTGACCGAACGCCTGGTACGCCTGTGCATGGCGATGGTCGGTGACATCCGCGGCGGCTTGGCAGTGGTCGCGGTTCTTGCCTGCATGATGTTCGGCGCGCTGTCCGGCTCCGGCGTGGCGGACGTGATCGCCATCGGCAGCATGCTGCTGCCCACCATGGCCCGCAACGGCTATGACAAGGGCTTCAGCAGTGCGCTGGTCGGTACCGCCAGCTCCATCGGCACCGTGATTCCGCCCAGCATCGTGATGATCGTCTACGGCACCACCTCCAATACCTCGGTGGGCCAGCTGTTCATGGGCGGCATCATCCCCGGCCTGATGCTGACCGTCGCGCTGGTCGGCGTCGCCCTCTACATGTCACGCAAGCATGGCTGGTCGGGCGGTGTCGCGGCCCGTGTGCCCGGCGAGCGACGCCGCGCCCTGCTCAGTGCCATGCCGGCACTGATGGTACCGGTGATGATCATCGGCGGTATCCGCTTCGGGGTCTTCACGCCCACCGAAGCCGCCGCCTCCGCGATTCTCTACGCCATCATCATCGGCACCTGTGTCTATCGCAGCCTGACCTGGCGCGGCTTCCTGGACAGTGTCCGCGCAACCGCCGAGACCACCGGCGCCATCCTGCTGATCATCGGTGCGGCCGGCATGTTCGCCTGGGGCCTGACCTACGAGCAGGTGCCGCAGGCCATCGCCCAGCTGATCGGCGAATTCACCGACAGCCGCATCAGCGTCCTGCTGCTGCTGACCGCCGTGCTGCTGGTACTGGGGTCCTTCATGGAAAGCGTGGCAATCATCATCATCGTGACGCCCATCGTGATGCCGCTGCTGGCGCAATACGGCATCAGCCCGGTGCACTTCGGGGTACTGCTGACCGTCAATCTGGCCATCGGCGCCAATACGCCGCCGCTGGGGATCGACCTGATGGCCGCCTGTCGCATCGCGGGCATCAACGTCAGCGACTCGCTGCGCCCGCTGGGCCTGATGCTGGGCGCGATGCTGACCGTGCTGATGCTGATCACCTTCATTCCGGAACTCGTGCTGTTCCTGCCCAACCTGATGGAGGGCTGAGTGATGACCACCGCCATGGACCACAAGCTTCCCCAGCGCTGGCTGTTCGTGCCGGGTGACGACGACGCCCGTCTGCAGGCCGCCCTCACCAGCGGCGCCGATGCCATCGTGGTCGATCTCGAAGAGTTCACCCCGGCCGCCGGACGCAAGCTTGCCATCAGTCGCTTCGCCGACTTCGCCAGACGCGCCCGTGCCCTGAAGGTGTGGCCGGCCGTGCGCCTCAACCTGCTGGAGCACGGCGGTCGCGAAGAGCTGGCAGAGCTGATCAGCACCACCCTGGGCGATCCCACCGGGACTCCCGCCGCCATCTTCCTGCCCGCCGTCGGGCAACGCGCCCAGCTGGCCGCGCTGGATGACGCCCTCGCCGAGCAGGAAGCCCTGCATGACCTGCCACGGGGCAGCCTGAAGAGCGTCGCGACGCTGGAAAGCCAGGCCGGACTGCTGGCCGCCGAGGAACTGCTCGCCGCGGGCGATGACACGCCACGCCTGCTGGGAGCGCTGATCGGTACCGGGGATCTGGCCACGGATCTGGGCCTGATGCCCGACCAGCCCGCCGCCACCATCACCGAGACGCTCAAGCCGTGGCGTCAGCGGCTGGCGAGAGCCTGCAAGACCCATCGCCGGCTGGCCATCGATGGCCCGTGGCGCTGGAAGCACGGGCTGGGTACCGACCAGCACTGGGCCAATCAGCAGGGGCTGCAGGCGCGTTGCGTCATCTACCCCGAACAGCTCGAGGCGCTTTACGACCTCATGCCCGCTCGCGGCGCTGACCCGATGCCCGTCGACAGCACCGCGCCTCAGACCTGAGCCGCTGCCCTGCTGAGCGCCGCACCGAATTCATTACCGCGTCAAAACTACCGACGTCTCAACACCGATTTCTCAACATCCGAATTCTCAACATTCGAATTCTCAACAACGAGAGCACTCCCATGACTCAGGCCGCGAACACTTCCTCCGCTTCCACTCTGCCGCTGCGCAATGGCGGGCAGATTCTCGTCGATCAGATCCGTCTGCACGGTACCAAGCGTGTCTTCTTGGTGCCGGGCGAAAGCTACCTGCCGTGCATCGATGCACTCAATGAGCACAAGGGCTCCATCGAGCCCATCGTCTGCCGCCAGGAAAGTGGCGCAGGCTACATGGCCGAAGCCTACGGCAAGCTGACCAACGAGCCGGGCGTGTGCTTCGTCACCCGTGGCCCGGGCGCCACCAACGCCTCCATCGCCGTGCACACCGCCTATCAGGATTCCACGCCGATGATCCTGTTCATCGGTCAGGTCGGGGGCGACTTCATCGAGCGCGAAGCCTTCCAGGAAATCGATTACCGCCGCATGTTCGGCGAGATGACCAAGTGGGTCGCGCAGATCGACGACACCTCGCGCATTCCGGAATACATCGCGCGTGCCTATCAGGTGGCACGCAGCGGCCGTCCGGGCCCGGTGGTGCTGGCACTGCCCGAAGACACCCTGTGGGGCGAAGCCCAGGTCGCGGACGTCAAGCCGCACCCGCGTCTGGCCACCTACCCGGGTCAGCCGCAGCTCGATGAGCTCAAGCGCCTGCTCGCGACTGCCGAGCGCCCCTTCCTGCTGGTCGGTGGCAGCGGCTGGACCCGCGATGCCCAGGTCGCGCTGGAAGGCTTCGCCGAGCGCTTCGATATCCCCACCGGTGTCGCCTGGCGCCGTCTGGAGTGCGTCGATGCCGAACTGCCGCAATTCGCCGGTCACGTCGGCATGGGCATGCATGATGCGCTGCGTCAGCAGCTGGTCGAGAGTGACCTGGTGATCGCCGTCGGCACCCGTATCGGCGAAGCCACCAGCGAAGGCTACAGCTGGATCCAGTCGCCGGTGCCGACCCAGAAGCTGGTGCACATCTACGCAGACCCGGAAGAGCTGGGCCGCGTCTATCAGCCGACGCTGGCCATCAATACCGACGTCAACGGCTTTGCACTGGCGCTCTCCACCCTGTCCCCGGATAGCGCGCCGCGCTGGTCCGGCATTACCCGCGAGGCGCGCGCCGCCTATCTAGCCACGCTGGAAGAGCAGCCGTCGCCGGGCCCGCTGAGCCTGGACAAGGTCAGTCTGACCGTCGACCGCATTCTCGATGGCAAGGGCTGCATCAGCGTCGGCGCCGGCAACTACGCGCTCTACGCCCACCGCTATGTGCGCTTCCGTGGCCTGGGCAGCTCGCTGGCCCCGACCGTCGGTTCCATGGGTTACGGCCTGCCCGCCGCCATTTCCAGCAAGCTGGAGTTCCCGGAACGCCCCGCTGTCTGCTACGCCGGTGATGGCTGCTTCCAGATGAACCTGCAGGAACTTGGTGTGGCGCTGCAGTACCGCCTCGGCGTCGTGGTGCTGGTGTTCAACAACGGCATGTGGGGCACCATCCGCGCCCACCAGGAAAATGACTTCCCGGGCCGCGAGATCGCGCTGACCTTCACCAACCCGGACTTCGCCGCCCTGGTCACCGCCTACGGCGGCCTGGGTCAGGTGGTGGAGAAGGACGAGGACTTCGAGGAAAGCTTCACGCGCGCGCTGGAATTTGCCGACCGCGAGCGTCTGCCGGCCCTGATCGAGCTGCGCTATGACCCGGACGGCATCGCCCCGGGCAAGCTGCTCAGCGGCATCCGTGAAGACGCCCTGACACGCAACGACAAGGGAGGTATCTGACATGAGCACATCCACAACTCAAGCGACTCAAGACGTGCTGGACTCCCTCGCCCTGCGCGTCGATGGCAAGCGCCTGTGGGACGCGCTGATGACATTGGCCGAGATCGGCGCGACGCCCAAGGGCGGCAACTGCCGCCTGGCACTCACCGAAGAAGACCGCGCCGGCCGCGAGCTGGTCACCGGCTGGCTCGAGGCCGCAGGCCTCACGCTGCGCGTCGACGAGATCGGCAACATCTTCGCCCGTCGCCCGGGCCGCAATGACAGCCTGCCGCCGGTCGCCACCGGCAGCCACATCGACACCCAGCCCACCGGCGGCAAGTTCGACGGCTGCTTCGGCGTGCTGGCTGGCCTGGAAGTCATGCGCGTGCTGGATGAGCACGGCATCGAGACCGAAGCCCCGCTGGAAGTGGTGATCTGGACCAACGAGGAAGGCAGCCGCTTCGTGCCGGTGATGATGGGGTCCGGGGTGCATGCGGGCCTGATTCCGCTCGAGAAGGCACTGGCCGCCACCGACCGCGACGGCGACAGCGTTGCCGCGTCACTGGCGCGCACCGGCTATGCCGGCGACGTGCCGGTGGGCAGCCACGATTTCGGCGCCTATTTCGAGGCGCATATCGAGCAGGGCCCGGTGCTGGAGCAGGAAGAGATCACCATCGGTGCCGTCACCGGCTCGCTGGGTCTGCACTGGTTCGACGTGGTGGTCAGCGGTCAGGAAGCCCACGCCGGCCCGACACCGATGCCCTACCGCCGCGATGCGCTCAAGACCGCCTGCGCGCTGGTCAGCGACATCCTGACGCTGGCCGATGCCTATCAGCCCAACGGTCGCGTCACCTGTGGCGAATTCAATGTGCATCCCAACTCGCGCAACGTGATTCCGGGCCAGGTGCGCTTCAGCGTCGACCTGCGCCACCTGGAGCCGGCGGTGCTCGCCGAGATGCACGACCAGCTCAAGGCGCTGTGCCTCAAGCATCACACCGCCAACCAGAGCGACAGGCAGCGGGTCGATGTCGAACTGATCGAGGTCCAGCACATTCCACCGACGCCCTTCGCGCCGGAACTGGTCGAGATGGTGCGCAGCGCCAGCCAGGAGCTGGAACTCAGCTTCCGCGACATGGAAACCGGCGCCGGTCACGACGCCGTGCAGATCGCCGGTATCAATCCGGTGGCGATGATCTTCGTACCCTGCGAAGACGGCATCAGCCACAACGAGAGCGAGAACGCCGAGCCTGCCGATCTCGAAGCCGGTGCCAACGTGCTGCTGCTGGCGATGCTCAAGCGTGCCGGTGTCGTCAGCACCAGCTCTGGCAATGACGAAGCCAATGCGCCCCACAACACCGTGGAGAACGCCCAATGAGCGCAACCACTGCAACCTCCGTTCCGCTGACGCATGCCGACTGGCAGCTGCGCGCCGCCGCGCTGACCTTCGAGACGCGTGCCTTCATCGACGGTGCTTATGTGGAAAGCACCGGCTGCGACACCTTCCCGGCGTATAACCCGGCCACCGGTGAAGTGCTGGCGCATGTCACCGCCTGCACCGAGCAGGACATCGACCGCGCCGTGATGGCCGCGCGTCGCGCCTTCGACTCCGGTGTCTGGTCACGTCAGTCCCCCCAGGCCCGCAAGGCCGTGCTGCAGCGCTTTTCCCAGCTGATCAGCGACAATGCCGAAGAACTGGCCCTGCTGCAGACGCTGGAAATGGGCAAGCCGATCGGCGACAGCCTGGGCTTCGATCTGGCGGAAACCGCGCGCTCGGTGGCCTGGTACGCCGAGGCCATCGACAAGCATTACGACGAGATCGCGCCTACCGGCGAGAACGTGCACGCCACCATTACCCGTGAAGCGCTGGGCGTGGTCGCGGCGGTGGTGCCGTGGAACTTCCCGCTGATGATCGCCTCCTGGAAGTTCGCGCCGGCGCTGGCGCTGGGCAACAGCGTGGTGCTCAAGCCGGCCGAAGCCTCAAGCCTGAGTGCGCTGCGTCTGGCGGCGCTGGCCGATGAAGCCGGCATTCCGGCGGGCGTGTTCAACGTCACGCCAGGCCTGGGCGCGGTAGCGGGTCAGGCGCTTGGCCTGCACATGGAAGTCGATGCGCTGGCCTTCACCGGCTCCACCGCGACCGGCAAGCGCTTCATGCGCTACGCCAGCTACTCCAACCTCAAGCGTGTGTGGCTGGAGTGTGGCGGCAAGTCGCCGCATATCGTGTTCGCCGATTGCCCGGACCTGGACCAGGCCGCTCGCGCCGCCGCCGATGCCATCTTCATCAATCAGGGCGAAGTCTGCATCGCCGGTTCACGCCTGTACGTCGATGAGGCCATCTTCGATGACTTCATGCCGCGCCTGATCGCCTGCGCCCGTGCCATGCCGGCCGGTGACCCGCTCGACCCGGCCACGCGCATGGGCGCACTGGTCAGTGCGGACCACCACGAGAAGGTGCTCGGCTTCGTCGAGACGGCGCTATCGGAAGGCATGACGCTGCACCAGGGCGGCCGTGCCATCGCCCCCGGCGACGCCACCTCCGGCGGCTGGTATCTGGAGCCGACCATCGTGGAAGGCGGCCAGAACAGCACCGTGATGCGCGAGGAAATCTTCGGCCCGGTGCTGGGCGTGACCCGCTTCAGCGGCGAGGAAGAGGCCATCGAACTGGCCAATGATTCCATCTATGGCCTGGGCGCTGGGCTGTGGACGCGGGATCTGGCACGTGCCCATCGTGTCTCGCGGCGTTTGAAGGCGGGGCTGGTGTGGGTCAACTGCTACGCCGATGGCGATATCAGCGTGCCCTTCGGTGGCGTCAAGCAGTCCGGATTCGGGCGTGACAAGTCACTGCACGCGCTGGACAAGTACTCCGACCTGAAGACCACCTGGATCAATCTGGCCTATTGAGCCGTCGGTCGGCCCTCGAGGGTCGCCCCCGAAGCGCCGCTGCCACCCGGACTGTCTGGTGACAGCGGCGCGGGCCATTCAGAACGCGCTGCAGGACGGGCTCCAGCACAACGTCTTGAACTTGTCTCAAAGGTGACTCAAGTGGCGGGCGTATCACCACCCGGCGCACCGTCACTGGCCAGCACGGCATTCGTGTCCGGCAGTTGCATTTCGAGACCACGATGCAAGCGTTCTTCCAGCGGCACCTTGGCCAGCGCGTTGTGCAGGAAGTCGACAAAGGTGGATTCGGCGGCACTGAAACGCGCTTCACGATGCCACATCAGGTGCAGATCGATATCGGCCACGCCCCCATAGGGTGGCAAGGGCCAGAGCTGCCCTTCGTCGATCTCGCGCCGCACGGTGTGTTCCGGCATGCAGCCGATTCCCCAGCCGGCCAGCACCATGCGGCGGATTTCCTGCAGGCTGCTGGATTGACCGATCACCGGGCCCTGCAAGCCCTCGCGGGCGCGGAACATCGCCAGCGGTGACAGCACGCCATCGAGCTGCTCACTGCCAAAGGAGACATAACGCTCATTGCGCAGCGCCTCCAGCGGCAGATTCTGCTGACCGAACAACGGATGCATGCGACCACAGAAATAGCGGTAGCTCTGGCGCGCCAGCACCTGAGACATCAGCTGCTCGGGCGTCTGCTGGGCCAGACAGATACCCAAGGCCCCCTGGCGCTGCAGCAGACCCTGCTGCACCTCGTGACTGGACATTTCCTGGATCGAGAAAGTGACCTGGGGGAAACAGCGATGAAAGCGCGCGAACACGCTATCAAGGAATCGGCATTCGATGCCGGTGATGAACAGGAGCGAGACATGCCCGGAAATCTCCGTATGACTGTTGCCCACCTCAGAGGCGAGACGCGCCACGTTGGCGTAGATCTCCACCGCCTCGCGATAGACCACCTGCCCCGCCCCCGTCACGCGAAAGCTGTGACTGTCCCGTTCGATCAGACGCTGCCCCAGGCGCTCTTCCAGGCGCTTGAGTGACAGACTCACCGCTGGCTGTGACAGGTAGAGACGCGCCGCGGCCCGACTGACACTTTCCTCCTGGACGATGACGATGAATGTTCTCAGCAGGTTCCAGTCCAGCGTGTCATGTATGGGTCGCATGGTGATTGTTCCTGTCCCGAAAGTGGCGCGACCGGCAAGAGCGCAATGAAACGCACTCTCGCCGACACCCAGATAGCAATAAAGTCAGCACCGCGTCACCGACGTCTGCCCTCGAGTGATATATTCCCTCTCACTCAAGACAGCAATGACGATCAATACAAAATCAATAAAGCGGAAAACACGACGATGTTCGATACCAGAGAAACCTTCATTCTCTCGATCATGATCATAGCATGTGGCGTATTTCTGATGGGGCTTTCGCTCTATTTCTTCCGCCACATCAAGACCTATGATGATTACAATGTCGCAGGCCGTTCCACCTCGACCTTCCCGCTGATCTGTACACTGATCGGTACCGCCGTCGGCGGTTCTACCCTGCTGGGCTTCGTCTCCAAGGGTTACACCTTCGGCATGGGCCAGCTGTGGCTGCCGGTGGGCATGACCTTCGCGGGCATCGCGCTGTACTTCTTCATCGGCAGGATCCACGCCGAAGGCGAGCGCCTCAACATGGTGACACTGGCCGACTTCCTGGTCAGTCGCTTTGGCGAAGGCGTCAGGGTGCCGACCCTGCTCAGTATCCTGTGTGCCTACGCGGCCATCACCGGCATGCAGTTCGTGGCCGTGGCCACGGTGCTCAAGCTGGTGTTCGGCCTGGCACTGCCGGTGGGCATCCTGCTGACCTGGGCACTGCTGACCGCCAAGACATGGCTGGGCGGCCTGATGGCGGTCATCTGGTCAGATGCCATCCTGGGCACCCTGCAGACCCTGGGCATCTTCTTCCTGCTGGTCACCGTCTACTACGCCAGCGGCAGCTGGGAGTCCATCAGCGCGGCACCCATGCCCGAAGGCAACCCTGACTTCCTGAGCCTGACCGGCATTTCGGGTCATGAACTGGCAGTCTACATGCTGACCATCGGCGCCTATCAGTTCGTGCGCCAGGACCTGTGGCAGCGCTTCTGGGCCGCACGCAGCCTCAAGGCGGCACGCACCGGCTACGCCGTCGCCATCGTCTTCACGCTGCTGGTCGGCGCTGCCGTGGTCCTGATCGGCGCCTTTGCGAAACTGGGCCTGGATATCGCGGTGGCCAATTCGGACCTGTCCTTCTACGCCATCATCAAAGCGACACTCCCGCTGCCATTGATGGTCAGCATGGTCGTGGTGCTGCTGGCGACCATCATCTCATGCGCCGATTCGTTCTTCATCGCCGGCGCGTCCTCGATTGCCAACGACATCATCAAGCCGCGCATGAAGGGCCGCGATGATGCCTTCATGCTGCGCATGAGCCGCCACTCGGTGGTCTCCATGTCCTTGATTTCACTGGGCCTGGCACTCTATGCACCGCGTCTGCTCGATATCTGGATTCTCGGCAGCGCAATGCTGGTCTGCGGTGTGCTGGTGCCGACGGTGGTCGCACTGTGCCGTCGCACGCCAGACCCGCGTGGCGGGGTGATCATGATGTGGGGCGGGCTGGCCACCGCCGTGCTCTGGCAGGTGCTGGGCCATCCCTTCGGCCTGCACCCGGTGATGATCGGCCTGCCGGTCTCGCTGGCGCTGATGCCGCTGGCGCTGCGCAAGCCGAGCCTGACTCTCTCGACCGAGTCCGCGGCGCGCTGACTGGCCATGCTGACTCACTAACCTGCCTGGCCAGGATAACGGTTGCACTCAGTGCGTGTCAGACAGTGATGTAATACCCGAGAGCCCCCGTTGCCGAGACTCACAAGAGGTCATCGGCAACGGGGGCTTTCCTGTGTTCAGCTTCATTCACTCGATGATTTATGCCCGCCATTCTACTGACTATCTTCTTGACCAGCTTGCTGAGCGAGCAGATGGCTTCAGGAAGATTTTCGCGATCGACTGCCCACCATCCTTGCGACGACTTGCCTGCCTTTTCTGCCATCAATCGGCCTATTCCCCATCACAATCCCCGCATGTTGTCATGGCACAATACACACATATTTTCTTACATAAATCTGGCAAATACTGCGTATTGAAATTTGAAAGCCCAAAAGGCTGATGATTCGTTGACCGCGAAGGGAGGGCCTCATAGATTGAAGGCGTACCATCACAACAAGAAGCAGGGACAGGTACCGCATGCATCTCCCGGACGCAGCATCATGGTCACGAGAAGTCCCGCATGCACTGCCCCGCTCACAATAACGATAACGTGGATACTGTCATGAAAACCCTCAAGCCCGCTCTTCTGCTCCCGCTGCTCGCACTCCTCCCGGCCACCCAGTCCATGGCCACCGAATTGCGCATGCTGTCCAGTTACGACCAGACCACTGCCTACTCCCGCGAGATTGCCCAACGCTTCATCAAGGAAGTCGAAGCCAACAAGGCCGCCGACCTCACCATCAAGCTGACCGGCCCGGATGTGGTGCCGCCCTTCGAGCAGCTGCAGCCTGTCGCGGCCGGTGTCTTCCAGCTGCTGTATACCCATGCTGCTTACCACACCAACACCACCGGCGTCGGCGCCGCGATGGATGGCGTGGCGGTGAATCCGGAACAGACACGTGAATCCGGCCTGTGGGACATGGTCGATGAGCACTACAACGGCCTGGGCCTCAAGCTGATCGCGATTCCGCCGCTGGGCAGCCACGGCTTCCAGTACGTGCTGAAGGAGCCGATCACCGGGACGCCGGGCCTGGATGGCCGCCGTCTGCGCGGCAGCCCCACCTACACCAACGTCACCAAGGGCCTGGGCGGTACGCCGGTGCTGATGTCCAGTGGCGATGTCTATTCCGCCATGGACCGTGGCGTGATCGACGGCGCGGCCTGGGGCCTGAATGGCGTCAAGGACATGGGCTGGCAGGAAGTCGCCGGCTACTACTCCAAGCCGACCTTCGGTCAGACCTACAACTTCGTGCTGATGAATCTCAACGCCTTCAACTCCCTGTCGCCGGAACAGCAGCAAGTGCTGCTCGACGAAGGCCGCGAGCTGGAGACCGAGATCATCCCGATCCTGGATGAACTGGCCATCGAAGAGTGGAAGGCGCTGGACGAAGCCGGCATGCAGGCCACCGAATTCGCGCCGGAAGACGCCGAGCGTCTGGATGCCCTCGTTACGGACGGCATCTGGCAGCTGGGCATCGACAAGACCCCGGACACGGTGACCGCCATGCGTGAACTGGCGATCGAGAAGAACCTGACCACCGTCAGCGAGTAAGGAATCCACCATGCTAACCCTGCTTGCACGTGTGCATGACGGCGTGACGCGAGCAGGCTTCCTTCTGGGCGGTGTCACCTTGTGTGGCATCGTCCTGTGCTTCTGGCTGGAAGTCATCGCGCGCTACTTCTTCAACTCGCCCACCCTGTGGTCCGGCGCGATGGTGGCTTATCTGCTATGCCTCTCGATTTCGCTGGCGACGCCGGAACTGGCACGCACCCATGGCCATATCGCCATCACCGTATTGCCGGAGCGCCTCGGCCCTACCGCGCGCGCTTTCTATGATCGTCTCCTCGCCCTGGTGACCGGCGCCGTCTGCGCCGTGGCCGGTTGGATCTGCGTGCAGGAAAGCCTGCGTCAGTTCCAGTATCACACCACCACCGCCATGGGCCTCGATATTCCCAAGGTCTGGGTCTCCAGCTTCATCGCCTACGCGATGATCAGCGCCGCCCTGTACTTCCTGCGCCACGCCTTTAGCCGCTCGACTAGCCGCGCGACGCCTTCGGCGACCGCCGACACCAGAAAAGGACCCTGAGTCATGGAATGGTATACCTCTCTGGGCCTGGCCATCGCCTTGCTGATGGGCCTGTTCGCCCTCGGCATTCCCGTCTTCGCCGCCTTCTTGACCATCAACGTGCTCGGCACGCTGTGGTTGATGGGCACTGCCGGTTTCGGCATGTTCGCCAACAGTGTCTACGACAGCATGACCTCGGAGACACTGACCACCATCGCGCTGTTCGTGCTGATGGGGGAGCTGCTGTTCCGCTCCGGCTCCATCGATGTGATCTTCGACTCGCTGGATGCCCTGATGGGCCGCATGAAGGGGCGCCTCTATTTCTTCGTCGTCGCCCTCTCGACGCTGTTCGGTGCCCTGTCCGGCTCGGCGCTGGCCGTGACCGCCATGCTCAGCCGCTCGGCGCTGCCGACCATGCAGGAGCGCGGCTATGACGACAGGCTGTCCATCGGCCTGATCCTGGGTGGCGCGAGTCTCGCACCAATCATCCCGCCAAGCCTCTTGGTGATCATCATCGGCTCGATGGTCGATGTCTCCATCGCACGCCTTTTGATCGCGGGCATCCTGCCCGGCATTCTGCTGGCCGCGCTGTTCATCCTCTATGTGAAGGTGCGCATCACGATGGACCCCCGCCGCGCGCCGCCCGTCGATGAAAGCGGGGGAGGCACGGCCCGGGAAAAGCGCCGTGCCGTGATCAACATGCTGCCGTTCACCATCATCATCTTCGCCGTGCTGGGCCTGATTCTGCTCGGCATCGCCACGCCGTCCGAATCCGCCGCCACCGGCGTGCTGGGCTCGCTGGTGGTCGCGGCTTACTATCGCAAGTTCTCGTTCAAGATGGCCGGCGAGGCGGTGATGTCGTCGCTCAAGGTCAGCACCATGATCATCCTGATCCTGGCGTGTTCGAAGCTGTTCTCGCAGCTGTTGAGCTTCACCGGCGCCACCAGCGGTCTGGTGAGCAGCGTGACCGGGCTGGATCTCGATCCGGTGTGGATGCTGCTTATCCTGATGCTGATTCCGCTGATCGCCTGCATGTTCATCGACCAGATCGCCTTCATGATGGTGGTGATTCCCATCTACGCGCCGCTGGTCAAGCTGTATGGCTTTGATCCGGTATGGTTCTGGACGCTGTTTTTGATCAACATCTCGGTGGGCAGTCTGACCCCGCCCTTCGGCTACAACCTGTTCGCGGTGAAAGGCGCCGCCCCCGCGACGCCAATGCAGACCATCTACGCCGCCGCCTGGCCGATCGTCATCTGCTTCCTGTTCGCGATGCTGATGCTCTACTGGGCCCCGTGGCTGACGACCTTCCTGCCCAGCCTGATCTGACCGACCACGACGAGAGACTTTCATGTACCAACTCAATGACATGCCAGCGCAGGTCGCGCCTGAACGGCTGGAACAGCTCAAGCAGTGCGAGACGGCCACCATCGGCCACTTCCACACCCGGGGCTTCGTCGATCCGGCGATTGCCAGCATGCTGCCCGAGGTGCGCATCGCCGGTACCGCCATCACTGTCTCGCTGCCGCCGGAAGATGGCACCCTGCTCAACCATCTGATGCGTCTGGTGCGCCCGGGCGATGTGCTGATCGTGCATCGACAGGGCGATCGCCACCGCGCCTGCTGGGGCGGCGTGATGACCACGGTCGCCTCGCGCCTCGGCGTGGCCGGTGTGGTGATCGACGGCATGGCCACCGATGCGCTGACCATTCGCGACAAGCAGTTCCCGGTCTGGAGTCGCGGCGTCGCGTCACTGACCACGCGCTTCGCCGGAATCGGCGGCGCACTCAACGTGCCGGTCAGCATCGGCGGCGTGGTCGTCAATCCGGGCGATGCCATCCTTGCCGATGAAAGTGGCGTCATCGTCATGGCGCCCGAGGAAGTCTCGGCCATCGCCAGCCACGCCATCGAGGTGCAAGAAGCCGAAGACGTGCTGCTGGCGAAGATTGCCGACGGCGCCTGCCTGCCAGACCTCACTGGTTCCAGCAAACTGATCGAGGAAGTGAACGCACGGTGTTGATCCCCTCGCTTGATGCCCTTGCGAGACGCTGTTTCTTTAGAGAGATGCTGAAAGCAAAAAAGGCCACCAGATCGCTCTGGTGGCCTTTTGGGTTCTGACACGGTCTGTAAGACACGGTCAGTCCGACACGGTTGTAGGACACGGGCTGAGGGCTGCCCATCACTGATGGGTGATCACCGCCTCGCAGCTGACCGGAAAATTCAGTGAATTGGCGATGAAGCACAGCGCATGCGCCCGGTGGTGCAGCTCATGGGCGAGCGCGATATCGTCACCGGCGGCCAGCGTGATCTCGGGGCGCAGCACGATGGAGGTGAAACGTCCCGCCTCGCCCTCGTTCTCTGCCTGACTATTGCCAACAGCGGGCGTGCCTTCCTGCATCGTGCCCTCGGCGTGGTCGTGATAGCTCATGACACGAATGCCGGCCTCGGCACACAGGTGCAGATACCAGAGCTTGTGGCAGGCCGAGACGGAGGCCACCAGCATGTCTTCGGGGTTCCAGCGGGAAGCGTCGCCCCGAAAAGCGGGGTCGGCGGAGCCTTCCAGGCTCGGCTTGCCACTGACACGGGCCACGAAATCACGCTCATAGGCGGTGTAATGGCGGGTGCCATCACCGCGATTGCCGGTCCACTCAAGTTCAACCGAATACTGGTGTCGTCTGGACATCGTTGTCTGCTGCTCTCTGAAGGGAAACCGCGTGCGCGGCATGACGCGCAGTCTGATACTTCTGCCTGATTAGGCATCTGAACATCATCAGCACGCGAGAAGTCATCGTAGGCGGATGATAGGATTGAATCGATCGCACTCTGACAGGATGTCACGCATGGCGTTTGCCGTAACACGCTCCCTTGGGGCAATTCCCGGGCTGGCCGCCGCCGCCCTGACGCTCGGACTGGGCCTGAGCTTGTGCCTCATCACCCCCGGCGCCTCGGCACGCGCCGAAGCCGCACAGTTTCGCCCCACGCCCAAGGTCATCAATACGCTGAGCAGTACCTACGGCTTCGTCATCGCCCAGGACATCACCCTGTCACGCATCGCCGAGGAGTATCCCGGCCTCGCGCCGGATGCAGAGCTTGCCTCCGCCTATTTCGACAATGCCTTCCCGAACATCACCCATCGCCTGGCGGACAACCTCGCCACCTTGATGGGGCGGGAGCACGCACGCGAAGTGCTGGATGGCATCCGCCGTCAGATAAAGACGCAACTGGATTCGCAACTGACCACCGACAAGCTGACCAGCGACTTCGCGGCCCGCTTCATCGAGGCCATTCATCTGCGCGCCCAGGGGGAATACCTGCCCTCGCCGTTCAAGGAATTTCTGCTGGCGACCAAGTATCAGATCGAGCCGGTGTACGAGCTGTACGACGGCTATTTCCAGCAGTTCCACACCAAGGGCCATCCCAAGTCACTGGGCATCAGTCTTGCGCTGCACCTGCCCGCCTCGTGGTCTGCCGCCGAGGGACGCCTGCCGCATATCGTGCAGAAATGGCAGAGTCAGGCGGGTACCGGCACCGACATGATCATCCTCGAAATCTATGACCTGCATGGCGAGACTGTCAGCGACGCGCAGCTCAAGGTGATGGCCGCCACGGACCAACTGGCGCAATGGGCGCCCATCAACAGCCAGATGCTCGACTCCGGCCTGACCCGAGTGGATCACCGTCAGGTCTACTGGTTCGATATCGCCATGACACAGCGACACCAGGGCATGCCCATCACCTCGCAGACCCGCGAATACGGTCTCTTCCTCGACGACAAGCTGATCCGCCTGCACTGCACCAGCTACCACCCCACCGCCGACGGCACCACCTACGCCAAAGCCAAGACAGACCTCGCCGTCGATGACGGCTTCAGCGAGATCAAGCCGTTGTGTGAGGGGGTAATGGGGAGTTTGGTGGTGATGGAAGGAAGCTGAATTTATAAGCCTTTATAAAAAAGCACAATATAAACAACTATAACAATCATACAGAGACGTATGGATTATCATTAAACAGCACTCCCACCAACAGCCAACCTACAAATCAAGTATGCACGCCCAAAAATTTAATAAAGATTAAACAATAAACTTAAACCACATTTTCACTTTGTTTTTTTAGTTCAAAAAAACAAATATACTTTACAAAAAGTTCCGCCAGATAATGCGCCCTATCAAATAACTTTTTCTTTTCATGTATATCTAAAACCTCACCATGAGCTCGGTTATTCCTCTCCTCGCGCAATGTATTGAGGTGATAACCTTTGGTCACCACCCTTAATTTTACTGCGCAAGTTATCATACTAACCAGATTATTAAGCTCCTTTGAACTGACTTGGGAGGGATCCTTTTCTCTTCTTATATTCAAATAATCCCTCAAAGAGTTTTCAAATATCAAGCCTAGCTCGCCTAGTGCAATGTCAACGTTAGAGATTGTTAAATGACCGAGTGGCCTAGCTAACTTATTCTTAACTTCATCATTTGCTCCATATTGCGAAGGGTCTATTTTAATACTTATATCAGGCTCGTAGTGTTTATATACGGCGTAATGCTTCCCATTATCAGAGTATTGCTCTATGGAATCCATCTTTTCTAAATACTGATAAAATGTTGGCCTAAGGCAACTCACATTCGATATAACCATGTGATACAAATCACCTTTTAGTATTGGCTCATTAGGCCTTGCATAAAGAATAGATTTAACTTCATTTTGAACGAGATCTTTTAACAAAACCTTTTTAGTTTCTACATTTTTTATTAACTCATCAAGTAAACTTAGGTCTGGGCAAAACACCTCCTTACCACGGCCAGACTCTCGATCTCTAAGCTCAATAGCTTCTAACGATCTTAACTTTTGGCGTGCACTCACTTCGGAGCAACCTAAAGACTTAGCCACAATAGAGATGAGTGTAGCAAAAGGCTGAGGATTTTCTATTTGCAGCCCCTCCTTTACTGCTAGTGCAAAATCATGACTAGAAATTGATTTTAGCCGCTTAACTTTTGGTGATGGCTTAATGCGCCAAGAATTTAGAGCAAATAACCTACGACCTACCCTAGCAAACTTAGAGTCATCATTTAAATAAGTAACCACGGATTTTTCAGAAGCATAAGGGCGTATTTCTTTCAACTCACTAAGAATATCTGCATATTCCATTGGCTTGCCAGTACGATGGAGGATTCTTTCTAATGCCTGAACTATTGTTATATTTTCAATATCTGAACTGGATGATAGACCCCAAAAGCCACTTTTACCTACAGGTATGAATCTATCATCGGCTGTTAGCTGATTAGTCACATTGGTTTCGGATACTGGTGCGTACGCTTTATCATTTGTGCTACTAAGTAAATTAATTTCTCTACATAGCTTGGAATAATGCATAGGCTGCTTGACTGAATCCAACACTCTAAAAGCCTTATCAGCAGCGCTTCTCAAATAAGAAATTTTAACTCTTACAATATCGCTTACTTTTTCAAATTCTAGCACCGATTGCAATGCAACTTCTAAGCTATCATTCTCGATAGATTTGTTGACTCTTTTCTTAGAAAACTTTTTCGCTAATATTATTACATCAAACGTAGATAACCCCTCAGTATAATCAAACACGGAATTGAGTGCCATAAACATCAACTCAATCTCTTCCTTAGAATAATTATCTTGTGAGCACCAAGAGTCTTTGATAGTGCCTCTGAACCCCGGCACTGCTGTAGGTACTTTACGGTAACCTAAAACCTCCAATAACAAAGACAGATATGAAACATCCAAACTTGAGCCAAAATTTCGACTCAATGTAGATTTCACAACCTCTTCAGATATTATTGGAGAGTACTCTGAAATCTCACTCTCGAACGCATTGAAGTTATCAACAAGCTTTTCGCAAATTTTCCATTTCTTGGGCTGGATCTCGCCTTTCAAAATTCCCTTTAGCTCTTTTATACCTTTAGCCTCAACTTGACGAATTCTTTCCCTAGTGACATCGTAAAAAGTACCAATCTCCTCTAAAGTGTATTGTTTAGAATCCATCAAACCAAATCTCTTAACCAAGATGTCAAGCATCCTATTGTCACTATTTTTTATTCCTTTTTCTGAATAAAGAGTAACAAGAGCAGGAAAGCATTCAACTATATTACCATCACTGGCAGCAAAAAATGTCTCTCTAGGATCATTCAAACTTTTAACTAGCTCTAGCGAAAGACTATTAATCTTCTCTACAAATTCTTTAGAAGCAAGAGCTGATTCATTGACTGTCTTAGGGCCTACTCCTGACTCACTTGCCAATTCATACAGAATAAAACGAATTGCATCATAAGAATTTTCAATATTTTTAGACAAGACCAAGTTTAATGCACGCTTAGGTAGTCCAATTACACGAGGCTGAACCAAATATGCCTTATCACGATTTAATTCCAATTCATTTATTAAAGCTTCCATGCCCCACCCCCTTAACACAAATAGCCACTATAAACTATAGCAGAACAATAACATCAAATATATATTTCGCAATTGCAATACTTATCCAACAAGCTATACATAGCCAGCAAGTTTAATATACATTATTTTTACCAGCCTTATCTGTTCATCTTCTTGATTTTTCTCACCACCGACGGCTGACTGATCCCTGCCCTCTTGGCTATCGCATAGGTACTGGGCAGCTCCGCCGCCATCTCGTGTAACCATTGTGCTTCGATACGTGCCAGGCCTTCCTTGAGGGTTTCGTTAGGGCCAAGTTTGGGGACTGGCATAGCTACCGCCCCCTCAGCGGCAGGCGCTGAGAGGGATTTGTCACTATGTAAGGTATCGGCAGTGGGAAAACTATCATTAACGCCTATTTCATTGGATTTTTCATTACTGAAGCCAAATGAATTGCCTAGTCCATTAGCGTTATTCGTGGAACAAGTGTTGAGCAGTGTTTTTACTGAGTCGCTGTCGATGACATCACTGGGGGCGCTGAGCCAGGCGCGTTCCAGCCAGTTTTCCAGTTCGCGGATATTGCCGAGCCAGTCCTGGCGCATGAGGATGGGCCATAACGAGGCGTCGAGGAGTTTGCGGCGACCATGACGTTGATTGAGGCGAGAGAGGTGTTGCTCGATCAGGGCGGGAATGTCTTCGCGGCGTTCGCGTAGCGGTGGCAGGCTGACGGGGAGCACATTGATGCGGTAGTAGAGGTCGAGGCGGAACTGTCCCTGCTCCACGCGGGCGGCGAGGTCTTGATTGGTGGCGACGACCAGCCGAAAGTCGGCGCGGCGGGTGGTGGTGTCGCCCAGGCGGGTGATTATTCCGTCCTGAATCACCTTGAGCAGCTTGGTCTGGGTGGCCAGCGGCAGCTCACCGATTTCATCGAGGAACAGGGTGCCGCCTTCGGCCTGCTCCATCAGGCCCGCCTTGCCACGGTTACCCGCGCCGGTGAAGGCACCGGCCTGATAACCGAACATCTCGGACTCGAACAGGCTTTCGGGAATGGCGCCGCAGTTCACCTCGATGAAGGGGCCGTCGGCGCGTTGGCTCCAGCGATGCAGTTGATGGGCGAAGGCCGTCTTGCCGACCCCGGATTCGCCCAGCATCAATACCGTGGCGTTGGTGGGCGCGACCCGCTTGAGCAGCAGCGCTATCTCCCGCATCACGGGGCTTCTGACCTGCAGCTCGCCCAATTCCAGCGCGGCGTCTTCGCATTCCGCCTGCTCGCGCGCGGCCTGCTCGCACAGAGCACGCCCCTGCTGCGCGTCATGGGTGGTCTGCTCAGCAACTGAGCGCGCACTCCCCACCGTCCCCCAGTCACTCTCGTCCGCACTCGCCCCGCCCAGCTCACTGCTCCGCGAGTTGCGGCACAGGTGATCCGTGAAACGCTGCTGGAGCACAGCATATTCCTGCTGCAACAGCTGGATATCGGTGAGGTCCATCGAGCGGCTGACCACGCACTCAAGCTTGCCCGCGACGAATACCGGATGCGCCTGCGCCACCACTCGCCGCCCGGTGGCGGTGAGCTGCATCATCTGCAGCGCGCGCCCCGTACGCAGCACCTCCAGGCTGATCGATGGCTTGAGCACGCCACTGGCTTCCAGGTCATGCACGTTGGCGGCACACAGCTCCTCGCGGGTCATGCCATAGACCGCCGCGGCGCCGGGGCTGACATCCAGCACCTGGCCATCGGCATTGACCACGAAGTAGTGATCGTGAGCGGTGTCGATGATGGTCTTGAGAATCTGACGGTCGAGCTCTGACATGGCGGGTACCTCATGGTCGAGCCTGTGAATCGGGCGGGGCTTTCTGTGCTTCTTTTCGCAGGTCTTTCTCGCAGCTCTTTCTAACAGCTCTTTCCAGCAGGTCTTTCTCGCACTGCGCTGAAGACAGTCTCGATGATGCCTGAATGTGATCCACAAATGAATCAGTGATCCATTTTTGAATCATCAATGCCGCACTGGTGATCCACAAATGAATCACCCAGCAACCTCCGCCAAATAAAACTCAATAAAATCAATTGACTAAAAATTGGCATGGTTACTGCAATGCTGGAGTATGCGCCAAGGAGGATCGCCGGCTTTCATCACACCGTCCGGTCGGGCGATAAAGCGAACAAACACAATACCCCGCTCGCCGTCAGCGTATCGCGAGCAACTCAAGACCTGGAGAGACAGATGAGCGAGTTCAATCAGCCGCTGGGCGGCAACGACATGCCACGTTTCGGCGGCCCGGCCACCATGATGCGCCTGCCGGCTCAGGAAACCGCGGAAGGCCTGGATGCCGCCTTCATCGGCATTCCGCTGGACATCGGTACCTCCAACCGTCCGGGCGCGCGTCTCGGCCCGCGTCAGATCCGTGATGAATCGCGCATGCTGCGCCCCTACAACATGGCCACCCGCGCCGCGCCCTTCGACAGCCTGCAGGTGGCGGACATCGGCGATGTGCCGATCAACACCTTCCACCTGCCCAAGAGCATGGACATCATCGAGCAGTTCTACGATGAAGTGCTCAGTCACGACTGCGTGCCGCTGACACTGGGCGGCGATCACACCGTCACCCTGCCGGTGCTGCGCGCCATCGCCAAGAAGCATGGCCCGGTCGGCCTGATCCACATCGATGCCCACGCCGACGTCAACGACCACATGTTCGGCGAGCCCATCGCCCACGGCACGCCGATTCGTCGCGCCCAGGAAGAAGGCCTGCTCGACAGCCAGCGCGTGGTGCAGATCGGCCTGCGTGGCACCGGCTACTCCGCCGATGACTTCGACTGGTGCCGTCAGCAGGGCTTCCGTGTCGAGACCGCCGAGATGTGCTGGTTCAAGTCACTCGCGCCGTTGATGGCCGAAGTGCGCGACATGATGGGCGATCGCCCGGTGTACATCACCTTCGACATCGACGGACTGGACCCCTCCGTCGCCCCCGGTACCGGCACCGTGGAAGCCGGCGGCCTGACCATGCCCCAGGGCATGGAAATCGTACGCGGCGCGCGTGGCCTCAACATCGTCGGCGGTGACCTGATGGAAGTCTCCCCGCCCTACGACACCAGCGGCAACACCGCGCTGATGGGCGCGACCCTGCTCTACGAGATGCTCTGTGTACTGCCGGGCGTGCAACAGCGCGACTGATCCACGAACGACCCACGAATGACCTGCTGTCCTGCTGCACCCGCGCCGGGGGCCCGTCCCGCCCTCGGCGCACACAGAATCACCCGACACGATACGGCATGATGCATCACACGATGCACGGCTAGAGCCTGACCATTACAACAAGATCTAGGTGACCCGAATGACAACCAGCATCGACCCGACGGCGGATCACACGCCGTCCCGCTCCAGCCCAAGCGCCGATTCACCTTCAGACAAGGTGCACAAGGGTGAGAAGGCTCAGAAAGAGCTCATCGCCACCCGTCCCGTTCCGCTCACGACTCATGGAGTCATGAAATTCCTGCTGCCGTCATTGCTCGGCGTCAGCTTCTTCCTGGTGCCCTTCAGCACGGGTGACACCATCAATATCGGCATGGGCCTGATGGCCGATTGGCTCAAGGCGACGCTGGGCGGCGCACTACCCGCCATCGCCGTCGCGGTGCTGTGCCTTTCCGTACTGCTGACCGGCTTCGTCAAGCTCGCCAAACCGGCCTGGGCACGTCAGGGCGCGGCACACGAGCTGTTCGATGTCTCGCCGGTATGGTTTGGCATGCGTGCCCTCGGCGCCATCTTCGCGCTGATGACCTACTTCCAGTGGGGCCCCACTCAAGTGACGGCGGCCTTCACCGGCGGCGTGATGCTCAATGATCTCGCGCCGGTACTGCTGACCTTCTTCTTCTTCGCGGCCATTCTGCTGCCGCTGCTGGTCGACTTCGGCTTCATGGAATTCATCGGCAGCCTGGTACGCCGTCCGTTCCGTGCCATCTTCAATCTGCCCGGGCGCAGCGCCATCGATGCCACCGCCTCATGGATGGGCTCCGGCACCGTCGGCGTGCTGATCACCACCCAGCAGTACGAGCAGGGCTTCTACAGCAAGCGTGAAGCGGCGGTGATCGCCACCAACTTCTCGGTGGTCTCGATCGCCTTCGCATTGCTGGTCACCAGCTTCATGAACATCAACCACCTGTTCGTGCCCTTCTACCTGACCGTGGTCATCGCGGGCCTGATCGCCGCCGTCATCGTGCCGCGTCTGCCGCCGCTGTCACGCAAGCGCGATGACTACCACGAGCCGGTCGGCTGCCAGATCAGTGAAGAGAATCAGAGCGGCTGTGGCGTGCTGCGCTACTCACTCGGCATGGCCGTCGCGCGCGCCGAGCATGCGCCGGGCCCGCTCAAGCTGGTGAAATCGGCCTGCTTCAACGTGGCGGACATCTTCCTCGGTCTGCTGCCGGTGGTGATCGCCATCGGTACCGTGGCGCTGATGCTGGCCGAGTTCACGCCGGTGTTCACCTGGCTGTCCTACCCGATGATTCCGCTGCTGGAACTGCTGCAGATTCCCCACGCAGCAGAGGCAGCCCCGGCGACGCTGGTCGGATTTGCCGACATGTTCCTGCCGGCGGTACTGGCCAAGGACATCGACAGCGAACTGACCCGCTTCGTGATCGCCTGCCTGTCACTGACCCAGTTGATCTACATGTCCGAGATCGGTGCCCTGCTGCTCAAGTCGAAGATTCCGCTCAAGCTGTGGGAACTGGTGGCCATCTTCGTGCTGCGTACACTGATCACCCTGCCGATCATCGCTGGTATCGCCCATCTGTTCGTGTTCTGAGCCATCGATTGAACTGCTAGTTGAGCGACGACTCGCACTCGACTGACACCGCTTCGCGACCGACTCCTTTTCCTCATGACTTCAGGGAGCGCCACGGCGCTCCCGTCTGCCGGATAGACTGCCATGACCTGTGCTGAACTCCTGATCCGATTGCTGCGTGACACCTACGGCGTCGACACCGTCTTCGGTATTCCCGGCGTACATACCGTCGAGCTCTACCGTGGCCTGGAACCGGATGCCGATCCCGCCGCGAGCAGCATTCGCCACGTCACCCCGCGCCATGAACAAGGCGCTGGCTTCATGGCCGATGGCTATGCCCGCAGTACCGGCAAGCCCGGGGTGTGCTTCATCATCACCGGCCCGGGGATGACCAACATCACCACCGCGATGGGGCAGGCGCTGGCCGACTCCATTCCGATGCTGGTGATCTCCAGCGTCAATCGCACCGACACCCTCGGCCGTGGCCAGGGGCGTCTGCATGAGCTGCCCAGCCAGCAGCAGCTGGTGTCGGGCGTAGCGCGCTTCAGCCACACGCTGCTCGACACGTCCGCACTGCCGGAAGTGCTGGCCCGCGCCTTCGCGCTGTTCGAGGGCGCCCGCCCGGGACCGGTGCATATCGAGATTCCCATCGATCTGTTCAATGCCGAGGTGGCACTGCCTGCCGGTCGCACCACCCATGACGTCACGCGCCCGCGCATCGGCCGTCTGGCGCCGGACCCGGCCCTGCTCGAGGAAGCCGTGAGCCTGCTGCAGGGCGCCGAGCGCCCGCTGGTGCTGCTGGGCGGTGGCTGTGTCGCCGCACCCGCAGCGGCCCGCCAGTTGGTGGAGGCACTCGATGCCCCCACCGTCACCACCATCAATGCCAAGGGCCTGCTGGGCAGCGCTCACCCACTGGATCTCGGCGCCAATGCCGCGCTGCCTGCGGTACGCAAACTGGCGTGCGACGCCGATGTGGTGCTGGCGATCGGCACCGAACTTGGCGAGACCGACTACGACGTGGTGTTCGATGATGGCTTCGTCATCGGTGGCCAGCTGATCCGCATCGATATCGACCCCGAACAACTGGCGCGCAACCAGCAGGCGACACTCGCCATCGTCGCCGACGCCGGCTTGGCGCTGGAGACCCTCGCCGACCGGCTGACCGGCCTCGAGAGCAACCCGAAAGGCAAGACACGCGGCGCGCAGATTACCGCCGCCACGCTTGACGCCCTCGCGATACCGACTGACCCGGCCTTCGCGCCCTACGTGCCGCTGTTCAATACCCTGCAGCAAGCGCTGCCGGAGGCGATCTGGGTCGGCGATTCCTGTGCGACGGTCTACGCTGCCAATCACCTGCTCAGCCAGCCGGCGCCGCGCCGCTACTTCAATGCCTCCACTGGCTACGGCACGCTCGGCTACGGCCTGCCTGCCGCGATGGGCGCCACCCTGGGCCGCCCGGACCTGCCGGTGATCGCGCTGGTCGGCGATGGCGGCATCATGTTCACGCTGTCCGAACTCGCCTGCGCGGTGGAAGAACAGCTGCCGGTGGTGATCGTGCTGTGGCACAACCAGGGCTATGAAGAGATTCGCCGCTTCATGGACAACGCCGGCGTCACGCGCCTGGGAGTCGACATCAAGTCCCCCGACTTCCAGCTGCTCGCCCAGGGCTTTGGCTGCGCCGCCGTCGCGATCGACTCCCCCCGTGAGCTGGCGACAGCGATCAGCGAGCGCGACGCAAGCGCCCCGCTGCTGGTGGAAATCGATGCGGCGGGATGGCAGCGCTCAATCGCCGGCTGAGTCCGGCTAGGCGCAGCGCATCATTTTCACGAACAATGCCCGCCTGTGACCCTGAGGTGGCAGGCGGCAAGACACTCACATGTCAGGAATGTCCATGCACAAGCTCGATCATCAGTTCATCAACAATGCGTGGGTCAAGTCCCACGGCGAGCGTCGTCTGGCGGTCACCAACCCCTTCGAGGAAACCGTCATTGCCGAGGTGACGGCCGGCGATGCACGCGATGTGGAGGTTGCGGTCGCGGCTGCCGCCGAAGCCTTCGAGGGCTGGCAGGCACTGAGCGGCGCCGAGCGTGCGGTCTATCTGGAGGCCTTCGCCGAGGGGCTGACCTCACGTCGGGAAGCGCTGGTGGAGATGTCGTGTCGCAACAACGGCAAGATCCGCGCCGAGGCCGAGATCGATCTTGATGACGCCATCGGCTGCTACCGCTACTACGCCGCCCAGGCACGCGCGCTGGATGCGCGTCAGGGCGCGGAGGTCGCGCATGATGTCGAGGGCTATGCCGCGCACACCTATCACGAGCCGGCAGGCGTGGTGGGACTGATCACGCCGTGGAACTTCCCGCTGGTCACCAGCGCCTGGAAGGTCGCGCCGGCGCTGGCCGCGGGTTGCACCCTGGTGATCAAGCCATCTGAAGTGACACCACTGCCGGAACAGGTGATGGCCGAGATCGCGCTGGAAGCCGGACTGCCGGCGGGCGTGTTCAACCTGCTGCACGGCGATGGCGAGGGCATCGGCGCGCCGCTGACCCGTCATCCGCGCATCGACAAGATTTCCTTCACCGGCAGCAATGTGGTCGGTGAGAAGGTCATGCAGGCCGCGGCCTGCGGCACGCGCGGCGTCTCCCTTGAGCTTGGCGGCAAGTCGCCGATCATCGTGCTCGACGATGCCGACATCGAGGAAGCCGCCGACTGGGTGATGGCGGGTATCTACTTCAACGCCGGCCAGATCTGCTCCGCCACCTCGCGCCTGCTGGTGCATGAGTCCATCGCCGATGAGCTGCACGCCGCACTGGCCAGCCGCATCGATGCGCTGGTGCTGGGTGACCCGCTGGACGCCGCGACCCAGATGGGCCCGATGACCAGCGCCCGCCAGCGCGATACCGTGCTGAGCTATCTGAACGTGGCGCGCGAGGAAGGCCTGACGGCGCTGCGCGATGGCACCCACCGCAGCCTGCCGAACAAGGGCTACTTCGTGGCGCCGACGCTTTTCATCGATGTGCCGGTGACTAGCCGTCTGTGGCGCGAGGAGATCTTCGGGCCGGTGCTGTGCTCGCGCCGCGTCGTCGATGAGGCCGAGGCGATTCGCCTCGCCAATGACTGTGATTTCGGCCTGGTGGCCACGGTGGTCAGCGGTGATGCCAGACGCGCCCAGCAGCTCGGCCGTCGTCTGCGCGCCGGGGTGGTGTGGTACAACAGCGAGCAGTTGCCGCTGGTACAGGCCAGCTGGGGTGGCTTCAAGCGCAGCGGCATCGGCCGTGAGCTGGGGCCCTGGGGCATGGCGGGCTACCTGGAGGTCAAGCACATCATCGGACCAGTGCTTGACTGAACGTATTGGCTGAGTGCCTTGTGTTCAGATGACAAGACGCCCCGCCTCGGCAATCACCGAGACGGGGCGTTTTTCTTCAAGGCTCTTGCTTCAAGGCTCTTGCTCAGAGCTCCTCTTCTTCACGGCTCTCCGTTGAAACCAGGGTCTTCTCCTGTCAGCCAACCGCCGTCGTCTGGCTGATACCGTCGCGCGCGCAGGACTGGTCGCAATGGCTGCCGTGAATGCTCAGCGCCTGCCAGGCATCGAAGGTGCTGAGATAGATGTCGCCACCCAGATTGGCCGGCAGCTCCGAGCACTTGAGGCGGTCCATCACCGGGCCCTTCACTTCACTCAGATGCAGTTGCACGCCAGCGGCGCTCAAGCGCTCATTGATGACTTCCAGGCTTTCCAGCGCCGAGGCATCGATCAGGTTGACCGCCTGACAGGCCAGCACCAGGTGCTTGAGCGAGGGGCGTTCGGCCATCAGCGCCAGCACCGTGTCTTCCAGATAGCGCGCATTGGCGAAATACAGGCTCTCGTCGATCCGCAGAATCGCAAGTTCAGGATCGGTCTCCACCTCATGGCGCTCGACATTGCGAAAGTGCTCGCTGCCCGGCACGCGCCCGACCAGCGCACTGTGCGGCTGGCTGGTGCGCTTGAGATAGAGCCCCAGCGACACGACGATACCGACGATGATGCCGCTCTCCACCCCATGCGCGAGGGTGATGATCAGCGTGACCAACAGCGCCGCACCGTCACCCTTCGAGTAGCGGAAGGTGCGTTTGATCGCCGCGAGATCGATCAGGCTGGTAGTGGCGACGATGATGATCGCCGCCAGCGTCGCGCGCGGCAGCCACGCCAGCCAGTCGGTCAGCCACAGGCTGGCGAGCAGAATGCCGATGGCGGTGAAGGCCCCCGCCAAGGGCGTGGCCGCCCCGGCATCGAAGTTGACCACCGAGCGCGACAGCCCGCCCGAGATCGGCATGCCGCCGCTGATGCCTGCCCCCATGTTGGAGACGCCCAGCGCGATCAGTTCCTTGTCGGGGTCGATGCGCTGACGGCGACGCGCGGCGAGGGTCTGGGCCAGCGCCAGCGATTCGACGAAGCCGACCACGCTGATCAAGAGTGCCGAGAGCAGAAGGCCCGACCAGTCATTGCTGACGAAGGACGGCAGGCTCAGGGTGGGCAAGCCGCCGGGCACGCTGCCGACCAGCGCCATGCCCTGTTCTCCAAATTGCAGCCCCCACGTCAGCAGGCTGGTTAGGATGACAGCGAGAATCGGTGTGGTCTTGCACAGCATGCCCGCCGCGCTCGCGCGCATCCCGAGGGCCATCAGGCCCTGCTTGAGATATCGGCGTGCCAGAATCAACCCCGCCAGGCAGCCCACCCCGATGACGAGTGTCGGCCAGTGCAGCCCCTGCCCGCCTGCCGACAGCGATTCGCCCATGGCGATCAGATTGCCGCCGCTGAGGCTCAGGCCGGTGAGGGGCCCGAGCTGACTGGCGATGATCAGAATGCCCGAGGCGGTCATGAAGCCCGAGATCACCGGGTGGCTGATGAAATTCACCAGCACTCCCAGGCGCAACAGCCCCATGGCGATCAACATCGCACCGGAGAGAAAGGCCAGCAGCAGCGCGGCGGACAGCATCTCGGGCGTGGAGAGCGCTGCGCCATCGGCGCCGCTCATGCCCGCGATCGCCGAGGCCGTCATCAGCGAGATGATCGCCACAGGCCCCACCGCCAGGGTGCTGCTGGTGCCGAACAGCGCATACAGCACCAGCGGCAACATGCTGGCATAAAGACCGACCTGCGCCGGCAGCCCCGCCAGTAGCGCATAGGCCAGCGCCTGAGGCACCAGCATGACGCTGACGATCACCGCCGCCAGCAGATCGCGCCCGAGACTGTGGCGGTCATAATGGGCAAGCCAACCCGCCAGCGGCAGCCAGCGGGCAAGCGGCGTCCCCTTTGCCTCTCGAACCGGCTCAGACATCGCGTGACGCCGGACGCGCCAGCCATTCATGGCCCTTGAGCATCAGGTTCCAGTAGATGAACGGCAGCCCCCGCGCCTTGAGCTGCCAGGCCAGGCGAGTCGGACGCGTGCCGTCATTGACCCACTTGGGGAAGGTCGGCTGCAGTTCGCCGCCGTAGCCGAATTCCGCCAGCACGATGCGGCCGTTCTCCACCGTCAGCGGGCAGGAGCCATAACCCCGATAGCCCGCCGTGAGCGCGCCACCGGTCAGTGTGGCGAGCAGATTCTCCACCACCACAGGGGACTGCTTGCGCACCGCTGCGGCAGTCTTGGCATTCGAGGTGCCGCTGACATCGCCCAGCCCGAAGATGTCTGGATGGCTCATGTGCTGCAGGGTCTCGGGGTCGAGATCCAGCCAGCCAGCGCCGTTCGCCAGCCCGGACTGTGCGATCAACGCCGGTGCCTTCTGCGGCGGCACCACATGCAGCATGTCGAAGGACTGCTCGACGATCTGCGGCTCGCCGCCCTCCTCGGCTGCCGGCACCTCGAAGCGTGCCGTCTGCGTCTCGCCATCCACTCCGACCAGGCGCTGATGGAACCTGACATCGATACCATAGCCCGCGACCGCCTCTTCCAGCGCTGGCACGTAGGCCGGCACGCCGAACATCACGCCGCCGGCGTTGTGGAAGCTGACCTCGAGCTGCGACAGCACGTTCTCGCGCTGCCAGTGATCGCAGGCCAGATACATCGCCTTCTGCGGCGCACCGGCGCACTTGATGGGCATCGGCGGCTGGGTGAAGAGCGCCTTGCCGCCCTTGAGAGACTGCACCAGCTGCCAGGTATAGGGCGCGAGATCATAGCGATAGTTGGAGGTGACGCCATTCATCCCCAGCGTCTCTTCCAGCCCCTCGATGGCGCTCCAATCCAGTTCCAGCCCGATGGCGATCACCAGGCGCTCGTAGCGCAGGCGATGGCAATTGCCAAGCGTGACTTCGTGCGCCTCGGCATCGATGCCGGTGGCGGTATCGCGATACCAGTGCACGCCCTTGGGCATCACCGAGTGCATCGGCTTGCGCGTGAATTCCGGCGTGAAGATGCCGCCACCAACCATCGTCCAGCCCGGCTGATAGCTGTGCTGCTCGGCGGGTTCGACGATGGCGATGTCCATGCCCGGCTGGCGCTTGAGCAGACTGGCCGCCACCGCGATACCGCCGGCCCCACCACCGATGATCACCACCTTGTGGGCGTTGGGTGCCAGACGGTGATTGGCGGTGCGAGTCGCCTGCGTGGCCGAATCAGCGCCCTGATTGTCACAAGGCGTCGTTGCAGAACCCGAAACTGGCGGGGTTTGTGGCGTGCTCTGGCTCATCGATAAGGCTCCCATCGCGGAAATTCGTCCATTTGAGTCACAGAATTACGTAAGCAAGCTACATAGGCAAAGCACTTCAGCAAAGCCGGCATGGCGGCCATCACAGCTGATCAAAAGGCAGATTGAGCGGAATCTTGAGATAGGCGCGCCCGTTGTCTTCCGCCGGCGGCATCTGGCCGGCGCGCATGTTCACCTGCACCGCCGGCAGCATCAGGCGCGGCATGCCAAGCCCGGCGTCACGCTTTGAACGCATATCGACGAAGGCCTGCTCATCGATGCCGTCATGCACATGGATATTGTGCTCACGCTGCTCACCCACCGACGTCTGGCAGCAGAAGCCTTCGCGTCCTTCGGCCGAATAATCATGACAAAGGAAGATGCGCGTGCTGTCAGGTAGCGAGAGCACCTTGTGGATCGAGCGATACAGCGCGCGCGCATCGCCGCCGGGGAAATCGCAGCGCGCGGTGCCGTAATCGGGCATGAACAGGGTATCGCCGACGAAGACGGCGTCGCCGATCACGTAGCTGACGCAGGCCGGCGTATGACCCGGCGTATGCAGCACGCGGCATTCAAGCCCGCCGATGGCCAGGCTGTCGCCCTCTTCCAGCAGGCGATCGAACTGGCGACCATCACGCGCGAAACCCGCCTCGGCGGCGAAGATATCGGCAAAGATGTCCTGCACTTCGCGTATGCGCGCCCCGATCGCCAGCTGACAATCCAGCTTGTCTTTCAGGTAGGCGGCCGCCGACAGGTGGTCGGCGTGAACGTGGGTCTCGAGAATCCACGCCACCTCGAGGGACTCGGCGTCGATATGCGCAAGCAAGGCATCCGCTGAGCGGGTGCTGGTGTGGCCTGCGGGATAATCGAAGTCGAGCACGGGATCGATGATCGCGCACTGACGGGACTGCGGGTCACGCACCAGGTGCGTGAAGGTATTGCTGTCTTCGTCGAAGAAGCTCTCGACCTGGGGGCGCTGTGTTGAGGTTGCCATCTTTCGACCTCCTGCTTCGCTCAAGGATTGATGCCTCAAGCCTACGCCTGCATCGTCAACAACGCAAAAAAGAATAACGTTAAAACCATAAAGAATAACAATAAGGCGATTTCAATAACCTGCTGTTCTAGCGAGATAATTTCTGAGTCGAGGCCGAGCAAGTGCGGCTGCCGGGGCGGCTCTCCCCCAAAGGTATAGCGGATGGCACGCCGCAGGGCAGATAGGCTGATATCGCCAGGTGACACGATTCACCCTTGCACTCTTTAACGATTAACCTCCGCGAATCGCTGTCTTTCCTTCACGCCTCATTGGATGAGCTACGCCATGCCACGCATTCTTCAATGGTCGATCACGGTTGCCCTCGCCGGCTTCCTGTTCGGTTTCGATACCGCCGTCATCTCGGGGGCGGATACCTCACTGCAGAGCCAATGGGGTCTCAGCGATCTCAACCACGGCCTCATCATCATGTCGATGGCCCTGTGGGGCACGGTGATCGGCGCCATCTTCGGCAACTGGCCGACCGATCGCTTCGGGCGCCGTGCCACGCTGATCGGCATCGGTATACTCTATCTCGTCTCTGCGCTGGGGTCGGCGCTGGCCACTGACCCTTATGTGTTCTCGTTCTTCCGTCTGCTGGGCGGGCTGGGCGTGGGGGCCTCGTCCGTCGCGGCGCCCATCTACATCTCGGAAATCGCACCGCGCGAGCGGCGTGGTGCGCTGGTCGGGCTCTATCAGTTCAATATCGTCTTCGGGATTCTGATCGCCTTCGTCTCCAATTACTTCATCGGCTTCACCGACGGTGAGAACTGGCGCTGGATGCTGGGCGTGGAAGCCGTGCCAGCCGCGCTCTATCTGCTGATGATCTGCAAGGTGCCGCGCAGCCCGCGCTGGCTGATCCTCAAGCGCAACGATGAAGCGGCAGCGGCGGAGGTGATCAAACAGATCAACCCCAAGGCCGATATCGCGGAAGAAATTGCCATTATCCGTGGTACGGAAAGCAAAGAGAGCGTCAAGCAACATACTCGCCTGTTCGCCTGGCGCTATCGTCTGCCGGTGCTGTTCGCCTTCCTGATCGCGGCCTTCAATCAGCTGTCCGGCATCAACTTCATCATCTACTATGCGCCGCGCATTCTGGCCGAGGCGCAGCTTGAATCCAGTGCTGCCCTGCTCTCTACGGCAGGCATCGGGGTCATCAATCTCGCCTTCACGATGCTGGGCATGTCCTTGATCGACAAGCTGGGTCGACGCACATTGATCCTGATCGGCTCTGCCGGTTATCTGCTGTCGCTGTGCCTGATTTCCTGGGCCTTCTACCTCAAGGACTTCAGTGCCTTGGGCGGTTATGGGGTCCCGATTTTGATGGCTGTCTTCATTGCGGCGCATGCCATGAGCCAGGGTACGGTGATCTGGGTGTTCATCTCTGAGATCTTCCCCAACAAGGTACGCGCCATGGGCCAGTCCTTCGGCAGCTCCGTGCACTGGGTCTTCGCGGCATTGATCGCGCTGCTGATGCCGACCATTCTCAGCCACTTCAGTGGCGGACCGGTGTTCGCCTTCTTCGCCCTGATGATGCTGCTGCAGTTGGTCTTCGTGCTGTTCTTCATGCCCGAGACCAAGGGTGTCTCCCTTGAGGAACTCCAGGGCCGTCTGATCCGCCCTTCGCGCAAGGAGAAGGAGCTGGAACAGGCCGCGGCACTCGCTTCACAGGGCAACTGAGGCTCTTGACGATCGGGCTTTGAAACCTGACTCGAATAACGCTCTCCAGACGCCGACACCCCGCCCTGTGCGGGGTGTCGGCGTTTGTGGCTCTGGCAGTCATGCCCGTCAGGAGCCCCCGCCGAGCGTCGCCTCACGACATGTGGGAGCGACACCAATGCCAGCACTCCATATGGATTGCTGCCCTTCTCCTGCGCTGACGCGCGCCAGATCGCTACGTGCAAATAGCGTGGTATCGTCGCCGGCTCAATCGCCAGCCTCATCGGCGATTTTCAGCGCCAGATATCGGGATTATTACGGATATATTCTTTGGTCTCGTCATTCTTGCCAAGCCAATTGAAACAGTGAAAAGATCGCTTCCGAAACGTTTCGGGTAACGATTTCTGCTTACCGTTACCGCCAAGGGAAAAGTGCCATGCCGCCGAACATCACACTCAAGCATCTCGCCAGCCAGCTGGGCCTGTCGGTCACGACGGTCTCACGGGCATTGGGCGGATTCGAGGATGTCAGCGCCACGACCCGTGAGCGGGTGCAGGCCTATGCCAGTGAAGTGGGCTACAAGCCCAATCAGAGCGCACGCCGCCTGAAGACAGGCCGCACCTCTTCGGTGGGCTACATCATGAACGGCGCCCAGGGCGACTTTCGTGATCAATTCAACACCCGCCTGCTGGTATCACTGGGTCAGGCGCTGCACGACGCCGCACCGGAACACGACCTCATCGTTACCACGGTACCCGAGGACCGCGACGAGCTGGATACCTACAAGCGCTTCATCGATGGCGGCAAGGTCGATTCCTTCGTGGTAGCCCGTACCCGCATTCAGGACCCGCGCGTCGACTTCCTGCTCGACAGCGGCATCCCCTTCGTCACTCACGGTCGTACCGGCCGCGCCAGCGAACACGACTGGGTCGACATCAATGCCGCCGACGGCTTCATGCGCGCCACCCGCCATCTGATTGGCCTGGGCCATCGCAATATCCTGTTCCTCAACTTCTTCAGCGACCTCTATACCGCCGTCGAACGTGAGACCGGCTATCTGCAGGCGATGCACGACGCCGGCCTCGCGCCCAGCTCGCGCCATTGCCCGCACGGCTATGCCAGCGCCTATCAGGTCGCCCATGAAGCGCTGTCCGGGGCCAACGCCCCCACCGCCTTCGTGTGTGCCAGCGACATCTTCGCCTACGGCGTGATGGAAGCGGTCAGCGCTTGCGGTCATACACCCGGCGAGGACATCGCCATCATCGGCGCCGATAACCTGCCGCCGCAGATGTACCGCCAGCCCAGCCTCAGCACCCTGGACATCTCGTTCGAGATCGTCAGTCAGGCGCTGATCGAACTGGTGCTGGCACCGCAGGAGGGCTCGCCACGCCATCGCTGCTTCGATTACGACCTGCTGCTGCGCGATACCACTGCCTGAGCACACATGCCTGAGCACACAGGACCATCGACTGACCTCACGACGCCAGACGCCTGACCGCCAAACGCCAGAACGTGGTCAGCGTGACGCCAGAAAAACAATACCCGATCGGGGAGACCTCCATGCGCAAGATGCCAACCGCCCTCGCTTTGCTGGCGCTGCTGGGCACTACGTCCGCCCTCGCTGACATCACCTTCTTCAGCACCCAGGCCAGACCGCTGGAAGAGGCTCAGCAGATGCGCGAGATCGCGCTGGCACCCTACGCCGAGGCTATCAATTACATGCCGCAGGAGACAGGCACCTTCCTGTCGCGTCTCGAGGCGGAGAAGACCAGCCCCGATGGCGCGCTGGATCTGCTCGGCGGGCTGCACGGCGAACTGGGGTCGCTGACGCCCAGTATTCTGACGCCGCTGAATGACCTGCAAGGCTCGCTTGCGGACACTGGCATCAGCAAGCAGTACATGACGCTGGGCAAGCTGGGCGGCGACCAGCAGCGCTACATTCCGTGGATGCAGGCGACCTACATCATGGCCGCCAACCGCAAGGCGCTGCCCTACCTGCCCGAAGGCGCTGACCTGAACGCGCTGAGCTATGACGAGCTGCTGGCCTGGGGCCGCAACATGCAGGAGGCCACCGGCAGCCCCAAGCTGGGCTTCCCGGCCGGTCGCAAGGGGCTGATCCACCGCTTCCTGGAAGGCTATCTCTACCCGTCCTTCACTCACTCGGTGGTGCGTGAGTTCCGCAGCGATGACGCCGTGGCCATGTGGCAGAAGTTTCGCGAGATCTGGGCGGTGACCAATCCGCGCTCCACCGCCTACGGCTTCATGCAGGAACCGCTGCTCAATGGCGAGGTGTGGGTCGCCTTCGATCACACCGCGCGCCTCAAGGATGCCTTCAACAAGCAGCCGGATCAGTACGTGGCCTTCCCGGCCCCTGCCGGCCCAAGCGGACGCGGCTACATGCCGGTGGTCGCTGGCCTGGCGGTACCCGCCAATGCCACGAATCCCGATGCCTCGCGCAGGCTGATCCGCTATCTGATGACGCCGGAAGCCCAGATTCGCACCCTACGGGCCACCAACTTCTTCCCGGTGGTGGAAGCCGAGCTTCCCGATGACCTGCCCGCCAGCATTCGCATGTCCGGCAAGGCGGTCGCGGCCCAGTCCTCCGCCGACGACGCCGTGCTCTCGCTGCTGCCCAGCGGCCTGGGCCAGCAGTCGGGCCTGTTCAACAAGATCTACCGCGATGCCTTCGTGCAGATCGTACTGCGCGACGCCGACATCGAGGAGACGCTGGATATCCTCGCCCCGCGCCTGCAGACGCTGATCAACACATCAGGCGCAGGCTGCTGGCTCCCGGATCCCCCCAGCGACGGCCCCTGCCCGGTCAAGTAAGCCGCTGGCGCCAGAACGCAACACTCAAGAACGCAGCACTCGCAACACTCGCAACACAGCAGCAACAACGCCCCCCCGACGGGTCGCCACGACGGTACGCCAACCCCTGTCATGCCGACCCAGTGCCACCAAACCATTCCGACAAGCTATCACAACAACGCCAAAGGTGAGCAAAGATGAAGCACGATCGCTGGCTACCTTATTACCTGATCGCCCCCAGCCTGCTGTTCATGGGTGCCTTCTTTCTCTATCCGTTCATCCAGATCTTCGCCGAGGCCTTCACCAGCAGTGATGGCAACGTGGGCCTGGCCAACTTCACGCGCATCTATCAGGACTTCAACTTCTGGCCGTCACTCAAGAACACCCTGCTGCTGACCGGGGTCGTGGTACCGCTGCAGCTGGTGCTGGCCATCGGCATGGCGCTGATGGTCACCAGGATGAACAAGGGCCGCGACAGCATCCTCTACATCTGGACCATCCCGCTGGGCATCTCCGATCTGGCCGCCGGCATCATCTGGCTGGCGATCCTCGAGCAGTTCGGCTTCCTCAACAGCTTTTTGAGCGCGGTCAGCGTAATCGATGCGCCGGCGTCCTGGCTCAACTATCAGAATGCCTTCGCGCTGTTCCTGGCCGTGGTGGTCGCCGAGATCTGGCGCGGTACCGCCATCGTGCTGGTGATCCTGGTATCGGGCATGGGGCTGATCCCCAAGGAATATGACGAGGCCGGTCAGGTGTTCGGCGCCAGCTACTGGCAGCGCCTGTGGAAGATCACCCTGCCGATGTTGCGCCCCAGCATCCAGTCGGCGCTGATTCTGCGCACCCTGCTGGCACTCGAGGTCTTCGCGGTAGTGATGATGCTGGGCGGCAGTGACATGCCGGTACTGATGAGCGAGACCTTCGACTGGCAGTTCCTCTACCAGCAGACAGGTGCCGCTGCAGCCTACGCAGTGTTGATCATGCTGATCTCGGTGGTCATCACCGGCTTCTACATCAAGTTCCTCAATGTGCCGAAGGAGGCCCGCTGATGAAATCCTCTTCTTCCGAGGCCGTCATGCCGTCATCGCTTTCGTCACGCGCAAGCGCCTCCTTAGCCGATTCCTCAAGCCAGCTGGCGCAGACCGCCCACAAGCCACGTCGCAATGACATGGCCTGGAGATGGCTGTTCCGGGCCGGTGTCTCGATCCTGGTGCTGTGGGTGCTGGTGCCCATCGCCCTGCTGATGCTCAACAGCGTCAGCACGCCGGAGCAGATCACCGGCTGGCCCAAGACCCTGACCCCGGCGCTGAGCTTCGAGACCCTCGACTTCTTCTGGCACTACCAGGGCGTGATCAGCGCACTGGGCAACTCGCTGCTGGCCGCCGTCTTCACCATGGTGATCGCCATCGTGCTCGGCGCGCCGGCAGGCTATGCGCTGGCCCGCTTCGTGTTCCCGGGCATGAATGCCTACCGCATGATCATCATCCTGTCGCGGGCCTTCCCGATGCCGCTGCTGGCGCTGCCGCTGGCCGTCATCTTCATCCAGGTCGGCATCGATGACTCCATCCTGGGTCTGGCGATGGTGCACGCCACCCTGGCACTGCCGTTTGCGGTGCTGATCACCTCCAGCCTGTTCATGGGCATTCCGGTGGAACTCGAGGAAGCCGCCTGGTTGATGGGCTGCAACCGCTGGCAGGCCTTCCGCCGCGTGGTACTGCCGCTGGCCGCGCCGGGCATCACCGCCTCGGCCGTGTTCGCCTTCGTGATCTCGTGGAACGAGGTGTTCGCCTCGGCGATTCTCACCGTCGAGAACCGCACCCTGACCGCCTTCCTGGTGCAGAGCCTTTCCGAGTCACCTGCCGAGATCAAGTATGCCGGTGGTCTGATTCTGGTCGTCCCGGCGCTGCTGTTCCTGTTCGCGATCAGGAAGTACCTGTTCAGCATGTGGGGCATTTCCAACCGCTAACGTACGCCCGCTCATCAGGCCAATGACCGGCGGCGATCCTCATCGTCTCTCGCAAGCGAGTTCACTTCCTCGCCGCCGCTCTCGATCAAAGGAGTCAGACCATGTCAGCCATCCAAATCAGCGCCGTAAGCAAGCAGTTCGGCAAGCAGGAAATCCTCAAGTCCATCGATCTCGAGATCCGCGACAAGGAATTCACCGTGCTGCTCGGTCCATCCGGCTGCGGCAAATCGACTCTGCTGCGCATCATCGCGGGGCTGGAATACGAGAGCAGCGGCTCGATCCGCATCGGCGAGCGTGAGATCACCTCGCTGGCACCGCGCGATCGTCGCATCGCGATGGTGTTCCAGAACTACGCCGTCTTCCCGCACATGACCGTGGCGGAGAACATCGCCTTCGGTCTGCGCGTGCGTAAGGACAGCGAGGCGCATATCCAGCGCAAGGTGAAGGAAACTGCCGCACTGATGCATATCGAGGACCGCCTCGATCACTACTCCGGTCAGCTCTCCGGCGGTCAGCGTCAGCGTGTCGCGGTAGCGCGCGCCCTGGCGACGGAGCCGGAAGTGCTGCTGATGGATGAGCCGCTCTCGAATCTGGATGCCCTGCTGCGTCTGGAGATGCGCGCCGAGCTCAAGACCATCCTCGCCGCCTCCGACACCACCACCATCTACGTGACCCACGACCAGGTCGAGGCCATGAGCTTGGCGGACCGTATCGCGGTCATGAAGGGTGGCCAGATCGAGCAGTACGCGCCGCCCTCCGAGATCTACCACTACCCGGCGACCGAATTCGTCGGCAGCTTCATCGGCAACCCGCCGATGAACTTCATTCCGCCGGATGCACGCTGGAATCACCCGACCCGCTCCGAGCAATCGAGCCAGCAGGTGCACAAGTGCGGTATCCGCCCCGAGGACTTCGAGGTGCGCTTCGAGCCCACCGAGAACTTCGCCCCGGTGCGCGTACTGGTCTCGGAATTGCTGGGATCGCACAAGCAGCTGACCGCGCGTTTCGGTGACGAGATGATTCGCGTCAACGTGCCGAGCGATCTCGAAGTCGGCAATGGCGGCGATATCCACATCCGCCCGCTGGCCGAGAAGGTGCGCTTCTACGACCACAGCGGCCACCTGATGTCGGCGTAAGAGCGCCGCGCACCTGACAGACAGTTGCCGGGCAATCTGCAACACCCGGCAAGCCGCCCGTGCTGCTTGCCGGACACGACACTGATTGACGACTGCTCACTTGCGATCAGTCGCTGACAGCCAGTCACTGATGACCATTCTCTCACAGCCCTTTTGTGACAGTCCTTTTGTAACTACACCGCGACCCACGACGGAGCCGACTCACATGAATGCCAAGCTCGACGCGCTCAGCGCTCACGACGTTCTCAAGCTCAACGACCTGGGCGGCTACACCGTGCCCACGCGTGGCCTCTATCCCTTCCAGTGGAACTGGGACGCCGCCATCACCGCGCTGGGATGGCTGGCCGCCGGTGACGAAGCGCGTGCCTGGCGTGAGGTTGAGCGCCTGCTGGAAGGTCAGTGGGACAACGGCATGGTGCCGCACATCGTCTTCCACGGTGACGCGGAAACCTACTTCCCGGGGCCGGAAGTCTGGGGCGTCAAGCATAGCCCGTCGACCAGCGCCATCTCCCAGCCGCCGGTGCTGGCCAGCGTCATGAAGCTGCTGTTCGAGGAAGGCCGTGATCGCCGGCTTGCCGAGGAAAAGCTGGTCGCCACCCTGCCCGGCGTCATCCGCTACCACCTGTGGTTCTACCGCGATCGTGATCCGGAACATACCGGCCGCGTGTGCAGCTATCATCCGTGGGAATCGGGCATGGACAACAGCCCCCAGTGGGATGGCCCGCTGGCTGGCGTGCCGCCGGTCGATGCCGAATACGTGCGTCGCGATACCGGGCTGGTCGATCCGTCCGAGCGCCCGCACAAGTACGAATACGATCGCTACATCTATCTGGTGAAGTTCTTCCAGCAGAACGAGCACGACGCCGAGGTGCTGTATCGCGACTGCCCGTACCGCGTCGAGGACATCAGCCTGATCTCCATCCTGCACCGTGGCACGCGCGACCTGATCGCGCTGTGCGAAGAGGATGCCGCCGGTCTGGGTCTGGTCAACACCCACGGCGAGGCGCTCTTCAGCCTCAAGCAGTCGTTGGCGCGCACCGAGGAAGGCGTGCAGGCGCTGTGGAGCGATGAGCTGGGCTGCTTCCTGAGCCGTGATGCGCGTGCCAACGTGCTGCTGGAGCACATCACCACCGCCGGTATCCTGCCGCTGTTCGCCGGGGTCGCAAGCGGCGCCCAGGCACAGCGCATGGGCGGTCTGCTCGAGGAATGGCTGGAACAGGCGCCCTTCGGTGTCGCCTCTACCCATCCGGCCAGCACCCGCTTCGAGCCCAAGCGTTACTGGCGCGGACCGAGCTGGTTGCACATCAACTGGATGCTGGGCACCGGCTGCGAGGAATATGGCATGTCCCGCGAGGCCGACCAGATCAAGCAAGCAAGCCAGAAGTGCGTCGAGGCCGCCGGCTACTACGAATACTTCAACTCGGTGACCGGCGAAGGCTGTGGCGGCCGCGACTTCTCCTGGACCGCGGCGATGGACCTCTACTGGCTCAACCCGCTGGAAAGCTTCACCGCCAGCAAGGCCGCAGCCGGCGTCGTGGAGACTTCCTGATGACTCAGCACGCCTCTCAGCAAGCCTCACCACTGGCGCAGGCACCGCAAAAGGCACCGCTGTCATGCCAGGCAGTACCGCCCATGCCGGCAACGTTCGCCAGCCGCGACTTTCTGGGTGAGCATATCCGCTCGATCATGGACTTCTATCTGCCCAAGGCTATAGACCATGAGCGCGGTGGCTACTTCCAGGCTTGGCGCGACGACGGTACGGTGTATGCGCCCACGGCGCGTCATCTGGTCAGCAGCACGCGGATGGTCTTCAACTTCGCGATGGAATATCTGCGCAACGGTGATGAGCAATGTCTCGCCGCGACCCGTCACGGCATCGACTACCTGCGCGATGTCCATCTCGATCCGCAGACCGGTGGCTATCTGTGGTCGCTGAGCGAGCAAGGCGAGGCAGACCACACCAACCAGTGCTACGGCCTAGCGTTCGTGATGCTGGCCTATGCGACGGCCTGGCGTGCCGGCATCGAGGAGGCTCGCGGCTGGCTCGAGGAGACCCGCGCGCTGATGGAAGACAGGTTCTGGTCACCGGAGGCAGGACTCTATGCCGACGAGGCCAGCGCCGATTGGCAGACACTGTCGGACTATCGTGGCCAGAACGCCAACATGCATGCCTGTGAAGCCATGCTGGCCGCCTTCGAGGCCACCGACGAGGCGCACTATCTGGAACGGGCCATGACCCTGGCCAGCAACATCTGCCAGCGTCAGGCCGCCAAGGCCGATGGCCTGATCTGGGAGCATTACGATCGCGACTGGAACGTCGACTGGGACTACAACCGCGACGACCCCAAGAACCTCTACCGCCCGTGGGGCTTCCAGCCGGGTCACCTGACGGAATGGGCCAAGCTGTTGCTGATGCTCAAGCGTCATCGCGATGACGACTGGCTGCTGCCGACCACGCAGCGTCTGTTCGATACCGCCTTGGATCTGGCTTGGGACAGCGAACGCGGTGGCATCTACTACGGCTTCGCGCCGGACGGCACCATCTGCGATGACGACAAGTACTTCTGGGTGCAGGCCGAGAGCCTGGTGGCCGCGGCGCTGCTGCACGAGGCCACTGGTGATTCACACTACGCCGAGTGGTACGAGCGCCTGTGGGGCTATGCCTGGCAGCACTTCATCGACCACCAGCACGGCGCCTGGTATCGCCTGCTGAATGCCGACAACCAGCGCTTCGATGACCTGAAGAGCTCGCCCGGGGCCAAGTGTGACTATCACAGCCTGGGCGCCTGCCATGAGCTGTTGCGCGTGATCACCGGCGACTGAGCCCTGTCGCACTGCCGACCGCACCACCCGACACCCCGCCTTGTGCGGGGTGTCGGCGTCTGGAGACCTTCACTGCCTGTCATCGCCTGCCAGCCCGCTCTATTTATTCGTACACCTATCATGTTTCTTTAGAGCACCGCTCCTGACAATACTGGATTGCGCTGACCGCCCCGGCAGAGGGCGGCAGCCGACAGCCGCGGGCATGCCCCGAGGCGCTGCATCCAGCCGTTTCAAAAGCTTCAGAAACTACAATAACAAGCGGAGTCCCACATGCCCCTTTCTCAACTCCTGGACTGGCGGTTGCACCTGCTGGTCGTGGTGCTGTCTCTCGGCGCCGAACTGATCGGTATTCTCAAGTTCCCGCTCGGCCCCGGCACCTTGCTGCTGTTGCCGCTGTTCTATGCCTTCATTGCCGCCGTACTGTGCAATCCGCACCTGTTCAGTGGTACCAGGCGCTTCATCCCGCCGGTGGTCAGCGCGGCGGCAGGGCCGGTCATCCTGCTGTCGATCATGCCGTTCATCGCCCGTTTCGGTTCCACCATCGGCCCGGCCATCGAGCAGCTGATCTCGGCGGGTCCGGCGCTGATCCTGCAGGAGCTGGGCAATCTGGGCACCATGCTGATCGCGATGCCGATCGCGGTGGTGGTGCTCAAGATGGGCCGCGAGGCGATCGGTGCGACCTACTCCATCGCGCGTGAACCCAATATCGCGATCATCTCCGACAAATACGGCCTCAAGGGCCCGGAAGGCGTCGGCGTGATGGGCGTCTATGTCGTGGGCACCATGTTCGGCACCCTGTGGTTTGCGCTGATGGCGGGCTATCTGACCTCACTGGACATCTTCGATCCTCGTGCGCTGGCCATGGCCTGCGGTGTCGGCAGCGGCAGCATGGTGGCGGCGTGTTCCGGCGCCATCGCCGGTGCCCTGCCGGAGATGGGCGAAGAGCTGCTGGCCTTCGCCGGCGCCAGCAACCTGCTGACCTATGCCACCGGCCTCTACGTCTCGCTGTTCATCGCCCTGCCGGTCGCGGAGCGCCTGTTCCGCTTCTTCAGCCGCAAGCGATCCCGCAGCGAAGACGCCATGAATGACGAGGAAGCCAAGCTCGCCTCCGAGGCACTGGCTGAAGACCGCCCGGAAAACCAGCTGGGCAAGACGGCCATGGTCGTCGCGGCTGTCTGCGTGGTCGGCTGGGTGGTCAACACCATCAATGGTGCCAGCCTGATCGACGCCGCCCCCGGCATGCTGATCCTGTACGTGATGACCATGCTCGGTCTGCTGGTCGCCCGCATCATGCCCTTCTATCTGCCGGCCATCGCCTGGGTGTCGCTGGTCAGCATCCTGATGACACTGCCGTGGTTCCCGGGCAGCGGCTGGATCACTGAGCAGCTGGGCTTCGTCAACTTCCTCGCCATCGTCACGCCGGTACTCGGCTATGCGGGTCTGGCGCTCAGCAAGCGCGAGTTCAGCATGTTCCGCCAGGCGGGCTGGAAACTGGTGATCATCTCGCTGCTGGTCTTCACTGGCACCTATATCGGCTCGGCGGTCGTGGCACAGGCACTGCTCTGATCACGCTAGCTTCGCCCTTTGCATCTCACCTTGCTTTCCCCTTCTCATCACTTTCACGCCGGCACTCCAGGGTGCCGGTTTCCACAGGAATTCAGCATGCAACTACCCGACAAGATCGACGAGGCACTGCTGCGCAGCTGGCGTCATGAGTTTCATCAGCATCCCGAGACAGCCTTCGAGGAGCACCGCACCTCGGCGCGCGTCGCCGAGATCCTGCGTGCGGCAGGCCTGGAAGTCACCACGGGACTCGCCGAGACCGGCGTGATCGCGGTACTCGATGGCAAGCTGGGCAAGGGCCAGACCATCGGCCTGCGCGCCGACATGGATGCGCTGGATGTCACCGAGGCCAACGCCGTCTCACATTGCTCGCACACACCGGGCAAGATGCATGCCTGCGGTCATGATGGCCATACCACCATGCTGCTGGGCGCGGCCTGTGAACTGGCGCGCGACCCTGACTTTGCCGGCCGCGTGGTGTTCGTGTTCCAGCCGGCCGAGGAGAACGAAGGCGGCGGCCGCCGCATGGTCGAGGATGGCCTGTTCGAGCAGTTCCCGATGGACGCCATCTATGGCCTGCACAACTGGCCGGGGCTGGCACTCGGCGAGGCGGCGGTGCATGAAGAGGCGGTGATGGCGGCCTTCGATGTCTTCACCCTGACCCTGAGCGGTCACGGCTGCCACGCCGCCATGCCGCATCTGGGCAAGGACACCATCCTGGCGGCCTGTCAGCTGGTGACTCAGCTGCAGGGGCTGATCAGCCGCGAGACGCCGGCACACCAGACCGCGATTCTCAGCATTACCCAGTTCCATGCCGGCGATGCCTTCAACGTGATGCCGGAAGAGGTCGAGCTGCGCGGTACCCTGCGCTGCTTCGACCCGGCACTGCGCGCGCATCTGCAGCAGCGCTTCCATGACGCCGTCGATGCCATGGCGACCTTCCACTGTCTCAAGGTCAACTTCGACTATCAGCCGCGCTATCCCGCGACCCTGAATGCGCCCGGCCATGCCGAACGCTGTGCCAGCGTTCTCGAGCAGCTGCCGAGCATCCAGCGGGTCCATCGTGATCTGCCGCCCTCGATGGCCTCGGAAGACTTCGCCTATCTGCTGCAGGAATGCCCGGGCGCCTATATCTGGCTGGGCAACGGTGAAGACAGCGCCTCGTTGCACAACCCGCACTACGACTTCAATGATGCTGCCACGCCCATCGGCGTCAGCTACTGGACATCGCTGGTGCGTCAGCTGCTGGCCGTTGGCGGATAGCGCATGGCTGCGATGAAGCTCTGACGAACCATCACCACTGATCAAGACCACCAGCGACACGGGCCCGGCGAGGAGTGCTGAGCATGAAGATCTGCGTGATTGGCGATGCGCCCATTGGCACTCGGGCCATACAGGCGCTTGCGCATGCCGGAGTCGAGGGCGTCATGGCAATGGCGGCCTCGGAGGTGCAGGACGCCCGGAGCCACCCACCCTTCAGCGCCGATGTCTATCTGATGGCGCTGGCGACATCACAACAGGTACAGAAGGTACTGACAGGCAATCAAGGCCTGCTGCGCATGGCGCCGCCCGGCAGTACCGTGATCGATCTCTGCAGTGGTGATGTCACGCTCAGCCGCGAGCTGGCCGTGCAGACACGCCTCGCCGGCCATCACTGGCTGGAAGCGGCCACCAACCGCAATCCTGCCGATGAGGCGAATGACAGCCTGACGCTGTTGATCGGCAGTGATGAGGCGACAGTGACGCGCATGACAGCGCTGCTTGACGCCATCTGCACGCAGCATCTGCATGTCGGGGACGCTGGCTGTGGCCATGCCGCCGCCCTGGCCAGCGACTATCTGCATGCCGCGCACCTGATCACCACCGCCGAGGCGGTCGCCATGGCCTATCGCGCAGGCGTGACACCCCAGGCGTGCATCGATGCCATCAACCTGGGTGCCGGGCGCAGTGCCGTGAGCGAGGTGAATTTTCCGCGTTGGGTGCTGCCGGGCCGCTATGACTCGGGGATCTCGACCGGTCAGCTGCGCCGCGACCTGCGCCTGGCGCGCAGTTTCGTCACCACGCTCAACCTGCCGGAAGGCTTGATGAAAGCGGTCTTCGAACGCTGTCAGCCGCCGGAGCTGTGTCCGGCGGACGAGGATGATCTCCATCATCTATGTGATCGCTGGCTGAGCAGGGTGCCCGCCCAGCTGCGCCCGCCTCGACTGACCGAAACCAGAGCCCCTGGATCATGAGGCCCGAGGTCAGCGCGCTTCCTGACGCGGACCGCTGAATGCCGTGATCCAGCGTTCGAGATGACGCAGCAACTGCAGGCTGGCACGCGGCATGCGCCGCCCGACCCGCGTGATGATATGCGCGCGGGCCTGGCGGAAGCTGGCACATTCCACATCGCGAGCGATCAACACCCCCTCCTGGAGCTCTCGGGCCGCGGCGAAGGCCGGCAACAGCGTGATGCACAGTTCGGACCGCGCCGCCTGCTTGAGCACTTCCATGGAATTGGTCTGCACCACCATATGCGGGCGCACCCCTGCCTCACGAAATCCATCGTCCATCAGCTGACGCACGCCGTGACTCGGCCCCCACAGCGCCATGGGGTGCTGCGCCACTTCCTCGAGTGTCAGCGCATGGGCCTCACTCGCCAGCGGATGCTCCGGTGACATGATGGCCACCAGCGGCTGCGGACTCGAATGCCAGAAGCGCAACTGGGGATGGACCCGCTCGTGATACATCAGGCCGATATCCGCCTCATCCTCGATCACGCTGTCGATGATGCTCTGCATGCTGCCGGTATCGACCTTGAGCGTGATGCCGGGGTACTGCTTGCGAAAGGCGCGCAGCGGACTGTTGATGATATCGCCGACGAAGCCTTCGCCGATGATCAGGCGAATCTCCCCGGTTTCCAGCCGCTGATAGGCATCGAGGCGTTCGCCGAGGTGCTGATCGAGCTTCTCTCGCTGCAGGATGTAATCCAGCAGCATCTCGCCGACCCGCGTCGGCTGCACCCCGTCACGGGTGCGCTCGATGAGCGAGGCGGCCATGGCCTCTTCGAGCAGACCTATCTGACGACTGACTGCCGAGGGGGCGATGTTCAGACGCGCTGCGGCACGCCGGATGGAGCCGGCTTCGACGGTGACCTGAAAATAGACAAGACGCTGATGCGGGATATCCATGAGGCGCTCTGCAGAGGATGGGAGAGAGAATTACATAAGTGCCAGGAAAAGTGCTGCCAGGAATGTCTGGAAAACTGGACAGTCTTCACACAGGACGCAGCCAGCAGAGTACCCGATATTCTGCCGTCTCGGGCAGCACGCGGTTGAACTCCCCCACCCTCAACGCCATATCAGAATGGATCATCGCCTCGCCTCCTCGCCTCTCCTCCTATTCATGACAGTTCTCACGGCCCTCTGCGCCGTGACGCGAGAACAGGCGATCAGCGTCGCGAGCCGGCCGAATGGAGAAGCGACGCACCGCCATTCTGAAGCCAGTACGCGAATAGGCTAAGATGGCCCATCGCTCCATTGACTGTGTCTGCGTGACACACCACACAGTCCCCATGACAAGGAGATTCAATATGCTGACCATCTCCAATTCGGTAACGCTGGCCGACTGGGAAATCGACCTCACCCAGATTCGCGCCCAAGGCAATGGCGGCCAGAACGTCAACAAGGTCGCCTCCGCCGTCCATCTGCGCTTCGATGTACAGCGCTCGACGCTGCCCGGCTTCTACAAGGAGCGCCTGATGCAGCTGTCGGATCAGCGCATCAGCAAGGAAGGCGTCATCATCATCAAGGCGCAGAGCCATCGCACCCTCGAGTTGAACAAGGAAGATGCGCTGGCCCGTCTCAAGGCGATGATTCTGGAAGCCGTGAAGGTACAGAAAGCGCGCCGTGCGACAGCGCCCAGCAAGGGCGCCAAGCGTCGCCGCGTCGACAGCAAGACGCGCAAGGGCAAGATCAAGGCCATGCGCGGCAAGGTACAGGACTGACATCGCCGCAAGCGGCGGCCAGTTCACGACTCATAATTCACGTCAGGGATAACAATACATGCGCAATATCATCAGCTCGGCCGTGCTGGGCGGCCTGCTGGCCGCGGGAATGGTCTGGAGTGGCAGCTATCTCAAGCAGGCTGCCCAGGTATGGGAATCTTCCAGCCGTGTAGTGACGGTCAAGGGGCTCGCGGAGCGCGAGGTCAAGGCCGACCTGGCCCTCTGGCCGCTGCACTTCAGCGTCAATGCCAATCAGCTGACCGGGCTTCATGAGGCGCTGGCCAATGATGAGCGCAAGATTCGCGCCTTTCTCACCGCACAGGGCTTTCCCGCCGACCAGGTCAGCGTGACCTCTCCCCAGGTGACTGACCTCTACGCCAACAGCTACAACGCCCAGCGCCCGGATGAGCGCTATCGCGCCGAAGCTACGGTGCTGGTGCGCTCGCCCAAGGTCGACCTCGTCAAGCAAAGCGCCTCACTGACCGGTGAACTGGTGCGCGAGGGTATCCTGCTCTCGGCTGACTATGCCTACCGCACCGAATTCCTGTTCACGGGGCTTGAAGCCATCAAGCCGGACATGATCGCGGCCGCGACCGCGGATGCCCGACGCGCCGCCCAGCAGTTCGCGGAGGATTCCGGTAGCACGGTCGGCCACATCAAGCATGCCAGCCAGGGCTATTTCTCGATCTCGGACCTCGACAGCTATACCCCTGACATCAAGAAGGTCAGAGTCGTGACCACCATCGACTACACCCTGAGCCACTGATCACCTCTCGACAGCCCCCTTCTTCGCCGTATGGAGCCCCAATGCCCGACACCCCGCTGAGCAAGACCCAGACAAGCTTCTATCGACGCCTGTTCGTGGCCCACCTCATCGCGCATGACATCGCCAGCGTGCCAGCCATCATCGCGGCCACCGGCATGCCGCGGCGTACCGCCCAGGACACCATCACCGCCCTGGGTGAGCTCGAGATCGTCTGTGAATTCCAGCGCGAGGAGGGCCAGCGCAACAATATCGGCCACTACGTGATTCGTGACTGGGGGCCGATCAATGCCCAGTGGGTAGCCGACAACGCCGAACGTCTGCAGAAAGCGCTGGGCTACGCGTGAGGGGCATGAACTTTATCGAACAACGAGGGCCGAGAAATGGGGAGCGAGAGATGGCTTTCGAGAATGAGCTCTCAAGCATGAGGCCTCAAGCATGATGGCTGACCCATGACGGCCGAGATTCTGGACAGTGCCGTTCAGCACGGCTTGATCGCCGTGCTGATCCAGCTGGCGCTGTGGCCGCTGTTTGGCGTGTGGTCGGCAGGTGCCATCGCCGTCGCCCTGTTTCTGGGCCGTGAGATCGCTCAGCATGAATACAAGGGCGATGGACCCAAGGCAGAGAACTGGGACTACGGCCTGCTGCAGCACTGGAATCTGGATTCCTGTCTCGATGTTGCCCTGCCACTGCTCTGCTGTGTGAGCCTGGCCAGTACGGTCTGGGCGTTAAGGCGCTACCTGGCCCGGGCGTGATCCGCGGCCCGCCTCGCGACTAGATGGGTCGCGCAAGCGCACGGCGAAAAGTGAACGTCGTAAAAAGTGAAAAACCCGTGCAGTCTTCTCTGAACGGCTCCCCTCCCCCAGCGCTGCGTTCTACCCTTCCTTGCCCTGCGCGTTTTGACTGTCCTTATAGCCTTCTCTTCCTGGCTGTCTTCCTTGCTGCCTCGCTAGCCCTTTGCTGGCTGTCTCTTGCCTACATCTGGCCTGCCTTTTCACCTCAGCACGGTGCAACCAGATTCGCTGGAAAGCGTTGCCTCAAGCATCATCAGCCAACGGCAATGCCGGTGACACTGCGCCGTACGGCGCCCGACCCAGTGGCGGAAAGCGCAGTGGCGGAAGGCGCAGAGGCGGAAGGCGCAGAGGCAGCGCGACGACGCAGCGGATGTCGGGCGCGATCCTGCAGGTAGGCCGAGAGCGTTTCCGGGCGGATGCCGGGATGCTGAAAGACGTAATCCTCGGTGATGATCGACAGAAATTCAGCACTGCGTGCGCCCGCGACCTCAAATCCCAAGATGAAGTGGCGCGACTGAGAGACCTCGAAGCAATAGTTTTCGGCGGCCACGGCGCAGGTCTGCACCACATAGCCTCCCCCCAGCTGTTCTCTGAGGATGGATCGTTCGGGATTGAATCGAGATGCCGTGTAAACGTCTATGATTTTCATTATCACCCCCAATATCGACTGGCGCAGTATATACGGAAAATCTAATACTTACATGCTTAGAGAACTCATCCCGCCTACCCCGCACTTCGAGCCGACAGTCAATTGATCCAGATCAACTCAAGCGGCAGCGCTTTCTGGGCCAGATGTCAGTGGCATCTGCCTGGATCAATAGAAAAGCGCTTGCGCGAGCACAGTGCTGATTGAGCTGAGAGGCCGGGAAAGTGAGCAATACGAACCAAAGGCGAGATACGTGAGGCAGGCGGGTCATCGCGAGAATGGTGATGAAGAATGGAAATCGGGAGCTGAAAGATGGAGAGCAGTGAGTGAGCAGTGAGTAAATAGTGACGAGATGGGCATCTTCAGGACATGCGAAAACGCAAAAAGGCCATCCGTTACCGGATGGCCTTTTCACTTGAATCTGGTCGGGACGACAGGATTCGAACCTGCGACCTCTGCAACCCCATTGCAGCGCGCTACCAAGCTGCGCCACGTCCCGACAGTGTCTGGAAGAGCTTCCCCCTCAAGACGAGACGTAATGTACCGCATTGATCTCAAAAAGAAAAGCAGGAATCTCACATTTCTTTACCTGCGTCGTGATCTGGTGTCGCACTGACGCCTGAATCCGCTGTCGGCATTGCAAAATGACCGGGTGCGACGCATGTTCATGAAGCAGGCATTCATTGCGCACCTTCGAATGCAACGCCCATGAACGACAATCGTCCAGAGGAGTTCGCGACCGATGATCCAATTCACGCTTACCACCACGCTCAAGGGCGGCACCAGCGTCAGCGGCGACCCCATCAAGGTCAGCGCCGAGAGCGCCCCTGCCGCCGGCAGCCAGATCACCAAGGGGCAATGGCCCGCACTCGACGCCTTGTCACCCAACTTTCCGGTGACAGTGACGGGAGTCGAAGAGGACGAGGATGGCAATACCCTCGTGCGCCTCAAGGAAGCCGACAGCCCGGATGCCAACGACCCCGACAGCTACCGCTACACGCCCTGGAAGTAACGGAGCGACGCCGGGTAGCATCGGGAAGGTATGAGGGGTTATCGCGCCAGCGTCGAGAAGGCAATATATTGCGCTTCATGCGGAAAGTTGGACGCCTTCATTTCGCGCAGCTTCTTGTCAGACAAGTTATGACCCACGCTGCGTTAGCATAGGGTTTGCGGAGCCTTCGTTGGCTCTGGCGAGCTGTGGCTGATGATGAGGTGGTGTATCATCCAGCCTTTCCCGGTTGGTGCCTGATGTGCACTGACATCTCGATGCCCGAGGTCACATGGTCAGCCCATTGAAATTGATAGTTACCTCCTGGCGCTGGCTGGTCGGCAAGACCGGCTCCGCCCGAGAGACACTCCATCATGGCTTTCTCGTTTCCGCATTCTTCATCGGGTTGATTTCGGCCCTCTTCAATTCCCTGCTGGGCCTCACCCTGCCGGCGTACAACATCGTGCTGGTCATCACCAGCGCGTTCATCGCCCTGATGTGGTATCGCTCGCGGTTTCATGGCGAGTTCCAGCGCATGGCCTGGCTGTTCTGTGCGCTGGTCACTTTCGTGATGCTGCCCGGCAACTGGCTGTTCAATCATGGCGCGACCGGCCCGACCCTGCTCTTCTACCTGATGGCGTCGGCCTATGTATTGGCGGTACTGCCCGCCGACCCCAAGCGCCGAGGCATCATCGTCATCGGCCTGATGTTCATGCCATGGGCACTGCTGGCGTTTGAGCATGCAAGGCCGGGCCTGGTCAGCAGCTATGCCAGCGAAGGCATGCGTTTTCTCGATATGGGCTTCAGCTACACGCTGGCCTTCGGGCTTCTCAGCGTGGTGATCGCAGGCTATGCCCGACGTATCCATGAAGAGCGTGATATCGCCAATGCCTATGCGGCGCGACTCGAGCGCCTCAGCCTGCTGGACAGTCTGACCGGCCTCTACAATCACCGCGCCATCCACGAACAGGCCGAAGCCTGGATCAGGCGTTCGCAAAGTGCCTGCCTGCTGATCTGCGACCTGGATCACTTCAAGATGATCAATGACAACCACGGCCACCCGTACGGCGACACGGTACTGGAAGAGTTCTCACGCCATGTCAGCCAGTTGACCCGAGAGTTCTCGGGAGAAGCCGGACGCTATGGCGGCGAGGAGTTCATGATCCTGATTCCCGGCACCCTGGCGACGGCTCGCCAGTTCGATGGATGCCTGCGGGAGCGCTGCGAAGCCTCGCCCCTGTTGCATGGCGTGATTCTCTTCAGCACCGGCGCCAGCGAATTGCACGCCGATGACACCCTGTCGAGCTGGGTCAAGCGCAGCGATGACGCCCTCTACCACGCCAAGGAAAATGGCCGAGGCCGTCTGATGGTCGACAAGGACCTGAGCGTCATCTGAGCCTTCACCCGCCCGACCTGGACCGACTGAGCCCCCAGACACAACGCCCCCGCAAGCATGGCTTGCGGGGGCGTTGTGTCTGGGCCGGTGCGAGGCTGATGTCGCTCAGCGCTCGCCCTTCAGCCACTCGAGATTGATCTCGTGCTGGCCATTGTCATCGGTGATGAAGATGGTGCCTTCGGAGATCATCACGGTCCACTTGATGTTGCGCGGCAGCGACTCGGTGATGGCGTCCAGCGACCCTTCCGGCACGGCCGCGATGCTCAGGTTGGAGAGCCCAGCCACCGCCGGCACGACCTTGGTTTCCCACACACGCAGGCTGCCATAGGCCAGCAGCGAGGTACGCTCGGTGCGTCGCGAGCACCAGGTCAGGCGCTCGGCATCCGGCTGACCGACTTCGATCCAGTGCAGGATACGGCCATCGAGGCTCTTTTCCCACAACGCCGGCTCATCGACATCGGACAGGCCGCGACCGAACGCGATGTTCTCGCTGTACCACAGGGCGTGGCCCAGCAGACGCACGCAAAGACGCAGTTCGGTTTCGGAGGGGTGACGAGCCACCGTGAAGCGCAGGGTCTCGTAGACGCCGCGATCCAGGTCGGTCAGCGACAGATCCACCTTGTAAGGCGTGGAAGACAGGGCCATGAAAATCTCTTCTTGAAAAGGCAGACGTCTTGGAAAGGCAATGGCAGGAAGACACTATCCCGATAAAGCACCATGCTCCTCGACTGAACCACGCGCGTGAAAATGCAAGCGCGTGGGTGCGGAGCGCAGAGTCTACCCTAGCCGGGCCCTGAACGCCCGACTCCTGCCTGGCATGCCAGCCCTCAGGCGAGGTGACGCGCCACCAAGGCATCGATGGCATCGATATCGCTCAGGCGTTCGCGCGTCATGATCAACTCGCGCCCGAGCGCCAGCGCCCGCCGCTCGGCGCGTGCGCGGGTGGCCTCATCGCTGATGGATTCGAGCTCCAGAATATGCGCAAGCCCCACAGTGCGGCGGATCAGCTCACAGCCGGCATAGCCCAGTGCATCACGCAACATGCGAGACAACAGATGCTCTGCCACGCCCGACGCAGCGAAGCTGGCATCCGATGTATGGGTGGCCTGCTCACGATACTCACAAGCGAAGCTCTCCCAACTGGCGACCGCCTGGGCGCGCAGCTGCGCTACGTAGTCACGCTTGTTGCCCTGTTCTCCCTCAAGCTCGGTATGCGCACAGGCCGCCAGCCACAGTGCTGCCAGCCAGCTGCCAATATCAAAGCCCGCCGGCCCGAAGAAGCCGAATTCCGGATCGATGACCTTCGTACTGTCTTCACGCACGAAGATAGAGCCCGCATGCAGATCACCATGCAGCAGTGCCTCGGGCGCGGAGAGGAAACGCTGCTTGAGCTCCGCCACTTCGACCTTCAGGGCAGCATCCTGCCACAGGGCTTCGGCATCCGCGCGCAGCGCCGGATTGATGCTGTTGCGCTCGTGATCACAGAACGGATCGATGAAGAACAGGTCTTCGGTGATCTTGCACTGATCGGGATTGATGAAGCGGGCGACGCGCGCCTTCTTGTCGTGGGCATCGAGTGCCAGATCGCTGCTGCGATAAAGCGTAGTGGCCAGAAAATGCCCCATCTGCTCGCCCAGCCGGGGCAATGACGCGCGCTCCAGGAAGGCATGGCGCAGATTGCGGTGATCGCCGATATCTTCCATCACGATCGCTGAACGAGCTTCATCGAAGTGATAAAGCGCCGGCACCAGGTCCGGCGCGCAGTCTGCCTCGAACTGCAGAGTTTCCGCCTCGATGCGCACACGCACCAGCGACAGCGGCCAGCTTTCGCCGATGATGCGCACCCAGGGCAGGCCCTGCTTGACGATTACCGAGGCGGAGCGGTCCGGCGTGCAGACGCGATAGACATAGTTGATGTTGCCATCGCCGATCTCTTCGACCTGAAGTGCTTCAGCGGTCGCGAAGCCCGGATATCGAGCACCGACGTGCTGGCGCGCGAAGGCGATCACATCCGCATCATCGCGAAACTGATAGTCGATGGAAGGCGCGTGGCTAGCGGTGGGGTCTTGAGCAGTCATGGCAGGTCTCAGCGCTGAATCATGAAGTCGCCGGCCTCGGCGACGCTTCGCGTGCATGGCATGCGAAGCACCTCAAGGCTCTCACTTTATTCATTTAAGAAATAAGAAGGCGATCAGTTATAGCGAGAAGATGCCTGCTGGCGCGGCGATTGGCAAGACCTGCCGAGCGAGTTTTGCTCAGCTCGGCAGGCGCTTGTCGCATGCAGGATGCTGGATTACTGGATGGGAGCCAGCAGATAGGCCGCGCGCGAGATCAGCTTGCGCCACATCGGCCGCGCATCCAGCTCTTCGCAGCTGATTTCACGACAGTGGCGGAAGTCCTCTTCGAGCATCGCCTCCACTTCCGAGGCAAACTGGTGATCGGGCACGAACGCCGTGATCTCGAAGTTGAGGCGGAAGGAGCGGTTGTCAAGATTGACGGTGCCGATGGTTGCCGTATGACTATCCATCAACATCACCTTCTGATGCAGGAAGCCTGGCTGATAGCGGAAGACGCGTACGCCGGAGCGAATCATCTCGGACAGGAACGAGAACGCCGACAGGAACACCAGCAGGTGATCGGGTCGCTCAGGAATCATCACCCGCACATCCACCCCGCGCAGCGCAGCGATCTTGAGCGCATCCTGCACGCCCTGGTCCGGCACGAAATAAGGGCTGGTGATCCAGATGCGGCTGACCGAGGAGTGAATCGCCTGCTGCACCAGCAGGCTGGCCGTCTCGCGGCGGTCCGCCGGGCCGGAAGGCACGATCACTACATGCTGACATTCGTCACAGCTGATCTGCGGCTGCCATTCAAGCGACAGCACCTCACCGGTCGCCCAGTGCCAGTCTTCCCAGAAGGCTTCCTGCAGGCCCATCACGCTGGGGCCCTCAAGCTTGAGATGGGTATCACGCCAGGCCCCGTAACGCTCGGAATGGCCCAGATATTCATTGCCGACATTCAGCCCGCCCACGAAGCCGACACGGCCGTCGATGACGGTGATCTTGCGATGATTACGGAAGTTGATCTGGAAACGATGACGCCAGCCCCGCGAGGAATTGAAGGCACTGACCTCACACCCCGATTCCATCAGATCATTCAGATAGCCGTCGGGCAGCTTGCGCGAGCCGATCTCGTCATACAGGAAACAGACCCGCACGCCGCGTTCGGCGCGGCGCATCAACTTCTGCTTGAGACGCACCCCCAGTTCATCGTTTCGCACGATGAAGAACTGGATCAGGATGTAATCCTCGGCGGTATCGATGGCATGAAACAGCGAATCGAAGGTGTGCTCGCCATTGATCAACAACTTGGCGCGGTTGCCGGTGGTGACAGGCATCATCGCCAGGCGCTCTATGGCATCCAGATGGGTGGGATTGCCGCCCAGCGGGCGTGACAGCCACGGCGACAGTTTGGGACGGAAACGCATCAAGACGCGGCGCATGGTCGAGTCGCGCTCCTCGCGAGCGCTGACATAACCATAGAAACGTGGACGCCCGAATACCCAGTACAGTGGCAGGGCGACGTAGGGAAAGGTCAGCAGACACAGAATCCAGGCGATCGCACCCTGGGAGGTACGACTGGACATCAGGGCCATGACGGCGGTCATCGCACCCAGAATGTGACTGCTCAACAGCAGAAAGCCAAGTAACCAGGCGGTCATTGCAGCTCCATTGCAGGCGTCAGGGTTGCCAGAGTATGCCACAGCAGTGCGCGCAACGATGCCATGACATCGACGGCACACAGACGAAGACCCCCGCCGGCATGCCATCACCGGCGGGGGTCTTCAGGTCATATCCACACGATACGACGGCGTATCACGACAGGGCCATCATGCACGCTCAGCGATGATTTCCTTCCACTTGGCCGGGCCCGTCTGGTGCACGGAGACACCCGCGCTGTCGACGGCTACGGTCACCGGCATGTCTTCGACCTCGAATTCGTAGATCGCTTCCATGCCCAGGTCTTCAAATGCCAGCACACGGGATTTCTTGATCGCCTGGGCGACCAGGTAGGCAGCGCCGCCGACGGCCATCAGGTAGCTGGACTTGTTGTCACGGATGGCGTCGATCGCGGTCGGGCCACGCTCTGCCTTGCCGACCATGCCCAAGAGGCCGGTCTCTTCCAGCAAGGTGCGCGTGAACTTGTCCATGCGGGTCGCGGTGGTCGGGCCAGCCGGACCGACGACTTCGTCACGGATCGGGTCGACCGGGCCGACGTAATAGATGAAGCGACCCTTGAGATCGACCGGCAGCTGCTCGCCGCGTGCCAGCATCTCGGTCATGCGCTTGTGAGCGGCGTCACGGCCGGTCAGCAGCTTGCCATTGAGCAGCAGGGTGTCGCCCGGCTGCCAGCTCTGCACTTCCTCGGGCGTCACGGTGTCGAGGTTGACACGCTTGACACTGTCGCCTGCTTCACGGGTGATTTCCGGCCAGTCCTCGAGCTTGGGTGCCGGCAGTTCTGCCACACCGCTGCCATCCAGGGTGAAGTGCACGTGACGGGTCGCCGCACAGTTCGGGATGATCGCCACCGGCTTGTTGGCCGCGTGGGTCGGATAATCCATGACCTTGATGTCGAGCACGGTGGTCAGACCACCGAGGCCCTGGGCGCCGACGCCAGTGGCGTTGACCTTCTCGAACAGCTCGAGACGGATCTCTTCGGCACGGTTGGAGGCACCACGCGCCTTCAGTTCCTGGATATCGATCGGCTCGAGCAGGGACTCCTTGGCCAGCTGCATCGCCTTCTCGGCGGTACCGCCGATGCCGATACCCAGCATGCCGGGCGGACACCAGCCAGCGCCCATCTTCGGAATCTGCTCCAGCACCCAGTCGACTACGGAGTCGGACGGGTTGAGCATCGCGAACTTGGACTTGGCTTCGCTGCCGCCACCTTTGGCCGCGACGTGGATCTCGACGCTGTCACCCGGCACCAGCTTGTGGTGGATGATGGCGGGCGTGTTGTCCTTGGTGTTGGCACGCTTGCCGTCCGGGTCTGCCAGCACAGAGGCGCGCAGCACGTTGTCCGGCAGCAGATAGGCGCGACGCACGCCTTCGTTGACCATGTCATCCAGGCTCATGTCGGCCTCGAAGCGCACGTTCATGCCGACGTGAACGAAGACGGTGACGATACCGGTGTCCTGACAGATGGGACGATGACCCAGGGCACACATCCGGGAGTTGATCAGGATCTGCGCGATGGCATCCTTGGCGGCAGGATTCTCTTCACGCTCGTACGCCGCGTTCATGGCGTCGATGAAATCCTTCGGATGGTAGTAGGAGATGTACTGCAGCGCGTCGGCGACGCTCTGGATCAGGTCATCCTGGCGGATCACGGTCATCAGGATCGGCTCCTCAAGGGCAAGCGATGGAAAAGACAGACACACTGGCGCACAGGGCACAGGGGCGATTACTGTTGTCAGGCACGGCAATCGCGCCGCCACGGGGCGAGCGTCAGATCAGGTGCGCGGGATTATACCTCATGCGAGCACGCGGCGGCAGAGCGAATCCTGCAACCCGCAAGACATGAGAATTCAGCAGGTTATGGCCCAGTCTGCGCAAGGCTCTCCCGCCCTGAGCCGCCTGCTTCGCTGCCGGCAGTCGCGTGTATCGCGAAGCGACTGCCGCCGTCCCGTTGCGGTACCGTCCTGTCATGCAGACTCCCCTTCTTCAGCCACGATGATTGCTCAATGACGCCACGCGACTGTTCACCCCCCTCCTTCTCGCCACGCCTCTTCCCGCGACGCTTCTTCTCGCGGCGTCTGCTGTCGCTGGCCGCTGCCGCGCTCACGATGTTGCTGGCAGGCTGTGGCACCCAGTCGGGTTCTGGCGCAGGTGTCGGGAGCGATACCTTCGACTGGGTGACGCCCTCCCCCCACGGCAAGAGCAATTCACGGGTTCGCCATCTGGTACTTCACTACACCGATGATGATCTGCACGGCTCCCTGCTCAGCCTGACGGGCTCTCAGGTCAGCGCTCATTATCTGCTGTCGGCGCCGATGCCCGCGACCGGCCTGCCGCGCGTCTATCCGCTGGTGCCGGAAGCGCGCCGCGCCTGGCATGCCGGCGTCAGCCAGTGGGGTGAGCGCAGCAATCTCAATGACACCTCCATCGGTATCGAGATCGTCAATGCCGGGCCCCTGGCACTGGAGCCATTGCAGGGAGGCGAGCAGGAAGATGCCAGGGAGGCGGTCGCCAGGCGCTGGGCCCCCTCACGTGGCTTCGCACCGTGGAGCGAGGCGCAGATCACTGCATTAATCACGCTGCTCAAGCCCATCATCGCGCGCCATGGCATCAAGGCGGTGGATATCGTCGGGCACTCGGACATCGCCCCTGAGCGCAAGACCGACCCCGGCCCGCGATTCCCCTGGCAACGCCTGCATGACGCCGGCATCGGTGCCTGGCCACGCACCTCTGACGTGCTGTGCTTCCAGCGCCAACTGGCAAGCGAAGGGCTGCCATCACGAGAGGTTCTGCTCACGGCGCTGACGCATTACGGCTACCCAGTGGACGTCGCACGGCCCGAACTGGCGATTGCCGCGTTCCAGGCACACTTTCGTCCCGGGTCGATCAGTGGGGCCTTCGATGTCGAGAGTATCGCGATATTGCTGGCGCTCAACGCACGTTACCGCCAGTCGCCTGGCTGCCAGCCGCCCTGAAAACGTCAGGCATGAGCCCCGGACAGTCACCTGAATGTCACTTCCCTGTCACATTTCTGACGCAGCATCGATTTGTCCTTGACGCACCAAACAGATTTGCATGGCAGTTTGACGACCGCCGTCTACTCTGGGATGAGGCATGACCAGAGAGGGTCATGGGCAGACAAGCTAGCGACTGGCTCGAAGAAGCCGGAATACCCCATCACAATGAGGTTCATCATGGCTGACAACATTCTCAGTGCAGTACCTGAAACGGCAGCAGACATGACAACACCCGCCACATCCCCCGGGGCTCTTGGATTCGTCGTCTGTGATGACAATCGCATCTATGGGGCGGGCATGAGCGAAGAAGACTGCCTCGACAACGCCCTGGAGTGCCTGTGCGGTTTCTGTGAGCGCAGCGCGCTCAAGAAGATGCTGGAGCTATGTCAATCCGGCGTGCGCTATCCCTTGCGCCAGCTTCCCGCCAGCCAGGCCTGCGTCAGCAATTGCCAGGTCTCCGGCCCTACCGATCATTACCGTATCCATGACGGCGTCGCCTATGCTCCGGAAGAATTCGTGACACCTCTCTCGGCGTAAGCCATTCACGCCACTTTACCCGCCCCCCCCCTGGCTCGCACCCTGCATCGCATCCTCAAGAAAGCGCCCCTGCCACCGAGGTTTCAGTGACAGGGGCGCGTTCTTTTGCATTGCCTTCCTCTGGTGAGGCGCGACAGCGAATCACGTGCCAGGCCTCTCAGCCGCCAAGATAGGCACGACGCACGTCATCATTGGCCAGCAGCGCCTTGCCGCTGTCCGCCAGCACCACGCGACCATGCTCCAGCACATAACCGCGATCGGCGATCGACAGGGCGCGATGGGCATTCTGCTCCACCAGGAAGATGGTGGTGCCCTGCTCGCGCAGCTGCTCTACGATCTCGAAGATCTGCCCGATCACGATGGGCGCCAGCCCCAGCGATGGCTCATCGAGCAACAACAGCCGCGGCCGACTCATCAGGGCGCGCCCGATGGCCAACATCTGCTGCTCTCCGCCGGACATGGTGCCGCCGCGCTGCTGAAAGCGTTCCTTGAGGCGCGGGAAGAGCCCCAGCACGTGCTCGATACTGCGCTCGTTTTCCTCCTTGCTCTGGTAATAGCCGCCCATGGCAAGATTCTCCTCCACCGTCATGCCGGTGAAGATGCGGCGACCTTCCGGCACCACCGACAGCCCTCCACGCATCACACGCGCCGTGGGTGTACCGGTGATCTCCTCGCCCTCGAACCACACCCGCCCGCTGGTCGGACGCGGATCGCCACAGATCGACATTAGAAGCGTCGTCTTGCCGGCACCGTTGGCACCGATCAGCGTCACGATCTCGCCCTGTCCGACGGCCAGCGAGACATCATTGAGCGCCTGCACCGGCCCGTAGTGGGTGGTCAGATGCTCGAGGGCCAGCATGGCCTCCCGGGGCGCGAGCTCCTCACCGGCAAGCGTGGCCTCGGGTGTCACGTCTTCGACATGCTCACTCATGATCACTCTTCCCCCAGATAGGCCTTGATCACGGCATCATTGCGCCGTATGTCTTCCGGACTGCCATCCGCCAGCGGCTGGCCCTGATTGACCACGTAGATGTGGTCCGAGATGCCCATTACCAGACTCATATCATGCTCGATCAACAGCACCGAGATGCCCTCATCGCGGGTCAGGCTGACGATCAGATCATCCAGATCGCGCGTTTCATTGGGATTGAGGCCCGCCGCCGGCTCATCCAGCATCAGCAGCCGCGGCCTGGCGACCATGCAGCGCGCGATCTCGAGCCGACGCTGCTGGCCATAGGCCAGATTGCCCGCCTCGCGGTTGGCGAATTCGAGCAGACCGACTCGCTCCAGCCAGTCGCCGGCATGCTGCATCAGCGCCTTTTCACTGCGTCGATAGCCCGGCGTCTTGAACAGTCCCTTGAGAAGGTTGCGTTCGGCGTGCATGTGCTGCGCCACCAGCAGGTTCTCGATGACGGTCATCTCCTTGAACAACCGCACGTTCTGGAAGGTGCGCACCATGCCAGCCTGAGCAATTCGGTAGCCCGGTAGACGATGCATGGCGCGGTTCTGGAAATACACCTCGCCGCCAGTCGGCTGATAGAAGCCGGAAATGCAGTTGAAGACGGTGGTCTTGCCTGCACCATTCGGTCCGATGACCGACACCACCTCCCCCGGATGTACCTGAAGCGTCACCCCATCCACGGCCTTGAGGCCACCGAACTGCATGGTGAGGTCACACACATCCAGCAACGGTGCCCTACCCTCGGCGCGCGCCTGACGATGTGAGGAGGTGGCTGGTGCTGCCTTGTCGAGGCCTTGCCTGTCGTGGACCTGCTTGTCACAGACCTGATTATCATGTGTGTCAGCCACGGTCGAGCTCCATCTGCGGTCGTTTGAGCGGCACCAGGCCCTGAGGACGCCATACCATCATCAGCACCATCATCAGTCCGAACAGCAGCATGCGATATTCATTGAATTCGCGTGCCAGCTCCGGCAACAGCGTCATGGCGATCGCGGCCAGAATCACACCCAATTGCGAGCCCATTCCCCCCAGCACCACGATGGCCAGAATGATCGCCGACTCGATGAAGGTGAAGGATTCTGGGCTGATGAAACCCTGACGCGCAGCGAAGAAGGCACCGGCGAAACCGGCGAAGCTCGCACCGATCGTGAAGGCCGAGAGCTTGATACCGGTGGGGTTCATCCCCAGCGAGCGACAGGCGATGTCATCCTCGCGCAGCGCCTCCCACGCCCGCCCGATGGGCATGCGCAGCAAGCGGTAGATCACGAACAGCGTGATCAGCACCAGAATCAAGGCCAGCAGATACAGGTAGATCACCTTGAGGGCCGGGTCATAGTCGATGCCGAAGAACTCATGGAAGGCGATGTTGCCCTCGTCGGCCCGCCGCGAGAACTCGAGATTGAACAAGGTCGGCTTGGGAATGCGCGCGATGCCATTCGGGCCGCCAGTCAACTCGGTCCAGTTGTTGAGCAGGATGCGGATGATCTCGCCGAAGCCCAGCGTCACGATGGCCAGATAGTCACCACGCAGCCGTAGCACGGGGAAGCCAAGCAGATAGCCGAACAGCGCCGTCATCAATCCGGCGATGGGCAATGCCTCCCAGAAGCTGAAGCCCAGATAGCTGTTGAGCAGCGCATAGGTATAGGCCCCAACGGCGTAGAAGCCCACGTAGCCGAGATCCAGCAGCCCGGCGAGCCCTACCACCACGTTGAGCCCCAGGCCCAGCATGATGTAGATCAGCGTCAGGGTGGCGAGGTCCACCGCCGAGCGGTTGGAGAGGAACGGGAAGATCAGCAACGCACCGATGGCCAGCATGATCCACAGCTGACGCTTCTGACCGCTCATGACATCAGGGACGCTGAAACGTGAAGGTTTGCGCGTGCGTGCGCGCCACTCCTCGATCTGCGGACGTACCAGCTGATGCAGGAAGACGGCCAGCGCCGCGGCCAGCAACCATCCCCAGGTGTCCATGCCCATCAAGCGTACCGTGGTGGTGATGCCGGTGGACTCGAGCTGCACACCCAGTACCGAGCCCCCCAGCACGAGGGTCAGCACGGCGGCCGCAAGTGCCGACCACCAGGGACGCCGATAGGAAGGCTGTGGCGGAATCGTCTCGGCGGGTGAGGTACCCGCTGTATTCAAAGTCTGTTTCGCAAGCTTGGGCATCAGATCTTCTCCACTTCGGGCTTGCCGAGAATCCCGGAGGGACGGAACAGCAGAATCAGGATCAGCAGTCCGAAGGCCACCACGTCCTTGTATTCAGTCGACAGGTAACCGCCGGTCAGCGCCTCCGCGACGCCCAGCAGCAGGCCACCCAGCATGGCGCCGGGGATACTGCCGATACCGCCCAGCACCGCCGCCGTGAACGCCTTGAGGCCAGCCAGGAAGCCGATGTAGGGATTGACCACGCCGTAGTACATGCCGAGCAGCAGGCCTGCCACGGCGGCAAGTGCCGCCCCGATCACGAAGGTCATCGAGATGATCATGTCGGTATTGATGCCCAGCAGACGCGCCATGCCGGCATCCTGCGAGCAGGCACGGCAGGCACGACCCAGACGCGAGCGCGAGATGAAGGACGACAGCAGCAGCATGCACACCAGGGTGACGCTGAAGATGATCACCTGCATGTAGGAGAGATTGACTGCGAAGCTTTCCAGCCCGAACTCCCAGCCGCCCGGGATCAGGCTGGAGATCGCCATGTCCCGCGAACCCTGGGCCAGACGCATGTAGTTCTGCAGGAAGATCGACATGCCGATCGCCGAGATCAGCGCGATCAGACGCTTTGAGCCACGTACCGGGCGATAGGCCACCCTCTCCACGGCAAAGCCGTAGGCACAGGACACCAGCACCGCCACCAGCAAGGCGGCCGCCATCAGAAAGAAGGGGTTGGCGATACCCAGCATGCCCAGCGCCGCGATGACGATGAAGGTCACGTAGGTGCCGATCATGTAGATCTCGCCGTGAGCGAAATTGATCATGCCGATGATGCCATAGACCATCGTGTAGCCGATGGCGATCAAGGCATAGGTACTGCCGATGGTCAGGCCATTGATGACCTGTTGCAGGAAGTAGAGGATGTCTTCCATTGGAACGACCCTTGGCCGCGACTGTCGTCGGCTTGTGGCCGGTGACCGTCAGGGAAATGCCGCATGTGCGGCGACAACGGGAAGGCACGGCGATGTTGCATCACCGTGGACTCGACCGAACGGAGAAGCCCGCCATGCCAGGTGGCATGACGGGAAGCGTTTCGGGGGTGATCCACCACGGCCACATGAGGTCTCAAATACTCTCTCAAATGATCGCTCAAATGAGGTGCCAGATGTGATGTCACATGGCCGTGGCGAAGGCTGAGCTCAGACGAGCAGAGGCCAGCCGATGATCAATGTGCCGCTTCGCTCTTGGTTCCGTCGGCGTGCCAGTTGTAGACGACGAAGTTGAAGTCCTTCAGATCGCCCTTCTCGTCGTATTCGACCTTGCCGATGGGCGTGTCAAAGCTGTTGGCCTTGAGATATTCGGCGACGTCATAGGGGTCGGTGGAGTCAGCCCCCTTGATGCCATCGGCGATCAGCTCCACCGCGGTGTAGGCCGGCATGACGAATGGCCCGGAGGGGTCCTGATCCTTGTCCTTGAAGGCCGCGACCAGATCGGCGTTCTTCGGGTCTGTCTCGAAGGCCGGCGGCAGCGTCACGTAAAGCCCTTCGGAGGCCTGACCGGCGATCTTGGAAATGTCCGGATTGCCGACCCCTTCCGGGCCCATGAAGGGTGCATCGAAGCCCAGCTCACGCGACTGACGCAGCAAGAGGCCCAGCTCCGGGTGATAGCCGCCGTAGTAGACGAAGTCGACATTCTCCTTCTTGAGCTTGGAGATCAGCGCCGAAAAATCCTTGTCGCCTGCCGTGATGCCCTCGAACAGCACCACATCGATGCCGGCTTCCTCGACGGTATCGCGCACGCCGGTGGCGATGCCTTCCCCGTACTGCTGCTTGTCGTGGATCACGGCCATGTGCTTGGGCTTGACCGTCTCGGCGATATAGCGCCCGGCGACCGGCCCCTGCAGGGAATCCAGGCCGATGGTGCGGAAGACCAGCTCATAGCCCTGCTCGGTGATGGTCGGGCTGGTGGACGCCGCCGTGATCATCATCACGCCTTCCTCGGCGTAGATGTCCGAGGCCGGCTGGGTCGCACTGGAGCACAGGTGGCCGATCACGTACTGGACACCGTCATTGACGATCTGGTTGGCCACCGCCACCGCCTGCTTGGGATCACAGGCGTCATCGTATTTGACGCCCTTTAGCATCTCGCCGTCGACGCCACCGGCGGCATTGATCCGCTCGATGGCCATCTCGGCACCGATGAACTGCATGTCACCGTACTGGGCAACCGGCCCCGTGACAGGGCCTGCCATGGCGATGGTGATATCGGCCTGAGCCTGGGTGGACATCGCCGCGGCGATACCGAGAGCGAGAAGAGACCTGCGCATCATGATGAGAATTCCTGTTCCCGATTATTGTTGTACTACGGCCGGGCAGACCTGACTGACGCCTGGTGCCAACGCTGGGCTGACCGAAAAAGGCTGGCGACAGTGTCTGTCATTCGCTGACCTTGTGCGCCGCTGCCAGCCTGCAGGCAGGGGGTCGACACGTCAGGAATGCCTTGAAAGCATTATTGGCAGCAGCGAATACGCATGTAAAGTGACCGTTTGGGCGCTCATGAATGCGGCTCGGCAGCCTACCAATAGCGAAAAGCACCACGCTTCCCAATGTGGCCAGACAATCCTCGGAAAACCCGATCAAAGCCAGTCATTGGCACATGCCAACACGCGGATAACAGGATTTCCCTCTCCTCTCGCACCATCAGGAGGCACTGCAGCCCCCTGCCCGGCTACGCCCAAGGTTGTAAGAGAAGCAATGCTGCCGCCCTCCCCGAGCAACCGGTTGCCCCTGAGCCATGCACTGAGCTGCCATGTGATGATTTGCGAAGCATAGGCAAGATAACGGGATAACTCGCTGATGACACTTGCGCAACACATATCCGCCGCGCGCTGGTACCAGGGTACCTGCAGACAGGCACACGCCAGCCCTGAACGCCACGCGCCCGACGATGGGTGACATCGTCGGGCGCGCAGGGTAATGCCTTTGGCAACGCGAAAGCTGGGAGATGGAGAGTAGCGTCAGCCCAGCGCGATCAGGCGATTGCGGACGTCGTTGATCTGGTCGCGCAGTCGACCGGCTTCCTCGAACTCGAGGTTCTTGGCCGCGGCAAACATGGCATCTTCGAGACGGCTGATCTCCTTTTCAAGCGCCTGAGGACCTTCGGCCGCCAGCGCGGCGTAGTCCGGCGTCTCTTCCGCCACCTGACGCTCGCTGCCCTTGCGACGGCTGCTCTTGCGGCCCGGTGCCTGGGCACCTTCCATGATATCCGCCACCGACTTGGTGATGGTGCGCGGCGTGATGCCGTGCTCGTCATTGAAGGCCATCTGCTTCTCGCGACGGCGTTCGGTCTCGGCGATGGCCCGCTGCATGGAATCGGTGATGCGATCCCCGTACAGAATGGCCTTGCCGTTGGCATTACGCGCCGCGCGGCCGATGGTCTGGATCAGCGAGCGTTCCGAGCGCAGGAAGCCTTCCTTGTCGGCATCCAGAATCGCCACCAGCGAGACCTCCGGTATATCGAGACCCTCACGCAGCAGGTTGATGCCGACCAGCACATCGAACTTGCCCAGACGCAGGTCACGAATGATCTCGACACGCTCGACGGTGTCGATATCGGAGTGCAGATAGCGCACCCGCACATCATGCTCTCCCAGATACTCGGTCAGGTCTTCCGACATGCGCTTGGTCAGCGTGGTGATCAGCACGCGCTCGCCCACCTGGGTGCGCGCCTTGATCTCGGAGAGCACATCATCGACCTGGGTCGAGGCCGAACGCACCTCGATGATCGGATCGAGCAGCCCGGTGGGACGTACCACCTGCTCCACCACCTGGCCGGCATGTTCTTCCTCATAGGGGCCAGGCGTCGCCGAGACGAATACCGTCTGCGGCAGGATGCTCTCCCACTCCTCGAATTTCATCGGGCGGTTGTCGAGGGCCGACGGCAGACGGAAGCCGTACTCCACCAACGTCTCCTTGCGCGATCGGTCACCGCGGTACATCCCGCCGACCTGCGGCACGCTGACGTGGGACTCGTCGATGAAGACCAGTGCATCCTTGGGCAGGTAGTCGAAGAAGGTCGGCGGCGCATTGCCGGGATCACGCCCCGACAGATAGCGCGAGTAGTTCTCGATGCCATTGCAGTAGCCCAGCTCCATCATCATCTCGATGTCATAGAGGGTACGCTGCTCCAGGCGCTGGGCCTCGACCAGCTTATCGTGCTTGCGCAAGTAATCGAGGCGCTCGACGAGTTCTTCCTTGATGCGATCGACCGCAGCGACGATGGTCTCGCGCGGCGTCACGTAGTGACTCTTGGGATAGATGGTCATGCGCGGCACCGACTCGGCCACTTCACCGGTCAGCGGATCGAACAGCCGGATGGAATCGATCTCGTCATCGAAAAGCTCGACACGCACCGCCTGCTCTTCGGAGTCGGCCGGGAAGATGTCGATCACGTCGCCACGCACCCGATACGTACCGCGCCGGAAATCCATATCGTTGCGAGTGTACTGCAGCTCCGCCAGACGCCTTAGGAAGCCACGCTGGTCAATCTGCTCACCACGATTGAAGTGCAGGCGCATCTTCAGGTATTGATCCGGATCCCCCAGGCCGTAGATGGCCGAGACGGAGACCACGATGATCGCATCGCGGCGTTCCAGCAGCGCCTTGGTCGCCGACAGGCGCATCTGCTCGATATGGTCGTTGATCGAGGCATCCTTCTCGATGAAGGTGTCCGAGGAGGCGACGTAGGCTTCGGGCTGATAGTAATCGTAATAGGAGACGAAATATTCGACGGCGTTGTCGGGGAAGAACGACTTGAACTCGCCGTACAGCTGTGCCGCCAGCGTCTTGTTGGGGGCCATGACGATGGCCGGGCGCTGCAGACGCTCCACGATGTTGGCCACCGTGAAGGTCTTGCCGGAGCCGGTCACGCCCAGGAGGGTCTGATGCGCCAGACCCGCGTCCAGGCCGGTTATCAGCTTCTCGATGGCCGCCGGTTGGTCACCGGCCGGCTGAAACTTGGAATCGATGCGAAATGGTTTGCTCATGCGCTCTCAATGGTGGCAGTCAGTCGGGTCTTCAACTGACGACAGGCAGATGATTGCCCAGCGGCATCATTCGCTCGCGGGCGCTTCTCGACTGGTCACCAAGACCCGGGTGCTGGTCATCAGGCGATGGATGGGGCAACGCTCGGAGATCTCGATCAGACGCGCGCGCGTCTCGGCGTCCAGCTCATGGCCCTCCTCGGCCAGAAACTGCATGCTGACCGTGAGGCGGTATTCGCTGTCGCTGCCACGGCGCTCGTCGCTGTCGTCCCGGTCCACCGTGGTGGTGATCCCCGCCAGCGGCAAGCCTTTGCGCCTTGCGTACATCTGCACGGTGATCGACTTGCAGGCCCCCAGCGACAGGTCGAAGTAGTCATGCGGGTCCGGAGCGCTCTCGGCGCCACCGACCACCGCCGGCACATCGACCAGCAACTCATCAAAGCTTGCGACCTGTACCCGCTGCACGAAACTGCCTGACCGACGGCTGATTACCTCGATGCTCATTCGTCACCTCCCTGTCGCTGATCTGTCCGTGATCCCGCTCATGAGACGTTGCCTGCTCGCCGCCTGTCCAGCGTCTGTGCACTGCGGTCACTTGACCTTGTAACCGGCCTTCTCGACCGCCTTGACCAGGGCGTCATAACGCACCTGACCGTCGACTTCGGCAAAGCCACGCCCGACCTCGGCTTCCTTGACGCCATCCATCATCATCAGCGCCGTGGTGACCTTGTTGACGTCCTTGACGCTCTCGACACCGATCAAAGTAAGAGAAAAGCTGGCCATCGTGTCATTCCTGTCATGCAGTAAAAAAGGGGCGCCGCGGCGCATTGCAGCCGTCAAGAATAGCACGGTTGTCTGGCAGTCAGCGCGGACCAGACGCTTCGCAAGCCAGGCCGCAGAAACGCCTGGCAGGACGGGAGCCCTGATTTGCCCGTTCTTTTACTGTCACTTGAGGCACTAGGGGCTGACAGCCGCCAGCTGGCGCGTGACAATGCGGGCATCCGACATGCCGCATGGTTGCCAGAGCGCCACCGGCAGTTCACTCCTTCGCAACAGGATGGTGGTAAATGAATCCCTTCAAGACCCTGATGCAAGACCACGGCTACCAGCTCGGCGAGGACGGCCGCCTGACGCTGGGTGAGCCAGACGATGCCTCCATGCCACTCGCTGGCGTAGCTGACCGCACCCTGGCCGAAAATGGGTTGACCCCGCTGGGCAATTTCGAAGTCCTCGAGGTCTGCGGCAAGGATGGCGAACGCTTTCTGCAGGGGCAGACCTCACAGCAGCTGAGTCTGGTCGATGGCGAGCTGGCGCCGCTGACGACCTTCTGCACACCGAAGGGGCGCATTCTGGCCATGGCTCAGCTGCTGCGCGTCAGCGAAGGGCGCCTGTGGCTGGTGATGCCGGCTGGCACCGCCGAACCGCTGCGCGCCCATCTGGCCAAGTTCGCGCCCTTCTACAAGGTGACGCTGGAGGTGTCGTGCGAGCTGAGTGTGCTCGGCCTTCTCGGCGAACAGACTCTGGCGGCCTGTGCCGACGCCCTGGCGGCACCGGCTCTGCCCGCGCACGACCTGGCCATGCGCTCGGTTCTCCCGTCGCCCCTGCAGTCGAGCGAGGAAGAAGAACCGCAGACCTGCGCGCTGGCTCGCCAGCCGTCAGGCAATACCCCGCGCGCGATACTGGTCGGCCCGCATGCCGCCCTGGCAGACCTCGCGACGGCGCTTTTCGGACGCGATGTGGCCGCCAGCGACGAAACCCGCTGGCGCCTGGAAGATATCCGCGCCGGTCTACAGTGGGTCACTTCCGCGCAGACTGACAGCTGGCTGCCGCAGATGCTCAATCTGGAAGCCCTCGCCGCGATCAGCTTCAAGAAAGGCTGCTATACCGGTCAGGAAGTCGTGGCACGTGCCCACTTTCGCGGTCAGGTCAAGAAGCGCCTGCAACGCCTGACGACAATGCAGCCGGCCGACTTGCCGGCGGTGGGCAGCAAGGTCACATCTCCCGATGGCAAGTCCCTTGGCGAAGTGTTGCAGGCAGCCCATGATGAGCAGGGACGCCTGGAGCTGCTGGCCGTGATCAGCCTGCGTGATGAAGAGATAGCGTTGGCATTGGAAGATGGCACCGAGCTTGAGCGCAGCGCACTGCCCTATGCCGTCGAGCGTCGCGACCCGGAGCAGCTCAAGGGCTGAAGGGTACGGCTTGAAGGACTGGCTGTCTTGAAGGGCTTAGCCTTGAAGGACTTAACGCTTGAAAGCCGCCACAAGAAAGCCCCACACGTGCCAACGTGCGGGGCTTTCGTCTTTCACGGATTGCAGACCTGATGCACCTACCGGGGCTCACAGCCCTTCCGGCAGCCAGCCATCCCCTGCGATCAGGTGCTCGATCAGCTCCTGCACCGGCATCGGTCGTGCATAGAGATAGCCCTGATGCAGCGAGCAACCATGCGCGAGCAATTCGGCTCGCTGCTCTGGCGTCTCGATGCCCTCGGCCACCACCGCAAGATGGAAGGCCTCCGCCAGCCCCAGCATCGCTTCGATCATGGCCTGCCCCTTGCTGGAGCCCAGCGCCGTCACGAACTGTCGATCGATCTTGAGCTTGTCGAACGGCAACCGCTGAAGCTGTGACAACGAGGAGTAGCCGGTGCCGAAGTCATCCAATGCCAATGCCACGCCGTGAGCCCGGATGGTCTGGAACAGCACGGCGAGTGCCTGGATGTCATCCGGCAGCTGGCTCTCGACCAGCTCAAGCGTCAGGCGCTCACACAGCTCCGGATGCCGGAACAACATTTCCAGGTCTGACAGGAAGCGCTTGTCCATCATGTGGCGCACGGTCACGTTGACGCTCAGATGCAACTCATGGCCGCTTTCGTGGACGCGCATCAAGGTCGCGATGCTTTCCTTGAGCACCCAGCGCCCCAGCGCGACATCCAGGCGTGCGGACTCGACGATCGCCATGAAATCCGCCGAGCCCATCAAGCCATGTTCGGGGTGCTGCCAGCGAATCAACGCCTCCGACAGCTGCAAGCGGCCGCTACGCCCATCGACGATCGGCTGCACGAAGAGCCTGAGCTGATTCTCACGCAGCGCGACGGTGAACTCGGCCTCCAGCTGCTTGAGGCGACGCAACTCACGCTCCGCCTCCTCATCGAAGAAGTGCCACTCACGTTGGCACTGCTGGGTATCGTGCAAGGCACGCTCGGCGCGATAGACCAGCGCATCCACCTGGTGGCCATCCTCGGGGTAGCGCGTGATGCCCAGACTCGGCTGCAGATAGATCACCTCATCATTGAGCGTGACCTTGTCGCGCACGGCATTCAGCAGGTTGTCCAGCCAGCCACTGATACCGCCACGCGTCGCTTCCAGCAGCCGGCGCTGGACCATGATCAGCAGCCTGTCGGTCTCGAGGCGCGCCACATCGCCCGAATTCCCCAGCAAGGGAGCGATACGCTTCTTGACCTGCTCCAGCTGGTGATTGCCCGGCTCGGCGCCGGCATGATCATAGAGCACCTGCAAACCGCCAATCCGCAGCGCCATCAGCACGAAGCCTTCCATCGGCGCGACCTCACCCAGCTGATCAATCCGCACCTTGATCAGGCGCAGCATGCCTTCACGGCTGAGCAGGCCGGTATCGAGATCCGTCTCGCGCTCCTCGAGCAACTGGTGCTGGAGCAGCACGCGTTCCTGCTCCAATCCTCGTACCACCAGCGTATCGAGAGTCATGTCCAGCAACGGCATCATCTCGGTGGCGTTGAGTCGATGGCCACGACTGGCCACCAGCAGCAACTCGCTGCGCCCGGGATGCGGCGAGACCGAATAGCCCATCAGCTGACTGGCGCCCAGTCGCTGACACAGCAGCAGCGCGCGGTCATTCGGCTCATCGGCATTCTTCTCGACGCTCCCATCGCCATCGCGCCGCGAGCCATCACCGGGTGACACGCACACGCGCCCTACCGGCAGGCGCAATAGAGGATCACGCCGCAACGATGCTTCACTCAACCACTCACGCTCATCGTGACTCTGCAGAATCAGGTAGCCGGCATTGGGATTTCCCACCTCACGCCGATAGATGATGATCTCCGCCCCCAGCATCTCGCGCACGCGCTGCAGGTATCGGGTGAGAGACGCACGCGCATTCTGCGGCGCGTGGGTTTCGTAGGGGACGCTCAGAAATTGCTGGTTGAGAGTGTTGTGGCGCTGGTTTTGATGCTCGAGATAGGCGCCATAGGCCCGACACGCCCTGCGGCGCCGACTGTCGCGCACCAACATGCCAATGGTGCCCATGCCCGCCAGCACAATGATCAACAGCAGCACCGCCAGCGGAGCGCCCATCTCATACACAAGCTGAGCGACGCGATTCTCATCCTGCCAGCAGGCCTTGGCATGGTGGTAGCGATCGGCACGGCCGGATGCCGGCAAAGCCACGCAGATCTGCTGCGTCGCGATGGGCTGTGGCATGGCGTTGCTGACGACCTTCAGACCCTTCAAGCCCAGTACGGCCGCCTGCTCGTCCAGCAGGTCTGTCGTGAGCGGCATGCCCAAAATCAACAGCCCCTGCTCGTCTCGCGGTGGCAAGGCCTCCTCATCCTCGTAGAGCCCCTGCATGCCGATCAGCCATGGCTGGTTATCGACGATCAACCAGGCCAGCTGGGATTGTGTCGATGACTGGCGGGCAGCCTGCATGACGGGGGCGAGCGCACGTCGCCAGCTCACCGGCTGCTTGCCCAGCCAGTCGGCCCCCGGCGACCCGGCGTTGTGCTGCACCCAGGCTGCCACCTGCCCATCGCCCCGCACCGCAGAGATCAGATGTATGCCGGTATTGATGGCGAACTCGGGGCCATACATGTACTCGAGCCAGGTCGTGTCGAGCTCGGGCTTGCGCAGAAACCTGGTCACGGCTTCTTCCCAGTAGCCGTTCTCCTGCAACTGTCCTGCGAGCAGGCGCTGTTCACTCTTGATCCACAAGGCCAGCCGCTGCCTGTCGGATTCACGATCCGCCTCACGGGATTGGGTGATCTGGCTGGCCGTCAACCAGGCGGTGGCCAGCAGTGCCGCCAGCAACAGCAGCGGCAGCAGGTACATCCGATAGCGGGGGCCAGCAGGCATGAAGGCATGCGCGAAGACAGCAGAAGACTCATGTGACGACACACGAGAGGAGGAACGCGGTGCTGAAGAATCTGACATTGATTTACCGATGATGAGGCGACCTCCTGAACCGGGTCGGCAGGCTGTCGCCTGGCCTTTGAGGTCAGTCTAGATCAGACGTTCAGTTGAAGAATACGCTGCACATTCGTCGTGGTGGATAACGCGATATCGTGGCGACTGCTCGAGCGGAGCTCCGCCACCACGTCCGCGACCTTCGCCACTCGCGATGGCTCATTGCGCTGGCCCTGAAACCCGCACAGCGGCATGTCGGGGCTATCGGTTTCCAGCACGAAGCCATCGTCGGGCAGTGACGCCACCACTCCGCGCAGCTTGTTGGCACGCGGGTAGGTCACGCTGCCGCCCAGCCCCAGCACAAAGCCAAGCTCGAGAAAGCGCTGTGCCTGCACCTGACTGCCCGCGAAGGCATGGATGATGCCGCCACGGGTGAGTCGTGCCTGCTTGAGGCGCTTGGCCACTTCGTCGTTGGCGCGCACGCAGTGCACGATGACAGGCAAGGAGAATTCGCGTGCCATGCTCAGCTGGGACTCGAACAGCTGCCATTGGGCGTCATGATCGGCCAATCGCGTATCGAAGCCACATTCTCCCAACGCGACGATCTTACCAGCATGCTGGTCGAGAGCCTGATGAAGCGACGCCAGCGCGTCATCGCCATGCTCGGACAGAAAATAGGGATGCAACCCCAGGGCACCGAACATACGCGCCGATGAACCCGCCAGCGCCAGCACTGCCGGGAAGCTTGCCACCGTGGTGGCGGGCACCACGAAGGCCGAGACGTCTTCCTGCTCGGCACGCGCGATGACCGCCTCACGATCCGGCGTGAAGTCAGCGAAATCCAGATGGCAATGGCTGTCGATCAGCATGGAATCTCCCAGGGATGGTCGTACAGCCATCGTGCTATATCAGCGTGTGTCAGACAAACGAAGGGACCGGCCTGGTGACCGGTCCCTTGTGGACAAGTGTCGATATTGCTTGTTAGTGGTCGTGACTGGCGCAGATGGCCTAGGCCGCCTCCACCGGCGCTGCCGGCGCCAGTTCGGAGGTGCAATGACCACAACGGGTCGCCGCCAGCGGCACCCTGGAAAGGCAATACGGGCAATCCTTGTCGGTGACCTCTTCGGGCGCTTCCTCGGCTTCCTTCTTGAGCTTGTTGATCTGGCGGATCAACACGAAGACCGCCAGCGCCACCAGCGCAAAACTGATGATGGCATTGATGAACAAGCCATAATTCAGCGTCACGGCTCCCGCTTCCTTCGCGGCATCCAGGCTGGCATAGGGGGCAGCCTGAGCGCCTTCCTTGAGCACGATGAAGAAATTCGAGAAATCTACCCCCCCGATCAGCAGCCCCATCAGCGGGTTGAGCATGTCCCCCACCAGACTCTTGACGATCAGTGTGAATGCCCCGCCGATGATGATGCCGACGGCCATGTCGACGACGTTACCCTTGACGGCAAAATCACGAAATTCCTGCATGAATCCGGACATCTGTCATCTCCTGTCACTCGCTAACCATCCGGTGAATTGCCACGCATCATGCATGGCCCGCACTGAGACACATTCCACGCCATTGTTGTTGTCATTGTCTGCGCCCTACCGACCTTCGCCCCAGCAAGCTTCATCACACGGATGCCAGCAAGACAACATGACCCAAACATTATGCCGTGCTGATGCCGCGCCATGGGTTGGCTGTGTAAACGTAGGGTTACACGCATATCTGGACACAAAAAACGCCACCCCTCGGGGTGGCGTTCTTCATGACGTGATCGACAGTCTCGCTATCGCAGCGTCGCTGTGGCAACTGTCTCAGTGCTCACGGGTCGCACGGAAGGTGATGTCCGGCCAGCGTTCCTGGGTCAGCTGCAGGTTGACGCGGGTCGGCGCGATGTAGGTCAGCCAGCCGCCGCCGTCGTAAGCCAGGTTGGCACTGGCCTTGCGTTTGAAGTCTTCCAGCATCTTGGTGTCATCGCAGTAGATCCAGCGTGCGGTCTGCACGTTGATCGCCTCATAGATGCACTCGACCTTGTACTCTTCCTTCAGGCGGTGAGCGACCACGTCAAACTGCAGCGTACCGACGGCACCGACGATCAGGTCGTTGTTGTCGAACGGCTGGAAGACCTGGGTCGCGCCCTCTTCGGAGAGCTGCTGCAGGCCCTTCTGCAGCGCCTTCATCTTCAGCGGGTCCTTAAGGCGCACGCGCTTGAAAAGTTCCGGCGCGAAGTGCGGAATGCCAGTGAAGCGCATGTCCTCGCCGATGGTGAAGGTATCACCGATCTGGATGGTGCCGTGGTTGTGCAGGCCGATGATATCGCCCGGCCAGGCTTCTTCCACGTGGGAGCGGTCCGCCGCCATGAAGGTCAAGGCGTCGGGAATCTTGACGTCCTTGTTGATGCGCACATGGCGCATCTTCATGTTCTTCTCGTACTTGCCGGAGCAGACACGCAGGAAGGCGACACGGTCACGGTGCTTCGGGTCCATATTGGCCTGGATCTTGAAAACGAAACCGGTGAAGCGCTCATCGTGGGCCGTGACTTCGCGGGTATCGGTATCGCGCGGCTGGGGGGGCGGGGCATATTCGACGAAGCCGTCGAGCATCTCGCGCACGCCGAAGTTGCCCATGGCAGTACCGAAGTAGACCGGCGTCAGCTCACCGCGACGATAGGCCTCGAGATCGAACTCGTGAGAGGCGCCGCGCACCAGCTCGACCTCCATGCTCAGCTCTTCGATCAGGTCCTCGCCCAGCACTTCGATGGCTTCGGGGCTGTCGAGGCCCTTGATGCGCACGTCGTCGGGAATGCGGTTGCCCTGGCCCTGCTTGTAGAGATGGATCTCGTCATTGAGCAGATGATAGACGCCCTTGAAGCCCTTGCCGACGCCGATCGGCCAGGTCATCGGCGCGCACTGGATGTTGAGTACCGTCTCGACTTCATCCATCACCTCGATGGGATCACGCGTCTCGCGGTCCATCTTGTTGACGAAGGTCAGAATCGGCGTGGTGCGCAGGCGGCAGACTTCCATCAGCTTGATGGTGCGGTCCTCGACACCCTTGGCGCCATCGATGACCATCAGCGCCGAGTCGACGGCAGTCAGCGTCCGGTAGGTATCTTCGGAGAAGTCCTCGTGCCCGGGGGTATCCAGCAGATTGACCATGCGGTCCTTGTAGGGGAACTGCATCACGGAGGTGGTCACGGAGATACCACGCTCCTGCTCCATCTTCATCCAGTCGGAGGTCGCGTGGCGATCGGCCCGCTTGCTCTTGACCGAGCCGGCCATCTGGATGGCATTCCCGAACAGCAGCAGCTTCTCGGTGATGGTGGTCTTACCGGCATCCGGGTGAGAGATGATGGCGAATGTACGGCGCACATCCGCCGCCTTGGCAATCTGGGAATCTGACATGAGCTGAAAGGCATCCGGCCCGACGTGAGGCACGCCGCGCGCACTGTTGGGTGAATAGCAGAACAAGACGAATGGCGCGCATTGTAGCGGCTGGCGCGGCGCGGCAACAGAGGCGAGCGTGATCTACACGCCTTCGATCATCCCTACGCGCGCGAAAATGCCAAGGCCTTACTCCTCGACCTCAGACAGTGTCTCAATGATATGGCACTGTGCCATCACCCCGCCGGCACAGCAGTGCGTCAGGCGCTGCAACTCTTCCTCCATGACGGCGAGGTCGCGCTGACGCTTGCGCACCTCGATCAGCTGCGCCTCGATGCGCGCGTCTATCTGATCGCACGGCAAGGACTGCTGGTCCGCCAGGCCCAGCAAGGCGCGGATGTCATCCAGCGAAAACCCCAGCCTCCGACAACGGCGGATGAAGGTCAGACGCCTAAGCTGTGCATTGCCATACTCACGATAGCCATTGGACGCGCGTCGCATCGGGGCCAACAGCCCCTGCTTCTCGTAGTAGCGGATCGTCACCGCCTGGACATCAGACGCCTTGGCCAGTTGGCCGATGCCCATCGTCACCTCGCCGTGCGATGACGTGAACGATTCCCCTCTCCGTGCGAAATCTCTTGCGGTCATCGATGACTTCTCCTCTCGCCATGTGTTGCATGTCGATGCATCAACCGTTTCATCAGCCTACTTGACCTTATAGTGACTATAACCTCCATGCTGTCATCAACACGACAGGAGGCCAAGACCCATGAAAAGCTGTTGCGAAAGTAAATCCGGCGAGCTGGCAGAGCTCAGAGCCTCACAGGGCAAGGTCCTGAAGATTCTGTTGGCGCTGAATGCCAGCATGTTCTTCGTCGAATTCACCGCGGCCTGGTGGCTGGGTTCCACCGCGCTGCTGGGGGATTCCCTCGACATGTTCGGCGATGCCAGCGTTTACGCCCTGACTCTCTATGTCCTGCACCGCAGTGTGCGTGAACGCGCAATGAGTGCGCTGATCAAGGGCATCGTGATGCTGTCGCTAGGCCTGATCGTTTTTGGCGAAGCAGGCTACCAAGCCCTCAATGGAGTGGCACCGGCCGCCCACGGCATGGGCGTCTTCGCCCTGCTGGCACTGGTCGTAAACCTCATCTGCTTCGGCCTGCTGTGGCGCTTCAAGTCGGATGATCTCAACATGCGCTCCACCTGGCTGTGCTCACGCAATGACATCATCGCCAATGCCTCGGTCTTCGGGGCCGCGATACTGGTGGGCTGGACAGGCTCCCGCTGGCCGGACGTGCTGCTGGGGGCGGCGATTGCCGCACTCTTCCTGCAGTCCGCCTGGCAGGTGATTCGCGATGCGCGTGAAGAACTGCGCGAGGCCAGAGAGGCCGAGAACGATCAGATACCTGACGACCAGGACGCTTCCAACACCAGCAGCTGTTGCACCCCGCCGACGGCTGCGGTAGTGCTTGAGCAATCTCACGCCAGCAGTTGCTGCTCCAGCAAGCGCTGTGGTTGAAGCACGACGTCGCTGACCCATGACTGCCAGCAACACGAAAGCGCCCCGTCGGTACCGACGGGGCGCTTTCGTGTCTGGATAACACCAGGCTCAAGGGGCCGGACAATCTGGCTGACGCTCGGGGTGAGCCTGCCGGAAGGCTTCCAGTGACTGACAGGCCGCCTCGATGGCCAGAATCCTTGGGTAGTCCATAAGTTCACACTCGAAGCGCCGCGCATTGTAGAGCTGAGGCATCAGGCAGGCATCCGCCATGCCCGGGCTATCGCCATGGCAGAAACGCCCTGCACTTTCCGCCAGCATCACTTCCAGACGCGCGAAGCCCTCGGCGACCCAATGTCGATACCACTCAAGGCGCTGCTGCTGGGTGACCTCAAGCCGATCGGTCAGATAATTGAGCACGCGCGGATTGTTGAGCGGATGCATCTCACAAGCCATGAACTGACACAGTGAGCGCACCTTCGCACGCGCTTCAGGCGCGGAGGGCAACAGCGCCGGGGTGGGCCAGCGCTCCTCCAGATATTCTAGGATCGCGATCGACTGGCTCAGGGCCACAGATGTTGGGGTATCTCCCACCATCAGGGTCGGCACCAGTCCCTGGGGATTGATGGCCAGATAGTCCTCGCTGCGCTGTTCGCCCTTGAGCAGATTGACCGGCACCTGAGCGACCTCAATCCCCTTGAGCGCCAGCGCGATTCTTACCCGATAGCTGGTAGATGAACGGTAATAGCCATACAGACTCATTGAACTCATGCTGCATTCCCCTGTGACGCAGTTGGATGCCGGCCGCCCCTTCGCACTGTCTCGCGCCCAGTTGGCTTGAGGCTTACCGGCGCACGACGTCTTCCCGAGACGTGTCTCTGAGAAGCTCTGCCTGACGAGGCCGCCCTCAGGCGTCCAACTGCGTCACCTGCTGATCAATGGCGCCGAAGATGCTCTGGCCATCGCGATCGAACATCTCGATGCGGATGCGATCACCGAAACGCATGAAGGGAGTGCGAATCTCATCGAACAGGATCTTCTCGACCATGCGCACTTCTGCCAGACAGCTGTAGCCCACACCCCCTTCACTGATCGGCTTGCCGGGGCCGCCATCCTTGCCGGGATTGGACACGGTGCCTGAACCGATGATCGCGCCGGCGCCCAGTGGGCGGGTCTTCGCGGCATGCGCCACCAGCTGCGGGAAGCTGAAGATCATGTCTGGCCCGGACTCTGGCTCACCGAACTTCTCACCATTGAGATGCACGCTCAGCGGCAGATGCACGCGCCCCTGCTGCCAGGCCTCCCCCAGCTCGTCCGGCGTCACGGCGATGGGCGAGAAGCTTGACGACGGCTTGGACTGGAAGAAGCCGAAGCCCTTGGCCAGCTCGCCGGGGATCAGTCCACGCAGACTGACGTCATTGACCAGCATCAACAGGCGAATATGGTCCTCGGCCTGCTCCGGACTGACATGCATCGGCACATCATCGGTGATGACGGCGATCTCGCCTTCGAAATCGATGCCATGCTCCTCACTGACACATACGATATCGGCGCTGGGGGCCAGGAAGCTGTCGCTGCCGCCCTGATACATCAGTGGGTCGTGCCAGAAGGTCTCGGGCATCTCGGCGCCACGCGCCTGACGCACCAGCTGCACATGATTCAGATACGCCGAGCCGTCTGCCCACTGGTAACTGCGCGGCAGCGGGGAATGCAGCGCCTGACTTTCCAGCGCAAAAGCGTCCGCCAGCGTGCCATCATTTAGCGCCACGTAGCGTTGCTCGAGCCTGGGCGCCAGCGACGTCCAGTCTTCCAGCAGCGCCTGCAGCGTCGTGGCGACATCCGCGACCTTGACGGCGCGGGTCAGGTCACGGGAGACCAGCAGCAGTGTTCCATCGCGGGAACCATCCTGGCAGGTAGCGAATTTCATGGGTGCCTCCTTGAAGAGCAACGTGAGCAAGAATGCAGGAATTGCCTGGGGTCGGATGACGATGAAAAGTCAAAGGTCATCGCTGATGCAGGGTGGATTGAGGAGTGAATCAAGAGGTGGATTGAGGAGTGGTGTGGGACGTGAAGTGAGACGCGAGTCCCTGCCAGACCGAGCCATAGTCGCGCTGACGAGCGCTCGACGACAGGGCCTGCGGGGTGGGCTGGAACAGATAGCGACTCTCGAACATGAAGGCGAGCGTATTTCCCTGATAGCGGGGGGCAAGTTCCGCCCGACTGGCGGCCTCGAAGGTGGCAGCGTCAGGGCCATGCGGGGTCATGGCGTTGTGCAGACTCGCGCCTCCAGGACGGAAGCCTTCGCGTTTGGCGTCGTACTCACCATGGATAAGCCCCATCAACTCGCTCATCAGGTTGCGATGGAAGTACGGCGGCCGGAAGGTGTTCTCGGCGACCATCCAGCGTGGCGGAAAGATCACGAAGTCGAGATTGGCGACCCCGGCAGTGTCCGACGGTGAGGTCAGCACGGTGAAGATAGAGGGATCAGGATGATCGAAGCTGACCGTATTGATCGTATTGAAGGTCGCCAGATCATATTTGTAGGGCGCGTAATTGCCGTGCCAGGCCACGACATCCAGCGGTGAATGATCCAGACTCGCGCGCCAGAAACGCCCGCCGAACTTTGCCACCAGCGTGAAGTCACCGGCTTCGTCCTCGAAACGTGCCGATGGCGCGAGGAAGTCACGTGGATTGGCCAGTCCATTGCTACCGATGGGCCCCAGCGAGGGCAGCTCGAGAGGCGCGCCGTAGTTCTCGGCCACATAACCACGACAGCCTTCCGCGTGCCCCGCCAGCGGATTGAGCTGGAACTTGATACCACGCGGGATCACGACGATCTCGCCGCTGGCGACTTCCAGCAGGCCCAGCTCGCTGCGAACCTCGATGGCACCCTGCTGCGGCACGATCAGCAATTCGCCGTCAGCATTGTAGAAAAAGCGCTGCTGCATGCCGCGAGTGAAGGCGTAGAGATGCGTGGCACAACCCTGCTGCGCCTGGGCATCCCCATTGACCGCCAACGTGATCAGACCTTCCAGAAAATCGCCAGCGCAGAACGCGATGGGGTCCCAGCGCATCGGGTTGGGATCCGGCATTCCCTCGGCCAGCGGTGCGGTGGCGACCTGCGGCATCTCCATGGGCTGATAGGTGCCCTGCACCACCGAGGGCCGAATGCGGTAAAGCCAGCTGCGCAGGTTGTGGCTACGCGGCGCGGTGAAGGCCGAGCCGCTCAACTGCTCCGCGTAAAGGCCGTAGGGGCAACGCTGGGGGGAGTTCTGGCCCTGCGGCAAGGCACCAGGCAACGCCTCGCTGGAGACATGATTGCGAAAACCGGCGTGATAACGACACTCAGCATTGCGCTCGCGCATGACGATTCATCTCCTTGTGGGCTCGCGGCTCCTGATGACCCGGGGCATCTATGGCACGACATGCCGCCACCGCCCCAAATAGTAACATATGAAACCATATAGCCAGATCCATACCTTGACAATCGCCAAAGTGGCCGACTTTTGTCTTGCCCAACATCGAAAGTGGTAACATTGGCAACCTGATCTGGCCGCAATGCTCTGATGCGACAACGCAAGTCAGCCCTCTCACCGAGACAGGTAACTCTCGATGCAACGCACTGATGACACTCCCGAAGCGCGCGATGCCCTTGATGGGGATGCCTCCCAGGACACGCCCCGCTGCGAGCTGGATCTTGACCAGTTTTTGCCCTATCGCCTCAACCGACTGGCCGAGCGTACCAGTGAGGCGATGTTCGCCCGCTATGGCGAGCGCTTCGCCATCAATGTCGCCGAGTGGCGTCTGCTGGCCTGGTTGAGCCGTGGCGTACCGATGACCGCTCGGGAAATCAGTCTGCGCACCCACATGGACAAGGTACGCGTCTCGCGCGCCGTCAAATCACTGGAGAACCGTGAACTTATCCTGCGTCGTCCGAGCGAGCAGGACCAGCGTGCGCAGCTGCTGGTTCTCACCGCCGAGGGTGAGGCCATGCTAGCCGAGCTGATTCCCGAAGCGCGGCGTTTCGAGGATGAGCTGCTCGGTGCGGTCAATGCACGCCAATACCGTGATCTGCTACTCACCATGCAGACCCTGGAGCGACAACTGGATCAACTGCCGGGCAGCGATTGAGCCAGGCATGCAAGACGCTCATTCACAGAACGACAGGGGGTTTCCTGGCCGCCATTTCGCGTGATGTATAATTATGGTATAGGTTGTGTACTGTTTTTAAGGAGCCTTGCCAGCATGCATCGCAAACCGCACCTGCCCAGCAAGCTGTGTCAGACCTGCCAGCGCCCCTTCACATGGCGCAAGAAGTGGCAGGATTGTTGGGATGACGTACGCCATTGCAGTCAGCGCTGTCGTCGCAACGCACGCCAGCTGGCACGGGAGACGCGCGATGACGTCCACTGACCCCTGGCTGGTATGGTTGAACGAGGATCTGCGCCTCGATGACAACCCGGTATGGCAAGCCGCACTCGAGGAGCGAGCCTCGCACCTGCTGGTCGTGCATGTTCTGGCGGAAACGACCTTTCAGCCCTTCGGCAGCGTCAGCCCTGGGGAACCACGCCTGCAGCCGCTTAGCACGGGACGGCAACATGCCCTGCTCGGGAGTCTGGAATCGCTGCGCACACGACTTCAGGCGCTGGGCAGTGACCTGCTGATCCTCCACGGCGATGCGGCACAACTGATTGGGCAGCTAGCAAGGCAATATGACTGCCGAGGCGTCATCACATGCCGCGCTACGGGCGTGGTGGAACACCGACAGCAACGCGCGGTGGCAAGCCAGTGTCGCCTGCGGCGATTGAACAGTGGTTTGCTGCTGGACGAAGACGAGCTGCCGGAACCGCTTACCGCGCTCCCCGAGAGCTTCAGTGCCTTTCGGCGCAAGCTGGAGAAGGCCCGCCCGAGCCTTCCCGACATGCCTGCCCCGTTAAAAGCCCCCTCCCGGCTCCCCGGCTGGCCGGAGGCCGCCCCTCGTGGCTTTCAGGGCGCGGCCAGGTATCTGTTGGAGGCTCGCCACTGGCAGGCCGATACCCGCGGCGAATACACCTTTACTCCCGGAGAGCCCGCCGGCTTGCAACGCCTGCAGGATTATCTGAGCCCGGCCTCCGCCGGCCACTACAAGACCACCCGCAATCGCCTCAGCGGCGCGGATTTCTCGACCCGCTTCTCCGTGTGGCTGGCACTGGGCTGTCTGTCGCCGCGGCGGATACTGGATGCACTGCACCGCTTTCAGACCACACTCCCCGAGCACTGCGCGCATCCGCAGGCTGCCTTCAAGGACAGCGACTGGATCCGCATCGAGCTGCTATGGCGCGAATATTTCCACTGGGATGCACGGCGGCTAGGCAGACATACCTTCACGAGCGAGTCCCCAAGCCACGACGGGGCTCAACCGCGCGGCCATGAGCCGGGGTCACAAGCGCTTGAACGCTGGCAGGCCGGAATGACCGGGGTGCCATGGGTCGATGCCGGCATGCGCGAACTGGCGGCTACCGGCTGGCTGAGCAACCGCATGCGCCAGAACGTGGCGAGCTTTCTGGTCAAGGACCTTGGCGTGGACTGGCGCCAGGGAGCGGCCTGGTTCGAACATCAGCTACTGGATCACGACGTCGCCTCCAACTGGGGCAATTGGCGCTATCTGGCGGGTATCGGACGTGACCCACGCGGGGATCGCCACTTCAACATGATGAAGCAGGCACGCCAGCATGACCCTCTCGGCCATTACGTCAGCCGCTGGATACCTGAACTTGCGGCACTGCCCGCCGGCATGCAGTGCCATGCGCCCTGGCTCGCCTGGTCAAGCAGCGCCGGACGCGACAGAACAACGGCTCACTATCCGCGCCAGCCAATCACGCATGTCGAGGGTTGGAAGGCCCACCTGACCGACATCACACCGACACGCGTGACGCCCTGGCCGAGTGGCTCCTTCGAGCGAGGCTGACAACCATTGAATCCCGAAGAGAGCGCCACCAAGCGGTCACGACGCAGAGGAGGCGACCCAGGGGATCCCTTGGCGCCTTGACGCTAACTGTCCGTCAGGGCTGCACTTTATGCGCCTTATTCACTATCATGGCCGCATTCCTCGCAGGAGTTGTCATGAATCAGCCGCTACCGCCACCACTGTCCACGCCGCACCGCAATCTCATTCGTCTGACCATTGCGCGCGGCATCACCTGGACCGGCTTTCTCATCCTGATCATCTTCGGGATCGAGATCATCGGCTTTCAGCTCAACGTGCTGCCCGTCATCTCGATCATCATCGCGATGGGGCTGGTCAATGTCGCGACCTGGTGGCGCCTCGGGCAATCTCACCCTGTCACCGACACCGAGAACCTGATTCACCTGCTGGTGGATATCGCCGGCCTGACGATGCTGTTCTTCCATACCGGTGGCTCCACCAACCCCTTCGTGCCCTATTATCTGGTGCCGGTGACCATGGCGGCCGCAACGCTCCCGTGGCGCTATGCTTGGGTGATTGCTGCAGTCGGCATGGGCTGTTACAGCTTCCTGATGGTGTTCTACGAGCCGGTGCCGCAGCTGGCGACCTATGAGCTGGGCGGACGCATCAGCCTACATGTCATCGGCATGTGGCTGAACTTCGGCCTGTCGGCGTCTCTGGTGACCTACTTCATCTACAAGATGGCCCATGCGCTGCGCACCCGGGAGCAGGCGCTGTCCACCACGCGTGAGGCCGCCCTGCGTAGCGAGCAGGTATTGGCAGTGGCCAGCCAGGCCGCCGGCACCGCGCATGAGCTGGGCACCCCGCTCTCCACCATGGCGGTGCTGTTGAGCGAGATGCGCGAGGATGCCAAGGACAGGAACAACCCTCAGCTAGAGGATGATCTTGCCCTGCTGCGCAGCCAGGTCGACACCTGCAAGCAACGCCTGCAGGCGATGGTGGCCGCGGCCGACCGCCGCCGCATGGAGCAGCCTCAACCCATCAATGCTGCCCAGTGGCTGGAAGAAATCGTGCAGCGCTGGCTGGTAGTGCGCCCGGACGTGCAGCATAGCGTCGAGGTGACGCCCGGCGCTGAACAGGCCTCCATGCTGGTGGACACCACGCTTGAGCAGGCGCTGATGAACCTGCTCAACAATGCCGCCGACGCCTGCCCGGATGATATCGAGATCACCCTGGAGCAACGCGATCAGGAAGTGCTGATCGACATCCGCGATCATGGCGAAGGTGTGCCCATGGCGGTGGCGGATCAACTGGGTGAGACCTTCATCTCCACCAAATCCAAGGGCATGGGCATCGGCCTGTTCCTCACGCATGCCACCATCAATCGGTTCGGTGGCGGCGTCAGTCTGTACAACCACGAAGATGGCGGCACCTTGACGGAAGTGCGCCTCCCCCTTCATCTGACATGATGGCGGCAAAGACCGCCCAAGCGAGAACCCTGATGAGCGATGCAACCCGACTGCTGATCATCGACGATGATGAATTCTTCTGCCAGGTCACCGCGCGCGCCATGACGCGTCGCGGCTATGAAGTGGAAGTGGCCCGCGATGAGGCCCAGGCACTCAGCGTGGCGCGCAGCCACCGCCCGGAGCTGATCACGCTCGACCTGAAGCTGGAGCAGAGCTCTGGCCTCAAGCTGCTGCCCGAGCTGATCGCTCTGCTGCCTGACACGCGTATCGTGGTGCTGACCGGTTATTCCAGCATCGCCACCGCGGTGGAAGCCATCAAGCTCGGCGCGGTCAACTACCTGTGCAAGCCCGCCGATGCCGACGAGATTCTCAACGCATTCAACCGCGAAGGCGGTGACCCGGCCGCCGAGATTTCCGACAACCCGCCGTCGGTCAACCGCCTGACCTGGGAGCACATCCAGAAGGTGCTCAACGAGCACGATGGCAACATTTCCTCCACAGCCCGCGCCCTGGGAATGCACCGTCGCACCCTGCAACGCAAGCTGCAGAAGCGCCCGGTCAAGCGCTGAGATAGCGCCGCTGCCCTGGCCTGCACCCAGGCGACAATTTGCAGACGACCAAGCAAGAGCCCTCACCATCCTCGCTCGCAAACGCGATTCGATGGTGAGGGCTTCGAGTCACTGCAGTGACTGTAATGCGTCGGATCTCAATGATAAGCCGTTATTGCGCCGTCCACCCCAAGTCCATGTTGAAGCTGGAGCCGGTCACTGAACCTGCCTTGTCGGAGGCCAGCCATACCGCCATATCCGCCACTTCGGAGGGGTCAATCATTTGCTTGATCGCCGCTCCCTTGAGCATGACCTTCTCGATCACTTCATCTTCTGGCATGTCATTGAGCTTGGCCTGTTCGGCGATCTGCTTGTCGACCAGCGGCGTGCGTACATAGGCCGGGCAGATGGCATTGGCGGTGATGCCACTTTCCCCACCCTCTAGCGCAGCAGTTCTGGTCAGCCCCATCAAACCATGCTTGGCACTGACGTAGGCCGCCTTGCCCGGGGACGCGACATGGGCGTGAATGGACGCCATATTGACGATGCGCCCGTACCCATTCTTCTCCATGTACGGCCAGGCCGCCTGGATCAGCGTGAATGGCGCACTCAGCATCAAGGCGATGATCTGATTCCACTTGGCTTCGGGGAAGTCCTTGATACGCTCGACATGCTGGATGCCGGCATTGTTAACCAGGATATCGAGGCGCCCGAAACGGGACACGGCTTCTTCTACCGCCGCGCGACACTGCTCAGCATCCGTCAGGTCGGCCTTGAAGAAGGCAGCCCCTGCCTTGTCGGCGACCTCTGCCCCCTCATCACTGAAATCGACCGCCAGCACCTGATGCCCGGCATCGCACATCGCTTGCATGATGGCGGCGCCGATACCGCTGGCGGTACCGGTCACCAGTGCAACACGGGCAGGGGAAGATTGTTGTTCACTCATGCGAATCTCCTGACAGAGGGTAATGTCATGCTGCTCTGCAACATATAATGAAGATAGCGCTAATCTAGCCGTCTTTACCACCCGACCATCGCCGAGTTGCACTCCGCGCTGGCATTATCGAGCGCCAGCCAGCATCACAGCCGCATGATGCATTCGACGCAATCATTGACCTCCGCTGACGCAACCCGGCCGACAGGCGCTATTCACGACGAGAAGCGAACCTGCTATGACAGGAAGCGAACCTGCACCAGCAGCCCCGGGGCCTGGGGCGTTCCCAAGGGGCTCTCCTTCAGCGCCAGCGCTGCGCCTAGACGTTCGGCGAGCTCGCGCACGATGGATAGGCCCAGCCCGGAACCTTGAGTCTTCTGGCCGGCCAGACGCACGAAGCGTTCAAAGACGCGCTCGCGTTCACGCAGCGGGATTCCGGGGCCCGTATCGGCCACTTCCATGCGCCATCCAGCATCGTCGCGGCGGATATCCAGGCGCACCTCTCCGCCTTCTGGCGTATAGCGCAGCGCATTATCGAGCAGATTGCGCAGCAGCACGTAGAGGCCGTTCTCATGACTGACCAGCTGCGCGCCAGGTTCAACCTCGATATGCAGCTTGATGCCTCGCTGGCGTGCCATGGGGCCCAGATCCCGCGCCAGCTCATTGGTCAGCTGGGCGAGATCGACGGAGCGACGCGGTGCCTCTGCCCCGCTTTCCAGTCGTGACAGGGTCAACAGCTGCTCCACTACCCGTGTCATGCGATTGACGCCATCCACGATCATGCGTGCCGAGCGCCGCGAGGCCTCATCCCTGGCATCGGCCTCCAGATTCTGGGCATGCACCTTGATGCCCGCTAGGGGAGTCCGCAATTCATGGGCCGCATTGGCCGTGAAGCGCCGCTCCTTGTCAAGGGTGTCCGCCAGGCGCACCAGCAGCCCATTGAGGGCATCCACCATGCCGCGTATCTCGTCAGGTGCCTCGCTGGCATCCAGCGGCTCGAGGTACCCGGGTTGACGGGCCGTGATCTGATGACTGATGCGCAATACGGGACGAAAACCCCGCGAGACCGCCACACCGATCAGCAAGGCGATCACGAGCAACCCGACCACCAGCGCCAGCACGTTGTGCAACGCAATCTGGCCGGTCAGTTCATCGCGCACATCTTCACGCTGGGCCGCCGTGACCCAGATGCCACTCTCGGGGAAATACAGCGTGAAGGTGAACCAGTCATGATGATTGTCATGCTGCATGCCATAGCCAGGCACCGGCAGGTAATCCAGCGCCACAGAGGGTGAAGAGAGGCCAAGCAACGGCTGGCCCAGCGCATCCCACATCTGGAAGATCAGTTTGTCTTCATAGACATGCCCCAGCGGGGATTTCTCGTGACCATCGGCAAAGCTCAAGGAGGGTGGACGCAGGCTGAACTGGCCCGATGTCATCTGCTGCAACTTTTCCTGACGCGCGGCCGGTGTCAACGACGCCAATTGAGACTGATAGAGCCGCCCCAGCATGCGTGCATTCTGGGCCAGCTCAGCGTCGAACAGCTCATCAATCTGCTCGCGGGAGTCGAAGTAGCTCCAGGCAGCGGCCGTCCCCAGCACGATCACGACGCCACCAATCAGGTTGCGCCGCAGGAAACTGCGGATGGATTTCACGTGAGTTCCCCCAGCCGATAGCCCACGCCGCGCACGGTCTTGACCACCCCGGTGCCGAACTTGCGGCGCAGATGGTGCACATGTACCTCGATGACATTGCTCTCGACATCGCCATCCCAGCCATAGAGCTGCTCGACGAGCTGATCTCGGCTGAAGACACGGCTGGGGTGCAGCAGCAGGAACTCCAGCAGATCAAACTCGCGCCGTCCCAGCGCGACCTCACTACCGGAGAGCGTGACAGTGCGGCCAGCTTGATCAATGCGCAACGGCCCCAGCTGCAGGCAACCGCTGGCCTGCCCGGCATGGCGCCTGACCAACGCACGCAGACGCGCCACCAGCTCGGCAATGTCGAACGGCTTGACCAGATAGTCGTCCGCGCCGCCGTCCAGACCACGTACCCGGTCGCTGATGTCATCACGTGCCGTCAGGATCAATACCGGTAACGTCTGGCCCTGACGGCGCAGGTGACTCAAGACCTGCAGACCGTCGAGATCCGGCAGGCCAAGGTCCAGCACCAGCACATCAAAGGGCGAATGCTTGAGCGTGGCGGCAACGTTGGCGCCCTCCTTCAACCATTCAGTGCTCATGCCTTCGCGGCGCAGGGTATGGTTGACCCCCTCCCCCAACAACGGATCATCTTCGACGAGCAGAACTCGCATCTGGACTCCTTGAAATCGTTCTGATTCTGCCATGTCATATCAGGACATGAGACAAGACGTCCGCCACCGAAAGGTGACGGACGTTGGAAGCAAACCTCGGGATAGCACATCGCCTGTGTCGATGGATCAGCCAGCCATCACACACCGCTGCGTGCACGACGCCCCGGGTGTCGAGCATGGCGCCACCTGGCCAGACGCGCCGTCAGCAGCATCCTCTGCTCACGCAGCCCGAGCGCGCCACGCTCCAGCATGCGGCGCGGTCCTCCGATGACACGCCGCAACGCCTCACCCGCCATCAACCAGCCATACGCGAGCGGGTGCCCGGCTCGCGCCAGACGCAGTCGGAAGATCAGCGCGCGCGCCTGACGCGCCACACTGACAGGATGATTGCCCTGATGACGCGCCAGGCGCATCAAAAGAGGGTCCTCTTCACCAGTGATCAGCGCCGGGGTATGCAAGCGGATACGTGAGTGCTTCGCTGTCGGCAGCGGAACGAAAAAGTCGCCGTCTGCCTGCACGATCAACTCCAGCAGCGGGCGTCGGCTATCCGCCGAGCCATGAAGCTCAAGACACTCCAGTACCTTGGCGCGCACCTCGGCCGGCCACCCCCCACGCTCGAGCACATGCCAGGCGCGGCCACTCTCCAGATGCCAGCGGCCATCGCCCGGCAGGCTTAGCAAGGTATCGGGGCGCTCCGAAGCCGGGATGTTGTGCAGTTGCGTGCATAGCGCGTCACCCCTCACATCTGCGTGCGTCAGTGACAGGCGGCGGTGTTGCTGGCCACTCGGGGTGGGCAACAACCTGCACAGCAAGGCAAGGTCATCCCCCTCTCGCTCGACCAGAATCAATGCAGCCCCTGCCGCCGCCAGCTGCCAACAGAGTTCTCGACAACTGGAGGCCATCGGCGCCTCGACCAGGACACGATGCCCGGCTAGGCTAGCGGGCTTGAGCTTTGCAGCGGTGTGGGCAAGACCAGTGCGTTCAAGAACTGTGCGTGCAAGAGAAATGAACATGAGGGCTTTCCTTGGGTCGAGGCATTGCCAGACACAGAGGCGCGAGTGGATGACACGCCTTGTGGACCTGCATAGGAGCATGATCGATCAGCTCACTGACAGACATGTGGCAACGAGGTGACATTTCCACAAGACGTGCTGACGATTCCCATGGCCAACACGCAAGCGCTGAGCTTAACCATGGAGTGATCACCAGCATGAATGGCTGCGCTTAACGCAAACTTAAGCTCTCACAAGACGATGCCACGATAACGCTGGCCTTCCTGCTTCTTGCTCGCCTCCAGCTCGACTCTCCACCAATACCCCTGATGCTCAGAAGCCGAACAGCCTGACGATAGGCGGCACGATGAAGGCGGTCAGCAGACCGGTCAGCCCCATCGACATGCCAGCGAAGGCACCCGCCAGAGTGCTCACCGACGAGAAGCAGAACGCAGTACCGATGCCATGCGCCGACAAGCCCATGGTGAAGCCCTTGACGGTATCGTCTCGCGCCCCTGCCAGTCGCATGACAACGGGGCCTACCACACAGCCGAGGGTGCCGGTCAGCAGCACCAGCCCTGCCGTCAGCGAGGGGATACCGCCCAATTTTTCGGCGATCCCCATCGCGATCGGTGATGTGACGGATTTGGGCGCCAGGCTCAAGGCCACCTGGGTGTGTGCTCCCAGCGACAGTGACAGCCCCAGAGTAGTGGTCACGGCAGTGACGATGCCGACGCAACAGGCCGTCAGCAGTGGCCACAGCATCTGCTTGACCCGATCGAGATGGTCAAACAACGGTACCGCCAACGCGACGGTGGCCGGCCCGAGCAGGAAGTGGATGAACTGGGCCCCTTCAAAGTAGGTGGGATAGTCGGTGTCTGTCAGCCACAGAAACCCGATGATCAGCGCGATGGAGACCAGTACCGGGTGCGCCAGCGATGCGCCCCGTGCCAGACGATTGATCGCCGTCGCCAGCAGAAAGGCCACCAGCGTCAGCAGCAGATGCAATAACGGAGAAGCGCTCAGGTACACCCACAGGGCGTCAAGCGGGGCCAGATTCATGAGGACACCTCATCACCGTTGGGTGACTTGCCCCCTGGGCCGCTCGGCGTAGCAGAGCCTCGATCGATCAGACGCTGCAACAGCCAGGCCGTGACGAACTGGGTGACCGCGATCGACGCGACCAGCGTGATGGCGATGGCGGTGAGATCGCGTGCGATGAGCTCGAAATGGACCATGACGCCAACGCCCGCAGGCACGAACAGCAGCGACAGATGCGAGAGCAGGCCATTGCTGGCAAGCCTGAGACTGGCCGGCACGCGTTCCCGCAGTAGCGCACGGGCCAGCTGACGTTGACCGAAGTCTCGATCCGCACTCTCGTCAACGCGCAGCACTCCTTCCCCTTCTCTGTCCGGGGCAGGCAACAACCGTTTGCGCAGCCGCCCTCGCAACATCAACCCCAGCAGCAGGAAAAGCATTCCCAGTACTGGCCCTGGCACCGGCAACAACAACGCACGCCCCGTCACCTCGCCGAGAAACTGGCAAAGCAGAAGGATGCAGAACCCCTTGATCAACGCCATTTCCTTTCATACTCCTCTTGACCGTGTCAGCCCGTCAGGCTGCCATACTGACAATTATGTCACAGCCATCCTTGACGACCTCCCCTCTCTGCCCTGGCGTCCTTACTGCCCTCAATGTTCAAGACGCCAACAACGGTTTGGCAACGCTCTACTGTGGTAGTCTGCGATTTCGACCCCTCCTACACCGTTACAGACAGGGAAGGCTGCGACACGATGCCAGACTCTCTCGGGCTTGATACTTCCGTTATTCCCAATTGGATCAAGACATTGCGGCATGAAGAGGATCATCAGGCCCTGATGATTCTTGAGCTGGCTGCGGACCTTGCTGGCGCTCCTATGGGGATGATCAACCTGCGTGACGGCGAGCAGCTCAAGCGCTGGTTGAGTCTGAATGACAACGCGCATGAGTCCGTCCTTATTAGCAATGCGCTGTGTGGCGTGGCGGTACTGCAAGCCAGTCCTCTCATCACGTGTGACGCCCGTCGACAACCCGAATTCGCCGGTTGCAGTTCGGTCCTTGCCGACGGCATTCGTTATTACATCGGCTTGCCCCTCAAGGCAGACAATGGCGAGATAATCGGCTGCATGAGCCTGGCGGACACTGCACCGCGTCAACAGTTGCCCAGCCCGGAAGTCCTCATCCGGTTGGACAAGCTCGCGACCCTGGCGACCGAGGCGCTGAAACGCCAAGTCAATCAAAGCTACCTCAATGCAGAGTTCGCAGACAGTCAGTCGCGCGCCAGCTGGATATTGCGCAGCATCTCCGATGGCATCATCGAATGGAAAACAGGCAACGAGAGACTGACCATCTCTACCCGCCTGGAAAACCAATTGGGGTATGAAGCCGGAACACTCGACACCGGGCTCGAAGCATTGCATGAGAGAGTCGCACCCGACATGCGTGACGACTTCAAGGCCTTGGTCAACGCCAAGCGACTGAGCGGAACGCCTTTCAATTGCGAGCTGCTGATTCGCACTCAGCAGGGAGACCATCGCTGGTTTGAGCTACGCGCTCAATTCGAGGTCAGAGACGGCGAGCCCTACCGCTTCATTGGCTCATTACTGGACATCCATCAGCAGCATCTGGCCAAGGAGGCCCAGGCTGACAAGCTGCGCCGCTATGAACGCCAACAGGCGGCCTTGATCGAGCTCGGCAACACCCGCCACGATGACAGCACGCAACTGGATGGCCTGCTGCCGTGGCTATGTGAGCAAATCGCCAAGGGCCTGCAGATACGCAAGGTCAGCTTCTGGTACATGAATGAAGACCGCGACTGCCTGTCGCTTGCCCATGTCCATGATGCGTGGATCCCCCCGCCGCACGATGCGACGCATAGCACAGTCCCCACTCGCCTTACCCGCACCCAGAACCGGGTCTATTTCGAAGCCCTGGATGCCGGGCGTGCTCTCGCGTTGTCCGATGTGACCAAGGCCAATCAGGAGTTGCTGTTTGATGGGACCTTCCGCTGCAGCGTTAAGGCCATCATCGACAGCCCGATCCGTGTGGCAGGTCAGGTGGTGGCCGTCATCTGCTGTACAGAAAGCAATGCCCCGCGCGAATGGGCAGATGATGAGCGGGCGTTTCTTGCCTCCGTGGCGGATCACGTCTCACAGCTCATGACCGAATTCGAGCAACAAGCCTCTCAGAAGCGCCTGCGGGCCAACGAACGACGCTACCGCGCCACCTTCGAGCACTCTGCTGTCGGCATGGCGCACCTGAGCACCAGTGGCCAGCTGTTGCGCGTCAACCAACGACTCGAGAGCATCCTGGGCTACACCGCCGCCACCTTGTCCCAGAGTGTCATTCGCGAACTGATCGAGCCGGAGGACCTGGAAAGCTTCCTGCAGCAACATCAGGCTCTGATCGAGCAGCGCAAGGACTTCTTTACCCAGCAATGCCGCTTCATCCACGCCTCCGGCAACTCGGTGCATGCCGAGATCAGTGTTTCTGCGGTTGAGGCGACGCCAGACCAGGAGGGCTATACGCTGCTGGCGCTGATCGACAATACGCTCAATCACACCATGTCGCAGCGCATGGCCCACGAGGCCAACCACGACAGCCTGACGGGATTGCTCAATCGCGGCGCCTTCAAACGTGAACTGACGACACTCTGCGATGATGCACGCGCCACTCGCGCACTGCATTGTCTCGCCTACATCGATCTGGACCAGTTCAAGGTGGTCAATGACACCTGTGGCCACTCGGCCGGCGATGCGCTATTGATCCAGCTGGTCGACGTGATTGCCGCCGGCTTGCGCAAGCCGGACCGTCTCGCGCGCTTGGGAGGGGATGAATTCGGTTTGCTGATGCCCAACATGTCGCTGGACACCGCCGAGGCACTGCTCGAAGAGATGCGTCAGTCCGTCACCAACTTCCGATTCATGTGGGAAGACAAGCTGTTCACCATCAGTACCAGCATTGGCCTGGTGAGCATCGACAGCAATCACAACGACCCGCACCAACTGCTGAGTGCCGCCGATGCTGCCTGTTATGAAGCCAAAGATGCCGGGCGTAACCGCATTCATCGCCACAGTGAATCTGGTGACGAGGTAGCTCGGCGCATGCAGGAAATGCACTGGCTGACAGAAATCACCGCGGCCATCGAAGAACAGCGCCTGGTGCTTTACCAACAGCCGATTGTCAGCACTCTCGCCACTGCACAAGCTGACAACTCAGAGCTTGGCAACGACCCGCACTGCGAGCTGAACTGCGAACTACACTACGAAGTGCTGGTGCGCTTGAAAGGCCGGGACGGCACCATCATTGCGCCGGGCGCCTTCCTGCCTGCGGCGGAGCGTTATGGCCTGTCAGCCGCCATCGATGAACATGTCATTCGCCAATATCTGAGCTGGCTGGCAGCGCACCCTGCGCATGCCCAGCGACTGACCATGGTGTCTCTCAATCTCTCTGGGCACTCCATCAGCAGCCCGAGCTTCCGTGACCTGCTGGTCACCATGGTCCGCGACAGCGGCATCCCGGGTGACAAGCTGTGTTTCGAGATCACCGAGTCCGTCGCCATCACGCGGCTGGGCGACGCTCGCGCCTTCTTCGAGGCACTCGGCGCACTCGGCTGCTCCTTCGCGCTGGATGACTTCGGGAGTGGCGTGTCGTCCTTCGGCTACCTGAAAAACCTGCCCGTCGACTTCCTGAAGATCGATGGCGCCTTCATTCGCGACATGGACACCAACCGCGTCTCCTACTCCATCGCCCGCGCCATTGCCGAGGTCGCGCGTGAGATGGGCATGAAGACCGTGGCGGAATTCGTGGGGAGTGCGCAAGTGCTCGCCTCCGTCGCCACCATCGGTGCCGACTATGTGCAGGGCTATGCGCTGGGCATGCCAGAGCCACTCGAGACAATCGCCATCTACTCCAATACCGATGACGGCCACGGCAAAGGACATACCGGCGGCACGGACTCCAGCCCGATCTCACGGGTCAATGACGCTCGAGTGGCGCAGCCTATTGCTCCTAAAGCGGCTAAATCAGGGTCTTGACGATTCAAGGTGGAGCGCGCCATAGAGTAGAGCGCGGTATCTCCTCAATACCACACAAAGCCCTCTTTCTAACAGCGCTCTCCATAAGCCCTGTCCTCAAAAGCCCTGCCTCCACAAGTCCGCTCTCCAGAGCCAGACCAGAGAAGCCCAGCTTCTGAGCGGCAAACGCCACTCGAAGGCTGGGCTTCTGCGCTCAATTCCATAATGCAGTATGTAGAAAAGATAGCGGTATCAGAAACCGATTTCGCGACGCCAGACCCCCACCACTTCACGCCAGGTTCGGCTCAACAGGCTGCGCGGCTCAGTCTCGACGTTGACCATGCCGCGCCGGTCAGGCATCGAGAGTGTCAGCGCCTGTGAGAAGTCCACTGGCTCAAGCGTGACCCGATAGAGGCTGCGCATCAGTTCCAGCTGCCCTTCCTCGCCCTCGCGAACCTTCAACTCCCCTCCGTAGGGCGCGGCCATTTCCGGCTGCTCAAGCACTGCCACTGCCTGAGGTTCGACGCTGACCACGCGCATTTCCAGCGGCTTGCCTACCGGCGCCAGCGGATAGAACCAGGCAGTGGCACCTTCATCGACACGCAGCACCTATTCCTCTTCCACCCAGGTCGTCAGGGTTAGCTGCCAGGGATTGCACAACGTCATCACCCACTCCCCCTCACCGACCCAGCCCCCTTCTCTCAAGGCAGGATTGAGTGAGTTCACCTTGCCGGCGAATGCCGCCTCCGGCTGACCGGTCGCCTGCTCGGCTTGCAGCGCGCTGACCCGTTGGCGCTGCACGTCAAGATCGGCCTGCACCACTGGGCTATCCTGCAGCAGCCTGCGATCCAGACCACTGGCGGAGCGACACCAGCCCAGCTGCTCCACGCGATGCTCGGCGGGGAAAATCCATAAAATATTTTTAAAAACAGAATATTGATTACATCAGTTTCTTGACCCATAGCGCAGCCGCTTCCACCAGCTTCTGGTGCGCATGGCGGAAGGCCTCTTCGCTCTTACGATAGGGATCAGGGATCTCTTCTCCCTGGCCGCCAGCCAGCCAGCGACCGAACAGCATCGTCTTGCCACTGACCTGCGGCGCCATCTGGTTGATGGCGCGACGATGGCCATCGCTCATGACCAGAATCAGGTCTGCAGCCGTCAGCATCTCGACCGACACCTGGCGCGCACGATGCTCACCTACCTTGAGCCCCGACTCGACGGCGAAGCGTGCTGCCGTGGGCTCGACCGGGTGATCGACCAATGCGCCCACGCCCGCCGAGTGCACTATCTTGCCAGGCAACGCCTGTTTCAACAGTGACTCGCCGACCGGACTGCGACAGATATTGCCGGTACACACCACCAGAATATTGTTGAACACGCTGACTTCCTCTTCCTTGTGACGCTTGCACTCATGTCGATGGCCCGGCACTGGAGACGCTTTCCCGCGCCCGGCACCAAATGTTCATTGTCGCATGCTGGCAGCCAGCGCGGCAGGCTTGCGAGGCGCGATTGACGCAACCTGTGGCGTTTCAAGGGCCAGCAGCGTGCTCATATGGCAACACTGAGGTGACCCGACGCAATAGCCCCTGCCCCTTGAAGACCTCAGGCAATATCGCCAAGTCCTGATGTGTAGCCAATGGAGTGACTGCCTCAAGGGCCGATCTCGATCCCTCGCGATCCCCATTCAGTCACTTGCTGAACCAGCACCCACTAGGGAGGCAAGATGAGCAACAAGACACTGACCGCATCCAACCCGGCCAATGACAAGGTTCTCAAGGAATACGCCACGCTGAGCAAGGAAGAGGTTCAGCAGAAACTGGAGCAGACGCGTAAGGCGTACTCGAGCTTCAGCCAGACCACCGTGCAGGATCGTGCGCAGCGCCTCACCGTTCTGGCGGACCTGATCGATGAGCATCAGAAGGAAATCGCCACGCAGATCGCCCATGAGATGGGCAAGCCCTATGATCAGGGCATCAGCGAGACGCAGATTTCCTCCAGCATCGCGCGCTTCTATGCCGACAATCTGCCCAAGCTGATGGAAACCGAGCAGCGTGATGTCGATGGTGCCGTGCGTGCCAAGATCGTCAAGGACCCCATCGGCGCCGTCCTCGGCGTGATGCCGTGGAACTATCCGCTCTATCAGGTAATCCGTTTCGCGGCTCCGGCCCTGGCGGGCGGCAATGTCTGCCTGATGAAGCACGCCTCCAATGTCCCGGGCTGCGCCGATCTGATCACCCAGCTGTTCCACAAGGCCGACTTTGAAGAGGGTATCTTCACCTGGTTGCCGGTGGGTTCGGAGATGATCGAAGACATCATCAATGACCCTGTCGTGCAGGGCGTCACCCTGACCGGCAGTGAAGAGGCAGGTCGCAAGGTCGCCGAGCAGACAGGCGCGGCGCTCAAGCCAAGCGTGCTGGAGCTGGGCGGTATCGATCCGCTGATCGTGCTGGATGATGCCGACATCGAGCGTGCGGTGGATCTCGCCATCGCCGGGCGTTTCGACAACACAGGCCAGAGCTGCGCCGCGTCCAAGCGCCTGATCGTCGACAAGTCCCTCGCCGAGGACTTCTCCAAGCGTCTAATCGAGAAGGTCAAGGACATGCGCATGGACGACCCGATGAGCGAAGGGGTCGATATCGGCCCGATGTCTCGCAAGGACCTGCGCGATGACCTGCATGACCAGGTCCAGCGCGCCATCAAGGCAGGCGCCAAGCTTGAGTGCGGTGGTGAGATTCCGGATCGCGACGGTGCTTGGTATCCGCCGACCGTGCTGACCAATGTCACCCAAGGCAATCCGGCCTTCAATGAAGAACTGTTCGGTCCGGTCGCTTCAGTGGTGGTTGCGGACAACGAAGCGCATGCCATCGAGCTTGCCAACGACTGCCCCTATGGCCTGGGCAGCACCGTGGTGGCCAAAGACGACGAACGGGGTGAACGCGTCTCTCGTCAGCTGCAGGCCGGCATGAGCTTCGTCAATCGCCCGACCACGCCCTTCGCCCAGCTGCCCTTCGGTGGCGTCAAAGGCAGTGGCTATGGTCGTGAGCAGAGCGAATATGGCTTCGGTGCCTTCATGAATATCCGCACCGTCTATGTCGCTGAGCACTGAGCCGTTGAGCACTGGGACGTTGCACGTCAAGGCGTAACGTGACGCCAGCGACGCTGAACAGATGAAGAGACTGAACAACTGAAGAGACTGCAGCGGATGATTCACTCCAGACCATTCGCGGCAACGAACAACGCCCCGCTTCTCAGCGGGGCGTTTTGCGTCAGGGATTCGCATGCTTTGCCTTGCGAGATCCCCCTCCCTCAACCAGCGCGCTGATCGCACACATCACATCAGCGCGTCACGCAGCCCTGCAGGCATGCCTCGCCTTCCAGCTGAACTGTGACATGCGAGATGTCATGGCCGTCGCGCAGATAGGCCTGGACGCGCTCCAGCACATCGCCGGGTACGCTGGTGGCGGCCACGACGACATGCAGGCTGGCAATCGGCGACTGAGGCGTCAGCCCCCAGAGATGCAGGTCATGTACGCTCTCCACGCCCTCAAGCGCCAGAACGCCTGCCTGGATATCGGCGTGATCGAGCTGCTCCGGCGTGCCTTCCAGCAAGGTGTGCGCCGAACGCTTCACCAACGACCAGGCACCGCGCAATATCAGCACCGCCGCGAGCACTGACAACAGCGGGTCAGCCTGATTCCAGCCGGTGGTCATGATGATCAGCGAGGCGACGATGGCCGCCACCGAGCCGAGCAGGTCCCCCATCACGTGCAGTACCGCGCCGCGTAGATTGAGGTTGTCCTGATCGCCTTGATGCAGGATACGAAATGCCGCGATATTGACGACAAGTCCGAGCACGGCGATCGCCAGCATCGGCCCCGCCAGTACTTCGGAGGGCAGCCAGAGCCGCTTGATGGCGGCCACCACGATCGCCGCCCCGATCACCAGCAGGGTCAGGCCATTGACGAACGCGGCCAGCACCTGAAAGCGTGCATAGCCGAAGGTCAGCTTGCGGGTCGCCGCCCGATGCCCGAGGCGAAACGCGCCCCAGGCCAATGCCAGCGACACGGTATCACTGAGCATGTGCCCGGCATCCGCCAAGAGGGCCAGTGAGCCCGCGACCAGCCCGCCGACCACCTCCGCCAGCATGAAGCCGCCCGTCAGATACATGGCCAGCTTGACGCGTCGCTCGCTGTCGGCGGTCACCTCAGGCGCATGATCATGCTGGTGCCCGTGTGAATGATCATGTGAGTGGCTGTGCGAATGCCCGTGTGAATGCTCATGTGAGTGCCTGCCTGAAGGGTCGGAGCCATGAGAATGATCGTGTGCGTGCTGCCCGGAAGACTCATGCGAGGGATCGCGAACCTCATCTTGTGGTGTCGATGCCATTCAACCTCCGGCCATCTAATGAAAAAAGAAACGTGTCTGCATGATGCGCAGCGTAACGTCGAAAGTCGCGCGGCTTTCAAGACGCATTGGCGGATTTTCGCGTTCCGATAAAGGCCAGCAGCCACTTCACCAGCTTGATAGGATAGTTATCACTTGCGAAGCAACGAATAAAGGATTCCCGCCCTCCCCATGAGCCTCTCCTCCGAGACGACCCCCTCCCGCTCGCCTTTCAAGGCCGATCTGCTGCTCCTGCTGGTCACCATCATCGCCGCCGCAGGCTGGATCTTCTCCAAGGAGGCGATGGCCGGCATGCCCCCTCTGCTGTTCATCGGCAGTCGCTTCCTGCTTGCGGGGCTCATTCTGGCCATCTTCGATGCGCGCTCACTGGGCCAACTGTCCACCGCGCGCAAGCTGCGCGCAAGCGGCGTCGGTGTCCTGTTCGGGGGTGCCATGGCCTGCTGGTCGCTAGGGGTCGCACTATCTGATCAACTGGGCGTGATCGCCTTCATCAACAGCTTCGGCATCCTGATGGTGCCGGTACTCGCGCGACTGTTGTTCAAGGACAGGCCGCCGATGAGCACCTGGATCGCACTGCCCACCGCCCTGCTCGGTTTCGCCCTGCTCGGCATGGGCCAGCCCGGCGCGACCGATGGCTTCACCATCGAGCCCGCCCAGTGGCTCATCTTCGGCGCCGCCTGCCTGTTCGCACTGGTGTTCAACTTCAATTCACGCCTGGTGCGCAATATCCCGGCTCTGCCGCTGACGGCCATCCAGCTGATGACCACCGGCGTCACCTGCCTGATACTCTCGGCGCTCAGCGAGAGCTGGCCCGCCGGCATCAGTCTCGACATCCTGAGCTGGTTCCTGGCCAGTACCCTGATCGCCAGCACGCTGCGTTTCTTCCTGCAGATCTACGCACAGGGCCTGACCACGCCCAGCCACGCCTCGGTCATCCTGATGCTGGAAGCGGTCTGGGCCGCCCTGATGTCGGCCGCCTGGTTCGGTGAGCGCATGACCCTGATCCAGATGACCGGCTGCGGCCTCATCTTCACCGCCCTGTTGATCAATCGCTGGCAATGGATCTCACGCCTGTGCCGTCAGCGGCGGGCTGCCTCGTGAGAAAAGCGTCCTGACTTGAGTGTCAAGCATGTCGCCACCATGTCTGACGCTTGAGCGTTCGACTTCCCGCCCCATTCTCTGCCACCGGAGCCACCATGATCCCCACGCTACTCGGCGTACTGACGCTGCTGATGGCAGCCTTCACCCTGCTGCCACTGACGCGTATTCGCCATTGGTCGGTACGCATCATGGATTTCCCCCGTCTGCAGCTGGCCGCATTGTGGGCGATGTTGTTGATCGCCGACCTCGCGGTGTCCGAGCTTGCCTTCGGGCTCAGGGTGTCACTGGCCGTGATCGCCGTGGCCGGTCTTGTCTATCAGGCACACTGGATCGTGCCCTATACCCGCCTCTTTCCCTGCGAGTCCGCGCGCACCAGACAGCATGACCGGCAGCGCCAGGTCCGTCTGCTCACCGCCAACGTCCTGACCAGCAACCACGACAGTGACAAGCTGCTGGCCATCATCGAACGCGAACAGCCCGACGTGCTGGTGACGCTGGAATCCGATGACTGGTGGCAGCAGCGACTCGACGTGCTCGAGGCGGATAGCGAGCAATACGGCTATACGCATACCCTCAAATGCCCGCTGGACAACCTCTACGGCATGCATGTCTATTCGCGCCTGCCACTGCATGACGCCAGCATCGACTTCCTGGTCGAAGAGGATGTGCCGTCGATGCATGCGCAACTGGAACTGGCCAGCGGTGACCGCGTGCGAGTGCACTTCCTGCATCCGGCGCCGCCCAGCCCGACCGAGAATGACGAGTCATCCGAGCGGGATGCCGAACTGATCATCGTGGCGCGCAGCGTCGCCGACAGCCAGCAGCCGGTGATCGTGACCGGTGACCTCAACGACGTGGCCTGGTCTCGCACCACGCGCCTGTTCCGCAAGCTGTCCGGCCTACTGGACCCCCGCGTCGGCCGTGGCATGTTCAATACCTTCCACGCCAACATTCCCCTGCTGCGCTGGCCGCTGGATCACCTCTTCCATAGCGAGCACTTCAGTGTGGTGCGCGTGGCGCGCATGGAAGCCTTCGGCTCCGATCACTTCCCGCTGCTCACCGAACTGGCACTGACACCTGCCCAGGACACCGGCGAGACGCTCGATGCCCCGGAGCCGGACGCCGACGACCAGGCCGAGGCCAGCGAGACCGCCAACGATGAGAATGTCAGCCAGCAGGACGTGCCGAAGCCGGGGCACTGAGCACGACATGCCTGAGGTGGCATTTGGCTGAATTCTCCAAAAGGTCTCAGACTGGCTGATGAGGGTTGAGCCATACGGGAGGCAGGCATGCGAGGACTGGACTGGCTGGGCACGCGGCTGGCGCGTCATCTTACGGCGCCGGGCAAGCTGCCGGCGCATCGCTCCACGTCATCACCGGAAAAGCTGGCTGCCACCCTGCGGCGCGGCGATGTCCTGCTGGTCGAGGGCTCCTCGCGTATCAGCACCGCCATTCGCTACCTCACCCAGTCGACCTGGTCTCACGCTGCGCTCTGCGTGCGCACGCCACTGGACAGCAGAGGTCACCCGGTCAGGGGCGACTGCCTGCTGGAAGCGGACGTTACCGCTGGGGTGCGCCGCGTACCCCTCAACCATTACTGGCATCAGCACACGCGTATCTGCCGCCCAGTCGGACTCACGGAGGAGGAGATCAGCGCATTGATCGCCCACGCCGAGGCGCGCCTGGGCCATCAATATGACCTGCGCAACATCGTCGATCTGGCTCGCTATCTGATTCGTACGCCGCCGGTGCCAAGCCGCTATCGGCGCCGCATGCTGGCACTGGGCAGCGGCGACCCGACCCGCGCGATCTGCTCATCGCTGATCGCCGAGGCCTTCCAGGCCGTGCGCTACCCCATCCTGCCAGACAGTGACGTCCTGCCCTCCAGCGACCCGGCATGCCTGCACTGCTATGAGGAGTTACTGCATATCCGCCATCACAGCCTGTTTGCGCCCTGCGACTTCGATATCTCGCCCTACTTCGACATCATCAAGCCGACCCTATGCGCCGGATTCGATCCCCATCGCCTGCAGTGGAGCGAACCGCCCGCCTGATCTGGTATGCTGCGCGCCATCCGCGGCCTTGCTGGCCGGCACCTGTGCATCAGCTCTCCTGTGCCGCCTGCTGCCCTCTGACACTCTTCACGACCGGAACCACGCCCGTGACCAATAACGACATCATCCGTCGCCTGCGCTACGCGCTGAATCTCTCCGACACCGACATGATCAACACCTTCGCTGCCGCGGACCACGAGGTCTCACGCGCCCAGATCAGCGATTGGCTCAAGCGCGATGATGATGAGGCTCAGCAGCGCATCAAGGACATCGACCTGGCCAGGTTCCTCAATGGCCTGATCAACGTGCGTCGTGGCAAGCGCGAAGGCGCCCAGCCGGCGCCTGAAAAGCGTCTCGACAACAACGTGATTCTGCGCAAGCTCAAGATTGCCTTCGAGCTCAAGGATGACGACATGCTAGAGCTGCTGGCACTGGCCGGTTTCGAGCTGATCACCAAGTCCGAGCTGTCTGCCTTCTTCCGCAAGCCCGACCATCGCCACTACCGCGAGTGCAAGGACCAGATCCTGCGCAATCTGCTCAAGGGCATCGAACTGCACCATCGTCGCCATGACCCCGAGACCGAGCAGCACGCCGTCGATCCGGCCTGATCAGGCATTGATATGCTCTCAACAACAACGCCGCCCCGGATTCCGGGGCGGCGTTGTTGTATGACGGCAATGGAGGCACCAGCGGCAGCTCAGCATTCGCGGTTGGGACGCCCATCCATGGTGGCCAGGCGCGCCAGCAACGGCGCCATGCGGTGCTTGCTCCCTTCCGCAGCCGCGACCAGCACCGGCAATACCCAAGACGGAAGGTCAGGCATCAGACGATAATAGACCCATTGCCCCTGACGGCGATCCAGCAGCAGACCGCAATTGCGCAACTGGGCCAGATGGCGTGACACCTTGGGCTGCGACTCCTGCAACACGTAGGTCATCTCGCATACGCAAAGCTCGCCTTCTGCATGGACAAGCAACATCAGCACAAGGCGTGTATCGTCGCTGAGGCATTTGAAAAGACGTGTGGGGGTCAGAAGAGACAATGCAGAATTCCACCTGATTAAATGATGTGAGCGTGCCGCCAACCACAGCTGCAAGCGAGTGCGAATTTCGTTCAAGGCGCGCCCACAGGACACGGCAGTAGCCTCATTGCACGGGCCTTCGATATCCCTGCAAGCCAGCTCATCGGTCTGGTCATCCCACTGGCGGCATTGCTGCGTCGCCTTTTGACACCTCGCGATGGCGGTATCGAAGGGTTGCGACCGGTAGCGATCGAATCGCTTGCCAAGCCTGAATCATCGCCCCCCTCCCGCGCGTGCAAGAGGGTCCAGCAGCACATGCTGTTGCGAGGCACCATTTGCTCGCCACTCGAGAGCTCTTTCCAAGAGCTGCCTGCAACAACCCGAGATCCGGTCAGCAGCTAGCGGCTAGCAACTCTCGCTAGTCATCATCGCCCTCTTCGGCGCTCTTCTGGCGCGCCTTGCGCTCCTGCTCTTCTTCCATGGCCGCCATGATGTTCTCGAGCAGCGCATCCACGTCCGGCGCTTCGGCGTCGTCCTCATGAAGGCCTGTCAGCTCGACATCCGGGTCCATGTCGCCGGCCTCGAACAATGCCCAGATCTCGTCGGCGTAGCGTGTCTGTGCCAGTTCAGGCGCGAACATCGCGTAGTAGGCGGTGATATTGGCGACATCACGCGCCAACATACTCCTGGCATTATTATTGGCCGCAGCATCGACCGCCTGGGGCAGATCAATGATCACCGGGCCATAGTCATCGACCAGCACATTGAACTCGGACAGATCACCATGCACCAAGCCGGCATGCAGCATGCGCACGATGTACTGCATCATCAGCGCATGGTCTTCCCGCGCTTGCTCGGCGGACATTGAGACATCATTCAGGCGCGGTGCCACATTGCCGTCGTCATCGGTGACCAGCTCCATCAGCAGCACGCCATCGAAGCAGCCGAACGGCTGCGGCACGCGCACACCGGCATCGGCCAGACGATACAGCGCATCAACCTCGGCATTCTGCCAGGCAGCCTCCTGCTGGTTGCGTCCGAAGCCAGAGCCCTTCTCCATCGCCCTTTGACGGCGACTGTTACGCACCTTGCGGCCTTCCTGATACAGCACAGCCTGCTTGAAGCTGCGCTGGGCAGCATCCTTGTAGACCTTGGCACAGCGAATCTCTTCTCCGCAGCGCACGACATAAACCGAGGCTTCCTTGCCACTCATCAAGGGGCGGAGTACTTCATCGACCAGACCGTCATCTATGAGCGACTGGATTCTCTTTGGCGTTTTCATCGCGTTCTTATACGCGTTTTGCGATACATCGGGAATCACCCTGCAGCAATTTTGTGACATACCTTACGACAAAACCCCCGCCAATGCGTCATTGGCGGGGGTTTCAGCATTCACTGACAGACTGCCTCGGCGGCAGCAGCGCCAGCGCTTATTGGGCGTTCTTGAGGCTCTGCATGTCAATCACGAAACGATACTTGACCTTGCCTTCCTGCATGCGCTTCCAGGCATCATTGATGGTGTCGATGTCGATCATCTCGATATCGCAGCCAATGTCGTGCTCGGCGCAGTAGTCGAGCACTTCCTGGGTCTCCGGCATGCCACCGATCAACGAGCCCGCCAGTACACGGCGCTTCATGACCAGGTTGCCGCCCTGCAGCGCGGGATCCACTTCCTGCACCAGGCCGACGAGGATATGCGTGCCGTCGTACTTCAGGGTATTAAGGTAAGGGTTGAGATCATGCGGCACCGGCACCGTGTCGAGCAGGAAGTCGAAGGTTTCGGTGGCAGCTGCCATCTGCTCGTCATCCGTCGAGACGATCACATGATCGACACCATTCTCGCGCGCTTCCTCGACCTTGCTCTCGCTGCGGGTGAAGAGCGTCACTTCACAACCCATCGCCTTGGCGAACTTGATGCCCATGTGGCCCAGGCCGCCCATGCCGATCACCCCGACCTTGTCGCCGGACTTCACGCCATAGTGACGCAGCGGCGAATAGGTCGTGACACCCGCGCACAGCAGCGGCGCGGCCACAGCCGGGTCGAGTTTGTCCGGGATGGAGACCACGAAGCGCTCGCTGACAACGATCTTATCAGAATAGCCGCCTTGGGTGAGACTGCCATCGTGACGGTCCGGACTGCCATAGGTCATGGTCATACCGTCGAGGCAGTACTGCTCAAGCCCCTTCTGACAGGCACTGCACTCACGACAGGAATCCACCATGCAACCGACGCCGACCATGTCGCCCACTTTGTACTGACTAACGTCATCGCCCACTTGGGTCACCCGGCCCACGATCTCGTGCCCGGGCACCAGCGGATACTGAGAAAAGCCCCAGTCATTTCGCCCGACGTGCAGATCCGAGTGACAGACTCCGCAGTAGAGAATCTCGATGGCTACGTCATCCGGGCGCGGCTGGCGACGCTCGAAGTTCCAAGGCGCCAGGTCTGCCGTTTCTGACGCCACGGCATAAGCGCGTGTCTGGCCGTTAAAATCACCATTGGAAGGGCTTGTCATGGAGTCTCTCCTTGATTGGCTGAGCGACGGGCAGCCTGACCATCAAAGATGATTCAGCGCCCGTAGAAGGATTCGCATGCCATGCGGCAATCGCGATCATGCCCACTGACTTCTTGTCGACAGCCCGACTTTTCAATGGCTTGGCTGCTCTGCATCACTGTGTTGGTCAGATCGCAACAGCGCCTCACCAAGCTGCGCGAGGCTTGCAGACACAAGGGAAAGCGACGCAAAACATCTTGCTTCTGATTCCAAATTGACGCCATCAAGCAGCAAAGTTGCCACTGTGTTATCATGCATCTTCACCCCTCACGTCTTGGAACGGAGTCCCGCATGGCAAATACTCGTACTGCTGCAAAGAAAAAAGCACCGGCTGCTGTCGAAACCTCAGCCTCGCTTGAAGCTCAGATGCAGGCCTTCCTGGACCGTGGTGGCAAGGTGGATGTGATTGAATCCGGTGTCAGCGGCCAGGTCATTGGCGTCAAGCCGACCAAGCCGTCAAACCCTGCTGCCAAGAGCTGAGGCTTGCCCATCAAGCCTTGGTGCCCGAACGCGCTGCTCGCCTCACTCAATTGGCGTCTGCCATCGAGTCACTGACCGGTGAGAGCGTTGTTCATCGCTAGACCTCCAGCCGCTGCCCTGCATCATCAGGTAGCGGCCGGCTTCTTTCTGGGAAGAGGAAAATCACCTCTTGCCTGCCCTTGCTCCTCCCGCCACGGCGACGCCCATGCCAGCATCCTCTTCACGCGACAGCTCTCTCGACTCCCGCCAGCACAGCGTGCATGGCTCTCGCGACGCGGATGGGGCACGCACACGCCTGGCCGTCTTCATTGATGTGCAGAACATCTACTACACCACCCACGACACCTTCGGTCGGCAGTTCGATTATCGTCGCCTGTGGGCAGAGCTCGAGCGCCTCGGCTCGATTCAGCATGCCTACGCCTACGCGATCGACCGTGGCGACCCCAAGCAGCAGCAATTCCAGCAGCGCCTGCGCGAGATAGGCTTTGAGGTCAAACTCAAGCCCTTCATCCAGCGCGGCGACGGCTCGGCCAAGGGCGACTGGGATGTCGGCATCACCATCGACGTGATGGAAGCCGCCCCCGAGGTCGATGAGATCATCCTCGCCTCCGGCGATGGCGACTTCGCCCTGCTGCTGGACCATGTCGCCACCCGCCACGCCATCACCACCCGCGTCTATGGCGTCGAAGCCCTCACCGCCCTCGCCCTGATGAAAAGCGCCCATCACTTCCGCGAAGTCGATGAAAGCCTGCTGATGCGCTGAAGTTTGCCAGGCGTTCATCTCCCTTTTGATCAGCTTGTTCTCTGTCATGTCAGCAACGGCCTGAGACGGGATTCCTGCACCAGACATGCTGAATGCCAAGGTGCCACAACATATTGACGGCGTCGGCCATATCCCATCGGTCATGTCGCATCGGACATTACTGATGTCGCATTGAGCGTGATCGCCCTGTACCGCGTGCCGCAGGATGACGCAGGGAGCTGTGCGCTGCTAAAGCCACACCTCTTCCCGATTCCTCTCATGCGGAGCAAGACATGAACAACAACAAGACAGGCGGGACCGACAGCATCTCGCCAGCCACGCTGAGACGCGTGCTGGCAGCCTCTGCCATCGGCAATTTCATCGAATGGTTCGACTTCGCCATCTACGGCTTCATGGCCGTGATCATCTCGCAGCACTTCTTCCCGCAGGGCGACCCGACTCTGGCACTGATCCAGACCTTTGCCGTCTTTGCGGTGTCCTTTGCCTTGCGCCCCCTCGGCGGCATCTTCTTCGGCACCCTGGGGGATCGCATCGGGCGCAAGAATGTCCTGGCCATCACCATCATCATGATGGCCAGCGCCACCGCCTTGATCGGTCTGTTGCCGACCTATCAGAGCATCGGCATGCTGGCTCCGCTACTGTTGACGCTGGCTCGCTGCGCTCAGGGTTTCTCGGCAGGCGGCGAATACGCCGGTGCCTGCGCCTTCGTGATGGAACACGCCCCTGACGACAAGCGGGGCTGGTACGGAAGCTTCATTCCCGTCTCGACCTTCAGCGCCTTCGCCACAGCAGCAGCACTCGGTCTAGGCCTCAACAGCCTGGTATCGGAAGCCACCATGCAGGCATGGGGCTGGCGTGTCCCCTTCCTGATCGCTGCACCACTGGGGCTGATCGGGCTTTACATGCGCCTCAAGCTGGATGACTCACCGGCGTTCCGCCTGATTCAGCAGGAACACAACGCCACCAGCGCCCCGCTCAAGGAAACACTGACCACCCACGGCAGCACCATCGTAAGTCTGATGGCCTTCATCCCTGCCACGGCGCTGTCGTTCTACATGTTCAGCACCTATTTCGCGACCTATATGCAGGTGGCGGGCGGCGCCACGCGCCAGACGGCATTGCTGGCAAGCCTGGGCGGCCTCATCGTCGCCGCATTGCTGTGCCCATTGGCCGGACGGTATTCGGACCTTGTCGGGCGACGCAATACCATCATCACGGCGTGTGGCAGTCTGGCCATCGCGGTATTTCCCGCCTATTCGCTTGCCGCAAGTGGCACCTTGTGGGCGTCCATGCTGGGCGCTTCATTGATGGCGGTCGGTGCCGTGCTCTGCGGTGTCGTCACGGCCGCACTGCTCTCGGAGCAGTTCCCGACCCGCGTGCGCTATACCGCCTCGGCACTCAGCTACAATGTCGCCTACACCATCTTCGGCGGCACCGCCCCGCTGGTCGCCACCTGGTTAATCGACTTGAGCGGCAACAACCTGGCACCGGCCTGGTACCTGATCGCGATCGCCGTCGTGGCCCTGCTCGGTGGCCTGCGACTGCCGGAAACCCGTGGCATCTCGCTCACCGATATCCCGGAGACTCCGCGCAGGAGAGCGTCAAGCGTCATACCGGCCGCATGAACTGAGGTCTCGTGACCAATGATGAAATCGGCCTGACAGACATGCCTCCTCAGCAATGACAAAAAACACCCGCACGGCCTCCACTGACAGAGAGGTGTGCGGGTGTTTTCGTCTGGGCCACCAACAGCTTGCCAGGCATTCAGGCTTTACCGCGAACTTGCCAACTAACTCTGTGGTGCGGCACTCAGCGTCAATTCGATGGCGTCGTGGCGCCAGTGTTCATCATCGCAGTCCACCGCGCGGCCATTCTGATCGAAGTTGATGCGAGTGATGCGCTGCGCAGGACTGCCCTGCGCGGCGTTAAGCGCGGCGGCGGCCTCAGCGTCAAACACCGTGGAGGCCAGCTCGAAGCTGACGCGACTGACACGAATGGCGTATTCGTGCCGGTAGAGGTCGGTCAGGGAGTGGGCTCCGAGGTCGAAATCGAGGATGCCCGGGAAGCAGTCACGTCGCAGGTGATGGCAGACATGCAGCACGCGCCGCCCATCGATACGTCGCACGCGAGTGATGCGATAGACCACTGAGCCCTCCGCAATCCCCAGCCGCCGCGCGATCACCGCGTTGGCGGCGACTTCCCCTGCCGCCAGTACCTCGGTGCTGGCCACCCGCTGCTGTGACTCGACCATGTCGCGAAATGGCAGGCACGCCAGCAAGTCATAGCGCAGTCGTGGCGGCGAGACGAACCAGCCCCGCCGATTCTCGCGATAGATACGCCCCTCCGCCTCCAGCTGCAGCAAGGTGTCGCGCAGGGTGACCCGCGTCGTGGCAAAACGTTCGATCATCTCGCGCTCGGAGGGCAGGCGCTGTGAAGCGCGTAGCGGCGCTGCCTCAAGATGGTTCAGCAGCTTGCCCTTGAGCCCTGCCACGGGGACATCCGTGTCAGAAGTTGCCGATGAAGCGGCGTCACTCTGGGGCTCGAGAGAAGATGAAAGCATGCGAAGTTCCTGAAAGATAACGAAAGACAGCAAATTCTGGCGAGTCACTTGCATGACATCCAGGGCGTCCAGGATGGAAAGGGTCAGAGAGAAGCGATTTCTGTGGCCTAGTTCAGATGCCCCGCAAAGCTCAGCGCGACTTTTCAAGACACGCTTGTCGAGACATGCATGAGGAGAATAGTGGCATTAGCGTGACAACTCGGTGACAGCGCAGGTCTGGCTGCCACGACAGGCCAGTCATCACACGCTGGCTCATGCCTTGCACGCCCATGCTTTGCACACTTATGGCTCTGGAAGATAGCGAGGACCGGGGCCCGCGGCAAGGCACGAAGAAGGTATGAAGGAGACAGAGACAGAGCCGCCATCCCATGCCATGACAACGACATGTTGACGACACGCAACTGTCACAGGCGAGCGCTAGAGTCGATCGCGACTTTCGAACTGAACTAGACCACACAGTCTCGGCTGTCTCAGCACTTGCCTGAGCACTTGGCAGAGCACTGGTCTGATCAATGATCCGAGAACTGGCCTGAGCACCCGGACGTGCTCTCAGCGTGTCGACAGGGTGCCTGATGCCCGTCACGCCTTACCTTCAGCGCAGCGATTGTTCATCACCTACTGGGGAAATCTCCTTGAAGTCGATTGCCACTACCTCATCCCGTTCCACCGGTCTGCTGGTTTCCACCTGCATGGCCGCCCTGTTGGGCAGTGCCTCCGTCAGTGCCGCCGACATGCCGGCTGACCTTCTCGAGGCCGCTCAGTCCGAAGGCCGTGTCGATAGCGTCGGCATGCCGGACAGCTGGGCCAACTGGAAGGACACCTGGGCTGACCTCGAGTCGAAGTATTCCATCGCGCATAGCGATACCGACATGAGCTCCGCCGAGGAAGTCGCCAAGTTCAAGGCCGAGGGTGAGAACGCCACCGCCGATATCGGTGACGTGGGCTTCGCCTTCGGTCCGATCGCGGTGCAGCAAGGCGTGACCCAAGCCTACAAGACCACGACCTGGGAGCAGATCCCGGAGTGGGCCAAAGACAAGGATGGCCACTGGGTACTGGGCTACACCGGCACCATTTCCTTCATGATCAACAAGACACTGGTCAGTGAAGATGAGCGCCCGACCTCCTTCGCCGACCTCGCCGAGGGTGATTACAAGGTGTCCGTCGGCGCGGTGGGCAAGGCCTCACAGGCCAACAACGCCATTCTGGCCGCTGCCTTCGCCAATGGCGGCAAGGAATCCGACCTGACACCGGGCCTGGAAGTCTTCGCGGAACTGGCGCGCCAGGGCCGTCTGTCACTGGCAGAGCCGAGCATCGCCAACCTGGAGAAAGGCGAAGTCGAAGTCGCCCTGCTGTGGGACTTCAATGCCCTGAACTATCGCGATCAGATCAACCGCGACACCTTCGAGGTCGTCATTCCGTCTGATGCCTCCGTCACCTCCGGCTACGCCACTATCATCAACAAGCATGCCGCGCACCCGAATGCCGCCAAGCTGGCCCGAGAGTACATCCTCTCCGATGCCGGTCAGCTGAATCTGGCCAAGGGCTATGCCCGTCCGATCCGCGCCGAGCACATCACCCTGCCCGAGGATATCGCCGCCAAGCTGCTGCCCAACGAGCAGTACGCCAATGCTCGTCCGGTCCAGGACTTCGCGGGTTGGGAAGCCAGTGCCAAACAGCTGCCGCGTCAGTGGCAGTCCCAGGTACTGATCCACCAGCAGTGATCCCCGGCCTCTGCTTCACGCGAGCAGAGCGCGCACCATCCTGACAGACGGCATCGCCTTTGCGGTGCCGTCTTGAGCTTCACGGAGTCACCATGTCTCAGCGTGTCATTCTTGTCGTGCTCGACGGCCTCAACCACGCCGTGGGTCATCATGCCATGGGCTATCTGAGTGCCCTGGTCGAGGCCGGCCGTGGCCAGTATCAATCACTGGACTGCGAGCTGCCGGCCATGTCGCGCCCGCTCTATGAATGCCTGCTGACCGGCGACCTGCCTGTCGACTCGGGTATCGTCAACAACGGTATCGTGCGTCGCTCACGCGGCATCAGTCTGTTCGACCTTGCCAGCCAGCAGGGCAAGCGCACGGCTGCCGCCGCCTATCACTGGGTCAGTGAACTCTATGTTGCGGCCCCCTTCGTAGCGGCCCGCCATCGCTGGCTCGACAACCCGGAATCCGCCATCCAGGCGGGCATCTTCTACTGGCAGGACCATTACCCGGATGACCATCTGTTCAGTGACGCCGAAATGCTGCGCCTGCGTCACGACCCGGATTTCCTGCTGGTGCATAGCATGAACATCGACGATGCCGGCCATCGTCATGGCGGCGACACACCGCAGTATCGCAATGCCGCACGGCATGCCGACGTCGCCCTGGCCGACTACCTGCCGGCATGGCTGGAAGCCGGCTATCAGGTGATGGTCACCGCCGATCACGGCATGAATGCCGACCGCTCACACTCCGGCCTGCTGGCAGAGGAGCGTCGCGTGCCGCTGTGGACCTTCGGCAACGCCTTCGCCAACGGCGCCGCGACGAATCTCAAGCAACGCGAGCTCTGCGGCACCCTGGCCACATTGCTGGGACTTGAGCACAGCAAGGCGAGCAATCCGTCGCTGCTGGCGAGCCATGCTGCCACGCGAGGCCTCCAGTGATGACTGCCGCCTTCAAGCGCCGCCTGGCCAGCCCCGTCATGTGGTTGCTGCCGTTTGCACTGATCTTCGGCGCCTTCCAGATCGCGCCGCTGGTGTGGGTAATGGTCAGTGCCTTCAAGACTCCCACCGGCTGGGGGCTGGCCAACTTTCACGAGATCGCCTCCTCGGCCTTCTTCCGACAGGCCATCTGGCGCAGCCTTGAGATCTCCTTCATGTCCAGCGTGCTGGGGCTGACGATCGCCGCCGTGACCTGTCACAGCATGCACCGCTGTGGTCCGCGCCTGACGCGCATGATGATCGCCTTCACCAACATGACCAGCAACTTCGCCGGTGTCCCGCTGGCCTTCGCCTTCATCATCCTGATGGGCGCCAACGGCATGCTGACCCTGATGCTGGAGCGCTTCGGCCTGCTCGAGGACTTCAATCTCTACTCGCGCACCGGCCTGATCGTCATCTACACCTGGTTCCAGATTCCGCTGGGCATCCTGTTGCTATATCCCGCCTTCAGCACTCTGAAGACGGAATGGCGTGAAGCCGCCAGCCTGCTGGGCGCCAACCGCCTCGCCTACTGGCAGCACATCGGCCTGCCGGTGCTGTGGCCGTCCCTGGCAGGCACGCTCACCGTACTCTTCGCCAATGCCATGGGCGCCTACGCCACCGTCTATGCGCTGGTGAACACCAGCTACAACCTGATGACCATCCGCATCGCCAATCTGGTCTCCGGGGACCTGTTCCTGCAGCCGGAACTGGCCAGTGCACTGGCCCTGGTGCTGGTCGTCATCCTCGTCATCGTCACGCTGATTCAGCAATGGCTCATGCGCAGGAGCTACCATGTCACTTCCCGCTGAACTGCCCTATCGCCACGGCAAGCCCTTGCTGCCCAGCCTGATGGCGCGCCTGCACCGCGTGAATGTCTACACCTTCATCGTCACCAGTGTCTTCGCGCTGCTGGCACTGCCGCTGATCGCGACGCTGTTCTACGCCCTGGCGACACGCTGGGGCGCCAGCCTGACCCCCGATGCCCTGACCGTGAAATGGTTTCTGGAACTCTGGACCACACCGCGTTTTCTGGCGGCGTTCGGGCGCTCGCTGCTGGTCGCCGTCGGTGCGCTGGCACTGTCATTGCTGCTGATCGTGCCGGTGGTGTTTCTTGCCCACACACGCTATCCGCGCCTGGATAGCGTGATGAATGGGCTGATCCTGCTTCCCTTCGCCGTGCCGCCCATCGTGTCATCGGTCGGCCTGCTGCAGCTCTATGCAGGCGGCCCGCTGGCCATCGTCGGCACGCCGTGGATCCTGATCCCCACCTACTTCACCATCGTGCTGCCCTTCATGTACCGCGCTCTGGCCAACAGCCTGCGTGCGCTGGACGTGGCATCCCTGATGGAAGCCGCTCAACTGCTGGGGGCGAGTCCGCTCAAGGCGTTCTTCCTGGTCGTGCTGCCCAATATTCGCGTCGGCATCCAGATTGCCGTCTTCCTGGCCTTCTCGTTCCTGGCTGGCGAATTCGTATTCGCCAACATGCTGGTCGGCACACGCTTCGAGACCCTGCAGGTCTATCTGAACAATATCCGCGGCGCCAGCGGCCACTTCACCAGCGCCTTGGTCATCACCCTGTTCGTATTCACGCTGATCCTGACCTGGCTCGGCAATCGTCAGCCCGCCGAGCAAGAGATGCCCGCAGATGACCCCGACGAGGCGCTGGCCACCACCATGACCGACGGCTTGCCCGGCCCGGTGTCGAGCGCCGAATCCGAGCCGCGCCACACCCACCACCAGTCGTCAGACTCCACACCCCGAGGGGACCGCTGATGCTTGCCATCGACACCGCCACCACATTCGATATCCAGAGCGCCGGCGGCCTTCTGACCAGCGCCCTGCGCGAACGCGCCGCCGACCAGCACTACCTCAAGCTCAATGGCCTGGCCAAGAGCTTCGGCAAGACCCAGGTATTCGCCGAGATAGATGCCGAGATCGCGCGCGGGGAATTCATCACCCTGCTCGGCCCCTCCGGCTGCGGCAAGTCGACCCTGCTGCGCGCCATTGCTGGGCTCAATGATGTCGATGCCGGCCAGATCATCGTCGATGGTCACGACATCACGCCACTGCCGCCGCAGCGTCGCGGCATCGGCATGGTCTTCCAGCACTATGCGCTGTTCCCCAACATGCGCGTGGCGGACAACGTGGCCTTCGGGCTGCGCATGAAGAAGGTGCGCCCGGAAGAACGCGAGCGGCGTGTCAGCGAGGTGCTCAGACTGGTGGAGCTGACCGATCAGGCGCAGCGCTTCCCGCACCAATTGTCCGGCGGCCAGCGTCAGCGTGTGGCACTGGCACGCGCGCTGGTGGTCGAGCCGCAGATCCTGCTGCTGGATGAGCCGCTGTCGGCACTGGATGCACGTATCCGCCGCCATCTGCGTGATCAGATCCGTGATATTCAGAAGAGCCTCGGCCTGACCACCCTGTTCGTGACCCACGATCAGGAAGAGGCACTGTTGCTGTCGGACCGCATCTTCCTGATGCATCAGGGGCGCATCCTGCAACAGGGCAATGCCGAGTCGCTGTATACCCGCCCGGTGGATGCCACGGCGGCGGGCTTCATGGGGCATTACAATCTGATCGGTCGCGAGCTGGCGCGCCCGCTGCTCGGCTACGAAAGCGACAGCCCGCGCGTGGCACTGCGTCCGGAAGCGCTGTACCTGCAACCGGACACCAGCCCCCAGGGACAGCAGGATGAATATACCAACTTCCCGACCCAACCCTTGCCAGACAATGCCGGCCCCGGTTGCCCGGGCGTGATTCGCCGCCACCAGCTGCTCGGCAATATCGTGCGTTACGAGGTGGACTGTCAGGGACTGCGCCTGAATGTCGATGTCCTCAATCGCAGTGCTCGGCAGCTACTGCCGTGTCATCTCCGCGTGATGCTGCACGCCGATCTGGATGAAGTTCAGGCGCTGGGCGGGGACGAGACCGTCGCAACGTCGGAGGTGTCCCATGGATGACATCACGGGGCTTGCCATCTTCGATCTCGATGACACCTTGCTCGAAGGCGATGCCACGGGGCTCTGGACCGACTGGTTGATCGCGCAGGGCTGGATCGCCAATGGCGAGGAATATCGCGCAATCTGGGCACAACAGATGCTGGACTACGCGGCCGGTGAGCTGGACATGGAGACGCACCTGACCCACCTGCTGGCCCCGCTGGGGGGTCGCGCCGTCAGTGAAGTCGATGCCGAGGTGGCACGCTTTCTCGATGCCGAACTGATGCCGCGCCTGTATCGTGAGGGATTGGAGCGAATTCACTGGCACCGCGCGCAGAACCATCAGATCGTGATCATCTCGGCCTCGACGGCGCATCTGGTCGCCCCCCTCGCCGAGCGCCTGGCGCTGGACGCGGCCCTGGCCACGGCCCTCGAGACCGAGCAGGGCTACTACAACGGGCGGGCCTGTGGCATTCGCACCTTCCGCGAGGGCAAGCTCGCAGCACTCAAGGCATGGCAGCAGCAACACGCCAGCCACAGCGCCGGAGTGCCCAGCTGGGGCTATTCGGATTCACGCAATGATCTGGCCTTGCTGGAATTCGTCGATCACCCCTTCGCCGTCCATCCGGACCCGACCCTTGCCAACTTGGCGCGACAGCGCGCCTGGCAGACACTACGTTGGCAATGAGGTAAGCCGAATTGGCAACAAGAGACGCTGGGCTGGGATCAAGAGCCCCTGCGCTGAAATTGAGAGAAAGTGCATAATAGGCGACGCTGGGCGTAAAAAAAGGCACTCTGTGCCAAAAATGCAAGCATAAAGGAAGCCATGCAATGGCCAAGGTCAGGGTCAGTCGGACCGCACGTGTACCCGATCCCATGCGCGTCAGGCGCTATCTGAAAGCCCCCGAAGTCGGCCCGCGCGTGCTGTTCTTCAGTGGCGGCACCGCGCTGACCGGGGTCTCGCGCACCCTGACCCGCTATACCCACCACAGCATCCATCTGGTGACGCCGTTCGACTCCGGGGGCAGCTCGGCCAAACTGCGCGAGGCCTTCTCGATGCCCGCTATCGGCGATCTGCGTTCACGCCTGATGGCGCTGGCCGATGACAGCGTTCTGGGCCATCCCGATATCTATCGCCTGTTTACTCACCGCCTGCCGCGTGAAGCTCGCCCGGAGATGCTGCACGCTACGCTGCGCGAGTTGGCGGCTGGGCGGCATCCGTTGACCATGGCGGTCGCGGAACCGATGCGCACCCTGATCTGCCATCAGCTGGGCTTTCTCATCGAGGCCATGCCGGAAGGCTTCGATCTGCGCGGCGCCAGCATCGGCAACCTGATCATTGCCGGCGGCTATCTGAACCATCACCAGCAACTGGATCAGATCATCTTCCTGTTCTCCAAGCTGGTACACGTGCGCGGCACGGTACGCGCCGTGGTCAATGCCGATTGTCATCTGGCGGTGACGCTGGAAGATGGTCGCGAGATCATCGGTCAGCACCGCATCACCGGCAAGGAAGTCCCCCCCCTCGATTCGCCCATCGCGCGCATGCGTCTGGCAGCGGCAGAGGGCGACCACCACGTGCCCGTGGTGCCGGAGCTACACGCCAACAATCGCCAGTTGATCGAGTCGGCCGAACTGATCTGCTTCCCCCCCGGCAGCTTCTATTCCAGTGTGCTCGCCAATCTGTTGCCCAAGGGTGTCGGGCGTGCGGTGCTGGCCAACCCCTGCCCCAAGGTCTATATCCCCAACTGCTGCCCGGACCCGGAGCAGACCGGCAAGTGCATGGACGAGCTTGTCCACATGTTGCTCGACACCCTGTGTGCAGACCTCACCGGCCGCATGGAAGACTGCCCCACCGAGAACCTGCTCAACATCGTGCTCCTCGACAGCCAACGCGGCGACTACCCCGGCGGCCCCTGCACCGAGGCGCTCGAGCGCATGGGCATCACCGTGATCGACACCAAGCTGATCAGCGAGCAGAGCGCACCCTACTACGACAACGAGCTGCTGGTCACCGCACTGCTGTCGCTGGTGTGACGCCAACCACGAGCCGCTCGGCCTGAGCTGCTCTGCCTGAGCTGCTCTGCAGAAAAAGAACGCCCCCGCCTGCCAACAGCAGACGGGGGCGTTCTTTTGTCAGATACGACGTCGGGGCTTAGATCATGCCACGCACCGCGCCGAGAATCACCATCCCCAGCACCAGCTTCCAGGGTGCCAGCGAGAAACGGGTCAGGGCGATGAAGGCGGCCAGCGCGATCACCAGGTCCGTGCGGCTCAGCACGCTGGTGGTCCACAGCGGGTCATAGAGCGCCATGCCCAGCACGCCCACCACGGACGCGTTGGCGCCGGCGAGCGCAGCGCGCGCCCCGGCGCGTGCGCGCAGACGCCCCCACAAAGGCGCCACACCGATCAGCAGCAGAATCCCCGGCAGGAAGATGCTCAACAGCGCAATGACGGCACCGAGCAATGCCGAACCGCCGCCCACCTGCGACATGCCGGCCCCCAGCCAGGCGGCAAAGGTAAACAGCGGCCCCGGCACTGCCTGGGCGGCGGCATAGCCGGTGAGGAAGGTATCGGCCGCGATCTGGCTCGTCTCGACGGTGGAGGCCTCCAGCAGCGGCAGCACCACATGCCCGCCCCCGAACACCAGCGCCCCAGCACGGTAGAAGATATCGACCAGACTGCCCGATGCCACCAGCGGCAGGCCGATCAACAGCACGAAGAACGCGACCAGGCAGTAGCGTGCCAGGCGCGCCGAGACCGGCAGTGACAGCCCCGCGGCCCGGGCGTGCTGGCGCACGGATGCCGCCTTGTCATCACGACACAGCAGGCTACCGAGCACTGCGCCCATCGCGATCACCCCGACCTGCGTCCAGGCGACTTGTATCCAAACGCTCTGTGCCAGCGCCAGGCCCAGCATGGCCAACAGCGCCAGACAGGTACGCCGCAAATCCGGGCACAGCTTGCGCGCCATGCCCCAGATCGCCTGGGCGACGACGGCCACCGCCACCAGCTTCAAGCCATGGCTCACCCCCGAGGCCAGCGGCCCTTCGAGGCTGCCCGCCACCAGTGCCAATACCAGCAACGCCAGCGCAGACGGCAAGGTGAATCCGATCCACGCCAGTATCCCCCCCATCACGCCACCGCCACGCACCATGCCCAGCGCGAAACCGACCTGGCTGCTGGCCGGCCCCGGCAGAAACTGACAGAGCGCGACCAGCTCGGCGTAGGCCTTGTCACTCAACCAGCATTGCCTGCGTACCAGCTCATCGTGGAAGTATCCCAGGTGGGCAATCGGGCCGCCGAAGCTGGTCAGCCCCAAGGTAAAAAAGGTGCGCAGCACTTCACTGCGCCGCGTCTTGTCGCTCGCAAGCGGGGCATCAAGTGTCGCGTGGTCGCGCTCACGCTTCGCAGTTTCATCCGGATGTGACATGACGTTTCTCTTGGAGCGGAAAGGATAACGACCAGAAATCCAGCGAGGGGGTTATGTGAGAGCTATACGAAAGAATTTCCACTTGCTGACGCTACGGTGACATCAGGTGAATTCGCAATGAGCTGATCCTCGCGTCACTTGCATCACCCACCAGACTATCGCCGCCAGATGACAGGAAGCCCGCCCCATGGTTGGGACGGGCTTCCTGCATGAGGGCTTCCTGCATAAGGGCTTAGGCGTCAGGTGCCCGGCGAAGGCTTCAGTTGGCCGACGTCTCCTGAGTGGAGGCATGCTGCGTGTCCGAGGGCAATGCGATGGTCATCACGGCACTCGCCGCCACCAGTGCCGCCGACCACCACAGGCAGGCTTCCAGACCATAGGCCTGATAGAGCCAACCGGACAGCAACGTGCCCAGCAGGCGCCCCATGGCGTTGGCCATATAATAGAAGCCGACATCCATCGACACGCCTTCACTGCGCGCGAAGCGCACGATCAGGTAGCTGTGCCAGCTGGAATTGACGGCGAAGATAACGCCGAACACCAGCAGACCGATGATCAACCACTCAAGGGGCGCCAGCCCCAACAGGATGGTCGCACTGCTGTCGCCACCCTGCTTCGCATCCAGCGACATGCTCGCCATCAGCGCGGGCAACAGCGCCAGCACACCGGCCAGCAGCACGGTCATCCAGCGCACGCCCGCATCACCGCTCAAGCGACGCGCGATCGGCCCGGTGATGTGCGGGGCCTGGGTCTGCACTCCGCCGTAACCGATCACCCATGCGGCCATCAGGATACCGACTGTCCAGAAGTTCCAGCCATGTACCTCGGCTAGATAGACCGGCAAGGCGACCACGAACCAGACATCACGTGCAGCGAACAGGCACATGCGCGCCGCCGACAGCACATTGACTGCCCGCGAGGTCGAGAACATCTCACGAAACGCCGGCTTGCGGCTGGCCTTGCTCTGCCCCAGCGATGCCGAGAGCTTGCGCAGTGACAGCACCAGCACCACGGCCAACATGAGCCACATGGCCAACACCGTGCCCTGGAAGTCGATGAGACTGAGCGCCGCGCCACCGAGGAAGAAGCCCAGGCCCTTGAGGGCATTCTTGGAACCGGTCAGCAGCGCGACCCAGCGATACAGCGCTCTCTGCGACTGCGCCGCCTGCTGCCCCTTCGGCACCAGCACCTTGATGGCGCTCTTGGCGCTCATCTTGTTGAGGTCCTTGGCGATGCCGGACAGCGCCTGGGCAATCATCACCCAGACCACCGTCAGCATGGACTCCGGCACCAACAGCATGCCGAGCGCCACCAGCTGCATCGCAAGCCCGGCATTCATGGTGCGATTGAGACCAAGCCTTGCCCCCAGCCAGCCGCCGACCAGGTTGGTGGCGACACCAAAGGCTTCGTAGAACAGGAACAGCAGCGCGATATCCAGCGCCGAGTAGCCCAGCGAATGGAAATGCAGCACCACCAGCATGCGCAGTGCGCCATCCGTCAGCGTGAAGGCCCAGTAATTCCCCGTCACCAGCAGGTACTGGCGCACCTCATGGGGCAGCTCTCGCAGGCGGGCAAGCATTTCAGCGCTCCTGTGTGCTGGCGTCGGCCAGATCACCCAGGCCCACTTTCAGCGCCAGCTCTGCGGTGCGGTTGGCATAGCCCCACTCGTTGTCATACCAGGCGTACAGCTTGAGCTGGGTGCCCGCGACGACCATGGTCGAGGGCGCATCGATGATGCTGGAGCGGGAATCGGTACGGAAATCGATCGACACCAGCGGGCGTGTCTCGTAGCCCAGCACGCCGGCCAGTTCACCTTCCGCAGCGCTCTGCAGCGCCTGATTGACCTCTTCCACCGTCACTTCGCGATTGAGCTCGAACACCATGTCGGTCAGGGAGGCATTGGCCAGCGGCACACGGATGGCGTGGCCGTTCAAGCGGCCCTCCAGTTCCGGGAAGATGGCGCTGATCGCCTTGGCGGAACCGGTGGTCGTCGGAATCAGGCTCATGCCGCAGGCCCGCGCGCGGCGCAGGTCCTTGTGCGGCGCATCCAGAATCGTCTGGGTATTGGTGATGTCGTGCAGGGTGGTCATGGAGCCATGACGAATGCCGAACTTCTCCTGAATCACCTTAATCACCGGTGCCAGGCAGTTGGTGGTGCAGCTGGCTGCCGTCACGATGCGATGCTGTTCGGCGTTGTAGAGGTGATCGTTTACGCCTATGACGATGTTGAGCACGCCCTCTTCCTTGACCGGCGCGGAGACCACGACCCGCGCGACGCCCTGCTCGAGATAGGCGTTCAGCACCTCGGTACTCTTCTTCTTGCCGGAGGCCTCGATCACCACATCGCAGCCCGACCAGTCGGTATCACCGATCTCACGTTGGCTTGAGAATGCCGTGCGCTGACCATCGAGGGTGATGGAATCCGCGTCGCTGGTGATACCGGCGCCCGGCGACCACTGGCCATGCACGGAATCGAATTCCAGCAGATGGGCGAAGGTCGCGGCATCGCCACCCGGGTCATTGATACGCACCACGTCCAGCGCGATATCATCGCGTAGCTTCCACAGCGCGCGCAGGGCGAGACGACCGATGCGCCCGAAGCCGTTGATACCGACGCGCAGGGCCGGCATGCCCTCCGGCACGCTGATGGACGAGGAATAGGACGGAGCGCTATGAGCAGGGCACATGGGCATTTCCTTGAGAGTGTTCGAAAAGATTCGGCTAACGTTCTACGGCCTGTGCGCTCAGCAGCAGCGCACAGGGCGGTTGGGTATCGTCTCCAGCCACGCCACCCAGCGCGACACCTCGCGGGCGTTGGCCTGACAGAGAGTCGCGAGAATCTGATGGCACCAAGCTGGAAGGTCAGGTGCCAGACGGTAGTGCACCCACTGGCCACGCCGCTGACTGGTCAGCAGGCCAGCATCTCTCAGCTGAGCGAGATGCCGCGAGAACTTGGGCTGGGAGATGGGCATGGCACGCTGTTCCAGCAGCCAGATAAGCTCACAGACACACAACTCTTCCATCTGGGCCAACAGCTGCACGACGGTCAGGCGAGTATCCTCGGCAAGGCACCTGAAGACCTGCAACGGTGTCAGGCAGGCCGCCATGTCTCCCACTCCATCAATAACGTCATTGGTTGACGGTTTCATAGCGATGTCCTCGCGTATGCCTGAGCCACCTTGCTCCCCTCTCGATTCCCCCACCCGATTCCCCCACCCGATTCCCTCTCCCGCCCCCTCTCACCGGCACCTGACGCAAGGCAAGGCAGGATGTCTCCCAGCCGGCTGAAGCGCGCCGATATACGAAATATCATATATGTGTTTTTCCATATATAAAATGACACATGTATGACAGTTGGATGACAGCCGGCGCCTGAATCGATGGCAGCGATGGAGAGCGATTGGAGAGGGAATGGAGGACAAATGAAGCGCGATCAGAGTGTCGCTTGGCTCGGAGTACCAGCGGGTAGCCGGTCACACCATCGCCACTGTTGCGCAAACGGCACGCATATGTTGCCTGGCCTCAAAAGCGAATGCGCTTGCGAACAAAAGTCGAGCGGCGTTAGTGTGTGTGCATCAGGCATACCAAGTGCCCTTTTGAATCACGCATCCCTCGTGATGCACAGGAGAGACAAATGGCGGATTTCGCACAAGTCGTCGATAGCAACTACACCCAGGAAGTCATCGAGAGCGAGCAGCCGGTGCTGGTCAAGTTCTGGGCACCGTGGTGCGGCCCGTGCAAGATGCTCGACCCGATCGTCGAATCCATCGCCGAAGAACAGGGCGATGCCCTCAAGGTCGTTGCCATCAATGTCGATGATGCACCGGACCTCGCCGCCCAGAATGGCGTCCGTGGCCTGCCGACCATCGCGCTGTTCAAGTCCGGCGAGAAGCTCGAAGCCCTGACCGGCGTCCAGCCGAAGGAAAACTTCGACGCCATGATCTCGCGTCACGCCTGATCGAATCGGCCGCTGGCCGCAAGGCCCTGACGCTGCAATGAAAACGCCCTCCATGAGGGCGTTTTTTTGGTCTGCACGGTGCTTTAGGTTACTCTATGCCCATGATTTTTCAGGCAATTATCGTAATAGAGAAATTCCTGCCTTCAAGATATCGCTGACCGCGACAGTAACACCAGCATTATCACGACAAGGAAACATTGATGCCTGACCCCGTCCGTTCGACCCGACATCTGGGCATGGTCGCCCTGCTTACCGGCCTGCTGACGGGCTGCGCCAACGGCCATACGACCCTGCCGGCCACCACCTCAGCGCTCAAGGCCGGGCCTGCCTACGGTGAAATGCGCTCTGTCGCCGTCATGCAGATTCGCCCCGGCAATGTGGCGGTGACGCCCAATGGACAGGTCTTCGCCACCATCCACCCGATGGATGGGGATCACGACGTGCAACTGGTCGAGATCACCGGCCAGAACAGCTACCGCGCCTGGCCCTCCCCTGCCTTGCAGACGCATGCCGGCCGCTACAGCGACGCCACCATCGATTCCCCTCTGGGCATCTACCAGGATGGCCAGGGTGGACTGTGGATCACCGACATGGGGCTGCATCTGGGCAAGACCCGCCTGTGGGGCTTCGATATTGCCTCGGGAAAGCTGATCATCAAGCTGACTTTGCCTGCGAACATCGCCCCCGAGGGCAGCTTCGTTCAGGACCTGGCGGTGGACCGCAGCCGTGGCGTGGCCTATCTGGCAGACATCGCCAATCCGGGCTTGATCACCGTCGACCTGGAGAGCGGCGAAGCCACCCGCTTCAGCGAGCACCCGGCGCTTGAGGCAGAACCTGGTGCCAAGCTCAAGATCGATGGCAAGGACGTCCAGTTCAATGGCAAGCCTGCCAAGGTCGGCGTCGACCCGATCACCCTGTCCGGCGATGGCGAGACGGTCTTCTTCGGCGCCATGACCGGCCACAGCTGGTACAGCTTACCGGCCAAGCTGCTGCGCGAAGGCGCCGATCACGCCACCATCGCCGCTGCCATCACGCGCGTCGGCGACAAGCCCGTTTCCGACGGCGCAGATACCGCTGGGGGCATCCACTACTTCACCAACCTCAATCAGCATGGGCTGGATGTGTTGGGCGCCGATGGCAAACTGACGCCGCTGGTGCGCGATGAACGTCTCGACTGGCCGGATGGCGTGCGCATGGCGGCCGACGGCTGGCTCTATGTCACCGTCAATCAGCTCGACAGCACGCCGCCCTTCAATGACGGCAAGGATAGCGGCCAGGCGCCGTACCGTATCTTCAAGGTCTGGCCCGTCGACAATTGAGTCGATAATTGAATCGGCAATAGAGAGGTCGGTCGCGTCGACCCTCTGAAAGACAACGCCCGCATTCCTTGGTCAGGAATGCGGGCGTTGTCTTTCTGCAAGGCACAACATCAGTCGGGCTGTCGGAATATCACGAACTCATGCTCACATTGCGGGCAATGCCCCGAGTAGACCGCCCCGGACTTGCTCAGGCGTACGCTGTGATGCTCGCAGGCCGGACAGCCCTGCTTGAGTGATGTGTTGGCGTTGCAGACCTGACATTTGACGTAATAGCCGTAGGGGCCGTAACGCCCCAGCAGTGCATCTTTTTCCTGACATTTCTGGCACTGGACTCGGACTTCCTGTGGCGCTTGCGTGGCGGCGGAAGCATTCAAGCGTGCGGTAATTCTGTCGAGATGCTCGCTCAACTGTGGCGAGGCCAGACACGCTTCAGGCACTGGCGACCCGACAGGTGCCTCGGCTGGCGGCGCTGTTGTATCGGCTCTGGTTTCAGCTTTTGGCTTAGCGACGCTCTCGGCGCTTGCCTTCGCCTCATTGACTGCCGCGGCGGCGGGGATGGCAACTGCCACTGCACTCGAATCGCCTCCCTGCCTGGCCATGGCGCGCTGCTTCTTATTACAGCGCTCCTGGTCGTCAAGCTCATGACTGCCTGGCGCATTGTCGCCAATGCCATTGCCCCCATGAGCGCTGTAGCCCGCGCCGTTGTTACCGAGGTCTTTGTTGGCGAGGGCTTTGCTATCAGATTCGCGGATACAACCCTCATTGACCGCCCATCGACTCGCGGCACTGTCAGCGGCGTCTGGCGTCTTCGCTGCCGGCTGCGGGCGACGACTCACCTCGCGACGGACGGTCTCGACGGCATGCGCGCGACGCGAACGGGCGTCCTGCTTGAGCAGGAACTCGCTGACACGCTCAAGCTCATCCTTGGTGAATTCCGGACGCGTATCGAACAGCAAGGCACGCTTGACCATCGAACGCGCCCCGATCAGGCCACTGACCTGCTCGTGGAGAAACTCCGGCTTCACCACCTGAGCCGAGACCCCCTTGGCCATATCGTCACGGTGCACGATGGCATTGCTCGAGACGGCGCACAGCACTTTCCATTGTCGACCGGCAAAGCCGCCTTGCAGCCCCAGGGTCTTGTTCATCAAGTGAGTGCGATGCTCGATCAATAGGCGCTTGAGAATATCCTGCTGCAATTCCCCCTGACGCAGTGGTGACTTGAGCCCAGACCAATTGCCCCGATAGCTGCGCTGCCATTCACCTGCCGCATTGACCCTGACTTCACCAGTGATGCTTTTCGACTCGATGATGATGAACCCGAAGGGATGCATGACCAGATGATCGATCTGGGCATTCTCCTCACCATGTTTCAGTCGCAGATCATTGAAGATCACGACCTCGGGGTCGCCCCCGAAGGCACGCCGTAGATGGAAGGCCACATCCTCTTCCTGGCGGTGACCATACCTGGCGCGCTCATCGTCGCCACTGTAGGCCTCTTTTTCCTTGGCTATCATCTGCTCGTCCCTGAAGCGCTGATTACATCCTTGTCAGCCCAATATATCGCTATTGCCCGTAAAATACGCCATGCAACATGCGTCAATAAACAGTTTTCATCAAGAGATTATAAAGTTTATTTAAATCAGCCCGACTCCACTGCCATGCTTCAGGTGCGGGATAATCGTTAACACTCTGCGCCAGGACATATCCGCGCCACTTTACCCGCTGTTGTCAGGACAAGTCTGGGGCGCCAGACATCAGCCACTCACAGCGTCAGGCGGGTGGCGAGAAACTCGACGAAGGCGCTGATGCGCGGCGACAGCGTACTGTTACGGTAATAGACCGCCTGGATCTGCTCGCGGGGATTGGGACTCTGGATCTGGCCGGGCAACACTTCCACCAGAGCGCCGGTCTTGAGGTCATTGCCCAGCATGAAGCGCGAGATCAGCGCGATACCATGCCCCGCCAGGCACAGCTGACGCATGACTTCGCCACTGGTGGTCGGCAGATGGGGTGTCGTGTCGAAGCCCTGTGGAGCACCCTTGAGCGGCCAGCGATTGAGACGACTGGGGGGCAGGAACCCCAGCAGCTGATGGGCCTGCAGCGCCGCGACACTGGACGGCACACCATGCTCGGCCAGATAGGCAGGGCTTGCGACCAGATGCAGCGTGGAGCGCCCCAGCACCTTGGCGTGCAGCGTGGAATCATCCAGCTCGCCGATGCGGATGGCCACATCGGTACGCTGTTCCAGCAGGTTGATGATGTCATCGGCCGCTGACAGCTCCAGCGCGATGCCGGGATAGCTGCGTGAGAACTCCGCGACCAGCGGCACCAGCTGATGCAGCACGAAGGGACTCGCGGCATCGACGCGCAGCCGGCCACTGGGCTGATCGCGCTGCTGCAACAGAGCCTCTTCGGCACTGCCGAGCAGCAACAAGCCCTCGCGCACGCGTTCGACGAAGCCGCGACCCTCATCGGTCAGCGCCACGCTGCGTGTAGTGCGGTTCAGTAGCGGCGTTTCCAGCTCACCTTCCAGGCGCTGGATGGCCCGCGATACCTTGGCCACCGGAATGTTCAACCGATTGGCGGCGGCGCTGAAGCCCCCGCTATCCACCACGGCCAGTAGCAACTCGAGGTCATCCGAACGGCTGCGCATGCTGCGATCTCCTTGAAAGTGCAAGATGCATGGTCCCATGCATCTTTGCAGAAATCACAATAATCATCCGCATCATGATCGCTTCTGCAATATGGCTTGCCGATCAAATCACACAGCAAAAGGATGTCGCCTAGAGCCCACCACGGCGACGCTCGCCAGGGCGCAGCATCCTGACCCTTGCCTTGGGGGTGCGCTGCGGCAATGACGGAGGCGCCGGCGGTGTCTCCAGCTGCCCCGAGGGCGAGACATCGCTGGCGCCGATCGAGCCGCCCAGCGTCGTCGCGAATTCCGAGCGCTGACGAGGCCTGCCATCTGGGGCGGCGTGCGCACCCTCGCGACTCTCCCCCTCCATGCCCGCTGCCCGCAACGGGGCCTGATCATGCCTCTGGCCACTGTCTTGCGAAGCCAGCGGGGGTGGCGGGATGATCACCCAGGCAAAGGTCGGCAAGGTCAGATGCCAATAGATCGCCGGCAGGCGAATCGCCAGTATCAGCAAGATGGCAGCTCCAGTGGCCCACGCCAGGCCAACACCCGCCTCGAGAAGCGCGATATAGAGAATGCCACCCGCCAGCGACGCCGAGGCGTAGATTTCCTGACGCAGCACCATCGGCACACGGCGCGCGAGCACATCACGGATCATGCCACCCGCCACGCCGCTCATGGTGCCCATCAAGACGGCCACGATGCCATCCACGCCCAGCATACGAGCCTTGTGCGCGCCCAACACCGTAAACAGCGCCAACCCGAAGGCATCGGTGACCGGCAGGAAAACCCGCGTCAGGCGATGGATATAATGAAAGCCGAGCGTCGCCACCATTACCGTCAACAGGATGACCCACAGATAGATCGGCTGCTCGACCCAGAACACCGGGCCGATTCCCAGCACGAGATCACGCAGCGTACCGCCGCCGATACCGGTCACGGCGCCCAGCACCAGCATGCCGATCGGGTCCATGCGTGAACGGCACGCCACGACGACACCGGTCAGGGCAAAGATCATCACACCGGCCAGGTCGAGCCAGGTTATCCAGTTCATTCTCGTGAAGCCTCCTGCAGTGCGCTGGCGTGCGCATGAAACATTGGCGTATATGCTTGTCGCGAACCGTGATGGCCTCTTCTGCCAAGTCGTCTGCTGCGATGGCGCAGCGGCGCAGCGGCGCAGCGGCGCAGCGGCGCGATCATACTCCCTTTTGCGGCTCTTTTTGTGCCCTCGACGTCATCCGTGCCGCTTTGAGGGAGCGGAGGATGATGACCCGCCTCAGGGCGTGGCCTGACCACGGCGCGCGGTCGCGCTGGGCGGCTCACCGAATCGTTGGCGATAGGCACGCGAGAAGTGCGCCAGATGCGTGAACCCGACGCCGAGAGCCGCTTGGGAAACGCTGCGACTGCTGTCGGCCAATACGCACTGGGCATGATCCAGCCGCATGCCGAGATAGCGCTGCTTGGGCGTTTCCTCGAAGTGAGCCATGAACAGACGCGTCAGCTGGCGCTGGGATTGGCCGACCAGACGACAGATGTCGGGGATCGTCAGCACCTGGGCAAGATTGGCCTCCATCACAGCCAGCGCCTTGACCACACTGCGTGGCAGCGAATCGTCTCGAGTGCTGACAGCAGCAGGCGTGGCCAGATGCCCGCGCTGATGTACCAGTTGCCGCCCGACGGCGTCCGCCAGCGACGGCCCATACAGAAACTCGATCCACGCCAGCATCATGTCGATACTGGCCGCGCCGCCAGACCCCGTCAGCCGCTCGCCCTGCCATTCATAGTCGGCCTGACTGATCTCGAGATGAGGAAATTCCTCGCGAAAGGCCGGCACGCTCTCCCAGTGCAGGGCGACCCGATGACCGGCGAGCACCCCGGCGCGCGCCAGAATGAAGGGGGCGGTATCCAACCCTCCCAACCAGGCGCCGTGGGCTGCCAGGTGCCGAATCACGCCACGCGCCTGGCTGCTGACGCTGACTTCCGGCCCGTAGGATGACACCACCATCAAGCGCGTCTGCGCCCCACTCTGGCCACCCGACTGCGTCTCATTGACCAGAGACGACAAGGCGCCATCGACGTCGATGCGCACGCCATTGCTGGCCACGACAGCCTCGCCATCACTGGACAGCAGACGCCAGGCGAACAGCGGCCGTCCGAAGCGATTGGCGACCCGTAGCGGTTCCAGCAGGCAGAACAACGTCAACATCGAGAAGCGCGGCACCAACCAGACATTCAGCGTGTGCTCGGCGGCCCCCGGCGCCAGCAGTGGCGGTGAATCCGGGCGCGGATACGGCGCAGAGAGAGGCTCCGGCGCCGTCGCTAGAGGAAGCATACGGGATTGCGAGGGCCGTTCAGAGTGTTCAGACGGTTTTGACAATTCAGACCGTGCTGACAGTTCAGAGGATTCAACTGGTTCGGGTGGCGGTTCAGACATGTAGCAAATTTCATCAACTTGCGGCCATTTACCTCAACCTTACCCGTGTCAGGCACTTGAGGTAAGTGGCACGGGGTTGAAACCCGAGAACGGCCTAAGCGACGCTAGCCGGCGAAGGCTCGGCCCAGCGCTTGCGGATCCTGCTGAGCAAACAGCTCGCAGCGATCTCGTCCCGAGGCCTTGGCGCGATAAAGCGCCTCATCCGCCTGCTTGAGAATGGTCTCGAAGCTGCAACCCTGGCCGGTGCCTGCAGCAGAGACCCCGATACTGATGGTGACAATACCATGGCGTGAACTCCCCGCATGCGGTAGCGCCAGGTCGCGAACATGGCGAATGATCTCTTCTGCGCGCGCCAACGCCTGTTGTGGCGTACAGGATGGCAACAGCACCACGAACTCTTCTCCCCCGAATCGCGCCACGATATCAACATCGGGGTGCACACTTTCGAAGATGGCCGTCGCGATACGCTTGAGGCACAGGTCCCCTTTCACGTGGCCGTAGTGGTCGTTGTAAGCCTTGAAATGGTCGACATCGATCATGGCCACGCCGTATTGAAGTCGACTGTCGACCTGCTTGCCGAGCAGCGGACTCACGAGGCTGTCAAAGTGGCGTCGGTTATAGACTTCGGTCAAGGGGTCGATCGAGGCCAGGCGTCGAAACTCTTCATGCTTCTCGGTGAACTCCTCGACCCTGAGCTGCTCACGCAGCAGCAGGTAGGAAAGGCGCTCGGCCTTTTCGCTGCGCAGATTGGAGATGATCAAAAACAGCGTGATGGACAGAAACACCATCAACGCCATGAAGCCCCCCGACTCATAAGGCGCGGGATGGGCATTGACCAGATACAGCATCACACCGAAATGGAAGGCCGAAGAGCACAGGGCATACCAGAAGCGCAGCTGAAACAGGACATTGCCCACCAGCACGATAAGGCCGAGTGCGAACAGGTCGAGGAAGGAATGGGGCGAGACTGACAACTGGACCAACAGGGCGGTGAAGATCATCGCGAAGCACACCAGCGCGGTCATCAACATCTCACGCAATACCGGCGAGACACCCCGCTTGAGCATATAGATACAGATCAGGGCGATGGGCGTCATGATACCGACGCGAATGACGATGGCCTCCAGCATGTGGTCTGGGCGAAAGCGCCTGTCATTGAGCAGAAACAGCACATAGATGCTGATCGCCACCGCGCCCATGCAGGCAAGCTTGTGACTGCGCGCGACATGGATATCGTGCTCGAAGCGCGCTTCTATCTCGGCTGGGAAATGCACTCCCAGACCGCCCTCACGCTGTATCTGTCTGTCCACCTGCACCATCAGATCATTCATTCACGTCCCCTCCCTTGAGGACAGCCAATCAATAATCTCACTCTATACAAGGCGACACGGATCAATAAGCGATCGGGTGCAAACGTGACAATCGTTAACAACCTTGTCAAACACTTGTCCAAATTTCAGACAACTGTTCTTGAGCCAAACGCTCGATTATCAGAGCGAAGTGATGCCCCCGACATCACTTCGCTCGCGATCTTCCCTGCGCAATCTCAGCGCTTGAAACTCCAGGGAGCGGCGATGCGGAAGAAGCGCAACGTCACCGCCTCATCCACCGGCCGTGTCAGCAGCGACACCAGCACGAAGACCGGCAGATTGAGCATCAACCCCCAGAAACCGGCATGCAGGCCCAGCGGATGCGGCCATACGACGGTAAACAGCACCGTGACCACGAAGCCGGCACTGATGCCGCTGATGACACCTGCCGCCGAGGCACGCGGCCAGAAGAACATGCCCAGAAATGCCGGCAAGACCTGAGAGGCAAAGCCCAGCCCGATCAAGAGGATCATCACCAGATTGCCCGGCTCCCAGATCGCAAGCGGCGCCACGATAAGGAACATCACCGGGAAGATCAGCCAGCGCGCCAGCTTGCCAGCGTGTTGGTCATCAAGCTTCAAACCCGGCTGCAGCACATCACGGCTCAGGCTCAGGGCCACCGAATGAATGAAGGGCTCGCTTGAGGACATCGAGGCCGCCAGCGTGCCCGCACCCAACAGGCCTACCAGCCAGACCGGCATGTTGGCCATCGCGTATTCGAGCACCACGGTGTCGGCGCGCTCGAGCTCCGGCAGGCTGTAGATACCGATGAAGCCGACCACCACCAGCGGCAGGATCACCACATAGTAGGTCGGCAGCCAGCTGGCACTGCGACGGATGGTGCCGGCGGAGGCGGCACTCATCCATTGGGTCCATACCGGCGGCATGAAGGACAGCATCGAGACGATGATCGAGGTAGTCCAGAAGCTGAAGCTCATGTCGCCGCCGGCGCCGGGCAGACGCAGATACTCCGGGTGACTGGCCTCAAGACGCGTGAACACGCCACTGAATCCCCATTCGCCGGTGGAGAGATAGGCCGCCCAGAGGCCGATCACCCAGGCAACGACCAGCATCAACACGCCCTGGAAGGCATTGGTGCGCCCGATGGCGCGCTGGCCGCTGACGAACAGATAGACGGCGATCGCGCTGAGCACCAGCAACACGCCAGCCCAGAGCGGAATACGCCCGCCGCTCATCACCAGCAGGATGTAGGCTGAGCCTATGGTCTGCAGGACCGCATAGGCGATGGAGGCAATCGACATCACCAGTGCCGACAGCGCGCCCAGCAGAGGGCTCTGATAGCGGTCCGCGATCGCGCTTGCCTGGGTGACATGCCCGAACTGCTCGCCGAACTTCCATACCTTGGGGCCGAAGTACCAGGCCACCAGCGCCAGATAGGCCAGATAGATGGCGACATAGAATACCGGCACGCCCTTGCTGTAGGCCCAGCCCGGCGCGCCCATGAAGGTATAGGCACTGACGCTGCCGGCGGCGATCAACAGATAGAGCGTCACGGGCCCCATCGAGCGCCCGGCAACTCCCCACTGCTCCAGCGTGTCCATGCGCCGGCCGCCCCGCGCGCCGAGACCGATGGCCATGGCGAGAACGACATAGCCCAGGGTGACCAGCAAGGGCACGCTGTCATGCACGGACGAAAAGGCATGCGGATCGATCACGCGGTGCCTCCATCTCTTTCGCCAGCGGACGCTTTTGACAGCGGGTCTGCGCCGTGGCGACGGCGCAACAGGCAATTGCCCAGCAACATCGCGCCACTGCAGGCGAAGATGATCAGGTAACTCCAGATGATCAAGGACGGCATGCCCCACAACAGGGTCTGCTGGTTGATCCAGCCGATCACCGGCCAGATACCCATCACGACCAGCAGCAGGAAGATCACCAGCAGGCTCCAGCCCCGCCAGGTCGAGGGCACGACGAGGCGCGGCAAGGAACAGGGAGTCTCTACAGCCCGGGCATCAGGCTGAGAGGAAGACGGGGTGTCAGGCGCGGCCAAGACGATCTCCGATGTGAACAGGGAGTGAATGAAAATTCTCGGCGCGCAGTGTAGCCGCTGCGTCCTGCCCTGTGGAGTCACCCTGGTGAATCCCGCTGTTGAGTCGCCCAATTGAGTCGCCCTGTTGAATCAGCCAGTGGCGCCACGTGATACGAGATCGCGATCGATATGGCCCCACAAGCTGACAGGGACAGGCGCTGCAAGGATGGGAGAAATGACGCCGTCATCGGGAATCTTTACGAAAAATGCAAAAGTATTTCATCATTTCGTGCGTTTATCACAAAGGTATCTCACGGCAGACTGCACAGCATCCAAGACCCACCCATTGCTGATGGAGAACTGCCATGCCCCTTGCCCTGCTGGCGCTGACATTGAGCGCCTTTGCCATCGGGACCACCGAGTTCGTGATCGTCGGATTGGTACCCACCATCGCTCAGGACCTGAGCGTCTCTCTGCCTTCCGCTGGCCTGCTGGTCAGCCTGTATGCCGTCGGTGTCGCCATCGGCGCCCCCGTGCTGACCGCCATGACCGGCCGCTTCAATCGCAAGCTGGTACTGCTGGGACTGATGGCGCTGTTCATCGCCGGCAACCTGCTGGCCTGGCAGGCACCCAGCTACAGCTCGCTGATCACGGCGCGCATCCTGACTGGCCTGGCCCACGGGGTCTTCTTCTCCATCGGCTCCACCATCGCGACAAGCCTGGTGAGCAAGGACAAGGAAGCCAGTGCGATCGCCATCATGTTCACCGGCCTGACCGTGGCTCTGGTCACTGGCGTGCCGCTGGGCACCTGGATCGGTCAGCACTTCGGCTGGCGCGCCACCTTCCTCGTGGTCTCGCTCCTAGGCGTGCTGGCATTGATCGGCAGCGCCATCCTGGTGCCCAACAATCTCAAGAAGAACGTACCGGCCACCTTCGCCCAACAGCTCAAGGTGCTGACCCATCCGCGCCTGCTGCTGGTCTACCTGATCACCATTCTCGGCTACGGCGGCACCTTCACGGCCTTCACCTATCTGGCCCCGCTGCTGCAGGACGTCAGTGGCTTCAATGAAGGTGCCATCAGTCTGATCATGCTGGTCTACGGCGTCTCGGTCGCCATTGGCAACATCCAGGGCGGCAAGCTGGCCGACCGCATGGGCCCGATCCGCGCCCTGACCCTGATCTTCGGTGGCCTGATCGTCATCCTCGGCGTGCTGACCTTCACTGCCGCCAACCCGATCACCGCCGTGATCACCATCCTGATCTGGGGTGCCTTCGCCTTCGGCAACGTGCCGGGCCTGCAGGTCTACGTCGTGCAGCAGGCCGAACGCTTCGTGCCGCAGGCCGTTGATGTGGCCTCCGGTCTCAACATCGCCGCCTTCAACATCGGCATCGCACTGGGCTCCATCGTCGGTGGCCAGGTGGTATCCGGGATGGCACTGACCGACACCGCCTGGATCGGCGCGCTGATCGTCACCGCCGCCCTGCTGCTGACCCTGCTAGCCGGTCGCCTCGACAACCGTCACGCCTCTTCCATCGCGACCGCCTGATCCGCCGCGAAGCCTCCCGCCATCACGACCTGCCCCCGATTCCGACAGCTCAGCCTGCTGGCTCGGGGGCACCGTCGTCTACCCACCTGCTTGCTGAAGGACTCCATCATGATCTCCCCGACCCGCCCGCTGGATCGTCTCACTCAAGGCCCCCTGACCCTGGGCGTCGAACTGCCCCTCGACAATGATTGGGTCCGCACTGACAGAGCCCCCTCCACGCCCTTCGGCGTGCCTGACATGCGCGCCCATGCCGAGCTGATCAAACAGGTCGACAGGCTCGGCTTCCGTGCTGCCTGGTTGCGTGACGTGCCACTGTTCGACCCCGCCTTCGGCGATGCCGGTCAGGTCTTCGAGCTGTTCACCTACCTGGGCTATCTGGCCAGTCACACCGACAACCTGCTGCTGGGTACCGCTGCCGCGGTGCTGCCGCTGCGCCAGCCGTGGCTGGTGAGAAAGGCCGCCGCCAGCGTGCAGGCCCTGAGCGAAGACCGCCTGCTGCTGGGCGTCGCCAGTGGCGACCGACCGGCGGAATACCCGCTGTTCGGTGAGGAGTTCGCGACCCGTGGTGCCGCCTTCCGTCACGCGGTGGACGTCATCAAGGGCCAGGCGGACGACGCCCTGAGCGAAGGCCAGGCCATCCTGCCTGCCGCGACGCGTCCGCCGCTGTTGAGTGCCGGGCTCTCCCAGCAGACGCCCGAGTGGATCGGTCGCGAGATGGACGGCTGGCTGGCCTACCCGGGCACGCCGGAGGACCACATCCGCCGCGTGGCGCTCTGGCGTCAGGTCGCCGGTGACAAACCCTACGTCAGTTTCATCCACCTCAATCTGGAAGAAGATCCGCACGCCCCGGTGCGTCGTCATCGCTTCGGGTTGTCGAGTGGCCGCCTTGCCCTCATGGAAGAACTGTCGGCCATGCAGGATGCCGGGGTGAATCACATCGGCTTCCACCTGCGTCGCAATCGCCGCCCGCTCACGGAAACCCTCGAGGAACTGGGGCGTGAGGTGCTGCCGCACTTCTCATGAGGGCGCAAGGGTTGCACTGATCTGCCCGGCTGACTGAGCGCACTGGTAAGCCGGGCGGGTCGCGCGACCTGCCCCCGCCATGACGGAAAGGATTCATCGTTCACGCTGCAAGGAGATCCCATGTCAGATTCCACAGAGACCACCACACAAGACATCAGTCACAGCGCCACCCGGGCGCCCGCCTGGGTATGGCAAGGCCCGGGCGAGCCTGAGGCGCTCGAGCAGTCAGAGGTGGACATCGGCGCGCCGGGAGACAACGAGGTACTGGTCGCCACGCGTGCCATCGGCCTCAATCCCGTCGACTGGAAGTTCATGGCGATGGACAGCGAGCTGTGGCAAGCCGGTCAGATTCCCGGGGTCGATGCCTCCGGCGAGGTGATTGCCTGCGGTGCCAATGTCAGTCACGTATCGCCGGGCGATCGCATCGCGGTCCACACCACTCTGGCGGGGCCGGGCACCTTCAGCAAACGCCTGCGTGTGCCGGCGCGCGCCGTGATGCGCCTGCCCGTCACCCTGGGCTTCAATGACGCCGCCGCCTTCCCGTGCCCGGCACTGACCGCCTGGCTTGCCATCGACAAGCTGCCCGTCAAGACCGGGCGACGCCTGCTGATCACCGGCGCCTCCGGCAGCGTGGGCCGCTGGTTGATCCAGCTGGCCAGACAGCGCAACTTCCACGTCATTGGCGTTGCCTCCGAGAAGCGCCACGCGGACCTCAAGGCGCTGGGCGCCGACGAGACGCTTGCGGACGCCGAGCAGCTGGACGCGCCGCTCTTCGCCGTGATCGATACCGTCAATGGTGATCACGCCCAGAAGATGACCCGCCATCTGGGGGCCAATGGCCACATCGTCTGCATTCAGGACCGCCTGGAGCAGGCGGCCGCGCCGGCCTTCGATCGCGCCATCTCGCAGCACGAAGTTGCACTGGGTGCGCTGCACTGGGCGGGTGACGACGAGGACTGGGCACGCCTGGTCGAGGCGGGGGAAGGTCTGCTTGAAGCGATCGCCGATGGCTCCATGAACCAGCCGGCGCCCTGCATCGAGCCGTTCACCGCGCTGCCGGCCTGCCTCGCCGAACTGAAGAGTGGTGAGCGTCGCGCCCTGAAATTCGTGATCACGCCCAACGAATGACGCGCATGGCGGGCGGCGCGGGATTGTTGCGCAACCGGCACATGACTGATGCGTAGGCACGCCATTGTCGCGCCAGTTTCACAGCCCCAGTAAACACGACACAACACATGGAAACGTCCCCGCCGCACTCGGCGGGAACGTCAACAGGAGTTATCGCATGTCGACTACCCTACCAAATCCCGGCTTTGGCACCTTCCGTCTGGAAGGCGACACCCTGCGTGAGAGCATGAAGGCGGCGCTAGACGCTGGTTATCGTCACTTCGATACCGCCCAGTTCTACGGCAACGAAGCCGAAGTGGGACAGGTGCTCGCCGACAGCGGCATCCCCCGCAGCGAGCTATTCGTCACCACCAAGATCTGGTACGACCGCCTCCAGCCAGGTGATCTTGAGAAGAGCGTCGAGGAAAGCCTCGAGAAGCTTCAGATGGACTACGTCGACCTGCTGTTGATCCACTGGCCGTCACCCAATGACGAAGTCGCTATGGAGGACTACCTGCCGGCGCTCGCCAAGATGAAGGCCGAGGAGAAGACGCGATATATCGGCATATCCAACTTCACCTGCGAGCAGATGGAACGCGCCGTCGGCATTCTGGGGCGTGATGAGCTGCTGACCAACCAAGTCGAGGTGCATCCCTTCCTGCAGAACCGCAAGGTGCTCGACAAGTGTCAGGAGCTTGGGCTGGAAGTCAGCGCCTTCATGCCGCTGGCCGTCGGCAAGGTGATGGATGACGAGACCCTCAAGATCATCGCGGACCGCCACGGCGTCAGCCCGGCGCAGATCGCTCTGGCGTGGCTGAAGATGCAGGACATCGTGACCTTCCCGTCCTCTACGAAGCCGAAGAACATCCGCAGCAACATCGAGGCCTTCTCGCTGACGCTGACCGGCGAGGACATGGCCAAGATCGCCGAGCTGGATCGCGGCGAGCGTATCGCCAATCCGGACATTGCGCCCGACTGGGACTGATGGCCCTAAAGTCTTTGCATAACGCGATGTCAGAGCCTGCGCCTAATGCCACCAAGTCAAAGAAATGAAGAAGGCCTCCCGAGGGAGGCCTTTTGCGTTGCTGTCCAAGGATACTGGCAGACAGACCCCGATCCCGCTCGCACGAATTTGACGTGTTATTCGCATCCTCACGCTTTATGGGAGGTAGCCCCTATCTTTTCATTCGTATGTGAGAGCGGACCGAGATGGCGTTCCATCACTTGACGCTTGCCTACCAATCCACGGTCCAATAGTCTCGGCCACAAACTATTGAGCACACCGAAGGATCGCTCTGCCCACCCTATCGTTTGGCGCACTTGCCCACTAGCCAACTGCTTCACCACAAGTCTCGCAACGCTTTCTGGCTCATCAATGGCATTGCCCAATGCCGCGTTCATCTGCTCAACATGTTGTGGATTGATGGGAGTACGAGTTGCCCGAGGTGCAATGTACTGTATCTTCACGGAACTGCCTGCGAGCTCTCGCGCCAATGCCTCACTGAACCCCCTGAGTCCTGCCTTCGAGGCACAATAGGCAACATTGCCAGGGTGGCCGATATGACCAAGCATCGACCCCACCAGCATCAACTGTGCTTTTTCTGCCAACGCCAGGATCGGCAAGAGCTGCTGGGTCAGCAAGATCGTGCTGGTCAAGTTGATGTCGAGCAATCGTTCCACCTTCTCGCTCGACTGTTGGGCAAACCAGCCAACCTCATTCACACCCGCCAGATGTACCACCAGAAAAGGGCGCTGAGACTGAGGACAGGTCAATAGTGCATCACTCAATGCCTCACGGGCACTGACGTGGGTCAGATCAAGTGCCAGCAAGCTGGTTACCACGCCCTTGGGCAACTCATCACGCAATGCCTCCAACGTGTCACGACGACGCCCTACCAACCATAGTTCACAGCCGAGCCTCGCCAGCTCATGGGCCAGTGCCCGTCCTATCCCGCCACTGGCCCCTGTGATCAATACTCTGGATGCGTGAAGCGAGTGGCTCATGCCAACGCCTCCTTCTCCATGGCGCAATCCGCTGCAAGCGCCGCATCAGTCCAGTGGAATGCATCCTCGAGCGCAGCCTGATGGACACTGGAATAGAGATGATAGAAGGCCTTGGCGGCATGGATAATTGCCTGCTGCTCTCCTTCATCGGTGATACTGTCCATGAGGTTGGCGAAGAACTCCATGTGAGAGATATCAAGCTCGCCATGAGAAAAAAGATAGTGGAAGGCATCATCTCCGAGTCCCAGACTGTCACGCACGGCTCGTCCGGCCCCGCTGGCCACAGCAGTACTGGTCCCCTCCAGCACCAGCACCATCCCGAACATGCTGAGTGGATGACGCCGACGTATGCTGTCGTAGGCATAAGCCACCATCAGCTCGGTTGCCAACAGTGGCGCTCGTTGCACCGCCCTCTCACGAGGGACTCCCGTCGCAGCGAGATCATCCAGTACCCAATGCTCGTGCCCCTTCTCTTCATCAATGTATTCCGCGACGGCCATACGCAGCGCGTCTCGCGAGACATGAGCGGGTTCTGACAACTGCGCCCCACAGGCCATCATGAGCGATACGGTATGGCGCACATGGTGATAGGCCTGGGCCAGGAAGGCGCGATATTCCGCCAGGGTGATCTGGCCATTCAGTGCACGGGCCACCAGAGGACCGGACAGCAACTTCTCGCGTTCCGTGGCCGTGGCAGCGACCAACTGACGGTAGAACCCATCAGGCCGGCCATTGTCGGAGGGGATGCCAGCTCCAGAGGCAGCAGGAGTCTGACTAGCGACTTCGCCAGTATCCGCCTGCCGATTGACAGATTGGCATGATGAGACGTTGTTGTTTAAGGACATGATCATTTCCTCAGGAAGCACTGTGATGACGTGACAATACGTCAGACTCTTGGGAAGAAGAGGGGCAGGGATAAACGGTCGATGGCGTCGAGATGCGTTGAGCTAATCGCTTGAGATCATCACCACGCCGTTCACGAATACGCGCGCGCCTGAGGCGCCCGTTATCCGTCATTTCACCACTGGCAATCGATAATGGCTGCGTGGTATCCGGTGATGCTTCCAGTACCTGCCAGGCAACAAGTCGGGCGTAATCAGGCAAACGAGAATTGAGCAGGGTAATCGCTCGAGCAATGGCATCCTCCGTACACGTGGAGTCTCCGTTGAGCACCGGTGCCAGCAAGGCAATCAATCCGCATAGACCATCACCCTCCACGAAGGCCTGTCGGATACCGGGAATGAGTGCCAGCTCTGCCTCGATCCACCCTGGCGAGACATTTCGGCCCGAGGAAAGGATCAGCACGTCTCTTTGTCGCCCTTCCAGACACCAGCCCCCGGTTTCGAGACAGCGAGCAAGGTCACCACTGGGCCATGGCTGATCGGCTGACAAGGGATTCAGTTCCCCCAGATAGCCCAGCATGCGACGGCCGTGGATCATCAGCTGTCCCGTATCATCGAGTGAGAGATTCAGGCCCTCAAGCGGCTGCCCGACACTGTCAATTTCGCCTTTTTCCTCCCCAGGTAACGACAGACACACCACGGACCCCAATTCCGACAAGCCATATCCCTGGGCGACCGGCAGGCCAAGCCTTATGGCACGCGCCAGCAGCGAAGCGGGGACCTTGGCTCCACCGACCGCGACCAGCGTCAGTGAGTTGCGCCAAGGTGACTCAATCGGTGAGCTCTCACACAATGCAACCAATACCTGCAGCAGATTAGGGACCAGAATCAGGCTCTGGGGCCGACGTTCATCAAGCCAGGATTCAAGCGTCAGGGCATTGAGCCCTCCACTACCAATCAATCCAGTGCAACTAGCGGTATCCACGATGGCGCAGCGGCCTTGCCACAGTGCCAGCAGACCACCAGCGAGGTTCTCCAGTAGCACTGCCAGCGGCAGGAGAACGCCATGCCGCTTGAGCGTCACGGGCTCCAATCGTGCCGATAGACCCTCAAGAACCTTTTCAAGATGCTCAAGCGACAGACAGACTCCCTTGGGCGCCCCTGTCGTCCCAGAAGTGAACGTGATCAATGCAGTGCCGGCTGGGACGGCAGCAGGGACGGATGAGCGCTGTATCAGATAGACCGCCTCACCCTTTTCCAGCGACAGACAGCGGGACCTCCATTCGCCCTCGCCAATCTCATGATCCAGCTGAGCATGCCATGACTCATCGGCCAGACTCTCATTGGAAACTTCTAAATTGACCAGACGAGTCAACGCCCCCGGTTCAGCGCTCGCGATGGCATCAAGTGCCGTAGTAGCCAACAGATGTTGGCACTGTTCGGAACTGAAGAAATTCGCAATAGGGGTAACGACAATACCCGCCCGCCAGGCGGCAAGTTGGATGACAAGCCACTGCGGACTGTTGTCCCCCGCCAACCCCAGATGGCGAATACCAACGGCATTGAAGGCGCCTCCAAGTACCTCGATCGCCTCCCATAGTTGCTTTGCCGTGTAATCTCGATCCTCATGGATGGCATCGCGCCCTATCAGCAAGACTCGCGCAGGGTCGACCTCGGACAGGAGCTCTAGCGTCTCCAGCAGTCGTGAGTTCACCTCAGCATCCTCCGTTAGTGGTAGGAAATGCCGGGAATGGTGAAAGGCTTGTCTTCAGAAAGCGTGGTGCTCCAGCCAGCAATCGGCGCCCCAAAGGAGAGCTGCCCATCCGCTGAGCCTCATCCAAGGGACGAATAACGACGACGCGAGGATCATGTGCATAATAGCTTCCCCAATCATCCTGACTGTCAAGGCATGTGGGATCGGCCTTGCCCATATCACGCATGGCGATACCCAGACGTGACAGACCATTTCTCACCTCGCGCGAAGCCGTCACCACCAGCCACTCGACCTCGAGACTCGCCAGCACCTCAACCAGAGCCAACATCAGCATTCGTCCTGCACCCGCAGTGGCGCTGCATAGTGCACCGATCTCCATGATCTGATGCCGTTCGATCTGACGTTGCTCAGTGTCGGCCAGCAGCGTCTCGATGCGAACTCCAAGATAGTCTTCCACCCTCAAGGGACCTTCATCGGCGCGCATCAACCCAGTCACTGCATGAATGCCGACATCTCCGATATCAAGCGAATGAACACCCTCTGGCTCACCCTGCATCACCAGCAGACGAGAATAGTGGACGTGAATGCGCGCACTGTGGTGACGCTGGAAACAAGCTTTCACGAAGGCCTCTGCCTGAGGCCGGCCAGCTATATCGCACCAATACAACTGATTGCGTACCGTGATATCGGATGGCGCTGGCGTCTCTGGAAACGAAGTGTCTCTTGCTACAAGAGAAGAACTACTGGAACGGATAACAGGCGAAACATCATTGCTGACCGCAACCGTCGCTGTCGTAAGCTGAGAGCTTGAAAATTCCATGGGGCACCTCATCGAGGAAGATATCCCCAGACTAGGGTCGCCAGCTTAGCGAAGGCTTAAGACAGGAAAAAAGATCGTCACTAAGAAATGCACGGCCTGAGAGGTAACCGTGCATGTCATTCTGCAAGCCAGGTCGATTGCCACAGAGAGGATTCCGGGATCAGAGTTTCTTTTGCGCCAGAACGCTACTCGTTACCGGAAGTGAGTGAACCCGAGTGATGCTCTGCGTACCGGGGCGCGGTGAAGCCAAGTCATGCTCATGCAGCAGATAGATCACCGTTCGCGCCTTGAACCAACCCTCCAGACGCTGTGCCATACGCTGTGTGGTGCGCGCATCCAGGCCGGAAAAGGGTTCGTCCAGAATCAGCAATCCCGGGTCCGTCAGCACGAGACGCGCCAACCCCAGGCGCCGCGCCTGCCCCCCCGAGACCTGCCGGCCGCCCTCACCCACTCGGGTGGAGAGCCCCTGCGGCAACTGGCGTGCCCACTCGGCAAGGTCCACCGCTTCCAGAGCCTGCCAGACCTGCGCATCGCTGGCCTGACGCGCGCCCAGTCGCAGGTTGTCGGCAAGGCTAGCATCCAGCAGCTCCACCTGCTGGGTCAGACAGCCCACCGCATGGGAAAGCGCCTCGGGCGAACAGGCCTCGATGGGCTGATCATTGAGCAGGATGCTGCCGCTCTGCAGGCGCGTCTGACCAGTCAGCAAGGCCGCCAGCGTCGACTTGCCGGAACCGGATGCTCCACAGATGGCCAGTTGGGTGCCTGGGACGATATCAAGCGTTACCTCATGCAGCGCCTCGAACCAGGCACCGGGATAACGCCACGACACCTGCTGTATCTGTACCCGGACGGCTCCGCTGGCCAGGGTCTGCCGACCTTCCAGCGGTCGCGTGGCGAAGGACAGCTCATTGAGTCGCTCGGCAGCGCCCAAGGTAGCACCGGCCTGAGTGAAGGCCGCCGGCAATCCCGCCAAGCCCTCACTCAAGGCCATGGCCGCCAGTGGCAGCATGACCATCACAGCCGGCGTCAGTCGCTCATCCGATATTCCCTGCATGGCGGCCGCCAGCAAAAGCAACCACGACAGGCCAATCACCAGACTGGCCAGCCCATTGCCGATGGCCGCGATCACCGCCAGACGCCACTGATCCTTCAACAGTCGGGATTCGATCTCGTCTAGACGCTGACGGGCACTGCCCAGCGCCTCATAGGCCTCAAGCTCCGCCTGACCACGCAGCGTCTCCATCAGTGCCGAGCGCAACGTCTCCAGGGTCGTGACGCGTTGCCGGCTGGCATTCAGCCCCCAGCGCGCCTGCCCCAGTGTCAACCAGGCCCAGCCCAGCAGCAACAGTCCCGCAAGCCACACCGCCGTCTGCGGCAGCCAGATAGCGACCAGCACCACCAACACCGCGATCAGTCCCAGCGCCATCAGTGGCGGCGCCGCTAGACGCAGATAGAGGGCATCCAGGGTATCGATATCGGCAGTCAGGCGGTTGAGCCAGTCACTGGAACGCCGCGCCGCCACCCGCGCGGGGTCCATGGTCACCAGTGCGTCAAAGGCCGTGCCGCGCAGACTGGCCAGCAGACGCAGGATGGTATCGTGGTTGTAGAGCCGCTCCAGATAACGCGACACGGTACGCGCGACGGCGAACAGCCGGATACCACTGCCCGGGGTATAGACATCCAGCGTCATGGCCGCGCCGGCAGCCAGCGAAGCCCCGGTCAGAGCGGATGCAGTGATGAACCAGCCGGACACCGCCAGCAGGCCGAGTGCCGAGCAGGCCGTGAGCATCATCAGCACCACGCCGAGTATCAGACGACGGCGATAGCGATCATGCAGACGCCACCAGGGGGCCAGACGGGAAAGTGCCTCGCGCAAGGTCACGCTGTCGCTCTCGGGGTGCATCATGCGCGGTCTCCTGTCGGCTCGTGCTGTTGGCGCGTCGCCGTGGCCGTCGTGACAGCCATCGGCAGGATTTGACCCTCCTCCAGTACCAGATGGCTCGTCGCCATGGCGATCAAGGCCGGATGGTGGGTCGCGATCACCAGGGTTCGCCCTTGCGTGCTCAACCACTGAAAGCCCGCGATCAGATGACGCTCCGTCTCGGCATCCAGACTGGCGGTGGGCTCATCAAGCAGTACCAGCGCAGCATCGCTCAGAAACACCCGCGCCAGCGCCAGGCGCTGTGCCTGGCCACCGGACAACCCGCGCCCGCCCTCGCCAAGCGGCGTGTCGATGCCCTGAGGCAAGGCGGCAAGCACGGTCTTGAGCCCGGCACGCTCGAGCGCGAGGGTGATATCAGCGTCACTGGCCTCGGGAGCTGTGATCCGCAGGTTGTCGGCCAGGCTGCCCTGCATCAACAGCGGACGTTGATCCATCCAAGCAAGCCGCAGCCGAGCGCGAATGTGGCGGATGCCGTCATCAGGGGCCACGAAGCCGGCCATCACTTGAAGCAGGGTCGACTTGCCTGCCCCGGAAGTCCCGCTGATGACCAGCACCTCGCCCTCCATCAGCGCCAGACCCAGCGGCCCCAGCACCTGCCCGCGCTCGGGGTGGCTCAGACAGACCTCCGTCAGTCGAAGCAGCTCATCCGTTGTGGGTGAGTCGGCAGCGTCACGAGGCGCAGGCTTCTCCACAGGGTCGGCATGGCGCGGCGGCGCGGTATCGGCGGCCGCTAGGATCTCCATCAGTGTCTCGGAGGCGGCAAGCGCCGAAGCGCGATCATGATAGAACTGGGACAGAGTTCTCAACGGCTGGAAAAACTCGGGCGCCAGCAGCAGGATCACCAGTGCACTGAACAGCGTCAGCTCATCGGCGGGCCCGATGGGGATGTCGCCGAGCAGGCCGAAGCCGATGTAGATGGCGACCACGGCGATCGACACCGAGGCAAAGAACTCCAACACCGCCGATGACAGGAAGGCGAGCCGCAAGGTGCGCAGGCTGCGTTTGCGGTAATCATCGGCCACCAGCGTCACCTCACGAGTCGCCAGATCCCCTAGCCCGAACAGCCGCAGGGTGGTGATGGCACGCACCCGATCGACGAAGTGACGCGACAGCCGAGAGACCGCCTGAAACTGGTCACGATTGAGCGACTCGGCCCCCATGCCGACCAATGCCATGAACAGCGGTATCAGCGGCGCGGTCAGCCCCAACAGGATGGCCGCCAGCCAGTCCTGACTGAGCACGATGGCAAGAATCACCAGCGGCGTGATCACCACCAGACGCATCTGCACATGAAAGCGCGCGAAGTAGCCTTCCAGCGCCTCGACCTGTTCCACCCAGCGCTGGGCGAGCTCGGCGCTGTGATAACGGGCAGCGCGGACCGGCCCCAATGTCTCGAGTGCCGTCAACACCTCACCACGAATGGCCTGACGCAGTCGCTGGCTTGCGCGCTGGGCGAACAACTCCTGTCCACCCGTTGCCAGTACCCGCGCGCCCAGGAGCGCCAGCAGACCGACGAAGGGCCACATGAGCTCTCCCAGCGCGGCGGGAGACGCGATGGCTTCGCTGATCACCCAGGCGGCAAGCACCAGCTGGGCGACCGTCAGGCCGCCGGCCAGGATGCCGAAGCACGCCGCAAACCCAAGCAGGCGACGCTCTCGCGTCGCCTGCTGTCTCAGCCATCTGCCGGCCTGGCTGCATTTTCGGGTGCCCCGGTCAGCGTTACCGACCGGGGACTTGACTGATTCAGTGATAGCCACCTTCCTTGACCTTGCCGCGGAACACCCAGTAGCTCCAGGCGGTATAGCCCAGCACCATCGGAATGACGAACAGGACGCCCAACAGCAGGAACAACTGCGATTCCGGCGCGGAGGCTGCGTCCCACAAGGTGATATCCGGTGGCACCAGATACGGCCACTTGCTGAAGATCAGCCCGAGATAAGTGAACAGGAACAGACCCAGCGTCGCCACGAAGGGCTGTCCTTCCAGGCGCTTGCTGGTGGCCCGCCAGATCAATGCCGCGCAGCACAGCGCCAGTACCGGGAAGACCCAGAACACACCCAGATGGTCGAACCAGCGCTCCCGCACGTACTCATCCACGAACGGGGTGTAGAGACTGATGACCCCGAAGCCGACCAGCACGGCAATCAGCAGCTTCGGCGTGATGCGATAGGCCCACTCCTGCACCTCGCCCTCACTCTTCATGATGGTCCAGGTGGCCCCCAACAGAGCATAACCTACCACCAGCGCAAGCCCGGTGATCACGGTGAACGGGGACAACCAGTCAAAGGCGCCGCCGACGTAGACATGCCCTTCGGTGGCGAAGCCCTGAATATAGGCACCGACCACCACGCCCTGACAGAAGGTCGCCAAGAAGGAGCCACCGCTGAAGGCGATGTTCCACCAGTGGCGATTGCGCGAGGACTTGAAGCGGAACTCGAAGGCGATGCCACGGAAGATCAGCCCCGCCAGCATCAGAAACACCCCCAGATACAGCGCCGGCAGCAGGATGGTGTAGACCGCCGGGAAGGCGGCCAGCAACCCGGCCCCGCCCAGCACCAGCCAGGTCTCGTTGCCGTCCCAGATGGGCGCGACCGAGTTCATCATCACGTCGCGGGCGTGCTCGTCAGGAGCGAAGGGATACAGGATGCCCACCCCGAGATCGAAGCCATCCATCAGGATGTACATCATGACGCCGAAACCGATGATCAGCGCCCAGATCATTGTCAGATTGATCATTTCCATCAGCTCAACTCCTCACCGTACGGCTGGCATCGTCATCCAGGCTCTCATGGGCGGCAGACAGCGGACGCATCGCGGTCTCGACTTCGTCATGCGGCAGTTCCGGTTGCATGCCACCGCGGATGACGCGGGTCAGGTAGTAGCTGCCGGTCACGAAGACCACCAGATAGACCAGGAAATAGCCGATCAGGGTGGTCAGCACCATCCATCCGGTGAGTGACGGCGTAACGGCCTCCTGCTGGGTCATCATCCCGTAAACCAACCATGGCGACCGCCCGGCCTCGGTCACGAACCAGCCCGCCAGCACGGCGAAGAATGGCGCGATGGACATCAGGCGCAGCGTCTGCAGGAAGGGACGTGAGTGATAGAGCCTGCCCCCGCGGCGCAGATAGAAACCGATGAAAGCCACGGCGATCATCAAGAGCCCCATCGCCACCATCACGCGGAACGACCAGAACACGAACCACACCGGCGGTTGCTTGTCAGGCGCGACCTCCTTGAGCCCCGGCACCACACCGTCGGGGTCATGAGTCAGGATCAGACTAGCCAGCTTCGGAATCGCGATCTCGAAGTGATTCGTCTGGGCTTCCTTGTCCGGCCAAGCAAACAGCAGCAGCGGCGCGCCCGACTGGGTCTCCCAGTTGCCTTCCATCGCCGCGACCTTTGTCGGCTGGTGCTCCAGCGTGTTGATGCCGTGCATGTCACCCACCACCGCCTGCGCCGGCGCCAGCACCAGCAGCAGCCACATGCACATGGACAGCGCGCGCTTGTTGGCCTCGACATCACGCCCGATCAGCAGATACCAAGCGCTCACCCCAGCCACCACGAAGCCGCCGGTCAGGAACGAGGCGATCGCCATGTGGGCGAAGCGATACGGCAGCGAGGCATTGAAGATGGCCGCGGCCCAGTCCTTGACGAAGAAGTGACCATCCACCAGCTCCACCCCTGCCGGGGTCTGCATCCAGCTGTTGGTGGAGAGAATCCAGAACGCGGAGATGAAGGTCCCCAGCGCCACCATCAGGGCCGCGAACAGATGCACCCCTTCCGGCACCTTGCCACGCCCGAACAACAGGACGCCAAGGAAGCCTGCCTCCAGGAAGAAGGCCGTCACCACCTCATAGCTGAGCATCGGGCCGATGAAGTTGGAGCTGGCATAACTGAAGTTGCTCCAGTTGGTGCCGAACTGGAAGGCCATCACGATGCCCGAGACCACGCCCATCGCGAAGACCACAGCGAATACCTTCACCCAGAACGCTGCAAGGCGCTCCCAGGCGGCATTGCCTGTCTTGTAGAAAAGGCCATGCAACAAGGCCACATAGGATGCCAGACCGATGGTAAACACCGGAAAGACGGCATGAAATGACACGACAAATCCGAACTGTATGCGTGACAGGATCACGGGATCCAGTTCCATGGGCGACTCCTCAGGACTCCAGGGATTGCACTCTGTTCATCCCGTTGTGGGACGCACAGTCGCAGCGATATCACGGTCAGGCCCGTGACGACAAGGCATACCACCAAACTCCATCGATCATGGCAGCCATCTTTCTACCAGCTAACCCAAAGAGCATAGAAAACACCAGGCTATCGTGCACGATGACGCTTTGCCGCAGGCCCAGCCATCCGATCAATCGCCATGGTGGTGATCGATCAGGCCCGCCATATTGCATGACAGCATCCACGTATTTTCCACTCGGCATGCTCAAGCTTGCCATCTATATTTCGCCGCACATCCGCCTTTATTGACGTACATCAAGATAACCACACGTCGAGCCTCGAATACGACCAATGCCAGCGGCCGTCGGACGCGGTTTATCTTGATTTCTGTCCTGCAGCGCACCTTGAACCAGCCAGGAATGTGCGCCCTGATGGCTGCATAAAGGCAAAGCGCGCCCCCTTTCGAGAACGCACCTTGTTGTCTCCTTCTTTCCTTTTCTTCTCTACTTACCTCTCTTGTCTCACTTCGTTCTTCTTTGTGCCCTTTCCCTTGTGGCTTTGCCCCTTCGCGTCAGGAACTCACCGTATGACACAGCAATCGCGCCCCTGATGCTTGGCGTCATAGAGCGCCGCATCCGCCGCACGTACCAGGTCGGTCAGGTTGGTGTGCTGCTCGGCCTTGTAGCTCACCGCCCCGACGCTGACGGTCAGCACTTTCGCCACCGCGCTGTCGGGGTGGATCAGTTTGAGCGCACGCACCTTGCGGCGGATGCGTTCGGCACAGGCCCGCAATTGCCGCTCGGTCACTGACTCCAGCAGAACCAGGAATTCTTCGCCGCCATAGCGCACCACCATGCCCGGCTGCGGGCCGATGGCGGCCTGGAGCGCACCGGCAACCTGCTGCAGGCAGTGATCCCCTTCCACATGGCCATGATGGTCGTTGTAGGTCTTGAAGTGATCGACGTCCACCATCAGGATCGCCAGCCCGTCCTCACGGGTCAGGTCCGCCCAGCGCTGGGCCAGATCCCGCTCCAGGTGACGCCGGTTGAAGACGCCCGTCAGCGCATCGCAGTTGGCCTCACGGGTAAGACGTTGACCGGCAGCGCGCTTCTCCTCCAGCAACAGCCGCTCACGCTGGCGCAGCAACCACACCTGACGCTGATTGTGCTCGAGCTGATGATTGGCCAATAGCGAGAGCCCCGTGGTGCTGACGAAGATCACCATCGCCAGCAGCTCCAGTCCCTCCTGACCGGCAGGTTCCAACGCGATCACCCCGGCCATTATGAGGGTGCAGGTCAGCGACGCCGTCAGTGCCTGGGGGAAGCGCAGCCGAAAGAGAATGTTGCCGACCATCGGAAAGAAGCCGAACAACAGCGTATCGACATGCGAAAGCTCGGTGCGCGACAGCTGCAACAGAATGGCGCTGACCAGCATGGTGTTGATCACCAGCGCGGTCATCAGCCACTCCTTGAGCCGCATGGAAGATGCCCGCTGCACCAGCGGCAGCACCAGCATGGCCACCACGCAGACACCGCCCAGCCGCAGCATGGCGGCCAGTGCCAGGTCCTCACTGCGATGAATGGTGTCACTGATCAGGAAGGTGGCATACATCACGAAGGCGAAGATGCCGGAATACAGCAAGCCGCGCGTGCGCGAGACGCGCGTCTCTTCCACATACCGGGTCTCGAGGGTGTCGGGGAACATGAGCCGCCAGCGTGACGCACCGCGACCGTCGATCAGTCCCTCGACGACACCGCGCTCGGCAGCCACCGCCGCTGGCATCGTCGCCTCGCGGCCGCCGGGGAGTCGCTTTTGACTTCTCATGACAGACCCGCTCCGCCCATCGGCGGCCTGGGATCTGGCAACTCAGCCTTATGTTCATCGTGCTGCGCATTCTGCCGCTCATCATGAAGGTCATCACTGGCCTGGGCGCGCGTCTTGCCATTACCGTTGCCACGTTGCACGCAGGTACGGTTGCGGCCATGTCGCTTGGCACGATAGAGCCCCTTGTCGGCCTGATCGACCCAGCGGCTGAGGAGCGTCTCGACCGCCATATCACGCGTCATTTCATCTTCCATCCCCTCGCCCTCGAGCAGGCGCGACAAGGGGATGACGCAAAGCCCCACACTCAGGGTGACGACGCCGAGTTCCGACTCGCGGTGAGGCAGCTTGAGCGACTTGACGGCATAGCGCATTGCCTCGGCCAGACTGCGCGCATGCTCGAGATCACGCACGGCCACCAGGGCGGTAAACTCCTCGCCGCCGAAGCGAACGACGCTGGCCAACGCAGCCTCTTTCCCCTCGGGAGCACCGGCGATGCCAGCGCCTTTTTCCCTGTCCAGTGTTTCCTGCAAGGCCTGGGCGATCTGATACAGGCAGTTGTCGCCCGCGACATGCCCGTAGTGGTCATTGAAGGCCTTGAAGTGATCGACATCCATCATCATCAGCGCCAGACACGGCAACGGGGGCACCGGATAGGACGCTGATACGCCGTTCTTCGCCTGCTGAGCATCGCCATGGTGCTGCTTGAGCACCTCGATCAGATGACGGCGGTTGTAGAGCTGGGTCAGCGGGTCGAGACAGGCCATTTCCTGCAGCTCGGCATTGCGTGACTCCACATCCTGCAGGCGCAGTTGATCGATGGAGGTCATCAGATAGGCATGACGGGCCGAGAACTCGATGCGGAAGCTGGCAATCAGCGAAAACAGGCAGAACGCCATGAAGACGAAGACGATCGCGAAGTCCATATGGGCATAGGGCATCGCTACGCTCAGCGCTACGCTCATCACGATGGCCATCCCCCCTGCCGACAGCAACAGAGCCGAGACGAAACGCAGCTGCATCAGGACGATACCGACCAGTGGCACCACGCCCAGCGCATAGAGTTCGAGGAAGCAGCGCAGGTGGTTCTCGCGAACCGCCAGCCACGCTGCCAGGCCGATCACGCCCCACAGTGTCGCGACCAGCAGCGCCTCGCGCCCGACGGGGCGACAGACCTCACTCTTGAGGACCAGCACGAGAATCGCGAGCGCGATGCAGACGTACAGGCGCAGCATCACGGCGAGATTCTCTGTCACCGGCATCGCGACCGGCGCATAGACGGTGTCATAGAGCACGAACATCAGCTGAAAGATGATCAGGCTCCAGCAGCCCATTACGGCACGACTCATGCGCCGACGATGCTCGAACTGTTCAAAGTCCCTCTCGAGTTCAGGGGCAAAGCTCAGCCTCGCAGGAGTCGTGGCACTCAGGTGTTGCTCCAATATTGCCATTCGTGAAGGCATGTCTGATTTCCCTCGATCGCCCTGCTTTCTTTATTACATGCGCAGATGTTGAAAGCCACGCTGACGGAGATGCTCAAGCGCCGCATGTCCGTGTTGATACCTCGCACATGAACGAAAATCCAACGAAAAAACCGGACCTCGATGAGGCCCGGCGCTCCTGATAAAACAGACTGCTCTGGCTGGCTCAACCGACGATGGCGTTGAGCAGCAACAGGGTGATGATGGAAATGGCCCAGGCCAGCGTCGTCGGCAGGGTCAGCACCAGCATCTGATGCTTGGTGCTCTTGACGCCGAGCATGCGATTGACGACCCAGAAATAGCTGTCATTGAAGTAGCTGAAGAACATCGCGCCGATACAGGCGGCCTGCGCGGCCAGCACCATGTTGACGTCCGGCATGCCCACCAGGATAGGCGCGGAGATCGAGGCCGCGGTAATCATCGACACCGTGCCACTCCCCTGGATGAAGCGTACCAGGGTGGCGATGATGAACGGAATCAACAGCGGCTGAAGCCCCAGTGCCGCCACCTGCATGGCGATGTAATCGCCGCCACCACTGGCACGCAGTACCGAGCCCAGCGCACCACCGGCGCCGGTGACCAGCAGAATGATACCCGCCGTCTCGACACCCTTTTCCAGATGATCGAACACTTCCTGCTTGGGAGTCTTCGGCATCAGACCATAGATGGCGAACAGCACCCCGATACCCACGGCGATCACCGGGTTGCCGACGAAGGCGATGGTGCTGGTAAATGCATTGCTGGTATCGCCCATCACGGCACTGACCAGCGTATTGAGGAAGATCAGCGCGATGGGCAGGCCGATCGGCATGCAGGACATCAGCAGGGAAGGCAGCTCCGATTCAGGCATCATGCTGTCGGTGTCATGCTTGACGCTACCTTCGAAACCACCCGGCTGGGCTTCCAGCATCGCCTCGATACGCGGGCCCATCAGGCGGGCATAGATCACCAGTGCAATCAGCGCCGGCGCGGTAATCACCAGGCCCCAGCCGATCATCAGACCGATGTCGACACCGAAGATACCGGCCACGCCCAGCGGGCCAGGGGTCGGTGGCACGCTCGAGTGGGTGATGATCAAGCCAGCCGCCAGCGCGATGCCCAGACCGATCACCGAACGTCCGCTGTTGCGCGCCAGTGAACGTACCAGCGGGTTGAGGATGACATAGGCCGAATCACAAAAGATCGGAATGGAGACGATGTAGCCCGTCAGCGCCATCGCGGCCTCTTCCTTGTTCTTGCCCAGCAGATTGAGGATGGCGTAGGCCATGCGCTGCCCGGCACCGGTCACCTCCAGGATACGCCCCATCATCACGCCGAAGCCGATCACGAGACCGATGGTGGAAAGCGTCTTGCCGAAACCGGTGGTGATGGCACTGATGACCTCATTGGGCGGCATGCCGCCGATCAACCCCGCCAGCGAGGCGGCGATGATCAAGGCCAGCAAGGCATGCACGCGGGTTTTCAATACCAGATAGATCATGACGAAGATGGCGATGCCCAGGCCGATGATGACCTGTGGCCCCGCGACGGCGGCGTCTGTCATGGGGTGCTACTCCTGTAGTTTGTTATTGTGTGGTGCAAGGTATGCGGTGTCGGCGCTGCCGGCTGGCATGACGCCGATCGTTGTTATTGACGTACTGATGTGACGAGCAGGTCTGGCAAAGGTGTCTGGCGAGCTCGTCCTGGATGAGATGGCCAGACGCTGGCTAGACGATGGCGCTCTCGTCGCGATACGCATTGAGAATCTCGTGCAGGTCGGCATCGCCGACGAAGCCCAGCGAACGCGCCTTGCGGGTGTCAAAGCGCGCCGGCCAGCTGCCGACGATGGCGGTGATACGCGGGTCAGGCTCATGCTTGACGAGTGCCAGCGCCTGCTCACCGGCGATATCCTTGAGCGCCGCGAGCATTGAGGCGACGCTGACGGTGATGCCCGGCAGCATGAAGCAGCGAGAGAGGCCGAAGTTCGCGCTCGGCACCTCCGCGCCCTTGAGCAGGGCCGCGACCACCCGACGAGGCGACATCACGAACATCTCGAGTTCGCTCGGTACCGGACAGATGGCGGGTTCACCATTGAGCGGTTCGCGCAGGATGGAGGAGGCGAAGCTCGAGGCTGCCGCATTGGGACGCCCCGGGCGCACTATGATGGTGGGCAGACGCAGCACACAGCCATCCACCAGCCCGCGACGGCTGTAGTCATTGATCAGCAGTTCCGACATCGCCTTCTGGGTGCCGTAGGAGTTCTGCGGCACAAGCGCGGTCATGTCGCTCAGCGTCTCGGGGAGATCGCCTCCGTAGGCGGCGACCGAACTGGCCATCACCAGCCGGGTATCACGCAATCCACGCGCCGCGCAGCCTTCCAGCAGCAGGCGAGTCGCATCGAAGTTGACGCGCATGCCGAGCGCCAGGTCCGCCTCGGCCGCCGAGCTGACCACGGCTGCCAGGTGATAGATCACCTGCGGCTCGCCCGCCAGGCAGCGATCAAGCACCTCGGCATCGGCGATATCGCCTGCCACGATCTCGATATCCAGCGAGGTGGCCGGTTCAACTGCCAGACATGACGCCGCCTCGGGACGTGGCGCCTCGATCTGATCCAGCAAGGTCAAGCGTGACAATGGCTGCCCCTTCAGGCTGCCCTTGTCGATCAAGGCCTCGGTCAGGCGCTGACCGAGAAATCCGGCGGCGCCGGTAATCATGACGTGCATCGTGAGGACTCCTTGCTCGCCGCCTGGCATGACGGCTCATGACGTGTTGTGGTTATTGGCGTTTCTGCTGTCTTGAGTCGTGATCAGGCGGTGCCCGACTGGCCGTCGTTGAGCCCGAAGGCGCGACCCCAGTCGAGGCCTGCGCGCGTCTCACCCCGCGGACGATATTCACAGCCGATCCAGCCGTCGTACCCCAGACTCTCCAGCCGGTCGAACAGCGCCGGATAATGCACTTCCCCGACATCCGGCTCGTGACGGTCCGGCACGCCGGCGATCTGCACATGGCCCATATGCGCGAACTGCGCTTCCAGGTTGCGGATCAGATCGCCCTCGACGATCTGGCAGTGATAGAGATCGAACTGCACCTTGAGGTTGGCGGCGCCGACCTGGGCGAGAATCTCGCGTGCCTGCGCCTGGCCACTCAGATAGAAGCCGGGCATGTCGCGCGGGTTGATCGGTTCGATCAGCAGTGTCTTGCCGACCTTCTCAAGCTCGGCGGCGGCGTAACGCAAGTTGCTGATATAGGTCTCGGTGCAACGCGCGCGCATGGCGTCATCCGCATCCTTCGGTACCAGGCCCGCCATGGCATGCACGCGCGGACAATCGAGCGCCTGGGCATAGCGGATCGCCTCTGCCACCGAGGCCCGAAACTCCTCCTCGCGCCCCGGCAGGCAAGTCAGGCCACGCTCACCGGCCTCCCAGTCGCCCGGCGGCAGATTGAACAGCACCTGCGACAGCTGGTGCTCATCGAGCCTTGCGCGCAATTCTTCCGGGGCATAGGCATAGGGGAAGAGATATTCGACCCCGCGAAAACCGCTTTCGGCCGCAGCCGCGAAGCGATCGAGAAAGTCATGCTCGGTGAACAGCATGCTGAGATTGGCGGCCAATCGGGTCATGTCAGATCCTTGGGTTTCACAGACGAAGACATCATCACTCAGGGGCGGCCGAACTTGGCTTCGAGTTCCGCCACCTGTTCCGGGGTCATCCCACGTGGGTTCTTGCCCTGCAGCAGCAGGAACAGCTTGGCGGTTTCCTCAAGCTCTTCCGTGGCATAGACCGCCGCTTCCAGGGTCTTCCCGGCCACCACCGGGCCATGATTAGCCAGCAACACGGCGCAGTGCTTGCCGGCCAGGCCACGCACGGCATCGCCCAGCGCGGGGTCGCCCGGCATGTAATAAGGCACCAGCGGCAGCTTGCCGACCCGCATCACGTAATAGGCCGTCAGCGGAGGAATGCACTCGCAGGGATTCACGTCCGGCAGGCAGGACACCGCCACCGAGTGGGTCGAATGCAAGTGGACGATGGCACCCGACTGCGGGCGCTCGTCATACATGGCGCGATGCAGGAAGTGCTCCTTGGTCGGCGCGTCGCCATCGATCAACACACCCTGGGCATCCAGGCGCGAGATGCGCGCCGGGTCCAGGCGCCCCAAACAGGCATTGGTCGGCGTCATCAACCAGCCGCCATCGTCCAGCCGCTGGCTGATATTTCCGCTGGACCCCATGGTCAGGCCGCGGTCGAACAGTGACTTGCCGTAGGTGGCGATCTGCTCACGCAACACATTGATGTCGTGCTGTGACTGACTCATGCGTTCTCCTCGCGAGGATTCATGGCATCCAGCACGTCGAATGCCCGGGTAAAGAAGTCTTCACCCCCGAAGTTGCCGGACTTGAGTGTCAGCGAGAGCATCGCCTCCGGCTGCGAGGGGCCGGCGGCCGGGTGCGGTGCCTGTGTCCAGGGCACGCCGGGGTCGATCTGGCCGCCGATACGCAGCTCACGGATGTCGAGCGCCGAGACCACCGCGCCGGAGGTTTCTCCCCCCGCCACCAGCAGGCGCCCGACGCCTTCCGCGACCAGGGTGCTGGCCAGACTGGCCAGGGCGCACTCGATGAGCTCACCGGCCTGCTTGACGCCCAGTGACGCCTGCGCCGCCTTGACGCTTTCCGGCTCGGCCGAGGCGTAGATCAGAAATGGCTTGGGGTCCGTCGCTGCCAGTTGCTCACGGGCGAACTCCAGCGCCGCCTCGAAGTGGGTATCGCTCGCGTTGAGCTTGACGGGGTCCAGCGCGAAGGCAGCATGCTGCTGAGTGAAGTGCGCCACCTGCTTGAGCGTCATGCGAGAACAACTGCCGGACAGCACCATCGCGGCGCCCTGCGCCGGGGCCAGCACCGCCGCATCATCGATCGGCTCAAGCCAGCCCTTGCGGCGGTACTGGGCAGGCAAGGCCTGCGCGAGGCCAGAGCCACCGGTGACCAGCGCGTGATCGACCAACGCCTCGGCCAGTACCTCGAGATCCTGCTCATCGAGGCTGTCACAGACCACATGACGCACGTCTTGATGGGCAAGCTCGTCCAGACGCTGACGGGCCTCCTGCGCGCCGCGGCGTAGAGTGGCGTGATCGAGCAGCCCCACGCCATGCGGCGTCTGGCGTGACAGCACGCGCACGATGTCGGCATCGGTCATCGGGTTGAGGGGATGATGCTGCATGCCGCTGTCATTGAGCAGGCGGTCGCCGACGAACAGATGGCCCTGATAGACACTGCGCCCGTTGATCGGGAACGCCGGCACGAAGGCCGTCTGCGTGGCAGACAAGGCCGCCAGCAAGGCATCGGCGACCGGCCCGATGTTGCCCTCGGGCGTAGAATCGAACGTCGAGCAGTACTTGAAGAACAGCTGGCGCGCGCCCTGGGCTTTCAGCCATTCAAGCGCCGCGAGAGATTCACTGATCGCCTGATCCACCGGGCAGCTGCGCGACTTGAGCGCGACCACCACGGCGTCGACCTCAGTCAGATCCAGCCCGTTCGCCGCCCCTTCCTGCAGCGCGTCCTGGGGTACCCCGATCACCTGCACGGTGCGCATGCCGGCACGTACCAGGTTGTTGGCAAGATCCGTCGCGCCGGTGAAGTCATCGGCGATTCCGCCCAGTACGATCGGCATCACTGCGCTCCTTCATCATTCGCGGCCGGCAGGCTGAAGCTGCCGAGACGCTGATAGACCTTGATGACGGCCGAGTCGTCCTCGCGCCCGAAACCTGCGCCACTGGCGGCGGTGAACTGCTGCAGGGCACTACCGGCCACCGGCATGGCAAGCTTCAGCTCGCGCCCGGTGCTGTGCACGATGTTCAGGTCCTTGACGAAGATGTCGACGGCCGACAGCGGCGTGTAATCGCCCTTGAGGATGTGCGGCACGCGATTCTCGAACATCCAGGAATTACCCGCGGAATGGGTGATGACGTCATAGAGGGTGTCGGGGTCGATCCCCATGCTCATGCCCAGCGCCATGGCTTCTGCCGCCGCCGCGATGTGCACGCCAGCGAGATGCTGGTTGACCAGCTTGACGCTCGAGCCCGGGCCGGCGCAGTCGCCCAGCCGATAGACATTGGCTGCCATCGCCGCCAGCACGCGTTCCGCCTTGACGTAAGCCGCTTCACTGCCGGAGGACATCACGGACAGCTCACCACTGCGTGCCTTGACGGCGCCGCCGCTGATCGGGGCGTCGAGCAGCTCCAGCTGCATGCCGTTCAGGCGGGTTTCCAGTTCGCGCGCGAAGCTCGGCGCCACGGTGGCACACTGGATCACCAGGCTACCCGGCGCGAGTCGCTCGGCCAGACCGCCCTCACCCTGCGCCCCGAACAGCACCTGCTCGACCTGATCGGCATTCACCACGACCAGCACCACCACCTGACACTCGGCCGCCAGTTCCAGCGGCGAGGCAACGGCGCGGCCACCCGCCGCTTCGAACGCCTGACAGGCGGCGGGCGAGATATCACAGCCGATCACGTCCAGGCCTGCTTCCAGCATGGCGCGCGCACTGCCCATTCCCATCGCGCCGAGGCCGACAAGGCCGATCACCGGTGAAGTCGTTGCTGCTGTCATCTCGCATCTCCCGCGGAAGCTGTTCAAGTGCTGATCAAGGCGGCCTCATGCGGCACACCGATCAACACTTCGCTTAATGTTAGCGCTAACATGTTAGCGCTAACATCATTAATAGATTAGGCTCCAAGTCACGACAAGCGGCAAATGAGAAAACGCGACATATGTCTAATCCACCATCATCTCCCCGCCGCAACCGCAAGGGTGCCATGCAGCCGACCCTGAATGACGTGGCCCGGGAAGCCGGGGTCTCCTCGATCACCGTCTCGCGCTACTTCAATAGCCCCGACAGCGTGCGCGAAGCGACACGCGTCAAAGTCGAAGCGGCCATCGAGAAGGTCGGCTACGTGCGCAACATGATTGCCGGCAGCCTGGCCTCGGCCTCCAGTCGCGTGATTCCGGTGATCGTGCCCTCGTTGTCCAACGTGGTATTCATCGACGTGATCAAGGGCCTGCAGGACGAATTCGAGGCACATGGCTATCAGCTGCTGCTGGGCAAGACGGATTACGATCTGGCTCGGGAAACCCAGCTGATCCGTACCTTTCTGGGCTGGTCGGCCGCGGGCCTGGTGGTGACGGGGCTGCGCCATGACGATGCGACGCGCCAGATACTGGAGAACTGGAATCAGCCGATCGTTGAGATCATGGAGCTGGGGGAAGGGTTGGATCTGAACGTGGGGATGGATCATGTCGCCGCTGGGCGCGCCATGACCGAGCACCTGCTGGCACGCGGATATCGCACGATCCACTTCGCCGGTGCCGAGCTCGATCGCGACTATCGCGCGGCGATGCGCTATGCCGGGCACCGTGAGGCGCTGGCGGCGGCCGGCATCGAGGACGCCCCCCTGCTCGACCTGCCCGTGCGTCAACAGATGACCAGCGGTGCTCAGGCGCTTGAGCGTATCAAAGCGACATTCCCTGACTGCGACGCCATCCACTTCGCCAACGATGACATGGCCTGTGGCGCCATTCTCGCTGCCGCCAGGCTTGGGGTGCGCATCCCGGACGACATCGCCATCGCCGGCTTCAATGGCCTGCCGATCGGGGAGCATGTCACGCCGCGCCTCACCACCATCGTCTCACCGCGGGAGCAGATCGGCCGCATGGCAGCGCGCAAGCTGCTGGCGCGCATCAATGGCGAACCCGTAGGAGAACTGAGCCACGACCTGGGATTCACGCTGCGGGTCGGTGGCAGCACCTGAGGCCGAAAAGCCTCCCTTTGACGCAGCTCGATTGGCTCACGATTGAGGCTTCTCACCGATGCATTCGCGTCCGTCAGGGCGGGTTGGCGCCCGGCCTGAGCAAAGTTGACGTAAAACGCAAAGTATTCGGCGTCTTCTGATCATCTCGCTGCCCTCAACTTCACGACACTGTGTTCAACAAAGGCGCAGAGGCGATGCGACCGGGACGTGCAGGTTGACGTCTGGTGACATGGCCGCTTCGACTTACCGCAGACAAGTGTTCTGACACGTGAGGCCCGACGATGAATCGCAAGACTATCCTGACATGCGCCATCACTGGCGCGGGTGATACCGCCAGCAAGAACCCGAATGTCCCGGTGACGCCGAAGCAGATCGCCTATGACTGCATCGCGGCCGCCAAGGCCGGTGCCAGCGTGGCCCACATTCACGTTCGTGATCCGGAGACCGGCGGCATCAGCCACTCCACCGAGCACTTCCGTGAAGTCATGGACCGTGTGCGTTCCGCCGACACCGACATCGTCATGAACATCACCGCCGGTGGCGGCGGCGACTGGATTCCGGACGTCAACGACCCGACTCGTGGTGGCCCGGGCACCGACATCCAGACCCCGGCCGAGCGTCACGCGCCGATCCAGGAACTGCTGCCGGAACTGTGCACCCTGGACTGCGGCAGCCTGAACTTCGGCGATATGGTCTACATCAATACCGCCGACTGGCTGCGCGAGCACGCTCGTCTGGTGCAGGTCGCTGGCGTCAAGCCGGAGCTCGAGTGCTTCGATCTGGGCCACGTCTGGTTCGCCCGTCAGCTGCAGCAGGAAGGCCTGCTCGACGACGACCTGCTGTTCCAGCTGTGCCTGGGCATTCCGTGGGGCGCGGAAGCCGACACCGAAACCATGCTGACCATGAAGAACAAGCTGCCGACCAACTCCAACTGGGCCGCCTTCGGCATCGGCCGCATGCAGATGCCGATGGTCGCACAGGCCGTGCTGCTGGGCGGTCACGCTCGCGTCGGTCTCGAAGACAACCTCTATCTGTCCAAGGGCGTGATGGCGACCAATGCCCAGCTGGTCGAGAAGTCCTCCGGCATCATCGAGAACCTGGGTTCCAGCGTGATGACCCCGGCCGAGACGCGTGAATTCCTGAAGCTGCGTGATCCGTCCACCGGCAAGACCGCTGGCGATATCGCAGCACTCGAAACCGCTGGAGGTGTCGCATGAGCCAGTTATCTGTCGTAGGAACCGGTGTCATCGGCAACGGCTGGATCTCCCGCGCACTGGCCAATGGCTGGGATGTGGTCGCCTTTGACCCGGCCCCAGACGCCGAAGCCCGCACCCGCGCCTTCGTCGAGAACGCCTGGCACGCACTGGAGAAGGATGGCCTGGCTGAGGGCGCGTCCGTCGATCGCCTGCGCTTCGCCGCCACGCTCGAAGAAGCCGTGGTCGGCGCCGATCTGATCCAGGAAAACGTGCCGGAGCGTCTGCCACTCAAGCAGGAAATCCTCAGCGCCATCGATGCTGCCACCGAAAAGCACGTCGTGATCGGCTCTTCCACCTCCGGCTTCAAGCCGACCGATCTGCAACAGGACTGCAAGAAGGCCCCGGGCCGCGTCATCGTCGCGCACCCATTCAACCCGGTCTATCTGCTGCCGCTGGTCGAGCTGGTCGGTGGCGAGCACACCGCTCCTGCACTGCTGGAAGGCGCACGCGATGATTACCAGAAGCTGGCAATGCGTCCGCTGATCGTGCGTCGCGAGATCGAGGGTCACATCGCTGACCGTCTGATGGAAGCGCTGTGGCGTGAAGCGCTGCACCTGGTCAACGATGGCGTCGCCACCACCGAAGAAATCGACGCGGCTGTCGTCTATGGCTGTGGCCTGCGCTGGTCGCTGATGGGTACCTTCCTGACCTTCCACCTGGCAGGCGGCGAGCCGGGCATGCGTCACATGCTCGAACAGTTCGGCCCGGCCCTGAAACTTCCATGGACCAAACTCGAAGCGCCGGAACTGACCGACGAGCTGATCGACAAGGTCGTGGAAGGCTGCGAATACCAGGCAGCGGGTCGCCCTGTCGCCGAGCTGGACCGTCGTCGCGATGAATTCCTGGTCGAGCTTTTGAACCTGACGCGCAAGTACTGGCCGGAAGCCGAAGGTCTCGAGGGGCGTATCTGATGGACCTGCTCGAGATCACGGTACCGCATGAGTGGGTAGACTATAACGGCCACATGAATGATGCCGAGTACGCGCGTGCCTTCTCGATGGCGGTCGAAGCCTTGATGGAGCATGTGGGGCTGGATGCCGAGGGTCGTCGCGAACACGATCTGACCATCTACACCCTGGAGACGCATCTGTGCTACCTGGCGGAAGCGCATGAAGGCCAGGCGCTAAAGGTCAAGGTCATGCTGCTGGATCACGACCCGAAGCGTCAGCACGTGCTGTTTACCCTGACGGATATTGACGGCAGCGAGATCGCCACCAGCGAGCAGATGTTGATGGCGATGAGCATCAGTGGAGGCCGCCCGACGCCCTGCCCAGAATCGATGGCGGAGCGCATTGCCGCTCTGCCCCAGCCGGCAGGCGATGATGACTGGCCCAAGGCGGCCGGTCGTCGTATCGCCATCCGCCACAAGACGGCCTGAGACGTATGACAATTGATGTCCGCTTCGGATAACAAGTCGCTGATTTAGCGTCGAAACCCGCACCCTGCCAGTCTTCTGGCGGGGTGTTATTGTCTTGGGACACCCGCCGAGAGCCTATTCATGACCATGACCCCTTCCCCCATCACCTGTCGCGCCTTCATCGCTGACTTCGCGCGCGGCATGGATGAAATGGTAGAGATGCCGCTGGCAGACGCCCGCAAGCGCTATGAACAACTGTGCCAGCAACTTGGCGCGCCGCTCGCCGAGGGCGTCACGACCCACGAGAATCATGTCGAAATCACCGGCCGGGCAACGCCGCTGCGCCTGCGCCACTTCATCCCGGAGGTGGCACGCAAGGCGGACGGTAATCTGCCGGCACCGGTGGTGTTTCTGCATGGAGGGGCTTGGCAGATAGGCTCGCCGGAGAGCCATCAGGGCATCGCCTCCAGCCTGGCCGCCCAGTTGGGTCGTGAGGTGGTCAGTGTTGATTATCGCCTGCTGCCCGAAGCCAACTATCAGGACGCACTGGCGGATTGCCTAGCGACCATCAAGCACCTCTCCGCCACTGTCGAGCCAGTGGCCATCGTTGGTGACAGCGCCGGCGCACGACTGGCGATGGATGTGGCACGCCGACTCGATACCGAGATGCCCAACATCGGCCTGCAAGGCACGCGCATGCAGAGCCTCGGCACCCATGGCGCGGAAATGGAAACGGCCCGCCATCAGGAGCATCCGGCCCCTGAGAAGCCCGTCAGCTATGTGCTGGGGCTGATCTACCCACCGATGGACCCGGTCTTCGTGTTGGCCAAGGAGAACGAGTTCGCGTTGGGCTCGGATGCGCCGCTGCTCGGCCGCGATGAAGTGGTCAGCATGTGGCTGGCCATCGCCGAGGGCGACCGCTCCGCCAGTTACTCGCCCTCGCCGGCCCATTCCCAGCAGCCGCCGGCACGCCAGATCGAAGTACTGGCCGCCGAGCATGACCCGCTGACGCAACCGCTGGAGGCAGCGGTGGATGTCTGGCGCTGGCGCGGTGCCGATGTCGGTTATCGCAGTGCACGCGGCATGGTGCATGCGGCGCTGCATGCGCATCATGCGCTCCCCGAGATGCAGCACGCCTGGCAGGCCTTCTGTGAAGCCCTCGATCGGCGCCTGTGCGCCCTGGACTAGCGTAAGCCCCTCACGCCCGCAAACGCCCAGCCACGATAGTCGTGACTGGGCGTTTGCGCATCTGGTGACAGACATAGCTGGTGACCGACATAGTTGACGGCAGATATAGCTGATGAATGAAAGGCCTGGAGATGACCGCTCGAGCGTCAAGCCGTCGCCTAAGCCTTCAGACTCGCCGGTGACATGAAGCGCAGCTCGATGGCGACCGGGCACTGACGGATGCGCTGATGCCACTCCTGCTCCAGCCGCTCCCGCGTCATGTCCGGAGACGAATCCTCCGTCAGCACGACCACGACGATCAGTCTGAAATTGGCCTCCAGAGTGCGGTCCGCCAGCAGCGCTTCGTAGAGCAGACTTTGCAGCACCGTCTGCGCTCTGGCGTAGTTCTTGAGCACCTTCACCTCGATGAAAGTGAAGGGGGCGCTTTCCCCCTCGAGCAGCGCATCGAAGCAAGCATCGGTCTCGCCGACACGCACATGCCGCGTCATCGCGCCGCTCGCACTACCGCCGCCACCACCCGCCGTGGAGGACTCCTGCATCTGACGGAGCACCGCATCCTTCAGCCGGGTCACCTGATGGCGATGATGATCCAGATGCTCGGCACGCGATAACGGCGTCTTCTCATCGGCCCTGTCCTGCGGGCTCAACAGCTGCGCGACATCGGCATCGTCGACGGCCTGCCCGCTATCCTCAGCGGCGGTTGACTCCTGAGCCTCGGCGCCTGCTCCGCCCTGCTGCCAATCACTTTCCCCCAGCGACTCCTGCACCTCGCGAGTCAGACGCTGCTCCTGCTCGGCTGGCGACAGCGTGCGCATGAAGGAGCGATCCTTGTCGTAATCCCCCGGCGCATACAACTTGCCGTGATGATGGGTCACGAGTCGATAGAACACCGCCAGCACCAGCAGCGGAAACACCACGATGAAACCGATCAGCGGCCAACGCTCCGCCACCGTCAGCGTCTCGGCCGCCGAATTCAGCAACAGACTCGCGAAGCCATAGATCAACGAGATGAACAAGGCGATGATCCCCAGCGGGTTTCGCGCCAACTGCCTGGCATATTTCATGAACTGCATACGCGCTCCATTCCTTGGGGCTTACTGAGGGCATCTTCATGTAATGGAGGCGAGCAGCCTGATAATGCAAGAGGCCCGCCTCACCACTGCATCACGATTAACGTCAGCGTCATCACGCCGATGGCAACCAGCCAGGCCTCAGCGCGTCTGGCGCGGGGAATGCCCGAAGTGGTTGCGGTAGGCACGCGAGAAGCTGGAGCTGGAGGTAAAGCCGCTCGACAGCCCGATCGAGAGAATATCGAGGTCGGTTTCCTTGAGCAGATGCCGCGCCCGCTCCAGGCGCAGCCGCAGGTACCAGGCCCGCGGCGAGGTCGACAGCTCCTGCTCGAACAGGCGCTGCAACTGGCGCAGCGAGACGCGACAGCGTCTCGCCAGTTCCTCCAGCGACAAGGGGGTGTCCAAGTTCTGCTCCATCAAGGCGACCGCATCCACCAGCTGGCGCTTGTGGGTGCCGAGGCGGCGCGCCAACGTCATGCGCTGCTGGTCCGTCCGCGTGCGCATGCGGTCGTGTACCAGCTGCTCCGAGACATCCACCGCCAGCGCCGTGCCGTGCCGGCGGGCAATCACATCCAGTGCCATGTCCATCGCGGCTGCCCCACCGGCACAGGAAAAGCGCCGCGCGCCCAGCTCGAACAGCTCATCCGAGGTACTGATGGTCGGGAAGCGCTCACGAAACGCCGGCAGGCTTTCCCAGTGCAGCGTGACGCGCTCACCATCCAGCAGTCCTGCCGACGCCAGCAGGAAACAGCCGGTATCCAGGCCACCCAGCACACAGCCTCCGCCATCGAGACGATGCAGCCAGCCCGTCAAGGCGCGATTGAGGTGTGCCTCGGGCTCGAAACCACTGCATACCGCCAGCGAAGGCAGGGAGCGAATATCGAGAATGCTGTGGTCGGCGACCAGCGTCATGCCACTGGAAGACGTGACCGGCTGACCATCCTCACTGATGAGCAGCCAGCGAAACAGCGGCTTGCCACTGATGCGATTGGCGATGCGCAAAGGCTCCACGGCCGCGAAGAACGCCATCATCGAGAAGCGTGGCAGCAAGAGAAACCCGATGGTTTCCGGTAGCGGGCCGATGTAATCGAGTCGCATCGTGCAGTGGCTCCAAAGAGTGAGAAGGTGAATCCGCCCTGCCCGTCGGCTGAGCTCAAGCAGCGTCGATGACGTCGTGAGGGCAAGCGCCTGAGGTGTAGGCTCCGCTCACGCCCCTGCACCGCCGGGATGTTATCCCGAAAGCGTCTCACAGACGGCCAACATTGTCGCTTTCAGGAAATAAGTGGTCGTATCACGTCAAGAATATCATTGCATGATTTCTATTTCTCAGACAGCCACGACGCCCCTGCGCGATAGCCCTTGCCAATGAGTCTGCGTGACCGAATGGGCTCGCTGGCAAACGCGCTCTTGCGACACAGCCAATTCTCCAGAAGCTGTAGCCATCAAAATCAATTCCATTCATAATATATTGTAATGCTATGAGGGAGTTAGCGTCTTCTCGCGCGTCTCGACAAGCATTCACGTCTTCATCTCGTTGCCTTATCGACAACAATTTTTCGCGACAGATGAACGGTCATTCCGCCGTGACCGCGACAGGGAACGCTGGCCCTACGACCAGCTCGAACAGGAGATATTGCGTGACCCCACCTCAGCCTGATCCCGCCTCACCTGACATTGCCAATACCAAAAACGCCAGTAACAAAAACGCCACCTCCAACAACACCACCTCTGGCGGCAGCGCCTCGGCAGTCGTCGGTTCTCAGCGCTACCATTCACCGGACCTGAGCCTGCGCGTCGAGACCTCCGGCCCGCTCAAGGGCATGCACAAGGGCATGACCCTGACCTCCGCCGGCCTGCTGCTGCTTTTCGTTCTCGCCACCGGCCTGGCTCCCGAACTGTCCTCCAGCCTGTTCGGCGCCGCGCGCGCCTGGATCGAATCCACCTTCGGCACCTATTACCTGGTGACCATCGTCGGTCTGATCGGCCTGTGCATTGCCCTCGTCTTCTCCCCCTGGGGCAAGCTGCGCTTGGGCGCGCCGGATAGCCGCCCCGAATTCTCGCGCTTCACCTGGGTCTCGATGCTGCTCTCGGCAGGCGTCGGGATCGGCATCCTGTTCTTCGGCGTCGCCGAACCAATGTTCTACTTCGACAACTCCGGCGGCTTCGGCTACCCCAACAATCCGCACGCTGACCTCGCCGGCCATATGGCGATGGATCACACCCGCGCCGTCGACGCTCTCAAGCAAGCCTTCTTCCACTGGGGGCTGCACGGCTGGGCGGTCTATGTCATCGTCGGCATGACGCTGGCCTACTTTGCCTATCGCCGCAATCTGCCGCTGGCACTGCGCTCCGCGCTCTATCCGCTGATCGGTGAGCGCATCTACGGCCCCATCGGCCATGCCGTCGACATCATGGGCGTGCTGGGCTGCGTGTTCGGTATCGCCACCTCGCTGGGGCTGGGCGTCAGTCAGATCGCCGTCGGCCTCAACCGCCTGACCGGTATCGACTCGGGTATCGGCACCCAGGTCGTGTTGATCGCGATCATCAGCGTCATCTCCATCGTCTCGGCGGTCTCCGGTGTCAAGCGGGGTATCCGCATCATTTCCGAGCTGAATGTGGGCGTGTCCGTCATCGTGGTCGGCAGCTTTCTAATCGGTGGCCCGACCCTGTGGCTGATCAGCATGTTCGGCGAGACGGTCGTCTCCTACGTGCGTGACGTCATCCCCATGGGCCTGTGGGTCGCGAGCACACCGGTCGAGCGCGACTGGCAGGATGCCTGGACCATCTTCTACTGGGCCTGGTGGCTGGCATGGGCACCGTTCATCGGTCTGTTCATCGCGCGTATCTCCAAGGGCCGCACCCTGCGTGAATTCATCCTCGGCGTGCTGATTGCCCCGCCGCTGATCATCTTCATCTGGCAGACCCTGTTCGGCGGCACCGCCCTGCATCAGGAACTGAACGCGGCCATGGGTCCGGGCACCGGCCAGCTGATGGGCATGATTCGCGACTGGAATCTGCCAGAGGCGCTGTTCGCCACCGCAGATGCGCTGGTGAGCAATGGCATTCTCAGCACCGTGCTGACGTCGCTGCTGATCTTCCTGCTGATCAGCTGGTTCGTGACCAGCTCCGACTCCAGCACCCTGGTCATCACCACCATCCTGTCGATGGGCGATGAAGACCCGCTGCCGCGTCACCGCATCTTCTGGGGTGTCTGCATCGGCTCCGTCGCGGCGGTGCTGCTGATGGCAGGCGGGCTCAAGGCGCTGCAGACGGTCCTGATGGCTGCCGCCCTGCCGGTCAGTTTCGTGATCCTCGCCATGACGCTTGGCCTGCTGGTCGCGCTGGTGGATGAATCGCGCAGCGTGATCAAATCGCGTCATCAGCCGAAGACCGGCCCGCAAGCCACGCCGCGAACGGTCAGCCAGACCAACGCGGGCTAAGGACTGCAGAAGAGTCACACTCTTTGGTAGTGATTTGTCATCATCAAGTCACCAATGCCCGCTCAGGCCAACACCTGAGCGGGCATTGTCATTTTTGGCATCTTTTGCATGCCCTTGACGTCGTTTTATGACAAATAGTCGTCGCTTTTCTTCAACGCCCACACACCGCACCTGACTAGTCTGGAAGGCGCAACTATCGGCCTGATAGCCGGTTGCGTTGCTGACAGGACACTGACAGCAAAGGTGCCCAGCTAGTTACGCATGACACTCTTGGCACTCTCGAGATTGGCCATCCCCGGCATTGGCCTGATCGAGAACACCACCCCCTACTTTCGCCACTGGCCTTATCCGTATCGATCCCGCTCTCAAGGCATTCAGGCCGCAGCAGGAGCGACAGCTCAAACAGCAATTAGAACGACAGCTCACACAACAACTACAACAATTCAGGAGTCTTCTCATGGCAGCGACAGACCATGATCCGCTCGGTGATCACGCACCACCCCCTTCGCAGAACAATGCCCTCACGGCACATCTCCAAGTGGAAACCAGCGGCTCGCTCAAAGGCATGCACAAGGGCATGCCCCTGACCTCGGCCGGCCTGTTGCTGGCATTCGTCGTCGGGGCCGGCCTCTCTCCCGATGGGGCGGCCGCCATCTTCGGTGCCGCACGCAGCTGGATCGAACATACCTTCGGTACCTACTACCTGGTGCTGGTGGTCGCGATGATCGCCCTGTCGTTGGCACTGGTATGCTCGCCCTGGGGCAACCTGCGCCTCGGCCCCAAGGATAGTGCCCCGGAATTCTCGCGCTTCACCTGGATCTCGATGTTGCTGTCGGCAGGAGTCGGCATCGGCGTGCTGTTCTTCGGTGTCGCGGAGCCGATGTTCTATTTCGACAACTCCGGTGGCTTCGGCTACCCCAACAACCCACATGCGGATCTGACCGGTGCCACCGCCATGGATCACGCCCGCGCCGTCGAGGCACTCAAGGCGGCCTTCTTCCACTGGGGGCTGCATGGCTGGGCGGTCTACGGCATCGTCGGCATGACGCTGGCCTACTTCGCCTATCGCAAGCAGCTGCCGCTGGCACTGCGCTCCGCGCTCTATCCGCTGATCGGCGAGCGCATCTACGGCCCGATCGGCCATGCCGTCGACATCATGGGCGTGCTGGGCTGCGTGTTCGGTATCGCCACCTCGCTGGGCCTGGGCGTCAGCCAGATCGCGGTGGGCCTCAATCGCCTCACCGGCCTGGATGCCGGCATCGGCACCCAGCTGGCATTGATCGTCGTGATCAGCGCGATCTCCATTGCCTCGGCGGTCTCCGGGGTCAAGCGCGGCATCCGCTACATCTCGGAGCTCAATATCGGCGTGTCGATCATCGTGGTCGGCAGCTTCCTGGTCGGTGGCCCGACGCTGTGGCTTATCTCGCTGTTCGGCGAGACGTTGCTGGCCTAACTACGCGACGTGGTGCCGATGGGGCTGTGGGTCGCCCAGACCGCGGGCGAAAGCAGCTGGCAGGAAGGCTGGACCATCTTCTACTGGGCCTGGTGGCTGGCGTGGGCGCCGTTCATCGGGCTGTTCATCGCCCGCATCTCCAAGGGCCGCACCCTGCGGGAATTCATCCTGGGCGTGCTGATCGCCCCGCCGCTGATCATCTTCATCTGGCAGGCGCTGTTCGGCGGTACCGGTCTGCATCAGGAGCTGACGGCCAGCATGGGCGCCGGCAGCGGTGAGCTGATGACGCTGGTACGCAACTGGAACCTGCCCGAAGCGCTGTTCGCCACCGCCGATGCCCTGGCAGGCAACGACGTGCTGGGCATCATTCTCTCGGCACTGCTGATCTTCCTGCTGATCAGCTGGTTCGTGACCAGCTCGGATTCCAGCACTCTGGTGGTCACGACCATCCTGTCGTTGGGCGATGAAGAACCGCTGGCGCGCCATCGCATCTTCTGGGGCATCTGCATCGGGCTGGTCGCGGGGACGCTGCTGATGGCGGGCGGACTCAAGGCGCTGCAGACCATCCTGATGGCCGCCGCCCTGCCGATGAGCTTCGTGATCGTGGCGATGACGCTGGGCCTTCTGGTTGCGCTATGTCAGGAATCCAGCATCGCCCTCATGAAGCTCGGCAAGCCGAAGCCGGACAGAAGCAGAAGCCAGGCCTGAGCTTGAGGCGGAGACTGATGGACTTGTGCCAGTCCCAACATGATGCCTCACTAGCATGACATGCTCTGCCAGACAGGCCCTGCCAACCTCCACTCGCCGAGCCATCCCGTGACAGGGGCGGCTCGGCGAGTCGTATTGGGCAACACATCACGCTTGCGCCTACCGATATTGCCCTGAAGCGGGCCGTCATGTCGCAACAAGCCAATTAGTTGTCGTGCATATCCAAAACTGCTTACCCAGTACGGATAGTCTTATGAGGTCCTTGCCATTCACAGGAGCTCAGCATCGGCCTCTTCAACGCGTCATCTCATCCCCGCATCACGTTGCCTGCCACGACAATAACAACATCAGGACTCGCACAATGACCCACCACTCGCCCTCTGCACAGCCTGCTTCTGAACAGTCCGTCTCTGGACAGTCAAATCATGAACAACAGAACGCGCACTCCGCTGACGACATCTGCGGGCTAGGAAACTCGACCTGTGGCAAGGAGCAATACCTGACCTCGATCGCGACCGTCTGCGTGATTGCGCTACTGATCGGTGCCGCCGCCCTGTTTCCCGAAGGATTTCTGGCCAGTCTCGACCTGATCAAGGGCTCGGTGATCGGCAACTTCGGCTTCCTGTTCACCTGGCCGGCCTTTGCCGTCTCGCTGCTGCTGGTCGCGGTCTGCTTTACCCCGCTGGGCAAGCTGCGCTTCGGCGAAGGCGACCCTGAATTCCATACCCTGAGCTGGATGGGCATGCTGTTCGCCACCGGCATGGGCATCGGCCTACTCACCTGGGGCGTGCTGGAACCCAAATATCACACCGATGCCGGCCTGAGCACCGACATGGCGCTGCTCAACGCCTTCAATCACTGGGGCTTGCTCGCCTGGGCCGGTTATCTGGCCATCGGCGCGCTCTTCGCCCACGCCATGTACAACATGAAGATGGCCAAGCCTGCCGAAGAACTGCTGGGCAACGGCCTGTGGAGCAAGCTGAACCTGATCAGCCTCGTCGTCTCCACCGTCATCGGCCTGTCACTGTCCTTCACCTACGCGACCACCCCGATCCAGCAGGGGCTGGTCAAGCTGGTCGGCATCGAATTCAGCCCGACCCTGATCATCTGCGTGCTGGCCGTGTGCGCCATCATCTCCTCCGCCTCGGGCCTCAAGCGCGGCATCAAGTGGCTGAGCAACTACAACACCCTGTTCGCGATCATCCTGATGCTCGGCGTGCTGGTGCTGACCGTGCCCGGCGATATCCTCTCCACCTTCGTGCGCCTGGTGCCGGAATACCTGCTCAAGTACCCCACGATGGCCACCGATATCGGCCTGGGCGATCCGGAGCGCAAGACATGGCTGGCAGACTGGCTGTATGCCTTCGAGGCGGCCTGGTATGGCTGGTTCATCTTCACCGGCGTCTTCATCGCCCGCATTTCCAAGGGCCGCACCCTGCGTGGCATGGTGCTGGGCGTGATGCTGGTGCCGACCCTGTTCTCATGCCTGTGGTTCGTGGTCTTCGGGCTCGGCAGTCTGAGCCTGGGCGTCGATGATGTCTTCGTATTGATCGACACCATCGACAGCAGCGGCCTGCTGTCCCTCATCCTGACGCTCAACATCCTGCTGTTCTTCATTACCAGCGCCGACTCCGCGGGCCTGGTGTGCGAGATGCTGACCGTCAAACGCTCACGCGCCTTCTGGATCATCTCCATGGCGGCCCTGGCCGTCGTGGTCAGCTGGCTGGGCGGCGATGTCTACAAGACCCTGCTGAGCCTGATCTCGGTCGCCGCCATCCCGGTCGCCTTCGGTATCTTCGCGCTGGGAATCGCCTTCGTGATCCGCGTACGCCGTGATCGCGCCACCCGCGCCGTCCCGGTACCGGCACCACTCACCCAGCGCTGAACGCCATGGAGTGAGAGGCGTCGCAGCGAGTACTGACGCAATACAGTCTGTCCAACACAACGGCCCTGCCCTCTAACGAGGTGCAGGGCCGTGTCACGTCTGATGAACACCTTTTTTCGCTACCCGCCACGAACGACACGTCTTGCGCCTTCGCCGCATTGACAGTCCATCAGCACACATTGATAGGCTGAAATGACTGGCAGAACGCTGGATTTTCAGCGCTTCATGCTGGCAAGACATCAAACATCCACAAGCCTTGCTGGCGTTTGTATTGCTGATAGGGCCATTGAGAACATCGCCATTGCGCTCTGGCATGTGCCGAGTGCAATCCGATGCAAGGTGAAGCAAGTGCCTTGCCATTCGGAAGATCGTCTTGCCCAGCGACTGCCTCAAGTCGTCACCCAACAATCACAATGACGTAGACAGGTAATGACATGTCCCCGACTTCACAGCAGAGTCCTGAGCAGCAGAACGCTGCTCACCCGCCCAATGACGCATCACACGTAGCGCCTGGCTCCCCTTCGCTGACATTCCGCTTCGGTGCCTGGGGCGCCGCCATCCCGTTGATCTTCTTTGTCGTCTGGGCAATCACGACCAGCGTGCTGGGGCTGTCCTCTGAAATCGGCCTAGTCATGGGGGCACTGTTCGGGCTGACCCTCGGTCTGTTCTTCTGCACCAGTCGCTGGGAGGACTATGCCAACGGCCTGTTCGATGGGCTGACGCAGCCCATCGGGGTGGTCGCCATCGTCGCCTGGTTCTATGCCGGGATGTTCGCTCAGGTTCTGCAAGTCGGGGGACTGGTCGAAGGGCTTGTCTGGCTGGGCGGCATCTCGGACATGACCGGCGGCTGGTTCGTCGGGCTCACCTTCCTGCTCGCAGCCGTGTTCTCGACCGCTGTCGGGACTGGTTACGGCACCACGGTCGCCTTCTGCACGCTGATGTATCCGGCCGGCATCGCGGTGGGCGGTGACCCCACCCTGCTGTTTGCCGCGATACTGTCCGGTGCCATCTTCGGCGATAACCTGGCCCCGGTGTCAGACACCACCATCGTCTCCGCCACGACCCAGGGCGCGGATGTCCCCGGCGTGGTGAAAAGCCGCTTCAAGTACTCGATTGCGGCAGCCTTGCCGGCGCTGGCGCTGTTCGTGATCTTCGGCGGCAGCGAGCAAGGCGGCATCACCGACCCCGCGGCGGTTCAATCGATGCAGGAGGCCGCCGATCCAGCGGGGCTGATCATGCTGGCGCCCTTTGCACTGGTGCTGATACTGGCACTGCGTGGACAGCACCTGCTGACCTCTCTGACCTGGGGCACCCTGCTCGCCATTCCTGTCATGCTGATCGCCGGCACCGGCAGCCTGTCACAGATCATCGCCTTCGATGCCGAGGCCGATGGCGTCATGACTGGTGCATTGGTTCGCGGCGTCGAAGGTTACGTCAACATGGGCATCCTGATCCTGCTGATCGTCGGTGCCGCCCACCTGATGACCCTCGGCGGCACCATGGAGCATGTCACGCGCCTGCTGATGCGCTGGATCAAGCAATCGATGCGCCGCGCCGAAGTGGCCATCTGGGGCATCGTGGCGCTGCTCAACAGCGCCATCACCATCAATACCGCCGCCGAGATCGCGGCCGCGCCCTTCGTGCGTGCGCTGGGCACCCGCTACCGCATCCATCGCTATCGCCGCGCCAACATGCTGGACGCCGTGACCTCTGCGCTGGGCTACATCTTCCCTTGGGGGGCACCAGTACTGCTGGGCTGGTCGACGATCCAGTCCATGCAGGGCACCTATGATTGGCTGCCCTCCGTCTCGCCGACCGCCGTCTTCCCGTTCGTCTTCCAGGGCTGGTTCCTCGTGACCATCATGCTGCTGGCCGCCGTCACCAGCTGGGGACTGACCTTTGAAGACGAGGATGGCAATGAACTCAAGGAGCGTCCGGCCAGCTGAGCGCACGATTCGCGCCACGCCGCTGACAGACCCCGACTACGCTGAAAGCCTGTGCCATCACGTTTCCCGCAGGCGCTCAGCGACCATCGGAAGCGAACAGGACCACGACAGACAGGAGCGACGCATGCCAGCAAGTTTCCACGACCATCTCAGCCGTCAGATCAATGAGCTGCATGAAGAAGGCCTCTACAAGCAGGAGCGCGAGATCACCTCGCCCCAGCGTGCCAGCCTGCGGGTCGCGGGCGGTGATGAACACGAGGGGCAAGGGTCGGAGTTGATCAACTTCTGCGCCAACAACTATCTGGGCCTGGCCGATAGCCCCGAGCTGATCGCGGCCGCGCAACAGGCGCTGGAGCGTGACGGCTTCGGCATGGCCTCGGTGCGCTTCATCTGCGGCACTCACCATCAGCATCGCGTGCTGGAAAAACGCCTCGCGGCCTTTCTCGGCATGGACGATGCCATCCTCTATTCTTCGTGTTTCGACGCCAATGGCGGCCTGTTCGAGACACTTTTCGGCCCTGAGGACGCCATCATTTCCGATGCGCTCAATCATGCCTCCATCATTGATGGCGTGCGCCTGTGCAAGGCCAGCCGCTATCGCTATGCCAACAATGACATGCGCGAACTCGAGGCCCGCCTCCAACAAGCGGACGCCGCCGATGCACGCTTCAAGCTGATCGCCACCGACGGTGTCTTCTCGATGGATGGCGTGATCGCCAACCTCAAGGGCATCTGCGAGCTCGCCAGACGCTACGACGCGCTGGTGATGGTGGATGACTCCCACGCCACCGGCTTCGTGGGGGCCAACGGGCGTGGCAGCCACGAATACCATGACGTGATGGATCAGATCGACATCATCACCACCACCTTCGGCAAGGCACTGGGCGGGGCCTCGGGTGGAGTGACGGCCGCGCGCGGGCCCATCGTCGAGTGGCTGCGTCAGCGCTCGCGCCCTTATCTGTTCTCCAACTCGCTGGCACCGCCCATTGTGGCGGCGACTCTCAAGGCGCTGGGCAAGGTCGAGGACAGCGCCGAGGCGCGCCATCAACTGTGGGAGAACGTCGAACGCTTCCGTCGTGGCATGCAGGAGGCCGGCTTCACCCTCGCGGGTGCCGGTCACGCCATCATTCCGGTGATGATCGGCGATGCACGCCTGGCGGGCGACTTCGCCAATCGTCTGCTGGAGGCCGGCATCTACGTGATCGGGTTTTCCTATCCGGTGGTGCCCAAGGGGCAGGCGCGCATTCGCACCCAGATCTCGGCGGCGCATACTCCGGAGCAGATCGAGACGGCCATTGCCGCCTTCACGCGTATCGGCCGCGAGATGGGCGTGATCGACTCCACGACGGGAGGTGATACATGAAGGCGCTGGCCAAGCTCAAGGCCGAACCCGGGATCTGGATGACCGAGACGGCCGTGCCGGAAATCGGCCACAACGATGTGCTGATCAAGATCCGCAAGACCGCGATCTGCGGCACGGACATGCACATCTATCAATGGGATGATTGGTCGCAGGCGACCGTGCCGGTGCCGATGGTCACCGGTCATGAGTATGCGGGGGAGATCGTCGCACTGGGCAGCGAGGTGCGTGGCTACGAGATCGGCGACCGTGTCTCAGGCGAAGGGCACATCACCTGCGGCCATTGCCGCAACTGCCGCGCGGGGCGTCGCCATCTATGTCGCAATACCGAGGGCGTGGGCGTCAATCGCCCCGGCGCCTTCGCCGAATATCTTGCCCTGCCCGCCTACAACCTCTTCAAGCTGCCGGATGAGATCAGCGATGACCTGGCGGCCATCTTCGACCCCTTCGGCAATGCCGTGCATACGGCGCTGGCGTTCGATGTGGTCGGCGAGGACGTCTTGATCACCGGTGCCGGGCCCATCGGCATCATGGCGGCGGCGGTCATCCGCCATATCGGGGCTCGCCACGTGGTGATCACCGACGTGAATGACTATCGACTGGCACTCGCCGAGCAGATGGGCGCGACCCGTACCGTCAATGTCAGCCGCGAATCCCTGCAGGAGGTGATGGCGGAGCTCGACATGCATGAGGGCTTCGATGTGGTGCTGGAAATGTCCGGCGTGCCCTCCGCCGTCGAGCAGATGCTCGATGTCATCAATCATGGCGGCAAGATCGCCATGCTGGGCATTCCGCCCGGCGAGATGGCCATCGACTGGACCAAGGTCATCTTCAAGGGGCTGACCATCAAGGGCATCTATGGCCGCGAGATGTTCGAGACCTGGTACAAGATGGCCAGCCTGATCCAGTCAGGGTTGGATCTCTCGCCCATCATCACCCATCGCCTGGGCGTCGCAGACTTCCAGCAGGGTTTCGAGATCATGGGCTCCGGTCAGTCGGGCAAGGTGGTGCTCGACTGGGGCTGAGGGCGTCTGCTCGGTTCAGTCTCCACGCAAGTCAGTCGCCGCCTCGCGCGGCAACAGCCCGAAGGCCTCACCCATGCCGGGGGCGGCAAGGCGCTCGAGGAACCATTTGAGCGCCTTGCCCTGACGACCACTGCGCCAGGCGAGCGAGAGATCGATCGGCGCGCGCTGCGTCTCCAGCTGCAACAGTGCCAGACTGCCCTCCTCCAGATGACGATGGATTCGATGCCGCGGCAGATAGCCGACTCCCAGCCCCTTGCGCTGGACCTCGATCTTCTGCGCCGTGGTCTTGACGATGATCTGGCTGCGGCCGTCCAGCAAGCCGGAAGAATGGCCGGGCAGGCTGCGCGAGCTGTCCGCCACGATCACGGTGGGATATTCCTGCAGCGCCTCGATGGCAATCGGCTGCGCCAGCCGGGTCAGCGGATGATCTGCCGCCACGGCGAAGACCGGCTCTATTGCGCCGAACCGCCGGCACGCAAGCCCCGACACCGGTGGCTCGCCAGGCGCGCCGATCACCAGATCACAGCGATTGTCGTGCAGCGCATCCCAGGCACCCGCCATCACCTCCTCGCTCAACACCACCCGCGTGCGCGGCTGGATGGCCTGGAATTCCTCCAACAGCGGATAGAGCGCCTCCGGATCAAGAATGGTATCGACGCAGATACGCAGCTCGACCTCCCAGCCCGCTCCCGCCTGACGCGCCAGCGCCGTCATCTCCTCGGTGGCCAGCAAAATGCGCCGCCCATGCGCCAGCACCAGGTGGCCCGCATCGGTCAGCTCGGCCTTGCGACGCGAGCGGTCGAACAGCGGCACACCCAGCTCTTCCTCCAGCTTCTGGACCGAATAGGAAATCGCCGAGGGTACGCGATGCAGTGTCTCGGCGGCCGCGGCGAAACTGCCCCGCCGCTCGATGGCATCCAGCACGCGCAGGGCGTCGAGTGTGATGGGTGATACCATAATTCAAAAATTCTGATCATTGAGACCAGAATCCTCCATTATTTTTTTGATAAGCCGCATTCTATAGTAGCTCCATCGTTCAAACACACTGATCTGAAAAACCTCATATCCCCTGATCAATGGAGCCACACATGTTCACGTCTGCCCTCTCTCGCCTGATGACCACCGATTCCAGCCTCGCAAGCCTGGTGCTGCGTGTCCCGACCGGCATCATCTTCATGGCCCACGGTTCACAGAAACTGTTCGGCGCCTTCGGCGGCTACGGCCTGGAAGGCACCGGTCAGTGGATGGCCTCCATCGGTATCGAACCCGGCTACCTGATGGCGCTGCTATCCGGTAGCGGCGAGCTCTTCGGCGGACTGGCGATCCTGATCGGCCTGCTGACACGTCCGGCGGCTGCCGTGCTGGCCTTCACTATGCTGGTCGCCATCCTGACCGTGCATATCGGCAATGGGCTGTTCGCGAGCAACAACGGCTATGAATACGCGCTGGCACTGCTGACGATCGCGGCGAGCCTGGCGATCACCGGCGGCGGCAAGCTGTCACTCGACCGCCTGCTGAGCCCGGTCAGGCACGATTCATAAGCCTGCTGAAGGCTGGCTATTCATCACTCAATGCGCGCCCGCACAGTCTCAGGAGGTTGCCATGCTCACGTTACGTCCCGGCAATGAACGCGGCCATGCCAGGTTCGCCTGGCTGGAGAGCCGCCACAGTTTCTCTTTCGCCAGCTACTACGACCCGGCTCACATGGGCGTCTCCGTGCTGCGCGTGATCAACGATGACCGCGTGGCGCCGGGCGCGGGCTTCGATCCGCACTCGCACAGTGACATGGAAATCATCAGCTATGTGCTGTCAGGCAGCATCGAGCACCGCGACAGCATGGGCTCACGACACACCCTGGGGGTGGGCGAAGTCCAGCTGATGAGTGCCGGGACGGGCATCGAGCACAGTGAGTACAACGCCTCGTCCCGCGAGCCACTGCGCTTTCTGCAGATCTGGATCACGCCACAGGCCAAGGGGCTGCCGCCGCGCTATCAGCAGCAGTCCTTCGTCGCCCGCGACGGCCTCACCCTGTTGATCGCACCACCGGCGCAAGCCGCGCCTGGGGTGCTGGTTATCAATCAGGATGCCCAGATGTATCGCATCGGCCTGCAAGGAGATGACGCGCAGCGCGCAGCACTGACACTGCCACTGGACGCAAGGCGCCGCTACTATCTGCACGTGATCGATGGGACCACGAGCCTGAGCACCAGTGATGCGCAAAGTGTCTCGCTGGGCGCAGGTGACGCCGTGACGCTGGATCAGGCATCACGGCTCGCGCTGAGCGATGCCCACCGGCTGCATGCCCTGCTGTTCGACCTGCCCACCTGAGCCGTTGATGCTGACCAATTCCTGATCGCCAAAAAAGACGCCGCCTCCTTGCCCAGTCGATACGGGTGAGGAGGCGGCGTCTTTCTATCTGTCATTGCCAGCACGCAGCGGCTCACAAAACGCTCCACAGAATGACACACGGAGCGATTCCCGGAGCGAACCATGGAACGACGCAACCCGCGCAAAGTCACATGGTAAAGTAAGACCTGCAGTGCAGGGTATGAAGCTGGCAGCCCTTGCCGATACCTTCAGATGACGGAGACAGCGCCATGACGAATGAGACGATCATCGCCGCCGAGCCGCCTGAGACACTCAGGCTGCCAGCGCCGGATCCGCTAGCGCAGACGGGCGATGGCAGCCGCCCCCACCAGGAGGCCCTCGACGCCCATGCCGAGGTCTACTCGGAGGCCGGCTTCTGGCGCAAGGTGAGCGGCGCCGCCAGAAAGGCAGGCAAGCGCGTGCTCAATCCCGCATTTCGCATGTATTTCGCCGCCCAGGACCCAGATACGCCTCTCTGGGCGCGCACCACCATCTATGGGGCGCTGGGCTATTTCATCTCGCCCATCGATGGTCTGCCCGACTTCACGCCACTGCTTGGCTACACCGATGACCTGACGCTGATGGCGGGTGCCGTCGCCATCGTCGCCGCGCATATCAAACCGGAACATTCCGCGCGCGCGGAGACGACACTCAAGCGCTGGTTCGATTGAGCTGGCGCCTCTTGCGAGCCTCCGCATAGACAAATGCAACAATATTAAACAAAAGTTAACAATGGTTGAAAGGCGTTGTCTGGCCCGTGTTTAGCCTTGTGACATGCGCATGTTACGGTGAGCGACAACTTCATCACGCCTGAGAATTCGTCATATGTCCGTCACTCGAATGCCCATGCCATTGATGAAACTCGCTGTCGCGGGCATTGCCCTCACGATGATGGCCGGCTGTGTATCGCGCGCGCAGATCGATGTCCCGAAAGTAACGCCGGTGGAGGCACAGGCCTACCAGCATAAGGTGTTCTATTCCGACGTCTATTACAGCCAGCCACAGGCCAATCTGTTCTCCGGCGCTGCCCAACAGGCCATGCAACCATTGGGCAACATCAAGCTGTCACGCATCTGTTCACCGGCGATGACCCATTTCGACCAGCTATTGCGCGAGCAATTGCCCGCGTCTTCACACATCACCCATGATGCACGCGCCAGCGACTACCGCTTGCAGGTGGAAATCCAGGCTCACGAGAATCGTGGCCCTGTCTACCTTGATTACCTGATCGCCCAGAACCTGACCAAGAATCTGCTGACCTTCGGTGTCGCCAATGAAGATTTCGATATCATTGCCAATTTCGATGTCCAGTATCGTCTCTACGACAAGAACGAGCAGTTGCTATTCAGTAAGGATTACGTCGTTCAGGACTCCGTGCCGCACCAGGCAGGCAACTTCGACTTCGGAGATCGCATCTTCCTGCCGGCCCAGAACATGATGAAGAAGTACCTGCTATTGACGATGAATGACTTCTTCGTCAACGCCAGCCGCCCGAGCCCTGAACTTGCCGTCGTGCTCAGCGATAGCTGACAGCGAGCCAGGTCCAGTACGCACTGGCAACACTCGACGTCATATACGTCACAACACGATAACGCCTCGCCAGTCATGCTGACGAGGCGTTATCGTGTTTCAGGCCCCTTCATCCCTTCGCTATTGCCCTCGAGATTCACGCATCGTGTACCTCGCGGCATTCATCACGATCGCGAGCAGAAGGAAGGCGCTGGTTCAGGGTTCACGAGACGTCATTAACTTGTCTGTTCCGTCTGCTTCACCTGCGCGTCTCTTGAGGTGTCCTTGCGCAAGCCTAGCGGCATGCGCAGCAACACATCCGGGCGATTCTGCGCCAGGCTCAGCACCGTGATCGCGAGCAGAATCAGCGCCATGCCACCTATCTGCATGGCATCCAGCCCCTGTCCCAGAATCAACAGGCCGTAGAGAGTGGCAGTGATCGGCTCGATCATGGCGACGATGGAGGCGACTGACGGCAAGCTATGGCGCAGCCCGGCAATATAGCAATAGAAGGACAGGCCACCGCCCACCAGCCCGAACAGGATGAAGACCCACCACTCATCGGCGAAGGGCACCGCAATCGCCTGCCCCATGTCCGTGAATGGCACCATGATCAAGGTGCTCAGGCCCAGCGCGATGGCCAGGATGCCCGGCACACTGCCGTGCCGCGAAGCGGACTTGAAGGCAAAGATGAACACGGCATAAGACACGCCCGCCAACAAGCCAAAGGCGATGCCCAGGGGGGTGACAGAGGCAGAGCCGGATTGCAGCACGCCTGTCAACAATACAATGCCGATCATCACCACCACGATCGACCCCAACTTGACCGGCGTCGGTTTCTCGACCCGCGCCAGGAAAGAGGCGATATAGACAAAGATGGGCGCGCTGTACATCAGCGTGGCAGCCACCGCGACGCTGCTCTCATTGACGCTCTTGAAATAGAACATGAAATTGCCGGCGACACCCAGCCCCGCCAACAATGACCACCCCAACAGACCACGCGTGGAGTCGGCCGGGCGCTTGTGATAGCCCAGCAGAAACATCCAGCCCAGCATGCAGATGAACCCCACCATGGCGCGCCAGAACGAAATGACTTCGGCCTGCCAACCCCACGACATCAACTGACTTCCCAGCCCACCGGTAATCCCCCACTGGAGGGCTGCCAGAATGACCAATAACATGCCCCATTTTGCCATGCGCTCTCCATAGACGTGATTGATTGAGGAAAGAAAGCGTAACAAGACACGCCCACACCCTGTAAATATACACAGCCGGCTCATTTGTACTTTCTTTTATTTAAAGGTATCAAATTGTTATACTCAATCAGTTAACGAAAGTTAAACTTGAATACCTGTCGCCAATACATGACAGACATGACGGCTACTAGTGACTTGTCACTGAATCGTGCGCGACTTCTTGAATAATCAGTGGATATATCCTTGCCTGAACAGGGCTTATTTCGCCCAGCATCTCGAGACAATGACGACCACCCCGAAGAGAGAAGTCACGCAAGCCAGCAAGGCGTGAGCCGCCCTTATGGCGCGCAAGACAACCCCACCCGACCAGCTTCTTGTTCGCCATTCCTCCTTCTATTGGGGCACTTGGGGCACGTGAAGTGCGTAACATGCAGATGTCATTGGCCGGACACCCTTCCTGTCACGCTCAGGAAGCAGACGCCTCTCACCCGGTAAACGGCCGCCTTTTAGTCTAATAAACTGACCTGCTGCGCGTGATGAGTGGGCTGCGCCACCTCACAGAGTCATTGACTATCAATGAGTTGGCGCAAATAAACCTCGTGATCATCACTGGTAATACCAGATGACCTCAAGTAGCAGAAACAAATGGACTCTCTTACCTTGAGCTAGCGTCAGATGCGACATAACCACGCACCCACCAACAACAAAGACTTATAAAACGACGTTCGCCACGCAACATAGGGAGAGTGCTGCACATGAATCAGTCGCTATTGGCACTATTGGCCTTTGTGCCATTGCTGCTCGCTGGGGTACTGTTGATCGGCTTTCGCATGGCCGCCCGCCTCGCCATGCCCATCGTCTTCGTGGTCACTGCATTGATCGCCCTGCTGGCCTGGGACATGACCTTCACTCGTGTCCTGGCCTCGTCATTCCAAGGGCTGATACTGACGGTCGCGATCCTGTGGATCATCTTCGGCGCCCTGCTGCTGCTCAATACTCTCAAGCATTCCGGCGGCATTGCCGCGATACGCAACGGCTTCTCCGGCATCAGCCCGGACCGCCGCGTACAGGCCATCATCGTCGCCTGGCTGTTCGGCTGCTTCATCGAAGGTGCCTCCGGCTTCGGCACCCCTGCCGCCGTCGCCGCCCCCTTGATGGTGGCGCTGGGCTTCCCGGCACTGGCCGCGGTCGTGGTGGGCATGATGGTGCAATCGACGCCGGTCTCCTTCGGTGCGGTCGGCACGCCGATCGTGGTCGGGGTCTCCGGTGGCCTCGACAAGGCCGGTGTCAGCGAGACACTGGCCGCGAATGGCTCGAGCTGGGACGCCTACTTCCAGCTGGTGACCTCTGAAGTCGCCATCACTCACGGCATCATCGGGATCTGCATGCCATTGATCATGGTTGCTGTGATGGTGCGCTTCTTCGGCGCCAATCGTTCCTGGCGTGAAGGGCTGGAGGTCGCGCCCTTTGCGCTGTTCGCCGGTGTCTGCTTCGTGGTGCCTTACATACTGGCGGGCATGCTGCTGGGACCGGAATTCCCGTCGATGATCGGCGCCATGGTGGGGCTCGCCATCGTGGTACCCGCGGCGCGCAAGGGCTTCCTGCTACCCAGCAGAACCTGGGACTTCCCGAACGCTGACAGCTGGCCCGCGGAGTGGATCGGCAAGCTGGACATGACACTTGAGCCCGTCGAGGGCCGCAAGCCGCTCTCGGTCGGCATGGGGTGGTTGCCGTATGTGCTGCTCGCGGTGTTGCTGGTGATGTCGCGCGTCATCGCGCCGATCAAGGAGGCGCTGACCTCATGGAGCTTCGGCTGGAGCGGCATTCTCGGGGAGGCTGACATCTCTGGCAGTCTGCAGCCCTTGTACCTGCCCGGTGGTATCCTGGTGGTCGTGGTACTGCTGACCATCGTGCTGCATCGCATGCGCATGCGCGATGTCAGTGCTGCCGTCAGCGAATCCAGCCGCACCATCCTCGGCGCAGGCTTCGTGCTGCTGTTCACGATTCCGATGGTGCGCATCCTGATCAATTCCGGCGTCAACGAGGCGGATCTGGTGTCGATGCCGGTGGCGATGGCGCAGTTCATCGCCGATGGCGTGGGCGATATCTATCCGCTGTTCGCGCCGAGTGTCGGTGCCCTCGGGGCCTTCATCGCCGGCTCCAACACCGTCTCCAATCTGATGCTGGCCGATTTCCAGTTCAACGTCGCCCAGGCCCTGGGCATCTCCAGCGCCATGATGGTCGCCCTCCAGGCGGTTGGCGCGGCTGCCGGCAACATGATCGCCATCCACAACGTGGTGGCTGCCTCGGCCACCGTCGGCCTTCTGGGTCGCGAAGGCGTCACGCTCCGAAAGACGATCCTCCCGACGCTCTACTACGTGATCTTCGCCGGCATCATCGGCATGATCGCCTTTTATGGTCTGGGCGTGATTGACAGCTTGATGAGCTGACAACACGCCTCGCTTCACTCTGGCAGACGACAGCAGGCCCGCATTGTGTGCGGGCCTGCTGTTGTGTGGAGATCATCAACAGAATATTGAATGTGTTTACTCCAGGGGCCTGTTTATCAACAAGGCACGGCGTAATAAATTGCCCAACATCGCCGAAACGGCAGTCTTCATGTCGCAAGTTTCTGGAGCAGACATCCATGCCCCATTCTGTATTGCACCCTACCCGACTACAGCAGACCCAGTTGCAGCAGGCCCGCGAGCTCGAACTTCCTTCCCGCGAAGCCATGCTGCGGCGCGCCCCCTCCGTCCAGCAATTCTGGGACAGCCATCGTCAGCTGCTGAGTGACGCCTGGCGTGAATGGGAAGCCGTCCAGCAGGACGATCTCGCCATCCTCGACAGTGGATTGATCGATGAGGCGCTGCGCATGCCGTCAAGCGGGCGTGGGAAAATCCCGAGCGCGAGACGGACGTCAAGGCGCTGATGACAGAAGTCGCCACTGACGTCTATCAGTTCCAGCTCTTCGATGTCGAGCGCATCGCTGACCTGCGCAACCTGCTGGAACAGGCATGGGACGCCGGCATTCCGCTGCGCCCGCCCTACAGCATCGTGCTCAACCGGCGCGGCGCCATGCTCGACCGTCGCTCAGAGGGCTATCTGGCGGCACCGACTTTCCAGGCGTTCTATCAGCAACTGCTGGATACCTACATGCGCCCGATCTCGCGGCTGCTGTTCCCGGAAATCATCGGCTACGACAGCCAGTCCTTCGGCTTCTCGATCCATTATCAGCCCACGACAGACGCCTCGATTCGACCGCATACCGACGCCTCGTCCGTAACCCTCAACATCAACATGAACCTGCCCGACGAGACCTTCGAGGGCTCTGAACTGGACGTCATGGACGCCGCGAGCGGAGACGCAGTGCGCTTCGCGTTCACACCTGGCTCGGCCATGCTGCATCGCGGTAATGTGCCGCATGCCGCACAGCCGATCACCAGCGGCCAGCGCTCCAACCTGGTGCTGTGGCTGTATGGTGAGCGAGGCCAGATACCGCCACAGGGCGCGCAACGCCGGGCGATACCTGCCAGAGACCGCTGGGTTGCCTCGAGCGCCGAACAGGATGATTTCGCACCGTTCTGATGGCTAGCGTGCTCTACTGGTAAACATTAGTGAGCAACAACGACAAAGGGGGCCCTTGATAGGCCCCCTTTGTCGTTGTCATGCGCTTGATGACGCCGCTCGATCATCCGCTCATGACCACCTGATCATGGCCTCGCCTGCCATGATGGGAAAGCCGAGCAGGTCACGAAGGGACGCGGCATCCGGCGAGAGAGTCAGCCAGCTCACGGCGGCGATATTGAGCAGTACCACACACCAGAACACGAACTGGTAGCTTGTCTTGCGCGTCTTGTGGCGCAGGCTTTGCTGGGCGATCAGCGCGCCCGGCCATCCACACAGCAGCTCCATGAAGTGCAAGGTATCCTCGCGGACTCTCTGTTCACTCTCAGCAGCAGCCAGTTTATCGATCCGATACGTCAGGTACGCTACCAGACTCATGCCCAGATACGCTGCAGGCAACATCCATGGCAGACGCTCCTGCCACCATCCCGCACCGAGTACGACCGCAACGACCAACGCCACCAACCATGCTAGCCCCACTCCGGTTGAAGTGCTGAAAGCCCCGGCCCCAAGGGTGCGAAAGCGGACGGCACGTGGACGATTGTTGCCATCCATGCCCAACTGATAATGCACCTGCGCACTGGCCTTGGGCCTTCCACGCCCCTTATAGGCACTGATGTGGGCAAAGACATCCTTGCCACCCGACTCCGGGGTAATGAAACCGAAGCCCTTGTCATCGTTCCAGCGCGTCAATCGTCCTTGAAGGTTCATCGTCTGTTCTCTTTCCTGGCATGCCCTTAGCCGATGAAGGTGCCCGTGGCGTTGCCGCCGCCCTTGCCACCGGAGCCACCATCGCCGTTGTCATCGTCATCTCTGTCACCCCTGCCATCCTTGCGCTCACGCTGATCGCCCCAAGGATCCTGATCCTGTGAGTGAGCGCCGCCTTGCTCATGGTGGCGGATATCGTCAGCAGAGGCCTTATGCGAATTGGCATGCACAGCCAGCGCATCATCGGGATTGCGCGCCGAGACCTGTGCCTGCTCTTGATAGCCCTGGCTTTCCAGCAGGCTCGCGTACCACTGGTTGCCCTTGAAGCTGATGGTCAGGTTCAAGCCCAGGAACAGGACGTTGGAAATCAGCTGCCCTTCCATCGTCGCCGGGATGAAGACCGAGCTGAGCACGATGAAGCCGAAGAGGCTGCCCGCCAGCAACCACATGCGCTTGTAGAGCGCCCAGAACATGCCGAAGAAGAACGCCGGCCAGGACCAGCCGATCTTGACGGCACGCGTGCCATGCTGGGGGTGGGTAAGAATACGAAATGAAGCCATCAAAGAGATCCTTGTCTATGACGCCGAGCCAGCCGTGAGCCGTCAGGGGCGCGGAACAAATGACATGCATCGTCCACTATACTGCTGCCCACCTATCAGGACCATGAACCTCGCTGACGCTATCTCACTGATTTCCTTAAGGCTTGTCGCCATGAGTGAGACACTGTCATCACGAGTCGCAACAGGGGGCACGCAAGCCTTGCTCAAAGCGTCTGGATGACCAGTGGCGCCTCTCCCGCCGGATAGGCACAGCACATCAACACCTGTCCTGGGTCACGGCGGCCTGTGGCGGCTCGGGATACTTGACCTCACCCTCGATGAGTCGCAATGCGCAGCTACCACAGCGCCCGGAACGACAACTGGACAGGGTATTCACGCCTGACTGCTCGGCCAGCTCAAGCAGACTGCCCTGTTCGGGAGTCCACTGTCGTGTTATGCCCGCAGCGCTGGCCGCGGACTGGCCAGCTGCCACGCGCGGCGCGAAGGTGACTTGGGTACGTTCCGGCAAGCTCGCCTGAAAGTCTGCCGATTGCGCAACCGCGAGGGTATCTCCCCCCTCCAGCGAGCCAAGGCCGAAGAATTCATGATGCAGTCGCTCGCGCGGTAACCCCAGCGCCATCAGGGCGGCGTATTGCGCGCGCATGAAGCCCTCCGAGCCACACAGATAGACGTCGCTGGATGCGAGGTCTGGCAGGCTACCCGCCAGACTCACCAGTTCCAGCCTGCCCTCCGACTGATGCCGCCCGGCGACGAGATCCGCCTCACTCGGGCGCGACAAGGCAATATGTATATGCAACCACGCATGGACACGCGCCCAGACGTTCAGCACCTCAGCAAATGCCAGCTCTCCCCCATCACGTGCGGCGTGCACGAAGAACACCTCACCATGCGGTGGGTGACCTGCTTCTGCCTGCTGAACCAAGGTATCCAACATGGCGATCATCGGCGTGATTCCGACACCCGATGACAACAGCACGATAGGCGCGGGCGAGTCCTGCAACACGAAATTCCCCGCCGGTGACGCAGCCTCCAACATATCGCCCACCGCGATTTCATCATGCAGAAGTCGTGAGGCGAGCCCCTTCGGGTCACGGCGTACCGAAATACGGTAGGCACCATGCCCCGCCCGCCAGGCCTGAGAAATGCTGTAGCTACGCATCACCGGCATCTCGCCGCGGGACAAGAGCTTGTCTGGCGTTGAGGCCAGACGCAGGGTCAGAAACTGACCGGCTTGATAGGCGTCGATTTCCGCCGGTTCGTGCTCCGGTCCTGCTTCCGACCACGGTGCCAGATAGAAGGAGGTGATCACCTCGCTTTCGCGCACCTTGTCGATGACGCGCAGCCGGCGCAGGGATACGGGCGACTCGTCAGCGGCCGGCCAGTCACCGGTCTGCTCAAGCGCGGGCGAGCGCTCGATCAGTCGTCCCTGAGCCGGCAGGACATGTGCGACGTGCAATATCTGCTCCGGCACCACATCCACGATGCGCTCGGCGCCCTCGACCAGCGCTACCCGCTGAGGGTTCCAGTCGATCCGGGCATGGCCCTTGAGGATCAAGGCCTCTCCGGTGATGAAGTCCGGAATCAACAGACTGACCCGCGAATCCAGCTCGATATTGCCCAAGGTATTGAAGAAGCGATTGCCGGCAAAATCAGGAAACGACAGGCTGCCATCGGCATTCAGGTGCAGAAAGCCTGGTCTGCCGCCACGATGCGAGACATCCACGCCGTTGGGAGCAGCCTCATCCAGCTCACCTGCGCGAGTCGCGATGAAGAAGGTGTCCGCCTGGGCCAGCAAGGCGCGCACTTCTTTATCGTGCCATGTCGCCTCGTCGTTGAGTGCCGCCTCAGCGTCGAGTGACACCTCGCGGCTGACCGGCGCTTTCGCCTGCTCGCCAGCCCAGTCGATCTCACGTTGCTGGATGTATTGTGGACAGTTGCCGAAGCTCTGATCGACTCCTATCCGCAGTTCAGCAGGCGCCATGCCCGCCACCGCGTCAGGGGCAAGCAGAGTGCCATTCATACGATTGCGCCGCCGACTTTCCAGATCCAGACCCAGCACGCCGATCCTGGTACCGGGAGTAAACTCCAGCCCCAGCAATTGCCCCAGCGCCGGTCGTGCATGCACCTTCAGCTCAGCGGGCGTGGCATCACAAAGCTGGCCAGGGGCGGCAAAGCTCACCGCTACCCATGGCCAGCCCTGCGTGTCCGGCACGCCCAGGAACAGCACTGGTAAGCTATCGAAGAAAGCGACATGCTGCTCTGGCATCTGGTCGCGTACATAAGGGGCCACCTGGTCGACATAACTCTCGGGCACTCCTGCACGCGCCTGAACGCGTCGTTCCCCCGCATGAAATACCTGACGATGCTCACTCATGATGACACCTTACGGTCGTGGTGGTTCAGGCCAGAATCGGGCTCGGCGCCATGCCTACGAAGTCAGGCAACGCCTCGACACGCGCAACCCAGGCGCGAATATTGGGATAAGGCGAGAGGCTGACGCCGCCTTCCGGCGCGTGAGCGATGTAGCTGTAGCCTGCGATGTCCGCCAGCGTGATGTGATCGCCTGCCAGATATTGCTGCTGTTCCAGATGAAGCTCCATGACACTGAACAGGGCATGGGCACGAGCGATGGTCTGCTCATGATCGAAGGGAGCACCAAATACGGTGACCAGACGTGCGGCACAGGGGCCCGAGGCGATTTCGCCAGCCGCGACCGACAGCCAGCGCTGCACCTCGGCCGCCGCCAGCGCATCGCTGGGCATGAAACGGCACTCGGCATCATAGCGGTGGGTCAAGTAGACGAGGATGGCGTTGGAGTCACTCAGGAAGACGCCATTGTCTTCGATGGCCGGCACCTGCCCGAATGGGCTGATCTTGAGAAATTCGGCCGCCTTGTGCGCGCCATTGGCCATATCAAGATCCACCGTCTCATAGGGAATATCCAGCAATGCCAACATCAGCTCGACACGGTGACAGTGACCGGATTTGGGATTACGAAAAAGACGAACGGGTGCGGCAGTGGAAGAGAAGCGTGAATTCATGATTCACCTGCAATGTGAGGAGAGTGGAAAGAGAGAAACGATGGTGTGAAAGACGCCGGGTGTTGAGGACTCAGAATCCGAAATCGCTCAACCCGGGGTGGTCATCCGGTCGGCGCCCCGATGGCCAATGGAACTTGCGCTCGCTCTGCGCGATGGGGTGTTCATTGATGCTGGCGTGGCGATGGGTCATCAGCCCCTGCTCATCAAACTGCCAGTTCTCATTGCCGTAGGCGCGAAACCACTGGCCGCTGTCATTGCGATATTCATAGGCGTAACGCACGGCGATCCGATTCCCTTCGCTGGCCCACAGCTCCTTGATCAGGCGATAGTCGAGCTCGCTTGCCCACTTGCGGGTCAGGAAGGCCACCACCTCATCACGGCCGGTCACGAATTCGGCGCGATTGCGCCAACGGGTGTCCGGCGAATACGCCAGAGCTACCTTTTCGGGATCACGGCTGTTCCAGCCGTCTTCGGCAAGACGCACCTTGTGTGCCGCAGTGTCTGACGTGAACGGTGGCAAGGGATGGCGGGGGAGATTGGCTGACATGAAAGAGGCTCCAGCGGTTGGGGTGATCAAACACATCCCCACACTACTCTCCTTATCTGGCTGCTAGAATCCTCAGCAGACACAATTGATCATTCCAGATAATGACAATAATCGACGCCAATGGGAGCCACAGATGGACCGACTGCAGACACTTGAGGTCTTCGTGGCCGTGGCGGATGCCGAAAGCTTCGTGGCAGGTAGCCGCGCGCTGGGCATGAGCGCTCCCTCGGTGACACGCGGCATCAATGCCCTGGAAGCCCGCTTGGGCGCACGCCTGTTCACACGCACCACGCGCCGCGTGCGCCTGACCGAGATCGGCGAGCGGTATCTGGCGGATGCCCGGCGCATCCTGGCGGAGCTTCAGGCAGCGGAGGATGGTGTCAGCGGCGCCGCGACACGCCCTACCGGCGTATTGCGCATCACCTGCCCCACCGAGTTCGGTCGCATTCACGTGATGCCGCTGCTGATGGAGTATCTGGAGCACTATCCCGAGATGCGCGCCGAAGTGGTGATGGTGGACCGCGTGGTCAACATGATCGAGGAAGGCTTCGATATCGCCGTGCGTATCGGTTCCCTGCCGTCCTCAGGGCTTTCGGCACTGAGAGTCGGCAGCGTACGGCGCGTGGTGTGCGGCTCACCGAGCTATTTCGCCCGCGAGGGCACGCCGGACTCGCTGGAGGCCTTGGCCGGACTGCGCATCGTTGCCTCGAGCAACATGAATGCCAGCAAGGAGTGGCGCTTCGGTCGCGCAGGAGAACACGCCATACGAGTGAGCCCCCGGCTAACGATGAGCAGCATTGCCGCCTGCATCGAGGCCGCCCGCAGTGGTTGGGGCATCACCCGCGTGCTGTCCTATCAGGTCGGCGAGGATCTCGCCGCGGGTCGCCTGCAGGCCGTACTGGAGGAGCTGGAGCCACCGCCGCTGCCGATCCACCTGTTGCACAGCGAGGGGCGCGGCGCAGTGGCCAAGGTACGTACCTTTCTGGATTTTGCCGCCGAGCGCCTGCGCGCCAATCCCGTACTGAATCCCTCACCGTCAGCGCGATTGACCGACTGAGCCTGCCTATGGCGGGTTGAAGGCCGTCATGTCCTGTTGCAGCAGGCCCAACAGGCGGTTGGCGCCCCCGCTCAATTGTCTTCCTAGACGGCTGATCAACTGCACATGGGGCGTGACGAACTGGGCTTCCTGCAACGGAATGCGGCACAGCCGTCCAGCATCGACCTCCTCGGTGACCACGAATTCCGGCAGCAATGTCACTCCGCCATGCAAGGCGAACTGCTTGAGCATGGCAATGGCATTGCAGGTCAAGGTCGGGCTCAGCATCACCCCCGCCTGATGCTCCGCCAATGTCACCAGTTGGCGAATGCCGAAAGACACCTCCGGCAGTGCCATAGAGTGACTGGATAGCTCTCCAAGCGCCAAGGGCTCACGCGTTTCACCCGAGCCCCCCGCACACTGCTGCGCCAGCGGATGCGCTGGATTGACCACTGCGCACACCGGTTGCGGTCGCGAAACATGCGTGCGGATCTTGGGGTCACCCGCTGGATGAAACACCAGCCCAAGATGCGCTTCATCCTCGACGACCTGACGGATCACCTCATTGGTTCCGCACAGATTCACCTTGAGTTCGATGCCCGGATAGCGCGCGGAAAAGCGGCTCAATGGCCCTGCCAGACCCTCGATGAATCCCTCGCCGATTGCCAACACCAGCGAGCCACTCTGCAGCCCTTTCAATGACTGCAATGACTCGAGTAGCACTTCCTGCTGTGCCAGGCGCTGTCGATAGTATTCAAGCACCCGCTCCCCGGCCTCCGTCGGCTTCACCCCACGCCTGTGCCGCTCCAGCAGCGGCATGCCCAGCTCATGTTCCAGCTGGGTGATCTGTCGACTGACCGCGGAGGGCGCCACATTCAGATAATCGGCCGCCGCACGCACGCTACCGAGTCTTGCCGCCTCAAAGAGATGCCCGATCCGCCGCTCCTGCACCTGACTCATGACGCCTCCAGCATTGCTTTTAAAGCAACATTAAAGTGAATTCTGGATTATTGCTGGAACGCAGAAGCCCTGTCCATACTCGAGTCACTGGGTGCTACTCCCCCTTTCACCACGACAGGAACCACACAATGACAACAACCGTCGGTGTCATCGGACTGGGCAACATGGGCGGCGGCATGGCCGCAACGCTTGCTCGCCATGACTTCCCCGTCTTCGGGTTCGATCTCTCACAGGCTGCGCGTGACAAGGCCGCTGCGGCAGGCGTCATACCGGTCAGCTCACTGGCAGAGCTGCTGGACAGGATCGACGTCGTGATCCTGTCACTGCCCAAGGCAGAGCATGTAGAACAGCTGTGTCTGGGCAAGGCAGCGGGACAGGCAAATGGGCTGGACGCCTCAAGTCTGATGGCCCTGGCCAGGCCGGGATTGATCGTGATCGACACCACCACCTCGACTCCCGAGACCAGCCGCAAGGTGGCGGCGGCGCTGGCGACTCGTGGTATCGACTTCATCGATGCCCCAGTGTCCGGCGGCCCCAAGGGCGCGGCGAGTGGCAGCATGTCGATGGTGATTGGCGCCGAGGAGGAAGTGCTGGCCCGCGCCATGCCGGTGCTGGAAGCCATGAGCGGCAGCCGCGTACACGTTGGCAGCTGTGGGGCGGGCAACGTCGCCAAGATCGCCAACAACATGCTCGCGGCCTGTCATCTGATCAGCACGGCGGAGGCCGTCTCCATGGCCGCCAAGGCAGGCGTATCGCCGGAGAAATTGCTGGAAGGCCTTAACGCGGGTTCGGGTCGCAGTGGTGCAAGTCAGGTCATGTTCCCCAGCTGGGTGATCAACAAGGCCTTTGATTCCGGCTTCACCATGGGCCTGATGCGCAAGGATGTCGGGCTGGCCAGTGATCTGACGGCAGAACTGGGGTTGGCGCTTCCGCTCTCCAGTACCGTCGCGCAGCTCTGGGATGAGAGCCGCGCGACGCTGGATGACAGCGAAGACTTCTGCGCCATCGTACAACGCACTGACCCGACCCTCTTTGGCCACGGAGAATAAGCCATGCTGACCCACGACATGACCCCGGCATTCTCAACGACTCAACGTATCGCCGAGTTGATGCAGAATTTTCAGAACAGCAGCCAATCTCATGACGACAGTTTTATCGTCAGCAGCCTGATCGGTGGTGAGTTCATCACCGGCACGCGTGAGCCCATCGAGGTGCGCAACGCTCACGATGACAGCCTGATGCTGTCCTTCCCGGATGCCGATGCGTCTCAGGTCGCGCTTGCCAATGCCGCCACGCGCCAGGCACAACCGCAGTGGGCTGCCATGACCGCCCAGGCGCGTGGGCGCGTCATCTACCAGATAGGCAGCCTGATTCGTGAGCAGGCCGAGACACTGGCCGAGCTCGAGGCGCTGAGCGCCAACAAGCCGATTCGTGATGCTCGCGTCGAGGTGGCCAAGGTCGCCGAGATGTTCGAGTACTACGCGGGCTGGGCAGACAAGCTGCACGGAGAGGTAATTCCGGTACCGACCTCACACCTCAACTACGTGACCTATGAGCCGCTGGGTACCGTGCTGCAGATCACGCCGTGGAATGCGCCGATCTTCACTGCGGGCTGGCAGATCGCCCCGGCCATCACCGCCGGCAACGCGGTGATTCTCAAGCCATCGGAACTGACAGCGCTGTCTTCACTGGCCCTTGGCGTCTTGATCGAGCGCGCCGGCGTGCCGCGCGGGCTGGTCAATGTCATCGCGGGCCATGGCCATAGCATCGGTCAGGCCTTCATCGCCGAGGGTGACATTCGCAAGGTAGTGTTTGTTGGCTCCCCCGCCACTGGGCGCCACATCGCCACCGCCGCGGCACAGCGCTGCATCCCCTGCGTGCTGGAGCTGGGTGGCAAGTCCGCCAACATCGTGTTCGAGGATGCCGATCTCGAGGTGGCCCTGCGCGGCGCCCAGGCGGCCATCTTCTCCGGCGCCGGTCAGAGCTGCGTGTCGGGCTCGCGCCTGCTGGTGCAGGCCTCGATCTTCGACAAGTTCACCACTGCGCTGGCTGAGGCCGCCACGCAATTTACGCTCGGTGACCCGCAGGACCCGGCGACCCAGATCGGCCCGATCAACAACGCAAAACAATACCAGCATGTGAAATCGATGCTTGCCGGGGCCATCGAGGATGGCGCGCGTCTAGCCGACACCTCGACGGACCCCGTCCCGGACACCGGCGGCTATCATGTCGCGCCGACGGTCCTGCTGGGCGACAACGCCATGACCTGCGCGCAGGAGGAGATCTTCGGTCCGGTCGTGGTCGCCATACCGTTCGAGGATGAAGCCGACGCCATCCGCATCGCCAATGACAGTCGCTTCGGGCTGGCCGGCGCCGTCTGGACACATGATGTCGGTCGCGCGCACCGCGTGGCGCGTCAGGTACGTGCCGGCACCTTTTGGGTCAATGGCTACAAGACAATTCACGTAAGCTCGCCTTTCGGCGGCTACGGAGAGAGTGGCTATGGCCGCTCCTCAGGGCCGGATGCGCTGCGCGAATATAGCGAAGTGAAAAGCGTATGGGTCGAGACAGCAGCCGAGCCCGCCGCCAGCTTCGGCTATGGGGCGAGCCTGGAGTAGCGAGATGTGATCGTGTTGCCTGTCAGCAGGGCAGCACTCAAGACAAGCAGTGGTTAACGAGATGCATGGCCTTGAAATGCCATGCACCTTTACTCTCTCCCCACATGACACCGCAAGGCGCCGTGGATTTCCCACCACGGCGCCTTGCGGCGTTTGACGGCATGCGCCAGCATCGACTTCCGACTTCTGTTTTACGAATTCTGAGTTCCGGCGTCACGACCAGTGGCAAGCAGTGCTCCCGTGACAAGGCATCCGTCTATCGCCCCCGACGACACAAGGATACGTGAATGCATGTCAAGACCGACTTCCCCCATCGCGTCCGCGAGATCGAGCACACGCTGATTCCGCTCTCTGACGGCACCCGGCTGGCTGCGCGTATCTGGCTGCCGGAAGGGGCGGAACAGGCGCCGGTACCGGCCATTCTCGAATACCTGCCCTACCGCAAGAGTGACGGCACCGCCCCGCGCGATGCGCTCACCCACCCGTACTTCGCTGGCCACGGCTACGCCTCAGTGCGCGTCGACATGCGTGGCAACGGCGAGTCTGATGGGCTGATGGAAGATGAATATCTACCGCTGGAGCAGTCCGATGCGCTGGAGGTGATCGACTGGATCGCCAATCAGTCATGGTGCACCGGCAAGCTCGGCATGATGGGCATCTCCTGGGGCGGCTTCAATTCGCTGCAGCTGGCCGCGCACCGGCCCGAACCGCTCAAGGCCATCATCACAATCTGCTCCACCGATGATCGCTACACCGATGACATTCACTACAAGGGTGGGTGCCTTCTCAACGAGAACCTGGCCTGGGCCGCCACCATGCTCAGCTTCTCCGCGGCCCCGCCAGACCCGCGCCTGGTGGGTGATGAGTGGCGCGCCATGTGGCAGCAACGTCTCGACGAGATGCCGCTGCTGGCCGAGTCCTGGCTGTCGCATCAGCACCGCGATGAGTACTGGAAGCATGGCTCCATCAACACCGATTACGCCGATATCGAAGCGGCGGTCTATACCATCGGTGGTTGGGGAGATGCCTACAAGAACACCGTCGGGCGGATGATGGAAAACCTGAGCTACCCGCGCAAGGCGCTGATCGGCCCGTGGATTCACAAATATCCGCACTTCGCGGTGCCCAATCCGGCCATCGGCTTCCTGCAGGAAGCGCTGCGCTGGTGGGACCACTGGCTGAAAGGCGAAGAAAACGGCGTGATGGACGAGCCGTCCGCCACCTTCTACCTGCAGGACTCCCTGCCGCCGAAGACGATGTATGCCGAGCGTCCGGGGCGTTGGGTGCAGACGGATGGCTGGCCCGCCAGCGATGTCGAGATGCACCAGATGTCGCTGAGCGAATCAGGCCTGAGCGACAACGCACGCCAAGGCCAGCAGACGCTGGTCCAACCGGTCGTGGTAGATTCCCCGCTCACTGCTGGCCGTCATCAGGGCGAGTATTGCGCCATCTGGTTCGGGCCTGACCTGCCGGGGGATCAGCGTCTCGATGATGCGCTGGCCGTGTGCTTTGACAGTGAACCACTCGACGCCCCGCTGGATATCCTCGGCGAGCCCAAGGTCACGCTGACACTATCCAGTGACCAGACCTGCGGCCAGCTGACGGTGCGCCTGAGTGACGTGCAGCCCGATGGCCAGGTCGCGCGCATCACCTACGGCGTGCTCAACCTCGCGCTGCGCGATCGTGACACTCCGCAGCCTCTCATTCCAGGCGAGCCCATCAACATCGAGCTGGAACTGGATATGGCAGGCTATCGGATCCCGACCGGCCACCGTCTGCGCGTGGCACTGGCATCAGCCAACTTCCCGATGGTGTGGCCGGCGCCTACGCGTGCGGCTCTGACACTGCAACCGGGCCTGCAATCACTCACGCTGCCGGTCTTCACTGGCGTGGCTGTCGACACCCCCTTCGCGGCACCGGAATCCGCACCACCGGCCAACATCAGCGAGCAACGTGCCGCCAGGCCGAGTCGCAGCGTGGTCGAGGACGTGGCCAACGGGGAAATCACCACCATCGTCGAGGACGACATGGGGGCGATGACCTTCGAGGATACCGGCATGCGTGTCGAGCATCGCTGTACCGAGCGCTATACCGCGCATCCGGAAGACGCGGATCGTACCCGCGCCGAGATCGTCTGGCATTACCGCGCCGGACGTGATCAGCACGGGCGTGACAGTGCTCTGGGCGAGACGACTCCGGGCCAGTTCGACATCCGTGTCGAAAGCCACTATCGCATGCGCTGCGACGCCGAGAACTTCTATCTCGAAGCCGAGCAGATCGCCTGGGAAGACGACAAGGAAGTCCATCGTCGTGACTGGCAGAGTACGGTGCCGAGAACATCGGTCTGAGACGCCCGCTCAGGCGCCTGGCGCGTACCTGTCCTGCGAGCGTTGCTGCCAGGCGGCCAGCTCCGCCGCCAGATAGGGCATGAAGCGCTGCCCTTGACGCGAGACGGGATGAAAGCGCGAGGTGACCAGTGCGACATCCAGATTGATGGTCGGTGTGAAGGGCACGATGCGCAGATGGCAATCGCGGCGCGCCAGCATCGCCTCCGCCGTCACCGGATCGATCAGAGCAATCCCCAGCCCTTCATTGACGAGCATCGCGACCGAGGGAAACAGATGGGTCTCGATGCTCGCCTGCAAGGTCATGCCGACCTGCTGGAAGGCACCCGCGAGTTTCAGAGTGCTCTGGTGATGCTGGTCCAGCGTGATGATGGTCTCCCCGGCCAGGTCCGCCGGGCTCAGTGATGCCTTCTCGACGAGAGGATTGCCTTCGGGGACCGCAAGTGCCATGCACAGCCGATACTCCTCGAGCACCAGCTCCTCGATGGCGGCGTCCGACTCGATCACGCCGAGATCGAACTGGCCCTCGGCGACCCACTCGGCGATCTTGCGCGAGCTGAACGTCTGTAACGACAGGCGGCTGTCGGGAAAATCGACCAGATAGCGCGCCATCACTCGGGGCATCACCGTGGGAGACAGACCCGGCATCGAGGCCACGGTGAGCTTGCCGGCATGGCCGTCACGCAGCCCATCGGTCAGCTCATCAAGGTGGCCCACCGACGCCAGCACCTTGTCGACCCCCTCGGCCAGATGGACGGCTTCCGGCGTCAACTGTGTGCCGTAGTGGTTGCGGCGAAAGAGCAGAAAGCCGACTTCGCTTTCCAGATTGGTGATCGCCGTGCTCACCGCGGGCTGGGTGATGGCCAGGCGACGCGCTGCCTGGGAGAGACTGCCCGTACGTACCACTTCCTGAAAGATCTGCAATTGACGCAGGTTGTGTCTGAGTTTCATGACGGCTGGGCTCTCATCTCATGGCAGGGCTCTCGTGGTAGAGCTCTCGCGGCGGGGCACTCATGTCCGGATTCTCGAGACTAGCCTTTCTCGGGCAGACTCTAAATTGTTCTTATGACTTAATAGACAGCCTTTAGTTGTGCTTATACCCCCTGCGGGAGGAAGCTGACCAGACCCTCATAACCAACAACAAAGGGCCACAGACAATGCATATGATCGACCTCATGGGGCTATTGCTGTATTTCGCGATACTGCTCTACATCGGCTACCGCAGTGCCAAGAAGACCTCCAGCAGTGCCGACTTCGCCGTCGCCGGCAACAAGATCATCTGGCCGGTGCTGTTCGCCACGCTTGCCGCTTCCTTCCTCGGCGGGGGCGCCTCGATGGGCCGCGCCGGCAAGGCCTTCGATGAGGGCTACGCCTTCATGTTCGCGGCCTCCGCCTTTCCCATCGCCACCATCATCGCAGGCCTATACATCGCACCGCGCCTCAAGCGCTATGCGGGCGCCCAGACGGTCGGTGACATCATGGCGCATCACTATGGTCGCAGCGCTCGCCTGCTGACCGGCATCTTCTCGCTGATCTTCTGCGTCGGCATCCTCGGCGCTCAGGCACTGGCCATCGGCACCGTCTTCAATGCCATCCTGGGCATCGAGATCAGCACCGGCATCCTGATCGGCATGGCAGTGGTACTGGTGTACTCCACGGCCGGCGGCATGTGGGCCGTGATCCAGACCGACGTGGTGCAGTTCGTCATGCTCGCGGTCTTCCTGCCCATCACCATGATCGTCGGGCTCGACAAGATCGGTGGTCCCGATGCCCTGATCGCCGCGCTGCCCACCGAGCACTTCAGCATCATGGGCGATTACACGCCGCTGATGTTCATCAGCATCTTCATCGCCTTCCTGCTCGGCGAGACCCTCGTCCCGCCCTACACCCAGCGCGCCCTGTCGGCACCGGATTCCCGTCATGCCAAGATCGGCTACTCGCTGGCCGGCGGCTTCGGTCTGCTGTTCTATGCCGTCAGCTCCACCATCGGCCTGATCGCGCTGGTGCTCTATCCGCAGATCTCGCCGGATCAGGCCATGCCGGAACTGATTCGTGACGCCCTGCCGCTGGGCCTGACCGGTCTGGTGCTCGCCTCACTGCTGGCCGTGGTGATGTCGACGGCGGACTCCTACCTGAACTCGGCAGCGGTCATCTTCGTGACCGACATCTACAAGCCCTTCATCAATCCCGCCATGTCCGGCAAGCAGCAGCTGTGGATCGAGCGCGGCGTCAATCTGGCCATCGGGTTGGGCGCCATCATCTTCGCGCTTTATGCCACCTCGATCATCGATGCGCTGCTGCTGAGCTACGCGCTGTGGGCGCCGACCATCCTGCTGCCGTTCATCTTCGCCGTGCTGTTCAAGATTCGCTGCAAGCGTGCCGGTATCGCCGCGATGCTCGCCGGGGCACTGGCCACCAGCGTCTGGAAGTGGAGCGGCCTGGAGCTCGAGGCATTGAGCGGCATCACGCCACTGATCGCCGGCGTCATCGCCAATATCGTGGTTTTCACCCTCGTCTATCAGTTCTTGAACGCGGCGCCGGACCACAACGGCAACGACGCCCCGCCCCAGCCTACCCACTCCTGAGGACCAGACAATGTTCGGACTGACCCTGTATGCGATCTGCCTGCTGAGCATCCTCACCGCCGTGGGCATCGGCATCGCCTCCTGGAAGTTCTACCGCGACAACTGAGCCATCGGCAGGGCCTGCGCCGCTCGACCATGAGTCTTCCAAGGCTCTGTCATGGCCCTGCCACCGTCTTCATCACGCCGATCATGTCGGGCAACTCGCCCGGCATGCTCGGCAAAGAGAGTACGCGCGATGACCCCGCAATCCTCCGCCGCCGAAGCGGCGAGTCACGCCAGCATTGCCGTCATTGGCGCCGGCATCATCGGTCTCGCGACCTGCCGCGCCTTGCAGGCACGTGGCTATCACGTTCGACTGTATGACCCGAACCCCATCGGCGAAGGCACCTCCTTCGGCAACGCCGGCCTCATCGCCAACTACGCCACCTCACCGATGGCCAGTGGCGATACCCTGCGTCAGCTGCCGGGCCACCTGCTGAGCAGGCAGCCCTCCCTTGCCATCGCCCTGCGCCACACGCCTGCCCTCGCGGATTTCGGCTGGCGCTTCCTCAAGGCGGCAACGCCCTCCAATTTTCAGCGTCACAAGGCGGACCTGATCGCCTTGCTGGCCAATGCCGTCGAGCGACAGCATGCCCTGATCGATGACCTGCAGACCAAAGCGACCACTGCCCTGGCCAGCCAGACAGGCTGTCTGCAGATCCAGCGCGACACCGTCATCACCCCGGCTTCGCTGGAAAAGATGGCCCAGGCGAAGCGCCATGACGGGGTCGAATGTCAGGCACTGGGCGCAAACCAGCTGCGGGATCTGGAACCGTCGCTCAACTCGAAGGGACTGGCAGGCGGCCTCTACTATCCTGACACCCGCCACCTCACCAGCCCACTGTCACTCAGTCGCCAACTCTACGCACAGCTTAAAGAAGGCGGCCTTGAGTGGACGGCGCAGCAGGTCGACACCCTCACGCCGCTTTCCATTGGTGGTTGGCGCATCAACACCGCCGCCACCTCACAGGAGGCCTCGCATGTGGTGATCTGCGCCGGCATCGCGAGCAATACGCTGCTGGCCGGGCTCGGCAAACGACTGCCGGTGGTCAGCGAGCGCGGCTATCACATCGAGCTCGCCACCTCGCTGCCACTCTCACGCCCGGTGGGTTGGCTGGCGCATCACTTCTACGCCTCGCCCATGGCCGAAGGCATACGACTGGCGGGCACCACCGAATTCTGCGCGCCATCGCGCCCCGCCTCGCCGCAACGCTGGCAAGCCCTCAAGCAATGGGGCGAGACGCTCTTCGGTCAGCCGCTCGACGTCGCCCGCCACTGGATGGGCGTGCGTCACTCCACCCCCGATGGCCTGCCGGTAGTGGGCGAAATGCCCGGCTGCCCCGGCCTGCTGCTCGCTTACGGACACGGCCACCTGGGCCTGACACTCTCGGCCGAGACGGGCGATCTGGTGGCACGCACGGTGGCGCACGAGCCCCTGCCGGAATACGCGCGCAGCCTGTCACCCGCCAGGTTCTGCCAATGATCCCGCCCCCCTGAGCAAGCAGGACGACATCCTTGCCCTGAAGACGAAAGCCCCTGACAGGCGAACCTGTCAGGGGCTTCGTGTCTCTTGCGTCAGAGCCGGGCTGATCAGCACAGGGCTTGTCAGAGCGCCCCACCCAACCCGCTCGTTCAGGAAGATGGGGGTTGTGGACGCCCGGGCTGGGACGCGTACTCGACGCCATGCGCCTGCAGATACTCGCGGATCAACTGACGGACGACCTGAGACGGCGTCTGATCCTGCGAGGCACACAGCTGCTCGAAGGCCTGCTTCTTGTGCGGGTCAATCATCAGGGTCAGGCGTGCGGTCTTCTTTTCCATCTTCAGCTCTCCCGAAATCATTAACATCAGATGGTAATGCTGGGACACCGATACCGACAAGCCAATCCTTGTGAACCCGCGTCGAACCTCTGGGCAAGCGAATGACGATCATGCTAATTACATGTTAATGTTTTTACCATATTATTATCATGTGATCATGACAGGGCAGTCCGTCACAGACGGCTGGCCTGCTGTCGCCTGGCGCAGTGTCATGTTCGGACATGCCACGCCATGCCCTGATACGGCCAGCACCAGGTTCAGCGTCGAGATTCCCTCCGCGAGGACCCGCCCCGATGACCTCCAAGCGCTCCCCCATGCGCCTGCCCCCGATTGCCACCGGCCTGCGCAGTGCATGGCACTCAGGCTACGGCCTCACCGATCTGCGTCAGGACATCCTGGCCGGGTTGACCATCGGCACCGTGGCAGTGCCGTTGTCCATGGCACTGGCCATCGCGGCCGGGGTCGCGCCACAGCATGGCCTTTATACGGCCATCGTCGCGGGGGCAATCATCGCCATGACGGGCGGCTCACGCGTCAACGTTTCGGGGCCCACCGCGGCCTTCGTGGTGATCCTGTTTCCCATCGTTCAGCAGTACGGACTCGGCGGCCTGTTGATCGCCACCATGATGGCGGGGGCGATTCTGATACTGCTGGGGCTGACGCACATGGGGCGGCTGATCCAGTTCGTGCCCTATCCGGTCGTGCTCGGCTTTACCGCCGGCATCGCCGTGGTGATCGCCGTCCTGCAGGTGCCTGACTTTCTGGGCCTGAGTGTCGGACAACTCAGCGAGCACTTCGTCGAGAATGTCGGGCATATTCTGGCCGCACTGCCGACGCTGAACCCTCATGAACTCTCCATCGGGGTCTTTTCACTGGCCGTCATGCTGCTGTGGCCACGCCTGCACCTGCCCGTCCCCGCGCCACTGGTCGGCTTGATCGTCGGCGCACTGGCGGCCCATGCGCTCGAACTCGCCTTCGGCGGTGACACCCAGGGTCCGCTGGTGGAAACCATCGCCTCCCGCTTCAGCTGGGAAGCGGGAGGCAGCAGCGGCACGGGCATTCCGCCCATCGCCCCAACGCTGATAACTCCCTGGCAGCTGCCCGGCGCGGATGGCCAGCCGCTGACACTGGATTTCGAGCTGATCCGTGCACTGATGGGGCCCGCCATCGCCATTGCCATGCTGGGGGCGATCGAATCCCTGCTGTGCTCGGTGGTATCCGATGGACTGACGCGAACGCGCCATGACCCGGATGCGGAGTTGATCGGCCAGGGGCTGGGCAATCTGATAGCGCCGTTGTTCGCGGGCATCACGGCAACTGCCGCCATCGCACGCACCGCCACCAACATTCGCTGCGGAGCCCGTTCACCACTGGCGGCAGTGGTGCATTCCGCGGTGGTACTGCTTGCAGTGATCGCACTGGCGGATCTGCTGGGCAAGGTGCCGATGGCAACATTGGCGGCGCTGCTGTTCATCGTCGCCTGGAACATGAGTGAGGCTCGCCACTTCGTGCATAGCCTGCGTTCCGCCCCGGGAGGCGATGTGGCGATCCTGTTGATCTGCTTCGGCCTCACCGTGCTGTTCAACATGGTGCTGGCGGTGGCAGTCGGCGTCGGTCTGGCGGCGGCGCTGTTCATACGCCGCATGATGCAGCTGACGCAGACCCGCCAGATCTCCGACACGCCACAGGTCGAGGCGCTTCGCCAGACACTGTGCGAGGGAAGCGACAGCAGCGCCATCGCGCTCTACGACATCGATGGCCCGCTGTTCTTCGGCGTGGCCGAGAAGGCGCTGACCTCACTGCGCCTGGTCGATGACAGAGTCCGGGTCGTGATTCTCGACATGAGCGATGTGCCGAGCATCGATGGCACGGCCATCGTGGCCCTGAAATCCCTGATCGATGACATGCATCACCAGCGAGTGGCGCTGATTCTGGCGGGGCTGCCGAGCCATCTGATCGTCAAGCTGCGTCGAGCCGGGATTCGCACGCGTGCGCACAAGCTCAGCTGGTGCCGCAGCCTGCCACGCGCCGTCGCCGTGGCACGTCGCTGGCTGGGCGAACACTAGCCTTGCGAGCATCGAGCTATGCATATCTTCATAGGCCGCTTGCGCATCTGCAGGGCGCGTTTTCAAGTCTCCCGATACGACAATGCCTCTGATCGGTGACGATCAGAGGCATTGTCATGGGTCATGACGCGTCAGCGAAGCACTCACCATTCGAGGCGCTTACCTGTTGTGGGACTAAGGCGCATGGACGCCTTCGAACATGCGTCGGCGCGCCCCTTCGAGATGCGCCCGCATCGCGCTTTCGGCCGCCGCGGCGTCCTTATCGGCAATCGCATCGATGATCGCCCGATGCTCATCCTGAACGATGCGCAGGCGTTCCTCCGAGGCTCGCAGTGACAGGCCGCGCGTCAGGTTCATACCCTCCTTGATGCTCTGGTTGAGCGAGCGCAGCACGGTGGCGTAGTAGTGATTGCTGGCCGCTTCGGTGATCGCCAGATGGAACTCGAAGTCTTCATCCGAGGCACGATCGTGGTTGAGATTGGCCTGGTTGATGGCTTCGAAGCGCTGGCGAATGTGCTCCAGCTGCTCCGAGGTGCGTCGCAGTGCGGCAAGACCCGCCGCACTGGCCTCGACATTGGTGCGAAACTCGAAGCAACGCTGGATGTCGGCGATGCTGGAGATACGCGCAAATTCGAGCACGGCGCTGTCGGGTCGATTGATGACGAAGCTGCCGGAGCCCCGCCGCGAAACGACGAGATTGTCCTCGCGCAGCCGCGCCAGCGCATCACGCAGCACCGGGCGCGACACCTCATACAGCTCGCACAGGCGCGCCTCGGTGGGCAGCTTCTTGTTGACGGGGTAATCACCGCTGATGATGGCCGCCAGAATCTTCTCGTAGACCACCAGTGCCAGTGAATGCTTGGCTGCGTCACTCATCGTGTCATGTCGCCCTTTCTCATCACTCTTGGTCCACCTTCAGGCATGTCAGATGGTGTGCAATTCTACCGGAAACCCTGCCAGTTGAGGAAAGGCCACGGGACAGCGACGTTCCCCGGCGTCATCACTGCCGCTCGCCCACCCGCTCCACTCGGCTGACGTCCCTTTCAGGCATCCTGGGGCTGAGTCGCTTCCTCTGCCTGCGGTGCCTTACGCCCTGCCTTCACCCCGTTGACGATGATCATGCTCCACACCGCCACCGCGGCGATGGCCAGCACCATGGCGATGGGACGGTCCACGAAGGCGGTCAGGTCGCCATTGGACTTGAGAATCGAGCGCATGAAGTTGCTCTCGACGATCGGTCCGAGAATCACCGCCAGAATCATCGGCCCGACCGGGAAGTCATTCTCGGCCATGAAGAAGCCCATCAGGCCGATGCCGAGCATGATCCAGATGTCGAACATGGCATTGTTGGCCGCGAAGGCACCGACGATGCAGAACATCAGGATCAGCGGGAACAGGATGCCGGTGGGAATCGACAGGATGTGACGCGCCCCACGGATCGCCATGAAGCCCAGCGGCAACAGCAGCAGGTTGGCCAGCACGAAGACCATGAAGATGGCGTTCACCAGCGGTGCCTGGTCGGTGAAGACGTCCGGCCCCGGGGTGATGCCCTTGGTCATCAGGACGCCGATGATGATCGCCGTCACCGTATCGCCCGGGATACCGAATACCAGCGCCGGAATGTAGGCACCGGACAGCGAGGCATTGTTGGCGGAACTGGCCGACACCAAGCCTTCGGGATGGCCCTTGCCGAACTTCTCCGGCGTTCGGGAGAACTTGCGGCTGACGGCATAGCTGATCCAGGAGGCGATGTCGGCACCGGCGCCGGGCAGAGAGCCAATCACGGTTCCGAGTGCCCCACCGCGCAGCACGCCGCCCTTGTACTTCCACAGGGTCGAGCCGACGCCCTCGAAGGGACGCTTGATGACCGGCGGCACGATCGGCGCCGGGTTGCGCGTCTCGGGCATGCGGCGAATCAGCTCGGAGATCGCGAACAGGCCGATCAGCACCGGCAGGATGGAGATACCGGCCAGCAGGTCGTAATTGCCGAAGGTGAAACGCATCTGACCGGAGACACTGTCCATGCCCACCATCGCGATGACCAGCCCCGCCAGCATCGAGATGCCGCCCTTGAGCGGATCACGCCCCGAGACGAGAATCGCGCAGGACAGCCCCAGCAGTGCCAGCCAGAAGTACTCATCGCTGGTGAACTGGATGGCGAACTCGGCGATGCGCGGTGCGAAGAAGGCCAGGATCAGCACCCCGATCACGCCACCGATCATCGAGCAGGTCACGTTCAGACCCAGCGCCAGGCCGACCTTGCCCTGCTTGCCCATCGCATAGGCTTCCTCGGTATAGACCGCCGAGGCCGGGGTTCCGGGGATCCTCAACAGCGCCCCGGGGATGTCCCCTGCCACGATGGCCATGGCCGTGGCGGACACGATGGCGGCAATCGCGGGCAGCGGCTCCATGAAGAAGGTCACCGGTACCAGCAGGGCCGTGGCCATGGTGGCGGTGAGTCCCGGAATCGCCCCCATGAAGAGCCCGAAGAGCGACGCGGCGAGAATGATCAGCATCACTTCCCACGTGAATACCATCGTGGCGGCTTGCAGTAAGTCACTCATCAGTAGATCACCTTTTCCAGCAGGCCCAGTTCAAGCGGCACGTGCAACAACTGGCCGAAGACTTCCCAGATCACGCCTGTCGCCACCAGTGCGATACCCCCGGCAGGCAACCAGCGACGGTGATGGAAGGTATAGAGCAGCAGCGTGAGCAGCACGAAGGACACCACGGGGAAGCCCACGATCGGTGTCAGGTAGATGTAGGCCACGATAGACGCGCAGATGGCGGCCAATGTCATGATGAAGGTGATCAATGGCACGGGGTGCTGCCAGGCAAACCAGACTTCACGATTGCGCAGCCCACGGACCAGCAGGATGGCCCCGAACAGTATCAGCAGTGCGCCGATGACGGTGGGAAAGGTACCGGCCCCATATTCCTGGCGCGGCAGGTTCTTCAGGTCGAGGGAGGCATATATGACGGCAGCCCCGAAGGCTGCCGTCACCACACCCGTTACCTTGTCGTTGGTACGCATGTGCGGTTACTCATGAAGACTCAGGAGGAAACGTTCGAACACGAAGCTATGCGACATGCTCAGTTGGCCAGCCCCAGTTTTTCGATGGTGGCAGCGTTCTTTTCATCCTGATCTTTCATGAAGGCACGGAACCCTTCGGCATCTTCCCACACGGTGCCGTAACCGCGGCTTGCCATGAAGTCCTGGAACTGCTCGGACTTCCAGACCTTCTCGGTCGCTTCAGACAGACGCGCGGTGACCTCTTCCGGCAAGCCCTCAGGGCCGACCAGACCGCGCCAGGAGCCTTGGCTCCACTCGGAGCCGGTCAGCTCCTTGGCAGACGGAATGTCCTCGAAGGAATCGACACGCTCATTGGCGAGTACCGCCAGCGCCTTGACGCGACCCGACTGGCGCATGGATTCGATTTCCGGCAGCGAGGAGAACACGATATCCACGCCACCAGCGGCGAGTTCCTGCAGGCCCGGTGCCGCGCCTTCGCTGGGTACCAGCGTCACGTCATTCGGGTTGATGCCCTGCTGATCCAGGAAGCCCGCAAAGGACAGATGGTAGGCCGCCCCCGGCGCAGAACCTGACACGGTGTAGTCACTGGGGTTGGCCTTCAGCGCCGACAGCGCATCATCCAGCGTCTTCCATTCGGAATCGGCATTCACCGTGAAGGAGGCGTAGTCCAGGTTGAGCAGCGCGATCGGCGTAAAGTCCTCATAGGACAATTGCGCGGTGCCGATGTGCTGATAGGTGGCGATCTCTGCCGTGCCAAGCCCCAGGGTATAGCCGTCGGGGCGCGCCATCTTCATGGCCATGTGCCCCACCACCCCGGAACCGCCGGTCTTGTTGACCACATTGACCGGCTGACCGAGCTCTTCCTGCAGGCCCGCCGCCAGCTGACGACCGACCGCATCAGTACCACCACCGGCAGACCAAGGCACGATCAGCGTGATGGGCTTGTAGGGATAGTCGGCTGCCATCACCGCGGAAGCGGACAGGGTCAGCACGGAGGCACAGAGGACTTGTGACAATTTACGCATGGCGAAGACTCTCTCGTTGTCTTGTTATGGAGGCGTTGCGTGGCTGTGTCGATTGTGGCGTTGCAGCGTGGGGCAGCCGCTTTGAGGGTTGGCGATGACTGCCCCGAATACGCAGATCAGTGTCAGCGGGATGCACGAATTTTACAAGTTATTACAACTTGAACTTTAGACCAATCCAAAAATGGACGGCAGGAAGGGAGCGGGGACTGTAGGTCGTGACGGGCTGGCCGGATCAACCCCTAGGATAGCCGACCCCGGCCCCTGCGACCCTTATCCAATGGCCGCAATGCCTTGCGACTCATTGACCGATCCGCATCGAACGCGCCACCATAAGCCATTGATTTAGCTTATTTATCAGAGTTTTTACGACAAATCAGTCTCTTGCCTGATAAGCACAACCCCCTCCCCCTTCAGCCCCAGTCAGGATCGCACGAACCAGGCCTCAGGACAGCCTTCTCACGTCATTTGATAGGCGGGACTGCACTAAAGCACTATTCGCTAGTTGTCATTATTTGTTTGTCGATCCTGTTTGTCTGGGCTAAGGTGACTCGTGCCGAGAGGGAGCCGATGCTCGCCGCAGGCCCCTCCACCTTTCATTCGCCATGCCGCCTCCAAGAGCGTACGGCTTTCCACCGTCAGGAATCCCACATGTTCACCGATCTCAAGCAGAAGAAAGTTCTCATCACCGGCTCTACCAAGGGCATTGGTCTGGCTGCCGCTGTCGCCTTCGCCCGTGAGGGTGCCGTGGTCGGCATCAACAGCCGTCAGCAGGATGACGCCGCGCGTGACGCCATCGCCCAGCTGGAAGCCACCGGGGCACGCTTTGAATATTTCGCACGTGATCTGTCCACCAGCGAAGGCTGCGCCGCCCTGGTGGAAGACTTCACCAAGGCCTTCGGCGGCATGGACGTGCTGGTCAACAACGCCGGTGGCCTGGGCGTGCGTGCAGGACTCGAGAGTCTGGATGATGCCGCCTTCAACCTGGTGATGGACCTGAACCTGCGCTCCGCGATTATGACTACCAAGTACGCCATGCCGCACCTGAAGGCCTCCGCCAAGGACTCCGGCACCACCGCCAGCGTCATCAGCACCGGCTCCATCGCGGGTCGCGAAGGCGGCGGTCTGGGCGCCTCCCTGTACGGCGGCACCAAGGCCATGCTGCACAACCTACATCGCAACTGGGTGAAGGAATTCACCAAGGACAACGTGCGCTTCAACATCGTGTCGCCGGGCACCATCGATACCGTCTTCCATGCCGACAAGAGCGAAGAGCTGCGCACCAAGATCGCCGGCAGCATCGCCATGGGCCGTTTCGGCACCTCCGAAGAATGCGCGCCGACCTTCCTGTTCCTCGCCTCGCACGCCACCAGTGGCTACATCACCGGTCAGGTGATCGACATCAACGGCGGCCAGATGTGCCCGTAAGGCATGTCGCCTATCACCTTCAGCGCGGTGGAATCACGTGAAGTGACGCGCAACCCCCAAGGCGGTGACGCCTCGACCGGCCTGGCCTGTCGAGGCGGCTGCCCCCTTGACCCACTGCGCGTCCTACGCACAGCACCTACCAAGCACCCCAGACCCCACGCACCGTACGTCCCACGCACAGCACGCCCAACGAAAAGAGAGACGCCTCATGTCACCTTCCGATCAGACGACACTGCGCGGCCATCAGCTCATCGGCCAGCAGAGCCTGCTGGCTGACGGCAAGCCGGTTCATGCCATCAACCCTGCCAATGGCGAGCGACTGGACCCCGCCTATCCGGCCGGTGGTGCCCGCGAGGTGGAGCTGGCCTGCCAGCTGGCGCATGACGCCTTCGACAGCTTCCGGGAGACGGACGCCGAGACCCGCGCCGGCTTCCTCGAGACCATCGCCGAGGAAATCGAGGCCATCGGCGAGCAGATCACCGAACGCGCCCTTCAGGAAACCGGCCTGCCACGCGCACGTCTGGAAGGCGAACGCGGCCGCACCTGCGGTCAGCTGCGTCTGTTCGCCGGTGTCGTACGCGCCGGGGAATGGTTGGATGTGCGCATCGACCCGGCCATGCCGGAACGCAGCCCGATGCCACGTGCCGACCTGCGCCAGCGGCGCATCGGTCTCGGCCCTGTGGCGGTGTTCGGGGCCAGCAACTTCCCGCTGGCCTTCTCGGTGGCCGGTGGCGATACCGCCTCGGCCCTCGCGGCGGGCTGCCCGGTCATCGTCAAGGCGCATTCCGCTCACCCGGGCACGTCCGAGCTGGTCGGTGGTGCCATCCAGCGTGCCGTGAAGCGCTGCAACCTGCCGGAAGGCGTCTTCTCGCTGCTCTACGGCAGTGGCAACACCCTGGGCCAGGCACTGGTCAATGACCCGCGCATTCAGGCCGTGGGCTTCACCGGCTCGCGCAGTGGCGGCACGGCGCTGCTCAAGACGGCTCAAGCCCGCCCGCAACCGATTCCGGTCTACGCCGAGATGAGCAGCATCAACCCGGTGCTGCTGATGCCGGCCGCGCTGGAAGCTCGCGCCGAAGCACTGGGACAGGCCTTCATCGCCTCGCTCAACATGGGTGCCGGCCAGTTCTGCACCAATCCGGGGCTGGTGCTGGCGCTGGAAGGTGAGGCGCTGGAGCGCTTCCTCAACACCGCCGCCGACAACGTCGCGGCCAGTGCCTGCCAGACGATGCTGACGCCAGGCATTCATGACGCCTACCGCGGTGGCGTGGAGAAGCTTTCCGCCCTGCCCCAGGTACAGGAAGTGGCGCGCGGTGTGCTGGATGGCGATAACGCAAGCCCGTGTCAGACCGCGCTGTTCCGCACCACCGGCGGCGACTTCCTGAGTGAAGCCGCATTGCAGGAAGAAGTCTTCGGCGCCAGCTCGCTGGTCATCGCCTGTCGCGATCTGGACGAGATGCGTGCGGTCTGCGAGCACCTGGAAGGCCAGCTGACCGCCACCCTGCATCTGGACGATGCCGATATCGATGCCGCGCGCAGCCTGATGCCGGTACTGGAGCGTCGCGCGGGTCGTATCCTCGCCAATGGCTGGCCGACCGGTGTCGAGGTCTGTCAGGCGATGGTCCACGGTGGCCCCTGGCCTGCCACCTCCGACAGCCGTACCACCTCGGTGGGCAGCGCGGCGATCGAACGCTTCCTGCGTCCGGTGTGTTACCAGGACCTGCCCGAAGCACTGCTGAGCCCGAGCCTGCGTGACAGCGCCGACCTGCCACGCCTGGTGGACGGCAAGCGCCAGCACTGAGTCGCGCCAGCACTGAGCCTGTCGACGACTGGTACGCGACAATCAGTACGCAACAAGTGACACGCGCGAACAGCAAGACGGCGCAGCACTATCGGTGCAGCACTACCATGACGGCGCGGCTTCGCCAGCCGCGCCGTCATGCCCGACAAATACAAGGAATGTCTCCAAGACAAAGGACACGCCATGATGTCTGAGCAAGCCAGTGCGTCTTCGACGCCCACCTCTTTCCCTTCTTCCTCGCCACTGGAAATCCTCGCCTTTGGCGAAGCCATGGCCATGCTGGTCGCCGAGAGCGAGGGAGATCTTGCGCACGTCTCACATTACGAGCGCCGTATCGCCGGGGCCGACACCAACGTCGCCATCGGCCTCGCCCGCCTGGGCTTTCATGTTGGCTGGCTGAGCCGCGTGGGTGACGACAGTCTCGGGTGCTACCTGCGCCAGACCCTGCAAGACAATGGCCTGGACTGTCGCCATCTGACCCGGGACAGCGAGGCACCCACCGGCCTGATGTTCAAGGCGCGCGCCAGCCAGGGCGAAGACCCGCATGTCGAGTACTTCCGCCAGGGCAGCGCCGCCAGCCGCATGAATGCACGCGATGCCGATGGCATCGATCTCAGCGCCCTGCGCCACCTGCATGCCACCGGCATTCCGCCGGCCATCTCCCCCAGCTGCCGCGAGCTGTCCTTCCACCTCTTCGAGCAGGCCCGCGCCTCAGGCGCCAGCATCTCGTTCGACCCCAATCTGCGCCCCACCCTGTGGTCGAGCGAGCGTGAGATGCGCGACACCCTCAATCAGCTGGCAAGCCGCGCTGACTGGGTACTGCCGGGTCTGGCGGAAGGCGAACGTCTGACCGGCCACAAGACCCCCGAGGCCATCGCGGGCCACTACCTCGAACAAGGTGCCAAGGCCGTGATCATCAAGCTCGGCCCCGAGGGAAGCTATTACCGTGGGCTGATCGGCGGCCAGGAAGCCGCCTTCAGTGTCCCCGGCCAGCGCGTCAACCAGGTCGTCGATACCGTCGGCGCCGGCGATGCCTTTGCGGTGGGTGCCATCAGCGCCTTGCTCGATGGACTGTCACCTGAAGCTGCCATGCTGCGGGCCAACCTGCTGGGCAGTCGTGCGGTGCAGGTGCGCGGTGACATGGAAGGCCTGCCGGATCGCCAGACACTCACGGCGATCGAGAACGGAGAGGCTGCCAGCCTCGTTTCCTGAGCCGCAAATCGTTCCTGTCGATCCGTTCCTGTCGAACGCGCATGAACTCAAGGAGACCTCCATGCACGCACAGCAGTACTCGCCCCAGGGAGTCAGCCAGATGGCCAGCGACGCGTCCAACCCCAGGCCACGGCACAAGGTCGTCATGCTCAAGGCACTCGACGATGACCAGATGAGCACCCTGCGCGAACACCATGATGTCGTTGTGCTGCCTGAGGGCCTGTCCGCACAGGCGCGGGAAGACGCCCTGCGCGATGCCCTGCATGACGCCCACGGCTTGATCTGTTCAGGACATGTCATCACGCCATCGCTGCTGGATGCCGCCCCCGCACTGCGGGTGATCTGCACGGTCTCCGTGGGCTATGACAACTACCCGCTTGAAGCGATGGACGCGCGCGGCATCCTGCTGTGCAACACCCCGGACGTACTGACCGAGACCACTGCCGATGTCGGTTTCCTGTTGATCATGGCCACGGCACGACGCGCGGTGGAGCTGGCCAACATGGTGCGCGACGGCCAATGGACACATGGCCTCACACCGCCTCACTTCGGTACGGACGTGCACGGCAAGACACTCGGCATGGTGGGCATGGGCCGCATCGGCGCGGCGATCGCGCGGCGCGGTGCACTCGGCTTCGGCATGCGGGTCCAGTATTCGAATGCCTCCCCCAAGCCTGAGCTTGAGAGCGAACTGGGCGCGATCCGCGTCGAGCTGGACACCTTGCTCAAGACCAGCGATTTCGTCTGCGTCACCGTCCCACTCAGCGAGCAGACCGAACGCCTGATCGGCAGACGCGAGCTGGAACTGATGCCCGCCAGCGCCATCCTGATCAACATCGCCCGCGGGCGTGTCATCGATGAAGCCGCCTTGATCGAGTGTCTCGAGCGTGGCGGTATCCGCGGTGCCGGGCTGGATGTCTTCGAGCAGGAGCCGCTGCCGGCAAGTTCGCCACTGACGCGCCTGCCACAGGTCGTGGCGCTGCCGCACATCGGCTCTGCCACCCACGAGACACGCCGCGCCATGGCGCAACGTGCGCTGGACAACCTGCTGTTGGCACTGGCGGGGAAATCGCCGCTGAGTGCGGTCAATGAAGCCAGCTGGACGCGCCGGTAGACCGGTGGCCGGCAGCACGGGGGCCGGCATGCCGGTGACGCAGCCCCTTCGACACATGGCTGCCAGACCAAAGTGCTGAGGGGAGCGCGGGCGAATTGCTCTATGCTCTGGACATGGATTTGGAACTATCCAAAAACGTCTCCACCCCGGCAATGAGTTCGGAATGACAACAAGAAAACGCCCAGGGAAGACGCCATGAAAGATCCCATCACGACACCGCCGGCCAAGGCAGATGCCACGGTGTCATCGCAGGCCCCGTCATCACAGAGCGCCTCGAGCAGCATCACGCTCCAGGATATCGCGGCACATGCCAAGGTCTCGCGCAGCACGGTCTCACTGGTGCTGCGCGAAAGCCCGCTGGTGGCGAAACGCACCCGCGAGAAGGTCCAGGACTCCATCAAGACACTGGGCTACGTCTACAACCGTGGCGCCGCCGCCATGCGCGGCAGCCGCACCGCGACCCTGGGCGTGGTGGTCTATGACATCGCCAACCCCTTCTTCGGCTCCATGGTCGCGGGGATCGATGCCGCCCTGCACCAGGAAGGCTATGTGTCATTTCTCGCCAATAGCGAGGATTCTCCTAAGCGCCAGCAGCGCTTCATCGAGCGCATGCGTGAACATCGTGTCGATGGCCTGCTGCTGTGCCCCGCCGAACACACAGACCCCAACCTGATCCATCAACTAACCGACTGGGGCATGCCCTGCATCCAGGTGATGCGCTATCTGGACGCGCCGCCCTTCGATTACGCCGGTACCGATTTCCGGCGCGTGGCCGAGATGGCCGTCAATCATCTCGTCAGCCTGGGCCATCAGCGCATCGCCTTCATCGGCGGCGCGGATCACTCGGTCAGCCATGACCGCTGGCTGGGCTATCAGGCTGCGCTGGACCGCCACGGCCTGGCCTATCGCCGCCTGGTGCGCGGCAATGGCGTGACGCGGCGCGTCGGCCATGAGCTGATCAAGACCCTGATGCAGGAAAGCCCTCGCCCGACGGCAGTGGTCTGCCACAACGACCTCGTGGCTTTCGGTGCCATGCTGGGCCTGCGCCAGATGGGGCTGGAACCCGGTCGCGACTGTGCCGTGATCGGCACCGATGACGTCGAGGAAGCCGAACTGGGCGATCCGCCCCTGACCAGTATCGCTACGCACCCCTACGCCATCGGGGAGCAGGCGGCGCGACTGGCATTGCGACGGATCGCCAATCCCGGCGGCGAGCGAGAAAGCGTCATCATGCCGCCGGAACTCAAGATACGCCGCTCCTGCGGGAGTCCTGACGACGCCATCGTCGAGACGCCTCGCCCGGACTGACGCCAACGCTTTCTCTGAACGGCGAGTCATGCCTGGAGAGCATCGACTGGCCGCGCAACCCCGAGCATGGACCGGCCGTCTGGAGACTGCCGGTCTGGCAAGCCGCAAGACAGAAAGACTGCAAGACCAAAAGACGCAAGGCACAACAACAAACAACGCCAAGGAAAACGCCATCATGCTGAATTGGATCAATCCAACTACGTCCACCCCTGCCATTTTCCAGCGCTCACCGGTGGGCGCCCGACTGTCCAGAGGGCTGAGCAAGGGGCTGGCCGTCGCGGCCACCACCGGCACCCTGCTGAGCGCCACGCTCGGCTTCTCGGCCAGTGCCCAGGCAATGGAGCTGCGCTTCGGCCACGCCGGCACCGAAGATACCGCCTACCAGCTCGGTGCCGAGCGCCTGCGCGATCTGCTCGTCGAGAAGACCGATGGCGACATCACCATGACCATCATGGGCAACTCGGTGCTGGGCCATGAAACCGAGATGTTCGAGCAACAGATGGCCGGCGCGCTGGACATGTCCATCGTAAGCCCCGGGCTGATCACCGACTTCTCGCCCACGGCCAACGTGTTCACGATTCCCTTCCTGTATCGCGATGTCGATCACTGGCAGAAGGTGCTGGATGGCGAGGTCGGCCAGGAAATCGCCCAGAAGATCAGTGACGAGACCGACGTGAAGGTGCTGGCCTATTTCGGTGGCGGCAAGCGCCACATCGTCAGCTCGCGCGAGGTCACCTCACTCGATGACCTCAAGGGCCTCAAGCTGCGCACCAATCCGACCAAGCCATTGATCGTCGCCTGGCAGGCACTCGGGGTCGAGCCGAGCGTGGTGGCCTGGAAGGAGATCTACACCGCCATCCAGCTGGGCGCGATCCACGGCCTGCTCAATGAGCCGGAATGGACACTGCGCATGCGCTTCCACGAAGTCGCCCCCAACATCGCGCTGTCCGAGCACGACATCACCGTGCGTCTGCTGACCATGTCCAAGATGTCCTGGGACAATCTGGATGAGCAGCAGCAGAAGACACTGATGGAATCCGCGCACGAAGCGGCGGCCTACGCCCGCAAGGTGCAGCTGGAACAGGACGCGGCAGCCCTCGCGGAGCTGGAGAAGCAGGGCGCCAAGCTGCATGAGATCGACCGTGAGCGCATGCAGGAGATCGTCGCTGAGCCGCTCAAGGAAGTGATCGCCGAGATGGGCCTGCAGGACATCTACGACAAGGTACGCGCCGTCAAGTAAGGCATGTCAGGCGGGGTGCCTCACCTGCAGCCATTTCTGGCCTCAGGATAGGCGCCCCGCCACCTTCCTCAGCCCCTGGCGCACGTCACCTCGCGTGTCATCACTCTCGTGCCGTCGCTCTCCTTCCCTCGCACTCTTCTTGAGAGGACAGTGCCATGCCTTCTGTGCTCACAGGGCTCTCGCGTCTCAACCGGGCGCTCGAACGTCTGCTCTATCTCGTCTTGCTGGTGCTGCTGGCAAGCTTCATCGTCTTCATCATCTATCAGATCGCCAGTCGCAATCTGGCCTTCCTGCCGCGCCTGTTCTGGACCGAGGAATTCAGCCGCTTCGCCTTCCAGTGGATGGTGATGCTGGGCACCGCGGTCGGGGTACTGCATGCCGATCACTTCGTGCTCGAAGCCTTCCCTCGTGGCAGTCGTGCCGACCTCGTCACGCGCTGGATCCGTGATCTCGCCTGCCTGCTGCTGGGGGTGTTGTTCATCGTCCACGGCAAGGACTTCGCGCTGTCGGGCCTGCGCCGCAGTGCCATGGCCTCGGGGCTGTCGATGATCTACGTCTATTCGGTGTTCACCGTCAGTGGCGTCTTCATCGTGCTGTTCAGCCTGCAGCGACTCTTGCATGCCTGGTTGTACGGCATGACCGCCATGGAGGCGGCACTCAATACGCCCAACGAGGCGGAAGAACTGGCGACGCCGGAGGAGACACAGGACGTTCTGTCTCCCGCCATCGCCGGCCATGCGCATGACGTGACTGACCGGAGAACACTGCCATGATGCCAATGGACTGGCTCTACCTGATGCCCTGGCTGCTGTTCGGCGTGCTGGGCGTATTGATCGTGATCGGCATTCCCATCGCCATGGCACTGGTGCTGACGGCGACCACGCTGATTCTGCTCGACCCGCGTCTGACCTACTGGATCATGTTCCAGCGCATGTACAACGGCATGGATTCCTTCGTGCTGCTGGCCGTGCCGCTGTTTCTGCTCGCCGGCAACCTGATGAATGCCGCGAGGATCACCGACCGCCTGATCACGCTGTGCATGCGCCTGGTCGGCCACTTCCGTGGTGCACTGGCTCACGTCAATGTGCTGGTCAGCATGCTGTTCGCCGGGGTCTCCGGGTCCTCCACCGCTGACAGTGCCGGCGTGGGGACGGTACTGATTCCGGCCATGAAGCGCGAAGGCTATCCGGTCAGCTTCGCCGTCGCGGTCACCGCTGCGTCCTCCGTGATGGGCACCATCATCCCGCCGTCGATCAACATGATCGTCTGGGGTGCGCTGACCAACACCTCGATCGCCGGCCTGTTTCTCGGTGGCATTCTGCCCGGCGTGATGATCGGCGTGGCCCAGCTACTGCTCAATACCCGCTACGTGCGTCGCTACAACGTGCCGGTGCGCAAGCGTGCCTCCTTCAAGGAACTGGCAAGCTCCGGCAAGGATGGCCTGCTGGCTTCGGGGATTCCGATCGTGATCATCGGCGGCATCACCTTGGGCATCGTGACGCCCACCGAGGCTGCCGTGATCGCGGTGGTCTACGCGCTGGTGCTGGGCTTCGTGATCTATCGCGAGCTGGATCTCACCAAGCTGCTCAATGCCTCCACCGATACCGTCAGGCTGTGCTCGCTGTCGCTGTTCAGTCTGGTGGGCGCGGCCATCTTCGGCTATCTCATCAGCTTCTATCAGATTCCGCCGAAGCTGATGGCGGGCGTCAGCATCACGGACCCGACCGTGCTGCTCATCGTGATGACCATCGTGCTGCTGGTGATCGGCACCTTCATTGATGCCCTGCCCGCCATGGCAATCATGGCCCCCATCTTCTATCCGCTGGCGATGGCGGCAGGCGTGCACCCCGTGCAGTTCGGTGTCATCGGCGTCATGGCGTTGGGCCTGGGCCTGATCACGCCGCCCTACGGCCTGTGTCTGATGATTTCCGCCAAGATCGGCGGCATTCCCCTGCTCAAAGCCATGGCGACCACCATGCTGTACCTGGGTGTGATGCTGGCCGTGATCGTGCTGATGATCCTGTTCCCGGAATTCGTGCTGGCGATCCCGCGCCTGATCGCTCCCGATTTCGTCTGACCTGGCACATAATCCGGACATTCCGAAAACTGTTTGAGGAATGTCCGGAGCTGCCAATCTGTTGCCTCGCAACCCCTCTACTTTCCGCTCGCACCTGGTTCCTGGCCATTTCGACCCACCTGGCCGGACTGGAGGGAATGCGCGAACAAGTGCCAAAAATCCCCTGACGTCTCGGAATATCGAGAAACTCTCCTCACCTCAAGGTGGGCGCCACGCCGCATGCCATGGCATCGCCTCGGGGCCTGACGCCGATAACACGCCCAGGATGAACGACTGATTATCAAGCTTTGATTGAAAGTCTTTTCTCCATCTGCCGCTATATCCCGCCGCCTGCCCGTTCCAGGATTCACGGCGTCGATCGCCAGCGCATCGGCGATTTCCCTTACTTTCCATGATCAGACAGCAGCCACCATGAAACGTCCCGTCTCCCTTGCTCTGCTCGGCCTTTCGGTCGCCTTCGCCAGCATGACCGCCCACGCCGATGACCACTCCACGCTCACACCGACCAGTGAAGTCGTGCAGCAGTCCGACATCGACTGGGGCTACCTGAACCCGCTGCGCGGGGACCAGAGCCCGGCCGCCGGCGACCTGTGGGGCGACCGCACCAAGGATGGCGCTTCGGGTTTCCTGGTGAAGTTCAACGAAGGTTTCTCCTCACCGCCCCACATCCACAACATCACCTACCGTGGCGTGGTCATCTAGGGCGAGGTCCACAACGATGACAAGAACGCCGATGAACAGTGGCTGCCCGCAGGCTCGTTCTGGATCCAGCCGGCAGGGGAATCCCACATCACCGCGGCCAGAGACAAGGTCAACATGGCCTACATCGAGATCAATGAAGGGCCCTATCTAGTACAGCCGGAATCCGAGGCCTTCCACAATGACGAAGAGCCGCTGAATGTCGCAGAGAACAACATGGTGTGGCTGGATGCCAACGACATCCGCTGGATCAACCTGCCGGGCAGCGACGACGCCGAGCAAGGCCCGAATACCGCCTTCCTGTGGGGCAACCCGGACGTCGGCCAGCTGAGCGGCCGCCTGGTCAAACTGCCGGCAGACTTCTCCGGCGAGATCACAAGCCACGCCGACGAATTCCGCGCCGTGGTCATCAAGGGCGACCTGACCCACGAGACTGAAGGCAAGGACGACAGCCAGCGCCTGGCGACCGGCAGCTACTTCGGCTCTCAGGGCGAGATCACCCATGACATCACCACCGGTGCCGACGGCGAGACCCTGCTCTACGTGCGCACCAATGGGGCCTTCGACATCGTCGAGGAATGAAAATTGAGCCATGCGCGGCTTGGCGCGCCTATCTGCGGTAACGACAACGGCCACCCATGGGTGGCCGTTTGTATTCAAACAGGATCAGTGTCTGCCGCATCACAGCCAACCATCTCCTTCCAGCCTTCATCAACATGATGACATCAGGATAATGCCCTCGACGAATATTGTTGGATAATGCCCCATCACTTCCTGAAGATATTGATGCGCGAAACATATTCAGCTCAACTGCTTAAAACAGCGTAAAGAGGTGAATGGCAGACGGCAAGAACGTGTTGATATGCTCGAAACATAATATCAACAACAGGAAAAATTCATGACGAACTCTTCGAAGCTTGGCATCTCTCTATGGAGCCAGACAGCAATCGAAAGAACGGAATATCCTGCGCTGCATGATCATCATCAAGCGGATGTCACCATTATCGGTGCCGGCTTCACGGGGCTACGAGCCGGGTTTGAACTTGTCAGCCAAGGCACTAATGTCATGATTCTGGACAGCCAGGAGCCCGGCTTTGGAGCATCAGGAAGAACGGGCGGCCAAGTCAATCCAATGGCACACGAAACACCCGATCAGATGAGAAGCAAGCTCGGTGATGTCTTCGGCACACGCTTGTCACAGGCCTATATCAACTCCGCTGACGAACTCTTTTCAGTCATCAAGAGCAATAACCTTGACTGTGAGCCTGTTCAAAAAGGATGGATAAGCCCGCCTTATTCACGAGTGCCCTGATCGGGCGGCTTGAAGTGGCTGGCCGTTGGGTTCTCGCACCAGGGGCGCTATCTACGCCGTAACGGCCCGCTGAATCATGCCCAAATGCTGCTCTTCTGTCGTATCTATATAACGTTCAGGAATTAATCACGCCGTTAAAGCAGCCGTCATCGTCGACCGTCGCTGCGATCGCTCGATTCTTGAAGCTATGGTGGTTGCGCCGAACGTCAGCTGAGCGCGGTCAGCTTCGGCAGCCCCTTCAGCAAGGCAGGCCACCATTTATCAGCCGCATCGCCGAGGTGAACGGTGATGCGCCGAGCGTGCAGCGAGAGCGTCGCCGCCACCTTGAGCACCTGTTCACGCATCCGGCTCAGGCTCCAACCCTGCCGGGTCTGGCGCCCCAGCAAGCAGCGAAGGCCATGCAGAACCTGATAGGCGTAGAGACTCAGCAACAGGCTCACCTCATTGCGGGCCATCACGTCCTGGACGGTGGAGGCACCGCGATCGGTCGACGAGAGATGCACGTCGAGCGCCGACTTCACCTCGCCCATGTGCGCTTCGGCGCTGCCGCGCTTGCGATAGAGTGCCAGGATCTTCTCGGGCGGCCAGTCGAACTTGCCGAGGTTGGTGACCAGGAAGAAGGCATGCAGCAGCAGGTCATCGGGGCGTTCCTGAACCACCAGCACCACGCGTCGTGGCGTTGGCCAGGTACCGGCCTGGTATTCAAGGTCGTGGCACCACTCCCGAGGCTGCTCAGGTGGCCGGCCGCGTGGCCGCTTCAGGTAGGGCGCTGCCAGCGCCTGCAAGCCCTTGTGGCTGCGCAGCCGGCCCAGGTACTCGATGCTGCGCTTCTCCAGCGCCTCCAGCGTGTCGTTGTCGGTGAAGCCAGCGTCGATACGCACCCGAACCTGGGCGCCGGTGCTCTCGTTAAGCCGCTTCACCAGGTGCGGGATCCACGTATCAGCGTTCTCGGCGGGGCCGGCGTTGCCCTCGCGCAGCAGGCCGCCGACCATGTCGCCAGTTTCGGCCAACGAGGCGACCAGCGGCGAATAGATCCGCGTACCGTAAAGGCCATGATAAGCGGAACCGCCCTGGTGCCCATGGACCTCAATCGGCAGGCCGTCGATGTCTAGCGTCAGCTGCTTGGGACGCTCGCCGTTCTTCAGCGAGGTCAGGCGCCAGGCCACCAGCCGCAGCAGACCTTCATGCACGGCATCGATGTTGTCGTTGTGTCCAAGGCAGGTCAGCAGCCGCGACAGCGTGGCTTGGGACGGCCTATCCTGGACCAGTGGCGTCATGCCGCGCGCATCACTGCAGGCCAGCTGCCAGAGCGGATCACGGCGCAGCGTGTCGGTATCGCTGAGATCGATCCACCCCATCGCCCGCTGCAGCACCAAGGTGCGTATCTGGCTGGCCAGCGAGTGGCGAATACGCAGCGGATGGCGCGGATCGACCAGGTTATCTTCGAGCGCCTCGATCACGCCACTGCTGTCGAGGGCTTCGCGCAGCAACAATGCGCCGCTGTCGCTGGTGGTGCGGTGGCCGCTCAGCTCGACACGGACAGAGCCGTTGCATGAGGGCGTCCAGGTCGTTAGGGTTTCACCCATGGCGAGTGGTCCTCTTGAATCGTGTTCTGGCAGGAACATCCTGATTCTACAAGAGAAAACCACTCGCCATCTTCGTTTTCAGGTCGGCCTCATGAATAAGCCGGGATAAGAGCAGCGCACTGCCGAAAGGCAGAGAAAAGCCTACACTCCATGCAGCAGGGGTGGGCACGTGAAGGCCTGGATATCGAGATGATTGATACAGAAGAGCTCCTTCGCCTATCAGGTTCCAACTCCTATCGGATTGGAACTTTGACAAAGTCGGCTGGCTGTATTCATCCGCTATCCTATTGCCGTAGCATGGCCAAGAAAATATCTTCCATGGGTGGCAAAATTCATGGAAACACACGAGTCACAAGCGTCGTGCCTGAAGGAAATAAATGGCGTGTCAACTTCCATGATGGCAGCGTTCTCAGTGATTGGGTACTCTTCTGCACCAATGGCTATACGGATAATGTACTAGCAGGATTGAACAAGACATTCATTCCCCTTGTCAGCTTGCAAGCAGCAACCAAACCACTTTCAAATGAACAATACAAGAAGATATTGCCCGAAGGCCATACGATCGCTGATACGCGACGTGTCATTTACTACTCACGACGAGACAATCGCAACCGTATCCTTCTCGGCAGTCTCGGGAGGACTCCGGAGTGCTCTCTAGCTTCCGACAAGCGACGATTGATTACTGCATTCAAGACTGTCTACCCCAGTATTTCAGAAAATGATATTGAATACTTCTGGGGAGGGCGTGTTGCCTTTACTCCCGACCTGCTGCCTCACCTTCATGAGCCGGCCCCAGGAATTCTTGCAGGACTTGGATTCAATGGTCGTGGCGTCGCAATGGGCAGTACGATGGGTAGAGTCATGGCACAAAGAGTGCTGGGGAAAGCCTCAAAAGATTTGGACATTCCCACAACTGATCTTCCGCGGTACCGCTTCTCCGATGCGAAGTCACTCGCCATCGGGCTAGTAATACCCTACCTAGAAACACGTGACCGTTGGGATATCAAGATATCTGGCGTTGCCTAAAGGGATCATGACATGAGAAAAATACACAACTATATCAATTCAAGCTTCACTGACTACCGCGAAAAAAATTCACTGAAGAATATTGACCCCAACACACAAGACATCATCAGTGTCTTTCACAATAGCAACGAGCATGATGTCAGAATGGCCATCATGGCAGCTCAGGATGCACAACCTGAGTGGGCTCGCCTGAAAACGACAAAGCGTGCTGAATACCTCCTCCTCATAGCTGAAGAAGTGATGCGTCAACAGGAAGTTATCGCTCTCCAGCTTGTCAAGGAACAAGGTAAGACACTTCCCCAGGCTAATGCTGAAGTCGCAGGTGCTGCACAATACTTGCTTTACGTTGCTGGGTGGGCACGACGCATCGAAGGTGAAGTTCTGGAAAGCGACAGAGAAGGTGAAACACTTTACCTTAGCAGAAAGCCGATCGGGGTCGTAGGTGCCATTCTGCCCTGGAACTTCCCCTTCTTCATGATAGTGCGTAAATTTGCCCCTGCTCTTCTTACGGGCAATACCCTAATCATAAAGCCAAGTGAAGAAACACCTGACTGTTGCGATATATTTGCACATATATTGCACAAGATCGGAATTCCTCCGGGTGTCTGCAATATTATCTATGGCGATGGCCTTGCAGGCGACCACCTTTGCAAGCAACCTGAAGTCGGCATGATCAGTTTTACAGGTAGTGTTGAAACAGGCAAGAAGATCATGGCCTCATGTTCTCAGAACATAACAAAGGTCAACCTTGAGCTAGGAGGAAAAGCTCCCGCCATTGTTTCAAGAAAAGCAGATATCGATCTTGCAGTGCAAGCCATAAAAGATTCCAAAATCATAAATTCAGGCCAGACTTGTATCTGCGTAGAACGAGTATATGTAGAACGAGCCATTGCAGATGAGTTTCTGGGTAAATTGACCCAGGCCTTCAAAGAGACGACCTTTGGCGATTCCATCGAAGATCAGATGGTAGAGATGGGGCCGTTGATCAACTTCAATGCGCTCGAAAAGATAGAGAAAATGGTAAATGACTCCATCGCAGATGGCGCACAACTGCTATGTGGTGGATCACGTTCAGTGAAGACGAATGGCGCTCATTACCAACCAACTCTGCTAGTCGTAGAAGATAATTCCATGGCAATCATGCAAGAAGAGATATTCGGACCAGTACTTCCTGTCATGATCGTGGATGATATATTGCAAGCAGTTCACCTGGCCAATGACTCAAGATATGGCTTGTCCTCTTCAGTCTACTCTGATGACATCAATGAAATAGGATATGCATGTGAGAATCTTGCGTTTGGTGAGGTATATGTCAATCGTGAGAACATCGAGACCATGCAAGGATATCATGCAGGGCGCCGGCAATCAGGGATAGGAGGAACAGATGGTAAACACGGTTTGTACGACTATATGGAGACACAAGTGACATATTGGCAATCTCGCCATCGTAGCACCCTTCAGGAAAATTGATTCTCGAACCAATATAATTACAAAAGGTGAAACAATGAAACTCAAGAAAATCGCATCAATAGTGACAGCTGTATTGATGATCCCCTCAGCATTCTCTTGCGTACAAGCTGATGAAACATTCAAGATCGCATTGGGTGGACCAGAAAGCGGTTCTCAGTATTTCATGGCATCCCAGTTCTCAGAAGAGCTTGAATCACTCACGAATGGGAAGTACTCGACTGATCTCTTCGTCAATAGTCAACTTGGAACAGAACAAAGTACCGTGAATGACGCCGCGATGGGGTTGCTCGACTTCTCTGTTGTCGCAATCAACAATATCACTCCCTTTTCCCCGACCTCTGGACTATTCACGCTTCCTTACATCTTCAACAATGAAGATGATGTCATGAAAGTCCTGAAGAGTGATGCAACTCAGTCTGTCGTTGACAATACAGTGCGTGATGCAGGCGTTAGAATCGTCGGATGGAGTCTATCTGGCTTCCGGTATCTGACCAACTCAAAACGAGAAATCAAGACACTTGATGACCTCCAGGGATTGGTTATTCGTGTTCCCAAGAATGAAATCATGATCGATACTTACCGTGCCTGGGGGATCAACCCAACTCCCATGGCATGGTCTGAAGTCTTTACTGCTCTGCAACAAAAAGTAGTGGATGGACAAGATCTCTCGGTTATTGACATTGAAAAATCCAAGTTTTACGAAGTGCAGAATTATTTATCTCGGCTGCACTACAACTTCCTTCTGGAACCTTTGATCATGTCTGAGTCGATTTTCCAATCTCAGCCCAAAGAGGTCCAATCTGCCATTCTCAAAGCAGGGAAACTCGCAACAGAAGAGAGCTTCAAGTTCCTTCAGCGCGAAGAGGAATCCGCTATTGAGTCATTGAAGACACATGGCATGAAGATCACATCTCTTGATGAATCAGAATGGAGAGAAAAGGTAGTCAAGAATGTCTGGCCAAATTACTATGAAACCATCGGGCTTGACAATATTAATAAAGCATTGACCACGCTAGGGCGTGAACCAATTCGGGAATAGATCAGAAAGGGAGGGCTTGAACCATCAGCCCTCCCTACTGTGCTCTTCATGAATACACGAAGGAAGATAGAAAGTGCACCATGAGGTCTATAATTTTGCTGGATGCAACAGCATATCCGATGGTGATATTGTATTCTTGATCGCTTCACGAATGGAGAGAGGAATATCATCCTCCTCATGATGTACCAGGCGACATTTACGCATTGCTTCCCTGACATTGATATTCTTGCCGAGAAACTCAAAGATCACCCGCGCAGCCACGGGATAATGGTTACTACATGCAGAAGCGTATAATTGTAGACCAGGTATATAATGTTCAGAAGGTCGATTATTGGGCGCCAAAATGGTTTCTGACACTGTCGCATTCAGAAAGGGTTCTGTCTCTACAATGAAAATTCTATTGGCCATCATAATGACGACTCCATCGTATTTGACAGAAGAGCCACCGCCGAGTGAAACATCCGTCTTGCGCACGCGCTCTATGTGCTTGAGATACGTGACTCCATCTTCTTGGTAAATATGATTGAACGACCGATAGATATGCCCCGGGTAGCCATGCGAGATGAAGTATCGGTAATAATACCCTACAAATCTCTGCAATGATTCACCATGGTTGGTGATGACGGGATGCAGGCGTTTTACAAGTTTTGCAGTCGCATCTTCGGAATCATCTGCCTTGACAGGAGATATCTTCTTGCAAAAGTCATGATTATCGATAGTGATCTCTTCACTTTCCACACCAAAGAAGTCACATATTTTCTTCATGTTGGAAAAAGAGGGCAAGCATTCACCATGCAGATAGCGATTGAACTGTTGCCGATTGATTCCGATCTTTCTGCAGACCTCGGACGCAGAGGAATAAAAATGACAAAGATGCTGCAAGTTAGCTGAGAAATTCTGCTTTACCTGTCGAGTGCTCATTTTGATTCTCGTTGTCTTGTTATAAATAGCTATTCGATAACGTTATTCGAAGATCATTGATCACTCTACTGAAGATATCTTCGATTCTTATTTTCAACCCAGAGGACTCATATGAATTCCATCCCCAGATTCATTCCATTTTCCAGCATCGATGTCGCTCCTTTTCAAAAGGATATCTCATCGTGCGCCACAGCCGGAAATCCACAGCAGAACGTCTGGCTATACTGCAACAATACAGCAGCAGGTGCACGATTCGGAACCTGGGACTGTCAGGCAGGCAGCCACCTTGCAACGATGGATGGTATAATCGAGTTCTGCTACATAATAGAAGGATCAGCTCAGGTGAAAAACCTTGGCACTGGAGAGACCCACTTTGTCACTACCGGCGACGCCTTTGTCATGGAGCCAGGTTTGAAAACTGAATGGTCAGTCGAAAACTACGTAAAGAAATATTTCGTCATCACCGATGCCAACATGCAAGACCAATAAACTCTGAGATGAGCGCCATCAGCATTTGTGCCAGCTCTCATCTTTAGCACGAAGTCCATTTCCGCATCAATGCCTCACGTCGTAATGCTCCTCAAGCAAAAAAGCTCAAAACAATGTGAGGCATGCATGACACCATACAGATACACAAACGGCCACCCATGAGGTGGCCGTTTGTGTATCTGTCATCACGCGACGCCGTTATACCAAACGCTGGATCGCCAGCCGCTAGGTCGCCAACCGTTGGATCGCCATCTCGAGGCCACGGATTTCCGCCAGCCCTTTCATGCGCCCATACAGCGGGTACCCCGGGCGGGTCTCGCGGCGTGCATCGTCCAGGATGTGGTGGCCATGATCCGGGCGCATCGGCAGGGGGGCTCCACCAGACGCCAGGCGGCGGCGCTCTTCTGCCACCAGCACACGAATGATCTCCACCATGTCCAGATCGCCCTCGAGATGCTGTGCTTCATGGAAGGAGCGCTTGTCCTCGCTGTCACGCCCGGTGGCTCTGAGATGAGCGAAGTGGATATGGGAGGCAAAGCGGCGCGCCATGATGCTGAGATCGATCTCCGGATTGGCACCGTAGGAGCCGGTACAGAATGTCAGGCCATTGGCCGGACTGGGTACGACACCCAGCAGCCAATCAGCATCGACCATTCTCGAGACCACGCGCGGCAAGCCGAACATCGGCCGTGGCGGATCATCGGGGTGAATGGCCAGGCGGATGCCGACCTCTTCCGCCACCGGCACGATGGCCTTGAGAAAGGCGGCCAGATGCTGGCGCAGGCGCGCGGCGTCAATTCCGTCATAGGCTGCCAGTGCGGCGCGGAATTCCGCCAGGCTGTAGCCCTCCTCTGCACCGGGCAGTCCTGCAATGATGGTGCGGATCAACTTCTCGCGACCTACCTCATCCAGCGTCTCGAGATGCTGCCGTGCAGCCTGCTGCTCTTCGCTGGTGTATTCATGCTCGGCACCGGGGCGCTCCAGCAGATAGAGATCAAAGGCCGCGAAGGCATCCTGATCAAATCGCAGGGCGGTACCCCCCTCCGGCAGCTGCCAAGCGAGATCCGTACGCGTCCAGTCCAGTACCGGCATGAAGTTGTAGCACACCGTGGTGATACCGCACTCCGCCAGATGGCGCAGCGACTGCTGGTAATTGGCGATATGGCGATCACTGCCGGCCGCGGCCTGCTTGATGCTCTCGTGAACCGGGATGCTCTCGACCACCGACCAGCGTAGACCAGTTGCCTCGATCTGCGCCTTGCGCTCTCGGATGGCGTCCAATGGCCAGACATCACCATTGGGAATCTCATGCAGCGCCGTGACGATACCTGTCGCACCTGTCTGCCGGATTTCCTCGAGCGTGATGGAGTCCGCGGGACCGAACCAGCGCCATGTCGCTTCCATGTCATCTCCTTGACGGTCAAAGGGGGCAAGCACCACCTACCAACAAAATATGACAACCTGTGTCAGCTTCTGCCATGCGACCTATGTCGCTGGCAGCGCGACACAAGCGGACCTGGCTGTCGGCTCGCGAAACAGACGGATCATCACGCCGGATCAAGACAACGGAAGCCCTCATCTGGCGACCCGCAGAATTCTGACAAAAGTCGCAACAAGAACAGTGATATACAGAAAAAACAATACAAAAAATCACGAGAGGTGCTAGACAGATTTTCCTGTCGAGACGTCAATACCCTGTCGATATCTGGCTCTGAAGACACGATTCATGACGCTCGATACTAGACTTATTGCTCATCAAAAGTTGTCAATATTTGTTTGATCAGTCCTCTCTTCCCCCCTATAGTGAGTCTCGAAAGCACATCAGACTCACGTGTCGACTGATCACTTGGGCCAGGCACGTTGCCGAGAGCCGAGACTCCTTACCTATACTGACGACGGACGCCATATGACTGCCATTACCTCCACAGAGCATCCCAGCTACGCCGAGCTCTCCTCCGTGACCCGCGAGCGTTTGATGCGCGCCTCCACCGCCTCCCTACACACCCTGCTGTTCAAGCGCGGTCTGCGGAACACCTTCATCCAGAACGTGGTGCAGTTGAACAACAGGACCACCCAGATGGTGGGCCAGGCCTTCACGCTGCGTTACATCCCGGCGCGGGAAGACATCGATACCGTCGCCGCCTTCCGCGACCCCAAGCACCCGCAGCGCCTGGCAGTGGAAACCGTCCCGGCAGGTCACGTGATGGTGTCTGACTGCCGCCAGGATGCCTCGGCCGCCAGCGCCGGCAGCATTCTGCTGACGCGTCTGGAGTATCGTCAATGCGCGGGCTTCGTCTCCGATGCCGGCATTCGTGATTCAGGTGCGGCCGCCGAGATGAACCTGCCGATCTTCTGCGCCAAGCCGAGCGCGCCGACCAACCTGACCAAGCATCATGCAGTGGAGCTGCAGGTGCCGATCGGTTGCGGTGGCGTGCCGGTCTTCCCGGGCGATGTGCTGGTCGGCGATGCCGATGGTGTCATGGTCGTGCCGCTGGAACTGGCCGACGAGATCGCCGAGGAAGCTAGCCAGATGGAAGATTTCGAGGATTACGTGCTGGAAAAGGTACGCAACGGCACGCCGGTGATCGGTCTGTATCCGCCAACCGACGAAGCACGTGCAGAATTCGAACGCTACATGGCCGCCAAGCAGTAACCGGCTCGCCAGCCGCCGTCTTGTCCACGGCGGCCACGGACGACAGACCACGCCGACCTGTCGTCCGCCATCCCTCCTGCCTCAATGCGCCTCGAGTGACCACAACCATAACAACACTGGAGTCATGCCATGACCCATCTGAATAGCCGTCTCAACAGCCGTCAGGCCAACGTGAATGCTAGCTCTAATGCCAGTCAGCAATCCCGCGCAGACCGCAAGCGCTGCAGTCGTCCACTGCTGGCCTTGCTCGCCCCGCTGGCCCTGTCCGGCATGGTGGCGGCCTCGCCCTTCGTCAGCAGCGGCGTGCAGGCCGACTATCCCGTGCGAGACATTCGCCTGATCGTGCCATGGCCGGCCGGCGGTGGTGCCGACGCCATCAGTCGCTAGATCAGCAACCTTGCCGAGCAGGACCTGCCGAAATCGATCTACGTCGAGAACATCGGTGGCGCCATCACCGCTACCGGCCTGATGCAGCTCAGCAAGGCGCGTCCGGACGGCCATACCGTCGGCGTGATGACCTATGACAGCATCATCACCCTGCCACGCGGCAATCTGGTGCCCGGCTATTCACTGGACCGGATGATCCCCTTCGCCCGCATTACCAAGGAAGCGGATGCCATCGTGGTCTCCAAGCAGTCCGGTTACGAGAATTATGAGCAACTGATCGAGGCCGCACGCGCAAACCCCGGCACCGTGAGGATCGGTGTCGCTCCTAAAGGCTCGGGCCCCTATCTGGCGGTGCGCCGCCTGGAAGCGGCAGCGGGCGTCGAGTTCAATGTCATCAGCTATCCTGGCTCTTCCACCGCCGAAGCCGAGGCTCTGCTCTCCGGTGAGATCGACGGCGCCATCTCGAGCCTAGGAGACTTCTCCGGCATTCTGGATTCCGGCGACGCCCACGGCCTCGTCGAGTTCTCCTCCGAGCAGAATCCGGCCTACCCGGAAGTACCGCCGATGAGCGAACTGGGCGGCAATCTCGAGACCGGCAGCTTCATCGTGCTGGCCGTGCCCAAGGGCACCCCGGAGGATGTGGTCAGCACCCTGGAAAGCGCCTACCACAGCGCCTACGAGACACCAGAATTCCAGAAGTGGATCACGGGGGTCGGCGTCACGCCCAGCTGGCTGGGGGCCGATGAGGTCAATGCCTGGATCGAGGATTATCAACAGAAGACCTTCACTGCCATGGATGAACTCGGTCTGTGAATGCGCTGGCATGGGCGTCTCTCTAGCGCCCCTGCCATCTGCCCATCACTGACCTATCTCATCTCCATCGTCACGCGGCGTCTGACGACAGGCGCCGCCAAGGAATTCTGTCATGTCTTCATCCGCTTCCCCTACCCGACGCCACTGGTTGATCAGTGGTGCAACCCCGCTGACGCTGGCCATGACCGCCATCAGCGCGCTCTATCTGATCAGTGCTTTCCAGATGACGCCGCCACTGGACAATGGCCGCCTGACGGCCTCGTTCTTCCCCGCCCTCATTGGAATCATCGCCCTGGTGCTCTGCGTGGCTCAGCTGGTCAGCCAGCACCGTGCCAGCCGCGGCGTTGCAGCGGATGACGCCAAGGAGTCTTCCACGACGGACGGCGATGCAAGCGCAGCGCTGTTCTCACCAGCGCTGCGCCTGATGCTGGTGACCGCGCTCTATATCCTGGCGTTCTCGCACCTGGGTTACCTGCTTTCGTCAGCACTCTATGTCTTCGTCGTGATGCTGCTGTTCGCGGGGCGCGACAAGTGGGTCAGCAAGGCAGTGATCGCCTGCGCCATCTCCGCGCTGGGCTATGGGCTCTTCGAGCAACTATTCAACGTCCATCTCCCTGCGCTGGATCTCTCAGCGCTCGGACTGGGCAACGGGGGCTGATCCATGGAATTCATCGCTCAGGTATTTTCCAGCTTCGCGCTGCTGCTTGACCCCGTGATCCTGTTCTACGTGGTCGCCGGCTTCGTGATCGGCACCATCTTCTCGGCCATTCCGGGTCTGACCGCGACGCTGGCACTCGCCCTGCTGCTGCCTTTGACCTATAGCCTCGATGTCACCACCGCCCTGATGGCGTGTGCCAGCATCTACATGGCTGGCATGTGTGGCGGCAGCATCACGGCCACCACCATCAATATTCCCGGCGCGCCGTCGTCGATGATGACAGCGCTGGAAGGCTATCCCATGCAGCAGCGTGGCGAAGGCGCGCTGGCGCTGGGCCATGCCTCCTTCGGCTCGATGATCGGCGGCAGCCTCGGCGCGCTGCTGTTGATCGTGCTGGCCCCCTTCATCGCCGAGGCCTCACTGCTGGTCAAGACGACGGGCAAGTGCGCGCTGATCGCCTTCGCGCTGATCGTGATCGTGGTCGCCCAACGCGGCAACATCCGCAAGGCCAGCATCACTGCCTGCCTGGGCCTGATGCTCGCGACCGTCGGGCTGGACGCCATGCAGCCGCTGGCCCGCTTCACCTTCAGCATCAGTGAGCTGACCGCCGGGATCGATCTGATGCCGGTCATCATCGGCACCTTCGCCATCAGCGAGCTGTTGATCCAGGTCGGCAACCGCAAGAAGGACGCCGCCATCCGCCAGCAACTCAAGGCCAGCAAGCAGCTCAAGCGGCGTGATTTCATACCGCCGCTGAGCGCCATTCGCGAGATCGGCCTCGGCTGCTATCTGAAATCGACGTTGATCGGCTACATGGTCGGCACTCTACCTGGCGCAGGGGGCTCGATGGGTGGTTTTCTCGCCTACGTGGAAACCGTGCGCACCTCGAAGAAGCCGGAGAGCTTCGGCAAGGGCAACCCTCAAGGCATCGCCGCCGCCGAAAGCGCCAACAATGCCGTGTGCGGTGGCGCCCTGGTGCCGATGCTGACCTTCGGGATTCCGGGCGACCCGGTGACGGCCATCGTGCTGGGGGTGATGGTGATCAACGGCATCCAGCCGGGGCCGCAGCTGATGGCCTCGCAATTCGGACTGATCGCGCCGATGCTGGCCTCGCTGCTGTTCAGCGCGCTGAACCTGATTCCTCTCACGCTCTACCTGATGGGGCCGTACTTCCTGCGCATCGTCACGATCCGCAAGGACGTGCTCTATGGCGCCATCGCTCTGCTGGCCGTGGTCGGCAGCTTCGTGGCCACCTACTCCGTGTTCCATATGATGATGACGCTGGTGCTGGGCATCGTCGCCTACCTGATGCGCAAACATGATTATCCGGTGATCACGCTGCTGCTCGGCTTCATCCTCGGCCCCAATCTGGAAGAATTCCTGCGTCGCGCGCTGACGCTCTCCAACGGCAACCCGATGACCTTCATCACCACACCGGACAGCCTGTTCTTCGTCGTGCTGACGGTGGTCTTCGTCTACTTCCTCGGCATTCGCAAACCAGTGCAGTTGAAGCAGGCGGATCCGAAAACGCAGAGCCAGCCCTTGAAGGGACAGGTTGGAAAGTGACAACGTCATAGATTGCAATCACCGCTCGAGTCCTTACCAGACCCTATCTCGATGATTATTTGGCCCGACACCGTAAGGTATCGGGCTTTTTCGTATTCATTAGCCGCACCCAGATGTGCCAAAAGTGTTACTTGCCAATACCTCACAATGTTGGCACTTTATATTCGCAATCAAAAATCTAATACTCGCAGTTGATATATCAATAATGCGAGAACCCACTTCCGTTAGGCTTCGCAACGCTGGCCATCATGCCTCTGACAGGCTCGGATAGCAGCATTCAAGAGCCAGCAGTGCTGAAGTTGATCGGAGTCAATGGAAACGACAGGGAACGTCACATGAAGTCCTTTGCCAGCCTCGCCGCCCTCTTCCTGCTCTCTGGTTGTGCAGCCTTGCAGTCCACACCTCCCAGTTATGACAAGACACAGCACGCTTTTCTTTCACCGGGTTACCCCATCGAGCGGGTCAATCAACCCGAGGGCTTCAAGCTGGTAGGACAGGACAGTTCTGATTCTCGTGAAGGGTTCGCCAGTGCATCAACGGAGGGCAATGCACATGTCAGAAGAGAAGCTGTCGCCTGGAATACCGATGATGACAATACTGCTCTGATGATGGTGATTGCAGGGTCACTCGGGCACTCAGCACGTTATCTCGAATGGACAGACACGGATGGCTACCAGTTCGCGGATAATCAGAGAGTGCAATACAAGTTTGCTCAGGGGCGATTCGAAGACATGGTGAGTGAGTCCAGTCTTATCCCACGACTAGCGCCAGATTGCGCACAACGCATTACGCTCTCTGCCCACAACCATAACAAGAAGGTGACGGGCATCTATATTGAAGGCGTGACCTGCTACGACCTTCCATTGATCAACGATTATCACCGCGAACAACTTCGCCAGAAAGCTTTCCGCCTATTCGGGCTGTAACGAACCCCACGATAATCGCTTACAAATCTTGAAATACGAAACGCCCCCTCCACTACCGCAGCAGTAGGTGGGGCATTTCAGGTATCGCGGTATTAGCAGCCGATCACCACTACTGCCAACACATCACACTTCTAGGCCGGTACCCGACTATCAGGCGGGGGCAGAGCAGGCGTTGCGAGTAGCTGAGACATTGCAGACAGGCGCCGGGCGAATGGAGGCGGGGTCTGCCAGCGCGGCCACCGCGGATCTGACCTGCTGATAGCCGGTGCGCATCAGGAAGGTCGGCGCTCTGCCGTAACTCTTGATGCCGAGGATGAACAAGCCTGGCTCGGCATGCAGCAGCTCGGCCGCGCCGTGTTCCGGCACCGACCCACAGCTGTGCTGGTTGGGGTCGATCAGCGGCGCAAGCTTGATAGGGCTCTGCGTCGCGGGGTCCAACGAGACGCGCAATTCAGACAGCAGCTCCAGGGAGGGACGGAAGCCAGTGGCCGCGATGATGCGATCCACCGCTGGCAGCCGGTGTTCGCCACTCTGTACGACCCAACGCCCCGCTTGATGATCGATTGCCTCGACGGCAAGCCCGGTCACTACCTCGATCCGGCCTTCCTCGAGCAGCGCCTTGATGCGCAGCTCAAGCGCCTTGCGCTCCTCCAGCTCATCATTGGGCGCCGGGCGGATGACTTCATCGATATTGGCGCAGCGCACACCCCAGACGATTCGCATCCCCTCTTCGTGGTCTGCCAGCGCGATCAGGTCCTGCAGCGCATTCAGCGCCGAGTGGCCGCTGCCGATCACGAGTACCGACTTGCCGGCATACTCAGCCGCTTGTATGCCGCGAATGTCCGGCACGCCATAGGCGATGACTTCGGCCGCCGCTTGCTCACCGATGGCGGGAATCCCGTGCGCCCCGATCCAGTTGGGGGTCTGGTAGGTGCCGGAGGCATCGATCACCGCGCGGGCCAGCACATCGCGCGGACCGTCAGGGCCCTCGACGCGCAGCACGAAGGGCGCCTCATCGCGTCCGCCACTGCGCAGCACATCATGCTGTTGTCGACTGACATGGGTGACGCGGCTATCGACATGCAGCCGCGAGCTGATCGACGGGTGCGCGGCGAGCGGTGCGACATAGCGGTCAAGAAACTCTGCCCCGGTGGGATAGGCAGCGGCGTCCGGGGCGCGCCAACCCTGTTCCTGCAGCAACTCGGCCGCTAAAGCATCGATATTCCATGACCAGGGCGAGAACATGCGCACATGTCCCCAGCTGGCCAGGTTGGCGCCTGCGTGTGCGCCCGACTCGAAGAGAATCGGTTCCAACCCTGCCTGCAGCAGATGGACGGCGGCGCTCAGCCCTATCGGCCCGGCGCCGATGATGGCCACCGGCAGGCTTGTGATATCACGACTCATGGCATCTCTCGCAGCAATATGTTGTCAGTGACAACAAACCTAGTATCCCTTCACGCCAATGTCTACTCCCAGGCGCTCAATCAGTCACCCAGGCGCTGCCGCGCGGCAAGCGTCAGCTTGTTGAGCAGTGTCACTGCGCCCTCCACGACCTCCGGCGACAGGTCCTCGATCATTGAGGCCTCTTCCGCGACCAGCTCGGCGTGAATCTGCTGGTACAGCGCCCTGCCCTCCGGGGTCAGCGAGAGCTCAACGGCACGCCGGTCGTTGGGGTCCTCGATCTTGCGCACATAGTGCTTGCGGATCAGCGAGTCGGCGACCCGGCTTGTCGTGCTCTTGTCGAGGTACATCTCGTCCGCCAGCGCCTGCAGTCTCAGCGGTCCGCGCTTGACCAGCGTCTCCAGTGCATAGCATTGAGCGACGGAGACGTTGTGGTGGCAGATGCTTTCCCTGTCGCGAAACTGATGGACACGGATGAGCTGATTGACGGCTTCGTACAGTGCTTCTGCTTGATCCACTCTGGTGCCTCACGTGACGGTGATCAAAAAAGGGGGGCGTGGCTCGCCACGATAACCGAGCACGATAAAGAGCGCACCGATATCCGGCAGCCCTTATTCGGCAGCCTTTATACAGCAACCCTTATCCACCAACCCTATCGGCTTGCACGTGGCAATGCCTTGCGCGAGCAACTCAATCGCGGTCTTTCTCCCCGATACGACGCCAGAAAACCTTGCAGGCAAGAATTGTGCAAGAATCTTGCAACTCATTGTTGAGAACGATTAGCATTGCCAGTCGCAACATATAACTATTCAAAGCAAGGGATCTCACGTGCACCTCCGCCTCCATCCGCTTACCGCAGCCGTCCTTTCCGCCAGTGCGTTGACCCTGAGCCTCTCGGGCCACGCCTCGGCGGACGACATGTCCACCCTCGTCATCAGCGAAGACCGTCTCGAACAGAATGTCGTGATCAGCGCTGAAGAGATCGATCAGCGTCAGGCACGCGATCTGGAAGACCTGTTCCGCGCCGAACCGGGCGTCAGTGTCGGCGGTGGCATCGCCATCGGTCAGAAGGTCTATGTACGCGGTCTGGAAGACACCAATCTGAACGTCACCATCGATGGTGCACGTCAGGGCGGCTACCTCTTCCACCATACCGGCCGATTGACCATTGACCCCGCACTGCTCAAGCAGGCGGAAGTCGATAAAGGCCCGGCGACCGCCGATGATGGTCCGGGCGCGCTTGGCGGCAGCCTCCGCTTCGAGACCAAGGATGCGCAGGACCTGCTCAAGCCCGGTCAGGACCTGGGGGCACGCGTCTCCGTCGGCACCGAAAGTGCGGCGAATGCCACTTCCGGCACCACAGCGTTCTATGGTCGTCTGGGGGAGAATCTCGGCCTGATGAGCTATGTCAGCGGCCGCAACAGCGACGACTACGAAGTCGGCGGTGGCGGCGAGCAGGAACAGACCGCAGGGCAGCAGCGCGGCTACCTGCTCAAGATGTCACTGCTGGACGTCAATGATCAGGACCTGCGCATCAGTGCCGAGCGCACTACCGATCACGGCACCTATTTCACGCGTCCGCACATGCCAAGCTTCGGCAGTCAGCAGCCGACCTACCAGGAAATGGAGCGTGAGACCTTCACCATCAATCATGCCTGGCACCCGGGCAATGATCTGATCGACACCAAGACCACCCTCTACCACACCACTCAGGAACTGGATCGTGTCGAGGCGGGCAGCACCAGCCGCTCCAGCGAATTCGGCGCGGATGTTCGCAACACCTTCCGCCTCAAGACGGGTGATGTGGCACATGCGCTGACTACCGGCGTGGACTTCTATGATCAGGACACACGTCGCTCCGATGATGTAGGCAGCTCCGGCCCCAACAACGAAGACACGTCACGCAACCTGGGAGTCTACGCCCAGAACCGCATGACGCTGGGCCCGTGGACCCTGTCCGTTGGCGCGCGTCTGGATGATTACGACAGTGACTACGGCGAGGCGGGCAGCGTCAGTGGCAGCGAGGTCTCCCCCAACGCGATTCTGAGTGTCGATGCTACTGACAACCTCACCCTGCATGCCGGTTACGGCGAAGCCATTCGCGGGGCCAAGGCGCGGGAAGTGATTCTGATCGGCGATGAAGTCTCCATCGCACAGGGGCTGGAGCCGGAGAAGGCGCGTCAACGTGAAATCGGTCTGGATTGGCATCAGCGCAATGCCCTGATGGAGGGAGATCGTCTCGGCTTCGCACTGACCGGCTTCCATACCGATATCGAGAACTATCAGGCCTATGATCGCGGCAGTGATCCGGCGGTACTCTACAACCTGGATGGCGAAGTCGAGAGCCGTGGCTATGAAGCCAGCCTGAACTGGGGCGTGGGCGGTTACGACACACGCCTGGGCTACGCCAAGGTGGTGATGAAGAACAACGACGGCAACCCGCTGGGTGACGAGATGAACATCGGCGCCTCCACCGGCGACAAGTGGACCTGGGATCATCAGTACCACCTGCCGAACCACAACGTCACCCTGGGCTATACCCTGAACGCGGTGGAACGCTTGGAGCGTGTGGCAGAAGGCGACGAGGAAAAGCCGGGCTACGTGACGCACGACATCCGCGCCCAGTGGACACCCGCCTCCTATCAGGACCTGACCCTCACACTGGCGGTCAACAACGTGTTCGACAAGCGCTACAGCGACCACAGCAGCTACCTGCTCAGCAGTGGTGACAGCATGCTGGAGCCGGGCCGTGACGTCCGCCTGGGTGCCAGTTACAGCTTCTGATCCAGTCTCTGATGCTCGCGCGCCGTTGACTGACTCTATGCCCCACAGGCCTGGCCTGTGGGGCATTCTCATAGCTGGGAAGGGCAACTTCACATTTGAGGGCGCAGACTTCAGCTCGCCTCTTCCGTCAGGGCATCCTGTTGCTTGGCTAGCTTGTGTCCATCTTCTGATTGCCCGATCTTCCAGTAACTTGAGACATAGAAGTGGGACTTGGGGATGTCATGCACCTGCTTGAGATGAGCACGTAGCGCTCGCATGCTGCCGAATTCACAAGCCGCCCAGACAGCCACCTGGCCCTCCAGACTCGGCAAGGAAGCAACCTTGTCCAGCAACGGTCGGCCGCTCGGGTCCGGCTGCGCATTGACGACCCATTGCAGCTCGATACCTGCCGGATGCTCGAGTGCCTGGATATCGGCCTCGCTGGTCACCTCGATGACGGCGTGGCCGCGCGCGTCTGCCGGCAGCTCGGCCAGATTGACGCTGATCGCCGGCAAGGCTGTCATGTCACCCGCCAACAGGAACCAGTCGGCTTCCATGTTGATCAGCTTCTTTGGCCCCGGGCCGCCGATGGTGATGCGATCCCCCGGCTGGGCGCTGACGGCCCAGGCAGAAGCCGGGCCGGCGTGGTCGTGCAGCGCGAAATCGACATCGATCTCGGTCGCACGCTGATGACGAATGGTATAGGTGCGCATCATTGGGCGCTCGCCTTCCCCGCGCGGAAACACCAGTTTGATATAGGCGCTCTCCTGCCCCTCAGGGATGGAGCCGATATTCTCCCCGCCCAAGGTGACGCGCAGCATATGCTCCGTCACCGGGGTGGAACGAATCACTTCAAGCTCTCGCATTGCGGGCTTACCCATCTTGCGCACTCCTCTGGCAAACGCCTTCAAGTTGTTCAGCATCGCGTGCTTCACACTCGCCTGCATTGTGGATCATGGCAGATGCCATCTTCACGAATTCGGCGACCTCCGCATCGCTGAGGTCGCCCGCCATACGCTGAGCTGTCTCAGCTTCCAGGGCTTCAATCTCTTTGAGCATGTCGTGGCCCGCCTCGGTAGGGGCGAGAAACAGGCTGCGACGGTCCTGCGGATTTTCCGTCTTGACGATCAATCCCGCCGTCATCAATTCATTGAGCACCCGCGTCACGCGCGCCTTGTCCTGCCCCAGATGCTGCACGATCTTGTGCGCCGTGCACTCGGAGGTACGACCAATGCCCTTCAGCACCCGAATGTGCGTGACAGGCAGATCAATCTGGTAGCGCTGGATGCCCAGGCGAAGCTGCCTGCGATAGACATGCATCAGCTGATGCAGCACATCATTGAGTGATGCCTGACTCATGTGTCACTCACCATATGGTTGGTAAAGGTCAACTATATTGGCAGATGGTTGATACTGTCAACAAAATTATGATCGAGAAGTATTCTCTCCTTAATGCCGAAAATCTCATATGCCTATCACCCTTCTCTCCACTGCCAAGCGCGCTTTCGGCAACTCTTGCTGCGTGACATGGTGACAGCGAGCGGGAACCTGCTAAGGTCGAAGGCCACACATCCCTGACGCCCACGAGAGGCATCGATGGCTGAACTCTGCCTGCTGTTTGATTCCGATGGCACCCTGGTTGATAGCGAAATCCTCCTCGCCGAGGCCATGTCCAGCACCCTTCCCCGCTATGGTCTGCCGTTTACCAGCGACCGCTACATGAACGAGTTTCGCGGCATGCGCTTCATGAGCATCGTGCGCACGCTGGAGGCAGCCCATGGCGTTCTGGAAGAAGAGCCCACACGGCGCATGGAAGGCGAGATGCGCGCCCTGCTGGAAGAGTTGATGAAGGCACGCCTGACGGCGATGCCCGGCATGTCAGCCGCCTTGATGGAGCTTGAAGGCTACCCCTGTGGCGTGGTGTCCAACGGGCCTGAGCGCAAGGTGCGTCTGGCGCTCGATACCACACGCCTGGCGCGCTTCTTCGATGGCCATATCTACAGCGCCTATACCCTGGGCGTGTGGAAGCCGGACCCGCGCATCTATCGACTCGCAGCCGAGCAGATGGGCTTTTCGCCATCACATTGCGTGGTGATCGATGATGCCATCGTCGGGGTACAGGCAGGGCTGGATGCCGGTATGCAGGTCATCCACTTCGCCCATCACGACGACGGCCATGAAACGCCGCGTGGCGCACTTCGCATGTACCATGCGCGCGAGCTGCCGAGACTGGTCGCGCAGATTTCCCAGAGGCTTGCTGCGCAGTACTAGACGTCGTCGCGCCTTCTCCCTCAGTTCCCGCACCATGCCCCCCCCCCCGGCTCGTGAAACCCCGTCTCATGACATCCCGCAGTGAGAATCCCGCAGCGAGAATCCCGCCCCTGAGGCGGGATTTTTTATGCCTGGCGCACAAGACAGGCTGCTTGTGGTGTGACTCGCTTTGCCTGTCGCAGCCACCAGCACTCCCGATCGCGAATGCCGCAAGCCGCAAGCCGCTCTCTCCAACCGACACGAATAGGCAAGTTTTAGCGACTATAGTGCCTATATATCGCCTTCCTCGATACTTATAGTGTCTCTACCGCAAACACGCACCAGACACGCAAGGCTCGCAGGACACGACCGTACGCAAAGCCAGACGCAGCTCTCGTGCGCGCCCTTGACTTATCCCAAGCGCAACCGCCGCACACCTGCCATCAGGATCTTGACCATGACTCGCAACACCCCATTTGGCCTCAAGGGCTGGACCCCGGACAGAATCGGCTCGCTCGTCGGCAAGACCTATCTCATCACCGGCGCCAATAGCGGCGCGGGCTTTCAGGCGACGCGCATATTGCTGAGCAAGGGTGCCGCCGTCGTGATGCTGAATCGCAACCCGACCAGATCAGAGGCGGCCATCGCGGCGCTGCAAGAAGAGTTTGGCCCCGCGGCGAATGTCAGTCATATACGCATGGATCTGGCGGAGCTGGCCTGCGTGCGCAGCGCGGCCGCGGAAGTGCTGGAGAAGGTCCCGCAGATCGATGCCCTCATCTGCAATGGCGCCATCGCTCAGGTTTCCCGACAGCAACTCACCGTCGACGGTTTCGAAAGCCAGTTGGGCGTGAATCATTACGGGCATTTCCTGCTGTGCGGGCTGCTGTTCGAGCGTATCGATGCCTCCCACGGGCGGATCGTCGTGGTCTCCAGTGAAGGCCACAAGATGGGCCTGAAAACCATCCAGTTCGATGACATGAACTGGGAGCACAACTATCACCCGAACAAGGTCTATAGCCACAGCAAGCTGGCACAGATGATGTTCGCCTATGAATTGCAGGACAGGATTGAGGCGGGAGGTCGCCAGGTAAAAGTCTTTGTCTGCCATCCGGGAGCATCCAACACCTCACTGATTCGTGACAACGCCAATCTGGCGACTCGACTCAGCTGGGCAGTGATGGTGAAGATGGGAATGGCGCAGACGGCCGAGAAAGGCGCTTACCCGGAAGTCATGTGCGCCACCGAGGAGACTCTCAGGCAGCGGACCTACCATGGCCCGACGGGGCTGATGAATTTCGGCGGGCCGGTGGGCGAGTGTGAATTGGGGGCATTCGTTCTGGAGAAGAGCGTCATGACCCGGCTATGGCAAGTCTCGGAGAAGGCAACGCAGTTGAGCTGGTCGATTTGACCTTGAGCCGACCACCGACCTTCCCGCCTACCTTCTGGGAGGTGAACCCCATGAATGTATCACTGCTAGTGATAGGTCTTCTGATGATGATTCCGAACATGTCGTTTGCCAACAGCCTTTATGACGAGATCATCCAGCCGGAGACCTCGACTCAGGACAGGGAAGGCAATCTCTATCGCAGCGTGAAGATCGGTGATCAGACCTGGCTTGCCGACAACCTCAGAACGACTCGTTTTCAGGATGGCTCGCCCATCCGAACGGCATTCATTCCTGAGGATAATCCCGACAACCTGCTGTCATATGGCCGTCTGTATGACTGGTACGATGTCAGTGATGCACGCAATCTCTGCCCGGAGGGCTGGAGAGTAGCCTCGGATGAGGACTGGAAAGCGCTGGAACGCGCCATCGGGATTGCAGAAAAGGATATCGACTCGACGGGCTGGCGTGGCGATGACGATATCGCCATCACGCTCAAGGCGGCTCAGCCCGAATCCCTGTTGACGTCCTTCGATCAGGCGCGCATCAATCTCACCGGCTTTTCTGCCAGACCGGCGGGCGTGAAGTGGAAAGGCTGGTATATCACCCAGGGCGCCTACGCCGAATTCTGGACCCGCAGTGAGGCGACGCCGACCAAAGCGTTTGCCAGAACACTGGCCTACTCCTGGTGGAATCCGCATAAGGGCGAGATCCGCCGAGCGAGACTTGGCAAGAATGGCATGTTCTCGGTGAGATGCGTAAAGGACTGATCAGGGCACAACACTGGGGGTAATGGGAGGGGCACAGTCGGTAGTGATATAGGCGCGAGGAGCGCTTGAGCAAGGACTCTGATCCGCTGAGTCACGCCGATTGACGACATTCTGACGTCAGCGATTGAAAGCGTGATTCAACAAGAATCCTTGCTGAAGGGTTCCTGCCGGTTCCGGGAGCAAGATGACATCGTCATGGTCAAGCGTCTTTCCGCAAATGGCGGGCTTCACGTTATTGTGTCGTGCTGATCATTGCTGGCTGGCAGCTAGCGCTCAGAAAGACTCGACCATGATGTCACGCACACTCCATCCCGGAGGTGATATCGGCTGTCAGGCGCTCTCGCTCAAGGCATGTTCGATGCGGGTGGCGGGAACACTCTTGCCGGCATCATTCACGAAATCCGTCGCGTGATTATTGTCTTCAATGGTCCACTTGCGAGCATGTCCGCGGCTGCCTTCTTCACTCAAGGCATGCTGCACCCTGCCTGCCGCCACGCTCATGCCACTCTCCACATAAACTTGCATGCTGCGCTCGGCCGGCTGCGCCTGCCCCATGATACGGCTCTCGCTCAACGCCTCACGGACACGGGTGTCGCTTTCGCCATTGTCGGCAAATGCCGCGTTGCTCGCAGCACACAGCGCAGCTGTCACACACAGTACTTTCATGGCTTTCATGATGTCACTTCTCGTCTTTTGCGTTGGGTTGGGTTGGTTAGATCTGCAAGACTTGCGCTTTGCTGAACGCAAGATTGATAGATCGCAAGATTGATGGAACGTGAAATCGATAGAACGTCAGGTTGGTGGCGCCAAGGGCCTGTGAGCCAAGCGCGTTGTCAGCCAACAGATTCCCCGAACAGGCTTCACTTCACTGGCCACCCTTGACCACGCCTGACCTCACATATTGAACTTCACCAGCGTCACGATACGTGACAGGCCCTGGGCCGCCGCCAATGACTGCGCAGTATTGCCACGCGCATCCTGGATCGAGGGGTCCGCGCCTGCCTGCAGCAACAGCTTGATGATGTCTTCATTGCCGAACAGAGACGCCATCATCAGCGCCGTCTGGCCACTGTAATTGCGATGATTCACATCACAGTCGGTATTGGCGATCAGCCATCTGGCTGTCTCGTCAAAGCCGCGAAACGCCACGCCCATGAAAGCATTGCTGCCCTTCTCATCGAGTGCACAGGCGTCAGCACCGGCAGACTTCAGTAGCACCAGGGTGTCGGTATGCCCGTAGTAGGCCGCGAGAATGAAAGGGGTATAGCTGCGGGAATTGGTGACCGAGAGATCACCGCCCTGCTGAACATATTCACGGATCGCGGCATTGTCGCCATCGCGTGCGGCGTCAAAGATATCGATGTCGCCAGCCGCGACAGCCTGCCCCGCCATTACCATCATCAGCAGACTGGCCAACACCGCCAGCCATCTTCTGCCCAGGCCGTGTGGCTGCCCGATGGGGACTGTGGCTCGTATCGTTTGCATCTTGCGCTCCTCTCTCGTCTTTCGCTCGTGTTGAGCTCGTCTGGCGCATATGTTGCACTCGTGTGCCGGCCGGAAGAGGAGCGCAAGCTCCCCTGCCGGGTCAATCAGGTTCGGGACTGCCGGCAGCGGTTGAGCGCGATCACTTAACGCTTTTCTTCATACGCTCTGCTTTCAGCCCGCTGTCTCAGGTGTCTCAGTCCTCGATCAGCTCTTCCACGTCATCCATGTCGACGTCTGCTACCTTGGCCAGACGCTCACCGTATTCGTGGTCGGCCTGGTAAAAGTGGCTGACCATGATCTCGCGGATCTCCTCGTTCTTGACCTTGCCCAGGTCGGTCCCCAGCGCCTGGATCAGAGCGTCCTGATCCTGCTCGGAGAAGGAGCGATACAGCTCACCGGCCTGAGCGAAGTTCTGCTGCTTGCCGATCGGCTGCTGCTGGGTGGTGCCATTCAGGGTGTAGCGCTTGTACTCGTACTGGCTGTCATCCACCAGCGAGTCGGCGTTGCGGCTCGGCTGATAGTTGATGGAGCCGGAACGCGGCTTGGAGTAACCCGCGCCGTCCTGATGGTTGTTGTGCACCTCATTCTTGGGCGCATTCACCGGCAGCTGCATGAAGTTGGCCCCCAGGCGATAACGCTGGGCATCGGCGTAGGCGAACAGACGCCCCTGCAGCATGCGGTCTTCGGACGGCTCGATACCCGGCACCAGGTTGGCCGGCGACATGGCCGCCTGCTCGGTTTCCTGGAAGAAGTTGTCCGGCGTACGATTCAGCGTCAGCTCACCGACCTTGCGGGCAGGAATCAGGTCTTCCGGCCACAACTTGGTGGTATCGAGCGGGTTGAAATCGAAGCTGTTCAGCTTGCTCGGGTCCAGAGTCTGGATATAGAGATCCCACACCGGGTCATCGCCGGCATCCAGGTGGGTGTAGAGGTCATCGGTCAGATGGTTGAAGTCAGTGGACTGCACCTTGGCCGCTTCTTGCGGCGTCATGCCGTGGTTGCCCTGACGCGACTTCCAGGTGAACTTCACGTACTTCCAGTCGCCTTCGGCATTGACGAACTTGAAGGCATGCACGCCGGAACCATCCATCTCACGCAGGCTGGTCGGAATCCCCAGCGGCGAGTAGAGGTAGGTCAGCATGTTGGTGCTTTCGGGGATATGGCTGAAGAAATCGAAGTAGCGATTCGGGTCCTGCAGGTTGGTACGCGGGTCCGGCTTCAGCGCATGGATCATGTCCGGGAACTTCATCGCATCGCGGATGAAGAACACCGGGAAGTTGATGCCCACGATGTCCCAGTTGCCCTGCTCGGTGTAGAACTTGACGGCGAAGCCCCGCGGGTCGCGCAGGGTCTCCGGCGAGCCCTTGCTGTTGATCACGCTGGAGAAGCGCACGAAGACCGGCGTCACCTGGCCCTTGTCCTGGAAAGGTGCCGCGACGGTCAGATCGGTCAGGTCCGCGGTGGCGCGGAACTCACCGTAGGCACCGGTACCGCGAGCGTGGACGACACGCTCCGGAATGCGCTCGCGCTCGAAGTGCGCCAGCTTCTCCAGCAGGTGGTGGTCCTGCAGGAGTGTCGGGCCATTCGGGCCGGCGGTCAGGGAATTCTGGTTGTTGCCGACCGGCGCACCATTGGAGCGAGTCATCACTTCCTGCTGCGCCAGACTGCTGGCAGAAAGGCCCAGCGCCATCACGGCCGTCAGGGTCTTCATGGGGAAACGTACGTTCAGCATCTCGCAAAATCCTCGTTAAATCAGGGAGTAACGGGGCGAGGAGTATTGGCGAGAATCTCCCATAGCAAAAATAAATAATAACTAACCGTGAAATAGCAAAAATCTAACGCGTTGCAATACCAGCACCAGTTGATTCATCCCGCCAGCGAGGAACCCGAGATGTCGTCCGGCACGGCTGCCAGGACTTGCTGCATGTTCATGTATATAGGCGTCGCGCTGATGCGGTTTTCAGGTCAGATGCAATCTCCTCCCTCATCAATCGCCGAGCGGGAGACGCGTATCCAAGGCCTGAGGGACAGACGCCCAGGCCAGGATTGTTGCGTCCTGTCATCCAATCCGGGCGTCTAAAGATACTCGATGCTGCCTGCCGCCCATCTCGAATACGAACGGATGGAGGCCCACCATTCGCCCACTCCCCCTCTTTCTGCCTTGTAACCCTCTGCAGACCGTCTGCTTGAGAGCCTACTATTGCGCGCCTCTCACCAAGCGCTATAGGACTTGATCGTCCCTGCCAGAAATGACCGAGCGAAGAGCCGGGCATGGGCAAACTGCGCCTTGTCAGGCGGCTCCATATACCAGAAACGACAAGGGCCCCTCACTCGAGGGGCCCTTGTCGTTAGGTCTTGCGCCGTCTCTTTCAGCACAAGGCGCGGTTACGCCTGGCGATTCGTCTTCTTCGGCTTGCGCTGGAAGGCCGGCATGTCATCGATGACCAGTACCGGATTTAGCTCTTCCTTGGGGAAGTCATTCTTGAGCCAGCGCAGCATCGAGAGCGCCAGAATCAGCATCACAGGGATCATCGGCAGCGCCACCACGATGGTCGAGGTCTGCACCGTCTGCAGGCCACCCAACTGGATCAGCGCAACGCCGACGGCCGCGATCAGGAAGGCCCAGATCAAGCGGAACGAACGCTTGGGCTCCTGATACCCGGAGAGCTTGCGTGAGGTCACCGAGGCCAGCACGTAGGCCGAGCTGTCCAGCGTGGTCGCCAGAAAGATGAAGCACAGCAGGATGAAGGCCACCGTGACCAGCTTGGCATACGGCAGGGTCTGCAGAATGCCTTCCACCGCCAGCGGAATACCGCCACTGTCCAACAGCGCCTTGATGTCCAGCGCGCCGCTGATCTGCAGGTCCAGCGCGTAACCGCCCCACACCGCGAAGAACACCCAGGTGCCCAGCGAGCCGAACACCAGCTCCGCGATGATCAGCTCACGGATGGTACGGCCGCGCGAGATGCGCGCCACGAACAGGCCTACCATCGGCGCGTAGGCGATCCACCAGGCCCAGTAGAAGACGGTCCAGTCCTTCCAGAAGGTGGAATCCCCCGCGGGGTCGGTCCACAGACTCATCGGGATGAAGTTGCCCAGGGTCTTGCCGAGGCTGTTGACGAAGCCTTCGACCATGAATTGCGAGTCACCGACGATGAAGGTGAAGGCCAGCAGGAAGATCGCCAGGATCACGTTGACGTCGGAGAGAATCTTGATGCCCTTGGCGAGGCCGAACCAGACACTGGCGGAGAACATCGCCGTCCAGATGCACAACACCGCGACTTCCAGCCCGAAGTTGGCTTCCATGCCGAGGATGCCGCTGACCAGCTGCGAGACCAGCGGTACCGCCAGCCCCAGCGAGGTGCCGACGCCGCCGACGATCCCGAATACGACGATGGAATCCAGCAGCACACCCCAGGCGCCATCCGCATGACGGCCCAGCACGCCGCGCGAGGCGACGGACAGACGCACCCCATCACGCTTCTTGACGTACATGGAGTAGGCGATCGGCAGGCCCGGCAGGCAATAGAAGGCCCACGGCGTCAGCCCCCAGTGGAATTGACCGAAGGCCAGCGCCCACTCCGCGGCCTCACGGCTCTTGGCCGCCACGTGATAGGCCGGCGAGGTGTAGTAGTAGATCGGCTCGACCCACGCCCAGTTGACGATCGCGATCCCCATCCCGCAGGTGAAGATCATCGCCACCCAGCTGAAGTAGGAGAAATCGGGCGTGTCCTCTGCCCCGCCCAAGCGGACGTTGCCGTAGCGGCTGAAGGCCAGCCAGATGAGGAAACCGACGACGCTCAGGCCGGCCACCAGATACAGCCAGCCGAACTTGCCGGTGGCGAAGGAGAAAGCGGCATTGATCAGCGCGGTGCTGGCCTCCGGGAACAGAATGACCGGGCCGATGAAGGCCAGGATGACCAATACGGCGGGGATGAAGACACGCGGGTCCAGATGATCGCCATCACTGGCGGGGGGAACTGCTTCTTGCACGACTACCACCTTAGTGAGAAAGCCCGAGCAAGAGGGGCGAGACGTCGCTCTTGCTCGGGCAGTTCGCTACATTCAATAATTTTTCGTAATGAAAAGAGCGCAGTATTATACATATTTTTATTCCACGCGCATTATACTTTCCCGGCAACCGCGGGGATCATGAATCGCGACACGGTATTTTCTCATTAGAACATGAATATCATTCATCACCATCGCGCTGCGCGCTCCCCCTCCTCGCGCTCTCCTCGTGCCTTCTTCGCGTCCTCCTCAACCAGATTTCCGCCAGACGCGAACAGGCCGCCGACATGTAGATGCAAGCGGCCTGTGGGTCTCAAGCGTCCATGAACGGCGACTGTCACGCAAAAGCCAGCACCTGACGCGGCAGTCTTTCCGCCTTTGCATCGCGGGGGTCTCGTCAGCCGATGCGCCACTATCATGAGCAGCATCACCAACGTTCACTTCGTCTCACAAGAGGCTCAGCGCTTGAGCACTTCTCATGCGTCGGAAGCTGCTCCCTGCCAGCTCAGAGTCAAACAAGCCGGCCTTGAGCGATCAGCACTGGCTGACGTGATGGGTCACGAAAACGCCCCACCTCATGGATCACGAGATGGGGCGTTTGAACGTCCAGGGCGCTATCGACTGCCTTTAGCCGGTGGCCCTCGGTGAACAAGTACCGCAGGGCGGGTTCAGCTCGGCAGATACTCCTCACTCCAGCTTTCGGACACCACGCCCTCCTCGATCAACTGGTCGATCTCTTCGTCGCTGTGATCAAGGTCCTTGAGTACCGAGCGAGTCGAAGCGCCGTATTTCTCGGCCGGCGACAGCGGGTAGATGCGTCCTCGCCGCGGACGGATGGCATAGGGATCAAGCTGAGTGATCTCGTGACCGCTGGGGTGGTCCGAGTAGACCGAGAACGAATAGCTGCCGGCATCAATCCCGGTCCGCTCGCCAGCCGGGTGGGCGTTGTAGGAGCGCAATGTTTCCAGGTTCTCGCACACGGCCGCCGCGATATCCGCCGCCTGCAGTCGCTCGACCCAGTCATTGGCTCGCGCGCTGATGAAACGCGGTGCCAGATAGGCAGCACGCTCCTCACGCGGGATTTCCGGCAATTCTTCCAGCCCCTCGACCTTGCGGAATTTCTCCAGCTCCGACTCATAGACACTGACCAGCAGGATGCCATCGGAGGCCGAATAGAAACGCGCCAGATCATCGTAGCCGGTCGCCTCACGACCGGACGGCTCGTCGAACAGGCCACGGCGCTCATAGTCATAGCAGAACGGCAACTGGGCCAGACCGCTCAGCGCTGACAGCGAGGTCTTGATGCGCGAGGTGCGACCGGTCTTGAGCTTGCGATACAGCGCGGTGGCAATCCCCAGCGACGCGCCAAAGCCGCACATGACATCGATGGTGCCGACGTGGGCATGCTCTTCGGGGGTATCCATGCTGCCGCCGAAGCGCAGCATGATGCCGGTGGTGGCCTGCACCAGATCGTCATAGCCGAGGTAGTTGGTGCGCGGCCCGGGCAGCACACCACTGAAGCAGTCCAGCTGGCAGAAGACGGCGTCCGGATTGAGCTCGCGCATGGCCTCCTCGCTCAGCCCCATGGAGGCCACCTGTCGGTCGGTGGCATTCCAGACCACCACGTCACTCTGACGAATCAGCTCATCCAGGATGGCGCGCCCGCTGGGCTGTCTGACGTCGGTCAGCAGCGAGCGCTTGGAGCGCATGTGCGACAGGCCGAAGATGACGGTATTCCAGCAGTCATAGAACGGCTTGGCCGGATCGACCTTGATGACCTCGGCACCGAAGCGCGCCAGATAGGCTACCGAGTGCGGCCCGGCGATCACGTTGCACAGATCCAGAATCTTGACGCCTTCCAGCCAGCCATCGCGGGCATTGCGTGCCCGCACCCGTGGAAGCTTGGTCTCGATGCGGGTCAGTACCGACAGCGCATGGGTGACGCTCACCCAGCGCCGCGGCCTGGGCGTCAGCATTTCCTGGCCGCTGTCGGCCATCCACACCATCGGGCCGGGCTGGATCATCAGCCCGAATTCCGGGTCCTCGACCTCGACCATCAGGCCCGCCGTCTCGGCGTGGTCATCGTGGATCCACTCCTGCAGCCAGCGCTGCGGCGCGCCGGGGAACTTGCCCTTGCCGAAGATCTTCTCCCATTCCTTGGAGGTGCGCGTGAGGAAGACCTCCTTCATGCGCGCCGCGATATGGTCCGCCCAGGACTTGGGCAACGGATAGACACCCAGCGACATGTCGGATTGCCATTCGCCGCTCGGGCGATAGGTATCCGGCTCCTCGCTCATGCCTTCGGCGACCAGCTCATCGTAGAGGCCCAGTACCTTCAGGCAGCGCTTGGCGTGCTCGCGATGACTCGGACAGACCACATAGAACATGCGGCCATCCTTGCACTTATAGCTGCGATAGAAGGGATCGAGCAGCTCCTGCAGCTCGTCGTAGTCGAGATTCATCGGCTGGCCTTCGATACGCCGACGTTCGATCTCCTTCTCGCGCTGGGTCTTGTAGCGATCCGGCAGGCCCTCGATCTTGATCGAGTTGTAGCAGAGCCCCTCCATCAGCGCGCAGACCAGCGGCACCTCGATCTCGTCGCCCATGCCGGTCCGCTCGCGGGCCTGCAGCGCCAGCACCACCGAGGAAGCCGCCAGCATGGTGCCGTAGGCCGAGCCCAGCGGCAGCGGCGAGAAGGACGGGTTGATGCCCATCAGCACCCGGTTGAGGCCCATGTCGGTGAAGACGCCGGAATTGGCGGCGATCACGCTCTCGAAGGCGCGCCAGTCGCGGCGCAGGGTGTCATTGGAGGCAAAGCCGGGAATCGACAGCGTGATCAGCTCATTGCGCTCCTCGCGCAGGGCTTGAAAGTCAATGCCCAGCCGCTTCATGACCCCGGGGCGGAAGCTCTCGATCACGATATCGGCCTCCTCGATCAGCGCCAGCGCCTGCTCGACGCCCTCCTCTGACTTGAGGTCCAGCGAGACGATCAGCTTGTTGCGATTGAGCGTGGCGTTGGCCGGCGACTGCCACATCGGCCCGCCGGGCGGGTCGACGTGAACCACGGTGGCGCCCAGGTCGGCGAGGATCATGGCGACGGCCGGGCCCGCCATGTATTGACCGAAATCGATGACCTTGACGTCAGTCAGCGGCAGGCGGGTTTCGGAGTGGGTTGTCATCGGTGCGGTCCTTCTGTCCGGGGGGCATGCGGGTTGCGTCAGCCCCGGTGAGCGTCATGTGTTGATAGAGACAGGAAAAAGTGCACTCAGCGAGGCTTGGCGTCATCGCGCGGGCTGGGGGTCTCCAGCACCAGATGCGGTTCGAGCACCTTGCGCGCGAAGTCCTGTCGCAACCAGCGCACCAGCGACCAGGTCAGGATGAACAGCACCGGGATCATCGGCAGCGCGACCACGATGGTGGAAGTCTGCACCGCCTTAAGGCCGCCCAGCTGGATCAATGCCACCCCGACACCGGCGATCAGGAAGGCCCAGATCAGGCGCACGCTGCGCTTGGGCTCCTGATACCCGGAGAGTTCACGGGTGGTCACCGACGCCAGCACATAGGCCGAGCTGTCCAGGGTGGTGGCGAGGAAGATGAAGCACAGCAGGATGAAGCTTGCGGTGATCAGCTCGGAGAACGGCAGCGTGGCGAGAATCGCGGACACGGCGCCGGGGATACCACCGTCGCTGAGCGCAGCCGCGACATCCAGGGTGCCACTCACCTGCAGGTCCAGCGCATAGCCGCCCCAGACCGCGAAGAACACCCAGCAGCCCAACGAGCCGAACACCAGCTCGGCGATGATCAGCTCACGAATGGTGCGTCCCCGCGAGATACGGGCGACGAACAGCCCCATCATCGGCGCGTAGGCGATCCACCAGGCCCAGTAGAAGACGGTCCAATCCTTCCAGAAGGTCGAATCGCCCACCGGGTCGGTCCACAGGCTCATGGTCACGAAGCTCGACAGCATGGTGCCGAGACTGTTGACCCAGCCTTCCACCATGAACAACGACGGCCCGGCGATGAAGGTGAAGGCCAGCAAGGCGATGGCCAGAATCACGTTGATGTCGGAGAGAATCTTGATGCCCTTGGCCAGCCCGAACCACACACTGGCGGAGAAGATCGCCGTCCAGATCAGCAGCACTCCCAGATTGAGCGCAAAGGACGGCTCGATGCCCAGCAGATCGCCAAGCAGTCGTGATACCAGCGGCACCGCCAGCCCCAGCGAGGTGCCGACACCGCCGACGATGCCGAACACCACCACGGCATCCAGCAACACGCCCCACCAGCCGTCGGCACGCTTGCCGAGCACGCCGCTGGAGGCCACGGACAGACGCACGCCCGGGCGGTTGCGCACATACATGGAATAGGCGATGGGAATCGCCGGCAGGCAATAGAACGCCCAGGGCGTCAGCCCCCAGTGAAACTGGCCATAGGCCAGCGCCCACTCGGCTGCCGCATCGCTACCGGCCTTGACGTCAAATGGCGGGCCGGTGAAATAGTAGATCGGCTCGACCCACGCCCAGTTGACGATGGCGATACCGATGCCGCCGGCAAAGATCATCGCGACCCAGCTGAAATACGAGAACTCCGGCGTGTCCTGTGGGCCGCCCAGACGGACGTTGCCGTAGCGGCTGAACGCCAGACCGATCAGGAACACGACGACGGAGAAGCCCGCCAGCAGGTAAAGCCAGCCGAAATTGCCGGTCGCGAAGGCGAAGGCGGCATTGACGGCCGCCTCACCGGACTCGGGAAACAGGATGATGGGGATGATGAGGCCGGCGATGACGAGCACCGAGGGCAGGAAAACCCGCCAGTCGATCTCGTCGTGGGCCTTGTGGGAGGCGCGGGGCTCGCGTGTCGGGCTCCCGCTGCCGGAAGCCGTCTTGGGCGCAGAACTGCTCATGTTGATCACCGTTATTGTGGTTATGCGGTTCGGTGTTTAGGCGAGGTCCACCGCGATTGGCGTATCGCTGGCGGACCACTCAACGCATGTTGTTGAAAGGGTCTGGCTGTCTAAAGCCGAAATCTCTGACGCGTCACATCGATTGCCGTCACTTGGCAGACACGGCACAAACGAGGCCGAGACTCGTCAGTCCCGCTCAATCGGGACAGAATTGCGCAATGCCATCCTCGAAGGACCAATCGATATCGTGATTCTCCGAGATCGTGATCAGGACGTTGCCGGGGGCAATCCCTGGGTTTCTGCCCAGCGCCTCGACCACTCTGGCGTAGAACGCCTTCTTGGCCTGGTCCGGCTTTCCGCTGCGCATCACCAGATGCATCATCACGCGGTCCTGATCGCGTGACTGGAATTCTAGGTCCTGGTCGGCACATTCATGGATCACCTGGTAGCGATCATCTGCCGGAAAATCCAGGGTTTCGATGACGGCTGCATTGACCTCATCGGCAATCGCCTTGCGATAAGCGTCAGACTTGCCTTTCAGAACATTGATCGTGACAAAGGGCATCATTGCCTCCGCTGGCACCCGGGAAAGGGGTGCGGTGAATGAACATCGAATTTGCCAGACCCCGGGGCCTAGCGATGACGGAAGACCGGCGCACGCTTGGCAACGAAGGCGCTCATGCCCTCCTTCTGCCCTTCAGTCGCGAAGGCGGCCTGAAAGAGCAGACGCTCTTGACGTAGCCCTTCATAGAGCGGGGTCTCGAATGCCGTGTTGACGGCTGACTTGGCCATCTTGACCGCCGGCGTGTTATAGCCCGCGATGGTATGCGCGGCCTCGAGCGCGTTCTGCATCAGCTCATCCTTGGGCACAATCCGCGCCACCAGGCCAATTTCTTTGGCCTCCTGAGCGCCGATGTTGCGGCCGGTCAAGACCATATCCATCGTCATCGCCTTGCCGACCGAACGGGCCAGACGCTGTGATCCGCCGATCCCCGGCAGGATGCCCAACTTGATTTCCGGCTGGCCAAATTGGGCGTCTTCCGAGGCGATGATGAAGTCGCACAGCAGGGCCAGTTCACAGCCGCCACCGAGGGCAAAACCACTGACGGCGGCGATGATCGGCTTGGAAATCCTGCGCACCTCGTCCCAGGGCGAGAGAAAGTCATCCATGTAGAAATCAGTGAAAGACTTCTCGGCCATTTCCTCGATGTCCGCACCGGCGGCAAAGGCGCGGGGATTGCCGGTGATGACCATGGCGCCGATGCCAGGGTCCGCGTCCAGCTCGCGGAGGACCGCAAGCGTCTCCTCGGCCAATTGGCGGTTGAGCGCATTCAGACTTTTCGGGCGATTGAGGATGATCAACCCGACGCGCTCGCGGCGCTCGACGACGATCATCTCGAGATTTTCCGGCTCCGGCGCGTCAGACGCCGACTGTTTGGCCTGGGGTTGCGATTTCACCATCTTGTTCATTCTTGTCTCCCGATGTCGGGTGGCGTCACTCTGGCGTGAGTTCTGGCGTGAGCCCTGGCGTAACTTCTGCGTAAATTCGGCCTAGCCGCTTACTTACTGCGCATCGCAGAACGTTGCGGTACTGGACGATGACGCGTCACTGGATGACGAGGCGTCTGGCGCTGCGCCGCGCGTTTTCGCGGCAGTACTTGATGACTTGCGAGCCGGACGGGCCTTGTGTGCGCTGCCATTCTCGCTGCTCTGTTCACCGCTCTGTTCGCTGCCATTCTCGGCGATCTTTCCGCCGTGCTTCTGGCGGTCAGATTCGGGCAGATGATAGGCACCATGGCGTGTCATCAACTCGTCCAGAATCGCCTCGCGATGCTGGCCAAGGCTCGGCGCACTGCAGGGCACCTGACTGTCGATGTCCCGACGCCCCGTGAGCTTGATCGGATTACCCGCCGTCCTGAATGGCTTGCCGGCCTTGCCCTGGACCTGAACGATCATATTGCGGGCCTTCAGTTGCGGGTGATCGAACAGCTTGTCGATGGTATTGATCGGCGAGCACGGCACGCCCTCCTCATTGAGCAGATCCACCCAATGCTGAACCGGCTGCTGCACCAGGATTTTTTCCATCTCGATCACCAGTTCCGGACGATTCCTGCAGCGCATGTCGTTGCTGAGAAAACGCGGATCGAAGGCCAACCGCGCCGCACCGATGGCATCGGCCATCAACAGGAACAAGGTGTCGTTGCCGGCCGCGATGACGAGCTTGCCATCCTGCGCATTGAAGCTTTCAAACGGCGCCAGCGAAGGATGGCAATCGCCGGTGCGATGCGGCACCTTGCCTTCGATATCGAAGCGCGCCAGCGCCGTTTCCATCAGCGCCGCCTGGCAGTCGAGCATGCCGATATCCACCCGCGTGCCCTGGGCATCCCGGGTGCGGCTATAGAGCGATGCGAGAATGCCCACCGCCGCAAACAGCGCCGCGCTCAGGTCGCCAAAGCTGGTCCCCACGCGGGCGGGCTCTCCATCAGGCCAGCCGGTCAGGCTCATGATGCCGCCCATGGCCTGCACGACCATGTCGTAGCCGGGCAGTTCGCTGAAGGGGCCGGTGTGCCCGAAGCCCGAGATCGAGGAATAGATCAGGTGAGGATGCGTTCTGGCCAGGCGCTCAGGGCCATAGCCCAGGCGGTCCATCACCCCGGGACGGAAGTTCTCCACCAGCACATCCGCCTCATCCAGCAGGCGCTCAAGCAGCTCGCGGTCACGAGGCGACTTGATGTCCAGCACGATGCTTTCCTTGTTGCGGTTGAAGCAGCTGAAATAGGCGCTTTCTCCCTCCACGAAGGGACCGAATTCGCGGGTATCGTCTCCGGTCCCGATCTTCTCCACCTTGATGACACGTGCGCCCAGGTCAGCCAGCACCATGGTGCAATAAGGCCCGGCGAGTACCCGTGAGAAATCCAGCACGGTGATCCCGTCCAGAGGCCCCTTCTTGAGTTCCGTCTGCGTCGAGATGGCCATCGGTCAACTCCCAAAGTCGTGGCGTATTACTGTGCGTTCAGGATCCATCCCGCGGCTTTTTCCGCGATCATCAGGGTCGGCGAGTTGGTATTGCCGCTGACGATGGTCGGCATGATGCCGGCATCCGCCACCCGCAATCCCTGGATACCGCGCACACGCAGACGGCTGTCAACCACCGCCATCGGGTCGTCCGCGCGCCCCATGCGCGTGGTGCCCACCGGATGGAAGATGGTGGTGCCTATATCGCCGGCTAGCCTGGCGAGCTCTTCATCAGTCTGGTACTCGACCCCCGGCTTGATCTCCTCAGGCTTGTAACGCGCAAAGGCAGGCTGGGAGGCGATGCGCCGCGTGACCCGCAAGGAATCGGCCGCGACCTTGCGGTCTTCTTCCGTGCTCAGGTAGTTGGGCGCGATGGCCGGGGCCTGACGCGGGTCGGCGCTCTGCAGACGCACCGTGCCACGGCTGGTGGGGTTGAGATTGCAGACACTCGCAGTGATCGCCGGGAAGGGATGCAACGGCTGCCCGAAGGCCTCGAGGCTCAGCGGCTGGACGTGGTACTGGATATTGGGATGGGCGTAGTCATCGCTGCTGCGCGTGAAGGCCCCCAGCTGCGACGGCGCCATGCTCATCGGCCCGGAACGCTTGAACAGGTACTGCATGCCGATGCCCATCTTGCCCAGCAAGGTGCTGGCCATGGCGTTCAGGGTCTTGGCATTGGTGACCTTGTAGACCGAGCGGATCTGCAGGTGATCCTGCAGGTTCTCGCCGACGCCGGGCAGGTCCTTCACCACCTCGACGCCATGCTCCTCCAGCAATGCCCTGGGCCCGACGCCCGAGACCTGCAGCAGGTGTGGCGAGCCGATGGCGCCAGCACACAGCACGACCTCACGCTTCGCCGAGAGGTTGATGACCTTGCCGTCACGCACGACCTGCAGCCCCGTGCAGCGCAGATCAGTCGCTTCTTTCGCCGCCCCTGTTTCAGCCCCCATGCCCTGCTCGCCGTCCGCAAACAGCAGACGATTGACCTGGGTGGAGTGCCACAGCGTCAGGTTGCTGCGCTTGAGCGCCGGGCGCAGGAAGGCCTTGGCCGTGTTCCAGCGCCAGCCCGCACGCTGGTTGACCTCGAAATAGGCCACCCCTTCATTGCTGCCACGGTTGAAGTCCTTGGTGCGCGGAATGCCGGCCTGCTCGGCCGCACTGGCGAAGTCATCCAGCACTTCCCAGTTGAGGCGCTGACGCTCGACGCGCCATTCCCCACCGTGGCCATGGAAATCACGCTGCTCAGGGTCACTGCTGGCGCCGTCATCCAGTAGCGCGTGATCCTCGTGACGCATGAAATCAGCAAGACACTGCTCCCAACGCCACTCGTCATCGCCGGACACCTCGGCCCAGTGATCGTAATCCCGCGCCTGGCCGCGCATGTAGATCATGCCGTTGATGCTGGAACAGCCGCCCAGCGTCTTGCCGCGCGGATAGATCAGCGAACGGCCGTTGAGTCCCTTGTCCGGCTCGGTGCGGAACATCCAGTCGGTGCGCGGGTTGTTGATGCAGTACAGATAGCCCACCGGAATGTGAATCCAGTGGTAGTTATCACGCCCCCCCGCCTCGACCAGCAACACGCGGTGGTTAGGGTTGGCGCTGAGGCGATTGGCCATCAGGCAGCCGGCGGAACCGGCGCCCACGATGATATAATCGAATTCAGAGAGATCGTCGCCCGGTTTGGCGGGGCGAGCGTCCTGCTCGCCCTCCGGGGATCGATGCGGGTTGTTCTTGTTGTCTGACATGGCGAGTCCCTCTCCAGACAGCTGGCGTATGCTGGTAGATAACCAGAATGCAGATGACTAATGCATGGCGACACTGCAGATGGCAGTCGCGAGCGACTTACTTGGCCGTCGGCATGGCGAATTCGGCACCGGCATCGATGGAATCCGACCAGCGCTGCATGATGGACTTCTGCTTGGTATAGAAACGCACCCCTTCTTCACCGTAGGCGTGGGTATCCCCGAACAGGGAGCTCTTCCAGCCACCGAAACCGTGCCAGGCCATCGGGACCGGAATCGGCACGTTGATGCCGACCATGCCGACCTGAATGCGGCGCCCGAATTCACGCGCGACACTGCCGCTCTCGGTGAAACAGCTCACGCCGTTGCCGAATTCATGATCATTGATCAGCTGGATGGCGGTCGCGACGTCCGGCACGCGGACACAGGCCAGGACCGGGCCGAAGATCTCTTCCTTATAGATAGTCATGTCCGGCGTGACGTGATCGAACAGCGTACCGCCCATCCAGAAGCCTTCAGTGCTGTCGCCGCCGATGTCGTTGCCGGTGAACTCACGCCCGTCGACGACCATCTCGGCCCCTTCCGCGACGCCCTTGTCGATGTAACCGCAGATACGCTCATGCGCCTGACGGGTGACGATCGGGCCCATTTCGGCGTCCAGGTTCATGCCGTCCTTGATTTTGAGCTCGCGGGCACGCTCGGCCAGACGCGGCACCAGGGTGTCAGCCACATCGCCCACCATCACCGCCACGCTGATGGCCATGCAGCGCTCACCGGCGGAGCCGTAGGCCGCGCCGATCAGGGCATCCACTGCCTTGTCGAGATTGGCATCCGGCATCACCACCATGTGGTTCTTGGCGCCACCCAGTGCCTGGATGCGCTTGCCATGACGTGCGCCACGTTCATAGATCAGATTGGCGATCGGGGTTGAGCCCACGAAAGACAGGGCGCGCACCTTGGGGTGATCGATCAGCGCCTCGACGGAATCCTTGTCACCCTGCACCACGTTGAAGACGCCATCCGGCAGGCCCGCCTGCTTGAGCAGGTCCGCCATCATCAGCGAGGCACTAGGATCCAGCGGGCTCGGCTTGAGCACGAAACTGTTGCCTGCCGCAATGGCGACCGGGAACATCCACATCGGCACCATTACTGGGAAGTTGAACGGCGTGATGCCGGCGACGACGCCCAGCGGCTGGCGCATGGTCCAGTTGTCGATGCCAGTGCTGACCTGATCGGTGAAGTCACCCTTGAGCAGCTGCGGGATACCGCAGGCAAATTCGACGATATCGATGCCACGTGCCACTTCGCCCTGGGCGTCAGTGAACACCTTGCCGTGCTCGCGGGTGATCGCTTCCGCCAGTTCGTCCTTGTGCTCGTTGAGCAGCGCGAGGAACTTGAACATCACCCGGGCACGACGAATCGGCGGCGTGTCAGCCCAGGCCGGGAAAGCGGCGTCGGCAGCAGCCACGGCGGCATCGACATCACTGTTGCGTGCCAGCGCGACCTGACCGGTCACCTTGCCGGTGGCCGGATTGAAGACATCCTGAGTGGCGCTGGAATCGCCTCGGGTCACCTGGCCGTTGATGAAATGGTGAATGGCGTTGGTTGCTGTCGTCATGGTGCTGATCTCCGCTGGCGGTGTTTTATAGGAATAAGCCTGTGTAATGCACATGTCTGGCGCTGAAGGTCCTTCGCTTGGTCAATGTCGAACGAGGACATGCCATCAGCAGGTGTTCATGAAATTACGCCGCCACGCGCAGGGTGCAATTGAGTAATTCTTGGATGAGATATAACGATCGCTGATATCCGATTTCGATCGAAAACTGCTCCACTCCCCTCGAGAGCGAGAGCAATAATTAATCGATTATAATCAATAGGTTACAACAAAAAATAAGGAAGGAGTTCCGACAGCGGCAGGTGATTCGATCACGAAGCCTGTCCCGGGTGAACACGGCTTACCGCGACCAATGGCTAATAGGTGGCAGAGAAGGCATTCAGGCCACAATGCGTGATGCAGGGCCATCAGCACACGTCTCGCCGGCCAGAAAATGCTAAACACATGGATGCCACTGATGCAGGATCTGTCCCGACTCAATGCCTTTGTCACCGTGGCGCGCACCGGTAGCGTGTCGCGAGCGGCGCAGGCGTTGCACCTCACCCAGCCCGCGATCAGCCTCAAGCTCAAGCAATTGCAGGAAGGCCTGGGATTGAGCCTGTTCGAGCGTCACCCCCATGGCCTGTTGTTGACGGCTGATGGCCAGGCCTTGCTGCCCAGTGCCGAGAAGACCTTGGCAAGCGCGCGTGGCTTCGAGCAGGCCGCCGCGGCACTGCACAGCACGGTGCGCGGCAAGCTGCGCATCGGCACCATCGTCGACCCGGAATTCATCCGTCTGGGCAGCTTGCTTCGCCATCTACTGGAGCGGGCACCCAATCTGGAAACGGAACTCCACCACGGCATGAGCGGCTGCGTCCTCAAGGCGTTGCGCCAGAATGAGCTGGAAATCGGCTTCTACCTCGCTCCCCCCGGAGAAGGCCCACGCGATGACTCCCTCTGTTATCGTGAGCTGGCATTCTTCGACTATTTCATTCTCGCCCCCACCGGCTGGTCAGCGCGCCTGACGGAGACTGACTGGCCTTCCCTGGCCGCCCTGCCGTGGATCGTGACGCCTGAGAATTCCGTCCACTCACGTCTGCTGGCGCATGCCATGCGCGACAGTCAGTGCACCCCTCACCGCGTGGCACAGGTGGACCAGGAAGTCTGCATGCTGGACCTGGTACGTGCCGGCGTCGGACTGACACTGGCTCGCGATGTATTGGCGCTGGCCGAGCGTCAGGAACGAGGCCTCAATATCGTGCCGGATACCCGCCTGCCCTGCGCTTTGAGTGTGGTCTGGCGTCACGACAAGCAACATGACCCCTGTGTCGAAGCCGCCCTGCAAAGTCTCGAAGAGGTCTGGCCATCTGAATAAGGGCGCTGGCCTCCCGAGATCGGTCAGCAAGCTTCACACTGAGCAGCGAGGCCGGTGTACGTTCCCATGTTCTCCATTCCTGCAGCACACTCGAAAGCGCCAGAGCTCTAGTGTCAGGGCACGGGGCTACTCCGTTGGCGCGAGATGGATTATTCTAGTCGTGATACTGGTTAAAGCCGCATGTCCCGCCAGAGGCCAAGGGAAGACCCCTTCTCATGCGCTATCGAAGTATCTCCAGATGGCAGCACTTCGAATCACAAGGTAACACAATGATAGATTTCAATAATAAAGGCTTTTTTAAACTCAAACAGAACGATGAATATGCCGAACGCGTCAGTGACCTGCTGATTGATGGCGAAGAAATCATTTCAGCTTATAAATCAATGCGTGATGGAGTCGTGTTTACCAACAAGCGTATTATTGCTGTCAATGTTCAAGGATTGACAGGCAGCAAGAAAGATTTCACCACTCTCCCTTACAAGAAGATCGAAACCTATTCCATCGAAACTTCCGGCACCTTTGATCTTGATTCAGAGCTCACGATCTACTTCTCGGCACTCGGTACGGTGAAATTTGAATTTACCGGCAAGACACGGCTCACCGAAATCTCGCAAGTCATCACCACCTATGTGTGTTGATTCCCTGCTGCTTCAGATGTGAATTCCTTTGATCAAACGGGGTTATCCAGATGAGTGACATATCAGTCGAGCAATTCGAAGAAAACATGAAACGCGAACTCGACAAGTTCGTGCGCACTACCAACAGAACCGCCAGCTCCACCTCCCGTGACACCCCCCCTCGCGCGCGTCCTGAAGCCCCACGCGCCCGAGAGACCACCACCCCCCTCAAAGGGCTGAGGGTGACGCTTGGCGTCAAGCAGAAGCGACTGGCATTGGAAGAACCCTTCACGGTGCAGACCGACAGCATCTCGCGAATGGAAGCGCGCATTCATGCCGAGAAAGCGGCACGCAAGGCTGGCTGGAAGATCATCAGCCACGTGATCGACTGGAATGATACCGAGCGAGAGCCCGACGTTCGCTGACGACGCGCCAGCCACGGTCATCAAATATTCCGCTAACCCATATCGAGATTACCGAAAGGCAATCACGCCTTGGGCGGCATAGGCTCTGTAGACACACTCATCGTCTAGAGGGGTCTGCGCATGAAATACTTCGATTTATTGTTCTCGTTGATCGCCGCGGTACTGGTGTCTGCACTACTCCCCTTTGAGGTGGAACAAGGCAATCGTTCTACCCCACAAGCGCCGCATGAACGTTCTATTCTGATGATGGAGGGCATACTGAAGGAGAATGAGGGCAACGAGTCGGTTGACGCATGAGCCACCGTCACTGAATTATCGCGATAGGGAGTCGATTTGCGGCGCAAACGAACAATCCCGTCAAGCTCCTCGATATTCTCCCGCAGTACGCGCGTGCCCAGCGACGTCACTTGAGGAGGCCGAATGGCGGACATACAACTACGTATTGAATTGGTGGACACGGATCCCCTGGTCTGGCGTCGAGTCGTCGTGCCAGAAACGATCAATCTGCACCGACTACACGAACTCATTCAGGACGTGATGGGGTGGGAGGAGCGACACCTTTACGAGTTTGAGTGTGGCGGCCGCTACTACGCTGAACCCGACGACTTCAGCGAACGCTCCATTACCATGTCCCGAAACGCCAAGCTGAAGACCCTGGTGAAGCGGGCCAAGGAAAATGTCTTCCATTATCTCTATGATTTTGGCGATGACTGGAAACATCGCATCATCATCGAGGCAACAGGGATGGAGGCAATATCCCCTTGTCCAAGATGGCTGGATGGCGCCATGGCATGCCCCCCGGAGGATATCGGTGGCGTGCATGGGTATTCTGCCCTGAAAGCCGCCAGCGCCGGCGAGCAGGATCCACATGGACACGAGCTACTTCAGATGCTGGGGGAAGACTTCTCACCGGAGGCGCTGGATGAGGAGGCCATTGAAGAGAGCCTCCTCCCCTTCCAGGCGGGCTTCAATCGCATGGCATGACTCAAGAGACAATAGCGGCCCTTATTGAAGGTGGGTCGGCAAATCAAGCGCTTGCGCACTGCCTAGGTGACGCGTTCCCCCCCCCAATACACGACAATACCCCGCCCTGGCGACAGGTCGGGGCATTGTCGTAGTGAAAGGATCACATGAGGTGAACTCACCCCCTCTGACGGCCCGCTGAGCACCGTCGCCAGCTAACGGCGAAAGACCACACTCAGATTGTTCGCCGGCATCTCGATCACCTTGTCGAGGTTCAGGCCGTTGCGCTCCGCTTCCTCGATGACCGCTTCCAGATCACGCACGCCCCATAGCGGATTGCGGCTTCTGAGCTGCACGTCAAAGGCTTCGTTGCTCGGCGCCGTGTGTTGACCTTCCCGCTTGTAGGGGCCGTAGAGATACAGCACGCCATCCTTCGGGAGACGGCGACCAGCCTGCAACGTCAGCTCGGACGTGACCCGCCACGGCGAGATGTGGAGCAGATTGATCGCCACCAGCGCATCGCAGGTCACTTCCGGCCACTCGGACAGCACATCCAGCGTGATCGGCGCCTTGAGGTTGGGCAAGGCGGCCTCGGCGCGCCAGTCAGCGATGGATTCCAGTGCTCGCGGGCTGGCATCGCTGGGCTGCCACGCCATATGAGGCAAGCCGTGGGCGAAATGCACCGCATGCTCGCCGCTGCCACTGGCCAGTTCCAGCACCTGACGCCGCTGTGCCAGCACGTCACGCAGGACATCGAGAATCACGTCACGATTGCGGGCGACCGCCGGACTGGCGAGACGCTGACTGTGCGCCAGCTCGACATCCTTCTGAGATGATTGCGACGTCGCGCTTGGCAAGTCATCGGGTAACTCGGGGGTGGCCATGCAGCACTCCTTTCAACAGGGCAAATGACTCAGAACGCAAGGGAGGTAAAGATCATAACAAAGCGCCGAACCCCTGAGGGGCGCGGCGCTTGAGCAAACCGTGACTGGGTCGGGCTTTGCGGTCAGGCTCTCTCGTTCGGGCCTTTTAGTAAGGGCTATCTGAAGCAGGCCACATGAACGACTCTAGCGGACACGCGCCACCGTGGAACGTGCGCGCCAGAAATCCAGCACCCGTAGTGGATCGCCCACTTCATGCGCCTTGTGTTGCGCATTGTGCGCCATGGCACGCGTCGCATCACGATCGCCCAGCAGGCGCTCGAGAGCGGCAGTCCATTCTGCCGGGTCATCCCCCACCAACAGGCCATCGACGCCGTCCTCGATCAACTCGACATAGGGCGCCCGACGACTATAGATGCCCACCCCACCCATGCGGGTGATATCGAGAAACCGCAGCCAGGAGGCGGCGCGGTTGTCAGAGTTTTCCATCAAGGGCGCCAGGCCGATGGCAATCCGACGCCGCGAGCAATAATCCTGGAAGCCCTCCCAGCTGACGGCCTCCATCGTCTTGAGGCGGGGAATGTCGCTGAGTGCCAGCGGTAGATGGCGCCCCATCATCAGCTCCACCTCACTGTCGGAATGCCGCGTCTGGATATCGCGCAACACGGGGGCCAGCGCCACGATATCGTCACGATGTGACAGAGTGCCGTGAAAGCCGATGCACCAATCGCTCTGCTCGAGATGGTGAAGATCCGGCAGCTTGCCAGTCAGTGGCGGCGTCAGCAGGCTGACTTTGGGGTGCAGGCTCGCCAGAGCGGCCTCCAGCTGCTCGCTGACCACGACGATTTCATCCGCCAGCGTGAACAGTCGCTGCTGCAATTGGGCAGCCTCAGAGCCTGCTTCAGGGGTAGAGTTGCCCTCCTCCGCTGCCAACGACCCAGGCGAATACAGATGATCGACGAGGTAACAGATACGACCGAGCTGCTCACGATGTGCTTCCAGCATCTCGATCCATTCCCGCCCCAGGCTCCGCGCGATCAGCAGGCAGGCGCCTGTGAGGCGTGCCTGGGCAAGCTTGGGGGAGAACTTCCAGCGGCGGGTTTCAAAACGCTCGACACGTGTGCCTTCCTTGCGCAGCGCGGCCATGGCTGGCAAGAAGAAGTAGATATCTTCCAGCGCTAGGGCTTCATCACTGAGTACGATCCATCGAGGAGTAGTCGGGAAGGCAGTCATGTCAGTCTCCTTTACTCGAGGCATTCATGGTCCCGGCACGTTCGGCGTCACCGCCAAACAAGCGCGAGCGAGAGAACACACTGACTCTGGGACGCTTACTTTGAGCTTAATGATTTCTGGGCATCACACCACTCAAATTTTGCTGATGTGTAGCGGATGTAATCAACGTGTTACCTGCGTTGGGCGCTGGATCGTCGCTGGCAGTGCCCGATTGGACGGCCCCAAGACCAGAAACGACAAGGCCCGCAGGGTAAGCTGCGGGCCTTGAGGGTTGGGATCATCTCGCTCAAGTCAGCGCGAACGCCAGAAGATCGTACACGCCTCTACAGCGCCAATATCTCGGGCTTTCTGCAATGCCCGCTCTGCCATGGTCTGCGTGGCGACTGGGTCAGCCAGCAATTGCTCGAGCGCCGCCTGCCAATCAGCAGGATCATCCCCCACAAGCAAACCATCGACACCATGTTCGACGATGTCGGTATAAGGTGCCCTGCGGCTGTAGATGCCGACGCCGCCCATCGCCGTGATGTCGAGGAACTTGATCCAGGACTTGCCGCGATTGAAGGGGGTCTCGAGCAAGGGGGCCAGGCCGATCTGGATACGGCGTGTTGCCTGGTACTGCTGGAAAGCCTTCCACGGCAGAGCCTCCGGAGTCTCCAGCCGTGCGATAGCGCAAAATGATTCAGGCACGTGCCGCCCCATCATGATCTCGAGGCGTGCCTGGGGATGTGAGGCCATCACTGGCGTGAGTGCTGGCGCCAGATGCGCGATGTCATCGCGATGCGCACGGGTACCGTGGTAGCCGATGGTCCAGTCAGACGGTGTGAAATCGGCCAGCTCAGTTTCTGGCGTCAGCATTGGCGGTGTCAGCAGCGAGACATTGGCATGCTCCCGCCCAAGCTGGGCCACCAGCGCCTCACAACAGGCCACTACCTCATCCGCGAGCGCAAGCAGTGCGGGCTGACGCATCGCCAGACCGCTCAGACGCGCGACATAGGCGGCAGGCAATCCATCGGTACGGGTCACGGCGCCAAGATCATCGTCGATCAGATAGACGATACGTCCGAAGCGCTCACGATGACGTTCGAGGAGGCGCACCCAGCGCTCGCCCAGTGACCGTACGATCAGCAGATTGGCGCCTGCCAGGCGCCGCAATGCCCATCCCGTCGGCAGGTGGTAGCGGCGTGTATCGAAACGCTCGACGATGGCCCCCTGCTGGCGAAGAGCAGGTGCGGCTGACTCTAGAAAGTAGATATCTTCGGTGGGTCGAGCACCATCGCTGAGAACGACCCACCGCACACCTGCCAAGGGTGAAGCTTCAGCCGACATCAGGACGGGTCCTGCGCACGCGAGGAGTCACGTGTCACGACATGCCAGGAAGACTCGACACCACGCGCTGCGGCAAGCTTGTCATCACTCGCCCGCTCCGCCTTGAGCACACGATACTGCAGGCGATTGAGCCATTCGCCGCCCAGCCCCGGCAACGGCAGGAAGGGTGTCGTGCGACTCATTCCCCACAGCGCCAGACGCGAACTGCCCGCCTCGGCAGGGCCACGGCCGTGCATGCCGAAAGTATCCGCGATCAACAGCGTGTTGGCAGGCACCTTGAACAGCGTGGGCGCATTGAGACCGAAGCGAGCCAGTGCGCCTTCATCGACCCGGAAGGACCCTCGCTGGGTATAGCGATTGGCATGCTCACGAGCCGTCAGGCTCATGTGATATTCCCAATCCAGTCGGCCCTTGTTCAACTGCGTGGACTGAGGCACGAACATGAAAGGCCCGTTGCGCTCGCTCACCTCCTCCAAGTAAAGCCAGAACTTCATGGTCGGCTGGAAGGTATCCACGTGCAGGGACTTCTGCGGGTCGGCCTCATCACTCTCGCGGGCGCCATTGAACACCTTCTCGAGATGCACGATGGGCAGGCGACGATGGCCGGCGCAGAAACGCAGCAGACGCTTGAGCTGCGGGTCAGCCAGCACTTGCCGAGCCACCGGCAGCTCGCTCAGGGTCTCCGGGTCCAGCAATACGCGATGCGTGCGAGTATCCCCCTGACAACACTCACGTACCTCACCGGGACCGTGATCATGCACGGTTTCAAGCTCTGCCCTGAGCCGCGCGAACAGCTCTGGCGACAGGAAGTTCTGCTTGAGCAGGTAGCCATCACGCAGGTAAGCCTCACGCTCGTCCCTAGGCACACCACGGCTGAGCATGGCCATCCGCCAACGCATGACCCGAGACGCTGCCCTCACCCGCCAGACATGCAGTCCACGACGATTCAGACGCTCACTTCCGATCAGCGGATTGGCGATGAAAGACTTGGCACCAGTGAATAGCGCAAGGCTCCACAGGGGAGCCTTGAGCAGAAATCGTGAGCGGGACATGGCGTTCCTTGCGAGACGGTGTTCAATAGGCAGCTACAGGCATGACGGGACGGCACTCTGCTCAGCGTAACGAAAAGTCTTCGTGGACGAGAGTCAGGTTGGGGTTGTAGGCCGGATCATTATCCAGCTGCTCAGCCCAGGTAGTGCGCATGTACTCACATTCAGAGAGCCAGCGTGCTCGCTTCTTCGGCGTATCATCAGCCCCCCTCGAGATGGATTCGTGATGATACAGCTCTGCATAGGGCGTCCACAGATTTCGGTATCCCGCTTCTCGCACCTTGAGACATAGGTCTACATCGTTGTACGCCACGGCGAGCTTTTCTTCATTGAGGCCGTTGACCTCATCAAAGACCGAACGTCTCAACAGCAGACAGGCTGCGGTAACTGCGGACAGATTCTGGGTAGATTTCAGTCGTCCCTGAAAACCATCTTCATCACGGTTGAAGAAGCGGTGGGCATGTCCGGCAATGCTTCCAAGACCCAAGATCACGCCAGCATGCTGAATCGTGCCATTGGGATAATAAAGCTTGGCGCCGACACAGCCGATGTCAGGACGACAGACCTGCGACACCATTTCCGTCAGCCATTCACCGTTCATTGGCTCGATGTCATTGTTGACCAACCCGATGATATCGCCACGTGCCTCGCGGGCACCGAAATTGTTGATCGCTGAATAATTGAAAGGCTCGTCCCAGTGCAGTACTCGTACGCGCTCATCACGTGCGGCAACTTCGCGCATATAGCCATGTGTCTGCGGACAAGTGCTTTGATTGTCGAGAATCAACAGCTCGAAATGCCGATACTCGGTATGTGCAAGGATGGCATCGACACACGGCTTGAGAATCTCTATCCCGTCCCGAGTGGGGACCAGCAACGATACCAAGGGTTGTGATTCCGGCAATTGCCATCTCACGCGGACGTTCTCTCCGGTCCCGCCATTGGCCTCTAACAGCACCTTGCCAGGTTCAGCGACAGCCGCGACATCATGGCGTGCAAGGTAGTCGCTCACACGCTCCAGATGCCGTGTCCCCCAGCTTCCTTGGTCGGTCACTGTCAAAGAAAGATGATCGTCGGGAACATGCACCAGTACCTGAGAAACGCGCCATATCAGGGACTGGTGGCTCTTACGGGTCGACTCGATCATCTCCAGCGCCAACTGATGGATGAGATCAGTAGCCGTGGCCATCAGGTTATCCTCTACCTCGAGAGAGTCCCGACAGGCTTGCCACTGCTCACGAGACCACAGCCCCAGATGCCCGAGATAAGGTGTGGAAAGCAGCAGATCCGGGTTCCAGCCAGGCTTGAAGTTCGGTGAGTGACGATGTCCGTCGCCATCAATGCGGTCTTCATCGCAATACAGGAAACCGGCCTGCGGTTTTTCCTTCACCAGCCACGCAAAGCACGTCAGCGTATCAGCAGACAGGGTCGCGCCCGTCGTCATCAACCCGACCCAATCCCCCACTGCCGCACTGTTGATATCCGTCAGCGGATCCGTGAAGCGTCCAGTGGCTCGCTCGGGCTCTGCCAACAACGTGATTCGCTCATCACTCGCGCAGCAGGCAGCCAGCCAATCGTGCTTCTTCACAGTCTTGTCCGAGGTAGACACCACCAGCTGCCACCGCGGATGAGTCTGCGCGATCAGGCTTTGCAGGCTATCGCCGAAAGCTTCCCTGTCGATATCTTCGTTGACGATCATCCCAAGGCTGAACACCATGTCGGAGGTAATCTCCGGCGCGATACGGTCGGCCACCTTCGCATTCACGAGGCCTTGCCCCAGTGACTCGACCACATCAATCCACTTAGCGTAATCAGTTATATTGCAGGGATTGAAATGCAAAAATGTCGAATCATAGTAATCTAGCGCTATTTCTTTCCATGTTAGTCGCTGTATGTGAGCTTCATGATCGAGTAACATTAGTATTTCTTTCTTCCCTAATCCTCTACAAACACGATGATTAGTGGATAATCGCTGTAATAATCGGTCTTTCGCAAAGCGTGGTGTCAGCCATACCAGTCTGAAATGTTTGAGACGGAACGTGCCATGACTATTGATGGGACATAACGTAATACGACGCACACCACGAGGGACACGCAGCATGCGACGCGTAATCTTGCCTGCTCTCAGCGGCAGCTCCACCGTATGAATTCGATCGTCCGTTTCAAAAGTGATGACCGCCGCAGCCCCCGTGACTGAGCGCTCCATGTCTATCTCGACCATGTTCCAGCCTGGCAACGGTCGAGGCCCCTCCCAGAGAAAGGCGGGCGTACTGGAGAGTGAGCGCCATTCCCCATTATTAAGACGCTCAAGGTCACTATCGATTCTCAGGTAACGCGGTACGCGGATATGCAGGGGAAGTGAAAGAAAGGTAGGAGCTTTGGCAGTGGAGGACTGAAGCTGTGATCCTTCCAGAAATGGTATTGTCGGCAAAACTTTCTTCCATTAGAGGTAACAGATGACAGAAACAATTCATGTCGAACGACTATATGATTAAAAATCGCCCGCTACTTTAGATAAAGCTAGTAACTGCATCGTCTGGGAGAGCATTAGTGTACAGAAATATCAGGATCATTCATCTTCTCCAAGACCGATTTCTTGTGTACGATACGTCGTTTAATTTTCTTAATCCCTTCCCCCCCTGGGCGAGCTTCCAAGGCCTTATCAAGCAGTAACAAGGCATCATCCAAGAGCCCATGTTGCTCAAAATAGACACCCAGTTCTCGAAGGCGATCAGCTTCCTTCCTCTTGCCACTCGCAATGATACCGCGGGTGCGAGCACTCAATCCTTGAAGTGGTACTGGCTCCTCAAAGGGGATACCAAGTAAGTCAAGCAATTTCAGAAAAGTATAGCCTTGGTTGCCCTCTTTATATTGTGTCCAAGCTGCTTTTCTGATGGCATCAAGCTCCTTAGAATATTGATCCTCAAGATAGGCCAGTGGCCGATAGGGGTTGGTAACATCCGCCGTAAAACTATCTTTCGCAGGTTGAGGTGGGAACAATATTTTTCGATCAAGAGACGGGAATCTCTTCAAAGCCGGCTCCATCGCCGAGAGAAATTTCGCATTAATGTCCTTGTAGAGTACAGCCGGAATATCCTGACTCCCAATAGAGCCTTCATCAGGATGGAGATCTGAATACTCTTGCAAAGCCCAGTCAATCTGCTGACCAACTGCAGAGGGGAGCCTAGCAAGCACTGTATTAAAGATACGCTTAAGCTCTAGCGCAGACCGCACATAGCTGCGATTAGTAATCTTTCTTTCAGGAAGCAGTGCAAATATCTCTGATGTCGGAACTCCCAGCTCTTCCAGAAAGGTTGCTTCAATCTGTCGTGTATTTTCTGCAGGCTTCTGGTAGGTAAGAAAATGGCAGTTATCATCTCCAAAAGCATCAGCCCACTGAAGCAGTGGACCACCCGATAGATTACTGGGATTGCTGTTCTGAAGAACGGGGACAAGTTGACTGTAGAAACTTCGTGAGTATCCATGACGCTTGATCCCTTGGTTGTAGTTCCCCAAAAGATAGTCTACAGGTGCACGAACAAAGGCAATTACGCGAATAGCGTCAGGAGACAACCGCAATCTTTCGTGAAGTAATCTCGCCACTGACTCTAATTGATAAAAAAAAGACTCTGATGATAATACAAGTATTAGACCTTTCTTTCGAGCATGGTTAAGCCATTTCTGAAGCTGCATCTCCGCCCTGTCTATATCACCTTCGCTTAATGCCACAGATAATTGGCTATGCCCGCCCGATATCCCATTCTTATCTATGTTATGTTCAGGGTAATAATAACCAATTCTTTCAATAGATTTTCGAGAACTTAGCATATAACGCTGTATTGCTGAAGAACCTGCCTTAGGTGATCCAATATGAATAACCAAATCCAAAGGTGGAGTATTATGTGCAGATAATCTTGAAGATAAGTTGAATACCTTACGTATAATTTTCATGTAGCATTAAAATCTCGACATTGCTTAAATCAGCCTAAGGTATCAGCAAATAGATTCTTTGAAACCTTTTTCACAGTAACATCATCTGGATTCGACCTGATATATACTTCAACCTCGGAAGCTTTAGCATACACATCACCTCTTGCCGCATCAATCATTTTAGAAACCTCACAAAAATCAATAAACATATTCTGCGACTTCAAATAGCAATCATGACGATCATAATTAAAATTAGTTTTTATTTCATTTTCAACCATGCCTGAAGAAAAATATCCAGGTCTATTATTTTTCAAAGATCCTTTCTGTCCAGCTCTACCTTTCAAAAGAGCCGCCATATACTCTATTCTGGACCTATACATTCGATGAATTACAAACGAGGGTTTCGAATAGCATAAGTCTTTATTTAAAGCCTGCGGTTTATCTTCGGACATAACCAAGGGGTTATGATCTGCATCATAGCATGAGGCGTTTTTGAATTCAGGGAAGTGAACCCTCAGGCTTTTTATTGCTAAATCAGTACGGAACAATGTTTTGCATAACCTATGAATATAATATTCACCATCCGATGCAATAGAGCTGAACTCTTGAGGTCGTGCAAGCTCACAATGCCAATTAAAAGCAATAGCATCAGCATCAATGTGTATATGATCCTTAATTTTTGAACCGAAATCCGCAGGCACCCAAAATTCATCTACATCTAAATACATGAGGAAGTCTACATTATTCATTCTACAATAATTTAGATCTTTTGCATAACAGATTTTCTGTAGCCCTTTATTTATATTATCTGGACATAGATCTATCCAGTCTGCAATTTCATAAGTAACACCTTTGTACTTCTGAGCGATCTTAGAAAGTATATCTACTGTTTGATCTTCACTTCTATTAACATAAATATGTATTTGGTCAAAACCGAAATAAAGATGGTGATGGACCCACTGAGCAATATAAGGAGCTTCATCTTTGGCTATAGCTGCAATCCTTACGTTCTTGCGCTTATCAATATTACGCATAAACCTTTTACCCTTATTTGTAAACACCGATACTATTAAGCCCTTAATAAAATATCAAGGGCTCAAAACAAATTGTTAAAACCTCTTATAATATGGTAAGGCCATTAGCAACTTTAATTGCTTCAGAATCACCTTTAGCTACAAGTTTTTTTAGTATCTCTATTGACTTTATTGACTTTAGCTTAATAGATTCTATATCGTCATTAATATATGAACCGACATCTAAATCAGTAATAGCGGTATAACGAGAGCTCATATAATCGAGATAATTATTTTTTGGCCAATCAAAATATCTATTAATTTTATCCCAGTTGTGTGGCTTGTATCCTGGGCGATTCGTTTTAATTGACAGGGGTTGAGATGGTCTACCTCTCAGCAATAAAGCGGTATATTCAATTTCCGATCTAAACATACGATGAACAATATATGCCTTCTTTGGTCTTCGCATTGCATTAGTAGTGTGTTGATTTATAGTCTTATCAAATTCAATACGCTTACCATTCGCATCAATCGGAGCACAGTTATTATCATATATAGGTACATGAACTCTGACATTCTTAATATCAGCATAATTGATAGGAGTAATAGTTTTCACCAACGGAGGAATAAAATATCCATGTTGATTTTCCAAAAAACTGAAAGGTACACTCTTACCAACTTCACAGTGCCATTGGAAACAGATTGGTTGACAACTATCAGAACTAGTCTTCTTTAAAAAATCTTTTATAGATGTTTTAAAGTCATTGGGAATCCAATATTCATCCACATCTATGCACAACCACCAGTCAATATGTTTCTCCAAGGAAAGGCTAAGGTCTTTTGCATATGCGATGTTTTGTAATTTACTGGAGACTTGTACATCACAGTAATCTAACCAATCTATAGTTTCATAAGTAACCTGTGGGTATTTTTCGCTTACTTTCTGTAGGATAGATAAGGAGTTATCTGTAGTACGATTCACATAGATATGTATTTGATCAAACCCAAAGTATAAATGATGATAAATCCAGTCTACAAGATAGGGCCCTTCATCTTTAGCAATAGCACAAATACGAACAACTGCACTGTTAGTAAAGTCGTTATCTTTCATAGCTATACTCCAAGAATTCTATTTCTCGACTTTACGTTTGATTTCCGAATATTTATCGTTGATAGTTTTACCTCCAGGCCGTATCTTTTTTGCTTCTATAATAAGCTCCAATGCGACCGCAGGCCTCTTATCTTCAAAGTAAATTGCCAAGTCTCGTAAAATATCTGCATTTTTTTCCGGATTTTTTATAACTTTTTTATTTTTAGTTTTATGTCTATGCTTCCATTTACTTGCATCAGCTTCGATGCCGTTATTATTTAGAAAGCTAATTAAGGTGTCATTATTCATCGTATCAATATTAAAATACAGGAATCGAGGATTACCAATAAACAGCTTTAATACATTAGAAGTATGTTTTTCATAATCCATGCCCCACCTGCTTATAACAGCATCTATATCATGACCGCCTTCATCTGAGACCCGTTTTAAGTATGAGCCTTCGTCATGATTAATTCTACTTCTAAGCCATGCGTTTTTATTTCGAGTATTAAATATAAACAATGCTTTGGGATATTGCTCTATCAGTTGTTCTATCAACTCCATAGCTACATACCGAAATACACCATTACCTTCGTAATGCTCCATATCTGTGAATACATCGTAATGTTCCAACCCACTTAACAATGGTTGACCAAGATTATGATTGTCAAAGATTCTCTTTGATACTTCACCATGTTCCCAGTGCGCTGCATTAAAGCCATTCTCTTTGAAGAACCAGTATAAAGACCCTGTACCAGCTTTGTTGAAACCTATTTGAAAAATCATAAACAGCACCTATATAATTTTTAAAATTAGTTATTTAATGAGTAATATAGCTTTAATCAAAGATAGGCACAAGAGCACTGAACAATTATAAAAGCTTGTGCGCTTAATTACGCTTACCCAAATCATATTTTACAGTTATTTCTTTGTAGCAATATAATCTATATTTAATCTTTCCTAGTGCGACTAAAAGAGTTTTTGTAATATAAAATTATCCTAGGTCCTCCATCGAGAGTTGGTCTACTGGCAACACCTTGATCGGCTGATAGCCAGACTTGTTGAGGCTCTCGGCCGGTAGACCGAACCACTCGATCAGCTTCTGGTTACCTTGCTTGAAGTGGGCATCAAAGGCCTGCTGCTCCGCGACCGTGAACAGCACATGCTTATCCTGCTCGGCATCCAGTGCCTTCGACAGGGAGATGATCTTGTCCCGGCGGCGCGCGAATTCCGCATTGCCCATCTGGCCACGGCCGAATCGCTGCACCAGCGGCAGACAACGTGTCGGGAGCGAGGGGTTGATGATGGCAGTCTCATCGGCCTGGTTGGCACCTGCACGATACGCGATGCCGAAAGATGCCAGGAAGTCCTGTACTACCTTGCGACTATAGGGAATGACGGACAGGTTCTCTCCGCCGACGTGCCTTTCCCACTGACGAACATGATTCAGATAGTTCAGCCAGCTCACATTGCGCATGGCGAGGGTGAACAGAGACGCCTCGTAGCGGATATTGGGGTCTTTCACCAGCTGATTGAACAGCGACAGCAGCAACTCGGACTGCGGGCGCACCGTGAAGATGACCTTGACCGTCTCGAAGTACTCAGCGACGAATTCCTTGAAGCGCGGATTGTTGAAATACATCGGCGACAGCTCGGAAGACAGCAGCACGCTGGGGGCCGGGCTGGCCTGCATCTCGACTCGGAGCTTCTCGAGGGCATCGGCGGGTGACATGTCACTCTGATAGGCGCCACTGCCTTTGAATGATAAGGCGAACGGATGGTGGGAATGGTCAGGCCATTGCAGCGATTGCGGGTAGAGAATCCCCTTGGCCAGGAAATCCTCGTGCTGCGCCTGAATCTGCGATTGAACCGCAGAAGTCCCCGTCTTGGACCAGCCGACATGAAGGTACAGTGTGTCTTTTTTCATCATTCACCAATAAACGGGTTGCGGCCGATCTGGCTTACCAGAGCGCCCCATTTCAGAATCTGGACTTCATCAAGTGCCTCATCGCCCCTCAGGACGTCCGGCATTCCGAGGGCGCGCCACTTGTCCATTGGATGAAGAATATGGAAGGTCGCCAGGCCCATGTCGCCTGGGCGCTGTGCATCGGCCACGACATTGTCACCGATATGCAGATGTCGACGGCCTTCCTCGCGCGCGAGGTCTTCCTTGACCATCGCCCACATGATGCCGCTATCCTTGCGCTTGCCTTCCTCACTGGAGACCATCAGGCGATAGGCTGCGGCAATACCTGCCTTGCGTAACATCAGACCGACCTGGTCACGCGTGTAGTAGGTGTCGGAGATGACCCACAGTACATGTCCTGCAGAGCCGAGATGATTGAACAGCTCCACCATCTCGTCCTTGGGCTGGATCATCGCGAGATCCAATTCGAACTCACGCTTCATCCATCCCTGCGCGACATCCTTGCTGACCTTGTACACATCCGCCAATTCGTCATAGATGGCGTCGATGCGGATATCGCCCTGGAAGCTGGCACGCTTGCGAAGCGTGAATTCAGCCTCGTTGCGCGTCTTCACGAAATCATGAGCTGAGGAGGCGATGCCCTGCTCCACCAGCCACTTGCCCAACTTCAGCTTGGCATAATCCGGTACGGTGAATTCGCGACGAACCAGCGTATCGAAGACATCGAAGCTGATGATCTGATGCGCCTGGATGGCAGGCATGTGCTGTTCGATGGAACCGTGGTAGCTCGCGGTGATGTAGCTCTGGTCAACCGTAAAATCGCCACCGGACGGATAATAGAAGAACTGACGGTAGCCCAGGTTTTCCGCCTGAGCGCCGAGAATACGTTCAAGCGCATGCAGCTTGGAGCCATCGTTGGGCAGGGGTTCATCGGGGAAGTCTTCGTATTTCCAGCCCTTGCCGATGATGCCCTCAAGCGCCTGTGGGCGCGCCCAGAACATGCCGCCTGCGGGATAGCTCAGGAAGTCGCTGACATGATCGATCTCCAGCGCCTGCTGCCACTCGCGCATGAAGCCCTTGTTCATGGTCTGGTGATTCACCCAGCTGGGCATCATCCAGAATGTCGTCGGGTAATAGATACCGAGCGTCTCGTCAGCAGCGAAGGCATTGAGCGCGCGCTTGACGACGGACTTGTCACTCAGCAGAAATTCAGTGAGGTAATCGGCCCATTGGGTCTGTTCCCGTCCTGAATACAGTGACTTCTTGGAGTGCAGGTGGCAGAACAGGTCATACTGCGCAAGCACATCGCCATACTCGACCAGCAGCGGACCGAAGTTGCGCCCACGATTTGGCACGTGACGAATCTCGACATGTCTGACGCAGCCATGCTTCTCGAACGTCTTGCGTGCCAGGGATTCATTCACCCCCTTGGCAAGCGTCAGCAGGACATCCACCTGGATTGGCATGTCATCCAGCGCATGGGCGAAACGCTCCAGAAAATCCTCGTAGAAGACATGCAGACAGACCGCCATCTTCAATTGGCTGGCTGCCTCGGTGAGCGTGGTATCCAGTGGCATACGCGCTTGAGGAACCCAGCGCGGGGTCAGGGGCACATGCTGGCGCCCTTCCTGCTTGCCATTTTTCAGATAATGGAACAGCGGGCTCTGCTGGTCGTAAAACACGTCCATGTACATACGATGGTAGCTTTCACCATCGAATGCCGGTGAAGGGTGAATCGGCGCGAAGCGTGACTTGTGGAGATAATCCTTGAAGGCATGTGCCGGTGAGGAGAATTTCTGACCGTAGCGCTGCTGATACCAGCTGGCATCGAACAGCCCCAGGGTTTCGGCTTGCTCGAATTCCCGCCGCTGCGCCTTGGTAAGAGATGCGGAGTTTCGTTTGGTAAAGACATTGAACGGTTTCATGACAGCTCTCGATCAGATGTTGAAAAGGGCCAACGGGTTCAAGATGCCATTGCCCGAAAAATCATCGTCGACGAAGAACAGATGCCACGCGCATTGCGGAATGGCCCCCTGTCGCGTCGCGAAGTTTTCATACATCTGCTCCACCTCTTCCGGCGTGAAGCTGACCCCCGCCGCCAACCACCCCGCCACCTGCTCGATGGCGCCATCGAAGACTTCCAGCATGTCCTGGAAGTGACGCTGCGTCGCCGCCTGGCGGCCATAGCAGAATTCGAAGCCACCATCGCTGTCCTGACGCACATCCACCACCTGTCCATGCGGCGCCGTCATCAGCGATTCGAACAGCAACGAGCGATCCAGCATCTGATAACCGTCGCCCCAGCTGACTCCCTCACGGAAGACACCGGCGAGATTGGCTGTCGCCCCGCCCTGCAAGGACTTGCCTGGCTTGGTTGCCACATAGTAGAGCCCGAAGGTCTCGCGCTGCATCATGCGGGTCAGCAACTTCTGGATCGTGCCCGAATAGCCCAGGTCCAGCATGAGCGGCGCAGGCCCGTCCGTCAGGCCCAATGTCTTCAGGTAGGCCATCACGCCCTGCCTTGTCGGTGCCACCAGAACTTTCAATTGCTCAAGATGAGGCGTCAGCCACTTGACGACCTGATCCTGCTGTTCGGGTAGCTTGACATGCATCTGCAGCAATTCCGCTGGCAGAACACTGAGCGCCTCATGCACCTGAAGCCCGAAGCGCTTGCGCATCAGGTCCAGCATGCCGCCTTCGAAGTCATTGCCCAGCGCCAGCGGCCACAGGAATTTCTCACCGAGATTGGCCCTGAACAGCAGTGTACGAGAGACCTTGAGATACCGCGGCGAGTGCTCGAAGGTCACCAGGTTGCGTGCCTGAAGTTGGGTCAAAAGACGCTCGAAGCACCAGCCCTCACGGGCCAGACATACCGGTACTCGTCCCGCACCTTGCGCTTCCACTGCCTTTGCATACACCAGGAAGGCCGGTCCCATGAAACTGGCACCGAATTCCCTGAGTGCCTGACGAGTATTCTTCATCATTTCACCAATCCATTAGCCTGCGAGCTGAAGATTTTCCTGACTGGCATGATGCCATTCAGGTCATTCAAAGACAGCGACCGACTCGAAAGATTCACCGGCTTCATCCTTGCCCGAGAGCAGCGGCGCTTCGCCATTCACCAGCGGCCACTCGACACCCACACTGGGGTCATTCCATTTCAGGGAGTATTCATCACCCGGCGCATAATAATCCGTGCACTTGTACTGGAATTCCGCTGATTCGCTGATGACATAGAAGCCATGAGCGAATCCCGGCGGTACCCACAGCATCTGCTGATTGTCTTCACTCAGAAAGGCGCCAACCCACTGACCGAACGTCGGGCTGCTCTTGCGCATGTCGACGGCTACATCAAATACTTCGCCCTGAGTGACACGTACCAGCTTGCCCTGCGGCTGATTCAGCTGGTAGTGCAAGCCACGCAGGATGCCCTGACGGGATTTGCTGTGGTTGTCCTGCACGAAGGTGTAATCACCGCAGTGCTCGACGAATTCGCTCTGGCGAAAGGTCTCCATGAAGAAGCCGCGCTCGTCTCCGAATTTTTGCGGGGTCAGCAGCACGACATCCGGGATGGCGAGTTTTTCGAAATTCATGCGGGAATTGCTCCTTGTAGGGGACAGATATCACTTCAACGATCACAAGACTCGATGCCCTGCCGACTCGGGGCACGGCAAGACTCAACCTTGATAACGCACAGGCGTGGCGGGCCATCATGAAAATTCCCGCAGTCCTCGCCATGTTCGCGATGACTGCGGGAAAACCAGTACGTTAGCATTAGCTTCAATGCATGCGTACCCAGCAACAGCGCCCGCTCTCGAGTTTCGAGCTCAGATGTCGAACTCAGGTGTCGAGCTCAGTAGTTGCCGCGGCGCTTGTCGTCCAGACGCTTCAACAAATACTGGCCGTAACCGGTCTTCTTGAGTGCGGTGCCTTGCTCTTCGAGCTGCTCGTCGCTGATCCAGCCGTTGGTCCAGGCGATTTCCTCGAGACATGCCACCTTCAAGCCCTGGCGGTGCTCGATGGTTTGCACGTACTGGCCAGCTTCCAGCAGGCTGTCGTGGGTGCCGGTATCCAGCCAGGCGAAACCACGACCCAGTCGCTCGACACGCAGGTCACCGCGTTCCAGATAGGCATTGTTGACGCTGGTAATTTCCAGCTCACCACGCTCGGAAGGCTCGACGGACTTCGCGATCTCGACCACATCGTTGTCATAGAAGTAGAGGCCTGTCACCGCATAGGGCGACTTGGGCTTCAGTGGCTTCTCCTCGATGGAGATGGCCTTGCCGTCTTCATCGAACTCCACCACGCCGAAGCGCTCCGGGTCCTGCACGAGGTAACCGAAGACGGTCGCGCCGCTCGGCTGATTCGCGGCACGCTTCAGCTGATCAGAGAAGTGCTGACCGTGGAAGATGTTGTCACCCAGCACCAGGCAGACCGGGTCATCACCGATGAACTCCTCACCGATGATGAAGGCCTGGGCCAGGCCATCCGGACTCGGCTGCACGGCATACTCGAAACGCACGCCATACTGCTCGCCGTTGCCCAGCAGCTTTTCATATTGCGGCAGATCTTCCGGAGTTGAGATGATCAGGATTTCGCGGATGCCGGCCAGCATCAGAACAGAGACCGGATAGAAGATCATCGGCTTGTCATAGATCGGCAGCAGCTGCTTGGAAACACCGCGAGTGATCGGATGCAGTCGTGTACCGGAACCACCGGCGAGGATGATGCCCTTGCGCGCCATATCAAAAGTCCTTGTCGTATCGACGTGTAGCGTTTCATTCGAAGAAGATCAGGTGCTGCGGGATGCCACAAACTGAAGATGACCTGCCCATGTGACAGAGACCGCTGGCTCAGCGATCCAGATGTTCCTTGAGCGTCAGCGCCAGCTGAGACTGCCAGTCAGGCAGCTCGAGACCAAGTGCCGACTCGAGTTTCCCCAGCGCAAGACGGGAATTTAGTGGGCGTGTCGCCGGTGTCGGGTATTCCGCTGTCGGGATGCCACCCAGCGTCTGTGGATCGATCGCCAGCGTTTCGCCCTGCGCGATAGCCAGACGGAAAATGGACTGGGCGAAACCATGCCAGCTGGTGGTGCCCTGCGGCGCCAGGTGATAAAGCCCAGAGTCGATCCGTTGGCGCAGTGCTTCACAGGTAAGCTGGGCAATCAGGCGCGCAGGAGTCGGCGCACCGATCTGATCATTGACGATGTTCAGCACGTCGCGATCACGCCCCAGCTTGAGCATCGTCTTCATGAAGTTGTTGCCACGGGCGGCATACACCCAACTAGTGCGGAGCACTAGATGACGACAATCACTGGCCAGCACCGCCTCATCACCAGCCAGCTTGCTCTCGCCATAGACAGACAGCGGCGCCGTCGGGCTGTCTTCACGCCAGGCCTGGTCACCATCTCCGGGATAGACATAGTCCGAGGAGTAGTGCACCAGTGTAGCGCCCAGTGCGCTAGCCTTTTCTGCCAGCAATGCCGGCAGCTCGGCATTGAGACGCATGGCACCCTCGCGCTCCTCTTCTGCCTTGTCGACGGCCGTCCAGGCCGCTGCATTGAGGATCAGCTGGGGCTGGTAGGTGTCAATCAGTACGGCGACAGCGTCAAGATCACTGGCATCAACGTCGCTGCGGCGCGGCGCATGCACCTCACCGAAGGGAGCGAAGCTGCGTTGCAACTCAAACCCGACCTGGCCATTGCCACCCAGAATCAGAATGCGTCCAAAGCGTTGGGAAGTCGTCATCATCAGCTCCCGGTACCCAGACGTTCACCACGGTAGCTGCCATCCTGCACGCGCTGCCACCAGCTCTCATTGGCCAGATACCACTCGACCGTCTTGCGCAGGCCTGTCTCAAAGGTTTCCTGCGGCACCCAGCCCAGCTCGCGTTCGATCTTGGCGGCATCGATGGCATAGCGCACATCGTGGCCAGGGCGATCCGTCACGTAGCTGATCAGGTCTTCGTACTTGGCAATGTCCGCGGGCTTCTCGGGGACCAGCTCTTCCAACAGTGCACAGAGTGTCTTGACGACTTCGATGTTCTGCTTCTCGTTATGGCCGCCAATGTTGTACGTCTCGGCGATCTTCCCTTCGGTGGCAACCTTGATCAGCGCACGGGCATGGTCTTCCACGTACAGCCAGTCACGTACCTGCTTACCATCGCCATACACCGGCAGCGCCTTGCCCGCCAGAGCATTCAGGATCATCAGCGGGATGAGCTTCTCGGGGAAGTGGTACGGGCCATAATTGTTGGAGCAATTGGTGACCAAGGTCGGCAGGCCATAGGTACGCTGCCAAGCACGCACGAGGTGATCCGAACTCGCCTTACTGGCAGAGTACGGTGAACTCGGCGCATACGGTGTCGTCTCGGTGAAGAGATCTTCCGGCCCTTCCAGATCGCCATACACTTCATCAGTGGAGATGTGGTGGAAACGGAAACCGGCAGCCCTCTCGGCATCTGTCTCCTTCAAGCCCTTCCAATACTGACGTGCAGCTTCCAACAGCTGATAGGTACCAACGATGTTCGTCTCGATGAAATCCGCCGGGCCATCGATGGAGCGATCCACGTGGCTCTCGGCCGCCAGGTGCATCACGATATCCGGCTGGAATTCCGCGAAGACAGCCTTTATCTTCTCGCCGTCGCAGATATCGGCCTGCACGAAGTGATAGCGCTCGGAATCCGCGACTTCCGCCACGGATTCGAGGTTACCGGCGTAGGTCAGCGCATCGAGGTTGATGACAGTATGTTGGGTAGATCGGATCAGCTCACGGACGACCGCAGAGCCGATGAAGCCGGCACCACCGGTCACAAGAAATGTTTTACTCATAGAAGATTTTTGCCAGGGATTTAAATAAAGGCACGCTACCGCCTCCCAATATCATGGGAGGCAGCCTTGCATGCGAAGAATGAAATTTAATCCAAGTTTGCCTGATACTAATGAAATGGGCATACATCTTGTCAATCAAAGACTAACATGGCTGTCATGGGCTTTGCTTCAGACTCAGGACTTTTCAACATTGACTCAACAACGTCCGTAACTGTCCTCGAATCGGATGATATCGTCTTCACCAAGGTACTCACCACTCTGCACTTCGATCATCACCAATGGAATGATCCCTGGATTTTCGAGTCGGTGTCGATTGCCTGCGGGGATATAGGTCGATTCATTGATACGTAGCAGGATGTCATTCTCTCCATTTACCACCTTGGCGGTGCCGCTCACGACAATCCAGTGTTCACTGCGATGATGATGCATTTGCAAGGAGAGAGAGGCGCCCGGCTTGACGACAATACGCTTCATCTTGAAGCGCTCACCCTCCTCTAGCACGGTATAGGTCCCCCAGGGACGATGCACCGTTACATGATGTTGATGCAGTTCTCCTCCCCGTACCTTGAGCCGTTGGACGATCTTCTTCACATCCTGGCTCTGGTCCTTGTGAGCGACCAGCAACGCATCAGGAGTATCCACGATCACCAGGTCCTGAACACCGACTGTGGCTATCATTCGCTTGTCACTACGAATATAACAGTTATAGGTGTTTTCCAGTTCTGCTTCGCCGGTCACACGGTTACCTGACGGGTCAGGCACCGTGAGCTCCGCCATCGCTAGCCAAGAGCCGATATCACTCCAGCCCAACTCGCAGGGCACCACTGCGACTCGTGCTGATTTCTCCATCAATGCATAATCGATGGAGTCATCCACCACAGGCCCGAAAGTCTTGGCACATAACCGAGTGACACTGCAGCCGTCAATTTCACTCGGCTCGGCCGAATCTAATGACCTTTTTACGCTGCTGAGTAGCTCCGATGCATGAGTTGCCAACTCTTCCAGCAAGGTACCGACACGGAAACAGAACATACCTGCATTCCAAAGATGGCGCCCACCAGCCAGATACTGCTCGGCAGCATCACGATCTGGTTTCTCAACAAAGCGCTCTACGCTCATCGCCTGACCGTCAGTGACATGGCTACCATCGCCGACTTCGATATAACCGAAACCAGTTTCAGCATGGGTAGGCCGGATACCGTAGGTCACAAGCTGCCCTTCGGCAGCAGCTATGGCAGCACTAGCCGTGGCTTGGGCAAAAGCCACTTCATTCTGAATCAAATGGTCGGCTGGCAGCACCATCATCAGTGCCTCATCGCCATAGCGTTGCTGAAGCTCCAGCGCTGCAGCAGCTACCGCAGGCGCAGTATTGCGCCCAAACGGCTCCAATATGTAGTGCATCGGCTGACTGGGGGATAACTCCCGGTAATCATCTTCAGTGCGGAAGAACAAATCACGATTAGTGACAGTTGTGACACTTTCTACATCAATGGCGGCCACCCCTCGCAAATAGGTCTTCTGCAGCAATGAATAGCCGTCTTCCATACGGATAAAAGGTTTCGGCTGGGCTTCGCGAGAAACCGGCCAAAGACGCGAGCCGGTACCACCAGCGATGATCACGATATGCATCAATAATACCTCTCGATTATACTTAGATAATAGCTAGAATCGTAAGTAGGAATATTGCTCAGCGGCTCAAAGTTAAGACTTAAATTAGTTAGTATCCAAGCAACTTGGTCATTGACATTTTCTTTAAATGCAAAGCCGTATTTATCATAAATGCAAAGTGGAGGGCCTGATATACTTGCTGCCTGATCCACTATTTGTTTTTCCGGCACCTTTAGACCATTAATTGAATTGTAGTGACTTAAAAAAATAGCACCATCCAATGACATAGACTTATTTAGTCTATTAATTTTATTAGACTCAATAGGAAAGTTTATATCTTCTTGTATAATTGAGGATAAACAGCTTATAAAGTCATAATATATATCAAAGCTACCTTCAAGAAATCTACGGCGTACAATAGCACCATTTTCAAACACTTGAGCTAATCGAGAGAATATTGAAGAGTAATAAACAGGTAATGTCGGAGACATTAGATCATCTAAAGTCCTACCCTTTTTTAACATCTCTTGGATAGACGAAATAGATATATAATAGGGATGCCTAATATAAACAACAATAGTTATATAAAAACCTCTGTCATAAAAATAATCTTTAAAGCCTAGCCACTCATCCACAGAATAAGAACTAAAAAACTCTGAGGATATGATACCTTTTTGCTTAATGAAGAGTTTTAGCAAAAAGTCTTCAACAACTGATATCTCATCATCGCTGCATGTAAATCTTTTAGAAAAAAATCTAAATAAGCTTAGATCATTTACTTGTCTTGAAATGGCAAAATGATTATACAAGTTGAAGCTTGAATTCTCAGAGTCAAACAGGGAATTTTGTATTGTGGTTGTTCCTGTTTTAGGAGGACCAATATGTACAATCAACTGTCCCATATTAAGTTATCTCGTAATTGAAGCTAATGATATCAGCAGGAGTCTTAAATGATATTTCTGCAATATATCTAATTTGTACTTCGCCTGTGTTGGATGTATAATCTTTATCGGCGCTTAGCACTAATCTTTGAGTAAATTCATAGCTCGATACTAACTTTCTATTCACATCCGAATCTTGTGCAAATAAATTTAAACCTATTAAAACGTCTTGATTCAAATCATGCTGATTAGCAAAGAATCTTAAAGACTTAGAGTTAGTGATTGCATAAGTCACATCTAAAAATATTTTCTTCCCCGAAAATAGTATCCATTCCTTACGGCTATTTTTTATAAGGTTATTCTCCATATCTGCAAGAAATTCATTATATATCTTCTCAATAAAATTCGAGTATACTGACTCATTAGAATCAACAATTTCTTGGTTATCTTTTATTACAGGATATCCAATTGTTAGCCTATGAAAATAGAAAGAATTATTTAGTGCAATTATGGTGCGTTTATCTTGTTTCTTCAGCACTTCAACTAATTCATGATCAGAGTTTATTTTTATATTACTGAGCAAGTTTATATTTCCCGAAACTCTACTCGAGAGCATATTATAAAATCTTGCACGATTGTGACCGCCATTGATAGATCTAAAATTACTTAAGTGATGAATAACTCCTATTCTGGCATTACTCACTTTACTATTCGGAAGTTTTTTTACTCTTTCACTATTGGGCACCATTAAAAACATTGAATCTACAATTTCTTCAACTGTAGCATTATTCCTGTTAACAAATACGGCTTTATTCGGAGGGGATTTAATACCTTTTGCTTGTCCAATTTTATCTTTTGTAAAGTATAACGGAAAAGAACAGTTTCCAATAACTAATTCCGGAGAATTATAAAACTCGTCCAATAAATCTATATCAATATCAAAAAACTCGTCACTATCAATATTCATTATATTATCATATTTAGCCTGAGTAATACCAAATTTCCTTTTTTCTGTTTCATTTAGCCAAGTCCCATTGTAATATTTATAACTTATCCCAGATCGATCGAGGATATCTATTAATTCTTTTTTATCTTCAGTTTCGTAAGGTAAGACACCAAGATGTTCAAATATTGGTGCAACCCAATCATAAGCACCATCGACTACAACAATCTCGTCTACATAATTTTTTACAGATTCTAAAGAATATTCTAACAAGGAGTGATCATTATGAATGATCAAAATAGCAGAAATCATATTACACCTCATAAATATCATTTTTTGTTACAACTTTTCTTCCCAACAATATTTTATTGCTCAAGGCTTCAAAACCTTCTATAAAATCATTAGGATTACTATAATTATCTAAGTGCATTAAAGGTAAATCGTAATTCCACCATTTTATTTCTAATAATCTTTTTATAATATATTCATCAAACCTATACTTAATTAGTTTCCCTGGGTTACCAACTACTATTCCGTATGGAGGTACATCTTTAGTAACTAAAGTACCTGCCCCGATAATAGCGCCATCGCCGACTGTTATACCATTTACGATAGTTACATTTCTACCGATCCATACATCATTACCTATAACAGTGTTAGTCTTAACTCCCTCCCTATTGATTTTATTACAGGCCTTATGTAGTAAACCTATGCTATTTAACACATTATTACCAAATATGTTACTTAGGTCGTTATATTGAAATGGGTGTGTAGAGAGCCAGGTCGTTGGATGATTGGGTTGTAAACAGCAAAAATTTTGCCCTATCGAACAATACCTGCCTATAATACAATTAAAAATAAAACCATCGTGCATATAGGTATAAGCCCCAACCGATATGGAGTTAACAAGGTTTGCCCCTCCAATTTTAACTGGTGGCTCTAAATTAAATTTTTTAAGCTTTTTCAGATTTTCTGGATTAGAGATATTCAAGCCTAAAGAGGCAAATCTATCTTTAATATTCATCGCGAACCTTTTTAATTACCTGTCTATAAAGGCCAAAAGGAGCCGTCTCACATATTAATTGTATTGCAGTATCATCTAAACGTCGTACTCTCGATTCCTTCAAACTCTCAGATTGCTTGACCATATCTGAAAAGCTGCATATATTATCTTCATTAACAGGAAGGTCAATGAACTTGTAGAGCTTTTCAAGATTACAATTATTATCTTGATCATTAAAAAAATCTTCAAATATAACAGGCTTAATGCGTGTATCATTGCTGAATTCATCTATTACTTTTAACATATCTCTCCAGTCTTGAATTGCCGAAGCAGTTCTTTTATCACGACTCCACGAATCATCATTTTTATTGGCTGCTCTTGCTTCATAAGATGCAGCGATATCGAAAATATTCCTGATCATAATAACTATTTTAGCTTCTGGAATAGAAGCTAAAGTTCTTTCAATGTATTTATATAGAAGAGGTATTTTATCACCTACAACTTCATATCCATTAAAATTTTTTTCAATTCTGTCGTAGTAATTATTGAAAGAAGAAAGATCATTATAAAACGTATCGCCTTTTTCATAAGTTAAAAATCTATCTTTAACAAATAAATTTTTGGTCAAAGGTTTCTCGAAGAATAAATTCCCATAACGCTCTACTCCTAAACAAATTCTATTATCTGAAGTTAATAGACGCCACATTGCAGTAGTGCCTGACCTAGGAGTCCCACAAACAAATAAATACTTCATTGACAACCTCGCTCTGGATAGATCATTTAGACAAAAAATCAATGCATACAATATTTGCTTTTAAATACTAACTCAAGCCATTGTAATGTTTGTTGTCACTATGCCTCCTTTCTATAATTAATATTGATATTAATAATGCTGCTAGAATTAGCACATGTTTATATAACGCATTGTGCTAATATCAAGCCACTAGCTATCGGGTTCCACCTGATTTACTTAGCTTTCAACTAAATACAGAATGATGAAAAATACAATTAATTTCTTGTAATTAATCGATAGAAGAATAGCAATAAAAAATAAAATATCTAAAAATCACGACACTAAGCTTCTTTTTCGGTTAGGAGGGTACACACCAAGACTCTCGATCGCTTTAGCCATCCCCTGGATGCCAGTCTCAAAACTAAAGTTATTACGAGCCAAAGCTAAAGTATTATCACTCACTTTTTGCCATCGCTGTTCATCTTCATAAAGCTCAGCAATGGCCTCAACCCAAGCTTGTGGATCTTCAACAATCATGGCACTGACACCATGTGATAGACCCGTGGCCTCTGCCGCTACGGGAGTCAACACTTGTGGTATCCCTGCAGACATAGCTTCCAGTACCTTTCCTTTGATACCCGCACCAGATAGTAAGGGTGCGACCATCACACGAGTACTTTCGAAAACATCGTCAAGGCTTTCAACGAAACCTTCAAGAATCACATCGTCAGAGGCATATTTTTCGAAGGAAGTAGGTATTGAACTACCATATATATGGAATGCAACACCCGGAAGGCGTTTACGCAATAGTGGCATGACTTTTTCAACAAAGAACTCCACCGCTTCTACATTAGGAATATGACGATATCCCCCAAGGAAGGCTATACCAGAGCGTGCTTCATAAGAGGTCTTATGTCCTCGGCCATCCAAGACCCATGGACAAATATGCAAGTTATCAGCTTGCAAATTGTGACTTATGATTACGGCATGTTCAGTCGGATTGTAAGACAAAATACCATCAACTTGACGCATTAATGCCAATTCACGATCTCTCGTTGCAAGCGGGCCAGATAAGTCTTTCTGCTTGGAAGCCAAGGCGGCACGTAATTCACGCAGGAAGTGAAGATCTGCGTTATTGAAGAGGACTTTCGCTGAGGTAAATTGCTTAACCGCCGAGAGGTGACGCTCTGCCACGTCATAGCGAGTAATATAGACAACATCGAACTCGTTACCGCGAGATTCAAGTACTTGATTAACCGAAGACTGGAATGGTGCGTAGAAACACTCTACGCCCATCTTTTGCAGGGAATCCGTATACTTCCCCATATGTGCCATATTCTCGGATACGAAACTGACTTTGAAGCCATTCGCCTGCAGCATGCGAATTTCTTGTATTGCAGCATACGAGCCAGCATCATGATCAGGCCGTGGTACAGCATAGTCAATCATCAGCACACGGTAGGCTACACCACGATCTTTATGGAATGGCACATTAGCGAATGAAGGTTGCCCGTTAGCCATGTAACTATCAACCCACTTGGCACGGAATTTGGGTGCATTGACCACCTGGTTCTTCTTGATGCCCTGGCTTTCATCACGCCCATTGCTCATGCCTTCAAAATGTACAACTACCGAATATGGTGCGTACACTGTTTTATAGCCATGATCACGAATCTTGAAGGCGAGATCAGTATCCTCATAGTACGCTGGTGCAAACTCGTCAGAGAACCCTCCAACTTCCTCCCAAACGTTCCGCGGTACCATCAACGAGGCACCGGAGAGATAATCCACCTGTCGAGCATAATTCCATTCAGGAGCCTGTGAATTACCTTGGTTGCCCAAATTCCATGGCTGCCCGTTACCCCACACGATGCCACCTGCTTCCTGGAGCTTGCCATCCGGATAGATAAGTTTAGAACCAACCATTCCAACACCTTCGAATCGCTTGAAGGTGTCAATCATCTCATCTAACCAACCGCTAGTGACTTCAGTGTCATTGTTGAGCATGACAACATACGTCCCAGAAGCTTCCTTGACCGCCTTGTTGCAATTACGTAAGAATCCCAAGTTATGCTCATTTGTAATCACACGAACATTCTTAACAAGATCAGATAGCTCAATCGTCTTATCAGTAGAGCAATCGTCAACAACGATAACTTCATAGGTAGCCTTGTTATGCGCTAGAATCAACGAGGCCAAGCTATGATATGTCAACGAAAATTTGTTATGCACTGGAATGACAATTGTGGCATCAGGGGATTCCACTGCGGGAAGCGATAAAACAGGGTATTCTTTTCTGCCTTCATACCCCTCAATCATGACCTGATGCGCGACCATGATATTTTTGACTAAATCTGGATTTTCTGAATTAGCCTGAATCTGACGTTGAAATGAATCGTAGCGATAGCCTGATGTACGCGACAATGCTGAATAGTTCAATTCTTTAGCGCTGGTTATCAGGTGCTCCCAAGGTGTGATGATACTCGGGAATACATCAACATAAGTCGCTTCCGCGTGGCACTCACCTAGTAATGTTATTGTCAATGCATGTAACTGACCATCACACAGAATTTTTGGAACAGGAATATTGAAAGCATATAGACCACTATCCTTTTTCACTGCACCGGACTGCCCTATTACCTGACCATTACTATCAAACAGGCTGAACCCCAAGTGATCACCATCCAGTACCGCGCCCCTCAGCTCCCCTTGCAAGTGCCCCCATTGCAATCCATGAAATTCAAAGCTGATAGATTCAGGGTAATTCAGAAGCAGTGGTACATCATTGATCGATCTACCGGTATCCGCCTCCATCAGCATTATAGAGAACTGCTCATTATCTATACCCTTTGTACTAGGTGACTTAATCTTCAGATCAAAAGCATGCCTTCCGTCACCTTTACCAGCTACGAGAAGATCATGTCGATAATTTTCAGCTACCGTCTCACCGAGTAGCTCGTTACCAGAGAATGCTTGTATCATTAGCCGTTTATCAGGTCTTGTTGGGTCATATGCCCACCCATGAATTGATCCACCTTCTATACTATCGATAAATGATTGAATCATTCCAGTTCCGGCTACATCAATAATATCTACATCTGAAGTATATTTTCCTTCATTATCAACACTTTCAACCTGCTCTGCCAGTTCACTTTCGAAAGTTCCATTATCGAAGTTTTTCATTTCAAACCCCTGCATTTTAATTATGGCGTTACGACTAATATCAGTCTCGATGATCTTTTACGATCATGACTAACATACTGAAGATGAAGCCGAGGAAGATCATGACCAGTCCGAAGATGGTCACGTTATAAAGACGTTCCGGCTGTTCCGGGTATTCCGGCAAGATCGGGCTTTGCAGAACACTGACCTGCTTGAGCTTGCGTGCTGCTTCAATCCTGGTATTTTCCAGCGCTGCCAAGGCATTCGAGTAGGTCTGTTTGGCAAAGTCGGCGCGTAGCTGCAATGTCTCGTACTGGCTGGAGACACTGTTGAGCGCATTGCCGGACTGGCGTGCCAGGCGTTCCTTCTCCAGATCAATCTGCTTCTTGAGGGCGTTGATCTCGCTTTCGACACGCACCATCTCGCTGGAACGCTGGCTCTGGTAGCTCCCCAAAGCACTTTTGCGTGCCTTGTAGGTGGCCAGCTGGGCTTCAAGTGAAGAGACCACAGTGTTCAGACTTTCCACTGTCTGGGTCGGAGAGACCAGCCCGTTTCTGTTCTGGTAATCCAGCAGGTCCTGCCGGGATTGCTCGAAGTTGTCTTCCAGCAGAGAGACCTGCTTGTCGAGGAATTCCACCTGGTCTTCCGCAAGTCGCTGCCCCATCTCGTTCATGTGACGTTCGCCTTCCTCGAGCAGCAGCTGGGCGAACTTCTGAGCGAATTCCGGTGTCCAGGCCTGTACCTCGACATTCAACACACCGGAGTACTCATCCATTTCCACCGAGATGCGCTTCAGGTAGTAGTCGTGGAGTTCCTCGATCGGTGCATCGGCATCGCCCAGGCGGGCAAAGATGTCACCGTGCTGGCTGTAGTGAGATCGAAAATCGAGCTTTTCCTGTACCTTCTTGAGCATATCCACGCTCATCAGGTACTCGCGGAGCAGCAAGAGGTCACTGTCAGTCTGGCTACCGGACAGCAGCGAGCCGAAGCTGACTTCACTGGCAGCGCTGACCTGCGGACTTTCCAACACCACTGTCGCCTTGGAGACGTAGCGGTCGTCCGCCCATACCAGCCAATAGAAGCCGACGAGCACAATGGACAGCAGAACGACGGCCCATTGCGGATAGCGTTTGATAAATGAGGTCATGCGTATTCCCGTAGAAGGCGCTCACCGAGTGCACCGGCGGCAATGATGTGAAATCGATGGGAGTCGTGTGATGCGTGCGCTGAGAGCGACGGGTGTTGAACGTTGTTGAGCGGCCCTTGCACAAGGCGAGAGTCACTCGCCTTGTGCATCTTCGGTGATGCGCGAAGCCCTTTCCTGGCGAGATTGGATTTCCTCACGCACTTCCCGCAGTGCTTCCCGTGCGGCCCGCAGGGCATCACCGTAAGGTTTCTTCTCGCGCGGCGGCAACGTTTCCGCAGCTTCCCGAGCCAGCTTGGCATCCTCCATCACGGCGCGACGTTCCTTGCGCAGCTTCTGCAAGGCCGGTAGCGTCATATTGTCGAGCTGAGGGCCATCGCTATCCGCGTGATAGGCCTTGATGGCGTCATGAATATTGTCATACCAGTAGGCCTGTCCCTCTTTCAGGTAGATACCTGCCTGACATAGCTCCTTCAAGATGCCTTCCCCATGCGAGACCATGATGAGACTGGCCTGGCCGACCTTGTCCTTGAAGGCCTTGGAGGCCTTGGCCTTGAAGGAGCGATCCCCCACCGCCGTCGCCTCATCAGAGAGGTAGACATCGAAATCGAAGGCCAGGGACAGCCCGAAGTTGAGACGCGAGCGCATACCAGAGGAGTAGGTACGAATCGGCTCATCGAACGCCGAGCCAATCTCGGCGAAGTCCTGCACACGTTCGATGATGCTGTTGATGTCGTATTCCGTGCCATGCATGCGCGCGACGAACTTGACGTTCTGGCGCCCTGTCATGCTGCTCTGCAGGCCTGCGGCGAGACCTATCGGCCAAGACACCTTGGAGTGGCGTATCACTCGCCCCTTCTGGGGGGTATCCATGCCGGCAATCAAGCGCAACAGGGTAGATTTCCCTGCGCCATTGGCCCCCACCAACCCGACACTGACGCCTGTCGGAATGGTGAGATTGATATCCTTCAGCACCCAGTGATCATCACTCTGACTGTAGTGCGAGTGGTAATAGCGCTTTGAGAGGTTCTGAATTTCAATCATTGGCTTTTCAGACGCTCCTTGAATCGCACATGCATCAACAGCCCCAGCGCGAGGGAAGACAATGTCCATGCCCAGAAGTAGGTCAGGCTGGTGCCATGTACCACCTGATAACCGTCAAAGAAGCCGTGACGGATATATTCGAGACCGTGGACGATGGGGTTGAGCATCAGGTATTCCAGCAGGTAATGCGGCAGTTGGTTGAGCGGCATGATGACGCCGGACAGAATCAGCAGCGGCATGTTGAGCATGCGGATGATCTTGCTCACCTCTGGGACCAGTGTGCCCAGTACGGACGTCACTAGCCCGAGTCCAAGCCCGAACAACCAAAGTGACAACCAGCCGCCGATGGCCTGAAAACCGTTGTCAGGACGGAAGTCTGTACCCAGCATCAGTCCACCCAACATAAACAGCAGGAAGATGAGGGTCCTAATCAAGCCGTCAAGTGCATTGCGAACGAAGACTCCATCGACAGGATGTACTTGCCGGTAAGCAAACAGTGCCTTGTTGGCATTGATGGCGCCCAGGCCCTGCATCATCCCCTCACGGATCAGGAAGAAGCCCATCATGCCGACCAGCATCCAGGGGATGAAGGGAGCATTGACGATAAGCTTGTCACCCCGGATGAAGCTGCGTATGCCGATCATCAGGAGCAAGAACATTGCAGGCTCGGCAATCATCCAGAACCAGCCCATGCGGTCGGTCATGGTACGGCCGATGGCTTCGCGCATGAACATGGCAAACCAGACACTACGCGTCACGGCCCAGGCGGAGCGGGCCTTGGGCCCGCTCTTCTTGTCGCCAGATGGGCGTTCAGATGGTGTGTTCATCTCACCGCTCATGTCATCGTTCATGTCACTGGCCATGATCAGAGGTCTATCGCGACTTTGGTGGCGACGGCGACCTGATAAAGAATCTGCGTGATGCTGGTGGCCAGCTGCAGGTTCTTTGTCGGCGGTTCCGGCAGTACCAGAATCTGATCACCCGAGCGCAGCTCGACTTCCTCGGCACGACGCACGGCACCGTTCTGGCGCACGACCAGGATCTGGCCCTCATCCGCGTGCTGCGTGAAGCCACCGGCGCTGTTGATATAGTCCATCACCGTCATGCCCTGGGTGTAGACCATGGCCTGAGGCACCACGACTTCGCCGCTGATCAACAGGGAATCGCTGATTTCCGGAATGGTGATGACATCGCCATCCTGCAGACGCACATCGGCGATGTTGCCGTCTTCACGTGCCACGACCAGTCGTCCAGTCGGCTCTTCCTTCTTCGCCTGCTCGACGAACTTCTCGATCATCTCGGCTTCCTGGACACGAAGCTCGGACTCTTCGGTGGTCGAGGAAGACGCGCCGAGATAGGTGGCCTGAAGACGCTTGAGACTGTCCTGCAGTGCCTGCGCCTGCTGTTCCTTGACGCTCTCACGGCGGATGGAAACGCTCTGGTAATCGGTCAGTCCTTTCGGCACCCCGACGGCATTGAGCAGTTCGCCCAAGTGGGCATCGCGCGGCAGTGCATAGCGTGACGGGCCATAGAAGCTGCCTTCCAGCTGCACGACAATCGTCTCATCACGCTGGTCGGCACTGAACAGCACTTCATCCCCTGCGCGCACGTCAGCAGCGCGGAATTCCGTCACCGGCAGATAGCGCGAGATGGGGCCGTCGGGACGTGAGCCACGCAGCAGCACGTGAGAGACACCTGACTTGAGGCGCGCCAGGTTCAGGACGTCTTCGCCACTCAGGCGCGAGTCGGTGAGCTCATAGCGATAATCACGCTCGACATCCCCGACCACGCTGATCGCCGGGCCACGCTCCTCGACGACGACGGTATCGCCATCGCGGAACTGCGGACGAGCAATCTCGCCGTTGATCAGGAAGTCATACAGATCAACCGTATTGATGACGCGGCCATTGCGCTTGATCTTGATGTTGCGGTAGCTGCCCAGCGCCTGGTCGATACCGCCGGCCTGATCCAGGAAATACAGCATGGAATCATTCGGTGTGCCGGCATAACGCCCCGGATTCTCGACATATCCGGTGACGAAGACACCCACCGGCTGCACGCCCTGCAGGTTGGTATAGACACTGACGTTCTCGGGATACACCTCTTGAATGGCGCTGCGTACCTTGCCATCCAGCTGGGCATTGGTGGTGCCCTGCACCTTCACCGGGCCGATGCCCGGCAGGAAGATGTTGCCCTGCGCATCCACCGGCAGCACGGATTCGATCTCGACCCCACCCCACACCCGCAGGGTGATCTGATCACCCGGCTTGATGGTGTAGCTACTGTTGAGGCCATCGGCCATCATGCCGCGGAAACCACCACTGAAGAGGTTTTCGCCGAACGGCGGCAGAGAGTCCGGGTCGGTCTGCTGTTGAGACGTCAGCGGGCCATAGGTGCCACTGCGCCAGTCGGCACGCGCCTTGTCTTCCACGCTGTCCGTCTTCTGCGGAATGCTGGAAGCCTGGTCGCCACTGGACAGGATGGAGCCACTGTCCAGCCCGACCGCCATGGCAGGGCTGGCGTTCAGGCACGCTACCGCCACCAGGCACCCGGCCCGGAGCAAGAATCTGGAAATTGTCATCGGGCTAGGCCCCTCGTAGTGCTGAAATGGTGCAGTGTTGATCAGGAATGTCAGTGCCAATCATGCCAGCCTGCCCCTGTTGTAGTCGGTTCACGCTGAGCCCGAGGTGGACCTGTCAGCGGGAAGGTGCCGCAAGCGCATCAGCGCGCCTCTTCCAGCAGACCGGTAACCAGTCGCTGGGTCACCCAGGTGCCCTCGCCGGCCTTGCCGTCATTGCTGGTACGGCAGGCCAGCTCCTTGCTCGGCAGGTCACGGTTGTTGGAGACCGTCAGCTCGCGGCAGATGCGTCCACTGGCCGCGAAGTAGCGCTCATGGGCGACCACTTCGACATTGCTGCCCCAAGGGCTGGTCGGCACGGCGATCACGCCACCGAGTGCGGCGCTGTCGAGAAACGATGAGACATCGGCCGGAAGAACCGCCGCGCCGGTCAGATTGGCCAGATTGGTGCTGCCGGCACCGGTCGAGACCGGATAATCCGTGGCACACCCCGAGATGACGATGGCCAGTCCCGCGGCTGTCGCGAGGCGCGTGATGTTCGGCAGGCGCTGTTTGAATCGGGAGAAAGTCATATGAAAGTCCTGAAACGGCAAACGCCCCCGCCTTGCGGCGAGGGCTGATCGGCGTGAATGCATCAACCGATGACGTTGTAGTGCTTGAGCTGATTGACCAGCTTGAGTGCGGTCTGCTCGAGGCTCAGTTCACCCGTGTTGATCTCGATTTCCGGGTTCTCCGGCGCTTCATACGGCGAGCTGATGCCGGTGAAGTCGCTGATCTCACCGGCACGCGCCTTGCGGTACAGGCCCTTGGGATCGCGCTCTTCGCAGACGCTGATCGGTGTATTGACGAAGACTTCGATGAACTCGTCAGTACCGACCATGTCACGCACGGTCTGGCGATCGGCCTGGAACGGCGAGATGAAGCTGACCAGGGTGATCATGCCGGCATCGACCATCAGCTTGGCAACTTCGCCGACACGACGGATGTTCTCGGCGCGGTCGTCTTCGCTGAAGCCAAGATCACCACACAGGCCGTGACGCACGTTGTCGCCGTCCAGCAGGTAGGTGTTGTAGCCCATGGCGAACAGCTGACGTTCCAGTGCATTGGCGGCGGTGGACTTGCCGGCACCGGACAGGCCGGTGAACCAGATGATGCACGGCTTCTGCTTGTTGCGATCGGCGCGGCGCTGCTTGTTGACCGCCATGTCGTGCCACACGATGTTGCTGGCGCTCAGGGTCTCCTTGACCATGCCCGCACCGATGGTGATGTTGGACAGACGGTCAATGAACACGAAGCTGCCGGTGTGCGGTGAACGCTGGTAGCTGTCCATGGCCAGCGGCTGGGTCAGTTCGACCTGCACGCGGGCGATGCCGTTGAGCGGGATGTTCTCCGCTTCGTTGCGCGCCATGGTGTTGACGTCGGTCTGGTGGATGATGCGACCGACGCGGCCGATGACACTGGACGTGCCGAGCTTGAGCTCGTATTCCTTGCCGACGATCAGCGGGTCCTCGTGCATCCACACCACGTCAGCGGTGAAGGCGGTACACGGCTCCAGATCGGAATCTTCGGCGACGATCATGTCGCCACGCGAGATATCGATCTCGTCGGTCAGGGTCAGCGTGACGGCCTGCCCCGGCCAGGCGATGTCGAGATCGCCATCGAAGGTGACGATGCGCTCGACGGTGGAGGTGCTGCCGGACGGGAGAACCTTGATCTGCTGACCCGGTGAGACGGTACCGGCAGCCAGGGTGCCGCAGTAGCCACGGAAGTTGAGGTTCGGGCGGTTGACGTACTGCACCGGGAAGCGCAGGTCGGTCAGGTTGCTGTCCTCGGTGACATCGACGGTCTCGAGGATGTCCATCAGCGGACGCGCCTCGTAGGTGTCGGCATCGTCGTACCACGGGGTGTGCTCGCTGATGGAGACGACGTTGTCGCCTTCCAGCGCGGACAGCGGCACGAAGCGGATATCCGGGACCTCCAGATCCTTGGCGAACTCCTTGTAGTCCGCGACGATCTCGTCGAAACGTTCCTGGGAATAGTCGACGATATCCATCTTGTTGACCGCGACCACCAGGTGCTGGATTCCCAGCAGCGAGCAGATGTAGCTGTGACGACGGGTCTGGGTCTGCACGCCATAACGCGCATCGATCAGGATGATCGCCAGGCTCGCGGTGGACGCCCCGGTCGCCATGTTGCGGGTGTACTGCTCGTGCCCCGGGGTATCGGCGATGATGAACTTGCGCTTGTCGGTCGAGAAGTAGCGGTAGGCAACATCGATGGTGATGCCCTGCTCACGCTCGGACTGCAGGCCATCGACCAGCAGCGCCAGATCGACCTTGCCGGTGGTGCCGCTCTTCTTGGAATCGCGGGTGATGGCGGCCAGCTGATCTTCATAGATCATCTTGGAGTCGTGGAGCAGACGACCGATCAGGGTCGACTTGCCGTCATCCACGCTGCCGCAGGTGATGAAACGCAGCAGGTCTTTCTGCTCGTGTTCTTTGAGATAGGCTTCGATATTTTCCGCGATCATCGTCGACTGGTGTGACACTGTCATTCTCCCTGAACGAGGCCTGTCCGGCGCGAGCGTCTTGTGGCGTATGAGCCGCGACGCTTCCAGCGCTGAGGACGCCCCTCATCCTGTCAATTTCGTTGAGTCTTGCTTGCCTTGAAGCATGCCATCGCCGTTGCTGGCGACGGAGCCGGATACCTGGCGCGTGGCCTAGAAATAACCTTCGCGCTTCTTCTTCTCCATCGAGCCTGCCTGGTCGTGATCGATGGCACGCCCGGAGCGCTCGCTGGTACGCGTCAGCAGCATTTCCTGGATGATTTCCGGCAGGGTCGCGGCGGTGGATTCCACAGCACCGGTCAGCGGGTAGCAGCCCAGGGTGCGGAAACGCACGGACTTCATCTCCGGCACTTCGCCTTCCTTGAGCGGCAGACGATCGTCGTCGACCATGATGTCGAGGCCGTCACGCTTCACCACCGGACGCACGGCGGAGTAATAGAGCGGCACGATCTTGATGGATTCGAGATAGATGTACTGCCAGATGTCCAGCTCGGTCCAGTTGGAGAGCGGGAAGACGCGGATGGACTCACCCTTGTTGATCTTGGAGTTGTAGATGTTCCACAGCTCCGGACGCTGATTCTTGGGGTCCCAGCGATGGTACTGGTCACGGAAGGAGTAGACGCGCTCCTTGGCGCGTGAAGCTTCCTCGTCACGACGTGCGCCACCGAAGGCGGCATCGAAGCCGTGCTTGTCGAGTGCCTGCTTGAGACCAGCGGTCTTCATGATGTCGGTGTACTTGGCGCTGCCGTGATCGAACGGGTTGATGCCCGCCTCGACGCCTTCCTGGTTGATGTGCTCGATCAACTCCATGCCGACTTCCGCGGCCATCTCGTCGCGGAACTTGATCATTTCCTGGAATTTCCAGGTGGTGTTGACATGCATCAGCGGGAACGGCGGGACGCCCGGCGCAAAGGCCTTGCGCGCCAGGTGCAGCATGACGGCGGAATCCTTGCCGATGGAATACAGCATGACCGGATTGGCAAATTCCGCTGCCACTTCACGGATGATGTGAATGGATTCGGCCTCAAGCTGCTTGAGGTGGGTCTGACGTTCCGGTGTGATGCCGAGCTTGTCGGCCGTAGATGATGCAGTCATTACAGGTTCCTTGAGATCACTCTGCTAGTTGTCCTTATCCTCTCCGCACACGCTGAGACACGAAACTCGCTGCGAAGAGAACATAGTATCTTTGACACGAGACTGACATCTTCTGGCGTCAGTCCCGTGACGCTTGCCTACCCTCTGTCTAGCGCCTGGTTCATGCCCAGGGAGCGGCCGGCGTGGCACAGACGATGAAATAGGGGTTGAGCACGCTGTCATGCTGGTTGTAACGCAGTGCCTGACGGGTCTCGGCATTCAGCACCTGGCCACCCGCGGCTTCGACCACCGCATGCGCGGCACCGGTATCCCATTCACAGGTCGGGCCGAGGCGCGGGTAGAGGTCTGCCGCCCCTTCCGCCACCAGGCACAGCTTCAGTGAACTGCCCATGGCGACGATATCGCAGGCAGCGAAGTCGGCGACGAACGCCTTGAATTCTTCGGTCTGGTGAGAGCGACTCCCGACGATGCGCCAGCTGTCGGTGCTGCTCGGCACGTCACTGACGGCGATGGCCTGACGCCCACCCTCGCCAACCTGCTTCTCGGCGATGGCGGCCTGGCCTTCGCCCTGCTGGGCACCGACGTAAAGCGTCTCGATGGCCGGCGCATAGACGACGCCCATGGTCGGCACGCCCTGCTCGATCAGCGCGATGTTGACGGTGAATTCGCCATTGCGCTTGATGAATTCCTTGGTGCCATCCAGCGGATCGACCAGCCAGTAACGCGTCCAGTCACTGCGCACGTCCCAGCTGATGTCCGCGTCTTCCTCGGATAGGATCGGTGTGGCGCCGAATTCGGCGTCCATGGCCTTCAGACCGTCGACGATGACGGCGTGCGCTGCACGGTCTGCCGTGGTCAGCGGGGAATCATCCGACTTCATGTCGACCGTGAAGTCTCCGCTCTCGTAGATCTCCATGATGGCAGCGCCCGCCTTGCGAGCAATGGCCTCCAACGCATTCAACATGGCGCGTGTCGTGCTGTCGGTCGTGCTCACTGTCGTATCCGTCATGTGCCTTCCTGTCAGTGTGAATTCGCCAGCCAGGCTGGCGATGTAAAGGGTAACGCTCGCCAGCGGCTGCCAGACGAAGCAGAGCATGGTTTAGCCCGTCAATGACTCAGCCCGAGAAGGGCCAGATCAGCGGAATCAGAGCGACCGAGGTGACACCGACGATGATGCTCATCGGCAAACCGACCTTCATGTAATCGGACACCTTGTAGCCCCCCGGGCCCATCACCATCAGGTTGGTCTGATAGCCCAGCGGGGTAAGGAAACTGGCCGAGGCCGCGAACATGATGGCAATCGCATAGGGCATCAATGAGACCCCCAGCTGCTCGCTGACCGCCATAGCGATCGGAAACATCAACACGGCGGCGGCGTTGTTGGTGATGATCTCGGTAAATAGCGTCGTGGTGAGATAGACGAGTGCCAGCATCAACAGCGGCGAGCCGCCGCCCAGCTGCATGAGCTGGTCCGCCACCATCTGGGCCGCATCGCTGTCGGTCATCGCCTGCCCCAGCCCCAGGGCAGCGGCAATGACGACCAGCACGCTGCCATCGATGCTGGCACGCGCCTGCGAGGCCGGGAGGCAACCGGTGAAGACCATCAGAATGGCGGCCGCCACGGCCGCCTCGACCAGTTCGGCCATGCCCGCCAGGTGCGTGATGATCATCAGGCTAATGATGGCGAGTGCGATGGGCGCCTTGGTGAGGTTGGGCATGCCATTGCCATCCAGCGTGCTGACCAGCAGGAATTCGCGGTTATAGCGATGCAGGCGCGTGAAATCGGCAGCGGCTTCCAGCAACAGGGTGTCACCGGGGCGCAGCACGATGTCACCGACCTTGCTGTTGATGCGCTCACCATCACGTGACACGGCGAGAATCACGGATTGGTAGCGGGTACGAAAGCGAGCTTCACGCACGTTCATGCCGACGACGGGGGAGCTAGGGGCGATGACGGCCTCGACCATGCGGCGTTGGTGATGATCCAGGTCCAGGCCTGCGGCGTCGCTTTCCAGCCCGCGGAAAACACGCACTTCATGCGCCGTGTCCGCGACACCGACAAAGATGAGGCGATCACCGGACTGGAGGATGGTGTCAGGGCCGACCATGGACAGCAGCTTGCCGGAGCGCTCTATCTCGGCCAGATAGCCGAATTGAAGACTGCGCAGCCCCGCCTCTTCGATGCTCTTGTCGTGCAGCGGCCCCTTATCGGCCACTCGCATGGCCACCGAATACTCGCGCCCATTGCCAAGCTGTTCGACCAGCCCCTTGCGCTGGGGGAGGAAACGCCAGCCGATCAGCACCATCCACAGGGTGCCGATGATCAGCACAGGCACGCCTAGCGCAGAGATATCAAAGATGCCGAGCCCGGGCAGGTTGGCCTGGGACTGCAGCAGGCCGTCGACGACCAGATTGGTACTGGTGCCGATCAGGGTGCAGGTACCGCCAAGGATGGCGGCATAGCTCATAGGCATCAGCAGACGCGAAGGCGAGATTTTCATGCGCGCGCACCAGCCCTGAACCAGGCCAATGAAGAGTGCGACGACGGGGGTGTTGTTCAAAAAGGCGCTAAGCAGCGAGGTGATCGGCATCAGGCGTGCCAATGCTGAAGAAGGAGAGCTGGGGCGCCCGAGCAGACGTTCGAGCATCCAGCGCAGCGCCCCGGTTTCCTGAACGCCGGCGGCGACCACGAAAAGTGCGCCGATGGTCATGATGCCCGGATTGGCGAATCCGGCCAGGAAGGTCGCCGGAGAAATGACGCCCAGCAGAATCAACGACACGGCAGCGGCCATCATCAGCCACTCCGCCGGCCAACGATTCCAGACAAGCCCTGCCAACACTCCTACCGTCACCACCAGGGTGACAAAAGCATCCATGTGCTGCGCGATTTCCATCTACTAGCGTTCCCTTGGCGTCCTGCCGCTTCTTCTGGTCAAGCCCTGCGCTTCACGTTCACATGAAGCTCAAGCATTAATGAAAATGCATCGCAGAGCGTGGCACTTTAGCAGTAAAGCTATTACTGCTAAAGCATGCAGTGAAAAAGCTGACAAACAAAATAAAGCACAGGTTAATCATTTGCCTGCTACCAATATCGCGAGCAAAGACTTGATTGAATTCGTTCGTCACTTTGCGTACTTTCCCTATTTGCGGACTCTGAGTCAACGGTCTCACACGACACTCTCACCAGGCGTGCGGAGCATCACGAGTAAGCAGTCACTTTTCTTATCTGAAACGGACACCCTGCATGCTGAAGGCGGCAATGAACCAAGGATGGGGGCTTATCATGCGTGCTCTGCCCTGCGCCTCTCACGCTCGGCACGGATCAGCAGATGTCACGAATGACGCGACCTCTGGGGCATCGCTCTGTTTTTCTTCAGGTATTTATCGCCAACCACTTCTTGCCTGCTTCATTCCCGAGTTGCTGCCACTGACAAGAGGGCGTACACCCCTTTCATGTCAGAACAATGACAACTCGCTCACCTTCAAGAATTTATCTTTCGCTGCCAGGCGACGTGCCCCGACAGGTACACTGAGCAAAAAAAATGTAGGAAAAGAACAACAACCGGCAGCGAGCGAGGCTGATTCTTTGCCAGAACTCGGGGCATCGAAAGGGATAAATACTGCGCCAGAATTCACGGGCCAGAAATCCTCGACAAACATCATCCGTGTCGTCGGTTGGGGACATAAACCCACGGCGAAACGTGCGCGCCAATATGCGCTTGAACATGGATTTCCCTACGTTGCATTGGAGGATGGTTTCCTGCGTTCTCTGACCCTGGCAAGCGCCGGTTACCCTGGCATGGCGATGGTGGTCGATCATCAGGGCATCTATTACGATGCGCGCCAACCGAGTGATCTCGAGCAACTGATCAAGGAAGCGCCGACGCGTCAGGGTGAGGCGTTGTTGGCGCGCGCGCGCGCGGCTCTCGAAAGCCTGCGCATGCATCGCTTGAGCAAGTACAACCATGCACCAGAGCGCAAGCTACCAGCCCGAAAGCCTGGCATGCAGCGACTTCTCATCGTGGATCAGACCGCCGAGGATGCGTCTGTCATGGGCGGCATGGCCAACCGGGAGACTTTCCTTGCCATGCTGAGGGAGGCCTGTGCCATCGAGGGAGCCGAGGTGTGGGTCAAGGTGCATCCGGATGTGATAGCCGGCAAGAAACGCGGCTACCTGCTGGAAGAGGCACGCAAGCTTGGCTGCACGCTGCTGAGTGACGACATCAACCCCTGGTGCCTGTTTGAACAGGTCGATGGCGTCCACGTCGTGACCAGCCAGCTTGGGTTCGAGGCCTTGATAGCAGGCCTGCCGGTGACCTGCCACGGTATGCCGTTCTATGCCGGCTGGGGCCTGACGGATGATCGCCAGCAATGTCCGCGCCGAGGCGAGTCACGCACGCTTGAGCAGGTGTTTGCCGCGGCCTATCTCGAATACAGCCGTTATGCCAATCCCTATACCCAGCAGGCCGCGGCGCTCGAAGAGATCATTCAACTACTTGCAGACCAGAAGCGAATGGCTACCAGGCTGGCAGGACACTGGATAGCGCCGGGGTACTCGCGCTGGAAGCGTAATTTCCTGCCCGGCTTCCTGGGGCCCTTGGCGCACTGCGACTTCGTCAAAAGCGATGCCATCGCACTGCAAAAGCTGCAAAAGACAGCTGGTGTCACCATCGCGCATGATCCGCAAGCGATGTCGCAGCGCAAACAACAGGCACCGCACCCTACCCGGGTGCTGAGCTGGGCGAGCCGAACCACAGCAGAGCTGGAAGCCTCTGTCATTGCACAAGGGGGCGCTCTGTGGCGAATCGAGGACGGTTTCTTGCGCTCAGTCGGCCTGGGGGTGGATCTCACGCGGCCACTTTCGCTGATCCTCGACCCGCTCGGCATGCATTTTGACGCCAGTCGCTCAAGCGCACTGGAGCAGTGGTTGATGCATCATGATTTCACCGATGCCGAGTTAGGCCGCGCACGCCAATTACGCGAGCGCCTGATCACGTTGGGACTGAGCAAGTACAATTCGGAAGGTGATGAATTGCCGGACCTTCGTGCGATGGCCAAGGGCCGTGACGTGATATTGGTCGTCGGCCAGGTGGAGTCAGATGCCTCGATACGCCATGCGTGCCCCGGGATACGCACCAATCAGGCTTTGCTTGAGGCGGCGCGGAAATTGCACCCTGAAAGCTACGTGATCTATAAACCGCATCCCGACGTTGTCACAGGCGGGCGTAGTGGCGAGGTGGCGACTGAAGGCGGGACGTGCGATCTCGAATTGACCACCGGCAATATCAGTCGGTTATTTGAGCAGGTGGATCATGTACACACGCTCTGCTCGCTCGCCGGCTTTGAAGCCCTGATACGAGGTGTGCCCGTCACGACCCATGGCCTGCCCTTCTATGCTGGCTGGGGGCTGACTCATGACCTTGTCGAGTGCCCAAGACGAACTCGGCACTTGAGTGTGGATGCCCTGGTGGCTGGCGCTCTGATCGAGTATCCCGTGTATGTGGCCCCTGAGCACGGTCACTTATGCAATGCCGAGACAGTCGTCACGATCCTGGAACAACAACGTGACAAGCTTCGCAGAGGCACCTCGAAGCCTGCATTGCCTTGGAAAACCCGTCTTTATCGAGGCTATCGCGCCTTACTCATCGGGAAGCATTGAATCATGTTACATGGACGTCTGGCATTGCCTTTCACCACTTCAGCTTCCGCCCTCATGCCCGCGGACACTCGCGCGCAAGAGAGCCTTGGGGAACAAGGCCTCTCACCGGCAACCTCCGTGGCTAGCGCGGTCGAAAAACTGCGCCAGCTCAAGATGTCGGATGATGCCGTCCTGACACGACCGCCAGTTCAGCCCGACGTCTCGCGTGGTGCTGAATTGCACACTCCGGGGCATCCACCCTCTGCTCACATTCGACCGGGCGGCGGCCGCCGGCGCGTCTTCATGTTGCTGCAGGGGGTGTGCTCGCCCTTCTTCCTGCACCTGGCGAAAAAGCTCAAGCAGGATGGCCATGAGGTCATCAAGGTCAACTTCAACAGCGGCGACAGCTTCTACTGGCGCCACGACAAGGCGTATGCCTATCGCGGCAAGCTCGAGAACCTCGGTGACTGGATCGCCGAACTCTGGCGCAAGCATCACGTCACGGATCAGGTGCTGTTCGGCGACCGACGCCCGGTACATCGTGATGCCGTGCTCAAGGCGGAATATCTCGGCATCCGTACCCACGTGTTCGAGGAGGGCTACTTCCGCCCCTACTGGGTGACACTGGAGCGCGAAGGCGTCAATGGCCACTCCCTGCTGCCACGCGACCCTGACTGGTTCCGTGAGGCAGGCAGACACCTCGAAGATGCCCCCACGCCGCAGCGTTTCAAGGCGCCTTTCAGTGAGCGTGCGCGCCACGACATCACCTATCACCTGGCGGGCGCGGCCAATCCGCTGCTGTTCCCGCGCTACCGCCCGCACAGCATTCACGCCGTGCAGGAATACGCGGGCTATGCGACACGACTGCCCTTGATGCGCTGGTACAAGCGGCGTGACGCCAAGCGTATCGATCAGCTGATGGGCAGTGGCGCGCCCTACTACATGCTGCCGCTGCAGCTGAATACCGATGCCCAGATACGCCACCACTCGCGCTTCGCCAACATGCAGGAAGTCATCCAGCGAGTGATGAAGAGCTTCGCCCTGAATGCGCCACGCGGTGCCCGCCTGGTGATCAAGAACCACCCCCTCGACATGGGGCTGGTGGATTACCCGGGACTGATTCGCTCATTGGAGCGCCGCTACGACCTGATCGGGCGTATCGTCTATCTGGAGAGCGGCAATCTGGAGAAGCTGCTGCAGCAGGCCAAGGGCATGATCACGGTCAACAGCACGACCGGCAACGTGGCGCTGCAGTATCGCTGCCCGACCTTCTGCATGGGTGACCCGATCTTCAACTTGCCGGGCCTGACCTTCCAGGGTTCGCTGCATGATTTCTGGACCCAGGGCCAGCGCCCCGACACCACGCTCTTCCGACATTTCCGCAATACGGTGATTCATACCGTGCAGCTCAATGGCGGCTTCTACTGCAAGCCGGGCATGCAACTGGCCGTGTTGGGCGCCTCCAAGATACTGTGTGCCGAACGCTCGCCGCTGGAGAACATGTTGAGCCGCTGCTGAACATGCAAAAAGACTGCTGGACCACGCAATAACGGTGAGACACGCCAATGATGGCAGCCTCTCTCACCCGACCATAACGAGAAACGCAAGGGAACTGCCGACCTTCGGTGTCGGGATTCAAGGAGACCAAAGATGACGGCCATGCCCCCCCAGCAGCCAGAGCCCACCGACGCTGAACGCGACGCTGGCACTCACCGAGCGGATAGCCGACCTGCAGAGAGCGACGCCAGTGCGAAAGCCGCCCAGGATGCCAGCCGCCTGCGACGCGTCCTGATCACCGGTGCCACGGGCGAGATCGGCGGTGCCCTGGCACGCGCCTACGCCGAGACGGGCACCACGCTGATTCTCACCGGCCGCAAGCAGCGCAAGCTCGATGCGATCGCCAACGACTGCCGCAAGCTGGGCGCCGAGGTGGAATGCACGGTACTCAACCTGTGTGATGAAGAGACCCTGTTCACCTGGCTGGATGAAGTCTGCGCGCGCGGCGTGCCGGATATCGCCATCGCCAATGCCGGTATGAACACCGATATCGGCCCCCAGGGCAACGGAGAGCGCTGGGAGGATTCACGCCGCCTGCTGCAGACCAACGTGATCGGCACGCTGGGCATGGCTCACCATCTGGCCATGGCGATGAAGCAGCGCGGCAGTGGTCAGCTGGTACTGCTCAGCTCCCTCGCGGCCTGGCATGGCCTGGCATTGACGCCCAGCTACAGCGGCAGCAAGGCGGCAGTCAAGGCGTATGGCGAAGGCCTGCGCAGCTGGCTCAGACCCCATGGCGTGGGTGTCACCGTCGTCATGCCCGGCTATGTCACCTCGCCGATGTGTGAGGCCATGCCAGGGCCCAAGCCCTTCGAGATGCCACCCGAGAAGGCCGCACGCCGCATTCTCAAGGGTGCAGCGCGTAACCGGGCGCGTATCAGCTTCCCCTTCCCGCTCAACTTCGGGTGCTGGTGGTTGAGTGTCCTGCCCGCCGGAATCTCCCAGCGCCTGCTCGGGTGGTTCAATTACACTCATTGATCGGGGCCTGCGTCTTCGTGAACCGTGAACCTAAGCCGTGAACCGTGAGCCGGCCCGCCATGCGCAGTAGGCGATTGCTCAGCGTTTTTCCATTGTCATGACAATGAGTTAGCGTAATACCCCATCACCTGCCACTGGAGTACATCGTGCAGGATTGATAAGGAAGACAGTGGCGGGAACGCCATATCGACAGTTGAACACGCAGGAACGATCAGGATCTGGACACCAGAGCGCCTGAAAATACTGCGGCGAGGGGCCGACTTGTCACACCCCTGGCCGCCATGGATCTTGATCAGGGTCGAGTACTCGACCGGACACTACACAGCCCCTGCGACGGCAGAGGCTAACGAGGTCGGCATTACATGGAGTTTGTCATTGCGTTTGTGTCTTTCATGGCCGGGCCACTGCTGGTCGGCCTCGGGTTGACGCTGGGGCTTGAGCATCTGCTGCTGAAACAGATGACGACACCGCCAGCCGCATTCTGGCGTCGCCCCGTCAGCGCCAGGCTGGCACATGTCGGGTACTGGTGCGCCAGCTGGTCACTGTGCACCTTGATCACCCAGCGCCCCTGGTTCTCGCTGATCGTCGTCAATGCGCTGTGGCTGGTGGTGCTGCAGGTCAGCCACACCAAGTACGTGTCGCTGCGCGAACCCTTCCTCAGCCAGGACTTCGAGTACTTCACCGACGCCATCAAGCACCCGCGCCTGTACATCCCCTTCTTCGGCATCGGGCTGACCATCGCCGCGACCACGGCCGGGGCACTGGCGATCGGTCTGGGACTCTGGCTCGAGCCCGCGCTGGGCTTCTCCGCCGCCTACTCAGGCAACGCCGCTGTGTGGCTGGTGCCATTGATCAGCCTACTGATCGGCGCGAGCGTCTTGACCTACGCCTTGGGCAACCGTCTGGCCAGCAAGGTAATGCTGGTCCCCGAGTTCGACCTGAGCGAGCTGGGCATGGTGGCCTACCTGCTGGCCTATGCGCGGCTGGCGCGTCGCCCGCTGACGCCGCTGCGCAACCCCTTGGAGGAGTCACAGCGCGAGCTCGACGCCACCTTGCGCGAACTCGATGATGAAGATGCGACCAAGGCACTGCCCCATGTGGTCAGCGTGCAGAGCGAATCCTTCTTCGATGCCCGCCGCGTCTACCCCCGGGTACGTGACGATTTGCTGCCGAACCTGGACCGCTGCCACTTCACCGCCCTGGCCCAGGGGCTGCCGTGTGGTCGCCTGGCCGTGCCGGCCTGGGGCGCCAATACCGTGCGCACCGAAACCGCCTTCCTGACGGGCCTGACCGCCGAAGAGCTCGGCGTGCACCAGTTCAACCCCTACCATCAGCTGGCGCGTCGCGCCGTGCCCAATCTGGCCGCCAGCTACAAGGCAATGGGCTATCGCACGCTGTGCATCCATCCCTATCCCGGTACCTTCTATCTGCGCAACCAGGTGCTGAAACAGCTCGGTTTCGATGAATTCCTCGACATCGCCCACTTCAGCGATGCCGACAAGAGTGGCCAGTACATCAGCGATGCCGCCGTGGCCGCCAAGGTCGAAGACTGCCTGCTGGAAGCCGGCGACACGCCGTTGTTCATCCAGGTGATCACCATGGAGAATCACGGCCCGCTGCATCTGGAAACCTTCGACAGCGCACGTCTGGCGGAGTGGTATGACGGAGACCTGCCGGAGAACTGTCAGGAACTGGGCATCTATCTGCGTCATCTGGTGAATGCCGACGCGATGATCGATCAGCTCACCACCGCGCTGGCGCGACTGCCACGCGGCGGGCTGCTGTGTTTCTATGGAGACCATGTGCCGATCATGCCCGAGGTCTATACGACCCTGGGTGAGCCCAATGGCGTGACCGACAGTTTCATCTGGTCCAGCGCCCTGCCGGAGTCCGACGACACCGCCCGCCAGACCATGGCGGCCGTGCGCGACAAGGACCCGGAGTTGATGGAGTGGGCCCTCGACTGCGAAGGGCCTTTCAAGACTGACGAGCAATGCCGCAAGGGCGACCCGCGCGTCATCAATATCGATACATTAGGAAGTGCGCTGCTGAAGGCGACCGCGAAACATGCTCGCCACAGTGCCGTGACTCAGAAGTTCAGGAGCTTGTCATGACCCGACGCGTTGCCATCATCGGCGCAGCCAGCCGTTTCCCCGGCACCACTCAGGCCACCCTGTGGGACGACCTCCTGGCCGGCAAGGACATGGTGACCGAAGTCGCCGACGACCGCTGGAGCAAGGAATCTCTCTCGCACCCGGACAAGAAAGCGCCGGGCATGAGCTATAGCTTCGCCGCAGGTTCACTGGGCGACATCACGGGCTTTGACCCCGCCTTCTTCGGCATCAGCCCGCGCGAAGCCGCCAGCATGGACCCTCAGCAACGCATGCTGCTGGAGATGAGCTGGGAAGCCATCGAGCACGCCGGCATCCCGGCCGAGAAGATGCGCGGCTCACGCTGTGGTGTCTTCATGGGCATCGCGAGCCTGGATTATTCCTATCGCATGGCGGATGACCTCAGCGCCATCGGCCCGAATACCGCGACCGGCAATACCTCCAGCGTGGCCTCCAACCGCCTGTCGTATGCCTTCGACCTGCATGGCCCGAGCCTGTCACTGGATACCGCCTGCTCTTCTTCAATGGTCGCCTTCCATCAGGCCTGCCAGTCGATCAGAAGCGGCGAGACCGACATGGCGCTGACCGGCGGCATCAGTCTGCACCTGCATCCCTACGGCTTCCTGATCTTCTCCAAGGCCACGATGCTGTCGAAGACCGGCCGCTGTCAGGTATTCGATGAGGCTGGCGACGGCTATGCGCGCTCCGAGGGCGGCGGCGTCTTCCTGCTCAAGGATCTCGATCAGGCCATCGCCGATGGCGATCGCATTCTCGCCGTGGTGGCCTCTTCCGTGGTCAATACCGATGGCTACAAGTCCGGGCTGACCGTGCCCAACCCGTCGGCGCAGATCCAGTTGATGGAACAGGCCTGCGAGCAGGCCGGCATCAGGCCGGACGAGATCGACTATCTCGAGGCCCACGGCACCGGCACCGCGGTCGGTGACCCGCTGGAAACCCGCGCCATCGGCGCCGCCATCGGCCAGAAGCGCTCCAGCCCGCTGCCGATCGGCTCGATCAAGAGCAACATGGGTCACCTGGAAACCGCCTCTGGCGTGGCCGGTCTGGCCAAGGCACTGGGCGTGATCACGCACCGTGAAGTGCCGGCGACGATCAAGATCCAGCGTCTGAATCCGAAGATTCGTACCGACGAGTGGAATCTGGATATCGTCACCCAGCCGCGCAAGCTCAAGGCGGAAGGTCGCCTGGTCGTCGGCGTCAACTCCTTCGGCTTCGGTGGCGCCAATGCCCACGTGCTGTTGGAAAGCGCTCCCGAACAATCGGTAGCGCAACCGAACACTGGAGATGAACAGACGCCGCCGCTGCGCCTGAGCGCCCGTTCCCCACAGGCGCTCAAGCAATCCGCACTGGAACTGGCAGGGCACCTGCGTGAGCTCGCCGCCCACGACATGGCGCCCAGCCTCTACGATCTCGCCTGGCAGCTGGCTGCCCGCCGCGAGCACCATGTGCATGGCGCCCTGCTCAACGCAGATAACTTCACCACCCTGCTTGAGGACCTCGACACCCTCGGCAGCGAAGGGGATCTCGGCGACCATCCGCGCATCACTCTGGCGGACCGTCTGCCGGCATTACCGAGCGTCAGCGACAATGGTGCTTCACCGCGTGCCACGACGAATGCCCCGGCTCCCGCACAGGAGCGCGGCCCGGTGTTCGTGTATTCCGGCAATGGCTGCCAGTGGACCGGCATGGGTCGTGCCCTGATGGAAGAATCCCCCAGCGTGCGCGCCTGCCTGGAGCGCCTCGATGCCGCCTTCCGTGACTTCAATGGCTTCGAGTTGCTCAAGGAGCTGGACGGCAGCCTGAGCGAGAAAGGCGAAAATCGTCTGGACGCCACCGAGATCGCCCAGCCGACTCTGTTCGCGCTGCAGGTCGCGGTCACCGAGTGGCTGATCGAGCGTGGTATCCGTCCTGCTGCCGTCACCGGTCACAGTGTCGGCGAAGTCGCTGCCGCCTGGGCGAGTGGCGCGCTGACGCTTGGGCAGGCCACCCGCGTCATCTTCCAGCGCAGCTACCACCAGGGGCGCACCCGTGGCACCGGCGCAATGATGGCCGTCGGCCTGGGCGAGTGCGAGATGCGCGAATGGCTGGAGCAGCCACAATGGGCCTCGCTGTCACTGGCCGGCATCAATGGCCCGCGCGGCACCACCTTGGCCGGCGAGCGTGAGCTGCTGGAAGCGTTGAGCAAGGAGCTCTCCGCCCAGGGCACCTTCGCAAGAGTGCTGGGGCTGGATTACGCCTTCCACAGCCCGGCGATGGACCCGATCAAGCCCGGCCTGCTCGAATCCCTCGACGGCCTGACGCCCCGCGCCACCCATACCCCGTTCATCTCCACCGTCACCGGCAGCGTCATTGCCGGCGAGCAGCTGGATGCACGCTACTGGTGGGAGAACATCCGTCAGCCGGTCATGTTCGAGGCCGCCGTCACCTCACTGGTCAACTGGCACTCCGAGACGGAAGAGAACGCTGCCCTCGGCCGCCATCGCCTGCTGGTCGAGATCGGCGCGCACCCGATCCTGCGCAGCTACCTGAACGATATCCTCAAGGCGCGCAGTGAAGAAGCGCCCGCCGGCCAGGTACTCGCCAGTCTCGACCGTCGCCATGCCGGGCTAGATGCCTTGGAGCATCTGCACGGTCGCGTGCTGCTCTCCGGCGCCGTCGACATCACCGGCCTGTTCCCGGTCGCCGGTCAGTTCGTCGAGCTGCCAAGCTACCCGTGGCAACGCATCCCATGCTGGATCCAGACCACCAGCGAAAGCCAGCGTCTGCTGGATCGTCATTACGTACATCCGCTGCTCGGCTATCGTCTCGCCCAGCAACGCCTGACCTGGGAAGCCCAGCTCGACACCCAGAAGGTCGCTTGGCTGGCCGATCACCAGGTCGGCGATAGTGCCGTCTTCCCGGGGGCCGGCTATCTGGAGCAATGCTTGGCCGCCGCCCACGAATGGCAGGCCGCCAGCGCCGATGCTGACAACCTGCCCGACGTGCTGGATCTGGAAGACTTCGAGATTCGCGCCCCGCTGCTGCTCGATGACAGCACGCTGCGTCTGACCCGCCTGTCGCTGGACAGCGCCAATGGCGCCATGCGTCTGGAGAGTCGTGAGACACGCGCGGAAGATGCCGACAAGTGGAACCTGCACGCCGTGGCGCGCGCCTTCACCGCCACCCGTGGACGCCTGCTGGAGCGAGTCGCCCCGGTCATGCCGACTCGCGCCGCCGATCTCGGGCGCGATGAGCACGTGGCCGCTGCCGCGCAACTCGGCCTGCATTACGGCCCGCATTTCCGCGCCGCCGAGCAGATCTGGGTCGACGCGGGCGCCGACCATCACGCACCGGGCACTGCGCGTCCGCAGGTGCTGGCCCGTTTCTCGTTGACCGAGGAAATGGCCAGCCAGGACACCGACTTCCACCTGCACCCGGGCGTGCTCGACAGCGCCTTCCAGCTGTTCATTCCGCTGCTGGGCGTGCTCAAGGGTCAAATGGCGGCCAGCAATGGCATGGCCTTCGTGCCGGTGCGTGTCGGTCGCCTGCAGGTGCGTGAGCAGGTACGCGCCTCGCAGACCGTCACCGCGCGTGTCGTGCTGCGCTCGCGTGGCCCGCACTCTCTGTGTGCTGACTTCGAGCTGTTCGATGCCGAAGGCCGCGCCGTGGCAGTTGCCGAAGAGGCCCGCTTCCGCGCCGTGCGCCTGGGACGTGATGGCACGGCGCATCTGGATTATCTGGATATCGAACTGACTGCCGCACCGCACCCGCTCACCCAGCCGTCCACGCCGATGTTGGACCTCGCAGGACTGGTGCATGACGCCATGCAGGCGTCAGAGGCTGCCGATGGCAGTGAGGATGGTGAGGCGAATGTTGGTGAGAACATTGCTGAGAGCGACGCGGCCGCCAGCGCACAGACGCTGCTGGCTGACAGCCAATGCTTCCGCGATGAGCTGGAGCCGCTGCTCGACAGCCTGATGCTCGCCAGCGTCCACGAGACCCTGCTGCGTCACGCCGCGCCGGGTGACCCGGAGCTGGCCCACCTGGATCACGAGGCGCTGTCGCGCTGGCAGCGCCGCTGTCCGCTGTTCAGCCGTGCCCTGCTCGACTGGGCCGAGTCACAAGGCCTCACGGAAGCACTCGATAGCGGCGACTGGCAGATCAACTCGCTGGATCTGCCCGCCGCCAATGACATCTGGCAGCTGCTGGTACGTGACTATCCGGGCCAGTTCCCGCTGACGCATGCCGCCGGTCGCCTGCACCTGCACCTGGATGAATGGCTCAACCGCGGCATGCCGTTGGACGGCGCTCAGTTAGAATGGACTCAGTTGGAGGGTGCCGCTGATGAAGCGGTAGCAGACCGCGAGGCGCTGCTCTCGACGGATGCCAGTGCCGCACTGGAACATCTGCGCCAGCCGCTGATCCCGACGCTGCTCAAGACGGCGGTCGGCAATGCTGGCTGGCAGTGGTTGAGCACACAGCTCGATCAACGCATCAGCAGCGCGCTTGCCGCCCTACCGGCCGGCCAGCGCCTCGCCGTGCTGGAATTGGGGGCCGGCGGCCCCTGGCTGGGCCAGCGTCTCGCGACACTGCGCGAGGCGGATGCACGCAACGGGCGCTTCGCAGCGCTGGATTACCGCTTCGTGGCCGCAAGTAACGGTGCCCTCAGTGAAGCCAATCGCCTGCAGGATGACTTGCCGCTGATCGACGTGATCACGGGCGAGGCCTTCCAGGACACTGCCACGACCCGCAAGGCTCAGCTCGCCATCGTGCATCTGGACTTCGAGGCACCGTCACAGGCGCGTGAGCTGCTGACAGCGCTCATCGCCCGTCTGGCACCCGGTGCGCAGCTGCTACTGTGCGGCTGTGAACCGGCGGCCTGGGCCGGGCCGATTCTGGCCCTCGATGATGGTGAGCAGCTGCGCAGTCATCCGGGCATCGCTCAATGGCAGCGTCTCCTGACCCAGCTGGGCCTCGACATCGAATCGGCAGCGCCTGCCAGCGATAATCAGGGTACTGAAACATCAGGCGCTTGGTGGCTGTCCGCGACGCTTGCCGCTCAGGCGCCGCTTGCGGAAGTTGCTGAGGGCCAGACCCCAGCAAGTGGATCAGTGGAAAGCGAAGTAGTGGCAAGCCAAGCCGCCACGCCCTCGATCGCGTTGCTGGATAGCCCGCAGGCACCGGCAGATCAAGCACTGCTGACGCGCTTGAGCGACTCGCTGACCGCACGTGGACATCAGGTCAACCATCAGCGCCTGTCAGACAATCTGCCCGCCGATGTATCGGCATTGTTCGAGCAGTTGGACGGCGTTGATCACCTGATCGCACTGCCTAGCGCTGCGGCGACATATGAACAGAACGGTACGGATCACACCAACACCTTCCAGTGCGCACGCCAACAGCTGCTGACACAGGTCGCTCAGGCCTTTGACAGCGCACAGGAGCAGGACGACAGCCACCTCGCCCCGACCCTGTGGGTGCTGACACATGACGTGGCGACGCTGTGGCAGACAGATGGCGCCCCCGCAGCGGCTCCACCGGCGGATGCGGCCAGCTGGGGCTTTGCGCGCAGTCTGGCCAACGAGAGCCAGTCGCTGGCCATTCGCCTGCTGGATACGCCGACGCTTGGGCACGACACCGTCAACACACCGGCCTTGATGGACGCGCTGGTGCAGGAATTCGAAGCGCCGGACCACGAACAGGAAGTGGTGCTGGATGCCAATGGCGCACGCTTCGCGACACGTCTGCGTCAGGTAGCGGCGCCTCAGCAGACCGCTGGTGGCGAAAGCTCCCTCTCGCAGACCTCAGGTGCTCAGACATCAGCCTCTACAGCTCCAGGCACTCAACGCTACGGCGTCAGCCTCGGCTTCAGCCAGCCCGGTCAATTGCGCAATCTGGAGTGGCAGCCACGGATTCTGCCCGCCGTGGCAGCCGGTGAAGTCGAAGTGCGGGTCGAGGCGACCGGTCTCAACTTCCGCGATGTCATGTATACCCTCGGCCTGCTGTCGGATGAAGCCATCGAACACGGCTTCTCCGGCCCAAGCCTGGGACTCGAGTTCTCTGGCATCGTCACTCAGGCCGGCGCCAATGCCGAATTCAAGGTCGGCGAGCGCGTGGTCGGCTTCGGCCCAGCCAGCTTCTCCGACCGTCTAGTGATTGCAGATACGGCGCTGGCCCATGTGCCCCACGGCGTCAGCCTGGAAGCCGCGGCGACCATCCCGACCACCTTCTTCACTGTCTACTACGCGCTCAAGCATCTGGCGCGGTTGGAAGAAGGCGAGAAGGTGCTGATTCACGGCGCCGCCGGCGGCGTGGGCATCGCGGCATTGCAGATCGCTGAGTGGCTGGGCGCCGAGGTATTCGCGACCGTCGGCTCACCGGCCAAGCGTGACTTCCTCGCGCTGATGGGCATCAGCAACATCTATGATTCGCGCAGCCACGGCTTCGCCGAGGATATCCTCGCGGACCTCGCCGCGCGCCAGCAGCGCGATCCATCCGTCGATGCGCGTGGTGTCGATGTGGTGCTCAACTCGCTGGCCGGTGAAGCCATCGCCCAGAACCTGCGCGTGCTCAAGCCGTTCGGACGTTTCTGTGAGCTGGGCAAGCGCGACTTCTACGAAAACACCCCGATGGGGCTGCGCCCGTTCCGCAATAACCTCAGCTACTTCGGCATCGATTCCGATCAGCTGATGAAGGAATGCCCGGGCCTGACCACGCGCCTGTTCCGCGAGATGATGGCACTGTTCGAGGACGGCACCCTGGCACCGCTGCCCTACACCACCTTCGATTCCAGTCAGGTGGTCGAGGCCTTCCGCTACATGCAACAGGCCCGCCAGATCGGCAAGGTCGTCGTCACTCAGCGCGTCGCCGAACACGCCGCGGAGCAAGCAAGTACGGGGGCAAGTGCAATGCCCCATCAGCGCGACGCGCTAGCGGCCAATCAAAAGACACTGACGATCGACCCGGCGGGCAGCTATCTGGTCACCGGCGGTCTGGGCGGCTTTGGCCTGCGCAGCGCCGAATGGCTGGCCGCGATGGGCGCGCGTGAACTGGTACTGCTCGGGCGCTCCGGCGCGGCCAGTGAAGAAGCACAGCAAGGCGTCGCGCGTCTCGAGGCCCGGGGCGTGAACGTGCATGCGCTGGCCTGTGATGTCGCCGATGACGTCGCGTTATCAAAGGTGTTCGCACGCTTCGGCAAGTCTGCTGACGCCGATGGCATCGCACCGCTCAAGGGCATCATCCATGCCGCCGCGGTGATCGATGATGCGCTGATTCGCCATCTCGATGCTGAGCGCATTCAGCGCGTGATGACGCCGAAACTGGAAGGTGCACGCCTGCTGGATCGCCTGAGTGCCGAGCACGCGCTGGACTTCTTCGTACTCTACTCCTCGGCCACCACTCTGTTCGGCAACCCGGGACAGAGCGTCTACGTGGCGGCCAACCACTGGCTGGAAGGGCTCGCCGCCAACCGTCGTGCACGTGGCCTGCCTGCCACCTGCGCGCGCTGGGGCGCGATCGAGGATGCCGGCTTCCTGGCACGCAACGAGAAGACCCGCGAAGCGCTCAAAAATCGCCTCGGCGGTGATGCGCTGATGGCAGATCACGCGCTGACCTGTCTCGGCGAGATGATCAGCGCGGATCAGAACGCCCAGGCATTCGGCCTGCCAGGACGCTCATTGGGCGTGCTGGAACTGGACTGGGGTGCGCTTGCGCGCTTCCTGCCGACCGCCGCCACGCCCCGCTTCGAGGAAATCTCCCGCCGCGCCGGTGAGGATGACAAAAGCCAGGCGCAGCAGGATGATATCGCCGCGGCACTGGCGGACCTGTCCGGTGAAGCGCTGCAGACCGCCATCGTCGAGATTCTCAAGGGCGAGCTGAGCAAGATTCTGTTGATCGACGCCAGCGCCATCGACGTCAACAAGAGCGTCTACGACATGGGCTTCGACTCGCTGATGGGGGTCGAGCTGATGACGGCGGTCGAGGCGCGCTTGGGGATCAGCATTCCGGTGATGATGATCAGTGAAGCCGCCACTCTGTGGCGCCTCGCGGAGCGCCTGATGCACAAGATGGGCAGTACCGACGGCGAGGAAGCCGAAAGCAGCGCCGAAGATCAGGCCATGGCACAGCTGGTGAAGCAGCATGGCGGAGAGACGGCCACGCTGACAGAGCGGGGGGAAATGGTCAGCAAGTAGTTAAACGCCAACTACACGGCAAGGCACCGGATTCCTGGCGCCTTGCCGTTTTTTCATAGTGGGATCGACAAGGTCACATCCTTGAATACCAACTTGCCTCTAGAGGTGGGAGGAAAGCTTGCCTGACCTCTGGAAGCGTCGCAAGGTCGTCAGACTTATCTTCTTCCCATGGTTTGCTTCAAAGTAGAATTGTACTTTGACCAGATCATGATCATGTTCGTGAAATAACGCTGCTATTTGCCCCATATCCTTATCCGAAAATCTTGGAGGACGCCCAGGCCTCCGTTTGTCTCTCAGAAGCCCTAGCCTCTCAACCCTCCACTTTTCCTTCCACTTAATGATCGATTCCCGGCTAACGCCTAGCCTGATTGCCACGGTCTTATCATCATTCCCCTCGTCTATCATTAGCAATGCAGCAGCTCGTAATGCCTCCCTTCGCCCTTTCTTCTGTTGGGCAAACTCACGCAATATCACCCGCTCATTCGTGTCTAGCATGGCCGCTTCCTGTTGGTGTACCGACATCTCCTTCTGCAGGATCAAACCTAAATCCAACATCAATATGTACGCCCCAATATTTTAGCCTCCGCCAATCATGCTTGGTATAGCCTCACCTTAAATAATCTTTCTACTACTAAAGCTTATTTTTTATTGACCATATAATCAAAAAATCAACATAGTCGTTTATTCGTCGTTGAACACCTTCCCAAGAAAATAATGGCACCAAGTATTAGAGCTAATTATTTGGTCTAATACAAAAAACATGAGTTAAGAAATGTCAACACCGCCTCACAAAAACCAAAACACACCTAAACATACAACAAAGAAACAAAAATCCTTTCAAAAACACGATATGTAACTTTAAGATACTACTCGTATACAATTAGAGCATAAATACTCAAAATTTAAGAACTCCTATAAACTATTAGTAAACGATGGTGACTATCTATCTCTGAAAAATGTACAAGCAACAAGCATCAATCAAGAAAAGTCCTGTAGTACTGACCCCGGCTTATTCATGAGGCCGACCTGAAAACGAAGATGGCGAGTGGTTTTCTCTTGTAGAATCAGGATGTTCCTGCCAGAACACGATTCAAGAGGACCACTCGCCATGGGTGAAACCCTAACGACCTGGACGCCCTCATGCAACGGCTCTGTCCGTGTCGAGCTGAGCGGCCACCGCACCACCAGCGACAGCGGCGCATTGTTGCTGCGCGAAGCCCTCGACAGCAGTGGCGTGATCGAGGCGCTCGAAGATAACCTGGTCGATCCGCGCCATCCGCTGCGTATTCGCCACTCGCTGGCCAGCCAGATACGCACCTTGGTGCTGCAGCGGGCGATGGGGTGGATCGATCTCAGCGATACCGACACGCTGCGCCGTGATCCGCTCTGGCAGCTGGCCTGCAGTGATGCGCGCGGCATGACGCCACTGGTCCAGGATAGGCCGTCCCAAGCCACGCTGTCGCGGCTGCTGACCTGCCTTGGACACAACGACAACATCGATGCCGTGCATGAAGGTCTGCTGCGGCTGGTGGCCTGGCGCCTGACCTCGCTGAAGAACGGCGAGCGTCCCAAGCAGCTGACGCTAGACATCGACGGCCTGCCGATTGAGGTCCATGGGCACCAGGGCGGTTCCGCTTATCATGGCCTTTACGGTACGCGGATCTATTCGCCGCTGGTCGCCTCGTTGGCCGAAACTGGCGACATGGTCGGCGGCCTGCTGCGCGAGGGCAACGCCGGCCCCGCCGAGAACGCTGATACGTGGATCCCGCACCTGGTGAAGCGGCTTAACGAGAGCACCGGCGCCCAGGTTCGGGTGCGTATCGACGCTGGCTTCACCGACAACGACACGCTGGAGGCGCTGGAGAAGCGCAGCATCGAGTACCTGGGCCGGCTGCGCAGCCACAAGGGCTTGCAGGCGCTGGCAGCGCCCTACCTGAAGCGGCCACGCGGCCGGCCACCTGAGCAGCCTCGGGAGTGGTGCCACGACCTTGAATACCAGGCCGGTACCTGGCCAACGCCACGACGCGTGGTGCTGGTGGTTCAGGAACGCCCCGATGACCTGCTGCTGCATGCCTTCTTCCTGGTCACCAACCTCGGCAAGTTCGACTGGCCGCCCGAGAAGATCCTGGCACTCTATCGCAAGCGCGGCAGCGCCGAAGCGCACATGGGCGAGGTGAAGTCGGCGCTCGACGTGCATCTCTCGTCGACCGATCGCGGTGCCTCCACCGTCCAGGACGTGATGGCCCGCAATGAGGTGAGCCTGTTGCTGAGTCTCTACGCCTATCAGGTTCTGCATGGCCTTCGCTGCTTGCTGGGGCGCCAGACCCGGCAGGGTTGGAGCCTGAGCCGGATGCGTGAACAGGTGCTCAAGGTGGCGGCGACGCTCTCGCTGCACGCTCGGCGCATCACCGTTCACCTCGGCGATGCGGCTGATAAATGGTGGCCTGCCTTGCTGAAGGGGCTGCCGAAGCTGACCGCGCTCAGCTGACGTTCGGCGCAACCACCATAGCTTCAAGAATCGAGCGATCGCAGCGACGGTCGACGATGACGGCTGCTTTAACGGCGTGATTAATTCCTGAACGTTATATAGATACGACAGAAGAGCAGCATTTGGGCATGATTCAGCGGGCCGTTACGGCGTAGATAGCGCCCCTGGTGCGAGAACCCAACGGCCAGCCACTTCAAGCCGCCCGATCAGGGCACTCGTGAATAAGGCGGGCTGACTTAGATCAATATTTATGATTCGCCTACAAGAGGGGTTCTGTAAGAAAAAAATCAAGGGAGCACTATCCATGCCAGTCAATGCGAAGGTTGCAAACCATAGTGGACTTGGACTGCAAGATACCGTTCTTCAGCAGATAACCGAGGTCCGCCTCAACGAAGCATCAGACGTCTCGTTGGACATCACGCCACAAGATGTCGCAAGTCTTTCTCGCTCCGGTGATGACCTGGTTTTGACGTTGCAGAATGGTGAAGTAATCACCTTGGATGGCTTCTATATTGATCCGCAGGAACAAAGCCACCTGTACTTGGAAGGTGATGAGTTTGCGGGCGATATCTATCGTATTGACATGGCAAGCACTTCGCCGGGCAACGTTCCCTATGAAGCGATCCCCGTCGAAAACACTATCGAGTCCGCTGTGTTGGGAGCCCCCTTCAGTGCGGCGGGCACTACCTTAGCGGCACTGGGTGTCATCGGGGCTACCGGTTTGATGCTAGGGGGCGTGAACTCGGACGGTGGAGATGACGAGGACCCAAACACGTCAGCCTCCCCCGATGCTCCGATCATCAGCTCAGCCGCTGACAATGTTGAACCTAGCACCGGAGAGCTCGAGTCCGGTTCCGATACCAACGACACGACTCCGACGCTGATAGGCACTGCTGGCGCCGGTAGCTCTGTTGCCATTTATGACGGGAACACCCTGCTTGATACCGTCGAGGCTGATGGCGATGGTAACTGGGCTCTGGAATTTACCGCCCCCTTGACCGAAGGGGAACACAGCTTGACGGCAGTGGCGACAGACCCCGAGGGCAATATAAGTGATACTTCCGACGCATTCATTATCACTATCGATACCCTGTCCCCTGATGCACCCGAGCTGGAAAATACTGATGGCACCACCCTCACCGGTACCGGAGAGCCGGGTGCGACCGTCGAGATCACTGATGGCAATGGCAACCCGGTCGCCACCACTGAGGTGGGCGAGGATGGCACCTTCTCGGTCGATCTCGATCCGATGCCGGAAGACGGCACCGAACTGACCGCTACCGCGACTGATCCGGCCGGCAACACAAGTGGTCCGTCCAACCCCGTCATCGTCGATACCGCCACTGATACCACCCCGCCGGCGGCAGGCGAGAACAGCATTGCCTTCGGCGATGGTGGCGATGGCTTCCTGAATGCCGACGAGATTGGCAACGTCACCCTGTCCGGCACCATCGAAGACGGCTTGGACAGCAGCAACGTCCAGCTGGTGATCAACGATGGCGCAGGAGGCTCCGTCACCGTCGACACCGCTGATATCACGGTCGACGGCACAATCCTGACAGTCGCTGGCCAGGACCTGTCCGGTCTGGCCGAAGGTGAGCTGACCGCGACACTGACCGTCACTGACGACAGCAATAACGCGGCTGAATTCACGGCTGACAGCGTCAAAGACACCGTCACCGACACGCCGACCCTGAACGACACCGATGGCACTACCCTCTCCGGTACCGGTGAGCCAGGTGCGACCATCGACATCACCGATGGCAATGGCAACCCGGTCGCCACCACTGAGGTGGGCGAGGATGGCACCTTCTCGGTCAAGCTCGATCCGACGCCGGAAGACGGCACCGAACTGACGGCCACCGCGACTGATCCGGCTGGCAACACCAGTGGTCCGTCCAACCCCGTCACGGTCGATAGCAACACCGACACCACCCCGCCGGCGGAAGGCGAGAACAGTATCGCCTTCGGCGATGGTGGCGACGGTTTCCTGAATGCTGACGAGATCGGTAACGTCACCCTGTCCGGCACCATCGAAGATGGCCTGGACAGCAACAACGTCCAGCTGGTGATCACCGATGGCGAAGGTGGCTCCGTCACCGTCGACCCCGCCGATATCACGGTCGATGGCACGCTTCTGACTGTCGCTGGCCAGGACCTGTCTGACCTCGCCGAGGGCGAGCTGACCGCCACCCTGACGGTCACTGACAATGCCGACAACGACAACAGCTTCACAGCGGATAGCATCAAAGACACCATTGCGCCGGACGCCCCCATACTCGAGCCGACCGATGGCACCACCCTCGCCGGTACCGGTGAGCCGGGGGCGTCCGTCGAAATCACCGATGGCGACGGCAATGTCGTCGATATCGTCGACGTGGAAGATGACGGTAACTTCGAAGTCACGCTCGACCCGGCGCTGGAAGACGGCACCGAGCTGACCGCCACCGCGACTGACCCGGCAGGTAACGCCAGTGGTCCGTCCAACCCGGTCGTCGTCGATACCGCAACTGACACTACCCCGCCGGCAGAGGGCGACAACAGCATCGCCTTCACCGATGGTGGGGATGGCTTCCTGAGTGCCAACGAGATCGATAGCGTCACGCTGTCCGGTACTGTCGAGGAAGGCCTGGACAGCAGCAACGTCCAGCTGGTCATCACCGATGGCGAAGGTGGCTCCGTCACCGTCGACCCCGCCGATATCACGGTCGATGGCACGCTTCTGACTGTCGCTGGCCAGGACCTGTCTGACCTCGCCGAGGGCGAGCTGACCGCCACCCTGACGGTCACTGACAATGCCGGCAATGACAACAGCTTCACAGCGGATAGCATCAAAGACACCATTGCGCCGGACGCCCCCATACTCGAGCCGACCGATGGCACCACCCTCGCCGGTACCGGTGAGCCGGGGGCGTCCGTCGAAATCACCGATGGCGACGGCAATGTCGTCGATATCGTCGACGTGGAAGATGACGGTAACTTCGAAGTCACGCTCGACCCGGCGCTGGAAGACGGCACCGAGCTGACCGCCACCGCGACTGACCCGGCAGGTAACGCCAGTGGTCCGTCCAACCCGGTCGTCGTCGATACCGCAACTGACACTACCCCGCCGGCAGAGGGCGACAACAGCATCGCCTTCACCGATGGTGGGGATGGCTTCCTGAGTGCCAACGAGATCGATAGCGTCACGCTGTCCGGTACTGTCGAGGAAGGTCTGGACAGCAGCAACGTCCAGCTGGTCATCACCGACGGCGCCGGTGGCTCAATCACCGTCGACACGGCCGATATCATTGTCGTGGGCACAGAGATCACCGTCTACGGTCAGGATCTTTCCGATCTGGCCGAAGGTGAGCTCACCGCGACACTGACTGTCACGGACGTCGCCGGCAACGCGAATACCTTCACCGATGCCAGCGTCAAGGACACCATCGCCCCGACCACCACCGTCACCATCGACGCGATCAGTGAAGACACCGGCACCGCGGGTGACTTCATCACCAGCGACAATGATGGACTGACCATCACGGCCACGCTGGATGCCGCCTTGGCGGATGACGAGACTCTGCAGTACAGCATCGATGGCTCCACCTGGGTCGATATCCCCGAAGCCAGCGTGGAAGGCATTTTGGTCAGCTACGACAGCGGCCTCACCGAGTCCGCCACCGTGCAGCTCCGTGTGCAGGATGCCGCCGGCAACAATGGTCCCGCGACTTCGCAAGATGTCGTGATCGACGCCACCCTACCGAGCGCCGATGAGAACAGCATCGCCTTCGCCGATGGCGGCGATGGTTTCCTGAATGCTGATGAGATCGGCAACGTCACCCTGTCCGGCACCATCGAGGACGGCCTGGACAGCAACAACGTCCAGCTGGTCATCACCGACGGCGAAGGTGGCTCCGTCACCGTCGACACCGCCGATATCACTGTCGTGGGCACAGAGATCACCGTCGACGGTCAGGATCTCTCCGATCTGGCCGAAGGTGAGCTCACTGCGACACTGACTGTCACGGACGTCGCCGGCAACGCGAATACCTTCACCGATGCCAGCGTCAAGGACACCATCGCCCCGACCACCACCGTCACCATCGACGCGATCAGTGAAGACACCGGCACCGCGGGTGACTTCATCACCAGCGACAATGATGGACTGACCATCACGGCCACGCTGGATGCCGCCTTGGCGGATGACGAGACTCTGCAGTACAGCATCGATGGCTCCACCTGGGTCGATATCCCCGAAGCCAGCGTGGAAGGCATTTTGGTCAGCTACGACAGCGGCCTCACCGAGTCCGCCACCGTGCAGCTCCGTGTGCAGGATGTCGCCGGCAACACTGGCCCGGCGGCCTCGCAAGATGTCGTGATCGACGCCACCCTACCGAGCGCCGATGAGAACAGCATCGCCTTCGCCGATGGCGGCGATGGTTTCCTGAATGCTGATGAGATCGGCAACGTCACCCTGTCCGGTACCATCGAGGACGGCCTGGACAGCAACAACGTCCAGCTGGTCATCACCGACGGCGAAGGTGGCTCCGTCACCGTCGACACCGCCGATATCACTGTCGTGGGCACAGAGATCACCGTCGACGGTCAGGATCTCTCCGATCTGGCCGAAGGTGAGCTCACTGCGACACTGACTGTCACGGACGTCGCCGGCAACGCGAATACCTTCACCGATGCCAGCGTCAAGGACACCATCGCCCCGACCACCACCGTCACCATCGACGCGATCAGTGAAGACACCGGCACCGCGGGTGACTTCATCACCAGCGACAATGATGGACTGACCATCACGGCCACGCTGGATGCCGCCTTGGCGGATGACGAGACTCTGCAGTACAGCATCGATGGCTCCACCTGGGTCGATATCCCCGAAGCCAGCGTGGAAGGCATTTTGGTCAGCTACGACAGCGGCCTCACCGAGTCCGCCACCGTGCAGCTCCGTGTGCAGGATGCCGCCGGCAACAATGGTCCCGCGACTTCGCAAGATGTCGTGATCGACGCCACCCTACCGAGCGCCGATGAGAACAGCATCGCCTTCGCCGATGGCGGCGATGGTTTCCTGAATGCTGATGAGATCGGCAACGTCACCCTGTCCGGCACCATCGAGGACGGCCTGGACAGCAACAACGTCCAGCTGGTCATCACCGACGGCGAAGGTGGCTCCGTCACCGTCGACACCGCCGATATCACTGTCGTGGGCACAGAGATCACCGTCGACGGTCAGGATCTCTCCGATCTGGCCGAAGGTGAGCTCACTGCGACACTGACTGTCACGGACGTCGCCGGCAACGCGAATACCTTCACCGATGCCAGCGTCAAGGACACCATCGCCCCGACCACCACCGTCACCATCGACGCGATCAGTGAAGACACCGGCACCGCGGGTGACTTCATCACCAGCGACAATGATGGACTGACCATCACGGCCACGCTGGATGCCGCCTTGGCGGATGACGAGACTCTGCAGTACAGCATCGATGGCTCCACCTGGGTCGATATCCCCGAAGCCAGCGTGGAAGGCATTTTGGTCAGCTACGACAGCGGCCTCACCGAGTCCGCCACCGTGCAGCTCCGTGTGCAGGATGTCGCCGGCAACACTGGCCCGGCGGCCTCGCAAGATGTCGTGATCGACGCCACCCTACCGAGCGCCGATGAGAACAGCATCGCCTTCGCCGATGGCGGCGATGGTTTCCTGAATGCTGATGAGATCGGCAACGTCACCCTGTCCGGTACCATCGAGGACGGCCTGGACAGCAACAACGTCCAGCTGGTCATCACCGACGGCGAAGGTGGCTCCGTCACCGTCGACACCGCCGATATCACTGTCGTGGGCACAGAGATCACCGTCGACGGTCAGGATCTCTCCGATCTGGCCGAAGGTGAGCTCACTGCGACACTGACTGTCACGGACGTCGCCGGCAACGCGAATACCTTCACCGATGCCAGCGTCAAGGACACCATCGCCCCGACCACCACCGTCACCATCGACGCGATCAGTGAAGACACCGGCACCGCGGGTGACTTCATCACCAGCGACAATGATGGACTGACCATCACGGCCACGCTGGATGCCGCCTTGGCGGATGACGAGACTCTGCAGTACAGCATCGATGGCTCCACCTGGGTCGATATCCCCGAAGCCAGCGTGGAAGGCATTTTGGTCAGCTACGACAGCGGCCTCACCGAGTCCGCCACCGTGCAGCTCCGTGTGCAGGATGTCGCCGGCAACACTGGCCCGGCGGCCTCGCAAGATGTCGTGATCGACGCCACCCTACCGAGCGCCGATGAGAACAGCATCGCCTTCGCCGATGGCGGCGATGGTTTCCTGAATGCTGATGAGATCGGCAACGTCACCCTGTCCGGTACCATCGAGGACGGCCTGGACAGCAACAACGTCCAGCTGGTCATCACCGACGGCGAAGGTGGCTCCGTCACCGTCGACACCGCCGATATCACTGTCGTGGGCACAGAGATCACCGTCGACGGTCAGGATCTCTCCGATCTGGCCGAAGGTGAGCTCACTGCGACACTGACTGTCACGGACGTCGCCGGCAACGCGAATACCTTCACCGATGCCAGCGTCAAGGACACCATCGCCCCGACCACCACCGTCACCATCGACGCGATCAGTGAAGACACCGGCACCGCGGGTGACTTCATCACCAGCGACAATGATGGACTGACCATCACGGCCACGCTGGATGCCGCCTTGGCGGATGACGAGACTCTGCAGTACAGCATCGATGGCTCCACCTGGGTCGATATCCCCGAAGCCAGCGTGGAAGGCATTTTGGTCAGCTACGACAGCGGCCTCACCGAGTCCGCCACCGTGCAGCTCCGTGTGCAGGATGCCGCCGGCAACAATGGTCCCGCGACTTCGCAAGATGTCGTGATCGACGCCACCCTACCGAGCGCCGATGAGAACAGCATCGCCTTCGCCGATGGCGGCGATGGTTTCCTGAATGCTGATGAGATCGGCAACGTCACCCTGTCCGGCACCATCGAGGACGGTCTGGACAGCAACAACGTCCAGCTGGTCATCACCGACGGCGAAGGTGGCTCCGTCACCGTCGACACCGCCGATATCACTGTCGTGGGCACAGAGATCACCGTCGACGGTCAGGATCTCTCCGATCTGGCCGAAGGTGAGCTCACTGCGACACTGACTGTCACGGACGTCGCCGGCAACGCGAATACCTTCACCGATGCCAGCGTCAAGGACACCATCGCCCCGACCACCACCGTCACCATCGACGCGATCAGTGAAGACACCGGCACCGCGGGTGACTTCATCACCAGCGACAATGATGGACTGACCATCACGGCCACGCTGGATGCCGCCTTGGCGGATGACGAGACTCTGCAGTACAGCATCGATGGCTCCACCTGGGTCGATATCCCCGAAGCCAGCGTGGAAGGCATTTTGGTCAGCTACGACAGCGGCCTCACCGAGTCCGCCACCGTGCAGCTCCGTGTGCAGGATGCCGCCGGCAACAATGGTCCCGCGACTTCGCAAGATGTCGTGATCGACGCCACCCTACCGAGCGCCGATGAGAACAGCATCGCCTTCGCCGATGGCGGCGATGGTTTCCTGAATGCTGATGAGATCGGCAACGTCACCCTGTCCGGCACCATCGAGGACGGTCTGGACAGCAACAACGTCCAGCTGGTCATCACCGACGGCGAAGGTGGCTCCGTCACCGTCGACACCGCCGATATCACTGTCGTGGGCACAGAGATCACCGTCGACGGTCAGGATCTCTCCGATCTGGCCGAAGGTGAGCTCACTGCGACACTGACTGTCACGGACGTCGCCGGCAACGCGAATACCTTCACCGATGCCAGCGTCAAGGACACCATCGCCCCGACCACCACCGTCACCATCGACGCGATCAGTGAAGACACCGGCACCGCGGGTGACTTCATCACCAGCGACAATGATGGACTGACCATCACGGCCACGCTGGATGCCGCCTTGGCGGATGACGAGACTCTGCAGTACAGCATCGATGGCTCCACCTGGGTCGATATCCCCGAAGCCAGCGTGGAAGGCATTTTGGTCAGCTACGACAGCGGCCTCACCGAGTCCGCCACCGTGCAGCTCCGTGTGCAGGATGCCGCCGGCAACAATGGTCCCGCGACTTCGCAAGATGTCGTGATCGACGCCACCCTACCGAGCGCCGATGAGAACAGCATCGCCTTCGCCGATGGCGGCGATGGTTTCCTGAATGCTGATGAGATCGGCAACGTCACCCTGTCCGGTACCATCGAGGACGGCCTGGACAGCAACAACGTCCAGCTGGTCATCACCGACGGCGAAGGTGGCTCCGTCACCGTCGACACCGCCGATATCACTGTCGTGGGCACAGAGATCACCGTCGACGGTCAGGATCTCTCCGATCTGGCCGAAGGTGAGCTCACTGCGACACTGACTGTCACGGACGTCGCCGGCAACGCGAATACCTTCACCGATGCCAGCGTCAAGGACACCATCGCCCCGACCACCACCGTCACCATCGACGCGATCAGTGAAGACACCGGCACCGCGGGTGACTTCATCACCAGCGACAATGATGGACTGACCATCACGGCCACGCTGGATGCCGCCTTGGCGGATGACGAGACTCTGCAGTACAGCATCGATGGCTCCACCTGGGTCGATATCCCCGAAGCCAGCGTGGAAGGCATTTTGGTCAGCTACGACAGCGGCCTCACCGAGTCCGCCACCGTGCAGCTCCGTGTGCAGGATGCCGCCGGCAACAATGGTCCCGCGACTTCGCAAGATGTCGTGATCGACGCCACCCTACCGAGCGCCGATGAGAACAGCATCGCCTTCGCCGATGGCGGCGATGGTTTCCTGAATGCTGATGAGATCGGCAACGTCACCCTGTCCGGCACCATCGAGGACGGTCTGGACAGCAACAACGTCCAGCTGGTCATCACCGACGGCGAAGGTGGCTCCGTCACCGTCGACACCGCCGATATCACTGTCGTGGGCACAGAGATCACCGTCGACGGTCAGGATCTCTCCGATCTGGCCGAAGGTGAGCTCACTGCGACACTGACTGTCACGGACGTCGCCGGCAACGCGAATACCTTCACCGATGCCAGCGTCAAGGACACCATCGCCCCGACCACCACCGTCACCATCGACGCGATCAGTGAAGACACCGGCACCGCGGGTGACTTCATCACCAGCGACAATGATGGACTGACCATCACGGCCACGCTGGATGCCGCCTTGGCGGATGACGAGACTCTGCAGTACAGCATCGATGGCTCCACCTGGGTCGATATCCCCGAAGCCAGCGTGGAAGGCATTTTGGTCAGCTACGACAGCGGCCTCACCGAGTCCGCCACCGTGCAGCTCCGTGTGCAGGATGTCGCCGGCAACACTGGCCCGGCGGCCTCGCAAGATGTCGTGATCGACGCCACCCTACCGAGCGCCGATGAGAACAGCATCGCCTTCGCCGATGGCGGCGATGGTTTCCTGAATGCTGATGAGATCGGCAACGTCACCCTGTCCGGTACCATCGAGGACGGCCTGGACAGCAACAACGTCCAGCTGGTCATCACCGACGGCGAAGGTGGCTCCGTCACCGTCGACACCGCCGATATCACTGTCGTGGGCACAGAGATCACCGTCGACGGTCAGGATCTCTCCGATCTGGCCGAAGGTGAGCTCACTGCGACACTGACTGTCACGGACGTCGCCGGCAACGCGAATACCTTCACCGATGCCAGCGTCAAGGACACCATCGCCCCGACCACCACCGTCACCATCGACGCGATCAGTGAAGACACCGGCACCGCGGGTGACTTCATCACCAGCGACAATGATGGACTGACCATCACGGCCACGCTGGATGCCGCCTTGGCGGATGACGAGACTCTGCAGTACAGCATCGATGGCTCCACCTGGGTCGATATCCCCGAAGCCAGCGTGGAAGGCATTTTGGTCAGCTACGACAGCGGCCTCACCGAGTCCGCCACCGTGCAGCTCCGTGTGCAGGATGCCGCCGGCAACAATGGTCCCGCGACTTCGCAAGATGTCGTGATCGACGCCACCCTACCGAGCGCCGATGAGAACAGCATCGCCTTCGCCGATGGCGGCGATGGTTTCCTGAATGCTGATGAGATCGGCAACGTCACCCTGTCCGGCACCATCGAGGACGGTCTGGACAGCAACAACGTCCAGCTGGTCATCACCGACGGCGAAGGTGGCTCCGTCACCGTCGACACCGCCGATATCACTGTCGTGGGCACAGAGATCACCGTCGACGGTCAGGATCTCTCCGATCTGGCCGAAGGTGAGCTCACTGCGACACTGACTGTCACGGACGTCGCCGGCAACGCGAATACCTTCACCGATGCCAGCGTCAAGGACACCATCGCCCCGACCACCACCGTCACCATCGACGCGATCAGTGAAGACACCGGCACCGCGGGTGACTTCATCACCAGCGACAATGATGGACTGACCATCACGGCCACGCTGGATGCCGCCTTGGCGGATGACGAGACTCTGCAGTACAGCATCGATGGCTCCACCTGGGTCGATATCCCCGAAGCCAGCGTGGAAGGCATTTTGGTCAGCTACGACAGCGGCCTCACCGAGTCCGCCACCGTGCAGCTCCGTGTGCAGGATGCCGCCGGCAACAATGGTCCCGCGACTTCGCAAGATGTCGTGATCGACGCCACCCTACCGAGCGCCGATGAGAACAGCATCGCCTTCGCCGATGGCGGCGATGGTTTCCTGAATGCTGATGAGATCGGCAACGTCACCCTGTCCGGCACCATCGAGGACGGTCTGGACAGCAACAACGTCCAGCTGGTCATCACCGACGGCGAAGGTGGCTCCGTCACCGTCGACACCGCCGATATCACTGTCGTGGGCACAGAGATCACCGTCGACGGTCAGGATCTCTCCGATCTGGCCGAAGGTGAGCTCACTGCGACACTGACTGTCACGGACGTCGCCGGCAACGCGAATACCTTCACCGATGCCAGCGTCAAGGACACCATCGCCCCGACCACCACCGTCACCATCGACGCGATCAGTGAAGACACCGGCACCGCGGGTGACTTCATCACCAGCGACAATGATGGACTGACCATCACGGCCACGCTGGATGCCGCCTTGGCGGATGACGAGACTCTGCAGTACAGCATCGATGGCTCCACCTGGGTCGATATCCCCGAAGCCAGCGTGGAAGGCATTTTGGTCAGCTACGACAGCGGCCTCACCGAGTCCGCCACCGTGCAGCTCCGTGTGCAGGATGCCGCCGGCAACAATGGTCCCGCGACTTCGCAAGATGTCGTGATCGACGCCACCCTACCGAGCGCCGATGAGAACAGCATCGCCTTCGCCGATGGCGGCGATGGTTTCCTGAATGCTGATGAGATCGGCAACGTCACCCTGTCCGGTACCATCGAGGACGGCCTGGACAGCAACAACGTCCAGCTGGTCATCACCGACGGCGAAGGTGGCTCCGTCACCGTCGACACCGCCGATATCACTGTCGTGGGCACAGAGATCACCGTCGACGGTCAGGATCTCTCCGATCTGGCCGAAGGTGAGCTCACTGCGACACTGACTGTCACGGACGTCGCCGGCAACGCGAATACCTTCACCGATGCCAGCGTCAAGGACACCATCGCCCCGACCACCACCGTCACCATCGACGCGATCAGTGAAGACACCGGCACCGCGGGTGACTTCATCACCAGCGACAATGATGGACTGACCATCACGGCCACGCTGGATGCCGCCTTGGCGGATGACGAGACTCTGCAGTACAGCATCGATGGCTCCACCTGGGTCGATATCCCCGAAGCCAGCGTGGAAGGCATTTTGGTCAGCTACGACAGCGGCCTCACCGAGTCCGCCACCGTGCAGCTCCGTGTGCAGGATGCCGCCGGCAACAATGGTCCCGCGACTTCGCAAGATGTCGTGATCGACGCCACCCTACCGAGCGCCGATGAGAACAGCATCGCCTTCGCCGATGGCGGCGATGGTTTCCTGAATGCTGATGAGATCGGCAACGTCACCCTGTCCGGCACCATCGAGGACGGTCTGGACAGCAACAACGTCCAGCTGGTCATCACCGACGGCGAAGGTGGCTCCGTCACCGTCGACACCGCCGATATCACTGTCGTGGGCACAGAGATCACCGTCGACGGTCAGGATCTCTCCGATCTGGCCGAAGGTGAGCTCACTGCGACACTGACTGTCACGGACGTCGCCGGCAACGCGAATACCTTCACCGATGCCAGCGTCAAGGACACCATCGCCCCGACCACCACCGTCACCATCGACGCGATCAGTGAAGACACCGGCACCGCGGGTGACTTCATCACCAGCGACAATGATGGACTGACCATCACGGCCACGCTGGATGCCGCCTTGGCGGATGACGAGACTCTGCAGTACAGCATCGATGGCTCCACCTGGGTCGATATCCCCGAAGCCAGCGTGGAAGGCATTTTGGTCAGCTACGACAGCGGCCTCACCGAGTCCGCCACCGTGCAGCTCCGTGTGCAGGATGCCGCCGGCAACAATGGTCCCGCGACTTCGCAAGATGTCGTGATCGACGCCACCCTACCGAGCGCCGATGAGAACAGCATCGCCTTCGCCGATGGCGGCGATGGTTTCCTGAATGCTGATGAGATCGGCAACGTCACCCTGTCCGGCACCATCGAGGACGGCCTGGACAGCAACAACGTCCAGCTGGTCATCACCGACGGCGAAGGTGGCTCCGTCACCGTCGACACCGCCGATATCACTGTCGTGGGCACAGAGATCACCGTCGACGGTCAGGATCTCTCCGATCTGGCCGAAGGTGAGCTCACTGCGACACTGACTGTCACGGACGTCGCCGGCAACGCGAATACCTTCACCGATGCCAGCGTCAAGGACACCATCGCCCCGACCACCACCGTCACCATCGACGCGATCAGTGAAGACACCGGCACCGCGGGTGACTTCATCACCAGCGACAATGATGGACTGACCATCACGGCCACGCTGGATGCCGCCTTGGCGGATGACGAGACTCTGCAGTACAGCATCGATGGCTCCACCTGGGTCGATATCCCCGAAGCCAGCGTGGAAGGCATTTTGGTCAGCTACGACAGCGGCCTCACCGAGTCCGCCACCGTGCAGCTCCGTGTGCAGGATGTCGCCGGCAACACTGGCCCGGCGGCCTCGCAAGATGTCGTGATCGACGCCACCCTACCGAGCGCCGATGAGAACAGCATCGCCTTCGCCGATGGCGGCGATGGTTTCCTGAATGCTGATGAGATCGGCAACGTCACCCTGTCCGGTACCATCGAGGACGGCCTGGACAGCAACAACGTCCAGCTGGTCATCACCGACGGCGAAGGTGGCTCCGTCACCGTCGACACCGCCGATATCACTGTCGTGGGCACAGAGATCACCGTCGACGGTCAGGATCTCTCCGATCTGGCCGAAGGTGAGCTCACTGCGACACTGACTGTCACGGACGTCGCCGGCAACGCGAATACCTTCACCGATGCCAGCGTCAAGGACACCATCGCCCCGACCACCACCGTCACCATCGACGCGATCAGTGAAGACACCGGCACCGCGGGTGACTTCATCACCAGCGACAATGATGGACTGACCATCACGGCCACGCTGGATGCCGCCTTGGCGGATGACGAGACTCTGCAGTACAGCATCGATGGCTCCACCTGGGTCGATATCCCCGAAGCCAGCGTGGAAGGCATTTTGGTCAGCTACGACAGCGGCCTCACCGAGTCCGCCACCGTGCAGCTCCGTGTGCAGGATGCCGCCGGCAACACTGGCCCGGCGGCCTCGCAAGATGTCGTGATCGACGCCACCCTACCGAGCGCCGATGAGAACAGCATCGCCTTCGCCGATGGCGGCGATGGTTTCCTGAATGCTGATGAGATCGGCAACGTCACCCTGTCCGGTACCATCGAGGACGGCCTGGACAGCAACAACGTCCAGCTGGTCATCACCGACGGCGAAGGTGGCTCCGTCACCGTCGACACCGCCGATATCACTGTCGTGGGCACAGAGATCACCGTCGACGGTCAGGATCTCTCCGATCTGGCCGAAGGTGAGCTCACTGCGACACTGACTGTCACGGACGTCGCCGGCAACGCGAATACCTTCACCGATGCCAGCGTCAAGGACACCATCGCCCCGACCACCACCGTCACCATCGACGCGATCAGTGAAGACACCGGCACCGCGGGTGACTTCATCACCAGCGACAATGATGGACTGACCATCACGGCCACGCTGGATGCCGCCTTGGCGGATGACGAGACTCTGCAGTACAGCATCGATGGCTCCACCTGGGTCGATATCCCCGAAGCCAGCGTGGAAGGCATTTTGGTCAGCTACGACAGCGGCCTCACCGAGTCCGCCACCGTGCAGCTCCGTGTGCAGGATGCCGCCGGCAACAATGGTCCCGCGACTTCGCAAGATGTCGTGATCGACGCCACCCTACCGAGCGCCGATGAGAACAGCATCGCCTTCGCCGATGGCGGCGATGGTTTCCTGAATGCTGATGAGATCGGCAACGTCACCCTGTCCGGTACCATCGAGGACGGCCTGGACAGCAACAACGTCCAGCTGGTCATCACCGACGGCGAAGGTGGCTCCGTCACCGTCGACACCGCCGATATCACTGTCGTGGGCACAGAGATCACCGTCGACGGTCAGGATCTCTCCGATCTGGCCGAAGGTGAGCTCACTGCGACACTGACTGTCACGGACGTCGCCGGCAACGCGAATACCTTCACCGATGCCAGCGTCAAGGACACCATCGCCCCGACCACCACCGTCACCATCGACGCGATCAGTGAAGACACCGGCACCGCGGGTGACTTCATCACCAGCGACAATGATGGACTGACCATCACGGCCACGCTGGATGCCGCCTTGGCGGATGACGAGACTCTGCAGTACAGCATCGATGGCTCCACCTGGGTCGATATCCCCGAAGCCAGCGTGGAAGGCATTTTGGTCAGCTACGACAGCGGCCTCACCGAGTCCGCCACCGTGCAGTTCCGCGTACAGGATGCTGCCGGCAACACTGGCCCGGCGACCTCACAGGATGTAGTGATCGATGCGACCGCGCCGTCAGCGGCGGATAACTCCATCGATTTCGTGGATGGTGGAGACGAAACACTGAGTCTTGATGAGATCACCAGCGTTCAGCTGACAGGGGCAGTGGAAAATGGCATCGATAGCAACGATGTCGTGATTACCATCACCGATAGCGGGAGTGGCTCCATTACCGTCGATGTGGCGGATATCACTATCACGGATGGCATCCTCAGCATCTCTGGGCAAGATCTTTCCGGTCTGGCCGAAGGGGAGCTGACCGTGACCATGAATGTCACTGATGCAGCCGGCAACAGCACCGACTTCATTGACACCACCACCAAGGATACCGTTGCAACACTCGGGACGGGCAGCACCGCTGTTACGGAGGATGCGCTCAGTACTAGCGCCCCTGTAGCCGCACCAGCCTTGATGGCCTTCAGCTTTGCAAGCTTTGCTGCACTCCCTGCCTCTGACAATGATGCTGCGGTTGACGACACTGTCTCCACGGGCCAGCTGAGCTATACGAACGTGTCAGATACCGCCTCCTTTGCCCTCGAAGTACCGACTGATGCAACCCTGACTCAAGACAGTGTCGAGCTTGACTGGGTGCTGAGCGAAGATGGCAAGACACTGCAGGCAGTGAATCCGGATACTACCGAGACGGTATTGCAGATCACTATCGATGATACCGGCACCTACAAGACCGAGCTGTTCTCGACGCTGGATCACTCTCTGCAAGGCGAGGATAGCCTGAACTTCGCTGTCGGCGTCACACTGACGGATGGTGACGATGTTCTGACCAGCGATATCAGCGTCAAGGTGGTGGATGATGTGCCTGAGATCACCAGCTACCAGTACGAGGAAGTGACAGCGGGTGCGGCGGCCGTCAGCGGCAACCTGCTCGAGACCGCTGGTTTTGGGGCCGATGGTGGCTATATCAGCAGCATCACTTTCGAAGGAGTAACATTCTCCATCGAACAAGATGCCCTGACGCAAGACTTCAATGTCACCACTTCCGGCGCATCAGAGCTTCTCGATCTTTCGACGCCCGCCTCGGTCACAAATGGTGGGATGACCCTGACAACCCTGCTGGGGGAAACCTTTACCCTGGACCTGGTGACGGGTGCCTATACCTATGACTATGACGGTGAGCTCGCCATTGTTGATGATGGCAACACTTTGCCAACCCCCGCTATCAATCAGTCCGGCGGATTGCTGGGTATCATCAACCTTGATGCGCTCGGCTTGATCGATATTTCCGAGCAACAGGTCTTCACGGTCTCAGACCCCGACAACGACCTGACATCAGTTTCTCTTGAGTACTCCGTACTACTAAGCCTTACTGGTTTTGAGTGGGCTTACAACGATGAACTTGCCACCGAATTGGGGCTCAAAATCACACCTACCTATGAGCCAGGTTTCTTGGGGCTTGCCAGCTCTGCCACTCTTACTATTACACCGATTGAGGCAGGCAGTACCATGGATGCTCAAGCGGTCAATGAGCTTTTGGCAACCGTATTCCTGCCGAACTCCGTGCTAGGGCTGGATGTGATACCGACAGTGACACTGTCCGCCACGGATAGTGAAGGCACTGTCGATACTAGTACAACTGAGCTACTGGATCTGTCACTCCTGACTTCTGGTGGTTCAGGGGCCACTATATTGACCGGTACTGACAATGCTGACTTGTCCACGCTCATAGCTTCGGCTGATACCAGCACGCGTCTGTACGGGTACGATGGCAACGACACCATCATCGGCAGCAGCGCAGCCGACATTCTGCGCGGGGGAGCTGACAACGACACAATGAATGGCGCCGCCGGCAGCGATCTGATGATCGGTGGCACCGGCAACGACACCATGACCGGTGGCGATGGTGTCGATATCTTCCGCTGGGAGGAAGGTCATGCGGGGGAGGCTGGCGCTCCGGCGACAGACACCATCACTGACTTTGCCCCCAGCGGGCTCACTGCTGCCTCTCCGGGGGATATCATTGACCTTCGGACCCTGCTGCAAGGCGAGGGCTATGTAACGGCCGAGATCAGCAACCTGTCTCGCTACCTGAGTTTTGCTGAGCAAGGGGACGATACGGTGCTGTCCATCAGCACGACTGGTGCCTTTACGGGTGAAACCACCGATAGTGATCTGGTTGACCAAATCATCACCTTCGAAGGGACGTCTCTTCTACAAGTAGGTGAAGATAGTGCGGACTTGATCGCGCGCTTGATCTCGGAAGGCAAGCTGCTGGTGGATGAGGCGACTTCTACCACGCTCCTGGAGGACATCACTCGCGAAGTTGATCTGACCTTCACGGACGGTGATGGTGATTCGGTACAAGGCAAGCTGGAATTTTCTGGTGATGCACCATCGATTACGGATACCTCCAACTCAGCCCCGACCATTGTGGGAGCAAGCCAACAACTTCTTGGCCTGGTCGGTCTCGATGCGCTTGGTCTTGTTGACCTCTCACAGAACGCACTCTTCGTGGCGGATGCCGATGGCAACCTGCAGAGTGTCACGATTGCCTTCTCTCCTCTGTTGAATGTGGACCTCAGCAGTCTGCTTGGTGCGCCGGCATTGACGGTCAACACCGCACTTGCAGAGGAATTCGGTCTAGTGGTGGAGACGACCAGCAGTGCGGGATTGTTGGGGCTTCTGGCACCTTCGGCATCTGTCACCATTTCGGCAGCTGAGGGTGAGACGATCGACAACCTGCAGATCAATGAGCTGTTGGGCACACTCGACTTCAATCAAAGCGATCTCCTCAGTCTGAGTCTCCTCGACTATCTGACAGTCAGCGCTACGGATGATGATGGAGCCACCACGTCTCTGTCGCTTGGTTCGCTTCTGGACGCGAATGTCCTGGATAGTGGAGAAGGAAGTTCTGTCTTCATCGATGAGAGTGGCGCTGATGTTCTCGATGCTAGCGCAGCGAGTATCAATGTCAGTCTCTACGGCCTCGAGGGAGATGACGTTCTGACAGGCGGTTCTGGCAATGACCTCCTCCGCGGAGGTGAGGGTAACGATACCTTGACCGGTGGCGCGGGGAATGACTTGCTGTTCGGCGAAGCAGGCGACAATACCTTTGATGGCGGATTGGGTGACGACACCATCGTGGCATCCACGCTTGATTTCTCCATTGATGGTGGCCTTGGCGAGGACACGGTGCAGTTCGATGGCACCGGTGAAAGTATCGACCTGAGTAGCCTGCTGGATGCGAATACTGGCACCAGCGAGATGCTGAATATCGAAGTTCTGGATATCAGTGAAAGTAGTGAAACGGGTTCGACCCTGACACTCGATACTGACGCCGTATTGAACCTGACCGATGACGATGACACCTTGCGCATTGAAGGTGACAGCAACGATTCTGTCCAAGCGAATGGTGCAGAAATGACGGGCCAGGAAGTGATCAACGGTGCTACCTATGACACCTATGCACTAGGCTCCGCTACTCTTTACATCGATCAGGACGTGACGGTCACTACCAACAACGCCTAAGCAATAAAAGGATAAAACAGCCACCCATTATCGGGTGGCTGTTTTGTGTATCTGTACACAAGACGTTGAGCGTTATTCATCACGTCAGGACGACGGGATGACAGCAACAAGTCAACGGGACCAGGAGGCAAGATGTCCCCATTATTCCGCTTTCCACTCCTATGTGAGTGGCAGCGACTGCGCCAACCTCCTCATTCCCCGAGGTTGGCCCTTACCGCTCTGGTCGGTCTGACCGGACTGGCATGTTCGCTACCGACATATGCCCAGACGAAGCGCGATCTTGCCGACGTCTTGAGCGACGTACTCCGGCATGACCCTCGCATCGAGGCTGCTCAGGCCAATGTGCGTGCGGCAGGCACCGACATCGAGATTGCCGAGGATGGCTATTGGCCACGCCTGGAGAGCAGCGTCGGCACCGAGGACAACTTCACCGAAGGCGGCTATCGCATTACGCTGAGCCAGATGCTGTACGACTGGGGCCAGGTGGAAGCCGAGGTCGCGCAGCGCAAGGCAGAGCGGGATGTCGAGCGGGATACTCTGGATCAAACGCGGATGGAGGTTGCCCAGGAGGCGATCATCGCCTACATCGATCTCGGAGCCAACCGCGCCATGATGCGCCGGGTGCGCGATTACATCGAGAAGCTCGAAAGCCTCGAGACCCTGGCCAATGACCGCACCTTCTCGGGCTACGGTGACCGCGTCGAGCTGGACCGCGCGGCCGTGGACCTCGCCAGTGCCCGCGAGTGGCTGGCACGTCTGCAGGGCGATGCCGACACCGCCCGTCAGGAGCTCGAGATACTCAGCAGCCGCTCCTTCAGGGATATCGCCCTGAGCGCCCCGCCGCCGCTGCCGATCGTGGCGGACCTGGCTCGAGACCCCGCCACCACCGATGCCGCCATCACCCATGCGCCGGCCTATCGCAGCCATGTCAGCCAGCAGAATGCCGCACGCCACGCCCTGAGCCTGAGCGAAGCCGAGCGCTGGCCGGAGTTGCGTCTGGAGGCGACCAGCTCACGCTATGAGTCGAACGACGACATGGTCAGCGACTCCAGCATCGGCCTGCGCATTGAGGCCCCGGTCTTCCAGGGCCTGACGCCGTTGCGCCAGCCCGAAGCGGACCGCGCACGCCTGACCGCCGCCCAGTTCGAGACCGCCTCCACCGCGCGCGAGCTACGCCGTCAGATCCAGCGTCTGTCGGCCAGTCAGCCCGCAGTCGAGGCGCGCATCAAGGCGCTGGATCAGCAGGCACGAAGCGGCGAACGCCTGCGCAGCAGCTATCGCGACCAGTTCATCACCGGCTCACGCAATATCGAGGACCTGCTGACCATCGAAAGCGAGATCTTCGCCGCACGCCGCCAGATGATCGAGCTCAATACCCAGCTGCTCACCGACCAATATGATCTGGCAAGCCAGCTGGGCGCCCTGCCGTTGGTGTCCGCTAAAGCTCCCATTCATCACCACACCGCTGCCACCGACGTCGCCCAAGGAGTGAGCCGATGACCTCCCCACAGTCTTCCGTGCGCCCTCCCGTGACGTCGCAATCGGACCCGCTGCTTGAGAGCGTGCGCCAGTTGCTGCGCCTGCAGGGCCACGGCATCGACCTCGAGCGTCTGCGTCACGGCATGCCGCTGACCAAGGGTGAGCTGGCACCGCAGGATCTCGAGCAGGCCCTGTCACGCCAAGGTATCGCCGCGCGTCTGAGTCAGGCACCGCTCAGCGAGATTCCCGAAAGCCTGATGCCCTGTGTCGTGCTGCTGGAAGATGGCAGCAGCCGCGTCCTGCTGGCCCACGAGACCTCGCATCAGTGGCCTGAAACGCCGAACATCGAATCGAGCGGCGAGTCGAGTGCCGACACGAGCGACACCCCAACAGACGAAGACGCGAAAGCAGCCCCCAGCGGCCCCGGCTATCAGTTGCTCGACCCGCTGTCCGGGGGAGAATACTGGCAGCCACAGAACGAGCTGAACGCCGCATACGCCGGCATCGCTCTGTTCGCACATGGCGAGATCTCGCTGGATCGCGCAGAAGGTTACAGCCAGACCCGCCAGGGTCACTGGCTGACCTCACGCCTCAAGTCGCATTGGCGCGTTTTTGCCGAAGTCGCACTGTCCTCCTCGCTTGCCGCCCTGCTGGCCGTAGCCACGGCCCTGTTTGCGATGCAGGTCTATGACCGTGTGGTGCCGACCGGAGCCGTCGATACGCTGTGGGCGCTGGGTATCGGCGTGATACTCGCCATTGGGCTGGAAGCCTTGTTGCGCGCATTGCGGGCGCAGCTGATCGAGAACTCGGGCAAGAAGATCGATCTTGAGCTCAACGATCACATCTTCCGCCACGCCGTGCAGATGCGCCTGGCTTCGAAGCCGCGCTCCACCGGCGCGATGGCCAGCCAGATTCGTGACTTCGATGCCATCCGCGAGTTCTTCACCGCCTCGACCCTCGGGGCCTGTGGTGACCTGCCCTTCGCGCTGCTGTTCCTGGGCCTGATCGCCCTGCTGGGCGGCCCGGTGGTCTGGGTGCCGGTGGCAGCCATCGTGTTGATGCTGATTCCCGTGCTGCTGGCGCAGCCGTGGCTATCGCGTCTGTCGCGTGAGGGCATGCGCGAATCCGCGGTCAAGAATGGCGTGTTGCTCGAGACCCTCGACAACCTCGAGAACCTCAAGGCCTGTCGCGCCGAGGGCCATGCCAGCCGTCAGTGGCAGCGCCTGACCTCCGAGCAGACCCACCGCGGCGTCACCTTCCGCCACGCCGTCGCCTGGCTGACCAGCTGGGGCACCGGCATGCAGCAGCTGGCCTATGTCGGCGTCATCATTGCCGGGGTCTACCTGATCATGGCCGGCGAGTTGAGCGTCGGTGCGCTGATCGCCTGCTCGATCCTGTCGTCGCGGGCCATCGGTCCGACCCTGCAGATCAGCGCATTGCTGAGCCGCTGGCAGCACGTCAAGGTCGCCAAGGAAGGACTGGATGCGCTGATGGAGACCGATATCGAGCGTCCCAGCGATCGTCGCTTCGCGCGCCTCGCCCAGGCACGCGGTCACTACCAGGCCGAGAATCTGCACTGGCGCTACGATGAGGAAGCCCCGGAAGCCCTGGCGCTGGACCGCCTGAGCATCGCACCCGGCGAGCACATCGCCCTGCTGGGGGGCAACGGCGCGGGCAAGAGCACCCTGCTGCGTCTGCTGGCAGGCTACTTCACGCCCACCAGTGGCGAGCTGACCCTCGACAATCTCGCCCTGAGTCAGATCGACCCTGCCGATCGTCAGCGCGCCATCGGCTATCTGCCACAGGACATCAGCCTGTTCAGCGGCACGCTGCGCGACAACCTGTGCATCGACGGGCGAGATGTCAGCGACATACGCCTGCTGGAGGTCATCGAGATGACCGGACTAGGCGACTTCGTACGCCGCCACCCGCTGGGGCTGGACATGATGCTGCATGACCGCCACAGCCTGTCCGGTGGCCAGCGCCAGAGCCTTGGCCTTGCTCGCCTGGTCCTGCAGGACCCGGTCGTGGTACTGATGGATGAACCCACCGCATCGCTGGACCAGACCACCGAGCAACACGTCATCAAGACCCTCGGCCCCTGGCTTGCCGGCCGCACCCTGGTGCTGGCCACACACCGCAAGTCATTGCTCGGCTGGGTCGAACGCGCCCTGGTGCTTCGCCACGGCAAGCGCGTCGTGGACGGCCCGCTGGATCAGATCATGGCCAGACAATCGGCCGGCAAGACACCGGCCACATCCGCATCCCGTCAGCGCCAGGAGGCCTCATGAGCCAGCATTTCGATCCCGAACTCATCAAACGCGAGCTGGGCGCGCCGGACCAGAAGCTGGAAAGCCACTGGTCGCGTCCGCTGCTATGGGCCAGCTTCCTGGTCATCGCGCTGTTCATCGCTTGGTCGAGCTGGGCCGAGGTCAACGAAGTGGCGCGTGGCGAAGCCAAGGTTATCCCCTCCTCGCGCCAGCAGACCATCCAGAGCCTTGAGGGCGGCATCCTGGATCAAATGATGGTCAGCGAGGGCGAGATCGTCGGGGCCGGTCAGCTATTGGCCGCCATCGACGAGACCCGCTTCCGCTCGGCCTACATGGAATCACTGAGTCAGGCGCAGGCGCTGCGCGCGACCATCGCCCGCCTGGAAGCCGAGGTGCTGGACAAATCGAGTATCGAGTTCCCCGCGGAAGTACGTGACAACGAGGCGCTGACCGTTACCGAGCGTGAGCTGTTCACGGCGCGGCGCAAGAAGCGTGATAGCGCCCTGAATGCGGTCAGCAAGGAAATCAGTGCCGCTCAGCGTCAGCTCGCGGTGATCCGTCCGCTGGTCAAGCGGCGTGCCGTGGGCGAGATGGAAATGCTCAAGCTGGATCGCGAGATCGCCGAGCTCAAGGGTCGTCAGGCCGAGATTCGCAATACCTATCTGCAGGACGCCTACGCCGAGCTTGCCGACAAGAAGTCCGAACTGGCCGCCCTCGAGGAAACCAGCGTGCAGCGCCGCGACCAGCTGGACCGTACCCGGCTGCTCTCGCCGGTGCGCGGGGTGGTCAACAATATCGCCATCACCACGCGCGGTGGGGTGATTCCGCCCGGCGAAGAGATCATGCAGATCACCCCGCTGGAGGACACCCTGGTGTTCGAAACACGCATCCGGCCGCAGGATGTCGCCTTCATCGCTCCCGGCATGCCGGCGACGATTCGCATCAGCGCCTACGACTATGCAGTGTACGGCACGTTGGAGGGCAAGGTGGAGCGCATAAGCTCAGACACCTTGGAGGAGGAAACGCCACGCGGCGAGGAAAGCTACTATCGCGTGCTGGTCAGCAGCGAGACCGCGGCGCTTGAGCACAACGGTGAGACGCTGCCGATCAAGCCGGGGATGATCGCCACGGTCGACATCGAGACCGGTGAGCGCAGCGTGCTATCCTACCTACTTAGACCCTTCACGCGACTGGAGCTGCGCTAGCGTACTAATAGATAGGTAAAACAAACAGCTACAGGATAAGTTACTGACTTAGACTGCGATATCATGTGTCATTGGCTCACCAGACAACACGGAGCGTCCGGTGAGTTATTTCATGGCTCCTTCCACGCATTTACCTAATGAGACTACTTTCATGGACGAAATGACGATCTTATCCGTCAATGCACATTATGGTCTTAACGACCACTCTCCCTTGTCGATTATCACAAGCACCGAAGGATTCACACTGCTGCTCGCCAAAACAGACAGCGCAACCTATCTCGTGATCGCTCAACATATGGGGAGCACCGTTTCGACGGTAGAACTAGTCTCCATGCGATATGCAGACTTCGTCATTCAGCTAATCGATGAACACATTCGACAACATCCAGGGATTCAGCGAGAGGAGCTGGATATTCATATTCGACTCAAAGCCAAGGATCATGCCCTCCGTACTCCCCTGCCTGACGATTTCATGACACCTGGCGCCTGATGCCTTTCCGTCATGTCGTTTTTATCAAATGACATGACGGAGAGCGTTAACGTACTGATAAGCTTCGCAAGCTTTGATAATGAGCATTATTGTGTGCGCAACGCCCCGTGCCGTCCCCCTCTTCGACCAGCATGATCTCAGTGCACTCACGAACTCGCACGCTTGCCTACAAGACGCCTCCTGAAAGCCTGAGAGATTCGTCCCCACACCTGCAAAGACTTGCCCTCTTGCGCGTGCACACTCATCATCGGGGAAAAGACTGCTTCTACTTCAAGGACTTCCTCTTTGGCATCTCGTCACTCCTCCGGCCCCAACCCCCGCGACATGAAACAACAGTTGTTGGACAAAGCGCGTGCCCGTCGCACCCAAGCTACCGCCGCCATGGCGGGCGAGGCTGACAATGATGTGTTTGCCCCCAGGACACCGACACTGGAGATCAGCGACGACTTCGTGCGCTTCGATCGCCAACCGGGCTATCAGCAGCTCAGCATGATGCAGCAGGCCGGCGCCGCCTTTGGCGTGCCGGAACCCTTCTTTCGCGTGCATGAAGGCTGCGCCGGTGCCACGACGCGTATCGAGGGGCGTGAGCTGGTCAACTTCGCCAGCTACAACTACCTCGACTACTCGCGCCATCCGGAAGTGGTCAAGGCCGCGTCTGACGCTGCCGCGCACTATGGCACCTCGGTATCGGCCTCACGCGCCGTCTCCGGCGAGCGACCGATCCACCAGCAGCTGGAAGCCGCCGTCGCGCGCACCTACGACGTCGAGGATGCGGTGGTCTTCGTCAGTGGCCACGCCACCAATGTCTCCACGCTGGGCTATCTGCTCGGCCCGAAGGACCTGATCCTGCATGACGAGTGGATCCACAACAGCTCGCTGGTCGGCGCCCAGCTGTCCGGCGCCCGCCGCATGCCGTTCGCGCACAATGACCCGGACGCGCTGGAAGCGCTGTTGCGTGCCCAGCGGGGCAAGTTCGAGCGCGTGCTGATCGTCACCGAAGGCCTCTACAGCATGGACGGCGACGTGCCGGACCTGCCGCGCCTGATCGCCCTCAAGCAGAAGTACCGCTGCTGGCTGATGGTCGACGAAGCGCACTCCTTCGGCGTGCTCGGCGAGCGCGGTCTCGGCCTGAGGGAGCATTACGACATCGCTGCGCGTGACGTCGATATCTGGATGGGCACGATGAGCAAGACGCTATCCGGCTGCGGCGGCTATATCGCCGGCTGCAAGGAATTGGTCAGCATGCTGCGCTACTTCGCGCCGGGCTTCCTCTACTCGGTGGGCATGCCAGCACAGGTCGCCGCCCCATCGCTGAAGATTCTCGAACTGCTCCAGGGCGATGATGCCAGGCAGCGCATCGCCCGGCTGCACGCCGTCTCCGGCTACTTCCTCAAGCGCGCCCGCGCCTTGGGACTCGATGTCGGCGACAGCCTGGGCGTTGCCGTCGTGCCGGTGATTCTGGGCAGCTCGCTGGTGGCCGCTCGCCTCTCCAACCAGCTATTCGAGGCAGGCTTCAACGTCCAGCCCATCCTGCACCCCGCCGTGCCGGAGAAGAGCGCGCGGCTGCGCTTCTTCCTCTCCTGCGAGCACACCGAAGCGCAGGTCGACGCCGTCCTCGACACGCTCATGCAGCAACTGAGCAATATCAAGGCGGGTCTTTGACCAGACTCATGAGCCAGAGGTGTGAACCAGAGTGACAAGTCAGCGCAGGAAGTCAGAATCGTGAGCCAAGGCTGATCGGGATTTCGCAGCCTTCGCTGCTGACATCCCACAACGAAAAACGCGGCCCTGCTTTTCAGCGGGGCCGCGTTTTTATCACGACAAGAATCAGTGGCGGAGCCAGATGTCAGTGGCTCAAGACTGCTCTGCCATCAGTTCGCTCAGCACCTGCTCGAACACTTCCTTGGGCTGAGCACCGCTCAGGGCACTGCGGCGGTTGAAGACGAAGGTCGGCACGCTGGAGATCCCCATCTGCTTCCAGTAGTTCTCATGCTGGACGACCTGCTCACGTGCCTCGGCGTCATCGAGTTGCGCGAGACTTTCCGTGGCATCCAGCCCGACCGCAGCCAGCGAGTCCGCCATCACGGCGCGGTCCGACATATCCTTCTGCAGTGCGAAGAAGTCCGCGAAGAACTGCATCATCAGGTCATGCTGCATGCCTTGCTCGGCGGCATACTCGAGCAGCACGTGCAGCTCGAAGGTATTGACCATGCGCATGTCGTCGAAGTAGTTGAAGACCAACCCTTCCTCCGCCGCCAGGTTGGCGAGGTTCTGGCGCGCCTCGACACTGCCCTTGGGCGTGGTGCCGTACTTGCGTTCAGAGTGCGCGCGCAGGTTCTCGCCATGGGCCGGCATGCCCGGGTTCAGCTCGAAGGGCTGCCATTCGATCTCGACCTTGTCTTCCAGACCCAGTGACTGAATGGCGCTCTCGAGGCGCTTGTAGCCAATGATGCACCACGGGCACACCACATCGGAGACGATGTCGATCTTGAGCTTGTCTTGCATATCCATTCTCCTGAGCGGCGAGGCAAGGCGCCTTACCGCTCGTCAATATTCGTGAGCGACTGCTCAAATTTGCGCATACTGTAGACCCCGTGCGTGCTCAGGTCAAAGCCTCTCCAGAGTGCCGAAGCGGCAGAGTGTCGAATCGCCAGAGCGCCAAGCGCTGAACGCTGTCGCCTCTTCAGGTCTGACATTCCATGCAAACATCCCGATCAGCCATACTTGGCTTGGGCTTTATCACAAGCGGCGGGCGGCGCTGCCTCAAGGCGACGCTCATGGGCGCGCAACGTGCCCCAGACGATCGCCAACCAGTAGGCGTAGATCATCACGCCGCTGGCCTGGGAGAACATCACCCAGGTCATGCCGAAATCGAGGAAGGTCAGCGGCAGCAGTACCCCGGCGACAGCCAGTGAGCGCAATGTCAGGTCGTCACAGTCCAGACGGCGATAGAAGAGGCGTAGCGGCACCAGATAGAGGGCCAGCAACGCAAGCAGCCCCAAGATCCCACGCTTGACCCACGCATCGAGAAACTCGTTATGGGGATGCGAATACTCCTGCACATGGCGACTCAGCTCGCCCTGCTCGATCATCGCATCACGCGCCTCGGTGTAGCCTGTCTCGCCTCTGCCTAGCCACGGCTGCTCGGCAATCATCAGCACGGCGCCCCGCCACATCTCGAGGCGCGCCCCCGCCGAGGTGCAGGCATTGCGGTCTTCCACGTACTTCGTGACATCCGAGACACCGGCTTCGACACGTTGCTGAACGCCGGTCGCCTGTGTCATCACCATCAAGGCGATCACCCCGGCACACATGAAGACGCCCAACCACAGCACACGCCGCGAGATCATCTCACCATAACTGCGATACAGCACCCAGGCGGCAAACGGGAAGCCGATCCAAGCGCCGCGCGTCCCCGACATCAAGGAGCCGATGATGCCGAACGCACCGCCAATCAGCAGCGCCAGCAACCAATAGCGCCGCCGAGCTCCCGCCTGACTCATTGCCCAGCCAAGGCCTGCCAGACACATCAGCCCCATCAACATGCAGATATCGCCGAAGTTGATGGTATTGGTGAAGCCCCCCCGCACGATGCACGCCCCACACCAGCTTCTGCCACATCGCCCAGCTGCCGGTCAGCACACTACCGAGGATCAGCCCGCTCCACATGGCCCCGTGCGATGGCGGGCACGACAACACCAGCAACAGCACGGGCACAGCCAACAACAAACGAATCGGCACGCCTGTCGTCTGCCACGCATCCCCCTGCAGCAAGATGCTCACCAGCAACAGGGCAGCGAGTCCTGCCACCACGCCAATCACTGCCAGGTCTTCCTTGTGGGCGGCCCCCAACAGCGCGCGCGGCTCTCGCAGCAAGCAATAGCCACTGATCAACACCAGCAACGCCGGTCCCAAGCTATAGCCAGAAGGCATCACCAGGCTGAGCAAGCCGAACAGGAAGACACTGCAGGAAACGGCGCGCGAGATCATAGGTGAAAAATACTGAGAAACACCGGATGAATCCGAGCGCGCAGCAGAAGCGAATGACGGCATACCTGGCCTTCCTGATTCAAAGATGACGATGTGAACGGTGATACGGGCAACTCAATCGAATACGGGAAAGCGCCATCGTGAGCTTGATGAGCGGGATAGCCTGACACAACTGCTCTCCTCCTTGGCATCAGGCGCGCAGCATGAAAGTCACCACCTGCTCCCTCTATCCCGTTCCCTGTGAGCCCATATGAAAACGCCGCATCACGAGGATGCGGCGTTTGAGTTTTGATCAAGAAACAGAACTCTGGATCAATCGTTGCCGAACAGATCGCGGGTGTAGACCTTGTCGACCACATCAGCGAGCTCTTCCGCCATGCGATTGCTCAGGATGACATCTGCTTCCTGCTTGAATGCCTCAAGATCACGCATGACGCGTGAACCGAAGAAGGTGTCTTCTTCCAGCACCGGCTCGTATACCACCACTTCCACGCCCTTGGCCTTGATGCGCTTCATCACACCCTGCATGGCACTGGCGCGGAAGTTGTCAGAACCGGACTTCATCACCAGGCGATATACCCCCACCACCTGCGGGTCGCGCTTGAGCACGGATTCCGCGATGAAATCCTTGCGCGTGGTGTTGGCATCGACGATGGCCTGGATCATGTTGTTGGGCACTTCCTGATAATTGGCCAACAACTGCTTGGTATCCTTCGGCAGACAGTAGCCCCCATACCCGAATGACGGGTTGTGGTAGTGCTGCCCGATGCGCGGGTCCAGCCCCACACCTTCGATGATCTGCTTGGCATCCAGGCCATGTGACTCGGCGTAGGTATCCAGCTCATTGAAGTAGGCAACGCGCATCGCCAGGTAGGTATTGGCGAACAGCTTGATGGCTTCCGCCTCGGTGCTGTCGGTGAAGAGCACATCAACACCCTGCTTGATCGCGCCTTCCTTGAGCAAACCAGCGAACACCTCGGCACGCTCGGAGCGCTCACCGACGATGATGCGAGACGGATGCAGGTTGTCGTACAGCGCCTTGCCTTCGCGCAGGAATTCCGGCGAGAACATCAGATTCTGTGTCTGGAAACGCTCACGCGCCTCAGCCGTATAGCCCACAGGTACTGTGGATTTGATCACCATCACCGCGTCAGGATTGATGTCGCGCACATCCTGAATCACCGCTTCAACACTCCTGGTATTGAAATAGTTGGTGGTCGCATCGTAATCCGTCGGCGTGGCGATAATCACGAAATCGGCATCGCGGTAGGCCACTTCCTTGTCGAGGGTAGCGCGGAAATTCAGATCTCCACGTGCCAGAAACTCATGGATCTCGTTATCGACGATAGGCGAGATACCACGGTTCAGGCCTTCCACCTTCTCCGGCACGATATCCAACGCGACGACTTCATGATGCTGAGAAAGCAGCATGGCGTTGGAAAGACCGACATAGCCGGTGCCTGCGATGGCAATTTTCATTTCAAATATTTCCTGTGTTTACCGTAACGAAAAGCTAAAAATACTGAAGACATCAGACTGCTGGCAGGCGCTGAAGTTCCTTGAGGGAAAGCCAAGTTGAATCACCGCCATCCTGCTTGAGCAATCTGATATCAACATCAGCACAGTCATGTACTGCCAAGAGCTATCAGTGAATCTCAACTGATATAACGATAGCCACTGAACAATACAAATGAAAACCTGACTATAAAGATGACATCTGGATTAGGTAACGAGCAGCGCAACCCTACTAGTTGGAAAAGTACTTGCGGTACCACTCCACAAAACGGCGAGCCCCTTCTTCTACCCCGACTTGCGGACGATAGCCAGTCGCGGCAAAGAAATCTTCAGTATCCGCCCAGGTCTGAGACACATCCCCTGGCTGCATATCCATATAGTTTTTCTTGGCCTCAATACCCGTGGCTTTCTCAACGGCACTGATGAAGTCCATCAGCTGAACCGGGCTACCATTACCGATATTGTAGAGAGCATAGGGTGCAGGACTTTCATCCGGAGCAAGGCCCTCCGCTGCCGATTTCTGACCAGCCTGCGGGACGACATCCTTGATGCGAATGATCCCCTCAACGATATCGTCAATGTAAGTGAAATCACGCGATAGATCGCCGTGGTTATACACATCGATGGACTTGCCTTCGAAAATGGCCTTGGTGAACTTGTACATAGCCATATCTGGGCGACCCCATGGGCCATATACGGTAAAGAAGCGTAGGCCAGTAGTCGGGATATCGTATAGATGTGAGTAAGTATGTGCCATCAATTCATTGGATTTCTTGCTCGCCGCATACAAGCTGACCGGGTGATCAACACCGTCCTTGGTAGAGAACGGAACCTTGGCATTCAATCCGTAAACAGAGCTGGAAGAGGCATAGACCAGATGCTCAATCCTGTGATGACGGCAGCCTTCCAGGATGTTCAAGAAACCCAGCATATTGGCATCCGCATAGGCATGCGGGTTTTCCAGCGAATAGCGTACCCCTGCTTGAGCGGCCAAATGAATGACATGAGAAATCTCGTTGTCAGCAAAGACTTTCTCTACTGCATCACGATCTGCAAGATCAAGCTTCAGAAACGTAAATTCAGAAGACTGCTGAATGCGCTCGAGGCGAGCCTCTTTCAGCGAGACATCGTAGTAATCATTGAGAGAATCAATACCAATGACATTTTTTCCTGCTTCCAGCAGTCGCTTGCTGACTTCTGCACCAATGAAGCCTGCAGCTCCAGTAACCAATACTGACATTATTATTTACTCTTCTTGGCAAGTATTTCTTCAGCAACATCAAGATAACGCTGAATCACGTATTGTTCGTCAAATTTCTCTTCAGCCAACTTCCTGGAGTTGGCCTGCATCTCTGCCAGCTTTTCATCTGAAAGATTGATGACCTTTTCCATGGCTTCTTTCAGAGCTTCTGTATCACGGGGAGGCACGAGGAAACCATTGACACCTTCGATGACAACATCACGACAACCAGGGGTGTCAGTAGTAATAATAACTTTTCCGGCAGCGGCAGCCTCTAATAGGCTACGTGGAGTTCCTTCTGGATAGTATGAGGGAAGAACTACGCAATCAACACTTTTTAAAAGGTTTGGCATATTTTTTACATGACCAAGAAAAGCTGCTCTGTCGATTGCAGTAAATTCAGCGATAATTTTTTTACATATAGAACGTTGTGAATTATCCTCAACTCCGGCTAACCTAAAGTAGCTTGAAGAATGATGTGGAGCTAATAGCTTAGATGATTCAACAAACTCTGCAATTCCTTTAGGATATATTAGTCTTGCAGCCATTAAAAAAGTAATACCGCTAGCTTTATAAGTTGGACAGAATTTTTTCAAATCTACGCCCGAACCAGGTAAAACTTCAGAGCAACACGGATCTGAATATCCTGAGTCAATATAACATTGATAATCTTCTTTATTCTGAAAGAAAACATGATTAGCTCGCTTATAAAAAAAACCAATAAGCTTACTGTATATTTTCCCAAGGACACCACCAAGCTGTGAAGCTTGGCCAACTCCAGAGACATTCGGTATACAAGGTATGCGTAATACCCAGCAACTAATCAAAGAATAAAGATTGGTTTTAGGATTAAACGAATATACGACGGCGGGCCGCTTTATGATTAATATAAAAAAAATAGATACTAATGAGCAAATCTCTTTAATAGCGTTTTTACTAGTGGGGTTTAAATATACATTAATAACTTGCGCGGACTCTGAGTAACTAGGAATTCCATTATCATCCTTAGGTGCTAAACAACTTACAGAAAATTTATCTGAAAAAGTTTTGATAGTAGAACTTCTGAAATTCTCTAAATACCAAGCACTATTACCTATAAAAAACACACGAGTCAACTTTGACATTAACTTTAACCTTTCGAGATATTTATAATTATATTATTCCATAGACTGGTAATATGACTCGTGCTGCAGTTAAATTTTATATATTGCTGCGCCAAAGAACCCATAGACTTCCTGGCATTGTCGTCCAAAGAATAGAGTTTTAACATAGAGTCTGCTATATGTTTATAGCTAAACCCATTCGAAACATAACCATTAGCACCATCCTGAATCATCTCTGGCGTAGCCCCAGCAGGAGTAACTACAGAGGGTAGACCGAAGTACATTGCCTCCATTAACGCATTAGGCATACCTTCTCTTAAAGATGGTAAAATAAAAGCGTCAGATTTTTCGAAAGTAGTTCTAACATCATAAGAGTGTCCTAAGAACACCAACTTATCTTCTAAGTTTAATTTAGCTGACAATTTTTTTAATTTATCTTCTTCTGGACCACTACCCAAGATATACAATTTCGTATTAGCTGTACCAGAATTACAAAATTCCTTAAAGGCATATAACAATTGTTCGAGATTTTTTTGTGGCGCTAATCTACCCACATAGCACCAATCAAAACTAGATTTGTCCTGCTTATGAGTTAATGCACAACCCAAATTATCTGGAAAAAAATAATTAGGAATAACATCAACAGACTTATTCAAACATTTCAAGCACAAACGTTCTTCAGCTTTTTTGGAATTAGATAATGTTTTGGTGTCAAGTAATGAGGTCAACCGAATAATGACATCTCTCCAATAACCACCATAACTTGTATTTCTATAAGATGTTATTACAGGTATCCGTAGAACTGTCCCAAGTATTCTTCCGATCAAGGTAGCATGATATAAAAAGCAGACAATTAAATCCGACTTATTTTTACGAAAGTACGAATACGTCTTTATTATTCCGGACAATGAAGAAGTAGAAGAAAGATTAACGACTTGAACTTCGGATGACAATAAACTCTCATATGCTTGTCCATTTTTAAGAGTTACTATTTTGACGTTATGTCCTAATTCAGCTAAATTATTAGCCACATAAATGAGCTGCCTTTCGGCCCCACCAGTGTGCATTACACCAATAAAGAAACTAATCTTCATATATAACCCTTTCCAGTTAGATGCTAGAGGATTTGTCTTATGTTATCACAAGGATATGATTATAAATAAAAATTATAGACATCATAGAGCAAATTATCTGGTTTATAGTGCAATAAAAAGTTTTTATATTCTATCAACATCAATATAGCCATATTAAATAAACTTAGCTTTCTATTGAAGTGGTCCCCGTAATGCGGACCAGGCGCTAAGCTCTGATCAGACCGACCAGGAGAGCTTGATCATGAGCAGGAAACGTCGACAGTACAGCGGTGAGTTCAAAGCCAAGGTAGCCCTCGCCGCCCTCAAGGGAGAACAGTCCACGTCGGAGATCGCGGCCCGCTTCGAGATCCACCCCACCATGGTGAGTCAGTGGAAACGCGAACTGCTGGACAACGCCACCGGCGTCTTCGAGAGCAAGAGTTCCGGAAAAACCGCCCAGAAGACCCAGGAGGAGATCGATACACTCTACCGCGAGATCGGCAAGCTGACGGTGGAACGGGATTTTTTGTCACGCGGGCTCGGTCGTTGAGCCGGGCCCAGCGCGTGGCACTGGTCGAGCCGCAGGCGCCCGACATCAGCCTCCGGCGTCAGTGCCAGCTACTCGGTATCAGTCGCTTCTCGATGTACTATCAGCGCAAGGCGCTACGGGCCTATGATCTGGAGCTAATGCGTCTGATCGACGCGGAACATCTGCGCACACCGGTCTATGGCTCACGACGGATGTCAGCCTACCTCAATCGCCTGGGACACGCAGTGAGCCGCAAGCGCGTTCAGCGACTGATGCGCGGGATGGGGCTACAGGCTATTTATCCGAAGCCATGCACCAGTCGGCCAGGCACGGGACATCGGATCTATCCTTACTTGCTGCGAGGGCGAGTCATCGACCGTCCCAATCAGGTATGGGCGACTGATATCACCTATATTCCTTTGGCGCGCGGGTTCATGTACCTGGTGGCCATCATGGACTGGCACAGCCGTCGCGTGTTGGCCTGGCGGGTCTCCAACACCCTGGATACAGACTTCTGTATCGATGCTTTGGAGGAAGCCCTGGCGTGCTATGGAAAGCCCGAGATATTCAATACAGATCAAGGCTGTCAGTTCACCAGCCAGTCGTTCACCGAAGTTCTGGAAGCCCATGATGTCCGGATCAGCATGGACGGCAAGGGACGCTATCAGGACAACATATTCGTGGAACGACTCTGGCGCAGTGTGAAGTATGAGTGCGTTTACCTGAAGGCTTTCGAGAGCGGCGCCCACTTGCGAAGGGATCTGAAGCGTTACTTCGCTTGGTACAACACGGAGCGGCCCCACCAAGGGCTAGACGATGCTACACCTGATGAAGTGTACTTCTCTCAACCACTGACCCAGGCGGCCTGACGCCGATGATGACCTGATCCGAGCTTAGACGACCCGTCAGGTGGTCCAATGGATGGGGTCCACTTCAGTATTGCTCAATTTATAATAGCCTAGAGATTAAGACCAATAATCTATACCTCTACCCCACCCAAAGCCTGGCTCACCTAATCTGTCTGTCCACTGAATAAAGAAGAGAACAGCTATCATGCTTATAAAAATTAAAAACCTACTATTCCTTAGCTTTAATCCAGAGAGCAGGACTATCAGTATTGCACTTTCAAATATCCTAGCTGATACAGGAAATAGCAAATAGGTTGAAGTATAAAATACTAGTATATATGTGGCTAAACTATTATTTTTTATATATTCACTCCCTTGGGATAAGAAAATCAATAGACACATAGACCAAAATACAAGTCCTAATCCACTGGCATGAGTCATTTGTAATTCATAACGCTCACCTTGTCTAGCTCCTAATTTGCTAGCTAGCCATAAGCTTAAGATAGATAGCGAGACTGATATTATGAAAAACAAAATAACTTTTATCCCGTACGAAGCTCTGAAGTAGCGAAATGCTTCAGTTATGTATATAAAGAATACTATGAAAAAAAAGGAGGAGTGTACAAATGGTGTAATTAGAATTAGATAGATAGACTTGTCTTTGTTAAAGCAAAAATAGAAATACAAGAAAAGTGCTATAGCTAAACCTTGTCTAAGGTGAACTATGTTATTTTTTACAACTTGAGGCATTAGCAAAAATACAATTAACAAGATAAAGTATTTTTTTTCTGTTATCAAAACCACATATGAACTTAAAAAAGCAGAGAAAAATATGATGACTCTAAGGGTGTACTCCTGGTTTAAAAAAGATGATAAAGATACATTAACTAGCAACCATATTGGTTCGTTTGTTAATAAGCTTAAGAAACCATTTGACATATAACCAAGAAGAATATTATAAGAATTCTCAGCATAAAAAAGATAATTCACCCTATCGTAAAACGCATCTATAGGTAGACAGAAAAAAATAAAAGCATACAATAAAGCAAATAATAAACTGGCTAATTTCCAAATATAATGAGAACCAACATTCATTTAAGTTACTGCCTCAGATTTATAATTTGAAAAAATCAATATATTGCTTTGAGATGTACTCTACTTCATATTGCATAGATCTTGAAATTAATTTTTGCCTGTCAATAGGCAGCGTATATACTTCAATTATAGCCTGGCTAAGTTGTTGTGGATTTTGTATATCGACTAATGGGCCATAGTTACCGTTATCCAATATTTCCACCGGGCCGCCTGCACATTTAGTAGATACAACTGGACAACCTACAGCCATAGCTTCTACAAGAACATTACCAAAACCTTCATATATAGACGACAATACAAATATATCATGCTTGAATATTAGTGATAAAGGCTCTTTATTTTCCTCTACAAAAGTTACTTTTTCCTCAATTTTTAAATGTTTAGCATATTCTTTTAACTCTGATTCTTGTTGACCTTTTCCTAAAATTGTTAAATTTATATCATGGGTATCCAATACAATACTAATTGCCTTTAAAAGAGTCTTAAAATCTTTCTGCTCATGCAAACGACCAATAGCCACTACTTTTATTACACTATCGGATTTTTTTATTTTATTTTTTAAGTAATATTTATCAGCGTCTTCTTTGAAAAAGACAGGGTTAGAAATTATAGTGGAACTACTATTATTAATTCCAACCTTATGCAAAGACATCAAAGTGTCTTTTGAGTTAGCAATTAAGCCGGTACATCTTCCATATATAAATTTAGCTAAATTTAACAAAACCTTATCGAAAAAGTACGCTTTTCTTGGTACTAATACGTTAGCCTCTCTTACGAACAATTTAGTTCCGGTATGCTTACCACCTGCTAATAACCAAGCTAACCCTACTGCTATATTTATATGTATTAAGGTCGATATCATTACATCAGGCTTATTCTCTTTTATATATTTGTACATTTTGTAAACACTAAGCGAAGCCTTAGTATTTAAATTAATTACTTTAATCCCTTTTTTTATTAATTCATCTAAAAACATACCTTTTTTTTGAAATAGAACTACTTCTACTTGATATTTATCTAATTTGGTAGCAGCTATAGCAAGATTTAGTATTACTCTTTGAGCTCCACCAGCTCTCATATTCGACACAATAAAAGTAATTTTCTTACTTTGACACATTTATTACACTCACTTTGATTGTTGTAGAAATACTACATATACTAAATCAGTTTTCTGTGAAGCATTAGTTAAATTTTTTACGTACTTTATTAATAACTTCTACTAAACATTCTTTAATATAGATAGGGAATAGTTTTTGGTAATACCTTAATTTTGGTTTAGCCAATATAGCTAATCTTGAAACACTAATATGGCTATTAACTTTTTTGATTTTCCAGAATATCGGATCATCAATATAAAGTGACTTAACAGCTTTTAGGAGAGTATTTCTATTATAAGTATTATGAGAATTCTTAGCTTTCTTAGACCCGTGGCGAGTATCTTCCTTGAGTAAACTTAATGGTGATCTAAGTGCGGCCAAATGAAAACCATGGTAAGGTCTAAAATTAGTTAGTTTCTCTCGTATATTCTCGTTAAATGATTCATCCAATATTTTATATAGAACCCTTTCATCCACACCTACTTTATCGAACTCATCAAATTCAGTTTCTAACTTAGCACTATCATAAAAATAACAGTGCGACTTTATTTTACTGAAGTATATATCTGTTTCAAAAAAATGGAGCCCAGTCAACCGATCCTCTTTTCTTACAGCATTACTAAAAGGTAAACCTGTTAACTTCATAGAATCGATATGCTGCTGCGATAAAGCGGGCTTTTCAGGTACTATAAAAAAGTCTATATCTCCTATATAGACGTAATCAAATCCCTGGAAGTAATTCTCATTTATAAACCATCTTAGTGCGGGCTTGGCATGAGGATATTTCGATTTTGAAAGCACTTCGGTTGATGTTGGAAGATCGTCTGAATTTAATTCGATAATTTTAAAATTATTAGATATTTCAGCTTCTATTATTTCTAATGCTTGAAGTACATTATGAGATAGAGGATCATCTACAAAAACATAACAACTATAGTTAGGATAAGACTTTAAAACAGAGTATATATAAAAAGGTATAAATACTTCATAGCTTCCAAACACATAGCATGCTACGCACACTGATCGTTTATCATTTGAAGATGCATACAGAGGGGTTGATTCTTGAAACATAGTAGATTCTCTATTTAGTTTATAACTTCTTAAGAAAAATAGCCTAAAAAAGACTAATATTCTTGAAAATTAAAATTTATTCACTAGCGTATTCTGTTGAAGTTAAGATCAGCAAGTGTATACAAATCACTATTGACAATGATATTTAATTAGCATTTTTTCCCCTTTCTATACCATACGTATAATAAAGGACATGCACCATAAGCAAAATATTCATTACACTACTTACTATGCAATATATCGCTATAGCAAGAACAGCATCCTCAAATAAGTATATCCCAATAAACAGAGCTACTAATGTAGAAGCTAGATAAAAAACACGATACATTAAATATACTTTTTGTAACTTTAATGGCGCTATCGCTCTTGTGCAAGCTGCTGCACTAAAAGCAGTGAATAACCAGAGGCTAATCCACTGTGCGTATAAGCCAGAATCAGCCCATTCAATACCAAAGACAAAAGTAAATATTTCAGGCCCAGCTATCATTACAATTGTATATGGTAACAAGGATAACAAGCTTAGAGCTATAGTGAACTTAACTAAAAAATCAAACGGATTATCTAGTTTTTTTACCTTATCGGTAAACTTAGGGAAAAATACATCTCCAACTGCTTTAGTTAGCAAAAACCCAGGCACCGCTAAGACCGTTTTAGCCATTACATAATAACCTGCTGCAGCACTACTCAAGAAGCTAGCAAGTATTATGACAGGTAGATTTCTAACCATAGCACTTAAGAAAGATTCGGGCATTCTATAAATCGGAAAATCAGAATATTTTTTAGCTAGATCTAAAATTATAGGCTTTATCTGAGATGTTGGTCTTAAAAAAAATATCAAATTATTTTCATTAACAGGCTTTACCTGCATAACTATCTTTGTTAATATTCCTAAAAATGTTGCTGATATTAAAACCCACACTGTTGGACTAAGTAACCCAAATCCTATTTTAGTACCATTAACGACTAAACTAGAAATAAAGTTAGAACCACTTATGTAACCAAAGAAGTTTTCTTTTATTAATATATTTTCAGAAATTTGATTAAGCGTAATAAAAAAAATAAATAATGGTACAAAATATAGCCATGTTTCAATTTGTATATTCCACGGTGTAAACTGATCGATTAATGTTACTAGGCCTAAGGCAATAATAATAATTAGAGAAATTATTGCTCCAGACATTACCGATATCCAAACCATACCAGCAGCTTCTCTTCTATTATTAGCTAGTACAATTGCTACCGGATATGAAAAACCTGCTATAGGTGTTAATATTGCCAATATTGATTGAAAACTACCTAACATACCAATATCAGAGGGAGTAAATAGTCTACTTATAATAGGAATAGCAAGCATTGAGATTAATTGCGCACCGGAAGCTCCTACTAACATAGCTAATATATTCTTCACTATTTTGCTTCTGAACAACCCATCCTTGATATATCCCATAAAGTCTGTTCCATAAGCAAATACAACGGAATAAAGGCACTAAACCGATTGATAAATCTCTATACGCCGGCGGTCTCAATGACCAAGTGCAACACGTGACCCATCAGGTACGGTGTTGCCATGAACCACTGCTATCGCCATCTTTCTGCTGAAGACCGAGCCGCCATCATGACGATGAGAGCGACTCACTCGATCCGAGCTATCGCCCATCATCTGGGCCGTGCACCGAGTACCGTGTCGCGAGAAATTGCTCGCCACTCCATCAATGGCTACGATGCCAGCCTCGCAGGCTACCGGGCCCGCCTGACACGCCATCGGCCCCGTCGGCGTCCCAAGCTGCACCCCGACAGGGAGTTGTTTGAAGTCGTGGTCCATCTGCTGCGCAAGTACTGGTCACCGCAACAGATAGCCCGCACACTGAAGCGCATGTCTCCCAACGATTCATGTCGACAGGTCTCGCATGAGGCCATCTACAACGCGCTCTATGTGATGCCCCGCGGCAGCCTCAAAAAGGAACTTATCGCCTGCCTGCGACAAGGCAACGGCAAACGCCGGCCACGAAATCGTGCCACGGATCGGCGCAACCAGATTCCCGGTCTGGTTAGCATCCACGCGCGACCGCCTGAGGTCGAAGATCGTTTGATGCCTGGCCACTGGGAAGGCGATCTCATCATCGGTGCCAACAATCGCTCTGCCGTCGGTACGCTGGTGGAACGCACCACGCGATTGGTGATTCTGGCGAAAGTGGATGGCACCACCGCAGCGGCCGTTGGCTTCAGCGACAAGCTAAACGAGGTGCCGCGATCGCTGCGCTTGTCCATGACCTACGATCAAGGCAGAGAGATGGTGAGACATGCCGAGATTACCCAGAAGACCGGCACGGCGATCTACTTCGCTGACCCGCATAGCCCTTGGCAGCGAGGTTCAAACGAGAACACCAACGGGCTGTTGCGGCAGTATTTGCCAAAGGGCACGGATCTCTCCGTCTACAGCCAAGAAGAGCTCGACGAGATCGCCGACTCACTGAACACACGGCCTCGCCAGACACTGGACTGGCGAACCCCACTGAAAGTCTACGCCGAGATGCTCAAGAAATCCGTCGGCGGTCCGAGCACCCTTCAATAGCGTTGCGCTTGGAACTTGAGACCGCCGTCATTAATCTTAAAAAAAATCTATCTATAAGACTTTAACATACGTAGGTATCGCAATCATCAACTATTTAAAATCAACACAGAGTGCAATAAAAAATATAACGACGATTAACGACTACCTTTGCCAGTAAGAACAATGCGAACTGTACGCATTATTACTAGTATATCTAACCATAAAGAAAAATTCTTAATGTAGTAAAAATCGTATTCTAACTTCTCTACCATACCATCAATTTCAGCTGCATATCCCTGTTCAACTTGTGCCCAACCAGTAATTCCGGGTCGTACAACATGCCGATAATGAAAGAATGGCACATCTTTCTCATACCATTTTGTCAAACTCATTGATTCTGGACGCGGGCCTATCATGCTCATGTCGCCCTTTAATACGTTGAATAATTGAGGAAGTTCATCCAAGCGACATTTACGAATGAAGTGCCCAACACGGGTGATACGAGGATCATGGCCTTCTTGGGTGAAACCAGTGCCCTTCATGTCAGTATACATACTACGAAATTTGTAAACTGTGAAGGGACGACAATGGAATCCCATACGCTGCTGACAGAATAGCGCTTTACCAGGGCTATCCAGACGAATGGCAAGTGCAGTCAATAGCATGACGGGAGCCAGCAACGGAATAAGGATCAGGGCAGCGAAAATGTCCATGCCGCGCTTGATGACTTCATAGTCTTCACGCGGGGTGAGTGAACCAAACTCATTGGCATAGAGATGATCCAACAGTACCTTACCGGTAATCATTTCATGTGCCTGGGTGGCGTGATACACCGGAATACGGTGTATCGTGCAATCGGCAAGAAAACGCTGCCACTCTTCAGGGAGGTCAGCATGCAAGTCCGCGACTACTGCATCGATTCGCTTCATGCCTGCGAGAGTTGGTGATTCCATTTGATACCAATACACTGATTTGCTCTGATCACTGCACAATACTGATGCCTTGCCAAATGGCACTACTGCCATACGTTTGGTATTCACCTTACTGTCGATATAGTAGAAAGTACCACCAAAGATGATAGCCAATGCAAAGGAAATTCCCACCTGAAGGCGTGATACCTCAATGTCTAGCATACCACAGATGACAACAAGTAATGTATAGGATGCTGCAACTGTTGGAATCACATACGTGAAAGATCGTGTCCCTGGCAATTGACAAAGGCGATTTATTAGCTTTATTGATAATGAAAAGGAAGCTGCTGTCCCCAATATAGCATTCCACTGCGCAGATGTGGAAGTATTCCAAAAATCAATACCCCAACGGTACATGGCCGGTAAAATAACAACCAACAATACACCAAAACATGTTTGTAGCCTTTTGCTAGCTAATAATCGTTCATAATGTCGTGAATAGCGACGTTGATGCTCCATTGCAGTGCTCACCTCTTTCATGACATGTCCCTACGGTATTAGGTTTTGTACGAAAAGCCTTTTTGCTAATGTGGTCCATACACATCCAGTATAGGTGCGGTATGACAGGACGCTACGAAGTCTCTGATAGCCAATAGCAATTGATCGAAGACATTGTGTCATTGGACCAAGCGATGGGCAGGCCCAAGAAAGATGACAGGCAGATGCTGAACGGCATCTTTTGGGCCCTCTGCTCTGGCGCCAAGTGGCGCACCTTTCCGTTAATCATGGCCATTGGTGTACTGTCTACGCCGGGTTTCGACAGGGCGTGATGAGGTCATTTTTGAGACGGTCTTGTCGCGTCTCCAACTACGGCTTCACGAAGATAGGCTGATGGATCTGAAAACCTGGATGATCGGCTCAACTACTGTTCGTGCAGCACATGCCTCCGAGGGTGGAAGCAAACAAAGGGGTCTGCTGGGGAATCTCATCCGGCCACTAAAACATTGCCGCGACATCGTGGCAGACAAGGGCTATGACAGTGATGAGTTGCGCCGTTACTGAGATTGCGTTCGAATCAAGCCGATCATCGCTCACCAAGAGATGAAACGAAAACCGTGTCCAGGTCTCTCACACGGTTTCGATAAACCCATGTATCGTCTGGGTACATCGTAGAGCGCTCTTTCAGTTGGCTGAAAGAGTTCCGTCGCATTGAGACGTGATATGAGAAGTTGGCTCGCAGCTTTTATGCGATGGTATGCATAGCTTGCATACTCCGATGTCTACGAGCCGACTTTTCGTATAGAACCTAGATTATATCTAAAATTATAGATGACCTTAGATATTATAACAACTACTACTCTGCGAATAGATGTTAGCAGCCTTGCGTTCTACAGCATTTAAAACCCCGCCATTCACTGTTATTCCACAAACTTCTAGCCGCTTCAGCGAGGCCTCTATTTCCTTGGACGAATTTACCTCAAACCGTGATACCAAAAGTGTAGTACCCACAAGCTTACCAATGACGGCTGCATCAGTTACTTCTAGAATGGGTGGAGAATTTATGATTACTAGATCATAATTCTTACTAACTGTATCCAAAAACTCCTTGAACTTGTCTCTCATTAACAATTCCGAGGGATTTTGAGGGATATTACCGCGTGCTACATAGTAGAGTGGTTCATGTTTAGATACTGGCCTTATAACCTCTTCCAGCGCTTTTTGTCCTACAAGCAGGTTACTCAGACCGCATTCAGAGCTTTCATCAAAAATAGAATGTATATGGCCCTTACGCATATCTGCGTCTACTATCAATACTTTCTTGCCAGCTTGAGCACAGACTGCAGCCAAATTAACCGTAATAAAGCTCTTTCCAATACCTGAGCTAGGGCCTGCAACCATTAACGTATTAGAACTAGATTCGCGCATTGCGAAATGAAGACTGGTACGTAGTACTCGTAACGACTCTATAGCAAGGTCCGTAGGGGTACTCATGTACAATAGTTTATTATCAAACTTCTGAGCACGCTTATTCCATAAGGTTTTTTTGTTTCGATTTGATTGACTTTCTACGCCCGAAAACGGGATAGTAGCGTATACTGATAAACCCAGCATTTCCAGTTGGTCTGGCGATTCCACACTACTTCGAAAGCCGACACGTAATAGTATAATCCCTATGGAGAGCATCCCTCCGATTAGTATCGCAATAGTCAACAACATAGTTTTGCTTAACTTAACGTTCTGCGGAGAGACATCTACAACATCCATGATACTGATATCACCTATCATGCTAGCCTTGAAGACTTTTATCTCTTGCACTTTATTTAACAAATGTACGTAGTTTGCTCGAAGTACTGCCACATTGACTGAAAGGCGTAATGCTTCCTGGTCCGTGTCGCTCAGCTTTTCAACTCTGTCATTCAACTTTTTTAATTCACGTTCTCGCTGTGCTATTCTATCCAACAATGCGGCATATGTTGATTGACTTGGAATATAATATTTAGCGAGCTCGGTCCCCATTAACTCTAGCTGATTAACTTGAACTTCAATATTAATGATGCGATCTAAAAGGACTTTAGCCTCCAAAGAGAGTTCCTTCTCATCACTATGCGAGGCTCTCAAAGCCTTCAGACGCGATTCCGCTTTACCCAGCTGGATCCGTAATCTCGGCAACTGCTTCTCAAAATAACTGAGAGAGCTGGGAATTTCTTCACTTTGAAACTGAACGTTCTGTAAATAATATAGATCCCTTATCGCATCCAAGGTACGCTGTAGCTTGGGAGGATGCTCACCATTCAACGTTAATGACAGTATTCCTGTGTTGTCGCCGACCACTGTTACGGAAAGTGAATTGCGCAAATTGTCGACCACCTGCGCACGACTTGCATGAGTTAACACAAATTCTGCGCCCGGAGCCGCATGCAAGGAAGTTATACGCAATTGAATCTGACCATCGACAAAACTATTCAGTTGATTAATACTCCCTTTACCTAGCAGCTCCCCCTCCTTGAGCAGCTCATAATGTCCAGCATCAACAACACGTAGAGTAAAATTATCACCGATCATGGCCTCATCAATAGGCATTTCACTTATGGTAATGCTCTCGTTTGCCCAAGTACTCGCCCACCCTTGAGCAAAACTAGGCCGCTCCACTCCATGCCGCATGAGCAAGTTACCCAATACCGGTAAACGCTTTGGAGTGACATTGATGTCCAGATTGAGCAGGTCTATCACGCGGCTCAAGAGCACCCGGGATCTAATGTTCTCGATCGCAATTTCGGACTGAGAAAGCGGCTTCTGGACCAATTTTTGATTGTTGTTTGTTAGTGAATTGCTTGAAGTTTCACCCACAACTTGTATCTTGGCCTCTGCCTTGAAGGCTGGTATAGGCGTGAATATTGCGCTATAGATCAGCGCTAGAATGGCAAACAGAGCTGTGGTCGCAAATATCCATACCTTGTGGTCGATCAGGATGCCAAACAAACGCCCCAGATCAATAACATCCTCATCTGTGTCACGTCTGGCAGAATCTTGCACCCCGCTCGTGGTTTTATAATAATTTTGATTTTTATTCATATTACACCCTTCAAGTATATCTGCTCTTATGAGAGCTAGTAATAGTTGGTAATTAAGAAAGAGGTAGGCTTGCTTGCCCGCAGATTCTGAGTGCAACACCTGAGTTTATCTGTAAAGCATTACGCTCATATTATACTCAGAACTAGGTGTATGGGTCCCAGAAAGTAGTAGATGAGATGTTGATAGTATCGCTCAGGATCATCTTGCCAACGCTCAAGAATGAAACCAATGGGTATTTCCCCCTTGAGCGCTCGCAGAGCGCCGAGCATTGTTATAATGCCCAAAGATAGTCCTTTAGGTGGACACTAAGCTCTTCTAAGGTTGCATAATGGATGCTGCGGGAGTGGCTTCCTTGATCGTATTTTTTTATCCGTTCAACCTACCCGTTTGTCCAAGGATGGAAAGGACATATCAGGCGATGTTCGATGCCATGTCGATGGTAGACCACGCCGAACCAGTGTGGCTTGTTGGTTTCTGTTCCGCGTCGCTTAGCGAATTGCGCACAGTTGTCTGGCAGCACGGTGTGGGCCCGATACGGTAGCTGTTACAGCGTATCTTCGAGAAACTCAGCGGCCTGTTCCCGCTTGGCCTGCCGTTAAAGCCGGGCATGTACGAATTTGGAGGTACGATCGACCGCCACGAACAAATACGCCTTACCTTCATCGATACGGACTTCACAGATGTCTATATGTAGGTAACCGATCGGGTAATGTTTGAAGGATGGTTTGTCCCTCGTTTCAGGGATTGACGAGGTATCTGATTGATACCGTGATGCGCATACAGGCGAGCCAGGTGGTGTAGTGGCACAGTGAATCTGGCCACCTGACTTTGAGTGTATGATGGCTCACAGAGACAATCAGGTGCAGATGATGACGAAGAAGAGAACGTTTAGCCCAGAATTTCGCTTGGAAGCGGCCCAGCTCGTGGTCGACCAGGGCTACACGCTGAAGGCGGCGTGTGAGGCCATGGGGGTTGGCAAATCCACCATGGAGTATTGGGTTCGCAGGCTTCGCGCTGAGCGGGCAGGCAAGGCGCCGCTGAAAGGTGAGGCTCTGACGCCGGAACAGCGTGAGATCCAGGAACTGAAGCGCAAGCTGCGGCGAGTGGAAGAAGAGAAGGCAATATTAAAAAAGGCTACCGCTCTCTTGATGTCGGACTCCCTGAGCAATTCTCGATAATCGAGCGACTTGAAGAGAGCTACGCGGTGCAGCACTTGTGTCAGGTGTTTGGGGTGCATCGCAGTAGCTACCGGGCTTGGCGTAGTCGGGATAGAAGACCTTGTGAGACTGAGCAGAAGCTGCTGGATCAGGTTGTCGAGGCGCATACCGTCAGTAACGGCTCTGCCGGCGCTCGCAGCATTGCAAAAATGGTCACGCAGGCAGGAATACAGTTGAGCCCGCCTTATTCACGAGTGCCCTGATCGGGCGGCTTGAAGTGGCTGGCCGTTGGGTTCTCGCACCAGGGGCGCTATCTACGCCGTAACGGCCCGCTGAATCATGCCCAAATGCTGCTCTTCTGTCGTATCTATATAACGTTCAGGAATTAATCACGCCGTTAAAGCAGCCGTCATCGTCGACCGTCGCTGCGATCGCTCGATTCTTGAAGCTATGGTGGTTGCGCCGAACGTCAGCTGAGCGCGGTCAGCTTCGGCAGCCCCTTCAGCAAGGCAGGCCACCATTTATCAGCCGCATCGCCGAGGTGAACGGTGATGCGCCGAGCGTGCAGCGAGAGCGTCGCCGCCACCTTGAGCACCTGTTCACGCATCCGGCTCAGGCTCCAACCCTGCCGGGTCTGGCGCCCCAGCAAGCAGCGAAGGCCATGCAGAACCTGATAGGCGTAGAGACTCAGCAACAGGCTCACCTCATTGCGGGCCATCACGTCCTGGACGGTGGAGGCACCGCGATCGGTCGACGAGAGATGCACGTCGAGCGCCGACTTCACCTCGCCCATGTGCGCTTCGGCGCTGCCGCGCTTGCGATAGAGTGCCAGGATCTTCTCGGGCGGCCAGTCGAACTTGCCGAGGTTGGTGACCAGGAAGAAGGCATGCAGCAGCAGGTCATCGGGGCGTTCCTGAACCACCAGCACCACGCGTCGTGGCGTTGGCCAGGTACCGGCCTGGTATTCAAGGTCGTGGCACCACTCCCGAGGCTGCTCAGGTGGCCGGCCGCGTGGCCGCTTCAGGTAGGGCGCTGCCAGCGCCTGCAAGCCCTTGTGGCTGCGCAGCCGGCCCAGGTACTCGATGCTGCGCTTCTCCAGCGCCTCCAGCGTGTCGTTGTCGGTGAAGCCAGCGTCGATACGCACCCGAACCTGGGCGCCGGTGCTCTCGTTAAGCCGCTTCACCAGGTGCGGGATCCACGTATCAGCGTTCTCGGCGGGGCCGGCGTTGCCCTCGCGCAGCAGGCCGCCGACCATGTCGCCAGTTTCGGCCAACGAGGCGACCAGCGGCGAATAGATCCGCGTACCGTAAAGGCCATGATAAGCGGAACCGCCCTGGTGCCCATGGACCTCAATCGGCAGGCCGTCGATGTCTAGCGTCAGCTGCTTGGGACGCTCGCCGTTCTTCAGCGAGGTCAGGCGCCAGGCCACCAGCCGCAGCAGACCTTCATGCACGGCATCGATGTTGTCGTTGTGTCCAAGGCAGGTCAGCAGCCGCGACAGCGTGGCTTGGGACGGCCTATCCTGGACCAGTGGCGTCATGCCGCGCGCATCACTGCAGGCCAGCTGCCAGAGCGGATCACGGCGCAGCGTGTCGGTATCGCTGAGATCGATCCACCCCATCGCCCGCTGCAGCACCAAGGTGCGTATCTGGCTGGCCAGCGAGTGGCGAATACGCAGCGGATGGCGCGGATCGACCAGGTTATCTTCGAGCGCCTCGATCACGCCACTGCTGTCGAGGGCTTCGCGCAGCAACAATGCGCCGCTGTCGCTGGTGGTGCGGTGGCCGCTCAGCTCGACACGGACAGAGCCGTTGCATGAGGGCGTCCAGGTCGTTAGGGTTTCACCCATGGCGAGTGGTCCTCTTGAATCGTGTTCTGGCAGGAACATCCTGATTCTACAAGAGAAAACCACTCGCCATCTTCGTTTTCAGGTCGGCCTCATGAATAAGCCGGGTTGAGTCGTTATCGGGCCAGCAGGCGGATGAAGCAGCTGGGGCTGATGAGTTCGCAGCCGCCGAGGCACGCCTACAAGAAGGCTGATCAGCCACACCTTGATATACCGAATGTTCTTGATCGGGAGTTCGATGTAAAGGAGCCTAATCAGGTATGGACCGGCGACATTACCTATAATATTTGGACAGGGGCACGCTGGGCTTATCTGGCAGTCGTCATCGATTTGTATGCTCGTAAACCCGTGGGGTGGGCATTGTCCCTATCGCCGAACACGGAGTTGGTAAAAAAGGCGCTGACCATGGCCTACGAATCGCGTGGAGAGCCACAGAATATCCTGTTTCATTCGGACCAGGGGTGCCAGTACACCAGCCGGGCATTTCGGCAGATGCTCTGGCGCTACCGAATGACGCTGAGTCTCAGTCGCCGTGGCAATTGCTGGGACAATGCCCCAACAGAGCGCTTCTTCAGAAGCCTGAAAACGGAATGGATACCAGAGATCGGCTATCCCGATGTTGCTGCGGCGAAGCGATCTGTCACTGATTATATGATCGGCTACTACAGCAGGCTCAGGCCGCACAAGCATAACGATCGGTTACCACCGAACTTGGCAGAAAAGAACTACTGGAATGCTCAAAGCTCGGTGGCCAAAAAACGGCTCTTCGACGTTTCATGTGGATTTGGCTTCATCCAGCATGCGCCCCACGGGGCTGCCGATCAGGTAGATCATCGCAATGAAATTGCTTTCGTTTCGGTAGCCGCGAGCGCGAGATCTGGCAGCCTGAAAGAGGCCGTTCATGCCTTCCAGACGTGCGTTCGTCAGGCCTGAACACCAGCGCCTCACAACCTGGTCGGCATGTCGCTCCAACGTATTGAGTGCTTTTGCCATTGGCTTGAGGAGCGTGTGGCCGGCGACTGCCTCACGCATCACATTGAGGTAATTCGTGATGCGCCAACGAGCCCCGCGCGCTGTCGGTGCGCGACGAATCCACCTCAGCTTTTCCTTGATAATCCATGCATTCGCGGTAGCCCCTTGGTCAGCAACCAGCTCCCGGAGGGCGACCAGCTGCTTTTCCGTCAGGTTGTGGTTATCCATGCTTTTCAGCACTGCCCAGCGCAGGGCCTTGGGATGGGTTTTTTCTCGACGTTCCCGCTTACGCACTTCATCCAACGCCTTGGTGAACGTCTGCACGATATGGAACCAGTCAACCGTCACTCGAGCATCAGGAAGATGTTCAGCAGTGCCATTGAGGAAGGCCGGCGACATGTCACACACGACTTCAACCACATTGCCCGGGGCGCCGCCATGTGCCTCTAGAAAGGCGCTGAACGCCTTGATCGTCTCTTTGCCACGTCCTTGGACAGCAAAGATCACCGGCTCTTGTTGGCGTTGCATATCGAGAAATACGGTGACGTAACGTTGCCCTCGACGTGATGCCGTTTCGTCTACCCCGACATTGGCAACCTGAGAAAGATCCAGGTCTCCCAGCATACGGCCTACGTAATGATGCACGATGCGCCACAAACGCTTGTCAGTGACTTCCAATTGCCGAGAGACGGCGAGCACAGGCATCTCCCTGACCAACGACATGGCAGCCTGTTCAAACAACAGTGTGAAACCACTATCAGGGCGAGCCCAGGGCACCTCGACTCGCTTGACGCCGTGCTCTGGACACCGGGTGCGAGGGACGCGGGCATAGAGATAGCAATGATGCTGGAAGAAGTTCAGGTGTCGCCAGGACTTGTCGGCAAAGTCATGCGCCGGGCATGCCTTGCCGCATTCCGGGCAGGCATAAAGGCTCCCCCGGTCGGCTTCCACGTAAAGCTCGAGACGATGCGGAGATGACGTGGTATCCAGATGCTGGTCCTTGAGTTTCCAAGGCGCTTGCAAGCCCAAGCCAAGGGTCAGGACCTGAGTACCATCCATGTCAATTCTCCAGTCTGTTCGGGGCCCATATCCTGGACCATTCCAGGGCACTAATTCCACACCTGGCGTCGAAGAGCCCAAAAAACACTTGACCACTACATGGTGCGCCGAAGGTGATCGCAGCAGTCTCCTCAAGATCTGTCAAAGAGGTAGAGTTTGGTTGCTTGCGCCCATGCGTTCATCTTCCACGGAATGGCGATAGCGCCATTTACGCACCGTTTTAGGATTAAGGTTATAGCGACGGCTCAACTCCGCGATCGAAGCTGACGATCGCTGCATGTCTTTTCGGATGGCGTGCATGGTCTTGGCGCGTTTTTTAAATACTTGAGCCTTTGATCCTCCTTTGATAAAGGTTCACACCATGGACCATTATCCCCTGGGCTAACCACCTAGCCCACACAGAAAGTGCTGCGGAAGCCAGACACGCTACCGCCCTGAGATATATGACGGCTCTTATCCCAAGGCCCTATCACGCCCTATCAGCACTGGCGTGACTGAGCTGCTCTCTCACAGAAACAGCCCTAATATGTAATATAATCTCACTTACTTAAAGGCTTTCTGAAATCAAAGTAAAAATCAGCATCTATAAAACTCAAAATATTTTCGCTTTCAATGGAGGATGGTACCACATGATGAGCCTCATTATAAAGGGGGTGACACGAGCAGCGCTTTCCAAGATAATCGAGACATAAGTTAGCTATAGCTCATAAAAATCCTAGCTTATAAGGTGCCACCTGAGTTGACTACACAACTGCACTCTACGTATGGGGCAGAGCAGGCAACTGAGTGCATACATACTTATCAAAGCATTGTACATCCCAATGCACTCCTCCAAAGCGTAACCCTTGGGTATCAATACCGATATGTTGCGAAAACCCAACTTGAAACATACCCCATCAGCAAATGCCGAGCACATCTTAAACTAAATTTTATTATTACGATCTCTGAGAGTTGATGTACTGCCTGCAATCTCCTACTTCAACTTTCACCTTAACAAAACATACATTGTCTTTAGTAATCAAACATCAAAACTAAGTTGGCTGCTGCAAGCAGCTAGGCCCCTTGACAATATGAATAGGCGATCGTCCTCTACAGATCTTGCTCTGAACGCCACATCCGCCTTTCAAGGACAGACGGACCAAGCTCCTCTCTGTTATGGATAGCTGAGGAGGGTGCCATGGGCGCGCAATGTAAAGCAAAATGTGCCGCGCTCCTCTTCCCGCCCATCGTGCTTCTTTCCCAGTATGAGTTAAGGAGACTATCAGTCTCCTCTCACGCTCGCACCCTGTAAACGAGCAATAAGGCAACGATTATGCACAATCCCTTTTGATTTGTCACTTATGCACCTGGTGATCGCATGGTGGCTTCGTGCTCACCAGCTCCATCCGCCTACTGACTCGATAACGACTCAACGATGTTCCAGTCTGCGTGCCCATTTTGGCAATGCGCAAGCGTCGGCAAACCATGGCTGACAACACATGTCTAGACAACCTGAAATTGCAGGCTTTTCTCCATCTCGCAAGGGTTTTTTACCGCAATTACGTCAGGCCCTGTAGCTGCTGTGAAGTGGTCCCCGGAATGCGGACCAGGCGCTAAGCTCTGATCAGACCGACCAGGAGAGCTTGATCATGAGCAGGAAACGTCGACAGTACAGCGGTGAGTTCAAAGCCAAGGTAGCCCTCGCCGCCCTCAAGGGAGAACAGTCCACGTCGGAGATCGCGGCCCACTTCGAGATCCACCCCACCATGGTGAGTCAGTGGAAACGCGAACTGCTGGACAACGCCACCGGCGTCTTCGAGAGCAAGAGTTCCGGAAAAACCGCCCAGAAGACCCAGGAGGAGATCGATACACTCTACCGCGAGATCGGCAAGCTGACGGTGGAACGGGATTTTTTGTCACGCGGGCTCGGTCGTTGAGCCGGGCCCAGCGCGTGGCACTGGTCGAGCCGCAGGCGCCCGACATCAGCCTCCGGCGTCAGTGCCAGCTACTCGGTATCAGTCGCTTCTCGATGTACTATCAGCGCAAGGCGCTACGGGCCTATGATCTGGAGCTAATGCGTCTGATCGACGCGGAACATCTGCGCACACCGGTCTATGGCTCACGACGGATGTCAGCCTACCTCAATCGCCTGGGACACGCAGTGAGCCGCAAGCGCGTTCAGCGACTGATGCGCGGGATGGGGCTACAGGCTATTTATCCGAAGCCATGCACCAGTCGGCCAGGCACGGGACATCGGATCTATCCTTACTTGCTGCGAGGGCGAGTCATCGACCGTCCCAATCAGGTATGGGCGACTGATATCACCTATATTCCTTTGGCGCGCGGGTTCATGTACCTGGTGGCCATCATGGACTGGCACAGCCGTCGCGTGTTGGCCTGGCGGGTCTCCAACACCCTGGATACAGACTTCTGTATCGATGCTTTGGAGGAAGCCCTGGCGTGCTATGGAAAGCCCGAGATATTCAATACAGATCAAGGCTGTCAGTTCACCAGCCAGTCGTTCACCGAAGTTCTGGAAGCCCATGATGTCCGGATCAGCATGGACGGCAAGGGACGCTATCAGGACAACATATTCGTGGAACGACTCTGGCGCAGTGTGAAGTATGAGTGCGTTTACCTGAAGGCTTTCGAGAGCGGCGCCCACTTGCGAAGGGATCTGAAGCGTTACTTCGCTTGGTACAACACGGAGCGGCCCCACCAAGGGCTAGACGATGCTACACCTGATGAAGTGTACTTCTCTCAACCACTGACCCAGGCGGCCTGACGCCGATGATGACCTGATCCGAGCTTAGACGACCCGTCAGGTGGTCCAATGGATGGGGTCCACTTCACTGCGGCCTACCCCAAATACTTGATACAAGTGCTGTGTATGGTCCCGGAAAATAGGATGGGATGTTGATAGAATCGCTCAAGATCGTCTTGCCAACGTTCGAGAATGAAACCAAAGGACGTTTCCCCTTGAGCGCTCGCAGCGATCGAGCACTGTTATAGCCCCAAAGATAGTCCTTTAGATGGGCGCTAAGCTCTCCTAAGGTCGCATAATGGAAGCTACGGGCGAGGGCTTCCTTGATCGTATGGTTTATCCGTTCAACCTGCCCGTTGGTCCACGGATGGATAGGACGTATCAGGCGATATTCGATGCCATGTCGATGGCAGACCACGTCGAACCGGTGCGGTTGTGGGACTCGAGCCTTGAGTCCTCCTCCGATATCGGTTGATACCATAGACCGTTACACCTCGGGACTGAACACCTAATATTTCCATCTCGTCCTTCACTCGTAGAAGCTTGCGCTTCAGCTCTTGGATCTCACGCTGCTCCGCTGTGAGAGCTTCACCTGCTGGCGGAGCTTTTCTTGTGCGCTCACCCTGAGGTCTTCGATCTCAATATTTCATGGTAGATATGCCAACCCCCATAGCCTCAATCGTAAGTTCAGCCTGTATGACATGACCAGCTATCGCGACATGGATGACTACTGGCGCGGCTTCGCTTCCCTGGTCTGGAAGTGAACGACGCCATGAGATGGTCTTTGCCGCGCGGCGGTCTACGTAAAGAGCTGACATACGTAATAGTGCGATAGCTGCACTCACAAGAAGGCCCCGATCCACAGGATCGGGGCCTTCTTTCGCATCAGCTTCGTACAGATAACTGAGCAGTTTACCGGCTCATGTTATTTGCTCAGCGCTTGGTGAAGTTGTTGCGCACCAGGTCGACCACATCATCCATGCGGCCATTGAGCACTGCCTTGGCGGAGTAGAGTGCGGTGGAGGCGACCTGGCCGGCCTCGATATGCGGCGGCATCACCAGTTCCATACGGTTGACCTTGACCTCGAGAATGCCGGGGCCTTCCTGAGCCAGCAGGCTCTGCACCGCCTCATCCAACTCGTGCTTCTCCTCGACGCGACGCCCCCACAGCCCCATGGATTGCGCCAGCAGCGAGAAGTCGGGGTTCTCAAGTTCGGTATAGCTATCCAGAATGCCATCCACCTTCTGCTCGAGCTCCACGAAGCCAAGTGTGCTGTTGTTGAAGATGACGATCTTGAGCGGGATCTTCTCCTGCTTGAGGGTCAGCAGGTCCCCCATCAGCATGGCAAGGCCGCCATCGCCACACATGGCGATCACTTGACGCTGCGGGTAGGCCTTCTGGATGCCGATGGCCTGAGGATAGGCGTTTGCCATGGTGCCATGCATCAGACTCGGCAGCGTGCGGCGCTTGCCGTTGGCCCGAATGTGGCGCAGGCACCACACCATGGGGCTACCGCCATCGGCAGTGAACACGGCGTCCTGGCTTGCATAACGGTCCAGCGACAGAGTCAGTTCCTGCGGGTGAATCAGGTGGTCATCATCAGATGTGACGGCGGCTTCATCGCGAGCCTCGAGATACTTCTTGCGGCAGCTGTCGAGCCAGCCACGATCATCACGCGGGTCCACCCTTGTCAGTAGCGCCGCGCAGGTGTCCTTGGCGCTGCCAACCACACCGAAGTCCACCGGATGACGCAGCCCAATCTTGCCGGGGTCGATATCGACCTGAATCACCGTCGCCTTGTCCGGATAGAACTGGGTCCAGGCGAAGCTGCAACCGAGCAGCAGCAAGGTGTCACAATCCGCGACGGCCTCGTAGCCGCCCTGCAGCCCGAATACGCCGGTCATGCCGACTTCGAGCTCGTTATCGGGCTCGATGAAGTCCTTGGCACGCGACGTCCAGGCTATTGGCGCCTTGAGTCGTCGTGCCAGCGCCAGCACTTCCTCCTGCGCATGCTGACAGCCGATGCCGGCATAGATCGAGACCTTGCCCGGCGCATTCAGCGCCTCGGCCACGGCGGCCAGCTCCTGCTCGCCGGGACGAATCACCGGCGTAAAGCGATGGGCACGCCACGGCAGCGAGCCCTTGGGCTTCTGGGTGAACAGATCCCCCGGGACGATCAGCACCGCGACCCCGCCTTCCGCCAGCGCCTTCTGCGCCGCGATGGCGACCATGCGGCGGGCATTCTCGGGGTTGGTCAGGTACTCGCAGAACACGCAGTACTGGGAATAGAGCGCCTTTTGATCGACATCCTGCGGGAAGCCGACGCCCATCTCGCTGGTATCGATCTGCGAGGCAATGAACACCACCGGCGCGCCATTGCGATGTGATTCGATCAGGCCATTCAGAAAGTGCGTGCTGCCCGGCCCACAGGTACCGGCACAGCAGGAAAGCTCGCCACTGATAAAGGACTCGCCCCCTGCCGCGAAACCGGCCACCTCCTCGTGCCGCACATGCACCCACTCCATCTCGGAGCGCCGAATGGCGTCGGTGAAGTGGTTGATGGTGTCACCCACGATGCCGTAGCAACGCTTGGCGCCGGCCTCAAGCAGTGAGTCGACGATGATCTCGGAGACGGATGCTGACGAAGATGTAGTTAGTGCCATGTAGGTGCTTTCCTTTTCCGGTGAACTTTCGGGTCAGGATGAGCAATGCATTCACTCATTCGAATAAACAGTGAACATGACCTTGGGTCCAAGCCGCGGATAACAATGGCCAGCCTCGAAACTCACGTTGGCACACCGCGTTGCGCCAAGCGTACGATGAGGCCATACACCCTGGAGGCTTGAGGAGAACACCATGCAGCAAGCAGCGGGAAGCAGTGGCTCAATCAGCCTCAACCCCGACAGCAAACGCACGTCCATGGGCGAGCTGCTGGGTGTCGAGCTGCCGATCATCCAGGCCCCGATGGCCGGGGTCACGACTCCACAGTTGGCGGCCGCTGTCTGCAATGCCGGTGGACTGGGCTCGCTGGGAGCAGGAGCCACTGATGCAGCAGGCGCACGCCGCATGATCCAAGAGTTGCAGTCACTGACCGACAAGCCCTTCAACATCAATGTCTTCGTGCATCAGGCCCCCGTTCATGACACAGAACGTCAAACGGAATGGCTCAAATGGCTGACCCCTCACTTCCAGGCCTTCGACACAGAGCCTCCTACCCAGCTCGATGCGCTCTATACCAGCTTTGCCGATGATCCTGACATGTTGGCGATGTTACTCGAGACTCGTCCGCCGATTGTCAGCTTCCACTTCGGACTCCCCTCTTCGCAGGCCATTGCTGCCTTGAAGACAGCGGGCATCTCGCTCTTCGCAACGGCGACCTGCCTTGAGGAAGCCATCGCCATTGAACGAGCTGGTCTGGACGCCATCGTGGCGCAAGGGTTTGAAGCCGGGGGACATCGCGGCATGTTCGATCCACAAGCCGCAGATGCCGAGCTGAGTACTGCCGCATTGACACGGCTGCTGGTACATGAGACGCACCTGCCGATCATCGCCGCGGGCGGCATCATGGATGGTGCGGGCATTGCCGCTGCTCTCGCATGTGGCGCCGTGGCGGCACAGCTCGGCACCGTCTTCATCGCCTGCCCGGAATCCAGCGCCGATGACGCCTATCGAGACGCACTCACCGGGCCAGCAGCGCATCACACGCGAATGACCTCGATCGTCTCGGGCCGTCCCGCGCGCATTCTCGCCAACCGATTCGCCAGCCTGATGGAGGAGCCTTCACGCCTCACCCCACCGGACTATCCTCTGAGCTACGCGGCAGGCAAGGCGCTCAACGCCGCAGCCAGATCAAAAGGGGAAACCGGTTTCGGGGCGCAATGGGCGGGGCAAGGGGCCCCGCTGGCCAGGGCAATGCCAGCAGGCCAACTTACACAAACGCTGGGAGAGGAATACCACAGGGCATGCCAGGCGATGACATGTCCGGCGATACGCTGTTGAGTCACCCGTTCACTCGACCAATTCCAGCACCTTGCTCATGCCCTGGTGCATATGCTCATCGATATGCGCGAGCATGTCCGGCAGCGAGTCACCGGTGGCAAGCGCCACATAGCGGTCATGGGCTTCACGCGATGGGCCGGGCCGCTGATGGGCCCGCTGGTGAAGCACGAAATAACACTGCAGGTGCGGTCGTATACGCTCCCAATCCGCCAACAGGAATTCATTGCCCGAGACCTCGTGGCACCAACCATGCAGATGCAGCTCGGCGATGATGGCGCCTTCACTGTCACGCCGCCCGATGGCGTCGCTCAAGGCGTGCTGACGCCGAATCAGCTCGTCAGTCATCTGCACGGTCTTGATCGGCCAGAGAATATTGAAGGCCATTCTCTCCAGCCCCGCGCGATAGGCGTACAACTGGGCGAGATGGGCATGATCGAAATGACGGACTCGCACACCCTTGTAGGGCTCACTGACCAGCAACCCCGTACTCAGCAGATGGCGCAAGGCCTCTCGTACCGGCACCCGGCTGACGCCGAGTGCCTTGGAGAGATAGGCTTCAGTGAGCTTCATGCCCGGGACAAGAGTGCCCGACGCGATGAGGTCCTGGATCTGCTCAGCCACGCCCGACCACAGGGTGTCAGGGCGATGCAGCTTGCTGAAATCGTTCATGCCTTGCGAATCCCTCTGGTCACTTGCTCTCCTCAAGATAGGCTTCATAGAAGGCATTCAACTGCCGATAGGCCGGCCCCATTTCCCCTATTCCGATCGTGCGACCATCAATGCACACGACGGGGGTCAGACCGCCTAAGGTACCGGTCACGAAGGCCTCTTCGGCACTATACACTTCAGCCAAAGTGAAGTCCTTTTCCCGCACCACCAGGCCGTTGCTGGCCGCCAGGTCAATCACTGCCTTGCGGGTCAGGCCATTGAAGTTGCAAAGGCCGGTGGAGGTCCAGACTTCACCCTTGCGCACGATGAAGAAGTTGGTGGAGTTGCAGCTGGCCACGAAGCCACGGCTATCCAGCATCAAGGCTTCATCCGCCCCGGCGTGCAATGCCTGAATCAATGCCTGGATGAAGTTGAGACGACTGTGGGAATTCAGGCGCAGGTCGAAGACATCCGGTGTGCTGCAGCGGAAGGTCGAGGTGAACAGCTTGATACCCTTCTGCTTGCGCTCGACATCGATCTTCTTGTATTCCGCCACGACGACGACCGTCGGGCCCTCGAGCACGAAGCGCGGGTCCTGGTTGGGCGTGCTCTTCAAGCCACGCGACACCATCAGACGGATATGAACACCATCGTGCATGTCATTGACGCGCAGCGTCTCGCGGATGATGCCGATCATGTCGGCGCGGCTCATGCCAAGGTCCAGATCGATCGAATTGGCGCCCTCGAACAGACGATCCATATGCGCATCAATCGCCAACAGCTTGCCATTGATCAGACGCATCCCTTCCCAGATGCCATCCCCGAGCACGAAGCCACTGTCAAAGATCGAAACCGTCGCTTCGTTGCGCTTCTTGAACTCGCCATTGACGTAGATGAGGACGTCATCGTTGCGCGGATCGGAGACATACGCCTGAGAACTGATAGTGGACATGGCCATGATCAAGCTTCCTGAGAAAGAGGTGAAGTTGTGACGGAATGTGCGGAATTCAGGGCGCGGCGCCCCTTCCAGAACGCGAGCCCGGTCATGGCGCTGATGAGACAGCCAGCCATGAAGGCGAAGTGATAGAACAGGTACGGGAGGTAATCGAGGGTCGCCACGCCGGTGGTGGCCGCCATGAAGACAGCACCGCTGGTCCAGGGAATCATCGGGCAGGACAAGGTGCCACCGGCCTCGCAATTGCGCGAGAGCACCCGTCGCTCGATATCCTGCTGCTCATAGAGATTGCGAGTCATGGCCGAGGCCGTGAACAACGAGACATAGGCGGCGCCACCGAAGACTGAGCCGAAGAATCCGCAGGTCACGGTGATGAGGGTAAGGCTGACGTCCCCCTTCACCATCCGCGACAGACGATTGCCCACCGAACGGATGACGCCGAGGCTTTCCATCAGCCCGCCGAGTCCGAGCGCGAAGATGACGATGACGACCACCGGCAACATGGACTGGATGCCGCCGCGGCTGAGAATCCCGCCGATCGTGGAGCCTTCCAAGGTCTGGGAATAGCCCTGATACAGCGACATGGCAGCTTCGAGAGGCGTTGCGCCCTGCACCCACCAGGCACACAGCACACCGAGGAAGGCCCCTATCGCGATCACCGGAATGGCGGGCTTGCGTGCCATCAGAAGACCGAGGGTGATCAACAACGGCAACAGCAACATCGGGCTGATCACGAATAGGGCATCCAGGTCACTCAACATCACCTGAGCGGACTGCATGGCTTGGGTTGATGCCGCGGAATCCATGCCCAACAGGTAGAAGCCGCCCAGTACGAGCACACCGGCAGGCAAGCCAACCCAGGCCATGGAGCGCACGTGATCGATCAGGGAGACATCACACAGAGAGGACGACAGGATGGTGGTGTCGGACAGCGGGGAGATGGCGTCACCGACATAGGCGCCAGAGATCACGGCCCCTGCCACATAGGGCAGCGGAATCTCGAACCCCGCACCGACGCCCATCATCGCGACGCCGACAGTCCCCACCGAGGCAAAGGAGGTACCTGTGACCAGGCTGGTCAAGGCGCAGGCCAGAAACGCGATGGGCAGGAAGGTACCCGGGTGGACGAGACTCAGGCCGTAATAGATGACGGTCGGCACGATGCCACCCGCGATCCAGGAGCCGACCACCGCGCCCACACAGGTAATGATCAGCACGCCTTCCATGCCACGCATGATGCCTTTCATCAGGCCCGCCTGCAGGCTGGGGTACGGCACCTTCAACATCCAGCCACACAGCATCAGCAGGAACCAGGCAGCGAACAACGCCAGTGCCACCGGCACCTTGAGCAGCAGGACGCTGGACATCAATAGACAGAATGCCAGGAAGATTCCCGACAGGGATGCCCCGTTCAACTCCGGGACGGAGGGGTTTTCAGTTGTCATGACTGCACCTTCTTAGAATTGTATACAGTACACACTAACTCTATACCGACCTTCCCGAGAGGCGCAAGCAACTTGTGTGAGCCCATAGACTCGAGCCCCTCATCAGGGAGTGATGAGGGGCTCGAAGCATGCTGACCTTGTTGATTCATGCCATTGGCTTACTCCTTGGCTGCCTTTCGCTTTCTTGCTCCATTCTCTACTGCCCCCTCTCTGCTCCTACCTCTACTCCCCTCTCGACTCCGCTCTCTATCCCCCTCCTGCCTCTGTTCTCTGGCCTGCCACCATCGGGTCAGGCTGCGCATCGGCGTTATTTCTTCTGTATTTCAAGATGTTAATGACGGCAGCCAAACGCTTTACATGTGAATGAAAAAATACTTAAAAAATTTCACTTGAACGATTTTACTCGCCGTCTATTTTCATTTGTGACGCGAGAAGATTCATCGAGTGCTGTATCAGCTGCAGCGCATTCACTGACGATGGATGGGGACCTAGCCGGTTCGATGAAGGGCGACGTCCCAGCCCCAGCCCCCGCTCCCATGACAACAATAAAATCTGCTCTCGATATTCCTGTCGGCTTGTCAGGTGTCTGACGAGATCTGGCGTGGAGCATCAGGGCCCCTTCCTGGAGGCACCCCAGTGACAGCAACACGCAACCCCGCAGCGGCTGAGCGCGCTGTTAGCAACGGCGTTCCGCGCTCATCCGGTCTGCTTGGCGACTACGACAAGGGGCTGTTCTGGCCCGTCCTCAGCATATATCCTGATCATGATCTACGCCCTGGCGGCGCCGGAGCAGACCGGCGCGGCGCTGTCCGGCATACGTGACTTCCTGATCTTCAATTTCGGCTGGAGCTTCGTGCTCGGGGTCGCCGCGACGCTGATCTTCAGCTTCTATCTGTTGCTCAGCCCCTTCGGCAGCATCCGCCTGGGGCCGGATGATTCACGTCCTGAGTTCAGCTATGTGGCGTGGATCTCGATGATCTTTAGCTGCGGGCTGGGCATTGGCTTCGTGTTCTTCAGCGTCGCCGAGCCATTGACGCACCTCTACACCTCCTCGCATGTGCAGGACCTCAATCAGGTCGGCCAGCAGGCCGGGGTATCAACCGCGATCCGCAACACCCTGATGGACTGGGGCATGAATGGCTGGGCACTGTTTGCCGTGGCCGCCTGGGCCATCGCCTTTCCGGCCTATCGCCTCGGGCAGCCGCTGACGGTCGCCACCGGTCTATATGGTCTTCTGGGGGAGCGCTGCAACAGCAGTCTGTGGGGAAAGCTTGCCAACGGGCTTGGCGTGATCGGTACCATCGGCGGCAATGCCACCATGATCGGGCTGGGCGTCACCTCCATCAGCTATGCCTTGAAGGTGCTGTTCGGACTCGAGTTCGGCGCCTTCGGTCAGGCCATGGTGATGCTGGTGATCATCATCGCCTACGTGGCATCGGCGGCGACCGGCATCGGGCGCGGCATCAAGTACCTCAGCCTGCTCAACATGATCATGGCCGGCGCCATATTGCTGGCGCTGCTGGCCTTCGGTCACGCCCCGGCGCAGTACCTGCTGAACATGATCACCCAGCAGTTCGGTGACTACTTCGGCTCGGTATTCGTCAACCAGTTCTGGACCGACGCGGGCAGCTTCGAACAGCGTGAGTGGGTGGGCTGGTGGATGATCTTCTACTGGCTCTGGTACATCTCCTATATCCCCCTCTGCGGCGGTTTCATCGCGCGCATCTCCCGCGGCCGCACCCTGCGCGAATTCGTGTTCGGCGTGGTGGTGGTGCCGATGCTGCTGTCGATCGTGTGGTTCAGCATCTGGGGCGGCTCGGCCGGCTATGCCGAGGTCAATCAGATCGTACCGCTGTGGGAAAGCGTGCAGGGCAATCCGGAATCCGGCATCTACCTGTTGCTGCAGAGCATGCCCGGCGGCTGGTGGCTGTGCCTCGCGGTGCTGTTCAACATCATCGTCTTCGCCGTCACCACCTCGGATTCGGCCTCGTTCTTCTCGGCCATGCAGGTCTCCAATGGCAACGAGAACCCGAAGATCCTGATGCGCCTGCTGTGGGGCGTGATCATCGGCGTCACCGGCATCGTCTTCCAGCTCGCCGGTGGCTTCACCGCCATCAAGTGCCTGGCGATCGTGGTCGGCGCGCCCTTCTTCCTCGTCAGCATCGCTTACATGTTCTCGGTCTATCGCATGCTCAAGGCGACCCATGAACAGCCCGCGACGGCCATGCAGCCGGCCCCTCAGGTAAAGCCTCTGCCTGCCGAAGCCGTTGAGCCGGAAGCCCCAAGTGCTGTCTCACCCACCACGCCAGCTAGTACGCCCGCGCCGCCCTCCCTCCCGGGGTCGGGAAGCCAACCCATCCCGGGCGCGACCTAAACGGCATGACGGGCTCACGTCGACTCGAGCAGGCAAGTCACCCGAGCGCAACGCGCACGAACCAACACCGCCATTGATCGCCAATGACAATGATCACCAATGACAATGATCACCAATGACAACGATCACCAATGACAACGATCGCCAACAACAAGACGGATGGTGACCCACGATGACTGTCAAGCAGCCTTACAACCCTCACTACGACCCTCTCAAGGACAGCTCCCCAGGCGAAGGAGTGGATTATGCGCCGAGCTACTGGCGCTACCACGCAGGGCCGCCGCCAGAGAATGATGGCCCGGTCACTGACGACATGGAGGCCGACGTGGTGCTGATCGGTGCCGGCTTCACCGGCCTTGCCACGGCGATGTTCCTGGCGCGCGAGCATGGCATCAAGGCGGTGGTGCTGGAGGCCAATCAGATCGGCTGGGGCTGCACCAGCCGCAATGGCGGCCAGGGCCATCTGGCCTGGGGGCGCCTGAGTCGCAGCCAGTGGGTCAGGAAATGGGGCGTCGACATGGCGCGCCAGTTGCACGCCAATAGCCTGGAGGGTTTCGAGGTCTTCAAGTCCCTGACCCAGGACCCGGAGGTGGACTGCGAGCCTCAGCCACTGGGCAATCTGCTGATCGCCCACAGTCCGCAGGCCATGCAGCATCTCGAGGCCGAATCACGCCTGTGCAACAACATCCTCGGCTACCGGACCCGAACGCTGGACCGCGCGTCAGTGCATCGTGACTTCATGGGCGATCAGGAGAGTCACGGTGCGATGCTCGAGCCTGAAGGCATCGCGGTACAGCCGCTCAAGCTGGCCTACAGCTACGCGCGTATCGCGCGCCACCATGGCGCCAGAATCCACACCAGCAGCCCGGTGCAGCACTGGACAACCGAGAACGGCATCCACTATCTGCAGACGCCGGGTGGCACGGTGAAGGCGCGCGCGGTGGGCTATACCAGCCCCAATCTTCACTCGCTGACCGCCTATCGCAACATGCCGATCATGGCCAATTCGGTGTGGACGCGCACCCTGACCGACGATGAGATCGAGGCTTGTGGCCTGCGTTCGACCATCCTGACCACGGACACACGCAAGCTGCGTTATTACTATCGCCTACTACCCGAGAAACGCCTGCAGATCGGCACGCGTAGCGCCATCAGTGGCGCGGATGCGCAGAATGCCCGGCATCTGGATGTGGTGCATGAGGCCATCGCGCGCAAGTTCCCGGCGCTGGCCGGCATCGAGACGCCGTGGTTCTCGCATGGATGGATATCTCCCACGACATGATGCCGCGCATCGTGCAGCCGGACCCAAGCAGCAGATCTTCTACTCCCAGGGCTACAGCGGCAACGGCGTGTCGTTCTCGGCCTATGCCTCCAAGCAGCTGGCCGCGCTGATCGCCGGGCAGTCGTTGCCGGAGGCCCATCTGCCGATCTTCAACTCGCCGCTGCCCGCCCATCCACTCAGACCTATCCGGCGCATGGGCCAACACCTGCTCTACAAGTATTTCCAGGTGCTGGACAAGGTGAGCTGAGTAACGCCCCGCGCGAGTTCCGCCACTGATCGCCTCTATCACTTCTCAATACGCCGCGGCGCACTCCAATGCCGTCGCGACACCTCCCACTGACATGCCTCTTGCGGCATGCAAGCACCAGAGAGACGCACCATAAATCGTGAACAGATGACCGCAATGTTCGACGCCTTCAATCGCCACGCCATCGATGAGGTCATGGAGTACTTCGCCGACGATGTGGTCTTCGACACCGTGTCCGGCGATGAGGCGCACGGCACGCGTATCGTCGGTAAAGCCGCCGTGCGCGACGCCTTCGTGAATACCTGGACGACAATGCCCGATGTGCAGTGGGCCAAGGGCGAGTTCTTCTTCGCCGATCAGCGCGTCGTCTCCGAATGCACCTTCATGGCGACCCAGCCCGATGGCCAGCGTGTCGAAGCCGACAGCGTGGATCTCTTCACCATCGAGAAGGGCAAGATCACCCGCAAACAGGCCTTCCGCAAGCAGCGACCGGCCTTTACTCCAGCTGCCTGAGGGTAACGCGCAGCGCATACGCAAAAGGCCAGTCATCATGACTGGCCTTTTGCGTATCAACATCTATCTCGACACGACGATTTGATAACGACACAGGCTTATCTCTTGACGCCGCATGCTGATAATCTTGCTGATGAAAACCGCTGTATGCTTTTCATCCACATGAAACGCCACTCATTGACCGCCAGTTCCCATTGCCAAGAGGAAACCGGATGACCACGGACACAGACTCCTCACAGGCATCAACCGACAGCACACTAAGCAATGCAGAACAGGAAGACCGCCGTATCGGCAGGCAGCTGCGCGACCTGCGCAAGTCCCGCCAGCTGACCTTGAACCAACTGGCAGGCCAAGTCGGCAAATCCGTCGGCTACCTGAGCCAGGTGGAGCGTGGCGTCTCCTCGCTGCCCATCGGAGTGTTGCAGACGCTGAGTGACGCCCTAGACGTGCGCGTCAGCTGGTTCTTCCAGCCGGGCGGCAGTGACTCGGCGGCCGAGCAGGAAACTATCGTGCGCGCGGATCAGCGCCGCGCCATGAACCTTGGCACCATCGGTGCACGGGAAGAATTGCTCTCCCCTCGCCTGAGCGGTCAGCTCATCCTGATCATGACCCGCCTGCAGCCCGGTGGCAGCGGCGGCGAGACACCGCGTGAGCGGCGCGGTGAGGAAGCGGGCTATGTGGAAAGTGGCCAGCTGGAGCTGACCCTCGGCGAACAGATCTTCCTGCTCAACCCGGGCGACAGCTTCTCGCTCACCGGGGAAGAACCCCACTGGATTCGCAATCCCGGCGAGACCGAGACCCGCATCGTCTGGGTGATGACGGGCGTGGAGTACTGAGGCAGCGCGCTCAGGGGCTGCTTGTTCGCGCCATTTTATTTTCCTTCACTTATATACACCCCGCTGATGCATGTCCCTTCTGTTTCATGGCCCTCTTGGTTCATCTCCTCTCTCAATGGGGCATCTTGTCGCGCGTGGTGTAATAGACGCTATCGATATGCGAGAGCATGGCGCGTTCAGCAGCATCCGGGTCACCGGCACGTAGCGCCTCGACAATACGCACATGCTCTTCATAGCTGCGCTTGATCGAGCCGTGTTCGGCCATGACCTGGCGGCGAATGTTGAGCGCGTAGGTATAAAGCTCATCGGCATAGCGGATCAGGATCTCGTTGCGCGAGTATTCGGCGATGACGTGATGGAAGTTCTGATCCGAGAGCTGGAAGTTCACCGGCGAGTCGAAGTGCTGTGACTGGGCTTCCAGCAAGGCGTCCAGCTTCTTGAGCCCTGCTTCATCGATGTGCCGCGCAGCGCGGCGGGCGATGGCCGATTCCACCACGATCCGGCTCTCGAAGACGCTCTCGATATCCAGGTTGTTGAGCTCATCACCCTGTTGACGTGCGGGATGATTGCGGAAGCTGTCGATCACGGCCTCACTGGCACAGACGCGTGACTTGCTGCCGTGCGAGACATTCAAGAGGCCATAGCCCGTCAACAGCGCCAGCCCCCCGCGCACGGTCTCACGACTCACTTCAAACAACTGTGCCAGCTCACGCTCGCTGGGCAGCTCATCTCCATCGCGCAGCAGCCCCGTCAGGATCATCTCGATGAGCTTGTCGGCGAGAATTTCCTTCTTGGTCTGATTCTTCAGCGCTTTCTCGAAGGCGAAAGGCGTCTGCTTCATGCAGCCTCCACTGGTATATATTTCATACCAGCATAACCGACAACCGCATATCACGCATCCACAAACCGACCATGGTCGCAATTTTCGAGAAAACCTTGACCGATCAGCGTGGGCTCGGCTAATTTTTATCTCAACTGGTCCGGTAAACCAACCAGCAGACCATAAAGTGCGAATTGATTGAAGAAACCAACAACAACGCCAACTCTCACAAGGCTGGAATTCACATGTCAGCAACACGCCCTGTCATTGCCCTTACCCTTGGTGACCCCGCCGGTATCGGCCCGGAGCTGATCGCGCGCCTGGTCGCCGAACCCGAGCAATTCGCCGAGACCCACAGCGTGCTGGTCGGCGATCAGTGGCTGTGGGAGCAGGGCCAACGCCAGGCCGGTCTCTTCACCCAGCTGCCGCGCGTCGCAAGCTTCGCCGAGGCCCGCGAGCATGAAGGCCTGTCATTGATGCTGGTGGAAAGCGTGGCCCAGCAGGACGTGACGCTGGCCGAGGAAAGCGCCGCCTGTGGCGCCTCGACCCTCGCGGTGCTGTCTCGCTGCCTGGAAGCAGCCCAGAACGAGGAAGTCGACGCCATCTGCTTCGCGCCGCTCAACAAGCTGTCGATGAAGAAAGGTGGCCTCGGCCATGAGGACGAGCTGCACTTCTTCGCCGAGAAGCTCGGAGTCGAAGGCTATTTCTGCGAGTTCAACACCCTGGGGACGCTGTGGACCTCGCGCATCTCATCGCACATTCCGCTCAAGGACGCCGCCGAGTACGTCACCCAGGAGCGCATCATCGCCGCCAGCCAGCTGATTCATGACTCGCTGAAACTGGCCGGCTTTGAGCGTCCGCGCATCGCCGTCGCCGCCTTCAATCCCCACGGCGGCGAAGGTGGCACCTGTGGCCGCGAGGAAATCGACGTCATCGCGCCGGCCGTCGCGCGCTGCAATGAACAGGGCTACCCGGTCGAAGGCCCCTTCCCGGCCGACACCATATTTATCAAGGCGCGAGATGGCGAGTACGACGCCATCGTGACCATGTACCACGACCAGGGGCAGATCGCGATCAAGCTGCTGGGCTTCAAATCCGGCGTCACCGTCCAGGGCGGCCTGCCCATCCCCATCACCACGCCGGCCCACGGCACCGCCTTCGATATCGCAGGCCTTGGCAAGGCGGACGTCAACCCGACCCGCAATGCCTTCGCGATCGCCAAGCGCATGGGCACCAACCTGCGTGCACTGCGTCTCGAGACCGCTTTTGCCTGATGCCCTTGCGCCTCTCGCTCATGAACCTGAATCAACGCCATCCACAACAAGGATAATTCGATGAAGATCACCAACGTCAGAACCCGCGTCTTCGAATGGAAAGGCCACACCGTCCCTCCGACCGCCCACTTCTGCTCCAACGCCATGGACGAGCTGTGGGACAAGGGCGACTCGATGGGCACCTTCCGCTTCCACGGCTGGACAGTGGTGGAGATCGAGACCGACAACGGCCTGGTCGGGCTGGGCAACGTGGCGCTGGCGCCGCGCATCGCCAAGGCGATCATCGATCAATACCTCACGCCGCTGATCATCGGTCAGGACCCCTTCGACTACGAATACCTGTGGCAGCGCATGTACCGCTCCACCCACGCCTGGGGCCGCAAGGGCATCGGCATGGCCGCCATCTCCGGCGTCGATATCGCCATCTGGGACATCATGGGCAAGGCGGTCGGCAAGCCGGTCTTCAAGCTGCTGGGCGGGCGCACCAAGGAGAAGATCCCCTGCTACGCCTCCAAGCTCTACCGCACCGACCTCAAGGGCATGCAGGAAGAGGCCCAGTCCTATCTGGACCAAGGCTTCACCGCCATGAAGATGCGCTTCGGCTACGGTCCGCGTGATGGGGTCGAGGGCGTGCGTGCCAACCTGGATAGCGTGGCCGCCGTGCGCGAAGTCATCGGCGAGGATGTCGACCTGATGCTCGAGTGCTACATGGGCTGGAACCTGGACTACGCCAAGCGCATGTTGCCGAAGCTGGAACGCTTCCAGCCGCGCTGGCTGGAAGAGCCGGTGATCGCCGATGACATCGATGGCTACGCCGAACTCAATCAGCTGACCAGCATTCCCATCTCCGGCGGCGAGCACGAATTCACCCATTACGGCTTCCGCCAGCTGCTGGAAAAGCGCGCCGTCTCCGTCATCCAGTACGACACCAACCGGGTCGGTGGTATCACCGCCGCGCGCAAGATCAACGCCCTCGCCGAGTCCTTCAGCGTGCCGGTCATCCCGCACGCCGGCCAGATGCACAACTACCACCTGACCATGGCCTCACTGGCCTCCCCGATGAGCGAGTACTTCCCGGTGCATGATGTCGAGATCGGCAACGAGCTCTTCTACTACATCTTCAAGGGTGACCCGGAGCCGGTGAACGGCTTCATCGACCTCGACGAAGAGACCCCGGGGCTGGGCCTCGAGCTGAACAGCGACTACTTCGATCAGTTCAACATCATCGAGTGAGGAAGCCATCATGAGACTCGTCCAACTTCGCACCGCCAATGGCCCGCGGGTCGCCGTGGTCGAAAGCCGCGACCAGCTGCGCCTGCTCGACTTCCCCGGTGGCACCTATGAGCTGGCCTCCCGCGCCATCGAGCTGGGCATCGGGCTCAGCGCGCTGATCGAACAGCACTACTCGCACACCCTGGTCGACTACAAGCAGGCGATCGATCGCCGCGAACTGCTGCCGCCGGTCACCCACCCCGATCGCGCGCGCTGCACCGTCACCGGCACCGGCCTGACCCACCTGGGCAGCGCTGACACCCGCGATGCCATGCATGCCGCCGCCCAGGCACAGAGCGAGAATGACGCCAACGTCACCGACTCGATGCGCATGTTCCGCATGGGCCTCGAGGGCGGAAAGCCCGCCGCGGGTCAGGTCGGCGCGCAGCCGGAATGGTTCTACAAGGGTGACGGCAGCATCGTGGTCGCGCCGGAAACCGCGATCAGCGTGCCGGCCTTCGCCGAGGATGCCGGCGAGGAGCCCGAACTGGTCGGCCTGTACCTCAACGATGCCAATGGCCAGCCGCACCGCATCGGCTACGCCGTGGGCAACGAATTCTCCGACCACATCACCGAGCGCGCCAATTATCTGTGGCTGGCCCACTCCAAACTGCGCGCCTGCAGCTATGGACCTGAGCTGCTGATCGGCGAACTGCCCCAGCACCTGGAAGGCACCAGCCGCATCACCCGCGAAGGCCAGACCCTGTGGGAGAAACCCTTCCTGACCGGTGAGGCCAACATGGCCCACAGCCTGGCCAACCTGGAACACCACCATTTCAAGTACGCCCAGTTCCGCGCGCCCGGTGACCTGCATGTGCACTTCTTCGGCACTGCCACGCTGAGTTTCGCCGATCAGATCAAGGTGCAGGAAGGAGACCGCTTCGAGATCGAACTGCCGGCCTTCGGGCGCGCACTGCGCAACCCGGTCGCGTTCGAGTCCCACGACAACCAAGCGGAACAGCCATCCGCCATGGCGGTGCTGTAAACACTGCCGATCAGCACAAGAAGTAGAGCAAGGATCAGGGTCTTGAGAACCCCGCCATCACACGGCCCTGATCCCGGCAGCACCAGCAGTACCAATAGCACCAACAGCAGCACCAGCGTCAACACGCCGCCTAAGCATCACGACAATAACGAGAAAAGGGTTTCGCCATGACAACCTCACGCCACCACACCACCGCCACCCTCCTGTCCGCCGCCCTACTCAGCCTGGCGATGACAGGCACCGCCACTGCCGCTACCTCGCTGACCTTCGCGCATGCCCACCCGGTCACCGATTCGCAGCATCTGGCCGCCGAGCGCTTCGCCGAACGTCTCGCCGAGCGCAGCGCGGGAGAATTGACGGTCAAGATCTTCCCCAACGGCCAGCTGGGCAATGACCAGGCGATGATTTCCGGTGTCCGCAGCGGCACCATCGACCTGGAGCTCTCCGGCAATCCCTACTTCAGTGGTCTGGTCAGCGAACTCAACGTGCTGGACCTGCCCTTCCTGTTCGATACCCGCGAGCAGGCCTATCAGGTACTGGACGGCGAGGTCGGTCAGAACCTGCTGACTGCCATGCAGCCTCAACAGATCGAAGGCCTCGCCTTCTGGGAAATCGGCTTCCGCAACCTGACCAACTCGCGCCGCGCGGTAGAGACCGCCGAGGACATCAGCGGCCTGACGCTGCGCACCACCCCGAACCCGGCGCATATCGCCGCCTTCCAGGCCCTCGGTGCCAACCCGACTCCGATGCCCTTCGCGGAGCTTTATACCGCGCTGGAAACCCGCACCGTGGATGGCCAGGAGAATCCGGTCAGCCTGATTCGCTCCGCCAACCTGTATTCGGTGCAGGACCATCTGTCACTGACCGCGCACGCCTATACCGCCGCGCCCTTGATCATGAACAAGCAGACGTTCGACAGCCTCGCCCCCGAACTTCAGACGCTGATCAAGGAAGAAGCCCGCGAAGCGGCCCGCTATCAGCGCCAGCTCAATCATGACAATGAACAGGGCGATCTGGCCTTCCTCGAGGAACAGGGCATGCAGGTCGTGCGCGAACCCGATACCGCCAGCATGAGGGCCAAGGTCGCCGAGCCGGTGCGCGCCGAGTTCACTGCCAAGCACGGCAGCGAGCTGCTGGAACGCATCGACGCCGCTCTCGCCCACTGATCAGGCTCGCCTGACTTGCCACTGGAAGGAAGCTCGCCATGCTCTCTGACTCACTCCAATCCCCGGTGATGACTGCGTCTCTTGCCGAACTGGGCGAGCAACGCGAGCGCTATCTGGCCACGCAGCAGGATGAAGATCTGCCGATCATCGATGCCCACATGCATGTCTGGGACCCGACGCGCAATTACCACCCCTGGCTGTGCGATGAGCCGATGATTCCCTTCCGCTACGGCGACTATGCCGCGATTCGTCGCCCCTACCTGCCCGCCGAGCACCTCATGGCAGCGGGAAAGGCGCATCGCGTGATGGGCTGCGTCTACATGGAAGCGGAATGGGCGCGGGGCGATGCGCTCAAGGAAGTGCGCTGGGTCGAGGAGACTGCCCGCGAGACCGGCTGGCCGAATGCCATGATCGCCCAGGCCTGGCTGGATCAGGACGACATCGCCGAGCAACTCGCAACGCTGTGTGAGCCACGTTCCCCCCGTGGCAGCCTGGTCATGGGCATTCGACACAAGCCGGCCGCGCTGGAACGTCATGATCCGAGGCTTGCCACCCACACCATGCCCGGCTCGCTGCGCTGCCCGCGTTATCAGTACGGCGTCAGTGAAGTCGCGCGTCGCGGGCTGATCTTCGAGCTGCAGGTGCCCTGGTGGCACCTCGAGGAACTGTTGCCACTGCTGGGCCGCCACCCCGAGATGCCGGTGGTGATCAATCACGCCGGCGTGCCCGGTGATCGTCATCCCGACACCCTGCGTCAGTGGTCACGGGCCCTCGCCAAGGTCGCCGCCTGGCCCCAGGTGATGATCAAGTTCTCGGGGCTCGGCATCGTGGGTCAGCCCTGGCGGCTGGAAGACAACCGTGAGGTCTTTGCCATCGTGCTGCGCCATTTCGGGGTCCACCGCGTGATGTTCGCCAGCAACTTCCCGGTCGATGGGCTGGTGACCTCACTCGATACGCTGCTGCAGGCATTCAAGGACCTCAGCCGCTCCTTGAGTCCCGAACACCGCCTCAAGCTGTTCTGCGACAACGCCGTGCGCCGCTACCGCTTGAACGCTACCGCCTGACCGGAATGACGACGACCGCCACGACAGCGATTGCCACAACGACAGCCTCTATAACAACAACTTGCAAGGAATTCGCCATGCTTACCCGCCACGCCCTGTCCCATAAAGCTCTGATCAAGACAGTCTCCGCGCTGGGACTGATGCTGACCTTCGCGACCACTGCCCACGCCGAGATCACCGCGCGCATGGGCACCAGTCTGCCGGATGCCCACCCCCAGACGCTGGGGGCCAAGAAGTTCGCACAACTCATCGAGGAAAGATCCGACGGCGAGATCACCGTCAAGGTGTTCTCCAACGGCATTCTGGGCAACGACGTCAACATGACCTCGATGCTGCAGTCCGGGACCCTGGATTTCACCGTACCGTCCACCGCGACCCTCAGCAGTCTCAATCCTGACTTCAACATCGTCAGCCTGCCCTTCCAGTTCGATGACAGTACACATGCGGACGCGGTGCTGGATGGCGAGGCTGGCCGAGCCCTGCTCGCAAGCCTCGATGACAAGCAGCTAGTGGCACTCGAGTACTGGGAAAACGGCTTCCGTCACATGACCAACAGCCGCCGACCCATCGAGACGCTCGAGGACATCGAAGGCCTCAAGATTCGCACCATGCAGAATGCGCTCTATATCGACCTCTTCAATGGGCTGGGTGCCAACGCCGTGCCCATGTCGGTCAATGAGCTGTTTACCGCCATGGAGACCCGCACGGTGGATGGCCAGGAAAACCCCTACACCGTGATCGACGCCAAGCGCTTCTTCGAGGTCCAGAAGTATCTTTCGCGCACCGCGCATGCCTATGACGCCCTGGTGCTGGTCGCCTCGGCAGGCTTCATGCAGTCACTCGATGAGGCGCAGCGCCAGCTGGTCCGCGAGGCCGCCCGTGAAGCCACGCTCTATCAGCGCGAACAGAGCCGCGCCCTGAACGAGGAATTGCTGAGTGCCCTTGAGAAGAAGATGGCCGTCAACGTGGTCGCGGACAGTGAGCGCCAGCGCATGCGTGAGGCCCTGGCACCGGTGATCGAGCAGCACACCCAGGCGCTTGACGCAGACGTGGTGACGCAGTTCCAGACCGCCCTGGCCGACGCGCGCTGAACACTTTCATCAGCGCCTGTGTCATCAGCCCCTGACATCAGTCCCAGCCACCGACACGCGGCAGCGCCCTTTTCGCTGCAACCAGAGGGGCGCAATGACAGCGCTGCCGCACCGTCATCGAGATGCCTCCCTCGGGGATGACACCATGAACAAACTGACCCAAGAGATGCCGTTATCCATGTCGATCAAACCGCCCTCTGCCACGCACGCCGAGTCCCGCAAGGCCGCTGGCGCCGAGCAGAACAAGGCAGCTCCGCAGGACAAGACAACTGTGCAGGAAAAGACAGCCCCGCAGGACACGGCCGCCCACTCGAACATTGCCGTCGGCATCACGGCGCTGTTCAAGGGACTCGAGAAGACCCTGACCCTGCTGATGGTGCTGGCGCTGGTGGCGATGATCGTACTGGTGTTCGTCAATGTGGTGCTGCGCTACGGCTTCAACAGCGGCATCTCGATCAGTGTCGAACTGTCCCGCTTCCTGTTCGTGTGGGTCACCTTCATGGGTGCGGTCACGGCGCTGATCCGCCAGGAGCACCTAAGCGTCAATACCTTCGTCGACAAGCTGCCTGCGGCCATGCGCGCAGGGCTTGATCGGCTGGTGACCCTGGCGATGCTCGGCTGCTGCCTGATGCTGCTCAAGGGCAGCTATGCCCAGACGGTGCTCAACTGGAACAACCTCTCTCCCATCAGCGGCATTCCGGTCGGCGTCTTCTATCTCGCCGGCCTGATGGCAGGCGTGCTGATGTCGCTGATTCTGCTCTGGCGTCTGCTGACGCCGCTGGTACTGCATGCTGTCACGCCGCGCGTCGCGCCGAGCCACGCCTCTGATTCGCAAGGAGATACGCCATGACCATCGGGCTCTTCCTCGGCTCCCTGCTGGCCGCCATCGGCCTGAGCCTCCCCATCGCCTTCGCCCTGCTGGTCAGTGCCATCGTATTGATGCTGCATTTGGATCTGTTCAACTCGCAGATCCTGGCCCAGAACCTGGTCAATGGCGCCGATAGCTACACCCTGCTGGCCATTCCCTTCTTCCTCACCGCCGGCGAAGTGATGTCGCGCGGCGGGCTTTCCCAACGCATCGTCACACTGGCGATGTCACTGGTGGGCCACCGCAAGGGCGGGCTCGGCTTCGTCGCCATCTTCGCCGCCATCGTCATGGCCAGCCTGTCCGGTTCCGCCGTCGCCGATACCGCGGCGCTGGCCAGCATGCTGCTGCCGATGATGCGCAAGGCCGGCTACCCGCTGGGCCGCTCCTCCGGCCTGATGGCCGCCGGTGGGATCATCGCGCCGATCATTCCGCCCTCCATTCCGCTGATCATCATCGGGGTCGCCGGTGGCATCTCCATCGGCAAGCTGTTCCTCGCCGGCATCGTGCCGGGCCTGATCATGGGCGTGACCCTGGTAGTGATGTGGCTGTTCATGACCCGCAAGGAAGATCTGGTGGTCACGAAGAAGGCCAGCGGGCGTGAACGCCTCAAGGCACTCAAGGACAGCTTCTGGGCCATCATGCTGCCGGTCATCATCATCGGCGGCATCAAGAGCGGCATCTTCACCCCGACGGAGGCCGGTGTGGTCGCGGCGGTCTACGCCATCTTCGTCGCCACCGTGGTCTACCGCGAACTCGACCTCAGCCAGCTCTACGCCGTGCTCGCCCAGGCTGCCCGCAGCACCGCCATCGTGATGTTCCTGGTCGCTGCGGCGATGGTCGCCTCCTGGCTGATCAGCATCGCCCAGCTGCCGCTGATGGTGGCCGGCCTGCTGCAGCCGCTCGCCGATGATCCGCGCATCCTGATGCTAGCCATCATGGGTATCGTGCTGGTGGTCGGCATGGTGATGGACCTGACGCCGACCATTCTGGTGCTCACGCCAATCCTGATGCCCATCGTCAAGCTGGCCGGCATCGACCCGGTCTACTTCGGGATCATGTTCGTCCTCAACTGCGCCATCGGCCTGATCACCCCGCCGGTCGGCAACGTGCTCAACGTGATCACCAGCGTCGGCAACCTCAAGTTCGAGAAGGCGGTCAGTGGCGTCGCGCCCTTCGCCCTCGCCTATGTGGTGATTCTGCTGCTGTTCATTGCCTTCCCGCAGATCATCACCGCGCCGCTTTACTGGATGACCGACTGACCCCGTGGCAACCACAACCACGAAGCCACAAAGGAAGACTGAAAGAAGGCAAGACGCCAACGACACGCCACTTGCTTAGACAGTCGCCCACTAAGACAGCCGCCCACAAAGACAACAAGAGAGCCATTCAATGACACCCATGATCAAGACGACCCTCGCCAGCCTGCTGTTGATCGCCCCTCTGAGTGCTGCCCATGCCCAGATGACGCTCAAGCTGGCCCACGCCGCCCCGACCACCGATACCCAGCAGCAGGCGGCGGAGCGCTTCGCCGAGCTGGTCAAGGAAGGTACGGATGGCGAGATCACCGTCAACATCTTCGGCAATGGTGTGCTCGGGGGCGACCAGCAGATGATCGCCGGCGTGCGCAGCGGCACCATCGATATCGAGATGTCCGGCAACCCCAACTTCGCAGGTCTGCAGCCGGCGCTGGGCGCCTTCGATCTGCCCTACATCTTCCCGGACCGCAAGACGGCCTATCAGGTGCTAGACGGCAAGGTCGGCGACGATGCCCTGGCTCTGCTCAAGGAAGACAACCTCAAGGGCCTGGCCTTCTGGGAGGTCGGCTTCCGCGCGATGACCAACTCCAAACACCCGATCAAGACGCCCGCCGATGTCGACGGCCTGGTGATGCGCACCAACTCCAACAAGTCGCTGATCGAGGCCTTCTCGTTGCTGGGTGCGAATCCGGTGCCGATGCCGCTGGGCGAGCTCTACACCGCGATGGAAACCGGCACGGTCGACGCGCAGGACCACCCGATCAGCATCGTCTGGTCGGCGGGCTTCTATGAGGTCCAGGACTACCTGTCATTGACCAATCAGGCCTACACCTCACTGCTGATGGTGATGAACGACGACAAGTTCGAAAGCCTGTCACCAGAATATCAGCAGGTACTGGTAAGCGCGGCGCGGGAGGCCGGCGATTATCAGCGTGAACTGAACGCGAAGAACGAGCAGAAGATTCTCGCTGAACTGGCCGACAAGGGCATGAAGATCGAGACCGATGTCGATACCGCCGCCTTCCAGAAGGTCGTGCTGCCGACCTGGGACAGCTATATCGCCGCCAATGGTCGCGACTGGATCGATGCCATCCAGGGCGCCAGCCAGGCCAGCGCCGATGTCGATGTCGATGTCGATGACAAAGCCGAACCGCAAGGCACGCAGAAGACCACGGCCGCCGTGACGCAGTAACGCCCATCCGTTCTATCGCCTTGCTTATCTGTCACCCCAGCGAGGGCACAAGTCCTTGATAACCAGGCCCTGACGGCACCCTCGCTGATTGGAGAAATGTCATGTCCCGAGATGTTCTGCTGCTCAACCAGAAATGCGCACACACCCTGAGCCTGTTCGACGCCACCAGCGGCGAGGAACTCCACCACCTGCGCCTGCCGGATTACCCGCATGAGTTCGTGGTGGATTCCACCGGCCGCTACGCCTTCGTGGGTCACTACGGCATCCTCGGTGCCGACTGTATCGGCGACCAGGGCGGCTGCTCGGTATTCGTGGTCGATCTCGAGACCTTCACGCTGATCAATACGCTCAGCACCTGGCCTTACTATCGTATCCACGGTCTGGGCATCGATGACCAGGACCGCCTCTACGCCATGAGCGAAGGCCACAACACCCTGCTGCTGTTCAACACGCCCCTGACCCAGACCACGCCGGATCTGGCCGTGTCCTCTGGTGGCTACAAGACGCACCTGTTCGCGCTCACCAAGGCCGGCGACTGGGCCTACGGCATCAATCTGCTCAGCAATACCATCACCAAGTTCAAACCTCACGATGCCACCTTCACGCCCATCGCGATGATTCCGGGCCGCAAGCCCGAGGGCAACAGTCTGTCCGCCGATGGCCGCACCCTGTTCATCAGTAACCGCGATGACGACAGCATCGTGGCGGTGGATACCGAATCGATGACCGTGCGCGCCTCGGCGACCACCGGTCGAGATCCCAACCGCATCTACCGTGACCCCAAGGGGCGCCTGATCACCACCAATTACGGGGAAAGCTCGCTGTCATTGTTCGATGAGGCGCTGGCGCCGCTGGGCACCATCCAGCTTGAGGCGATTCCCATCGCGATGAGCTTCCACCCCGATGGCGAGAAAGCCTTCGTCTCGCTCAAGGGCGATCGCATCGCGGTGCTGGATCTGGAGAGCGGCCAGGTACGCAGAAGCTTCGCGACACGCGCCGAGCCGGACGTGTCCTGCCTGCTGGTGCGTGACCACTGAGTCAATCGGCACTTGATGCTTCCAACCAGAATACGAGCCAGTCATGACGGATACCACACTCAGGCACGAGCCTTCACACAGTCAGCCGCTGATCGATGCGCACCATCACTTCTGGGCCCTGGATGGCCAGGTGGCGTACCCCTGGCTGGAAGAGTCGCCGGTGGAGAACTTCTTTCTCGGCGATTACGCCACGATCCGCCGGCCCTTTATGGCCACGGACTTGAAGCGCCTGGTGCCTGAGGGCTTCCGGCTGGTGGGCAGTGTGCACTGTGAAGCCGAGGCCGCACGCTCGCAGGCACTGGAAGAGACGCGCTGGATCACCCGACAGCAGGCCACTCATGCACTACCCAGCGCGCATGTCGGCTGGGCCGCCTTCGGCACTGACGAGTGCGCCACTCAGCTGGACGCTCAGCGTGAATCGCCGCTGTTTCGCGGCGTGCGCGCCAAACCAGTCACCGCCGCCACGCCCCAGACCCGCCAGTCGGTGGTGGGCGCCAGCGGCAGTCTGCAGGACCCGCGCTGGTGCGAGGGACTGGCGCTGCTCACGGAGCATGACCTGAGCTGGGACCTGCGCGTGCCCGCCTGGCATCTTGAAGAGGCAGCCGCGACGCTTGCGGACTTCCCCGGCTTGCGCGTCATCCTCAACCACAGCGGGCTGCCGTGGGATCGCACGCCGCAAGGACTCGCCCAATGGCGCGCAGGCATGCGGGAGCTTGCCGATAACCCGAATGTCGCCGTCAAGCTGTCGGAATTGGGCACGCCCTGGCATGCCTGGGATGCCGACGCCAATCGAGAGCTGCTGTGTGAAGTGCTGGATATCTTCGGTGTCCAGCGCTGCCTGTTCGCCAGCAACTTTCCGGTCTCCGGCCTCAAGGTCAGCTATGGCGACTGGCTAGCGCTGGTGACTAGCGCCATTGAACAAACGACGAGCGCCGATCTGCGCCAGAACACCCTCGACAAGGTGCTCCACGACAACGCCATCCACTGGTATCGGCTACCGATTACCGCTATCGCATCGCCTACGGACGCTGCTGCTGTAACCAGCTCCACCGCAACCTCTATTACGACCTCTACTACGACCTTTACTGCAACCCACAAGACACCCACGGCCTGACTCAACCTGCCTCAGGGCTTCACTTATCAAGGAGAAGACATGATGTCACTCAACGGTCATCAGCTTATCGGACAACGCAGCTTCGCCGCTCAGGGCGAGGCGATCCACGCCATCAATCCGGCCACGGGTGAGCGTCTGGAGCCTGCCTATCCGGGTGCCAACGCGAGCACGGTGGAAGAGGCCTGCCAGCTGGCCAGTCAGGCCTTCGATGCCTATCGCGCTACATCGACCGACGCGAGAGCCATCTTCCTCGAGACCATCGCCGAGGAAATCAATGCACTGGGCGATACCCTGACCCAGCGCGCCATGCAGGAGACCGGCCTGCCCGAGGCACGCCTGAACGGTGAACGCGGCCGCACCTGCGGACAGCTCAAGCTGTTTGCCAAGGTACTGCGCCGCGGTGAGTGGCAGGATGTGCGCGTCGACCCTGCGCTGCCGGAGCGTGCGCCCCTGCCGCGTGCCGACCTGCGCCAGCGTCAGATCCCGCTGGGCCCAGTGGCCGTCTTCGGGGCCAGCAACTTCCCGTTGGCCTTCTCGGTGGCCGGTGGCGATACCGCTTCCGCGCTGGCCGCAGGCTGCCCGGTGGTGGTCAAGGGGCACTCGGCTCACCCGGGCACCTCGGAACTGGTCGGCCAGGCCGTGGCGCGCGCCGCCAAGCGTTGCGACATGCCGGAAGGTGTCTTCTCACTACTATTTGGCCCGGGCAATGAGGTCGGCCAGGCGCTGGTCAAGCATCCCGAGATCCAGGCGGTCGGCTTTACCGGATCGCGCAGTGGCGGCACCGCCCTGCTGGCTCTCGCTCAGGCGCGCCCACAGCCGATTCCGGTCTATGCCGAAATGAGCAGCATCAACCCGGTCATCCTGATGCCGGCCGCACTGGAAGCCCGCGGCGAAGCGCTGGGCAGCGCATTCGTCGGCTCGCTCAACATGGGCGCCGGTCAGTTCTGCACCAACCCGGGGCTGGTGCTGGCCGTCAAGGGCGAAGCACTGGAGCGCTTCAAGCAAGCCGCCATTCCCGCCATCAAGGCAAGTCCGGTGCAGACCATGCTGACGCCGGGCATCCACAAGGCTTATGCCGAGGGCGTGGCAAGCCTGTCCTCACAGCCCGGCATCACCTGCCTGGCCAGTGGCGAAAGCGACTCTCCCATCGCTAGCCCCTGCCAGACCCAGCTGTTCAGCACTCAGGCGAGTGACTTCCTGGCTAATGAGGCCATGCAGGCCGAAGTCTTCGGCTCCAGCTCATTGATCATCGAATGCGATGATCTCGCTCAGCTCAAGCAGGTCTGCAGCGCGCTGGAGGGCCAGCTGACCGCAACTCTGCACCTGAATGACGCCGATCACGATGCCGTACGTCAGCTGCTGCCGGTGCTGGAACGTCGCGCTGGACGCATCCTCGTCAATGGCTGGCCGACAGGGGTCGAAGTCTGTGACGCCATGGTCCACGGTGGCCCCTGGCCCGCCACCTCCGACAGTCGCACCACCTCAGTCGGCACCGCCGCGATTCACCGCTTCCTGCGCCCGGTCTGCTATCAGGACCTGCCGGATGCCCTGCTGCCACCGGAGCTCAAGCACGACGCGACCTCCGGCATCAGCCGACTGGTGGATGGAGTGCGGGAGGGGCGAGAAGCTCAATGAAGCACATCGACTGAACTTGGAGTACTTGCAGCAGCTTTCCTACCCAATGACCATCGAATAGATAAATGGAATGTGAGCGGCTGGAGGTGATAAGCCAGCCGCTCTTTCCGAGTGGCAACGCATAAGGGTGACTGTCTTCTATCCGTTACATGAGCTCCAAGCCAACTCGTACCAGCCGTAGCTATGCCAGCCTGAGACTCTATCAGAGCCTATCGTATTTCCCGTTACGGCGAGACAATAGCATCTGGAGTAGTGATACTCTTTCGCTCCAGAGGCCTTCCATAAAGAAAAAACCCCACGCAGTGAAATCTGCATGGGGCTTGAGTATTCATTGCTGTAGCGGTGCGTAATATTTGCAATATTCTGATATTTCAGGAACGTAGCAGGTTAGTGTTCAATCTGCTTCTGCTGCTCATGGCGCCAACGCCAGTAATGAGTTACCAGGCCGCCAACAACAATGTTGTGGATATACAACCCAGTCCACATAGACTCATAGGATTCAAACTGGTTGATGATCATCCAGAAAACGAAGAATATCATTCCAAAGAAAGCCATATCACTTGGCATGACTCCTGCGCGCCAAGCCAACCAGGTCGCACGACCGATCCATATCATTAATGCAGCTATGGCCAGCACACCCAATAGGCCATAGGCTACCCACGTCTCCATGAAGAAATTATGTAGATGGCCATATTTCTTCGCCACTTTTTCAGGAATCCAGGCTGTCTCGCGCATCACAAGACTTTTGCCTTTTGCTCCCCAGCCTGTCAGCGGGCGCTCAGCGATCCATTCGCTTGCCGCGATCCAGCTATTGACCCTGATACCAACGCTGGTATACGGGATTTGGGTCAACTCGCCCTTCAATACTTGGGTTATCACATCACTTTCTTTATTGACACGCTTTTCAAGAGAATCCCCCAAGCCTAGTCCAAACACTACCATCAACAAGGCTAATGCAGCCAAAAACATTGATAGGTATTTCAAGAATTGGCGGACACCACGACGCATTACGACAAAGCCACCCCAGACCGACAACCCTAAGCCAAGTGATACTATAGTACCAATCCAAACTGCCCGCGTTTGACCAACGACAATACCTGCCAGCGCGATAATCAGTGCCATCCCCCATAAGGTAATGCGCACCCCTTGGCGACTCCCCTGCTGGCAGATACGTTTAGAAAATGCTACTAGTCCCAATAACAAGGTACCAAAGAACATTGCGGAATGTTGCGCGTTACGTATACCAAAATCAGCTCTCTCACCGGATAGTCCTGTTATCCAGTTTTCATCATTCGGTGGCGCCAGAAAAAAGGTAGTCAATAAAAAGCCAGTTGCTGCTACACCCCAGAGAAGTAGCGTATTTCGCGTACTACCGCGTAGCCACCAAGCTACGCTGATGAATATGAACAACTTGGCGAGAAGCGCCAGTCGAGGAGATGAATCCATCCACTGCGGGTGGTGTGACAATCCCGCCCACCATGAAATCAACTGCACCGTTACGACTGCCCCAAGCAATAGCAGTACAGGAAGACGGAAACCTTTTCCCCAGATACAAAATGCGATCAAACCAGAAAACGCCAACAAGGTTTCTGCTGGCTTGGCGATATCGCCAGCGGGAATATTGAAAAACGTATACACCATCAATGACGCCACTCCGATGAGCAGCAACCATCCAGGACTTTTCCAACCTGCCCCTTCGTCCCACTTATTTGTAACCATCATGCTCGCTTGCCATCTCCAGACAGGATGAAAAACGATATATTACAACAAAAATATTGTTTTATCGCCTATATTCCAGATTCCCGATGCAGTGAGTTGACGAAATCTTGTGTTCCTTACAGGAAGCCTATCTCGAGGAATGAACTACCAGGCATGGGCTAGACATCAACCTCGGACCAATGCTTCTACCCTTGAAACATATACTTTAGTAAAACCTGAATATCACTTTGATCAGCGCTTCAGTGGTCACTCTCGGCATATATCCCTCCCTGCGCTCGGCTTACTTGAAAGCCCGGTGAGGTCCCGGGACCCTCTGAACCCATCACGTTCAGCCCTTCTGCTCAGACATTCTGCCCTGTCACACCGCCCTCCCCAGCCTTGGCGATCAGCCAATCCCGGAACAGTCGCGCGGAGGCCAAGAGCGGTCGATCGAGATCAAACACGAGATGCTCCGCGAGGCCGGTGATCGCGCGATGATCCGTGACACGAATCAGCTCGCCCTTGGCGATGGCGTCCGCCGCCATGAAGTCCCACGCCAGTCCGATGCCGGCACCTCGCTGGATGGCGGCGAAGGTCAGCGTCAGCTGATTGAAGGTGATGTCTGACTTGGGCGGGCGGTAGCGAATACCGAAATGGGCGAACCAGTGAGACCAGTCCATGCAGTTCCACGAGGAGTCCAGCTGAATCAGCGGGCGCTGGGCCAGCTCTTCCAGCGAAAGTCCCTGCTCCTTGATCACATCCGGGCGCGCCACCGGATAGATATCTTCGTGAATCAGCGGCGTAGCACTCAGCGCTGGCCATTCGCCGTCGCCATAGAGGATCGCGAGATCATGGTCCGGCACCATGCTGGCATCCATCTCGTTGCTGGCATGGATGTGCACGGTAATCTCGGGGTGCTCGGCGCTGAAGCTCAAAAGGCAAGGGAACAGCCAGTACTGGGAGACGGCATGCGTTGCCAGCACGCTGACGGTGTCAGGGTGCTGCAGTGCGCGCAGGCGCTGTCCGGCCATCTCGAGCCCTTGCAGCGCCGGGAAAATGTCCTTTTGGTAGAGCATTCCCGCCTTGGAAAGCGTGACACCACGCGCCTTGCGCACGAACAGCGGCGTGCCAAGTGACGCTTCCAGCGCGCGAATCTGCTTGCTGATGGCGCTCTGGGTCAGGCACAGCTCATCGGCGGCACGGGTGAAGCTTCCCAAGCGACTCACGGACTCGAAGGCTGCAAGTCCCTCCAGTGAGGGAAGATGGCGGAAACGTCCTGCCATGGTGGCTCCCTGTATTTGGAATTGTGTCTGTGTTCGTCATTGCGCTCGCGCGGATGGCTCTAGGCAGCTCTCTCGCCGCACATTCCTTGACGGAATGGCTGGATGCGGCAAAGTCGCTGCTTGATCACAAAGTAACGCATTAGAGTGGCCCCTTGATCAAGACAAGGGCGACTCATCATGAAGAAAGCAATAGTCCATGCTGGCATGGCAGGCGCCCTCTGGGGAGGCGTCATCGTGTTGCCATCACTGCTTGGTGACATCCATCCAGTGGTCATCAGCTGCGCGCGTTTTGGACTCTACGGACTGTTTGCCGCGGCGATAGCGTTACCCCATGCTCGCCGCCTGTCTGCTCGCCTCACTACGCGCGATACCCGCTTGCTGCTGGAGTTGGCGCTGACAGGCAATGTGGCATATTTCATCTTGCTGACGGCGGCCGTCCAATATGCCGGCGTGGCCATCGCGGCATTGATCAACGGGCTGGTGCCGGTGGCGGTGATGTTGATCGGGAGACGCCATATTCAGGCGAGCCGCCTGTCCGTGAGCCTGTCCCTGACGCTGATCGGGGTGGGAATCATCTGCATGAACGTGCCTGTTCTGCTTCGCTTCCTTCAAGGCGCGGGAGAGTGGCGAGACCTGATCGGCGTGCTGTGTGGCTCGCTCGGCGTGATGTCCTGGGCATGGTTCGCGTTGCGCAATGCCCAGCAACTCAAGGCCGGTCGTTTTTCCGCGCGAGAGTGGTCCACCCTGCAAGGCATCGCGACCGGGGTCGTGGCAGTGATGATTCTTGTGCTGGTCGCCGTCTTGCAGCCGCGAATATTGCCGCTGGAGCTCTCGTCTGAGCGCTGGCTGGCCTTCGCTGCCGCAGCCCTGTTCATGTCGGTCGGGGGCTCCTGGATCGCCAATGCCCTGTGGAATTCGTCGGCCCAGCGCCTGCCGGTGTCGGTAGGCGGACAGATGATCGTCTTCGAGACCTGCTGTGCGTTGCTCTACGGATATCTGCTTGCCTGGCAATGGCCGCAGAGCAACGAAATGCTGGGCATGCTGTTGATTCTCGGCGGTGTAATGTGGACGCTGCGCGCCGAGCAGCGTGTGTCCGGCCCTCGAAAGGCTGTGGGTGGCGTACCTGTTACGGGATCAGAGCAGTGAAATACCCCACCTGATGAGGCCTGGCCTGGCCGATGGTCATTCCCCGCACATTTCACTCGCCTATTTCAGACACGCCAAGGCCGCCTCAAAGGGCGGCCTTGGCGTGTCTGGCGGGCAGTCTCCACCACTGCCCTCTCAACCTTATCTCTCAGACATAGCTATCAACCATAGAAGTGCTCGACAAGACTCATGGGAATCGCCGGCACGTAGGTGACCAGCATCAGCACCAGGAAGAGCACGAAGATCATCGGAAGATTGACCTTGGTGGTTTCCCACATGTCCGTCTTGGCGATGGAGCATGAGGTGGCCAGTACCGAGGCCACGGGCGGCGTCTGCTGACCGATGGCCAGATTGAGGGTCAGGATCAGACCGAAGTGGATGGGGTCGATGCCGATCTGCTGGATCAATGGCATCACGATCGGTACCACCAGAATGATGGCAGCGGCACCATGCAGGAACATGCCGAGCAGGAGCAGCAGGATGTTGAGCAACGCCAGCACCGCCACCGGGTCCGTGGTGATCGCGGTGATCTCCTGGGCCAGCTGTTGCGGCAACTGCATCTCGGTCAGGAACAGCCCCAGCACCGCAGATGTGGCGACCAGCAGCATCACGACGGAGGTCTGGATCACGCCATCGATCACCGCGCGGTACAGCACCTGCAGGTTCAGCTCACGATAGACCAGCCCCCCGATCACCAGCGCCGCCAGCACGGCGATGCCCGCGCCTTCGGTGGCGGTCACGAAGCCACCGAAGATACCGCCCAGAATGATGACCGGCAGCGTCAGGGCCCAGAAGGCCTCGCGAAACGCCTTGCCGAGTGTCGACAGCGAGAAGGCAGCCTCACGCGGCATGTTGTACTTGCGGGCGTAGTAGTAGCAGAGCATCGCCAGCCCCAGACCACCCAGAATCCCCGGAATGATGCCGGCGACGAACAGCTTGACGATGGACGTGTCCGCGATGGCCCCGTAGAGAATCATCGACAGCGACGGCGGAATGATGATGGCAAGCGACGCCGAAGACGACGTGATCGCCGCCGAGAACTGCGGCGTGTACTTGCGCTTCTTCATCTCGGGAATCAGCACCGAACCCGTCGCGGCCACATCGGCCACCGCGGAGCCGGAAATCTCGGCGAAGAACAGCGATACCCCGACATTGACCATCGCCAGGCCACCGCGCACGAATCCGACCATGGCCGTGACGAGGTTGATCAGTCGCATGGAGATGCCCGAGGTATTCATCAGCGCGCCGGCCAGAATGAACAGCGGAATTGCGATCAGCGGGAACTTGGTGGCGCCATTGAAGAGCGTCAGTGGCACGTTCACCAGCGCGTCCACGCCCATGAAGATCACCACTCCGACGACCCCGACGGTGCCGATGGCGACCGCAATGGGCACGTTGATCAACACCAGTGCGAACAGCGCCGCGATAATGATCAGTAACGTCATGAACGGTGCTCCTTGAGGTCTTGCTCGGCCAGACGGATGGCTTCCGCGATCTCTTCCTCTTCACTGTTGACGCCTGCACACATCTTGCGCCAGGCATGAGGCAGACTCAGCAGTTCACACAGTATGAAGAGCGCCGCACTGATCGGAATCACCGACTGGGTGACGTCCAGACCGATGGCCGGCAAGGCGATGAGGGAGTCCCAGGCCAGCACGTCAAGCACCTGATAGCCGAACCAGCCCACCACGGCGAAGAACCCGATCACGATTAGCTCAGAGGTAATGAACAGTGCACTGCGCAGTGCGATGGGCGCCTTGGTGATCAGACCAGGGAAGCCCATATGGGATCGCTTCAGAGCCGCCAGGCCAGCGCCATAGAAGCTGAGCCAGGCCAGATTGATCGAGGCGACCTCGTCATACCAGGGCAAGGAGCCCCCGAAGGTACGCAAGGCCACCGCCGCCAACACGATCACCGTCAGCGAGAGCAGCAACCCGACGGTGAACACTTCCAGGCAGCGTTCCACCACCTTGTTGACTCTGTCCAGCAGGGTCACACCAGCCGTGGCCGTCAGTCCTTCCCCACTCTCGGTGGGGAAGGTTGCCTTGGCCGCATGGGAATGCGAGCTCATGACTTACTCCTTGGCCAGTGCCATGGCCCGGTCGACCATCGCCTGACCACCGTCGACCTTGTCGGAGAACGCCTGATAGACCGGCGCACTCGCGGTGACGAAGGCATCCCGATCCACCTCATTGACGGCCATGCCGCCCGCCTTCAGGCTCGCCAGCAGCTTGTCATCCAGTTCTGCCCCCTTGGCGAAGGCCCAGCTCTGGGTCTCGGCGGACACCTCGGCAATCGCGGCCTTCACGTCCTCGGGCATCTTGCCCCAGCCGGCCTGACTGCTGGTCAGCCAGATGGGCGAATAGACATGATTGGAGAGTGACAGGTACTTCTGGACCTCCTGGAACTTGGCGCCATCGATGTTGGACAGCGGGTTCTCCTGGCCATCGACCACCCCGGTCTGGAGTGCCACGAAGACCTCCGAGAAGGCCATCGGTGTCGGATTGGCACCCCACGCCGTGAACATGCCGGTACGCCATTCGCTCTGCGGGGTGCGCAGCTTCAGCCCGTCCAGGTCTTTCGGATCCACCACGGGATGTTCATTGTTGGTGATCTGGCGGAAGCCGTTCTCCCAGGTGGAGACCAGCTTGAGGCCCTTGGCCTTGGCATCCTCGGCCAGGTCCGTCATCACGATCTCGTCATCGATGCGCTTGAGATGCTCGCGATCCTTGACCATGAACGGCATGTCAAATAGTGCAAAGCTTGGCGAGACGGACGACATCACCGAGGAAATCGCGGCCAGATCGACCGTGCCGAGGCGCAGCTTCTGGATCAGCTGGCGCTCATCGCCCAGCTGGCCACTGTGGTAGTACTCGACCTGATGCTCATCCCCGAGTCGTGCCTGCAGGCTATCGGCGAAATGTTGCGCAGTCTGGCCCTGCAGACTGTTGGGGCTACCGCCGATGGCAAACACGATCTTCTCGGCATGCGCAGTGGTGGTACCCAAGGCGGCGGCTAACAGCGTGGCGGCAAGCATGGCTCGCTTCATTGTCGAATCCCTTTGATTGTTCTGTTGTGGGGTATGGACGTATCGGGGCTGGCTTGCCGCTTGATCGCTCCGGACCTGAGTCTGTGTTGGCGAGACTGACTCACGTGCGTGACGTTCATATTCCACTCCCTAAAGTGGACTGCAAACCATACCAGATGAAGCAAAACTTAGTCGCCCACTGCCGCACCGGTCAATCACACCGCAGCAGAAATAGACCTTTGTCTAGCGAAATACGCAACAATCCCCCTTCCCCGGCCTCATCTGGACTGGATGGCAAACCACATACCGACATCATCCGTCTGCTATCGTCAGCAGCGGTGTCTGGCGTTTTTTCAGCTCTGCAAAACCAAAAGCCCCGCCGATTTCCTCGGCGGAGCATGCATGTAGATCAGAGACGCCAACCTCTCGAAAAAGGGCAGAACGGGCGAATGAGGCTGGAGAACCCGGCTTGAGCGCCAGGCAAGAGTGCGGCTGGGCGTCACTCAGCCACGGCGTCACTCAGTCGCGGCGACCCCAGGCCACGGCGTCATGCGGGTGAAGGCTTTCGATATGCCGTACATGCACATGCGCCTCGCCGTCTGAGATCGCCAGGCCATTGATCAACCTGCGTGCGGCGTCTTCAACGAACATCAGATTCTGGCCATTGAGCGCCGCGAAGGCTTGCTCGTCGGCGCGTTTCACGGCCGTCTGGACCGGCGTGGCCACGGCCTGTTCGATGACATCGATCAGCGCGATCAGCCCCAGATCCTGCGCCGTGGGCTTCAGCTCGATCTGGACCTGCGCTTCGCTACGCTGACTGTGGGGCGTGGCCAGAGTGGCGTTATGGGTGAGCCACTCGGCGACCTGCTCAGGCGTCAGTGTGGTGTCATTGCGATGAGCCGCCAGGAATGCCTGCTCGATCAGCTGGCGCGACAGGGCCGCCGAGCACGGACAGGTGGAGGAATACCCCACCGTGACACTGGCCTGCAGCGTGAAGCTGTCCTCGCGCAGACTGGCCTCCAGCGTGACGGGGTAGGACTTCCAGCCAGAGAGTTGCGGTGTGACTAGTGCCGGACGCTTCACCAGCAGCGCGAATTCCAGCCTGACGCGGGTATTGCGCGAGGCGCAGTCGTGATGGCTTGCCACCATCGCGGCGAGCACGTCCTGCAGATTGCCCGGGGTCAGTGGCTCGCCCTCCGCCAGCCCATCCAGCAGGCGGTAAAGGCGCGACATGTGAATGCCCTTGGTATGCGGCATCGGCAGGTCGACCTGCGCATCCACGTGGGCATGCAATTCACGGCGATAATCGCCCTCCTCGATGAGTACAGGCAGATCAATCCCCTGCATGCCCACCCATTCCAGGGGACTCAAGGAGCGCGAGCGCTCGGTCAGGGAAACGTCGGGGAGTATTGCGGTCATTCGTCAGATATCCAAAGCGGCCCTCGTCAGTGACCGCCTCCCTCAGGATGCAGGAAGGCGGCACTGAGCTCAGCCGAAGTGTGGGGTGTATCAGGAGAGGTGAAGAGCAGAGCGCGGACGGCTCGTCGTCAGCGCAGAATCATCCCGCCAGTCGCGAGGAATGATGACCGGTGATCTTCCACTCACCGAGGATCTCCTCGAAGGTGAACAGAAAACGGGCCGGAATCGTGACCGTCTCGTCAGCGGCGCGATATTCGAAGGTGTAGTGCCCTCCAATCACGACGGTACCCAGCTTGCGACTGACTCGGGGTGAGTACTCTCCCAACTCGCAGGCCAGCGCTTCATTGGCGAGAAAGCCATCGAAGTAGGCCTGTCGTTGCTGGCGATTCTCACGCACATCATCGGCGACCGTCGGCACCAGGATCGCGTCCTCTGCATACAGCGAGAGAAGCGTCTCCTTCTCCCCGCGAGTGACGGCAATCGCCCAGCGCTCCAGCGTGCGCGTCGCGGCATTGATGCAGAACTCTGCGTCACGCTCACTCAGCGGTGGCGATGTCGGGTGGGGCATGCGGTGGCTCTCCCTTGAGGATGAGGCTCTTGAGGAAAGACGGGGGCCGACAGCGCCCCCGTCGATTTGTCACGGAGCGATCAGGCGTCGGCACACCGCAGGATGCCCTGTCCCAGGCGCTCGATCAGCTGCGGATACAGCGTCTCGCCCAGCGGCAGCCCCACACCCAGCGGCTCGAAGACGATGGAGGTCTTGACGCCAGTTCCCTCGAAGACGCTCTCGATCAACGCCGGGTTGTACTGTGGCTCTCGGAAGACGCACTGGATGTCGTCCTGCTTGACGCGCGCCTGGATCTCCTTTACGCGGGCCGGGCTGGGGGTGGAGGCATCGCCCAGCGAGATGGCACCAGACGCCGGCACGTCGAAGCGGTGCTCGAAGTACTGATAGGCATCATGGAAGACGATGTAGCGAGTGCCCTGCACCTGAGCCAGACGCGCTGACAGTGACTCGGTCAGCGCCTCGAGCTCCTGCTGCCCCACCTGGGCATTGCTGCGATAGGTCGCCGCGTGCTCCGGGTCCTGTGCTGCCAGTGACTCCGCAATGGCGCCCAGCCAGGTGTGAGCATTCACCGGGTCCAGCCAGCCATGGGGATTCTCGCCGTCATGACCATGCTCGTCGTGATCCGCATGGGCTTCGTGGCCACCATGCTCGTCGTGCTCTTCGCCATGCGCGGAAGAGGCTTCATCAGCGTGATGATGCGCCTCGAAGGTGGGGCCCGAACGATAGGTCAGGTGCAGGGTGCCCGGCACCTCCATCAACTCGACGGCATCGGCCTCCGCGGCCAGCGACGCACGCGCCTTGGCAAGCCAGGGCGTCAGCTCATCACTGACGAAGAACACCACATCCGCATCGGACAGTGCCCTGGCCTCGGAGGGACGCATGGAATAGCCATGCGGTGAAGCGCCTGACTGGATGACCAGATCGGGGCTGCCCAGCTCCCCCATGACACGTGCCACCAGTGAGTGCACCGGGGGGATGTCCACCGGGACCGATGGCACCTCGGCCACTGCCACGGCAGGTGCCAGCATCAGGGGCAGAGAGAGGGAAGGCAGTAACCGATGGCGCATGGCGGTTCTCCAATAGAGGCGATATCGCGGAAGGAAGATCGAAGGCTGCAGTGACCAGACTCAATATGTTATAACATAACATTAATGGTTACTGACCCGTCAACTCTTCAGCGCCAAGAGGTCCCCATGTCGCTGTTATCGATCAAGAATCTGTGTGTCACGCTCGGCAGGCATCGTATCCTCGATGCGATCGATCTCGAGGTTGAGCGCGGCGAAATCGTTACCCTGGTAGGCCCCAATGGCTCAGGCAAGTCCACGTTGCTTCGCAGCATCATCGGGGCGGTGTCCCCGACGAGCGGGCGGATATATCGTCAACAAGGCTGCAGAATTGGCTACGTCCCCCAGCGCCTGAGCCTGGACCCGACACTGCCGATGACGGTGGTGCGTTTCCTGAATCTGCCCCATCGCCATTCGCGCGCGGCGGTGGCAAATGCCCTGGCGCAGGCCGGCATCCCCGGCGTCGAGCAACAGCAGATCGCCGACCTCTCGGGGGGGCAATTCCAGCGTATTCTGCTGGCCCGTGCCCTGATGGATTCGCCCGATATATTGCTGCTCGATGAGGCAACCCAAGGGCTGGATCACCGTGGCATCGCGGACTTCTACCGTCAGATCGATCGCGTCCGCCACACCCTCGGCTGCGGGGTACTGATGGTCAGTCACGAGCTGCATGTGGTGATGCGCGCCTCCGACCGTGTCGTCTGCCTGCATGGCCACGTCTGCTGTCAGGGCACGCCTGAGCGTGTCATGGCCTCACCGGCCTACCAGGATCTGTTCGGGCTCGATACCGCTGATGCCCTGGCCTTCTATCGCCATGAGCATTCACACGATCACTCTGACTCTCGCACCCACTCGCCTGCTTACGCTGCGCCCACCTGTCGGCCCTCATCCGGACCTGCACCCGCGCCTGCAGCCAAGCCTGTGCTCAAGCAAACAGCGCAGCGCCGGGAACCAGCGCTCCAGCTCATTGCACCGAACGCAGAGGGATGTCACTGATGTTGGAGGGACTGATACTGGATGACTTCATGCTCCGCGCCGCCCTGGCCGGGATATTAGTGGCGCTTGCGGCAGCGCCGCTGGGCTGTTTCGTCGTCTGGCGACGCATGGCCTATTTCGGCGACGCCACGGCCCATGCCGCGATCCTCGGCGTGGCGCTGTCGCTCTTGATGTCCACCTCGATTCTGGCCGGCGTGCTCGTCGTCTCGCTGATCATGGCGACACTGGTCACGCTGCTCAGCGGACGCGGCTACGCCATGGACACCCTGCTTGGCGTGATGGCGCACTCCGCACTCGCCTTCGGCCTGGTGGCCGTCTCCTTCCTGCCCGGCGTACGCATTGACCTGATGGCCTATCTGTTCGGCGATATCCTGGCGGTCAGCAAGACAGACCTCGCAATCATCGCCGCAGGTGGCGTGTTGGTCATCGGCCTCATCTACTGGCGCTGGTCGGCGTTGCTCACTGCCACCCTGAATGAGGACCTGGCGCGTGCCAGCGGCATCAACCCGCGACGCGAGCAGCTGGTGCTGACACTGTCGCTGGCCGTGGTGGTCGCGGTTGCATTGAAGGTGGTCGGTGCGCTGTTGATCACCGCACTGCTGATCATCCCGGCGGCCACGGCGCGCCGCTTCTGTCACACCCCGGAGCTGATGGCGATCGCCGCCGCCATCATCGGCGGAGTCTCCACCACCGGCGGACTGCAGGCGGCTTACTGGCTGGATACGCCCACCGGCCCCACCATCGTGTGCCTCGCCACCCTGCTGTTTGCCCTGAGCACTGCAGCGGCACGCATCTCACGCCTTGTCTCTCAGAGGGGCAGCGAAGCGTCTGCTCGAGGGTGACCTGGTGCATGCCCGCACAGAGGCCCGATGGGTGCTGCACGATAGCTAGCGTTGTTCATCAGTCATCAGCTTGCGCAGCAGACAGGCAAGCTGATGTTGCTCATCGCTGTCCAGCGCACTCGCCATCCGGTGCTGATTCTCGACATGCGCTTCCAGAGTGGAGTCGATCAGATGACGCCCTGCTTCCGTCAGCGCGACGCGATTGCTGCGCCGATCCTCATCACTGGCCTGGCGCTGCAACAACCCTCGCTTCACCAGCTGATCTATCCGCGTGCTCATGGCACCGGAAGAGAGCATCAACGTCTGATACAGCTGAGTCGGGGTCAATGGCGCCTGTGAACGTCGTAGCGTCGCCAGGATGTCGAACTCGACAGTCGACAGGCCCTCCTTCTCGAATACCTGCTCCATCCTCGAGCCAAACACGCGACTTGCCCGGCTGATACGCCCGAATATGCCCATCGGCCGGCAATCCAGATCGGGGCGAGCCTTCTCCCACTGCGCAAGAATGCGATCCACAGCATCTGTCATCATGAAACCTCCCAGTTATCTTTCCAAAAAGATACTTTAATGACGACGGCTTTGCGAGTACTCTCACACCTATCTTTTTAGAAAGATACTTTAAGGAGAGACAAATATGCCATCTTCACACCTGAAGGTTCTCGCCATGACCGCCACGGCCCCGGTCATATGGGGAAGTACTTACCTGGTGACACAGACCCTTCTCCCTGCCGACACCCCACTCACCGCAGCCACCATTCGCGCCCTTCCCGCGGGACTGCTGATTCTGCTCTGGACTCGACAGACCTTGTCGGGAGGGGGGTGGGTGAAGGCCATGGTGCTGGGCACTCTCAATATCGGACTCTTCTTTACCTGCCTGTTTGCCGCTGCCTACCGCATCCCCGGCAGCATGGCCGCCTTACTGCTGGCAAGTCAGTCGGTGTGGGTTCTACTGCTGAGCCGCTGGTGGCTGGGGACAGGCTTCAGCATGACAGCCGCAATGCAGTGTGGACTGGGCATGGTCGGAGTGGTGCTGCTGCTCAATCCCGGTCAAGGTGGGCTGGACATGACAGGGGTCGGGATCGCGCTGCTCGGTGCTGTCTCGATGGCCGCCGGCATCGTACTCAGCAAGCGCTGGCAACGTCCGCCCGACGTCAGTCAATTGAGCCTGACGGGCTGGCAATTGATCTTCGGCGGACTGCTGTTGCTGCCCCTGGCCGCCTGGTCGGAAGGTATTCCGACCAATCTCGAGCCGCAACATCTGCTGGGCTATGGCTACCTGATCCTGCCGGGTGGAGTGCTCGGCTATGGCCTCTGGTTTGCCGGCATCCAGCGATTGCCCGCCTTCTCCGCATCACTGCTGGGTATCTTCAGCCCGCTGACGGCAACGGTGCTGGGTTTTGTGTGGATGGGCGAGTCGTTCGGGCCCCTTCAATGGCTTGGCACTTTCTGCATCGCTTCTGCCCTGACATTTCCCCTCTGGGTATCGCTCAAGCGACGTAGCGCTCAGCCAAGCCGTCATGAGTTGACTCGATGACCCATCGGGGGAAACCCGACGTGCATGGGCAGCCGGCCTTTAACGGGAAGGCCATCTCTGCAAGTAACGTAGAAACAGAACACCCCACTGATTGCGGATCAGTGGGGTGTCTTGGCGAATGTCAGCAGATCAGGAACTCAGGTGCCGCTGCTCATTCCCAGGCGGGGAACGGGTCCGGCAGGTCACGCCAAGCTTCCTTGCCCGCCAGCAGCGTGGCGTCATCGAGCAGGCACTCGTCCAGCGCCTGGCGGATACGGGCTTCATCCAGGTTCTGACCGATGAATACCAGCTCCTGGCGCATGTCGCCGAACGGCTCCTGCCATTTTTCCCGGATCGACTCCAGATACTCGGGGTCTTCTGGCCATTCGACCTCCGGCACTGCCTTCCAGAACATGCCGCCGAACCCGTAGTGCGCGATGCCACCGGCCTGGTTCCACTGTCCGGCAAACTGCGGCCGCGTGGCCAGCCAGAAGAAGCCCTTGGAGCGCAGCAGCTTGCCGCCGAACCAGTCTCCGTGGAGCAGCTGGTGGAATTTCTCGGGATGGAACGGCACGCGCGCATGATAGGAGAAGCTCGAGATGCCATATTCCTCGGTCTCCGGCACGTGCTCGCCGCGCATCTCCTTCAGCCAGCCCGGTGCCTGTTGCGCGCGATCGAAGCTGAAGCGGCCAGTGTCCAGCACCTTGTTAAGCGGCACGGCGCCCTTCGTCATGGGCAGAATCTCGGCCTCTGGGTTGAGCGAGCGCAGCACCGCGCTCAGCTCGGCAAGCTTTGGGGCATCGAGCAAATCCGTCTTGCTGATCAACAGCACATCACAGAATTCGATCTGATCGACCAGCAGATCCGCGACATTGCGCTCATCGTCCTCACCGAGGCTTTCCCCCGCTTCCGCCAGCGACTGCGCCTCGCGATACTGGATGAGAAAGTTGGCGCCATCCACGACGGTAACCATGGTGTCGAGACGCGCGACACTGGAGAGGCACTGGCCGTCCTCGTCCTCGAAGGTGAAGGTTTCCGCCACCGGCAGCGGCTCGGAAATGCCGGTGGATTCGATCACCAGGCAATCGAAGCGCCCTTCCTCGGCCAGTCGCCGTACCTCGATGAGCAGGTCCTCACGTAGCGTGCAGCAGATGCAGCCATTGCTCATCTCGACCAGCTGCTCCTCGGCACGATTGAGCGCCACCTCGTTGTCCGCACCGGGCGCGCCACGCACCATGGCGGCATCGATGTTGACCTCGCTCATGTCATTGACGATCACCGCCACCCGGCGCCCTTCGCGGTTGGCGAGGATGTGATTGAGCAGCGTCGTCTTGCCAGCACCCAGAAAGCCGGACAGCACGGTCACTGGCAGGGGTTGAGACAGGGGCACTTGTGGGTAATTCATCAGGCGGTACCTCGATAGGATAGGGTCTTGGCCACGTCTCTTGCGCGTGAAGGCATCCTTGCCGGCGCAGGGTCTGGATCAGGGCTTGGGGCAGGGTCAGGTAAGCGCCTGGACGTGGGGACCTCTGGATTCTCGATCATCAAACATACCAAATGATACGTTATAACATAATTATGGTCAGCCACTTTTTGTCGCTGACGCCGAACGACGCATGTTTGACATCGAAAACCTCAATAGCTTCCGACAAGCTCTTCTTATGACATACAGACTGCAGGAGTGCGGCCGTCAGGCCGTTGCAGATTGCCTTCCCAGAAGCACGAAGCCCGATAGCGTAGGAGGGACTTGCGAACAACAGCGCAAGTCACAGGCGCCACAGCGTCGACGCCCCACACTATTGATCAATCGAGGTGCTTCATGACCATCCCATTGGCATACCGGTATTCACCCAGGCGTGAAAACGCCCCGTGCTGGGGTACGCCCTCTGGCTTCGATGGATTGACATCATCAGGAGGTGAGCATGTCGCTTGAAAAGGAACCGGGTCGTTTACCGAGCGAAGTCACACCATGGCTCGGCAAGGAGCAGAGCCATGAGCTGACAGACAACATGCAATTGTCACGCGCCGCGAGACGATTACTGGCTGACAGCATGGCAAAGAACACCATCCTGGCATTTCGATCAGATATCCGGGGCTTCATGAAAGCCGGCTACTCACTCCCCGCTACTGCCCAGCAAGTCGCCAATTATCTGGCGGAGATGCATACCAAAGGCCGCAAGCCTGCCACGATTTCCCGTCACGCCAGCTCGCTGGGCACCTGGCATGTTTACATGCAGCTGCCCTCTCCCACCCTGAGCCTGGAAGTGAAAGGCGTATTGAAGGGGATTCATCGCAAGAGTGATGGACGGCAACGTCAAGCGCCCGCATTGCGACTCCATCATTTGCGACAGCTGTTGAAGGCTCTGGACCTTGATGCTCCACGAGATCTACGTGATGCCAGCATGTTCTGTCTGTGCTTCTACGGGGCGTTTCGCGCAAGCGAGGTCGTCGCGCTCTACAGAGAGGATATCGAATGGCGTGATGGCGGTATCGTGATCACGTTGCGCCACAGCAAAACCAATCAAAGCGGACGGATCGAACAGAAGATGCTTCCCCGTAATCCTGCGGGGGGGCGTTGCTGCCCAGTGACGTTACTGGAGGCTTGGCTTGCATGGAGCGGCATTCGTCGAGGCGCACTGTACCGATCCATCGATCAGGCAGATCGAGTGGGGGCCGGCAGAATGCACCCCGTCACGTTCGGCAATCTACTCAAGAAGGCGTTACAGCGCGCCAACCTCACTGCAGAGAAGTTTACCACCCACAGCTTTCGTGCCGGCTTCATCACCGAAGCGCATCTCCGTGGCAAGAGCGACCAACAGATAAAGCGCATCAGCGGGCATCGTGACCAAAAAACCTTCGAACGCTACATCCGCATGGCGGATGACATGCATGACCCGGGCAATGACATCTTTTGATAGCTCGTACCCTGAAAGGCGCTGCCAAGGACGGCAGCACTTCCAGTGGGGCCGATGAGATGATATTTATCCTACTATAAGGATGAGATAATTAATAAGACGCAAGGGAGAGCTCATGACCGATACCTACACGCCCCTGCCTGAGGCTGAGTTTTCCCTCTCAGGCAAGATACGGAATCTTTCACGACGCTCTCTTGGCGATCTCATCTCCCTTCCGCCTCCACGCAAAGGCAAGGCCCCTTCATACAAGGGCCTGCTGCTCAGTCACCTACCCATCGTGCTTGTCGGTGCCCAGGGCCACACCGAGCTGCTCACCCATGGCATGCTCCTGCGACAACTCAGGGGGTCATCTCTCGAGAACTTCCAATCCCTCAAGGTGTTTGAGGTGGACCGTGAAGGTCTCACCCACGAGGAGCTGGAGGTGTTGCGCTATCTGTCAGAGGTGCTACCTCAGGAGCTTTTCAACACCTCACACGTGATGGAAGCCCGTGCATTCATCAAGCAGCTCAATGAGAAGCCTGGGCTGGAAGAGAAGTTGGCCCGTATCGTGTTCGGGTTATCGAAACCCACCCTGGATATCAAGAGTCTCATGATCCTGACCCAGGGCCGCTGGGCGAAGAGCACACTGCAACGTGCCCACAGTCCCAAAGGCCAGCGGAGTCTCGACGATGATCGCGGAGCTTCAGAGCCACTCTCCCCCGAGACAAACAAGGACAACGAGGCACAAAAAGCGGCGCAAACATCAGTGCCCCTCACTCCCCCAGCGCCCAAGGCGATTCCATCCGCTCGGTGGCAAGCAGCCTCGGGCCCCGCCACAGACACCACGCGGCCAGCCCTCTCACGGACTCGCCAGTCGCATGTGCCCCAAAGAAAAAGCGATCTGCTTGACGGCCTGCCGGATGCGTCCGAGAGCCCCTCGTCATGATGCATGACCTTCCCGAAAGCAAGACATGGCTCCCCGAAACCATCCTTCATCAGTGGGAAGATCAACTAGATGACCTGGTATTGTCAGCTTCGGAGGAAACGCGCTTATGGCCGTTTCTTCACTGTAATCTTCCCCCGTGCAGTCAGGCGGATCTCTGGATATCCGCCCATATTCAAGCAGCGGATGACAACGATCCTGAATTGCTCGACCTCATCAACAAACTCCTGAGGGTGCTCCCTCTTGCGCCGGGGCCTTCACAGGCGATTCGTCAGAGCCACCCACTGCATAGTCAGCTGACCTTTCCCGATAAATTCGCTCCCTCCTCCATGGTGCGAGCCGATATCGCAAACCAGGCAATACAGATCGCGCGCCATGGCACGGCCTCAACACACTCTTTCGAACTCTTGTCAGGCAGTGGCGAGCCGTCCCCTATCGAGCACAATCGCCGATTGATTCGTCTTGCCTTGCGCGACATGGCCGGCTACCACTCGGGGCCTTCTGTCGATTGCAGTCTCTATTACCAGCATTTATCAACCCTACATATCGCTTTGAAGTCCATGCTGTCACTTTGGAAGCACCCGATCGCGTGGCATCGTTCTGCCAATCTCTCGTTACTCAGCGCCTGGAAACACATCCCGTGGCTGAAAAACGGCGAACCAAGGCTGCATGACCAATTGCAGCAGGCCCAGGAACTGCTCTCCGGTTACCTACCCATCGGGACTCGTCGCGCGCGCTACGCGAAGCGACTCCCGCAACGCTCCGTCTTTTTTCATGACTCATTCAAGCGCGACTTTTCATCGGTTGCCTCCAGTCCTGAACTACCGGAGACACTCGGTACCGCACGACCCTCGGACGGAGACGAGGACGATGACACCAGTCTCGAACCAGACAAGATCTCGCATCCGCAAGAAGAAGAGGAAGCGCCCTTCCATCACAAGGGAGACACCCTGTTGACACCGGAAGATTGCAGGGTGATCGCTCGCAGACGTCAGCAAACCTCTATCGCGCAGAGCCTGGGAAGTCTGTCGAATTTCGCCACGACTCAGGGGCAGATCCGAAGAATACTGACATTACCTCTGCCGCCTGATGCCAGACTGCTGGTGCAGCTTGTCCTCGCAACAGGTATTGCCCCGGAACGTCTCAGTCAGCTCCGTGTAACGGACGTCGAGCAGGAGGCACTGCTCTGCACTACGCCGGTGTCGCGGACTCAATCACTGCAGTGGGTCCCCGAAAGCAGCACACTCTACGTCCCTGTCATTCATGCACCGTCAAAAAGCCCACCCCTGCCTCTGCGACTACCGGACGTCCTCGCGATACCCCTCAATCAATTGAGCGAAGCGACAACTCAGCCTCTGACCAAGAGCCTGACACGGCTCAACCGTCAGCTGAGGCAACACATGGCAACGAACACTGGCACGACTCCCACGGCTCAGCGCGTGGCCAGAGCCGCACGTCATCACCTTCTCGGCATGGCGAAGACCGATGTCGAAGCGGAGTGGCTTCACGGGGAGCTCAGCCTGAAAACATCAGCCCCTGCCGCTTACCGCAAGATGTCCCTACGTGAGCTGCAGCGTCTCATGAACACGTCGCTGGCGTGGTGGGGGATCGCGACACCGATGAAAGCGACCGTGCCTCCCAGGAAGGCACACGCCATCACGGCCTTGGGCTCGAGCGTGACACTTTCGCTCCACACTGCCAGGGAGGCATTGAAGGGCTTGCATGATCTGGTCCAAGAGGGTCTTTCCAACTTTCCCATTGCTGCCCGTGGGATATCCCCTTCTCCTGAGGACTGCTCGGCCTTGATCGGGCTCAACAGTGCGCTGTGCTGCTACATACTCATGGGAGTCCAGCTGACGGCAGGACTTCGTCCGCCAGGCGCCACTACGCAAATGTCTCGGCGTGGACGTCTGCTGTGGGTCGCTGACAAGGATTCGGGCCTCTACAGAGAAAGCCGAGTCATCCCGTTGCCTCTGCCGGTTTGCCAGAATCTCGATACCCTGCAGGCATGGCAGGCCTCCTGGCGGCAGCACTGGCCACGTAATGGCGGGGCCTGGCTGTCATGGCCTGAAGACGAACAGGCACTGGCCATGTGGTGGTCAAGACGCCAGGCCAGCCTCAATCTGACCGCAAAGCCTTGCCAGCAGACTCACATCCGAGGCTGGATCAGCACACATCATCAAGCGCCGTCACTGACAGCCGCGTCACGCAGTGCACTCGCCACCCTGCTGGCACTTCCCGATAACGCACCACGTCATTTCGTCGCCCAGACACTCGATGGGCGAATGCAAGCGAACACGCTGGACATGCTGCTGGGCCATGTCAAAAGCGGCCAGCAGCGCCACGCCCCCTATGCCAGCAACATCTGCCTACCGCCGGAGATGCAACGCCTCTTGGGGGAGTTGTCCGATGAGTTGCGAATCAAGGTGATACCTCTCAAGGATTTGCCATGAGCAGAGATGGGAAATTTTACCTTGCACCTGCAAGGGAGACGTCAGGAACCGGATCACTGGCCAAACTCGACCCTGACTTGCACCTCAAGCTCATGAGCACCCACCACATGCAAGAGCTCTGGTCGCGCTGGGAGGAGCGCCGACTTGATCGAGTCAAAGGCAAGCAACGCCAGCAAAGCCTGCATCTGCTGTACTGGATCGAGCGTCACGCCAAGCGCCAACCGGCCAACGATATGCCGGCAGAGGCCGGAAGCATGATGCTGTACCTTAACCATACGCAAGCCAAGGCCATGGTCACGGAACTGATTCGATGGAGAAAGGTGCATCATCGCCAACCGATAAGGCATCGGGAAGCTTACCGAGTCATCAGCCGCTTCCTGGAGGAAGTCAACCAAAGCCCTGGAGTCGTGGCGATGCTGCCACAGTGGCCCACACAGGCCCGGCGCAAAAGCGTGCTGCCAATGGAAGCCAAAGCTCTGGACCGCGCAACCAGGGTCTTGCCAATCATCCGCGCGCTACGTCAACCCAGGACTGGCTTCGCGCTGTTACGCGCTGCCGTAGAGCTCGGTGTGCGTGCCGGGTTAGGCCAACAGGTGATTCTGGTCACATTGGCCTGCCTGACGCGTCGTCACTTCGAGAGCGACCGCAACGCCCCCAATGAGTGGGTCTGGATCCCCGCTCACGCGGCACCGCCGCCGGTCATGTCGCCTCACCTGACAGCCTACCGTCTGCCATTGGAGTCGACACTGACGACTGCGCTCAAGACATTGAGAGCCAGAAAGCCCACCACCGCCAGGGACGAATGGTTATTGGCCGAGAGGCCAGAAGACCAGTTCCTCTCAATTCCCGAACGGATTCGCATCGTCAAGGGTCGCATGAGACAGGAGCTGGCCTCCCTGATCACCACGTTGCCCATGACAACCGAGGAACGCCGCACGCTTAAGCTGACCACCTTGCTGAGCGCATTGCCTCATGCCGCAGTACTGGGAGGGTTGCCCGGCTACTGGGTCAGCCAGTTCAGTCGCTATCCGATTCCCTACAGCAGCGCGCATGGGCTTTATGAGCCCCATTCCTACTTCGCTCGGCTCGAGGCTCCACCGGTCAGCACAGTCATGGCGTCTGATTCCGGCAACCATCAGCAGGAATCTGTGGCGGATGACGACACGATGAGCGCCATGGATCTTTTCGCGACCAAGGCATCAGAAACGAACGCTTCCCCCCACTCAACCGTACTGACACAACCTCCGGGGCAGCGCTTGATGACCCAGGATTCCTGGCCAATCGACTGGCTTCCGTCGGCAAGGCGCATCCTCAAGCAATGGATCGGGGTCATTTCCTCTGATCATCTTCGCAAGACAAGTGACGATAGGGTCAAGAAGCGTCTGGAGGCGCTGCTACTCGAGACACGCAGACGCCTCACAAGACTCATGGGCATCCGCCATAGCTACCCGGTCATGGTGCTCTATTGGCTGCATGATCTGCGCGTGACTCGCATGCTGCGCGTCAGTTCACTGCACACCTATCTTTCTCGCAGCTTGCCGATGGCGATGGCGGATTACACCTTGTCGATCGACATTCAGGAGTGGGACAACGACAGTGCCCAGGAAATGTGCTGGTGCGTGCCACGCGATATGGGTTGGTCTGCCAGCACGACACACAGCTTTCTTGGCAATATGGGGCAGCTCATCCGCTTCATGCACAGCATGGGAGTATTGCTGGACGTGGAGCCGCCGATATCAGGCAATCACAAGACCCCCAGCGCCAAACGAATTCATTTCGCCACCCTGAGACAGATGGAAAAGGTACGTACCCATCTTCTCGCAGTACCCGATGCAACACCTGATGCCACCATGCAGTGGCTCAGCATCGCGCTGGGCTTCCACGGGGGGATGCGCGCCAGCGAGGTCTGCGCCATGACGCTACGGGACATTCGCATCGAATGTCCTCAGGGCACCTTTTCGCTCGAGCAGTGGTTGGAGGACCACTGCCCGGCCGAGCCCACAAAGGCGCTACCTGATACGGGATGCTCACCTCCCTCACCACATGAGAGAGATACCCTGCACGTGAAGTTGCGTGAATTTCTGAAGTCATTGCCGGAGATTGAGTGTCGCGTTTATATTCACGCCGGAAAGACGCCTTCAGCGCGGCGCGTGCTTCCCCTGCACCTTCTGACATTCTTCGGCGATATTGAAATGTTGGCAGCATGGTGGGTATATCGACGGCGATGCTTCCCCTCGACAGCCCTCTCTGATATCGCGCTGTTCGGCCCGAGCGAGAGTTGTCAGGCATTCAATCATGCCGGCCTGATCGCTCCGGCAATCGACACCATGCGAAGTGTGCTGGGGAGTGCCATCGATTTTCACTCGTTGCGCCATGCAGCGGTCAGTTGGTGGCTGATTCGTCTTGAGGCGGCGCAGAACCGTGACATACTCGACGACTTGCAGGAGCACGGCTCTTGGGGACTGCAAAAAGCGCCCCTGAAACGCTTTCTGAAGGGGGTTCGAGGCTATGCCGGACAGGACAGTCAGGATCGCGGCATGTTGTTGTATCAACTTGCCGTCTGGATCGGCCACCGCACCCCGGAACAGACATTGACGCACTATGCCCATAGTCTGGAATACCTGCACCGGCAGGCCATGCGGCGCGCCAGTGAGTACACCCAGGCGATCACACCCTGGGTAGCCCCAATAACATGAGGTGCCAGGGCCTGACTCAACGCCTCTCCAAGCACCCCCAACAGGCAACCGCCTTGCCGTGCCCCAACGGGGGGCCGTATCGGTATCACACCGGAGCAAACAACAAGGCCAGATCCTCCTCATCAAACAGTGGGCCCTCCTCCTGACGCCCACTTCCCCCTTCCAGTACTGATGCGGCAAGATCCGCCTTGCGAGACTGCAACTCCAGGATGCGTTCCTCTACGGTTCCTGCACAAACCAGCTTGTAGACAAACACCGGATTCGTCTGGCCCATTCGATGAGCACGCCCGGTGGCTTGGGCCTCTACGGCAGGATTCCACCAGGGATCGTAGTGGATGACCGTATCTGCCGTCGTGAGATTGAGCCCAGTCCCCCCTGCCTTGAGGCTGATCAGGAATACGGGTACCTCGCCACGCTGAAATTGCGCCACACGCTCGGTTCGCACTGCCCCGGGCGTCTGCCCTGTGAGAGTCAAGTGAGAAATCCCCTCCCGCTCCAGTGCTCCCCCGATCAATTCAAGCATTTCCGTAAATTGCGAGAAGATGAGGATACGCCGACCGTCCTCGACCAACGATGGCAACAGTTCATGTAGCGCCTCCAGTTTGGCTGAGCGCTGAACCGTCGCCGCACTTTGATGTTTGACAAGCCGTGGGTCACAGCACACCTGGCGTAATTTCAACAGCGCATCCAGCATCACGATGCCGGAGGCTGCCAGCCCGCGTGTCTCGATCGCCTCCTTGACCCGTTGATGCTGTGTCAGTCGAAGACTCTCATAAAGCTCTCGCTGTGCACCGGTCAGCGTGACGTCTCGCTGAGTCTCCGTCTTGTCCGGCAATTCATTGAGGACTTGCTGTTTGGTACGCCGGAGGATGAGTGGCGAGATACGACGAGAAAGTCGCTGACTCACAGCGTCGTCAGCATGTTTCTCGATAGGGGTACGAAAATGCCGACCAAACCACTGCTGGCTTCCCAGGGCGCCTGGTGCAGCAACATCCAATTGCGCCCATAACTCACCCAGGTGGTTTTCCAATGGCGTTCCGGTCATCGCGATCATGCGATCTGCATTGAGCCTGCGTACGGTACGCGCCGTCTGACTGGCAGCATTCTTGATGGCTTGGGCCTCATCCAGTACCACGATACCGAAGTGCTGCTCGCACAGATGCTCGATATCTCGAACCAGAAGGGGGTAAGTCGTGATGACAAGATCTACATTGGCGACAGCAGTACCGATCTGCTCACGACGACTGGCCTTGGCTCCCTGAAGCGCCAGCACGCTCAGTGTCGGCGCAAATCGAGCCGCTTCGGCGCACCAGTTACCGACGAGACTCGTCGGGGCCACCACCATGACAGGCCCACGCAGTCCCCCTCGCGAACGCTCATCGAGCACGTGTGCAAGAATCTGAATGGTTTTTCCAAGCCCCATGTCATCCGCCAGAATACCGCCAGTACTCAACTCCGAGAGGAATCGTAACCAGGCCAGTCCTCGCGCCTGGTAATCGCGCAATTCTCCCTGGAAACCGTCAGGGGCTGGCAATTTATCAGGAAGCTCACGCAAGCGTTGGGCAAGGGCAACGACATCCTCTCGCCCTACCCAGCGCTCATGATCTGCCAAGGGGGCCAGCTGATCGATGGAGGTCAAGGGGACACGCAGTGCACTTGTGGGTGCCTCGCTATCGTGAAGCCAGTCCATCAAGGGAGCCAACCAGGCACGTAGCCTGGCAAGTGGAAGCACCAGCCGACGATTATCCGGCAGGTGTACTACCCAGCTTGCTCCCGCTTCCTCATCCTCCGCCGGGGTCAACGGGAAGTCTTCGCGCTGAATGAGTTGACGCAGAATGGGGAGCAGATTGAAGGATTCATTCTCCACCTCAACGCCCAACGCAAGATCGAACCAACCATCCTCGGCAGGCTCGAGCGCTCCATACCAGTTGTCTGGCGATAGATATTCAGGCTCTTGCGGGAAGTCGTCACTGAACTCAACCACACACCCCGCCTGACGTAATTGCAGGATCATATCCCACCATTCCTCAGGAGCGGAAAGACATGTCCTCCATTGCGCCGCATTTTCTGGCACCTGCCTATCTATCGGCAGCAGCAAGCTCCACGAGGGCAACTCCAACCCATCCGGTACATCGTGGTGCGCAGCGAGTTCTTCCAACGTGACCATGCCTGGCGGAATGGCGCGAATCAGCGCGATTTCCGCCTGTTGATCACGTGGTATCGTCAAACGCTGCCCATCGCGCAGCCCCTGGGCCACCTCTCCCTCCTCTGGGGGTATCTCGATACCGGCATAGCTCAGGCTCACGACACCAGCGCCCAACCGAATAGGAGTTTCGTTCCAGACATGGCGGCGCGTTGGCAGACGTGCCTGTGCGACACACATGGTGATTTTCAGCTTGGGTTTCACATCCTCGAGCGTTGTTTCCACGAGGGTTCTCGGAGAGGGGACTTGGGCTGCCAGCCCCGAGACATTCTGGAGGCGAGAGGTCAACCACTCGCTCATTTCCGGCGGTAACGCGGGAACGTGCTGGAGTTGGCGCCAAAGCTCAACATCCCCCTCCAGAGGGCCAAACTGCTTATTCTGAGGGTCAAGATAACAAAGCGACTTGCCGACACTGGCTACGATAGCCGCGGGAGACAAGATATCTTCAGGTATCGTGGACATCTGCAGCCGCTGCACACCCTGCTCATCCATCTGCCAGGTCGGGGCGATACGGCAGGTCGGCCCAATACCAAGCTGCGGGCCCGTCTGCTTCTGATGGAAAAGCAAGGGGGAGGCATCGCTTGCCAGCAGGGACCAGAGCGCTTTCGCCTGGAATGCCTTGTTCAACGTCAAACCTTTGGATTGCCCAGGAAAGTACCATTGCGAATCTTTGCTGCCATGCAATAACTGCTCGATGGCCTCCTCCTGCGCCGGCTGCCATCCCATTGCAGGAACAGGTGACAACTCCCCCACGTGAGAGACTTCAACTTTCACTGGCGAGACCCATCGATCAAGCTGCGTCTTGCTCTTGGAGGGCCTCAACCACACCGGCTGCACCGTCAGCGCGGGAAGCCCCCTGTGGCCGGACTGCACATCAAGGAACAACCCGAGACGGTGGTTGGCACCTAACTGCGTGGCTGACGGCACCGCTGGAGCTTGACTATGGTGTTGAAGCCAGATTGTCCACTCACGTTTCGCCGCCTGAGGTGACGGCGCTTGCTCCACTTCGTCGGGCTCAAGCGTGTCAGGAACCTCCAGGGCTTTCCCCAAAGGGCCGCTACTCAGGAAGGTATCGATCAATGCGACTGCGTGCTTGCAGGTACTGCCCACCGGACAACTACAAGCTGTTCGCATCTGGTGCCGAGTACCCACAGGAGCCAACATGATCATCGTGCGATAAGGGGTGCCCAGACTGCCCGCGACATCGCCAGAAAGCGTCAAACCACCCTTCTCATCCAACTCTACCTGCCACTGCTCATCCACTCGCTGCTGGCGCGCGTAACGCAGACCACGCTCCAAGGTGCCTGCATCAAACTCATCACGCCATCCATGCTGAAGGAGTGCGATATTCAAGGCGAACGATGCATTACTCAAACCAGTGGCTGCCACAGCGGCACTCTCCATAGAAATATGACGATATTGGAGCAAATTACGCGACTACTAGTAAACCAGACGGATTCGCCGCCATCGGGCAGGCTTAACAAGCCTCATGAACCGAAGCAAACCTCTATGCAAAGAGGCTTGCTCCGATAGCCAGAGAAGTGAGCGAACACCATGAGAATGAAAGTATCAGTCGCGATGCCACCTGAGACTCTTTGGTGTAGCGTCCTCCTCCATTTCGGTATCCTTGCCCTTCCAAAGCCCACCAGGACAGCTCCCCATGAAGCGTTATGAACGCTTTGCCGCCGAGATCTCCAACCTGATCCGTACCGGAATTCTCGCGCCGGGTGAGCGAGTGCCGTCGGTGCGGCAGGCCAGCAAGGCACATGGCATCAGCCCCTCTACCGTCTTTCAAGCGTATTACCTGCTGGAGAATCAAGGCCTGGTCAGTGCGCGGCCGCGCTCGGGATATTTCGTGCGTGACAATGCCTCGCGGATACTCGATGAACCGCATGTCGCCCTGCAGCAGCAAGCCCCTTCCGACGTCGCCGTCAGTGAACTGGTGTTCTCGGTACTGGGTTCACTGAGCGACAACGATACCGTCCCCTTCGGATCTGCCTTCCCGAGCCCGGAGCTCTTCCCGCTCGCGCGGCTTGCAACCAGCATGACGCGCGGGCTGCGCCAGCTATCGTCGCATGCCGTGATCTCCGACATGACCACAGGCCATCCTGACCTGTGCCGACAGATCGCTCAGCGCTACATGGTCAATGGCATGCAGCTGCCGACAGAGGAGTTGGTGATCACCAATGGCGCCATGGAGGCGCTCAATCTTGGCCTGCAATGTGTCACCCAGCCCGGAGACCTTGTCGCCATCGAAGCGCCGGCCTTCTATGCCACGCTTCAGGTGCTTGAGCGGCTCAAGTTGCGCGCAGTGGAAATTCCGGTACACCCGCGAGACGGGATTGATCTCGAGGTGCTAGAGAATCGTCTGGAGTCGCTGCCCATCAAGGCCTGCTGGTTCATGAGCCACCTGCAGAATCCGCTGGGTGCCAGCCTGAGCGATTCGCGCAAGGCCGAACTGTATGCGCTACTCTGCCGTCATCAGCTTCCGATGCTGGAGGATGATGTCTATGCGGAACTGTATTTCGATCAACGTGCCGAGGTGTCGCCCCCACAGCCCGTCAAGGCGCTGGATGTCGAGGGTCTGGTGATGCACTGCGGGTCATTCTCCAAGTGCCTGGCGCCGGGCTATCGGGTGGGCTGGATATCCGCGGGACGGCATACCCGGGAGATTTCGCGCCTCAAGCTGATGACGACCATCTCGCCATCGCTGCCTGCCCAGGTAGCCCTTGCCGACTACCTCCAGCATGGCGGCTACGACCGCCACCTCCGCAAGCTACGCCTGGCGCTCGAGACCCAGCAGACGGCCATGCTGTCAGCCATTGATCGCTACTTCCCCGAAGACACCCGCGTGACCCATCCCCACGGGGGCTACTTCCTGTGGTGCGAGCTTCCCGAGCACATCGACTCGCTGGCCCTTTTTCAGCAGGCGCTGGCCCACGGCATCAGTCTGGCGCCGGGCCCCATCTTCTCGGCCACCCAGAGCTTCAAGCATTGCATTCGCTTGAGCTACGGCCACCCGTGGGACGCGGCGTCAGAGCGCGCCATGCAGACATTGGGGGAATTGCTCAAGGCAGCCTGAAACGCGGACCGCTCAGACGAGATGCGAGAAGTACCTTGAGTATGTGCGCGCATGAGTGCGCGCAAATGCCGCAGCCCTTGCGGCCGCCTTGCCACACAGTCTTCATGCGTTATCCGCTGGGGCGAAAACAGCCTTGCGCGGCGCCTATCACTTGCTCGAGAGCCACTTGCCACGCCTGGATATCGCACCTTGCTGCGTACCTTGATTGCATCCCTGATGCCGCACGCGTGCCCCTGCAGGAAGCGCCAGAGCCCGCCATGGCAGGGCCTGTCACCAAGGGCGATGCGACAAACACCTGATCCCATCATGGTGCTGGCATCAATCAGAGTGCGCCCTCCTGCCCGGCTCGCCTTGCTGGCTGCTCGCCATACCACCTGGCTGGCCGGCTGACTGGCTCACGCGCCTTTAACGACTGATCAGAATTCGGCACGCAACTGATATGGTTTTTTCTCGCACAACTGAGCCTGTTATGGCTTCCGGTGGCTCCCTAGAGTAGCGGCGAAGATTCAGGCAGGGCCGTCCCCCTTGCCGCCTACTCAGGAGACATTGCCATGTTCGGCACCGAGGCCATCGACCTGGCCAGGATACAGTTCGCCTTCACCATCTCGTTTCACATCATCTTCCCGGCCATCACCATTGGCCTCGCCAGCTATCTGGCGGTGCTGGAAGGCATGTGGTTGAAGACAGACACACAGGTCTACCGCAACCTCTATCATTTCTGGTCGAAGATATTCGCGGTCAACTTCGCGATGGGCGTGGTGTCAGGACTGGTCATGGCCTACCAGTTCGGCACGCATTGGAGCGGTTTCTCGGCCTTTGCCGGCAGCGTGACCGGGCCGCTGCTGACCTATGAAGTGCTGACCGCCTTCTTCCTCGAAGCCGGCTTCCTCGGCGTGATGCTATTTGGCTGGAATCGCGTCGGCCGCGGCCTGCACTTCTTCTCGACCTGCATGGTCGCGCTCGGCACACTGGTCTCGATGTTCTGGATCCTGTCCTCCAACAGCTGGATGCAGACCCCTCAGGGGCATGAGGTCATCGATGGCACCGTCGTGCCGGTCGACTGGTTCGCGATCGTTTTCAACCCTTCCTTCCCCTATCGCCTGGCCCACATGGCACTGGCCGCCTTCCTGAGCACCTCGCTGTTCGTGGCAGCCTCCGCCGCCTGGTTGCTGCTCAAGAAACGCGACACCCCGGAAGTGCGCAAGATGCTGGTCATGGCGGTACTGATGTTGATGGTGACCGCCCCGCTGCAGGCCTTCGTCGGCGACATGCATGGCCTGAATACGCTCAAGCACCAACCGGCCAAGATCGCGGCCATCGAAGGCCATTGGGACAACAGCCATGGGGAACCGACGCCGTTGATCCTGTTCGGTGTGCCCGACATGCAGCGCGAAGAGACGCGCTTCGCGCTCGAGATTCCGGCCCTCGGCAGCCTGCTGTTGATGCATGACATTGACAAGCAGGTACCGGCGCTCAAGGACTTCCCCGCCGCGGACCGCCCCAATTCGGCCGTCGTGTTCTGGAGCTTCCGCCTGATGGTCGGCCTGGGCCTTGCGATGATTCTGCTCGGCCTCTCGGGTGTCTATCTGGCTCGCAAGGGCAGGCTCTTCACCTCGCAACGCTGGCTGAGGCTGGCCGTCGCCATGGGACCGGCCGGTCTGATCGCGATACTCGCGGGCTGGTTCACCACCGAGGTCGGCCGCCAGCCGTGGGTGATCTACGGATTGATGAGAACGGAAGATGCCGTCTCTGCCCACAGCACCGCTCACCTCAGCATCAGCCTGACGGCCTTTGTCACGGTCTACTTCATCGTCTTCGGCACGGGGATCAACTACCTCTTCAAGCTGATCAGGAAAGGGCCTGCGGGTGATGACAGCCACGCCCCCAGCGGCGGCCCTGGCAAGCCGCGCACACCTTCCCGCCCACTATCGGCCATCGAGGAATCTCTCGACGGCCAGACTCACTGACCGGAGCGATGAACGCTATGGGTATCGACCTTTCTGTCATCTGGGCGGGCATCATCCTGTTCGGCCTGATGATGTACGTGATCATGGATGGCTTTGACCTGGGTATCGGCATTCTTTTTCCGTGGGTGGAGGACAAGGTGGACCGCGATGTGATGATGAACACCGTGGCCCCCGTGTGGGATGGAAACGAGACATGGCTGGTCCTGGGCGGGGCCGGGCTATTTGCGGCCTTCCCACTGGCCTACGCCGTCTTGCTGGAAGCCCTAAGCATTCCTCTTGTCGCCATGTTGATCGGCCTCATCTTCCGCGGCGTCGCCTTCGAATTCCGCTTCAAGGCCTCGGACGCGAGTCGCCATTGGTGGGACAAGGCCTTCGTGGGCGGCTCTGTACTGGCCACCTTCAGTCAAGGTGTCGCACTGGGAGGCTACATCCAGGGCATCGCCTTCGATGGGGGACACTTTAGCGGCGGTTCGCTGGACTGGCTGTCCCCCTTCCCGCTGTTCTGTGGTGTGGCGCTACTGTTCACCTATGCGCTTCTCGGCAGCACCTGGTTGATCATGAAGACCGAAGGCATTCTCCAGGCACGCATGTTTTCCCTGACGCGCCCACTGACACTGTGGGTATTGATCATGATCGCGGCCGTCAGTCTGTGGACTCCGCTGGCGCACCCCGCCATCGCCGAGCGCTGGTTCACACTGCCGCAGCTGTTCTGGTTCCTGCCGGTGCCAGTGCTGGTAGTGCTGGCCGGTTATGCGCTGATCCGCGCTGTCGCCTTTGAATATCATGCCCAGCCTTTCCTGCTGGTGCTGGTCCTGATCTTCCTGGGCTACAGCGGTTTCGGCATCAGCATGTGGCCTGACATCATTCCCGGTCACGTGACGATCTGGGAAGCGGCCTCTCCGCCACAAAGCCAGGGCTTTGCCCTCGTCGGCACGCTCTTCATCCTGCCGATCATCCTGGTGTACACGGCGTGGAGCTACTTCGTGTTCAAGGGCAAGGTCCGTCATACCGATGGCTACCATTGAGAGGTGCTGACATGACATCCCCGACTCGCGAGACACATTCAGCGCCACTGCATGCCCCCATAACCAGACTCGACGACGAGCCATCCGGGACGCCCGCGCGCCCAGCCAGCTGGCTCAGCAAGATCGGCTGGCTGGTGGTGATCTGGGGAGGCAGCGTCAGCGCGCTGGGACTCGTCTCTCTGGCACTGCGCCGCTTCATGCAGGCCGCGGGCCTTACGCCCTGACAGCAGCGAAAGAAGACATCACGTAGACACAAAAAGACGCCGGAGCAGCGAATGCTTCGGCGTCTTTCTTGTTGGCCTGATGGCTTGATGAACCGATGGGCCACAATGACCTGTCAATGCAGGGCACAAACGTGACGGGTCACTTCCTCGCCCGAATCCCGGAGGCTTTAGACATCAACCTCCAGTGCGGCATAGGCGACCATCTCCACCAGCATCTCTTCGCGTGCAAACCCGGAGACGATGATGGCAGCCCGATTGGGATACGGCTCACGCACGTACTCAGCATAGATGCCATTGACCGTCGCCAGGTGCTCGCGATCAGTCACATAGATCAGCACCTGGGTCAGCGAGGAAGCGTCACCACCGGCGCATTCCAGTGTATGAATCAGATTATCCAGCGTCTGGCGGGTCTGAGCCGCAATTCCCCCCTCCACGACATTGCCAGCGGCGTCGATTGGAATCTGCGCAGTGAACAGGATGCCATTGCCGACACTCGCCCATGACAGGGGCGCACGAGAGGCAAACAGATCAGTCTTGACGGGATGAACCATGGGTTATTCCTCGAATATCTTTCGATAGGTGCACTCCATGACTCGCCGGCGCAAGAGCGGCGAATCATGGAATGTTGGGGCGTATTGAGAAGCGAGAGGTCAGTCGTTGTCGGTGATACCGGCGCCGGCACCACTGCGAGAATCTTCCGTTGCCTCGACCAGCAGGCGTGTCGAGAGCGCTTTCAGGCGTGACCAGAGTTCGTCATCCACCTCGATCCCTTCCTGCATGGCTCGTTGGCGACAGGCAAGCAGCTTCGACTCTTCATGACAGGCCAGCAGGTCAACGTCATAGTCGGAGCGAAGGGATGGCAGCAGATCGACATGGTTGGCCATCACTAGGGTGATGCCGTTATTGGGCTCATTCTCTTCTGGCACTTCACGCACGGCATAGACCCGTATCTCGGGGACCGAGCTGTTGGCCCTGAAACCCACGACCTGCTCGATCATGGGGCAGCCGATCGCCTCATCCACATCCTGGGCGTTGCGCCAGAAGGCGGTAACATTCATGCCACGCCCCGCAAGACGCGCCAGATAGCCCATGATCAGCTGCCGATTGTGGCAATGCTGGATCTTGATGACAGCGAGGCCACGCGCACGGGCCTTGGCGAAACCGAGTTCCAACGCCAGCGATGAGCTCTTCAATACGCTGTGGCCGTGACTATCGAGTACTGCGAGGTCTCCATCGGCATAGACAATTTCCGGCGGACGCTCCTCGGTGTCCTCCAGCAAGAAACGCAGTCCGCGATTGAGCGCCGCCAGCCCTTCCAGCTCATAGAGCTGCATCCAGGCCACCATGTCGGCGGCATCACCGGCGTCACCGTCTTCGAACCCCATCGCCTGAAAGGCCTTGCGACACAGTCCGTGAAGCTCGTTGTAGGAGACCTTCATGACATCCCTCCCACTGTCGTGGTGTTGCCCTGCCGAGGATCGGCGGTCATCTCTGGCCTCGTCGTGCTTGCAAGCTGCGGTGCCAGCGGGAAGCTCCAATCATCAAACGCGACAGGATCCTCTGGCTCGGCGTTGAGTTCCTCCACCAACGGCGCCCCCTGGAAGAGCGTGATACGCACCCAACGATCAGACTTCGGGTCGAAACGGCTGGCACCGAAGAACGAGAGCTTGGTCCGCAACAGGTGCATGGGCTTCATGTCCCGCGCCCACAGGTTGGCGCGTATCTCGCCAAAGCTGGTGTTGGCCATGCTCTGGATGCGGCGCACGATATCCTTGTGACGTGGGCAATGGATGAGGAATTCCACCACCAAGGCACGAGGGTGGTCTTCCAGGTACTGACTGATCGCCGCATGGGTATCCGCGACGCGCGGGGCAATCGCCAGTTTCATTTCCTTGTCGGCGCCCGCCTCCCTGTCGCGGACCCCCAGACGAGGCTCCTCCTTCTCGACCGAGCGATACCAGAACCAGTGACGATTCTCGGGAAGTGAAAAATCGAAGCGCAACGCCCAGTCGTAGTGCGTTTCGATCACCTGCTTGAGGTGAACCAGTGGCATGTCCGGGGTCAGCTCCAGACTTTCCTCCACCGCCATCAGGTCCTCATAGCGGTCGACGATGCTCGGGTACAGTTCCAGCAAGAGGGTATTCACCAGCTCCTGGGCTTCGAGCCCATGCTGCTGGTGGCTCCAGTCGATCAACTCCTGCCAGAGCTCCGGCGACAGCGGCACAAGCTCGAGCCAGGTCATCAGCTCAGGCAAGGACGCCACCGTGGCCTGGTTGCGCAAGGTCTGCTCGTGATCATCCGTGACCGTCTGGCGAAGATGGGTCTCGGCGCGCTTGAGGAGAGCCAGCAGACGTGAACGCTCCTGCTCTCCCGGCACCTGTGCCGTCACTTCGGCAAGCGCCAGTTCTCGGCTTTCCACCCAGCGCTGTACCAGCTGGGGATGATTGATCAGGAACGGCGCCATTCCGAGGCCAGTGGAGTTGCCAATGCCCAGATAACGCTTCAATGGGGTTGCCAGAGGTGCGGCGGTCTCGGGGGCCTGGGCATGGGCCATGTGCTCTATCTGCTGGATCGAGAAATGACGCAGCAGGTAGACGCCCAGCATCTGGGCAGAAAAGGGGCGATGGAAATCCGCGTTGTCCTTGAGGCGATCATAATCCGCGATGCCGAACTTGCCATTGCCGTAGACGGCCGTGGTCCGATACAGATAGCCGACCCGGGTCAGCCACTCAGGATCAGGTTGCTGGCCTGCACTCAGAGCCTTCAGGAAGCTTGCGAAGTTACGCAAGCTGCGATTGGCACGCGACAGGACCAGCAGTCTGGGATGCTGGCGTCCGGCCTCCTGCAACGGCACATTGGCCGCCATCTGCTCGAGAAGCGCATCATCCACATCACCCTCCACGACACCGAAGGTGACATCCCATGCCTCGGCGATGACGCGGTCAGAGCGTGCGGAATCCTCAAGCGCCTGGGAAAATATGACGCCGTGATAGCGCTTGCTGGGCGTCTGCAGGCAGTAGATCGCCACACCGTGACCGAGAGCATCCAGTTCGAAGCGGGTCGTGGTGATCTTCCATTTTTCATGTGCCATCTGGCGCACCAGACTTCTCACGAAACTCAGACGACTAGCATGCAGGCTGCCGAGGCGCTCCAGCTGCATCACATCGTCCGGTGCCCGCAGCCGAAGCCGCTGCTCGGTGGATGAGAGGCGTGCGCCCTGGTGATTGCGCGACATATCAACGCTCTCCTTCGTGTTCCGGGGCCGGCATGGCTGACCGCTGGCTGGTGATTCCCTGCGCACGTGCCATCGCGAAGGCTGATTGGGGTCCTGTCCACAATGAGGGCAACAGTACCAGCGAGACAGGGATGGCCGTGATGACGATGAACTGCTGAAGTGCACTGATCTGGCCGGCGCCCATATAGAGGAGTATCGCAGCCATCAACGCCATGCTGATGCCCCAGAAGGCACGCACCAGCGGGCTTGGATCATCGTGTCCGGCACTGACGACGGCGATCGCGTAGCTCATCGAGTCACCAGTGGTGGCGACGAAGATGGTGGTCAGCGTCAGGATGGCAGCTGCCATTGCGGTTCCGCCCGGCAATGCCTGCGCCACGGTGAGGGTCGCGACATCGAACTGGAAGTTGTTGAGCGCTTCGGTGAGGTCGATCACGCCGGTGAACTGATAGAAGATGCCCGCCCCGCCCAGTAGCGTGAACCAGACAGCGGTCGCCAGGGGCGCCAGTACGGCAACGGTCAGGATCATCTGGCGGATGGTTCTGCCCTTGGAAATGCGCGCCACGAAGATCGCCATCAGCGGGCCATAGCCGAGGAACCAGGCAAAGAAGAACACGGTCCACCACTGCATCCACCAGTCTGGAGCGCTCTGTGCCGTCATGGTCGACATGGTGAAGAACGAGCTCAGATACTCGCCAAAGCCCTGAGTGAAGGCATTGACCATGAACAGGGTCGGCCCGAAGACGAAGATCACCGCCGCCACACCCAGCGCCAGGAAGACGTTGAAGCGCGACATGATCTGGATGCCCTTGTCGATGCCAGTCACGGCCGAAGTGACATAGATCACCCCAAGCACTACCAGCACGCTCAGCTGCGTCGAATAGTCATTGGTCACGCCAAAGAGTTCATGCAGGCCGAAACTAACCTGGGTGGCCAGAAAACCGATGGGGCCCACCGTTCCCGCCACCACGGCGATGACGCACATGGCATCCACCACGCCCCCCAGCTTGCCCTTCATGATCTTCTCGCCGAAGACGGGATACAGCAGCGTTCTCGGCTGCAGGGGCTGGCCCTTGTCGTAATGGGCATGCGCCAGCACGATGGCAGTCAGGCTGCCCAGGATGGCCCAGGCAAGAAAGCCCCAGTGCATGAAGGATTGCGCCAGTGCAGGCGCAATGGCGCTCGCAGTGCCCGGCTCGGTATCAAAGGCAGGCGGCGTCACCAGGAAGTGGTACACCGGTTCGCCGGCAGCGAAGAAGACTCCGCCTCCCGCCAGCAAGGTGCACATGATGATCGACACCCACTTGAAGGTGGATAGCTCAGGCGTTCGCGTGCCACCGATACGGGCACTGGCCGCGGGCGTCGCGGTCAGCCCCAAAGCAATGAAGAAGGTGAGCAGCAACAGAATCTGGAAGTAGCTGCCCAGTGTTCTGGCAGTCCAGGCAAAGCCGGCACTGATGGCTTGCGCGACCCCCTCAAGATCAAACAGGGACAGGCCGACGAACAGCAGAATGAAGCCGATGCTGCAGGTCAGTACGACAGGGTCGCCAAAGCGGTACTGACCTTCCGGTAACGCATCCGACGTGGCAGCCGTCGTGGTCTTGCGAGATGAAGTCATGTGGCATTCCTCTGACGAGCTCTCGTCATTGGCAGGCATTTATTATGGTTGTTGGTTGCCGAGCGATACCCTGAGGATTCCTGGCTCGGCACAGGTGCCATGGCATAGCGTTACGGCGATCAGGCAGGCGTGGTCTCCTGACGGGTCGCGGCGCGCTCGAGGAGTGCGACCCAGTTCTTGCCCATGATGCCGGCCACTTCGTCCTCGGACATGCCTACCTTGCGCAAACCGGCAATCAGGTTGGGGAAGTCACGACTGTCTCGCAGCCAGGACAATGGACGCGGCCAGTCAGCGTTGCTGGCACTGCCTTCGCCGTAGTCCATGTCCTTGGACCAGCGACCATTGCGCATCCACTCAAGAATGGACACCGGCTGGTTCTGACACAGGTCGGTGCCGATTCCCAGGTGTTCGATGCCCATCAGGTCTGCGGTTCTGGCGATCATTTCGCAGTACTCGGTCAGAGTGCAGTCGGAGCCATTGCGCAGATGGAAGGGATACGCCGAGAACCCCAGCAGCCCATCACTCTCCGCGATGGCCTTGAGCACCTTGTCGGACTTGTTGCGCCTTGCCGGATGGAAGCTTTCCGGGTTGGCGTGGGAAATGATCACAGGGCGCTCGGATATCTCGATCGCCTCGAGCGTGGAGCGCTCTGCGCTGTGCGACATGTCGATGACCATGCCGACGCGATTCATCTCACGGATCACCTGACGTCCGAAGCGAGTGATCCCGCTGTCTTGTGCCTCATAACACCCGCAGGCCAGCAGACTCTGGTTGTTGTAGGTCAGCTGCATGATCATCAATCCGAGGTCACGCATCACCTCGACCATGTCGATATCGTCCTCGATGGGCGAGCAGTTCTGCGCCCCCAGAATGATGCCGACACGACCGCTGGCTTGCGCAACCGCGATATCCTGCGGCACATGCACGGGCATGATCAGATCAGGCCAGGCCTCGAAACGTCGATTCCACTCGCCAAGACGCGACAAGGTCTCTCGCGTCGTCTCGTGGTACACGAGAGTGGCGTGTACGGCGTCCAGCCCCCCTTCTCGCATCTGCTCGAATATCTCGCGTGACCAGTTGGAATACTGCAGGCCATCGATCGTCAGCATTGTCTTTGACATGGGGCCTCCTCACGCCTTGATGTAGCAGGTCTTCACGACGGTGTAGAACTCGCGCGCGTATCGCCCCTGCTCACGAGGCCCGAAGCTTGAAGCCTTGCGACCACCGAAGGGCACGTGGTAATCCGTCCCCGCCGTCGGCAGATTGACCATCACGCAGCCGGTCTCGGCACGCGCCTTGAAGCTGCTGGCCAGTTTCAGGGAGTTGGTGATGATGCCCGCCGTGAGCCCGAAGTGTGTGTCATTGAGCACATCGATGGCCTCTTCTGCGTCGCTCACCTTGATGACGCAGGCGATCGGACCGAAGATCTCCTCGCGATTGATGGCCATGTCGTTGGTGGTATTTACCAGCAGCGCCGGGCTCATGAAGTAGCCGTCGGTGGCGCACTCCACACGCTCGCCGCCACAGACCAGCGTTGCCCCCTCTTGCTGGGCGCGCTGCACCCAGGACAGGTTGGACTCGAGCTGCTTGGCATCGACGGCCGGCCCCATGTGCACGCCCTCTTCCAACGCGTGACCGACGCGGACCTGAGACAGGCGCTGAGTCAGCTTTTCCACGAACTCGTCATGGACCGATTCCATCACGATCAGCCGCGAAGATGCCGTGCATTTCTGGCCGGTGCCTGAGTAGGCACCATTGAAGGCTGCCTCGACGGCCAGCTCCATGTCGGCATCATCGGCGATGATCAGGGCGTTCTTGGAGCCCATTTCCAGCTGGCACTTGACCAGATTGGCAGCAGTGGCCGCCGCCACTCGACGACCCACTTCCAGAGAGCCGGTGAAGGACAGGGCATGAATGTCGGGGCTGGAGATCAGTTCATCCCCGATGCTGCTGCCCGGGCCCATCACCAAATTGAAAGTGCCTGCCGGGAGTGACTGGCGATGAATGATTTCGGTCAGCGCCCATGCGCTCGCAGGGACCAGATTGGCCGGCTTGAAGACGACCGCGTTGCCGAAGGCCAGCGCAGGCGCAATCTTCCAGACCGCTGTCGCCATCGGGAAATTCCAGGGGCTGATCACACCGACGACACCAACGGGCTCCCGACGGACCTCGACCTCAACGCCAGGACGCACCGAGTCTGCGCGCTCATCAATCTGGCGCAAGACTTCGGCACCGTAGTAATGGAAGAACTGCCCGGAGCGATGAACCTCACCCACTCCCTCCGCCAGGGTCTTGCCCTCTTCACGCGCCAGCAGCTCACCCAGCTCCGTCTTGCGGGCGATCAGCTCATCGCCGATGGCCATCAACACGGAATAACGTTGCTCGAGACCTGACTGGGCCCATTGTGCCTGGCCACGCTTGGCCGCCTGGATGGCATCGGCAACCTTATCGACACTGGCCTGCGCATAATGGCCGATGACATCGCGGGTATCGGACGGATTGAGATTGGCGATGCTGCCCTGACCTGCGACCCACTGACCATCGATGTAGAGATCGTGAACAGCGTCGTGAGTGGCGGTAGTGGTGTGGTGTGACATGTGAACCTCCTTGAACGCGGTGACAACAGATTAGGAGGACCAGAGGGATAAAGATAATCAATAATAAATACCCTATGATAAATTTCCCTTACCACTCTGAAGAGGATCGACGCGATGGTCGCAGAGCTGAAGATCACGCCGCTGCGCTATGTCTTGGCAGTGGTGGATCACGGCGGTTTTCACGCTGCTTCTCGTTATCTGCATCGCACCCAGCCGGCCCTGTCGATGGCCATCCGCGAGCTGGAAAACCGCCTGGGGGAGGCGTTGTTCGAGAAGGGTGCCAAGGCGACCCTGACCCCCTATGGCAGCTACTGCGTGCCGCGCTTTCGGGAGCTGATCAATCAGCATGATCGTCTGAGCCGGGAACTACAGGCGCGCGCCGCCAAGGAGGCAGGCCAACTGGACATGGCAGTAGTGCCGTCAGTGGCCAGCCGACTGATGCCGAAACTGCTCTCCGAGTTCGTCAGTCGCTATCCGGGAATAAAGGTCGGCCTCCACGATGGCAACGCCGATTTCGTTCGCGAGCAGGTCATCAGCGGTCAGGTCGACATCGGCATCACCAGCCTGTGGGGGTTGGAGGAAGAATTGCTCTTTCATCCGTTGTTTCATGACGAAGTCGGCGTGGTCTGCCGTGACGATCACCCCCTGGCCGAGCGCCAGACTCTGACATGGCAAGCACTGGAGACAGAATCCCTGATCGGCAATGGCACCTCGCGGCTGTTGCAGGGCACGGCGGCCAAGTCACTGCTCGAAATGCATGCCTTGTATATTTCCAACATGATTTCGCTGACAGCCACGCTGGTCGCCGGGATGGGGGTCACGACGCTGCCCCGCCTGGCGTTTCCGCAGGAATATGAGCGCCTGCGATTCATTGAGCTCGCTGAACCGCGAGTCAGTCGCGAAGTGGGCCTGATTCGCCGCAAGGGCGCCAGCTTGTCGCCGGCGGCGCAGGCCATGGAGAGCTTCATCATAGAAAGCCTCGGCGCCGGACAATGAGCCCTTCATGTCCCGCCGCCCGAGCCGTGGCCTGCGCCATTCGATGGTGACCCTGTCGCCCACGGGATGTCGGCCCGGGTGGCGGCCGTGCGAAGATAGCGCTTTGAAACGCCCAGGGCGTTACCCCCGTCAGGTTTTGACAGGAGGCATGCGTGTATTCGATTCGTCTGTGGGCCGCACGTCACGCGCGACTGCTGGAGCTCACCTATCAGGCCGTCGAGACGGAAGGGGACCATGGATCAGACGGTGGAGGGCCGGGACACCTGCATCGAGATGATCCAGCCATTGCGTGAGATTGAGGGCGTTAGCGGCGTGCATATCATGGCGCATCGCCAGGAGGCCTTCGTGCCCGAGATCATCCAGCGCGTGGGCATTCTGGGGGCGCGTAGGCCATACATGCCGCAACCTCCGCTGGACACTACAGGGTCCATTGGTTGAGCGTGACGGGACCAGCGAGCCTTTAGATAACATGCACAGCCGGAGCACCATGAACGAGATCGACATCCGCCCGGGCACGCCTACCGATATCGTGTACCTCAATGCACGTATCCCGGAGTTCACCGAAAGGGCCACCCTGGGGCGTGTGGCAAGCCGACTGCTGAATGGCTCTGCGCCTTCCTGCAGCCTGATTCTTGTGGCCTATCGACAACAGCTGCCGATTGCCTACAAGGCTGGGTATGCGCTGAATTCAGAAGAGTTTTACAGCTGGCTGGATGGCGTACTGCCTGATCACCGCCAGACAGGGATAGCCACTCGCCTACGAGAGGCACAGGAACGCTGGGCACGTGAGCAGGGTTACCAACGTATCCGGGTCAAATCAATGAAACGATATCCCGCCATGCTCAAATTGCTTGTCTCGGCGGGCTATCAGGTCTGCGCATATGAAGATGCTGGCACGCCTGAGGCCAGCAAGATCGTGTTCCAGAAAATGCTATAGGCTCGCCAGTCCAACCTGTTCGAAGCAATGTCACTATTACTCAATCAGCAATCGCTGCCTCACGCACTGACGCGGCACCTGTATCAGCGATAGTCTGAGGGTTTCCTTGAGGACATGCCTCCAATGCCTCGACTTCCTCACGCTTGCCCTTGCCGGTGACGCTTGCCGGTGACGCTTGCCGGTGACGATGGCTTCCAGGTAATCGCAGAAGTCACTCAACGCATCGTTGACATGGCTCGGCGAGCGATGAAGCTCGATTTCCACATGACCAAGCGGCAGCAAGCCTTCGTCATCGCCGACGGTTCGACAGCCGGAGGGCACGGTGGCCGAGTCACTGCTCGAGATGCATGCCCTTCATATCTCCAACATGATTTCGTTGACAGCCACGCTGGTCGCCGGAATGGGGGCACGGCGCTGCCCCGCCTGGCGTTTCCGCAGGAAAATGAACGCCTGCGGTCCATCTAACTCGCCGAACCGCGGGACAGTCGCGAAGTAGGCCTGATCCGCCGCTAAGGCGCCAGCTTGTCATCGGCGACGCAGGCCATGGAAAGCTTCATCATTGAAAGCCTCGCCGTCGAACAATGACTCTTTCATGGCCCGTCGCCTGCGCCTTGGCCTGCGCCTTTCGATAGTGACGCTGTCGCCCACGGGATGTCGTCCCGGGTGGCGGCCATGCGAAGATAGCGCTCCGAAACGCCCAGGGCGTTACCCCCGCCAGGCTTTGACAGGAGGCATGCGTGTATTCGATTCGTCTGTGGGCCGCACGTCACGCGCGACTGCTGGAGCTCACCTATCAGGCCGTCGAGCCGGTGATCATCAAACTGCAGCCGCTGTGGAAGTCCGTCGGTTACGCACGCGCCGAGAAGCCCGTCGCCAGACTGGAGCAAGCCTGCAAGGGCTTGCTGTTTGACTGTCAGATGTGTGGCCAGTGCATTCTGAGTTCGACCGGCATGTCCTGCTCAATGAACTGCCCCAAGCACCTGCGCAACGGCCCCTGCGGCGGTGTCATGCAGAATGGCAACTGTGAAGTCGAACCGGACACGCGCTGCGTGTGGGTGGAAGCCTGGGAAGGCAGCCAGCGGATGAAGGACAGCGATGCGATCCAGATCGTGCAGTTGCCGGTGGACCATCGCCTGCAGGGCTCCTCATCTTGGTTGCGCGTGGCCCGGCAAGCCGCTGAACGCCGAGAGAGCCTGAAATGACTTCCAGACTCACTATCCCCGACAACACCCAACTGCCACCTGCCGAGGACGCTGGCAACGTCGGTCGCCTGGAGCGAGTACTTCGCAGCGGTCAGTTTGCCGTCACCGCCGAGCTGGCACCGCCCGACTCGGCCGATCCACAGGAAGTGCATGCGCGCGCGCAGCTGTTTGCCGGCCATGTGGATGCCATGAACGCCACCGATGGCTCGGGCGCCAACTGCCATATGTCGAGCGTGGCGATGTGTGCCCTGCTGGCCCGCGAAGGCCATGAGACGGTGATGCAGATCTCGTGTCGTGACAGAAACCGCATCGCCATCCAGGGCGATGTACTGGGGGCTACGGCGCTGGGCATCCGCAACCTGCTGTGTCTGACCGGGGATGGCGTGCAGGTCGGGGATCACCCCGAGGCCAAGCCGGTGTTCGATCTCGACTCTCTATCACTGCTGGAAATCGTCGCCGGGCTGCGTGACAAGCACGTCTTCGCCAGCGGGCGAACACTGACCTCAGCGCCCCAGGTATTTCTGGGCGCCGCCGCCAACCCCTTCGCCCCGCCCTTCGCGTTTCGCCCTCATCGTCTGGCCAAGAAGATTGCCGCCGGCGCCCAGTTCATCCAGACACAATACTGCTTCGACCTGCCGCGCTTTCAGGACTTCATGCATCGTGCCCGTGATCTGGGGCTGTTGGAGAAATGCTTCATCCTGCCCGGCGTCGGCCCGCTGGCCTCGGCACGCACCGCCGAGTGGATGCGCCGCCATGTTCCCGGCGTGCATATCCCGGATGACGTACTCAAGCGCTTGGAAGGGGCCAGGGATCAGAAGGCGGAGGGCCGGGATATCTGCATCGAATTGATCCAGCAATTACGTGAGATCGAAGGCGTGAGCGGCGTGCATATCATGGCGCATCGTCAGGAGGCCTTCGTGCCCGAGATCGTGAAGCGCGCGGGCATTCTAGGAGCGAGTAAATCATAAACACCCGAACCTCGCCCAACCCCTTCTCCATAAACCCGCTAGCCTGTGATTGATAGCGTCACACTTCAGGAAGCAATGACAGGGTGATGACCAACAACAAGATTGATATCCGCCCGGGCACCCTTGTCGATATCGCGTCGGCGAGGCTGGTGGCGGCGTTCGTGTTCTTCTGTCTGATGTCTGTTCAGGTTTTGGCCTATGGCCAGTACTACCTCAGGAAGCCGATAAACGATACGAGATGCTGTCAAATGAATCATCTGATACCCTGAAGAGGTATCAGATGAAGTCACGGGAGAGAGCTATGCAAGCCGCTATCAAAGAGTATCGCCCAAAACCAACCGCTCGGAAGGACGACTTCTGGAGGGCTCTGGGTCTCCCCTCGCGTGGAGCCAAACTGCATGAAGCGCTGAGTGCCGGCATCTCGTACAAAGTCTATACCAAGCTCACCGAGGCCTCCGGGCTTGAGAGCAAGGAGCTGGCACGGTATGTGGTCATTCCTCCGGCAACCCTGAAGCGTCGTGCCGATACTGGCTACTTCAAACCTGCCGAGGGCGATCGGCTTTACCGTTTCGCTGAGGTGTACAAGAGCGCGATGGACTTGTTCGAAGGCGACAAGGCGAAGGCGAAAGAATGGTTGCTCAGCCCCGTGCGTGGGCTGGGGGGCCGTCGACCGGTCGAGATGGTGGCTACCACTGCTGGCGCTGAAGCCGTTCTAGATCTGATCGGCCGGCTTGAGCATGGCGTCTTTGCATGACTGTGGTGCGCGGTTATCGGCTCGTTAAGCGGAAGTGGCTAAAGACAGCCTTTGATGGGGAAGGGGCTCGGCTGTACGGCGGGCGCTGGAACAGCAAAGGTAAGGCCTGTGTGTACCTCGCGAGCACAGAGTCATTGGCCATGCTCGAGGTGATGGTTCATCTGGAAGACAACCAACTGCTGAAGGAGTATGCGCTCCTGGAGGTGACATTCCGACAAGAGGTGCTAATGCAGCTCCCGGAGGACGTTCTGCCAGCAGATTGGCGAGCTGAGCCGGCGCCACCTTCCACAGCCGAGATCGGTGACGACTGGCTTGAGGGACAGTCGAGCCTAGTTCTGGCGGTTCCGAGTGTGGTCGCGCCCCGAGAAACGAACTACCTCGTTAATCCAGAGCACCCCGATTTTCTGGCGCTGGCCCAGAATGCCGAAGAGGTAGATTTCACTCCAGATCGTCGACTGTAGCACCCGCCCCTCAGTGTCAGCGCTTCCCTGTGACCGGGAAAGCCGTGTGTTGCTCTTTCTTTCTGTCAGAAGCGCTATTGCCTCGCTCCCTCACCCCCTGAGCCAGCTACTTCTATCGTGCCATGGAAGTAGAGCCTTTCCGCAGAAAATGCCCCCCCCTATCCAACCACGAAGTGGCATGTCGTAAGCCCCCTACGCCTGATCCTTTCAGAACAGAATACTCAGGCGCAGGGATAGCCCCATCTCGATGCCCAATAAATAGTCGGAAGTGGTGATACTTACTTGGTGAGAGCCAAAAGCTCAACGGCGATATGCTGCAATAAGGCAACGCCCCTTGCCAAACGCTTCTCTCAGCGGCCCTAATGCAGCCGCCTCATTTCAGCATGACCTATCTGGTGCTACCTCCATGACAGGCTCAGGAACATCGAAACGGGCGATGATCCAGTCAACCAAGGCCTGCTTGGCTTCGGAATGCTCGGAGGGATCAACCTCTATCTGAAGTGGACCCCATCCTTTGGACCACCTGACGGGTCGCCTAAGCTCGGATCAGGTCATCATCGGCGTCAGGCCGCCTGGGTCAGTGATTGAGAGAAGTACACTTCATCAGGTATAGCATCGCCCAGCCCTTGATGGGGCCGCTCCGTGTCAGTACTTTCCTTTGACCGGGGAAGCCGTGTGTCGCCCTTTTTTGTCAGGAGCGCTATTGCCTCGCTCCTTCGCCCCCTCTGACACTGTCTTACTGTACAGCAATAGAGAGGGGACGTTGCCCTTCCAACATGATGACGCTACCCCTTGCGGAGTCGAGGAGCACAGAAAAATCAGGTGGTTAGCAATATCTCAGCAACAGCCACCTGAATAGCTAGTTATTTTCATTGCTTAGTAAATCAATCGCGTGGCTACCCAGCCCAAGGCAGGCTCACCCTCTTCCTCAAAATAAATTTGACTCCAGCCCTCGCTTTCTCCCAAAACATACACATCAGCTCCTCGAGCCAGCTGCGCTAGCCTAGTATTATCAGTTCCAGGGGCTGATCGAATGTTCACACGTGCTCCAGCGATCTTCTTATTCTGGAGTCTCGATAAGCTGGGCTGAATATTCGTCTTAGCCATATCATTTCCATTGCGCGATGCAGTGGCAAACCAAAATACCGCCCAAGCCTGATTAGCTTCTACACCACGCCCCCGGGCATAGAGGGCCCCCAGATTATTCTGTGCCATAGCATCACCCTGCCTAGCCGCCTGACTGAAGTAATCGAAGGCACGAGAAAAATCCTGCTCGACTCCGCGCCCATTTTCGTAGAGGCTACCGATATTGTTCTGAGCTCGAATATGCCCCTGATCAGCCGCCTGCTTAAACCAGCGTGCCGCTACGACCGCATCCTCCTCGACGCCAAAACCTTCTAGATACATTAACCCTAACTGGAACTGAGCACCGGCATGCCCGGACTGTGCAGCACGCTCCAGCCACTCCACGGCATCCGCTGCGTCACGCCCATCAACTTTCCCACTCAAATACAATTCGGCAAGCTTTACTTGAGCATCGAGCACATCATTACCAGCCGAAAGCCGATACCACTTATAGGCCTTGCTCAGGCTTTTCCGAACGCCGGTTCCATTCTCAAACAACTGGCCTAACGCAAACTGTGATCGTCCCTCGCCCTGTTCTGCGGCTTTTCTCCACTCATACGCCGCCGAAGCGAAGTTTCTCTGTCGAAACTCAGCCAAACCAGCACCGTAATCAGCATATGCCAGCGTGCTAGCGGCCAGCAGCACCATTCCTAGGAAGAACTTTGCTCTCATGAATCAATAGCCATGGTTAACAGAACGAAAGAAAACGCGTCGCGTCAGAAGCATGCTGCATGTGTCAGAAGATAATGCAGCATGCAACAGTTCAATTGGCGCTCATTGTTATCGAATCACGCCTGTGGTGCCACGTTCTTAACCATATCACTTAGTATCCGAGCATAGGTATTGCGAGCAGTCTGCATGATCGCTAGCTGGTCCTCCAACCGACGAATTTCTTGGTCGGTAACCCGGAGATTCTGCAGCTGTTCATGCCCCTGGTCTCCCAAGCTCTCCAAAGTATAAGTGACCCCATCGATAGTGACCGATGACTTATAACCTCGCTCTTGCTTATTAGAAACCACGGCTTCTTTTTCGCCATGCGACTCGATATACATACTGTTCAGCTGACTAGTACGTCGCTCGCTCATTGTTCTATCCTAGTAATTCTCTGTCATTTTTATCTGCCACTGGGCTCACCCACCCACCGATCCACTAATCGTGATCTCCACACGCCTATTAGGGCTTAGGCACTCCGTCACGCTCTGCTCAGCCACGATTCCCGGACAAGTCACCACGGGCTCGGCCTCCCCGTGCCCGATGGCACGGATATCACCACGGCTGATCCCGTGTGTGGAGAGGTAGCCTGCCACGTTATCGGCTCGCGACTGAGAGAGCTTCTCGTTATACGCTGCGCTACCGAAATGATCCGTATAGCCTTCTACCAACATGCGAGGAGACTCAAACTCGCTAATCGCTGACCGAGCTACCTGCGCCAGTGCGCGGCGCCCTTCCAAGGTCAACCGATCACTGTCGAAATCGAACAGCACATCACCAGAAAGTATCAGAGTCTGATCTTCCTTCTGCTCAAGAGGCACCAACAACGCCGAGCACTGCGTATCACGCCAGCGAGTGGCCTCTAGGGCCATAACTTCATCGAATTCCACCTGATACTGACAGGTGATGTAGTCTCCACTCTTTTCAGGTGTATACAGGTTGAAGACATAGTTCCACTCTCGAACACCAAAGAATCCCTCACTAAAATGCGGGTTACCTAGCAGCTGTCGCACTTGATCCTTGGACTGTCCCTGATTGATGCGCAGAATCCTCTGCGGATCGACGAAAATACCACCATCATGCCAGTTGCTGTCCAATGCTGGGAAGCCATCCCCCGCATCTCGAATATCGGTGCGATAGTTATTCTGCGAGCTGGCACAGCCCGCGATAATTACCAGGCTCGCGACACTGACAGCCCCAGAGGCCATCTTAAGCAGTACAGGTAGTCTCGATACACTCACAATCGCCTCCTTACCAATGCCAGCCAGCACCAATGCCAGCACCGAAGTTGCTCTGAGAATCCCCCGTCACCTTACCCTGGATAATGAATCGCCCATTATCAGAGAGGCGTGATACACCAATCGAAATGGCAGACTCACCTCCGTAGGTACCAGCACCTACACCCACCATGCTTTTGCCGGATATCCAAGCTTGGGGAACAGTACTCGCTGCAAGGGCACTTGCTGTACCTGCATTCGCACTCTTTTCCACTTCGTTGATGCGTCTGTGGACGTTGTTAAACTCTTGAGCGTAGTGCCGATTGAGTTCTTGCATCTGACCAACGTTTACGGCATCGCCAGCTTCGACCCCTGGCGCCACGTTGGTGATCCGTTTACCTCCACCGTCGATACCATCGACCGTCATGCTGGGGCCACCTTCGATCGTCACACCCCGGTCACTGACCGTGGTCCTTCCGGCAGCCACACTATCGACATTTAACTCCTGATTCAGAGTCACCTGCACCCCATCGTCGGAGGTCCGTGTCGTAATGTTGTTATCGCCGGTGATGGCGACGGTATCGCCCAGCTTGCGGTTCACCGCATCACCTTCATCGGCTGCGAAGTCCATACCGCCATCCAAAGAGTTATTGATGTCTCCAACCTCTTCCTTGACATCGTACAGCTGGCTGCCATTCACGACATCCGTGCTGTCAGCACTGACTTCTCCTCTGCCAACGCCGGCAATGATGGTATTGCCATCTCTATCGACATTGTCTTTGTCGATGGTGACAGAGCCAATATCCATCTTGTCGAACTCCACCTCGTCAGCGGTAGCAACTTCATAGATGGTCTGGCCGTCACTACCGGTCGACTCGATGACAGAGATATTCTTGCCCTCCGTGACCTCGGTCTTGGCTGCCGCCACATCATCTCCGATATCACCGGCCACCTGCTGGAGGTCCCCCACATTCACGGCATTCATCAGGTCATCACCGCTGATCTGATCCAGCGACTGCCCCCCTAGGCCACTACCTACGTTAGTGATCTGTATGCCACCAGCATTGATACCGCTAACGGTCACGCTCGGCCCACCAGTAATGACCAGACCACTTTCGTCCAAGACCACATTATCCCCAACGCGCACACCGTCGCCGTTCATGATGGTGTCACCGGTGGCAATACTTCCCTCAGTGCCGTCTACCGTAATGACACTGTCGCCTTCGCCCAGAGTAAGAGTGTCGTTCAAAGCCACCTGAATCACGCCCGCATTGTCGGTACCGATCTGTGCCACACTGATGTTGTTATCACCCTGGAAGTCCACCGCCCCCTCCGGCCCGATATTCACCTCATCGGCGCCGGAGCCGGTCAGGTTCCAGCCGGCGTTAGCGATCTGCTGTACGTCATATAGCTGGCTACCGTTGATGGCATCGCTGCTGATCTCGCTGACATTACCCGCGGCCACACCGGTGATCTTGCTTCCCCCCGCGTTGATACCGCCCGCCGTGACGCTCGGCCCACCAGCGATCTCGAGCCCCGTATCGCCCAGAGTCACATCATCGCCAACGCTGACACCGCCTCCATTCACGAGGGTATCGCCGACACCAATCTCACCCTTCTCGCCATCCACGTTGATAGCGGTTTCGCCATCACCCAGCGTGATGCTATCAGCTAGATTGAATGCCAGATTGGTGCCGTCGCGGTTGATAACGACATTGCCGTCCTCGCTGGTGAAGTCCACTACCTCACCGGGACCGACATTGTTGCTACCGTCTGACTGGGCCCCCTCACCATCCACCGACACGCTCCAACCAGCGTTGGCTACTGTATAGACCTGACCTAACTGGTCTTCTGTAGCCGCCTGACCACTGGTGAAGTTATCCGGATCGAAAGTCGTATTGGTCAATCCACCGACGGTACCGCTGTTGGCATCGATTACGATCTCGTTGGCCGAGCCAGTGGTCGGGTTAGCCGCCAGCGTGATCGTGCCCGCTTCTACCGAGGTGGTGGCCGTCGGATTCGCAGTGCTGTCATTTACCACCAAGCCCTCAGTATCGAGCGAGGTATCTCCTGCGGTGACGCTGTCTACGTCCAAGTCAGGATTCAGTGTGATATCAATCTTCCCGTTATCATCCTGACCGCTCTGCACCACGCTGAGGTTGCTGTCGCCCTGGAAGTCCACTGCGCCGTTCGGTCCGATGTTCACCTGATTGGCATCGGAGCCGCTCAGATTCCAGCCGGCACTGGCGGTCTGGTTGACCAGGTCTAGCTGCTCCTCAGTAGCTGCACGACCCGCTTGGGCGAAGTCGTTACCGTCCAAATCGATGTTAGCCAGACCTGTGATATCACCGGCCCCACCATCCATGGTGATGCTGTTGCCACCACCGGCTACGTTGATACTGCCTGCGCTTACCTTGGTGGAGTGGGTACCGTCATCGAGGGTCAGTCCATCGGTATCGAGCGTGCTGTTGCCGGTAGTGATGCTGTCGACGGCAATGTCGTCGTTCAGCGCGACCTGGACCTTGGCGTCATCGTCAGCGCCAGACTCGGTGACAGTGACATTGCTGTCGCCGTCAAAGGTCACCTGGCCGTTGGGACCGATGTTGTGGCTGTTGCCGTTGATGTCGGCCACGTTCCAACCGGCATTGGCGGCGGTGTTGGCCGAGCGGATGGCGTCATCGATGGTGCTCTCGCCGGTACCGCCCACATCACTCATGCTGAAGTCGTTGCCGGTGTAGTTGGCATTACCGCCCAGCACGTTGCTGGCCAGGCTGTCGCCCGCCGCCTGCAGCTGGCTGCCGTTGATGGCATCGCTGCTGGTGCTGTTGATGGCGCCATCGGCCACACCGGTGACCGTGTTGCCGGCCGCATCGATGCCACCGGTAGTGACGCTCGGCCCGCCCGCAATGGTCATGCCCTCGGCACCGTAGGCGGTGCTGTTGATGCCATCGGTAACGCTGGTGCCGGTCGCAGTCACCTCGGTGACATTGCCGGCGCCGTCGTCGACGGTCAGCCCATCGGTGTCGAGCATGCTGTTGCCGGTGGTGACGCTATCGACGGCAATATCGTCGTTCAGCGCGACCTGGACCTTGGCGTCATCATCAGCACCAGACTCGGTGACAGTGACGTTGCTGTCGCCGTCGAAGGTCACCTTGCCGTTGGGGCCGATGTTGTGGCTGTTGCCGTTGGTGTCGGCCACGTTCCAGCCGGCATTGGCGGCGGTGTTGGCCGAGCGGATGGCGTCATCGATGGTGCTCTCGCCGGTACCGCCCACATCACTCATGCTGAAGTCGTTGCCGGTGTAAGCGGCATCACCGCCCAGCACGTTGCTGGCCAGGCTGTCACCCGCCGCCTGCAGCTGGCTGCCGTTGATGGCATCACTGCTGGTGCTGTTGATGGCGCCATCGGCCACACCGGTGACCGTGTTGCCGGCCGCATCGATGCCGCCGGTAGTAACGCTCGGGCCACCGGCAATAGTCATGCCGTCAGCGCCGTACTCGGTGCTATTGATGCCGTCATCGACGATCAGGCCATCGGTGTCGAGCGTGCTGTTGCCGGTGGTGACGCTGTCGACGGCAATATCGTCGTTCAGCGCGACCTGGACCTTGGCGTCATCATCAGCACCAGACTCGGTGACAGTGACGTTGCTGTCGCCGTCGAAGGTCACCTTGCCGTTGGGGCCGATGTTGTGGATGTTGCCGTTGGTGTCGGCCACGTTCCAGCCGGCATTGGCTGCGGTGTTGGCTGACTTGATGGCGTCATCGATGGTGTCTTCACCGGTGCCGCCCACGTCACTCATGGTGAAGTCGTTGCCGGTGTAATCGGCATTGCCGCCCAGCACGTTGCTGGCCAGGCTGTCACCCGCCGCCTGCAGCTGGCTGCCGTTGATGGCATCGCCGCTGGCGCTGTTGATGGCGCCATCGGCTACGCCGGTGATCGTGTTGCCGGCCGCATCGATGCCGCCGGAGGTCACGCTCGGCCCGCCCGCAATGGTCATGCCGTCGGCGCCGTAGGCGGTGCTGTTGATGCCATCGGTAACGCTGGTGCCGGTCGCGGCCACCTCGGTGACATTGCCGGCGCCGTCATCGACGGTCAGCCCATTGGTGTCGAGCGTGCTGTTGCCGGTGGTCACGCTATCGGCTGCCACACTATCGACCGTAATGTCGTCATTCAGCGCGACCTGGACCTTGGCATCATCGTCAGCACCAGACTCGGTCACCGTGACGTTGCTGTCGCCGTCGAAGGTCACCTTGCCGTTCGGGCCGATGTTGTGGCTGTTTCCGTTGGTGTCAGCCACGTTCCAGCCGGCATTGGCGGCGGTGTTGGCCGAAGCGATCGCCTCGTCGATAGTGTTCTCGCCGGTACCGCCCACGTCACTCATGGTGAAGTCGTTGTCGGCATAGGCAGCATCACCACCCAGCACGCTGCTGGCCAGACTGTCGCCTGCCGCCTGCAGCTGGCTGCCGTTGATGGCTTCACTGCTGGTGCTGTTGATGGCGCCATCGGCTACGCCGGTGATCGTGTTGCCGGCCGCATCGATGCCGCCGGAGGTCACGCTCGGCCCGCCCGCAATGGTCATGCCGTCGGCGCCGTAGGCGGTGCTGTTGATGCCATCGGTAACGCTGGTGCCGGTCGCGGCCACCTCGGTGACATTGCCGGCGCCGTCATCGACGGTCAGCCCATTGGTGTCGAGCGTGCTGTTGCCGGTGGTCACGCTATCGGCTGCCACACTATCGACCGTAATGTCGTCATTCAGCGCGACCTGGACCTTGGCATCATCGTCAGCACCAGACTCGGTCACCGTGACGTTGCTGTCGCCGTCGAAGGTCACCTTGCCGTTCGGGCCGATGTTGTGGCTGTTTCCGTTGGTGTCAGCCACGTTCCAGCCGGCATTGGCGGCGGTGTTGGCCGAGCGAATGGCGTCATCGATGGTGCTCTCGCCGGTACCGCCCACGTCACTCATGGTGAAGTTGTTGCCGGTGTAGTCGGCATTACCACCCAGCACGTTGCTGGCCAGACTGTCGCCCGCCGCCTGCAGCTGGCTGCCGTTGATGGCATCGCTGCTGGCGCTGTTGATGGCGCCATCGGCTACGCCGGTGATCGTGTTGCCGGCCGCATCGATGCCGCCGGAGGTCACGCTCGGCCCGCCCGCAATGGTCATGCCGTCGGCGCCGTAGGCGGTGCTGTTGATGCCATCGGTAACGCTGGTGCCGGTCGCGGTCACCGCGGTGACATTACCGGCACCGTCGTCGACGGTCAGGCCATCGTTGTCCAGCGTGCTGTTGCCGGTGGTGACGCTGTCGACGGTAATATCGTCGTTCAGCGCGACCTGGACCTTGGCATCATCGTCAGCACCAGACTCGGTCACCGTGACGTTGCTGTCGCCGTCGAAGGTCACCTTGCCGTTGGGGCCGATGTTGTGGCTGTTGCCGTTGGTGTCGGCCACGTTCCAGCCGGCATTGGCGGCGGTGTTGGCTGACTTGATGGCGTCATCGATGGTGTCTTCACCGGTGCCGCCCACGTCACTCATGGTGAAGTCGTTACCGGTGTAATCGGCATTGCCGCCCAGCACGTTGCTGGCCAGGCTGTCACCCGCCGCCTGCAGCTGGCTGCCGTTGATGGCATCGCCGCTGGAGGCGTTGATGTCGCCATCGGCCACGTTGGTGACCTTGTTGCCAGCCGTATCGATACCGCCGGTGGTAACGCTCGGGCCACCGGCAATGGTCATGCCGTCGGCGCCGTACTCGGTGGTGTTGGTGCCATTGGCGACGCGGGTACCAGCGGTTGTCACCTCGGTGATATTGCCGGCACCGTCGTCGACGGTCAGCCCATCGGTATCGAGCACACTGTTACCGGTGGTCACACTGTCGGCTGTGAGGTTGGCGGCAAGATCGAAGGTGACATCGTTATCGGTGGCGGTCTTGCTGACCACGATATTGCCATCACTGTTGTTCAGATCGACGCTGTCGTTCGGCCCCACATTGGTCGAGTTGCTGCCCTGGGCACTGATGTCCCAGCCGGCATTGGCGGCGGTATTGGCCGAGGCGATCGCCTCGTCGATGGTGTTCTCGCCGGTACCGCCCACGTCACTCATGGTGAAGTCGTTGTCGGCATAAGCAGCATCACCACCCAGCACGTTGCTGGCCAGACTGTCGCCTGCCGCCTGCAGCTGGCTGCCGTTGATGGCATCACTGCTGGTGCTGTTGATGGCGCCATCGGCCACGCCGGTGACCGTGTTGCCGGCCGCATCAATACCGCCACTGGTGACGCTCGGGCCACCGGCAATGGCCATGCCATCGGCGCCATACTCGGTGCTGTCGGTGCCATCGCTGACACTGATGCCCGCGGTCGACACCTCGGTGACATTGCCGGCACCGTCGTCGACGGTCAGCCCATCGGTATCGAGCACACTGTTACCGGTGGTCACACTGTCGGCTGTGAGGTTGGCGGCCAGATCGAAGGTGACATCGTTATCGGTGGCGGTCTTGCTGACCACGATATTGCCATCACTGTTATTCAGATCGACGCTGTCGTTCGGCCCCACATTGGTCGAGTTGCTGCCCTGGGCACTGATGTCCCAGCCGGCATTGGCGGCAGTGTTGGCCGAGGCGATCGCCTCGTCGATAGTGTTCTCACCGGTACCGCCCACATCACTCATGGTGAAGTCGTTGTCGGCATAGGCAGCATCACCACCCAGCACGCTGCTGGCCAGACTGTCGCCTGCCGCCTGCAGCTGGCTGCCGTTGATGGCTTCACTGCTGGTGCTGTTGATGGCGCCATCGGCTACGCCGGTGATCGTGTTGCCGGCCGCATCGATGCCGCCGGAGGTCACGCTCGGCCCGCCCGCAATGGTCATGCCGTCGGCGCCGTAGCCGGTGCTGTCGGTGCCATCGCTGACACTGGTGCCCGCGGTCGTCACCTCGGCGACATTGCCGGCACCGTCGTCGACGGTCAGCCCATCGGTATCGAGCACACTGTTACCGGTGGTCACGCTGTCGGCTGTGAGGTTGGCGGCCAGATCGAAGGTGACATCGTTATCGGTGGCGGTCTTGCTGACCACGATATTGCCATCACTGTTATTCAGATCGACGCTGTCGTTCGGCCCCACATTGGTCGAGTTGCTGCCCTGGGCACTGATGTCCCAGCCGGCATTGGCGGCAGTGTTGGCCGAGGCGATCGCCTCGTCGATAGTGTTCTCACCGGTACCGCCCACATCACTCATGGTGAAGTCGTTGTCGGCATAAGCAGCATTACCGCCCAGCACGTTGCTGGCCAGGCTGTCGCCCGCCGCCTGCAGCTGGCTGCCGTTGATAGCATCGCTGCTGATGCTGTTGATGGCGCCATCGGCCACGCCGGTGATCGTGTTGCCGGCCGCATTGATGCCGCCGGAGGTCACGCTCGGCCCGCCCGCAATGGCCATGCCCTCGGCACCGTAGGCGGTGCTGTTGATGCCATCGGTAACGCTGGTGCCGGTCGCGGCCACCTCGGTGACATTGCCGGCGCCGTCGTCGACGGTCAGCCCATTGGTGTCGAGCGTGCTGTTGCCGGTGGTCACGCTATCGGCTGCCACACTATCGACCGTAATGTCGTCATTCAGCGCGACCTGGACCTTGGCATCATCGTCAGCACCAGACTCGGTCACCGTGACGTTGCTGTCGCCGTCGAAGGTCACCTTGCCGTTCGGGCCGATGTTGTGGCTGTTTCCGTTGGTGTCAGCCACGTTCCAGCCGGCATTGGCGGCGGTGTTGGCCGAGCGAATGGCGTCATCGATGGTGCTCTCGCCGGTACCGCCCACGTCACTCATGGTGAAGTTGTTGCCGGTGTAGTCGGCATTACCACCCAGCACGTTGCTGGCCAGACTGTCGCCCGCCGCCTGCAGCTGGCTGCCGTTGATAGCATCGCTGCTGGCGCTGTTGATGGCGCCATCGGCTACGCCGGTGATCGTGTTGCCGGCCGCATCGATGCCGCCGGAGGTCACGCTCGGCCCGCCCGCAATGGTCATGCCGTCGGCGCCGTAGGCGGTGCTGTTGATGCCATCGGTAACGCTGGTGCCGGTCGCGGCCACCTCGGTGACATTGCCGGCGCCGTCATCGACGGTCAGCCCATTGGTGTCGAGCGTGCTGTTGCCGGTGGTCACGCTATCGGCTGCCACACTATCGACCGTAATGTCGTCATTCAGCGCGACCTGGACCTTGGCATCATCGTCAGCACCAGACTCGGTCACCGTGACGTTGCTGTCGCCGTCGAAGGTCACCTTGCCGTTCGGGCCGATGTTGTGGCTGTTTCCGTTGGTGTCAGCCACGTTCCAGCCGGCATTGGCGGCGGTGTTGGCCGAAGCGATCGCCTCGTCGATAGTGTTCTCGCCGGTACCGCCCACGTCACTCATGGTGAAGTCGTTGTCGGCATAGGCAGCATCACCACCCAGCACGCTGCTGGCCAGACTGTCGCCTGCCGCCTGCAGCTGGCTGCCGTTGATGGCTTCACTGCTGGTGCTGTTGATGGCGCCATCGGCTACGCCGGTGATCGTGTTGCCGGCCGCATCGATGCCGCCGGAGGTCACGCTCGGCCCGCCCGCAATGGTCATGCCGTCGGCGCCGTAGGCGGTGCTGTTGATGCCATCGGTAACGCTGGTGCCGGTCGCGGCCACCTCGGTGACATTGCCGGCGCCGTCATCGACGGTCAGCCCATTGGTGTCGAGCGTGCTGTTGCCGGTGGTCACGCTATCGGCTGCCACACTATCGACCGTAATGTCGTCATTCAGCGCGACCTGGACCTTGGCATCATCGTCAGCACCAGACTCGGTCACCGTGACGTTGCTGTCGCCGTCGAAGGTCACCTTGCCGTTCGGGCCGATGTTGTGGCTGTTTCCGTTGGTGTCAGCCACGTTCCAGCCGGCATTGGCGGCGGTGTTGGCCGAAGCGATCGCCTCGTCGATAGTGTTCTCGCCGGTACCGCCCACGTCACTCATGGTGAAGTCGTTGTCGGCATAGGCAGCATCACCACCCAGCACGCTGCTGGCCAGACTGTCGCCTGCCGCCTGCAGCTGGCTGCCGTTGATGGCTTCACTGCTGGTGCTGTTGATGGCGCCATCGGCTACGCCGGTGATCGTGTTGCCGGCCGCATCGATGCCGCCGGAGGTCACGCTCGGTCCGCTCGCAATGGTCATGCCGTCGGCGCCGTAGGCGGTGCTGTCGGTGCCATTGCCGGCACCGTCGTCGACGGTCAGCCCATCGGTATCGAGCACACTGTTACCGGTGGTCACACTGTCGGCTGTGAGGTTGGCGGCAAGATCGAAGGTGACATCGTTATCAGTGGCGGTCTTGCTGACCACGATATTGCCATCACTGTTGTTCAGATCGACGCTGTCGTTCGGCCCCACATTGGTCGAGTTGCTGCCCTGGGCACTGATGTCCCAGCCGGCATTGGCGGCGGTATTGGCCGAGGCGATCGCCTCGTCGATGGTGTTCTCGCCGGTACCGCCCACGTCACTCATGGTGAAGTCGTTGTCGGCATAAGCAGCATCACCACCCAGCACGTTGCTGGCCAGACTGTCGCCTGCCGCCTGCAGCTGGCTGCCGTTGATGGCATCACTGCTGGTGCTGTTGATGGCGCCATCGCCCACGCCGGTGACCGTGTTGCCGGCCGCATCGATGCCGCCGGAGGTCACGCTCGGCCCGCCCGCAATGGTCATGCCGTCGGCGCCGTAGCCGGTGCTGTCGGTGCCATCGCTGACACTGGTGCCCGCAGTCGTCACCTCGGCGACATTGCCGGCACCGTCGTCGACGGTCAGCCCATCGGTATCGAGCACACTATTACCGGTGGTCACGCTGTCGGCTGTGAGGTTGGCGGCCAGATCGAAGGTGACATCGTTAACGGTGGCGGTCTTGCTGACCACGATATTGCCATCACTGTTATTCAGATCGACGCTGTCGTTCGGCCCCACATTGGTCGAGTTGCTGCCCTGGGCACTGATGTCCCAGCCGGCATTGGCGGCAGTGTTGGCCGAGGCGATCGCCTCGTCGATAGTGTTCTCACCGGTACCGCCCACATCACTCATGGTGAAGTCGTTGTCGGCATAGGCAGCATCACCACCCAGCACGCTGCTGGCCAGACTGTCGCCTGCCGCCTGCAGCTGGCTGCCGTTGATGGCTTCACTGCTGGTGCTGTTGATGGCGCCATCGGCTACGCCGGTGATCGTGTTGCCGGCCGCATCGATGCCGCCGGAGGTCACGCTCGGCCCGCCCGCAATGGTCATGCCGTCGGCGCCGTAGGCGGTGCTGTTGATGCCATCGGTAACGCTGGTGCCGGTCGCGGCCACCTCGGTGACATTGCCGGCGCCGTCATCGACGGTCAGCCCATTGGTGTCGAGCGTGCTGTTGCCGGTGGTCACGCTATCGGCTGCCACACTATCGACCGTAATGTCGTCATTCAGCGCGACCTGGACCTTGGCATCATCGTCAGCACCAGACTCGGTCACCGTGACGTTGCTGTCGCCGTCGAAGGTCACCTTGCCGTTCGGGCCGATGTTGTGGCTGTTTCCGTTGGTGTCAGCCACGTTCCAGCCGGCATTGGCGGCGGTGTTGGCCGAAGCGATCGCCTCGTCGATAGTGTTCTCGCCGGTACCGCCCACGTCACTCATGGTGAAGTCGTTGTCGTCATAGGCAGCATCACCACCCAGCACGCTGCTGGCCAGACTGCCGCCTGCCGCCTGCAGCTGGCTGCCGTTGATGGCATCGCCGCTGGAGGCGTTGATGTCGCCATCGGCCACGTTGGCAATAACCTGATCACCGGCATCGATGCCACCGGAGGTCACGCTAGGGCCACCGGCAATGGTCATGCCGGCGGCTCCGTAGGCGGTGCTTGCGGTGCCATCGGTAACGCTGGTGCCGGTCGCGGTCACCGCGGTGACATTGCCAGCGCCGTCGTCGGCGGTCACGCTGGCGACGTCGATGTCATCGGCCAGATCAAAGGTAACGTCGTTATCGGTGATCGTCTTGCTGACCTCGATATTGCCATCACTGTTGTTCAGATCGACGCTGTCGTTCGGCCCCACATTGGTCGAGTTGCTGCCCTGGGCACTGATGTCCCAGCCGGCATTGGCGGCGGTATTGGCCGAGGCGATCGCCTCGTCGATGGTGTTCTCGCCGGTACCGCCCACGTCACTCATGGTGAAGTCGTTGCCGGTGTAGTCGGCATTACCGCCCAGCACGTTGCTGGCCAGGCTGTCGCCCGCCGCCTGCAGCTGGCTGCCGTTGATAGCATCACTGCTGGTGCTGTTGATGGCGCCATCGGCCACGCCGGTGATCGTGTTGCCGGCCGCATCAATACCGCCACTGGTGACGCTCGGGCCACCGGCAATGGCCATGCCATCGGCGCCATACTCGGTGCTGTCGGTGCCATCGCTGACACTAATGCCCGCGGTCGTCACCTCGGTGACATTGCCGGCACCGTCGTCGACGGTCAGCCCATCGGTATCGAGCACACTGTTACCGGTGGTCACGCTGTCGGCTGTGAGGTTGGCGGCCAGATCGAAGGTGACATCGTTATCGGTGGCGGTCTTGCTGACCACGATATTGCCATCACTGTTATTCAGATCGACACTGTCGTTCGGCCCCACATTGGTCGAGTTGCTGCCCTGGGCACTGATGTCCCAGCCGGCATTGGCGGCAGTGTTGGCCGAGGCGATCGCCTCGTCGATAGTGTTCTCACCGGTACCGCCCACATCACTCATGGTGAAATCGTTGCCGGTGTAGTCGGCATTACCGCCCAGCACGTTGCTGGCCAGGCTGTCGCCTGCCGCCTGCAGCTGGCTGCCGTTGATGGCTTCACTACTGGTGCTGTTGATGGCGCCATCGGCCACGCCGGTGACCGTGTTGCCGGCCGCATCGATGCCGCCGGAGGTCACGCTCGGCCCGCCCGCAATGGTCATGCCGTCGGCGCCGTAGGCGGTGCTGTCGGTGCCATCGCTGACACTGATGCCCGCGGTCGTCACCTCGGTGACATTGCCGGCACCGTCGTCGACGGTCAGCCCATCGGTATCGAGCACACTGTTACCGGTGGTCACGCTGTCGGCTGTGAGATTGGCGGCCAGATCGAAGGTGACATCGTTATCGGTGGCGGTCTTGCTGACCACGATATTGCCATCACTGTTATTCAGATCGACGCTGTCGTTCGGCCCCACATTGGTCGAGTTGCTGCCCTGGGCACTGATGTCCCAGCCGGCATTGGCGGCGGTATTGGCCGAGGCGATCGCCTCGTCGATGGTGTTCTCGCCGGTACCACCCACGTCACTCATGGTGAAGTCGTTGTCGGCATAGGCAGCATCACCACCCAGCACGTTGCTGGCCAGACTGTCGCCTGCCGCCTGCAGCTGGCTGCCGTTGATGGCATCGCTGCTGGTGGCGTTCACATCTCCGTCGGCCACGCTGGCAATAACCTGATCACCGGCATCGATGCCACCGGAGGTCACGCTAGGGCCACCGGTAATGGTCATGCCGGCGGTGCCGTACTCGGTGCTGTTAGTGCCATCGTTGACGGTGAGGCCGCCGGTGTCGAGCACGCTATTGCCGGTGGTGACACTGTCCAGCTCGGTTAGGTTGCGCGCCATTACCAGGTTGAGCTGATTGCCGTCGCTATCCACGCGCAGGTTGGCGCCACTGGAAGCCTCGCCCAACGCCAGCCCACCGGAAACCGTCAACGGGGTGGTGTCTCCCAGCGTCTTATCGATGGCACCCCCGGTGTTACCGGCAAAGCTCAGACCGTCGGCCTGGGTCGCGATTTCATTACCGTCATAGGTGACAGTATCCCCGGCCACGACGAAGGTATCACCACCAACCGTCAGGTTGTTGGTCGTGACGCTGTCACCATCGACAACGGTATCGCTACCGACGCTGACGCTTCCGTCGACGCCGATATCCTCCGCGAGGTTGAACACCAGGTCGGTGCCCGCGCGGCTGATGGCGATATTGCTGTCGGTGCTGCTGAAATCCACCGAGTCGCCGGGCGCGACATTGGCACCGGCATCATTGTTGGCGGTGACATCCCAGCCCTGAGCGGCATACTCGATGGCATCGTTGAGGGTATCTTCGCCGGTGCCACCCACATTGTTCATCGTGACCTGGTGGGTCTGCGGATCATAGGCAGCGTTGCCACCCATCACGGCGGCCACAGAACCGCCGGCAGTGTCCAAGTTGTCGGCCAGTGCATCGACTGCCTGGTTGGTGCCATAAAGCTGACTGCCGTTGACGGCGTCGGTACTGGCAGCGCTGACGCGTCCGGCGGCGACGTTAGTAAGAGTACGCTCTTCACCCAAGCCCCCCACGCTAACAGTCGCTACAGGAGAGGTGCCCGCGAAGTCGTAGGTATTCTTGTCGACCGTCATTTCATCAGTGGAGACTGGCGCCGCTGTGACCGCGTTGCTCCCCAGGGCCACCGAGCCCTGGTGGTTGGCCAGGGCTCCAGCGCCGATCGCCGTGGCGGACTGGGCCTCGGCGCGCGCCCCGGAGCCCATGGCCAGGGCCTCGATGCCCTCCGCTTTGGCGCTCTGGCCGAAGGCGGCGGCGTTCTGCGCGGTGACCCCTGCGCCGGCCCCGACGGCTAGGCCGCCCTGGGCGGTGTCCGAGGCTTCGGCCCCATCGCCGATCGCCGTGGCGGACTGGGCGCGAGCCTGGGCCTCGACGCCGAGCGCCAGCGCATGCTCTTCGTCCGCACGGGTCTCATTGCCAATCGCGATACCTCCAGAGTTGCGCAAAGGGTCGAGGTTATTGGGATCATCGAAGCCTGCCTGGGCTCCAGTGCCCATGGCGATACCGTCGCTGGCATATCCACGCGCATCCGTACCTGATGCGATGGCATTGGATCCACTCGCGGAAGCCCTGGTACCGCTGGCCTGAGCATCGGTACCGCTGGCGCGGGCATCGGTGCCACTGGCCTGAGCATTAGAACCGCTCGCCTGAGCTCTGGTACCGCTAGCCTGAGTGTCGACGCCACTGGCGTTGGCATCGGTGCCGCTGGCCTGAGCGTTGGCGCCACTGGCGCTGGCACGGGTGCCGCTGGCCTGGGCGCTGACACCACTCGCCCGGGAGCCTGTACCGACAGCCATGGCGTCATCCGCCGTTGCCTCGGCATTATCACCCTGTGCCATAGCTCTTTCGGCATTTACGAGGGAATCTCTGCCGATAACGATCCCTTCGCGCGCTGTCGACTGGGAGTCCGTACCGATGACGATGGAGTTTTGGACATTAGTACCATCCTGGTCGTCCGACTCAGAGCGGGTACCAATAACGATCGAGTTTGTGCCACGGCTTTGCGAGTCCGCGCCAATGGCCACGCCGCTTTCGTCGCGCGCTTCGGTCTGTTGGCTGCCGATGACGACCGAATTATCGTTTAGCGCCTGGACATCGTGGCCCAGAACAACCGAGGAAGCCCCTTCCGCCGATACACTGGAGCCAATCGCTGTCGCATCGTCGGCCCCATTACTGGTAGAGGCATCCGGACCAATCGCTAATGACCTGACGCCTAGCGCCCCACTGTTATCTTTGTTGTTCCTGTCGGTGCCGCCATCCTCGATACTGACATAAGACAGCAAGTTCTGATCGATCTGGTCCTGCAGATCCAGGATCACGCCATCGGCGAAGTCAGGATCCGTCAGGTCGATATTATTCACTGCATACTGTAGCTGCCGTACGTTTACCGCATCAGTGTCCTGTGCGCCATCCTCCACATTAACGATACGCCGCGTCAGGCCTGTCTCGCTATTCCCCACAGAAACGGCGCTGCCCGAGAACGCACGATTGGTCAGATAGCTACTTCCATTAACATCACTTTGTAAGGCCTGGGTGCCAGAGCCCAAGGCAACATAGCCGGTGGCTGCCTCAGCGTTTTCACCCAAGGCCACGCCTGCACCACTCGTTGCTGCACCACTACCCAATGCAAGACCGTTGGTGCCGGAAGCGACAGCCTCGTGACCGATGGCAACGCCATCGGTACCCGCCGAGGCATCCTCGCCGATGCCCACAGCGCGATTCTTCCCTCCCCCATCAGCGTTGTTAGCATTCAAACCAATGCTGATATTACTGTCACCTTCCAGGCTGTTACCAGCCCCGGAGCCAAAGGAAATGTTGTCGTTCCCATCGGCAGCATTGCCCGCCCTGCTTCCCATTGCCACATTACGTTGGCCGGCAACGTTCTGACCAGCCTGGGCGCCGATGGCGATATTATTTACCTGATCGTCGGCTGTAACAGCATTTGTACCAACGCCTGCTTCCTCACCGATCGAAATATTGTTTGTAGCGGCCGCCACGGCATCTTTACCTAAAGCAATGCTAACCGCACCACCTGCTTGCGCCCCAGCGCCTGCGGCGAAGCTGTTGGCACCGCTCGCGGTGGCATTATTGCCGCCGGCGAAGCTGTTGGCACCGCTCGCAGTGGCGCCGGGGCCAATGCTGACGGCGCCACCTGTGGCGGTCGCATTGCGGCCGATGCCAACCGCATTACTTGACGCGCTGGCCCTATCTCCGATGGCAACGCTGGAGTCACCGGCTGCGATGGTGCCGACGCCAAGCGACACACTGTTCTTGCCCGAGGCAAGATTGGCGCCGGCCTTCAACGCACTGATAAACTGATTAACGCCGTCTTCGTCCACCGCCACACCGGCAATTTCGGTAATCTGGTCTGAACCGGTGGGGTTGTAGGTCCCATCGGGGTTGAGCGGCGTGCCGATTGCCGTCACCGGTACGCCATTGATCGACGTCAAGTCGGCGCCATCAACAGCCAAATCCAGAATCGTGATGGGATCGCCAGTCGTACCAATGGAAGTGGCATTCTCACCCAGGGCTAGAGTTTGCTTGCCTAAGGCAATCGAGTTTTCGGCCTTCGCCTGCGCTTGGTTGCCAATGGCCGTTCCGGACTCCAAGGCCGCGTTGGCCTGGTTCCCCACCGCCAAGGTGTTGCCCGCCTCGGCACGGGCCTGGTTGCCCAGGGCAATGCCGTTGTCTGCCAAGCTGCTAGTCGTGGCACCCAATCCTGCGGCTAAGCTGTTGGTGCCGCCAGCGACGCTGCTGGGGCCAATGGCGACAGACTCAGAGCCGTTAGCCTGAGCATCAATATCGTCAGAATTCGCACGAAAATATTTGACGCCTGGGGAGTTCTCATCGACACCCAGATTGGTCAGAGAATCGTTGATTGTAATGATGTCGGTTTCATTGTCACCGACTCGGGTGTCGAGATTGCCAAGATCGGTATCCAGGCCCGCTATATCAGTTTCATTAGTGGCAACGCGACCATCGAGGGCCGTGATGGCCGACTCATTGTCACCGACTTGGGTGTCGAGATTGCCAAGATCGACATCCAGGCCCGCAATATCAGTTTCATTAGAGGCAACGCGACCATCGAGGCCCGTGATGGCCGACTCATTGTCACCGACTCGGGTGTCGAGATTGCCAAGATCGGTATCCAGGCCCGCTATATCAGTTTCATTAGTAGCAACGCGACCATCGAGGCCAGTGATGGCCGACTTATTGTCACCGACTCGGGTGTCGAGATCGCCAAGATCGACATCCAGGCCCGCAATATCAGTTTCATTGGTGGCAACGCGACCATCGAGGCCCGTGATGGCCGATTCATTGTCACCGACTCGGGTGTCGAGATTGCCAAGATCGGCATCCAGGCCTGCAGTATCAGCTTCATTTGTGGCAACGCGACTATCTAAGCCCGCAATATCAGTTTCATTGGTGGTAACGCGCCCATCCAGGCTAGTGATGGCTGACGCATTGTTACCGATACCGGCAATATCACTGACTGTGGCAACATCCTCGCCACCGACGGTGAGCGACCCAGTGATAGTAGCGGCTCTACTCACCTCTAGGGCGCCAAGAATAGCGTCGTCGTTGATCGTCAGGTTGTCGAAAGTGGCGTCCTCTGCGGTAGCCATAGCACTCACCCCACTACCGACCAGTCCTATCGCCACGACCAAGGGGCGCAAGATACCTGCAGGTAAGACTTTCACAGCTTCCGCTGGCACCACCTGGAGCCGCTGCCCACTTGGCTTACCCTTAGAGTGAGCCGCCTCCGACGTAACTACCAGGCGGCCAAGAGTGCTGTTCCAGATGACTTTAAATATCTTGTTCATACTCACCTGCGAGGTATCGTTCTAATTGACTGACGCGACCTTAGTTTGTATTGCAGCAAGCAAACCACCCCGACCCAAAAGGGTAGTTTGATACAAGGCCTCAAATTTTCTACTGAAAATCAACACAATATTAAATATTTTTTCAAATACTTAATGATGCACAAAAAATCACACTTCAGCAATCATATTTAGGCTCTTCGACGCCAGGTGTGGAATTAGTGCCCTGGAATGGTCCAGGATATGGGCCCCGAACAGACTGGAGAATTGACATGGATGGTACTCAGGTCCTGACCCTTGGCTTGGGCTTGCAAGCGCCTTGGAAACTCAAGGACCAGCATCTGGATACCACGTCATCTCCGCATCGTCTCGAGCTTTACGTGGAAGCCGACCGGGGGAGCCTTTATGCCTGCCCGGAATGCGGCAAGGCATGCCCGGCGCATGACTTTGCCGACAAGTCCTGGCGACACCTGAACTTCTTCCAGCATCATTGCTATCTCTATGCCCGCGTCCCTCGCACCCGGTGTCCAGAGCACGGCGTCAAGCGAGTCGAGGTGCCCTGGGCTCGCCCTGATAGTGGTTTCACACTGTTGTTTGAACAGGCTGCCATGTCGTTGGTCAGGGAGATGCCTGTGCTCGCCGTCTCTCGGCAATTGGAAGTCACTGACAAGCGTTTGTGGCGCATCGTGCATCATTACGTAGGCCGTATGCTGGGAGACCTGGATCTTTCTCAGGTTGCCAATGTCGGGGTAGACGAAACGGCATCACGTCGAGGGCAACGTTACGTCACCGTATTTCTCGATATGCAACGCCAACAAGAGCCGGTGATCTTTGCTGTCCAAGGACGTGGCAAAGAGACGATCAAGGCGTTCAGCGCCTTTCTAGAGGCACATGGCGGCGCCCCGGGCAATGTGGTTGAAGTCGTGTGTGACATGTCGCCGGCCTTCCTCAATGGCACTGCTGAACATCTTCCTGATGCTCGAGTGACGGTTGACTGGTTCCATATCGTGCAGACGTTCACCAAGGCGTTGGATGAAGTGCGTAAGCGGGAACGTCGAGAAAAAACCCATCCCAAGGCCCTGCGCTGGGCAGTGCTGAAAAGCATGGATAACCACAACCTGACGGAAAAGCAGCTGGTCGCCCTCCGGGAGCTGGTTGCTGACCAAGGGGCTACCGCGAATGCATGGATTATCAAGGAAAAGCTGAGGTGGATTCGTCGCGCACCGACAGCGCGCGGGGCTCGTTGGCGCATCACGAATTACCTCAATGTGATGCGTGAGGCAGTCGCCGGCCACACGCTCCTCAAGCCAATGGCAAAAGCACTCAATACGTTGGAGCGACATGCCGACCAGGTTGTGAGGCGCTGGTGTTCAGGCCTGACGAACGCACGTCTGGAAGGCATGAACGGCCTCTTTCAGGCTGCCAGATCTCGCGCTCGCGGCTACCGAAACGAAAGCAATTTCATTGCGATGATCTACCTGATCGGCAGCCCCGTGGGGCGCATGCTGGATGAAGCCAAATCCACATGAAACGTCGAAGAGCCCATATTTACCTAGATTTGTAGAATAAGTGCACGCTAGCCATTCAGAGCCTCGTCTTGTGCGATAGAGAGCTTCGAGAATACTAATCTTGCCCGGCGGCAGTGAAGCGGATCCGGGAATTCGGACTAGGCGCTAAGCTCTGACCAGACCGACCAGGAGAGCTTGATCATGAGCAGGAAACGTCGACAGTACAGCAGAGGGTTCAAAGCCAAGATAGCCTTCGCCGCCCCCCCCAAAAAAAGGGGGGGGGCAGACCACGTCGGAGATCGCGGCCCGCTTCGAGATCCACCCAACCATGGTGAGCCAGTGGAAACGCGAACTGATGGACAACGCCACCGGCATCTTCGAGAGCCAGAATTCCAGTCTTGCCTGAGGCTACCAAACCGAGATGCCCTCCATCTCCTCCCAAGCCCTAGCCACCGAACCTGAATTCACCGACGAGGAAAACGTAGCTTGAAGGAGTTGGCACGTTAACAACTCATCACCCTAAGAAGTGAGCGAGCTCATGATCGAATGTTTCGACTTTCAGCTGAACGAAAAGCCGAAATGGTGCCACCCACTCATCATTGTCGAGAAAAGGCTGCCGTAAGGGCTATCTGGGCAAAGGCATATCACAAGGCATTCCTAACCCTCTCCGAACAACCTACGACGGAGGGCGACACATGAGACGTCGATCGCAAAACCGTCTACTGAAGGGCAACTCCCCCTCGCGTGGCTGGCAGGCACGATGCATCGAAACCGCGCTGCAGACATTGAGAGAGGACCGCCCTCACTTCCTATGTCAAGCCATCCCGGGGGGGGTCGGAAAAATGCTGGTGTCGGCGGTTCTGGCTGAAGAGCTGATACTTCTGGCAGCATCGATCAGGCTCTCTACTTGGGCCAGACAACGGCGATCGTTCAGCATGCAAGAACACAGTTTGAACAGGTGCTGAGACGCCCATTGTGAGGAAACCTCCACGACGTGGGCACCTGCGTAACCCATTACGCGCTTCAATATCGACTCGAGGAGTTGAAGACGCTTTGTCAGTGATGCCGAGTCTTGATGGCTTGAGATGAAAGTCATATGCCGCCAGCCAAACCAGCCTCGATGGCGAGCATATCCCGGGACTGAATCAATGGGGGAAAGCCCTGCCACCCCTTGAGCGACACATTCGTTTCACCTTCGCGCTTTCCGGCACATCGTGACGGACAGATGGTAGTTGTCTCCCGCTATTGCATTACCATGAGCACGAAACATACTTATCGCTCAAGGCTCCGCACCGCCCTACTCGTCACCAGGTTCCAGGCTTCGTCTACTCGCTGCGAGACGCCATCAACGATCAAGTGTGCAGCCCCCCTAACGATTCATCTGCTGGATAATCGCGACATTCTGCTGCGAACCAGGTCAGCAAGCGCCTATCACACGACGGTATAGCGCTATCAAAACCTTCCCGCACTGATGCGGCACCTCAAAGTGTCGTATGCAAGTCTGGTACGCCATCGCTAGCTTAACAGGCATCTTCTGATGCTGGCCGCTGACAGCCTAGCTCGATGGCGGGAGCAAGATCCACAGGCATGTGGATTGGTTATCGCATCCGATATTGCCCATGCCAACGCCATTGCCCTCTGCTAGAGCAGCAGAGGTATATCTCACCTGCCTAGCCGCCAGCCAGTCACCTGATGCCCACAAGAGATTAGCGAGCTTTCAGCAGGCTCGGACGCAATGGATCGTCTCGGTCAATATGGCCAGCGAAGGCGTCGGCCTACCGCGGCTTCGCGTGTGTTGTTATTTGAGCCATATCAAGACCGAGCAGTACTTTTGACAGGCATTGGGCCGAATCTCTCGTCGTCAGCACCACCATGATGCACTTTGTAATTTCTATATACTCCAAGACCCCTTTGCCAAACGCATGCTGGAAGACCTGCCGGAGCCGCACTCGCGAATCCAGTACTCAAGCTTCGCCGGCAGCCCCGTCCAGCGCTCGTCTCGTGCACTACCGATATGCCAAGCACCAAATCTCGACTACACATCAGACAGCGATGTGTTGCTGCCCTCTCCCAGACGGCCACCCAGCACTCTCCCACCCTATCATTTACCTGCGCTAGCAGCAGGGAGACGCCTTTCCGATACAGATCAGGTACTGATCTCGGGTATTCATTTCTCTCAAGACTACATCACGCTGCGGCTACCGGCACGTCAGATGACACAGTGGACATGCCAGCCCCGGGTCGCGGTATGTGAAAGGCTGTCAGGCCATCGTCGCGCCCTCTTTCGTATTCTCTTGGTCGAACACGGAACGACACACCCGTCATCAGGAGGAGGCGATGTCCTTTGAGGACAGCCACCTGCTGCCGCATGAAGACACCTCTGCATCCCTTCCCGACTGGCCATATTCCATGATGTCCCCACACCGGGCCCGGCCGGTTAGCGGCTCGTGAAGGTCATACGAGTAGGGCTATCCATCGGGGATATCTGCCCAGAGAGGCAGCGCAACCCGCTTGGCTTCCTGGATGCAAAGCCACGATATGGCGTAATCAGTCAACACCCTTTATCTCCACACCACAAATAGTGAATACAATAAATCATATAATAACGTGGCACTCACCATAATCTAACACCACAAATTACTTCCCTTTCGCCATGGCACCGCGTTACGATGTCACCTCACTTATCCTCGCACCACACCACTCGACATTCCTTCAGAGACGGAAATTTCCGGTCAGCGCGCTGCGCTCGACCCACACCTCCTGCAGCCAGCATAACCTCTTGACCTAACTCATAAAATTGGCATATTTTGCTGAATGACAAGGAACGCCGAACCCTAGAATGGCTTACCATATGACAACAAAGTGCGATTTCGCACCTATTGCCCTACAGCAAGTGATTGATTTAATTAAGCACATAAAATAACGGGGATTACATTAATTCTGGACCGAAGTAAGTTTCTAGGAAAATACTCAGGAGGCCTAGATACCGCAGGTGCTGCGCTTATTGCTTGAATTCAGGCCCTGCAACTACTCGAAGTGAGCATCACTGAATCCTTGTATCAATTTACCAGTACGCATCACGGGTCATTTTCTCGGGTTCTATCCACCCCATAAGAAAAATGCATACCCTCCGATAACACTCACCCCCTACTTAGGTCCCATGCCTCGCTCCCATAATGGCCACGATATACAACCGTGCTAATGGAGAGATGCCTGCATGTCCCTGACCAATGCCCTGTCCGATGCGCTGCCGCTGACCCTGAGCGAGTCGCCGCTGTCACTGAACCTGATCACCGCCGAAGGCCTGGAGCCGGTCAGCCCGCTGTGGCTGCGCGAGCGCACCCAGGACCCGGAGCAGCTCGATGAGGTGACCACCCAGCGTCTGTTCGATTCGCATGCCATCGACGTCAACCTCGAGCTGACCGCGGCGCGCCCGGTCGATGAGACGCACGTGGAATTCACCTTCAGTGACGGGCATTGCGAGGTGTATGACCTCACCATGCTGGCGCATGAACTGCAGGGCATCACGCCGTTCCCCAAGCCCGAGAGCTGGGATGCGAGCATCGATCAGCAGGCGCAGCGCGTCGACTGGGAGAAGATGGGCAACAATGAGGACTTCCAGAAGGCATTGAAGGCCTATCTGCGCTTTGGCTACATCATCGTGCAGAACGTACCGACCGATCCGGAGCGCATTCTGGAAGTGGCCGGTCACTTCGGCTACGTGAAGGACACCAACTTCGGCAGCTACTTCGAGGTGTACTCGCGTCCGACGGGCAATGACCTGGCCTACCGCAGCGTGGCGCTCGGGCCGCACACCGACAACCCGTATCGTGATCCGGTGCCGGGCATCCAGATGCTGCACTGCCTGGTCAACGAGACCACCGGCGGCCTGTCCACGCTGGTCGACAGCCTCAATGCGCTCAAGCAGCTCAAGGCCGAGATGCCGGAAGGCTATGAACTGCTGCGCACCACGCCGGTCGGCTTCCGCTTCCTGGATGCCGGTACCGAGCTGACCACCCGTCGCTGCGTGATTCGCGAGAATTCCGATGGTGAGCCCATCGGCGTCAACTACAGCCCGCGCCTCGATCACCTGCCGCACATGTCGCTGGAAAACACTCGCCGCTACCATCAGGCGCGCCAGCGTCTGGGGCAGCTGTTCCAGAACCCGGCCAACGAGATTCGCTTCCAACTCGAATCCGGAGAGCTGATGATGTTCGACAACACCCGCGTGCTGCATGGCCGTACGGCGTTCGACACCAATGAGGGGCACCGCCACCTGCAGGGCTGCTACATGGATAGCGATGGCCCGCGTGAGCGCTTCGCCACTACCCTGATGCGTCAGCGTCAGCAGCAGGCACAACAAGAAAACCGTGAGGAAATGGCGTAATGGATCAGGTTTCATTCACTCAGATGAAGGACGGCACCGCAGAAGACTATGCGTTGCTCGAGCGTCTTGAAGACCAGTTCAATGAAGGGCTGGTGGAGCGCCTCAAGCTTGCCCTGCGCAAGCTCGATGATGGCCTGAGCGGCTACAAGGTCAGCCGTCTGGAGCATTCTCTGCAGTCGGCGGCGCGCGCCGAAGCCGATGGCGCCGATGACGACCTGGTCGTCGCCACTCTGCTGCATGATCTCGGCGATGAGCTGGCGCCCTACAATCACTCGCAGCTGGCCGCCGCCATCATTCGCCCGTACGTACGTGCCGAAGTGACCTGGATCATCCATCACCATGGCCTGTTCCAGAAGTTCTACTACGGTCACTTCTACGGCGAGGACCGCAACGAGCGCGAGATCTACAAGGACCACCCCTGGTATCAGAAGTGCGTGGATTTCTGCGAGCGTTATGATCAGGCGGCCTTCGATCCCGACTACCCGACCCCGCCGCTGGAGCACTTCGAACCGGCACTGCGTCGCGTCTTCGCGCGCAAGCCCTTCGATCCGGACGTGATCGGCGAAGAGCCGGCCGGCGGTTTCGACAGCCGCGTCTGAGCATGTGAAGGCGGGGGCGTGAAACGCGCCTGACCTGCTCCGCTCCCCCGCTTGACCATTGCCCTCACTGGCCTGCCCAGTGGGGGCAATCTGGTTTGTGGGCGTTGCGTTGAGTGCTCCACGTCAACAAGGGGTTGAACCTCGCCACTCAACCTTCATCATCATTGGCTAACGTCAGCGTCAATGAAGGCGGTGCCGGTACGGCCGTCTTTCCCTCGCGGATCATCCCCCTTCCCCAACCCGACAGGCAGACGCATGGAACATCTCTTCATCTACGGTCCACTGGGCCCCGGCGGCCTCAACGAACATGTCATCGCCAATATCGACGGCGAATGGAGCTCGGCCTATCTACGCGGCCGACTGGAAAACACCGATCACGGCGATGAACACAACTTCCCGGGGCTGGTCGTCGACAACACGGGCCAGGTGATACGCGGCCACGTGTTCTCCTCGGCGCAATTGCCCGAGCATTGGGATGCCCTCGATGACTTCGAGGGCCCCATCTATCAGCGCACCGTCACCACCGTCATTCTCGATGACAATCGTGAACTCGAGGCCTATGTCTACGCCCTGCCGCAGTGAGACTCACGCGCGGCACGGATAGCGATTGCTGGCCCGTGGCAAGAGATGGATGGATCGTGGCTAGTGATGGATGGATCGTGGCAAGTGATGAATGGCGGCCCGCCGCCTTGCGCCCGGATGGAGTAACATTGCCCTTCGGGCGATGCATGGCCAGTCAGCGCCAGCGTCCTCATTCATGCATCACAAGGGAGATTCCTCATGCAGCTTGAAGGTTCCTGCCACTGCAAGGCCGTCACATTCCAGCTCGAATCGCCGCACCCCTATCCGTATCAGCGCTGCTATTGCTCGATCTGTCGCAAGACGGCGGGCAGCGGTGGCTACGCGATCAATCTGGCGGGCGATGCCAACACCCTGAAGGTGGAAGGCCGGGACAATCTCTCCATCTATCACGCGGTGACCGACGGAGTCGAAAGTCCGGCGGAACGCCACTTCTGCAAGCGCTGCGGCAGTGCGCTGTGGCTCTACGATGCCCGCTGGCCGGAGCTGATTCACCCTCAGGCGGGGGCGATCGACACCCCGCTGCCCGTGCCGCCGGAACATGTCCACATCATGCTCGACAGCAAGGCCAACTGGGTGGAAGTCGCGCACGAAGCGCGTGATGCTCATCACGCCGAGTATCCCGAAGAGAGCATTGCCGCCTGGCATGCGCGAATTGCCGAGCGCGACACCGACTGATATCGGCGGCGCGTCAATCAGGACCAGCAACGCCTCGATCAGGATCCGATGCGACGCTGGTCAGGATCCGTTGCGACCTCACGGCCGGCTCTACCGGGCTGAGCGTTGATGTCATTCGCTGCGTCGCGTATAAGTGCCGCCTATACAAGGCGGCACTCCTGTTCGTATCCGGTGATCCTTGGCTGATGCCTTCTCATGCCTTATCCAGGCAATCGCCCGAGCCATCAGCCAGGCCATCATCTAGGCCAATGCAGTACGACAGGAGCGCCGCGACAGCGCATCACAGTGAGGACTCTCGTGCCGGCCCGAAAGACAAGCTCCCCAGCGCCGCTGGAAAGCGCAAGCCCTCTGGATGACCTGCCCTCCCTGCGCGGGCTGGTCGCCTTTGACGTGACGGTCCGCCTGGGGTCGATGACGGCCGCCGCCAGTGAGCTGGATACCACCCAGCCCACCATCTCCCAGCGCATCCGAGCGCTGGAGGAGCACCTGGGCCATCCGCTGTTCGATCGCCAGGGCGGCCGGCTGATCCTCAATCACTACGGCGAGACCTTCCATGCCGAACTGGCAGGCGGGCTTGGCAAGGTATGCAGCGCCGTCACGGAAGCACGTCGCAAGGTGCACAAGCCGACCCCGCGTATCACCATCGCCGCGGGCGCCGGTTTCGCGCATGTCTGGCTGCGCCCGCGCCTGGAGCGGCTGGAACAGGATTTCCCCGACTGCCATTTCACGCTGCTGCCGATCGATCGTGATGAAGACCCGCAGATGCAGCAGGCCGACATCGCGATCCGCTTCGGCCCGCCGCTGACGGGCGATCATCGCGATACGCTGGTGGTCGCGGAGCGCGCCTTCCCGGTCTGCTCCCCGGACTACGCCCGGCGTCATGGGCTCGAGAAGGGGCTGGATGCCGAGGCGCTGTCGCGTATCACCCTGCTGCACCTGGACATGCGCGACACCCGCTGGCTGGACTGGGCCACCTGGTGCCGCCACGCGGGACTGCCGGTGCCGCGCCTCGACAAGGCCTTCCCCTACAACAACTTCCCGCTGACGCTCAATGCCGCCGTCAATCATCAGGGCGTCGCGCTGGGCTGGAGCCACGTCATCCAGGACCTGCTCGACAACGGCTCGCTGATCGCCCTGACGCCGCATATCTCGCGGGACCGCCACGGCTATCGCATGAGTGTCCGCCATCCTAACAGTGCCGTGATCCAACCCATCACCCGCTGGCTGACACGCGAATTTTCCGGCCTCGAGATTCCGGGGCCTACCTCAAGGCAGCCATGAGTTGCCGCAAGCCCTCGCTCCGTCCGGCGCGCGCCGCCGAGACAGGCTTCTCCCCCCGACGAACGACAGAGACTCCCATGCAGCATCTATTCATCTACGGCACCCTCGGCCCGGGCGGCCCCAACGAACACGTCATGCTCGACATTGGCGGCAGCTGGACACCCGGCACCCTCAAGGGCCGCCTGGAGGCAGCTGGCTGGGGGGCTGAGATGGGCTTTCCGGGGCTGAGACTGGATGAGGCGGGCGACACCATCCGCGGTCACGTCTTCTACTCCGACAACCTGGCCGATCACTGGCAGGCGCTGGATGATTTCGAAGGCAGCGAATACCTTCGCCAGCCGGCCACGATCACGCTGGAAGATGGCAGCACCCTGACGGCACAGGTCTACGCGCTGAGCCAGCCGTAAGCTGCTCCATGAACTGTTTCATGAACTGCTCCATAAGCTGATCAGTGCGCTGATGCCCGGCGTCGCTGCCTGGGTGTCGAGGTCTGAGCGCTGATGCCCGGCGTCGAGGTCTGAGCGCCGAGGTCTGAGCGTCAATGCCTCGGCGCGCTACAGCGAGACCTTCAGATACTCCAACACCCGTCTGGCGCGCGCCGAGAGCGGCCATTCCGCTCGCGTGAGCAACCATAGGGTATCGACCACCTCCGTGCTGCCCTCAGGCGGTGGCACCACCCGGATGGCCTGATGATCAGGGAAGGCCTCGCGGGCATGGCGCGGCACGACGCTGAAGCCCAACCCACGGGCGACCGGCTCCAGAATCAGGCTGATCTGGTTGGTGGAGCCACTGCGCGGCAATGAGCTGATGCCCGGATTGCCCGGAAAGCGCCGACTCAACAGGCGCGAGGCCATGTCCTGACCATCCGGGTGATCGATGAAGCCCAGTGTCTCGAGATCCCCCCAGTCATGGATCTCGACCCCCGCCGGCACCACCAGCTCAAGGGGCTCACGCGCCCACTCCGTCACGCTCAGGCGCGGGTCATCCGGCTTGAGCGTGACGATCCCCAGCTCGAAGCGATTCTCCAGCACGGCCTCCACCACCTCGCGCGTCGGCGCGAAGCGATGGTGGACATTGAGGCCCGGCGACTCCTGCTGAAGCGCCAGCAAGCGCGGATAGATCGCCAGGCCGATACTGCCCGGCGTGATCAACCGAATGTCGCCATGACTGTCTTCATTGCCCGCCAGGCGCTGGGCCAGGCGCTGCTCGGCGGTTTCCATCTCGCGCGCGAAATCCAGCAGTGCATGGCCGGCCGGCGTCAGTTCGATCTTGCGCGGATGACGAATCAACAGCGTGCCAAGCCGGGTTTCCAGCTGGCGCACATGCTGACTGACGGCGGCCTGGGTCAGATCGAGCCGCTCCGCGGTGCGCGTGAAGTTGCCGACACTCACCAGGGTGCGAAAGGTGCGTAGCCATTGGGGTTGCAGCATTCAAGCTCCTGGGGGCTGGAAGAATCAGAGGACAGAATCAGGGAGTCAGCGTCAGAGGAGTAGCATCAGCAAGATTGCGACGGATAACCCCTACCGCCATAAGCAAGTCTTATCATTATCATAACAGCCACGCAGTTTTCATTATTGCTCATGACGCCCAAGATGGCATCCAACGTCACGCAGGCAGTGACCGAGCCATTTCTTCACGACTCACATATCGAGGTGACTCATGAGCAACGAAAAGAACACACCGTATCCGCGCACCTTCTCCCACATCGGCCTGTCCGTTGGTGATGTGGAAGCCGCAGTCAAGTTCTACACCGAAGTGCTGGGCTGGTACGTGGTGATGGAGCCGACCACCATCACCGAAGATGACTCCGCCATCGGCGTGATGTGCAGCGATGTCTTCGGTCCGGGCTGGGGCAGCTTCCGCATCGCCCACCTGTCCACCGGCGACCGTATCGGTGTCGAGATCTTCGAATTCCCGAACCACGAGACACCGGAAAACAACTTCGAGTACTGGAAGACCGGCATCTTCCACTTCTGCGTCCAGGACCCGGACGTCGAAGGTCTGGCCGAGCGCATCGTCGCCGCCGGCGGCAAGCAGCGCATGCCGGTACGCGAGTACTTCCCGGGTGAGAAGCCGTTCCGCATGGTCTACATGGAAGACCCGTTCGGCAATATCCTCGAGGTCTATAGCCACAGCTATGAAATGACCTACGCCGCCGGTGCCTACCAGAACTGAGCACGGCCGCAGACGTCAGATACAGCAAGGCCCCGCCATGGCGGGGCCTTGCTGTATCTGACATTTGTGCTCGAGACATCCCGACAGGAACCTCGAGAGCAACTCACGATGACCTTCGTCGGGGCGAGTCCAGCGAAAGCCCACCCGCTCACGCCTCAATGGATGACGGGCATGCTGCGCACACGACGGTAAAGACTCTGACTGGCGAGTTCCGGACTGAGCAAGGCAATCCGTGCCTTCTGCACTGCAAGCTCACGTTGCAACAACGACCAGGTGCCGATGAACTCGGCACACTCACCACAGTGCACCAGGTAATCGTCAGAGCGCTCATGATATTGGTAATCCATGCTCAGGCAGTTACATACCGGGCAGGACAGAACGGCGTTGGCTTTCTCATCCATGATTCGATTCCCTGGAGCCACACTGATTGAATTCACGGCAATGATCACACGCGTTCAGGTAATCATTACGGGTGTGAAAATCCCTCATACTCTGCAAAACCCGCTGAACTCACACTATCCATGATGTGATATCTGTACAACTCTCACTTGTGGGCGACATTTCTCGAAACGTTAACCAGTGGTAACTTGCTGGCGTGTTCAGCACGTTGATCTCATCGCGACTCGCCAGTCACCATGACCGCGACGAACACCCCGATAGCAAATCACTTCTCCATGATTACACAGCGATACGCAAGACTACATTCGCTGACCGATGACGTGCCGGCTTCAGACTCGCGAAACCGCAAAGCGCGCATGCCCTGCAGGTTCTGTCGCCAAACGGGCATGAAAAAACCCACCCTGGAGGGTGGGTTTTACGTGAATCCCTTCGGCTGTTACCGCCAGCAGATCATTTCATCTTGCGCGCCGAATCATCCTGCTCGATACGGGTCAGTAGCTTGTCAAAGACGCCAGTCGCCAACAGCACAAAGGTGACGGCCAAGCCAAGCCCCATCCAGATAGCGATATTGCTCATTGTCCCTTACCCCTGCTGTTTTCTTGGTTTTTTCAGCCCTTCTGCGACGCAATATGGCGTAAATTCAATATTTGTACAACATTTGATCATGAAAACATCGACCGCCGTCAGGCGCTGAGGCTGCCGGTGCCATTCCAGACCTCTGACCGGCGTCATCACACTACCAACGGCCATGATTTGAGCAATCGCTCAACAACGGGTAGTCTTGCGTCATGAAGAAAGTGACGCGGGCTTGCCAGCGCTGATTCCTTGGCGCTGATCCGCTGGTGCTACCCCTTGACGCTACCCGTCGGTCGGCTACCTCGCTTCGCGCCCACTGCATGTCTGAAATATCACCCCAGGAGTCACCATGTCTGACACGACCTTTCCCGACGTACTGGTGTTCGACGTCAACGAGACACTGCTCGACATCACCACTCTCTCGCCGTTGTTCGCACGCGTGTTCGGTGATGAAAGCGTGTTGCGCGAATGGTTCGCACAGCTGGTGCTGTACTCGCAGACCATGACGCTCTCACAACGCTATACCCCCTTCGGTGCGCTCGGCGTGGGCGCCCTGAAGATGGTCGCCGACATTCATCAGGTCAGACTCGCGGATGACGATATCGATGAGCTCAAGTCGCGCATGGCCGAGATGCCGGCCCATCCCGATGTCGCCCCGGCGCTTGAGCGCCTCAAGCAGGCCGGTTTCCGCCTGGTGACGCTGACCAATTCCCCCGCAGGCGCCTCCCCGACGCCGCTGGAGAAGGCCGGTATCAGCGAGGCCTTCGAGCAGCACTTCAGCGTCGACAGCGTCAAGCAGTTCAAGCCAGCGCCGGCCACCTATCAGCATGTCGCCGAGCAGCTCGAGGTCGAACTGGGCGACATGTGCATGATCGCCTGCCATGTGTGGGACACCATCGGTGCCCAGGCCGCCGGCATGCAGGGTGCCCTGCTGACGCGCCCGCACAATGCCGTGCTGCCCGCCGAGAATGTGCCGACCCCGGACTTCATCGCCGCGGAGCTGATGACCCTGGCGGACCAGCTGATCGCGGCCAGGGAGGCCTGAGCGAGCCCTGGCCTCTGAGCTCTCTTGCTAGACTCTCTTTCTAGACTCTCTTTCCAAACTCTCTTTCCAAACTGAGTTTCTCAGCTCTGTCTCTGAGTGCTGCCTAGTAAATAAACGCCGCTCGCCCATTCGGGTGAGCGGCGTTGCTGTGCCTGCCTTTCTGTTCGCCCTCTCCACTATCTCGCCGTTCGATCCGCCGCCGCACACGGCAGCCTTGCCGCCTTGGCGGGACGCGCTCACTTGAGTGAACGAAAGGCCTTGAGCATCTCGTCACGTGTCGCCTGCAGCGCGGCCTGAATCTCCGCCTTGCGCTCGCTGATGCGCCACGAGGGGCCGACCACGGACACGGAGTAATGACCCTGGCTGGTCTCCAGGCCGATTCCGATCGCGCCGACTCCCTGCATATGCTCATCCTCGTCATGACCGATGCCGGTGCGACGCACCTCGGCCAGTTGCGTCAGCAGTGCCGGCATCGCGAGGGTGTTGTTCGTGTAGGCCGTGAGTTCCGTGCCCAACAGGCGCTCCACCTGTTCATCCTCGAGATGCGAGAGCAGCACCTTGCCGCTGGCTGTCGCATGCAATGACAGGAAATTGCCGGCCATCGGCGATACCCGCAGCGGCAGCGGCGACAACACCGAGTGCAGTATCAGCAGCTCGTTGCCGCTCAGACTGCAGAGCACCACCGTTTCCTCGGTGGAGCCGCTCAATGCCTCCAGAAACGACTTGGCATGCGTGGTGATGTCCAGCTGGCTATGGCGCGCCAGCCGCATCAGCGCAGAGCCGAGCCGTATCCCGCCATGGCCGTGGATTTCCAGCAGGTCTTCCTGGGCCAGCGCATCGACCAGCCGCTTGACGGTCGAGCGCGGCAGATCGTTCCTGGCGGCGATCTCCCCCAGGCTCATGCCCTGCTCACTGCCTTCCAGACTCTTGAGAATCGCCGCCACCCTGGCCACGACCTGCACGCCACTACCTTCTCTTGTGGACACAGACACAACTCCTTAACAAGCTAACTACTTGCCTAACGAAACCACCAAGTGGTACAGTGTACCGCATAACGAGACACCCAAGGTGTCTAGCGCTTCACCTCAAAACGGGAACTCTACAGTGGCCGCTCCTCAACCCTTCAATCTACGACTCGCACTCGGTCTTGTGGGCATTCTGCTCGCATCGCTGATGTCCGGTGTGGGAGAGCGTGTCACGCAGACCGTCCTGACGGATGTGGTCGGACACTTCGGCTTCTCCCACGATGAGGGCAGCTGGCTGACCACCATCTACAGCGCGGCGGAAGTCTCGATGATGCTGCTCGCCGGCTGGCTGGCCGTCACCTTCAGCCTGCGCCGCTTCGCTATCGGTGCCTGCCTGTCACTGGCCCTGTTCTCGCTGCTGGTGCCCCTGGCCGACAGCTTCCCGCTGATGGCGGGGCTGCGCGTTGCCCAGGGCCTGGCATCCGGCAGCATCCTGCCGCTGCTGATGATGTCGGCGCTGCGCTTCCTGCCGTGGCACAGCAAGCTCTATGGCCTGTCGGCCTATGCGATGACGGCCACCTTCGGCCCTTATCTGTCGGCACCGCTGGCCGCTCTCTATGGCGACCTGGGCGACTGGAATCTGGTGTTCTGGGAAACCGCGCCGGTATGTCTTCTCGCCGCCGCACTGGTCTCCTGGGGCCTGCCGCAGGACCCGCTCAAGCTGGAACGCTGCAAGCAGTTCGACTGGCTCGGTGCCTTGCTGGGCGTCACCGCCCTGTGCGCGCTGGTCGCCGGCATGACCCAGGGTGAGCGACTCGACTGGGGCAACTCGCCGTTGATCGTCGCCCTGCTGACCACGGGCGGGCTGGTCTTCGTGACCTTCCTGATCCATGAGTGGTTCCACCCGATGCCGCTCTACAAGCTGCAGCTGCTGGCACGTCGCAACTTTGCCTTCGGCATCATCACCCTGTGTACCTTCATGTTCCTGACCCTGGCCGCCGGCACCATTCCCGCCGCCTTCCTGGGGGAAGTGCAGGGCTATCGCCCCATGCAGCTGTTCCCGGTCATGTTGACCATGGCCCTGCCGCAGCTGCTGCTGGCACCGCTGGTGGCGACACTGATCAACCGCAAGAGCGTCGACAGCCGCTACGTGATGGCCACGGGCCTGGTGTTGATCCTGATCAGCTGCCTGCTGGGCTCGCAGCTCACCAGCGACTGGAATCGCGACAACTTCTATCTCATCGAGGTGCTCAACACCCTGGGCCAGCCGATGGTGGTGGTACCGCTGCTGATGAATGCCACCGGGGCGCTCAGCCCGCTGGAAGGGCCGTTCGCCACCGCGATGGTCAACTCGCTGCGCGCCCTGTTCACGGTGGTGGCCTCCACGGTCTACGGAAGCTTCCTCGTCACGCGTGAAGCCCTGCACACCACCCGCCTGGGCGAGGCACTCGGCCTGCAGGGCAATCAGCCCGCCGGACTCATCCAGGTCGATGCGGCAAGCGATATCACCACGCGCATCTCCGAGCAGGCCTCCGTGATGAGCTATGCGGATGCCTACCTCGCCATCATCCCCTTCGTGGTGGCGCTGCTGATACTGGTCATGGTGCTGCCGATTCGCGCCTATCCGCCCCAACCGGCGCCGGCACCGGCACCTCAACCAGAGCCAGCACAGCGCTCTCCGGCTCAGCCCCCTCAGGCTCAGCCCTCTCAGTCTCAGCCCCCTCAAGCACAACCCTCCGGGGCATAGACACAGACAAAGCCGGCGGCTGCCCGTCAGCCAGGATTCAGCCACTTCCCCCTTCTTCGACATAGACGACGAGATACGACACCGACATGAACAAGACACGTACCACCCTACTGTTGAGCGTTCTGGCGCTCCTGCTGGTCGCGACCTACGCGGGCCTCTACTGGAAGGGCCACGATGGCCGCGAAGCCACCAACAATGCCTATGTGCGCGCCGATAGCGTGATGGTGACCACACGCGTCGCGGGCCAGATCGACAAGGTGCTGGTGGAAGACAACGAAGTGGTCAAGGAAGGCCAGATCCTGGCCACGCTGGATGACCGCGATTACCAGGCGTCCCTGCACTCCGCCCAGGCCGATCTCGCCGCCCAGCAGGCAGCGGTCGGTGACCTGGATGCCAACATCGAGCGTCAGCACGCCGTCGTCCAGCAGTCCATCGCCGAGGTGAAGTCCACCCAGGCCTCGCTGCGTTATGCGCGCAATGATGCCAAGCGTTACCGCAGCCTGCGCATGACCAACGCCGCCTCCCAGCAGGACAAGGAAAAGGCCGATGAACAGCAGGGCATCTGGGAAGCCAATCTCGTGCAGGCCCAGGCGGCTCAGCGCTCGGCGGAAAAGCAGATCGGCGTTCTTGAAGCCCAGCGCGTGGAAGCCCTGGCCGAGGTCGAACGCTCTCGTGCAGCGCTCGAGCAGGCGGAATTGAACACCGGCTATACCGTCATTCGTGCGCCGAAGGACGGCATCGTCACCCAGCGCTCACTGCGTGTCGGCGCCTACGTGCAACCGGGTGATTCGCTGCTGGCCATCGTGCCGCACAAGGAAGCCTATGTCGTCGCCAACTATCTCGAGACCCAGATGGCCGAGATGGAGCCGGGCCAACCGGTCGAGATGACGCTGGATAGCCTGCCGGGCAAGACCTTCACTGGCCATGTCGACAGCATCGCACCGGCCTCCAGCAGCGCCTTCTCGGCCGTGGCCAGCGAGAACGCCACCGGCAACTTCACCAAGATCACCCAGCGCATGCCGGCCAAGATCGTGTTCGACCCGAACCAGCCCGACTTCGACAAGGTACGCATCGGCATGTCCGTGATCGCCCATGTCACGACCCAGCAGCCCTGAGCGCCTTGCGACAGTCCTGAACGAGGCTAGACAGTCCTGAACGAGGCTAGACAGCCCTGAACGACTTGCGACAGCCCTGAAACAGTCAAGAGAACCATCCCGGAGGGCACGCCGCCCCGGGACGCCTCTGAAGAACGCCATCACTCGATCATCAAAGGGATCAACACCATGAAAATTCGCGCCGCCGTCACCGCCACCCAAGGCCAGCCCTTCGACCTCAAGGACGTCGAACTCGCGTCCCCCAAGGGAGACGAGATTCTGGTACGTGTCGTGGCCACCGGGGTCTGCCATACCGATGCCGCCGCACGCGACCTGGGCATCGCCCCCTATCCGATCGTGCTCGGCCATGAAGGTGCCGGTGTGGTCGAGCAGATCGGTGACAATGTCCGCGACATGGAAGTGGGCGACCATGTGGTGCTGTCCTTCGCACACTGTGGCCATTGCAGCCACTGCCTGACCGGACACCCGACCGTCTGCGAGCGCGGCGGTGAGCTCAACTTCGGCGGTGTGATGGATGATGGCGGCAAGCGTCTGAGCTGTGACGGCCATGACGTCGCCACCTTCTTCGGCCAGTCGTCCTTCGCCACTCACGCCGTGGTCAGCGAGCGCAATGCCGTCAAGGTCGACAGCGATGTCGATCTCGCCCTGCTGGGTCCGCTGGGTTGCGGCATCCAGACTGGCGCCGGCACCATCCTCAATCGCCTCAAGCCGGGCTTCGGTGACAGTCTCGTCGTGTTCGGCTGTGGCGCCGTGGGCCTGAGTGCCGTGATGGCGGCCAAGATTGCCGGCTGCAAGAACATCATCGCGGTCGACCTGCACGAGAGCCGTCTGGAGCTGGCCCATGAGCTGGGCGCGACCCATAGCGTCAACGGCAAGACCGAGGACCTGGTCGGCGAGATCAAGCGCATCACCGATGGCGGCAGCGAATTCTCCCTCGAGACCACCGGCGTGCCGATGCTGGTACGCAGCTCCCTGCAGGTACTGCGTCCGCTGGGCACCTCTGCCATCGTCGGCCTGACCCACGATGTGACCCTGGACGTGCACCACGACCTGATGGCGGAAGGCAAATCGATGATCGGCGTGATCGAAGGCGACGCCGTGCCGCGCGTCTTCATCCCGCGTCTGGTCGGCTACTACAAGGAAGGCCGCTTCCCCTTCGACAAGCTGATCCAGATGTATGACTTCGATGACATCGAACAGGCCTTCGCGGATTCGAAATCAGGCCTGACCGTCAAGCCGGTGCTGCGCATCAGCACGCTGTAATCAGCGCCTGCGCCACCTGGCCTGAACCGCAAAGCCCCCGTGCGTCACTGACGCACGGGGGCTTTCTTCGTTGGGCGACACGACCTCAATCAGCACGCTCGCGCATTGCCTACGACTGACACAGCTGCCAGGCGTCGTGGTCGATATCGAGCATGGCGGCGATGGCGGCCGAGGCAATGACATGCGTCTGGCCACTGGCCTCGTCATGCACATTGAGACCGCCCTGCACCACCGTCACCTCGGCGCGCCCACGGGGAAGCTCGCGCGCCACCGCGTCCGTATCCACGGCGTCCGGCTCCTGGACCGCGATGGTGACCTCGACGCGCATCTGGTGGTGATCGATGCCGAGTGACTGGAACATCACGATGGAGGAATGATGCAGGGCGTCATGCACCGCACGGCAGGCAGCCTTGGTGTAGTCCATGCCGTAGAGGTCATTGCCGGTGCCCATCTCGAGAATGATGCGTTGCTCGCTCATGACTGACCTCCTGCCGATTGCCCGGGCGTGGAAGAAGTGGACGCCGCGCCGGCGGCCGCCATGTCGAATGACACGATGATGGCGACATTGGCGATCACGCTGACCCCGCTGCCATCCGGCTTGGCGACGTCCAGCCCGCCCTTGACCACGCGCACACTGGGCTGACCGTAGGGAAAGATGCCCAGCAGGGCATCACTGTCGACCTTGTCGGGATGCTGCACGCCGATCTCGACCTCGATCAGCATCGCCTCCTTGGGGAAGCCGAAGGCGTCCGCCGCGTTGAGCGAGTTGTGCCACAGGGCATCGCGGATGCCACGTGCCGCCGCCTCGGTGTAGTTCTGGCTGCGAATGGAGGTGCCCATGCCGAACTGGGTCACCATGCGTGTCTTGGCCACATTACCCCCTGATTTCCTGTCACGGAAAAGACGTACCACTCGCGCCGCCTATCAGCGCGGATGCTTGAAAAGCCCGATCACCCAACCTAACCCGCCCAGCAACAGGGCGCCCTGCCAATCTCCCTGGAACAGCTCGATCAGCGCCAGGACGATTGCCACCAACTGCGCACTGCGCACCGGGCTGACCGTCGCTGTGGGCTTGCGGTCATCCTGCTCTGACATGCGGCCTCCCGTCGCTGGCCCGATGTCTTCATCAGGCGATGACACCCTCGGGCGATGACAACGCCGAGCGATAACATCATAGGACGATGACAACGTCGCCCCATCGTTTCAGGAAAGCCTCAAGTAGAAAATACGACTTCCGTCCCCGAGCACCTGCAGGCACCAGCCCCGATCAGCTCATCGGGTCGTGGCAGGCGCCTCACGCGCCAGCTGGCCCCAGAAGTGGCCGCTGCCGCGCGACAGCGTCGGATCATTCATCAGGTAGGCAAAGGTGGCCATGGGGTCGAGGTCGGCAAAGGTCTCGGGGTGCAACCAGCGCGCGATGGCCTCCAGCGCGACGATGGCATAGGGCCCCTGGTGGAAGCCATGCCACAGCGCCATCACCCGGCCCTGCTTGACGGCATCCAGCGACTGCCAGCCGGGCAGTGTCTGCACCATGCGCGCCAGGTCGTGCTGGATATCCTCACCCGAGATGCCGATGCCGGCGCGCAGGCCATCGCCCTTGGCCCACTGGCCACCGGTATTGAGAATCGCCTCGGGCGGGTGTGCCAGCACCCACTCCTTGCTGAGGGTGGCACCGCTGACCGGCGCCAGTTCAGCGGCCAGATTGCGCCCGCCGGCCCGCGTGACCAGGTCCGCCACGCCGTTGTGCAGATTGGTACGACAGCAATCCACCTTCACCCCCGGTGCGATGTTGATCAGCACACGCGGGCGTTCGGAAATCGTCGCCAGACGTTCGTCAATCAGCGCCAGATGCGCCGCGATGGTGTCATCCACCTCGCGGGCACGCGCCTCGACGCCGAGCACCTCGCCCAGCAGGCGCACGCTGACCGGAGCATCCTGCAGCGGATGGTGATTGAACTCGACATACAGGTAGGGAGTGCCGACCTCGTCCAGCAGCGCCGCCAGCGGCGAGCCTTCGATACGTGAACGCTGGGAGAGATCGAACAGCACCAGGTCCGGCGTCAGCGCCAGCAGGGCCTCGCCCTCGAGGCTCGGGGTCGAGGCGCGACTCAGCGCTGGCAGCGTGGCAAGTTGCGGCCAGCGCGCTTCAAGACGCTCGGTCATTGCCGGGTCAAACACCGCCAAGGGGTAGGCCCAGCCGACGATGCGCTCAAGCGGCGCATCCAATAGCGTCAACAGCGCATACAGCTGGCGCGGCTGGGCGAGGAAGATGCGCTGCGGTGAGTCCTCAAGCGTCACCTCGCGCCCGGCGAGATCCGTGACCTGACGCGGAAAGCTGGCCTGGGTCTGCCCCTTGGCGACCGGCTCGGCGGCATGGGCAAGGTTGCCCGGTGCGCTCGAGAAGGCGCCTGCGAAGACAGTGGCGAGTGCCAGCAGGCAAGCGCCTGCCAGTCTTGTGCGCCTCGCCATCATCGTCTGGCTCCGGCATCGCGCGTGATATGGCCAATGTCGGCGTGGGCCGAGTCGGCGACGCGGTCGGTGAGTACCACCGGGTGGCCCAGCGAGCAGCTCTCGATCCGCGCCTCGATGCCGTAGGCCTCACGCAGATGCTCGGCGGTGATCACCTCCCGCGGGGCCCCGGTGGCCAGCAGGCCGGAGGGCGCGAACAGGATGATCTGATCGCAGAAACGCAGCGCCAGATTGATGTCATGCAGCGCGATCAGGCAGATGGCCTGCTGCTCCTGCACCACACCGCGCACGCCTTCGATCAAGGCCAGCTGCCAGCGCAGGTCCAGCGCACTGGTCGGCTCATCCAGCAGCAGCAGTTGTGGCTGGCGCACCAGCGCCTGGGCGAGACCGACCATCTGACGCTGGCCACCGGAGAGCGTGTCCATGCGCCGGAAGGCCAGCGAATGCAGCGACAGGCGCGCGAAGACCTGCTCGACCAGCGAATCCGTGGCCTCGCGGCTCAGTTCGGCACGCGCCGCGCGACAGGCGCTGGCCACGGCTTCATAGGCGACCAGACTGGTCGGCTGCGGCAGCGTCTGCGGCAGGTAGCCGACATGACGCATGCGATTCGCCCCGTGCAGCGACGACAGCGCAAGCTCGCCGAGGTGGATGTCGCCCTTGGCCGGGCGCATGCCGGCAATCGCCTTGAGGAAGGTCGACTTGCCGACCGCATTCGGCCCGAGCACACCGACCAGTGAGCCCGCCGGCAGCGGCGGCAGGTCGAGTTGATCGAAGATCATGCGCCGCTGATAGCCGGTGGTCAGCTGCGAGATCCTCAAGGATGCTTGCGAATCAAAGACGTGATGGCTCATCCCTGCCCCCTGCGCTGACCGAGCAGCAAGGCGAGGAAACAGGGGATACCGATCAACGAGGTCACGATCCCCACCGGCAGCACCAGTCCGGGTACCAGCGACTCACTGGCCGTGGCGGCCAGAGACAGTACCAACGCCCCCGCCAGCGCACTGCCGGGCAGATAGAAGCGATGGTCTTCCCCCAGCGCCAGACGCGCCATGTGCGGCCCGACCAGACCGATGAAGCCGATGGTGCCGACAAAGGCCACTGCCACTGCCGCCAGCAGGCTGACGCGTAGCAGCGCCGTGCGGCGCAGGCGGGTGACCGGCACGCCGAAGCTGCGCGCATGGTCTTCCCCGGCACGCAGCGCTGTCAGCGCCCAGGCACGCCGCATGGCGAAGGGCAGGCAGACGACCAAGACGCTTGCGATGATCGCGACTCGCTCCCAGGAGGCTTCCGACAGGCTGCCCATGGTCCAGAACACCAGCTGCTGCAACGCATCGGGACTGGCCACGAACTGCACCAGCGCATTGACGGCGTTGAGTACGAAGACCAGCGCGATGCCGAACAGCACGATGACCTCGCGACTGGCGCCATACAGCGAGGCCACGGCATCGATGGCCAGAATCGACAGCGCCGCGAACACGAAGGCCATCAGCGCGATGGTGTAGCTGGGCGGCAGCCCCGGCAAGGCGACATCCAGAATGATGACCAGCGAGGCGCCAAGCGTCGCCGCGGCGCCCACGCCCAATGTGAAAGGGCTGGCCAGGGCGTTGTTGAGCACGGTCTGCATCTCGGCACCCGCAAGCCCCAGAGCTGCACCGACCAGCGCCGCCATCACCGCCGTCGGCAGGCGAATCTGCCAGACGATGGCTTCATTGATCGGCCCGTGCGAACCGGGATTGATGAGTTCGCCCAGCAGATCAGACAGCGCGAGATCGGCAGGGCCGGTCATGATGTCGCCTAGGATGGCCAACAGCAGTGCCAGGCTCAGTGCGGCGAGAATCACCACACGTTTCCAGGCGAAGCGCCGGTATTGCTGGGCGAGCGTAGGCGACGATTCAGGCGCTGAGGCCTGAGCGTGCGCGGGGGGAGACATCGGACTTTTTTCAATCACCAGCAAGGTCTGCCACTAGGAGGAGGAAGTGAACTTCCATGCATCAGGGCCCACCGGAGCCGCCAGGCAGCTCGGCTATCAGCATGAATCATGCGCAGATGATAATGATTGACGCCTGCAGTCACAATGCGCACGGCCGCGACTGGCGATATGCGCGACTCGGCTCACGTCCATTCAACTCAGCCAGGCGGCGCCACCAGGCCTTCCTACACCAGTGCTTCCCACACCCGCCCTGCTCACGCCTGCCCTGCTCACGTCCGGCTCACGCACGCTTCGGCAAATACTCGACTCAGCAAATCTCAGGCTCGGTGAACAGGCCGGCAAAAACTTGGTAGCGTCATGGCGGGTTGCTATGTTCAAGATTCGCTCGTCCCTTCTCTTGCCCAGGAGTCTGACATGGCCCGCCTCACTGCAAAGGATTTTGCTCCCGAGTTGCTGGAGCTGTACGACGGATATGTGCATGGCAACATCACTCGCCGCCAGTTTCTGGATCGCGCGGCGGCCTTTGCCGTTGCGGGCATGACGGCCACCTCGATTCTGGCAAGCTTGAGCCCCGACTATGCGCTGGCTTCCCAGGTCGAGTTCACCGACCCCGATATCGTCGCCGAATACATCACCTACCCGTCCCCCGAGGGTCACGGCGAGGTGCGCGCCTATCTGGTGAAGCCCGCCAAGGCCAGCGGCCCGCTGCCGGGCGTGGTGGTGGTGCATGAGAATCGTGGCCTCAACCCCTATATCGAGGACGTGGCGCGCCGCGTGGCCAAGGCCGGCTATATCGCGCTGGCCCCGGACGGACTGAGCTCGGTGGGTGGCTATCCGGGCAATGACCCCAGGGGCAAGGAGCTGCAGGCACAGGTAGACCCTGAAAAGCTGATGAACGACTTCTTCGCCGCCATCGATTACCTGATGAGCGAGGACCGCACCACCGGCAAGATCGGCATTACCGGCTTCTGCTACGGAGGGGGCGTCTCCAATGCCGCCGCCGTGGCCTATCCGGAGCTTGCCTGTGCCGTGCCCTTCTATGGCCGCCAGCCGCGCGCCGAGGAAGTCGCCGCCATCAAGGCCCCGCTGTTGCTGCACTATGCGGAGCACGATGAGCGCGTCAATGCCGGCTGGCCCGCCTATGAAGCCGCGCTGAAGGAGCACGACAAGGTCTATGAGGCCTACATCTACCCGGACACCCACCACGGCTTCCACAACGACTCCACCCCACGCTATGACGAACAGGCCGCCAAGCTCGCCTGGGACAGAACCCTTGCCTGGTTCGAGAAGTATCTGAGCTGACCTCAGACGGCACCAGGAAGACGGCCTGCCCGCCTCAAGACAACGAAGCCAGACATCACGCTATCCCCGTGATGGCTGGCTTCGTCATTGTGAAGTGAGATCGGGGCCGATACCCCTTCAGGCTCAGGCGGGATCAGTTCACAACAGGCCTGTTCAGACTGACCTGTTCAGACCGACCTGTTCAGAACAGACCCGTTCTGAAAAAAACTCAGCTGCACAGCATGCCGCTGGCGACGATCTCGCTGAGCGTGCCCTTGCCGATGCCGCTGATGCGGGTCAGTTGACCGCTGGAACTCCACGGGCGCTGACGGATAATATCGGCGGCGCGGGCCGGCCCGATATTGGGCAGGCGATCCAGTTGATCGGCGTTGGCGGTATTGAGGTCTATACAGGTCTGACTCGCCGAACTGGAGGCGTTGGATGCACGACTGGCCACCTCTGTGCCCGCCGCCTGCGGCTGGCCGCCGTCCAGTGGCAGCAACGCCAGTGTCTCGCCAGTCACCGACAGATAGATCGGGGCGTGATCGGAGACATCGGCACGCGCCGCCTCATGACTGATGCCCAGATAGTCCGGGAAGCGGAACACATCGCCGCTGGCGCTGGGCCATTCGCTCGGCACATACCAGATGTTGTCGTAGAGCGAGGCATAGCGGCCATCGGTCTTGGAGAGCGTCGTCGCGCCCTCGGTGATCAGCGGGCGCAGGCCGAGGGTCCGCAGGTCTCCCCAGGCAGGCTCATCCGGCGCCATGTTGAAGTCGCCCATGATGATCGCCGGGGTGCCGGGCGAGATTTCCTTCATCAGGTCGTAGATATCTGCCAGCGCACGGATTTCCGGCGCGCGATCCGCCTTGCTGTCGCCGTAGACGATATGCACGTTGGCGGCGCTGAAGGCCCGCCCGCTGTCCTTCTCGACGAAGGTGGCCAGCAGCGGCTCGCGCGAGAACACATCCTCGGGATCGAGATAGACGGTCGCCCCGCCCTGATAGGCGATCGTCTTGTCGCGATACAGATAGGCGTAACGCTCGGTATAGGTGCTGCGCCCCACCGCATGGCTGACCAGGCTGTCCCACTCATCGCCGGTCAGCGCCTCAAGCTGCTGCTCGAGCTCGCTGACGACCTCCTCTTTCATCACCTCCTGCAGGCCGATCAGGTCCATATGGCTCGCCACCGCCGCGACCTGCTCGAGATGCTTGCCGTTGTTCCAGCCGGCATGCTTCAGATTCCAGCTGGCGATCACCGCATCCGCCTGACTGCTGGCCGCAGCGCCCAGCAGCACGGGCACGGTCAGTGCCATCACTACCCTTCTGGCGATGCGCTCAAGCCGAGAACCGCCAGACGGCTGCCGTCCGCGCGGGAGCTTGCTGTTGTTGCTCGTGCTGCTGTTGCTCATGCTGCTGTTGCCAGCGAAATCCAGGTGACTGCTGCTCGTATTGCTGACGCTACCGCGCTGACCCGTTCGTATCACTGCGTGACCCTTGACTGATAACTCGTACACAAAAGACCGTAAGAGACTGTATCTTATGGACTTGTCGTCAAGGTTTATAGAACCACGATATTATTTATTATCCTTTGCGCGACTCTTGATAGATGACAGGGAGCTAGCGCGTCACACCACCGTCAGCGCCGGACCTTGCCACTTGACCTTTCAGCGCCAGCTTTTACTCTCGAGCGCTGATGCTTCCTTTCTCCAGTCACGAGATCCCATGCCCCCATCGTCATCCCTTTCTCCCGGCAGCCTGCTGAATCAGCTGCGCCAGACCACGCCGCTGGTGCACAACATCACCAATCACGTCGCGATGACGCCGACCGCCAATACCCTGTTGGCCATCGGTGCCTCACCGCTGATGGCGCATGCGCAGCAGGAAATTCAGGAGATCTCCGCCATCAGTGCGGTGCTGTCGATCAATATCGGCACCCTGTCGCCCAGCTGGATCGAGGCCATGCAGCTGGCCGCGATGTGCGCCCACCGCGATGGCAAACCCTGGGTGCTGGACCCCGTCGGCATCGGCGCCTCCAGCCTGCGCCAGTATGCGTGCCGCGCTCTGCTGGAATATCGTCCCAGCGTGATTCGCGCCAATGCCTCCGAAGTGCTGGCGCTGGCCGGTGAGATGAATCAGGGTCGTGGCGTGGACAGCGGCGATGACGGTGAGGGTGCGCTGGAGCGCGCCAGTCGGGCCGCCGTCGCGCTGGCGCGCGCGCAGAACTGCGTGGTGGCGATGACCGGCCGTGTCGATGTCGTCACCGATGGCCAGCGGCAAATCACGGTGCAGGGTGGTCATGCGCTGATGGGCCGCGTCACTGCCATGGGCTGCGCGCTGAGCAGCGTGGTCGCCGCCTTCCTCGCCGCCACCCTCGCCGGGCATGACGACACCCTGCACGCCACTGCCGCCGCGCTGGCCTGCTACGCCGAGGCCGGTGAGACGGCGGGCCAGTCGGCGCAAGGCCCGGGCAGCTTCGTGCCACGCTTCATGGATGCCCTGTATACTCTCGACGCCGATTCCACCCCGCTAGCCTCCCGTCTGGAGCTGACCGATGTCACTTGATCTATCCCTTTACCTGGTCACCGACCCCGCGCTGTGCGCAGAGCACGGCCTGGAAGCCACCGTGATGGCCGCCGTGCGCGGCGGCGTCAGTGTCGTGCAGCTGCGCGACAAGCATGCCAGCGACGAAGAGATGATCGCCCAGGCCATCCACCTCAAGGTGCTGCTGGACGAGTACGAGGTGCCGCTGATCATCAATGACCGCATCGAGGTCGCGCTGGCCAGTGGCGCCGATGGCCTGCACATCGGTCAGAGCGATGGCGACCCGGTCGAGGCGCGTCGCCGTCTCGGCGAGGACGCCTTGATCGGCCTCTCGGTCCAGACGCTTGAGCAGCTCAAGGCCGTCGATGTCGAACGCATCGACTACCTCGGCCTCGGCCCGGTGCATGCCACCCCGACCAAGCCGGATCATGCCGCGCCGCTGGGCATCGAGGGGCTCACGCAGCTCGTGCGCTCAAGCCCGCTGCCGACGGTCGCCATCGGCGGCATCTCGCTGGCCAATGCCGGTGAAGTCATGACCAGCGGCACCGACGGCCTCGCCGTCGTCTCGGCGCTGTGCAGTGCCGAAGACCCCGCCGCAGCCGCCCAGCAATTCCTGGCGCAGTATCCTTTCTGATCAGAGATGAGCTGAACTGAACTGAGCTGAATTGAGCCCGCCAGTCACGACAACGCCCGCCATGGTCAGCCATGGCGGGCGTTGTCGTCTTTGCTACCTGAACTGATTGAGCGGATCAGCTGGTCGCCAGGTCACTCTCTGCATTCGCCACCAGCGCGAACTCCTCCTCGGCGGTCTTCGCCACCAGCCGATGACGGCTGAAGATGGCGTAGTAGGCGATGCCCACCACGAACAGCACCAGGGTGTAATTGAAGGCACGCGGATCGAAGGCATAGACCCCGGTCAGCGCGATCAGCGAGAGCACCAGCGCGATGGCGGACGTCACGATGCCGCCCGGGGTGCGATAGGGACGCGCCAGCGCCGGTTGACGCAGGCGCAGCAGGATATGGCTGGCCGCCATCAGCGCATAGGAGACTGTTGCCCCCACCACCGCCATGCCCAGAATCAGATCGCCCTCGCCGGTCAGCGAGACCAGGAACCCGAAGATGCCCGGCACCACCAGCGCCCAGGTCGGCGCCTTGCGCTTGCTGGTCAGCGACAGCGTCTTGGGCAGATACCCCGCCCGCGACAGCGCGAAGACCAGACGGCTGTAGCCATAGATGATCGAGAAGAACGACGCCACCAGCCCCGCCAGGGCCAACACATTGACCAGTGTCGCCAGCCCCTCGCTGCCGGTGGCCTTGAGGGCATCCACCAGCGGCACGGCGCTGCTGCCGATCGCCTCGGCCCCCGCGGCGCCGGCCAGCAGGAAGACGACCAGCACGGCGGTGAACATCAGAAACAGCATGGCGCCGATGATGCCGCGCGGGACATCACGGGCCGGGTTGCGTGATTCCTCCGCCGCCAGCGGCACCCCTTCCACGGCCAGAAACAGCCACATGCCGAAGGGCAGCGCCGCCCAGATGCCATACCAGCCATTGGGCATGAAGTCGCTGGCGCCCCAGGCATCGGTCGGAGCGATATCGAACAGGCGACTGCTGTCGAAGTCACCGATCAGCGCGACGGCGGTGGCGATGATCGCGAACACGGCCAGGCCGCTGATCACCATCATCACCTTGAGCGCCTCGCCGACCCCCGCCAGGTGAATGCCGATGAACACCAGATAGAAGATGGCGTAGATGATCGGGCCATTGATGCCCAGCAGCGATTCCACCGCGCTGCCGATGAAGATGACGATGGCCGCGGGGGCCAGCGCATATTCGATCAGCACGGCAAGACCGGTGAGGTAGCCGCCTGCCGGCCCCATCGCCTGGCGGGCGAAGCTGTAACCGCCGCCGGCGGCCGGAATGGCCGCTGACATTTCCGCCAGCGACAGCACGAGTGCCAGGTACATGATGCCCATCAACAGCGCGGCGATCGCGAAGCCGCCCCAGCCCGCCTCGCCGATGCCGAAATTCCAGCCGGCGAAATCGCCGGAAATCACATAGGAGACCCCGAGGCCCGCCAGCAGGACCCAACCTGCCGTCCCTTTCTTCAATTGGCGCCTGGCCAGATAATCCTGCTCATTCGTGTCGTGATTCGTGTCGCGAGTCATGGTGCCGCCTTGTTTCCGTCAAGCTTTTGTCATTGTTGGATCGGGAGATTCCCGCTGCTGCGCTGCCGTCCCATCAGGACAGCAGAAAGTTCTGGATACCGGTGCCGCCTTCCAGCGCCGTCTCGCCGCTTCTGTCCTTGAGACCCACGCCGGTGAGGCCGAGCTTGCGTGCCTCACGTAGCAGGTAGTGCAGACGCTGGGCGGCCATCGCGAAGTCGAGCCCTGCCGGGCGCACGTTTGAGATGCAGTTGCGGCTGGCATCGCTCAGGCCGACGCGCGGCTGCCAGGTCAGATAGAGCCCGAGGCTATCCGGAGAACTGAGGCCGGGACGTTCACCGACCATCACCAGCACTGCACGGGCATTGAGCAGCTCACCGACTTCATCGCCGATCGCGACCCGCCCCTGCTCCACCACGCTGATCGGTGCCAATGACCAGGCATCCGGCCCGTCTTCTGCCAGCGCCTCCAGCAATGCGGCGATGAAGGGCGCGGCATTGTTCTGCACCGCCAGAGACGAGAGCCCATCGACGACCACGATGGCCAGATCGGCAGGCTGGGCGTCGAGAGCGGACAGCTGCTGACGCGAATCCTCATCGAGGCGACGGCCGTAATCGGGGCGCTGCAGGTAGCTGGTGCGATCCACGGCGCGACTGTGCAGTCGCTGAATCTGCGGAGCATGCTCGAGCGCCGCGAGCTGATTGAGGTCCTCGATCAGTCGGGGAATCTCCAGCGGCAGGTGGACGGCGTCCTGGGCGCGGGCGTGCGCCAGCTGGAATTCCAACGAACGATTGGTCGGCAGGCTGATGCCGGCACGGCCAAGGCCGATGCGCGCATCCGTGAACTGGCCAAGCCGCTGCCAGGGGTTGGGCGTGACGATGGCATCGGGTTCCAGGCTGCACGAGACCGCGTCAGCAGAGGGCTGGTCAGGGTTCATGCGTCACCTCCTGTCACCTGACGCAGTGAATTGGCGAAGCGGTCGGGCATCTCGCTCGGCAGTGCCTGGGTGGCGACATCGGTGAAGATCTGCATCTCCTCGAGCCAGGCGGCGAATTCCGGTGCCGGTCCCAGACCCAGGACCCGCCGTGCATAGAGAGCATCGTGGAAGGAGGTGGTCTGATAATTGAGCATGATGTCATCCGAGCCGGGGATGCCCATGATGAAGTTGCAGCCCGCCACCCCGAGCAGCGTCAGCAGAGTATCCATGTCGTTCTGATCGGCATCGGCATGATTGGTGTAGCAGATGTCGCAGCCCATCGGCAGGCCCAGAAGCTTGCCGCAGAAGTGGTCCTCGAGGCCGGCGCGGATAATCTCCTTGCCATTGAACAGATACTCGGGGCCGATGAAGCCGACCACGGTATTGACCAGCAGCGGCGAGTACTTGCGCGCCACCGCATAGGCGCGCGCCTCGCAGGTCTGCTGGTCCAGGCCGTGATGGGCATCGGCGGACAGCGCACTGCCCTGGCCGGTCTCGAAATACATCACGTTGTCACCCACCGTGCCGCGCTTGAGCGACAGCGCGGCCTGCTGCGCCTCCGCCAGCACGGAGAGCTCGACACCGAAGCTCTCGTTGGTGGCCTGGGTGCCGCCGATGGACTGGAAGACAAGATCCACCGGGGCCCCCTGCTCGATGCACTCGAGGGTATTGGTGACGTGGGTCAGCACGCAGGACTGGGTGGGGATCGCGTACTTCTGGATCACCTCGTCCATCAGACGCATCAGCTTGATGCTCTGCGCCACGTTGTCGGTGGCCGGGTTGATGCCGATCACGGCGTCGCCGTTGCCGTAGAGCAGGCCATCGAGAATGCTGGCCGCGATGCCGGTGACGTCATCGGTGGGATGGTTGGGCTGCAGGCGGGTCGAGAGATGGCCACTCTTGCCGATGGTATTGCGAAAGGCCGTGACCACCTCGCACTTCTTCGCGACCAGAATCAGGTCCTGATTGCGCATCAGCTTGCTGACCGCGGCGGCCATTTCGGGGGTGATGCCGACGCGCACCTGCGCCAGCACCGCGGGGGTCGCGAGGTCACTCAGCAGCCAGTTGCGGAAGTCGCCGACGGTGAGATGCGCGATCGGCAGGAACGCCACCGGATCATGCTCATCGATGATCAGGCGGGTGATGTCGTCCTGTTCGTAGGGAATCAGCACGTCTTCGAGGAAGGTCTTGAGGGGCAACTCCGCCAGACACAGCTGAGCGACGACTCGCTCCTCGGCGGTTTCCGCGATCACGCCAGCAAGACGATCTCCGGAGCGGGCGGGCGTCGCCTTGGCCATCAGCTCGGCCAGATTGGCAAAACGATGGACCTGACTGCCCAGGGTGTAACGGTACTCGCGGCTCATGGGAAATTCCTTGCCCTGACGGATGTCATTTCATATCAGTCGTTTTGCAGGAATCACGCCAATCTCCCTCCATGCCTCTTTGGTCCTGCATGCGCCTTGAAGCCGCATTGCGCAGGCCTGCACCTGCACCACTGCGGTGCATGACCGCGTTCCCCCTCGGTGCAGTGAGTCGCGGGCATCAGCCGCGTGCGCCCCCCAGCTCCGTGATGATCGCCTCGCGCTGCTTGAGCGAAGCCACCCCGGCATCGCCCAGCTTGCTGGCCACCTCGCTGAGCAGTCCTTCGGCGAGAAACATGAAGGCGCTCATGCTGTTGCTGTAGAAGAGGCTGTGATTGGGCACATGGAAGCTGTAGCGCGCCAGCGGCTCCAGCGGAGAGCTGGCCGAATCGGTCAGCGCGATCACCTCGACCCCACGCTTCACCGCCACCTCGGCGCAGGCCACCACGCTTGGGGTATAGGGGAAGCAACTGGCCACCACCAGCACGTCACCAGCCGACAGCTGGGCCAGTGCATCGGCCACGCCCTGTCGACTGGCATCCAGCGGTGCCACGTCCGGGCGCAGCATGCCCAGCCCATAGGCCATGAACAGCGCCAGGGAATTGAACTGACGCATGCCGTGCAGGCGCACGCGCGGCGCCTCGGCCAGCAAGGTGGTCGCGGCCTCGAAGGCCGCGGCGTCCACCCTCTCCAGCATGCTGAGGATGTTGGCGCTCTCCTGTCGTCCCAGCCGCGCAAGCTGGGCCATGGCGCTGCTATCGGCGTCTCGCGCCAGCAGCTGCGAGGCCTGCTGGCTGTAGAAATGCTCGCCATCCGTCACCGCTTGGCGAAAGACATCCTGAAACCTGCTGAAGCCCTCGTAGCCCAGCCGCTGGGCCAGACGCGAGAAGGTCGAGGCGTTGACGCCGGTCAGCTCCGCCAGCTGGCTGATGGAAGACACCGCCGTGCGTTGCGGGGACTCGATCAACACCGCCAGCACGCGCCGGGAACTCGCGCCGAGACGAATCTCCACCTCACGACGATCGATCGCCGCCAGCAACTGCTTCAACCCCTCCAGGGTCTCCGGCGGCGAGTCAGGGGATGCGGGCCCGGGGGCTCGGGAGGATGGGGGCATGGAATACCTCCTTGGCAAGGGGCAGAACAGATGGCGGCAACGGTAGCATCTCTGGCCGGTCGAGTCCGATGGCACAAGCGACTGAATGCAATTATTTATTGCATAAACCATAAATGCACTACATATTTGCATTATGCCTTCGCATCCCTGCCACCACGGAGCCCGCATGAGCCACGTACTGCATCGTAACCTCAATCAGGAGTATCCCACCGCCGTGAAGGGCGATGGCCCCTACATCGTCGATCGAGAGGGTCGCCGTTATCTGGATGCCAGCGGTGGCGCGGCCGTGTCATGCCTGGGGCACAGCGACGAGGCGGTGGCGCAGGCCATCAAGGATCAGGTCAGCCAACTGGCCTACGCGCACACCTCGTTTTTCACCAGCGACCCGATGGAGCAGCTGGCCGACTTTCTCATCGAACGCGCTCCCGCAGGGCTCGACTCCGTCTACTTCGTCTCCGGCGGCTCGGAAGCGGTCGAGGCGGCACTCAAGCTGGCCCGTCAGTATTTCGTCGAGATCGGCCAGCCCCAGCGCAAGCATCTGATCGCGCGGCGCCAGAGCTATCACGGCAATACGCTGGGCGCGCTGGCCACCGGCGGCAACGCCTGGCGCCGTCAGCAATTCGAGCCGCTGCTGATCAACGTCAGTCACGTCAGCCCCTGCTACGCCTATCGGGACCAGCAGCCCGACGAGACGCCCGAGGCGATGGGCATTCGTCTCGCCGCGGAGCTTGAGGAGGAAATCCTGCGCCTGGGCGCCGAGAACGTGATGGCCTTCGTGGCCGAGCCGGTGGTCGGTGCGACCCTGGGCGCCGTCACCGCGGTACCGGGCTACTTCAAACGCATCCGCGAGGTCTGTGATCGCTACGGCGTGCTGCTGATTCTCGACGAGGTGATGTGCGGCATGGGGCGCGCCGGCAGTCTGTTCGCCGCCGAGCAGGAAGGTGTCACGGCAGATCTGATCACCATCGCCAAGGGCCTGGGCGCCGGCTACCAGCCGATCGGCGCGACCCTGGTCAGCCAGCGCATCCGTGATGCCATCGCCAATGGCTCCGGCTTCTTCCAGCATGGCCATACCTATATCGGCCACGCCACCGCCTGTGCCGCAGCGCTGGCGGTCCAGCAGACCATCGAATCCCGCGACCTGCTCACACGCGTCAATGTCCTCGGCGAGGGGCTCAAGGCGCGCCTGAACGAGCGCTTCGCGCATCACCCCCATGTCGGCGACATCCGCGGTCGCGGCCTCTTCCAGGGGCTGGAGCTGGTCGCGGATCGCGATTCCAGAAAGCCCTTCGACGCCTCCCTCAAGCTGCACGCGCGGCTCAAGAAGGCCGCCATGGCCGAAGGCCTGATGTGCTATCCGATGGGCGGCACCCTCGATGGCCGCCAGGGCGATCACATCCTGCTGGCACCGCCGTTCATTCTGCAGGAGTCGCATCTGGACGAGATCACCGCCAAGCTGGGGCGTGCCATCGACACCACGCTGGCCAGCCTGTGACGGCTCAGCTGCAGGCGCATTGCCTACCTAACGATCTTTGAATGGATTTGAATGGAGTGACTTTCATGGCGATCACATCGCGCCTGACCGAACTGGATGACGCCAGCATGAGCGCGGCTCAGCGCGAGGTGCTGGCCGAGATTCTCAGCGGCCCGCGCGGCAATCTGGACGGCCCCTTCCTGGCCTGGATCCACAGCCCCGAGCTTGCCAGTCATGCCCAGCGCCTCGGCGCCTTCTGCCGCTACGCCACCGGCCTCGAGCTGCGTCTCAGCGAGCTGGCGATTCTCACCACGGCGGTGTGGTGGAAATCCCAGGCTGAATGGCAGATTCACGCGCCGATCGCCGAGCAGGCCGGCCTCGCGCCAGAGGTCATCACGGCGCTGCGCGAGGAGCGTGAACCCGCATTTGAACAAGACGATGAGCGGCTGATCTATCGCGTCACCCGCGCGCTCTATGCCGATCGGCGCGTCGATGATGGCCTGTACGGCGAGGCCGTCGCGATGTTCGGCGAAACCGTGGTGGTGGAGCTGGTCGGGGTGCTGGGCTATTACGCCCTGGTGGCGATGACGCTGAATGTCTTCGCCGTCCGGCGTGGTGATGACATCCCGCTGCCCTTCGAGGAACCGAGCCGATCTTGAAACGCGTGTCTTGAAGGGCCTGGATTGCGCCACGCCCGGAACGCTTGAGTACGACACGCCCGGTAACAGCGCGTTTGCCGGGCTGTCGCGCGCAGGGCATGCTCGAAAGGCCCTCTGCTGCGCCCCGGTCACCCCCGGGGCGTGCGTCATTGCGGCGCGAATACCTCGATGACGACGCTTCGATATCGACGCCAGGATGGCAACACCTCGATAACAACACCTCGATAACAACACCTCGATAATAACAAGATGACCACAAGGTGAGCGATCAATGAGTGATAGCGAACACACGGAAGTGGCGGTGATCGGCGCAGGCGCCGTGGGTGTCGCCTGCGCCCTGTGGCTGCGGCGCAGCGGCCACGAGGTGACGATGATCGAACGCGAAGGCATCGCCAGCGGCACCTCATTCGGCAATGCCAGTACCCTGGCGGATTACGGCTGCCTGCCCATCGCCCGTCCGGAAATCTGGCGCAGCATGCCGTCGCTGCTGCTGTCACCTGACTCGCCTTTCGTCATCGACTGGAAATGCCTGCCCAGGCTCTCGCCCTGGTTGATGCGCTTCATGGGCCAGTGCAACGCCACTCGCTTTCGCGCCAACAGCGAGATACTGGCCCAGCTGCTCAGCCATACCTACACGGACTACCAGCCGCTGCTGGACGATGCCCCCGCCGCCGCCGCGATGATTCAGCGCAAGGGCTGTCTGTATGCCTACGGCAAGGCCGAGAACCTGCAGGCCGCACAGGGCGATATCCGACTGCGCGACCAGCTCGGCATCCACCAGCAGGTGCTGACGGCGGACGAGCTGATCGCGCTGGAACCGGCCATGGAAGGCCACACCGCGGGCGGCGTGCTGTTCCCCTCCTCCTGTCACCTCGATGACCCGCAGGTGTTCATCGACACCCTGGCCACCCCGCTGCGCGAAGAAGGCCGGATCGTCAGCGCCGAGGTCACCCGCCTGAGCCGACAGGCCTCCGGCATGCTGCTGGAGTACGCCGATGGCCGGCGACTCATGGCGGACAGAGTGGTGCTGGCAGCCGGGGCCTGGTCGGCACAGCTGGCGCGCCAGATCGGCGACCGGATTCCGCTGGATACCGAGCGTGGCTATCACGTCGAATTCGATCTCGATCACTCGCCGCTCAACCGCCCGACCTGCCCGGTGGAAAGCGCCTTCTACATGACGCCACTGCACAGCGCCGAGGGTGCGCGCCTGCGCGTGGCCGGCACCGTGGAGCTGAGCTCGCTTGCGGGGCCGGCCAGCCCGGCCCGTTTCGACTATCTGGAAAGCCGGGTGCGCAAGGTGCTGGGCATTGATGCCCCGGTAGCCCGCCGCTGGCTGGGCTTTCGTCCCACCCTGCCCGATTCCGTGCCGGTGATCGGCCCGTCACCCAATGAGCCACGCGTGATCCATGCCTTTGGCCATCAGCATATCGGGATGACACTGGCAGGCGTGACTGGCCGCCTGGTCAGCGAATGTTTAGCCAAAGGCTCACCAGAGTGGATCGCGCCCTGCTCTGCGGCCCGATTTTGACACTCTGGGAGGATTCACGAGGCATCCGCGATGCGGGTTCGACCGGAGGTCAGGCGCTCCAGCAACTGCTGCCACTCGCCGCACAGGGTGTCCGCATCGAAGCGCGCGGCATTGTCGCGTGCCAGCAGGGACATCTCGCTGCGGCGGGCTTCATCCGTGATCAGGTCACGGATCTCGCGCGCCAGTGCCTCATCGTCCTCGACATCCACCAGCACGCCGCTGCCGCCGGCCAGAATTTCGGCAGGCCCGGTCTCACAGTCTGTCGAGACCACCGGCAAGCCGAAGGATTGCGCTTCCAGCAGGGTCATCGGCAGCCCCTCCCAGCGTGAGCTCATCACGTACAGCGCCGCCCGCTGATACTCCTTTTCCACCTGTGAGGTGCGGCCCACGAAGACGACGCTGTCACTCAGGCCCAGTGTCCAGGCCTGGGCCTTGAGGTCATTTTCGTCCTCGCCCCAGCCGACGATGCGCAGCCGCCAGTCAGGGTGGACCGACACGACCTTGTGCCAGGCGTTCAGCAGCACATCGAAGCCCTTCTGCTCCGTCAGGCGCCCGACGGCAAGCACGGTACGCGACGCTGCGTCCTCTTCACTAGGCTTGGGAAAGTGCGGTACCGGATTCCAGATCGCGCCGACCTTGTCGCGGATGCGATAGCGCGCTCGCCAGGCCTCGGCATCCCGCTCGGTGAGCACCACGATGGCGTCGGCCAGGCGCACGGCGGTCGAGCGCCCCACCGAACGCAGGCGTGAACCATGATCGGTGGCGAGGTTGAAATGCTCCCAGCAGATGATCCGGGCGCGCTGGAACGGGGCCCACGGCGCACAGAAGGCAAACAGGATCGAATCCACCAGCACCACCACATCGGCCTGTTGATGGCGGACCTTGGTGAGCAACGCCGAACTGATTCCCAGAGAACGTCGGGCCCCGCCTCTGGCTTCCTTCAGATTCAGGCAACAGGTCGTGATGCTGTCCTCCAGGGAAAACGAACTGGTCGCTGGCCCGAACAGACTCGCGATCATCACCTCATGACCCGAGCGCGCCAGTCCGCTGGCGATTTCGCATGTGACACGTTCCGTGCCTCCGTCGCTGGAAAGATTACCGACGACAAACAGAATCTTCATTGGCTCATGCGCTCCACAGGGAAATGCTCGCCGCGAGGCAGCCGACCGCAGGCGCGATATCGCCTTGCTTTGATCGAAATGCTCAACTGCGGCGCAGAAAAAACCCGCCACCGACGAGGGTCGATGGCGGGAGATAGGGGGTATGACATGAAGCGGTCCGATCTAATGCAGAACGCTAATGCAGAATGCTAGCGCAGGAACGGTTGCGCAAAACGGCTGACAGCAAGGCTACCGGCGGTCAGCACCTCTGGACTGCTTCATGAAGAAAAATGTGTCAGGCATTTTTTGGAAAGACGGTACGTCAGCAAGACAGCACGTTAGAAAGCTAAAGCGCCAGCAAGACAGCGCGTCAGCAGGACAACACGGCAAGAGGAGCGTGCGCGGTAAGCGGGCACGGGGAGCTAGTACGAAAAGCGAGCTCGGAAAGCGAGTTCGAAAAGCGAGAGTGGCAAGCAGCCTGAGCGCTGAACGAACACTGCTAGGCATCATGCGAGATGCCAGCTCAACGCGTCTTGCCCACCCCCGCCTTCTGAGAAGCACGCTTGTCCTGAATCATGGTGAGCGTACAACGCGCGCCGTGGCATGGGTGATGAAAAGATAAATCCAATGCCGGCGCGCCAGGCTCAGCTCGATAGTTCAATGCTGGCACCTGAAGACAGGATCAGCGGTCAGCCAACGGGTGCGACGACTCAGCGTCCTGCTGGCTCGTCCGGCTGGCAGTGATGGCTTCAGTCGAGACGCGATGGATGATGCCGCAGTCTTCACAGTGATAGAGCGGCGCCTTGCCGGCCAGTCGCTGCCACCAATGGCGTTTTACGCGATGTACGCTGGCGCCCCCGCATTGGGCGCAGAAACGATATCCACTCATGACGACATTCTGCTCTCTGTTGATGGTGTTCACGGGCATCCTTCCCTTTGATAACGATCGATCGCGTTCCAGCGAGACGGCCTGTTCAGCGACACGCGGTGTGTCATTGCCAGAAGAAGCACTGTCCCGACCGATTGAGCTCTCCAGGCAGGCGCCTGTCACTCTCACTCGCGGGGCCATTATGCGCGTTAAATCCAGCAGCAGTTCCTGATATTTGCCCAACTGTCGAGAACGATTTTCTTCATCTTCCTGACGAAAATCCAACGGTGTCAATGTGTTAGCGCCCCGCCTCAGGCGGTAGCGAGTACTGACTTACGCAACTCGATATCCAGTGTGTGCTGCAGACAGCCCAGATAGGCACGCACCACGATCTGCTGATCAAATTCATGTTCGATACGCACGCGTGCCGCCTGCCCCGCCTCCATCAATGCCGCATGCGGCATGTCCAGACAGCCCTGCATCTGCTGCTCAAGAGACTCGACATTGGCCGCTTCGCACAGCCAGCCAGTGACGCCGGGATTGACCGAGCTGCGACAGCCCGGCACATCACTGACGATCGCCGGACGCCCCATCGAGGCCGCCTCCAGTACCGTGCGCGGCATGCCTTCCCGGTACGACGGCAGCACCAGCACATTGGCCTCGGCCAGGAAGGGGCGCACATCCCGCTGTTCGCCCAGGTAGTGCAACACGCCGCGCTCGCGCCAGGCAGCGATTTCCTCATCGCTGATCGCGGTGCGATTGCTGATTCCCGACGGGCCGATCAACCAGAAGCGTGCCTGCGGATAACGCTCATGCAGACGCTCGGCCGCCGTCACGTATTCCCGCACCCCCTTGTCGCCGATCAGGCGTGCGACCATCACGAAGGTCAGCGGTGGCGTCTGCGGTTGCGGCGCAAAGGCGAAGCGTTGCGGGTCGATACCGGCGCCGGGCAGCACGACAGACGGCGTGGACTTCTGCAGCCCGAGGCGCATGAACAGGCGTTGGTCATCGCGGTTCTCGAAGAACACGCAACGCGCGCCACGGTTGGCGAAGCCATACAGCGCACGCACGCGACGAAACAGCCAGCTGTCATGTATGAAGGCGGTGCCCAACCCCGAGACGTTGTTGGTATAGGGGATCTTGAGCAGCCGACACGCCAGCCCCGAATAGACATTGGCCTTGATGGTGAAGTTGAGAACATAGCGTGGCTTGAGTTTCAGCAATGTCCCCAGCAGCGCCAGCAGGCTCTTGCCCTCACCGATCAGCGAGGTCCCCTTGCCTTCCATGCCCAGCGCACGATGCTCGACCCTGAGCTCGTCCACCAGGTACGCGCTATGCGCATCGGTGGGCGCAAGGCACACCACGCGATAACCCGAATCACGCAGCCCTTCGATGACGCCGCGATGGAAGTTGTAGAGAAAGAACGACGAGTTGGAGACCAGCACCACCGTGGAGGGCTGTGCGTCACGTGTTGGCATGGGGCATTCCTTGCGTGTCATGCGAAGAAGAACATGCGCGAGCATGAGCCCGCGCGACCGGAAGCATCCGGGAGAGAAACCTTGAATAAGGGGAGCCATCGACAAGAGAAACGATCGAGAAGCGACACCAGCGCGAAAGGGAAGACGTCGTGGCTCGGGCCGGCAACTCGGTCCAGCAATTCGGTCCAGAAACCCAGTCCAGCAACTCGTTCCAGCAGGTCAGTCCAGCAACGCAGGCCGGCGTTGCTGCTGCCACAGACGCACCAGCCCTGTGTCATGCGCCATGCACACCACATAGATGACCAGGAACGGGAAGCGATAGCGCACCGCGGTGCCGTAGTTGAAGACGACGAGTCCATAGATGGTGAAGGCGCCGATCAGATACAGCAGCCAGAAGAGCGTCTTCTCACGCTGGACCTGCCAGCACTTGAGGGTCAGCCAGACGAGGAAGGCGACCACCAGCAGGTTCTCTCCCGACTGGATCAACTGCAGCACATTGGCGGCTTCCCAGGGCAACGGCTTGATCAGGAAATAGAGCGCGCCCTGGATCCCCGTCACCACGAAGTCCCCGAAGCCCTGAATGACCTCTACATCCTCGATCTTGCCGCCATCCTCCAGATACATGGCCGCGCGGAAGAAGTTGATCTGGTCCACCGCCAGCGGATAGATGACCAGCACACTGGCGGCCAGGCCGACCAGCAACCAGCAGAATCGCTTGGTCGACAGGCCCTGACGGCTGACGTCGTAGAGGAGATAGATGCCGAGGAAGATCAGCATGATCAGAGCGTTCTGGAACTTGATGATCCATAACGGCAACAGGAAGATCACCGCCCACATCGGCCGGCGTTCGATGGCCAGCAGGAAGCTGCCCAGCATGAAGCCGGTGACCAGGGTGTCGCGCAGACTCAGTGAGCTGTAGAGCACCAGGCTCGGGTAGCACAGCACGAACAGCAGTACCGCGTGGGAGATGATGCCGCGGCGAATCAGCACCATCAGCGCGCCGATATAGAGGAACTTGTTGAAGAAGCCCAGGCTGGTGATGGTTTCCGCCAGCGGCAACGGCAACAGCGCCAGAAATCCCGACGAGACCGAGACGGTCAGGGAGTGGTCCATCGCTCCCCAGTCCATGCTGCGCATGGCCAATACCTGCTCCCAGTAGCGGAACTGGTCCGGCATGTACTCGGCATCGAACAGCACATTGTTCAACAGGTACGGCACCGCACTGCTCAGACTCAGGATGATCGCGACATTGCGCGTCACCCAACCACGCAGAAAGCCCACCATCACCAGTACCAGACAGACGAGCAGGTTGGGCAGGTCGAGCAGAATGTGTTCCATGGAAAGACTTATTCTCGTGCGCCGCTGTTGGCCAGTTCGGCCTGCAGACTGGCGGATGACATGAGGGGCGCGGACGCGTCGGTATCAGCGCTGGTGGCCTGCCGACTCACCACGCCAGAGGTATCGAGGGACGGCGAGGACTGCGCGAGGCCAGCCGCAGCTCCCCCACTGCTGACCTGCCAGCTTTGGGATGAGAAGGGTGACGCGCCCTCGACCTCGGCTGCTGACAGCATCAACGACAGGCACTGCATCAATTGATGCTCGCTCAGCGCGCCCGTCTCCTCATCAGGGGCCAACGGCAACGTCACGACTCGCGCTGCCTCAATTCCGCCCTCGTGGCGTGCCTGGCAGCCGGCTTCATCGCTTTCGACCAGCACCAGTGCCGCATGCGGATACGTGAGCGCCATCCGGCGCCTCAGGCCCCGCGCCTTGCTGCCCGCCGCCACCAGTTCACTGGCCGGTGTCACGGCATGGTGCGCAATAACCGGCACGCGCCAACGATCCAGACGGCGCGCCTTGAGCGCATTGAGGTTGGCTTCCAGGCCGCTGGACAACAGGACACACGGACGATGACGCGCCAGATAGCGTGTCAGGGCTAGCACGCCCGTCAACTCAGTGTGCACGCCCAGCTCTACCAGCCGCACCCCATGTGCCAGACCTTCGATCAACTCCTCATGGGCCTGGGGCACGATGAGGTCCACCTCGTGACCCAGGCGCGTCAGCCCCGCCGCCAACGCCAGCATCTGGCGAGTCTCGAGGGTCATCTGCCGTGCCACGACCAAAAGCGCCATCCGATGCGTCTTCATTGCCACTCCTTCGCCAGTGTTAGCCTTGAGCCAGGCTTGATCGAGTCAATTCACGATGACCGCCATGCCATCTGCACATGGCGATCGACGTCAGCCCCACTTCCTTCGGTGCGTTCAGGCCAGCCGCTGATAGACACTGCGCGCCTGGCGGGCCAGCGGCGCCGGCAACCAGGTCACGACCCGGCGCGCCATGCGCTTGAACGTGCACACCAGCACCTGGCCCTTCTTCTGCGCTGACATCGAGGCCCACTCGGGGGTCATCATCTGGTGGGCGTCCACGCAATAGACGGGCCTGCCGGTCATGCGCGTGATGTTGGTGGCCTGCCCCACTTCGCTTTCGATGAACAGGCGACAGCCGGAGTCACGGTAGTAATCCGCCTTGTGACTCGAATGGCGATTCTGACGCAGCCGCTCTTCCTTGCTGGGCAGGTCGAGCATGATCAGGTGGTCATACTCGACACCGTGCCGGGCCAGCCAGGCGGTCGTCTCGGGACGATATTTTTCCAGCCGGTTGGTGACCAGCGAGTGCACACGGTAGGTCGGGATATGCAGAGGTGCCGCGTTGGTCAGGAAGTCGCGATAGCGCGGGCCGTCATCGTTCTGCTCAGGCGTCGGATCGAGGCACAGCACGCCATCGATATCCAGGCAGCTATCGGCCAGCGCCGGGTGATGAAACAGATTCCACTGGAAGGCACGCGGGTGCTCAAGCTCGACCAGATACATGTCCACCCCCACCACCGGTGCCGGGTTGGCATAGATGACGCAGGTGGTGATGTCACAGGGGCATTCTTGCGGAATGCGCGCCAGGGAGGCCTTGAGCGAGGCCCCACTGTTGAAACTGTCGTCGACCAGCAGCACACGCTGATTTTCCCAGGCGCTCTGCGCCGCCCCCCGGACCTTGCGCGTCATTCCCTTGCCGGGCGAGCCGTTGGCGATGAAGGTGTCGAGATCCGTGCAGGCCCGATTGAGCATGGCGCTGATCATGTAGGCCGGCACCATTCCACTGCGCGGGATCCCGACGATCAGATCGAAATTCCCGGCCTGCAGGCGCGACAACTGTCTGGCGATATCCGAACTCAGGTCGGCGTAACTGCGATAATTCATGTTGCGGTCCCCTTGCGACTCACGACGGCCCAAGGCCGATATCCTTCGCGCTTTTGTGTGTTGCAGCGCTTTTTTGATGTTATTGACGACGTCCTGTCATCAAACGCTTCTCTCGCCATCATCCCCCCGATAACCGGGGGCATTCAGGCGCTTTTACGCTTCTGCACTGCGCTGTCGGATGTCACACGACGGCGACGAGTGCCTATCAACCTGGTCATCACATCCTGGCGCACGAGGCGCAGCAGCCGACTGCGGTCCATGTGCGAGAGCAGCGCGACCCCCTGGCGGAAGTTGGCCAGGCGCTGCATGGGGCTCGCGGGCGCCATCACGTACTGCTTGAAGTAGTGATAGAGCGGGATATACAGGCTGTCGGAATGCGGCATATGCCGGGTATTGGCATGAAAGACGTCGATGGCCGAGATCATGTCGCGCTGATAGCGCTGTTCGGCCTCGCTTTCCTGCTGCTGCGATGTCCAGGAACCCTTGGCATTGCGGCGATAGACACAGGCAGCATCTTCGTAATAGAGAGTCTCGCCTTGCAGTGCCATGTAGGACTGCAGGAAGAAGTCCATGATCGGGGCGCCGCGATAGGACGCCATCATCGCGTCGACGGTGGCATCGACGCGTCGGAAGCTGAAGGCCGGTGACGGAATGGAGGCGCCGCGCAGCCCGATCACCGCCTCGGCAGAGATCTTCTTCACGCTATCGGCATAGCGGCAGATGAGCGAATGCTCGCCGGTGGCTTCATTGAATTCCAGCGCCGGGTGGAAGCAGACCGTCGCCTCGGGATAGGCGTCGAACAAGGCGACCTGACGGGCCAGCTTGTCGGGTTTGATCCAGTAATCATCGCCTTCGCAATAGGCAATGATGTCGCCACGCATCACCGGCATGCAGAAGGTGATCGGCCAGATATGTTGCGAGTACTGGTTCACGTCCTGCAGGATCGGCCGCACGATGTTCGGGTAACGGGCCGCATATTCCTCGATGATTTCCCGCGTGCCATCCGTCGAGACATCGTCATGCACGACGATCTCGAACGGAAAACGCGTGCGCTGCATCAGAAAGCCATCCAGCGCCATGCGAATGTAGTCGCCATGATTGAAGGCGAAGCACATCACCGAGACGCGCGGGGCGCTGAGATCGCCCTCCCACTCGGCCATGATGGCGGCTTCCTCGGCGGGCGCCGGCGGTACAGGCAAGGGGCCTGACTGCGGTGTGCCATCCATGAGGGGCGTCGCGAGTGCCCGGGCATAACTCAGTTCTAACATGCAGTATTCCCCACTTTCCGATGTGAAAGACGCTCCTGGATCCAGCCGGCGCCATACTGCCAGGCCGCGAAGCGCAACCAGCAGGACAGCAACAGATAGGCCGCCCCTGCCAGCAGGCCTGATACCACCAGCACCACCGGCGCCGGCCAGATGGCCAACAGCGCAGGCACGGCCCACCAGGTCGTGCCCGCCACCGCACAGGCCAGCAGCAGAGCCGGCAGGAAGTCGGCCAGCTGCTCGCGGATGCTGTAGTTGATCAACTCCCGCGAGAACCAGGCATTGGGGATGTAGGACACCACCGCCACCACGATCTGCCCGATCAGGATCGCCATCACGCCATGGCGCCAGGTCACCGCCAGCACCGCACAGATCAATACCTTCTTGACGATCTCGAGCCCGAGGAACAGGTCCGAGCGCCCCTTGACCTTGAGCACATTGAGATTGAGCGTGCTCAGGGGATACATGACGGCCGCGATGCACATCAGCTGCAGATAAGGCACCGCCGCCAGCCACCGCTCGGGCAACAGCGTCAGGAACAGCGGCTCGGCCAGCGCCGCCAGCAACAGCATCGCCGGGAACAGCAGATAGACCATGACCTGCAGGATCTGACGATAGGCACTCTTGAGGCGTACCGGATCCTCCTGAATGCTCGCCAGCGCCGGGAAGGTCACGTTCTGCACCGCCGTCACCAGCTGATTGATCACCAGCTCCTTGAGACGCTCGGCGAAGAAGAACAACCCCGCCACCGAGGCGGAGAACAGCTTGGCGATCAGCAGCACATAGAGATTGACGAACAGCACATCCAGCATGCGTGACAGGAACATCTTGTAGCCGAAGCGGAACATCGCCTTGAACGACACCACGTCGAATTCCAGCCGCGGCCGCCAGCTGCCCCACCACCACATCAGGGCGGTAGTGACCAGCGCCGCCGTCAACATCTGCCCCACCAGCGCCCAGACCCCGAAGCCCAGCCAGCCCAGCAGCACTGCCACCCCGCCCGACACCACGCTGCCGGGAATGCCAGCCTTCATGCGCGTGCGAAAATCCAGCGCACGGTTGAGCATCGCGCCCTGAATGACCTCGAAGGAGTTGATCAGCACCACGATGCCGCCGATACGCACCAGCACGATCAGGCGTGGCTCGGCATAGAAGTCGGCGATCAGGGGAGCGCTGGCATACAGCAGGCCGTAGGCCAGCACCCCGAAGGCGATATTGCTGAAGAAGGCGGTGCTGGCATCACGCGGCCCGAGGGTCGGCATGCGCAGAATGGCTTGCTGAAGACCGGAATCCATCATGGCCGAGGCGATGGTCAGAAAGACCAGCACCATCGCCAGCAACCCGAAATCTTCCGGCACCAGCAGCCGCGCCAGCAGCAGCGTGACCAGACTGGCCATGCCACGCCGCAATAGCTGATCGGAGAAATTCCACAGAATGCCGATAGCGGTCTTGTTGCTCAGTGACACGAGGCGTGGCCCCCCTGTTGCGAGTGGGCGGAGACATCGCGCGCCAGCGGCCCCGCCATAGACGCCGTGTCACCCGCATCATTGCCCGCGGCGCGCAGCAGCTCCAGGTCTTCTGGCAGCAGCTGGTACTCGGCGAGTCTGTCGCGTACCTCGCCCGGTGAGCACCACATCAGCATATCGATGATCGACAGGCCGGCGACGAACTCCGCCTTACGCCCCGAGCGACGCGAATCAAGCGGTGTCTGGCAGTAGTCACTCGGCTGGCTTGCGAGGAATGACAGCGTGATGCCATTGGCCGCAAAGGGCGCCGCCTGGTAGAGCTTGCGGCCGCCGATGCTGTTGATGTAACCCTCGGCCCCGCGCATCAGTGACATCTCGATCAGACGGTCCTGGGCCTTGAGACTGCGGTCGTGCTCAAGCTCACTGGTCAGCAGAAAGCGACACTCCAGCCCCAGGTAGTCACACACCCGCTCGAAGCTGTACTGGCACAGCGCCCCGATGCGGCGGTCTTCATGCTGGAACACCGCCTGCAGCAGCGGCATGACCTGTGCGTAATACGGCGCCTTGGCATAAGCGTGATGCAGCGTGGTCAGCAGGCTGTCCGGTGTCGGGCCGAAGACGAGTTCGCTGATCAAGCGGTTGGGCGATGCCTTGGGTACCGACAGCGTGAAGCGATGCGCCTTGCCGCCCAGCAGCACATTGTTGCGATGGATATAGCCACGCGGAATGAAGGCGACATCGTCATAGACGAGAAACTCGTCACAGGCATGCATCAGCTGGAAATAGCCGATATGCGGGAACAGATAGGGCTGCATGATCGCGATGTTCATGATCAGGCGGCCTTGACGTGGCGATTGACGATGATGCGCACCGCCCCGAGGATCTCGCTGACCTCAAGCCCCGAGTAGAGCGGCAGGCACAGGATACGACTGGCGATATCGGTGGAATGCACGATCTGCGGGGTGATGACATCCTCGTCCTGCAATTCGGCGGCGGGCCGCCCGAGGAAGGACAGCGATTCCAGCGACGGGCAGAAGTAACGTCGTGCCAGATAGCCTTCCTGCTGCAGACGCTGCATCACCTCGAGCAGCATGCTTTCGCTTTCGAGAATGATCGGGAAGTAGGCGTAATTCAGGCTGGCGCCGGTCTGGCGAGTCTGCAGCTGGACATTGCCGCGCAGCGCCTGGGCATAGGCATGCCAGACCAGCGCCCGGCTCTCCAGATTGCCTTCGATCTCATCCAGCACGCACAGCCCCATCGCCGCCTGGAATTCGTTCATCTTGGCGTTGATGCCCAGCTCTTCGATGCACTCCGGGCCGGTGATGCCGAAGTTGATCAACTTGCGGGCACGCTCCAGGTCTTCCTTGCGCTTGAAGATGATCGCGCCGCCTTCGATGCTGTGGAACAGCTTGGTGGCGTGGAAGCTCAGGGTGCTGGCATCGCCATGTGACAGCAGGCTGTTGCCGCGATAGGTCACGCCGAAGGCGTGGGCACCGTCATAGATGACCTTCAGATCATGCGCCTCGCCCAGCGCATCGATGGCCTCGACATCACAGGCATTGCCGAACACGTGCACCGGCACGATGGCACGGGTGCGTGGCGTGATGGCCGACTCGATGCGCGCCGGGTCCAGACACAGGGTGTCGGGGTCGATATCCGTGAAGACCGGCTGCATGCCCTCCCACTTCAGGCTGCTGGCGGTGGCGATGAAGGTGAAGGGCGTGGTGATGACCTCCGCCGATTCGTACTGGCCCGGCATCTGGGCGATGCCCAGCGCGCGATAGGCGATCTGCAGCGCCAGGGTGCCATTGCTGACCAGCAGCAGGTTCTCGACGCCCAGGTAGGTCTCCAGGCGCCGAGTGAGCTCCTGCTCGAGCGGGCCGTGGTTGGTCAACCAGCGCCCCTCGAAGATGGAATCCACATAGCGGTCGAAATTCTCCCGCTCCGGGAAGTAGGGACGCGTCACCGTAATCATGATATCGACTCCTTTCGTACATCAGATGAAGGTTGGCTCTGACAGCAGACGAGTGCCGGTGCAGCGCGTTCGCTGCCGGGTTCCTCTGGCAGCGACTCGCTACACGTTTCAGAGAAGTGCCGCACACTCGCCTGCGGAGACACTCGTCTACAGACGTCTACAGAGAGTGCAGGCCCGCTCAGCGCGAGCCGTTGCCGCTGATCACGATCTTGATGGTGCGGATCACCACCAGCAGATCGAGCCAGAAGGAAAAGTGTTTGATGTAGAAGAAGTCGTATTCCAGCTTGCGGATCATGCCTTCCACTTCAGCGGCGTAACCCTGCTCGACCTGCGCCCAGCCGGTGATGCCCGGGCGCACGACATGGCGGTAGTGGAAGAACGGCACGTCCTTGCGATACCAGTCGGCTAGATTCATCGACTCGGGGCGCGGGCCGATCAGACTCATGTCGCCCTTGAGCACATTGAACAGCTGGGGCAACTCATCGAGACGGCACTTGCGGATGAAGCGCCCGACTCGCGTGATGCGTGGATCACTGCCTTCCTGGGTGAAGCCCGCGCCCTTCATGCCGTCATACATGCTGCGGAACTTGTAGACGGTGAAGGGACGACAGTGAAAGCCCATGCGCGGCTGGCGGAAGATCACCGGCCCGGGACTGTCGAGGCGAATCGCCAGCGCCGTCAGCAACATGACGGGCGCCAGCAACGGCAGCATGAGCGCGGCGACGGTGAAGTCCATCCAGCGCTTGATGACCTCATAGTCCTCCCGCGGCGTCAGCGAGCCGAACTCGTTGGCGTAGAGGTGATCCAGCAGCACGCGACCGGTGATCATCTCGTGGGCATGGGTCGCGTGGTAGACCGGGATACGGTGGATGGTGCAGTCGGCCAGGAAGCTCTCCCACTCGCTGGGCAGCTCACCGCGCAGGTCCGCCACCACGCCGTCGATACGCGGCAGGCCGACCAGGTCAGGCCCGCGCAACGACAGCCACTCGACGCCCGGGCGGGTGCACAGACTCGGCGCCTTGCCGTAGGGCACCACCGCGAAGCGCATCCGGCGCAGTCGGGTGTCGATGTAGTAGTAGGCCGTGCACAGGCTCACCGCGAGCAGGAAGGACAGGCCGACCTGGTGACGCGAATACTCAAGCCCCAGCACGCCCAGCACCATCATCAAGGTCAGATAGGAGATGACGATCGCCGGCACGACATAGAGGTAGGAGCGCGTGCCCGGCAGGCGGGACAGGCGATTGACCGCCGTCACCGCCAGGGTGTACGCCACGCCGGTGCCGAGCAGGGCATGCCACTGATCATCGCTGGTCAGCCACCAGTGGGTGTCACCCTGCATCAGCTGGTTCAACCCTGCCTGGTACAGTGCCGGCGCGATGACCACCACCAGCATCCCGAAGATCAGCTGCAATCGCTTGCTGGCCAGCAAGCGCTCGTAGTGATGCGAGTAACGCCGCTGATGCTCCATCGACAAGGGTATACCGCTCATCGTGCTTACCTCCTCCGTGATTCAAGCGTCATGAGAGCTGCCAAGCGAGACGATGTCAGGCGTAGCTGTAGTTGTAATAACCGTAGCCATGCTTGTCGCCAGCTTGCGGTTCGATGGCATTCAGGATGGCGCCCTTGACGTGAATGCCATTGTTCTCGAGCTTCTTGCGTGCATGCTCGAGTTCGCGCACCTGGTTCATGCCAAAGCGCGCCACCATCAGACTGGCGCCGACGTGACGACCGATGATCAGCGCTTCGGTCACGGCCAGTACCGGCGGCGTGTCGATGATGATCAGGTCGTAACGCTCACCGAGTTGCTCCAGCAGCTCGGCGAAATTGGGCTGCATCAACAGCTCCGACGGGTTGGGCGGCGCGACGCCACGGCCCAGGAAATCAAGATTGTCGATGCGCGAGTGATACAGCACGCTGTCCAGCGGACTGGCACCGCTGAGCACATCCGACAGACCGCCCTGCTCGGAGGTACGCTGGAAGGCGTGATGCAGGTGGCCGCGGCGCATGTCGGCATCGATCAGCAGCACGCGCTGACCGGCCTCGGCACTCACCGCCGCCAGATTGAGGCTGACGAAGCTCTTGCCGATGCTCGGGCTCGGCCCGGTGAACATCACCGACTTGCGGCGATTGTCGAGCAGGGCGAAGTGCAGGCTGGTACGCAGGCTGCGCAGGGCCTCGATACTGATATCCGACGGCTGGGAGGTAGCCAGCACCCCCTGATAGATCTCGCGGCCGCCCTTCTCGCCCTTGAGGCGCACGCGGCGCATCATGTTGTGCTGCTGCGGCGACAGCGGCACCGTGGCGTAGACGGGCAGGTCCAGCGCCTCGATCTGCTCGGCGGTGTCGATGCCCTTGCGCATCGCATGACGCAGCAGCGCGGCCAGCGTGCCCAGCATCAGGCCGATCATGCAGAACACGGCCAGCATCAGGGACGTCTTCGGCGAGATGGGCACCGGCTGCAGCACCGCGGGGTCCAGGATGCGCACATTGCCGACGGTGCCGGCCTTCTTGAGGCGCACTTCCTCGCGCTTGTTGAGCAGCGCGACATAGATTTCCTGGCTGACGGTGACATTGCGGTTCAGGTTGAGCGCTTCGCGCTGGGCGGCCGGCAGCTGCTCGGCCTGCTTCTGCACGCGCGCCTTCTCCTGATTGAGCGAATCACGGCGTGCCACCAGCGCCCGATAGGCCGGGTGCTCGCTGGTGTAGGCACGGGACAGCTCGGCCAGGCGCAGCTTGATCTCGGTCAGCTGATTGTCCAGCCCGACGAGATTCTCCATCACCTGCTGACTCTCGGCGGTCAGATCGACCGAGTCGCGACGGCGGCGATAGTCGTTGAGTGCCGATTCCGCCTCATCGAGCTGGCCACGCAGCGTCGGGATCTGGTCGCCCAGAAAGCCGAGCTGATTGTCCGCCTCGGCAGATTCTCGCTCGATGTTCTGCTGCAGGAAGACATTGGTGATGGTGTCCAGGGTGTTGACGATGGCGGTCTGGTCACTGCCGGACAGGCTCAGCGTGACCACCCCGGTGTCGGTGCCATTGCGCACGGCGGTGAAGCGCGACTTGAGCGAGTTGATGGCGCTCAGGTCCGAGATGCTGGTCAGCGTGAAGCGTGCCCCCGGCTCGGCTGACAACTCGCGCACGAAGACCTTGATGCCCTCCGCCAGCGCGTTCTCGCCCACCTTGCCATCGACGATCGCCTGCCCCTCGGCATCCAGCAGGCGGTAGCGCTCATCGCCCAGAGCCTCGAGGGTCAGCGTCTGCTGTTGCCACGGGCCACTCAGTTCGAGCGTGGTGACCTTGAGGGTGTCATCGCCCCAGGCGTAATCCTGCCCGCCCAGGCTTGCCGGCAGGCGCAGATGGCGGTTGGAGAGCCAGTCACCGATGACCGGGTAACGCACCGGAGAGACCACGATATTGAGGCGCTCGCGGTCCACGGCCTGGCCCAGTACCAGTCGTGAGGCGAGAATTTCCAGCTCATCGCTGGTGCTGCTCTCGTCGCTGCCGGTCGCCTGACCGGCCAGCGGCCCCAGCAGGCTGGCGCTGCCACCCTTGTCCTCGACCTGGATCAGGGAATCGGCCAGGTAGATGCGCTGCTGGCTACCGACGAGATAGATGCCCAGGAGGGTGAACAGCAGCGTGCTGCCGATCAGCCACCAGCGTCGATGCCAGAGCAAGGCGAGAATGGTGCTGAAATCGAGTCGGCGCGTGGTGTCCTTGCCAGGCTGTGCAGAAGAGGATGGCATGGGAGAGGTGTACTGATTCATGACGCCGCCTTGAGTAAACGATTCAGGCCCGGCAGGCAGGTGATACGGCAGGTCGCGACGCGACCTGCCATGCGGGAGTGGGACATGACCTCAATCCTCGATGTCATCGATGACCGAGACGAAGGCCCCGGTACTGGTCACGGACGGCAGCAGCTGGCTCAGCACACGGTTCCAGCGGCTGACCGGCGCGGCGGTCACGTAGACCACATCACGCGGTTGCAGCGGGAAGCGCGCGCCCAGCATCAGCGAGGTCGCATCCGAGATATCGAGAATGAAGACCGTGGCCAGCTTGTCGGACTCCGGCGAATTTTCACGCACCACGAAGACGCCTGACGGATTGGCGCGGTCCTCATCGACCCCGCCGGCCCGCGACAGCGCATCGGTGAGGCTCAGACGTTCATTGCCCACCGGCATGTTGCCGGGCTTGAGTACCTGACCGAGCACGAAGACGTTCTGGTCTTCCGCCACCGGCACATTGATCACGTCGCCATCCTTGAGCAGACGGTTCTGACGCATGTCGCCCTGCTGCAGCAGCTGATAGAGACTCAGGTGCTCCTGCTGGCCGTCGCGCGTCAGCGTGATGTTGTGGGTATTGGCCAGTGCCGTGACCCCGCCGCTGGCACTGATGGCATCGATCAGGGTCAGCGGAACATCCGTGACCGGCACGAAGCCGGGCTCGGTCACGGCGCCACTCAGATAGACGCGTTTGGAGCGGAATTGCGCCACCGAGACATTGACCTGCGGCTCGGTGATGTAACGGGACAGCCCCGCGACCAGCGCGGCGCGCACCTCACCCACCGTCATGTCGCGAATGTTGATGCGCCCGACATAGGGGTAGAACAGCGTGCCATCCGGCTGGACGATGTAGGTCAGTGCCTCGACCGTCTGACGCTGCACACCGCTTTCCTGAGCCAGGTCCAGCGGCGTGCTCAGGTTGATGGCCAGGATGTCGCCGCCGCCCACGCGGTAGACGTACTGCTTGATGTCATCGACCAGCTCAGGCGGCGCGGGAGCGGTCTGGGCGGGGCGTGCGCGATAGTTGGAGATCAGCCCGGGGGTGATCGGCGTGACTTCCACCTGGTCGGTCAGCGGCGCGACCTCGGCTTCATAATCCATGTGCCCACCGGGCGCGAAGGCACACCCGCTCATCGCCAATACCACGGTGGCAAATGAGAACGCCCGGAGCGTCGTTCTGACCGGTATATCCATATCCTGTCTCTTCCCCTGTGATCCTGACCGCTACCGCCAGGCGCTGTTTCGGCACGCTACCGCCCCGAGGAACTGGCGTTCTCCCCTGCTGCCGATAGCGGCGCCCTGTTGGCGTACATGTCATCTGTCATGGAGTGGTCACGCCTGCCCTTCGATACCCCTGCGACATCCCCGGACACACGTCAGGCATGTGTCCATGACACATGCCCATGACCGAACTCCGAAATGGAACGTTTATTAGTATTTTAGTAATTCACTACCAGGCATCTAACACATGAAACATATTGCATTGATCGACTTTCTCATCAATCAAGACAACATGACTCATTTGATTAATCGATACTTATAAGATTGATCTCACCAACATTACTGATTACTTCTTTCTTGCACTTCTATTGACATTTCTGTTCAAGCGACTCGTTGCTTGAACCTGTCAGGAGCTACTGTCGAAAGAAGGTTTGTGCCGCCCCTTCAAGCAGGCGAGACCTGACGATCTCGTTGGCGAGTCAGCTGGCACGGCAGCGTCAGAACGGGATGAGAATTCATGCCCGCATGCATTCCATGGAGAGGTGCGATGATTGAGGTGCAACGCTCGATCGCCCGGATGCGCCATCTGCCCGACCTGGCAGGTAGCGCGGCCTCGAATGAGGCGACCGCCCAATGCCCCGCAAGGCAAGGGACACGCCGCTGGCGCGTAAGGCACCGACGGCTTCTTCAATCACGCCCAATATATCAAATCCATTTAATACAATGTGTTACTGACATTTTCTGCCTGAGCTGACGCACTATCCTGTACGTCTGTGGCAAGCTCGGGTCTGACTGACCACCCAGCGGCAATGACCCCGACCCCAGACTCGACCCCGGGACTTGATGCCTTCTCATGAGGCATTTCGCCGTACCCGGTGTCGCCCGCTGGAGCGGTACCTCTACCCGCCTGACTGCCCATCTGCGAGGCCCGGCCTGCTCTTGTCTCGTGCTTTTATCGCGCTTGTATCGCTCGACTCCTGCACATGCTGTCTGCATGCCTCAGCCCTACCCGACGACCTCGGTAGGCCGTGACATGACGCACGTCGCAGCGAAGAGAACCCTGCGCTTTACCGGCGACGTCAGATTCGCCAATAAGCGACATTACTGTCCCCTCTTCAACAGGGCTGATAATAAATCAATTGACTTCAACAGCAAGGACTTGTCGGGTCGTCGAGACGATTGTACTGGCGGTGGTAACTTTAAGCTGTTTCCCCTAATCCTCATCATTGGCAGTCAGGTACCCGACAGACGACAGATTACCCTTAGCGCATCTAATGCATATTGCGAAATAAAACTACTTTAATTTAGCAACAACTCATCATCTGACTCACCTTCGCAGAATGAGAAATCCCAACTGCACTTTGCACGGGCCCCACATACGCTCCGCAGATCCCTGGATACGCCCCGCAAACGTTTAGCAGATACCGCGCAGAAGCCTCGACCACGTCTGGGCACGCCCCAAAGATGAAAAGGCCAGGGGGTGTCAGCGACGCCCCCTGGCCTTTCCAATAGCGATCATGAGCGACGCGACGTGGCCGGCTTTCCTGAACATGCCTTTCCTGAACATGCCTTTCCGTCACTTGGGTGTCCGCTGCGGACACTCAGGGCGTCACCTCCAGCCCCGAGGTGTCCTGCGCCGGTTGGTGGCTGCCATACAGCGCCAGATGCCCGCTCAGGGCGGTATCGATGTGGTAACTGACCCCGTAACGACGCGCGTTGCGGGCGAAGGCACGCCGCAATTCAGCATCCCCCACCATTCGCCCCAACGCCTCGGCGTAGCGCTCAGGCGTGTGCTGGTCGACCACCAGGCCGTTGCCGACCCGATGCACCACCTCGGCACAGCCGCCGACATCGGTGACCAGCACCGGCAGGCCGCTGAGCGTCGCCTCCAGCAGCGAGATCGGCAGCCCTTCCCAGGCGGATGACATGATGAAGGCATCGGCGCTGGCCAGCAGCCCCGCCACATCCGAGATATTGCCCAGCAGGCTGACCTCATCATGGAGCCCGAGCGCCTCGATCTGCGCCATCAGCTGTGCCTTGTGCGGCCCCTCCCCGGCGATCCTGAGCGTGAAGGCCAGGCCCTGCGCCTTGAGTCTGGCGCAGCTTTCCAGCATCAGGGGGTATTGCTTGGCATCGGTCAGACGTCCGATCGCCGCCAGCTGCACCGGGGCCTGCTGATTCGCCTCCCGCCAACCACTGGCCTTGAGACGCGCGCCGGAGACGGCGTTGTCGATCTGTACCACCGGACGCGCCGCAATCGGCGCCAGCTTGTCGGTGCAGGCGCGACAGATACCGACGTAGGCCGTCACGCGACGATCAAACAGCCGGAACATCCAGGCCGGCGCGCCCAGCTCGATGCTGTGCACCGTCATCATCACCGGCAACTGGCGCGGCAACCCAAAGGCGAACATCAGTGCGTAATACAGGTGGCAGTGCACCACATCCGGCGCGAAGCGCGTCACTTCCCTGCGCAGCCTCGTCGCGCCTCGCCACGGGCGGCGGCGAGTCTCGATGCCCAGAAACGAGTAGCTGACATTGCCGGCACTCAGCTGGCTCAGAAAGCGATGCTCGTATTCGAGGTCACGGCCACATTCCGCGGCGGTTTCCAGAAAGGTGATATGCACACTGTGGCCAGCGGCCACCATCGCCAGACTCAGGTCCTTGACGTAGACCTCGGCGCCGCCAGAGGCGGGAGTCGAGATGACATGCATGATTCTCACGGCGATAGCCTCCTGCTGTCGTTCATGAAAAAAGTGAGGGCGGCTGCCCTCACTTGTCTGTCCACTGGCTGTCTTGCCTACCCCCCTCATCCAGGCGGTCGTCATGCCGATCAGATCACCTTCAACAGCGCCGGGGCTTCCAGGCCCTCAAGCATCGTGCGCCAGCTGGCCTCGACGGTATTGCGCGAGAAGCGGTCCAGGCCGTAATCCACATTGGCGCGCAACCTGTCGAGCACCGTCTCATTTCCCAGCACCTCATCAAGCTGACGGGTCATGGCCTCCACATCACCCTGCGCAACCAGATAGCCATTGACGCCATGCTTGATGATCTCGCCCGGCCCGGCCGGACACGCGAAGCTGACACAGGGCACGCCACAGCTCAGCGCCTCGACCAGCACCAGGCCAAAGCCCTCGAAGCGCGACGAGAGCACGAACAGGTCCGCCGCGGCGTATTCGCGCCGGATGTCCCGGCATTGGCCCGGCATCTGCATCTGATGGGTGATATTCAGGCGCTCGGCCTGCGCCATCAGGGCGCCACGCTCTGCACCCTCGCCGACGATGCGCAAGACCCAGCCATCACGGGTCGCCTCAGGCAACGCCGCCCAGGCCTCAAGCAGCAGATCGAAGCCCTTCTGCGGCTCGAGGCGGCCGACGGCCACCGCCACCCTGGGCGACCTGGCGTCTCGCAAGTCCGCCACTCGCTCAGCACTGCCCTCACGACTCTGATGCGCCTGACGCTCGGCAACGACATGCTCAAGCGGATTGAGGTTGGGCACCACGCTGAGTCGCTCGCGCGCGGCTGGATGCAGCTGCTCCCAGTACTGGCGGTCTTCATGCGACAGCACCACGATGCGGTCGGCGCGATGCGCCGCCAGACGCCGCGCCGTATCACGGCGGGCAATGCCGAGATCCGAGGTGGCATTGAAGTGCTCCCAGCACAGGTAGCGCGTGCGGCGACAGAGCAGCGTCGGCAGCAGGAAGGGCAGGAAGCCGATGCTCTCGACCACCACCACCACGTCCGGGCGCTTGCGCAGCACCACCCACAGCAGACGCAGGAACAACCACAGGCCACGCACGGCGCCCAGATGCGAGCGCTCGGGATAGAGTGATTCGTGCACGATATCGTCATGCAGCGGATAGGGACTCTCCGCCGGGCCATATTCGCTGAGAATATCGACCTGATAATCGCCACTGGCGGCCAGCATGTTGGCGGTATCGGCGCAGGCACGTTCGGTGCCGCCGGTGCGTGACTGGGCACCGGTATAGAACAGGATATGTTTATGAGTGCTCATGAGGCGTATTGGCTCCGGCGGACAAGTTGCCGGGACAGGGCCGGGCTCACTGCATAGCTCATCAACAGCGCCTGCTCCTTCAGCGAGAGCTGGCGCAGAGATGACCAGGACGCTTGTCGCACCTGATCGAGCACGACCTTGCGCACCCGCGAATCATCCGCCGTCTTGTTGATCGCCTGGCGCATGATGAAGCTGACGCCGACGAACCGCAGGCCGCGGATTTCCAGCAGGGCCATGCCGTGCGTCGCGGCGAAATGCTCGCGATAATGCTCCGCGAAGACCCGCCAGCTGCGGTGGAACTTGTCCAGCTCCTGGTTGCTGAACGGCTTGCGCGTCAGCGAGCCGTCACTGCGCTTGTCGAAGTAATACAGCACCTCGGGCAGATACAGCACGCGCTCTGCACGTCCGAACAGATCCAGGTTATAGAGGCCATCCTGCGACACGGGCAGATCAGGGAAGCTCAGCGAGCAGGCCAGGTCGGCGCGGATCGCCTTGCCCCAGGGAGACGACACGATGGTGTCATGCATGAAGTCACGAAAGGCCCGGGCCAGCGGGCGCTCTTCGGCCTGCTGGCAGAATGCCAGGCTGTCGTGATCGCCCTTGGGGCCTTGCAGGCAGTAGCGGAAGACCACCGCCTCGGGCGAGTCGAACGCCTCGATGCGGGCCTGCAGAATATCCAGCGCGCCGGGCGCGAAATGATCATCGGCATCACAGAACAGCACATAGCGGCCGCTGACCAGGCTCAGACCATGATTGCGCGTGCCACCCGGCCCCATGTTGTGAGGATTGCGGCGCAGAACCAGCCGCCCGGGGATGTCAGGCGCCTCGCCGGGCAGCGTGGACATCGAGGACTGCTGCTCCATTTGCTGCTGAGCCTGTCGCTCAGCCCACAGGAATCCATCATCCGTCGAGCAATCATCAATGATGATGTGTTCATAGGATGCCTGGTTGTCACGCAAGCTGTTGATGCAGCGCGCAAGACCATCCCCTGAATTGTGATTTGGCGTCACGATGGAAAAGTAAGGCGACTTCCCTGTATAGCGTTCCATGCCCTGCCTTCTTTATTGTTCACTGTCATTGACCAGCACAGCCGACCAGCGCCCTCGAAGCAGAGCACACACTGCACTGAAGAGTGGGTCAGTTCTTGCGACTGACTTTTATTCGCAATTTCTTGGATTTTAGTGCTTGAGTCCCGTTCATCCGCCAGAAGCTGATCCTGCACTGAAGATGACAGGTGAGCGACGTCACCCTGAGGAGTGGACACTGGAGGGATGTCCGCTCGTGAGAAAGGTAGTGGCAGAAAGTGGCAGAAAGTGGCAGCAAATGGCGACACTTCCTGCCCCGCCGTTGACCACAGACTAATAATCCCCCCCAGCCCAAACAAGCTGCGCTGTCGCCAAAAGCCGAAATCATGAGCGTTTATGCGCCAATCCTCCGGCAACTCATGCCAGATACTGAGAATCAGTGACTACTGAAATACATCCCGCCCACTGAGCCAATTGAGCCAACGCGACCAAAGCCGTCATGCCCGCGGCCTTATGTGACGCACGTCAACGTGAGCACTTTGCGCGAGTGTCATACTGCCAGAGCGCGATGCAGGCTATGATGGCAGGCATTGGTCGGCCTCCCCGCACGCGCACGGCGCCCGCTCTCAAGCGCCCTTGCCTGCCAGCGCCAGGCCTCGCGTATGTTGAAGCCAGCGCCGCCCTGCCCTTTCTGTTCTATCCCCCCTGCCCACGGAGACTTCATGGAGCCTTGGCAACTTGTCGCCATCATGATGAGTCTGGCACTCGCCAGCTATATCCAGACCCTGACCGGTTTCGCCTTCGGATTGATCGTGATGGGCCTGCTGGCGACCCTCGATGTGCTGCCCATCGAGAGCGCCGCATTGCTGTGTACTCTGCTGGGCCTGTTCAACAACGGGATGGCCATGCGCGGCCACTGGCGAGAGATCAATCCGCGTCTGGCACGCCGCCTACTGGTCACCAGCCTGCCAATGCTGCCGGTGGGCTATTTCCTGGCAGTCTGGCTGGGCAGCGAAAGAGCCCCTCTGTTGGGCATGTTGCTGGGCATCGTCATCCTGATCGCCTGTCTCGCCCTGTTGGCTCAACCGGGCCCGCGTGCCACGACATCGCCACGCTGGCACTTTCATACCGCCGGTGTGCTGTCAGGCCTGATGGGGGGATTGTTCGCGGCCAATGGCCCGCCTCTGGTGGTCGTGCTCTATCGTCAGCCGATGACCCTGATCGCCATTCGCTGCACGCTGTTCGGTGTCTTCATCGTCACCGGCATCGTGCGCATGGGCCTCAGCATCGCGGCCCCGGGGCGTATCGGCGACACCCTGCCCCAGCTGCTGCTCGTGGGTCTGTCGGGCGCCCTCGTCGTGATGCTCTTCACCGAGCTGGCGCGTCGCTTCCCACCGCCCTTGAGTGACAATCGTCTGCGTCAGGTCGCCTATGCCATTCTGCTGGTCTCGAGCGTCAATCTGATCATCAAGGGCCTGATCTGATGACTCAGCCCCCACCAGCCCAGAACGCGGCTGATCCAACGGGCGATGAAGGCTTCATCGAACTCTCGGAGAGCACGATTGACGCCATCAAGGCCGCGGGCAGAAAGTTGGATGAGGACGTGCAGGCGGGGCGCCTTCCTGCGGGCAGCTCGCGCTGGATGATGGCACCGTCGGGGGAGCGCTTCTGCATTCGTCATTCCGGCCCAGCCCTTGTTGAAGAGACTGATGAAGACTCTGATGACGAGTGTGAGCCAGACGCCGACATGCATCGCCAGTCACTGATGATTCGCTGCTGGCAGCGTCTGCTGGCGCGCGTGAAGCGCGCAGGCGTTGCGCGAGGCTGACTCATCGACAAAAGCCCTCCATACCGCTCGCGACAAAGCTCTCGATATAGTCTGCAACAAAAAAGGGACTGCCCATGGGCAGTCCCTTTTGTTTATCTCATGGCCTCAAGCGCAGTCGATCACTCCACCGTGACACTCTTGGCCAGGTTGCGCGGCTGATCGACGTCGGTGCCCTTGAGCACGGCGACGTGATAGGAGAGCAGCTGCAGCGGCACCGCGTAGACGATCGGTGCAAGGAAGCGACAGACGCCCGGCACGGTGACGACATGAACGCCTTCACCGGCCTTGAGGCTGACTTCCGGGTCCGCGAACACGAACAGCTGACCGCCGCGGGCGCGAACTTCCTGCAGATTGGATTTCAGCTTCTCCATCAGGTCATCCATCGGCGCAACCGCCACCACCGGCATGTCTTCGTCGATCAACGCCAGCGGGCCGTGCTTGAGTTCACCTGCCGCGTAGGCTTCGGCGTGGATGTAGGAGATTTCCTTGAGCTTAAGCGCCCCTTCCATGGCAATGGGATACTGGCTGCCACGGCCGAGGAACAGGGTGTGGTGACGGTGCATGAACTTCTCCGCCAGCTGCGCGATTTCCCCATCCAGCGCCAGGGATTGCTCGATCACATGCGGCAGGTCCTTGAGACGCATCAGCAGCTGACGGCTCAGCAGGTCATCCGTCTGACCATCGCCCTTGGCCTGACGCAGCGCCAGGGTGGTCAGCATCAGCGCTACCAGCTGGGTGGTGAAGGCCTTGGTGGAGGCAACACCGATTTCCGGCCCGGCGTGGGTCAGCAGTGACAGGTCGGATTCACGCACCAGCGAGCTGCCCGCCACGTTGCAGATGGCAAGGCTTGCCAGATAGTGACCGGCCTGCGGGCCTTCACGGTTGAGCTTCTGGATGTCACGCAGCGCCGCCAGTGTGTCGGCGGTCTCGCCGGACTGGGACAGGGTCAGGAACAGCGTGCCCGGCGCCGCGACCCGCTCGCGATAACGGAATTCCGAGGCCACCTCGACCTGAGCCGGAATTCCGGCGACCTCTTCCAGCCAGTAACGCGCCACCATGCCGGCGTGATAGCTGGTGCCACAGGCGATGATCTGTACCTGACGCACATCCGCGAACAGCTGCGTCAGACGCGCCACATCCACGACCTGCTTGCCTTTCTCGGCCCCATTGTCTGCCGCGAGGAAGGAGTGACGCGAGACATCGAAGGCCTCCAGACGCACGCCCTGCGGGTCCAGTCGCTCCGCCAGAGTGCGCGACAGCACGCGCGGCTGCTCCATGATCTCCTTCATCATGAAGTGGCGATACTCGCCCTTGCCGGCGGCTTCGACACTGTGTTCGTAACGCACCACTTCACGCGTGACCGGCGTCAGCTCATCGCGGTCGCCGGTACGTTCCAGCACCTGGATACCCGCCGGTGTGATGGCGACCATGTCACCTTCATCGAGATAGACGAAGCGATCGGTGACCGGCAGCAGCGCCAGCGGGTCAGAGGCGATGAAGTGCTCATCGATCCCCACGCCGACCACCAGCGGGCTGCCCTGACGGGCACCGACCAGCAGTTCGGGGTTGCGCTGCTCCATCACCGCCAGCGCGAAGGCGCCATCGAGACGCGCGGTGACCGCATTGACGGCTTCCGGCAGTGCCAGGCCGCTGCACAGTTCGCGATCGACCAGGTGCGCGACCACCTCGGTGTCGGTCTCGGAAGTGAAGACATAACCGGCGCCTTCGAGCTCGCCGCGCAGCGCTTCGTGGTTCTCGATGATGCCGTTATGGACGACGGCGACCCGCTCACTGGAGAGATGCGGGTGCGCATTGTGCTGGGCAGGACGCCCGTGGGTCGCCCAACGGGTGTGCGCCACGCCGATGGCGCCGGACAGCGGCGCCTCACGCAGCTCGTCTTCCAGCGCACGCACCTTGCCCACGGCACGCGCACGACGCAGTTCTCCGGCAGGGTCGATGACCGCCACGCCGGCGGAGTCATACCCGCGGTATTCGAGGCGATGCAGCCCCTCGATCAGAATCTTGCTGATATCACGCTGAGCCAGACCGGCAACGATGCCACACATGAGAAATTCCTCTACTGCGTGCCACCCTCATGGGGAGCGTGGCACGACTGAATGGATGTCTTTCAGGGAGTGCGTACGCAGATCAGGTACGCGTGCTGAATCTTTCAGCGACGTTCAATGCCTGCTTGAGCCTTGATGGCTGAGCACTGACGCTTGAGCACTGACGTTTGAGTAATGACGCCCGGGCTGTGATGCCAAGCCGCAAGCTCAAGCCTGATTCAGCAGCAGGGTGTCACCGCGGCCGACCGCGTAGTACATCAGGCCAGCGGCCTTCATGGCGGCGGGCTCGAACAGGTTGCGGCCATCGACCACTACCGGGAAGCCGAGCTGGGACTTCAGCCACTCGCCATCCAGGGTGCGGAATTCCTTCCACTCGGTGCAGATCACCAGCGCATCGGCACCCTTGACCGCCTGCTGACGGTCCGCAACCAGCACCAGCTCATCGCGCTCGCCGTAGATGCGGCGGCATTCCTTCATCGCTTCCGGGTCATAGGCCTGCACGGTCGCGCCAGCGGCCCACAGCGCTTCCATCAGCGTGCGGCTCGGCGCATCGCGCATGTCATCGGTGTTGGGCTTGAAGGCCAGCCCCCAGACGGCTATGGTCTTGCCCTTGAGGTCGCCATCGAAGGCCCGCGACAGCTTGTCGAACAGCGTGACCTTCTGGCGCTTGTTGACGGATTCCACGGCGGTCAGCAACTCGGCTTCATAGCCGATCTGGCTGGCAGTACGTGCCAGCGCCTGGACGTCCTTCGGGAAGCAGGAGCCACCATAGCCACAGCCCGGATAGATGAAGTGGTAGCCGATACGCGGATCACTGCCGATGCCGCGACGCACTTCCTCGATGTCCGCGCCCAGGCGCTCGGCCAGGTTGGAGATCTCGTTCATGAAGCTGATCTTGGTCGCCAGCATCGCGTTGGCGGCGTACTTGGTCAGCTCGGCGGCGCGCACATCCATGAACATCAGCTTTTCATGGTTGCGGTTGTAGGGGGCGTAGCATTCGCGCATGCGCTCACGCACCGCTTCGGAGTCGGTGCCGACCACGATGCGCGCGCCACGCGTGAAGTCGTCCAGCGCCGCGCCTTCCTTGAGGAATTCCGGGTTGGAGCAGACATCGAAATCGACGCTTGCACCACGGTCCTTGAGCACGTCGTTGACCCGCGCCTTGACACGGTCTGCCGTGCCCACCGGCACGGTGGACTTGTCGATGATGACCTTGTAGTCATTCATGTGCTCGCCGATAGTGGTGGCGACGGACAGCACATACTTGAGGTCGGCGCTGCCGTCTTCATCCGGCGGCGTACCTACGGCGATGAACTGCAGCACGCCATGCTCGACGGCTTCACGCGCGTCGGTGGTGAAGCTCAGGCGACCGGCTTCCACGTTGCGCAGCAACATGCCTTCCAGGCCCGGCTCATAGATGGGAATCTCGCCCTGCTTGAGACCCTCGATCTTGGCGGCGTCCACATCCATGCACACTACGTCGTGGCCGACGTCGGCCAGGCAGGTACCCGTGACCAGACCGACATAACCGCTTCCAAAAATCGTGATCTTCATTGATGTCATCCTTGCTGGCCTTGTCGCCAGATCGTGTCGTGATACTCAAAGTGAAACGAGGCAATGACGGCAGGATCTCGTGCACATCTGACGGCTTTTCAGCGGCAATCGAGGCGGACTCCAGGGCATTTCGCCATAAAGTTCTGTTCCCTCAAGACTCCCTCATGACTCCCTCGGGTTTCCCTCGGGTCTCTCTCAAGAGATGTCTTCGCAGGCGGAATTCCCCGCCTTCATTGGCCGAAAAAGAAATGCCGACAATGTCCTGTGCAAGAGGATTCCCCCCCATTGAACAGCGATATTTCGTGACAGCGGCGCGAGGTTACCCAACCCACGGGCCAGAAGGCTCGCAGGTGATTGCAGGTAGCTCGCAGGGAAAAGAGGCGCCGCTTGAGTCAGTGACGGGCAATCATCGCTGCCCGAAGTGTGGCTCTGTTATAAAGCAACTTCGTGAAAAGTCATCCTGTCGGGCGCAATATGATCCAAAACATGCCCCTATATAACTTGTGACTTATCTTTCTGATCCTGCCTGTCGCAACTTCCCTGATATGCCGCTTGATCAATTGACTACCCGGGCGGCAATGGCCACCTCATGGATGGCCATGCCTTCACGCTAGAGTCGTCATCAAATCAGAACCGTCAGTCAATGAGAGCCATCAGCGGCGCGGCAGTCATCAGCGAAAGTAATGCTTCGCGAAGGTCGCCAGGTGGCCATGCTTCATGGCGACCGGCGCCTTGCGCAGGAAAAAGGCCAATGACAACGGCGAGAAACGACTGCCGGTGGCGCGGGCAAACATGCGCCCCTTGGTGCGCGCCTTGGCCGGCGTGCTGTAGAAGTCGCTGCCGGAGGTGACCCCCGCATGGGCGACGATGCCCAGATTGGCTCGCATCAGACGCGCGCCCTGACGACGCGCATCGCTCAGCACGATGAACTCCTCGCCGGAGGGCTGATCAGTGCCCAGGCCGAACTGCTCATCGAAGCGTGCATGGAACTGGCAGAGATCCAGCGCCATGTCGACCGAGCGCACGCGCGCCAGTGACATCAGGCTGTGGGTCTTGAAGGACACCGGCGGCGCGGGCCGATCCGGGTCTCGCTCATGCAGCGGGAAGGCCTTGACGTGGGGGAAGCTGATCGCGGCCGCTTCGGTGCAGGTGAAGGCTTCCATCACCAGCGCGACAGCCTGGGGATGCAGCTCGATGTCGTCATCCAGCACATAGGCGTAGCGCGTGGCACAAGCGGCCAGCGCCGTGTTGCGACTCTTCGAAAGGCCCCGCCCGTCGATCGCCAGGTACTCGAAACGGCTATCGAAATTGGCCAGCGCGTATTCGCGATATTGCTCGCGGCTCGCGGGGTCTGACAGTTGATGCACGATCAGGAAACGCGCCCCGGGCAGCGCATCATGACGCGGCACGCTGTAGAGGCCGTCATCCAGGGTCGAGATCAGGAAGGTCAGCTCCGGCGCCTGGCGACGCGCGCTGTCATCCACCTGACGTGCCCCGACCAGCACGCGCGGGCGCGAGTCGAGGGTCGGCTGCGCGCTTGCATCGCCGTGGCGGGTAGCCGCCGTGGACTCGGTGGAAGGTGTCGCGGACGCCGCGACATCCTGTTCAACGATGTTTTGCATAACCGTTCACCGCGTAATGGACAAAGTTGCGACTGGCGCTGATCACATCCATCCCCAGCACCTCACGATACAGACGCCACTGATAGGCGGCGGCCTTGAACTTGTTGGACGACACGCTGCTCTCGCGACGCGTATAGCGCGCCAGCGGTTCCGGCATGCCCTGTGCCGGGCCCAGCTGACCGATGATGATCAGCCACAGCGCCAGGTCCTGACGCTTGCGGATCGTCGGCATGTAGAAGCGCCCATAACGACCGGCGTCATAGATGGCGGTCAGGCAGCCGATGGAGTTGGAGCGCAGCATGTCGTCACGCGTCAGGCGCTCGGGCGGCGCGAAGTACGAGACGTGCTCGCCCTGCTCGTCGACCATCTCGTAGCCGGTGTAGGAGAGCCCGGCGCCGGTGTCCTGCATGAAGGCGATCTGGCGTTCGATCTTCTCGGGTAGCCAGGCATCGTCGGCATCCAGAAAGGCGATATAGCGGCCCTTGGCCTCGGCGATGGCACGGTTGCGTGCCCGGCCCGGGCCACCGTTGGTGTCGGTTTCCAGCACGCGGATCTCGACGCCGGCGGTGTCCAGCGCCGCGAAGTCGTCACGCAGACGACTGGCGGCACCATCCGGCGAGGCATCGTCGCTGATCAGGATCTCGCGTACCGGCTCGCTCTGGGCCAGTACCGAGTCGACGGCGGCGTGCAGGCGGCGGTCATAGCCGTAGTTGGGCATGATGACGGAGACATCAGCCATGGGCCTTCTCCTCAAGCGGCTGTCGCTGAACGCGACGCGAGTGTGTGTCTGGGCACGTGTCTGCGGATGAGTCCTGACGCGCCTGCCTGGTAGTCGCCGCATCGCCGGGCGTCGGCGGCGCAAGACGCGAGATCAGACGCTGATATTGCGGCAACACCGCGTGCGCGCTGTAGCGATCAAAGCTCTGCCAGGCACCGTTCGAGAGACGCAGCAGAAGCTCGTCATCGAACTCGAGGCGCGCCAGCTCGTGGGCAAGCTCGGCGATGATGGCGGCATCCTCACTGCCATCCGCTTCCGCGCTGAGCATCCCGTCACGGCCATGCTCGATCAGCGCCAGCGGGCCGGAACGCACCGGGCGCGACAGGCACGGCAGCCCCTCACGCTTGGCCTCGATCACGTTCATCGGCAGGCATTCGCGCTCCGAGGTCAGCAGCAACAGGCGTGCACGCCGCAGCTCGTGGGAGACATCCCTGAGCGCGCCGGTGAACAGCACCTGCGTGCCAGCAGGCACCGTGCTGTCGTTGGCGCCCTGGAAGACGCGCAGGCCCAGCTCGTTGCACAGCGCCAGCAGACGTTCACGCTCCGGGCCGTCACCGACCACCACCAGGCGACCGCGACGATAGCCGGAATCCGCGAAGGCACGAATCGCCAGATCGAGGCGCTTGATCGGCGCCAGACGCCCGACCATCACCACATCGACCTGATGCTCGCAGCCGCTGCGTGCCTCGTCCGCCCGCTGGTCATCCAGATAATTGGGAATCACCGTCGGCGTGAGGCCGCGGCGACGCCAGCATTCGGCATCGACCTCATTGAGCACCTGCAGCACGTCGAGGTGGCGATAGGCCAGCTGCTTGACGATGCGCTTGGCACGGCGGTCGTGGTGATAGGCGCTGTGCTCCTGGGCGATGATGCGCGTGCGTGGACGCGGACGCCCCTCGCCATCGACGCCACCGGTGCCGCGTGCCGCCAGCTGCGCCGCCAGATGGAAGGCGAAGTAGCCGCTGACCATCACCTCGATCCGCTCCTCCAGCATCAGGCGACGCAGATGCGTCACCCAATGGCGGAAGTTCTGGCGCGTGCCGGTGGCGGGCAGCCCGAGGGTGCGATATTCGACACCCTCCAGACGCCCCCAGTAGGGCTCGCCTTCGCGCACCGAGACCAGCGTGACCCGGTGGCTGGCTCTCAGGTCCCGCGCCAGACCATGCATCACCTTCTCGACGCCACCACAGGCACTGATGTCCTGGATCAACAGAGCGACATGTGCCATATCAGGCTCCTCGCACGACAGGCTCGCTGTCATGAGCGGCAGTCGCGCTGTTGTCGTCGGCAGGCGCATCCGCGGCCATGGCAGCGGCCGGCGCGGCCGCAGCTGGCTTGGGCGCCACCGGTGCCGGGAAGGCGGCGTCATTGAGCTTCAGCTCACGCTGGCCCCAGACGCCGGCACGTCCCGGTGCACGACGCAGGAAGTCGCGCGTGATATCGGCGGTGATCGCCAGCTTCTCGGCGATGACCTTCTCGGCCAGCGCCGGGAAGGCCTTGTCGGCGACCAGCTGTTCGATATCGGCCACGATGCGTGCCGGGTCGAAGTTCTCGATGTCCTGCACGCTGTCGCCGAGACCGAAGTCACGCATGATGCCCGGCGCCTTGGGGCCACAGTAGGACAGCGCGTAGACCGGCGTGCCGGACATCAGCGCGAAGATGACCGAGTGGAAGCGGGTGCCGACCAGGAACTGGGCATCGCGGTAGAGATCGACCAGCGCGTCAGGGCTCGGGTCGCCCTGCACCAGTTCGACACGCGTGGCGAGGTCTTCACCGCCCGCCGTGGCCAATGCCTTCTGCAGATGATCGAACACCAGCTGGGAGATGCGCTGGTCATTCTCGATATCAGTCGGGCCCAGCACGTGCGGTACCACCAGCAGGCGCTCGATGCCCAGACGCTCGCGGGATTCCAGCAGTGAGCGCGACAGCACCTCGACACGCTCGGCGAAGGCTTGCTGATCCAGCCCCCACCAGTCACGCAGGGTGATCACGGCGTACGGCGAGGTCACGCCATTCGGCGCCTTGACCGCGGCATGCTCATCGCTGGCACGCGGGGCCATGGCGAAGGCCATGTCAGTGCCCAGCAGCGCGTGCGGCAGCTTCGGGTCGGCCTTCTGGGTCATGGCGTGGGTGATTTCCTCACGCGACACCACCAGGCAATCGCTCAGGGTGCGCAGGAAGAAGCGCTCCTGGGCCGGAGTCTTGAACGGGCCGAAGGAGTGCCCCAGCAGCAAGACGCGCTTGCCGGCCTTGCGGGCCAGCATCACCGGCGCCAGATAGCCGATCAGCGCCAGCCACGAGGACAGCGTCTTCTTGAAGCTGCCGTTGTGGAAGATATGACCACCCTTCACAACCACCAGGTCCGCGGCGTCGATGATGTCGTTGCCACTCTTGCCCTGCTTGCCGAACATCATCTTGGCGCCCAGGCCAAGCAGCGAGGTCACGAAACGCAGCTTGTCACGCATCGGCGGCATCAGCGGCTGGCCGACGGTGACGCGTTCACGGTAGCGGCGACGAATATGGCGGAACGGGCCGCGCTCGGTGGCGAACACCTGATCATCGATGGGCAGGATGTCGATGCGGTGGCCTTCGGCCTTGGCCACACCGGCGCCGGAGACATCGCTGCGGCCCTGTTCGGCATCGATCAGCTGATCGAGGAAGTCGATGGTGCCCATCAGGATGGCGGAGTCGCCCTTGTTGTCGTCATGCCATCCGTGCGTCATGCATATCTTGGCCATGCTGTTCGTCCTTCTGTCCGTAATGTCGCGATTCGAACGCGCGATGCCTGAGGGCTGTGTCTGCATGCCCGGCATCGCCGTCATGTCATCAACCGGAAGGCACAGATGCTGACCTTCCGATTCCTGCTGCGCTCGTGAAGCCCGGTCAGGCACTCGCCGCAGCGTTGTCTTCGTGTGCCTTGCCGCCGCGGGAGAGTGATGGCTGAAAGAGGATAGCCATCGCCAGCATCACCACTTCGGCGGCGACCGGCACACACAGGAAGAGGCTGTAGAGATCGACGCCCAGGAGGCTGCCGGTGTCGCCGGGCGCGTTGCCCAGCGAGTGATTGAGCGCCGCGATCGCAAGGCCCCCGCCGACCACCAGCGTGGCGCCGGTGCTCTGGCACAGCAGGCGCTTGCCGTTGAGGCGCAGCGCGGCCAGACGCGTGAAGGCGCAGGTGACGAAGGCGTGCACCAGATAGACCAGCGCGAAGGCGCGCAGCGTCAGGGTCAGGCGCGGGTAGGCGCCGCTCAGGAAGTGTTCCGCCAGCCACGGCGCGATCAGCGCCAGCCCTCCCGCCACCGGCAGCGCGAAGCCACTGGCGATGGCCAGGTACTCCTTGAGGCGCGCATCACCGTGGGTCAGCTTGGGCAGGTAGTAGCGATACAGGCTGGTGGGGAAGACATAGAGCGCGAACACGATGGAGGTCACCACCGAGACACTGGCCACCTGAGCGGGCGCAAATGCCAGCCCGGCCAGAATCACCCAGGCCTGCAGGTAGGCGAACGACATCAGGTTGTTGTAGAGAAAGCCGCGACCGCGCGCGAAATCGGCCTTGCTCGGCAGGCGACGCTGGCCTGCACCCTCTTGACCCACGCCCTCATGGCCAGCCGCCGCGTCGGCCTCGGCCCGGGCATCCGCTAGCGCATCACGTGACAGCCACATGCCCAGCGCCATCACGATGACCAGCGCGATGGCGCTGACCATCACGAAGGTCGGCACCGGCGCCAGGCCGAACATGCCGGCGGGGGTGGTCAGGTCAGCGCTGAACTCGGCGCCGGTCACAAGCTCGACGCCCTGATGATAGAGCGCCGGCCCAGCGGCGCAGGCGACGGCGATCGCCACCGCCAGCGAGATCAGCACCGTCATCAGATTGACGCGACCCAGGCGCTCCTGACGCTGCAGGCGCGAGTTGATCATCTGCAGGCCGACCTGCTCCGCCGCGGCGCGCAGCGCACAGAAGGCGAAGATGAAGGCCGACAGGCCCAGCAACGGCGCGATGCCGACGGCGAAGCCGATCGCCAGCAAGGCATACAGCGAGATGCCGACGCCCATCCAGCGGCGCAGTGCCGACGCGCTGGCGCCATCGCGGGTGACCAGCAACACCTCGTTGCCGCCCATGCGCGCCAGTACGCCCAGCAGTACCGCGTAGTTGAGGGCCAGCGCGTATTCCCCGAAGGCCTCCGGCGCCACGGCACGCGCCAGCAGCAGGCCCGCGGCGGAGGACAGGCCGCGCGCCATCAGATTGAACAGCGAGAAGATCAGCGCTTCGCTCATGACTGGCCTCCGTTGCCGACGACCAGGGCTTCATCGCTGAGGAAATAGAACTCGTAGTTGTTCAAGAAATCGTGGTCCTGATTGCCGGCCGCCACCTTCAGCGACATGAAGAACAGCGCCATCATCAGCACGCCGCTGATCAGGCTGGGCAACAGCTTGTCGCGGAAATGCTCGATCACGTCACAGATGACGAAGATGGCGAACGGCAGGAAATAATAGCTGGCACGTGCCACATGCTCACCGTAGGTGATGAACAGGGTGTAGAGCGCCACGCCGATGAACATCAGGTTGAAGGCCCAGGGGTCCAATGACAGGCGGAAATGCTTCCACAGCACCAGGGTGCCCAGGCAGATCAACAGGTAGATGACGTAGAGCTTCTCGCCACCGCCGGAGAAATCCTCGAAATAATGCGCATAGAGGCCCAGCGCGCTGAGAATGCTCTTGGCCAGCGGCCCGGCCACGAAACACAGTGGCAGCAGCCCCAGGTAGAGCCAGAACGGGTAGGCACGGCGCAGCAGCGGATAGATCACCAGCAGGGGCAGATACAGTGCCAGGGTGTAGTGAAAGCTGGTGCCGACGAGCATCAGCACCAGCGCTGGCAGCCGCATGCCGCGCTCCAGACACGCCATCGCCAGCATGAACAGCGCAATCGCCACGTGCTGCTTCACGAACCCGAAGGCCGACAGATAGATCAGCGGCAGGCAGACGAAGAACAGCAGGCACCAGGCCAGATTGCGACGGCTCATCACCAGTGCCGAGACGAAGCACGACACGTAGAGGATGGCGGTGATGATGAAGAACAGCTGCGGCTCGCCCCAGGCCCGCGCCATGCGTGCCAGGGCAGCAGGTGCGGGCTCGAGAAAGCTCAGGTCGACCTGCCAGGTGGCCATCTGGCGGTACGAGAAGTAGTCGTACCCTGCGTCGTAACGCAATGCCATGAACGCCAGACACAGCCCACCGGCCAACCAGGCACCCACCATGCGGGTGCGCTCGTTGGCGGCCAGCGGCAGGATTGCCACCAGCAGGGCCATGAAGCCGACGTAATAGCCACTGACGGTCAGCATGCTCAGCGTGCCCCGAAGCCGGTCAGCATGGTCTTGATGGTACGGCCGACGATCAGCAGGTCGAGCCACACGGAGAAGCGCTTGATGTAGTAGAAGTCGTGCTCGAGCTTCTCGCGGGTCTCGTCGGCGTCAGAGGCGTAGCCCTGAGTGACCTGTGCCCAGCCGGTGATGCCCGGACGCACCACGTGACGGTAGTTGTAGAACGGAATCTGTTCGGCGAATTCATTCACGAACTTGACCTGCTCTGGACGCGGGCCGATCAGGCTCATCTCGCCCTTGAGCACGTTGATGAACTGCGGCAGCTCATCGATGCGGGTCTTGCGGATCACGCGACCGATACGGGTCACGCGCATGTCATTGGCCTGGGCGAACTGGGCGCCGGTCTTCTCGCTGTCGTGGCACATGCTACGGAACTTGAACATGCGATACGGACGACCACCCTGGCCGACACGCTCCTGGACGAAGAACACGCCACCCGGCGAATCGAGGCGGATCAGCACGGCGGTCACCAGGCAGATCGGCAGCACGAGCGGTGCCACGGCGAGCACGGCCAGCATGTCGAACAGACGCTTGAACAGCTCATATTCACTGTTGGGGGCCAGCTGACCGAAGCTGTTCTCACGCACCTGATCGAGTTCGACACGGCCGGTCAGCGACTCGCGGACTTCGCTGGCGTCATAGACCGGAATGCGATGCAGCACGCAGTTGGCCAGGAAACGCTGCCATTCTGCCGGCATCTCGGCTTCCAGATCGGCGACCACGCCGTTGTAGCGCTCTTCGCCCAGGTCCGGCGCGCGCATCAGGTTCCAGCGTGCCCCACGGGTGGTGAACAGGCTGCGATAGTCACCGAAGGGCACCACGGCCAGCTTGCGGATGCGGGTGCGCTGCTCGGCCCAGAAGCCGATGGAGCAGATCAGCATCGCCGCAAGCCAGGAGCTGCCGAGCACGATGCGGCTGAAGCGCAGATCCAGCGCGATCAGCACGCTCATCGCCAGCAGATAGCTGATGGTGATGGCCGGCAGCACGTAGGCGAAGGCCTTGGCGCCGGGGTAGCGCGACATGTGACGAATCGCCTGCAATGCGAGCAGGAAGCCGCCGCTGGCGGCGATGACACTGTGCATGCGCATCTCGCTGACCCACGGGCGCAGGCCATTGATCAGCAGCAGCGGGACACCCACTGCCAGAATCAGACCGACGATGGCCTGACACAGCGAGTTGAACATCAGTCGCTCGTACATGCGGGAGTGGCGCTGACGCCCTTCCAGCCCGGAGCTTGCATGGTTCGTCGTGGTATTCATATGCCGTTACCCCCTTGGCTTGCGTTCGTGTTGTGGTTCCGTTCATCACGCTCGGAGCCGCTGGTGCCGTCGCTCGACGGCGTGCTACCCGATGCTTCACCCGTACTGCCTCGGCTCTCGCCTCGACTGCCGATCCCCACTGCCAACGAGGCACGCAGTCTCAGACATCGGGTTCGCGGGCTCTAATGCAAGTGGCCGCTAACCCTTGGCGCCACCCTGGTACTGATAATCGTGATAGCTGTAGCCGTAGCTGTAGGTCGTGGTGGCCTTGCGCTCGACGGCATTGAGAATCGCGCCATCGACGTGCACGCCACTGGAGGCGAAGCGCTCCAGCGCCGCTTCGATTTCCTTGGGCGAGTTATGCATGAAGCGCGTCACCATCACGCTGACACCGCACTGCTTGCCGACGATGGCGGCATCGGTGACGGCCAGGATCGGCGGTGTATCGACGATGACCATGTCGAAGTTGGCGCTGGCCCACGTCAGCAGGTCGCTGAAGCGTGACTGCAGCAGCAGCTCCGACGGATTGGAGGGCGAGGTGCCGCGTGCCACGTAGCACAGGTTGCTCGGCGCGCCATTGGCGGCCACCCCTTCGCCAAGCGCCGCAGCGGTGGTCTCGGACATCGCCAGACTCGGATCGGTGATGCCACGCACGATGCTGTCGCGGTCGGCCTTGCCGAGCAGGAAGTCGCTCAGGCCCGGTGCGGCGTCGCTGGGCGAGACACCCGCCATGCTCTGGTGGACATGGCCACGGCGCATGTCGGCATCGATGACCAGCACCCGATTGCCGGCCTGGGCACAGACGGCGGCCAGGTTGGCGGACACGAAGCTCTTGCCGATGCCCGGGCTCGGGCCACAGATCATCAGGCGATTGTCGGGGGCTTCCATCATCGCGAAGTGCAGGCTGGTGCGCAGACCGCGCAGGCCCTCGATGGAGAGATCCGCCGGGTTGCGGATCGCCAGCAGTCCCGGCGCGACGTTGTCATTGGCCGCTGTTGCGACACCGCGACCGGTGAAGCGCTTGAAGCCACGCGCCAGACGACGATTGAGGCGTGCCTGCTCTTCGGAGAGCGGCAGGGTCGCGTGGACATTGAGGCCCAGGTCGGAAAGCTCCGACGGCGTCTCGATACCGCGATGCAGCATGGAGCGCAGCAGCACGAAGACCACCCCGAGCATGCCGCCCAGCAGGGTCGCGATCACCACGATCATCGCCTTGCGCGGGCTGATCGGATGCGGCTGTGCGACGGCCTCGTCCAGAATGCGGATATTGCCGATGGTGCTGGCCTGGGCGATGTTCATTTCCTGGGTCTTGTTGAGCAGCTGCACGTAAATCTGCTGATTGACCTCGACTTCACGCTCCAGACGCAGGATTTCCTGCTGGGTGTCCGGCAGGTCACCGACCTGCTTCTCCAGCTCCTTGCGGGTCTGCTGCAGGTCCGCACGCTTCTTGCGCAGCGCCACGTAGTTGGGGTGACTGGGGTTGAACTTGCCGGACAGCTCCGCTTCTTCCAGCTGGGTCTCGTTGATCTGATTGTCGATATTGACCAGCTGCTCAAGCACCGACTTGGTCTCGAGATCCAGATTCACGCTATCGCTCTTGCCGCGATAGGCATTGAGACGGTTCTCGGCCACTTCGAGGCGCTCACGCACCGTCGGTACCTGCTTCTTGAGAAACTCGAGCGACTTCTCGGCTTCGGCGGACTGACGCTCGATGTTCTGCTGCTGGTAGGTATCGGTGATGCGCTGCAGGGTCTGCTGGGTGCGCAGCGGGTCTTCGCCGACCAGCGCCAGGCCCAGCACACCGGTTTCCTTGCCCATCTCGGCCACCGCGAAGCGCGAACGCAGCGCGTTGGTCGCTTCCAGGGTCGACTGATGCATCAGCGTGAATTCAGCGCCCCTGGCCGCGTCCAGTGCGCTGACCTTGAGCGTCACCTCGCCCAGCGGGCCATCGAAGCGTGAGGCTTCGCCAACCACACCGGTGCCCAGCGCATCGCCGTCGTACTGCAATTCGTACTCACCGCCCTCTCCCAGCGACACCAGCGTCAGCGGCACATTGTCCCAGGCCGCCGGCACTTCGAGGCTGGCCACGTCGATCGACTCGCCTGCCCAGACCATGCTGGACCCGGCAAGCCAGCTCGGACGCGCAAATTCGTGGGTGCGCAGGAAGGTGCCGATCAGCGGGTACTGATACGGCTTGACCACCAGATCCAGCTGCTCCTTCTTGACCGTCTCGCCCAGCACCAGGCGTGAGGTGATGATCTGGATCTCGGACTCGGATGGCGGCGCCTCGCCACGCAGCAGGCTGGAGACATCACGCAGCGGGTTCATGTTGCCGCCGCCCTCCTCGACCTGCACCAGCGCATCTGCCTTGTAGATCGGAGTGGCCAGCAGCGCGTAGAGCACCGCCAGCACGGTGAAGGTGCCGGTGATCAGCGCCAGCGTCAGACGGCTGTCATACAGCTGGCCCAGCATGCGGCCGAGATCAAGACTGGTGCGCGCGGGCACGCTTGACGACTCGCTGGCCGAGGCCTGACGCGTGGTGTGGGAATTGCGGTTCGACATCGTTGGGTCACTCTCCTGGTGTCCTGCCCGGCCACGGCGGTGCCGGGCAGGGACGCCTTGACGACCCCTCGCCTTACTGGCCGAGGGTATCGAGGTTGTCCTGGATTTCGGTGCTGTAGTAGATGGAACTCACCGTCGGCAGCAGCTGGGTGATCACACGGTTCCAGCGCGAGACCGGTGCGGCGGTGACATAGACGACGTCCTGCGGCTTGAGGCCGAAGTCCGCGCCCAGAATCAGCGCCGTGGAATTGCGCGCATCCAGCTGATAGACGGTGGCCAGCTTCTCGGGGTCTTCACGATCACGACGGATGACGAAGATGCCCGACGCATCGGCGGAGTTTTCTTTGATGCCGCCGGCACGCGCGATGGCATCGGTCAGCGAGATCGGGCTTCTGCCCAGCGGCAGGCTGATGGACTTGTCCACCTCGCCCATCACGAACACCTTCTGGGTACCGACGTCCGGCACGTAGAGGGTGTCGCCATCCTTGAGCAGGCGATCATTGCCCGCCTCATCGTTGGCACCATTGCGCTCGGCCAGCAGCTCATAGAGGGAGATGGTGGTCTCTTCGCCATTGCGCTTGAGCACCACGTTGTGCCAATCGGCGTCTTCGGACAGACCGCCCGCCGCCGCGATGGCGTCCAGCAGGCTCAGCGGCACATCGCTGATCGGCTGCACGCCGGGAGACTGCACCTCGCCGGTAATCCGCACCTTCTGGCTGCGGAAGGCGGCGACCTTGACGTCGATCTGCGGCGCATTCAGGTAGGGCTGCAGCTTCTCGCCGAGATCACGGCGAATCTGGTCCAGCGTCATGCCACTGACCTTGACGCGACCGACATAGGGATAGAACAGCGTGCCATCGGCGTGCACGACGTTGCCGGCTTCCTGCGCACTGCGCTCGGAACCCGTCGGCAAGGTCAGCTCGGGATGGTCATAGACGATGATGGTCAGGATGTCGCCGGGGCCGACACGGTACTGATAGTCCGGTGCCAGGCTGGCGCGCGTGCTGCTGTTGAGCTCCTGGGCCAGCGCCTTTTCAAGCTCACGACGCTGCTTGTCATCGCCACTGGATTGGCGTGATTCGGCGTCTGCGCGCGCTTGGGCCTTGATCAGGCCAAAGGTGATCGGTTCCACATCGACGATGTCGTCCACCGGCGCAGCGCTGGTGTCGTAGTCGATGTTGCCACCGGGGGCGAAGACGCACCCGGCGAGCCCGGTGAGGGCGCCGATGCTCAAGCTGGCGCCCAGAAGTCGTGCTATCAGTGCATTTTTCATCTGAAGTCCGTTGAGTCGACAGGCCCGGTGACCCGGCACCCCAGTGCCATGATCATCGCGCCTTCCCCCGCCGCACATGGCCGCCGGGATGGATTCGATAACGTCTTCAGTTCCTGCTGCGTCATGCGTGTCGCCGGCCTTGCCTGGCTGTCACGCGGCTGCCGAGGGTGGGCCCTCGTGCATTTAGGTACCGGACCCTGGCGGTCTCGGCGTCTTGGGACTGGTTGCTGCGACCTCATTCACGCTGCGCCAGTGTGACCCGCAACGCTTACAGCGATATTTCCGCCATATGAATCATGCACATGGCTTGTCATATCCCGCCGTCATCCCCAGTTAGAATGTAGGCGTATCGTTCAAGATACTCAGAACACGACCCTGAACCGCAACCGACGATGCTCAGACGGAAGGTGCATTCAATGTGCTTTCCACTTGCGGCTCTGACACCACTCTCTGCCTGGCGGCCTTCATGCCACTCTTGCTGTCATTTGGGCAATATCTTCAGCGCCATTGCAGAGCAAACTTTCTGTAGTTTTTTTACCGAAATGCGGCACACCTCTTTCGACCACAGCCCACGACCCATGGAGCTGCCAGAGGATCTGCCGATGAATCAGTAATACCAATGCCGTGGCATCGCCGTGCATTGGATCACGCCATTCGTGGCGTTTTTGGCAAGGTGACCAAACCCTGTCTGCCGTGCATTTTACCTGATACACGCCTCCCGCCAATCAGCGCTCTGTTACAAAAATCCAATAAAAACATTGGTTTGTAGCGCCACAAGTACGCTCGATGTCGCCACTTCCACGAAAGACGCGTTGCCGATGACAGACACCACGAGCCCCATTTCGTCGGCAATGCGACACACTCAAGCGCAGGATTCCAGTCGCCACGCGGACCCCGTCTGGCGTAGCGCCCGGTGGAACATCGACAGCCACGTCGCCAATCATCCACACCCCAATTACTCTTTTTTACATAAATAATCCTCAAGCGATCAACGCGAATAATACGCAAGGCTTCATGCTAGACAGTTCACATATTCTCGTTAACATGAGCCTCGCTTTGCCACGACTCATCGGCTTTGTGTCTGTGTGGAGAAGGACTTCCTGCATCAACCGCTCTGCGGCTGACACCTGACAGGACTGTCAGGCGCAGACAGCAAGGCGCAACGATGAATTTCGGCAAGCGCATGACCAGGGAATACGGTCATGACAGGAACACCTCAGGACGAGGTCGCGCCACGGAGGATGCCAGGGATGGTGTCAGGGACGGCGCTCTTCTCCTCTATCGATATCTTCAGCAGCAGGTTGGATGATCGCCAGCATCTGCTGGCAGCCTCGACGCCGATGCCTCAGTCCTTGAGTCATCACATCGTGGTCTGACATCCCTTCCTGGTCGGCTGACCGCCGACAATGCTCATCAAGGAGAGTTATCCATGCGCAAGACACATCTCGGAGCCATCATCGGCCTGACAGGTGCCCTGCTTCTCGCTGGCAATGCCATCGCGGAAGAAGAAGCGCCTCAGGGTGCGACTGGCACTATCGGTACGACCGGCACGACTGGTACGACTGGGACTACCGGCACGACTGGGACTACCGGCACCACTGGGACTACCGGCACCACCGGCACGACTGGGACTACCGGCACCACTGGGACTACCGGCACCACTGGGACTACCGGCACCACTGGTACGACCGGCACGACTGGGACTACCGGCACTACCGGCACGACTGGGACTACCGGCACTACCGGCACGACTGGTACCACCGGGACGACCGGCACCACTGGCACGACCGGCACCACTGGCACTACCGGCACTGTGCCGACAGGTAGCGCAGCCGGCACCGGTACTGCCAGCCAGAATGCCACCGGCAGCGTGACGCCGAGCGCCAGCAGCGGCAGCGTCGCTGCAGGTGCGGCCACCGGCACTGTCGGCGGCGGAACTGGCACGACCGGTACCACCGGGACAACCGGCACCACTGGTTCAACCGGGACTCGCTGATGAAGACGGCACGTGCGACGCAATGCTTCACGTTCTCAAGCCCTGCGCGGGGCGCGGCGGCTACCTCGGTGGTCTCCCGTGTCCTGCGCAGCAGGTCGTTGGCGGCATTCGGCACCCTTGCGTGTCTGGTGTCGCTTTCCGGCTGTGCCCAGATCGTCTCGAGCTCGCTCGGTGACGTGATGGGCAAGGACGAGTTTGACGCCACACGTGCCAGCGAGCTGCCCTATGCCTCTCTCAAGCTGAAGCATGCCAACAGCACCGCGCTGGTGGTTCTGGCGACGCTGGAAGGCAATGGGCGCATTGCGCGTTTCGAGAGTCGCGACCGCGGCATCCTCGAATTGCGCGATGGCGTCCTGTCTGCCACTTCAGGCTTTGCGCGTGATGTGGCAGACAGGCGTGAGCAAAGTACTACCGGGCGCGCTCTGGCGCGTCCGGCCTGGTTGATGGCCAGTGGCACGACCTATCAGGTCAGTGTCAGTGCGCTGTCCCCCTACCCGCGTCGGCTGGAGCGTCAGGATGCCGCCTCCACCGGCAGCCAGCGCCAGGACGACGTCGCCGTGATGCAGGTACACGAGGCCACGGCGCGACTCGAATGCGAGGCCGCCGCCCCCTATTCGCTGCCGCTGGCAGAACTGCCGCTGCAGCACTGCCGCGAGATTCTGAGCTGGGACGACGGCAGCACCACGCGCAATGACCTGTGGCGCGACGAGAATCGCGTCTGGGCGGCCGACATGACGGCCTGGCCCGATGGCCCGCGGTTCGGTTGGGAGGTCGCCAAGGCATGGTGATCCCCGTCTTCTCATCGCTGGCCCGTCTGTCATCACTGGCCCGTCTGAACAGCGCCGCCCGCCTGCTACCGCTCGGGCTGAGCACACTGCTGGCCGCGCCCCTGGCGAGCGCCGATGACACCCCGCTGCCGTTCAGTGCCGCGAGCACGCCGCTGGCCAGTCAGGTGCTGCAGGCGCAATGGGATGGCCTGGCGCCGTCAAAGGCGCTGGATTGGCGCTACAGCTTCGTCAGCACGCCGCTGATTCGCCAGCAGATGGCCGCGCGGGCCAACCGCATCAGCGCCGAGCTCGAACTGATCGCGGCGCGCTACGCCGTCGGCGCGAAGGACGACAGCCCTCAGGCGCGTTACGCCGAGGCGTTGCAGGCCTGGCAGGCCTATGTCGAGCAGGGCCGCGCGCCGGACACTGACGCCGTGGTGGCACGCCTGCCGGGTCAGCTCGACCCGCGCCGCGACATGCGCGACGGCCCGCAGGCGATCCGCATCGCCCCGGGCATGGTGGTCGGTGCCTGTCAGGCGCCGCGCAGCGTGGTGATTCTGGACGCCACCGGCGTTCACGAGCGCAAGTGGACGCCCAATCTCAGTCTGGACGCGCTGATCGATGAGCGCGCCGCTGCCGGCGGCATCGGGCCAGCCGTCGAGGCCAGCCTGGTGACGCCACAGGGCCAGGTGCTGACCCGCCCGGTGGCGAGCTGGAATCGTCTGACCAGCGGCGATGCCGACCTGCCCGTTGCCCCCGGCGCCAGCGTGGTGATCAGCACGCCGGGCATCGACACCGCGCAGCAGTGGGTGAACGAGGCGCTACCGGCCTGGCTTGCCAGCCGCCTGCCGGGCCATGCCTGCCAAAGCTGGCAGCTGGACGCCGCGAAGCTGCCGACGTCCCCGCGCTAGCCGACGAGGCTGCCCCGGCGCAGCACACTGCGCCTGACCGCGAACCCAATCCCTTATTCACGTACGTGAGCCGCTGGCTTGCGTGCATGCGAGACGCCCATGTCGAGTCCTTTTCGCCCTGCCAATCACGTTACGCACTCACGCCCCGAGCAGCGCCCTGCCCTGGCACGCAATGGCTGGCTGGCACTCGGCATGGCGGGCGGATTGCTGGGCGCGCAGATCGCCCATGCGGCGACCGGCGAATCCCAGAGCGACTTCGGTGGCGTGGGCCTGATGCAGACGCCCACGGCGCGTTTTGCGCCCCAGGGCGAATTGAGCTTCACCTACAGCCGCACCCAGCCCTACAAGCGGTTCAGCGTCAATGCGGCGCCCTTCGACTGGATGGAACTGGGCTTTCGCTATGTCTCGGTGGAAACCGTCAGCTATGGCGCGGCCGCCCCGGACCGCGACTACCTGGATAAATCCTTCGACACCAAGTTCCGCCTGCTGCAGGAAGGCCGCTATCAGCCCGAAGTCGCGGTGGGCCTGCGAGATCTCGGCGGTACGGGCCTGTTCAGCTCCGAGTATCTGGTCGCCAGCAAGCGCTACGGCGACCTCGACTTCAGCCTGGGCCTCGGCTGGGGCTATCTGGGTACGCGTGGCGACTTCAGCAATCCGCTGGCAGTGGTGAGAAGCAGTCTCGAGACGCGCAGTGACTCGACCAGCGATGACGGCGGCGACTTCCAGCTCGGCAGCATGTTCAGCGGCAGCCCGGCCGTCTTCGGCGGCATCGAATACCAGACGCCCTGGGACCCGCTGACCCTGATGCTGGAATACGAAGGCAACGACTACTCCGACGAGCCACTGACGGTGGAGATCGAGCAGGACTCGCCGGTCAATCTGGGCGCGACCGTCAAGGTCAATGACAACCTGTCGCTGCATGGCGGCTGGGAGCGAGGCAACACCGCCATGCTGGGGCTGTCACTGTCGACCAATCTGGCCGGGCTCGCCCAGGCCAAGGACGACGGCACGCCGGAAGCGGTCGCCCCCAGCACCCACAGCCGTTATCGCAACGACCAGACACCCGAGGCCTTCCGCGTGCGCTCGCTCAACGCGAACGCCTCCTCGGGCACGGCGCCCTCCGCCTCCACCGCCAGCGCTGCCCAACCGGCAGGCGTGGCGGCAGAGCCGTCAGCGAACAGAGAGCCATCAGCGTATGAAGAGCGTTCAGCGGGTAAGGAGCCATCAGCGCATGGAGAGCCGTCAGCGAATAAGGATCAGCAAGGCCGTCTGCTGACACTCGACTCGTTCGGCGGCGCGCCCGCGGACTCCCCGCTCGAGCCGGGCGCAGCTGACGGCCCAGAGGCAGAAGATCTCCCGCGCCTTGCCGACGTCGACTGGGACGCGCTGGCCGATACCCTGCGCGCCCAGAGCGGCCTTGAGGTGTCACAGCTGCGGGTCGAGGGCGACACCCTGATCGTCGAGGCCGAGGCGACGCGCTTCCGTGATGACCTGCAGGCCGAAGGCCGCGCCAACCGCGTGCTGCATAACCGCCTGCCCGCCGAGATCACCACCTTCCGCTATCGCCTGAGCAGCAATGGTCTGGCGCTGCGTGAAGATGAGCATCCGCGCCAGCCCTTCGTGGCCGCCGCCAATGACCGTCGCTTCGGCGCCGAATACGAGCACTCCATCACCGCCCATGCCGCCTCGCCTCATAGCTCAGACGAAGAGACACGCCAGGCGACAGGGGATGGCGTCAAGCTGGCACGCGAGCCGTTCGGCTTCAGCTGGGGCTTCTCGCCGAGCCTCAAGCAGAACTTCGGCGGCCCCGATGGCTACCTCTATCAGCTCAACCTGCAGCTGGACGCCCTGTGGCGCACCGACCGCAATGGCTGGTTCACCGGCGTGGCGTCCTATCAGCTCGCCGACAACTTCGACAGCTACGAGTACATCGCCGATTCCGAGTTGCCGCGCGTGCGCACCTACGTCGGGGAATACATCAAGGAAACCGACCTGGGCATCACCAGCCTGCAGTACAACCGCACCCATCAGTTCGGGCGCGACTGGTACGCCCAGGCCTACGGCGGCATTCTCGAGATGATGTATGCCGGGGTCGGCGCCGAGCTGCTCTATCGCCCGATGAACAGCTCGCTGGCACTGGGGCTGGACATCAACCGCGTCCGCCAGCGCGAGTTCGACCAGCAATTCGGCCTGCGTGACTACTCGGTCACCACCGGCCACGCCACCGCCTACTGGCAGTCCGGCTGGCACGATGTGCTGGTCAAGGGCTCGGTGGGGCGCTATCTGGCCGGTGATGTCGGTGCGACGCTGGACCTGTCGCGCAGCTTCTCCAACGGGGTCAGCGTCGGCGCCTGGGCGACCCTGACCGATGCCGGCGATGACTACGGCGAGGGTAGCTTCGACAAGGGGCTCTACGTCAGCATCCCGCTTGATGCCTTCTTCACCACCTCCAGCAAGGGCAGCACCGGCTTTGCCTGGGCACCGCTGACCCGCGATGGTGGCGCACGCCTCAACCGCCGCTATCAGCTGTATGACATGACGCGCGATCGTGATCCCGAGACTTACTGGGAAGGCATCGACAAGGTCTACAAGTAATCCGTGCGTGAGTGTGTTTCACTGCCGGCTGAAGCGTGCCGATGTTGGCGCCTGACTCACTGTGGCTGACCCTGACCCGATGAATATTCCGATTACCGACGTCTCGCCGGCCACTGCCGGCGCTGCGACACCCGCCAATCACGAGATCGCCTGCAGCAACTGCCAGGCCTGCTGCTGCCGGCTTGAGGTCATCCTGCTCACCGATACCGGCGTGCCGGACTACCTGATCGACGAGGATGAATGGGGCGGCGAAGTCATGCGTCGCCTCGACGATGGCTGGTGTGCCGCCGTCGACCGCGAAACGCTGATGTGCACCATCTACGACCGCCGGCCGCAGCTGTGCCGCGATTACGAGATGGGCAGCCCGGAATGCGAAGACGAGCGCCTGGAAAACGGCCTCGATCAGTAGGCCGCCTGCCAGCGCTCGTCCTGGTTGTTTCTCCCAAACACCCTGCCTGTGGTTGTCTCTCCCAAGCGCCCTGCCTGATGTGCGATCAGGCAGTGGCGTCCGGCAGCGATGGGGCCGCTCCTGCAAGGTTTTGGCTTGGCTCGGGTGCCGTGCGCATGGCGCGCATATGCCCCTTCACCTCTACCTCGCGATGCCAGCTCAGCGCCTGCTCCAGACAATGTGGCGTATGGCCGCCACGCTGGCACGCCTCCTCGAAGTAGGCGCGCAGCGCAGGGCGATAGCTCGGGTCCGAGCAGCTCTCGATCACCTGCACCGCCCGCTCGCGCGGTGCCAGACCGCGCAGATCCGCCAGCCCATGCTCGGTGACCAGGATGTCGACATCGTGCTCGGTGTGGTCCACGTGGCTGGCGAACGGCACCACGCTCGAGATATCACCGCCCTTGGCCAGTGACTTGGTGATGAACACCGACAGCTGGGCGTTGCGCGCGAAATCGCCGGAACCGCCGATACCATTCATCATCCGCGTGCCGCAGACGTGGGTGGAATTGACGTTGCCGTAGATATCGAATTCCAGCGCCGTATTGACCGCGATCACGCCGAGGCGTCGCACGATGCCCGGATGATTGGACAGCTCCTGCGGGCGCAGGATCAGGCGGTCACGATAGCGCTCGAGGTCCTTCCACAGCGTGCGGCCACGCTCCTCGGTGACCGTGATGGAGGAGCCGGAGGCGAAATCGAGCTTGCCGGCATCCAGCAGATCGAAGGTGGAATCCTGCAGCACCTCCGAGTACATGGTCAGGTGCTCGAAGGGCCCTTCCTTCAAGCCACTCATCACCGCATTGGCCATGCTGCCGATGCCCGCCTGCAGCGGCAGCAATGCCGGTGTCAGACGCCCCAGCGCGACTTCCTGCTTGAGCAGTTCGACCAGATGGCCCGCCATGCGCTGGGTGCCGTCATCCGGCGGCGTGCAGGTCGAGGGGCTGTCACTGCCGCGGGTCAGCACGATGGCAGCGATTCTGGCGGGGTCCATCGGGATATACGGCGTGCCGATGCGCGAATCCGGCGCGACCACCGGAATCGGCTGCCGGCTGGGGCGCATCTGCGGAATGTAGATGTCGTGCAGCCCTTCAAGCGCCGCCGGCGACTCGAGATTGAGCTCGATGATCACCTTGTCGGCGAGAATCGCATAGCTGGCCGAGTTGCCCACCGAGGTGGTCGGCACGATGCCGCCATCGGCGGTGATGGCGCTGGCCTCGATCACCGCGACATTCATGTCGCTCAGCTGATGATTGCGCAACAGCTCCACCGTCTCGGAGAGGTGTTGGTCCATGAACATCACTTCGCCGGCGTTGATGGCCCGCCGCAGCACCGGGTCGACCTGAAACGGCATGCGCCGCGCCAGCATGTGGGCGTCCGCCATCTGGCCGTCGAGGTCATTGCCCAGCGAGGCGCCGGTCATCAGCGTGATGGAGAACGGCTCGCGGCGCGCCTTCTCGACCAGCGCCAGCGGCAGGGCCTTGGCCTCCCCCGCCCGCGTGAAGCCACTCATGCCCACCGTCATGCCATCGTGAATCAGTTCGGCGGCCTGGCTGGCGCTCATCTGGCGCGACTGCCAGTCAGGCCAGCGGCAGCGACGCGCGACCTCGGCGTGCTGCTCCGGGGTCAGCTCGCCGACCTCCATGCGCGCCAGCAGCGAGAAGACCTCGCTTGATTCAGCTGAAGCGGCAGGCGCGGCTGATGCCTCGGGAGATGGGGAGGCTGGCGCATGCTCTGCGCAGACCGCCTGGGCATGAGGCGTGACACTGGAGCGAGAACCGGATGAAGACACGACGGCAGAACCTCCTGATAGACAAGACACCACGAAATGAGCAAACAAGGCGCTGGCAAGACGCTGACCAGACCCAGCATAGCCAAGCCTGAAATAGCCAGGTCTGTAATAACCAAGCCTGAAATAGCCAAGGCTGTAATAAACAGGTCTGTAATCACCAGGCGCTGGCTTTCAGCATCCCACGCAGTACGCCGCCCCCGCATCAGGCCTTGGTCGCAAGGCGGCGGCAGCGGCTGGAACCAGGCGGTGCACAAAGGGCGACGCAGCACGCGGCGCAGATGGCGGCGGCGAGACACGAAAAAGCCCGCTCATGAAGAGCGGGCTTTCGGGAGTCGCAGATGACGACGCGAGGCGTTACACCATGCTGTCGAAGTCCATGTTGTCGAAGCTTTCCGGCGCATCGGCGTAGCCGTAGAGCGTGTTGCGACGCTGCAGGCGGAATTCACCCAGCAGCTGCTCGTAGCGGCGCGGCACCTCGGCATTGTCACGCGTGACGATGTAGAGGTTCTCGTAGACGGCTTCGGTCAGCGGCATCTCGCGCACCTGACGCTGCCACGGCGAGGTCTCCAGCACCGTGCGCGAGACGACGGTGAAGCCCAGACCACGCGCCACGGCGTCCAGCACCATGCCGATATCGTTGGTGAAGCCCTGCTGCGGGAAGTGGCTCATGGAGCGGAATTCGCCGGCGAAGTTCTCACGTAACAAGGCACTGGCATTGTTGACGCCATCGGCGTAATTCATGAAGCCCAGCGCCATCAGCTCGTTGAGGCTGTTGCCGGCGAAGTCGGCGGGCACCACCAGGCACAGCGGCTCCTGATGCCACAGCTCGAAGTTCAGGTCCGGATGCTTGACCGGCTCGGTGACGATGCCCAGGTCGAAGCGACCCGCCAGCACGTCCTGCACGATCTCGGAATTGAAGGCGAAGCTGTAGCTGACCGTCAGCCCCGGGTGCTGCTGCTGATAGCCCAGCGTGAACGGGTAGAACATCAGCCCGACGCTAGAGGGGCTGGCCACGCGACATTCGCCGCTGTCAGGGGAGTCATCATCCAGCGAGTGCATGAACTGGGTGTGCTCGGCGAACAGCTTGATGGAGTAGTCATAGCAGCGACGCCCCGCTGCGGTCAGCGAGAACTTGCGTCCCTGGCGATTGAGCAGCGAGCGGCCCAGATACTGCTCCAGCTTGCGAATATGCTGGCTGACGCCGGGCTGGGTCATCTCCAGCTTGCGCGCGGTATGGGTAAAGCTGCCGGTCTCCACCAGTGTGATGAAGGTACGAAAATACTGGGCGTTGAACATGAAGGCACTGACCACTCACGAACGGGGGACGCGACTCGGCGCATCGTGTTGCCGGCGACGACCTGCATGACGCAACTGCCATGTCTGCACAGGTGCCACCGACCCGCAAAGCACATGATTCTACCAGAGCTGGCCGCCATGCGCAGCGCTGCGCCCCGCCACTCTCGCGTGTTAGCATCATGGACAATGCCAGCTGCCACCTTGGCTGCGTCTGCCGTGTTCAACGCCACGGCGACGCGCCAGGGCCCGGCGCTTTACCCCTGTCCTGGCCAATCTTCGGACTGGCCCGAAACACGAGATGCTTTAGATGTCTGATGCTCTGGCTGCACGCGGCGAAGCCATTCACAAGGCGCTGCTCGCCATGGAAAGCGACTGTGCCGAAAATGACCTGTTCCCGCTGGGGTACATGATTCCCCAGGTGGAACTGGTGCTGGAAAACGCCGATTACGATCCCGAGGATGTGGTCGCGGAAGACTTTGACGCCACCTTTGAAGAGTGGATGCAGCACGCCTTTGCCCAGGACAGCATGAGCGTGGACGACCGCGAGCGCATTGCTGAACTCTGGGCAGAAGCCCGGAAACGCGCCCAGACCACCGTGGGCGCCTGACACAAGGAAGACAGTCATGAATTCTGTCACCAGCGAAGCGACGACCTATTCACGTGATGCCAGCTCCATGCTGGTCTCGACCATCATCTCGCCGGAAGGCAGCCTGGAAGTGCTCTCCCAGGATGAGGTCAATCGCCTGCGCGATACCTCCTCCAACGGGTTGCATGACATCCTGCGCCGCTGTGCGCTGGCCGTGCTCAACTGCGGCAGCCAGACCGATGACAGCGTCGCGGTGCTCAACGCACACAAGAATTTCGAGATCGAGGTGCTGCAGCAGGACCGCGGCATTCGCCTCAAGCTCGACAATGCGCCCGGCGATGCCTTCGTCGACGGCAAGATGATCCGCGGCATTCGCGAGCATCTCTCCAGCGTGTTGCGTGACATCGTCTATGTGGCCAACGAGATCCAGAACACTCCGCGTTTCGATCTCACGACCACCGAAGGCACCACCAATGCGGTGTTCCATATCCTGCGCAACGCCGGGGCGCTGAAGTCCTCGCGTGAGCCGAGTCTGGTCACCTGCTGGGGTGGGCACTCCATCAACCGCGAGGAATACGAGTACACCAAGGACGTGGGTTACCACCTCGGCCTGCGTGATCTCGACATCTGCACCGGGTGCGGCCCGGGTGCCATGAAGGGCCCGATGAAGGGCGCCAACGTCGCGCACGCCAAGCAGCGTCGCACGGAAGGTCGCTATCTGGGCATCTCGGAGCCGGGCATCATCGCCGCCGAATCGCCCAACCCGATCGTCAATGAACTGATCATCATGCCGGACATCGAGAAGCGCCTTGAAGCCTTCGTGCGCACCGCACATGGCATCATCGTCTTCCCGGGCGGCGTGGGCACCGCCGAAGAGATTCTCTATCTGCTCGGCATTCTGCTGCACCCGGAAAACAGCGAGCTGCCGTTCCCGGTCATCTTCACCGGCCCGGCGTCCAGCGCCGAGTACTTCAAGCAGATCGACGAGTTCATCGCCTACACCCTGGGCGAGGAAGCGCGCTCGCGCTACACCATCATCATCGACAATCCGGTCGAGGTGGCACGCACCATGCGCGGTGGCATCGACGAGGTGGCGGAATTCCGTCGCCAGCATCAGGATGCCTTCTACTACAACTGGCGCCTGCATATCGCCCCGCACTTCCAGCAGCCCTTCGCGCCGACCCACGCCAACATGTCGGGCCTGGCGCTGCACCGCAACCAGCCGGTGCATGAACTGGCGGCCAACCTGCGTCGTGCCTTCTCGGGCATCGTCGCCGGCAACGTCAAGAAGGAAGGCATCGAGGAGATCGAGCGCGACGGCCCCTTCCGCCTGACCGCCGAAGCCGAGCTGATGGAGCGTCTCGACGCCCTGCTCACCTCCTTCGTCGCCCAGGGCCGCATGAAGCTGCCGGGCAGCGATTACGTGCCCTGCTACACCCTGTGCAAGTAAATGGCCCGGTGATGGCACGCTGAGGCGTGTCGTCACTGCACAAGCCATCACAAGAACGCCCCGATCATCGCTGATCGGGGCGTTCTTGTTGGTAGGGAAGATCTTGCTGACAGGACCGCTAGTATCGAGGCTCAGCCTTCCTCACCACGACGGCGCTGCATCCACATGCTGATCACATGCGCCAGCAGGCCCAGCGTCAGGCCATCGACCAGCACCTCAAGCGCACCTTCCTGAGGGCGGTTGAGCATCGGCGCGGCAAAGTTGAACGCCGCCATCGCCGCGAGCCCCACCACCAGCCAGACCAGTAGACGACGCATCATCGTCGGCACCTTGGCCTTGGCGGTCTCTGACAGCTGGCGATAGATGTAGATGCCCAGCGCGCTGACGGCGACGGCAAAGCCGACGATCAGCATCAGACGCGTATTCTCGCCACTCATCAGGAAACGCGGAATATTGGCGACCATTACCACCGCCAGACCCGCCAGCACGGAGACGCGCTGCGGCGTCAGGTTGCGGGCACGCGGATGATCAGGATTCAGTTTCGGCATGTGAAGCAGTCTCGATGAAAGAACGGACAACAGAAGAAGCAGGCGGCGGGCCAGCCCACCGCCGCAGGATCAGGCCGTGGCCGGCAGGGTCGGAATCCAGCTCTCGACCCACGGCAGCGCCGCGTCGTCGGCCATGAAGGTTTCCATGGCGTCGATCTCGAGGCGCTCGCCGTGACGCGTGGCGCCAAGGTCGGCCAGGCGCTCATCCAGATGACGCCCCGCGCCACAGTAGGTCTCGCCGTAGGAGCTGTCGCCCAGGGCGATCAGACCATAACGCAACCAATCCAGCGCCGGGGACTCGGCAGACAGCGCATTGAGGAAGCCGGTCAGATTGCCCGGCACATCGCCACTGCCGGTGGTGGAGGTGACGAACAGCGCCAGATCAGGGCGCGCGTCAGTCAGGTCGGCCAGTATCGGCTGGTCGAACACCTCGACCGTGTAGCCGGCCTGCTCGAACAACGGCTGAACCTGCTCGGCCACATCCAGTGAACCGCCATACATCGTGCCGACAAAAATCTTCAGAAGCGCCATGCATCCTTCCTTATTCGAACGATCACCCGCCAGTGGCGGGAACGTGAGTGCAGTGCGAAGAGTCGCGCAGACGCTCTCCGACATTTGGTCGCGATGGTAGCACAGCGCGCCTGCGAGACGCAGGCGGGCCTGGTGCGATGAATCGATAGCACCGCGTGGCCGCGAGACGCAGGACGCAGGCGGGCCTGGTCCGATGAATCGATAGCACAGCGTGGCCGCGAGACGCAGGCAGCACTCAGCAGGAGCTGGCAGCCCCGCCCTTCTGTGCGCCCCACAAACGAAACAGCGCCACCGTGAAGAACACGATGGCGCTGCGAGGGTCTTGCCAGTGAAGCATCCTGCGTTGCGAGCCTGGATCACGACCGCTGGCGATGAATCCCTGTCAGGTGCGAACTTGCGGGCTCAGAGCCTTCTGATCAGAAGCGGTACGCCACTGACAGACGCACGTCACGCCCCGGGCTGGTGATGGCGCCCGTCGTGATGCCGCGACGATCGTTGGGTTCCAGGAAGTAGGTGTTCTGGTCGGTATATTCCTTGTCGAACAGGTTGTAGATACCGGCCGTCAGGGTCAGGTCCTGCATGTCACGCGGCACCCAGCTGGCGTAGACATCGTGCGTGGCGTAACCGGCGCGCTCGCTCTGATCATCCGGCAGGTCGGTGAGGCGCTCGTAGGCGGTCACGGTCCAGCCGATCGTCATCTGCGGGTCAACGAAGGTGTAGCGGTTGTCCAGGCTCCAGCGATCACCGGTCTGGTTGCCCAGGCCCATGTCGTCGACCACGGTCTCGCCCTGATTGTCTTCCAGGTCCATGGTCAGATAGCCCAGCGTCATGTCCCAGCCGCCGATGCCGTAGGTGGCACGCGCCTCGACACCCTTGCTGGTGACGATGCCTTCCATGTTGTAGATGGTGGTTTCGCTGCCGACGGTCTCATCGGTGATGTAGTTGTCGAAGTGGGTATCGAAGTAGGTGACTTCCAGGCCAGCGCGGTCACGCTGGGTGAGGAGGTCATTGCCCTTCCAGCGCGCGCCGACTTCGGTGCTGCGCGAAGTCTCGGCCTCGAGACCCGGCTCGACGGTCAGCGTCTCGCCGACACCGACGCCATCGTCGGCCAGGATGGCTTCACGACCCTTGTTGCCGCGCACTGCCGTGGAGTAGCCGGTGAACAGCTCGACACCGCCACCGACACGCCAGTTGAGGCTCGCGTTCGGGCTGACATCAGTGTCATCCAGCGTCTCGCCATTGGCATATTCGGTCTTGTAGTCATCGACACGCGCGCCGAAGGACAGGTCCACCGCGCCCAGCGTCATGCGGTGCTGGGCGTAGAGCGCGAGGTTGCGGGCCTTCTCGTCGAAGCTGCCGGTGCTGGATTCGTCGTAGACGTAATCGCTACCCAGCGTCAGACGGTTGTTCATGTCCTCGGGGCCGAAACGGAAGGTGTTGTTCAGGTCACCGCCGTAGCTCTCGACATCCGCGTTCAGCTCAGCGCCGGTGGAGACAGTGGTGCGATCCAGCTCGGTCTTGGTGTGGAAGACGTTGGTGTGCACGTCCACCAGACGCGAGCCCGGCTCATAGTCATAGTTGGCGGTATAGGTGTCGCGGCTCAGCTCGGTGTCGACCTTCACGTTGTTGAACGGCTGACATTCCATGTTGGGACGCGTGCAGTAGATGCCGCTGTCCTCGTTGTGCTCGGCACTGATGCGCAGGCTGTGCGCGCCCTGGTCGAGCAGGCTGAACTTGCCGAAGTAGCTGCGCTGATGGCCGCCGGTACCTTCCTCTTCATCACCGCCGCCGGTGCGGTAGTCATCGCTGTTGCGTGCGCTGGTCGAGAACAGCAGGCCCGCGTTCGGCGCGACTTCACCGTAGACGGACAGCGTGCCCTTGACGGCATCTGCCGCGGACTCGGTGCTGCCCTTGACCATGCCGCCGAAGGTCTCACCCGGCTCGAGCAGGTCCTGGGCATCCTTGGTGACGAACTTGATGCTGCCGCCCAGGGCGTTGGGGCCATTGTCGGCGGCGCCCGGTCCGGCCTGGACTTCGGCGCGCTTGAGCAGCTCCGGCTCGATGTTGAAGCTGGAGCTGTGGTGGAACAGGTAGCCGTTCTGGCTGGCACCATCGACGCTGATGTTGAGGTTGGTGTCTTCCAGACCGCGTACGTAGATCATCTCCGACGAGGCGGTGGTGCCGCCGACGGTGACGGACGGCGTATCACGGAACACATCCTTGAGATCATGCGCCTGATGCAGCGCGATCTCTTCGCTATCGATGACCGCGGTCGCGTTGAGGCGATCGTCCTCGATCTGCAGCGTGTCCATCTGCAGCGTCTCTGCATTGGCAGTACTGGCACACAGCAGCGCAATGGCTGCCACCAGCGGACGCGGAGTGAAAGCAGTGGCGCGGGAAGCGCTGGCTGCCACGCACGAAGAGAGGCGATCGGTCATGAGCGGAGGGTTCCCAAGATTAATAATAATAATGATTCTCTTTGCGAACGAGATAATGCACGCGTTTGCACATTTGCGTCATCAACACTTCCCGCAACGCCGCTCTGCAACTTCTGCAATCAGGCCGCGTCATTTCTCGCCTCTTGCAGCGCCAGATTGTGCCTCAACTGCCAAAAACGGCCCGATTTGCACACTTTTTCACCCGTGCAGCCACCAAATTCACTTTTTTATCACCTGTCTGTCATCAGATACGGAACCATCGCCAGCCACTGACGTCTTAGCCGACATGCCTCGACAAGTGCCTGGCCCACGCAAATTTCTCGCTTCACGGCAGGGTTTCATCCTGCGGAGATCGGATTTGCGCAATGCATGCGACTTTAGATGCAACACTACATCCAGAGTGATATAGTTAGCGTGCTCAGATTAAGGGCGCTTGCTGTCACGCCAAGGCAGTGCCCTGTCATGGCCTCGGCCCTGAGGATATCTGCAGCAGATGCAAGACCTGTCGCCGCGCGCTGAGGTGCTCGGCTGGCAGTGACGGTTGTTGATCGATGAGCGCGTCTTTGCCCGGGGCATCCCCCTGCGGCCTGAGGGGCACGGTCATCGACAGGCAATCCGTTGTGCAGCGACTGGCGCTGCAACGGGCCCGTTTGGCCCGTACAAGGTGGGTGTTTCCCTGACGGCACACCCCGACCCTCTGAACAACCGGACCTATTCGATGAGCGATATCGACGCCTACAACACCTTCCTGATGGTCGCAGACCTCGGCAGCCTGTCCCGCGCAGCAGAACGTCTGCGCCTGCCCAAGTCCACCGTCAGCCGTCGTCTCGACGCCCTTGAGGGCCGTTTCGGCACTCGCCTGGTCGAGCGTGGTCATCGTGGCATTCGCCTGTCAGAAGCCGGCGAGACCCTTTACCGATACGCACGCTCGATGGCCAATCTCGATGATGAAGCGCACCGCGCCATCGAAGACCGCCAGTCAGACCTCACCGGTACCATCCGTATCCACGCCACGCCGTCGCTGGGTCGTCACTTCCTGGGTCACGCGCTGACCAGCTTCCTGTCGGAACACGAAGGCGTCGATATCAAGCTGAAGCTGTGGCACAACGGCCGCGAGATTCTCGAGAATCAGCCGCACCTGGTGATCGGCTTCCCGCATCTGGCCGGCAGCACCCACGTCTTCCGCCCGCTGACCCACTGGCATCAGGCGGCCTACGCGGCCTCTCACGTCGAGAACCCGGAAGAACTGCCGTGGGGCGAGCTGGAACCGCTGGTGTCCGGCACCTCCCTCTCGCGTCACCCGGAAGACCCGCGCCCGAATCACATCCAGTCAGATGACCTCGAAGTCCTCACCGACTACGTGGCCGATGGCCTGATTCGTGCCGTGCTGCCGACCGACTGGGTCAACACCCTCAGCGAGCGCAACGGCCAGTCCTTCAAGCGTCTGGAATGCAGCGAGATCCCGCCGGTCGAGATCGGCATGCTGCTGCCGCGTGGCCCGATCCCGACCCGCGTGCGCATGCTCGCCGACTGGCTCGCCCGCGAGATCGGCAAGTCAGAGCCGGAACGCGTCACCGCCAAGGCCGCCCGCCGCACCGTCAGCGAAGCCGCCACCACTGCCGGTTGATTCAAGCTTTGCAACGCTGGCTCTCACCCTCGTGGTGACATGAATCAGCGCGGCACGCAGCAAAAAAGGCCAGCCCTCAGGGGCTGGCCTTTTGCGTTCTGGCTTGTCATGTTTAGCATGTACTGAATCAACGACAGGCAGGGCTTCTCATGTGGCAACGCGACACTCTCACCCTCTCCGCCCGCAAGCGCGGTTTTCATCTCATCAGTGACGAGGTGGAGCAGGCATTGGCCGAGATGCCGCCGGTCAGTGTCGGCCTGCTGCATGTGCAGCTGCTGCACACCTCCGCCTCGCTGACGCTCAACGAGAACGCCGACCCCGACGTGCGCCACGACATGGACGCCTTCCTGCGCCGCCTGGTGCCCGGCAACCTGCCCTACTTCCGCCACACGCTCGAAGGTGATGACGACATGCCTGCCCACGTGCTCGCCAGCCTGCTCGGCACCCAGCTCACTCTGCCCGTCGAAGCCCGCCGCGGCGTCAACCGCCTCACCCTCGGCACCTGGCAAGGCATCTGGCTTGGTGAACACCGTGACCACGGCGGCAATCGTGTGTTGTTCTTGACATTAAGTGGGGTGCTTCAGAACTAGAATTGATATCGTAAAAATCCTACAGCAATAATTTCTACATCAAAGCCACCCTCTCATAACATTTACCAATATGGGTGCGAAAGGAGTAAGTTTACCTTCTACTGGCGTCATAATCTCTTCAACAATCATTTCAATAAGTTCTTCATCCTCAAGCCCTTCACTTGGATCTACTCCATTAGCCCAAAGCAGATCGTTAATAATTTTCTTCCGCTTCTCGACTAAAGATTTATTAGCATTTTCATCTTTACCTAAATTCAGTACATTGATAGCTTCAGTAGCTCTATCAGTTAGGCCCTCAACTCGACCGCTCAACTTGAAATTAAACTCAGTCTCACACTCAGGCATCAAAGGAGTAAGAGGTAATGCCTTATTACCATGTGCATGATCACACTGCCTTAACTTATTACAACTCGCCAATATATTGGTGTAATCTAAACTTTTTTCAGGAGCAATATCTCTTGCGACCACGTGTTCATTCTTAGTATCCGAACTATCCCCAGAAACATAATCACAACAATAACAACAAATAAAAAATTGCTCTTCAGCATTTTTAAAACTTAAATCTCCAACAATATCCCACTTTCCCTGCTGGAATAGCTCTTTAAACCATTCGTTTTCATTTTTATTTTTAGGTTTTGAAGAGATCCATTTTATAAAGCTTTGTGGTGGTTGCCCTTTAGATATTTTTATCACTCTTTAATTCCTTCTTTCGCAGTAAAAGCTTCAACCGAGCCAGCTCTATATTATCGCTTGGAATATTTTCACTTAAGTCTGCAAGCTTCACTCTAGCTTCACTAATCAAGCCATCATATATTAAGTCCAGAATATCGCTTATTTGTTTAGTGACATTAGCGTTTCTAGCATGAGTATTCATGACATCTAATAATACAGAGTTAGCATCCTGCCCATATTGTGATTGAACTTGTACTAATCCGTCACTTTCAACAGAATATACAAGAGCATCTTTACACTCACTAATAACAAGAGGAGAATGAGTAGTAACAATAAACTGACAGTTCGGAAAAGTTGAGGCTAGCTTACTAATAATATTGCGTTGCCAAGTAGGATGTAGGTGCATATCCACTTCATCAATTAGAACAACACCATCACCCTCAAGTGGATTATCCATCGATGGATTCATCATGGCTAAGCGTCTTGCTATATCGCCAACCAAGGCCATTAATGATTTCTCCCCTTGCGATAGCTGCAACACATTTAAAGTTTTTCCATCTTTATCTATCGACATATGCAGTCGCGGCTTTCTTCTTACTTGCAGATTATTAAAGCCAGTCATGAAGCTACTTATGGCTTTTCTAACAGCCGTTAGCTGACTATCTCGGGATGTAGAGTTTAATTCTTGTAACGTCTCTCTAAAATCCGGGTCTCGACCAAAACGATCCATCAAGTGATTTAATATTTCCTCGGAAATACCTGACTCATTCTCTGCATCTTCTCTCTCGCGGAACCATTCAAAAAAGCGACGAAAATCCACGCCCTGATTCAAGGAGTTATCATAACCATCTAGCTGGAGAAAAGTATGTTTCTCCTTAATTTTTAAAGGTATATCCAATACAACCCTCTCAACTGGATAAAATGCTATAAGAGGTAAGCTAGCTAACTTATTAGAAGACAACAATTCCTTGTAGGCGTCGGCTAAAAGCCCAACTTCATGCAAATCACTAGTGTGAAACCCTTTCTTGCCCTTCTTAACTTTAGCTATAGTCCAATTAAAACAACTACTCTCTATATCTGCTTCATCACTTGAAAATCGGCCAAAATCGTTAACAACAAACACATTGACACTACCAGAAGATGCTTCATTAAGAATGACCTCCTCAGGTATTGGACTACCACTACCCTTTAGGGTACGGAGACGAGAGACAAGCCAGCTCATCGACGTTGCCAAGGAACGTAATATTGATGTTTTGCCAGCTCCATTATTACCAATAAGAACTGTTATATTCGACGGAGCATCGGGTGTAGGAGCCAAAGGCACCGTAAGCTCCTTAAAACGTCCTATATTGTTAAGTCTTATACTTTTAACTTCCATAACACCCCCCGAAATCACTAAAAAGTCAATTACCCAATTGTTTGAAACGCAAACAACAACTCAGAATCATCCATTAATTATAGACCTTAAAATTAAATCTATAGGCTTTAGAGTAAGTATAGAGGTTTACCAGCCGAGCGTCTGCTTGACGAAGGGAATGGTCAGTTTGCGCTGGGCGGAGAGCGAGGCGTTGTCGAGTTCGCTCATCGCCGCGAACAGGCCCGGCAGGCTGCGCGGCCCGCGATGCAGGATGTAACGGGCGACTTCGTCGGGCAGTGCAAGGCCGTGATCACGTGCACGCAATTTGAGCGCTTCGAGGCGCTGGGCGTCATCCAGCCCCGAGAGGTGGAAGGTGACACCCCAGGAGAGCCGTGAGGCGAGATCCGGCAGGATGACGGGCAGCAGCCGCGGTGCGCAGCTGGCGCTGACCAGCAGATGCCGCCCGCCGTCACGCAGGCGGTTGTAGAGGTGGAACAGCGCCTCTTCCCAGCGCTGACGACCGATCACCACATCCAGGTCATCGATGGCGACCAGGTCCATCTCATCCAGCCCTTCGAGCATGTGCGGCGGGAAGTGACCCAGCTCATTGAGCGGCAGATAGAAGGCACGCTTGCCCTGCTCGCCCGCCAGATGACAGGCCGCCTGCAACAGATGGCTACGCCCACTCTGCTCGCCGCCCCACAGATAGACGAAGGGCTCCCCGCCGTCGGCAAGCTGCCCCTTGAGGGCCTCCGCCAGCGAGGTCGAGGTGAAGTGGTAGTTGTCGAAGGTCGCGGCGTCACGTACCCCGACGCCGAGTGCCATCTGTCCCTGAGTCATTGCCATCCGTCATGCTGATTGTTGTTGCCGTGATCTCGTCTCTCGATCACTGGGTATCCTCTGCCGCCGGCGGTGCTGGCTGATCGGCTGCCACCGCGGGGCGAGAATCACGCTGTTGGTCATATAAAGTACTGTTTTTATAGCGATCATGCAGATAACGCAAGAGCACCATGATCACGGCCGCTACCGGCAAGGCCAATAGAATGCCGGTAAAGCCGAACAGCTGGCCACCCGCCATCACCGCGAAGATGACCGCGACCGGATGCAGGCCGATCTTGTCGCCCAGCAGCAGCGGCTGCAGCACCACGCCTTCCAGCAGCTGACCGAGCGCGAAGACCCCGCCGACCGCCAGCAGTGCCCACCACTCGCCAAACTGGAAGAAGGCCACCGTCGCCGCGATCAGGATCCCCACGATGACGCCCAGATACGGCACGATGCTGGCAAGCCCCGCCACCAGGCCGATCAACAGCGCGAACTTGAGCCCGATGATCGCCAGGCCAATGGCATAGACGATGCCCAGACTCAGCATCACCAGCAGCTGCCCGCGCAGGAAGGCACCCAGCACCTCATCACAGTCATGCGCCAGACGCGTGGCGGTGGGCTCCATATGACGCGGCAGCAGGCCCTGCAGTTTCTCCTTCATGCGGTCCCAGTCGAGCAGCAGATAGAAGGTGACGACGGGAATCAGCGCCAGATTGCCCAGCCAGATGGCCATCGCCAGCCCGGACTTGGAGACGGTGCCCAGAAGCGCGGCGGCGAAGGTGCCGGTCTCTTTCCAGTTGCCCAGCAGCAGCGAGCGGACCTGATCGAAGTCGGCGCTAAAATCCAGCCCGGTGAATGACTGGATTTCCGGCAACACCGTCTCGCGTATCCAGTTGAAGACCACCGGCATGAAGCTGATCAACTGCGCCAGCTGACGCCCGAGCAGCGGCACCAGCACCAGCAGTGCGATCAACAGCACCACCGAGAGCACGCTGAACACCAGCGTGACCGCCAGATGGCGCGACAGGCCCTTGTCTTCCAGCCAGTCGGCCAGCGGGTCACCCAGATAGGCGAGAATCATGCCGATGAAGAACGGCATCAGAATCGGTTCGAGCATCACCAACAGGCCGAGGAAGGCCACGCCTGCGGCCAGCAACCACCATTTACGCTGCATCTTCACTCCTTGAGACAAGCCGTGGGGCACTCGTGACGGCTGACTGCCGACGGCGCACGCATCACCCATTGTTGCCTGTCGCCGAGTCACCCACAAGACACGCGCCGCTCACGCGTCTGACATTGCCTCCCCCGGCGCCATCCAAGGTGCGACAAGGCCTGCCATGACTGGCGTGGCGGCCTTTTCACATTTTGATGCGGTTTTGTGAATCGGCACAGTGTCAGCCGCGAAGCGCAATGCTACAATGGCCGCCTTTCTTTTCCCGCGATCGATCGTGTCTCACCGCCCAGGCCGCACCGACAGGAACCTCACATGACGCAACGCCCCCAGGACTCCTCGCCCAGCAAGACTTCCTTGAGCTACAAGGATGCAGGTGTCGATATCGATGCAGGCAACGCCCTCGTCGAACGCATCAAGGGTGTCGCCAAGCGCACTCACCGCCCGGAAGTGATGGGTGGTCTGGGTGGCTTCGGCGCCCTGTGCGAACTGCCCGCAGGCTACCGCCAGCCCGTGCTGGTCACCGGCACCGATGGCGTGGGCACCAAGCTGCGCCTGGCCATGGACCTCAACCGTCACGACACCATCGGCATCGATCTTGTCGCCATGTGCGTCAATGATCTGGTGGTCGCTGGTGCCGAGCCGCTGCAGTTCCTCGATTACTACGCCACCGGCAAGCTCGACATCGACATCGCCGCTGACGTCGTCACCGGTATCGGCGAAGGCTGCCTGCAGTCCGGCTGCGCGCTGGTCGGCGGCGAAACCGCTGAAATGCCGGGCATGTACGAAGGCAGCGACTACGACCTGGCCGGCTTCTGCGTCGGTGTGGTCGAGAAGTCCGAGATCCTCGACGGCAAGAAGGTCGGCGCAGGCGACGTGATTCTGGGTCTGGCCTCCTCCGGCCCGCACTCCAACGGCTACTCGCTGATCCGCAAGATTCTCGAAGTCGCCGATGCCTCTCTGCTGGAGCAGGAAATCGACGGCCAGCCGCTGGCTGACGCCCTGATGGCGCCGACGCGCATCTACGTCAAGCCGCTGCTGTCGCTGCTCAAGGAAAGCGGCCTATCCGTGCACGCCATGTCCCACATCACCGGTGGCGGCCTGCTCGAGAACATCCCGCGCGTGCTGCCGGAAGACTGCACCGCCGAGATCGACGTCGCCAGCTGGAAGCGTCCGGCCGTCTTCGACTGGCTGCAGCAGCAGGGCAACGTCGAAGAACACGAGATGCACCGCGTGCTGAACTGCGGTGTCGGCATGGTCGTGGTCGTCGCTGAATCCGACGCCACCGCCGCGCGCGCTCACCTGGAAGCCCAGGGCGAGACCGTCTTCACCCTCGGCAGCATCCGCGCCCGCAACGGCATGGAAGAGCAGGTCCAGCTGGAGAATCTGTCCGCATGATCGAACCGAATACCAACGCCTCCAACGGTGACACTCTCGGCGGCTTCGGCAACGGTTTCGAGGCGGACGATGCGCCGGTTCGCCCGCGCGTCGTGGTACTGATTTCCGGCAGCGGCAGCAATCTGCAGGCGCTGCTGGAAGCACAGGAACACGACGAGCTGGGTGGCGACGTGGTCGCGGTCATCTCCAACAAGGCCGATGCCTACGGCCTGGTGCGTGCGCGCGACGCCGGCGTCGATGCCGTGGCGCTACCGCATGAGGAGTATGAGTCCCGCGAGCATTATGACGCCGCGCTGATCAAGGTGATCGAGCGTCATGAACCGGACCTCATCGTGCTGGCCGGCTTCATGCGTATCCTGTCGCCGCTGTTCGTGCAGTACTTCTTCGGGCGTCTGATGAACATTCACCCGTCGCTGCTGCCGGCCTGGCCGGGGCTTGATACCCATCGCAAGGTATTGGAAGCCGGCGAAAAGGAACACGGCGCCAGCGTGCACTTCGTCACCGAGGAGCTCGACGGTGGTCCGGTCGCGATCCAGGCCGTCGCCAACGTGCTGGAAGGCGATGACGAAGCCAGCCTCAAGGAGCGCGTGCACACGCGTGAGCATCTGATCTACCCGATCGCGGTGCGCTGGTTCCTCGAAGGCCGCCTGAAGCTCGACGGTGAAGTGGCCAAGCTCGACGGCCACAACCTGCCGGTGGGCGGTCTGCGCCTCTCCCACGCCGATGTGGAAGAAGAACTCAGCGATGAGCTGCCGGAAGGCGAAGAAGACTGATCAGTGGCGCTGCCTTGCTGGCAAGGCTGACTGATCTGATAGCAAGCTGATGGCGCGCTGACAGCGAGCTGAAAACAGAAGACCCCGCGACATGCCGATGTCGCGGGGTCTTCTTGTTTCTACTGATTCACTTCTCTCATCGGCTTTCGCTTTCAGAAGGTGTAACTCACCCCCACCTCCCCGCGCGCCGTCACCTCATCCCAGGTCTCGATGCCGGCACCCAGATGCAGCATGGCATTGCGGCCCAGCTGCATGCGCCAGCCGCCATCGACACGCAGGTAGTTGTCGCTGCCGCGATCGAGATCTTCGGCGCGGTAGGCATTGGTCGGCAGGCTCGCCAGGCGCACCTCGGCACTGTCAGCATCGTCATCCAGACGCTTGCCGTAGGCCAGCTCACCATAGAGGCCGAAGCCCTCCGCGATGGCGCGGTCGACCATGAAGCCGGCCTCGACACGGCGATCGCGCAGCGTCTGATCCGAGACGCTCAGGGCGTTGGCGGCAGAGCCGGATTCGGTGTAGCCATCGATGTCGGACTCGGTATGGCGGTAGGCCACGAAGGGCGCGTTGTACCACAGTGAATCGGCGGCGGTGAGGCGATAATCGAGACGCGCCTCGGCGCTGAAGCCATCGCCATCGGTCTCACCGGACAGGGTGCGCGATGACTGGCCCAGTGCGACATGGCGGTCGAGGTCGTAATCGAAGTCGCCGTAGCTGGCCACCGCCTGGACGCCAAACCTGCCCAGCTGCTGACGCGCGAACAGGCTGAACACCCGGCCTTCCAGCTCAAGCTCGCTGCCATCATCGACATCGAAGTCCGCATTGCGCTGACTGACGGCAACGCCGCCCCAGGCCTGGCCGAGCGCGTTGTCCAGCGGCAGCATCACACCGACACCCGCACCGCGCTGCTCGCTGTCAAAGCCCTGCTGGCCGCTGGAAGTCTCGCCATCGCCGGTGCCGCCACTGGCCGAGCCGATGGCGAACACGCGTACGCCCTCCCCGGAGCGCCTGTCCTGCGCGCCCGGGCGCAATTCATCGCCGAGGCTGCGCTGACTGGCATTGAGCGCGCCCGTGCCCAGCTGCGGCGCCAGCCCCAGCACCGAGGGCGCGGCGAGCATCGCATAGGCGTAGTCGGCCAGAATCTCCTGGCCAGCGGTGGTCGGGTGCACGCCATCATTGAACAGCAGCTTGTCGGGGTCTTCCGCGGCGCCGCCCAGCCCGTAGGGCGTGACATTGCAGCTGTCCGAGAAACACACCTGGGTCAGCGGCACATCGCTGGCGAAGCCGAACTCGGCCGGCGAGGCCAGCACCTCCTCGAGAATGCCGACGGTATCCAGGCGGATGATGTTGACCTCGCCATCCAGCGCCGCCAGTCGCGCGCCCAGCGCATCATTAAAGACGTCTACCAGCGCGGAGATCCCCGCTGACTGGCCGGCCGGGGTGCTGCCGACATCCGGCAGATTGGAAACCATGATGGTGGTGGCACCCGCCGCTGCCAGCGCCTCCACCGCGGAGGCCAGATTGCCGGCGGAGGCGACCGCCGTGGTCGGCGAGGTGATCACGCCCTGCAGGAAGTCGTTGCCACCGCCGTTGACGTAATAGAGGGCGTCCGAGTCGGCACTGCCGCCGGTGCTGACCAGATAGCCATCCTCGACCCTGAGCACCGTGCCCGCGCCGGTACTTCCCGGCGGGATGACCACCTCGGAGCCATCCTCGTCGGTCACCGAGGCCAGAATCTGCGCCGTGGTATAGCCACCCACCGCGTAGTTGGTGCCGTCACTGAAGCCGGCCAGCTGATAGATCACCGAGGTGGAAGGCTCTGCCGCCAGCCCCAGTTCCGTGCCCAGCAGCTGGGTCGAGACGCTGCCATAGGCCGAATTTTCATAATCCGGGCCGCTGCGGTTGGTGAAACGCAGACTGTTGAGGCCGCCCAGGGTGGTATCGGGGAACTGCCCGGAATCGCTCAGGCTGTCGCCGAAGAGATAGAGATTGGAATAGGCCTGCGCGGGAGTCGCCAGCAAGGTGGTGCTGATGGCGAGAGCGAGACTCGTGAGAGTGAAACGTCGGACCAGACCGCTGGCGCTGGCCGGAGGGAATACAGCGCGATGTGAACGCGATGGCATGGCGTGCCCCTTGCTTGTGGGAGGTATCCGTCCTGCAGCCACTCTGGGGGTGGCCTGCAGACAAGCATAGGCAATAAAACGAGTGATTGAATCACATGTTTCGTTCAACTTCCGGCTAAGACTCAGCGCCTTGCGAGCATGTCACGTTCTCGCTACCTGCCATCGGCGTCTCTCTTGCCACCGTTGTCTCTTTCTTGCCACCGTCGGCACACATCGCCACGAGCAGGCACACTTCGCCACGAGCAGGCACAAAAAAAGCGCCTCCCGAAGGAGGCGCTCTTGGCTTGCCACACTCTTGTCTTGCCACACTCTTGTCTTGCCGCACTCTTGGCCTGCGGCGTGCGGGTCACTTGCGTGAACGCAGTCCCCAAGCGAGCAGCAAGGGGTATCAGGTACGCGGCAGAGTCACGCCACGCTGGCCCTGATACTTGCCGCCGCGATCCTTGTAGCTGGTCTCGCAGACTTCATCGGACTCGAGGAACAGCATCTGCGCCACGCCTTCGTTGGCGTAGATACGCGCCGGCAGGTTGGTGGTGTTGGAGAACTCGAGGGTGACGTGGCCTTCCCACTCCGGCTCCAGCGGCGTCACGTTGACGATGATGCCGCAACGCGCGTAGGTGGACTTGCCCAGGCAGATGGTCAGCACGTTACGCGGAATGCGGAAGTACTCGATGGTACGGGCCAGCGCGAAGGAGTTGGGCGGAATCACGCAGGAATCGCCCTTCACGTCCACGAAGCTCTTCTCGTCGAAGTGCTTGGGGTCCACCGTCGCCGAATGGATGTTGGTGAAGACCTTGAACTCATCCGAGCAGCGCACATCGTAGCCGTAACTGGAGGTGCCGTAGGAAATCACACGGCGCTCATCGTGAAAGCGCACCTGATCGGGCTCAAAGGGTTCGATCATGTCGTGGCTTTCGGCCATGCGACGGATCCACTTGTCGGATTTGATGCTCATCGAGCGTACCTGACTGACTGATGGGGAGAGACGCGTGAGCGCCATGAAACGCGGGCCAGCATGATACCGGCCCGCTGTGTCGCTGGAAACCTCGGCACGCGCGGCTGGCGCCTGGCGTGTCGGGCTCAGCTGAAGCTGATGCTCGGCCCTTCGTCCGCACCGGCACCTTCCAGTGACTCGGAGACCTGACGGGCGATGGCGCGGAAGCTCGCGGCCACTTCGCCGTCCGGCTCCGCGATCACGCTCGGGCGACCGCCATCGGCATTCTCGCGAATGCTCAGGGTCAGCGGCAGCTGGCCCAGCAGGCGAGTCTGGTACTCATCGGCGATACGCTCACCCCCGCCCGCGCCGAAGACCGCTTCGCTGTGGCCACACTGGCTGCAGGTGTGAGTGCTCATGTTCTCGACCACCCCCAGCACCGGCACCTTGACCTTGCGGAACATCTCGATGCCCTTCTGGGCATCCAGCAGTGCGATGTCCTGCGGCGTGGTGACGATGACGGCACCGGAGACCGGCACCTTCTGCGACAGGGTCAGCTGGATGTCACCGGTGCCCGGCGGCATGTCGATCAGCAGCACATCAAGCTCGCCCCAGGCGGTCTGGTTGAGCAGCTGCTGGAAGGCACCGGCGACCATCGGGCCACGCCAGACCATCGGGTCCTTCACGTCGACCAGATAGGCCATCGACATGGTCTTGATGCCATGCGCCTCGATGGGGCTGAAGACCTGCTCACCGGCCATCTCCGGACGCTGACCGGTCGGCACGCCGAACATCTGCGCCTGACTCGGGCCATAGATATCGGCGTCCAGCAGGCCGACCTTGAGACCCTCCGCCGCCAAAGCCAGCGCCAGATTGGCGGTGACGGTGGACTTGCCGACGCCACCCTTGCCGGAAGCGACCGCGACAATGTGCTTGATACCTTCCATACCTTGAAACTCCTGTGACGGCCTGCGCGGCGCGATGAATGTGGCGCGCAGGCGTCTGAACTGTCAGCGAAAAAAGCCGTGGAACACGATGGGCACAGTATGCCTGCCACCGCTACACGGGCCAAGCCGATGAAGCATGTCCATGGAAGCCATGCCTCAGGAAGCCATGGCCTTGGGCGCAAATCAGAAGCGCACGCCTCAGAAGCGCACGTCGACCGGCAGGAAGCGCCACTCGCCCGGCGCCATGCGACCGAGCAGAATCGCGCCCAGACGCAGACGACGCACCTCGATCACCTTGAGGCCCTGCTCCTCGACCGCGCCGCGGATACCGCCCACCGGCACCCGCTTCATGGCGATGCGCAGGCGGGTGTCGCTCTGCCAGCTGACGCTGACCTTGGGCTTGCGGCCGCGAATGTCGGCGCACAGCGCGAAGCCGATACGCTTGAGGCCTTCGTCGTCCAGCGTTCCTTCCACTTCGACGACGTATTCCTGCTCCAGCTGGTCCAGGTCATCGCCCAGCTTGCGGATCACGCCACGGTTCTGTGACCACACCGCGAGACCGGATTCGTCCTCGCCGAGCTCAGCCAGCGGCTGCTGGGACAGGAAATGCACCTTGAGCCAGTCGGCACCGCTGTTGTCGAGCGCACTGCGCGGCGCGCCGTCACGCAGGGTCAGCGGGTCCGGCAGCGGCGTGCCCGGCGGCTGATACCAGACTAGGGTCAGCGGCTCGATGGGTGCCATGCTGGCGCCTTCATCGACGGTGACTTCCTCATCGGTGACCTTGAAGAAAGGCGCTTCCACGATCTCGCCCGCGACACGTACCACCCCCTTGGCGATGAGATGCTCGGCCTCACGACGCGAGATGCCCTGCTGATGGGCCAGAAACTTGGAAAGACGGACGGGTTCGGTCATGGGGACTCTCGAGGCAGCGACGCAGGCAACAGGCAGAGCAGCAGCACGCAGAAGCGCAGATAAAAAGAAGTGGGACAGCCTGACAGGGTCATCAAGGCTAGCCCGCCATGATAACGGCATGCGCCGAGGATGGCACGGACGAGACGCGCTGAAGATGCTAGGCTGCGTGGCCAGAAATCGGCGCGGCGGCGCCTCAGAAGATCATTTGATGCGCCTTACCAGGTCCTGCGACGCTCTCCGCCAGCGCATCTGATCCACTATGCCTGGCCATCCGCCCCTCTGGCGCAAGTGATCCGGCTGCCTCTGGCACGCCTGATCATGCGCTGGCAGGCACGATGGGCTACCCGCGTCATCGTCATCACTACGCAACCGCGTGATGATAGTTGCGGAACCCTTTGCGCAGCAAAGCGTCAGAGTTGCGTTGAAGCTCACTCTGGGCCATACAAGGTCAGGGTCAGGCAAACTGATGCGCTTGCGCGTCGACTGTCGCTACCGAGGAAGCCGGTGGCCAACGCTTCAGTCTCCGTCAGTGACTCGCCAGCCGAAGGCGTGCGATCAACCCGGATTGACCCTGCGCGCCATCCCGCCTTGCTGCGCTTCCCAGGCCACGTTCACAGGTATCTTGCATGCGTTTACCCCTCACATCGCGCCGCCCACTGACTCACACTCGGCGCTACGCCATCAGCAGTGCACGCACGCTTCGTCATCTGGTACTGATCTTCGGCCTGACGCTGGCCGCGGGCTGCTCCGCGCCGCACGCCTCGGACGCGCCTGCCGCACCGACCACCGCGGCCAAGGCAGCCGTCAAGGCCGAACGGCTGGAAAGCCTGCTGGTGCAAGGCGAGAGCGATGTGCCCGAGAACCTGCTGCTCAGCAAGGCCGGCGCCAAGGCGATCGACCCCAACGGCCAGCGACCGGTGGATGACCCGCTGACCTGCCTGGCGCGTGCCGCCTACTGGGAAGCCAAGGGCGAAGGCAGAAGCGGCATGCAGGGCATCGTCAATGTGGTAATCAATCGCGCCGCCGACCCGCGCTTCCCCGATAGCCTGTGCGGCGTGGTCAAGCAGGGTGGCGAAAGCGGCAGCTGCCAGTTCTCCTGGTGGTGTGACGGTCGCTCCGACCGCATTCGCGAACCCGCCGCCTACGCCGAGGCACGCGACGTGGCCCGCCAGGCGCTCAACCATCAGCTGGAAGACGTCACCGACGGCGCCCTCTACTTCCACGCCCGCTACGCCACACCCTACTGGGCCAAGCGCTTCGTGCGCACCGCGCGCATCGGTCAGCACCTGTTCTATCGCAACTGAGTGCGAGCCGTTGCTGCTGGATGACCGCTGCTGAGAGCCAGCCGACACTGCGACCCAAAGCCGCAAACACGACGCCCCCGCTGCCATTGGCAACGGGGGCGTCGTGTTTGGGGATGCCTGAATAGCGGTGTCTGGACAGGGGAGTCCAGGCAGGGACGCTTGGATAGGGGAACGTATATAAGACGCCTGACGGATCAGGTGTCTGGCTGTGCCGCCAGCTTGGTGCGGATGAACTCGCTGTGGCTGACATGCAACAGGCCGGCAAGACGGCGGATGCGATGCTCTTCCTGCGGGTCCAGCTCGCCATCGGCGTAGGCCAGCTCCCAGAGCATGCCGATCAGCTCGCTGCGCTCCTCAAGGCTCATGTGCTCATTGAGTTGCTTGACGAAGCGGTAGTGGTCCGTGGCCTGCTCGGCATCCTGTTCGGCCTGGGTCAGCAGGCTGGCAAGTTCCTCATCCCCCAGCGAGAAGCGCTCGGCCAGCTGGCGCGCCAGGGCTTCACGTTCGCGCACATCGAGATGGTCATCGGCACGTACCACCTCGAACATCAGCACGGCCATGGCGAGTTCCGGGCCGGGCTCCTCGTTGGGACGGGCATTGCTGCCGGGCATCATCACCTGGCGGATGAGACGATTGATCTGACCGGCGACGGATAGCTGTGCTGGCATGCTGACCTCCAGGAACGGAAAATGTAGTGTCCTTGAATCCTTCATGAGGGCAGCGGCACGGGTTGCAACCTCGCAGTTGCGCACGCCAGCGTTGCCGGTGACGCGACGCGCCCTTCGCGCCGCCCGCACCTTCGCGATATAGTAGCGCCCATCCCGACGGGGCGATGCGTTCGCCCCTTATCACGAGTCATCCCGGCGAGTGGCTGCGCAGTGCGCAGCAGGCGCCCTTTACCGTCAAGACGAGGCCTCATGTCAGCGCGCAAGATTCTGGTTACCAGTGCCCTGCCCTATGCCAATGGGTCGATCCACCTGGGTCACCTGCTTGAGTACATCCAGACCGACATCTGGGTACGCTTCCAGAAAAGCCGTGGCCACGAATGCCATTACGTGTGCGCCGATGATGCCCACGGCACCGCCATCATGCTGCGTGCCGAGCAGGAAGGTATCACCGCCGAGCAGCTGATCCAGCGTGTGAGTGACGAGCATCAGGCCGACTTCGCCAAGTTCGGCGTCGGCTTTGACAACTATCACTCCACCCACTCGCCGGAAAACCGCGCCCACAGCGAGCGCATCTATCTGGCGCTGCGCGATGCCGGTCATATCGCCACACGCGATATCGAGCAGATGTTCGATCCGGTCAAGGGCCTGTTCCTCGCCGACCGCTTCATCAAGGGCACCTGCCCGAAGTGCAAGACCGAAGACCAGTACGGCGACAACTGTGAAGCCTGCGGCGCGGCCTACACGCCGGCCGAGCTGATCGATCCGGTCTCGGCCATCTCCGGCGCCACGCCGGAAATGCGCACGTCCACCCACTACTTCTTCAAGCTGCCGAACTTCGCCGATTTCCTGCAGGAGTGGACCAAGAGCGGCCGTGTGCAGAGCCAGATTTCCAACAAGCTGCAGGAATGGTTCGAGGCGGGTCTGGCCGAGTGGGACATCTCCCGCGATGCGCCCTACTTCGGCTTCGAGATTCCCGACGCGCCGGGCAAGTACTTCTACGTGTGGCTGGACGCGCCGATCGGCTACCTCGCCAGCTTCCAGAACCTGTGCGAGAAGCAGGGCATCGACTTCGACAGCTACTGGAAGGCTGATTCCGACGCCGAGGTCTATCACTTCATCGGCAAGGACATCGTCTACTTCCACGCCCTGTTCTGGCCGGCGATGCTGGAAGGTGCCGGCATGCGCACCCCGACTGGCGTCAACTGCCACGGTTTCGTGACCGTCAATGGCGCCAAGATGTCCAAGTCGCGCGGCACCTTCATCAAGGCCGACACCTATGCGCAGTTCCTCAACCCGGAATACCTGCGCTACTACTTCGCCGCCAAGCTGACCTCCGGCGTCGATGATCTCGACCTCAACCTCGACGACTTCACCGCCCGCGTGAATTCCGACCTGGTCGGCAAGGTGGTCAACATCGCCAGCCGCTGCGCCGGTTTCGTCAAGAAGTTCGGCGACGGCAAGCTGTCCGCCACCTGCGCCGAGCCGGAGCTGGTCGAGCGCTTCATCGCCGCTGGCGAAGGCATCGCAGCGGACTTCGAAGCCCGTGAATTCGCGCGCGCCATGCGCAAGGTGATGGAGCTGGCCGATGAAGCCAACACCTACATCGCCGACAAGGCGCCGTGGGCGATGGCCAAGGAAGACGGCCGCGAGCAGGAAGTGCTCGACGTCTGCTCCGTGGGTATCAACCTGTTCCGCCAGCTGATGGTCTATCTGGCGCCGGTGATTCCGGAGCTGACCGACAAGGCACGCGACTTCCTGAACCTCGAGAGCCTCGACTGGGCCAGCCGTGAAAGCGTGCTGACCGATCATGCGATCAACAAGTTCAAGCCGCTGCTGACGCGCGTCGAGCCGGAGCGCATCGACAAGATGCTCGAAGCCTCGCGCGAAGTGCTGGTCGAGGAGCAGAAGATCAAGGACGGCACCGCCAAGGCAGAAGCCGCGGCCGCGCCGAGCCCGCTCGACACCGACCCGATCGCCGACGAGATCGACTTCGACACCTTCATGAAGACCGACCTGCGCGTGGCGAAGATCGTCAAGGCGGAGCACGTCGAGAAGGCGGCCAAGCTGCTCAAGCTGACGCTGGATATCGGTGGCGAGACACGCACCGTGTTCTCCGGCATCAAGTCCGCCTACGCGCCGGAAGCGCTGGAAGGTCGCCTGACGGTGATGGTCGCCAACCTGGCGCCGCGCAAGATGCGCTTCGGCGTGTCAGAGGGCATGGTGCTGGCTGCCGGTGACGACGAAGGCATCTACCTGCTGGAGCCGCACACCGGCGCCAAGCCGGGTCAGCGCGTCACTTGATCCACTGATGATGCGCCGAGGGCTCTTTGCGATACCACGCTGAGGGCTCTTCAGCACAACGCCCCGCCAGAGACTCTCTGGCGGGGCGTTGTCGTTCATGCGTCACATCCGGTCAGCGGGACGGCTACTCATAGCGACGACCGGCATGCTCCAGCCAGCCATCCACATGACGGCCACCGGGATCATGATGCGTCCAGTGGATCACGCCGCCCTTGTCGGTCCACTCATATTCCCCGTAGAAGCCGATGCGATCACCGACCTGAAGACTGTCGATGCGTGGCGCGAGGTCGATGTTGTGCGCCACCAGAATGGTGGTGCCGCCCGCGACCCGGATCAGGAACTTCTGATGACGGCTGCCCTTGAGATCATCCCTGAGCAGACGCGTCACCTCACCCACGCCCCGCACCTGCACATCACTCTGCTGGGCACTGATGGCGCGCCTGAGTCGGCTCTCGTCCGCCGAGGAGGCGCCTTCCCCCTGCGTCGCCTCGGCCTGCGGCGACTGGAAGTCATTCCACAGCTGGGAGAGCGAGAAATTGCCATTGCCCGTCAGCTGCGAGATGCCCGCCATCGCCACCACCAGGATAATGACCCATAACGGCCGACGGCCGCGTGTTCCTGTCCTGCGCATATCCCGCTCCTTGTGCCACCCCGGATGACGTGAAAGTCTCTGATCACGCCACAATCAATAAAAGTAATAAAGGAATTCTTCTTTATTACTTCAAGAACCAAGAAAAACGCGAAACAATGGTCGTCTCATGCTGGCAACACTACGCCTCGCTTGCCACGCTACAGGCTGTCGGCCAGCAGCATCTTGCGTATAATACCGCCGCGCTCGACGATCCCCTGCCCTGCAGCTTCCTGACAGCTTGCGGCAGCAACAGCCCTGATCGCCTGCGAGTGCCGGTTCATGCATGCCGCGAGCACGGAAGCGCCTTCGAAACACCCTGACCGAGCGACGCCCCTGATGAGTGAATACCTTCTTATCCTGATCAGCACCATCCTGGTCAACAATTTCGTACTGGTGCAGTTCCTCGGCCTGTGCCCCTTCATGGGTGTCTCCAACAAGCTGGAGTCCGCGATGGGCATGTCGCTGGCCACCACCTTCGTGCTCACGCTGTCGTCGATGTGCGCCTACCTGACCTATCACTTCATCCTCGCGCCGCTGGGGCTCGAGTACCTGCGCACCATCGCCTTCATCATGGTGATCGCCGTGGTGGTGCAGTTCACCGAGATGGTGGTCAAGAAGACCAGCCCGCTGCTCTATCAGGTGCTGGGCATCTTCCTGCCGCTGATCACCACCAACTGTGCGGTACTCGGCGTGGCGCTGCTGACCCTGAACCGCAACTCCAGCTTCATGGAAGCCACGCTCTACGGCTTCGGCGCGGCCGTCGGCTTCTCGCTGGTACTGGTACTGTTCGCCGCCATGCGCGAGCGCCTGGCCGTCGCCGATGTGCCGCGTCCCTTCCAGGGGCCGGCCATCGCGATGATCACCGCCAGCCTGATGTCGCTGGCCTTCCTCGGCTTCTCCGGACTGGTGCAGATCTGACATGCTCGAATTCTTCAACGACCATACGCTGATCTCTGCCATCGTCGCACTGGTGGCCATGGCCGTCGTCTTCGGCGGTCTGCTCGGCTTTGCCGCCGTGGCCTTCAAGGTCGAGGGCGACCCCATCGTCGAGCAGATCGACCAGCTTCTGCCGCAGACCCAGTGCGGCCAGTGCGGTTACCCGGGCTGCAAGCCCTACGCCCAGGCCATCGCCGAAGGCGACGAGATCAACAAGTGCCCACCGGGCGGCGAGAGCACCATCGCCTCGCTGGCCGACCTGCTGGGCCGCGAGGCCACGCCGCTGGATGGCGACAGCGACAACACGCCCAAGGTGGCGGTGATTCGCGAGGACGAATGCATCGGTTGCACCAAGTGCATCCAGGCCTGCCCTGTCGATGCCATTCTCGGTGCCGCCAAGCACATGCACACCGTGATCGCCGACGAATGCACCGGCTGCGACCTGTGTGTCGAACCCTGCCCGGTCGATTGCATCGACATGGTGCCGGTCGCCACTGACGTGCGCAGCTGGCACTGGCCGCAACCGGCGGGCCCGACCCGCGACAATGCCAGCTTCAGCGGCAATCTGATCGTGACCGATGCCGCCGATTCTACTGCCACATCTGCAAGGAATGTCGCCTGATGGTTCTGTCGTTACTCAAATCCATGGTGACTTCCTCACGTTCCGCCGCCACTGCGGAGGCGGAACACACACAGAAGGGTCAGGGCGCGCCGCGCGTGTTCGACTTCCACGGCGGTATCCATCCGCCGGAGCACAAGGCGCTCTCCAACCGCGCCCCGCTGGTGGCCGCCCCGCTGCCCCGTGAGGTTGTGCTGCCGCTCAGCCAGCATATCGGCGCGCCCGCCCAGCCGCTGGTGGAGATCGGCCAGCGCGTCAAGACGGGTGAACTGATCGCGCGCGCGCAGGGCATGATCTCCGCCCCGGTGCATGCCAGCATTACCGGCGTGGTCACCGCCATCGAGCCGCGCCAGATTCCCCACGTCTCGGGCCTGGAAGATCAGTGCATCGTGATCGAGCGCGAGGGTGAGATCGATGAATGGGCGCGCCTGGAAGCCTGGCGCGACTGGCGTCAGCAGGAAGCCCAGGACCTGATCCAGCGTCTGCAGGACGCCGGCGTGGTCGGTCAGGGCGGCGCCGGCTTCCCCTCGGCGGTGAAGGCGCGGGTGCGTGAGCGTCACGCCATCGACACCCTGATCCTGAACGCGGCGGAGTGTGAGCCTTACATCACCGCCGATGACCTGACCATGCGCACGCATCCGGAAGCGCTGATCGAAGGGCTCGAGATTCTCGCCAGCCTGATCGGCCCCGAGTGCATCCTGATCGGCATCGAGGACAACAAGCCCGAGGCCGTCATCGCGCTGGAACAGGCGATTCGCGCCCGCCGCGCCGACAAGCGCCTGCCGCCGCTGGATTCACGCCTCGAAGTCGTGGTGGTACCGACCAGGTACCCCTCCGGCGGCGAGAAGCAGCTGATCAAGCTGCTGACGGACCGCGAAGTGCCCAGCCGTGGCCTGCCCGCCGATGTCGGCGTGGTGGTGCACAACCCGGGTACCGTGCGCGCCGTGCAGCGTGCGGTGTGCTTCGGCGAGCCGATGATCTCGCGCGTCGTCACCCTGACCGGTGAGGCGCTGCAACACCCGCACAACGTCGAGGCGCGCCTGGGCACCTCCATCGCAGACCTGCTGCGTCTGGCGGCGCCGGCGCCGACGGGCATCGCACGTCTGGTGATGGGCGGGCCGATGATGGGCTTCACGCTCGAGAGCGACGCCCTGCCGATCATAAAGACCACCAACTGTCTGCTGGCCTCCTCCCCCGAGTCACTGCCGGCACCGGCGGTCGAGCAGCCGTGCATCCGTTGCGGCATGTGCGAGCAAGCCTGCCCGGCCGAGCTGCTGCCGCAGCAGCTCTACTGGTTCTCCAAGGCACGCGAGTTCGACAAGGCCGAGCTCTACAATCTGGCGGATTGCATCGAATGCGGCGCCTGCTCCTACGTCTGTCCCAGCCAGATTCCGCTGGTGCAGTATTACCGCTTCGCCAAGGGCGAGATTCGCAGTGCCCAGCACGAGGCGCGCAAGTCCGAGCGCGCTCGTCACCGCTTCGAATTCAAGCAGGCGCGCATGGCGCGCGAGGAAGCCGAGAAGGAAGCCAAGCGTCAGCAGCGCGCTCAGGCGGCCCAGAAGTCCGCTGCCGCCCGCGCCGATGCCAGCGCCGCCGCAGACACGACTTCGGCCTCGGCAGCCGCCACAGCGGCCGCCGCTGCCCAGCCGGCACCGGCCACCGACATCAAGGCCTTCAAGACGGCGCGCGCCGCGGCCAACATCGCCCTCAAGAAGGCCGAGAAGGCCCTCAAGGCAGCGCAGGATGGCGGTGAGAGCTCCGAGAGCGATATCGCCAAGCTCGAGGCCAACGTGACCGCGGCCAAGACCAAGCTCGCCAGCGCCGAGAGCGCTCTCAAGGCCGCCAGCGAGGCAAGCGAGTCAGCTGCCCCGGCGGCTGCCGGCGCTTCGACAGCCGGCACTGCGACAACCGGTGCGGCTACTCCCGCCGCCGATCTCAAGGCGCTCAAGACGGCGCGCGCCGCGGCCAATATCGCGGTCAAGAAAGCCGAGAAGGCCCTCAAGACCGCCCAGGACAGCGGTGAGGGCGACATCTCCGCCCTCGAGACCAGCGTGGCAGAGGCCAAGGCGCGACTGGCCAAGGCCGAAGCCGACCTCAAGGCCGCCAGCGAGGCCAGCGAGTCAGCTGCCCCTGCGGCGGCCAGCACTTCCGCGACAGGCGCGGCTGCCCCGGCAGCCGATCTCAAGGCGCTCAAGACGGCACGTGCCGCGGCCAATATCGCCGTCAAGAAGGCCGAGAAGGCCCTCAAGACCGCTCAGGACAGCGGTGAGGGCGACATCCCCGCCCTCGAGGCCAGCGTGACGGATGCCAAGTCCCGTTTGGCCAAGGCTGAAGGTGATCTCAAGGCGGCGACCGACGCCGCTGGCGCTGCTCAAGGCGCTGATAAAGGCCCTGTGGCAAGCGCTGCGGCTGGCTCTGCTCAAACCACTGATACAGGTGCGGCTGGCTCTTCTGCCAACGCTGCTGCGCCGGCAGCTGCGGCACCCAGCGCCGATATCAAGGCACTCAAGACGGCACGCGCCGCGGCCAATATCGCGGTCAAGAAGGCCGAAAAGGCCCTGGCCCGCGCCAGCGAGAGCGGCGAAGGCGATATCGAGGACCTGCAGACCCTGCTGGCCACGGCCCAGGAAAACCTGCGTGCCGCCGAGGTGCGCCTCAACAGCGCGCAAGCTGGCAGCACTGACGCGACGCCTGCCGCCAAGGGTGCGGGCGAATTGATTCCCGAGGCGCCCAAGCCCGCCGCGGGTTCTGTCGGGCGCGGCAGCATGGCCAGCAACGTGACGCTCTCCCAGGCCGAGATCGAGGCATCACGCGCCGAGAACCTCGCCAAGCGTCACAAGCAGGTCAGCATCGCGGTCAAGGCGGCCGAGGCGGCCCACCGCAAGGCCGAGGCGGCATTGAGCGAGGCGGATGACGAAAACCGTCAGCGCCTGGCGACCAAGGTCGACCGCACGCGCCGCAATCTGGAACACGCCCGCGAGTCATTGGCCGAGGTGCAGGCACTGGTGGACGCCCAATGAGTGACCTGAGCCCCTCAAGCGTGCCAATGGCGACTCACCCTGAAGCACGCCTCGTGTCATTGCCCATTTACCGCAAGGATCTGACCGTCTCATGAGCCTGATGCATGCAAGCTCCCCCCATGCCCACGGGCCAACCGCCACCTCGCGCGTGATGGCCTGGGTGCTGGCCGCGACGCTGCCGGGTATCGCCGTACTGTGCTGGCACTATGGCTGGGGTGTGCTGTTCAACCTCGTCTTTGCCTGTCTGGCGGGTGTCGCCCTCGAGGCGCTGCTGCTCAAGTTGCGTGGCCGCCCGGTCAGCTTCTTCCTCAAGGACAATTCGGCGCTGGTGACCTGCGTGCTGCTGGCGGTGTCGTTGCCGCCGCTGGCGCCCTGGTGGCTGGTACTGACCGGCGTGATCGCGGCCATCGTGGTCGCCAAGCAGCTCTACGGCGGCCTGGGCCAGAATCCGTTCAACCCGGCGATGGTCGCCTATGCGCTGCTGCTGATCTCCTTCCCGGTCGAGATGTCGCGCTGGTCATCCCCGGATGGCTTCGCAATCGGCTTCACTGACAGCCTGCAACAGTTCTTCGGCGTGATCGCCACGCCAGACGCCCTGACCGGCGCCACGCCGCTGGACGCTTTCCGCAACAAGGGCGAGCTTTCCAGCAGCGAGTTCTGGGCAGACCCGAACCTGCTGCCCGCCGCCAACCTGCTGGCCTGGCAGCAGATGGCCATCGCCTGGGGTCTCGGCGGCCTGGTGCTGCTGGCGCGTCGCCTGATCACCTGGCATATCCCGGTGGCGATGCTGGGCAGCCTGGCGGTGATCTCCGCCATCTTCGCCTTCGTGGATGGCGAGCAACACGCCAGCCCCCTGATCCACCTGCTGTGCGGTGCGGCGATCTTCGGCGCCTTCTTCATCGCCACGGACCCGGTCACGGCGGCGACCTCCAACAAGGGCAAGCTCTATTACGGCGTCGGCATCGGCGTGCTGATCTACCTGATTCGCACCTTCGGCGCCTACCCTGACGCCATCGCCTTCGCGGTGCTGCTGATGAACTTCAGCGTGCCGTTCATCGATTACTACACCCAGCCACGCAGCTATGGCCACAAGAAGGCCCGTCGCGGCATCAAGCTGGAGGACAAGGCATGAGCCTGACGCCTGATCAGCCCGAACAGCAAGCCCAGGCCGCCCAGGGCCTGAAGCACACCATCGCGCGGGCCGCGCTGGGCCTGGCGGTCTTCGCCGTCGTCACCGCAGGCGTCGTCGCCGTGACCCAGATGACCACCGCCGAGACCATCGCCGACAACGAACGTGCCGCCCAGAGCGCGGCGCTGGCCGAGATCATCCCGCCGTCGCTGCACGACAATGACCTGCTCGACGCGGCCTTCGCCCTGCCGCCCTCCCAGGTGCTGGGCCTGAAGAGCGCCGATACCGGCTGGCGCGCCACCCGAAATGGCGAGACCGTCGCGGTGCTGCTGCCGGTAGTGACCGGCAAGGGTTACAGCGGCGATATCCGCCTGCTGGTCGGTATCCGTGCCGATGGCAGTGTGGCCGGAGTGCGCGCCGTCAAACACGCCGAGACCCCGGGGCTGGGCGACAAGATCGAAGCGCGCAAGTCCGACTGGATTCACGAATTCGATGACCAGACGCTCAGCTCGGTGGAGTGGAAGGTGAACAAGGATGGCGGTGATTTCGACCAGTTCACCGGTGCAACCATCACCCCGCGCGCCGTGGTGGGTGCCGTTCGTCAGGCATTGATCTACTTCATGGCGCACCGCACGGCGCTGCTGGCCGGCGACAGCGAGACGCTGACCGCGACCCGCCGCGCCGCCAGGGCCCAGCAAGACATGCAAGCTCCCACCGCTGATGGCACGCTCACGCCATCAGCGCCTTCTGAACACGGCGGAGACGAACCTCATGAGTGATATCTCGCTTGGCAAGATCAGCCGCGACGGCCTTTGGGACAACAACCCGGCGCTGGTGCAGCTGCTGGGCCTGTGTCCGCTGCTGGCCGTCACCGCCAGCGTCGTCAACGCCATCGGGCTGGGGCTTGCCACGCTGCTGGTGTTGATCGGCTCCAACGTGGCGGTGTCGCTGATCCGCAATCTGGTGCCTTCTGCAGTGCGCCTGCCGGCCTTTGTGATGATCATCGCCTCGTTCGTGACCTGTGCCGAGCTGCTGATGAAGGCCTACACCTATGAGCTCTATCAGATTCTCGGCATCTTCATTCCGCTGATCGTCACCAACTGCGCGATTCTCGGGCGTGCCGATGCCTTCGCCGCCAAGCACCCCGTGCTGCCGGCGGCCACCGATGGCCTGATGATGGGGCTGGGGTTCATGGCCGTGCTGGTACTGCTGGGTGGCATGCGTGAGCTGTTCGGCCAGGGCACGCTGTTTGCCGGCATGGAACTGCTCGTCGGGCCGATGGCCGCCGACTGGCAGCTGACGATCTTCCCGGATTACTCCTTCCTGTTCCTGGTGCTGCCGCCGGGCGCCTTCTTCTGCATGGGGCTGATCATCGCGGGCAAGAAGACCATCGATGAGCGACTCGAGCAGCGCCGCAAGGCAGCCAACGCCGATGCGCCCAAGGTGTCGCGTCGTGTGCGTGTGACCGGCACCATCTCCTGAGCCCCTCTCACACAGGCTGTCAGCCCGTTGGCTGACAGCCTGTGTCGACGACGCCCGCTTCCAAGCCCTTACCGCCGTACCCGAGATACCATGAACGCCCAGAAACGCCTCGAGATCTTCACCCGCCTGCGCAACGAGAATCCTGAGCCACGCACCGAGCTTGCCTGGTCAACGCCCTTCGAGCTTTTGATCGCGGTACTGCTGTCGGCACAGGCGACGGATGTGGGCGTCAACAAGGCCACGGCGAAGCTGTATCCGGTCGCCAATACGCCGGAGAGCATCCTCGTGCTGGGTGTCGAGGGCCTGAAGGAGTACATCAAGACGATCGGCCTGTTCAACACTAAGGCCGAGAACGTCATCAAGACCTGCCGCATGCTGATCGAACGGCATGGTGGTGAGGTGCCACAGACTCGCGAGGCGCTGGAAGCGCTGCCGGGCGTGGGCCGCAAGACCGCCAACGTGGTGCTCAACACCGCCTTCGGCCAGCCGACCATGGCGGTGGACACGCACATCTTCCGCGTCTCCAATCGTACGCGCATCGCCCCGGGCAAGAACGTGCTGGAAGTTGAGCACAAGCTGATGCGCCATGTGCCCAAGGAGTTTCTGGTCGATGCCCACCACTGGCTGATCCTGCATGGCCGCTACACCTGCGTGGCACGCAAGCCGCGCTGTGGCAGCTGCATCATCGAAGACCTCTGCGAGTACAAGGACAAGGTCGACCTGTAACGCCGCAAGGCACGAGGATTTGATGACTTCTTCATGATCAGGGGCTGGGTGACTGGGACTTGATCACCAGGCGCCTGGCGGAAGCTCCGTTCCTGCGTGAACTGCCTGCGTGAACTGCCTGCGTGGCCTGCATGCGTGATCGTTGATTGAGCATGAACCCCGTCTCCCCACCTATTCAACCGAGCGGCCACGTAGACTGAGAGCACAGACCGTCGCCTCAGGAACCTGCCATGACCGCACCTTCCGATGCCGGGGATCGCCCCTATCCGCGCCCAGAAGGCTCCGACGATTTCCGCCAGCCTGATGACAGCAGCCTGCACTCGCGCCTGCTGGAGATGTCGCCGCGTCTCGAGGCACTGGAAGCCGAGAACCACCTGCTGCGCACACTGGTCGACACCCACCCCGACATCATGTTCATCAAGGATGCCAAGGGGCTGTTTCGCTACGCCAACCGCACCCTGACCGACTTCTATGGCACTTCACGCGAGGACATCGTCGGACGTGATGACAGTCATTACACCGGCAATACCGAGCAGAGCCACTTCTTCCGGCGCAGCGTAGAGCAGGTGCTCAGCAAGTTCGAGCGCGAGACGGTCTTCGAGGATGCCACCGACGGCACCACCGGCGAGGTCAACCACTTCCGCTCCATCAAGCAGCCCTTCCATGACATTCACGGTCAGCCGCTGGTCGCCGTTCTGGCGCACAACATCACGGCAGAAGTCCGTGAGCATGAGCGCAAGACCCGCCAGATCGACCACATCTATGACACCTCGCTGGAAGGCTTCTGGGACTGGAACATCCTGACCAGTTCCGTGACGCACAATCGCCGCTGGTCACAGATTCTGGGCATCCCGGAGAGCGAGCTCAGCAACAGCCTGGAAGAATTCGCAAGCCTGCTGCACCCCGAGGACAAGCCCGAGACGATGATCGCCATCCAGGACTGCATGGCGGGCAAGACGGCCTATTATCACCGCCACCGCATGCTGACCCGCGGTGGCGACGTGGTCTGGGTGATCGACAAGGGCGATGTCATCGAGCGGGACAGCGAAGGCAATCCGTTGCGCATGATCGGCTCGATCACCGATATCACGCGTATCGTCGAGTCAGAGGCCCTGCTGCACCAGCACAGTCGCTTCGACTCGCTGACCAAGCTGGCCAACCGAGCCACCCTGATCGACAGCCTGCAGCAGGCGATCATCATCACCGACGCCCGTGACACCCACGGCGCGCTCATCTTCATCGATCTGGACCACTTCAAGAAGATCAACGACCTGCTGGGGCATACCACCGGCGACCATCTGTTGATCGAGGTGGCGCATCGCCTGAGCTCCACGGTGCGTGACAGCGACCTGGTGGCGCGCTTCGGCGGGGACGAGTTCGTCATCCTGGTACAGCCCTTGAGCCATGATCCACAGATTGCCTGTCGAGAACTGGATGAGCTGATGGAGCGCCTGCAGCAGGCGCTCAACCAGCCGTATTCGCTCTTGGGCCCACAGTCGCAGCCGCTGCAACATCACAGCTCGGCGAGTCTGGGCAGCATCATGTTCCATGATCGCCATCTGAGTGCGGAGGAGCTCATCCGGCGCGCGGATATCGCGATGTATCGCGCCAAGGAAGCCGGACGCAATCAGACCGTCCGCTTTGATCCCAGCATGCGCGTGGAGCTTGAGCGCGCCGTGCAGCTGGAAAATGATCTGCGCCGCGCCATCGAGAATGAAGAGCTCTACGTGGAACTGCAGCCGCAATTCGATCGGGGGCTCAAGCTGGTCGGCGCCGAGTGCCTGTTGCGCTGGCGACACGCCAAGCTCGGCAATATCTCGCCCTATGAATTCATTCCGCTGGCCGAGAAGAGCCAGCTGATCGACAGTCTCGGCGACTGGGTACTGGAGCAGGCCTGCAAGCTGCTGGAGGACTGGCAGAAAGGCACCGCCTTCGCCAGGCTCTATCTGTCGGTCAATGTCAGCGTCAAGCAGCTGGACTCCCCTCACTATGTCGGCAATGTCGCCAAGGCACTCAGCCAGCACACGCTTGACCCGCAATATCTGCAGCTGGAGCTGACCGAAAACGTCTTCGCCACCGACATGCCCGCCACGGTGGCACGCATGCACGAACTGCGCTCGCTGGGCCTGCGTCTGTCGCTGGATGATTTCGGCACCGGCTTCTCCTCCCTGACCTACATCAAGCACCTGCCCTTCGATGAGCTCAAGGTCGACCGCAGCTTCGTCAATGATCTCGAGAATGACGAGATGAACCGCCGCATGGTGAACTTCATGGTGCAGCTGGGGCGTGAGCTGGGCATGTGCGTGGTGGCGGAAGGCGTCGAGACCCCCAGGCAGCGCGAACTGCTGCTGGAGATGGGCTGTGATGCCCTGCAGGGCTATCTGATGGACAAGCCGATGGCGATCGAGGTATTCACCGCCAAGTATCAGCTCGGATGACAGCGCATCCGCGTCTTTCATGGCACACTGGGGCCTCTTTTCTGTCTGGACATCATGCGTTATGGAAGACTTCTTCAACTGGATCGGCACGCAACTGGGTGCTGCCATTCGCTTCATCGTCGAAGGTCTGGGCGGTTTCTTCGCCAACTTCGATGATGCCCTATCGGGATTCTTCAATGGCCTCACTGGTGAGCTAGGGCTCAGCACTTCGCTGTTCAGCCTGCTGGGATTGATTCTGGGACTTTACCTGCTCTTCAAGGGCATCACGTCACTGTTGAGAGGCTCCATCATCGGCGGGCTATTGATGACCTTCATCGGGCTGACCTTCCTGGGCTGGATGATTGCCTGACGCGCGATGACCCTTAAAGCGATGACCGTGTACGCGATGGTCTTGAAAGCGATGCCCTGACGGGACTTGCGCCAGGCTCGTGACATGAAAAAGCCCCTGCCGATCGGCAGGGGCTTTTTCATGTCAGCAGCAGTCATCGTATCGCGCGATGACTGCCGTCTGTCTTCAAGGGCCAGCTCAGCTGATCAGGCCAGTGCCTTCTCCACGACTTCATACAGGTTGTTCGAGAGCTTCTCGCCACGGATACGCTCAAGCTCTGCCTTCATCAAGTCCTGACGCTTGGCATCGAAACGCTTGTAACGCGTCAGCGGCGTGATGATGCGCGCCGCGATCTCCGGGTTCAGACGATTGAGCTCGATGACCACATCCGCCAGCAGACGATAGCCTTCGCCGTCGAGACGGTGGAAGTTGACGCGGTTCTGGCCGGCGAAGGCGCCGATCAAGGCACGCACCTTGTTGGGGTTGGTCAACGAGAAGGCCGGGTGCTCCATCAAGAAGCGCACGCGGTCCAGCACATCGGCCTGCGGACGCGTGACCTGGATCGAGAACCACTGGTCCATCACCAGCGGATCATGCGACCAGCGCTCGGCGAAGGACTTGAGCGCCGGGTCACCCAGATCGGTGCGTGAGGAGTGTACCAGCATCGTCAGCGCGGCACGCACGTCGGTCATGTTGTGGGCCGCCGCCAGCTGGGCCTGGGCCAGACGCACGCCCTCCTCGTCCTCGATGCTCATCAGATAGCTGAGCGCAGCATTCTTGAGGCTGCGACGCGCCATCTGCTCGAAGGTCGGCGCGTAGTCACCCTGCTGCGCATTGGCGTGATAGAGCGCCACGAAGTCTTCGCGCAGCGCGCTGGCCAGCTGCGCCTTGGCGGTCTTGCGCGCCCAGTGGATGGCATCGACATCGACGACGCTCTGCTGCTCGGCGATATAGGCCTCCGAGGGCAGCGTCAGCATCTCGGCCAGCACCGCACGATCGGAAGCTTCGCTCTGGAGCAGGAAGCGATAGGCGGCCAGCAGGCGCTCATCCAGCTGGGCCTCCTGCTCGCCACGCTGCCAGGCCGCCATCAGGTCTTCAAGCGCTGCCATGGCCAGACGCTGACCGGCATCCCAGCGATTGAAGCCATCGCTGTCGTGCTGCATCAGGAAGGCCAGCTGCTCACGGCTGTAGTCAAAAACCAGCTTGACCGGCGCGGAGAAGCCACGCAGCAGCGACGGCACCGGCTCGGCATCGCCGGCAAGGCCGGTGAAGACGAAGGTCTGCTCGGCTTCGGTCAGCTCCAGCACGGTTTCCGTGCCCAGCGCTTCGCCGTCGAGGGTCAGCGTCAGATCGCTGCCATCGGCACCGACCAGCCCCATGCGCACCGGGATCACCAGCGGCAGCTTCTCCGCCTGCCCCGGTGAAGGCGGCGTGGACTGACGCAGCGTGAGGGAATAGGTGCCTGCCTGGGCATCGAAGGTGCCACTGGCGGCGATGTTCGGCGTTCCGGCCTGGGAGTACCAGCGCATGAACTGGCTGAAGTCGCGGCCGGAGGCTTCGCTCATCGCGCTGATGAAGTCCTCGATGGTGGCGGCGCTGCCATCGTTGCGCGCGAAGTAGAGATCACTGCCACGGCGGAAGGCCTCTTCCCCGAGCAGGTTGGCGACCATGCGCACCACTTCGGAACCCTTCTCGTAGATGGTCAGGGTGTAGAAGTTGGAAATCTCGATATAGGACGCCGGGCGCACCGGGTGTGCGGTGGGGCCGGCATCTTCGGCGAACTGCGCGGTACGCAGCATGGCGACGTCTTCGATACGCTTGACCGGCGCCGAGTTCATGTCGGCGGAGAAGGTCTGATCGCGATAGACGGTGAAGCCTTCCTTCAGGGACAGCTGGAACCAGTCCCGGCAGGTGACGCGGTTGCCCGACCAGTTGTGGAAGTACTCATGGGCGACCACCCCTTCGACGCGCTGGAAGGCGGCGTCGGTGGTGGTATCAGGGTTGGCCAGCACGCAGGCGCTGTTGAAGATGTTGAGGCCCTTGTTCTCCATCGCGCCCATGTTGAAGTCGTTGACCGCGACGATCATGAAGATGTCGAGGTCATATTCGCGACCGTAGACTTCCTCGTCCCACTTCATGGAGGCCTTGAGGGAGTTCATGGCGTGCTGAGTCTTGTCGAGATTTTCCGGCTCGACCCAGATTTCCAGAGCGACGTCACGGCCACTCATGGTGGTGAAGCTGTCGTCATGCTTGACCAGGTCTCCCGCCACCAGCGCGAACAGATAGCACGGCTTGGGATGCGGGTCCTGCCAGGTGACGAAGTGACGACCGCCCTCGCGCTCGCCACGCTCGATGGGATTGCCGTTGGAGAGCAGGATCGGGTAACTGTCCTTGTCGGCGATGATGGTGGTGGTGAACACCGACATCACGTCAGGGCGGTCCGGGTAGTAGGTGATGCGACGGAAGCCTTCGGCCTCGCACTGGGTGCAGAACATGCCCGAGGACACATAAAGCCCTTCCAGCGCGGTATTCGCGGCCGGGTCGATCACCACCACCGTCTCGAGCTCACAGTTGGCCGGCAGGCCGGCCAGCGTCAGGTGAGTCTCGTCGAGCTTGTATTCATCACTGGCCAGCGCTCGCCCATCGACACGCACGGACTCAAGCGTCAGATGCTCGCCATTGAGCACCAGCGGCGGCGTGGCATCACTGCCCACGGCGGCATCGGGATTGGCCTCGAGGGTCAGCACGGTCGTCACACGGGTCGCGGACGGTGCCAGATCAAACGTCAGGCGGGTGTCCAGCACACGCCAGGCGGGTGCCTGATAATCGGCAAGATGAATCGCAGCAGGTTGTGACATCAAAGACTCCGCAATCAGCGCCGCGGGAGAGGACTCCTCACGGCAGGAAGACAGCGGACAGCGAGGGAGCAGACACCTCACCTGCCCGCGATGAAGCGCTCATTCGCGCGGAAGGGATTCGCCACTGACGGCAAGGTTCGCCCCCTCGCCCTTGGGCTCCGGGCGCGTGGCCAGCCAGAGTGCCAGCAGCGACAGGAAGACCAGCAGCGAGACCTTGACGGCCAGCACTGAGACGCTGAACAGGATGATCAGCATCGAGACGGCCAGCATGCTGACCGCCATGATGCGCGCGCGCAGCGGAATGGCGCGTTCGCGCTCCCAGGCCACCAGCGTCGGCCCGATCTGGGGGTGTTCCCGGATATAGCGCGCAAAGCGCGGTGAACCTCGGCTGGCACAGGCCAGCGCCAGCAGCATGAAGACGGTGGTGGGCAGCAGCGGCAGAAACATGCCAGCGAAGCCGATGCCGAAGAACAACCAGGCCAGGCCAAGCCAGCAGATACGCTTCATGCGCCGAAAGATCATCATGTCGGTTCCTCACCACCTGCGGTCACACACCGTGTGCTTCCTGCTATCAGTCAAACGCCAAGTCGTTCATGGGAAAAGTACTTTCTGACTATCCGCCTGATAGCAACTGCGTGCATGGTAACGGGCTTGCCGATATCGCGAAAGGCCACGCCCCCCGCCATGGGGGCCGCGGGCCGCTGTCTGCGGCCGGATTCGACGCCGCAATCCGTCGAGCCGGGCGTGGTTTAGCTGCGGTCAGCCGGGCTGCGTTCAGCTACGCTGAGCCAACTGCCAGAGACGCATGATGGCCTCGCAGCGGTCAGCCAGCAGCTCCGAGGTGCGTGCCAGCGCCTGCTCAAGCGGCATGGCACTGTCACACAGCGTGAAGACGGCACTGACCCCCTCATCATGGGCGGCTTGCCAGCCCTCGGCCAGTCGTCCGGCCAACACGATGGCGGGCACCCCGGCGGCTCGCGCGGCACGCGCGGCACCGATGGGGGTCTTGCCGCCCAGGCTCTGGCCATCCAGACCGCCTTCCCCGGTGATCAGCAGATCACAGCCCGCCAGACGCTCGCTCACGTTGAGGCGCTCCATCACCAGCTCGATGCCCGGACGCAATTCACCATTCAACCAGGCCGCCACCGCGTAGCCCATGCCGCCTGCGGCCCCTGCACCGGCCAACTGCTGCTGGTCTGTGCCCAGCACTTCAGCGCTCAGGCGCGCGAAGTGGGCCAGTCCCGCATCCAGCTCCTCGACCACCGCGGCATCGGCGCCCTTCTGTGGGCCGAACACGGCGCTCGCGCCGCGCGCGCCACACAGGGGGTTGTCGACATCGACCGCGGCAGACACCTTGAGGTTGGCCAGACGTGGGTCCAGCGCACTGACGTCCAGGCTCGCCAGACGCGCGAGGGCCGCGCCGCCTGCGGGCAGCTCATTGCCATCAGCGTCGAGCAGACGCAGCCCGAGCGCGCGCAGCATGCCGCTGCCGCCATCGTTGGTGGCGCTGCCGCCCAGCGTGACGATCAGTCGCTCGGCACCGGCGTCCAGCGCCGCCAGGATCAGCTCGCCCACGCCGTGCGTATCGGCGACCCGCGCGTCGCGCTCATCAGGGCTGACCAGATGCAGACCACTGGCTTCGGCCAGCTCGACGATGGCCGTGCGGCTACCCGGCTGCCAGCCCCACTGGGCGGTGACTTCACGCCCGAGCGGATCACGCACCTGAGCGCTGCGCGCCTCGATGGGGTCTGCTTCACTGGCCGCCGCCAACAACGCCGCCAGCGTGCCCTCACCGCCATCCCCCAGCGGGCAGAGATCGATCTGTGCCTCGGGCAGTACCCGGCGAACACCACGCGCCATGGCTTCGGCGGCATCACTGGCTGCCAGCGCTTCCTTGAAGCTGTCAGGAGCAATCAACAGACGCGGCGAACCAGCAGAAGCGGAGGCAGCAGAAGCGGAGGAGGCAGCAGAAGCAGAGACAGTCATGCAGACATTCCTTGTCGAAAGTGAAGGAGCGAATGGAGGCAACTCAGCACAAGATACCCCCATGATACGCTGTCATTGGTGCCATGCGGCAGCCTGAAACGCAAACTGCCACCCGTCGGTCTCCCGAGGGTGGCAGTGGCAGCACAGGCTGACAGCAGTGACTTACTTGACCAGACGCGTCTCGGTGGGCGCCAGCGTGACCTTGCCTTCGCGCTTCAGGTGACCGATGGCGCGCTTGAAGTTGGCCTTGCTGGCACCGAAGGCTTCACTGATGGCTTCCGGTTCGCTCTTGTCACCCAGCGGCAGCACGCCCTGACTGGCTTCCAGCGCGGCCAGAATGCGGTCCGCCAGCTGCTGATGGCCAGCGGGGCCCGGCGCCTGCGGCGTGAGATCGACATTGCCGTTGCCGTCATTCTTCAACACCCACAGACGCAGACGATTGCCGATGCGCAGACGCGTGAAGATACGGTCGTGGTGCACCAGGCCCCAATGGGCGTTGTCGATGATGATCTTCATACCCAGGTCGGTGCGCGCAGCGACCAGACCGGAAACTTCCTGGCCCACCGCGTAGGTGGCCGGAGTCTTGTCGAGCCAGCGATCCAGACGCATCGAGGCGACCATGCGGTCACTGTGCTTGTCGAGACCGACGTGCACCATGGCGAACTGGCCGGCCTTGAGCTCACGCTTGCGCTCGCCGTAGGGCAGTAGCAGGTCCTTGCCCAGGCCATTGTCGAGGAAGGTGCCGATGTCATTGACCTCGACCACCTTGAGCGCGGCGAATTCACCGACCATGGCACGCGGATAGCGCGTGGTGGCCAGCAGGCGGTCTTCATCATCCAGGCTGACGAAGACTTCGACTTCGTCACCGATGTCGGCCCCCGCCGGAATGAAGGGCGTCGGCAGCAGGATTTCCCCGCGATCCCCACCATCGAGGAAGACGCCGAAGCCGACCCGCTTGGTGATCGTCAGGGTGTTGCGCTGGCCGATAGCGAGCGGAGCAGACATATAACCTCTCTTTGCGCGTTGTCGGGTGCCGAAGCGGCCCGCATGGCGCAGATATTACGTACGAATAGGGTGAAACGCTTTGAAAGCGACGCGTCCGGTCGTCTCGAGTGAAGCACCGGGCTGGACAAGCGTAGCGCCAGCGACGAGACATGACGCTTTCAAAGCGAATCTGTTGATCCAGAAAACAAGCGAATCAGTGACTCTCACGACACCGCAAATCAGCGAATCAAACGAAGACAGCACCGCACGCCGATAGCGAACGGTGCTGAGAATGGCGATCGCCAGGCACTTGCGCGCTGGATCAATCGCGGAAGTTGTTGAACTGCAGCGGCAGCTCGAGGCTCTCATCGCCCTTGAGCAGCGCCATGGCGCCCTGCAGGTCATCACGCTTCTTGCCGGTGACGCGGACCTTCTCGCCCTGGATCTGCGCCTGAACCTTGAGCTTGGCATCCTTGAGCGCCTTGACGATCTTCTTGGCGGTCGGCTGGTCCAGCCCCTGACGCAGCACCAGCTGCTGACGGGCACGCACGCCAGCGGTGTCGGCGTCCTTCTCTTCCAGGCAGCGCACATCGATACCGCGCGCGATCAGACGGCCCTTGAGCAGTTCGATCATCTGACGCAGCTGGAAGTCGGCGTCGGCTTCCAGATTGACGTTCTCTTCCTTCTCGAGTTCGAAGCTGGCAGTCACGCCCTTGAAGTCAAAGCGCGTCGCGAGTTCGCGATTGGCCTGATCGACGGCATTCTGAACTTCGTGCTTGTCGAGTTCGGAGACAATATCGAATGACGGCATGGGAGCGATTCCTTTGAAGCCATGAAGAATAAACAGCGCATCCTAGCCCATGGGGGCCACGCGCGCCATGCCCCTGGCTCAGGCGGCGCCGGCATTCACCGTCGAGGGCGGCCCCGGTTGCGCTTCACCGGCATCACCGGCCGCGAGTTCCTCAGCCACCGGCGCCAGTGAATCCAGCGTCAATGCCTTGCGCATCTTCCAGGCGGCGGCCCCATCGGCATAGTAATCGCGCAGGCGACCACACTTCTCGAAGCCGTGACGCTCGTAGAGCGCGATCGCCGCGCCATTGCCGGTGTGCACCTCAAGATCGAACTGCGTACAGCCCTGCGCGATGGCCAGCTGCTCAAGCGATGTCAGCATGCGCTGGGCAAGGCCGCGGCCACGCGATTCCGGATGCAGGCAGAAGGAATAGAGTCGCGCCCGGCGTGAATTGCGACGAAACAGCACGGTGCCGTAGCCGAGCACGCTGCGCAGCGGCGTGGCGTCATCGCGCTCGACGCTACCGGCCGGCCATAGCGCGGCCATCACATCGTCCACCGCCGCTGCGGACGGGATGACATCGTCATCGGGCTGGATGATCACCAGGGTACGGGCATGGGCACGCAGAATCAGATGGGACAGCTGACGACGACTGAACCAGTCGCTGTCGAAACTGACTTCCTCGAGCTCTACCAGAGCGTCGAGATCGGCCCGGATGGCCGGGCGCAGAATGGGGGTCATGGTGCAGGCTCTCCCGCCTGTCAGCGCCCTGACGCCGTCCGAAGATCAGCGTGTCGCGGGGCGGTAGTAATGCGCTGCATTCTGGGCATGCAGGCGCCTCTTGTCTTGGTCTCTTTGCATGAAATTATTTCACTTTCCAGCCTATTGCGATGACGGGGATTGTTTCTCATGATGCGCGCATTCGGCACCGCTTCGGTGCCCGCCTTGCGAGGCTCCGCAATGTCCCGCCTGCGTATCGTGGTTGACCGTGTGTCTGACTGGCGCGCCTTCTATCCCAGTGATGATGTCATCAGCGCCCATGACTTTCTTTCCGAACTCTCAAGCGATGCGCCAGCCCAGCGCGCCGACGATGCGCCGCAGCCCGCCACCCACGTCATCAATCTGTGCGGTGGACTGGATTATCTGGGCATCGGCTATTACGTTTCGCTGCTGGCCCAGGCGCGCGGCCAGAAGGCGTTGCCGTCGGTGGAGACCCTCAATCAGCTGTCACGCAAGTCGCTGATCGACATGGAACTGGGCGGCATCCGCGTGCTGCTCGAGGAGCTGACACGCAAGGGCGCCCTGCCCGCCCCGCAAGGCGTGACGCATGGGGCTGGCAAGCCGCCACGACTCGACCTGCTGCTGACCTTCGGCGAGAGCGCAGACCCGGCGCTTGCGCGTCTCGCACGCAAGCTGTTCGAGCGCCTGCCCTGCCCGCTGCTGGAGGTGCGTCTTGAAGGCCGTGGCGATCATTGGGTGCTCAAGCGAGTGCGCCCGCAATCCCTGAGCCACCTGGCAGCGGCGGATGAAGACCGCTTCGCCCAGGCGCTCAATCGCCATTCGCGCAAGGTGTGGCGCACGCCCAAGGCACGTCGCCATTATCGCTTCGATCTCGCCATGCTGGTCGACCCGGACGAGGCACTGCCGCCGTCGAACCGTACCGCGCTCAAGCATTTCATCCGCGAAGGACGACGCCTGGGCATCGATGTCAGCCTGATCACCCGGCGCGATGAAGGCCGTCTAGCCGAGTTCGATGGCCTGTTCATCCGCGAGACGACCAGTCTGGATCACCACACCTATCGCATGGCCAAGCGTGCCGAGCATGAAGGGCTGGTGGTGATCGATGACAGCCAGTCGATCCTGCGCTGCACCAACAAGGTCTTCCTGCATGAGCTTCTCAAGGCACGCGGCCTGAGTGCCCCACAGGGTCGCCTGATCCATCGGGGCGAACTGCGCCAGCTGGCCGAGCGCGGTCAGCATATGCGCTACCCGCTGGTGATGAAGGTGCCGGATGGCGCCTTCTCCCGCGGCATCGTCAAGATCGATGGCCCCGAGACACTGGTGCGCGAAGCCGAGCGACTGTTCCATGACTCCGCCCTGCTGCTGTTGCAGGAGTGGCTGCCGACCGAGTTCGACTGGCGCATCGGCGTGCTCGACGGCAAGCTGCTGTTCGCCAGCCGTTACTACATGGCGCGTGGCCATTGGCAGATCTACGACCACAGCGGCGCGCGTACCCGCTCCGGCGGCTTCGCGACGGTCGACCCGAGCGAGGTGCCAGCGGCCGTGATCAAGGCGGCTCTGAAGGCGACACGTCTGATCGGCGACGGCCTCTATGGCGTCGACTTGAAGCAGCTGGAGGACCGCGTGGTGGTCATCGAGGTCAACGACAACCCGAATCTGGATGCCGGCGTCGAGGATGTGGTGCTGGGACGCGAGCTCTACCGGCGCGTGATGCAGGTATTTCTGGCCCGCATGCAGGCGCGCCGCCAGCCCGTACTGGGCTGATACGCCCCGAGCCTATAAGCCTGTAGCAAGCAGCGAGAAACCATAAACAAGAAGCGAGAAACAAGAAACAAGAAACACTGAAACGACAGCGCCCACCCTCCGTGACGGAGCGTGGGCGCTGTCGTGTGTGCGGTGCTGAGCTCTTGGCTATGGCTCAGCCGCGGCTCATTGCTCGCCGAGCTGGGCCTCGATCTCATAGCCGGTGAACTTGCGCAGATTGATCACGCCGCTGTCGAGAATCAGATACTGACCCTTGAGCCCTTCGAGTACGCCTTCCACCACTGGCGTCTTGTCGAAGTTGAACGAGGTGACCTTGCCCGGCGCGGTGCGCACCGGAAACTCGAAGGCCAGCGCCGTGGTGTCCAGCACCCGGATGGCGCCTTCGCCGCAATGCGCCTGAAGCACCGCCAGGCCTTCTGACATCTGGGCCAGCAAGGCATCCCGCTCGGCTTCCAGATCCAGCTCGGCCACATCGCCCTTGAGCATCGCCCGCCAGTTGGTGCGGTCGTTCAGCGCCTGCTTGAACAGCACCTCGACCAGCCCCGACTGCAGGCGATTGGACACCTCGACGATGGGCAGCGCCTGGATGGCGCCCTGATCGAACCAGCGCGTCGGCATCTGGGTCTTGCGCGTGATGCCGACCTTGAGGCCGGAAGAATTGGCCAGATAGACGATATGCGGCTGGAAGCAGTGCTCCTCGCCCCACTGCGGATCACGGCAGGTGCCTTCGGCGTAGTGGCAGGTCTCCGGCTTCATGATGCAGCCATCGCACTGCGGCAGCTTGCGAAAGCACGGATAGCAATGCCCCTGCGCGAAGCTCTTCTTGGTCTTGCGACCGCAATGGCTGCAGTGGATCTGACCGGTGAAGCTCAATCGCACCTTGTGGCCGATATAGGCATTCAGCGGCTGGGTGATCTCGCCCAGACGCAGGCCATAGTTGGCCGCCAGCGGCTCGCGCGTGACCGACGGCGCATCAAACGAGGTATCGATCGCAAGCGCCTCACCGGCGGGCACGATGGACATCTTGTGGAGGTTGCCACTCAGCGTGATGGGTGCCGCATCCTGGGCACTGGCTTCCTGAGCCGTGCCAGAGGCCTCATCCGCACTCAGGGCATCATCCAGCGTCAGTTGACCCACTTGATCTGCTCCGGCTCATCGCTTGCGGCGCTGTCGTCATCACGCGGCCCACAGGTGCCGTTGTCGATGAAGCCGACACGCGACTCGGCCGGCACGTTGTTGTGCGCTTCGTACTTGATGACGGCTTCCATGCACAGCTCGACCTGCTCCTGGGTCAGCACGCGGCCATCCGGCCATTTGCGCAGCTGCATGGACTGCTTGAGGCTCTCGTAGATGGTCGGCGTCATCTGCTCGACCATGCCGTCAAAGGACATGTTGCTCATCACATACTCTCCTGATACGGGTCCACGACTGCCGAAGGCGGACCATCGGAGTCACTGGGGATGGCCGCCATTCTAGCATTGTCGTTTCGCGCAGTGTCATTTCCGGCAGTGTCATCCCCGGGGCTGAAGCGCCAACGCTCAGGCTGCGCTGCGCCTGGGGAGCAGCCAGCCCAGCAGCAGACCGGTCAGCAGGCCGCCAAGATGCGCCTCGTTGGCGATGGCGCCCAGGCCGATGGCACTCGAGAGCGGCGTCATGCACAGCACCAGATAGATCAGCATGAAGATCATCAGCGAGCGCTGCATCTGATAGCCCAGCGCGGGGCGGCGGCGCGCGGCGATGAAGACATAGCCGATCACGGCGAAGTCGATCCCCGACAGCCCACCGAACAGCACGCTGCCGGTGGCGTATTGCGCCAGATTGGCCGCCACGCCGCTCAGCACCACGACCAGCGCGAAGCGCCAACCGCCATCGATGGCCTCGATCTGGCGCCCGAACACCCACAGCCACAGCAGGTTGAACACCAGGTGCAGTACCCCGAAGTGCATCAACGACGGCGACCAGAGCCGCCACCACTCCCCCGCCAGCGTCACGGACAGCGGCTCAGGCGCGATGTGCTGACTGCCGACAAGCTCGAAGGGCACGATGGCCAGCCACTCGAATACCGCCGCCTGGCCCAGCGCATACTGGAACAGCACCGTGACGCAGCAGGCCAGACCGACCAGCCAGGTCAACGGCGTCTGGCGCATCAGGGCGATGAGGGACTGAGAACTGCCGCCGCCACGCGTCGCGGCGCCTGCGGAGGCGTCTCGCAGCGGTTCACCGCGTGACTGGCGCTCGAGCATCGCGATGACGCGCGGCAGTTGCTCGGGGTCGGCCAGCCACAGCTCCTGGCCGCCCTCGTGGCTCTCGGCATCGTCGCCAGGCGCAGCCTCGGTCGGGCGAGCCTGGCTCAGGGTGATCTGGTGACCGATCTTCTCGGCCCACAGGGCTTCGCGCAGGGGGCGGCTGTCGAAGGATTCGGGCAGCGTCAGAACCTTGAACATGTGTGCCTCTGAAGATGACACGCGACTGAACAGACTCAGTACACGTTGATAAACAAGGAGAAGTCAGACCAGCCTGTAAAAATCTACCACAGCGCCGCAGGCGTCTGGCCTTTGTGACAGACATAAAAAAAGCCCGGTGGGGGGCACCGGACTGAGCAAGGATCATTCAAGGGAACACTTACTCAGAGTACGCAATCGGGCTTTGGTTCACTGACATGTGATTGTAAAAAACAATCGCCATTCGCCGCCAGCATCACTGGCGCTATTGGGGGCATACTTATGACCAGTGCCAATGGTCAGTGCCAATGGTCAGTGCCAATGGTCAGTGCCAATGGCCAGTGCCAATGACCAGTGCTATTGACTGGCGCCATTGGCGAATGACTGGTTCGACAGGGTGTCGCGGGACAGCTCTTCCGGCACGGGGCGTCGGGAAGGCTCACGCGGTACCGGCACCCACACGAAGTTGGCGGCATCCAGCGTGGCTTCGCCACTGAAGCGATATGCCACCAGGCGTCCGAACTTGACCGCACTGTAATCCAGGCAGGCAATGTTGGGGGCTGGCAGCGCCGGCAAGCCCTCGCACCAGTAGTGCCCGAGGAACAACGGCGGCTGCTCTGGCCCGTAGTAAGGCAGATTGGCCAGCTCCTGCTCGCTCAGCCAGCGCGATTCCAGCTCGCCGGGCAGGTTGTCGGGCTGGAAGACCACATCGCCGTAGGTGCGGGGCTCACGTGCCCAGAAGTGCGTGCGGAAGCTTCGGCGCGTGAAACCATCGCCGGAATGGATCTCGACCCCTTCCGGCAAGCGCAGGTTCGCGCCGCGCGTCATGCGGTCCAGCACGCGATAGGCGAAGCTGTCGTGCTCGATGGACTCATGCAGGAAGTCTTCATCGATGCAGCCATCGGGGTAGCGCTCCAGGAAGGTACGCACCAGTGGCTCGTCCCAGCAGGCGTGCACCACGCGCAGCCCGCTCTGGCCGGGGGCCAGCGGCGGCAGCTCCAGACACAGCGGCATGCGCATGAACCAGCGCAGCGCTTCGTCCCACTCATCGGGATGATGCTGATATTGGTCAAGCGTCTCGCGGATGATGCGGTTGTGACGTGAGGTATGCGAGCGCAGGAAATCACGATGCTCGCCGCCTGCACGCGGGCGTGCGCGCCGGCAATACGCCAGGGCGTTGTATTCGTGATTGCCCATCACGATCAGCGCTTCGCCGGCATTGACCATGCTGCTGGCCAGCTGCACCGCCAGGCGGATGCGCGGACCACGATCGATGATATCGCCGAGAAAGATGACCTTGCGGGTCGGGTGGCGATAGACGCCATCGACGATGTGATAGCCGAGCGTCTCCAGCAACGTCGCCAGAGTGGCGCCGCAGCCGTGTACATCGCCGATAAGGTCATAGCCATCCTGTGGCGCCACGAATGCTTGCATGCTGTGAGCCTTGAGGTCATTCGCCGAGGCGATTGCTCCAACCGAGCTTGGTGCGACAGATCTCGAAATAGTTGTGCTCCAGCGGATGAATCAGCGTCAGACGCTCACTCTTGCGCCGGATCTTGAGCACATCCCCGGGCTTGGCCACCACCTGGGTCTGGCCATCGCAGCTGATATGCGGATAGGTCGAGTTGCTGGCACTGATATGCAGGATGATCTCGCTGGCCGCATCGATCACGATCGGACGACTGGAAAGGGTATGCGGGAACATCGGCACCAGGGTGATCGCCTCGAGACGCGGATGCACGATGGGGCCGCCACCGGACAGCGCATAGGCGGTCGAGCCGGTCGGCGTGGCGACGATCAAGCCATCCGAGCGCTGGGAGTAGACGAACTGGCCATCGATGAACAGCTCGAACTCGATCATGCGCGCCGCCTTGCCGGGGTGCAGCACCACATCATTGAGGCCATCGGCCGCCCCGATGCGCTCGCCTTCGCGGTAAACCTCGGCCTCGAGCAGGAAGCGTTGCTCGCTGAGATAGTCACCGCCCAGCACCTCGGCCACCTTCTCCTCGAGCTCATCGGGGCGAATGTCAGTCAGAAAGCCGAGTCGCCCACGATTGACGCCGAGCACGGGCGTGCCGCTGCGGCACAACGCGCGCGCGGCGCCCAGCAGGCTGCCATCGCCGCCGACCACGATCACCAGATCACACTGCTCGCCCATCTGACGGCGGCTGGCCACCTGCAGACCGTGGTCCAGCAGCAGCGTGGCAGTGCGTTCCTCGATCACCATGGCCAGGCCACGGGAATCCAGAAAGCGAATCAAGCGCTTGAGCGTATCCACCACCTGGGCACTGCCCAGTCGGCCAATCACGCCGATCGTATTGAATTGCTGCTTCATCACGCCTCCCAGGCTGTCATGCCGGCCATTATGCGGACTCACCGCGCGAGCAGCAATGCAGCCGCGCCGCGCTTTCCCCATCGGATGTGAGGTGACCGGCTGACGCCACGCCCAGACACGTTTGAAAACCGGCCACGAACATCCAAGGCGGGAAGCTGGACGTTACCTGACTATCCCCCCGCAATTGACGCACCGCCATCCCGATCGCCACGGGCGTTGATTCTTTCCCGAACGAAGGCCTCTATCATGCAACTTGCCATTCCTCGGCGGTGCACTTACCGTCAGCTGATCAATGGACCCCCTGCCAAAGGAGCCGGCCGCCCCATGCCAGCACAGAAGCCGTCAGTCAGTCCGCCAGACGCGGAAAGCTTTGACCACGCCAGTGCGATAGAAGCCTGTGCACGCGGAGACGAGGCCGCGTTCCGCAGCCTCTATGATCTTGAATCGGGCCGCATGCTGGCGCTCGCCATGCGCCTGTTGAACAGCCGCGACCAGGCGGAAGATGCCGTCCATGACGCCTTCATCAAGCTGTGGTCCAATGCGGGCCAGTACCGCCGAGAACTCGGCAATGGTCGCGCCTGGCTGTTTACCATCCTGCGCTATCGCGCCCTGGATCAGCTGCGCGCCCAGGGGCGGACGCCTCGCGGCGACAGCGATGCGCTCGATACGCTGGCCGACCTGCTCGCCAACCCGGAAACCGCGGCCGATGACAGCCAGACGGCCCATCAGTTGAGCGACTGCCTGGGTGAACTGGAAGTGCCGCGTCGCGAACCCATTCTGCTGGCCTTCTTCAAGGGACTGACACACGAACAGATCGCCGAGAAGCTGAACGCACCGCTTGGCACCATCAAGGGACGCATCCGCGCCGGTCTCAAGCTACTGCAGGAGTGCCTGTCACGATGAATAGCCCCCTGATTCCCGAATCTCCCGAAGAACAGAACCTGCTGCTGGGTGAGCATGCCCTCGGGCTGCTGGACCCTGAGCGCGAGGCCGAAGTGCGCGCCTGGATCGAGCGCGATGACAATGCCGCACGCATGGCCCTGCGCTGGCAGCAACATTGGCTGAGCGTGAGTGATCGCCTGCCGCCGGAGCCCGCTTCCGACTCATTATGGAAGCGCATCGACGCCAGCCTGGTGCGCCTCAAGCAGTCCTCCGCCACCCGCGATGACGCCGCTCGACATGACGCAGATCAGGCAAGCGCCTCTACCAAGGCGCCCTGGCTGCTGCGCTGGCTCGGCGGCGGCCTCGGACTGGGCCTGGGGGCAGGTCTCGCCCTGGCACTGGTCATGCAGATGGGGCCCTTCTCTCCCAGCGCGCCGCTGGAGGGCACGTCACCGGAGATGGCTACCCAGACGCCTGACGGCGACGCGCAACGCATGGTCGCTATCCTGCAGACACTGGAAGATCCGGGCACGCCGACCTGGGTGGCCAATGTCACGCCCAGCGGTGGCCTGCAGCTGACACCGAAGGCCTCCATCGAGCGCCCGACGGATCGCGCCATCGAACTGTGGACCCTGACCGACCCGCAAGAAGGGCCGCGCTCACTGGGGCTGGTCGACCCGATTGCGGGCATCGAACTCAGCGCCGAGCAGATCGGCAGCATGAGCCCGGGCCAGCTGCTGGAGATGACACTGGAGCCAGAAGGCGGTTCGCCGACCGGCAAACCGACGGGCAAGATTCTCGCCATCGGTCGCCTGGTGGACCTCAATCAGCGTGATAGCTGATAGTCCTCGAGGCAGCCCTCGGGCATGACGGCTGCCGATAGTGGCGCTTTCTGACGCTGTAATTTCACAGCGAGTCTCACGGGAAAGCGCCCTATCGCTCTGCTCAAGACCTGCTCAAGGCCTTCTCAAAAGAGGGGTCCGTCGTCTAGCGTCAGTCAAATGCCAGACATGAAAAAGCCCCGCGATCGCGGGGCTTTTTCATGTCTGGCAGCGTCAGCTAGCTGGCAACAAAGCCAGTGCTCAGCTTTCAGTGCGCTCGAGCCAGGATTCGACGGTTTCCGCGCCGTGCTCTTCCTTCCACTCTTTCAGCTGCTTGTGGTTGCCACCACGCGTCTCGATGACTTCACCGGTGTGCGGGTTCTTGTAGACCTTCAGCTTGCGCTTGCGACGCACGCCACCGGTCTTGCTTTCCGGTGCGGCAGCAGCCGGTGCCTGGGACGCTTTCGGGTCCAGCAGGGTGATGACGTCACGAGTGGACTTGCCGTACTCGCCCATCAGCGCGTCCAGCTTGTCCTTGAATTCGAGTTCGTTCTTCAGACGGTCATCATTGCGCAGGCTTTCCAGCTGCTCTTGAAGTTTCTTGAGCTCTTGCTCTTTCTGCATGAAATCAGTCAACAGGGACATGAGTATCTCCAGGATGTCGGGACAGACAGTTGAGTCACGAAAACACGATGCTGAAAGAGGCTCGGCGATATTCACCTGCCGTACATGTTTAACAGCGCGTTTTCATAAAGACTTGTGCAGGACACTCGGGACAGTTAAGCGCCCACACCAGATCAAGGGCGATTATAGACCGAGTCAACTGCGAGGTGAAGTCTTAAATAACATGTTTCCAAAGTATGCAATCTTTCCGATCAATGCAATAGCCAGCAAAAAAACAGTACTCACTGCCCAGGCACTTCATTATCCCCTGTCACAACTGAAGACAGGCCTGCCAAAAGCGTCTCTGCAACAACACGAAGAAGTCTTTACCACGACCTGATATCAGGCTTGAGGGCCCGCCATCACTGGACCTCCAATATTCACGGGATATGCACAATTCATGACAACAACCCACAAGGAAGTATTATGCAACCACTTTCCCGTTGGCGTGGCGGCGTCAGATTGCAGACTTTCGATGTAGAGCTGTCATTGCCTGCGCACCTCGAAAAGCATGCACCTGAACGAACAACAGAAGTCCATACTAAAGCAGGTGGCGAACTAATAGTGGTGCAAAATGCAACACTTTCTCCAGAAAGCGTCACTTCAAAAACACCGTCAACCTGATAGAATGGTCAAAGTTGACAAAGATTGAGCCGTCATCACGCCATTCCACTCTCCCGCCACTCGCAGAGATACTCCATGCCATTTTCCCAGATGCCGACCCGCGATACGGACTCACTTTCTCTCTGGCACCCTTATACCCAGATGCAGGACATGCCAGCGCCACTGGAGGTGGTCGGCGGCACGGGAGCCCGCATGACACTGGCGGGAGATGAGACACTGCTGGATGCGACATGTTCCTGGTGGTGCATGATCCATGGCTACGGACACCCGCGTCTCGTCGCGGCCATTCAGCAGCAAGCGGCAGAACTCTGCCATGTAATGCTGGGCGGCATTCGCCATCGACCGGCCAAGGAGCTTGCCGATGCGCTGGTGCGCGTCACCCCCGAGGGCCTGAATCATGTCTTCTTCTCGGATAGCGGCTCGGTGGGCATGGAAGTCGCCATGAAGATGGCAGTGCAATATCAGCAACAGCGCAAAGACCGCGATGACACGCGCGGACGAACGCGCATGCTGTCATTGATGAAGGCCTATCACGGCGATACGGCGGGCTGCATGGCAGTGTGTGACCCCGAGGAAGGCATGCACTCATTGTTCGCCGATTTCCTGCCCAGACATCATTTCGCACCGGCGCCGACTGCCGGTTTCAGCGCCAGTCGTGACGAGGTAGCAGACGATATCAGCGCATTGCGCGCCTGCCTGGAAACACACCAGCATGAGATAGCGGCATTGTTGATGGAGCCTCTCTTGCAGGCGGCAGGTGGCCTCAACATGTACTCGCCCTACTATCTCGAGGCGGCGCGCGAGTTATGTGATGAGTTCGGAATCGTATTGATCTTCGATGAAGTCGCGACCGGTTTCGGTCGGACCGGCAAGATGTTTGCCTGTGAACACGCCAATGTCTCTCCTGACATCATGGTGCTCTCCAAGGGACTGACGGGGGGATATCTGGGACATGCCGCCACCTTGGCCCAGAGTCATATCTTCCATGCATTTGATGGCGAGGATGCCAATAGCGCCTTCATGCACGGCCCGACCTTCATGGGCAATCCGCTGGCCTGTCGGGTAGCACTGGAAAGTCTCGCGGTATTCGAGGAAGAGAATTATCTGGGCAAGATTGCCGAGCTCAATCAATTGTTGCGCGACAGCCTGCTGAATTTCTCCCACCCCGCCATTCGCGATATACGCGTATTGGGTGCCACGGCGGTGATAGAAGTGCACGATGCCAGCAGTCTGGCAGGCGCTCAGGCTCATGCCCGTGAACTGGGTGTCTGGTTACGTCCCTTCGGTCGCTGGCTCTATACCATGCCAGCCTATATCACCTCCCCGCAGGACTTGCGCCAGATCACCCATGCGATGACCAGCTACTTCGAGATCCTGGAACACTGATGCACTGATGCACTGATGCACTGATGCACAACATGACTGCCCCTGGCGCTGTTCATCAAAGGCGATGTTCATCAAAGGCGATTGCCATCAGAGGCATTCACCCCCACAGACGAGCTTCGAGTGCCTGATAATCCTCTGGCGAGAGCTGACCGCCCTTGACCAGCTTCTTGAGGAAGTGACGATAACGACGCGCGACCTTGCGCCGTGCCAGCCAGGCGACACTGGTCGCCAGCGGAATGAAGTCAGGATTCGAGATACCGTCGATCAGCCACAATCTGGGCGGCTGGTCGTCGCTGAACTGGACCACGATATTGCGATCATTGAGATCAGACGGAATCAACCAGCGTTTCTCGAGATAGCGATAGAGATTGGCCAGCTCGCTCACCAGCACCTCGGCGCTCAGGCGCTCGGGGGTCTCGAGATGCACCTCGCGCAGTCGGCGTGACGTGGAGCCGTCACTGTCGAGAATCAGATCGAAGACCAGCCCGAGCCCCTCGGCGGTGGCGACACTGCCGTGGTAGGCAGGCACATAGGACCAGTCGCGCATGCCACGTCTGACCAGGCCCTCGAAATAGCGCTGCTCGCGCTCATTCTGGCGGCTGCCCTTGTCAGGGTAACGCGGGACCTTGATGCAGCGATGGGGGTCGTTCGGGTCCTGATAGACACGCCGATCATTTCCCATGCCGATGACGCGGGCATTTTCCAGCTCCAGCATGCGCACTCCTGTTGAATAACGCCTGCGACTGCAGCCGCCGGGCAGCGTGGCATTCTACAAAAAGCCGTCATGGCACGCCAACTTGTGGCATTTGGCAGCGCCCACGTTCATCGGCCATTCAGCTTGCGTTGCCCTTCTGGTAAGATAATGCGCCGTTTTTGACGGCATTCAGGAGGAAGCCGCAGGAACACTGCGACAGCAAGGCATTCGTCACGAATGTACACGTCATGCGAGGCATTGCCCCGGGATCGGGTGGCCACGCACCCACAGTTCGCCCGCTCTGTCCGCAACACTCCCAAAGCTGGCACAACCCCACATAGAGGTACTCGCATGAATGCGGTAATTCTGGCCGTCCTGGTCATGGTCGGCCTGTCGTTGGCTCGCGTCTCGGTCGTCTTCGCGCTGGTCGCCGGCGCCCTGGTCGGCGGTCTGTTCAGTGGTCTGTCACTGACCGACACGCTCGGCGCCTTCAATGACGGTGTCGGCGGCGGCGCCAAGGTCGCGCTGGCCTACGCCACCCTCGGTGCCTTCGCCGTCGCCCTGTCTCGCTCCGGTTTGCCGGACCTGCTCGCCGCACGCCTGATCGGCCTGCTCAATGGCGAAAGCACGCCGCGCCGCCAGACGGCCATCAAGTACGGCCTGCTGGGCAGCGTGACCCTGGTCGCGATTTCCTCCCAGAACCTGATTCCGGTTCACATCGCCTTCATCCCGATCCTGATTCCGCCGCTGCTGGTCGCCATGAACCGCCTGCGCCTGGATCGTCGTGCCGCGGCCTGTGCACTGACCTTCGGCCTGACCGCGCCCTACATGCTGCTGCCGGTCGGTTTCGGCTCCATCTTCCTCAACGACATCCTGCTGGCCAATATCAATGAGGCCGGCCAGTCGCTCGGCCTCGACGTGACCCGCGGCATGGTGCCGATGGCGATGGCGATTCCGGTCGGCGGCATGTTCCTCGGCCTGCTGACGGCGCTGTTCGTCTCCTACCGCAAGCCGCGTGACTACGCGACCCGCGAGATCAAGTCCAGCAACGTACCGCACCACACGCCCATGCACACGCCGTCCAAGAGCGGCCTGATCATGGCAGGCGTCGCCATCATCGCCGCCCTCGGCATTCAGCTGTATTCCGGCTCGATGATTCTCGGCGGCCTGGTCGGCTTCGCCATCCTCTCGCTGGGTGGTCTGTTCAAGTGGAACGAAGCGGATGACCTCTTCACCTCCGGCATGCGCATGATGGCGCTGATCGGCTTCATCATGATCTCGGCGGCAGGTTTCGCGTCCGTGATGAAGGCCACCGGCGACATCCAGACCCTGGTCGATGCCTCCTTCCACATCATCGGTGACAACAAGCCGCTGGCCGCGCTGGTCATGCTGATGGTCGGCCTGTTCATCACCCTCGGCATCGGCTCCAGCTTCTCGACCATTCCGATCATTGCCGCCATCTACGTACCGCTGGCGCTGCAATTCGGCTTCTCGCCGCTGGCTACCGTCGCGCTGATCGGCACCGCCGCCGCGCTGGGGGATGCCGGCTCACCGGCCTCTGACTCGACCCTCGGCCCGACGGCCGGCCTGAATGTCGATCAGCAGCACGACCACATCTGGGACAGCGTGGTGCCGACCTTCATCCACTACAACATCCCGCTGATCGTGTTCGGCTGGGTGGCCGCGATGACGCTGTAATCCGCTGAGCGACAGTCTCGCGCCCAAGCGAGATGCCAGACATGCCAACGCCCGACAGAGAGGACCTTCCTCCCTGTCGGGCGTTGTCGTTGCTGAGCCGGCTCAGGCGCAATGAATGGACGCCGCCACTGGACAGCCATCCAGTCTTTTAGCATGATGCGCGCATGCGCAAGATCCTCCACGCCGACTGCGATTGCTTCTATGCCGCCGTCGAGATGCTCCGCCATCCCGAGTGGCGCGAGGTGCCCATCGCCATCGGCGGCCGCACCGAGCAACGCGGTGTCATCGCCACCTGCAACTATCCCGCGCGTGCCTTCGGCGTACGCTCGGCGATGTCGACTGCCCGCGCGCTGCGCCTGTGCCCTCAGCTGATTCTGGTGCCCCCGGACTTCGAGCGCTACCGCGCCGTCTCCGCCGAGATTCAGGCACTCTTCCATGAGCTGACACCCCTGGTGGAGCCCCTCTCGCTGGATGAGGCCTATCTGGATGTCAGCGCCGTGACTGACTTTCAGGGCAGCGCCACCTGGATGGCGCGCTGGTTGAAGGAAGAGGCGCTCAAGCGCACCGGCATCACCCTCTCCCTTGGCGTGGCCGCCAACAAGTTTCTGGCCAAGATCGCCAGTGACTGGGAAAAGCCCGACGGCCTGACGGTGATCACCCCCGAGACCAGCGACGCCTTCATCCGCCAGCTGCCCGTCGGCAAGCTGCACGGGGTCGGCCCGGCGACGCTGGCACGACTGACACGCCTGGGCATCACCACCTGCGAGGACATGCGCACCACGCCGTTGACGACCCTGGCCGAGCACTTCGGCAAATTCGGCACCCGCCTGCACGAACTGGCGCACGGCATCGATGAGCGACCGGTGCGTGTCGAGCGTGAGCGCAAGTCGATCAGTGTCGAGCACACCTTCGATCACGACCTGCCTGATCTACCGGCCTGCCTCGAGCGCCTGCCTGCCCTGCTCGAACGCCTGACCAGCCGTCACGCCCGTCATGACCAGCCGGTGCTGGCCAAGCAGTTCGTCAAGATCCGCTTCAGCAACTTCGAGAGCACCACGCTGGAAAGCCTGCTCCCCGCCTCGACCACCACGCTGCCGAGCGCCAACAGCTTCGCCCTGCTGATGGAGCAAGCCTGGCAACGCGGCCATCGCCCTGTCCGCCTGCTGGGCGTCGGCGTGCGCCTCAAGGCCCGTGAGGACGCCCAGCAGCTGGGATTGTTCTAGCTCGCGCCAGGCGCCCACCCCATCCCGCAAACAACAAAGCCGGCACCTGAAACAGGTACCGGCTTCTTCGTCACGACCTCAGGTCGGTGACAGACTCATGCGCTGAGCAAGCGAGGCTCAGGCGAAGACGATGGTCTTGTTGCCGTGGATCAGCACGCGATCCTGCAGGTGCCAACGCAGCCCGCGCGCCAGCACTTTCTGCTCGACATCACGGCCGATGCGCACCAGTTCCTCGGCGGTATGGCAGTGAGTGACGCGGTGGATGTCCTGCTCGATGATCGGGCCGGCATCCAGCTCTTCGGTCACGTAATGGCAGGTCGCCCCGATCAGTTTGACCCCACGCCCGAAGGCCTGGTGATACGGCTTGGCGCCCACGAAGGAAGGCAGGAAGCTGTGGTGGATGTTGATCAGGCGACCGGCATAGCGCTCACACAGGCTCGGCGGAATGATCTGCATGTAGCGCGCCAACACGATGCAATCGGCCCGGGATTCTTCCACCAGACGCTCGACTTCGGCAAAAGCCGGCGCCTTGTCATTCTTGTCGACCGGCACGTGATGGAACGGAATGCCGTGCCATTCCACCAGCGAGCGCATGTCATCGTGGTTGGAAATGACGCAGGGAATCTCGCAATCCAGATCACCGGACTGCCAGCGATGCAGCAGGTCCACCAGGCAATGGGAGTCCTTGGAGACCATCAGCACGACACGCTTCTTGGCAGCGGTGTCATGCACGCGCCACTGCATGCCGAACTCTTCACCGATCGGGGCGAAGCGCTTGCCGAGCTCAGCGGCGCTCAGGCCGATGGTTTCGGGGTTGATCTCATAGCGCATGAAGAAACGACCGGCGCCAAGATCAGAATGCTGATTGGCTTCGGTGATCCACCCGCCCTGCTCGGCGATGAAAGTGGAAACTCGGGCAACAATTCCGACCTGATCAGGGCAGGACACCACCAGGCGATAGGCGTGAGACATCGTAAGTTCAACCATTGTGATAGCGGGAATGATGTTCAGCCGGCGAAGCGCCGGCCTGCGCGAGGAATCATGACACCGCCCGTAAGCAGCCCCTCGGCAAAGGTGGGCTATTGTAGCTGATCACGCGGCCTGAAACAGTGCTGCGCCCCGATTCTGTCCATATGGTCAATACGACATTGCGATCAGCGGCCATCACGCCGGCCCACCTCAAGGCGTCACGCGGACGGCCGGGCCGCCCTCGAATCGACTCGACCGGACAACAGCGCCATTTGTGGCGCTTCGCGGGATTCCCGTATAGTTGAGCCACATTTTATAGATGGCATGACATCCATGTTGAAACCCCGCGTTCAAGTCCGTCAGAGACAACGTCCGCCGCTGCACCTGCTACCGCTGGGTGGCTGCGGCGAGATCGGCATGAATCTGACGCTGTATGGTTATCAGGATCACTGGATTGCCGTGGATTGCGGCATGATGATTCGCCAGGATCTGCCGGAAGGACCTCTGCAGGTGCCGGATATCGAGTCCCTGGCAAGCCTGGGCATCAGCCCGCAGATGCTGGTGATCACCCATGGCCACGAAGACCACATCGGCGCAGTCGCATGGCTATGGCCGAAATGGCGCTGCCCGATCATCGCCACGCCCTTGGCGGCTGGCCTGCTGCGCGCCAAGTTTGCCGAACGCGAGCTGGAAACCTCCAGCCTGCAGATCATCGAGGTGGATGAAGGTTTTGAATCCGGCCCCTTCGCGCTGCGATTGCTGCCGCTGACCCACTCCATTCCGGAAAGCTGCTCGTTGCTGATCGTCACGCCGGAATATCGCGTGATGCATACCGGCGACTGGAAGCTGGACCCGGAGCCGTTGATCGGCGAGCCCACCGATCCGGAGCGCTATCAGGCACTGGCACCGGTCGATCTGGTCGTCGGCGACTCCACCAATGCGCCGCTGGCGGGTCATTCGCGCAGCGAGGGCGAGGTGGCACGCGCACTGGAGAAGACGCTGGCCGGCTGTCGCGGACGCGTCGTCGTGACCTGCTTTGCCAGCAACCTGGCCCGCATCCTGGCGCTGGGGCGCGCCGCCGCACGCAATGGTCGCCGCATCACACTGCTGGGTCGCTCGATGGAGCGCATGGTGCGCGTCGCCCGCGGCCTCGGCTATCTGGAAGACTTCCCGCCGCTGGTACCGGTGAAGGACCTGGGCTATCTGCCCCCGGAAGAGGTCATGGTGATCGCCACCGGCAGTCAGGGCGAGCCGCGCGCAGCGCTGTCACGCCTGGCCAATTCCCGCCATCCGGACTTCGAGCTGGCCGCTGGCGACACCGTGATCTTCTCTTCCAAGGCGATTCCCGGCAATGAGCTGGCCATCGGCAAGCTGCACAACGCCCTGACACGCCTTGGCGTCGGCATCATGGAAGAGAAGCAGTTCCCGGACCTGCACGCCTCCGGGCACCCGGCGCAGGAAGAATTGCGCACCTTCTATGGCTGGCTGAAACCGGTACGTCTGCTGCCGGTGCATGGCGAATATCGACACCAGCTCGCTCACACCCAGGTGGCACAGTCCCTGGGCATCGAGGCACCGCTGATTCCCGTCAATGGTGACGTGATTCGCCTCGATGCTCAGGGGCTGTCGGTGGAAAAACGCCTGACACTGCACGAGCGCATCATCGAGCATGACAAGGTGCGTCCACTGGATTCCATGGACCGCCGTGCCCGCGCGCGTCTCGGCCGGCATGGCAGCGTCTCGCTGGCGTTGCCCGTCACGCTGCAGAAGGCCGGCTGGGTTCGCATCGGCCGCTTGATGCTGGATATCAGCGGCACCTCGAGCCTGGATGAAGACAGCTTCGCCGAGTGGCTGGATGACACCCTGGCAGGCCTGGATGCCAGCAATGAACGTGAACTCAAGCAGCAACTCGATGGCCGCATCAATCGCTGGCTGCGCAACCACCTGCGCCATGAGCCGGTGCTCTTCCTGCATATCATGGCCATGAATCAGGAGTGAGTGTCGCGCCATCATTGAAGTGATGGCCGCCTTGAGCTCACTGCCCTGCACAAAGCAGCGCATGAAAAAGCCCGCCCGGGAAATACCGGGCGGGCTTTTCTGCTGCTGGGAGGCGCTCAGGGACAGGTGATGGCGAGATTGCCGACTTGCCGACTGGCAATCTCGATCTCAAGGCGCTTCAGCCACCTCCATGACGTCAGGCCGAAGGTCTCAAACGGACTTGTTCTTCGGCGGACGGCCACGACGCTTGGGCTGATCACTGACCAGATCATCCACGGAAAGGCCAGCTTCGATCATCGCATCACGAATCTCGGCAAGCTTGCGCTCCTTGGCGATTTCTTCTTCGCGGCGCTGCTCGTCTTCTTCGGCTTTCTGCTCGATCACCTCATTGATGACCTCGGAGAGCTTGTGCAGTTGTTCCATGGACAGCTGACGCGCTGCTGCACGAGCAACATTCTTGTTACGAGCGATCTTTTCGAGAGAATCGGCTGTCATTTCGCTACCTCCACCATATGCACTGAGCTGGAATCCCTGCGAGGCATCGCATTGGATGTGATAATGCAGCAAAGTATAAGCGCTAAATATGAACTAACAAGCCTTGTCAAAAGCAAGGCAGTGTTTCCATAGGATAGACCAACAAAAACCCCGCTTGATAGCGGGGTTTTTGTGAGCGTCTGTGAGTTATCCGAGATGGCTCGATCAACATGAGCGCCACGACTGATGACGAAAAAGGACTCAGCCTCCCGTCATGTTCATGAAGCGAACGATCTGGACATCACCATCCGTCGTGAAGTGATGACGCTCGGGCTTGAGGTGCATGGCATCGATGATCGCGGCCTTGAGCGGCTCGATGTCACCCGGGTGGCGCCGCATGATGTCACGCAGATCAAGCGAGTGCTCATTGCCAAGACACAGCAACAGACGCCCCTCTACCGTGACGCGAACGCGGTTGCAGGTCGAGCAGAAGTTATGACTGTGCGGTGAGATGAATCCCACCCGTGATTCGCTGTCCGCCATGCGGAAATAGCGCGCCGGCCCCAGACTGTCTTCAAGCGTGGGAATCAGCGGATAACGCGTCTCGATGCGCGCCTGGACATCATCACTGGAGCAGAAGGTCTCGTCACGACCGTGATCCGAGACCTGGCCCAGCGGCATCTCCTCGATGAAGCTGATGTCCAACCCTTCCTCACGCGCGAATTCGACCAGCGACACCACTTCGTGATCATTGCGCCCTTTCAGCACCACTGCATTGAGCTTGATGCGGAAGCCTTCCTCGCGCGCAGCACGGATGCCGGCGATTACCTTGTTCAGGTCGCCGGTACGCGTCAGCGCCTTGAAGCGCTCCGGGTCCAGAGAATCAAGGCTGATATTCAGCCGTGACATGCCGGCGGCCTTCAACTGCGCGGCGTGCTTGGCAAGGCCCGCGCCGTTGGTGGTCATCGAGAAGTCCTTGAGCCCCTCGAGCGCGCCGATTTCATCGACCAGCTTGCCGATATCACGCCGCACCAGCGGCTCCCCGCCGGTCAGGCGAATCTTCTCGACCCCCAATTCCACGAAGGCGCGCGCCAGCAACGCGATCTCTTCGAGGCTCAAGACCTCGTCGCGCGGCAGAAAGGTCATCTCTTCGCTCATGCAATAGACGCAGCGAAAATCACAGCGGTCCGTCACTGACAGGCGAACATAGCGGATGCGACGACCGAAGTCATCGACCAGGGTTTCCATCATGACTCTCCCGAAAACTTGGGTGTTGCCAGCGCTGATTGTTTCTCTTCGCTGCTGGCCTCGGCCAATGAGTCATCAGCCTTGTGTTGCTCGGCAAGGGGGGATACCGCCTCACCCTCTGCCGTCACCACGGACTCTGGATGCCAGCGCTCGAGTGCCTCACGATCGCTCGAGCGTTCCCGCACCCAATAATCTCCTGTGGCAGTGTGCTCCTTTTTCCAGAAAGGCGCCCGCGACTTGAGGTGGTCCATCAGGAAGTCACAGCCGGCAAAGGCCGCCTGACGATGCGCACTGGCGACCAGCACCAGCACGATATTGTCGCCGGGCTCGAGCCGTCCGACACGGTGAATGATGCGCACCCCGGTGAGCGGGAAGCGCTCGCGCGCCTCTGTGATCAAGCGTTCGAGGCTGCGCTCCGTCATGCCGGGATAGTGTTCCAGCGTCAGCGCGACGACATCCGGTCGCTGGTTGAAATCACGCACCAGCCCCGTGAAGGACACCACGGCACCGATGTCGCCGCGCCCACGCGTCAGGACGTCCTGCTCGACACGCAGATCAAAATCGCTGGCCTGAATGCTGACCGAAAAGGCCTGCGAGGCTTCGTTTGCGACCTGGGTCATGTCAGCCCCCCGTCACCGGTGGGAAGAAGGCGACTTCATCACCGGCATTCAGTGGGTGGTCATCGCGCACCATGTCCTGATTGACGGCACACAGCACGCGAGTGTCATTGAGCGCTTCAAGCTGGGGGTCACGCAGCGCCAGGGTGCGCTTCAGGCCCCCGACCGTCGCTTCGGACAGCGTCGTCAGGTTCAGCGCCAGACTGTCGAGGTCCAGGCGTTCCCGCAGTTCCGCCAGGAAGAGGACCCGCACGGTGGCATCACCGCGTGCCGCCGGAGCGGCCTGTCCCGCTGTCGCTTCGATGGGCTCAGCTGTTACAGCAGGGCTTGGCCCAGTCCGGCTTGACTCAACCGGCGTCTGCTCGACAGCGGCGGCTTCCTCCGGGCGCTGCCAGTCACCACTCTTGCCGCCGGTCTTGGTCTCGAGCTGGATATCGCCGATCACGATACCCTTGTCGACCGCCTTGCACATGTCATAGAGCGTCAAGGCCGCCACCGAGGCCGCCGTCAGCGCCTCCATCTCGACACCGGTACGCCCATTGAGGCGACACAGCACCTGAATTTCCACACAGCTGTTGGCGCTGTCCAGCGTGAAGTCGACCGTCACCTTGGAGAGCATCAAGGCATGACAGAGCGGAATCAGCTCATGAGTGCGCTTGGCCGCCTGGATACCGGCAATACGCGCCGTCGCCAGCACATCCCCTTTGGGCAGGCCACCTTCGGCGAGCAGAGCGAGCGTGGCAGGCAGCATGCAGACGCGTGCGCTGGCTCGCGCCTCGCGGCGGGTTTCCTGCTTGTCCGCAACATCCACCATATGGGCTTCGCCGCGTGCGTTGAGATGAGTAAGGCTCATGAGCTGTCTCGTATCCGTATCGGGTGCGCCTGACTGGCGGCAATCTCTGAAATACCAATGCCTGAAGAAGCAGGCAGGCAAGCCCTGATGAACAGGACTGGCCAAGAAATTAGCAGACTATCTTTTCATGAATCAGCTGGCATGACCACTGCGCGGCATCGCCTAGACGATGCCGCGGCTGCCCAGCCACTGCACCATGACCGGCTCGCCGGCGTGAAGCGTGGCGCAGCCGGCGGGAATCTCGATCAGGCATTCGGCCAGCAACATCGAGGTCAGAATACCCGAGCCCTGCCGCCCCGTGGTCATCACCACCTGACGCCCCTGGTCATCCAGAACGATCTGGCCGCGATGATAGTCGACACGCTCGGCACGTGAGCGCAGCGTCTCGCCGGCGATCAGCTGCAGGCGCGGGGCTTGCCACTGCGCCAGCGTCGTCGCGGAGGCACTCGCCTCATCCTTCGCCAACCGCTGCTGGCCCGACAACAGGCGCAGCGCGGGCAGCACGAACTGCAGGAAGGTGACCATGGTCGCCACCGGATTGCCCGGCAAGCCGAAGAACGGCACCTGACCAGATGACGACGCGTCGTCGGCGGGAGTGGCACGCAACATGCCGAACGCCAGCGGGCGACCCGGACGCATGGCGATGCGCCACAGCGCGAGCTCACCACAGGCAGCGAGGGCGCTGCGAACATGATCGGCCTCGCCCACCGACACGCCGCCGGAGGTGATGACCATGTCGGCACGCGTCGCGGCATCCCGCAGGGCAGCAGTCACGCTCGCCTCGTCATCGCTCAGGATGCCAAGATCCAGCACCTCGATGCCCTGATCGCGCAGCAGCGCCACGAGGCTGAAGCGATTGGCGTCATAGATGCCGCCGGCCGACAGTGTCTCGCCGGGGGCCGTGACCTCGTCACCGGTGGAGAAGATCGCCACCGTCAGCGGCCGATAGACGGCGACCTCGGCGAGCCCGAGCGAGGCCAGCACGCCCACGGCGGCAGGCGTCAGCCACTGGCCCGGCGCCATCACCTGGCTGCCGCGCGCGATGTCCTCACCGGCCTGACGCACATTCTGGCCACGGCGAATGCTGGTCACGCCTTCGATCACCACCTGCTCGCCTGCTTCGCCCTCACCCTGTGTGGAGCGATATTCGAGCTGCTCCTGCATGACGACGGTGTCGGCGCCTGCGGGCAGGGCCGCGCCGGTCGTGATGCGCATGGCTTCCCCCGCGGCGAGCGCCCGGCCCGTCCAAGGGTGGCCCGCCAGCGAGCTGCCGATCACGCTCAGCTGGCAGTGATCGCTCAATTCGCCGCGATCGCTCAGAGGCTCGCCGCTCGCCGCGTCTGGCAATGAAGCCCGTGCCAGCGCGATGCCGTCCATCGCCGCGTTGGTCTGCGCCGGGACATCCAGCGGCGAGATGACCGTCTCGGCGAGCACACGTCCGGGCGCCTGCGCCAGGGCGACACGCTCGCTGCGTGGCGTGCGCATCACGCCCGCCAGGCTCTCCCCCAGCACGCTCAAGGCTTCATCGACACTCAGCATGCGCTCGCCGAAACGCGGATCGAAACACGACAGACTCATGCGCCCACCTCGCCACGCGGCTTGCCGCCTTCCAGACGCCAATGCACCGGCCAGGCGGCGATCCAGGCGGCCAGCGCCTGAGGATCGTCAAGGTCCAGCCGCTTGAGGTCCTGCGGCACATCATCACGAGGCGGCAGCTGCGCCGCCGGTGTCGCCAGCGCATGGATCCAGGGGTCCTCTGGGGCTCGCAGCGGCTTGCCCACGGCCTCGCGGTACAGCTCAAGCTTGGGCAGCGGCCACTGCTTGAAGCCCTCGACCAGAATCAGGTCCACCTCCAGCCCCTCGAGCTGCGCCACCAGCTGCTCCAGATCGGCCTCCGCCTGGTCCGGCGTTTCCATCATCAGCGCAAAGCGCTTGGCGGACGCCACCAGCATCGGCACGGCACCGGCCGTTCGCAGACGATGACTGTCCTTGCCCGGCGTATCGACATCAAAGGCATGATGCGCATGCTTGATCACGGCGACACGGAGGCCGCGCGCTCTCAGCTCGGGCAGCAGCTGCTCGAGCAGCGTGGTCTTGCCGGTGCCGCTCCAGGCCGCGATGCCCAGCAGCGGACACGCTGACGCCGCCAGCCGTGCCTGCCAGGCGGGCGACATCCCGACTTCATGAGAAATATCTCCACGCGGCGTGGGAGCATCACTGCGGGGGGAGGAATGTTCAGCACTGACAGCGGTATCAGCACGCTGGTCAGTCGTGGAAGAAGACTCAGGCATGAAGGTTCTCTTGATGATTCCGGCGTATGGCGGCCTGTCGACGGGGCTCACCGCAGCGCTCCCGCGCCCGCAAGGGAAAAGATGACGATGACAATGCGGGCTGAGCGGATGCCATGAAGGTGAACACGCATGGCGCTCATTTCAATGGGCAACGGCTCGATATGAGCAAGGGCTCAATGGGGCTACGACGCAGAGTGGCAAGACACCCGCCAGAACCGCCAGACACGACACTTTTGAGGTGCAACGCCAAGGCCATCAATACCGGGCAGGTAAAGACAATAACCCGCCAGACTCCTGAAGAGACGCCCCCGGCGATGACGACCTGCATCACAATGACACACCTTGGGCGTGCAAGCGGGAACGGATGACACGCAAAGGACGTCAGGAAAGAAGCGCGCTCAGCGCGAGCCGGCTTCCATCTCACGGCATTCTTCAAGGGTATTGAGATTGGCGAAGTCCTGCTCGCTGCCCGCCTGCACCTTGAGCCAGACGTGCTGATCGAACCAGCGGTCGATCTTGCGCTCGCCAGCGGCCAGCGCCGCCTGCAGCGAGGGTAGCAGGCCACGATGCATGAGACAGATCACCGGATGGTAACGGAACTCGTCTGCCGCCACGGCCAGCAGCGCAGGCCCGGCATCAACCGCGTGACCGCCCTCGACAGTGAAGCCTTCCAGCTGATCGCCGTTGGCATGATCGATCAGCGCCACACTCAGCGTCTCGACCAGTTCATTGGGCAGGTGCGGCACATCGCAGGCCACCATCATCACCCAGGGCGTCCGCGCTGCCGCCAGCGCACTGGCCATGCCCATCAGGGGGCCGTGGTAACCCGGCTCGCTATCTTCGACCAGCGGATGCCCATAGGCGGCATATTCGGCGTGCGAGCGATTGGCATTGATCAGCAGCTCGCCCACCTGAGGGGTCAGGCGCGCCAGCACATGCGCCACCAGCGGCACCTCATTGAGCGTGACCAGTCCCTTGTCGACGCCACCCATGCGCCGCGCCTGGCCACCGGCCAGCACCACCCCGGTGATATTGGCGGGCGTGAGCGAGGCCTTGAGCTGCTCGGCATCGCTCGGCAGTGGCGTGGCGTCAGAGGTGTGATTGGAGCTCGGCATGAAGGCGTATCCCGGTCGAGTGCGCAAAGGCGCAGGTAATGTCATGCAGCAGGGCTGCTGGCAGAGCATCCAGTGCAAGCGGCTGATGAACAGGGCTTTCTCAGCCCTGAAGCTTGAGGTGCTTGCACTGAAGGCTCAGCCCATGAAGACGACTCAGCCCGCTGAGGGCTCAGTGTGCAGGCTGGCAGCGCTCAGCGTCCAGCGCGCACTCGAGCCCTGGCTCAAGGCATTGTCCTGATGCGAGGACAGGATCACCGCACACCCCTGCTGGCACATCTGCTCCAGTCGCAACGCCAACTGCTCGACGGCGGCCTGGTCCAGATTGGCGGCAGGCTCATCCAGCAACAGCACCGGCGGACGCGACAACCAGGCGCGCGCCAATGCCAGTCGCGCCCGCTCGCCACCCGACAGGGAGCGGGCGGGCTGTCGGGCCTGATCGCTCAGCCCGCTCCAGCGCAGCATCTCTTCGACCTGATCACGCTGCTGGCCGGCAGAGCCGCTGTCGGGTTGCCAGCGAGCCGCCAGCACCAGATTGCCGGCCACGCTGGTGTCGAACAGATACGGCTGCTGGTGCAGGTAGCGCACCGGATGAGCGTCACGGGTCTGCCATTCAAGCTTGCCGCCAGTCGCGGGCTGCATGCCGGCCAGCACGCGCAGCAGCGTGGTCTTGCCGCTGCCGTTGTCACCCTTGAGGTGCACCCAGCCGGACGCCGGGGTCGGCGCCCAATCCAGTGCCGCCACATGCCATAACAGGCGACCTTGCGCCTCGGCGCTCTCGCCGGATGCCTGCGCCGCAGCCGGCAAGCGATATTCGAGGCCGCGCACACGCAACAGAGGGGCAACGCTTGCGTCAGCAGCGAGTACCTGGGCAGCAGACGGCGAGGCTTGCGCGAAGCCAGTCCCCGTCACCGGGCAGGAGGGGTCGCCCGGGGGAACAGACGAGGACGAAGAACTAGGGGGGAACATCATGACTCCATACGACGATTCAGCCTGACGCGATCAGTGCTGGTGTGCTTGTCTCAACGGGCTGGCAGGCGGCTTGCAGACTGTGGGGGCAGAACGTGACTGGCGGCGAGGCCGCGGGTCACGCCTGTACCACCAGTTGACCGCGACCGCGCAACAGCCCCAGCATCAGATTGAGCGCCAGTGCCAACACCAGCAATACCATGCCCAGGGCAACCCCCTGGGCATACTCGCCCTTGAGGGTTTCCAGCGCGATGGCCGTGGTGATATTGCGCGTGAAACCGGCAATGTTACCACCCACCATCATGGCGCAACCCACTTCAGCGATGATTCTACCAAACGCGGCCACCAACGCCGCCATCACGCCGAACCGGGCTTCCATCACCAGCCGCCACAGCGCCGCCCGGCGCGACGCCCCCAGCTGCAAGGCCGTCTCCCAAGCACGCTTGTCGACGCCCGCCAGCGCGGCATGCAGCATCACCACCAGAATCGGCAGGGCGAGCAGAATCTGCCCGATCACCATCGCCGGCTGGGTGAACAGCAGATGCCAGTCGCCCAGCGGGCCAGCGCGCGACAGCAGGATGAACAGCAGCAGCCCCACCACCACGGTGGGGACGGCCATCAGGGTATTGATCAGCGAGATCAGCAGCCAGCGCCCCGGGAAGGCACAGCGAACCAGCACGAAGGCGATCAACAGTGCCGGTGGCACCGCGATCAACATCGCCATCAACGAGACACGAAACGACACGCCGATGATCTCCCACAGCGCGCCATCCATGCTCAGCAGGAGGCTCATGGCCTCCTGCGTGGTTTGCCACAAGCTCACGAACGCGGCTCAGCCTGTGCACCCTGCGCCTTCACCGGCGCGCGCTCAGAGGCGCGGTCCGCTGTCTGGCGAGCATCGAAGCCGGTCTCGCCGTGGCTGGCATGGAACAGCGCCTTGCCCTTGAGACGGTAATCATCGATTGCCTGCTGCCCTTCGCTGGAAATCAGCCATTGGGCCAGCTCACGCGCACCACGGGTATTGAGCCCGTCATGATTGGCCGGGTTGACCAGAATCACCTGATAGGGGTTGAAGAGGCGCGCATCGCCCTCGACCAGAATCTCAAGCTCGAGCTTGTCTTCCATCGCAAGCCAGGTGCCACGATCGCTCAAGGTGTAATCCTGCAGCTCACTGGCCATGCTCAGTACCTTGCCCATGCCCTGGCCGACGGCCTTGTAGCCGGAGAAGTCAGGGGTGACATCGGCACTCTGCCACAGGTCCAATTCCTTCTTGTGGGTGCCGGAATCATCGCCGCGCGAGATGAAGCCGGCATTGGCGCCGGCGATCTTGCCCAGTGCCGCGTCCACATCCTGCATGCCATCAATGGCCGCCGGGTCCGCCTCGGGGCCGAGCAGCACGAAGTCGTTGTACATCACGCCATGCGGTTCGACACCGTAGCCGGCATCGACGAACTTGCGCTCGGCGCCCGGGGCGTGGGTCATCACCAGATCCACATCGCCATCCTGCCCCATGCGCAACGCCTTGCCGGTACCAACCGCGATGACCTGAATGGTGACATCGTGGGCCTGTTCATACTCCGGCAGCAGGTGATCGAGCAGGCCTGAGTTGTAGGTGCTGGTCGTGGTGGCCAGACGGATGATGTCGTCGGCTGCCTGGGCCGGCAGAATGCTCAGCGCACCGAATGACAGGCCTGCGAGGGTGGCCAGCAGGCGACGAGAAGACAAGGTATGGCGTTGCGGCATGGGGGTGCTCCCTGAATATTTTTTCTGGCGTGACGGTCTTGATGACATCAACGTGAATGCTGACTGTGCAAACGACATGCCGAAAGCGCTGTGGTGACGAAACGGACTATCCGATAAAGGCTTTCAAGGCTTTGGCAGACGGGGCTGATACATGGACTGGCACGCAAGACAGCCGGCGATGATACCGGAATCTTCTCCAGCAGGCAGACTTGCCGGCTCCCGCCTCCTGTCGTCCCTATCGTCCCTGACGCCCCTCTCGCCCTCTCGCCCTGCTGACGTCGCTATCCCTAGCGGGGCGAATGACGCTGCTGGAATGGCACTGCCGGAATGGCCGAGAAAATACTGACAATAACTCCAGGCATGACCATCACTGCCCCATGACGACCCGATTGCCGAGTCATCGCCGTGCCTTGCGTAGCGCAACGGGGCAGCCTGCCAACCCTGCCCGCCAGCGCCGCGTGCTGACAAGGCTGCAAGGCCCTGCCTGTGGCCAGCACAAGCAGAAAGAGGCAGCAATGTGGCATCCAGCGCTAGATTACCAGTGAGCAGCACGCCACAATGCCCGCATGATAGAGATGATCTCCCCTGCGACCATTACTGCCCTGTTGACCCGAGGAATGCCATGACTGCCCACGCCCCCTCCACACCCCGTGAGACCCGGCGTAGCGGCAGCGACCCCCTCCCCACCGCCTCGGTACTGATCGTCGATGACGAGCCCGGCATGCGCCGCTATCTGGAGAAGGCACTTTCCTCGCGCTTCGCGCTGATCGAGTGTGCCGACAGTGTCGAGCAGGCCGAAGCCCTGCGCTCGCGACTGCATTTCGACCTCATCCTGCTCGACATTCGCCTGCCGGGGCGCGATGGCCTGGATTGGGATGAAGCGCTTGCGCCCTCTTCGGTCAGCGATGTCATCTTCATGACCGCCTACGCCGATCTCGAGACCGCTGTGCGCGCACTGCGGGCCGGAGCCTGTGATTTCATCATCAAGCCGTTTCGTCTCGAACAGTTGCAGGCCGCGCTAGACCGCTGCCTTGAGCGCCGCCAGCTGACGCGGGAAAACTTCCTGCTCCGTCGCGACAATGCCCGCCATCAGCAGGAAGAGGCCAGCCTCAAGGGCGAGAGCCCTGCCATGCAAGAGCTGGCGCATATCATCGCGCGCGTTGCTCCCGCGCCCTCGCCAGTGCTGATTCTGGGGGAATCCGGCACCGGCAAGGAGCTGGCGGCGCGTGATCTGCATCGCCTGTCCGGTCGGCACGGCGCCTTCGTGCCGGTCAACTGCGGCGCCATCAGCCCGGAGCTGTTGGAGAGCGAGCTGTTCGGCCATCTTAAAGGTGCCTTTACCGGCGCGCACCGTGGCCGTGATGGCCTGTTCAGCTTCGCCGATGGCGGCACGCTGTTCCTGGATGAAATCGGCGAGATGCCATTGGCGATGCAGGCCAAGCTGTTGCGAGTGCTGGAGACGCGCCGCGTGCGCCCCGTCGGCGGCGAGCAGGAACAGGCGGTGGACGTGCGTATCGTCGCCGCCACTCACCGCACGCTGGAGACGGAGGTGGCCGCGGGCCGCTTCCGCGAAGACCTCTACTATCGCCTCAACGTGCTGAGCCTGACACTGCCGGCCCTGCGCGAGCGCCCGGAGGACATCCCGGCGCTGGCCCAGCATTTCTCGCGGCAGCTGTCGCGTGAGCTCAACCTCCCCGCCGTGCCCTGGCAGCATTCTGATCTCACTCGCCTGTGCCACTATTCCTGGCCCGGCAATGTGCGGGAACTCAAGAACGTCATCGAGCGCGCCTTGCTGCTCGGCCGCCTGCCCGGCGATACCCTGCCGGTCGACAGTCAGGCCGCACAGGCACCAGGCCACGAGATATGGGACGGCAGCGGGGACGCGACCACCTCCCCCAAGGAAGAGGCCGCCAGCAGCGGCTATCCACTCGAGTGGTCATTGGATGCGGTGGAAAAGGCCCATCTGTGCGCGGTACTGGAGCGACATGCCAACAACAAGTCAGCCGCCGCCCGCCAGCTGGGCATCTCGCGCAAGACGCTGGATCGCAAACTGACCACCTGGCGCGCCGAGCAGCAAATCAGTGAGGACAGTGGCGCTGAGAATGCCACTGAGAATGGCACTGAGATTGGTACTGAGAGCGGCACTGAGAGCGATCAACCCGCCCCCGCCACCTCGTCCGCCGCTCCCTACGGAGCCGACGGCAGCGCATGATCAAGCGCCTGCGCCATTACTTCGCCGGTTCGCTGCGGCGCAGGCTGCTGCTGCTGACACTGGCGCCGCTGCTGGCGCTGATGCTGGCGCTGGTCGGCCTGACCGCCTACTGGACCACGGCCTATACCGACCGCCAGCTGTACATGAACGTGCGCAGCGACCTCGATGTTGCCAGCCGCACGCTGCAGAGCCAACATCAGCGCCTGCGTGATGGCCTGGAGGCGATGCGTCGCAACCTGCGCCAGCTGGTGACACCCGATGAGCAGACCGCGCAGCTGTTGCCACGGCTGGTGCCGCGCCTAGATACCATGCGGGACACTCTCAATGCCGACTGGCTGCGCTGGCTGCCCACCGAGCAGTTGCGCCAGACGCCCGGCGTCGCCGCGCTGATTCCGCAACTGGCGCGCGGCGAAAGCCTGGATGGCCTCGACATGCTGTCCAGCGACTCACTGGCGACGCTGGACCCTGCCCTTGCCGAGCGCGCGCGCCTTGCGCTGCGCCAGACACCCTACGCACAACCCAGTGCCCGCCGCGAGGAAAACCGCGGCATGCTGCTGCGGGCGCTGGTGCCCATCCTCGATGGCGAGGGCAAGCTACTGGGCGCGCTGGATGCGGGCCGCCTGCTCAATCGCGACCCGCGTCTGGTCGATGAGATCCGCGATCTGCTCTACGGCCCCGGCACCCTGCCGGAAGATGGCACCGGCACCATCACCCTGTTTCTCGATGATGTCCGCATCGCCACCAATGTCACCGACGCCAGCGGCGAGCGTGCACTGGGCACGCGTGCCTCGCTGGAGGTGAAGCGTCAGGTGATCGGCAATGGCGAGCGCTATATCAATCGTGCCTTCGTGGTTCGTGACTGGTTCGTGGCCGCCTATGCCCCGCTGGATTCCCTGGATGGCCAGCGGATCGGCATGATCTACGCAGGCTATCCGCAGGCGCCCTACGCGCGGCTCTATCGCGAGACGCTGACGCATATCAGCTTGGTGCTGATCGCGGTCAGTCTGTTGGGGGTACTGCTGGCGTGGAGCAGCATCGAGCGCCTGATGCAGCCGATCCGACAGATTCGCCGTGTGGTGCATGCGGTGCGTGATACCCCATCCCAGGAGGGCCTGCGCATAGGCCCGCTGTCCTCTCTGGGGCCGGCGCAGCGACACGGTGATGAGCTGGATGAACTGGCCGAGGAATTCGACGCCATGCTGGCGCGACTGGAAGCGCACCGCCACGAGATACAGCTCGCGGCCCAGACGCTGGAAGCCCAGGTGGAGGATCGCACCCGCGATCTGAGCGCCCAGACCGCTACGCTGCGCGAACGCAGTCAGGCGCTGGAGGAGCACGTCCGCCTGCTGCGCGAAGCGCGTGCGCGCCTGCTGACCCGCGAGAAACTGGCGGCGCTGGGCGAGCTGACGGCGGGTATCGGCCACGAGATCAACAACCCCGCCGCGGTGATTCTGGGTCATGTCGAGTTGATCGAGGTGATACTCGGTGAACAGGCCGAGCCGGTGCGCGAGGAAATCGCCACCATCATCCATCAGGTCGAACGCATTCGCGCGCTGGTCGACAACCTGCGTCAGTACGCGCGCGACCCGCTCGCCTCAAACGACATTGGCGACGGCAACTCACTGACGCCGTCACTCGGTGCGCCTCACCTCAGCCAGATTCATCCCGATGAGGCGATCCACAGTGTCGAGGTGCTGGTCAGGCACGCGCTTGATCATCATGGCCATCAATTGCAGCATGAGCTGGCGGCGACGCGCTTGATCGAGGCCGATCGCGCGCAACTGACCCAGGTGCTGGTCAATCTGCTGATCAACGCCATCGAGATGGCGCCTGCGCCGGATACGCTGTGCATCACCAGCCGTGATCGTGATGCAGCGCTGACCGTGATGAGCGGCGAGCCAAACAGCCGTCCGGATACGTCAGTCTCAGCGCCAGCGCCAGCCTCAGTGCCAACGGAACTCGCCCCCGTGGCGGGAGTCGAGATACGCGTCATCGATCACGGCGCTGGCGTGCCCGAGCATCTCAAGTCGCGCATCTTCACGCCCTTCTTCACCACGCGCGCCAATGGCTCGGGCATCGGTCTGTCGGTCTCATCGGGCTTGATCACCCAGCTGGGGGGCAGGCTATGGCTGGAAGATACCCCCGGGGGCGGCGCCACCTTCTGCCTGTGGCTGCCGTGCATCGCACGCCGGCATCATGAGGATGATCAAGGGCGCCATCTGCTCGAGACGCTCAGCGCCGGGGGCAGCAGTCGCTCGCCTTGAGCCACAAGCAACAAATGAACTCACCCGGGCGTGACGAGGTGCACTGCCACGCACTCCCACCCGCGTGCTAGCCTGCGCGCATGCTCACTCAATCAGGCACCACTGATGTCGCACGATAGCTCCCCTACTGCCTCAGAACCTCTCACTGCCGGCAAGGCAGCACAGCCCACTGACGACAAGAAAATGGCAGACGAGGAAATGGCAGCGTCTCGCACGCTGGGCAAGCGGCTGCGCGAACTGCGCACGCGTCATGGCCTCTCTCAGCGCGAACTGGCCAAGCGTGCTCAGGTGACCAACTCGACCATCTCGCAGGTCGAGCAGGACGCGGTCAGCCCTTCCGTCAGCTCGCTGAACAAGATTCTAGAGGTATTTCCGATCTCGCTGAGCGACTTCTTCAGCGATGAGATACCCGTCGAACCACCACGCATCCTACGTGGCAACGAGCATGAGCCGATTGCGGGCTGTGGACCGGGACTCACGCTGCGACGCATTGATCGATCCCGGCAGACATCGCCACAGCCCCAGGTCGAGCTGGGCAGCCTCGCACCGGGGTGCAGCGCCTATCTGCAGGCCGCGCATGACAGCCTGGTGCTGGTGACGCACGGCGCACTGCGTATCGAGTTCCCCGCGACGGCGGCCTGCCAGGAGGCACTTCTCGAATGTGGTGATGCTGCGCGACTGCATGCCGGGGAGCGCTATCAACTGCATTGGCGCAAGCCTGAGGCGTCGCAAGCCGCAAGCCATGAACTCTCAAGCAGTGAAGTTAACCATCACGGGACCTCCGACGCTGCCGAGGCCCCAGACTGCCAGTGGCTATGCATCACACAGAGTCGCTAGCCTCTTGCAGCGCGGGAGTGAGGCTGGCCCGCAGCATCAGGCGACTGCTCGCGCGCCTCATCCCAGGGGGCATTGGTGGCCGGCTCGGCCAAGAAACGCTCCACCATGGTGTGCGGACAGAAATCTGCCAACCATTCCTCGCGAACCGGATAGCCTTCCTCTGCCAACAACTCGCTCATGCGTCGCGCGAGGCCTTCGGCGGAATGCGGCGCGATGGCGTGTTCCAGCTCGCCCTTGAGGATCTCGCGTATTCCACCACGGCAATCCACCGAGACTACCGGTGTGCCGCAGGCCAGCGCCTCCATCAGCACGATACCCATGCCCTCGACACGCGAGCTGAGCACGAACAGCTTGGCGGCACGCATCCAGGCATAGGGGTTGTCACGCTGGCCGGCGAAGATCACCCGCTCGGCGATGCCAAGACTTTCAGCCTGGGTTTCCAGGGCTTCCCGGCAATTGCCCGCCCCCACGATCACCAGCGGCTCCTTCGGATTGGCCAGGGCATAAGCCTCGAGCAACAGGGCATGGTCTTTCTGCGGCACCAGACGCGCCACATTGAGAATGAAGGGCTCAGCCGGGATATCCGTCTCATCCATGGCGGCCTGCTCGCGGATCCGGGTGATCGGACAGGCATTGACGATCGTCTCGATATGCACCGGTGTCACCCCATGCTGGCGAGCAATGTCACGTGCCCCTTGCGCCACATCCTCGGACACCGCCACCAGATGCTTGTCTTCCAGCAGGCAGCGGGCAAACATGCGCTGCTTCCACTGCGGGCCGCTAAAGTTGACGCGATTTTCCAGCACGTAACGTGCACGGGAATCCTTGAACCCCCACACCTGCTCGAAGGTTCCCAGGCCACGGAAGATGATACGGTCAACCTTGCCGTGTTCCTGCTCGAATTCCTCGAGCCAAGCGGCGAATTCCTCGCCACCGGCCTTGCCGACCCACACGAAATTGGAACGGCGGATCACGGGATTGAGCACCAGACGTGACGCCAGTGTCGTCAGGGCGCCGCCGACGGAACGCTGAACGCGCTGCTGAATCGGCACGATGTGCTGCTGGACGCTGGCATCCTGCGGTTCAAGCACCTGATCACGACCGCGCCAGATGACCATATGCGTCTCGTGGTCATTCGCGGCCAGACTGTCGGCAAGATTGACCGCCACTCGCTCCATGCCGCCCATTTTCAGACTTCTCACTACGACCAGGGTACGCAAGCATCACTCCTTCGAATGTCCGCCAGTAACGCCTTGTGTCGCGTGCAAGACATGCGAAAACGATAGCTGGCGTCTGGTGGGAAAACGAAAAATGCAACTCCCTTGTGCCAGTCGCTCAGCACACGGGAGTTGCATTTATCTGAACCGTCATTCGCGGAAATGTTCCCTGCGACCACTCATCAAATGGTAATCATTCTCCCTCTTTCGCCGGCGGCAGAATCAGGTTGAGCACGATGCCCAGAATGGCGGCCAGGCTCACGCCCTGCAGCGTGAACTGACCACCACCGACCTGCATGCCACCGATCCCGAACACCAGGATCAAGGAGGCGATCACCAGATTGCGCGGTGCGGTCAGTGAGTCCCCCGCGCGTACCAGCGTGTTCATGCCGACCACCGCGATCGAGCCGAACAGCAGGCACATGATGCCGCCCATCACCGGCGTGGGAATCGTCTGCAGCACGGCGCCGACCTTGCCGATGAAGGCCAGCGAGATCGCGACACAGGCCGCGACCGTCATCACGCGCGGATTGAAATTGCGGGTCAGCATCACCGCACCGGTCACTTCGGAATAGGTGGTATTGGGCGGACCACCGAACATTGACGCCGCCGACGTCGCCAGGCCGTCACCGAGCAGCGTGCGATGCAGCCCCGGCTTCTTCAGGTAGTCACGCCGTGTCACCGAGCCGATCGCCACCATGTCGCCGATGTGCTCGACGGCAGGCGCGATGGCGACGGGAATCATGAACAGAATGGCGGAAAATTCGAAGGTCGGCGCAGTGAAGCTTGGTAATGCCAGCCACTCAGCGGCATGCACCGGCGAGAGGTCGATCACTCCCATCACCAGCCCCAGTACATACCCCGTCAGGATACCGCCGAGGATCGGCACCAGACGCAACATGCCACGCCCGAAGATCGACAGCACCAGCGTCACGCCAAGACTGGCCAATGACAATGTCAGCGCTTGGGCATGCGAGATGTTGTCGCTGAATTCGCCGGTGGCCATCTGCACCGCCGTCGGTGCCAGCGCCAACCCGATGACCATGATCACCGGACCGACCACGACGGCCGGCAGCAGGCGATGCACGATGCCGACACCCTTGAGACGAATGCATTGCGCCAGCAGCACATAGACCAGGCCCGCGACGAACAAGCCGCCCATGGTGGCAGGAATGCCGAAGTTCGCGACCGAGCTCTGAATAGGCGCAATGAAGGCAAACGATGAGGCGAGGAAGACCGGCACGCTGGCTTTGGTCACGCACTGGAAGACCAGGGTGCCGACACCGGCCGTGAACAGGGCGACGTTGGGATCAAGCCCGGTCAGCAGCGGGACCAGCACCAGCGCACCAAAGGCGACGAACAGCATCTGCACGCCGGTGACGAGAGTCGTCAGCGAGAACCCTTCCTGTTCCGGCAAGGGCACATGGGCAGACGACGCATGGGGAGAGGAGGTATCAGAGGACGGTGATGAAGACGACATGGCAGCACTTCTTTTCACGGGCGGAGGGGTCAACCGCCTGATCCTGACTGCTCAGACAGGTCAGACAGATACAAAAACGCCCCGCGCAGATGCGCAGGGCGTTGTCATCTCTGGCGAGCGCTCAGCGCGTGCCGAAGATCTTGTCACCGGCATCGCCGAGACCCGGCACGATGTAACCGTTCTCGTCGAGGCGGTCATCGACGGAGGCGGTGTAGATCTCGATGTCCGGGTAGGATTCCTGCACCTTGGCGATCCCCTCAGGTGCCGCGACCAGCACGATGACCTTGATCTGCTGGCAGCCCTTGGCCTTGAGCATGTCCAGCGTGGCGATCATGGAACCGCCGGTCGCCAGCATCGGGTCGATCACGATGGCCAGACGCTCGTCGAGATCTGACACGAACTTCTCGAAATACGGTACCGGCTCCAGCGTCTCTTCATCACGGTACAGACCCACGACGCTGATGCGTGCCGGGGGAATCAGGTCCGTCACGCCATCCAGCATGCCCAGGCCGGCGCGCAGGATCGGGACGATGGTCACTTTCTTGCCCTTGATGGTCTGGACATCCAGCTCGTTGCCGCTCCAGGCATCAATGGTGGTAGTTTCCAGCTCCAGGTCCTGGGTTGCCTCATAGGTCAACAGCTTGGCGACCTCACTGGCCAGCTCACGGAAGCTCTTGGTGCTGATGCCTGCTGCACGCATCAGGCCGAGCTTGTGCTGGACCAGTGGATGATTGATGGCATGGACGCTCATGGAAATACCTCTTGGGACAGAAGATGGTGCAAACGATACGCAGCACTAGCCCCGCCGGCTCGGACGATAGCAGCGGGGAGGCTGGTAAATTGAGCGCATTCTAGCGGAAGCAGGCTTACAAGTTAAGTACCACCACCCTGTCCCCCCTTACCTTTAGCCACAAGGGCTAAGCCTCCGTGCCAGCAACACAATCCTCGCCCTGAGCAGGTATCCAGAGTTGTTTTCGTAACCGAACAGTAACTATTCATGGAGATAACCTTACAGCATTGCTTAGAAAGCACACAAACATTATCATATGTAAATATCAAAAGTATTTTACACGAGAGGAATTAATGCTACCTATATTTATATCATGCGATGAAAATTACTCCGCGCATCTTGCTACCACTATCATATCGGCAATCATCAATTGTAAAGAGCCTGAAAAGCTCAAATTTATCATTGGTGACGCTGGGCTCAAAGCAGACACAAGATCAACATTGACATCCATGATAGAAAAATATGGATCTCATGTGGCATTTGTTTATCTAGACGACAGTAAATTTAGTGGCCTAAAAATAAAGCGCTACGGCAAGTCAATTTACTTCAGATTCTACCTTGATGAATTGCTTGATGATGAAGAACTAGTTCTATGTTTGGATTGTGACACTGTTGTCGTTGGCGATTTATTGGATATATATAGGGAAACCAGTGGGAAAAGTTTCACAATAGCTGCTGTGGAAAATATCGGCAGATCTCCACATAGCCGTCTTGGTTTGAAAAAAGGTGATTATTTCAACTGTGGATTAATGCTTATCAATATGAAGCAGTGGAAAGAAGAAAAAATAGGAAATAAAGGGCTGGAGTTTTTATTAGCTCACCCTGAATTGTGTGCGCACAATGAACAATGCGCAATTAACAAAGTCGCCCAAGGGGAATGGTATCGCCTTCCATTAACATGGAATGCTCAACGACCTGCCTATAAAATTTTAGAAAAGCGTATGAACGAACAGCATAGGGACAAAAATGAATTCTTGGAATCAATACAGGAACCGGTCATGGTTCACTATATGGGGAAAAACAGTAAACCTTGGGATGCTCATAGCTTACATCCATTGAAAACATTATACACAATTTATCGCAACAAGACCCCATGGCCGATTAAAAGTCAGAAAACGGCACTACACAAAAAAATAAAGTTCTATGCATCACTACAGAAACTATTTCTCTACGAAAAAAGAAAAAAAATGAGCAAAAAATTGATTGATGCACATAAAGAAGCCTAACCATAGTTGGCGCGAAACTAAAGCGCCAACCATGGTTATAACCTAACACATATACCAATACGCAATCACAAAAATATATTTAACACATATATTTGGGGTGTCGCTCATATCTCATACTTCAACCCGTCACCCCACTATACTCACGACTAAAAACTACTCTATGCAAAAACCATGAAACCACATATAGAGCATTGTAATTTCATCACTTTGCAGGCAAAGTCATATATTCTCAACTAAAATGCTGATGCCCAAAGCACAGCACCAAACACTTAATATGAATACGCGGTCGAAAAAGATGATCATAAAAAGCTTGGTAAAACATAAAGTCACACGAGGCAAGTACGTAGAGCATTATATAAAGAAAGGCTATAATGCATTGCCATCATATTTTTCGAAACCCTTAGAAACCGATACATTATTCACCTTCATTGTCGGATGCGGCCATAGCGGCACAACGCTAATGGCCGCAAAGCTGAGCAACCATACAGATATCCTCGGGATTGGTAGAGAAACTGGCGTATTATCTCAAGGACGTCATTCACTTTCATCAATCAAGGCTATTCTACGTGAATGGAATTATTTTGCTGAATCATATGGCCAAAGCTGCGTTTTGGAAAAAACGCCAAAGCATATATATTCTTATGAGCGTGTACAAAAGGTATTAACAAACAATAAATTTATTGTCATGACACGAAACCCTCTGGATACGATAGCCTCTCTGTATAAACGCTTTGGAGATATAGAATACTGCATCGACAGATGGAATTATGATAATTCCAAAGCTCTGGAGCTACAAAATAAAAAAAATGTACTATTCGTGAAATATGAAGAGCTCACAGAGGAACCAGAAAAAGTACTCAAGGCTGCGCTAAACTTTTTGGGCTATACTTATGATAATAGCATTCTAGAACCCAAAGACACTATATACAGTAAAACCTCTCAAAAAAGAAACATGAAAGTGCGCGAAGAGCAAGTAAGCCAATCGATCAAACCAAATAAAGATGGATGGAAAAAAACATTCAACAAAGAGCAATCTATCTACATCATGTCAAGAGTGAGAGAAGTTTCAAGCAAACTAGGATACTCAGCATAACCTCAATTAATCGATACATTTACCCCGGATTATCAGAATCTATAGATTTATATCCGGGATAATAAAACAGAAAGATCACTGTACATTTACAGCCATCGCATACACAGGGTACGCCAGATGTCTCTTTTTAGTGCACTAGGCTGTTTCGAGAAATTATTATTCCAATAACGCTTATCTTTAACACTAGCCCCCCCTTTCCTCTTGACGCGATTCTCAACGATATCGCTTTTCATCTCATCTTCTGGCTGTTGAGCCGAAAGCATTGGATAAACTGAATAAGACTTCACTACATTACAATAATGCGTATCAATCGGAGTGCCAACAAACTTTTGTCTTACCAACTTCTTGCACCCTTGTCGTGAAAGTACATATGCGTGAGTGCCTGTTAGTCGCGCACGTACAATATTAGGAAAGGGGATCAACCACATACGCCCCAACATGCCTCCGAGATATAAAATCTCAGGCTTCTTGAATTTTAAAAAAGTATTAGCCCGTCGTATCACTTCATGTTTAAAGTTTAGTAACGTCGCATCATCTTCCAAAATTAAGACTCTTTCATAACCTCGTTCGATAGCCATGGCCGCACAAGCTTGGTGTGACTCATAGCAACCTCGCTCAGGATCTTCAGAGTCGCGTTCAGCAAGATAGAACTCTATATCAAGGCCTAATGGCGCAAACTCTTCAAGCAGCATTTGACGTCGATCTTTTCGCTCGACAAGACTGATGCAGAAAACTCCATCGACTTCCAATGTAGACATGGTCTGCTCCGTCCGTGATGACGTTCTAGGGATGATATTTACTCACTGGAAGGCAACTGCCAGTCGATCGGCTTTGTCCCACGCGCTTCCAGCCAGGCGTTAGCTTGCGAGAAGTGGCGAGAGCCGAAGAAACCGCGGTGCGCTGCGAGGGGGGATGGGTGCGGCGCGTGGAGCACCAGGTGCTTTTGGGCGTCCACAGCGCGAGCCTTCTTCTGGGCATGACTGCCCCAGAGCAGGAAGACGACACCCTGACAGTGCTGATTGATCACGTCGATGGCGCGGTCGGTGAATTGCTCCCACCCCTGCTTCTGATGCGAGGCGGCCTTGCCCTGCTCGACGGTCAGCACGCTGTTGAGCAGCAAGACGCCCTGCTTCGCCCAGCTTTCCAGGAAGCCGTGATCGACGGGTTCGACGCCGACATCGGTGGCCAGTTCCTTGTAGATGTTCTTGAGCGAAGGCGGCGGGCGCACACCGGGACGTACCGAGAAGCACAGTCCATGCGCCTGGCCCGGGCCGTGGTACGGGTCCTGGCCGAGGATCACGACCTTGACGTTGGAGAGCGGCGTCAGCCAGAAGGCACGGAACCAGTCATCGGAATGCGGATAGATGACCTTGCCGGCATCTTTCTCGGCGCGCAGAAAGTCGCGCAGACGCTGCATGTAGTCAGCCTGAAACTCTTGGCCAAGATGCGCCTGCCAATCGGCAGGCAGCACCTCGGAGCGGCCAGTCGCGGCAGTCTCCAACGGCATGTCAGCTATCGCTCTCTTGCTTCTTGAGCTGCTCGGCGATCGGCTCGACGTAGGCGATACCCATGTCCCACGGGAACTGGATCCAGCAGTTCTGCGGCACTTCGGTGATGAAGCCATCGACCAGCGGACGACCTTCCGGCTTGGCATAGACAGTCACGAAGTGCGCCTTGGGCAGCATGTCACGCACCGCACGTGCGGTATTGCCGGTGTCGACCAGGTCATCGACCAGCAGCCAGCCGTCACCGTCGTGGTCGACGCCCTTGACCACTTCCAGACCACCCTGCTCCATGTGGTCGTGATAGCTCTTGATGCACACGGTATCGATGTGGCGGATACCCAGCTCGCGGGCGATCAGGCCGGCCGGAATCAGGCCACCGCGGGTGATGGCGATGATGCCCTTGAAGTCGCGACCGCTGAGGTCGTGACATAGCGCGCGCACATCGCGGTGCAGCTGGTCCCAGGAGACGATGAAGTGGTCGTGGTAGCGTTCGGAAGACATGTGGGTCACTCGCAATGACGAAACAGAAGGAAAGCATGGTGGCTGGCGCGCCACCGCACAAGGGGAAGATCCACTCAGCCACGCCAGAGCGCGGACAAGGGCCTCAGATTCGCTGCCCGCAGCAACGACGATGGCCCTGCCAGAAGACAGGGCCATCGCGTCAAGCCGGCATTACTCGGATTCGGTGAAGCTGCACGCCGCGAAGACACTGTGGCCTTCTTCACGAATGCGCGCGGAGCCGCCGATTTCCGGCAGATCGATGATGGCTGCCGTCTCGACGACCACACCACCGGTGCGCTCGATCAGCTTGCAGGCCGCCAGCATGGTGCCGCCGGTGGCGATCAGGTCATCCATCACCAGGATGCGATCGCCTTCACGGAAGGCATCGGAGTGCAGCTCGACGGTGGACTCACCATATTCCAGCGAGTAGGTCTCGCTGATGGTCTTGAACGGCAGCTTGCCCTTCTTGCGCACCGGCACGAAGCTGCAGCCCAGCTCGTAGGCCAGCGGAGCACCGATGATGAAGCCACGCGCATCGATGGCGGCGATGGCGTCGATCTCCATCTCTTGGTAGCGGTGCACGAAGGAGTCGATCAGCTTGCGGAACGCGGCGGAGTTCTGCAGCACCGGCGTGATGTCACGGAAGTTGACACCTTCCTGGGGCCAGTCCGGCACGGTGCGGATGACAGACTTGATGTAGTCGCTGTAGATGCTCATTAGAGGGCTCCGTCGAGGAACAGGTATTTGCAGGCGAACAGGATGGCGAGAATCACCAGCCCCGGGCTCAGATCACGATAACGGCCGGAGAACAGCTTGATCACGGCGTAGCTGATGAAGCCCAGCGCGATCCCGTTGGCAATCGAGTAGGTCAGCGGCATCACCAGGGTAGCGATCACCACCGGTGCCGCTTCAGTAATGTCGTTCCAGTCGATGCGTGCCAGACCGCCCGTCATCAGGCAGGCGACATACAGCAGCGCACCGGCAGTGGCGAAGGCCGGAATCGAGGTCGCCAGCGGCGACAGGAACAGGCTGACGAGGAACAGGCCGGCAACGACCACGGCCGTCAGGCCGGTACGTCCGCCGGCGGCCACGCCGGTGGCGGATTCGATGTAGCTGGTCACGTTCGAGGTGCCCATGACAGAGCCGACCATGGTGGCGCTGGAGTCGGCCATCAAGGCCCGTCCCAGGCGCGGCAGGTGGCCACGCTCATTGGTCAGGCCAGCCTGCTGGGAGACAGCGATCAGCGTGCCCGAGGTGTCGAACAGATCGACGAACAGGAAGGCGAAGATGATCGACACCATGCCCAGATTGAAGGCGCCGGCGATATCGAGCTCTGCCAATGTCGGCAGCATGCTCGGCGGCATCGAGGCAAAGCCGTGGAAATCGTTGTTGCCGGTCAAGGTCGCCAGCAGCGTGACGAGCAGTATGCCGATCATCACCGCACCGATCACCTTGCGGTAGGACAGCGCGACGATCAAAAAGAACGAGAGCAATGCATACATGGCCGCCGGCGAGGACAGATCGCCCAGCGTGACCAGCGTGCCCGGGGCGTCGACGACGATGCCGCTGCCCTGCAGGGCGATGATCGCCATGAACAGGCCGATGCCCGCGGCGATACCGGTCTTCAGCGAGGCGGGAATGGCATTGATGATCCACTCGCGAATCTTGAAAGCGGACAGCAGGAAGAAGCTCACCCCGGACAGGAAGACCGCGCCCAGCGCGACCTGCCAGGGCACGCCCATCTGACCGGCGACCGTATAGGTGAAGAAGGCCGTCAGCCCCATGCCCGGCGCCAGCGCGATCGGGTAGTTGGCGTAGAGCCCCATGACCAGACAGCCGATGGCGGCCGCCAGACAGGTCGCGACGAACACGGCGCCGTGATCCATGCCGGTGGAGGCCAGCATCGAGGGAGCCACGAAGATGATATAGGCCATCGCGAGGAAGGAGGTAAATCCTGCGATGACTTCGGTACGCACATTGGTACCGTGCTCGGAGAGCTTGAAAAGACGTTCCAGCATTGAGGTAGCCCCTATCCTTGAGCAGTGCCTGTCCGGCAAGGCGCAGTGGTCGGTGATTGTCAGAATCAGCAGATCAAGACGAACTCGCTCGGACAGGTATGCCGCACAGGGCGTCGGATGAAGCTTTTCCCCTGTTCAGCCTGCCTGAACCACGATGCCCCGCCAGCGGCAGGGCATCGAAAGGCGCAACATGGTACCCAAAGGTCTGCAGCGAATCGAGCATTCCCGGCATATTTCCTGACCAGTCAGACGAGTTCTGGCGTCATGCCAGTGAGTTGATCCGCTGCAGACCTGCAAGCCTCATGCCAGACGGGAGGCCATGACCCGCTCGACGGTCTCGACAATCGCCTGGGTTTGCGGGTCGACTTCAAGGTTGACCTGATCACCGACGGCGCGCACGCCCATCAGGGTGCGCTCGAGCGTCTCGGGAATCAGATTGACGCAGAAGCGCGTGCCCTGCACCTCGCCGATCGTCAAGCTGACACCGTCGAGTCCCACATAGCCCTTGTCGAACAGAAAACGCATCGGCTCGGCCGGCGCCTGGAACCAGATACGCCGATTGTCGGCAGTGGCCTCGATGGCATCGATGGTCACCATCGCCATCACGTGCCCGGACATCGAGTGCCCGCCGATCTCGTCGCCGAAGCGTGCCGCTCGCTCCACGTTCACGACGCTTCCCACCTCGAGTTCGCCCAGATTGGTCAGACGCAGCGTCTCGCGCATCAGGTCAAAGCTGGCCAGTTGACCCTCAAGTGCGGTCACGGTCAGACAGCAACCGTTATGGGCCACCGAGGCCCCCAGCTCCAGCCCCGCTTCCAACCCCGCCGGCAACCGGACCTGATGCGTGCGAAAGTCAGTGCGTTCTTCAATGGCCACCACTTCCGCCATGCCTTGTACGATACCCGTGAACATGCGTGATCTTTCCTTGCACTGCTGCTTCTTGCTGTCGAGAAGCCATGAATAAGGGACGGCATGCAGCAGCGAGATGACCGGCATGCCCAGCCGAAATCCTAGCATGGTGGACTAGCCGTCGACATGCTGGCGTTGTCTGCCGTGGGAGTGCGCGGCGTTGCCGCCCTCGCCACCCGTCTCCCGTCTCCCGCCTCTCGCCTCTCGCCTCTCGCCTCTCGCCTCTCGCCACAGACGAGCACGGCTGACACCGCGAACGCAGAGTAGCCAGAGCGGGCCGCAACTCATCCCCGACTGACCGTCAAGACAGGAAAGCCGTCGCTGGCGATTGAAATCCGCGTCAAGACAAGAACCTTGTAAGATATGGCTTACAGAGCGTATCGCCAAATTGCCATATCGAACGACAGTTCGAATAAACGTCCAGCGCAAGACCAAAGTCGTTGACACCCCCAAGGTGACTGATAGAATGCGCCTCAAATCTGTTTGGCGCCGATTTGTACCCGGATTGCGGGCGCCCACCACGAGAGCTGGTCTCACGGGGTGCAAGTTCTGCTAAAAGGGTGTGTCCAGCGTTGATGGCCACCCGTCTTGGGTGGTCTTTTTTCTCCCCACTGGATCGCTCCCCTCTTCGCTGTCTGCCATGTGCGCAGACGCCGGCAGAACGTTCTGTCCTCTACAGACCTTCGCCCGCAATCCGGTTGGTGCCTTAACCACTCGGACCCCCATGATCACACTCAAGAACGTCTCCAAGACTTATGGCAGTGGTGACAAGGCCGTGGTCGCGCTCAAGGATGCCAGCCTCACGGTTCCTCAGGGCGCCATTACCGGTGTCATCGGCCTGTCCGGTGCCGGCAAGTCGACTCTCATTCGCTGCGTCAATCTGCTCGAACGCCCCACTGCCGGTAGCGTCGTCGTCGATGGCCAGGAACTGACCGAGCTCGACGAGTCCGCCCTGCGCAGCGCTCGTCACCAGATCGGCATGATCTTCCAGCATTTCAATCTGCTCTCCTCACGCACAGTCTTCGCCAATGTGGCGCTGCCGCTGGAGCTGGCTGGCATCTCGAAGGACGAGATCAAAAAGCGCGTCGAGCCATTGCTGGAGCTGACCGGCCTGAGCGACAAGGCCGGCCAGTATCCTGCCCAGCTGTCCGGGGGTCAGAAACAGCGTGTGGCCATCGCCCGCGCGCTGGCCAGCCGCCCCAAGGTGCTGCTGTGTGATGAGGCCACCTCGGCGCTCGACCCGCAGACCACCGCCTCCATCCTTGAGCTGCTCAAGGACATCAACACCAAGCTGGGCCTGACGATCCTGCTGATCACCCACGAGATGGAAGTGGTCAAGAGCATCTGCGATCAGGTCGCCCTGATCAGCGGTGGTGAACTGGTGGAAGTGGCTTCGGTGGGCGATTTCTTCACCGCACCGCAGACCCGCCTTGGCCGCGAGTTCCTCAATGACTTCCTGGAACTTGAGCCGCCGCGTGCGCTGGTCGAGCGCCTCGAAGCCACGGCCGGCCCGCACACCCACCCGGTGGTGCGCCTGGCCTTCAGCGGCGACGCCGTCTCCACTCCGCTGATCTCCCGTCTGGCACGTGAATGCCAGGTGGATGTCAGCATCCTGCAGGCCAAGGTGGAATCCATTCAGGACCGCACCCTGGGCCTGATGATCGCCGAACTGATGGGCGACAGCCGCCAGACCCAGCAAGCGCTCGATTATCTCGAATCCCACGACCTGAAAGTGGAGGTGCTCGGTCATGTCACCCGCACTGCTTGAACTCGTCCTGTCCTCCACCCTCGAGACGCTGTACATGGTCGCGGTGGCAGGTCTGATCTCCGCGGCACTCGGCATTCCACTGGGCGTGGCACTCTACACCTCGCGCCCCGGCCAGATTCTCGCGCGCCCGGCACTCAACAGCGTGCTGAGCATCATCACCAACATCGGTCGCTCGGTGCCGTTCATCATCCTGATGGTGGCGATCATCCCGCTGACGCGCCTGATCGCGGGCAGCTCGATCGGTACCAATGCCGCCATCGTGCCGCTGACCATCGCCTCGATTCCCTTCGTCGCCCGCCTGATCGAAGGCGCGCTGAATGAAGTCGGTCCGGGGCTGGTCGAGGCCGCACAGGCCATGGGCGCCACGCCGATGCAGATCATCACCAAGGTGCTGCTGCCAGAAGCACGCGGCGGCATCATCAATGGCCTGACCATCACCGTGGTGACGCTGATCAGCTATTCCGCCATGGCCGGCACCGTCGGTGGCGGCGGCCTGGGGGATCTGGGCATTCGCTACGGCTACAACCGCTTCGACCCGATGGTGATGCTGGTGACCGTGGTCATCCTCGTCGTCATGGTGCAGGGCTTCCAGAGCCTGGGCGACCATCTGGTGCGCAAGTCGAACCACAAGTAAGCGTCGCTCCATGAGCGGTGACTGATCTGGAAGTGGCGTTCGATCTACAAATCACACGGCTTTCGGTATCGTGACGACTCATCACAATGAGCCGTCACTCATAACATCCCGCGGACCCCGCCGGTCACGTCGGATCACAAGGAGAACATCGATGCGCAACATGCTGACCACGCTTTCTTCCCCGCTGCGCCTTGCCGGTGCTGCCACCCTGCTCGGCGCCACCCTGCTGGCAGGCTGCGGCAACGACGCGTCCGACGAGAACACCCTCAAGATGGGCACCGTCGCAGGCCCGGAAACCGAAGTGATGAAGGTCGCGGCCGAGATCGCCAAGGAAAAGTACGACCTGAACGTCGAGATCACCGAGTTCACCGACTACGTGTCTCCGAACGCCGCGCTGGCCGATGGCTCTCTGGACGCCAACGCCTACCAGCACCAGCCGTACATGGAATCCATGGTGCGTGAGCGTGGCTACAAGTTCGCCAGCGCCGGCAAGACCTTCGTGTACCCGATCGGTGCCTACTCCGAGAAGTACGCAGACATCAGCGAACTGCCGGACGGCGCGACCATCGCCCTGCCGAACGATCCGTCCAACGAAGGCCGCTCCCTGATCCTGATGCACGACCTGGGCATGATCGAGCTGACCGACAAGGGCAACCTCGAAGCTACGCCGATCGACGTCGCCAAGAACCCGCATGACTACCAGTTCAAGGAAATCGAGGCTGCCCAGCTGCCGCGCATCCTGCCGGACGTCGACCTGGCCTTCATCAACAACACCTTCGCCCAGCCGGCTGGCTTGAAGCCGGAAGACGCGCTGATCCGTGAAGGCGCCGAGTCTCCGTACGTCAACCTGATCGTCGTGCGTCAGGGCGATGAAGACAGCGAGAAGGTGCAGAAGCTGGTCAAGGCCTACCAGACGCCGGAAGTCGAAGCCAAGGCAGAAGAGCTGTTCAAGGGTGCGGCGGTGCCGGGCTGGAAGTAAGCCTCACCCCATGTCACTGACAGACGCCTGAACGCAAAGCGCCGACCACTGGTCGGCGCTTTTGCATCCGGTGGATGCACGCATCTCATCACGCCCAGCAGCCGGCGTAGTGCGAGAAGACACACGCGCAGGACACGCTTGAAACAGGCGACCCGCGACCGCATTCTTGCGCCATCTCGCCACCTTACCTATCCCTCAGGAGCCCTCATGGCCACTCGCCCCGACTATTCACTGCTGGTCCGCCAGCTGGATGCCATCCTCGATACCCGCGACTGGCTGACCAATGCCTCCCAGACGGCTGCCTTCGTCAACATGACGGTGGAGAACCTCAACTGGGCAGGCTTCTATGTGCAACGTCAGCCGCAAATCCTGCACCTGGGGCCGTTCCAGGGTCAGCCGGCTTGCCACCCGATTCCCTTCACCAAGGGCGTGTGTGGCGCCGCCGCTACCGAGCGCACCACCCAGCGCGTCGCGGACGTACACGCCTTCCCGGGCCATATCGCCTGTGACGCCGCCTCGCGCAGCGAGCTGGTCATCCCGGTGCTCATCGAGCAGGACGGCCAGCAAGTGCTGTGGGGTGTGCTGGACCTGGACAGCCCGAGCCCCGAGCGCTTCGACGAAGAGGACCAGGCCGGCATCGAGCGCCTGGTCGAGATCTTCATCGCCTCCAGCGACTTCGACAGCGTTCCTGCCTGACAAACTGAGCGCCCGCCTGACAGGCAGCCTGAATGTCAGCATCACGCTCTGCCGCCCGCCGCGCCACTCGCACGGCGGGCGGTTTGCGTTGTGGCCTGTCAGGCCTTGCACAGCCCCGTACGAGATGACAGGTTAAGAGCTCTCGCCCCCGACAGGAGCCAAACATGTCATCCCGGTCGCCATCTCATCCCTCGTCGCGCTCTACATCGCCCTCCACTTCGCCCTCCACCCAAGATTCGCCGCCCCCACATGCGGAGGCCTCGCTGCACAATCACGACGACGCGCATGCCGGCCTTGAGCGGGTCATCAAGCATCTCGAGCGTATCAAGGCCTTCACGGCGCGCACCGGCAATGACCTCGGTGCCAAGCGCACCCTGCTTGAGGCTTACTTCGCCGCCGACGCCAGCATTCTCGACACCGGCGTGACACCGCGCCTCGCGATGGTGCCGGGTGGCGAGGGAGAGCGTGTCTGTGAGGTATTGCCGGCACCCGATGACGCACCAGCGCGCCCGCGTCGCCTGCTGTATGTGCATGGTGGCAGCTGGATCGCAGGCTCGCCTGCCGGCCATCGTCCTCTGGCAAGCCGTCTGGGGCGAGCGGCACGCGCCGAGACCTACACGCTGGATTATCGCCTCGCACCAGAGGCCGCCTTCCCGGCCGGCCTGCAGGACGTGCTGGCCGCGTGGCGCTGGCTGTGTGACGAATACCCGCAGGACCACCTGCTGCTGGCCGGTGACAGCGCGGGCGGCAACCTCACGTTGGCGGCCCTGAATGCGCTCAAGAGCGCAGGCGAGCGGCTGCCGGATGCGGTGATCGCCTTCTCGCCCGCCACGGACCTCAGCTGGGGCAGCGCCTCGCTGTCGCGCAAGGCCGAGGTGGACCCGATTCTCGACCCCAACCTGCTGCCCTTCGTGAGCATGGCCTATGTGCAGGACGGCACCGACATGAGCGATCCGCGCATCTCGCCGCTGGAGGAAAATCTGTTTGACCTACCACCGATGCTGATCCAGTGCGGCGAGGCGGAGATCCTGCTCGATGATAGCCGTCGCTACACCACTCAGGCGCAGGACTGTGGCTCGCCCGTCACATTGAGCCTGTGGCCGGACATGCCACATGTGTTCGTCGGCTTCGCCCCGCTGCTGAGCGCTGCCAATGCCGCCCTCAAGGAAGCACGCGAATTCCTCGACACTACGCTTGCCTGAGCGGCGCCTCTCTCGCCAGATGACACGCACCGGTCACACGGCTGTAACACACCAATCCCGCAGCAGATTTTCATGACACGCACACGAAAACGCCCGACTCGATGAGCCGGGCGTTTTCTGGAATCTGGTAGGACCAGGCGGATTTGAACCGCCGACCTCCACGATGTCAACGTGGCGCTCTAACCAACTGAGCTATGGTCCTGAAGTGTGACAGATGACACAGGAACACTTGAAACATACCGTGGAACCGCTTGGTAGGACCAGGCGGATTTGAACCGCCGACCTCCACGATGTCAACGTGGCGCTCTAACCAACTGAGCTATGGTCCTGAATCAAGTGGCGTGATGTTGCCATCAGTGCCGATGCTGGTAGGACCAGGCGGATTTGAACCGCCGACCTCCACGATGTCAACGTGGCGCTCTAACCAACTGAGCTATGGTCCTATGTCAGCATGCTGAAATGCGAAGCAGTGTGATGCGAAGTGCTTTGCCCTGTCAGCGAGGACGTATTCTACGCAACTCCCGTTTTGATGCAACCCCCTGATGATAAAAAATTTTCTCGCCATTCCGCCTTGCCATGATCAGGTAAAAAGAGCGGGCACGGCACGCAAGCAAGGCACGTCATCGCGGCCAGGCCTGAAAAGGACTCACCTGGTCTGATCTGGTCTGCTCTGGCCTGCTCTGTCCGGCGCCGCCAGCCACTCCTGCCGAATGGCACAAGGTTGGCTGGCAGCGCACGGACACGACAATGACTGGCTGCAGCGCCTCGACGGCTAGAGGAAGACCCGACGCAGCGCAGCTGCCAACACGGCCCCCAGCAAGGGACCGGCGATCGGCACCCAGGCATACTGCCAGCCCGAACTGCCCTTGCCGGCAATCGGCAATACCCAATGCGCGATGCGCGGCGCCAGGTCACGCGCCGGATTCATCGCGTTGCCGGTCGGCCCACCCAGCGACAGGCCGATCGCCCAGACCAGCACACCGATCAGATACGGCAGCGCCTGATCGGTGATCAGCGCGCTGTCGACCATGCTGCCGATGGCGAAGATGAGCATCACCGTCGCGATCGCTTCACTGATGACATTGGCCGTCTTGTTGGCCACTGCCGGATCAGTACAGAAGACCGCGCGTTTGCGCAGCGGGTCTCGGGTCACCTCCCAATGCGGGTAATAGGCCGCCCACACCAGTACCGCCCCCATGAAGCAGCCGAGCAGCTCCGCCAGCATCATCCTGGCGACCTTGAGCTCGTCGGTATGCACGCCCAGCAGGTATTTCGCGATCGTCACCGCCGGATTGAGATCGCCGTAGGGCGACCCTGTCGAGGTCGAGACCAGCACCCCGACCATCACGGCAAATCCCCAGCCGGCATTGATCATCAACCAGCTGGAACCCGCTCCCTTGGTGCCCCTGAGCATCGCATTGGCGACCACGCCACCTCCCAGCAGAATCATGAAGGTGGTGCCCAGAAACTCGCCCGTCATGACGTCAGTCCACATCTTGATGACCTCCGCCACTTGCCCCCCTGTCAGTCGTCTACCGCCACCTCTCGCCCGCACGAACGCGCCCCATGACGATGGAGTGGTGCTATCGCCGGGGGATGGCGAGAAAAGGCGGAGACCCGAAATGACTTCGCCCCGTCGAGGGACGGGGCGAAGTCAGGCTACAGTGCCACAGGTGCAGGGGGCTGCTCCAGCGGATTGCGGCAAGGATTTGTTACAGCAGCAGATGCCACATGGAGGCCGCGATCAAGGCACCCGCCAGGGGGCCGGCGATCGGTACCCAGGCATACCCCCAGCCGGAGGCGCCCTTGCCGTGGATCGGCAACAAGGAGTGCGCGATACGCGGGCCCAGATCACGTGCCGGATTGATGGCATAACCTGTCGCGCCACCCAGCGAGAGGCCGATGGCCCATACCAGCATGCCGACCAGATACGGCAGCAGGCCAGCGCTGATGGTGCCGGAACCGACGATGGCGCCGATACCGAAGATCAGCACCACGGTACCGATCACTTCGCTGAGCATGTTGCCCAGGCGACACTCGACTGCCGGGTCGGTGCAGAACACCGCCCGCTTGAGGCCAGCATCGCTGGTGCGCTTCCAGTGCGGCAGATAGGCCAGCCACACCATCACGGCACCGGCGAAACAACCCAGCATCTGCGCGATGACATGCCGCGCCACATCCATGAGGGTGGCATGTACCCCGAGCAGATACTTGGCCAGCGTCACCGCCGGATTGAGGTCTGCCTGGGGCGAGCCGGTCGAGACGGCCACGAATACGCCGATCATCACGGCAAAGCCCCAGCCGGTGGTGATCACGATCCAGCCGGAACCATTGCCCTTGGTGTCAGACAACACCACATTGGCGACCACGCCACCGCCGAACAGGATAAGGAACAGACAGCCGAGAAACTCGCCTGTCATGACATCGGTCCACATGCTCAGTGGCCTCCGTCGCTTTTCACTCTTTCCACCGCTTCCAGCCAGCCGGCGTAGAGGCGCTCACGCTGCTCTTCCGCCATTTCCGGCGCGAAGGTACGCTCGCAATGCCACAGCTCGCTGATCTCATCCAGGCTTTCATACCAGCCGATATGCAGGCCAGCCAGATACGCGACGCCCAGCGCCGTGGTTTCCAGCACGCGCGGACGATCCACCTTCACGCCCAGCATGTCAGACAGGAACTGCATCACCCAGTTGTTGCTGACCATGCCGCCATCCACGCGCAGATTCGCGCAGTTGATGGCCACGTCATCCAGCATGCACTCCTGCAGGTCACGCGTCTGATAGCACACCGACTGCAGGCCGGCCGCCACGATATCGGTGATGCCGGTGCCACGGGTCAGCCCCAGAATCGCGCCACGCGCCTGCGGGTCCCAGTGCGGTGCTCCCAGGCCGGTGAAGGCCGGCACCATGTAGACGCCGTGGTCGGCCTTGGCCGCACGCGCCAGCGGTTCGGTCTCGGAGGCATCAGAAAACAGCTTCAGGCCATCACGCAGCCACTGCACGGTTGCGCCCGCCACGAAGATGCTACCTTCCATGGCATAGGTCGGCTTGCCATTGAGGCGATAGCCCACCGTGGTAAGCAGACGATTGCGGGACAGCTCCATCTTCTCGCCGGTGTTCATGATCATGAAGCAGCCAGTGCCATAGGTGCTCTTGCTCATGCCGGGCGTGAAGCAGGCCTGACCGACCAGCGCCGCCTGCTGATCGCCGGCCACACCGCGAATCGGCATCGCCGCACCGAACAGCTGCGGGTCGGTGGTGCCGAAATCATCACTGGAATCCAGCACTTCCGGCAGCAGGCTTTCCGGGATACCGAACAGCTCCAGCAACTCGCTGTCCCAGCACTGATCGACGATGTTGAACAGGCAAGTACGCGAGGCGTTGGTGGCATCGGTGACGTGACGCTTGCCAGCGGTCAGCTTCCAGATCAGATAGCTGTCGACGGTACCGAAGGCCAGCTCGCCCTTCTCGGCACGTGCGCGAACGCCTTCGACGTTCTCGAGAATCCAGCGCAGCTTGGTCGCGGAGAAATACGGGTCGATCAGCAGACCGGTCTTCTGCTGGATCATGTCACCATGACCGGCATCGGAAAGCTCACGACAGTACTCGTGGGTGCGGCGGTCCTGCCAGACGATGGCGTTGTAGACCGGCACGCCGGTCTCGCGGTCCCAGACGATGGTGGTCTCACGCTGGTTGGTGATCCCGATGGCGGCCACCTGCTCGGCGCCGACATTGGTGTTGATCAGCGACTGACGCACGGTGCGCTTCACCGACCCCCAGATATCATCGACGTTGTGCTCGACCCACCCGCTGTCCGGGAAATGCTGCGGGAATTCTTCCTGGGCCAGACCTGTCACCGTCCCTTCACGATCGAACAGGATGGCGCGGGAGCTGGTGGTACCTTGGTCGATCGCGAGAATGCGCGTGGGTCCATCGACGCGAGAGTCTTTCTCTGGCTTGGGGCTAGACATTATGACTGTCCTTGGCTTCGAGGCTGCTTCTGAGAGTACACGTCAGCGGAGACTGCGGTACTTCACTATATTGGCTCGGGTATCATGTGAGGGCGACAGGAGAAAGCGGGTTGGCTTTGTCCTCTTCGCGCTTGGCAGGCGCAGCGAGAACACTTCCTCTTGAACCATCACAACCGAACACGAAATGTTCGTCTTCGAATATCGCTGCAAACGTTAGCGCCAAATGCGCGCTATCACAAACGTATTACCAATCAATATCATTGTACCTTGGTCTCATGCCCAATGCGCCGACATGGCCTGTTGCAGCTTCGCAACACCTTGACGCCATTCGTCAAATTGCACTGACGCCCCCCTGTTGGATTAGGATGTACCCACACTGGACGACCCCACTCCCCAACGGCAACCGTGATGCGCGCTTCCTGACATGAAGTGAACTCACGTTTCGCAGCCGCTGACAACAAGAGAGCAGGATGATGCAGCCAAAGCGCCATCGCGCCATTGTCGAACTGATCACGCGTCAGGGATATGCCTCCATCGAGCAGCTGGCCAGTCACTTCGAGGTCACGCCACAGACTATTCGTCGCGACCTCAATCAGCTATCCGAGGCCGGCGCGCTCAAACGCGTGCACGGGGGCGCGGGGCTTGAGTCCAGTACCGTCAGCACCGCCTACAGCACCCGCAAGACATTGAACCTGGGCGCCAAGCGGCGCATGGCGGCGGCCTTGGCCAGGCAGATTCCCGACCACGCCTCGCTGTTCATCAACATCGGTACCAGCAACGAGATGGTGGCCGAGGCGCTATGTGATCACCACGGGCTTGAGGTCATCACCAACAACCTGAACGTGGCGGCCATCCTCCAGCACAAGGAGGATTTCAATGTCATCGTGGCCGGCGGCATGGTGCGCTCCCGCGATGGCGGCATCATCGGCGAGGCCACCATCGACTTCATCAACCAGTTCAAGGTCGACTTCGGCATCATCGGCATCAGCGGTATCGATGAAGATGGCTCGCTGCTGGAATTCGACTATCAGGAAGTGCGAGTCGCCCAGGCGATCATCCACAACTCACGCCAGGTCTTCCTGATCGCGGATCACTCCAAGTTCCAGCGCAATGCGGTCGTGCGTCAGGGCAACCTGAGCCAGCTGGATGCGCTCTTCACCGATATCCAGCCCCCGGAAAGCATCCTGACCCTGATGCGTCAGCACGAGGTCGCGCTGCATGTCGCCGGTGACGAGTCGTCGGGCGAGACTGGCGACGCTTGAGCACCAGGCCGCGCCATCCAGCCGACGAGTCGTCTCGCAACCGACTCATCTCATAATCAGGTCATCGCGCAACCAAGGGGCCAGGCAACACGCCGACGTGCGGCCTGGCCCGGCTCTCGCCCCCTTATTCCTCGGCTCCTTTCCTCCTTTCCTCCTCGCCCCCTTTCCTCCGATGAACCTCGCATATCACGAAAGCTACCCAGCTGCTGACTGTGCTCTGCCCAGCGGCACCGCTTCGTCTCCGTATATCGTGTCATGACGCTTGATCAGTCTCTGCGGGCACCATCTGCGCCGCACGCGCGGCAACATGACAGCCAGGCGCTTCATGAAAATGTCACGCCATGATCAGAGACTGAGAAAAAACACAGGCAAGACAACAGGTTGAATATCAGGCAATCCTCAGTTGCCAGAGACTCGCCCAAATGATCACTTTCGAAAGCCATCAGCGCAGAAGAATCCCCTTGATGTTCGACTTTTGCTAAGCTATGTTCACTTTCGAAAACCTATTATCGCGCACCTTGCCGGTGCAGACTCATTCGCCCCACCCGGTAGCGCCGGGCACGAGCAGGAGCAGCCCATGTCCCGCGACAACGATGCACTTCTTGACCTCTTCATCATCGGCGGCGGCATCAATGGTGCCGGTATCGCCAACGATGCCAGCGGCCGTGGCCTGAGCGTGGCCCTGTGCGAGCAGAACGACCTCGCCAGCGCGACCTCCTCCGCCAGCAGCAAGCTGATCCACGGCGGCCTGCGCTATCTGGAGCACTACGAATTCCGGCTGGTGCGCGAAGCCCTGCAGGAGCGCGAGGTACTGCTCAAGAAGGCGCCGCATATCATCTGGCCGCTGCGCTTCATCCTGCCGCACCAGCCGCATCTGCGTCCGGCGTGGATGATTCGCGCGGGCCTGTTCCTGTATGACCACATCGGCAAGCGCGAGACCCTGCCAGCCTCCAAGGGCCTCAAGTTCGGCGAGCAGAGCCCGCTGGTCAGCGAGATCAACCAGGGCTTCGAATACTCGGATTGCTGGGTCGATGATGCCCGCCTGGTCATCACCAATGCGCTGCAGGCGCGCGAGCAAGGCGCCGAGATCATGACGGGCACCCGCTGTGTCGGCGCCCGTGATGTCGAGGGCCACTGGGAGCTGACGCTTGAAGATGTCAGCAGCGGCGAGACCTTCATCCGCCGCGCACGCACCCTGGTGAATGCGGCAGGCCCGTGGGTGGAGTCCTTCATCAAGGGCGCCACCGAGCGCACGCCGCGCTACGGCATCCGCATGATCCAGGGCAGCCACCTGATCGTGCCGCGCATCAACACCGATGACCGCGCCTTCATCCTGCAGAACAAGGACAAGCGCATCGTCTTCGTGCTGCCCTATCAGGAAGACTTCAGCCTGATCGGCACCACCGACGTGCGCTACAAGGGCGACCCCTCCGAGGTGGCCTGCTCCAGCGATGAGACCGACTACATGCTCGAGGTGGTCAACCATCACTTCAAGCGCAAGCTGAGCCGCGAAGACGTGGTCTCGACCTTCTCCGGCGTGCGCCCGCTGTGCGACGATGAGTCGGCAGACCCGTCCGCGATGACGCGTGATTACACCCTGCATCTGGATGACAGCGGCGCACCGATGCTGTCCATCTTCGGCGGCAAGATCACCACCTATCGCAAGCTGGCCGAATCCGCACTCGAAGACCTCAAGCCGCTGCTGCCGAGCATGGGCGAGCCGTGGACCCACGAGAAGGCCCTGCCCGGTGGCGATATCGAGAGCCGCGCAGCCTTCACCCGCCAGCTGCAGCGCGACTACCCGTTCCTCGGCGAAGCACGCGCCCGACGCTTCGCCTCAAGCTACGGCAGCCTGTGCCTGCACTTCCTCGACGGCAAGAAGAGCGAGGCGGAGCTGGGCGAGGACTTCGGCGCCGGCCTGAGCGCCGCCGAGATCGACTACCTGGTCGAGCACGAATGGGCGCGTGAGGTGCAGGATGTCGTCTGGCGCCGCACCAAGCTGACGCTGCGCCTGAGCGATGAGCAGAAGACGCGCATCGGCGACTATCTCAAGGAACGCCTGCTGGCACGCGCCGCCTGATGAAAACCGGCTGAGCCAGCAGCAAAAGAAAGCCCGCCCCTCCTTGCCGGAGGGGCGGGCTTTTCGTTCAGGGACAGGCGGAATTTTAGGTCATGTATTGACGACTTACTGGATACCGCCCGCCGTCAGCTTGGCCGGATCGAGCAGACGCTCCAGCTCCTCGCGTGACAGCTCAGTCTCTTCCTCGGCCACATCCAGAATCGGACGCCCGGCCTGATAGGCCACCTTGGCCACTCGCGCCGCCTCGTTGTAACCGATCACCGGATTGAGCGCCGTGACCAGAATCGGATTCTTGGCCAGCGGTGCCTCGATGTTGTCCTGACGCACGTTGAAGGTGGCAATGGCCTTGTCCGCCAGCAGGCGGCTGACATTGGCACTCAGCGTGATCGAGGACAGCAGGTTGTTGGCGATCAGCGGCAGCATGACATTGAGCTGGAAGTTGCCGCTCTGCCCGGCGATGCCGATGGTGGCGTCATTGCCCATCACCTGCGCCGCCACCTGGGCGGCCGCCTCGGGAATCACCGGATTGACCTTGCCCGGCATGATGGAGCTACCCGGCTGCAGGGCCTCAAGCTCGATCTCGCCCAGCCCTGCCAGCGGGCCGGAATTCATCCAGCGCAGGTCGTTGCTGATCTTCATCATCGCCACGGCGTAGGTACGCAGATGGCCGGAGAGCTCGACTGCCGTGTCCTGGGAGGACAGCGCCGCGAAGAAGCTCTCGGCGGGACGGAAGGCATGACCGGTCTGGTGCGAGAGGCGGTCGGCGATGCGCTCGGCGAATTCCGGATGCGCGTTTATGCCACTGCCGACGGCGGTGCCGCCCTGGGCGAGGCGCTCGAGGCGCGGCAGCACCTGCTCGATACGCTCGATGGCCTGCCCGACCTGCGCCTGCCAAGCGCCCAGCTCCTGACTCATGCGAATCGGCATCGCATCCATCAGGTGAGTGCGGCCGGTCTTGACGACATCGTCCACCTCAGAGGCCTTGCGAGCGATCACCTCATGCAGATGGCGCAGCGCCGGCAACAGGGTGTCCGAGACAGCGATGACAGCGGACAGATGGATCGCCGTCGGGATGACATCATTGCTCGACTGGCCCATGTTGACGTGGTCATTGGCGCCGACGGTCACGTCCTTGTCGCCCAGATGCTGATTGGCAAGCTGCGTCAGCACCTCGTTGACATTCATGTTGGTCGAGGTGCCGGAACCGGTCTGGAAGACATCGACCGGGAATTGATCGGCATGTTCGCCGTCGATGATCTGACGCGCCGCCTTGATGATCGCCTCGGCACGCACGTCATCCAGCAGCTCCAGGTCACGGTTGACCTCGGCCGCGGCCAGCTTGATACGCGCCACGGCGCGAATGAAGGCAGCAGGTAACGGCTGGCCGCTGACGGGGAAGTTGTCGACCGCTCGCTGAGTCTGGGCGCCATAGAGTGCGCTGGCCGGCACTTCGAGTTCACCCATGCTGTCGCGTTCACGGCGGGTCTGGCTGCTCATGCTTGTCTCCCTGTGCTGTTGCATATGACGTCGCACCTGGCTGGCGTCACTGATGGGCGGCTGGCAATAACGTGATCGATGACCTGATCGCCAGCTTCGATCCCCTGATGATCACTTGGGGACGCACAGGATACCAATCAAGCCGCTTGATGAGAGTGATTATCAATAATGATCGCCATTTTTCGATCTTTCCCTTTGATCGCGCGCTCTCTGTACGCATCTCTCGTTGCCTGTTTCTCTTACCTCCCCTCTCTTGCTCGATCTCTCTTGAGCGGGCTCTCATGACCGCCCTCCGGTCTCTGCCCTGAGCGCCATCAGTAGCATTCGCAGAGCAAGGGCGCAGCGTCACAGTGCGCCGCAAGGGCCTGAAAGCCTCTGGGACGACCTTGAGGGGTCGGTTACACTGTGCAGCGCTTCCACCATGGTCATGGCCCCCTTGGCCACGCCTCTTGAATCCTGTCGACGGAATGACCGCGAACCTGATGTCCACCTCTTCGCTGCTGAAACCCGCCGTGTGTGCGGTGCGCACCATCCCTCACTTCCTCGTGCCTGCCGGAGGGGAGATCGCATCATGAAATGGTTCTCGCACAACCCTTACTTCACCTATCTGCACCGCCAGCGCCTGCATATCCTGCGCGTGACCGTCGCCCTGACGCTGTGCTTTTCCATCATCGAACTGTTCAGCCTGCCGCACAGTTCCTGGGCATTGGTCAGTACCGTGATGGTCATGGGCAACCTGCCCCACGTCGGCGGTGTCATCGACAAGGGCTGGCAACGTCTGGTCGGCACGCTGCTTGGCGGCCTGTGGGGCCTGATCCTGATTCTGGTCGCCGAGCCGCTGCCCGGCGTGGTGCCCTTCTGGAGCATCGTCGGCATCGCCCTGGCACTGAATGCCACCTTCAGCAATCGCTATGGCTACAGCTCGCTGCTGTTCTGCGTCACGCTGCTGATGGTGATCGGTGATGGCAATCATGATCTCGGCATCGGGCTGTGGCGCGTCTTCAATGTGGTGCTGGGCACCCTGATCAGCATCGTGGTCAGCATGGTGCTGCTGCCCCAGAAGGCGACAGATGTCTTCCGCTTCCTGCTGGCTGACAACCTCGACAAGCTGGCACGCCTCTACCACGGCCATACCAAGGCCGAGCGTGAGGGCGTCAATGAGGGGCTCGCGCTGGTGCGTGCCACCTCGGCACAGCTGGTCAAGCAGCGCGGGCTGGTCGATGCCGTCGCTCAGGAAGGCCGCATCAATCGTGCCGACATCGAGGAAATCCTGTCCTTCGAGCGCCGCATGATCTCGACCATCGAACTGCTGCAGGAAACCCACTGGAACACCCGCGAGGGGCATGAATTCATCGAGGGGCTGGATGGCCTGCGCGATGCCCAGCATCGTCTGGCCCGCGCGCTTGGCACCCTGGCCTTTCAGGTGCGCACCGGCCAGAGCATCGAACTGACGGTGACGCCCTTTGACCTGCAACGCTATGCCGATGTCCGCAATGTCGAGAGCCGCAACGGCCGCGCGCTGTTCAGCCCGGCAGGCTACCTGTGGCTCAACCGCGAGCTGGCACGCCTGACCGAAGCCTTGGGCGAGCGTCTGGCCTTGCTGGAGCGTCTGCCGAGCCAGCGCCTGCAACGCCGTCTGCCGGGCCATGGCCTGATCAGTGATGCCCGCCGCCTGTTCCTGCCGGAAGACCCGACACCGGGCGATACGGCAGCCCCCACCAGGCGCGAGAACAGCGCTGGCGAGCATGACTCCTCTGTCGGCAAAGCGCCTGCCAGCAAAGCGCCGGCGAGTGATGACAGCATCAGTGACAACAGCAGCGATGAGCCAGACCGCCACGACAGGCACCAGCCGGACTCGGCCGGCAATGAGACTGCCAGGAAAGACACATGAACTCAGTATCCGGAGTGACTCCCGCAAGCCAGCATGACGTGCTGATCGTCGGTGGCGGCGCGGCAGGTTTGACCCTGGCACTCAGCCTCGCCAATCGCCTGCCCCCCGGCCCGCGTCCCCGCCGCGTCACGCTGTTGCGTCCGGCGCGTGAGGCCCAGGGCGCCAGCCGCTGGGCGCAGGGCGGTATCGCGGCCGTGCTGGCGCCCGAGGACGATGTGGAATCCCATGTCGCCGACACCCTGATTGCCGGCGATGGCCTGTGCAACGAGCGCGCGGTGCGCTTCACCGTCGGTCACTCGCGGGAGGCCATCGAATGGCTGATCGCGCTTGGCGTGCCCTTCACCCCGGCCGACGCCGACGCCAGCTACCCCTTCCACCTCACCCGTGAAGGCGGGCATGGTCGCCGCCGCATCATCCACGCCGCCGACGCCACCGGGCGAGCGCTGCTCGATACGCTCAGCGCCCACGTCGAAGCCCACCCGAACATCGAGATTCTCGAAGACCTGCTGGCCGTCGACATCGCGGTCAACGCCGGCCGCGCCAGTGGTCTATGGGTGATGGATGGTACAGGCCAGCGCCAATGGCTGGCAGCCAATGACCTGGTACTGGCTACCGGCGGTGCCAGCGGCCTGTTCGCCCACGCCACCAGCCCGAGCGCCAGCGTCGGTGATGGCATGGCGATGGCGACCCGCGCCGGCGCCAGCCTGATGAACCTGGAGTTCCAGCAGTTTCATCCCACCTGCCTGTATGACCCCGATGGCACGCCCTTTCTGATCTCCGAGGCGGTACGGGGCGAAGGGGGACTGCTGCTGCGCCCGGAGGGGCATCGCTTCATGGCCGATCATGACCCGCGCCTGGAGCTGGCGCCGCGTGATGTCGTGGCACGTGCCATCCTCGCCGAGATGCGCACGCACGGCCTCGAGCATGTCTGTCTGGATATCAGCGCGCTGGGGGCCGAGGCCATCGAGCACCACTTCCCGACCATCGCCGAGCACTGCCTGGCACGCGGGATCGATATTCGTCATGCACCGATTCCCGTCGTCCCTGCCGCCCACTACAGCTGCGGCGGCATCGCCACCGGACTGGATGGCGCCAGCGACCTGCCCGGGCTGTGGGCCATCGGCGAAGTCGCCTGCACGGGCCTGCACGGCGCCAATCGCATGGCCAGCAACTCGTTGCTCGAGTGCCTGGTGCAGGCGCGCGCCTGTGGTGAAGCACTTGGGCAGCCGCGCCGCGCAGACGAGCCACGTCTGATCAGCACGCTCGACTCGCTGATGCCGCAGCACGCCACCCTGCTCACACAGCTTGCCGACAATGGTCAGATCTGGCGCTGCGTGATGCGCCTGAGCGCCGACGAGGCGCGCACGCGCCTGCAAAGCTTGCGCCAGCTGATGAGTCTGCAGGCGGGGATAGAGCGCAGCCAGCACGGCCTGAGGGAGGCGTTGCAGCAGATAGCACAGTGGGTCTCGCTGGAGGCGGGGCAAACGGCGGAGGCCGAGCAGCACAGGCAAGCTTCAGCGCCGCGGGCAGGGCTCGATCACCTTGCGCTCTATCAGGCCCTGACACTGGCACCGCTGCTGCTGCTGTGCGCCCATCAACGCCATGAGTCACGTGGACTGCACTTCATCCGCGACTTCCCGATGCCGGCGCCACGCGCCCGCGATAGCGTCATTCGGCTCTCGGCCTTCGCTGCCGCGACCTGAGCGGTTCAGCGTGGGTGGGCTCCTTGGGCAGCGACGCGCCGCAGGGTCTCCAATGGCGGCGGCTGACGCGGCAAACCATGCGGCAAGGGCGGCCACAGCAACCACAGGCGCAGCTGGTGAAGTTCTTCGCTGGAGGCGCTATCCGGCCACAGCCATACCCGCTGGGTTTTCAGGTGCTGCTGCTGGCCCGCGTCCTGCGCTCTCAAGCCCTGTAGCTCCATCCCCTGTGGCCCCACCCCCTGTGGTCCGAAGCCCTGCGGCGAGATCTCGAGCCCCAGCAGACGTGGTGAGCACCACAGGCAGCGCACGTTGACGGGCTGCCAGCTGCGTGAGGCACCATCGGCCCACCACCAGCAGAGCTGCATCTCCGGGTGACGATGGCGCGCCTCTGACGCAGTCGGGGTATCGCTGGCTTCGGTCTCGGCTTCGCTCTCTGCTTCGGTCTCAGCTTCAGCCTCGTTCTCCGGCACTGGCGCCTGGCCACCGCTGGCAAGCGCCGCATCGGCGCAGAGGCTGCCCCCCAGGGCCAGCCAGACTCGCGCCTCGGGGTCCTTGAGGCGCCGCCGAGCCTGGCGCCACCACGACACCAGCTCTCCAGCCTGCAGCAGCCAGCCCAGCCCCATCACGCTCAGCAGCGCCATGACGCTATCCGGCAGCTGAGCGAGCCCCTCAAACGCACAATGCCCCGCCTCGAAAGGCAGGGCATTGCGTAGATATTGCCACTGACAGGTCCACCAGGTACTGACAACGAACTGGCCAGTCGCCAGCTCGGCAAGCCAGACCCACAAGGCGAGACTCGCCGCCAACAGCCCGACGCGCAGGCTGGCGTGGGTCGCGAACGCCTGTCTAGAGGCCCTTGAACTGATCGCGCTCGCCATTCTCGGCATTGGCGATCACCATGTTGATCAGGCGCTGGTACTCGGCATTGCCGCACGGGTCGCGCTTCATCAGCCACACGAAGAGGTCCTGGTCCTCTTCGGCCAGCAGCTGCACATAGAGCGCCTTGTCGTCTTCGCTCAAGGCGTCGAAACGCTGCTCCAGAAACGGCAGCAGCAGCAGATCGAGCTCCCACATGCCGCGACGCGAATGCCAATGAAGCCGCTTGCGAATCACATCTTCCATTGCCTGAACCTCAGTCGTCACATCAATGCGCGCAGTATACCCGAGGGGGGCGCCAGCGGCATCCGTTGACCCGTTGCTCGGGCAGGAATTGGCAATCCGTGCCGTGATCGGCAATGATGTCCCTAGTGCGTTGTTTTCTCAGGATTTGCCCATTATGCTGAGGAGATAACAATCACAAGGATGCGTGTGCCTGTCCGGTGACAAGAGGTCGCCCGGCTGCCGCATCACGAACGCCTTTCGCGAGAAAGGTGCAGGCATGGAGAGATCCGATGACCAAGTCCGAGCTGATCGAACAGATAGCCATGCGACAGCCTGAGTTGTCGCTCAAGGATGTAGAGGCCGCGGTTCGCATCATCCTCGATGATGTGACAGACGCCCTGGCCCACGGCGGTCGCGTCGAGATTCGCGGTTTCGGCAGCTTCTCGCTGCACTACCGTGAGCCACGACTGGGGCGCAACCCCAAGACCGGTGAGCCGGTGGACCTGGATGGCAAGTTCGTCCCCCACTTCAAGCCCGGCAAGGAGCTGCGCGAGCAGGTCGATGCCAGTCGCGCCCTGGGGTATTGACGACAGCGCGACTGATGACAGTGCCAAAGATGACGGCGCGACTGACTGACAGCGCTGCCCGCAGAGGAAGACCCGGCGTGACGGGGCCGGCTGGCTCAGCGCCGGCCGACATCTGCTCAAGCCGTCATGCCAGAGACGACAGCCACCCACCTCACGGCGTCGCCGCCAAGACTCGCGCGATGGGCAGTGATACACTCGCTCCCAGATGATTCACGACTGCATTTCATGACAAGGAAACCGTTATGCGTTGGCTAAAAGGTCTCGTTCTGGCCGTGATCCTGCTGATCGTCCTGCTGGTCGGTATTCTCTTTGCCGTTCACAACCAGCAAGCCGTGCCCCTCGACCTCATCTGGGTAGAGCTGCCTGCTGCGTCCCTTTCCATGTGGCTGCTGTTCTCGCTGGCCGTCGGCGTCGTGCTTGGCATGGTCGCGATGACGGGTATGTACCTGCGCCTGCGCACGCTGTTGACCCGTGCCCAGCGTCGCAACCAGCAGCAACGCAAGGAACTGGACCAACTGCGCATCCAGGAGATCAAGGAAGTGGCATAAATGCCTGATCTGATATTGCTGGGATTGCTGATGGCGGCCATCGCCATCGGATTCTGGCTGGGGCGGCGTGATCGTCGCCCCGATGAACAAGCACCGGCTCCTGCCACCCTGTCCCGCGACTACTTCGTCGGCCTCAATCATCTGCTCAACGAGCAGCCTGATCGTGCCATCGAAACCTTCGTTCAGGCCCTGGAAGTCAACAGCGACACCGTCGATACCCACATCGCGCTGGGCAATCTCTATCGCAGTCGCGGCGAAGTCGATCGTGCCGTCAAGATTCACCAGAACCTGCTGGCCCGCCCTGCCCTGGATAGCGAACAGGGCGAGCGCGTCCAGCTGGAACTGGCCCGCGACTTCATGCGCAGCGGTGTCTATGACCGCGCCGAGAAGCTGCTGGAAACCCTCCTCAAGCAAGCGCAGCACGACAGCCATCGGCGTGCCGGCCGCCGCCTGTTGATCGACCTCCTCGAGCGGGAACGCGAATGGGAGGCCGCACTCGAAGTCGCCCACGCCATTCTGCGCCAGGAAGGCGGCATCCGCCGCGCGGCGGCCCACTGGCACTGCGAACTGGCCGCGCTGGATATCGCCGAAGGCAGCCAGGCGATGGCCCGCAAGCGCCTCAAGCAGGCGCTCTCCACCGACGAGAAATGCGTACGCGCCAACTGGATGCTGGCCGAGATCGAGTTCGATCATGCCAACTACAAGCAGTGCATCCGCCTGCTGCAGCGCATTCCGCGTCAGGACACCGGCTTCACCCCCATCATCCTCGAGCCATTGGGCAACGCCTTTCGCATGCTGGATGACGAGAGTGGCCTGGTGCGCCTGTTGCATCAGGAAGTCGAGCGCGCGCCCTACACCACGACGGTCATCAGCCTTGCGCAATTGATCGAGCGCCGCGAGGGCGTCGAGGCCGCTGCCAGCTTCGCCAGCGAGCAACTGCATCGTCACCCCAGCCTGCGCGGCGTGGACTACCTGCTTGATCTCTACCTGCTGGATGCCGATGAGCGCGAGACCGAGCGTTTCAATCTGCTCAAGCGTCATACCCAGCAACTGATCCAGGCGCGTCCTCGCCATCGCTGTCATCGCTGCGGCTTCGAAGCCTCGATGCTGCTCTGGCAATGTCCGAAGTGCCGCCACTGGGGCACGGTCAAGCCGATAACTGGCCTGGAAGGCGAGTAACGGCGCCAGCTGGCACACAGATACCAGCAGACAGACAGGCCACAGACATCAGAACGAAAAGCCCCCTGCAGCGCGCTGCAGGGGGCTTTTTCATGCCGCTTTGATGACTAGCGGGCTGGCGCTATCGAACTGACGCCAGCGATCATATCAGCCCTGCTCGACGGCACGCTCGCGCAGGCGCGGCGAGAGCAGCTCGCCCACGAGACAGGCTGCTAGGATGACGGCCACGAAATACGGCCAGTCGTCGAATGACAGCTCTGCGACGCCCAGGGCATCGACGAAGATCGCCAGGATGCAGACCGGGCTGACATAACGAATCATGAACAGCCACAGACGATAGCCGGCATCGCTCAGATTCAACTCATCACGCAGCATGCTGCTCTTGAAGACAAACCCGGCCAGCAGCGCCATGGCGATGCCACCGATCGGCATCATCCAGCGCGAGGTCAGGTAATCGAGCCAGTCGAAGAAGTGCTTGCCGGCCAGCGTCCAGTCCGCACCGAGATTGAACGACAGCATCGCGAACATCGCCACCAGCCACAGCACGCTGCCGGCCAGCCACGAGGCCTTGGTGCGGCTCATGTTGCGGTTCTCGCTCAGCCAGGCGACGGTCGCCTCGATCATCGAGATGGCGGAGGTCAGGGCGGCGATCGAGAGCATGGCGAAGAACAGCACCCCGAACAGCTGCCCGAAGGGCATCTGATTGAAGGCCACCGGCAGACTCATGAAGATCAGCCCCGGCCCGGAGGACGGGTCCATGCCATTGGCGAAGATGATCGGGAAGATCGCCAGCCCCGCCATCAGTGCCACCAGGGTATCGGCGATTGCCACCGTGAAGGTGGTGCGGGCGATGGAAGTGCCCGACGGCAGGTAGGAGCCGTAGGTGAGGATGGCGCCGGAGGCCAGCGACAGGGTAAAGAAGGCATGCCCCAGCGCGGCCAGCACCCCTTCACTGCTCAAGCGCGTGACATCGAAATCGAACAGGAAGTGGAAGCCTGCCGAGAAATTGCCCGAGGTCAGGGCATAGCCGATCATGATCAGCAGCATGATCACCATGCCCGGCATCATCCAGCGCACGCTCTTCTCGACGCCTTCCTGCACCCCGCGCCCGACGATCAGCATCGTCACCACCGTCACCAGCGTGGCCCAGCCACCCAGCGCCCAGGGGTTGGCGTTGCCGGCCTCGAAGATGGTGCCCAGCTCCGCGACGCTGTGTCCGGACAGCGCGCCACTGGCCATCTTCCACAGGTAACTGAACGACCACCCCGCCACCACGACATAGAACGACAGGATCATGAAGCCGGCCAGCATCGCGATCCAGCCGAAGACCTTCCACAACGGACTGGCCCCCGCTTCACGCGCCAGATTGGCAATCGCCTCGATGGGGCTGCCGCGCCCGCGCCGCCCGAAGGCGATCTCCGCCATCATCACGGGCACGCCCACGGCGAGAATGCAGGCCAGATACACCAGCACGAAGGCGCCACCGCCGTACTCACCGGTGATATAGGGAAACTTCCAGATATTGCCCAGCCCTACCGCGGAACCGGTAGCTGCAAGGATGAAGCCCCAGCGACTGATCCAGAGATTCTTGGGTTGCTGTCTTGCCGTCATGGAATACCTTACGAGTTATTGTTGTGAGCCAGTGGTGATCGACGCAACGCCTGGCCGTCTTGGGTGCTCACACAGACCATTTTACTGATATGAAGCAGGTTCGTCCGCGATTCCCATCGAAAATCACCACGATTCCCTCAGAATTCCTCTGCGAAAACGCCATCACCACACGACGGCAATCACTCTACATTAGATGCTTCAAATTGGTAACATTTGAAACGATAACTGCCGCTAGGGGCTGGCAAGCGCCCTCACCCGAGACGCACGGCGCCGCAAAAGGACCCGACATCACCGCATCACTGGAGTAGGCTCATGCAAGAGACGCCGACCAGAACGCTCTGGCTAGAGAGTGCTGGGCTAGAGAGGGTTGGGCCTGAGAGTGCCTGGCCAGAAAGCGTCGGGACAAAGAGCGTCTGGTCTCACCCAGCAGCGCAGACAAGGAGTCGTCATGCATCGTCAATTCGCGGTTATCGGACTGGGCTATTTCGGCAGCACCGTCGCGCGGGAGCTCAGGCGCCATGACCATGAAGTGCTCGGCGTGGATGCCGATGAGAAGCGCCTCAATGCCGTGGCAGACCTGCTCAATCAAGCCGTGATCGCGGACCCCACCGATGAACATGCCCTGCAGGAGCTGGGGCTTGAGCAGTACGACGCCGTCTTGATCGATCTGGCCGACTCGATGGAACAGAGCCTGATCTGCGCGCTGCTGGCCAAGGAGCTCGGCGCCAGGGAGCTGTGGGTCAAGGCCACCTCGGATGCGCACCACAAGCTGCTCAGTCGTCTGGGTGTCGATCACATCGTGCATCCGGAGTACGACCTGGGCGTGCGCGTGGCGGAAAGCCTCGCCTACCATGCCATGGTCGACTTCATCCATCTCGGCGATCACCAATTCGTGGTCGAACTGGAGGTCAGTGCACGACTGGGCGATGACTGCCAGCAGCTCGATCAGCTGCCCATCGATGACGACATCAGCGTGATCGCCCTGCGCAAGGGCAAGACCCTCGACCGCCAACCCTACGGCAGCACGCGACTGGCCGCCGGTGACCATCTGGTCCTGATCGGCGAGCTGAGCGCGCTGCGCAAGCTGGGAGCACATCTATGAGGCAGCGCTACCGGCGCTATCTCCGCCCCCTGACCCGCAGCCCACGCGGGCCCATCATCCATCTGTCGCCGCCGGAGATACTGCTGAGCGGCTTTCTGGGCCTCGGCATGCTGGGCGCCTGCCTGCTGAAACTGCCCGGCATGCACCAGCAAGGGCTGAGCTGGCTGTCGGCGCTGTTCACCGCGACCTCTGCCGTCACGGTCACCGGCCTCTCCGTCACTCCGCTCAGCGACTTCACCCTCGCAGGCCAGACCGTCGTGCTGATACTGATCCAGCTCGGTGGACTCGGCTTCATGACCATCGCCGCCCTCTCGCTGGTGATGCTGGGCCAGCGCCTGCCAATGCACCAGACCAGCCTGCTGCGCGAGGCGCTCAATCGCAGCAGCTCACGCGAGATAGGCCGCCTGCTCAAGATCATCACCGCCTTTGCGCTGACGCTCGAGCTGGCAGGCGCCTCCTTGCTGTCATTGGACTGGGTGCCCGAGTACGGCTGGCAGGAGGGCCTCTGGCTGAGCCTCTTCCACTCGGTCTCGGCCTTCAACAATGCCGGCTTCACCCTGTGGCCGGACAGCCTGATGCGCGAGGCGGCCAACCCCCTGACCAGCGGCGTGATCGGCATCCTGTTCATGACCGGCGGCATCGGCTTTGCCGTCATCGGCGAGCTGCGCGAGCGGCGCCGCCAACATGGCTGGCGCGTATTGCTGCAGCCGTCACGCTTCTCGGTGCAGACACGCCTGGTGATTGAGGCCACCGTGGCACTCAACCTGCTGAGCCTGGTGGTGATACTGGCGCTTGAATGGCGCAACCCCGGCACGCTGGGCGCCATGGCCAGTCATGGCGAACGCCTGCTCGCCGCCGCCTTCATGGCCACCACGCCGCGCACCGCCGGGTTCAGCGTCATCGATTCCGCCGAGATGACACAAGCCTCGACCCTGTGGACCATGGCGCTAATGTTCATCGGCGGCGGCAGCGGCTCGACGGCCAGCGGCATCAAGCTGACCACCTTCGTGGTGTTGCTGCTGACCACGCGCGCCTTTCTGCGCAGCGAGCCCTCCCCCACCCTGCACGGCCGCCGCATCGGCGATGACACCGTCTTCAAGTCGATCGCCGTGGCACTGGCGGCGATGCTGCTGATCTTCAGCATGCTGTTCGGCCTGACCATCACCGACCCGGACCACGCCTTCCTGTCGCTGGCCTTCGAGACCGTCTCGGCCTTCGGCACCGTCGGCCTGAGCCACGGCCTGACGCCCGAGCTCTCGCCCGGCGGGCAATTGCTGATCATCGCGACCATGCTGCTGGGCCGCACCGGACCACTCGCCCTCGGCTACCTGCTGGCGACCCGCAGCCGCCCCGGCATCAGCTATGCGCGCACCGAGCTCTCGATCGGCTGATGGCGCACGGCTGATGGCACACAACAAACGATGCCTCAGAACGACGAAAGCCCCGACGCTGGGCGTCGGGGCTTTCGTGAGCATGGTCACCCGCTCAGGGAGCGGCGGGTGAGGTCAGGCAATGACCTCAGTGATCATCATCATGATCATCGTGGTCATCATGCTCTTCAAGACGCTGATGTGCGTGCGTCTCGCCGTCGTACTCATCCACTCGGGCCTTGAGCTTCTGACCTGGGCGGAATGTCACCACACGACGCGCGGAGATCGGAATCTCCTCGCCTGTCTTGGGATTGCGCCCCGGACGTTCGCGCTTGTCACGTAGATCGAAGTTGCCGAAACCGGACAGCTTCACCTGTTCATTTTCCCGCAGGCAACCGCGAATCTCGTCGAAGAATACCTCTACCATCGACTTGGCTTCGCGCTTGGACATGCCGAGTTCTGCGTGCAGATGCTCGGCAAGTTCCGCCTTGGTCAACGCTCCCATGTCCGCTCCCTCGTTCAAGTGGCGACTCATGCTCTCAGCGCCGCCCCGAAACGTGTGTGGCCATCGGTGACGATCGCATCGACTAACTGATTGATTTCCTCATCATTCAGCGTGCGCGAAGGATGCTGCCAGGTCAAGCCCAGGGCGAGCGACTTGTGACCATCGGCTACCCCCTGGCCCTGATAGACGTCAAACAGGCGCAGGTCCGTCAGCCATTCACCGGCTTGCGAGCGGATGGCGTCGAGCAGCGACTGCACGTGAACGCCCTCTTCGACCACGAAGGCCAGGTCACGACGCACTTCCGGATACCTGGAGAGCGGCGCGAAGCGCGGCAGACGACCCGCACAGGCAGAGGCCAGCGTGATCTCGAACACGAACACCTCGACCTTCAGGCCAAGCTCGGCGCGCGCCGCCGGGTGCAGGGCACCCATCCAGCCCGCCGGCTCGCCATTGAAGAACAGCTGAGCGCACTGACCCGGGTGCAGTGCCGGATGCTCGGCGGCTTCGAAGCGCCAGGCATCCAGATTGCCGCCCAGTGCCAGCAGTGCCTCGACATCGCCCTTGAGGTCGAAGAAGTCGACCTTGTCACGACCGCCATTCCAGCCTTCCGGCAGACGGGCACCAGTGATCAGGCCGCCGATCATCGGCGTCTGCTCGAGGGAGTCCAGCTCGCCGCGGAACACAAGCCCGGTCTCGAACAGGCGCACGCGCGACTGCTGACGATTGAGGTTGTGGCTCAGCGCCTTGACCAGCCCCGGCAGCAGCGAGCTGCGCATCACGGCCATGTCGCTGGAAATCGGGTTGGCCAGTGCCGGTGCCACCCCTTGCGGGTCCAGCGTCTTCTGCAGCTCAGGGGCGACGAAGCTGTAGCTGATCGCTTCCTGATAGCCCCGCGCCACCAGCTGACGACGCAGGCTGGTCAGCGGCTGGGTGGTCTCATTGGCCACGGCCGGTGCCAGACGCGCGTTCGGACGGCTGACCGGCAGATTGTTGTAGCCGTGGATGCGCGCCAGCTCTTCGATCAGGTCAGCCTCGATGCTGACATCGAAACGCCAGCTCGGCACCGTCACCTGCCATTGGCTATCGCCATTCGCGGCGACCTGCATGCCCAGACGCTCGAGAATCTCGACGATTTCGTCATCCGGCAGCGCCATGCCCAGCGTGCGCTCGACACTGGCGCCGCTCAGGCTGACGACGGCGGCCTTGGGCAGCGCTGCGTCGCTGGCGACCTCGATGATCGGGCCCGGCTTGCCGCCGGTGATCTCGAGCAGCAGGGCTGTCGCGCGCTCGATGGCATCACGCTGCAGCTGCGCGTCCACACCACGCTCGAAACGATGCGAGCTGTCGGTGTGCAGGCCGTAGCTGCGCGCCTTGCCAGCGACGCTCAACGGCGCGAAGAAGGCCGACTCGAAGAAGATGTCGCGCGTCTCGGCATTCACGCCACTGCCTTCGCCACCCATCACACCGGCGATGGCCAGCGGGCCCTTCTCGTCGGCGATGACCAGGGTGTCGTCACGCAGCGCGACTTCCTGACCGTCGAGCAGCGTCAGCGGCTCTTCAGCGGCTGCCATGCGCACCTCGATGCCGCCGTTCAAGCGTGCCAGATCGAAGGCGTGCATCGGCTGGCCGAGTTCGAGCAGCACGTAGTTGGTGACGTCGACGACGGGGTCGATGCTGCGGATGCCACTGCGACGCAGACGCTCCTCGAGCCACAGCGGCGAGGTCGCGGCGACATTGACGTCACGCACGACACGTCCCAGATAGCGCGGGCACGCCTCTGGCGCGCTGACGGTGACCGGGAAGGTGTCGTCGATCTGGGCGGCGACCGGCTCGATGCCCGGCGCAGTGACGGCGAGACGGTTGAGCACGCCGACTTCACGCGCCAGACCCTTGACGCTCAGGCAGTCGCCGCGGTTCGGGGTCAGATCGACCTCGATGGCGTTGTCGTCAAGATTCAGGAAGTCACGTGCATCGCGGCCCACCGGCGCGTCCGCGGCCAGCACCATGATGCCGTCGGAGGCTTCGGCTTCCAGACCCAGCTCGGAGGCACCGCAGATCATGCCGCGGGATTCGACACCGCGCAGCTTGGCCTTGCGAATCTTGAAGTCGCCCGGCAGCTTGGCGCCGACCTGAGCGAAGAGCACCTTCTGGCCAGCGGCGACATTCGGCGCGCCACAGACGACCTGCACCAGTGCACCACTGCCATCATCCACCTGGCAGACATTGAGGCGATCAGCCTCCGGGTGCGGTTGCTTGTCCTTGACCTCGGCCACGACCACACCGGTGAACTCACCGGCGACCGGTTCGATACCATCGACTTCCAAACCGGCCATGGTGACCTGATCGGCAAGCTGCTGGGTGTTCAGTTCCGGCGACACCCACTCACGCAGCCACTGTTCGGAAAATTTCATCTTGCTGTCCTGTTCCGTAAGTTCACGCCCTCAAGGCGCGATACGTGAATGAGTGTCTAGCTGAACTGGCGAAGGAAACGCAGGTCGTTCTCGAAGAACAACCGCAGGTCGTTGACGCCGTAACGCAGCATCGCCAGACGCTCCGCGCCCATGCCGAAGGCGAAGCCGCGGAAGCGCTCGCTATCGATACCGGAGTGACGGAAGACTTCCGGGTGCACCATGCCGCACCCCATCACCTCGAGCCAGCCGGTGTGGGAGCAGACACGACAGCCGTCACCGGCACACATCACGCACTGGATATCGACTTCAGCGGACGGTTCGGTGAACGGGAAGTAGGACGGACGGAAGCGCACTTCCAGGTCATCACGCTCGAAGAAGGCATGCAGGAACTCTTCGACGGTGCCCTTCAGGTCGGCGAAGCTGACATTCTCGTCGACCAGCAGACCCTCGACCTGGTGGAACATCGGGGTATGGGTCAGATCGGAGTCGCAGCGATAGACGCGGCCCGGGCAGACGATGCGCAGCGGCGGCTCACTGGCCTTCATGCTGCGTACCTGCACCGGTGAGGTGTGAGTGCGCAGAAGACGCGTGGCATCGAAATAGAAGGTGTCATGCATCGCGCGCGCCGGGTGATGCGACGGGATGTTCAGCGCTTCGAAGTTGTGATGGTCATCTTCGATTTCCGGCCCTTCAGCGACACCGTAACCGATGTGCGAGAAGAAGCTTTCGATACGCTCAAGCGTGCGGGTGACCGGGTGCAGGCCGCCTACCGGCTCACCACGGCCCGGCAGGGTCACATCGACGCGCTCGGCGGCAAGACGCGCATTGAGCGCCGCCGTTTCCAGCGTATTGCGACGTGCATCCAACTCGCCACTCAGCAGCTGCTTGGCTTCGTTGATGGTCTCACCGGCCTTGGGACGCTCTTCGGGGGACAGCTTGCCGAGGCCCTTGAGCAGTGCGGTGATCTCGCCCTTCTTGCCGAGAAAACGTACCCGTACCTCGTCGAGGGTCTGGACGTCTTCGGCCGCCTGGATCGCGGTGCGTGCTTCGTCCACCAGGGTGGAAAGATGTTCCATCCGTTCAGCTCCGATCGCTTGAGTCACTGGCGCGGCAATGTCCGCCACCAATGGAAGTCGCGCCGACCCGAAGGTCGGCAGGGAGAGCGCTCCGCCTGCGGTGAGTCACACAGACGATCGCGCCCTTGCCAGAGACCGGCCCACAACGCGGCCAATCCCGTTCATGTCGCTGCTGACCCACCGCCGGTTCCCTGACGGCAGGCCAAACAAAAACAGGGGAAGAGCGGCTGCTCTTCCCCTGTGACGTAACACGTCATCTCGATACCGCCTGAGTTGTCCAATGCAAGCATTCGACAGTCACGGCCCGGTTCGCCACATGAGCGGCTCGCCGGGTCTGGGCGACATCTGATCCGGTCACTTACTGAGCAGCCTTGGCCTTCTCGACGATGGCAGCAAAGGCAGCTTTTTCGTGAACCGCGATATCGGCGAGGACCTTGCGGTCGATCTCGATATTGGCCTTCTTCAGGCCAGCGATGAAGCGGCTGTAGGACATGCCATTGATGCGGGCCGCAGCGTTGATACGCGCGATCCACAGGGCACGGAACTGACGCTTGCGGACACGACGGTCACGGTAAGCGTACTGGCCGGCCTTGATGACAGCCTGCTTGGCTACGCGGAAGACGCGTGAACGCGCTCCGTAGTAACCCTTGGCCTGCTTCATGATCTTCTTGTGACGGCGACGTGCGACGACGCCACGCTTGACGCGGGACATAGCGTACTCCTGATATTAAGAAAGTTGGACCGAGGTAAGGACGGCTTACAGGTTCGGCAGCATGCGCTGGATCAGCGCCTTGTCTGCAGCGTGAACCTGCTTCATGCCACGCAGCTGACGCTTACGCTTGGTCGACTTCTTGGTCAGGATGTGGCTACGGAAGGACTGCTTGTGCTTGAAGCCGTTGGCAGTCTTCTTGAAGCGCTTGGCAGCGCCGCGGTTAGTCTTGATCTTCGGCATGAGTATTAACTCCGCTCGGTTTCTTGAGAAAATCCAGGGCCGACAAAAAGAGCCACGCCCGCAGGCGTGACCCTGATGTGTCCGTTTTACTGCCTATGGATCACTTCTTTTTCGGCGCGAGAATCATGATCATCTGACGGCCTTCCATTTTCGGGAAGGACTCGACGGTCACGAGCTCCGAGAGATCGCCGGCGATCCGTTCCATCAGCTTGCGGCCGATGTCCTGGTGCGCCATTTCGCGACCACGGAAGCGCAAGGTTACCTTACCCTTGTCTCCGCCTTCGATGAAGCGAGTCAGGTTGCGTAGCTTGACCTGATAATCGCCTTCATCGGTACCAGGACGGAATTTGACTTCCTTGACCTGGATCTGTTTCTGCTTCTTCTTCTGCAGATTCTTCTGTTTCTTCTCGTCGAAAAGAAACTTGCCGTAATCCATGATCTTGCAGACGATGGGGTCGGCATTGGAAATCTGGACGAGGTCGAGCCCTGCCTCTTCGGCCTTGACAAGCGCATCTTTGGTTGACACTACGCCAACCTGCTCGCCATCTGCGTCGATGAGGCGGACTTCGTCCGCACGAATACGGTCATTGATGGGAGCCCGCTTTTCCTGGGGGCGTCCGCGCTGATTATTCCGCTTGATCGTTGCGTCTCCGTTTGGCTGAAATTCGTTACTGTCAGACCTGTTCTTCCTTCAGGCGTTCCATGAATTCTGAAACTTTCATGGTGCCGAGGTCTTCACCGGAACGGGTTCTGACAGCTACTGCATCAGCTTCCACTTCCTTGTCGCCAACGACGATGAGGTAAGGAACCTTCTGCAGAGTATGCTCACGGATTTTAAAGCCGATCTTCTCGTTCCTCAAGTCTGCTTTGACACGGATGTCATGTTTCTCGAGGCGGGAGACCAGATCCTTGGCATATTCTGCCTGGGAATCCGTGATATTCATTACGACAACCTGCTCCGGGGCGAGCCAGAATGGCATCGCGCCTGCGTGGTGCTCGATCAGGATGCCGAGGAAGCGCTCGAAGGAGCCGAGAATCGCGCGGTGCAACATGACCGGCATGCGACGCTCTCCACTTTCATCGACAAACTGGGCACTGAGACGCTCAGGCAGATTGAAGTCGAGCTGTAGAGTACCACACTGCCAGACACGATTCAGACAATCTCGCAGAGAGAATTCAATCTTTGGTCCATAGAAGGCACCCTCACCCGGCTGCAGCTCCCACGGCAGGCCAGTCGCATCCAGTGCTGCCTGCAGGCCGGCTTCGGCCTTGTCCCACGCTTCCGGCTCACCGATGAAGGATTCCGGACGGGTGGAGAGCTTCAGTTCGACGTCTTCGAAGCCGAACTGACGGTAGACTTCCAGTGTCAGACGGATGAAGTCCTCGGCCTCGGACTCGACCTGATTCTCGGTACAGAAGATGTGGGCGTCATCCTGGGTGAAGCCACGCACACGCATCAGACCATGCAGAGAGCCGGACGGCTCGTTGCGGTGGCAGGAGCCGAACTCGGCCAGACGCAGCGGCAGGTCACGGTAGCTCTTCAGGCCCTGATTGAAGACCTGGACGTGACACGGGCAGTTCATCGGCTTGACCGCGTACTCACGCTTCTCGGACTCGGTGGTGAACATCAGCTCGTTGTAATGCCCCCAGTGCCCGGACTTCTTCCACAGCGAAAGATCGACCACCTGCGGCGTCTTGATCTCCTGGTAGCCATTGGCACGCTGGATACGACGCATGTACTGCTCGAGCACCTGATACATGGTCCAGCCATTCGGGTGCCAGAACACCATGCCCGGCGCTTCTTCCTGCATATGGAAGAGGTCCAGCTTCTTGGCCAGCTTGCGGTGATCGCGCTTCTCGGCTTCCTCGAGACGCTTGAGGTAGGCCTTAAGCTGCTTCTTGTCTGGCCAGGCGGTGCCATAGATGCGGGTCAGCATCGGCTTGGTGGAATCACCACGCCAGTAGGCACCGGCCAGCTTGAGCAGCTGGAAGTGCTTGAGGTGACGGGTATTCGGCACGTGCGGGCCGCGGCACATGTCGGTGTATTCTTCGTGGTGGTAAAGGCGGATGGTATCGCCTTCGCCGATGCCCTCGATGATCTCCTGCTTGTACGGCTCATCGCGCTTCTCGAAAGCGGCCATGGCCTGGTCACGCGAGACATACTCACGCACCACATCGTACTCGCTGTCGATCAGCTGCTTCATGCGCTTCTCGATGGTCTCGAGATCTTCCGGGGTGACCGAGCGGCCAAAGTCGATGTCGTAATAGAAGCCGTCATCAATGACCGGGCCGATGGCCATCTTGGCCTCCGGGTAGAGCTGCTTGACGGCATGACCGATCAGGTGCGCGCAGGAGTGACGAATCACGTCCAGGCCTTCCGCATCACGCGCCGTGAGAATGGCGACGTTGGCGTCTTCGGTGATCATGTCAGCGGCATCGACCTCGACGCCATTGATCTTGCCGGCCACACAGGCCTTGGCAAGACCGGGACCGATGGACTCGGCCAGCTGCATCACGGAAATCGGGGTATCGAAGGTACGCTGGCTGCCGTCAGGCAGAGTAACGATAGGCATGAAGAATTCCTTGCGTTCAGTGGTGGCCCTTACCAAGGGTCACGTGAAGCGAATTTGGCCGAACGCGGGGCGTCGGCTCGAAATGGGGGCAATGACGATCACGCCCCTCACGCTACTGACCCCGGCCTACAATGCCTGGGGCGCCGCCCACTGCCCCATGATGATCGAGCGACCAGTCAGGGTGTGGACACATAACGCGGGAACATGAACGAGGCAAGACCTTAGCAGCCCGTTCAAAAGTCGTAAAGATACGCTTGAGCCACTGGAGGCCATGCACGACACGAACGCAGACGGGGCGCCCTGAGGCGCCCCGTCTGATTCAGCTTACCGCGTTCGACTTACTTGACTTCAGCAAGCTCGACACGACGGTTTTCGGCACGGCCTGCAGCGGTATCGTTGCTGGCGACCGGCTGCTCTTCACCGTAACCCACAGTCTGGATACGGTTGGCGCCAACACCTTCGGAAGCCAGGTAGGCCTTCACGGAGTCAGCACGCTTCTGGGACAGCTGCTTGTTGTAGGAGTCAGAACCCACGGAGTCAGTGTGACCTTCGACGCGAACGCGGACGTTCTCGTTGGAGACCAGCTTGGCCGCCACACCGTTCAGCACTTTCTCGGCGTTGGCAGTCAGCTTGGCGGAGTCGAACTCGAAGTTCACGTCACGCAGGACGAGGTCAGCGACACAGCCCAGGGCATTGACCTTGGCGCCAGCCGGGGTGTTCGGGCACTGGTCCTGGTAGTCCGGCACGCCGTCACCGTCGGAATCGAGCGGACAGCCTTTCGCGTCAACAGTGACGCCGGCCGGAGTACCCGGGCACTGGTCCTTGTAGTCAGCAACGCCGTCACCGTCGGTGTCCAGCGGGCAGCCTTTCGCATCAACAGCGACGCCTGCCGGAGTCCCCGGGCATTCGTCACGGTCGTTCGGCACGCCGTCGCCATCGTCGTCCATGGACTTCGGAGCATCGTCAGCACACAGCAGTGCACCGGCAGTCGCGCCGCCGACAGCACCCAGAGAAGCGCCGGTGTCTTCGTCGCTGTCGCCAGAGACGCCGTAACCAATCCCGCCACCGATCAAGCCACCGGCCAGACCGCAGACGAACGGCTGGCTGTACCAGGGCTTCTCAGCAGATGAAGACTGGGAAGCAGAGCTTGCGCAGCCAGACAGGCCAACAACCAATGCAGAACCCAGAACCAGGCCAGTCGTAGATCTTTTCATGTAAGACTCCTTCTTAACACAGCGCAATATGTAACGAGGGTGTTACGTATCGACTCAGTATAAGAGCCGAACTCGTTACGATGAAAGGAATTTTATTCAAATCTTCCTTTAAGAAGAAAGCACATGCAGGTGCGTCCTTCCAGCTCTGATCGGGTCTGTTTCCCTTGAAAACGGTACCGATCCTCAGGCATACGTTGAAGGAAAACAGTGTTTTTTGCAACGTCGAAATACTTTGACACTAACTGTATCAGATTGGCGACGCTGTAAAACCCCTGTTTTACTCTCTTCCAAGGTGCTGGCGCACCAGCCCCTCGAAAATCTCGACGCCGGGCGCCAACAGCGTATCAGGAAAATCGTAATCGGGGTGGTGAAGCCCCGGCATTTCCTCACCTGCGCCAAATGTGAACATGGCGGCATGGCAGTCACGTGCCAGCACACCAAAGTCCTCGGACCAGCGATGTGCCTGAGGAAGTTCCACGCAATCAAGCCCTTGCTGTCGCGCCACGCGGCGAATCATGTCGTTCGCCTCAGGCGAATTCCAGGTCGCATCGAAGGTGTCACACCAGTCCACATCGATGCCCAGACGGTCTTCTTCCGCCTCGCTGCGCGCCAGTGAGACCGCCGCTTCGGCCAGCGCCTTCATCATGTCATCGCTCTCGGTGCGCAGGGTGACCATCACCTCGGCGTCGCCCGGAGAGGTGCCGAACGCGACCTCGCCCAGGCGCGCATGAATCAGGGTCACCATCGCAAGTCCGGTCTCATCGGCAAATTGCAACGGCAGACGCGACAGGCCTTGCATGATGCGACACATGGCCATCGCCGGGCTGCGACCATTTTCCGGGTGGGCTGCATGTGCACAGAGCCCGGAAAGCCGCACGATCATGCCGCGTGAGGCGCAGGTGAAGGCATGGTCGCGCACGCTGACTTCCCCAAGGGGGCGCCCCGGCAAGTTGTGGCACGAATAGAGATAGTCCGGCTTGAGCGCGGCAAAGGCCTTGCTGCGCACGACGGCGCGCGCGCCTTCACCGGTTTCCTCGGCGGGCTGGAACAGCAATACCACCTCGCCCCTGGCGACCGGAGATGCCGCCAGGCGCTGCGCCACGCCCAGCATCCAGCTCATGTGGCCGTCATGGCCGCACAGGTGCCCGACATGCGGATGACAGGAGGACCAGTCGCCGCGCGGCGCCTCATCGATGGGCAGAGCATCCAGCTCACAGCGCAGCATGACGCGCGGGCCTGGCTCGGCGCCGCGGAAGATGGCGGCCAGACCATGCCCACCCAGCCCGCTGACCACCTCGGCGCCAGCCTCCTGCATCCAGCCGGCGATGCAGGCCGCCGTGGCGGCTTCCTGTCCGGAGAGTTCCGGTGAACGGTGCAGCGCGTGACGCAGCTCGGCCAGCGGCGTGCCCAGCAAGGAAAGTGTCGTGTTCATGCCTGCCTCGTGAAGACTCATCAGATGGCCTGCCCCAGATCTGCTGGCGAAGCGGGACGCTTGCGCCCCAGGTAATGCTGATGCCAGAACTCCATGTTGCTCAGCACGCGACTCGCCGCCAGCTGCAGCGGCTCCGCCAGCGCTTCCTCGACGGCGATGCGCTCCTTGTCTTCGGCAAGGCGTTCACGGGGCGACAGCTCCTTGCGCGCCGAATGGGTGTGCAGGTGTGATACCCGCCCATGCAGGACACCGAAGACCGAGAGCACGTCATCTTCGGCCAGACTGGTATCGAGAATCTCGATCAACACCTTGCAGCGCAGACCGCCTTCCACCATGTCGACCTGCCCGGCCTGCATGGCGCGTGCGATGGCTTCGAGGCTTTCCAGACAGTTGGCGCGCGCCTGGATGAGCTCTTGCTCACGACGCGCCTCACGCACCTTGACCTCGCGGCGCAGCTTGAGGGCATAGAACGCCAATCCCGCGATGATGATGATCGCGATGACGGCCAGAATGATGCTGATAGTCAGGGACATGCCTTTCTCCTGCGGTAAACAAGCCATGAGTATAGGGACTGCACACGCGACACCCAAGGCGGGGCACTGCGACCGATGACCACGCAGCCCGCCCTCGCCCACCCCTTGCGTCAACAAAAGGCCCCGCATCAGGGATACGGGGCCAGTCGCGTCATTCACTCTTGCACGCTTTTCTCTGTCGCACTCATGCTTCGTCCGGCACGCGAACGATCAATCTGTCAGCGCAGATCTTCACCGCCCCGCCATCAAGGCCTCGAAGCTGGCCTTGAGCTTGAGATTCTGCGCCTGATGCGAGTAATTGCGTGCCAGACTGGCCAGCGCAGCGCTCAGCGCCTGCGTGTCGCTCTCGAGCAGATGGGTGCAGCGCTCGGCCCACTGCTGTGGCGTGGACTCTGCCGCCATGACCAGCTCAGGGTGGTCATCGAGCAGCTCAGCCGAGCCAACCCGCGCATTGAGCAGCACCGGCGCACCACAGGCCATCGCCTCCAGCGCGACACGCCCGAACTCCTCGATATGGGCCGGCATCACGAACAGGTCCAGCGCACCATAGAGCGTCTCGACCTCGGGAATGGTCGAGCGCCAGATCATGCGCTCGGCGATGCCCGCCTCCCTGGCCTGCTGCTGGTAAGGCGCGGCATCATCCTTGCCTACCACCAGGAAGCGATAGCGGCCCGGTGAGGCCTGCTCCATCAGCGCCGCCATCGCCACGAACCCGGCCACGTTGCGCTTGGTGAAGTTGCCGGATGACACCAGACCGACCAGCAGCTCATCCTCGGCCACACCCAATGCCTCACGCTGGGCGGTGCGCCCTGCGCGCGCGCGCTCGACCGTGAATTGCACCGGGTCATAGCCCGGGTAGCTGATCTCGATCCGCTCAGGCGCGATACCGTAGCGCGCCATCAGGTCCTCGCCCATCATGCGCGAATTGACCGCGACCTGACGGAACTTGCCACCCTTGAGCACGTGATCATGAATCGCCGCCACTTCGTGGTCGCGAGGCAGCTCACGGCCATGGATGCACTGCGAGGCAAGGTGCACGCAATTGTGCAGATAGACGGTATCCGGGCTTTCGCAGTCACCATGACTGATCAGCAGGTCGGGCGCATGACGGCTGGCCCAGGCCTGAACACGGCGATTGAACCAGAAACGTCGATATGCCCCCTTGAAGGGCCACCGCCACAGGCGCACCAGCTCCGCGCCATGGGCGCGAGCCAGTTCAGGCTTGCCGCGCTCGGCGAGAATCACCACGCGATAGCCCAGCGCGCGCAACGCATCCGCCTGCTCGAAGGCATTGCGGCTGGCACCGGTATTCTTCTCGACCTGACGAATGGCGATCGCGGCCAGCTTGCCTGCACCAGTGCTCACGACGCCTCCTGCACGCGGCGCATGGAGTCACCGCGACCGACCGCGTAGTACATCAGGCCGGCGGCCTTCATGGCGGCAGGCTCGAACAGGTTTCGACCATCGACCACCACAGGGAAGCCGAGCTGTGCCTTGAGCCACTCGCCCTCCAGGGTGCGGAATTCCTTCCACTCGGTGCACACCACCAGTGCATCGGCGCCCTTGACCGCCTGCTGACGGTCCGCGACCAGCACCAGGTCGTCGCGCTCGCCGTAGATGCGGCGGCATTCCTTCATCGCTTCCGGGTCATAGGCCTGCACGGTCGCGCCAGCGTCCCACAGCGCTTCCATCAGCGTGCGGCTCGGCGCATCGCGCATGTCATCGGTGTTGGGCTTGAAGGCCAGACCCCAGACGGCAATGGTCTTGCCCTTTAGATCACCATCGAAGGCCCGCGACAGCTTGTCGAACAGCGTGACCTTCTGGCGCTTGTTGACCGACTCGACCGCAGTCAGCAGCTCGGCGTCATAACCGACCTGACTGGCAGTACGCGCCAGTGCCTGGACGTCCTTCGGGAAGCAGGAACCGCCATAACCACAACCGGGATAGATGAAGTGGTAGCCGATACGCGGGTCACTGCCGATGCCGCGACGCACCTCCTCGATGTCCGCACCCAGGCGTTCGGCCAGGTTGGAAATCTCGTTCATGAAGCTGATCTTGGTCGCCAGCATGGCGTTGGCGGCGTACTTGGTCAGCTCGGCGGCGCGCACGTCCATGAACATCAGCTTTTCATGGTTGCGGTTGTAGGGCGCGTAGCATTCGCGCATGCGCTCACGCACCTTCTCGGAATCGGTGCCGACCACGATGCGCGCGCCACGTGTGAAGTCCTCCAGCGCCGCGCCTTCCTTGAGAAATTCCGGGTTGGAGCAGACATCGAAGTCGACACGTTCGCCGCGCTCGGCAAGCACTTCGGCGACTCGCGCCGTGACGCGGTCTGCCGTGCCCACCGGCACGGTGGACTTGTCGATGATGACCTTGTAGTCATTCATGTGCTCGCCAATGGTGCCGGCCACCGCAAGCACGTACTTGAGGTCGGCGCTGCCGTCTTCGTCCGGCGGTGTGCCCACGGCGATGAACTGCAGCACACCGTGCTCGACGGCCTGACGGGCGTCAGTGGTGAAGTTGAGACGGCCGGCCTCGACATTGCGCAGCACCATGCTCTCCAGCCCCGGCTCGAAGATGGGGATCTCGCCTTGCTTGAGGCCATCGATCTTGGCCGCATCAACGTCCATGCAGATCACGTCATGGCCGACATCGGCCAGACAGGTGCCAGTCACCAGGCCTACGTAGCCTGTTCCGAAGACAGTGATTTTCATGTCAGTCCTTGAGAGTTTCTGAAGGTAATGAAGCAGGTGACAAGGTGAACGCCGACGACTCCTCTGACGGCGTCACGCGGGAATCCGGTTGTGGGGCTTGCCCGTCGCGTTTCGCGCCCTGCCCGGACATGAACTCCGGACGCTCCAGCAGCTCGGTGGTCGCCTCGACCGCTTCCTCGAGCTCTTCGGCACCCGGCGCGAGAGGTCGGGAAAGAAAGTCCGACGGCAGGGCTTCATAGAAGTTCAATCGCCCCAGCTGGTCCAGCACCGGATGACGCTCACGCGGCTGATAGCAGACCGCCCAGGGGGACAGGCACGGCTTGTCACCGGAGAAACGGATGCCCAGCCAGTCGCTGGCCAGATAGGGCAGGTCAAAACTGGCGAAAGGCTCATCGGCGTGCGAGCGCAGGCGCGTCAGCTCACGCGCGGGATTGGGCGCCTGCCCCGTCTGCCACAGCCATAGCGGAATGCGGTACGGCGCCTGACTGGGGCGATCACCGCCATGCACATAGGCGTCACTGAGCGGGTCATGCTCGAGGCCGTGGTCCGACAGATAGAGCACGCCAGCGGGCCGCCCTTCCAGGCGCTGGAAGACGCCCTCGATCACCTGATCCGTGAAGCGGATGCTGTCATCGTAGGCATCGGTCAGCGGTGAGCGGCTGTCCGGGGTCAGGAAATAGCGCAGTGAATCCGGGTACTGCAGGCTGGCCGGCGGGTGACTGCCGTAGAGATGCAGCACGATCAGCCGCGGCCCCTCGACATCGCGCGCCAGCGCCTCATCCAGTGCATCCAGCAAGCCATCGTCATAGTCGGTCATGATGGTGCGAGCGACATCGGCACGCTGGGCGATGGCGGTGATCCAGGTGCGCTCGGAAGTGATATCGAGCCCCTGGCGCGACAGCCACTCGGTATGATAGCCGGCCTGATTGGCCAGCGAGATCAGATTGGCGTCCAGGTAGCGCGGCGAGAAGGTCCGCGGGTCGGTCAGGCTGGCCAGCATCGGTACCGCCAGCACGGTCTGTGGCGCCGGCGCGATGGCCTGATCGAAGACCACCAGCTCGTCGCGACGCGCATCGAGATTCGGCGTCGTGGCGCGGGAATAGCCATACAGCGACAGCTGATCGCGGCGCTGGGATTCGCCGATGATCAGGACGAAGACGGCGTCATCCGACACCTCGGGGCTGCGCGAGACGCCACCGAAATCATAGTCGTCCGCCATCAGCGCCTTGTAGCGCTCCTTCTCCCACCAGGCATGCGAGGTGGTGGCCAGGTTCCAGCCCGGCGAGACCGACAGCGTCGTGATGGCCAACGGCACGCTGGCCCGCCCCCACTGCCAGCTGCCGGCCAGCAGCATCAGCATCCAGAGCACGAAGGCGATTCCGCTGCGCCCACCCAGCCGGGCGCGAGCCAGCCCCGCCCCGAAGCGATTGCCCAGTGACAGCGCCAGCAGGAAGAACCCCAGCGGCACGATCAGGGCCAGCGGGAACTTGAACAGCATCGCCATCGATTCGCTGCGACTGGTATCCAGCGAGCTGAGCGCGAAGGCCAGCCCATAGCGGGAATCGTAATAGACGGCGCTGACCACACTTGCGGAGAGATTGACGCCCAGCGCCGCCATCAGCCCCAGCGCCGGCCAACGCCAGTGCGGACGATGCAGCGCCGCCAGCAGGCACGGCCACAGCAACAGATTGCCGAACAGGATCAGGCCGCCCTCGAGCAGGCCGTGATAGATCAACGGCACCAGACTCGCCAGCAGGGCCAGCGTGATGGCGGAGATCACCCCGGCCCGCTTGCTTGCCTGATCGCTGCGCGCAAACAGGCGACGGACGAGGCGCTGCAGCAGGCCCTTCATGCGCGTCCTCGCCATGACATAAGCGCTTCAGCCCTCACGCAGGCCAATGGATGCACGAGCCGTCGAGCCCCGGCCACCCTCAGACGTCCAGCGCCTGGCGCCAGCGACCATCCGCTTGGCCACAGGCGATGAAGAAGGGATTCACCAGCGTATCGCGGGCGTTGTAGTCCAGACGACGCGGTTGTGCGGGCAGTGACTCGGCATCGAAGACCTGGCCGCCGGCCGCTTCCAGCACGGCCTGGGCCGCCGCGGTGTCCCACTCGCTGGTCGGCGCGTAGCGCGGATAGAGATCCGCATTGCCTTCCGCGATGCGACAGAACTTGAGCGAGCTGCCACAGCTGACGTTCTCCACCGGTGCCAGTCGCTCGATCAACGCCGCCGTACGCGCATCGAGATGTGACTTGCTGGCCACGACTCTCAATACCTCGGGCTCCGGACTGACCGTGATCGCGACACGCCCGGTGGCGTCTTCCCGGAAAGCCCCCACACCGGCGAGCCCGCTCCAGGTCGTCTCCAGTACCGGCGCATCCACCACGCCCAGCACGCTGCGCGAACCCTGGATCAGCGCCACGTTGACGGTGTATTCACCGCTGCCGGTGACGAATTCACGCGTGCCATCCAGCGGGTCGACCAGCCAGAAGGTCTGCCAGTCACGCCGCGCCGCGATATCGGCCTTGTCACTCTCCTCCGAGAGCACCGGGATCTGCGGCGTCAGGCGGGCCAGCCCCTCGACCAGCACATGATGCGCCGCCATATCCGCCGCCGTGACGGGGCTGTCATCCGCCTTGGCACGCGTGCCGAGCTCTCCCCCACGGGCAACGGCGAGTATCGCCTGCCCCGCTTCACGGCAAAGCTGTTCAATGGCCGTCAGCAGTTCAAGATCGAGGGTGACATCAGACTGGGTCATGGGGGTCTCGCAGAGAATTCGAAGGAGTCGACACGGGCCCTTCGGCCCGCCGTCATCATACGCAAAAGCGGCCGCGGATGCTGCCCGCGACCGCTTCGAGAGGTCTTCACACAAGCGCCGTCAACTCAATCTCGGTCAACTCAAGCTCGGTCAACTCAAGCTCGGTCAACTCAAGCTTGGTCAACTTCGGCGCACTGACCCTGCAGTGTCAGTTTTCAGGCACTGCGATAGCCGTTGGGGTTGCGTGACTGCCAACGCCAGCTGTCGGCCATCATGCGGTCGAGACCCAGCTCGGCCTTCCACTTGAGCTCGCTGAAGGCCTTGTCCGGCTCCGCCCAGCACTCGGCGATATCACCGGCACGACGCGGTGCGATGCGATACGGCACCGGACGACCGCTGGCCTTCTCGAACGCCTTGACCATGTCCAGCACGCTGTAGCCGGTACCGGTGCCCAGGTTGTAGGTGTGAACGCCATCCCGCGCATCACCGGCCAGGTAGTCCAGCGCCTTGAGGTGGCCATCGGCCAGGTCGACGACGTGGATGTAGTCGCGCACCCCGGTGCCATCCGGCGTCGGGTAGTCATCACCGAACACGGCCAGTTCCTCGAGGCGACCCACGGCGACCTGGCTGATATACGGCACCAGGTTGTTGGGAATGCCGTTGGGGTCTTCGCCGATGGTGCCGGACTCGTGAGCGCCCACCGGATTGAAGTAGCGCAGCAGCGCGATGCGCCAGCTGTCATCCGCGACGGCCAGGTCGCGCAGCACTTCCTCGACCATCAGCTTGGAGCGGCCATAGGGGTTGGTCGCGGAGGTCGGGAAGTCTTCACGGATCGGCGTGGAGGCCGGATCGCCATACACGGTGGCGGAGGAAGAGAACACGATACGCTTGACGCCGGCACGCGCCATGGCGTCACACAGCACCAGGGTGCCGTTGACGTTGTTGTCATAATAGGCCAGCGGCTTGGCGACGCTCTCGCCGACCGCCTTGAGCCCGGCGAAGTGGACCACGGCCTCGATATCGTGACGCTCGAACAGGCTGTCGAGCAGCGCGCCGTTGCGGATATCGCCTTCGACGAACGGCACTTCGCGTCCGGCAAGCGTCGCCACACGCGCAAGAGAGGCTTCACTGGCATTGGACAGGTTGTCCAGCACCAGCACCTGATGGCCGGCCTCCATGAGCGCCAATACCGTATGAGAGCCGATGTAGCCTGCACCACCCGTGACCAGAATCATCAATCATCTTCCTTGTGAAAGTAACGCGACAATGGGCCACGCAGTTGTCCTGCGCTGGCCCTGTTCATGGCTGCTAACCCTACCTTCCAGCCCTTGCGCTCACAAGTCCACAGCCAACGACAGCGTCTGTCGCCAGACAGCAACCTGACCCGTGCAAGATGGCGTCACACAGGGCCTGGCCCGAGGTGTGAGCACCTCGGATCAAGCGTCGCGCTTGCGCGGCGTCAAGGTTTCACTTGCCGGAGTTTCAAAACAGGCAATGAAGGCTATTGAGCCGCGCCGCAATGCTGAGACAATGGCCGCGCCTTGCCGCCTGAGCGCCCGGCTGATCGACTCGCGAGCGGCTTTCTGACAAGGCAGGCAACATGACACGTCGTGCACGTCACCCCGACCGGGGATACATGCGCGACATGTAATGAATAACACCAACACGACAACTCGCCATCACCTACCATGACCCATACCAACAACACGATGACCACCATGATGAGGAAGCCAGTCGCCGACCGGCTTCTCTGGAGTCGACATGCCTGAGCAATCTCCCGATCACGTCGCTGATCAATCCACTACGCCGCCACAAGCGCCACTCGCGGCGCGCATCGGCCTGATACTCGGACCCCTCCTGTTGCTGCTGACCTGGCTGACACCAGCGCCGGGTGACATGCCGGACAGCGCCTGGCTCTGCGTCGGCCTTGCCCTGCTGATGGCCACCTGGTGGGCCACCGAGGCCCTGCCGATTCCGGTGACCTCGCTGCTGCCCATCGTGCTGGTGCCGGCGCTTGGCATCGACGACATCAAGAGCACCACCGCCGCCTATGCCAACCCGACCATCTACCTGTTCCTCGGTGGCTTCCTGCTCGGGATCGCCATGCAGCGCTGGGACCTGCATCGCCGCGTGGCCCTGCATACGCTGAAGCTTGCCGGCCACTCGCCGCGCCGCCAGATCGCCGGCTTCATGATCGCCACCGGCTTCATCAGCATGTGGGTGTCCAACACCGCCACCAGCATCATGATGCTGCCCATCGGCATGTCAGTGGTCAGCCTGATGTCCAGTGGTCAGGATGAGCGCGACAGCAATGACCCGGAATTGAAGCGCTACGCCGCCGCCCTGCTGCTGGGCATCGCCTATTCCGCCAGCCTCGGCGGTATCGCGACCCTGATCGGCACGCCGCCCAATGCCCTGCTGGCAGGCTACCTGTCCAGTGATCAAGGCATCGAGATCGGCTTCGCCCAGTGGATGGTCGTCGGCCTGCCGGTCGCCATCGCCATGTGCGCCATCACCTGGTGGTGGCTGACGCGCACGCCCTTCTCCTTCAAGTCCGAGACGGCAGACAGCGGCGAGATGATCAGCCGTGAACTCAAGGCACTGGGCGCCATGAGCAGCGCCGAGAAACGTGTCGGCGTCGCCTTCCTGGTGGCTGCCCTGCTGTGGATGTTCCGTCCGCTGATCAACCAGATGGGCCTTGCCTGGCTGTCGGACACCGGCATCGCCATGGCCATCGGCGTGGGCCTGTTCGCCATTCCCTCCGGCACCTCACGCGGCCGCCGCCTGCTGGTGTGGGAAGACGCGCGTGACCTGCCCTGGGGCGTGTTGCTGCTGTTCGGGGGTGGTCTGGCACTGGCGGGCGTGATCAAGAGCTCGGGTCTCGCCGAGTGGATCGCCGGCCAGCTGTCGATGTTCAGCGTGCTGCCGCTCATCGGCCTGGTCGCCATCGTGGTCGTGGTGATCATCTTCCTGACCGAGGTCACCTCCAATACCGCGACGGCAGCTGCCTTCCTGCCGCTGCTGGGGGCACTGGCGCTGTCATTGGACATCGATCCGCTGCTGATCACCGTGCCGGCAGCCATCGCGGCCAGCTGTGCCTTCATGATGCCGGTGGCGACGCCGCCCAACGCCATCGTGTTCGCCACCGGCCACCTCAAGATCCAGACCATGATGCGCGCCGGCTTCTTCCTGAACCTGGCCGGTACCGTGGTCGTCACCCTGCTGGCCTATGGCCTGATCGTGGCACTGTGGGTGTAGATGAGGCTGCTGACGCGGGGCCTGGAAGAGAGCGAAGGTGAGAACGAGGGCGAGAGCACAAGCGCCTGACGAGCTTCTCACCGCCTTTGAAGCCTGAGCCCTGGAAGCCTGAGCCCTTGAAGCCTGAGCCCTTGAAGCTTCCGTCCTTGAAACTTCAGCCCCCGAAACGACAACGCCGGACTCCAATGGAGTCCGGCGTTGTCGTTCATGCCAGGCAGATTCTGCGACTTCTCATCATGACATCTGCTGTCATGTTCAGAAGAAGCCGAGGAAGCCCTTGATGATCAGCGAGTTGGCGATATCGATCAGGAAACCACCCACCACCGGCACGATGATGAAGGCCAGACGCGACGGCCCGTGGTGCTGCGTGACCGCCTGCATGTTGGCGATCGCCGTCGGCGTGGCGCCCATGCCGAAACCACAGTTACCCGCGACCAGGACTGCTGCGTCGTAGTTCTTGCCCATCAGGCGGAAGGTGACCTGGGTGGTGTAGAGGAACACCAGCGCGACCTGTGCCAGCAGGATGGCCAGAATCGGCAGTGCCAGGTTGGCCAGATCCCAGAGCTTGAGCGTCATCAGCGCCAGCGCCAGGAAGATGGACAGGCTGATGTTGCCCAGCACATCCACGGCGTGGGTATTGAGGTGCTTGTCACCGAAGGCGCGCACCACGTTGCCGATGACGATACAGCTGAACAGCACCCACACGAAGGTCGGCAGCGAGAAGGCGGTGCCCGAGGTGAGTGACTGCAGCTGCTGGCCACAGACGACCCCGAGCAGCAGCATGAAGAGTGTCTTCAGGGCATTGGACGTATTCAGCGGATGCTGGACTTCCGTCTCGTCATATTCGGAATCGCTGACCTGGGCGTTGATGTCCTGCCCTTCGCGCTTCATGCGATTGATCAGGAAACGCGCCGTCGGCCCACCGATCAGGGAACCGAACACCAACCCGAAGGTGGCACAGGCCATCGCGACTTCCATCGCGCCATTGATGCCATATTCGTCGGCGAAGACGTTGGCCCATGCCGCGCCGGTACCGTGGCCACCGGACATGGTGATGGAACCGCCAAGCAGACCCAGTACCGGATCAAGACCGAACAGACTGGCAACACCGACACCCAGCAGGTTCTGCAGAATGAGCAGACCGATGACCAGCGCGAGGAACAGCACCAGCTTGCTGCCGCCGGCACGAATCATGCGAACGTCTGCCGACAGGCCAACGGAGCCGAAGAACAGCAACATGAAGGGAGTCTGGAGACCGCCGAAGAACTGGAACTCGTAACCCAGGCCGCGCAGGCCGGTGACGATGATGGTAGCGATGAGGCCGCCGACCACAGGCTCGGGGATATTGAATTCGCGCAGCACGCGCACGCGCTCGACGATCAGATGGCCAACGACGAGGACAAGCGCCGCCAGCAACAGGGTGGTGATAGCATCAAGTTGAATCATGCGATACCGATGAGTAGTTGTGGGTTGTTCTAGCGGACCTCCTGAACGAGAGGTGCACTGGCGATGCCCGATCAGAGCAGGGATGGGGACGCATCCATTATCTCTTCAATCAGGGGGTTTGCCTTTGCACCGCTTGGAATTGTTGTGTTCTCGAATCCGGTCTGCCACCAGATCGTTATCATTATGCGGGTGCAGCGATGATACGCAGGGTGGGCACCGGTGCAAGCCCGGATGTTGACTGAGCCGTCAACATCAGACAAAAGTCTATAGCGGCCTGGCGAGCATGACACGTATTTTCCACGCAAGCCTGCCCGCGTCAGCCCAGCAACGGCGGGCGTGAGCGCCAGCCGGGCAACTTCTGCCCTGCCGCGAAACGCAAAGACCCCCGCTCTGATGAGCGAGGGTCTCGAGAGAGGCAAAAAAGCCCCTGATCAGTCACGCATGAGGCGTGTTGTCGTCAGACAGCGACCGGACCGGCTTCCTCGGCACGTTCCGCTTCGCTGCGTGCACTGCTTTCCAGGCCGCGATTGACCGCCGACAGCACGGCCTTGAGCGACGCGCTCACGGTATCGCCATCCTCGGCCATGCCGCAGACACGCTTGCCATCCAGGTTGAGCATCACGAAGGCCACCGCGACGGCATCGCTGCCTTCGCCGAGGGCGTGCTCACCGTAGTCCACCACGCTGACGGTGGAACCGGTGTGACGCTGCCAGGCATCCATGAAGGCGGAGATGGCACCGTTGCCTTCGCCGGCCAGCGCGATCTGCTCGCCCTTGTCATCGACCAGTGTCGCGGTGAGCTGCTCGGCCCCTTCGCGATCCAGACGATAGCCCTTGAGGCTCAGCGGCGCCTCACGCTTGAAGCTGGTATCAAGAATCGCGCGAATCTGGTCGCTGGACAGCTCACCACTGACCTGCTCGCTGGCCTTCTGCACGTGCGGCGCAAGCTCGAGGCTCATCCAGCGCGGCAGGCTGATGCCGTGATCGCGCTCGAGCAGGAAGGCCATGCCACCCTTGCCGGACTGACTGTTGACGCGGATCACCGCCTGGAAATCGCGGCCCAGATCCTGCGGGTCGATGGGCAGATAGGCGACCTGCCACGGCTCATCAGGCTGCTGCTTCTTGAGGCACTTGCGGATGGCGTCCTGGTGGCTGCCGGAGAAGGCGGTGTAGACCAGCTCGCCGACCCACGGGTGACGCGGGTGAACCGGCAGATTGGTGCACTCGGTGTAGACCTGGATGATCTCGTCCGGGTTGGAGAGATCCAGCTCCGGATCGATGCCCTGGCTGTAGAGGTTCATCGCCAGGGTGATCAAGTCCATGTTGCCGGTGCGCTCACCGTTGCCCAGCAGGGTGCCTTCGATGCGGTCAGCCCCGGCCAGCAGGCCAAGTTCGGCGGCAGCGGCGGCGCCACCGCGGTCGTTGTGGGTGTGCAGCGAGATGATCGAGCAGTCACGACGGCTCAGGTGCTTGATGAAGTACTCGACCTGATCGGCGAAGTGATTGGCCGGGCCCACTTCCACCGTGGCCGGCAGGTTGAGGATGCAGCGTTTTTCCGGCGTCGGCTGCCAGACATCCATCACCGCCTCACACACCTCGACGGCGTAATCCATCTCGGTAGAGGTGAAACTCTCCGGCGAGTACTGGAACACCCAGTTGGTGTCCGGATAGCGCTCGGCGTAGTCCTTGACCAGCTGTGCACCCTCGACGGCGATGGCCTTGATGCCGTCACGGTCCATCTCGAACACCCGCTCACGCTGCACGGTGGAGGTGGAGTTGTAGACGTGAACGACGGCATCACGCGCACCGACCAGCGATTCGAAGGTACGCGCGATCAGATGCTCACGCGCCTGCACCAGCACCTGGATGCTGACGCCTTCCGGGACCTGGTCTTCCTCGATCAACCAGCGCACGAAGTCGAAATCGAGCTGACTGGCGGAGGGGAAACCGACTTCGATCTCCTTGAGGCCGATCTTGACCAGCAGCTTCCACATCAGCTTCTTCTGCTCGACCGTCATCGGCTCGAGCAGCGCCTGATTGCCATCACGCAGGTCGACACTCGCCCATAGCGGCGCCTGGGTCACGGTACGCGACGGCCACTGGCGGTCGGTCAGTGCGACAGGGGTCACGGGGCGATATTTGGTGTGGTCGAAGGCAGCACTTGGCGTGGATGCAGCAGTCATGGTCGTGTCCTTGGCGGTCTGGGTGCGAAAAACCGGCAATCGAGGCCCGATACGGGAGATCGATGGCACCTTTCGCACTCAACAGTGTCCCAATCGGGGCGCCTGAGTAAATGTGAGATGACGAAGGCGTGAAGGCCTTGCATCCGAAAGCTTGCCGTCAGCAGGGCAAGCAAGCAAGTCGGGGGCAGCGTAACGTCACTGCCCGCCGCAAGCTCCGGGACCGGATCACGGTCTCCAGCGCGGAGAGAAGGACGGTGGGATCACCACCAGAGCCCTTTCGGCAGCCTCGCTTCGATCAGAAGCCGACTGCGTTCCGCGTTCACCGGTTGCAAGAGGCGTGTCGCCAGCGCCGGTGGCTCATCCTGCTCAGGTCTGTCGTTCGCGCCGTGCATCGTGTCATGCGACAGCCACGACCCGAGCGGGCATCTTCATCGCTGAGCAGTGATTACAGTATATGCCGCATATCAGGGCGGACGATTGCGAAAACCACATGACATCGCCATCTTAAAAGCAGATTATTTCACCATTCACATCTTCACCGCTAATGGATTGCGAAAATGAGCCAGAATATTCCTCTCCCGACACTGGACCGCTTCGACCGTCGCATTCTTGACGAGCTTCAGCACTCGGGTCGCATCAGCAATCAGGAACTCGCGGAGCGCATTGGCCTGTCCCCGTCGCCCTGCCTGCGCCGTGTCCGTGCGCTGGAAGAAAGCGGCATGATCACCGGCTACCGCGCCCAGATAGATGCCCGCAAGCTGGGACTCAGCCTGATGGCGTTGCTGCATATCTCGATGGACCGCCACACCCCGGAACGCTTCACCAACTTCGAGGACACCATCGCCTCGCTGCCCCAGGTGATGGAATGCCTGCTGATCACCGGCCAGGAAGCCGATTACCAGCTCAAGGTGGTGGTCAAGGACATGGATGACTATCACGACCTGCTGCTCAAGCAGATCACGCGGATCGAAGGTGTGACCGGCGTGCATTCAAGCTTCGTGCTGCGTCAGGTGATCGATCACCAGCGCGTCCCGACGACCTCCTGAGCCTGACTGCCTGAATCAAGACTTCAGCAACACGAAAGCCCCGTCGGCTATCACCGGCGGGGCTTTCGTGTTGCTGAAGATGCCATCGTGATCACGCGGTGATCAGGGCGTGCCGGAATGGGTGGATCACTCGGCGCTGATGATGCCGCGGCGGATCTGGTCTTCCTCGATGGATTCGAACAGTGCCTTGAAGTTGCCCTCGCCGAAACCATCGTTGCCCTTGCGCTGGATGATCTCGAAGAAGATCGGTCCGATCACCGTCTCGGTGAAGATCTGCAACAGAATCCCCTCCCCTGGCGCGCCATCGACCAGCAGGTTCAATGCCTTGAGGTCCTCGACATTCTCTTCGTGGTTGGGCACCCGCGCATCGACCTTCTCATAATAGGTGGCCGGCGTGGTCAGGAAGGTGACGCCATTGGCCTTGAGCGCCTTGACGGTGGCATGGATATCATCCGTCGCCATCGCCAGATGCTGGATACCCTCGCCATGGTATTCGCGGATGAATTCCGCGATCTGGGAGTCATCATCCGCTGACTCGTTGATGGGAATGTGCATCTTGCCGCACGGTGCCGTCATCGCGCGCGAGAAGAGCCCGGTCATCTTGCCTTCGATATCGAAATAGCGGATCTCGCGGAAGTTGGCGATACGCGCATAGAAGTCTGCCCACACATCCATCTGGCCACGCCCGACATTGTGGGTCAGGTGATCCAGCGTATGCAGGCCGACACTGTTGGCATTCTCGATTGCGCCGTCGATGGCGATGAAGTCGGTATCGTAGATCGAGCGCTCGCGGTGATGGTCCACGAAGTACAGCACCGAACCGCCGATGCCTTGCACCGCAGGGATGCCCACCTCGCCCGGCCCGACCGGATGCTCGACGCTGCGCGCACCGTGCGCCAGTGCGTAGCGATGCGCCTGCTCGGCATCCGCCACGCGCCAGGCCATCGCACAGGCACTCGGGCCGTGGATCGCCGCGAATTCCGCCGCCGGGCTGTTCGGCTCGGCGTTGAGCACCACATTGATGCCGTGCTGCTGGAACAGGAACACCTGCTTGGAGCGATGGCGACGGGTCTCGGTAAATCCGAGCTGGTTGAACAACTTGCGCAGGGCATCGATGCCGGCCGCATCCGGGGCCGTGAATTCGACGAACTCGAAGCCGTCCGTGCCGATGGGATTGTGCTGTTCGATACGCGCCGGTGCGTTCATGAGGGGCTCCTGAGTCAGGCTGCCGACAAGGCAGGCAAGGTAGAGAAAAGGCGGGCAACATCCTTCACGACAGGCGAACGCATCGCGCTGATCACCTGTCGTGTCCCGATTCCGCTATCGGAAATCTATGCCTTGCCTGCCGCCCTGCCCATTCGCCTTGCGCCCTCATTGGTGCCGTGTCCGGCCTCCCCTCACGCCAGACATGTAACGAAACCCTGCCATGGCGCTGACGGCCATCTCGACACTGCCCACTCGGGGCGCTCCCACTGCCGCCAGCGCCTGACACTGCGTCATGCTTTCTTTACACCTATCGACGCGTCTCGCCTGCTGCTGCCTCTTGCCCGTCTTGCGTTGGTCGCTAGAGCCAGGCACCGCTGCCCAGCTGCCAGGCGACCCACAGCAGAATCGTGGCGATGAAGGCCTCGATGACCTGCCAGGCACGCGGGCTGGTCAGACGTGGCGCCAGCCAACCGGCACATGCCACCAGGCCGAAGAACCAGCCGAAGGAGGCCAGGCTCGCCCCGACGATGAAGCTTTCCGGGGACGGCTGCTGCGCGCCGATCGCGCCCAGCATCACCAGCGTATCCAGATAGACCTGCGGGTTGAGCAGCGTGACGGCCAAGGTTGCCGCCAGCACCTTGCCGAGGTTGGCCTTGAGCGCGTTGCTCGCCGTCAGCTGGCCGCCAGTGCGCATGCGCCCCAACGCCTTGAGTGCCTGCCAGAGCAGAAACGCCACCCCGCCCCAGCGGGCAATGCTCATCAAAAGCGGCGACTGCTGCATCAGCGCGCCCAGCCCGAGCACGCCGGCGATGATCAGCACGCCATCGCACAGCGCGCAGAGCCCCGCCACCCACCATTGATGCTCGCGCTTGAGACCCTGTCCCAACACGAAGGCATTCTGCGCCCCGATGGCGATGATCAAGCCTGCGCCTACCCCTGCCCCATTGAAGAATGACCACCACATATCGCCTGTCCTTTCGTCGTGTCGTTGCCGTGACTGACGACGTCTGCCACGGCTGTCAGTGCTGAGGCAGGCAGAGTACGCTAGGATGAATCCATCAAGGAAATTGATTCAGGGAATGGATCATAAGGAATACTGATGCTGGACTATAAACTGCTGGAGGCGCTGGCGGCCGTCATCGATCAGGCGGGCTTTGAACGCGGGGCGCGAGCACTGGGGCTGACGCAGTCGGCGGTCTCGCAGCGCATCAAGTTGCTGGAGGCACGGCTGGGGCAGCCGGTACTGGTGCGTACACCGCGCCTGGGGCCGACGCCGCTCGGGCGGCGCCTGCTCAATCATGTCCAGCAGGTGCGCCTGCTGGAACATGACCTGCTCGACCAGATTCCCGCCCTCGGCGAGAGCGAGCAGCGACTGCGCATCGCCATCAATGCCGATTCGCTGGCCACCTGGTGGCCGACCGTCACCGGCAGTTTCTGTCGCGAGCGTGACCTGTTGCTGGACATGCTGGTGGAGGATCAGGAAGTGGCGCTCAGGCGCATGCGCGACGGAGAAGTCGCGGGCTGCATCTGTGCCACGCCACGCCCGGTGCAGGGTGCGCGCTCCCACCCGCTGGGCAGCATGCGCTATCGGGCGCTGGCCAGCCCGGACTTCGTGCAGCGCCATATCGCGAAGAAAGGCCACGCCATCCCGCCCCTTATGCCGGCCGAGACCCTGCGCAGCATGCCCGCCATCGTCTATGGCCGTGATGACCGCCTGCAGCACCGGCTGTTGTCGACCATGGGCTTCGATGAGCCCTTCCCCCACCACCTCTGCCCGTCGTCGGAGGGTTTCGTGCGTCTGGCCTTGAGCGGCATGGGCTACGGCATGATTCCCGAGCAGCAGGCGGCGCATCTGCTGGCCAGTGGTGAGCTGGTGGATATCGCGCCGAACCATGCCCTCGATGTACCGCTTTACTGGCATCACTGGCGCCACGGTGGCAGCACGCTGGACAAGCTCACCGACCACCTGCTGCGGGAATGTGCCACGACATTGCGCCCGATGCCGGAGCAGGAGACGCCCCGCCCCGGCATGCTGTGAGATCACGTGTCAGTCGTGCATCAGGCCCGACACAGGAGCCTCAACCGCCCTGTTGCTCACGCACCAGCTGGGCCAGGAAGCGATCACAGGCCGCCAGCTGGCTGAGCTCGATGTACTCATTGGCCTGATGCGCGACCCCGATGGAGCCTGGCCCGCAGACCACCGTCGGCCAGCCTTCGCTCTGGAACTGTCCCGCCTCGGTGGTGTACGCCACGGCCTCGCTGGCCCGCTCATCGCCCAGCAGACGCTGGCAGAGGCGAATGGCCGGGTCCCGATCGCCATGCCCGAGTGACGGCACCGTTTCCACCGTGCGTTCGCTACGAATCGTCACTTCTGGCGCCCGCTCACGATAGGGAGCGACCAGACGCTCGGCGTGGGCATCGATCTCCGCCAGCATCGCCTCGACATCCTCGCCCGGCAGATGGCGCAGCTCCCAGTCGAAGATGCACTCCCCGGCGGTGATGTTGACCGCCGTGCCGCCCTCGATACGCCCGACGTGCAGGCTGGCGTGGGGCACATCGAAGCGCTCGTCCAGATGGCCGCAGTCGATGCGCGCCTGCATGCGGTCCTCGATGAAGGTCACCATGCGCGCCGCCAGATGGATGGCACTCACCCCCTGATAGACCAGGCTGGAATGCGACGGCTTGCCGGTCACCGTGGTGCGCAGATCGGTAATGCCCTTGTGGGCATCGACGATCGCCATCATGGTCGGCTCGCCCACCAGCACCGCCGCCGGACGCGGCAGGCGGTCACGCAGGCGTGCGATCATGCGCGGCGCCCCCAGACAGCCGATCTCCTCGTCATAGGAGAAGGCAAGAATCACCGGCTTTTTCAGCGTGCCCGCACGTTGGGCATTCACCAGCGCCGGCACCGCCGCCATGCAGCAGGCGATGAAGCCCTTCATGTCGGCGGAACCGCGCCCATGAAGGCGACCCTCGGCCTCACGCAGCGTGAAGGGATCACTGTCCCAGGCCTGACCCTCCACCGGCACCACATCGGTGTGCCCGGAGAGCACCACACCACCCTCGACCTCCGGCCCGATCACCGCCAGCAGATTGGCCTTGTCGCCGCCATCGTTGTGGATGACCTCGGCACTGACGCCGACCACTTCCAGGGCGTCGCGCAGGCAATGGATCAACGCCAGATTCGACTCGCGCGACACGGTATTGAAGCTGACCAGATGCGCCAGCCAGTCGCGGCTATTGGGCCAGTCGGAGAAATCGGCGTGCTGCGGCATCAGGCTGGCGGTATTGGCGATGGGGGACGCTGAAGCGGACATGGGCATTCCTGTGCAGATACATCAGAGCGGAGAGCACCATACGCAGCGCGCTGGCCTCATATGCCCACCGGTATAGCGCAGCGCTTCTTCGACAACAAGGGCCTGGCTGCAACATCCGACTGGCAGGCACGCTTCAAAAAAGACGACGCCGCCACACCCGATGAAAGGGCGTGGCGGCGTCGTCTGTGGCGGCAGAACTCCGCTACGGGCGGGATTCAGGCCGTGATGGCATCAGGCGGCACGGCCGTTGCGCACCATGGCGTGGGGGTCGATGACGAATTTCTTGGCAGCGCCGCCATCGAAGTCCGCATAGCCCTGCGGTGCTTCTTCCAGACTGATGACCTGAACATTGACCGCATCGGCGATATTGACGCGCCCGAACAGGATCGCCTGCATCAGCGGGCGGTGATACTTCATCACCGGGCATTGGCCCGTGTGCAGCGAGTGGGACTTGGCCCAGCCCAGCCCGAAGCGCATCGACAGCGCCCCGACCTTGGCGGCCTCATCCTCGGCGCCCGGGTCTTCGGTGACATAAAGCCCGGGAATACCGATCTGGCCGCCGGCACGCGTCAGCGCCATTGCCGAGTTGAGCACCGTGGCCGGCTGCTCGCGGCCGTGATCACAACCACAGCCATGCGCCTCGAAGCCGACGCAATCGACGAAGCAATCCACTTCGCGCTCGCCGAGAATCACCTCGACCTTGTCTTCCATCGAACCTTCCTGACGCAGATCGATGGTCTCGCAGCCGAAGCTCTCGGCCTGCTGCAAACGCTCGGGGATCATGTCGCCGACGATGACACAGGCCGCCCCCAGTAGCTGGGCGGACACGGCCGCCGCCAGCCCGACCGGCCCGGCCCCCGCGATATACACCGTGGAGCCCGGCCCGACCCCCGCGGTCACGCAGCCGTGGAAGCCGGTGGGGAAGATATCGGACAGCAGCGTCAGATCACGGATCTTCTCCATCGCCTGGTCGGCATCCGGGAACTTGAGCAGGTTGAAGTCGGCATAGGGAACCATGACGTAATCTGTCTGACCGCCAGTCCAGCCGCCCATGTCGACATAGCCGTAGGCCGCGCCGGGACGCGCCGGGTTGACGTTCAGACAGATCCCCGTCTTGCCTTCCTTGCAGTTGCGGCAGCGGCCGCAGGCAATGTTGAAGGGTACCGAGACGATGTCACCGACCTTGATGAATTCCACATCGCGCCCGGCCTCGACGACCAGACCGGTGATCTCGTGGCCCAGCACCAGGCCCTGCGGCGCAGTGGTGCGGCCACGCACCATGTGCTGATCACTGCCGCAGATATTGGTCGAGACGACCTTGAGAATGACCCCGTGTTCACACTTGCGATTTCCCAGCGCCAGGGTCGGATAGTCCAGTGATTCGACACTCACCTTCCCCGCTCCCTGGTATACGACTCCGCGATTGGCATTGGCTGACATGACGTGCTCCTGGCTGGCATGGGGTTTGGCAGGTGGCCGGCGACAGGCAGACAAGCTGGCTTGCGCCGCCCGTCACTTCTCCTGCATCGGCCACCAGCCCCCGGTCGGTGGCGTCCAACCGGTAGGGCTTATGCAGACTAGGTCAGTTGTCACAGGTTGGCTGTCCAGATGAGGCATCGACATGCCTAAATGAGACAGTTCACGACCAAAGTGTCACTTCGGTTGCCCGCAAGCCCACTCGCCAGTGCCCTCGCGCCTCTGCTGTTGGCGGCAGGCGACAGTCAGCGTCGATGCATCTCGACACTTGAAGCACGCGCCCATACCCCCCAGTACTGATGTCAGCGTCATCTTGACGACAGACATTGAGACCCGAGCCCGCTTACGGCGGCTCTGGAAGACAGCTCTGAAAGACACTTCAAGGAGAGATCATGACCCTGACATCCAACGCCCTGCGCAATTCCTGCATGACCCTGGCCCTCGTCGGCTCCGCCTTCATCGCCGGTTGCGGCAACACCAGCGTGATCGAGAAGCAGGACACGCGCTATGAAGTCAGCGCCGTCGATGAAGACCGCGATGATGCCATCGCACAGGTCAAGGAACGCGCGCTCGAGGTGTGTGAAGAGCAGGACCGCGACAAGTACGATGTGCTCGATTCGCGCGTCTTCGGCCCGCACGACGCCACCGCCAAGGCCGCCGATGGCAATGACCAGCTGGAAGGTGGCACCGTCAATGAAGACACCGAAATGGCTGCCGCCACCCATGAAGGCGAAGGTTACAAGGTCGTCTGGACCGTGCGCTGCCGCTGAGGCGTTCCCCCGTCAGGTAGCGTGACCTGACAGCGCGCTCGAACGCGAAAGCGAAAGTCGCAACGACGGCGAAAGCGAAAGCGCAGCATCCGTCAGAAAGCCGCCCCCAGGGGCGGCTTTCTTGCGTTCCGACACCAGGCGATAACCCAGGGAAACCGACACTGCGGCACTTGAGTTCCGACGAAAGCTGTCCCAGCGCTGCCCCTGATCGCCATGTGAAACTGGTGAAGAGAGAGCCCCCGCCGCCCGGGTGGCACGACAGTGGCGACTCGGACGCTGACCCTGCAACCTCGCTGCATGCACCTCGCAGCATGAAGCTCGCGCATTGCCATGCGAGACGTTCGACAGCCCTATCGCTCGGGGACTGTCGATCACTGCCATACGCCATGACGAACCCATCAGGACTCTCTGCGCCCGCGCGCCGTCAAGGAGGCTTTTCCATGAGTATCGAACAACGCCTGGCCCCCGTTGCACTCCCCGACACCCGTCATCGACGCACCGTCGAACATCTGCTGGCAGGTTCCGGCGTCAGGCTCAACGGGCCCGATCCCTGGGACATTCGCGTTCGCCATCCGGACCTCTTCCGGCGGGTACTGCAGCAAGGCAGCCTGGGACTGGGCGAGGCTTATATGGAAGGCTGGTGGGACTGCGACCAGATCGACGAGATGATCTGTCGCCTGCTGCGACATGGCCTGGGCAGCCGCGCCCACACCACCAGCGAGCGCATCGCCTATCGCCTGCAGGCCGGGGTGATCAACCTGCAGAGCCGCCGCCGCGCCGGCGTGGTCGGCAAGGTGCATTATGACTTCGGCAATGACCTCTTCACGCGCATGCTGGATGACACCCTGTGCTACAGCTGCGGCTACTGGAAAGACCTGCCGGTGAGTGCGGAGAACCTGGGCAAGGCGCAACAGGCCAAGCTGGATCTGGTGTGTCGCAAGCTGGGGCTGGCGCCCGGCATGCGGTTGCTGGATATCGGCTGTGGCTGGGGGAGCCTTGCCGCCTACGCCGCGCGCCATTACGGCGTGGAGGTCGTCGGCATCACCATCTCCGCCGAACAGGCCGCGCTGGCGCGTGAGCATTGCGCAGGGCTACCGGTGGAAATCCTGCTCAAGGACTATCGCGACCCTGACTTCCGGCGCACGGTGGGAAGCTTTGATGCCATCGCCTCGATTGGCATGTTCGAACACGTCGGCCACAAGAACTACGCCACCTACTTTGCCCATGCCGCGCACCTGCTGCGGCCCGGCGGGCGCTTCGTGCTGCACACCATCGGCTCCAACCAGAGCGATATCTCGGCCGACCCCTGGGTCAACCGCTATATCTTCCCCAATGGCGTGCTGCCCAGCGCCAGTCAGCTGGTACGCGCCAGCGAAGCGCATCTGGTGATGGAGGACTGGCACAACTTCGGCGCCGACTATGACCCGACATTGATGGCGTGGCGCGCCAATCTCGACCAGCACTGGCATGAGCTGGCCGATACCTACTCACCGCGCGACAAGCGCATGTTCGAGTACTATCTCGGCGCCTGCGCAGGCGCCTTCCGCGCCCGCCAGCTTCAGCTGTGGCAGGTGGTGTTCACCCACGGCACCGCAGGGCGCTACGACGCGCCACGCTGATCCACCGCCTGCGGAGCGCCGACAATCTCGACCGGCGACGACTGTCACAAGCGGCGGGGCGAATCAGACGCGTCGCCGCGAAGCGATTGAGCAGCGCATGCATCAGGTAGATCAGCAGCATCGCGCTGCAGACCGCGACCAGCGCCGAAAGCGCTGATCGGATGTCACCCCTGACGACTCCGCTGATATTCGGCCTGGGAGCGCGCGATGCTGGCACTGGCATTGTCTTCAAACTGGAGCAGAGTGCGGGCGAAGGCATTGAGCGCTTCGTCATCGAAGCCGACGTACAGCTCGGCACGCACTCGCTCGATGCGCTCCGTCAACTGGGTCAGGCACTGGCGGCCTTGCTCGGTGAACCACAGGCAACGCGCCCGCTTGTCGGTCTCGTGCGGCACACGCGCAATCAGCTGCTGAGCCTCGAGCTGGTTGAGGGTGCGCGTCAGCGACGGCATCTCGATGCCCAGCTCGCTGGCCAGCATCTGTTGGGTACAGCCCTCGCCGAGCTTTTCCAGATGGACCATGACCGTCCAGCGCGATTCCGTCATGTCCAGGCTACGCACCGCGCTGGTGATGGCGGTGCGCCATAGACGGTGGACCCGGCCGACCTGGCCACCCAGCGAGGGCTTGATCTGCTCGTGAAACGGAATTTCCTGTGTCGAATCCGTCCCCGAAGAATGTGCGTTCATGTATCATCTCTCGACATGAAGGCTCCCATGACACTCCCCCTCATCGGTACTGAGCGGAAGACCCACGAGAGCCTTGATTGGTGCGGCGTCAGGGCGGCTGTTGCCGGCGATATCAGACGCCATCTATATTAGCTTGCTAACAATATGAGAATCATACCCTTTATTAGCGAGCAAAACAATTCACCAATTCCGATATTCAAACACGCATTCAAGCGCCTCTGCGTCTCTGTCTTCTTGCCTGTCTTCTGACTTATCTTCCCCTTCTCCTCTTTCTTCTTTTGCGGCTCGTCTGCTTTGCTCTCGCCCTGTTGTCTTTTCTCTCCCGTCATCACCTGCGCCGCGGGTCATTCCTGCGCGATGCCGTGACGCTTGAGCTTGTTGGCGATGGTGGTATGCGAGACCCCCAGGCGCTTGGCCAGCAATCGGCTGGACGGGTACTCGGGGTAGAGATGCGCCAGGATGCGCCGTTCGACCTCGTCATGGATATCGCCCAGGCTGCCGGTCAGGTCGATGTTGTCCAGCCCCTCATCACGCGCCTCGCCGGACAGGCGCAGATGCTGCGCCTCGATCACCTCGCCATCGCACAGCGAGACGGCCTGGAACAGCACGTTCTCCAGCTGACGCACGTTGCCCGGCCAGTGATAGCCCTGCAGGCGCGCCATGGCCTCGGGCGAGATATCCCGTACGCGAGCGCCGATCTGACGCACCGCCCGCTCGAGGAAATGCCGCGCCAGCTCCTCGAGCCCATCCAGACATTCCCTGAGCGGCGGAATCTGCACACACAGCACATTGAGGCGATGGAAGAGGTCGTGGCGGAAGCGCCCTTCGCTGCACAGTGCCGGCAGGTCCTGTTGGGTGGCGCAGATCACGCGCACATCGAGGAAGGTCTCCTCATCGCTGCCGACACGCCGGAAACCGCCGTCCTGCAAAAAGCGCAGCAGCTTGACCTGCATGCGCGGACTCATCTCGCCGACCTCATCCAGGAAGATGGTGCCGCCGCTGGTCAATTCCAGCAGGCCCAGCTTGCCCTCTGGCCGTGCGCCCTCGAAGGCGCCCGGGGCATAACCGAACAGCTCCGTCTCGGCCATCGATTCCGGCAGCCCCGCGCAATTGAGCGCCATGAAGGGTGCCTGGCCGCGGGGGCTTGCCAGGTGGCAGGCCCGCGCCAGCAGCTCCTTGCCGGTGCCGGTCTCGCCCTCGATCAAGAGCGGCGCATCCAGCGGTGCCATGCGGCGAGCCTCCTTGACCACCGCCGACAGCTGACGGCTCGCCTGGAATATCGCTTCGAAGCCGCGCACCTCGGTGCGCTGGATCTGATAGATACGCGAGCCCAGTCGGTCTGCACGATGCAGGGTGACCACGGCGCCCGCCAGCGAGGCGACATCCTCATTCTCGGTATGCAGTGGCGCGATATCGGCGAGGAAGGTCTCCTCCCCTACCCGCAGGCGCAGGCCATTGACGCGGGCATTGTTGCGCCGGATCAGTTCCGGCAGGTCGACATCCTGGACGTGACGCGTCAGCGCCAGCCCCGGCACCTCATCGATGCGCACCCCGAGCAACTTGCCTGCCGCGCGATTGGCCGCTACCACGCGCCCATCCATGTCGATGGACATCACCGGGTCTGACAGCGATGACAGCAGCGCATTGAGCTCCAGATGGCGTCGCTCGGTGGGCATCAGGCTGACGCGACTGACCTTGAAGACCCCGGGGATCTCCTCGAGGGTCGGCTTCAGGGTCGAGAGCTGCATGCGCAGCATGTTGGGCACATGTAGATAGATGGAGTTGTTGGCCTCTCCGCCGACCTCACCGCGCAGCACGTTGAGGCCGTAATCGGCAAAGGGGGCCAGGATGTCGCGCAGAATCCCGATTCGATTCTGGCAGGTCAATTTGAGGCGCATGGCGTTCTCGGCATTGTCGTTGGAATTCTTGTTGGCATTGTCGTTGGAATTCTTGTTGGATTGTCATCGAAATGGTGTCGCCGGCCTGGCGGCGCCGCTCGAGTCACGGGCGGCTTGGCGACGGACAGCTTGGCGACGGGCGGCTTGGCGACGGGCGGCTGAGTGACGTTAACGTAAGCGTTATCAAAAACGTCGTAAAGCATTCCTTACAAAAGACGGCGACACAGCAATGCACGAGCGCCCGAATGGCACAGGATGCGCCCGATTACCACTCCAGTGTCACAATTATGTGACAAGATACGCGCCAACGCAGCGTTATCTGCGGCGCAGAGCCACGCCTGACCACTGGTCAACGCCACCCGACAAGGCCTAGCGTTGTCATCGACATGCAAGGACTGGCATGTACGCCATAAAGACAACACGGCAGCCTGCTCGGCAGCGCCGCCATCTGGTTGGGGAGGTTGCATGAACGCACCGCAGGGTCGTCATTGGCCACAGACATCCCAGGAAGCTCAGCCCGGCTCGCAAACCAAGGCCAAGGGCACCCGCTACGTGGCCCATGAGCCGGATGCCCGGGGCCGGATCCATTACAGCGATCAGGAAAACGCCACCTGGCAGACACTGATGGCGCGCCAGATGGCGCTGGTCGAGGGGCGTGTCTGTCGCGAGTATCGGCAAGGGCTCGAGCGCCTTGCCCTGCCGGAGGACCGCATCCCCCAGCTCGGCGAGATCGATCGTGTCCTCGAGGCCGCCACCGGCTGGCGAACCGCTCGCGTGCCGGCCTTGATCCCCTTCACGCGCTTCTTCGAGTTGCTCGCCGAGCGGCGCTTCCCGGTCGCCACCTTCATCCGCTCCCCGCAAGAACTCGACTACCTGCAGGAGCCGGACATCTTCCACGAGATCTTCGGCCACTGCCCGATGCTCACCCACCCCGCCTTCGCCGAGTTCACCGCCACCTTCGGACGCCTCGGTCTCGCCGCCAGCAAGGAAGAGCGCGTCTATCTGGCCCGCCTCTACTGGATGACGGTGGAATTCGGCATGCTGCGCGAGACTCAACCCGATGGTAGTCGCGCCCTGCGCCTCTACGGCGGCGGCATCATCTCCTCGCCGCGCGAGACCCGCTATGCCCTGGGTGAGCTTGCGGAGAGTCTCGAGCGCCCCGCGCATCTGCCCTTCGATGCCGTCGAGGCACTGCGCACCCCGTATCGCATCGACATCCTGCAGCCGCTCTACTATGTCCTTGAGTCACTGGACGACCTGCATGAACTCGCCAGTCGCGACATCATGGCGCTGGTCCACGAGGCGATGGCTCTCGGCCTCAAGACGCCGCGCTTCCCACCACGTTGATCGCACAGACGCTGATCGCACCGACGCCCTTGCCCCAAGGGATACGCCTTTTCACCAGCCCCCTCTTTCCTCAAGCCGGAGAATAGTGACATGACCGAACTCGCCAGACAGTCCTGTGAAGCCTGCAGCTTCGATGCGCCCAAGGTCAGCGATAGCGACATCGAGACGCTCAAGACCGCCATTCCCGAGTGGCAGTTGCTCAATCGCGATGGCATCATGCAACTGGAACGGTGCTTCACGTTCCGCAACTTCAAGCAGGCACTGGCATTCACCAATCGCGTAGGCGAGATTGCCGAGGAAGTCGGGCACCACCCGGCACTTCTCACCGAGTGGGGCAAGGTCACCGTGACCTGGTGGTCCCACGAGATGAAGGGTCTGCACAAGAACGATTTCATCATGGCCGCCAGAACCGACGAGGTAGCGAAATAAGATGTTCGAGCAGATTGCGCGTGTACCCGGGGATGCCATCCTCGGCCTGATCGAAGCCTTCAACAAGGACACCAACCCGCAGAAGGTCGACCTCGGCGTGGGCGTCTATCGCGATGCCAACGGCAATACGCCGGTCATGCGTGCGGTCAAGCAGGCCGAGAGCCGCCTGGTCGAGAACGAGGCCACCAAGACCTACATCGGTTCTCACGGTGACCCGCGCTTCGGCAAGGTCGTACTGCCGATGGTGCTGGGCGCCGAGTCGCCGGTGCTGGCCGCCAATCGCGCCAGCGCCACCCAGGCACCCGGCGGTACCGGTGCCCTGCGTCTGGCCGCGGACTTCATCGCCAGCAACCTCAAGGGCCGTGATATCTGGCTGTCCACCCCGACCTGGCCGAACCACCTGGGCATCTTCGACGCCGCTGGCGTCACGCGCCACAGCTACCCGTATGTCGACGAGAACAACCGCCTCGACTTCGACGGCATGCTGGCGACGCTCAAGACCATCCCGGAAGGTGACGTGGTACTGCTGCACGCCTGCTGCCACAACCCGACCGGTTTCGATCTGAGCCGCGAGCAGTGGGACCAGGTGCTGGAGGTCGTCCAGGCGCGCAAGCTGCTGCCGCTGATCGACTTCGCCTACCAGGGCTTCGGTGACGGCCTGGAAGAAGACGCCTACGGCGTGCGCCTGCTGGCCGAGAATGTCGATGAAGCCATCATCACCAGCTCCTGCTCCAAGAACTTCGGCATCTACTGCGAGCGCACCGGCTGCCTGATCCTGATCGCCAAGGACGAGGAGAGAATGCTCGACGTGCGCTCCCAGGCCGCGATCACCGCGCGCGAGAACTACTCCAACCCGCCGGCGCATGGCGGTGCGGTGGTCATCGACATCCTCGAGGACGACACCCTGCGCGGCGAGTGGCAAAGCGAGCTGACCGAGATGCGTGAGCGCATCAACGGCCTGCGTCGTGACTTCGTCGAGGCGCTCAAGCCGTATGGTCTGGACGAGCAGTTCGCCTTCATCGCCGAGCAGCGTGGCATGTTCTCCTACACCGGCCTTTCGCCGGAACAGGTCGATCGCCTGCGTGACGAGTTCGGCATCTACATGGTGCGCTCCGGGCGTGCCAACGTGGCCGGCTTCTCCACCGAGAACCTGCCCTACGTGGCCAAGGCCATCGCGACCGTCGTCAAGGGCTGAGCCCGAGCGAGCGCTGTCGTGAAAGACAAGAAAAACCCCGCCAATCGGCGGGGTTTTTCTTGAATGGTCGGTTGTCCGGCCTGTTGTCTGATCTGCTCTCTACTCTGAGGCAAGGCTTCCGCCAGGCGCCTGCACCATCAGCCTTCCTCGTCCGCCAGCGGCAAGCGAGCAAGACTCGCCGCCACCTCCTCTTCGAGCAGACTGATCAGCAGGGCCTGCACCGCGTGCAGCGATTCCCCTTCCTCGGCCGTCGGCAACTGCCACTTGAGCTCCAGATAGCGCTCGCTGCGCATCGAGAGCGGCAGGCCGATCAGGTCGCCTCTGGCATCCTCGAGCACCTGCAGCGCCGACAGCGCATCAATGATGGTGGCGGCACTGCCCGCGCGCGCCAGACGCCCGGCACTGGCCGGCGTGGCGACTTCCAGCAGACTCGCCGGCGTCACACGCTCACGCTTGAGCAGCCCACGAATCAAGCGCCCCTGACTGCTGGTTTCCGGCAGGTCCACGAAGGGCCGCTCATTGAGGCGCGCAAGGGTCAGCGGCTTGTCCAGCAGCGGCCAGCATGAGGGCCACAGCAGCATCAAGGGCAGCTTCAGCGCGGGCGGTGCCTCGGCTTGCGCCTCGTCACTTGTCCCGCTGCGGGAAGCGGTCCCTTCGGCATTGTGCGCATCATCCTCGACGTCAAACGGCAACTCCGGCGTATCATCCCCCAGCTCGGGCATGGCAGCCTTGGCGGTAGGCTTTGCCTCGTCGTCATCGCCTTCGATGAGTGTCGTCTCCTCGCGCGCTCGCTGACGCAGGCTGGCCTTGAGCTCGCGGGCGCGTGCCGCCGCCGTCTTGGCACGCTTGCCGCCCTGGGGCTCCGGCGGTGCTTCCAGGCTCACCGCCATCGCGACCCGCCCCTCGCGGATGGCGAGATCATGCTGTGACACCTCGAGCACTTCCAGACTGGGCAGCCACTCACTCAAGGCTTCACTGGCCGCGATGCGTGTCAGCCAACCGGCACTGAAGGCCTCCAGACCGGGCGTGACCGCCAGCACGAGACGCGGACGCTTGCCGCTGCCCGGCCCGAAGGCCAGTCGTCTGAGCTCGGATTGAGCGCTGAACATCCGGGCGAGTGATGGCGTCAGGCGCTCGGCTTCCGGGGTCGGTACCAGCTTGCCGCCCTCGCGCAGAAACAACGAATAGCCCAGCGTCTGCTCGAGTTGTGCCAAGCCCCGCGAGACCACTGGCACGCTGATCCCCAGTTGCGCGGCACCGCCTTTCATCGAGCCACACTCGATCACCGCCCACAGCATTTCCAGCTGACGCAGCCGTATGCCGGGTTCACGGGTGCCTGTGTCTGACTGCGCCATGATGTTGCTCCTTGAAGGGTTCGTCCGCGATGCTCCGAGAGTCAGCGCTGGTCGCTGGCTCATTTAGCCTTACGCTAATCATGCTGGCACCAAATGTCACGCTCAAGCTGCCTGCAGGACGTCACGACCCCCTGAAACGACACTCCCCCCGCTGATGAATCAGCGAGGGGAGTGAGAGACAAGGCATCGATTCGCGCCAGTCGTTCGTTCAGTGCGGCCGCTCGTTCAGTCCGACAATCGACGAGCGATCAGGAGAGTGCCAGTACACCTTCTGCTTCAAACAGCACGCCCTTGGGCAGCTCCTTGACGCCGACGGCCGCGCGCGCCGGATACGGCTGGCTGAAGTACTGCTCCATCAGCGTGTTGACCACGGCGAAGTTGCTGAGATCGGTCAGGAACAGATTGACCTTGACCAGTTGATCCAGGCTGCCACCGGAGGCCTCACACACCGCCTTGAGATTGCGGAATACCTGGTCTGCCTGGGCTTCAAAACCGCCTTCCACCACTTCCATGGTCGCCGGGTCCAGCGGGATCTGGCCGGACAGGAACACCAGATTACCCGTGCGCACCGCCTGGGAATACGGGCCGATGGCAGCCGGTGCGGACTCGGTAGAGATAATCTGCTTGGTCATGCGCAATTCCTTGTTCAATCAGTTGACGGAGAGACACTCGAAAAAAGACGACTACACGGCAGTACGCACTGCCTGGCAGACCCTGGCGCAGCCACTGACACTTACACAGATACAGACACTGCGCCGAGCATCAGGCAGCGTAGCGACCAAGACTGAGACCGTTGGGGTCGATGGTGGGCTTGCGACCATCCACCAGGTCCGCCAACAGACTCGCACTGCCGCAGCTCATGGTCCAGCCCAGGGTGCCGTGTCCGGTGTTCAACCACAGATTGTCATACTTGGTGCCACCGATGATCGGCGTGGAATCCGGCGTCATCGGACGCAGGCCGGCCCAGAATTCCGCCCGCGCATAGTCACCGGCTTCCGGGAACACATCACGCACCACCATGTTGATGGTCGCACGGCGCTTCTCGATCAAGGAAAGATCGAACGAGGCCAGCTCGGCGGTGCCACCGACGCGGATACGGTCATCGAAGCGCGTCAGCGCGACCTTGAAGGTCTCGTCCATCACGGTGGACTGCGGCGCGGCATCGGCATTGATGATCGGCACGGTCAGGCTGTAGCCCTTGACCGGATAGATCGGCAGGTCCAGATCCAGATCACGCGCCAGGAACGGCGAGTAGCTGCCCAGACACATCACGTAGCTGTCGGCCGTCATCTCGCCACGGTCGGTGATGACCTTCTCGATGCGGCTGCCGCTGCGCTGGATGCGCTGAATGGTGGTATTGAAGACGAAATTGACGCCCAGGGTGTCGCGGCAGTAATCCGCCAGCCGGTTGGTGAACAGATGGCAATCACCGGTCTGGTCATCCGGCAGGTGCAGGCCGGCGATGAACTTGCCCGGCACGCGGGTCAGTGCCGGCTCCACCGTGGCACAGGCGTCGGCGTCCAGCAGCTGATGGCGCACGCCACAGCCCGCCAGCACCTTCATGTCGCTCTGCACGGCATCGACCTGCGCCTGGGTACGAAACAGCTGCAACAGCCCCTTCTGACGGTCTTCGTAACGCAGTCCGGTCTCTTCGCGCAGGGCGTTGATGCAGGCGCGGCTGTACTCGGAGACACGCACCATGCGCTCCTTGTTGACGGCATAGCGGTCGGCGTTGCAGTTGGCGAACATCTTGACCATGAACTTGGCCATCTGCGGATCCATGCGCGGCTGGATCTTGAGCGGCGCATGCTCCTGGAACATCCACTTGACGGCTTTCTGCGGAATGCCCGGCGCCGCCCACGGCGAGGAGAAGCCGAAGGAGACCTGACCGGCGTTGCCGTAGCTGGTTTCCATCGCCGGGCTGGCCTGACGGTCGACGACAGTGACCTCATGCCCCTGACGCGCCAGATAATAGGCACTGGTGACACCGACGACGCCGCTACCGAGTACAAGAATCTTCATGTTGGCCTACCCCATGACTGCAAGCCGCGCCCCACGGCAAATGACAGGCGTATTCGCGCACTCGGCAGCGAATAAAGACGATGAAGGCCAACACCGGTCGACAAGGCGACTCACAGTGGCTTGGCCTGAATGCATCCAGTATAGAGGCGCAAACCACGGTTAATATTCTGTTATGAGACCATATATCAGAAAATAAGCAGGTAAATTTCGCATCATGGCAGTGATAAAAAATAAAAAAGCGGCCATTTTTGGAATGGCCGCTTTCGGTGCTTCTCAGCGGGACTGCTGACGGGGCTTCTGACAAGGTCTACTGACAGGGTCTCCAGCAGGACCTTCCGGGCAGAATCTTCTGAATGGCGCCTGACATCTCAAGGGAGCCCTCGTGCTGGACGCCATGGGGGCCCGGGCGATCAGGTCGTCGCGACATACGCATGGCGACGCACTGACTTGCCGCGGTCGCCCAGGGCCTGACGATAGACGCGCCATGCCACCACACCCGCCAGCAGGTTGCCGATCGCCGAGCCGATGGCGACACCGCGCAGCCCATCCAGATGTGCCCCCAGCCATACCGCCGGCATGAAGCAGATGAAGAGCCGCACGAAGGACAACGCCGTGGCACGCAGCGGCCACCCCAGCGCGTTGGCAGCCGACACGACCAGCATGCAGATGCCGAGGAAGGAGTAACTGGGCAACATCCACGGCAGCAGGACCGCCAGTGCCGCCGAGACCTCGTCACTGCCCACCAGCACATAGGCCAACGGGGTCGCCAGCACTGCGGCGATAATGCCCAGCACCAGCTGCCAGATCACCACCACGCGGGCGGCCAGGTTCATCAGGCGGCGAATTTCCTGCCAACGGCCGGCGCCATAACAGCGCCCCAGCCACGGCGGCAGCGACATGGTCAGGGCCAGCACCACGATCAGCGAGAAGGTCTCCAGGCGTGAGGCGATCCCCCAGGCGGCCACCTCCGCCTGGCCCAGTCCCGCGACGATGGCGGTGACCAGCATCGCGGAGAGTGCCGGCATCATCTGACACAGAATCGCGGGTATCGCGATTCCCGCCAGCTGACGGCGCGAGGCCTGCCATTCGACCCACAGGCCGCGGTATTCCATCCAGTCGCGGCGCGAGAGCTTGAATGCCGTGATGGCAAGCCCGGCCCCGAAGGAGAGTACGGTCGCCCAGGCAGCGCCCGCCAGACCGAAGCCGGACAGCGGCCCCGCGCCGAAGATCAGCAGCGGGTCCAGCACCAGGTTGAAGACACTGGTCAGCAGCATCATCTCGCCCGGCAGACGCGTGTCGCCGTGGGCGCGGAACAGGCTGTAGAGCACATAGGCCATGGCCCCCAGCCAGCTGGCGATCAGCGATGGGCCCCAGTAGACCTCGATCAGCGTCATTTCAGTGGCATTGGCCCCCAGCAACTCGAAGGCCGGCACCCTGATGACCCACAACAGCAGCATCAGCAGTGCCATCAACACACCGGACCCCAGCAGCACCACACCGCCCAGGCGCCGGGCACGCGCCTCATCCTCGGCGCCCAGGGTCCGCGAGACGATCGCGGCGATCGCGATGCCCATGCCGACCTGCACCCCGATGATCAGAAAGGTCAGCGGGAAGGTGAAGGATTGCGCGGCCAGTGGTGCGGTGCCCAGATGCGAGACGAAGGCGGCATCGACCATGTTGAAGCCCAGCAACCCCATGATGCCGAGTGTCATCGGCAAGGTGCTGCGCCACAGGCGTGACATCAGCTCACGCGTCGTCGGCGTTTCCGACGTTGGCGGGGTCGATGTTGCAGAGGCGTCGGTGGACATAGAAGAAGACATGAACTCACTCCCAGCATGTCGAGCATGACTGGTTGGATGAAGGTATAAGGCGTCGGAACACTTCCGTGACGCTGGAGGGATGATTCTAGGGATTTCGCCGGACCCCAGATAGGCTCAGTGGGACATGTCTTTGATGCATTGTCGGCAACAGGAAGAGCGAGAAACGCGTTGATGCGTGGTATTAGAGGAAACAGTGACCGTGATAAACTCACCTTGTCAGGGATTTCCGTCACCTGGATTCGTGATGATGACCCATGCAATGTCACCGATTATCGACTGCTACCGAAGTTGGACCGTCGCTTTATATGCACTGACTGCCTCACGGATGGCTGGCAGAGTGTTCCCCTCCCCATGGCATCACGAGAGGTCAGACCGTGGATAAAGCATCCCGTTTGTTGCTGTTTCTCGATGTGGTAGAAGCACAGAGTTTTTCCAAGGCGGCTGACCATCGTCAGGTCAACCGCTCGGTGGTATCCAAGCAGATCAGCCGTCTGGAAGAAGAACTGCAGATTCGCCTGTTCAATCGCTCGACTCGCTCGCTGGCCCTGACGGATGCGGGGCGCGAGATCCATCAGCACGCACTGCGTCTGCGTGAAGTGCTGGAAGATACCGACGATGTGGCCGGCGCCTATCAGGATGGCCCGCGCGGCATCCTGAAGATCACCAGCCCGAGCCACTTCGGGCGCACCTATGTCGCCCAGGCCGTGCGCCTGTACATGGAGCGCTACCCGGATACCCAGGTGGAAGTGCGCCTGGAAGACCACCTGACCGATCTGATCGGCGGCGGTTATGACCTGGCCATTCGCATGTCGGAGCTGGAAGACTCCAACCTGATCGCGCGTCCGCTGGCTGCACACCGTCACTTGATCTGTGCCTCGCCGGCCTTCATCGAGCGGCACGGCATGCCCCAGACCCCCGCCGATCTGTCTGGCCTGCCGGCAGCGGTGTATTCCCGCGATGGCTTCATTCTCGATCGCCTGCGCGTCTGCACCGAGAGCGGTGTCGAGGAAAAGGTGGCGCTGGATTCACGCCTCAAGGTCAACGATGCCGACGTGCTGATCGGCGCCATCAAGTCGGGTGCCTGCTATGGCATGGTGTCCGCGATCAACATCAAGGACGAGATCCTGAACGGCGAGCTGGTGCCGCTGTTGACCAACGTGCCGATGAAGCCACTGCCTTCGATCCACCTGGTCTACCCGCACCGCCAGTACCTGCCGCAGAAGACGCGTCGCTTCAGCGATTGCCTGCAGGAGGTCGTCGGCACGCCGCCCGTCTGGGAGCAACGCATTCCGGGCTTCGAGAACATGTACGGCTACGGTAGCGGTTGCAGCGAATGAGACGTCGCCACGGCTCTCGAGTCTGAACGCACGCCGTCACCTCCCGCGGCCACTGCCAGACTTGAATGCCCAGCATGAAAACGCCCGCCATGCAGAGTCACTGCGTGGCGGGCGTTTTCATTTCAGGCCCCTTTCATTTCAGCGCCCTTCATCTAGCACCCTTCAAAAGAAACACTCAAGGGCAGGGATGGATCGACGGCTTGCGCTTGAGCCACTCGACCAGCTCCGGCAGACGCTTGGGCCGTGCATAGCGGAAGCCCTGCACCAGATGGCAACCCATCTCGACCAGCAGGCGCTCCTGCTCTGCGGTCTCGACACCCTCCGCCAGCACCTCCATGCCCAGGCTGTCGGCCAGCGAGATCGCGTGGGAGACGATGGCGCGGTCGCGGGCATCATGGTCAAGGCTACCGACGAAGCGCTGATCGACCTTGAGGCGGCAAGCGCGCAGGTCGCGCACGTAGAGCAATGACGCAAAGCCGGTGCCGAAATCATCGATCGCCAGACGCACGCCGCGTTCGATCAGGCCGGTCAGTCGCTCCACGACGCGATCGAGATCCGGCACGCGTGAGGATTCGGTGATCTCGAGCTCCAGGCGTTCCGGCGCGAAGTCATGGCGCGCCAGAGCCTCCGAGACGCGCTCGGGGAAGCCGGGATCACGAAATTCCTGAGCCGAGACATTGATCGCCACCGACAATGGCTTGCCGTTGGGCGTCACCAGGTCACGCGTCGCCGAGAGGGCCGTGTCCATCACCCGCGCGCCGACGGTGCCGATCAAGCCGTACTGCTCCGCCAGCGGGATGAAGCGCCCCGGCCCGATGGTGCCAAGCTCGGGGTGGTCCCAGCGCACCAGCACCTCGACGCCGACGGCCTCGCCACTGGCGAGGTCGAACTGGGGCTGGAAGGCGAGATCCAGCTCTTCGAGATGCTCGCGCAGGTCACTGGTCAGGCGATAGTCGTTGAGGTGCTGCATGTGCGCGCCGGGCGAGAACACATGCAGGGGGCCGCAGACATCGATGTCATCGTATTCCCCGTGCAACATGGCGAGTTCGGCCAGGTGCATCAGGCGATGGGCACGACGTGCGTGCTGCGGCGCCAGACTGATGCCGACCCGCGCCGTGACCGGCAGGGCCTTGCCATCCAGTCGCATCAGCATCACCAGCCGTTCGCACAGCTCGTTGGCACGCGCGATCAGGCTGGCCTCATCCCCGACGAAGAACAGCGCGAAGGCATTGCCCAGCGGGCGGCAGACCAGGGCGTCGCGATACTGCAGGGACATGGCTTCTGCCACCCGCTCCAGCAGCGGATCGATGCGTTCGGCACCGTGCGCCGAGTTGATGATTTCCAGGTGGGTCAGCGACAGGTAAATGATGCCGCCATCGATGCTGCCGTCGACGCTTTCTTCCAGCAGCAGTTCATCGATCTGGGCATTGAAGCGATCGCGCGACAGCAGGTTGATGGGCTGCAGGCGGCGCAGGGCGATCAAGACCTTGTCATCCACCCCGGCCGCCCGGGCCTCCGCCAGCCCCGAGAACGGCGCCTTGAGGCGGACTCGCCGCTCGCTGACCGGCTCGAGACGCGGCCGCTCGGTGCCGAACAGCTCCTGCCAGCCACAGGTGTTGGCCACCAGACACTCGGCATCGAAGATCGCCATGCGCCACGGCAGATTGGCCTTCTGCACCAGCAGCCATTCTCCCAGCTCGCCGGTGATGCCCATCAACCAGAAACCGGGCTGGCCGCTGATACCACAAGGCTCCGGCTGCTTGGGCAACGGGGATGGCAGCTCCGGCACTCTGTCTTCCTGTCGAGCGCGCGGCGACGTCCAGGCGAGTTGGCCGAAGCGGTCATGAATCCACAACGGCTCTTCGATGGACGACAGCAATTTGATCAAGATATCGAGAGGCACGCTCACTCCACCTGCAGTCATAAGGAAAATGGCTTGATGCCCCGCAAGGGCCGCCTGTCGCCAGTGATGCTGGCCGTTGGCTGGCGCAACGCGGGTAACACCGCCGGGACATGACACGTCATTCACGCTTCCGGCTGTTCTCGCGCTTATCTGCTTACACCTGCTTTCATTGTCACCGCTGGCTGCCGCAAGGCCCGGGCCGCATGGCTAATGCGGCAATGTCCGGGCGCCCATGCTACTCCTCCCATGGACATCACCAGGCGCCAGACTGCTGCACTTTGTCTCTTCTGATCGCCCTTTTGAGCACACACTTGAACGCCAGCGCCTCCCCGTCTCGCCTGTCACTTGACGCTGCTCCAGGCGCCATCGCGAGAGCCACTCCCGGAGCCATTCGGCAAGCCACTCAGCCGGCTCCTCAACCTGCTCCTCAACCCGTCATTCCGAAGTGCGTGCCGTCAGGCGAAGCACTAGGTGGACAAGCGTGCAGCACACAGACGACTCTCTCTCTACGCTTCGCTAATACTCCGAGTCTATGCCAGCCTGTGGTGCGGGTACCAAGGCTATTTTCTCGCCGACTCAACGCTTGGTTGCCATGGCCGCTTCAGAACCTGGCGACAGGCGGTGTATCCGCGCCCCGCACCAGTGCACGAGTGGCATCAAGGCGTGTGGAAGAGTAGGATAGGCGCCCGTTTCGCCCGGACCGGATCCCGGGCGCCGAATCCATCGGTCAAAGAAATTCTCCGTCATGACTCTCAACGTCCAGAATTCCGCTGTACCCGCTTCTGCCTCCTCTGCAGAGCGCCCCCGCGCCGTCGTCATCTACTCCGGTGGCATGGACTCCTACACTGTCCTGCACCAGGCGCTGAAGGAAGGCTTCGAGGTACATGCCCTCTCCTTCCATTATGGCCAACGTCACTCGCGTGAGCTCGACGTCGCACGCCAGGTCTGCGAGTCGCTGGGCGTCGCCCACGAAGTCGTCGACATTCGCGCCATCCATGGCCTGATCGACAACTCCGCACTGACCAACAGTGACCAGGCGATGCCCAAGGCCGACTACGACGAGGCCTCCATGACCTCGACCGTGGTGCCCAACCGCAACATGATCCTGCTGTCGCTGGCCATCGCCAAGGCCGTCAACATCGAGGCCGAGGTCTGCTTCTATGGTGCCCACGGTGGCGATCACGTGCTCTACCCGGATTGCCGTCCGGAGTTCGTCGACAAGATGAACGCCGTCGCCGCCATCGCCAACTTCTCGCCAGTGGAGATTCGCGCGCCCTTCCTGCACGCGAGCAAGGACGAGATTCTGGCCGCCGGCATCGCCATGCAGCTCGATTATGCCCAGACCTGGACCTGCTACGAAGGCCGCGAACTGGCCTGCGGGGAATGCGGCAGCTGCCGTGAGCGTCTCGAGGCCTTCGCCGCCCATGGGCTGAGCGATCCGCTCGGTTACGAAACGACCGACTCGGCCAAGGGCGCAGGCACTCTCTGATGTATACGGTAAAGGAAGCGTTCTACACCCTGCAGGGCGAAGGTGCTCGCGCAGGGCGCGCCAGCGTGTTCTGCCGCTTTGCCGGCTGCAATCTGTGGAGTGGCCGCGAGCAGGACCGCGACACCTCGGTCTGCCGCTTCTGCGACACCGATTTCGTCGGCACCAACGGCCAGAATGGCGGCAAGTTCCGCACCGCAAACGCGCTGGCGGACTTTTTGGCCAGCCTGTGGCCGGAACACACCGGCATCGCCACGCCCTATGTGGTCTTCACCGGCGGTGAGCCGCTGTTGCAGCTCGACAGCGAGCTGGTGGACGCGATGCACGCCCGCGGTTTCGAGATCGCGGTGGAGACCAACGGCACCGTCGAGCCGCCTGCCGGCATCGACTGGCTGTGTGTCAGCCCCAAGGGCGCAAGCGAGCTGGTCCTCACCGGCGGCGATGAGCTCAAGCTCGTCTACCCGCAGCCGGAGGCCCTGCCGGAGCGCTTCGCCAGCCTGGACTTCGCGCACTTCTATCTGCAGCCACTGGATACCGCCGCCCTCGATGCCCTGCCCGCGCCTGCCGCGGCCCGCGAGCATTACCGCGAGGTGCTGGCGTCCGACACGCCGATGAACCAGTGCGTCAGCTACTGCATGCGCAATCCCCAGTGGCAGCTCTCGCTGCAGACTCACAAGATCAGTGGTATCGATTGATGACCGCAATGACTCCCAAGACCCTGTTCGTCAGGGCCCTCACCGCGGTGGATGCCTCGGTGTGGAGCAATACCCGCGGCCTGTACGGCATCAGCCAGCATCTGGACCTGGAGCTGGACGGCGCCGTCGGCCATGACGGCATGCTGTTCGACTTCGGCGACGTCAAGCCGTGGGCCAAGCGCATGATCGATCAGGACGCCGATCACACCCTGATCGTGCCCAGCCAGGCCGAAGGCGTGAGCGTCACGGACTGTCCGGAAGGACTGTGCCTGCGCTTCACCCAGCCCTACGCCATGGAAGTGCGCGGCCCGCGTCAAGCCTTCTGCCTGCTGCCGGTGACCGAGGTCACCACCGAGGTGCTGGCCAACCACTTCGAGAAGCTGCTGACTCGCCGCCTGCCGCCGCGCGTCGAGGCGCTGCGCGTGCGTCTGCGAGACGAGACCATCGACGGCGCCGCCTACACCTACAGTCATGGCCTGCGTCATCACAGTGGCAACTGCCAGCGTATCGCGCATGGGCATCGCTCGCCGCTGATCATCGAGCGCAATGGTGTGCGGGACACGGCGCTGGAAGCCGAGTGGGCCGAGAAGCTCAACGACCGCTACCTGGCCGAGGAAGGCGATCTGATCGACCGCCCGGGGCGTGAGCTGGTATTCAGCTATGAAGCGCCGCAGGGCAGGTTCCGCATCCGCCTGCCGCGCAAGCAGGTCTGGCTGCTGCCGACACCGACCACCATCGAGTGGATCGCCGACTGGCTGGCGCGCCAGATCGCCCTCGACAGCGGTGACAGCATCCGCGTCGAAGCCTACGAGGGCATCAACAAGGGTGCCATCGCGCGCCATACCCCGCAGACGGCGCGCGAGCCGCTCGTCCTTCCCGAGCACGAAGACACGTCCGCCACCTCATGACGCAGACTGCCGCCCCTTCTGCAGATGCTGTCGCTCCCGGCTGTCGTGCCGGTTGTGGCGGCTGCTGCATCGCCCCCTCGATCTCGAGCCCGATTCCCGGCATGCCCAATGGCAAGCCGGCGGGGGTGCGTTGCGTGCAGCTGGATGACGACAATCTGTGCAAGCTGTTCGGCACGCCGCAGCGCCCGGCGGTGTGCGGCGACTTCGATTTCGATCACGAGCTGTGTGGCGATTCCCGCGAAGAGGCCCTGCGCCTGATCGGCGAGTGGGAGCGCCTGACGTGAGAGGTACTCCCTGAGGGAGGCGCCTCTGCTCACTCGCCGAAGAAGTTGAAGGGCCTGGCGGCACCGTCGCTGCGACAGGCCAGCAAGGCCGCATTCAGCTGACGGGAATCCTCAAGCGGCAACGCAGCCACCATCCCCTCCTGCTCCTGCTCCTGGCCCTGCCCGCCCAGCGGTGCAATCAGCTCAAGCCGCGAATCCTCGCGCCAACTGGACGGCGCAAGCTCGGCACGCCCATTGGCGCGGTTATAGCTGCGCCAACCATCCTGGGTATGAAAGATGCCCTTGATGCGCCACTCACGCGGCAGGCCATCCAGCCACTGGGTCACCTGATCGAGGTCGAACACCTCGCTTGCGGCGATTCGCCAGCCCAGACTGGCATGCTCAAGCCCCTCGGCCTGTTCGATCACCGGCGCGCCGGGCAGCGGCATCACACCTGAGGCGGACGGCTCATCACTGGCCTGCGCCGCCAGACGCGCCCTATCCCGTGCAGCGCGATGGGCGGACGGCATGCTGATCTCGGGCTGGTCTTCACGCGCTGCGCTTACGTGCCCGCCGCCCTGGCGCTGAGGCGCGCGTTCTGCTGACAGCAGCCAATCGATCAGTGCGACCTTCTGACCGGCCATGCGAGCCTGCGGCGGCTGGCTTTCGCCGTCGGCTCTGCCCAGTTCACCGACCCAGCGCTTGCGCGGCCACATCCCCGCCAGAAACTCATGCGCGGCCGCCAGCTGCTGCTCAGTCGCCAGATCACGCTTGCTGAGCACCACGCCGCCCGCCAGCGTCAACTGGTCCTGGAAGGTGCCGTGTTCGCGCGTGCGGGTATCGTCCAGTGCGCGCGGGTCCAGCAGGGTGATGACTTCCTCGAGCGCAAGCGCCGAGGCCAGCCCCTCACTGCGCAGCACATCGATCAGCCCCGCCGGATGGCCCAGCCCCGAGGGCTCGATGATCAGACGGTCAGGTCGCGTCTGATGGATCAGGCTGACCAGCCCCGCCTGCAGCACGAAGGCCAGCTGACAGCACAGACACCCGCCGGGCAGTCCCTTGACGCTGACATCCTCGCGCCCGGCAAACAGTGCCTGGTCGATCCCCACCTGCCCGAACTCATTGACCAGGATCGCCCAGTGCTCATCCGCTGGCTTGGCCGCGACCAATGCCTGGATGAAACTGCTCTTGCCCGTTCCCAGAAAGCCGGTGATCAGATGCACCGGAATCGGAGCTGGTTCCGTCGGGGCGTCGCCACTTCTGGCGCCGCGTGAAGCCACAGACATGCTGAAATCTCCGCAAGATGAAGGGCGTGCAAAAGGTTATAGAGTAACAAAAACCGGCCGGCGACGAAGTCTCGTCAAGTGAATCCGGCCTTTTGGCGTGACGCGATCTGGCGATCGGCAAGCTGCAACAAGTGGGAAGACAAGGGGGGAGATACGTAAAACCCCTCGCCACCAGAGGTGACGAGGGGTTTGAGGCTGACACTCGAGCCTGACTGACGCGTGCGATCAGGCAGCGCGGGTCAGGATACGACGCGCCACGTCCGGCGTGATATCGCCGTGCTCACCGATGGCGGTGAAGCCGTGACGGGTCAGGTTGTCGACCAGCTGATCGATGCTATCGGCACTGATACCGGCTTCGCTCAACGACACCGGCGCGCCCAGACGAGTGAAGAAGTCACGGGTCTTGTCGATGGCGGCGCGCGCGACGCTCTCCTCATCGCCCTCCAGCGCCCAGACGCGACGACCGTATTGCGCCAGCTTGGCACGCTTGGCCTCGAACAGCTCTTCCCACAGCGCCGGCATCACGATGGTCAGGGTGCGACCATGATCGACACCGTGCAGTGCGGTGATCTCGTGACCGATCATGTGGGTGGCCCAGTCCTGCGGCACGCCACGCCCGATCAGGCCGTTGAGGCCCAGATTGGCGGCCCACATGATGTTGGCGCGTACGGTCAGATCATCCGGCTGGCTCAGCACCTTGGGGCCTTCCTCGATCAGCGTCATCAGCAGCCCCTCGGAGAAGCGGTCCTGCACCGGGGCATTGACCGGATAGGTCAGGTACTGCTCGCTGACGTGAATGAAGGCATCGACGACGCCATTCACGCTCTGACGCTCCGGCAGGGTCAGGGTGGTGGCCGGGTCCAGCACCGCGAAGCGCGGGTAGGCCAGCTCACTGAACATCGGCAGCTTGTCGTGGGTCTCGTAGTTGGTGACCACGGCGTTGCCATTGGACTCGGAGCCCGTGGCCGGCAGTGTCAGCACCACACCCAGCGGCAGCGCCGTCTCGGGGTGCTTGCCCTCAGCGAGAATCTCCCACGGATCACCGGCATGACAGGCGGCGAGCGCGAGGAACTTGCTGCCATCGGCGACGCTGCCACCTCCGACCGCCAGCAGATAATCGATCTTCTCGCGCTTGATGACTTCCAGGGCTTCGAGCAGGGTGTGATAGCTCGGGTTCGGCTCGATGCCGCCGAAGCTCCACCACTGACGGCCTTCCAGTGCGGCTTCGATCTGATCCATCACGCCGTTGCGCTTGATCGACCCACCACCGTAGGTGACCAGCACGCGGGCATCCGCCGGAATCTCGTCACGCACCTTGGCGATCTGGCCGGCACCGAAGTGCACGCGGGTCGGGTTCTGATAGGTAAAGTCCTGCATGATGCTCTCCTCGCGGAGTCAGGGGCGACACGGCTACATGAGATGACAGGGCCGTGGTCAGGCGCCACCTGACACAGAGTGATATGTGGGCAAATGACAGATAAACGCGACGATGACGCCACCTGCCCACAAACGATGGTCTGCATTCTAGAGCAGTGACCAAGACCAAAGTAGAGCGCAGGCCGCACGTCTTTGGTTCGTGAGAGTCACCAATACTGATGACCAGTGATATTTGACGACCAGTAATGCGTGATGAACAGGAATTCGTGATGAACAGGAATGCGTGATGGCAAACGCTTGGCCACCCACGCAAAAGGCCCGCCGCAGCGAGCCTTTCGTGACTGCCTGAGCAGCGCGCATACGCGCGGCGTCAGGTGTTCGGGTCTTCAGCCCGGATCTTCAGTAATGCTGTCGCAGCTCTCAGCACTCAGTTCTAAGATCAGAGACGCACCAGCATCTTGCCCTTGTTGGCACCCGAGAACAGCTTGAGGAAGGCGTCCGGCGTCTGCTCGAGCCCTTCTTCCACCGTCTCTTCGTAGTCGATATCGCCCTTGGCGACCTGCGGCCCTACCTCTTCGAGGAAGCGGCTGTAGTTCTGCCAGTGATCGAAGACGATGAAGCCTTGCATGCGCGCACGGCGGATCAGGATCATCGAGATGTTCGAGGGGCCTGGCGCCGCCTCGGTATCGTTGTAGCTGGAGATCATGCCGCAGACGGCGATGCGTGCGCCGACATTCAGGTTGTTCAGCGCCGCCACCAGGCAATCACCGCCGACATTCTCGTAGTAGACATCGAAGCCGTCCGGGCAGACTTCCTTGAGCGCCTTCGTCAGCTGCTCGGCGTCCTTGCCCTTGTAGCTGACCGCCTTGACGCCCCGCGCTTCCAGCCAATCGAGCTTTTCCTGGCTGCCGGCGATGCCGACGACGGTGCCGCCCTTGGCCTTGGCCAGCTGGACGGCGAGCGAGCCGACCGCACCGGAGGCCGCGCTGACCAGCACGTTATCGCCCTCTTTCATCTCGGCGATGATGTTGAGGCCGGTCCAGGCGGTCATGCCCGGCATGCCCAGCACGCCCAGGTAGGCCTGCTCCGGCACATCGATGCTTGGCAGCGGTTCGACCTGGTCACCTGAGAGCTGTGCGATATCACGCCAGCCGCCCATGTGACGTACCTTGTCGCCGCTCTTGAAGCGAGAGTCACGTGACTCGATCACTTCACCGACGGCTGCGCCCTGCAGTGGCTCATTGAGCTCGAAGGGGTCGATATAGGTCTTCACGCCGCTCATGCGGCCACGCATGTAGGGATCCACGGACAGCCAGCTGTTGCGAATGCGCACCTCGCCTTCGCCGAGCTCGCTCAGCTCCTCTTCGCGCAACTGGAACAGATCGCGTTCCGGGGTGCCTTTCGGATAGTCAGTGATCGTGTAATAGCGTGTCTGCATGCAATGCTCCTTGCGAATGATCTGGTCAAACGACATGTGATCAGAATCGTCATCAGGCCGCAGGCCCGAGGCCTCAACCCTGTGACGACTGGCCGCCGCAAGCGTTGCTCGGCGACGAAGTGCTCCCAGATTACGCGCGCTACCGATATCACACCAATGACAGAAACTGAATCTCGGTATGCATGAGACTGATATCATGTGCGGTTGAAACTGCACACTTTCATCCCAGTGACTGGGCCGCCTCGCTACCGGGAACCGCTTGCCATGCACCTGGCTGAACTTGCCCGCCATGATCTCAATACGCTGGTCGCGCTGCATGCGCTGCTGGAAACCCGCAGCGTGTCGCGGGCCGCTGAGCGCCTCAACCTGAGCCAGCCTGCGGTGTCCCGCACCCTGAGCCGGCTGCGCGAGGCCTTCGATGACCCCCTGTTCGTGCGCGCGCAACGCGGTCTGCGCCCCACCGCCCGCGCAGAGGCCCTCAGGCAGCCCCTCGCCCGACTGCTGCAGGAGCTGGGCGCCCTGCTGGCACCGCCCGAGTTCTCGCCTGAAGATAGCCAACGTCGCTTTCAGCTGGCCACCACCGATTACGGCATGCACGCCTTCGTCGCGCCCCAGATCGCCCCGCTGCACGAGCAGGCGCCCGGCATCCGTCTGGATATCCAGGCCTATGGCGGCAATGTCGAACAGCAGCTGGAAGAAGGCGGGCCGGAGCTTGCGATGTGCGTGCCCACCGCCAGGGTGCCGGCCGGCGTGCATGGTCGCGAGATCGGGGATGACCAGTTCGTCTGCGTGATGCGCAAGGACCATCCGCTGGCAGCGAAGGAGACCTTGAGCCTAGAGGACTTCCTCGCCGCCAGTCACCAACTGATCAGCATGGGTGGCGATGAGCGAGGCGCGGTGGACCTCAAGCTGGCGGAACTGGGACTGAGTCGTCAGGTCGTCATGCGCCAGCCTCATTTTCTGGCCGCCTTCAGTGTCAGCTGCCACAGCGACCTGCTGCTGTGCGTGCCGGGCTGTCTGGCCATCAGCATGCTCGATCAGCTGCCGCTGGCCCTGCGTCCGCTGCCCATCACCCTCAATCGCTTCTCCTACTGGCTGGTGTGGCACGAACGCCTGCACCATGACGCCGGCCACCGCTGGCTGCGCCAGACGCTCTCCACGGGCATTCAGGCCCGTCACCGCGAACTCTCCCAGCGCCTGCGTCAGCGGCTGGGCTCGTGACTTGATACAAGACTCGTGACCTGACACCAAGCTCATGACCTGACGCCACACCCGCACGCAGCCTCGCGGCCTGAGCTTCGATACCTGAGCCTGCGAGGCTTGAGCCCATTGGCTTGAACCCAATGGCTTGAACCAAAAAAAGACCGCCACCCCAAGGGGTGACGGTCTCATTGGCAGGGAAAGCTGCCCACGCCAGTAGCCTGGCTCATTTGCGCTCGATCAGTTGCGCTCGATCTCGGCACGCTCACGCAGAGATTCCTGCAGACCCGTGACAGCAGCCTGAGCACGCAGACGCGTGGCCAGACGCGAGAGGAACTGGTCCATCTCGCCCGGCTCGGCCTCGCCGATCTCCGTCAGGGCGATCAGCGCGATGCCACCACTGAGCGACGCCTTGCCGTAGACCGGCTGGCCATCCTGCGGGTGCGCCAGCGTGAAGGCCTGCTTGACCAGACTCTGCGGCAGCTGGGTGCTGGCCTGACGGCTGACGTCATCAGCCTGCTGCCAGTCGATCCCCTCGAGTGATCCGCCCTGGCGCAGCGTCTCCAGACGCTTCTCGGCCAGTGCCTCGAGTGCCTTGGCGGTCTTGTCGGCCTTGGCTTCGCGCTGAACCTGCTGCTTGACCTCATCCAGCGCCAGCGTGGTGGCCGAACGCTGCTCGAGGACACGCAGCACCAGACGACGGCTGTCATCCAGTTCGATGACGTCACTGTTGTAGCCCTCTTCCAGCACTTCGTCACCGAAGGCTGCCGCCATCACACCCGGCTCGGACAGCAGTTCGTCATCATTTTCCTGCGCGACCCAGTCGGTCTTCTTCAGCGGCAGGTCCAGATCCTCGGCGACGCTGGCCAGATCATCCGCCGCGAAGCTCTCGTCCTTCAGCTGCTGCGCCTTCTCGTTGAAGGTATCGCGGGAAGCGGCCTGACGGGCTTGCGTCAGCAGCTCGTCGCGCATGTCCTCGAAGGGCGCGATGTCCAGACCGGTCACCTTGATCAGGTGCAGGCTGTCGCCGGTATCGACGATATCCGAGACCTGACCTTCATCCAGTGCGAAGGCCGCATCGTCGAAGTCTTCACCGAAGATACCGCGGGTGATCACGCCAAGCTCACCGCCGTCCTCGGCCGTGGAGCTGTCTTCGGAGACCTCGGCCGCCACCTTGGCGAAGTCTTCGCCGTTGGCGAGCGCGTCACGTGCACCCTCGAGCTTGGCACGTGCCGCCGCATCATCGTCACCCTTCTCGACCATGATGTGCGCGATTTCCCGCGGCGCGTCGGCACGCTTGGCCGCATATTCGGCCTTGAGCGTGTCTTCGCTGATATCGCCACCGCTGGCCAGTTCATTCTGGTCCAGCAGCACGTAGGCCAGCTTGACCTGTGCCGGGCGGCGGTAGTTGTCCTGGTGGCTGTCATACCAGGCCTTGAGCTCGTCTTCGCTGACCGTCACCGGCGCATCGAGGTCCGCACTGCTCAGCGTGGCATAGCGGAAGGTGCGCGTCTGACGCTGCAGCTGGCTGAGCTTCTCTTCTTCGCCCGGCAGCACGAAGGCACTGGCGGCAAAGCCGTCGGTCAACTGCTGGCGCAGGGTGTCGCTGCTCAGCTGCTGACGGAAGGAGGTGGGCGAATAGCCGGCGCTGGCCAGACGATTGCGGAACAGGTCGGCATCGAAGCGTCCCTTGTCGTCCTGGAAGTCCGGAATGCTCACGATCAGTTGATCGAGCTGCGCATCGGACATGTGCAGGCCGCCTTCCTCGGCGTATTGATCCAGCAGGCGGGAATCGATCATCTGGTTGATGATCTGATTGCGTGCTTCGCGCTCCTGTTCCGGCGCTACCTGGCCAGAACGGATGGCACGCTGGACTTCGGTTTCCACCGCCTGACGGCTGATGGTATCGCCATTGACCGTGGCCACGTCGTCACTGCTGGCAGTGAAGGCGCCAATGATCGACTCAACACCAAAGAAGGCAAAGGTGACGACAATGAAACCAACGATCGTCTTGGCCACCCAGCCATGCGACCGGTCTCGAATTCGTTGCAGCATGCAGGCCTCGAACTACAGGGATTGGAATGGCCACAAGGGCCGCGACTCAGTGACTGATGATTATACGCATGCCGCAGACAGATGCAGGTGACTTTGCACGACTGACTGACTCGCCAGGGTCATCGAACGCTTGCGCCCTGCCGACATGGCCGGGTTCAGCCACAAAAAAAGCGCATCGCCAGGCGATGCGCTTCGATGTTCTGGTGCCGGTTCGGCAGTCATCAGACCACTCCCGAACCGGTACCGCGCCACCGGGTGCCTGCGAAGCAGGCAGACCTCAGTTGACGGCGTCTTTCAGTGCCTTGCCAGCCTTGAAGCTCGGCACCTTGGCAGCACTGATCTCGATCGGAGCGCCAGTCTGCGGGTTACGGCCAGTACGTGCAGCACGTTCCTTGACAATAAAGGTGCCGAACCCGACCAGTGCCACGGTCTCACCCTTCTTCAGGCTATCAGTGACGGTGTCGACCATCGCATCGAGTGCACGGCTAGCTGCTGCTTTCGGAATATCGGCAGATGCAGCAATGGCTTCGATCAGCTCGGATTTATTCACTCTTCACCCCTTGAATTTGCAAAAATTACCAGAAATCAGCGCGAAAATTACGGGTGCTAAACGCGATCGCGACGAAGCGGAGTTTATAGCAACGCCCTCAAACGACTGTCAAGCAACCTCACGCGCAAAACCGCACCACGCCGCCGTTTCGACAGCGGCATGGCCAAAAAAATCCCGTCAATGTGTACTGATCATTGTCTGACGACCACTGGCATCGTCTGAACGAGAATCGTCCTTCTCAGCAGTAGACTTTTCTGCTAGAGCCACCTCAAGCACTTCGTCGATCCAGCGCACCGGCCGAATATCGAGTGCATCCTTGATGGTGTCCGGAACCTCCTTGAGGTCACGGCGATTTTCCTCGGGAATCAGCACAAGCTTTATACCACCGCGTCGCGCCGCCAGCAATTTCTCCTTGAGGCCACCGATCGGCATGACTTCGCCGCGCAGGTTGACCTCACCGGTCATTGCCACGTCACAGCGCACGGGGCGTCCACAGTAAGCGGATACCATCGCGGTGACCATGGCAGCGCCCGCACTGGGGCCGTCCTTGGGCGTGGCGCCTTCCGGCACGTGAATGTGCAGGTCTTCCTTCTCGAAGCGCTCAGCCTCGATACCGAAGGCCTCGGCACGCGCACGCACCACGGTGTGGGCCGCACTCACCGATTCCTTCATGACGTCGCCCAGTGACCCGGTCTTGCTGACACGGCCCTTGCCCGGCGTGACGACAGACTCGATGGTCAGCAGCTCACCGCCGACGGAGGTCCAGGCCAGGCCGGTGACACGCCCGATCTGGTCCTCGGCATCGGCAAGGCCGAAGCTGTACTTGCGCACACCCGCGTAGTGTTCGACCTGCTCGGCCTCAAGGTGCATGGAAGACAGTGCACCCTCCTTTGCCTCGGCGACCACACGCTCACGCACGATCTTGCGGCAGACCTTGGCGAGCTGGCGCTCAAGTTCACGCACACCGGCTTCACGCGAGTAGTAACGGATCAGCTCGAGCACGGAGGCTTCGCTGAAGGTCAGCTCGCCCGGCTTCAGACCATTGGCCTTGAGCTGCTTGGGCGCCAGGTAGCGCATCGCGATGGCCAGCTTCTCGTCTTCGGTGTAACCCGGCAGACGGATGATTTCCATGCGATCGCGCAGCGGGCCCGGAATGTTCATCGAGTTGGACGTACAGATGAACAGGGTCTCGGACAGATCGTAATCAAGCTCGAGGTAGTGATCGGCGAACTTGTCGTTCTGCTCCGGGTCCAGCACCTCAAGCAGCGCCGAGGCCGGATCACCGCGGTGGTCCATGCCCAGCTTGTCGATCTCGTCGAGCAGCACCAGCGGATTCTTCACGCCCGTCTTGGCCATGCGCTGGATGATCTTGCCCGGCAGTGCCCCGATATAGGTGCGACGGTGACCGCGGATCTCGGACTCATCGCGCACGCCGCCCAGCGCCATACGGGTGTACTGGCGGTTGGTGGCACGTGCGATGGACTTGCCCAGCGAGGTCTTGCCGACACCTGGCGGACCGACCAGACACAGCACTGGCCCCTTGAGCTTCTTGACGCGCTTCTGCACGGCGAGATACTCAAGGATGCGTTCCTTGACCTCATCCAGACCGTAGTGGTCCTCGTCCAGCACCTTGGCGGCGTGGTCGATGTCATGACGCACACGCGTGCGCTTCTTCCACGGCACGTCGCACAGCCAGTCCAGGTAGGTGCGCACCACGGTCGCCTCGGCGGAAGTCGGCCCCATCATCTTGAGCTTGTTGAGCTCCTGGGTGGCCTTCTCCTCTGCCTCCTTCGGCATGCCGGCGTCCTTGATGCGACGCTCGTACTGCTCGACCTCGTTGGGCACGTCATCCAGCTCACCCATTTCCTTCTGGATGGCCTTCATCTGCTCATTGAGGTAGTACTCGCGCTGCGACTTCTCCATCTGCTCCTTGACGCGGGTACGAATGCGCTTTTCGACCTGCAACAGGTCGATCTCCGCTTCGATCAGCGTCATCAGGTGCTCGATGCGGTCACGCACCTTGTCCATCTCGAGCAGCGCCTGCTTGTCATTGATGCCCAGCGACAGATGCGCACTGATGGTGTCCACCAGACGGCTCGGGTCTTCAATGCCCTGCAGGCTGCCCAGCACCTCGTTGGGCACCTTCTTGGAAAGCTTCACATACTGCTCGAACTGGTTGAGCAGCACGCGCACCAGGGTTTCCTGCTCCCGCTCGGACAGCGGCTGGCTGTCACGCAGCGCGACGTCGGCGATGCTGTGGCCGTCGTCGTGCAGGCGAATCGCCTGGATATCGGCGCGCGAGCTGCCCTCGATCAGCACCTTGACGGTACCATCGGGAAGCTTGAGCAGCTGCATGATGTCGGCAACGGTGCCGATGGCGAACAGGTCTTCCGCCGTCGGGTCGTCCTGGCTGGCTTCACGCTGCGCCGCAAGCAGGATCTTCTTGTCGCCTTCCATGGCCACTTCGAGGGCCTGGATCGACTTTTCCCGGCCGACGAACAGCGGAATCACCATCTGGGGATAGACCACCACATCCCGCAGCGGCAGCAGCGGAAGTGTCAGGGTCTGATCTTCGTTCTGCTCCATGGCAGACGTTCCTCGGTATTCTGTGGGTGGGCCGCCTCACACGGCACTTTGATACTGAGACCATGGGGGCAAGGTCATGATTTTGCAATGATCCCGACACGCCTGGCGGTAACTCAACGCTGAATGAAGCCGTGCGTGACCCGCGAATGCATCACAGTAAGGATGGCTTGCGAGCGCAAACGCAACGGGGGGCCTTGCGGCCCCCCGTTGGTGCGACTCAGGCCCGGACGTTTCAGCCGTCCTTGCCGGCCACCTTGCCCTGACTCTCTTCGTTCTTGGAGTAGATCAGCAGCGGCTTGCTGTCGCCGGCAATCACCGACTCATCCACCACCACCTTGCTGACACTCTCCTCGGACGGGATGTCATACATGGTGTCGAGCAGCACGGACTCGAGGATCGAGCGCAGACCACGTGCGCCGGTACGACGCTCGATGGCCTTGCGAGCCACGGCACGCAGCGCATCTTCACGCAGGTCCAGCTCGACATCTTCCATCTCGAACAGGCGCGAGTACTGCTTGACCAGCGAGTTCTTCGGCTCGGTCAGAATCTGCACCAGGGCATCTTCGTCCAGCTCGGTCAGTGTCGCGATGACCGGCAGGCGGCCAACGAACTCGGGAATGAGACCGAACTTGACCAGATCACCCGGCTCGACGTCTGCCAGCACGCGACCCACGGTCTTCTCGTCCTGCTTGCTCTTGACCTCGGCATTGAAGCCGATGCCACCCTTCTCGGCGCGTTCGCGGATCACCTTGTCCAGCCCGGCGAAAGCACCGCCGACGATGAACAGGATGTTGCCGGTATTCACCTGCAGGAATTCCTGCTGAGGGTGCTTGCGACCGCCCTGCGGCGGCACCGAGGCAGTGGTGCCCTCGATCAGCTTGAGCAGTGCCTGCTGCACGCCTTCACCCGAGACATCACGCGTGATGGAGGGGTTGTCGGACTTGCGCGAGATCTTGTCGATCTCATCGATGTAGACAATGCCACGCTCGGCCTTCTCGACATCGTAATCGCATTTCTGCAGCAGCTTCTGGATGATGTTCTCGACGTCCTCACCGACATAGCCCGCTTCGGTCAGGGTGGTCGCATCCGCGATGGTGAACGGGACGTTCAACAGGCGCGCCAGCGTCTCGGCCAGCAGCGTCTTGCCGCTACCGGTCGGGCCGATGAGCAGGATGTTGGACTTGCCCAGTTCCACTTCATCCGCGGCCTTCTGACCGGCGCGCAGACGCTTGTAGTGGTTGTACACCGCCACGGACAGCACACGCTTGGCGCGGTCCTGGCCGATCACGTAATCGTCGAGAGTGGAACGAATCTCACGCGGCGCCGGCAGGCGATCATCATCACCTTCGGCGTCGGCTTCGAGGACCTCTTCGCGAATGATGTCATTGCACAGATCGACACATTCGTCGCAGATGTAGACGGAAGGTCCCGCGATCAGCTTGCGCACTTCATTCTGGTTCTTGCCACAGAAGGAGCAGTACAGCAGTTTGCCGTTCTCGTCCTTGCCTTTGCCGTCAGCCATTCGCGTACCTCTCAATGGCGGCGACTCCCCGGGGAGCCGCCGGAAATGCATGTTTGCCGACGTCAGGTCAGCCGTTTACGCGGATCACTCCACGTCGGGACGGCGTTCCAGCACGGCATCGATCAGGCCGTACTCCACTGCCTGATTGGCCGCCATGAAGTTGTCACGGTCGGTATCATTGGCAATGGTGTCGAAGTCCTGGCCAGTGTGGTGCGCGAGAATGCGATTGAGCTTCTCACGGATGGTCAGGATTTCCTTGGTGTGAATCTCGATATCCGTGGCCTGACCCTGATAGCCGCCCAGCGGCTGGTGGATCATGACGCGGGAATTCGGCAGCGCGTAGCGCTTGCCGGCGGCACCGCCTGCCAGCAGCAAGGCACCCATGCTGGCTGCCTGGCCGATGCACACGGTGGACACGTCGGGCTTGATGAACTGCATGGTGTCGTAGATCGCCATCCCTGCAGTCACGGAGCCGCCCGGCGAGTTGATGTACAGATGGATGTCCTTGTCCGGGTTTTCAGACTCGAGGAACAACAGCTGAGCCACGACCAGATTGGCCATGTAATCCTCAACCGGACCCACAAGGAAGATCACCCGTTCCTTCAGCAGGCGGGAATAGATGTCATAGGCCCGTTCGCCGCGAGCATTCTGCTCGACAACCATCGGAACCAGACCGCCAGCATTCTTGATGTCGAAGTCGTTCATGGGGGCTTCCTTCATCCGATGACATTGATATCCATTGAGCATGCCACTTTACCCCGCCCACTGACCAGAGACCCGGCCGTAGCCGGGTCCTGGTCTAGCAAGCACTAGGGGTCAACCAAGCTTCAGGCTTGCTCGCCTTCGGCTTCAGCAGCCTCTTCTTCTGCTTCTTCCTGCTGCTGTGCAGCCTGCAGGGCTTCCTGGTAGGACATGGCAACGTCCTTAACCTGAGCCTGTGCCAGCAGCTTGTCAACGGCCTTCTCTTCAAGCAGCACGGACTTGAGCTGGTTGCGAGCCTGTTCGTTGGAACCATAGTACTCGGTGACCTGAGCCGGGTCCTGGTACTGCTGAGCCATTTCTTCAACGCGAGCATTCAGCTCTTCGTCGCTGACATCCATCTCGTTGCTGCTGACGACTTCGCTGAGCAGCAGGCCAGTCTTGACGCGCTGGACCGCCTGGTCCTGGAACAGTTCGCCCGGCAGCTGGGAGACGTCGAAGTCTTCGCCCAGACCGAACTGCTGTGCAGCCTGACGCTTCAGACCGTCGATTTCCTGGTCGGCCAGAGCCTGCGGCACGAGGATGTCGTTGACCTTGGTCAGTTCGGCCAGCACCTGCTGCTTGACGCGATTCTCGATCGCGTTCTTCAGCTCACGCTGCATGTTCTTCTTCACTTCCACCTTGAAGCTTTCGACATCGGCAGCTTCCAGGCCGAACTGGGCGATGAACTCTTCGTTCACTTCCGGCAGTTCCTGAGCCTTGACGGCATGGACCTTGACCTTGAAGGTCGCTTCCTGACCGGCGAGGTGCTCGGCCTGGTAGTCAGCCGGGAAGGAAACCTTGATTTCCTTATCGTCGCCGGCAGCAGCGCCGACCAGCTGCTCTTCGAAGCCCGGGATGAAGCTGTTGGAGCCCAGCACCAGCTCGTGACCTTCTGCCTTGCCGCCTTCGAAGGCCTCTTCACCGAGGAAGCCTTCAAAGTCGATCTTGACCTGGTCGCCGTCAGCGGCAGCGCGCTCGACGTCGGTCCAGGAGGCGTTCTGCTTGCGCAGGGTCTCGATCATCTCTTCGACGTCGGCGTCGGTCACTTCGGCCTGCGGACGCTCGATTTCAGCGCCTTCGATCGGCTTCAGTTCGATTTCCGGGTAGATTTCCAGAGTCGCGACGAACTCCAGATCCTTGCCGGCTTCATCGACGGTCGCGTCGATCTTCGGCCAGCCAGCCGGGTTCAGTTCGTTTTCGGTGACGGCGGTCACGTAATGCTGGCGCATGATCTCGCCAACGATTTCGTTGCGCACGTCCTTGCCGTAACGCTGTTGCACCACTGCCATCGGCACGTGGCCCTTGCGGAAGCCGTTCAGACGAACGGTCTTGGCGGTTTCCAGAAGACGGGCGTTGACGGCCTGGTCGACTTCAGAAGCCGGCACCGTGATGGTGACCGTGCGCTCGATCGGAGAAGTCGTTGCGACAGAAGCTTGCATGAAAGTTCCTCTACCCACTGGTGGCGTTCGAATCATAAAGGCGAAGATTGTAGAAACCCCGCCACGCGCTGGCAAGCGCGGATATGACCCTTTCATATGGTGCCTTGGTCCAAGTTATTCAAGGACCCCGGCCATTTTCTGCTCCACCTACCCGCCAGACAGGCACCTGGAGCGCCCGGCAACCCGGAATCGTCATGCATGGAGCAGTGCGAAAAAACCAAAAAAAAGGAGGAGAAAGCCATTGGCCTTCTCCCCCTTTTGCGGCATGCCGCCCGCCCAAGTGGGCCAGGCAGCATCCTGATATTCATCGAGACGTGGGGTGGATGATGGGGTTCGAACCCACGACCACCGGAGTCACAATCCGGGGCTCTACCACTGAGCTACACCCACCACTTCTGGAGGTTGGACAGAAAGCCTGCCGTCTCCATCTCGTTGATACTGCTCAAGCTGACATGCAATGGGGTGGATGATGGGGTTCGAACCCACGACCACCGGAGTCACAATCCGGGGCTCTACCACTGAGCTACACCCACCACTGCATGAACATCTTCACATCGTCTGGTCGCAGTCATCAGGCTCAATGAAGAGCATTCCGACATCCACTTCGATAACGAATCGCTATCTCGATGGCACGCCCAGCAGGACTCGAACCTGCAACCTACGGCTTAGAAGGCCGTTGCTCTATCCGGTTGAGCTATAGGCGCAGAAACTAATGCTGCGAGTCAACCTCCGGACAAAGCCCTGAATACTGTTTCAGAAGACCGAAGCCTTGCGATATGTTGTATTCAAGTGGTCGGGATAGAGGGATTCGAACCCCCGACATCCTGCTCCCAAAGCAGGCGCGCTACCAGACTGCGCTATATCCCGAAACCGTCTTCAACCGACCGTCGAACCCCGTCGATGCGAGGCGTATTCTACCGAACTTTCGTCTGCGGTCAAGCCCTTACGTGAATTCTTTCCAAAAGATTCGTTTGCCCCTCGCGCTGTCATGCCAATGTCATGTCATGGGCTTTCACCCCTGCAGCCTCCAACATCTCTCCTTGCTGATACAAGACGCCTTACCTGTCATCGCCTCTGCCACTGACGCAGTGATGACTTGCGACGGCTGAGCACCGCCGGTGGACTGACTATCGTCCCTATGCCTTCTGCCTTTATGCCATCCGCCCTCTCCCATCCGCCCTCTCCCATCGCCCCCAGCCTTCTCCTTACTCCGCTCTCTGCTTCCCCCTTTTGTCTCTCCCTTTGCTTCTACCTCTGCTTGCGCCTCTACAGAGGGAGCATCAGGGCGGAAACCGCATGGCATGACCCCACTCTCGCCTGCCTTCTGGAGCCGTCTTCTGCACTGTCGAGCGCTGGTGAAAGACCTGACGGCCATGACAGCTTTCGACCAAGGTCGTCATTCGGCGTTGACTGGAGGGCAAGGCATGCGAAAATTGGCCATCGTTGTCCCTCCTGCATTTATCGCCCACGAGAAGGAATGATCGCTGATGTCAGCACAACTGATAGATGGCAAGGCCATTGCCGAACGCGTACGCCAACAGGTAGGCCGTCAGGTCGATGCGCGTCGTGATGCCGGTGAACGTATTCCGGGGCTTGCCGTCGTGCTGGTCGGTGAAGACGCGGCCTCCGAGGTCTATGTCCGCAACAAGCACCTCGCCTGCGAGAAGGCTGGCATTCTCTCCACCCAGCACCGCCTGTCCGCTGACACCACTCAGCAGGAACTGGAAGCCCTGGTCGACCAGCTGAATGACGACACCAGCATCGATGGCATCCTGGTGCAGCTGCCGCTGCCGGCGCATCTCGATTCACGCCCGATTCTCGAGCGCATCCGTACAGACAAGGACGTGGACGGCTTCCACCCCTACAACCTCGGTCGTCTGGCGCAGCGCCTGCCGGTAATGCGCCCCTGCACCCCCAAGGGCATCATGACGCTGCTGTCCGAGAGCGGCCTGCAGGTGCGCGGCATGGACGCCACCATCGTGGGCGCCTCCAACATCGTCGGTCGCCCGATGTCACTGGAGCTGATGCTGGCCGGCTGCACTACCACCGTCTGTCACCGTTTCACCAAGGACCTGGAGAGCAAGGTCCGCCAGGCAGACCTCGTCGTGGTCGGCGTCGGCAAGCCGGGCCTGGTCAAGGGTGAGTGGATCAAGGAAGGCGCCATCGTCATCGATGTGGGCATCAACCGCCTCGACAACGGCTCGCTGGTCGGTGACGTGGAGTTCGCCCCGGCGGCGGAGCGCGCAGGCTGGATCACGCCGGTACCGGGCGGCGTCGGCCCGATGACCGTTGCCTCGCTGCTGGAGAACACCCTGTTCGCCGCCGAGCTGCACGATGCTCAGCTGGCCGGCAAGTAAGCACGCACCCTCTCGCTGACACCTCCCCCGGCCGCGGGGCATCGCATGACAGGATGCCCCGCAGGCCTTGCTTCAGGATTTCACCATGTCCCTCAAGACACTTGGCATCATCGGCGCCATGGCCGAGGAAGTCGCCATCCTCGCCGAGCTGCTGGAAGACAGCACCACGACTCAACATGCCGGCTCCACCTTCCACGTCGGCCAGCTGCACGGCCTCAAGATAGTGCTGCTGCAGTCCGGCATCGGCAAGGTCAATGCCGCCGTGGGCGCCTGCCAGCTGATCGAGCGCTACCAGCCGGATGCCATCATCAACACCGGTTCCGCCGGGGGCTTCGCCTCTGATCTGGAGATCGGCGACGTGGTCATCTCCAGCGAAGTGCGTCACCACGACGTCGATGCCGTGGTGTTCGGCTACGAATACGGCCAGGTGCCACAGATGCCGGCCGCCTACCCGTCAGACCCGGCACTGGTGAAGATCGCGCGTGAGTGCGTCGAAGCCCAGGGCGAGATCAAGGCACGTGAAGGCCTGATCTGCACCGGTGACATCTTCATGGCAGACCCGGAACTGGTCGCGCTGACTCGCTCACGCTTCCCGGACATGCTGGCCGCCGAGATGGAAGCCGCCGCCATCGCCCAGACCTGCTTCGTCTATGAGATGCCGTTCGTGGTCATCCGTGCGCTGTCTGACATCGCCGGCAAGGACAACAACAGCCTGTCCTTCGAGGAATTCCTGCACGTCGCCGCACGCCAGTCCTCGCGCATGGTCGAGGCCATGGTCAAGCGCCTCGCCAGCTGATCAACCGCTGCCTGAGAGCGACCCCGCCCGACCGACCATAAAAAACCGCCGCCCCTCTCGGGACGGCGGTTTTTTTCGCGGTGACATTTTCGCGGCGACAATGCGTCATGCCAACCGCATCAGCCTTCCAGCACCCAGGTCGTCCCCTCGCGGGAATCCTTGAGGATGATGCCCTGAGCGGCCAGCTCGTCACGGATACGGTCAGCACCCGCGAAATCCTTGGCCTTCTTGGCGGCAGCACGCGCCTCGATCTGCGCCTGGATCTCGTCTTCCGACAACGCCAATGCGGCAGTATCGCCCTTGAGGAAGACCGCCGGGTCCTGGCCGAACAGTCCCAGCAGACCGCCCAGCGCGGTCAGTTCGAAGGCCAGCGCCGGCGCCTGCTGCGGTGCCTCCTTCTTGGCACGGTTCAGCTCGCGGGCCAGCTCGAACAGCACCGACAGCGCACCGGCCGTATTGAAGTCGTCATCCATGGCAGCCACGAAGCGTGTCCGCCAGTCGCCTGACACCTCGCCCTGTTCGGGCGTGACGTTCTCCAGCGCATTGTAGAAGCGCTCCAGCGAACGACGCGCCTCATCCAGCGAGTTGGCTTCATAGCTGATCGCACTGCGGTAGTGGCTAGCCACCAGCAGATAACGCACCACTTCCGGGTTGTGCTGCTCCAGCACATCACGAATCGTGAAGAAGTTGCCCAGCGACTTGGACATCTTGTCCTGCCCGACACGCACCGCGCCGGCGTGCATCCACACATTGGCATACTGCTGGCCAGTGGCGGCTTCGGACTGGGCGATCTCGTTCTCGTGATGCGGGAAGGTCAGGTCCGGCCCGCCGCCGTGGATATCGAAGGTGTTGCCCAGGCAGCAGGTCGACATCGCGGAGCACTCGATATGCCAGCCCGGACGGCCCGCGCCCCAAGGAGACGGCCAGCTGGCCTCGCCCGGCTTGGCGGCCTTCCACAGCACGAAGTCGAGCGGGTCTTCCTTGGCCTCTTCCACTTCCACGCGCGCGCCGGACTGCATGTCATCGAGCTGACGGTTGTTGAGCTTGCCGTAGCCCTCGAAACGACGCACACGGTAGTAGACATCACCGTTGCTGGCCGCGTAGGCAAAGCCCTTGTCGATCAGCGTCTCGGTCATCGTGATGATATCGCCGATGTGCGCGGTCGCGCGTGGCTCGCGATCAGGACGCAGGATCCCCAGACGCCCCTCGTCTTCGTGCATCGCCTGGATCATGCGCTCGGTCAGCGCCTCGAAGGCTTCGCCATTCTCGTCGGCACGCTTGAGGATCTTGTCGTCGATATCGGTGATGTTGCGCACATAGGTGACGTCATAGCCACGCGCACGCAGGTAACGCGTGATGATGTCGAAGGCCACCATCACACGCGCATGGCCGATGTGACAGAGGTCATAGACCGTCACGCCACAGACGTACATGCGCACCTTGTTGCCTTCCAATGGCACGAAGGGTGCCTTGGTCCGGCTCAGGGTACTGTAGATGGACAGTGTGCTCGCGGCATCTTCGAGTGAAATCATTCAGTCATCGCCCTTGGCTACTTTGCTGACAGTGCGCTGTCAGCCTTGCGAAATGGAGCGGCCCGCAGGCCGGTCATGCAGCTTCGTCATCGAAGGTACAGGATCAGCCTGCGGGCCGTGAAGCGGGTCAAAAGTCATGCCAGCAGACCTCCCTCAGGAGGCCTGGCTGCCATCAACCCTTCTTCTGGGCCTTGGCCCAACCGTCCTTCAGGCTGACGGTACGGTTGAAGACCAGCGCGCCATCGACGCAGTCATGGCGGTCGGCGACGAAGTAGCCGATACGCTCGAACTGGTAACGCGTTTCCGGCGCGGCATTGCGCAGGCTCGGCTCACCGAAGCCCTTGACGATGCTCAGCGAGTCCGGATTGAGGTGCTCAAGGAAGTCGACATCCTTGTCACGGTCCGGCTCGGCTTCCAGGAACAGGTTCTCGTACTGACGCACCTCGACCGGCACTGCGTGCTCGGCGCTGACCCAGTGGATGACACCCTTGACCTTGCGGCCTTCCGGGTTCTTGCCGAGGGTATTGAGGTCGACACTGCAACGCAGCTCGACGATCTCGCCGGCCTCATCCTTGATCACTTCATCACAGCGGATGACGTAACCGTTGCGCAGACGCACTTCCTTCTCGGGCGCGAGACGGAAGAACTTCTTCGGCGCATCTTCCATGAAGTCATCGGCGTCGATCCACAGCTCACGGGTCAGCGGAATCTGGCGCGTGCCCATGTCGTCACGTGCCGGATGGCCGGGCACCTCGAAGACTTCCTCATGACCTTCCGGCAAGTTGGTCAACACCACCTTGAGCGGATTGAGCACGCACATGGCCCGCAGCGCGTTGTCTTCCAGGTCGGAACGGATGGCGTGGTGCAGCATGCCGATCTCGACCATGCCGCCATCCGCGCGGCTCACGCCGATCATGTCGCAGAACTTGCGAATGGAAGCGGCCGTGTAGCCACGACGACGCATGCCCGAGATGGTCGGCATGCGCGGGTCATCCCAGCCATCGACGACACCCTCGTCCACCAGCAGCTTCAACTTGCGCTTGGAGGTGACGGTGTAATCCAGGTTCAGACGCGCGAACTCGATCTGACGCGGCGTGACCGGTACCGGCAGGTTGGCCAGGAACCACTCATACAGCGGACGATGGTCCTCGAATTCCAGCGTACAGATGGAATGCGTCACGCCTTCCAGCGCATCGGACTGACCATGCGTGAAATCGTAGGACGGGTAGATCTTCCACTTGTCGCCGGTCTGGTGATGGCTGGCATGGCGGATACGATAGAGAATCGGATCACGCAGATTGATGTTGGGCGCCGCCATGTCGATACGGGCACGCAGCACCTTCTCGCTCTCGCCGAATTCGCCCTTCTTCATGCGCTCGAGCAGATCGAGGTTTTCCTCGGGGCTACGCTCACGGTACGGGCTCGGGCGACCCGGCTCCTTCAGCGTGCCACGATATTCACGAATCTCGTCCGGCGACAGGTCATCGACATAGGCCTTGCCTTCACGCACCAGGTGCTGGGCCCAGGCATAGAGCTGGTCGAAATAATCGGAAGCGAAGCGCACCTTGCCGGCCCACTCGAAGCCCAACCATTCGACGTCTTCCTTGATGGCGTCGATATAGGCCTGCTCTTCCTTGGCCGGGTTGGTGTCATCGAAGCGCAGGTGACAATCGCCACCGAGCTGCTGCGCCAGACCGAAGTTCAGACAGATCGACTTGGCGTGCCCGATATGCAGGAAGCCGTTAGGCTCCGGCGGGAAACGCGTGACAACCTTATCGGCACGGCCGGCCTCGAGTTCTTCGCGGATCTGGTTAAGCACGAAGTTCGGGGCGCTCTGGGTCTCGGTACTCATGAAGTTTCGCTGCACCTCTGTGTGGTTCCTGGGCGTCGTATTGCGGGTCGTCATGTGGTTGAACGAACGTGCGCAAGGACAACAAGACGGATGATCGGGGCTGCATCCACGCGCCTGCCGCCCGCTCAGGCTTTCGTGTCTGGATGCAAAGCCGCTATTATAGCGCGACGCCCGCAGGCGATGCCATGAAGCCGCGCCTGCCTGACACTTGAGCAAGACAGATGACCGGGAAGCCCGAATGATCGTTCTTCACACCAACTACGGCGATATCACCCTCGAACTCAACCACGAGAAGGCCCCGAAGACCGCGGCCAACTTCGAGCAGTACGTGCGTGAAGGCCACTACAGCAATGTCCTTTTCCACCGCGTCATTCCGGGCTTCATGGTTCAGGGCGGTGGCTTTGACACCGACTTCAACCAGAAGCCGACCAATGGCGTGATCGAGAACGAAGCCGACAACGGCCTCAAGAATGACCGCGGCACCGTGGCCATGGCTCGCACCATGGACCCGCACTCCGCCAGCGCCCAGTTCTTCATCAACGTCAATGACAACGACTTCCTGAACTTCACCAGCAAGACCAGCCAGGGCTGGGGTTACTGCGTGTTCGGCAAGGTCGTCGAAGGCATGGACGTGGTCGAGAAGATCGAAGCGGTCAAGACCACCCGTCGCGACGGCCACGCCGACGTGCCGGCAGAAGACGTGATCATCACCAGCGCTGAAATCACCGAATAAGCGATTTCGCCTGATCACGCCGCAAGGCGTGCCTGCCGCCCGGCCTGGCCTCGTGATCGCGAGTGCCAGGCTGGGCGGTTTGCGTTATGAACTCCCACGGCAGTGCGCCCTTGCGATGCCCTGCTGACCGCCCACCTTCGCGGACCCCGACCATGAACACGACTGCCACCACCCTCTTCATCTCCGACCTGCACCTGCAACCCGACACGCCCGAGATCGCCCAGGGCTTCCTCGACTATCTGGCACGTCTGGCTACCTGCCAGCCTGCCGTCGAGCGTCTGTTCCTGCTGGGTGACATCTTCGAGGTCTGGGTCGGCGATGACTATCGCAACGACTTCACCGACAGCATGAGCGCTGCGCTCAAGCGCATCGCCGAGCGCGGCACCGCGATCTTCTTCATGCACGGCAATCGCGACTTCCTGGTCGGCGAGACCTTCGCGGCCGAGGCCGGCGTGACGCTGCTGCCCGACCCGAGCGTGATCGAGCTGGACGGCGAGCGCGTGCTGCTGATGCACGGCGACAGCATGTGCACCCGCGACGAGGCCTACATGAAGTTCCGCGCCATGACCCGCGACCCTCAGTGGCAGGCGCAGATTCTGGCCATGCCGCTGGAGCAGCGTCTGGCGCTGGCCCAGTCACTGCGCATGCAGTCCGGCGAGACCAACAGCGAGAAGGACGAGGCGATCATGGACGTCACGCCCGAGGAAGTGGTGCGCGAGATGCGTGAGCACGACGTGCGCACGCTGATCCATGGCCATACGCATCGCCCGGCGGTACATGAACTCGAGATCGATGGCGAGCCGGCGCGCCGCATCGTGCTCGGCGACTGGCGCCCGACTCAGGCCTTCGACATCATCGCCCGTGGCCAGGGGCCGGAGCTGCGTGAATTTGCGCTGCCGCTGGTCGATGCGATCACCCACGGCTGATCGCTTGCACACACCAAAAAGCCCCGCTGCCGATCACGGCAGCGGGGCTTTTTTCTTACGCTCTCACAGTATCAGGCGCTTCGCTGCGCCAGACGCTGCGCTCAGGCCGGTGACGACGCCTTGCGGCGCGCACGCCCCTCGGCGATCTCCACCAGCTGATGCCAGCCCAGTACCGCGGGGGCATCGGCGCTCGGCAGCTCTTCCAGCAACACCTTCAGACGCTGACACCGCTCGGCATCATGGGCATCGACCAGACGCAGCCAGGTGGCAAGTCCCATGGCCTCATGGTGGGTGTTTTCCTGCTCGATGGAGTAGGACAGCCCCTGCTCGATCAGGGAGCGCACCTTCTCCAGCGGCAGCCCCTGAGCACTGCGCAGGCTCGCGACCAGATAGCTGACTTCTGACAGGTAGAAGGAATTGCGTTCCTGGGCGACCAGCAGCACTTTCTCCATGTATTCCTCGGCGGCAGCGTGCTCGCCCAGCGCCATCACGGCGTCCATGTACCACAGGTTGGGACGTTGATGACGCTCGCGTCCGGTCAGCTCCGCGAACTCGTTCATGCTCGACTGCAGCATGGACAGGCCATCGCGGTCGCCATTCATCGCCCGCGCCCAGCCCAGCACACCATGCGCTGCCATGTGCCACAGGTGAAGGTCCGCTGAACGCGTCACTTCCAGGGCCCGCTCGGCGCGCTGGGTCGCCAGATGGGTGTGGCCCAGCTGGCGATACAGGGAGGTGGAGAACATCAACGCCATCGCCAGCGAACCGGGCTGACCGATCTGCTCGGCCATGCGAATCGCCGCCTCGGCCTGCTGCTCGGCCTTCACGTAGTCGCAGCGCAGGCACGATGTCCAGCTCTGCAGACAGGAGGCCGCCACCTGCGGGTGATCGCTGAACGGCAGCCATTCGAGCACCATCGGATGGTTGACCGGATCGATCTCATCCAGGTGCTCGCCCGCCACACGCACGCGGCCGGCCCAGAACTCGCAGTGGGCACGCGCATAATCGGCCAGGCGACGATAGCGATCATCGCAAAGCTCTTCCGCCAGCTCGCTGAGGCCCGAGGCCAGCGCGAAGGCATCGGCGTGGGCATGACGCTCGCTGCAGCCGACCCACAGGCCCCATTTGACGATGAAGGCCTGCTCGAGGTCCGGCTCGTCGTCCTCGACCAGCGCAGGGCTGCTGAGCAGGTTGCGTGCCTGCACGAAGCTCTCGTGGGCGATGCGTGAGCCATGGCCTTCCAGCGCGAAACCGGACTGGCCACGTACCGTCAGCAGGCTGACTTCGCGCTCTTCTTGACCATCGACATGCTTGAGGCAGGCCAGGCCGTTGTCCGCCATCTTGAGCGCGGTGCGGTTGGCGCTGATCTTGAGCGCCTCGCGCGCCGAGAGCTCGAAGTAACGCGCGGCACGGCTGAAGTTCTGCGACTTGCGCAGGTGAACGGCGAAGTAGCCGGGGTGACGACTGATCCAGGCGGGATACTTGTCCTCGATCAGCGCGACCACCTGATGGTGAATCCGGCGCCGCACATCCCGCGGACACGACAGGTAGGCCGCTTCCTGGATCAGCTGATGGGTAAACTGGTAGTCGAATTCACTGTCGCTGCTGCAGGCCTCGATGATCTCCAGGCGCTGCATGTTCTCGATGGCGCGCTTGAGGCGGCCCTCCTCGAACTCACAACTCTGGCGCACGAAGCTCAGCTTGAAGACACGCCCCAATACCGCGGCGGCGTGGGCGACATCGCGCCCTTCTTCCAGCTGATCGATACGACTGGAGAGCAGACCGATCAGGCCCTTGGGCAACTCGTCGAGCTGCACCGGACGCCCTTCGCGGCGGTCCATGTCGAGACGACGGCAGATTTCCTGCAGGTAGAGCGGCACGCCATCGCAGCGCTCGATGAGCTGGCTGCGCATGCGTGGACTCAGGTGCAGGCGATAGCGACGTGACAGGTGCGACAGCAGGCGCGAGACCTGCATCGGATCGAGGCGACCCAACGCGATGTGCTGGTCCCAGTTGAGCTTGACCGCCAGGCTGTCGCGACCGTTGTGGCTCGCGGCCAGCATGAAGCCGATGTTGATCGGCAGACGCGCCTGCAGGCCAGCCAGCACCTTGAGCGACGGCTCATCGAGCCACTGCAGGTCATCGATCATCATCACCAGCGGGCGCAGGCTGGCTGACTTCTCGATCACCAGGTGCAGCACGCGCACGACGCGTTCGACCGTCTCGCTGGACTGGATCAGCACTTCGTCTTCGGCAGTATCTTCCGCCGTGCCGAGCACCGCGTGGAAGGAGCGACGCACTTCCTCGCTGATGCCCTGCAACGCCTCGGAAGACTCGAACAGCTGCTCGACGCTTTCGCGATCGATATTGCCGTCCAGACGCCAGCGAATCAGCGCCGTCACGACACTGTAGGGCTCAAGCTGCGAGAGACGCGTGGTCGGCATCCAGCACAGCCCGACATCCTGGCTCTGCTCCAGCTGACGGAAATTGACCATCAGGGCCGACTTGCCCATGCCGGAGTTGCCACTGACCAACACGCTCTGGCGCAGGCCGATGCTGGCGCGGGCCAGCGCATCGCGCAGGCGACGCAGCTCGCCCTCGCGACCGATCAAGGTCGGCAACGAGGATTCGCGGGTGGCGACACTGCTGCCCAGCACCAGCGCACGCAAACGCACGCGACCGTCAGCGGCCAACAGGCGCGAGGTCAAGCGGGGCTGCAGATCCAGTGCCGGCGGCATGTGCTGACTGGCTTCCTGGGAGATCACCAGCTCGCTGCCTTCGGCGGCGGTCATCAACTCGAGGGAATATTGCGTGACCTGACCCAGTGGGTCGGCCAGCTGGCGCTCCGGCAGGTAGATGACCTGACCGGAGTGCAGGCCCGCCGACAGCGAGAAGGCCGGCGGTTTGCCTTCACCGTCCCACAGCTTGGCGATCTCGTCGGGGATCGCCTTGCTGCAGTGCTCATAGAGCGCGACCAGCTCGGCGAGCTGATGCGCCGGGCCGTGGGTGCCGAAGCATGCCAGACCCACGCCACCCGTGGCGCCCGGCAGCCAGAAGCCGCCCAGGTGATGACACTGCTGCTCCAGCCAGCGCAGCAGCTCGATCTGCAGCGTCAGGCAGGCACGCGCCCAGACGCGGTCACGATGACTGTCCTTGACGCTCAGACGAATGGCCATGACCGACAGCTGACGGTGATCGATTTCCTCTTCGCGCAGCGGCGCGCTGTCCAGCGACAGGGTCCGTGAGATGGCGCCCTGCGGCGTCATGGCACTCATGGTCTCGCTCTTGCCATCGGACCAGTAGCGCGCCAGCTGCAGGAAGCCGGGGTCCGGCTGCTGACCGGAGAGCGCCAGCTGCTGCAGGAAGGCATTGAACTGCTCATGGGCCGCGGCCGACTGGCCGCCTTCGGCCAGCTGACGCACGAGACGCTCATGGAAGGGGCCGTAACCGGAGAAGCGACTGACTAGCGTGCGCAGCACGTCATCGGGCAGCGGCTCGTCCGTGGCCAGCACCCGCTCGGCGAACTGGATGACGCGCTGACGCCACTCGCCACGCACCTTGATCATCCAGCGCTGGAAGTCAGGGCACTGGGTCAAGGAGAGCTCCTCGACCAGGTCGCCACGATACAGGGTGAGAATCTCCCCCAGGGTGGCGACGGAGGGCGGTGCCAGCAGCAGGCCGTTGAGCTCGTCGAGATCAAGCTCCCAGTGCTCCGGCAGCGAGAGCGCGATGGTCTGGCGCGACACCGTCAACAGGTTGTCGGCCTCTTCGCCGAGACTCTGACGCAGACAGTGCAAGGCGTGGCGAAGGTTGGTCCGTCCGGAGGACAGCCCCTGATCCGGCCATAGCAACTCCGCCAACCCGGCACGGGAGACGGCCTGATCATGCAGCAGCAGATGCAGAAGTAGCGCCTTGACCTTGTCGTAGCTGAACTGAGTCAGCGTGTCATCACCCAACGTCAGCTGGAAATGTCCCAGCAGTGCCAGTTGAGCTTGACCAGATGTTTCCTGCGTCATGTGTCATCCATTTCAAAGTCGCGAACGAAACGCCAGCCCTGCCACGGCGCCGGTGATCCCCTGTCCTTGATCCTTGCCTTAGTCTCTCGTGCCTTGATCCATCGCGTCCCGACCCACCCTGGCCGAGGCGCGCGCTGCCCGTCGTGCGCTCGGCTGACCACTGTGGAAGCGGAAGACAGCATCGGGGGTTTCGATCAGCTCTCGTTCCACTTCACGTAGCACCGCGAGACGGGGTTCCAGTGGTTCATTGGTGTATTGCTCCGCCAACATGAGGTAATCCTCATAGTGACGTCCTTCTGACTTAACCAAAGTGCGATAGAACTTTGCAAGCTCTGGTTCCAGATACGGGATGAGGCGCGCGAAGCGCTCACACGACCTTGCCTCTATCAGGGCGCCGATCAGCAGGATGTCCACCAGGCGTTGCGGGTCTTCGTCCCTGACCTGCTGGCGCAGGGCTTCGGCATAGCGCGAGGCCTTGATATGCCGATAGACGATGCCCCGCTTCTCCATCAGCCCGACCACCTGCTCGAAGTGCAGCAGCTCTTCGCGCGCCAGCTGTGACATCTTGGTCAACAGCAGTGGCCGGTTCACGTAGCGGTACATCAGGCTCATGGCGGTGGAGGCGGCTTTCTTCTCGCACTGCGCATGGTCGATCAGCAACAGCTCCGGATTCTCGAGCGCCGCCTCGACCCAGCTCAGGGGCGTCCTGCAGGGCAGAAAGGCCAGCAGCGACGCCGGCAGCAAGGCATCGGTATCTTCATCGCTTGGCCCCTGCGACGCTGCGATCACGCGCGCCCCAGCCTCACTCTCGCCATACTGGCCAGCATGAACATCATCATGCTGCTTGCTCTGCTCAGGCGCAATCACATTGCGCTCCGTCACGTCGGTCATTGAATTCATTGTCACGTCAGTCTTTTGTCTCGCTCGCTTGCGTCTGCTGCTGACTGACAGGAGACACCTCAACGACGGAGTTCATATCATTATCGGCACGCTTTGCCGCTTCCACCATGATTTCATCGTTTATATGGGCAAAAAGCTGTTCGGGCTCAAGTTCTCGCGCATGGGCCAGTGGTGCGATGCCATATGCCGACAGGTCCTTGATGCGGGTGCGCCCGACGCGCAGCAGCTCAACGGCGCGTGACAGCGCCGACTGATCGGCACGGAAACGGATGCGATGGCGGGTCAGCTGCTCGGCCAGCATGGCGTCATCGGCGACGCGCAGCCAGCGGGCGGCGACCTGGCTGCGCAGCTCGTCCAGTGCCAGCATGCGCTGGGCGCGCTGGTCACTGTCATAGCCGAACCAGGCCAGGATCTCATGATCATGACGCTGGCAGCCGCGACAGACGCTATCGCCGACCGTAGTGGAGCAGACACCTACGCAAGGAGAAAGAATACGGCTCATGTTGCCCTCGGGGGAGGCGGAAAGTGTGATTCGGGGTAACCCCCATCATACCGTGCGTACCTGAGAGCCGACAGCATCGCGCCGTCTGTGCCCAAAGAACCTCTTGTCAGCACCGCGCTGGGCGTCATCAGCGCGTCATCAGCGTTGCCGCATAGTGTTTGCTCAGCGTGATTTCCTGACAATCAGATGAAATATCAGAATGTTATGCCGCAATAGGCGACCAAAGTCTCAGCCCCCGCCACTGGGCGCTCCTTAACATTGTCGACAAAGTTGAGTAGACTCGCATTCGCCCCGTAGCGCCTGATTCGCTCGCAATAAGACGCTTGAATTACCCGCAAGAAGCCTCGAGGTGCCCCGCCCTGCGTCTTCAAGACGACTGGCCCGCGCATTTCGACACGATTACAGATGAGGGTCTCCCACGTGCTTGAAGCCTACCGTCAACAGGTTGAAGAACGCGCCCAGCAGGGCATCCCGGCAAAGCCGCTGACTGCCGAGCAGACCGCCGAGCTGGTCGAACTGCTCAAGAATCCGCAGGCCGGTGAAGAAGAGTTCATCCTCGATCTGTTCACCAATCGCATTCCCCCGGGCGTTGATGAAGCCGCTTACGTCAAGGCTGGCTTCCTGACCGCCATCGTACGTGGCGAAGCCGCTTCTCCGCTGATCGACAAGACACATGCCGTCAAGCTGCTCGGCACCATGCAGGGCGGCTACAACATCGCCACGCTGGTCGAGCTGCTGGACGACGAAAGCCTGGCCAAGGAAGCCGGCGAACAGCTCAAGCACACCCTGCTGATGTTCGACGCCTTCCACGATGTCGCTGACCGCGCCAAGGCCGGCAACGCCGTCGCCCAGGCCGTGCTGCAATCCTGGGCCGACGCCGAATGGTTCCTGTCCAAGCCGGCACTGGCCGAGAAGATCTCACTGGCCGTCTTCAAGGTGCCGGGCGAGACCAACACCGATGACCTGTCTCCGGCGCCTGACGCCTGGTCACGTCCGGATATCCCGCTGCACGCCAACGCGATGCTCAAGAACCCGCGTGAAGGCATCAACCCGCAGGAAGATGGCGTCGTCGGCCCGCTGGCCCAGATCGAGGAAGTGAAGGCCAAGGGCTTCCCGGTCGCCTACGTCGGTGACGTGGTCGGCACCGGTTCTTCACGCAAGTCCGCCACCAACTCCGTGCTGTGGTTCTTCGGCGACGACATTCCGTTCGTGCCCAACAAGCGCGCCGGCGGTTTCTGCATCGGCAACAAGATCGCGCCGATCTTCTTCAACACCATGGAAGATGCCGGCGCCCTGCCCATCGAGATGGACGTCGAGAAGATGGCCATGGGCGATGTCATCGACATCTACCCGTACGAAGGCAAGGTCTGCCGTCACGACACCGACGAAGTCATCTCCACCTTCTCCCTCAAGACTCAGGTCCTGCTGGACGAAGTGCGTGCTGGCGGCCGTATCCCGCTGATCATCGGTCGCGGTCTGACCGACAAGGCGCGTACCGAGCTGGGTCTGGAGGCGTCTGACGTCTTCCGCCTGCCGGAGCAGCCGAAGGACACCGGCAAGGGCTTCACCCTCGCACAGAAGATGGTCGGCAAGGCCTGCAACCAGGAAGGCGTGCGTCCGGGCATGTACTGCGAGCCGAAGATGACCACCGTCGGCTCCCAGGACACCACTGGCCCGATGACCCGCGACGAGCTGAAGGATCTGGCATGTCTCGGCTTCCAGGCCGACCTGGTGATGCAGTCCTTCTGCCACACCGCTGCCTACCCGAAGCCGGTCGACGTCGAGACTCACCACACCCTGCCCGACTTCATCATGAACCGCGGCGGCGTTTCCCTGCGTCCGGGCGACGGCATCATCCACTCGTGGCTGAACCGCATGCTGCTGCCGGACACCGTCGGCACCGGTGGTGATTCCCACACCCGCTTCCCGATGGGCATCTCCTTCCCGGCGGGTTCTGGCCTGGTGGCCTTCGCCGCCGCCACTGGCGTGATGCCGCTGGACATGCCGGAATCCATCCTGGTGCGCTTCAAGGGCGAACGTCGTCCGGGCATCACCCTGCGTGACCTGGTCCACGCCATCCCGCTGTACGCCATCAAGCAGGGTCTGCTGACCGTCGACAAGGCCAACAAGAAGAACGCCTTCTCTGGCCGCATTCTGGAAATCGAAGGTCTGGAAGATCTGACGGCTGAACAGGCCTTCGAGCTCTCCGACGCCTCTGCCGAGCGTTCCGCCGCCGGTTGTACCATCACGCTGTCCGACGAGAGCGTGACCGAGTACCTGAAGTCCAACATCACCCTGCTCAAGTGGATGATCGCCAACGGTTACGGCGATGCCCGTACCATCGAGCGTCGTATCGCGGGCATGGAAGAGTGGCTGGCCAACCCGAGCCAGATGCGTGCCGACAAGGACGCGGAATACGCCGAGATCATCGAGATCGACCTCGCCGAGATCGATCAGCCGGTGCTGTGCGCGCCGAACGACCCCGACGATGCCCGACTGCTGTCCGACGTCGCCGGTCAGAAGATTGACGAAGTCTTCATCGGCTCGTGCATGACCAACATCGGGCACTTCCGCGCTGCAGGCAAGCTGCTCGAGAAGCAGCCGGCCGGTAGCCTGAAAACCAAGCTGTGGCTGGCACCGCCGACCAAGATGGACCAGCACCAGCTGACCGAGGAAGGCTACTACGGCATCTACGGCCGTGCCGGCGCGCGCATGGAAATGCCGGGCTGCTCACTGTGCATGGGTAACCAGGCACGTGTGGCCGCCAAGTCCACCGTGGTGTCCACCTCCACGCGTAACTTCCCGAACCGTCTGGGCGACGGCGCCAACGTCTTCCTGGCGTCTGCCGAGCTTGCGGCCATCGCGGCCGTGGTCGGTCGTCTGCCGACCGTCGAGGAATATCAGGGCTACATGGGCGAATTCGATGCCATGGCGGGCGAGATCTATCGCTACCTGAACTTCCATGAGATCGAAGAGTTCCAGAACGCCGCTTCCAACGTGATTCCGGTCACCCAGGAAGCCTGATCAGGCGGGGAGTCATGCGCCACTGCATGACTCCCCTCTGACAGCAGCACTGGCGTCAGCCAGACAACGAAACGGGCCGCCCCTCAAGGGACGGCCCGTTTTTTCATGCCTGCGACAAGCTCAGTGGTGCAAGCGCCCTGCCTCAGAACCTGTAGCCGACCGAGGCGGTGAAGGCATCCACCTGATAATCGCTGTCGAAGTCATAGCGCTCGTACTCGGCACGGATCAGGAACGGGTCCAGATTGACCTGTGCACCGGCACCATAGACCGGATCAAAGCCGTCGTTGTCCTTCAGATCGACACTGGAATTGCCCAGATTGCCATCGACATCGGTTTCCCACTTGGCCATCCCCGCCTTGGCGAACAGCGAGAAGTACTGCCCGATGGGCAGGATACCCACCACGTTGACACCGTAGGCCTTGGACTCGAGCTCGGTATTGCTGAAGTCATTACCCTTGAGCTGGACAGTCCCCAGGTCGGTGTAGAAGGCCTCAGTGGCGAAGTACGGATTGTACTGATAGCCCACGAAGGCCTTGTAGACGTTGTCGTCATCATCGACATCGAAGTCATCACTGCCGGATTCGATGAAGTCACCGGCCTCATCGGAATCATCGTTCTCAAGGCTGGAGAAGCCGGTACCGGCACCGATGTAGAGCCCTTCGCTGGCATTGCCTGCCGCCTGAGCGTGACCACTGAGCGCCAGAGCGAGAGCGGCGAAGGAAACGGTAGCCAACGGGGCGGCCAGAAGACGTGACTTGCTCATGTATTGCTCCTTGATCCAATGGGCGGCACAGGCAGCTGCCGGCCAGGTACTGACGGCAAGACCGCGCCTGTCATGGGTTGCAGGAGCATCGTGGTAGATATAGAACAGTGTTTCAAGAGTGGCGTTTTGACTACTTGTCACGTCGCCAGTCAGCTACATGTCCTCATGACCTTCCCGCTCCCCCCGCTTGCGCGTGCCCGAGGCCCGCTTAGCCCTTCGCACAGATGCAAAGCCCTGGCGTATCGGGCATTCTCGGGGTTGTGGCATTGCAGCAATCAAAGCGCTCCGTCCCTCAAGCGGCCTGCCCCGGCCGCCCAGCACAAGGAATCCGACATGACGCATCCCATCTCCACCCCCGACCTCTGCGATGAGTTCCCCGACGTGCAGGTGCTCGAGCCACTGTTCATCAACTACGGCGGCGTCGAGTCCTTCGGCGGCGAAGTCGTGACCATCAAGTGCTTCGAGGACAACTCGCTGGTCAAGGAAGCCGTCGCGGAACCCGGCGCAGGCCGCGTCCTGGTCGTCGATGCCGGCGGCTCGATGCGCTGCGCCATGCTGGGCGACATGCTCGCCGAACAGGCCGCCAAGAGTGGCTGGGCCGGCGTGATCATGTATGGCTGCATCCGCGATGTGGATGAGATCCACGCCACCAATCTCGGCGTGCAGGCACTGGGCTGCTACCCGCGACCCAGCATCAAGCGCGGCGAAGGCCAGCGCGATATCCCGGTCACCTTCGCCGGCGTCACCATCGTGCCGGGCGACTATCTCTACGCCGACAACAATGGCGTCATCACCGCCAAGGAAGCGCTGATCCGTACCCAGCCGACTCCCTGAGTCGCCGTCTCGCGCCGCGGTGCACGCCGCAATGAAAACGCCCCCGCAACCAGGCAGGTTGCGGGGGCGTTTCGCGTTCAGAGTCGCGGACTCAGCGAGTGCTGGCAGGCTCTACGTTGGATGAGTCGGTCTGTGAGCCGGCTTGAGCACTGGCCTGAGAGGCCGCAGCCGCATCATCGGCACGCGCGAAGCGGTCCACCGCGGCGGCGCAGGCAGCGTCACCGGTGATGTTGAGCGCGGTGCGCGTCATGTCGAAGATACGATCCAGCGCGAACAGCAGCGGCAGGCCCTCGATGGGAATACCGGCGGCCAGCAGTACGGCGACCACCAGGAAGGACGGCCCCGGCACCCCGGCCTGACCGATGGCACCCAGAGTCGCGGTGAACACGATGGCGGCGTAGGCGGAGAAGCCGAGGTCGACATTGAAGACCTGGGCGAAGAACATCGCCACCAGCCCGTAATAGATGGCATTGCCGCTCATGTTGATGGTCGCGCCCAGCGGCAGCACGAAGGCAGAGGTGGCGTTCTTGAGGCCCAGCTCCTTCTCGCAGACTTCCATGTTGACCGGCAGGGTCGCCATGGAGGACGCCGTGGACAGCGCGACGGCCTGCGGCTTCTTCATCGCGGACATGAAGCGGCCCAGCGGCACGTCAGAGCCGAACTTGACCACCAGCGGGTAGAACACGAAGCCGTAGATGAGGATGGCGCCCATGTAAACGAGGAACAGCTTCATCACCAGCGTCAGTACATCGAAGCCGAAGGTGCCGACGGCGTCCGCCATCAGGCCGAAGACGCCGATCGGCGCGATCAGCATCACCACGTTGATCATCCACACGAATGCTTCAATGACGGTGTTCAGGCCTTCGATCAGCGGCTTGCCACGCTCACCGGTCTTGGACAGGCCAATGCCGAGGAACAGGCAGAACACCAGAATCTGCAGGATATTGGCATCGGTGAGTGCCCCGAAGATATTGGTCGGCACCATGCCCAGAATGGTGTCCATCACGCCCGGCACGCTGCCCTTGTCAGCGTAGGCATTGGAGAACATGCCCTTGGCGCTTTCCAGGTCCACCCCGCTGCCCGGCTGGAAGACATGCCCCATCACCAGCGCCAGCATCACGGCCACGGCAGAGGTCAGCATGAAGAAGGCGAAGGTGGAGATACCGATCTTGCCGGCAGAAGGGCTGTCGCCCAGATTGGCGGCTCCCGACACGATGGAGACCGCGATCAGCGGCACGACCAGCATCTTGATCAGGTGAATGAACAGCTCACCCAGTGGCGCGAACATCGAGGCGTCTTCGCCCATGTACGCCCCGACACCTGCACCCAGGATCATGGCGATGACTACCTGGACGCCGATGTTTTTCCATAAAGACTGTTTCACGTTACGACTACCTTGGATTGTGTCTGAAAGGTCGGTTGTTGCGTGCCACCGCAGTGCTGGCTACCGGTGAGGCCTGCCGTCATAGTCACCATGAATTCATAGTCACCATGGACTCATTGCCACCATGGATATTGTGGTCAGCGGGGTGGCTGGGATTATAAATGACTGCCTTTTTTACATAAGGTAGAAAGATAATCATTTAGTCGCGCAATCGAGATCACTTTGTTGCCATTTGTTACTAACTGGCGTCTTTGTGCTGCTTTCTCCCCCATTGGTCTAATGCCCGAGCTGACCAATCATTCAGGTTTCAGGCACAAAACGAAAAGCGCCCACCGCACGTTGAGTGCGATGGGCGCCCTGGGTGACAACGACCATCTGCGCCTCAGCGCGTCAGGTCACCATCCTGGGAAGCCTGGGTTACACCAGCTCCTTGTCCGCCAACATGAACCAGGTTTCCAGCACGGAATCCGGGTTGAGGGAGACGCTGTCGATGCCCTCTTCCATCAGCCACTTGGCCAGCTCCGGATGGTCCGACGGGCCCTGACCACAGATGCCGACGTACTTGCCCTGCGCCTTGCAGGCACGGATCGCCATCGACATCAGCTGCTTGACCGCCGGATTACGCTCATCGAAGAGGTGCGCGACGATGCCGGAGTCGCGATCCAGCCCCAGGGTCAGCTGGGTCAGGTCGTTGGAGCCGATGGAGAAGCCATCGAAGTGCTCGAGGAACTGATCCGCCAGCAGCGCGTTGGTCGGCAGCTCGCACATCATGATGACGCGCAGGCCGTTCTCGCCACGAACCAGACCATTCTCGCCCAGCAGCTTGATGACCTGCTCCGCCTCGCCGGTGGTGCGCACGAAGGGCACCATGATCTCGACGTTGGTCAGCCCCATCTCGTCACGCACGCGCTTGAGGGCACGGCATTCCAGATCGAAGCAGTCGCGGAAGGTATCCGACACGTAGCGCGAGGCGCCACGGAAGCCCAGCATCGGGTTCTCTTCGCCCGGCTCATACATCTTGCCGCCGATCAGGTTCTCGTACTCGTTGGACTTGAAGTCCGACATGCGCACGATGACCTTCTGCGGGTGGAAGGCGGCCGCCAGGGTGGAGATACCCTCGACCAGCTTGTCGACGTAGAAGTCGACCGGGCTTGCATAGCCGGCGGTGCGCGCATCGATGGTCTGCTGCAGATCGATGGGCAGGGTGGCGTAGTCGAGCAGCGCCTTGGGGTGCACGCCGATCATGCGGTTGATGATGAACTCGAGACGCGCCAGGCCCACGCCGGCATTCGGCAGACGCGAGAAGCTGAAGGCGCGGTCCGGGTTGCCGACGTTCATCATGATCTTGAACGGAATCTCCGGCATCTCGTTGACGCTGGTGACGGTGCGATCGAAGTTGAGGATACCGTCATAGACGTGACCGGTATCGCCTTCGGCGCAGGAGACCGTCACTTCGCGGCCTTCGGCGAGCACCGAGGTCGCGTCGCCACAGCCGACCACGGCCGGAATGCCCAGCTCACGCGCGATGATCGCCGCGTGGCAGGTACGTCCGCCACGGTTGGTGACGATGGCGGAGGCGCGCTTCATGACCGGCTCCCAGTCCGGATCGGTCATGTCGGTGACCAGCACGTCGCCGACCTGCACCTTGTCCATCTGCTCCGGGTTGTCGATCACGCGCACCGCGCCCTGGCCGATACGCTGGCCGATGGCACGTCCGGTGACCAGAGTGCGCCCCTTCTCGCGCAGCTGGAAGCGCTCGAGGTTGCCGCCCTCTTCCTGGCTGACGACCGTTTCCGGACGCGCCTGGACGATGTAGAGCTTGCCGTCGTCGCCATCACGCGCCCACTCGATGTCCATCGGACGCTGGTAGTGCTTCTCGATGATCATGGCCTGGCGCGCCAGTGCCTCGACATCGGCGTCGCTGATGCAGAAACGGTGACGGTCCGGCACCGGCACGTCGACGGTCTCGACGGAGCGACCCGCACTGGTGTCGTCGGTGTAGACCATCTTGATCAGCTTGGAGCCCAGGTTGCGGCGCAGTACCGCCGGGCGGCCGGCGGCCAGCGTGGTCTTGTGGACGTAGAACTCATCAGGATTGACCGCGCCCTGCACCACGGTCTCGCCCAGGCCCCAGGAGCCGGTGACGAAGACGGCGTCGCGGTAGCCGGATTCGGTGTCCAGGGTGAACATCACGCCGGAAGCGGCCGTCTCGGAGCGCACCATCTTCTGTACGCCGGCAGACAGCGCGACCAGTGAGTGATCGAAGCCCTTGTGCACGCGGTAGGAGATGGCGCGGTCGTTGAACAGTGACGCGAACACCTCGTGAACCGCACGCTTGATGTTGTCGAAGCCTTCGATGTTGAGGAAGGTTTCCTGCTGACCGGCGAAGGAGGCATCCGGCAGATCTTCCGCGGTGGCGGAGGAGCGCACGGCGACCTTCAGGTTCGGGTGCCTGGCCTGAAGCTCGGCGTAGGCACGTTCCATCTCGGCTTCGAAGGCCGGCGGCAGCGGCGTGTCGATGATCCACTGACGAATCTCGGCACCGACGCGTGCCAGTTCGACCACGTCGTCCACATCGAGGGCATCGAGGGCGGCATTGATACGCTTGTCGAGGCCTTCGTGGGCCAGAAACTCGCGATAGGCATAGGAGGTAGTCGCAAAGCCGCCGGGCACGGTGACACCGGCATCGGCCAGATTGGAGATCATCTCACCGAGCGAGGCGTTCTTGCCGCCAACGCGATCAACATCGTTCATGCCGAGCTGATCGAAATCGACGACGTATTCGGATGTGGCTTGCTGTGACAAGGGAACCCCCTGGTACCAATGGATGGAAACGAATGACCGATGGAGGACGATGAACCGCCTTCCGTTCAGCAATGACGCCACCCTAACAAGCTCTCTCTAGTATTAGCCATTGGTCTAACCGGCTAGTCAGTGGAGGAGGACTACAACCCTGAGCCTGTTTCAGACGTTCTGTCGCCATCGTCGGCGAACATGTCGACAAGCCAGAAACGGCCGCTACAGGAATGTAGTCATGAGGCGCTTTTGCAGAGAACGGGAACACGGGATTTCTCATATCGCGCCACTGGCCCTGTACCGGATATTGCAAGCTCGACAGTGAACACCGACACTTGGGGTCTTCACGGGGCAACAGCCTGAGCGGGCTGGTGTCTTCGATTCGTTCTTCACGAGTGCCCGTCATGACCCGAACCGCCTTCTTCATTTCCGATGGCACCGGCATCACCGCCGAGACACTGGGACGCAGTCTGCTCGCCCAGTTCGAGAATACCGACATCCGCATGGTGACCAAGCCCTACATCGATTCGGCCGAAAAGGCGACGGCACTGGTCAAGGCCATCGAGAGTGCGCATGCCAATGACGGCGAGCGCCCGATCATCATCGACACCATCGTCGACCAGAACATCCGCGACATCATCTCCGAATCCTCCGGCTTCAAGGTCGACATCTTCTCGACCTTCCTCAAGCCACTGGAAGAGGAACTGGACACCCACTCGTCCTACAGCGTCGGCAAGACCCACTCCATCGGGCAGGACGACGTCTACATGAATCGCATCGATTCGGTGCATTTCGCCCTCGACAACGATGATGGCGCGCGCACGCATCAATACGACAAGGCCGACGTCATCCTCATCGGCGTCTCACGCTGCGGCAAGACGCCGACCTCGCTGTATCTGGCGCTGCAGTTCGGTATCCGCGCGGCCAACTACCCGCTGACCGAGGATGACCTGGACGAGTCCGGCACCCTCAAGATGCCCGCCTCACTGGCGCAATATCGTCACAAGCTGTTCGGGCTGACCATCGACCCGCGTCGTCTGGCCGCCATCCGCACCGAGCGTCGCCCCAACAGCCGCTACTGCTCGATCGATCAGTGTCTGCAGGAAGTCGAGCAGACCGAGGCACTCTTCCGCCGCTCCAAGGTGCCCTACATCGATACCACGCGTTTCTCGATCGAAGAGATCTCGACGCGCATGATCGCCGAGACCGGCCTGGCACGCCGCTTCTCACCGCGCTGACCCCGACACCAGATCATCAAAAGTCGATCACAACAACACACGTCGACCACGTCTAGACACATCGACCACAACAACACCGCTACTCACCCAGGAAATCCTCCCATGTTCAACATCAACCACTACTTCGACGGCCAGGTGGCCTCCATCGCCTTCCAGAGCGCCGACCTTCCTGCCACGGTCGGCGTGATGGCCATCGGCGAATTCGTGTTCGCCACCAGCCAACGCGAATACATGACCCTGATCAGCGGCGACATGCAGGTACTGCTGCCGGGCGCGGAAGAGTGGTATCAGCTCGCCGCCGGCGAAAGCTTCATCGTCGAAGCCAACCAGAGCTTCGAGGTGCGCACCACGGTCGAGTCTGCCTATCTGTGCAAGTACGAAAACGCTTAAGGCACTGGGAATAAGCCGCCCAAGGCACTGGGCAACAACCGCCCAAGGCGCTGAAAGCCAGACATGAAAAAGCCGCCGTCCCCTCTCGGGTCACGGCGGCTTTTTTTCGTCACGACGACTGTCTCTCGCTACCAGGCTCAGGCGCGCTGCCTGAGGACCGAGCGCAGTGCCAGATAACTGATGCCACCCATCAACAGGTAACTTGTCGCTACCCCGGCAAAGATGCCGATCACGCCATACAAGGCGCCGCCCAGCCAGGCCAGTGGCACCAGCAAGGCGAATAGGCGCACCAGCGAGAGCACCATCGCGCGGCGCGGCTTGTGCAGCGCATTGAGGCTGGAATTGGCGAGAATGATCACGCCCTGTGCCCCGAGGGCGGCGGGTATCAGCCACAGATAGGTGCTGACCAGCCCCGCGACCTCCTGGCTCTCGGCGAAACGCGCCGCGATCCATTCGCCGCCCAGCCCGAGCCCCAACCAGACCACCAGCTGCCAGACGAGAATGAAGGCCAGCACGCCGTGGATGGCGCGCCACACGCGCTTCTGCTGCCCGGCACCATCGTTCTGGCTGATGAAGGGCGACAGCGTCATGGACAGCGCCAGCACCAGAATCAGCGCCAGCGACTCGATGCGTGAGCCGATGCCGTAGGCCGCCACCGCCGCGTGACCATGCTGACTGACGATACGCGTGACCAGCGCGGTGGCAATCGGCGTCATCACGCTGGTCAGCGCGGCAGGCAGGCCGATCGCCCCGACCTCGCGCCATGACGTCACCAGCCGCGTCACGCTCAGGTGACGGAAATCGAGCCGCGCGCGCAGCAGTGGCAATGCCAGCAAGCCTAGCGTCATCGCCAGCCACGACAGCACCGTGGCCAGCGCCGCGCCCGCCACGCCCATGCCCTGCCAGTCACCGATGCCGAAGATCAGCAGCGGGTCGAGCAGCGCATTGAGCACCCCCGCCGCCGCCATCACCAGCGAGGGCACCAGCGTATTGCCCTCGGCGCGCAGCACGCTGCCCAGCACACGCGGCAGCAACACGAAGGGCGCGCCGAAATACCACACCTGCATGTAATCGCGGATATGCGGCATCAGGGTGTCATCGGCCCCCAGCAGCCCGAACAGCGGCTCGATGCTGGCAAGCCCCAGCACCAGCATCACTAGCCCCAGCAGCAGCCCCAGCAGACTGGAATCCGTGGTGCGCGCCTTGACGGTCTCGAGCTCGCCTCGCCCCAGCCGACGCCCCACCACTGCGGTGGTGCCGATGGACAGACCGATGGCGATGCTGATCACGCCGAAGGTGACCGGGAAGGTCATGGTCACCGCCGCCAGCTCCGGCGTGCCCAGCTGGGCGATGAACCAGGCATCCACCAGGTTGAACAGCATCATGGTGACGATGCCGCCGATTACCGGCCCCGTCATGCGCGCCAGCGTCGAGGCGATCGGGTCACGCACCAGATCGCGCGTGCCACGCCGAGACGAGGCACGTCTGGGGGTGGCAGGGGTATCAGGGTCAGACATACAGGCTCCGGACAGAAAACGACCCCGACCGGCGAGGCGCCAGCGGGGTCGAACAGTGTAAAGCATCAGCGTGTCAGGTGAGGGGCAACGCCGGATCGCGCCGAGCCTCCCCGCGCTGCGTCAGTTGCCCTGCATGAAGGGCGAGACGACCTCTCCGCCCGCCTCACGCCAGGCCGCGAAGCCGCCACCGAGATGGGCCACCGGCCCGAAGCCCATGTCCTTGAGCGACTTGGTGGCCAGCGCCGAGCGCAGCCCGCCGGCACAGAACAGCACATAGCGCCCTTCGCGTGCGAAGTCGGCACGGTGATAGGGCGAGGCCGGGTCGACCCAGAACTCCAGCATGCCGCGCGGCGCGTGGATGGCGCCGGGGATGCGCCCTTCGCGCTCCAGCTCACGCACATCGCGGATGTCCACCAGCGTCAGCGGCGTGCCGCCGGCGCGGGCCTCTTCCAACGCCTCGCGCAGCTCGCGGGGCGACAGGGTCTCGATCTCCGTCTCGGCGGCGGCCACCAGCTCACTGACCGGTCGAATCATGGGGTGCTCCTTGCAGATGATGTTGTCCTCGGGTGCCTGTCAGCGACTGGCGGCGTGATAGCTCACGCATCCGCCTCGCCACAGCGATAGAAGCGCTGGATGCTCGAGAAATCGAGGCGTCCTGCGCCCTGGGCGGCATGCTGGACGAACAGATTACGCGCCTGGGAGCCCATTGGCACCGCCGATTTCGAGCCCAGCGCCATCTCCCAGGCAAGGCCAAGATCCTTGGTCATCAGATCGACCAGGAAACCGCCCTGATAATCATTGGAGGCCGGCGCGGCTTCCATCACGCCGGGCCAGGGATTGTAGACGTTGAGCGCCCAGTTGCCGCCGGATGACTGCTTCATCACCTCCGAGAGCACGGCCGGGTCCAGCCCGTTCTTGACCCCCAGCGCCAGCGCCTCGGCGGTGCCGCTCATCAGGATGCCCAGCAGCATGTTGTTGCAGATCTTGGCGACCTGGCCGCTGCCGGCCGGGCCGGCATGGAACAGATTCTTGCCCATCACTTCCAGCAGCGGCTCGGCACGCGCATAGCCGTCGGCCTCGCCGCCGACGATGAAGCTCAGGGTACCGGCACGCGCGCCACCGACCCCGCCGGACACCGGAGCATCCATGAAGGTGATACCACGCTCGGCGGCATGACGCGCGACCAGACGGGCGTCATCCGGCGCGATGGTCGAGGCGTCGATCACCAGTACCGAGGCATCGAGCGTGGCCAGGAGGCCACCCGCGCCGTCTTCCTTGTCCCCCAGATAGAGCTTTCGTACGTGCTGACCGGCCGGCAGCATGCTGATCAACACCTCGACACCTTCGGCGACCTCTCCGGGGGATGCCGCGCGGGTGGCGCCCGCCTCGACCAGCTCATTCATGGCCGACTCGACCAGATCGAAGACCCTTACCGCATGGCCAGCCTTGACCAGATTGAGCGCCATGGGCCCGCCCATGTTGCCGAGTCCGATGAAACCGATGGATGTCATGGCAATGCTTCCTTGTGAACAGATTCTTGTTGTCATTGGCGTCCGGCGGCAAGCCTGCGCTTGCCGCCTGTACTGAAAAGCGCGCTCAGAGGTCCATCAGCGGATGCTCATCCTCTTCCCACAGCGGTGCGAAGAAGCCGTCGATGTATTCCTCGGAGACCTGGGCGATCGAGGCATAGGCCCACTGCGGCTGCTTGTCCTTGTCGATCAGCAGGGCGCGCACCCCTTCGGCAAGCTCGGTGCCCATGCAGCAGCGCACCGACAGGGTCAGCTCGTCGCGGAAGGCCTCCGCCAGCGAGGAGTGGCGATGGCGCCCCAGCATGCGAAATACCAGATGCGGTGAGCTGGGGCAGCCGGCCAGCAGACGCTCGCGGTTGGCGCTCAGCCACGCATTGCAGTCACTGCGCGCCTGGGGGTCATCGATGATTCGCTGGCAGGCCTTCTGCACTTCGCGCCCGGCGACCAGCTGCTGAAGATGATCGAAGAGCGGCAGCACCTGCCCCGGCGGCGCCAGTTCACGACGCTCGAACTCGCTCAGCACCTGGCTCAGATGACGCGACGGGTGACGGCCGAATTCACCCTCGCACAACGCCTGCTTGAGCGCCTCGCGCTGCTCATCGGGAATCAGGCGTGTCGCAAGCCCCAGATCCAGCGCATCGCGGGCATTCAGCTGCGCACCGGTCGCGCCGAGATATTCTCCGATGCCACGCGGCAGGCGATTGAGCAGCCAGCTGGCACCGACATCCGGGTACAGACCGATGCTGACTTCCGGCATCGCCAGTCGCGAACTCTCGGTGACCACACGCTCACAGCCGCCGGCGAACAGCCCCATGCCGCCGCCCATCACGATGCCGCCACCCCATACCAGCAGCGGCTTGGGGAAGGTATGCAGGCGGTGATCGAGCCGATATTCGGCGGTGAAGTAGCGGGTGGCGAAGAAATCATCCAGTGCCTCGAGGGGGTCTGCGCCTTCGCTGGCAGGCGCCGTGGTCATCGCCTGATAGAGCGCCACGATATCGCCACCGGCACACAGCGCACGCTCGCCGGCGCCTTCCAGCCACACCATGGCGATGCTGCTGTCCAGCTCCCAGGCATCCAGCTGCGCCTCGATGCGCTCGATCATGGCCAGCGACAGCGCATTCAGCGAACGCGGCGCGTTCAGGCGCATGATTCCCAACTGCTTGCCGTCACGGGCGCGACGCGTCTCGAACACTACGGGCGCCTCGATATCGGTCGCGGCCTTGGCGGTGACACCTTCTATCTGGCTCATGAGCGCCCTCCTCCCTTCACCTCTTCCTGACGCGAGACCCACTGCGGGGCGCGCTTCTCGAGGAAGGCTCTCACGCCTTCCTTCTGGTTGGGGTCATCGAACAGCTCGACGAACAGCTCGCGCTCCATGCGCAGGCCATCGCTCATGCCGCGATGGCGCGACGACATGATCAATGCCTTGCAGCGCGCCACCGCGCTCGGGCTCTGGTTGGCGACGCTCTCGGCAATCGCCAGCGCGCGCTCGAAGCTCTGGCCGGTCTCGACCACCTCTTCCGCCAGCCCGATGCGACCGGCGGTCTCGGCATCCACCTGTTCACCACACAGGATCATGCGCTTGGCCCAGCCTTCGCCGACCAGCCACGGCAGGTGCTGGGTGCCGCCCGCACACGGCAACAGCCCCACCTTGGCCTCCGGCAGCGCCAGCCTGGCCTGCCGCTCGACGATACGCATGTCACAGGCCAGCGCGCACTCGAGCCCGCCGCCCATCGCGTAGCCGTTGACGGCGGCAATCGTCACGCCCGGGAAGTTGGCCAGCCGCTCGAAGGCCAACCCGAAGCGGCGCGCCATGGTGGCGGCGACGCCCTTGTCACCATCGGCGAAGGTCTTGAGATCGGCGCCGGCGGAGAAGAACTTGTCGCCCTCACCGGTGATCACCACCGCACTCACGCTGCCATCGCCCTCCAGCTCGTCGAGCAGCTGCTCCAGCTCGATCAAGGACGCTTCCGTCCAGGTGTTGGCCGGCGGGTTGTTGATGGTGACCCGGGCGATATGACGATCCTTCTCGAGAACGAGGCATGGCCCTTGACTGGATGACATCATGTAACTCCCTGAAAGATGGTAACCAATGACGAATTGAAGTGGAGGCGGCGTTACGCCAGCGACTCGATCATGCCCGGCGTCAGAAGACGCCGCGCAATGATCAGACGCATGATCTCGTTGGTGCCTTCCAGAATCTGGTGCACACGGGTGTCACGCACCAGCCGCTCCAACGGGTACTCGCGGATATAACCGTAGCCGCCATGCAGCTGGAGTGCCTGATTGCAGACCTCGAAGCCCATGTCGGTGGCGAAGCGCTTGGCCATCGCACAGTGGGCGCTGGCCTCGGCGTCGCCTTCATCCAGCTTGAAGGCCGCCAGCCGCACCAGGGTGCGCGCCGCGGTCAGTTCGGTTGCCATGTCGGCCAGCTTGAACTGCAGGGACTGGAACTGGGCCAGCTCGCGCCCGAACTGCTTGCGCTCGCCGAGATAATCCCGCGACAGCTCCAACGCCTTCTGGGCCGCGCCCAGTGAGCAGGTGGCGATGTTGATGCGTCCGCCATCCAGCGCCTTCATCGCGAAGCGGAAGCCCTCGCCCTCCTCGCCCAGACGATTGGCTGCCGAAACCCGCACGCGATCGAAGCTCACCAGCCGGGTCGGCTGGCTGTTCCAGCCCATCTTGTCTTCCTTCTTGCCATAGCTGATGCCCTCGGCGTCAGCCGGCACCACGAAGGCCGAGATACCCGCCGCGCCGCTGTCCGGCTCGCCGGTGCGCGCCATCACCACCAGCACGTCCGTGGCGCCGGCACCGGAGATGAACATCTTGGAGCCACTCAGATAGTAGTCGTCGCCCTCGCGCTCGGCGCGGGTGCGCAGGCTGGCGGCGTCACTGCCGCTGCCCGGCTCGGTCAGGCAATAGGAGCCGAGCTTGTCGCCCGCCACCATCGCCGGTACCCACTGCTCACGGCAGCTGTCCGTGGCGAAACTGGCGATCATCCAGCCCACCATGTTGTGGATGGTGATGTAGGCAGTGGTCGAGATGCAGCCGGTCGCCAGCTGCTCGAGAATGATGGAGCTGTCGAGGCGCGGCAGGCCAAGGCCGCCGTGCTCCTCTGGGACGTAAAGCCCCATGAAGCCGGCCTCGCCCGCCTTGCGAAGAGTCTCGATGGGGAAGTGGGCCGTGGCGTCCCACTCGGCGGCATGCGGGGCAAGCTCGGCATCCGCGAAGGCACGCGCCCCCTCCTGGAGGGCACGCTGGTCATCGGTCAGCGAAAAGTTCATGCAGCTGCCTCCTGTTGTCCTTGTTCTGTCGGCCCGGGTCTATCGCCCGGGCCTGTCAAAGCGGCTCAGCACATCTGAGGAGCCATCAGCGCATCTGAGGAGCCATCAGCGCATCTGAGGAGCCATCAGCGCATCTGAAGAGCCCTCAGCGGTCTTGTGAAAAGAGCCCTCAGCGGTCTTGTAAAGAGAGCCCTCAGCGCATCTGGATCGAGAAGTTGGGCTGATTGCCCTCGGCCGGCGCATCGTCGAACCAGCGCGCCGTCACCGTCTTGGTCTCGGTATAGAAGCGCACCGCCTGCTTGCCATAGGCATGCAGATCGCCGAAGAAGCTGCCGCGCCAGCCGGTGAAGGAGAAGAACGGCAGCGGCACCGGAATCGGCACGTTGATGCCGACCTGACCGACCGCGATCTCGTTCTGGAAGCGCCGCGCCGCGCCGCCGGAGCGCGTGAAGATGGAGGTGCCGTTGCCGTAGGGGTTGTTGTTGATCAGCTCGATGGCCTCGGACAGGTCCGCCGCCTCCATGCAGCACAGCACCGGCCCGAAGATTTCCTCGCGATAGAGCACCATCTCCGGCGTCACCCTGGAGAACAGACACGGCCCCAGCCAGTTGCCATCGGGATAGCCCGCCACCGAGACACCACGACCATCCAGCAGCAGCTCGGCGCCTTCCTGCTCGCCCTGCTGGATCCAGCCGGTCACGCGCTCCAGCGCCTGCGGCGAGATCAGCGGCCCGTAGCTGGCGCCCTTGTCATCCCATGCACCCGGACGCACCTCGGCCAGCGCATCGCGCACCCGCTCGATCAAGGCCTTCGAATCACCGACGAAGACCGCCACCGAGATCGCCATGCAACGCTGACCCGCCGCGCCGACACTGGCACCGACCAGCGCGTTGACCACCTGGTCCGCCGGAGCGTCCGGCATGATCACCATGTGATTCTTGGCCCCGGCGAAGCACTGGGCGCGCTTGAGGTTGTCAGTGGCGGTGCGATAGATGTGCTGCCCCACCGGTACCGAGCCGACGAAGCTGACGGTGCGCGGAATCTCGTGGGCGAGCAGATGATTGACCTGATCGCGCCCGCCCTGCACCACGGTCAGGATGCCCTCGGGGGCACCCGCTTCCATGAACAGCTCCGCCAGGCGCAGCGTGGTCAGCGGCACTTGCTCGGACGGCTTGATCACGAAGGCATTGCCACAGGCGATGGACAGCGGGAACATCCACAGCGGTATCATGGCGGGGAAGTTGAACGGCGTGATGCCCAGGCAGACACCCAGCGATTGGGTCACGGAATAGCTGTCGATGCCGGTGGCGACGTTCTCCACCGTCTCGCCCATCAGCAGGCTGGGAATGTTGGCGGCGTGCTCGACCACCTCGATGCCGCGCCACACATCGCCCTTGGCGTCCTCGAAGGTCTTGCCCAGCTCGTGGGAGATGATCTCGGCCAGCTCGTCATGATGCTGCTTGAGCAGATGCTGATAGCTGAGCATCAGGCGGGCACGGGTCGGCACCGGCGTGTTGCGCCAGCGCTGGAAGGCCTGTTCGGCGTGGTCCAGCGCTTCATCCAGCTCACTCAGCGGTGACAGGGGCACGCGGGCGATCTCGCCGTTGGTGGCCGGGTTGGTGACGCTCAGGTGCTGATCGGCGCGACTTTCGACAAACTGACCATTGATCAGCTGAGGCAGCACCAGCGGCGCGCTGTCACCGGCGACCATGGCGCGCAGGCGTGACAGCAGATCCAGTGAACTGGTAGTAGAGGACGCGGCAGTAGAGGGCGTGAGAGACGTCGAAGACATGGCGTGGCATTCCTGTGGCTGTTGTTATTGGGAGGAAGACAGTGTGTCAACAGAGCCGAAGTCGTCAGGCGAGCCGCCTTGCAGAGCTGAAGACGTTCTGCAGAACCAGGCCGTCCTGCAGAAAACGGCAAGCCGAGACTGTGATCTGATTCAACCTAGCATCTGCTTGGTTGGCTGCAAATACTATTACCCTTTACGTTAACGTAAACAATGCTAGTCTGTAGAAAATTCACGGCCAGACGCCGCTGGCACCCACTGCGCCAAGGAGCATTCCCCTCTCCTTGGCGCGCACAGCATCCGGAGCGGCAGCGCCCATGACAGATACCATGATGACCCCAAGTCCTGACCCCAAATCCCGGGCAACGCCTGATGGCGCGACACACGATACCGGTGTGGAGTCCCTGCTGAGCACCACCAGCACCAGCGACGCCATCCGTCCGACCCAGCGCACCTGGAGCATCGGCGAGCTGGCACGGCATTTCGACGTGACCACGCGCACCATCCGCTTCTACGAGCAGGAAGGTCTGCTGCACCCGGAGCGGCGCGGTCAGACGCGCGTCTATCGCGACAAGGACCGCGTGCGTCTCAAGCTGACCCTGCGCGGCAAGCGACTGGGCTTCTCGCTGGCCGAGATTCGTGAAGTGGTCGACCTCTACGACGCCGCCGACGGCGGTGGCGAGAAGCAGCTCACCCGCCTGCTTGGCATCCTGAGCGAAAAGCGTGAGGGCCTTGAGCGACAGCTGCGCGATCTCACCGCCATGCAACGTGAACTGGATGACGTCGAGACACGTGCCCGCGAAGCCCTCGCCCGCCTGGCCGGCGACAGCGAGAGCTGATTGGAATCCACAACACCAGAACCCACTCGCGCCAGCAGCAGCTATATAACTGCCGGCTACACAAGTGACAGCGACTAGACTGTCTATAGAGAATCGTCAGTAGAAAACTGACCAGCGCCTCGCGAGTGCGGGCGACAGCAGACTGCCGGAGAGCAGCGCGTCGCCCGCTGACCTCACGACAAGACGACCAAAACGACAACACTGCGTCACCGCCTCCCTGAGGCGGCTCCCCCTGACAAGCCTTGCCTCACCAATAACAACCAAGGACACAGGAAAGCACCATGTCACAGGACGCCATCGCCACACGCCAGCCTGCCAGCGAAATGGCACACGCAAGCCAATCAGCCAGCTATCTCAGCGCTACCTCCGACACCCCTCTGATGGGAGAAACCATCGGGGATTGCCTTGATCGCATCTGCGCGCGCTGGCCCGAGCGCGACGCCCTGATCAGTCGCCATCAGGGACTGCGCTACACCTGGTCCGAACTGCACGCAGAGGTCGAGCGCGTGGCGCGCGGCCTGCTGGCGATGGGCATCGAGCGCGGTGATCGCGTCGGCATCTGGGCGCCCAATCGCGCCGAATGGACGCTGATCCAGTACGCCACCGCCAAGATCGGCGTGGTGCTGGTCAATCTCAACCCGAGTTACCGCGGCCATGAACTGGCCTACGCTCTCAAGCAATCCGGTGCGGCGACGCTGATCTTCCAGTCTCGCTTCAAGGCGTCCGACTATGTGGCGATCCTCGAGGAGCTGTTCCCTGAGGCCAGGGAGGCTCGCGGCCGTGATGGCATTCACAATGGCGCGCTGCCGGACCTCAGGCGCCTGATCTGCTTCGAGGCCGAGGACGCCCTGCCCGGCATGCTCAACTGGCAGGATGTGCTCAGCGGTGCCGCTAGCGTCCCCGTCGAGACACTCGGCGAGCTGCAGGCCAGTCTGACCTTCGATGACCCGATCAATATCCAGTACACCTCCGGCACCACCGGTGCGCCCAAGGGCGCGACCCTCTCGCACCACAACATCCTCAACAATGGCTTCTTCGTCGCCGAGCGCATGAATCTCAGCGAGCACGACAAGCTGGTGATGCCGGTGCCGCTCTATCACTGCTTCGGCATGGTGATGGGCAATCTGGGCTGCCTGACCCACGGCGCCGCCATCGTCTATCCGGAAGCGGGCTTCGATCCGCTGGCCACCCTGCAGGCGGTCAGCGAGGAGAGCGCCACCGCGATGTTCGGCGTGCCGACGATGTTCATCGCCGAACTCGAACACCCGCGCTTCGCCGAATTCGACCTCACCAGCCTGCGCACCGGTACCATGGCCGGCTCCATCTGCCCCATCGAGGTGATGCGCCAGGTCATCGAACGCATGCACATGCGCGAGGTCACCATCGCCTACGGCATGACCGAGACCAGTCCGGTCAGCCTGCAGACCACGCGTGAGGCGCCGCTGGACAAGCGCGTCTCCACCGTCGGTACCCTGCACCCGCATCTGGAGATCAAGATCATCGACCCTGACAGCGGGCGCGTGGTGCCAGTCGGCGAGAAGGGCGAGCTGTGCACGCGGGGCTACAGCGTGATGCTGGGCTACTGGAACAACCCGGAGGCCACCGCCAAGGCCATCGATGCCGGCCGCTGGATGCATACCGGCGACCTCGCTACGCTGGATGAAGACGGCTACGTGACGATCGTGGGACGTATCAAGGACATGATCATCCGCGGGGGCGAGAACATCTATCCGCGCGAGATCGAGGACTTCCTCTACACCCACCCTGCGGTGTCGGACGTACAGGTGATCGGCGTGCCCGATGAGCGGTATGGCGAGGAAGTGATGGCATGGGTCAAGCTCAAGGAAGGCGAGCAGCTCGATGAACCGGCGCTCAAGGCGTTCTGCCAGGGACGTATCGCTCACTTCAAGGTGCCGCGCTACATCAAGTTCGTGGAGGAATTCCCGATGACCGTGACCGGCAAGATCCAGAAGTTCAAGATGCGCGAGGCCGCGACGCAAGAACTGGGACTGGCCAGGTGAGCACGTCACGTGAGGAGGAGGATGACGCCCCCGCCACACGCCACCTGAGCAGCGCTCGTCAGCAGGTCGCCCACTATGCGGCGAGCCACCATCATGCGGCCCTCGACGAGGCACTCGAGACGCTGATCGACACCCACCCGAGCGGCGAACTGCCGATCATGGCACTGGCCGGGCTGGACCAACTGCATCTGGGGGGCGTGACAGGCACCCGCGAGCTGCTGGCCCTCGCCCGGCTGGAACCCCGGCCGCGGGGGCTGGCGATGCTCGAACTCGGCGCCGGCCTTGGCGGGCTGGCGCGCCATATTGCCAGCCAGTCGCGTGACGCAGGCGCGGACCACCACATCACCACGCTGGATCTCTCGAGCAGCCTCTGCGAGCTGGCGATCGCCCTCAACCGGGCCACCGGACTGCGCGAGTCGATTCGCGTGCTGGAGGGCGATGCCTGCTACCCCGAGCTGCATCCGGCACTGTCAGGCCGCCGCTTTGATCGCCTCTTCAGCCAGCACCTGCTGGTGCATCTGAGCGACAAGGTCAGCACGCTCACCCAGTGGCATGACTGTCTCGAGCAGGATGGCTATCTCCTGCTGCACGAGCCGGTGCTCAGCGTGCAGGCGCAGGCGTTTGGCGAGCGCCCTGCCCTGCCACTGCCCTGGGCGCTGTCACCGCGCGGCGACCAGCTGGCCAGTTGCGAGGAGTTGCATGAGGCGATGGCCAGCAGTGGCTTCGAGGTCGATGCCCATGTCGAGCTGACCGATCAGGTGCTGAGCTGGCAGGCGCGCCGCATGCGCGAGAGCACCAGCGAGCAACCCAGCGCCTACCGGGATGATGCGCCTGCGCCCTCGCCGGCCATGCTGGCCGCCCGCGGCCTGACGCCGGAACTGGTGTTCGGCCCGGCCTTTTCCCAGATGCAACGCAACCTGATGCTGGCCCTTGAAGCCGGCTGGCTGGAGGTTCACCTGTGGCGCCTGCGCAGGCGTCCTGCCAAACAGTGAAGGGCGCGATGAATCAGTAGAACTCACCGCAGGGATGCGGCGAGGAAAAAATTAGGAAACAGCGCTCGCAAATGACTGGCATCCGCCTGCCTCAACCGTTATTCTTGCCAGTACAGTCCCGTTCGGGGGATAAGCCGTTCGTTACCCGTCAGCATGTGAGGGTAATGTGCCCGACATGATGACCGCATTGCTTCGTGTTTCATCGATACCCACGAGTCAGTGCAACGTTTCCCGATGCTCGCGCAACGTTTCTCCGGGAATCTGTTCATCAAGGGCGTGATCTGATCAATCACTCCCAACAGCATCAAAGATTCCCTCACGGGAAAACCGAAAGGGCCTCCACTTGGAGGCCCTTTTTTTGTCTGCACGCTTCGGTCTAGTCACTCTGGCCTGCAGGCGTCGAGCTGACAGCTTCGCTGCAGCGCATCACGACTGCCAACCGGCCAGCACCTCGAGGTGATCACGACGCGCCTGACCCGGTGTCACGGCCGCCAGTCGCACCCGGGTGCCCGGCACACATTGCCCGAGCTGTGCGCAGGCCAGTGGCGTCAGCGCGCCAAGGCGCGGATAGCCGCCGATGGTCTGGCGATCATTGAGCAATATGATGGGCTGACCATCGGCCGGCACCTGCACGGCGCCCAGCGGGATGCCCTCGGACACCATGCCCGCCCCTTCACGCTCGAGACGCGGGCCGGTCAGGCGCACGCCCATGCGATCGGCGCGCCCATCCACCGCCCATTCGCTGTTGAAGGCGCGATAGAGGCTGTCGCCACTGAACTCGGCGATCTGCGCCCCCACGACCAGCGGCAACTCCAGCGCCTCGCCTTCCTTGGGGGTCAGCGACTGTTGCCATGCCTGTGCCGAGGCCGGCAGCTCGCGCAGCGACAGCTCATTGCTGGCAGCGGTCAGCACATCACCGCTGGCCAGGGCCCGCCCTTCGCCATCCAGCCCGCCGAGGCCGTCACGCACCGTGCTGGCGGCACTGCCCAGCACCGGGGCGACATCCAGACCTCCGGGGAAGGCCAGATAGGCGCGCAGCCCGGCGACGGGACGCTCGAACTTGAGCTGCTGTCCGCTGGTCACCTCGAAGGCCTGACCCGGCGCGAGCGCCTCGCCGTCGAGGGTCGCGGCCAGGTCCGCGCCGCACAGCGCCAGGGTGCCGGACTGCTCGACCTTGAGCAGCAAGCCGCCGCCCATGGTGATCTCGAGTCCCGGCGCGTCATGGGCGTTGCCCAGCAGCCAGTTGGCCCAGCCCAGCGACACCCAGTCCGCCGCGCCGCCCTGGGTCACGCCCAGATGACGCACGCCCAGACGGCCAGCGTCCTGCACCAGTGCCAGGGCACCACTGCGTTCGACGCGCAGCGTCGTCTTCGTCTTCACGTCGCTCATGCGCGCTCCTCCAGCGGGGTGACATCGCCGCCCAGGCGAACGAATTCCTCTCGGCTCACTGAGACAAAGCGCACGCGATCACCGGGCATGAAACGACTGGACGGTTCACCGGCCTCGTTGCGCTCGAACAGGGTAATGGGCGTTCGGCCCAGAATGTTCCAGCCACCGGGTGAGCGAGACGGGTAGATGGCGGCCTGACGGTCGGCGATGCCGACGCTGCCGGGGGCGATCTTCTGGCGCGGCGTCTTGAGGCGCGGTGTGGTCAGCGCCTCTTCCAGCACGCCCATGAAGGCGAAACCGGGCGCGAAGCCGAGGGCGAACACGCAGTAGTCATGCGCCCCGTGACGCTCGATCAGCGCCTCGACGCTGATGCCCAGCCGCGCGGCGATCGGCGCCAGCTCCGGCCCGACACTGTCGTCATACCAGACGGGCACTTCATGCAGCTGGCCCTGCTGGCCACTGCCCGGCGCGAGATCCGCCAGCGCAGCCTGAATGCGGGCACGCGCCTCGCCTTCTTCCAGCGCGGCCACATCGTAGTGCAGCAGCAGCGTGGTGTAGGACGGCACCAGATCGACCAGCGCCGCGCCGAAGGCCTCACGCAGCGCACTGTCGGCGGCCAGCACCCAGGCCATGTTGGATTCCTCGATGCGATCGAACAGCCGGATGATCAGCGAGTCCATGCCGACGGTCTCGAGGCGCAGTTGCGGTGACGTGCCACGGCCGTGGCTGTCAGCCCCCGCCATCAGGCACCCGCCAACGTATCGAAGGCTTCACGGATGGCGCGCACCGCGGCCACGGACTCGACGTTGTCACCGTGCACGCACAGCGTATCGGCGGACAGCACCAGGTCACCGCCGCTGCTGTCGGTCAGCGCTTCACCACGCGCCAGCGTCACGGACTGGGCGATGATCACCTCGCTGTCGTGATGCACGGCGCCCGGCTCTCGGCGCGACACCAGGTGGCCACGTGAGTCGTAGGCGCGGTCGGCGAAGGCCTCGAACCACAGCGTGATGCCCATCTCGTCGGCCAGCGCCTGCATCGGCGCGGGGTTGGCGGTCGCCATCACCATCAGCGGCAGGCTGGCGTCATAACGCACCACGGCCTGCATGACGGCGCGCAGCAGCGTCGGGTCGGCGGCCATGTCGTTGTAGAGCGCACCATGCGGCTTCACGTACTGGACACGAGTGCCTTCGGCGCGACAGATGCCATCGAGCGCGCCGATCTGATAGAGCAGCATGTCCTCGACCTCGGCAGGCGAACACGCCATCGAGCGACGGCCGAAGCCTTGCAGGTCCGGATAGGCCGGGTGCGCACCGATGCGCACGTCATGCTTGACCGCCAGACGCACGGTGCGGCGCATGATGCTGGGGTCGGAGGCGTGGAAACCACAGGCGATATTGGCGCAGTCGACGAAGGGCATGACCTCTTCATCCAGACCGATCTTCCAGTTGCCGAAGCTTTCGCCCATATCGCAGTTGAGCAGGGGGAGGGAGGGAGCAGAGCGGGACATAGCGGAACCTCACAGGTCAGATCTTGTGTGTTGTTATGCCTCCACTCTATGTAAGGGGCCGCCTTGGTATCCAATCGTATTTTATGATTCGTCATATCGGTGAAATCTTTCATCGTCTTGCGCCATGAAAGCACCGGCCGTGTATCGCTTGCCCGACAGAGCGCGTCATGCTTCTGTCTTGGGCGAGCCGAGCGGTGATTTCAGGGCCTGCCACCCAGTCCACCGCTGGTCTGAAGTCATTCTTTGCTCAGCCGAATCCCCAACAACAACAGGAGTTTCACCATGGCCGTCAGCGACCCGTTCCACCTCGCCATCCAGGTCCGCGATATCGCCGAGGCACGCCGTTTCTATGGCGAGTTTCTGGGCTGCCCCGAGGGCCGCTCGTCCGATAGCTGGGTCGATTTCGACCTCTATGGCCATCAGTTCGTCTGTCACCTGAACCCGGCACTGGCCGACCCGGCAAGCGCTGTCGCTCAGCACCGCAATCCGGTCGATGGCCATGGCGTGCCGGTGCCGCACTTCGGCGTGGTACTGGAGATGGACGCCTGGCAAGCGCTGGCGGACCGCCTCATCGCCGAGGGCGTCACCTTCGAGATCGAACCCCATATCCGCTTCAAGGGCGAACCCGGCGAACAGGCAACGATGTTCTTCCTCGACCCCACTGGCAATGCACTGGAATTCAAGGCCTTCAAGGACCGCGAGAGCCAGCTGTTTCGCAAATGACGTAAGCGACCCGCGCAAGCGTGAGAGCCCGCGCCCGGCCTGACGCGGGCCATGCCCCGTGATGAAAGCTGACGCCCCGCGCTGCATGCGGCAAGATGGGCGGTCTTCACGATTCATCACGGGGCATCTGCCATGTTCGACTTCAAGGAACTCGAGGCCTTCGTCTGGGTGGTCCGGCTTGGCTCGTTCCGCAAGGGCGCGACCAAGCTTCACCTGACCCAGCCCTCCATCTCGGACCGCATCAACCGCCTGGAAGCCACCGTCGGCGAATCCCTGCTGGAACGCGCCACCCGCCCCATCCAGCCCACCCTGCGCGGGCGAGAGTTCTTCGCCCACGCCGAGCGCCTGCTCAGTGGCCGCGACGAAGCCATGCGCCTGTTTCAGGAAGAAGGCGCCTTCTCAGGCACCCTGCGTCTGGGCGTGATCGAGACCATCGCCAACAGCTGGTTCCCCGCCTTCATGCGCCAGCTGGCCGAACGCTATCCCAAGCTGACGCTGGAAATGACCGTCGATATCTCGCCCTCCCTGCATCAGCGTCTGGCCGACAACGATCTCGACATGCTGTTCGCGATGGACAGCGCCGCCATGGGGCCCTACGCCACCCAGACTCCGCTGTGCACCTTCGAGATGGGCATGTTCGCCTCGCCGACCCTCGCCGGGCAGCTGGCCGAGGATGGCGAGCGCTTCGCCTCCACGCCATTCATCTCCTTCAGCAAGCAGGCGCGCCCCTATACCGAGCTGGTCAGCTATCTGTCGGAACAGGGCATCACCCAGCCCAAGGTGCACTGCACCAGCACCCTGATGACCATCCTGCGCATGAGCAGCGAAGGGCTCGGCATCGGCGTACTGCCGGTCGCCACGGTGGAGGATGTCATCAGCCACGGCGAACTGGTGCGTCTGCCACTCACGACCCCATTGCCGCCAATGGTCTATGAAGCCATCTGGCGCAATGCCAACTATCCCAATTTCTGCGCCAGCGTGGCACGCCTCGGCCGCCAGTGTGCCGAGACCTACTCGCAGCAACACGCGCATTCCGATCCCTGATCAGGCCGCCTGCCATGCGCTGAGTCAGGGTTGATCGCGCCCTGCCCTGCATCAGATCAGCGTCAGACCAAGGTCTAACAATATCGTCAAAGGCTTTCATGCGACGACACTGTGAAAGATTTCATCGATACTACGCATCAGAATTAACGATTGGACGGGATGGCCCGTCGCTTGAAGAATGAAATTGTCTGCCGACAACATTCAATAATAATGAGGAACAAGACATGCGTAAGCCCAACGATTCCCTCACTCGCAAGACCCCGACAGTCAAGTCCTTCGCCTGGCTGGCGACAGTGGGTGCCCTGGCCTTCAGTGGCTCGGCACTCGCGGCACAGTGGAACCTCGCCACTCCGTATGGCGATGCCAGCTTCCACACCAAGAACACCAAGCAGTTCGCCGAGGACGTCACCGAGGCCACCGATGGCGAGCTGACCGTGACCGTGCACAGCGGCGGTTCCCTGATCTCCCACGGCGAGATCAAGCCTTCCGTGCGTCGCGGCACCGTCCAGGCCGGTGAGATCTTCCTGTCGATTCTCTCCAACGAATCGCCGGTCTACGAGCTGGACACCCTGCCGGGCGTCGCCTCCAGCTACGAAGAAGCCTTCGCCCTCTGGCAGGCCTCCAAGCCGGACATCACCGAGCTGTTCGCCAAGGAAGGTCTGATGCCGCTGTACGCGGTCGCCTGGCCGGCCCAGGGCATCTACACCGACTTCGACCTGACCGACGTCTCCCAGCTCAAGGGCCTGCGTATCCGCGCGCCCAACATCAACACCCAGCGCTTCGTCGAGAACGTCGGCGGCAAGCCCACCGAGACCGAAGAAGCCGACATCCCCACCGCCTTCAGCACCGGCCGTGTCGACGCGATGATCACCTCCAGCTCCACCGGCAAGTCCATGTCGGCCTGGGATTACGTCAAGCACTACAACGACGCCAAGCTGTGGCTGCCGAAGAACATCATCTTCGTCAACAAGCGTGCCTTCGATCGTCTCGACGAGAGCACCCAGCAAGCCGTGCTCGATGCCGCCAAGGCCGCCGAGACCCGCGGCTGGGAAGCCAGCAAGGCCGATGCCGACGAGAGCGCCAAGGTGCTGACCGAGAATGGCTTCACCATCAGCGAGCCTGACGCCAAGCTGGCGGAAGATCTGAAGGCCGCCGGTGACAAGCTATTCCAGGACTGGAAGTCGCGTGCCGGTGAAGAAGGCCAGCAGCTGCTCGAGCGCTACCGCGCAGACCTGGACGCCTGAGATTCGCTCGCAAGCCCGACTGCCCGGCGCTGCATGCTGGACATGCGGCCGAGCGCATCGACCGTGCACTGCCTGAGCAACGTCTGAGCATTGCCTGAGCGCTGCAGATGTCCTGACTGACCCCAGCTGCAGCGTTGCTATCCCGCCACGCGATTTGCCACTCGAGACTCCGACACCTGCCGTCCGCCGGCAGGTGACCCACGGACAAGCCTGTGCGCAGCATCGCGTGGCCACCCTCACCTTCCCTGTGAGCGCCCGTCATGACCTATTTCTTCGACAGACTCTATCGCCTCGGTGCGTGGGGTGCGGCGGCCTGCATGCTGCTGATCTGCACCCTCGTCAGCCTGCAAGTCTTCCTGCGCCTGATCGACGCCATCATGGTGATGTTCGGCGCCGAGCGTCTCGGCTTCGAGATCTCCGGCGTGTCGGAAATGGCTGCCTTCCTGCTGGTCGGCGCCACCTTCCTGAGCCTCGCCTACACCTTCACGCATCACGCCCATATCCGCGTGACGCTGGTCATCAACCGCCTGCCGGCCGCCGTGCGCGTGTGGATCGAAAGCCTCGCGCTGCTGATCGCACTCGGCCTGAGCGTGTTGATCACCCATGAACTGGTACTGCTGGTCGGCGAGAGCCTCGAGTACCACGACATCTCCTCCGGCCTGCTGGCGCTGCCGCTGTGGATTCCGCAGAGCGTGCTGGTCGCCGGTACCGGCCTGCTGTGCCTGGCGATTCTCGAGACCCTGATCGCCACGCTGCGCACCGCCTTCACCGCGCCCTCAAGCTACGTGGCGCCCGAGCCCGAAGACGGAGCCGAATGACATGCTGACACTCATCCTCGTCACTCTGCTGGCCCTCGCCTTGCTGCTCGGCAGCGGCGTGTGGGTCGCCTTCTCGCTGATCGGCACCGGCTGGATCGTGCTGACCTTCTTCTCCACCTTCGAGACCGGCCCGATCCTGGCCTCCGATTTCTGGGGTGCCAGCTACGGCTGGGACCTGACCGCCCTGCCGATGTTCGTGTGGATGGGCGAGATCCTGTTCCGCTCCGGGCTGGCCGACAACATGTTCCGCGCCCTGGCGCCGTGGCTCAATCGCCTGCCGGGCCGTCTGCTGCACTCCAACATCATCGGCAGCGGTCTGTTCGCCGCCGTGTGCGGCTCCTCCGCCGCCACCTGTGCCACCGTCGGCAAGATGACGCTGCCGGAACTTGAGCGCCGCGGCTACGACAGCAACCTGGCCATCGGTACCCTCGCCAGTGCCTCGACCCTCGGCCTGCTGATTCCGCCGTCGATCATGATGATCGTCTACGGCGTGGTCACCGAGCAGTCCATCTCGCGTCTGTTCATCGCCGGTGTCCTGCCGGGCATGCTGCTGCTGGCCCTGTTCATGGGCTACCTGGCGATCTGGTCGAAGGTCGTCGGTGAGCCGCAGGGCCGCGCCGGCCATGACGAGCCGCACATGGGCTTCATGGCCAAGCTGCGCAACAGCGCCCAGCTGATTCCGCTGCTGGCACTGATCGGCGGCATCCTCGGCAGCATCTACGGTGGCCTGGCGTCACCCACCGAAGCGGCCGCGGTCGGCGTGGTACTGTCGCTGATCATCGCGCGCCTCAACGGCCACATGACCGCCGCCACCTTCAAGGAATCGCTGTTCGCGGCGCTGCGCACCTCGTGCATGATCGCCTTCATCATCGCCGGTGCCTCCTTCCTGTCCTCCGCGATGAGCTTCACCCAGATTCCGATGCAGCTGGCCGAAGGCATCGCTACTTTGGGTCTGTCGCCGACCATGCTGCTGGTGGTGCTGACGCTGTTCCTGCTGATCCTGGGCTGCTTCCTCGACGGCATCTCGCTGATCCTGCTGGTGACCTCCATCATCATGCCGGTCATCGAAGCCGCCGGTTTCGACCTGATCTGGTTCGGTATCTACCTGATCATCGTGGTCGAGATGTCGCAGATCACCCCGCCGGTCGGCTTCAACCTGTTCGTGATCCAGAGCCTGACCGGCAAGGACATCATCACCATCACCAAGGCGACGCTGCCGTTCTTCCTGCTGATGATCTTCTCCATCGTGCTGATGCACGTCTTCCCGGAGATCGTGCTCTATCTTCCGCAGGCCATGAACAACTGATCATCTGACCCCGATGCCATGGATGGCAGCTGGTAGCGCTTCCAGACTCAGGAACCGCAGCTGTCGGCACCTCTATCGGTCGACCCTTGCCTCAAGGGCGCCGAGCGTCACGGCAGACATACGGTGACGTGCTTGCAGACCTCCCCTCGGGGAGGTCTTTTTTATGCCACCTGTCCAGCGCTCGCCGCTCGCAAAGCACTGCGACTCAAAGCATCGCGACTCAAAGCATCGTGACGGAAAGCACCGTCTTCGCACACACAGCCCAGCCCCACACAGCTCAGCTCAGCTCAGCTCAGCTCAGCTCAGATCGGCACACGGACACGCACACGAACACAAAAAAGCCGCCCCTTCCTTGCCGTGAGGCAGAAAGGGGCGGCTTCTTCGTCAACTTACAGGAGAGGCTAGATCAGGACATCTGATCCGCCGGTGCGCTGGCCGGGGTGTCGATCATCGCGTGACCTTTGCCACCACCGCCACCGCCATGTCCACCATGGCCGTGGCCATGACCGAACAGACCACAACCGCTCAAGGCCAGAGTCGCGGCGACCAGTGCAATCGGAAACAGATTTTTGATACGCATGAATCTCTCCTTCAAAGGGGGTAGAGGCTGCTGCAAGCCCTGTCAGCAAGCCCTTACTTTCCCCTTCACATTACTCTGATCGACGACCAACGTTAAACCTTCGCAGTAGCCTTCCTTTTTTACTGCACGCCTTGTACAAGAGTTGCGACATGATTGTCGTGTAATGTACTACGCCGTTTTTTCCGGCTCAGCGAGCCTTCAGGCCCCGCATATGCGCCGGTATCACCAGGCGCTCGAACAGCTCGAACAGCAGCTCGGCGCAGATGGCCAGCAATGCCGCGGGAATCGCCCCGTAAAGCACCAGATCATAGTCATTGAGCGAAAGCCCGGTGACGATCGGCTCGCCCAGCCCCCCGGCGCCGATGAAAGCTGCCAGCGTCGCGGTGCCGATATTGATGATGGCAGCGGTCTTGATACCGGTGAGCAGATTGGGCGTCGCCAGCGGCAGGATGACGTGACGCAGCTGCTCACGACGCGTCAGGCCCATGCCACGTGCCACCTTGACCAGCAGCGGGTCCACCGTCAGCAACGCGGTAATTGCCGCGCGGATGATCGGCAGCAAGGAATAGACGAACAGCGCGATCACCGCCGGTACCACCCCGATGCCGAACAGCGGAATCATCAGCGCCAGCAGCGCGATGGAGGGGATGGTCTGCAGCAGGCCGGTGACATAGAGCACCACCCGCGAGACCTTCGGATTGCGATAGACAAGCAAGGACAGCGGCAGGCCGACCAGACACGCCAGCAGCAGCGCGGACAGCGTCAACTGCAGGTGCTCGATCAGATTGGTGCCCAGCTTGTCCCACTTGGCGCCGCTGACTTCACGCTGCTCGGTGGTGATGCCCTGTTCCTGAATGAAGCGACTGGCAACCTGGGCGAAGCTCTGCTCATCGGTGGAGACTCGGGCGTTGAGCGCCTGCATGCTGTCTTCATCGAGGCTGCCCGCCAGCTGGTTGAGCGCCGCGACGGCATCTTCCGGCAAGGCGGCGTTCACGAAGGGCACCGCCAGATACTCGGGGAAGTAGCCCTTGTCATCGTCGAGCAGCACGAAGTCGAAGCGCTTGATGTCGCCCTCGGTGGAGTAGGCATCGGTGGCGTCGATCTTGCTCTCGCGCAGCGCCTGATAGGCGATGCCGTGCTCGATGCCACGTGGCACCTGGGAAAGCCCGTACTCCGCGGCCAGTCCCGGCCAGCCATCCGGACGCTTGATGAACTCATGCGACATCGCGACGGACAGATCCGGGTGATCGGCCATATCGCCGATGGTGCTGATGCCCAGCGACTCGGCCTGATCGCGGCGCATGCTGACGGCGTAGGTATTGTTGAAGCCCAGCGGCTCGAGCACGCGCAGGCCCTGCTCGCGGCTCAGCTCATCGAGCTTCTCGAGCGCAGGCACGTCGTCCAGCTTGAGAATGGCGTGGGCCAGGGTGCCGGTGTATTCGGGATAGACATCCAGCTCGCCTTCCGCCAGCCCCTGATAGGTGATGATGGTCTGCCCCAGCCCCAGACGGCGCTCGACCGTAAAGCCGGCGTCCTCCAGCACCTGCGCGAATATCTCGCCCAGCAGATGCCCTTCGCGGTCCGCCTTGGAGCCGACCACGATCGGCTTGTCCTCGGGCCACGCCGCGGCTTTCTCTTCCGCGCTGGCAAGCGGGCTGGTCACCAGCGCCCCCAGACTGGCAAGCGCCAGACCGGCGACCATCAACGCACCGGACAGCCCGCGACGCGAGCGTTGCAGGACGGGAGTCGTCATCAGCGTCTTCATGCGCGTGCCTCCAGCAGTCGGGCCACGCGCTCATCCGCCGGAGCCGTGGTGATGGTGTCGGGGCTGGCGGCCTGCAGCACCACACCGGGCGCCATCACCACCATGTGATCGGACAGGCTCAGCGCCTCGTTCATGTCGTGGGTCACCATCACCACGCTGCGCGGTTCCTCCTGCTGCATGCGCTGGAACTGGGCATGCACCTCGATGCGCGTGATCGGGTCGACGGCCGAGAAGGCCTCATCGAGCAGCAGCAACGGTGGCTCCAGCATCATGGCGCGACACAGCCCGACGCGCTGGGCCTGACCACCGGAAATCTCGTGGGGATAGCGGGTCAGCAGCGCCATGTCGAGGTCCATCATCTGGAACAGACGCGCGATGCGTGCCTTGACGCGCTCGGCGCTCCAGCCTTCGCGGTCAGCGAGAATGGCGACGTTGTCGCGCACGCTGAGATGGGGAAAGAGGCCGATCTGCTGGACGGCATAGCCGATGCGGCGACGCATGGCTGGCAGGTTGGCGTAATCGACTGCGGCGCCGAACACCTTCACCTCGCCTTCATCCGGGCGGATCAAGCCGTTGATCAGCTGCAGCAGGGTCGATTTGCCACAGCCGCTGGCACCGACCAGGGCGGTGATACGGTCACGCGGCAGTTCGAGATCAATACCTTCAAACAGGCGCTGACCGGCAAAGCCCTTGTGCAGGCCGCTGAAGCGGACTGCCGGGGCGGTGTCATCACTCATCGAGTAGGTCCTTCTAGGCAGGTGAGCATGAGTCTGGAATGGTAAAAAGCGCTGGCGAGTCAGCGCACTTGCACACTAAAGAGTGCCGGTGACACCAGGCAGGTGACGGGAATGCTCCCCACTGACGCCCTCACGACTTCCTCAATCAACAGTGACTACAGCGTCTCAGCTTATCAAGTCACCTCGGCGATGCCGGAGCAATTTCGTTTCCTGAGCTGATTTTCTCTCAATGACTTTCTCCCAATGACCTTCTCGACCTGAGTCTCTCTGACTGAGCCTCTCTGACTGAGCCTCTCTGACTGAGCCCCTCTGACTGACTTTCTCTCCCTGACGTTATTTAACTGAGCTTCTCGACCTGGCACTCCCCTCTCGAGTCTCCCTGCTGATCGTCTGCCGCAAGCCCTGCGACCTTGGTCAAAGCGCCGCATAATGACCTTTACGTTAACGTCAACTTTGACCTAGAGTAATTTCCATCACACGCCAAGGCGGCCCATGGCGGGCGGACTTGATAGGCCGGTCGTGACAGACCGTTCGCCATCAGGTCATCACAGCCCCTGGCGGGCCTTGCTCATCGCGCTTCACCGATCTACAGGATGCCAGATCATGCACAGCCTCTATTCACCGCTGGATTTCGGACTCGACGAGACACACACCATGCTGCGTGAGCAGGTCAACGCCTTTGCCCGCGACGAGATCGCCCCGCGCGCCGCCGAGATCGATGCCAGCAATGCCTTCCCCGATGACCTGTGGCAGAAGTTCGGCGACATGGGCCTGCTCGGCATCACCGTGCCCGACGAGGACGGCGGCAGCAGCATGGGCTATCTGGCGCACTGCATCGCGATGGAAGAGATCTCGCGTGCCAGCGCCTCGGTGGCGCTCTCCTACGGCGCGCATTCCAACCTGTGCGTGAACCAGATCAAGCTCAACGGCACTGCCGAGCAGAAGGCACGTTATCTGCCGAAACTGATGAGTGGCGAGCATGTCGGCGCGCTGGCGATGTCCGAACCCGGCGCCGGCTCTGATGTGGTCTCGATGCAGCTCAAGGCCGAACTGCGCGGCGATCACTACGTGCTCAACGGCAACAAGATGTGGATCACCAACGGCCCGGATGCCCACACCCTGGTGGTGTACGCGAAGACCGACCCGGACGCCGGCTCCAAGGGCATCACCGCCTTCATCATCGAGCGTGACTTCCCCGGCTTCTCCACCGCCCAGAAGCTCGACAAGCTCGGCATGCGCGGCTCCAACACCTGCGAACTGGTCTTCCAGGATTGTCAGGTGCCGGTGGAGAACGTGCTGGGCGAGGTCAATCGTGGCGTCAAGGTGCTGATGCGCGGGCTCGATTTCGAGCGCACCGTGCTGGCCGCCGGCCCCATCGGCATCATGCAGGCCTGCATGGACATCGTGGTGCCCTACCTGCATGAGCGTCGCCAGTTCGGCCAGGCCATCGGTGAATTCCAGCTGGTGCAGGGCAAGGTCGCCGACATGTACACCACCCTCAATGCCTGTCGCGCCTATCTGTATGCGGTCGCCAATGCCTGTGATCGCGGCCAGACCTCACGCAAGGACGCCGCGGGCGTCATTCTCTACTGCGCCGAGAAGGCCACCCAGATGGCGCTGGATGCCATCCAGCTGCTCGGCGGCAACGGCTACATCAACGAGTACGCCACCGGACGCCTGCTGCGTGATGCCAAGCTTTACGAGATCGGCGCCGGCACCAGCGAGATTCGCCGCATGCTGATCGGGCGTGAACTGTTCAACGAGAGCGCCTGATACCTCTCGTCATCCCCTACTCTTTTTCGCAACCCTTCGCCGCTGGAGCTTGCTCGATGGCCATACTGACCTCCCTGATCAATCCGCGCAGTGACCAGTTCCGCGCCAATGAAGCGGCGATGCAGGCCGAGGTCGATCGCCTGCACCAGCTGCTGGAGACCGTTGCGGCCGGTGGCGGTGACAAAGCGCGTGAACGTCACGAGTCGCGCGGCAAGCTGTTCGTGCGCGAACGCATCGACCACCTGATCGATGAAGGCTCGCCCTTCCTCGAACTCTCCGCGCTGGCGGCCCACGACGTCTACGACAGCCCCGTCCCCGGCGCGGGCCTGGTCACCGGCATCGGCCGCGTCAGCGGCGTGGAGTGCGTCATCGTCGCCAACGACGCCACCGTCAAGGGCGGCACCTACTTCCCGATGACGGCCAAGAAGCATCTGCGCGCTCAGGAAATCGCCCGCAAGCATCGCCTGCCCTGTCTCTATCTGGTCGATTCCGGTGGCGCGCATCTGCCCCACCAGGACGAGGTCTTCCCGGACCGCGACCACTTCGGCCGCATCTTCTACAACCAGGCCACGCTGTCTGCCGAGGGTATCCCGCAGATCGCCGTGGTGATGGGATCATGCACCGCAGGCGGCGCCTATGTGCCGGCGATGGCGGACGAATCCATCATCGTGCGCGAGCAAGGCACCATCTTCCTGGCGGGGCCGCCGCTGGTGAAGGCCGCCACCGGTGAGGACATCAGCGCCGAGGCGCTGGGCGGCGCCGAGGTGCACTGCAAGATCAGCGGCGTGGCCGACCATCTGGCCGACAACGACGCCCATGCCCTGCAGCTGGCTCGCCGCGCCGTGTCGCGCCTCAACTGGCAACGCAAGGGCCAGCTCGCGCTGCGCGAATCGCGTCCGCCACGCCTGGACCCGCAGGAGCTCTACGGCATCGTCGGCACCGACCTCAAGAAACCCTACGACGTGCGCGAGGTGATCGGCCGACTGGTGGATGACTCGGACTTCGACGAGTTCAAGCGCGAGTACGGCGAGACGCTGGTCACCGGCTTCGCGCATCTGCATGGCCATCCGGTCGGCATTCTCGCCAACAATGGCGTGCTGTTCTCGGAAAGCGCCCTCAAGGGCGCGCACTTCATCGAGCTGTGCACCCAGCGCCGGATTCCACTGATCTTTCTGCAGAACATCACCGGCTTCATGGTCGGCTCGCGCTACGAGCACGAAGGCATCGCCAAGCACGGCGCCAAGCTGGTGGCGGCGGTGGCCTGCGCCAAGGTACCCAAGTTCACGGTGCTGATCGGTGGCAGTTTCGGCGCGGGCAACTACGGCATGTGCGGGCGCGCCTATGACCCCAACCTGCTGTTCATGTGGCCCAACTCACGCATCTCGGTGATGGGCGGCGAGCAGGCCGCCAACGTGCTGGCACAGGTCAAGCGCGACCAGCATGCCCGTGAGGGGCGCGAGTGGCCCGCCGAGGAAGAAGAGGCCTTCAAGGCGCCGGTACGCGAGCAGTACGAGCGCCAGGGCCACCCGACCTACGCCAGTGCGCGCCTGTGGGATGACGGTGTGATCGACCCGCTGCAGACTCGCGACATCCTGGGGCTGTCACTGGCCGCGGCCATGAATGCCGAGATCGAGGACAGTCGCTTCGGTGTGCTGCGCATGTAACCCGTCAAGCGCCACAACAATTCTTGTGGCTTGCACTGAATAGCGATAGTCATCTTGAAGCTAACAGAATGGAAGAAAGCACGATGACAGAACCACGCCAATCGAGTCGACTCGAGATAGATCAACACGGCGTCGCCCGCCTCACCCTGCTGCGCCCCGAGGTGCACAACGCCTTCGATGATCTGCTGATTGCGGAGCTGAATCAGCATCTGGAGAGCCTGCACGCCAGGGCGAGTCGCGATGAAGTGCGTGTGGTGGTACTGGCCTCCGAGGGCAAGAGCTTCTCTGCCGGCGCCGATCTCAAGTGGATGCAGCGCATGGTCGAGTATTCGCTGGAAGATAACCTCGCCGACTCACGCGAGCTTGCGCGACTGATGCAGCTGCTCGATGAGCTGCCCTGTCCCAGCGTGTGTCGTGTCCAGGGCGCCACCTTCGGCGGTGCCGTCGGCCTGGCGGCCTGCTGCGACATCGTGATTGCCGCCGAGCGGGCGCGCTTCTGTCTCTCCGAAGTGCGCATCGGCCTGGCGCCAGCTGCCATCAGTCCCTACGTGCAGCGCGCCATCGGCTCACGCCAGATGCGCCGGTATGCCCTCAGCGCCGAGGTGATCGATAGCGCCACCGCGCAGCGCATCGGCCTTGTCCACGAGACCTGCCCCGATGAGCTGCTGGAGGCGCGCGTCACGGAGGTGGTGCAGACCCTGCTCGCCACCTCGCCTGCCGCCAGTCGCGCCACCAAGGCCCTGCTCAGCGAGGTGGCTCAGGCCCCAGCCAGCGCCGCGACCCGTGAACGTTGCTGCGAGGTGATCAGCCAGCTGCGCGTCAGCGAACAGGGCCAGGCCGGACTGGCCGCCTTCTTCGCCGGCACGCCAGCGCCCTGGGTGCCGACCGAGAACCAAACAACCGAGACGTCGAAGCCCTCATGAACACCAGAGACTTGAAGCCGCTGACGGCATGTCGACGCTCTCGGCGCTGGTCATCACTCTCGGCCATCCACCTGGGCCATGCCTGCCGGATTTTTTCTTAAGAGCTTTTCTCTTCCGAACTCTCCTACTCCTGATTCCCCTTGCCACCTTCGCCACAGGACGCTTGCCATGAACGCCAACCGCGAGACAGACCAGACCCTCCCCGCCGGTTGCGGCGAGATCCGCAAGCTGCTGGTCGCCAACCGGGGTGAGATCGCCGTACGCGTGATGCGCACCGCTCGCGCGATGGGCATCCAGACAGTGGCGGTCTACTCCGATGCCGACGCCGATGCCCTGCATGTGCGCGAGGCCGACGAGGCCGTGCGTCTCGGCTCCGCCAGCGCCCGCGAAAGCTATCTGGATATCAAAAAGGTGATCGCTGCCGCACGCAAAAGCGGTGCTGATGCCGTGCATCCCGGCTATGGCTTCCTGTCCGAGAACGCCGCCTTCGTCAGCGCACTTGCCGAGGCCGGCATCATCTTCGTCGGCCCGCCCCAGAGCGCGATCGCCGACATGGGCGACAAGTCCGCCGCCAAGATGCGCATGCAGGCAGCCAATGTGCCGCTGGTGCCCGGCTACCATGGCGATGACCAGCAGGACGATTTGCTGCAGGCTGAAGCGGACCGCATGGGCTATCCGGTGCTGATCAAGGCCTGCGCTGGCGGTGGCGGCAAGGGCATGCGCGTGGTCGAGAGCGCACAGGAATTTGCGGCGGCGCTGGCCAGCTGTCGCCGTGAATCCCGCGCCGCCTTCGGTGACGAGCGCATGCTGATCGAGAAATACCTGACCCAGCCGCGCCATGTCGAAGTCCAGGTGTTCTGCGACAGCTACGGCAGCGGTGTCTATCTCTTCGAGCGCGATTGCAGTGTCCAGCGTCGTCACCAGAAGGTGCTGGAAGAGGCTCCCGCGCCGGGGCTGACGCCGTCGCTGCGCCGTGAGATGGGCGAGGCCGCCGTGCGGGCAGCGCGCGAGATCGGTTATGTCGGTGCCGGCACCATCGAGTTTCTGCTCGACGCACCGCAGCCGGGCAGCGAAAGCCACGGCGCCTTCTACTTCATGGAGATGAACACCCGCCTGCAGGTCGAGCACCCGGTGACCGAGATGATCACCGGCGAAGACCTCGTCGAATGGCAACTGCGCATCGCGCGGGGTGAACGCCTGCCGCGCCAGCAGGATGAGCTGACGTTGACCGGCCACAGCTTCGAGGCGCGCCTCTACGCCGAAGACCCGGACAACGACTTCCTGCCCGCCACCGGTGTGCTGGAACGCTTCCGGCTGGATCTGGCAGGGGCCGGGCTGAGCGCCCGGCAGGTACGCCTGGACAGCGGCGTCGCCGAGGGCGATGAAGTCTCGATGCATTACGACCCGATGCTAGCCAAGCTGATCAGCTACGGGCCGACTCGTGAACAGGCCCTCGAGACGCTGCTGCGCGCGCTGGCAGCGCTGGAAGTGCGCGGCGTCACCACCAACCGCGCCTTCCTGTCCCGCCTGACGGGCCATGCTGACTTCCGCGCCGCCGAGCTGGATACCCGTTTCATCGAGCGCCACCACGACAGCCTGTTCCCCAGCGCGACGCTGGACCACGATAGCCTGGCAGCCAGTGCCCTGCTGGCGCTCTCGCGCCTGAATGAGCAAGCGAGCAGCACATCACATCCGCACCAAGCGCCCGGCACCAGTCCATGGGAGCGCCGCGATGGCTGGCGCAATGGCCTGCCACACCAGGTACGCCTGGCGCTGTGTCTGCCCGCTGACGCCGATGCCGATGAGCGCAGCGAGAAGGTGGCGCATATCATCGCGCGCCGCCCCGTAACGCATGCTTCCCTGGCGAATACGCACACCTCAGGTATATCCCCTGGGAGCGATTCGCGCGGCGACTGGCAGATTGAAGTGACCACTCACTGCGGCGATGAAAGACAGACCACACACCATCTCGGCCGACTCACTCGCCTTGAAGGCAACGCCATCGCCGTGACGCTGGATGGCTATCGTCGCCGCTTCCAGGCCAGTCACGCGCCGGCGCGCGGCGGTGAAGTGCTGGTGCTGTCGTCAGCGCAACACAGCCAGTCCGGCAGCACTCCACAGGGGGAATCACGCCTGCTGTGGCGGCGCGCCGACGCCGTGGACCACGCGCGCCACGAGACCCAGGCGACCCTGAATGCGCCAATGAATGGCACCGTGGTCGCCCAGCTGGTCGCGCCAGGCAGCCATGTCCCGCAGGGCACGCCCCTGATGGTGATGGAGGCGATGAAGATGGAGCACACCCTCAATGCCCCTGCCGATGGCGAGGTCGCCCAGTTCCACTTCTCGGCCGGTAACAGCGTGGTCCAGGGCGATGTGCTGCTCGAATTCACGGCCGCGCAGGTCGAGACGGACAAGGAGTAGTCAGCATGCACTTTCCCCGCAAGGTACGCATCGTCGAGGTGGGCGCGCGCGACGGACTGCAGAACGAGTCGGTGCCGGTCGCGACTGCCACCAAGCTTGAGTTGATCCGGCGTCTGAGCGACAGCGGTCTTGCGCATGTCGAGGCCGCCAGCTTCGTCTCGCCCAGGTGGGTGCCGCAGATGGCCGATCACCGCGAGATCATGATGGTGCTGCGCGATAGCCCCACCAAGTCAGCGACCACTTACTCCGCCCTCACACCCAACATGAAGGGGCTTGAGGCGGCGCTTGAGTGTGGTGTGCGCGAGGTGGCCGTGTTCGGCTCGGCCAGCGAGTCCTTCTCACAGCGCAACATCAACTGCTCGATCGCCGAATCGCTTGAGCGCTTTGCGCCAGTGGTGGAACACGCCCTCAAGGCCGGTGTGCGTGTGCGCGGCTATGTGTCCTGCGTACTCGGCTGCCCCTATGAAGGCGAGATAGCCCCCGCCGAGGTGGCCGCCGTCGCTCGCGAGCTCAAGGCCATAGGCTGCTACGAGGTGTCGCTTGGCGACACCATCGGCGTCGGTACGCCGCTCAAGGCTAAGCACATGCTGGAGCAGGTCAGTCGCGAGGTGCCGATCACACAGCTCGCCGCGCACTTCCACGACACCTACGGCCAGGCACTCGCCAACCTCTACGCCGTGCTGGAAGAAGGCATCGCGGTGATCGACAGCTCCGTGGCAGGTCTGGGCGGCTGCCCCTACGCCAAGGGCGCCTCGGGCAATGTCGCCAGTGAAGACGTGCTCTATCTGCTTGAGGGCATGGGCATCGAGACGGGGGTGGATCTGGCAGCGCTGGCCCGCACCGGCGACTGGATCAGCCGCACGCTTGGCCGGCCGAATGGCTCACGCGTCGGTCAGGCGCTGATGGCGAGTTGTTGAGGGTGGGTGGCTCAAGACCAGTAGTTTGAGACGCTGCCAAGCGAGGCCGCAATGGCGCGCGCTGATTGCGACCAAGGGCCGCACTGGATGGTCGCTGTCATGGAATCGGTGTAGGCTTGCCGCCGTTCGCGCACCGCTTGAGCCCGATGCGCGCCTTCCAACACCATGTCTCGGCCTGAATCTTCGCCCGTCTTGTAAGCGGGTGAAGCGCGAGACAGCTTTCAGGACACCGTGATGAGCGCCCTCCCGAACTGCCCGGCCTGCAATTCCGAATTCACCTACGACGACGGCATGCAGTACGTCTGCCCTGAATGTGCCCATGAGTGGTCCAAGGAAGCCGCCGTCGAGGAAGCCGGCCCGGTATTCCGCGATGCCAACGGCAACGAGCTGGTCGATGGCGATACCGTCACCGTCATCAAGGACCTGAAGATCAAGGGCACCTCCTCCGTCGTCAAGGTCGGCACCAAGGTCAAGAACATCCGCCTGGTGGATGGCGATCACGACATCGACTGCAAGATCGATGGCGTCGGCCCGATGAAGCTCAAGTCGATCTTCGTCAAGAAAGCCTGATCGGCCTGCTGCCTGACACGACGATGCCCCGCCTGCGCTCTGTGCGCGACGGGGCATCGTCGTTTGCGGACTGTCGTTTCCAGCCCGCCATTTCCGGCTTGCCTAGGCGTCTTGTTCAGCCCGAGCTGGCCAGCCCTGGCCCGCTCCAATTCGCTTCAGTCCGCTCTAACCCACCACCCCAGCAAGTGCTCACTCACTCCTCAGGCGATGTCTTGTCGAGCGGCGTGACCTTGGACAGGCGTATGCGGCGCTGACCGCCGACCTCGAATTCAAAGCGGCCACTCACCTGGACCTCGCGCCCGATATAGGCACCGATGCGCTCCGGTGGCAGCAGTTCCAGGCGCTGCTGTCCTTCGCCTTCCAGCCAATAGCGGTTGGGCACGTCTTCGCTGCGCACCCTGCCCTGCACGGCCACCTGCTCGCCCTGCCAGGCCTCGGAGTGTTCCAGCAGCGTCGCCACGCTGGTAGGGCGCGGGCCATTGACGCCATCGCATCCCGTTGTGGCCATCAGCATCACCGCCACGGCCACCATCGCCAGCCAGTGTTGCATCCCCTTGTTCATCTTCATTCCTCGCGCGACTGATACTTCATCGGGAGCTACCCGCTCGCTCATTCACTCGCTTGCGGCTTGAGGGGACTCGGGCAACGGCCCGGCAGTCGAGTTCCTCGCCTCTCGCGTCGAATGGCGATCTCTCGTGGTCACCCAGACGCACCTGACGCCTGAGGTGGACTCATGCACAGTCTGACAGCTGCCACGCGAGGCGATAACTCCCTGACCAATAGAATCAGCCATCAGGATCAGCCCTCAACGCAGGCCGTGAGGCGCCGCGCCACCCGCCAGCCCCATCACGACTCTGAGGCCTGTCATGCTGAGGCATGGTCGCCGTGCGCGGCATCTGCGGCACCGCCCTTGTCTCGCGCGCCCGCCGCACCTATATCATTGCCCGCAGGGGCACACCGCGCCATCGACGAGACGTGAATGAAGCGCTTCGTCATATCGCCCTGCCGGCACCTCATCAGGAGAATCACATGAAGACAGCCAAGGTGGCCTATATCACCGGCGGTGCTCAAGGCATCGGCCGCGGCATCAGCGACTACCTGCTCGCCCACGGCTGGCGCGTGGCCGTGGCGGATATCGATGCCGAGGCAGGCCAGCAATATCGAGAGATGAAGAAGCGACAGGCGAGCGGGCTCGCAGAGGAGCCTGCAGAGCCGTCGGGGGAGCTTGCACAACGCTCGGGAGCGCCACTTGGTGAGCAACCCGCAGAAGACATCGGCGAGCGCCTGCGCGTCTTCACGCTGGATGTGCGTGACGAGAAATCCGTGGCCGCCAGCCTCGCGGCTACCTGCGAGGCCTTCGGGCGGCTGGACGCGGTGATCAACAATGCCGCGATCGCCGATCCCTTCCAGGGCAAGCTCGAGGAGCTGTCACTCGAGCGCTGGCATCAGGTACTGGATACCAGCCTGACCAGCAGCTTCCTAACCGCCAAGCATGCGGCGCGTCATCTGCGCGAGACTGGCGGCAGCATCGTCAATCTGGCCTCCAGCCGCGCCCTGCAGTCCGAGCCGCACAGCGAAGCCTACGCCGCCAGCAAGGGCGGCATCGTCGCCCTCACCCACGCCATGGCGATGAGTCTGGGGCCGGAGATTCGCGTCAATGCCATCAGCCCGGGCTGGATCGACGTCAGCGCCCTGCAGAAAAGCGGCGAGGCCGAATCGTTGAGTGACGAAGACCACGCCCAGCACCCCGTCGGGCGCGTCGGCCATGTCGATGACATCGCCGCGTTGGTGGCCTTCCTGATCTCGGACAGGGCCGGCTTCATCACCGGCCAGAATCATGTCGTCGATGGCGGCATGACGCGCAAGATGGTTTACGTCGACTGATACGACAAGGCAGACTGAGACGACAACGCCTGACGCGATTGCACGTCAGGCGTTGTCAGTTCTTGAGCTGCGTCCGGGTTTCCCTGAACGCTCAACTGCGGACTTGTCTTGAGCGGGCCGTGGTCACACCGCGTGCGGTGCCAGCCACTGCTTGAGCTGACCGGCCTGCATCACGCCTGATTCGCGCGCCAGCTCCTTGCCCTGCTTCATCACCAGCAGCGTCGGAATGCTGCGGATGCCGAAACGACCGGCCAGCGCCTGCTGGGCTTCGGTGTCGATCTTGGCGAAACGCACACGGGTGCCCATCTGCGCGGCGACTTCATTGAAGATCGGCCCCATCATCTTGCACGGGCCACACCAGCTGGCCCAGAAGTCGATGACCACCGGCATTTCACTGCGCACCACCAGAGCCTCGAAGTTGTTGCTGGTCAGTTCCAGCGGCTCCTTGGGCAGCACGGCGGCGCTGCACTTGCCGCAGCTGGGGTTGTCATCCAGACGCGCGGTGGCCACACGATTGAGAGCGAGACATTGCGGACAGGCCAGCACGAGGGATTCAGACATGATCGGACTCCAGAGAAATGGGGATGCGGCGCGCCACGTGACGGTCAACCGTCAGACGCGTACCGATAAGCGCAGATCATACGACTCGTGGGCCAGGAAGCAATTGAGCCACCTTATCGCCCTGATTGGCTGGCTGTATGAGCCCGCCTGATCTGAACGAACTGAACGAACTGAACGCCCCCCTGCCCTCAACCTGAAGGGCCCCGCCAGTCACGGCGGGGCCCTTCGCGCTTTAGCACACCCAGGAGTCGGTCAGATGCTGGCCAGCCCGAACTTGATGCACAACGTCACCAGCACCAGCAGGAAGAGGGTTTCCACCACCATCAGGATCACCGGCTTCCAGCCCACCACCGCCAGCTTCTGGAACGACGTCTTGACGCCCAGCGCGGCAATCGCCGCCACCAGACACCAGCGCGACAGGTCGGTGAAGCCTTCCACGGCGACACTCGGCACCCAGCCGAGGCTGTTGATCAGCACCAGTGCCACGAAGGCGATCAGGAAGGTGGGGAACATCGGCACCTTGCCGCCCTCATCGCCATTGGCCTGGCGCGCACTGCGGAACAGCAGCATGAAGACCATCACCGCCGGCACCAGCATCGCCACCCGCAGCAGCTTGACGAAGGTCGAGACGTCCCCGGTGTGCTCGGAAATGATGTAGCCCGCGCCCACCACCTGAGCCACGTCGTGGATGGTACCGCCGAGGAAGATGCCGGCCTCGGCATCATCCAGCCCCAGCAGCCTGACGATCAGCGGATAGGTGATCATCGCCACGGTCGAGAGGGTCGTCACCCCGACCACGGTCATGATGGTGTGGCGCTCGCTGGTGGCGTTGCGCGGCATCACCGCCGACAGCGCCAGCGCCGCCGAGGCACCGCAGATGGCCACCGAGCCACCGGTCAATAGCCCCATGTCGCGGTCCAGCCCCATCACGCGGGCCAGCAGCGCGCCGAACAGGATGGTCGCCACCACCCCGAGCACCACCGTGATCACCGGACCGAGGCCGAGACTCGCGACCTGCTCCAGCGTGATGCGCACGCCCAGCAGGGCCACGCCGAGGCGCAGTACCGTCTTGGAGGCGAACTCGATTCCCGCCTTGCACGGCCCCTCCTCGGAGAGAAAGTGCAGCGACATGCCGAACAGCAGTGCATAGAGCAGCGTCGGGCCGCCGTAATGATCGGCGATGAAGGTGGTCGCCAGCGCGATGATGATGCAGATCAACAGGCCCGGCATGATGGTGCGCACGCGCCCTTCCAGGGTCCGCCACAGGCTGGTGGGCGGGGTGGGTGTGTCGTGCAGTGATGAACTGTTGTCAGTGGCCACGCGGATTCCTCTTGAAGACCAGCAAGCGGTGACGGGCAAGCAGCCCCGCCGCGATGTGTCGTTCAGGCACGCAGGCCTGCTAGCTGGCCTGGGCCATGTTCACCTGGGCGGCCTTGATCATGTCGGCGGCCTTCTCGGCGATCATGATGGTCGGCGCATTGGTATTGCCGGACACGATCACCGGCATGATCGAGGCATCCACCACGCGCAAGCCGTGCAGGCCATGGACACGCAGCTCGTCATCCACCACCGCCAGCGCATCGTGGCCCATCTTGCAGGTGCCCGCCGGGTGATAGATGGTCTGGCTGAACTGACGCGCGGCTTCCAGCAACTCCTCATCGCTCTGGTAGTGCGCGCCCGGCACGTACTCCTCGCTGATCACCGAGGCCAGCGGCGCTGCCTGGGCGATACGCCGCGCCACCTTGATGGCATCGACCACCACGCGGCGGTCTTCCTCGGCGCTCAGATAGTTGGGCTGGATGGAAGGATAGATGCTGGCGTCGGCGCTGGTGATGCGCACCTGGCCGCGACTGTGCGGGCGCAGCTGACACACCGAGGACGTGAACGCCGAGAACGGATGCACGCCATCGGCGGGCTTGTCGGCACTCAGCGGCTGCATGTGGAACTGGATATCAGGGCGCGTCAGCCCCTCGCGCGACTGGGTAAAGGCGCACACCTGACTGGCTGCCAGCGTCAGCGGGCCGGTACGCGTGAAGAGGTACTGGGTGCCGACCGCCAGCTTCTTGAGCGGATGACGTACCTCGTCATTGAGGGTGCGGCACTGGGTCTTGAAGACCAGCCGTACCTGCAGATGGTCCTGCAGGTTTTCCCCGACCCCCGGCAGCGCGTGCAGGCATTCGACGCCGACACTGGCCAGATGCTCGGGCTCACCGATACCGGAGCACTGCAGAATCTGCGGGCTGCCGATGGCGCCGCTGGACAGCAGCACCTCGCGCTCGGCGCGCGCCGTGTGGATCGTGCCCTTCACCTCGTATTCCACTCCCACCGCACGCTTGCCTTCCAGCAACACGCGGCGACAGTGCGCATGCTTGACCAGCGTCAGATTGCTGCGCGTGAGCGCCGGGCGCAGGAAAGCCCTGGCCGTGCTGCAGCGCAGGCCCTTGTAGGTGGTCTGCTGGAAATAGCCGACCCCTTCCTGGCGCTCGCCATTGACGTCCTGGTTGAGCGGAATCCCCGCCTCCACCGCCGCCTCGATGAAGCGCTCGGCGATCTCGCGCTTGAGGCGCAGGTCAGAGACATGCAGCGGCCCATCGGTGCCGTGCCATTGGTTGGCGCCGCGCGCCTGACACTCCGACTTGCGGAAGTACGGCAGCACTGACGCGTAGTCCCAGCCCTGATTGCCCGCGGCCGCCCAGTCGTCGTAGTCCTCGTGCTGGCCACGGATATACAGCAGCCCATTGAGCGAGCTGGAACCGCCCAGCACCTTGCCCCGCGGCCACTGCAGCCGACGACCATTGATGCCCTTGTCAGGGTCGGTGAGATAGCACCAGTCGGTGGCCGGGTTATGCATCGTCTTGAAGTAGCCCACCGGCACATGAATCCACGGATTCCAGTCCGAGCCGCCGGCCTCCAGCAGCAAGACCTTGATGGAGGGGTCTTCGGTTAGACGATTGGCTAGCACGCAACCGGCTGAACCCGCTCCGATCACGATGTAGTCATAGGCGGCTGATGCGTCGGCATTGGCGTAACGTGTTGTTTTCATTATTTTATATACCATATCGAGACATATTGTCTCATAATCATGGTATCAAAATCGGTATTCGTCAAATACGAAACGTATTGTCTCAATATCTTTGCCAAAGCTGAAAAAGTGCCCTACATTGAGATTTGAAACGCCGGTAACGGTACTTTTCGTCTCGTTATACGACCAACTATGTAAGACGAACTGGCGAGAACGACACAGACCGCCATCAATGGCAGTCACCAGAGAGGCCAGAAGCAGGGCCCATGGGCTCTGGAGACGTGCTTGAGGAGAGTTTGAGGAGAGCCTGAAGAGGGTTTGAGGAGAATTTGAAGAGACTTTGGAGTGGCTTTGAAGAAATAGCGGATATGTCTGACAAGCGCCCCAGCACTCTCTGAAGAGACACTCTCTGAACAAGCACTGCGAAAACGCCTGACAAATAAAGATGGGCAAATCAGGACAGCAAATAAGGATGGATAAACAAGCACTGGCTAAAGAAGTGATCAACGAACGGCTTGCCAGACAAACAGCGGAAGCAAGCCCCGCACCGCAAGACCCATAACAACGCCAACACAGGGCGAGTGATACGACATCACTTCCCGGCCGTCAGGCCTGCATCCCACCACAAAAGCAAACACAATACCGGGAGCACTACCATGCCATCGCCACTCAGCAAGCTGTCACGCCGTGACTTCCTCGACATCTCGGGTCGCTTCGGTCTGACCTCGACCCTGCTGGCCGCCACCGGCCTCGGCGCAGGTCTCACCGCGTCCACGCTGGCGCGCGCCGCCGACCAGGAGCAGCAGAAACGCTACAAGACAGCGCCCAAGTTCCAGCTGCGCTTCGGTGCCTCGGGCTTCAATGAGCGCAATCTCGATATCCAGAAATCCGGCCAGCTGTTCTTCGCGCGCGACCTGGAAGAGCGCACCAACGGCGCGATTCGCGTCGAGTTCATGGGCAGCAACGAGGTCTGCAACCAGCTGGACTGCGTCGGCAAGACCCAGCAGGGCATCGTCGATATCTACTCGGCCTCCACCCAGAATTCCTCGGGCAGCGCACCGTATCTGAACGTGCTCGATTTCGCCTACCTGTTCCCCACTGTCGCCTCGATGTTCCACTTCTTCTATCACAAGAAGAGTGAGCAACTGCTGCGCGAACCGCTGCGCCAGCGCCACAACCTGCAGTTCCTGTTCACCCACTGTGACCTGCGCGGCATCATGCTCGGCCTCAAGTGGCAGGACAAACCGCTGGTCACCAGCATCGATGATCTCAAGGGCACCAAGAACCGCGTCACCGGCACCCAGATGGGCCGTATCGCGATGGAACAGCTGGGCCTGAACCCGGTGCCGGTCGCCTGGGAAGAGACCCTCGATGGCCTGCGTCAGGGCCTGCTGGATGGCGCCGAGACCTGGATGAGCGCCGTGGCCTACGCCGGCATGGCACCAGTGGTGTCCCAGGCGGTCGACCTGCGCTTCTTCGCCGGTACCGAACACACCGGCATGAGCCTGCCCAAGTTCGACAGCCTCGGTTCCGAGCTGCAGGACCAGGTGATGGAGTCCGCCTACTGCGCGCAGATCTTCACCCAGGGCATGAACGAGGCCGGGCGCTTCGAGATCGTCGGTGCCACCGAGCACCCCGCCGCCGGCACCGTCTTCGCCGAGAACAACGTGCGCGTGGCGCCGCTGTCGGACGCCGAACGCTCACGCGCCGAGCAGATGTGCTCGCCGGAATTCAATCCCGAGCCGTGGGAGCAGTGGCGCGAACGCCTCAACAAGTGGTCCGGCGGTCTCGATATCTATCAGGAAATCCATGATGTCGCGCGCGAGATTCCGCGTGATGTCGCCGCCGTCAACGTCAAGCCGCAGCGCTGGTGGAGGGGGTAATGGGCGATACCACCATCTTCAGCCAACCGACCAAGAAACCTGCCCTCAAGAAGGCCGCGCCCTGGGCGCGTCCCTTCCTGTGGCTGGACGCCCATCTGGAACAGGTCGTCATCCTGATCGCCTATTCCGGCATGGCCGGCATCATCTTCGTCGAAGTCATCCGGCGCTTCTTCTTCGGCCTGCAGGCCCCCTGGAGCACCAGCATTCCCGTGCTGCTGTTTCTGTGGCTGACCTGGTTCGGCGCCTCGCTCAACGCCAAGAAGCGCACCCACCTGAGCCTCAACGAGATCCGCATGAAGCTGCCGCGCGGTGGCCAGTTCGCCTGCCTGATCCTCGATGCCGTGCTGTGGATCGGCTTCGGGCTGATGGTGATCTACTTCACCACCACCCAGGTGACGCTGGCCTACGACAACTACGCCATCGTGCCGGGCACCGACAACGTCATGCAGTGGTGGTTCTACCTCGCCACGCCGCTGGCGTGGGTGATGATCATCTATCGCGTACTGCAGAACCTCTACGCCGACTGGGCGCGCTATCGCCGCGGCGATTCCTTCAACCTGCAACCGTCCATCATGGACTGAGGAGGTCAGCATGACAGACGGTATCTGGATCTCCCTGATCACGGCGGGCGTGACCGCCTTCTTCCTGCTCGGCGTGCCCATCTTCCTCGTCATCGGCCTGTGGGTGGTCGGCACCAGTCTGGTGATCGACTTCACGCTGGCCAATGTCGGCGTCACCCTCTTCCAGGGCCTGAGCTTCTTCGGCCTGCTGGCGTTGCCGCTGTTCATCCTCACGGGGGACCTGATCAACGCGGCAGGCATCGCCAAGCGACTCTCCGACTTCGCCTACTCGACGCTGAGCTGGATGCGCGGCGGGATGGGCATGTCGACCCTCGGCGCCTGCGGCCTGTTCGCGGCGATTTCCGGCTCCAACGCCGGCACCACCGCCACCATCGGTTCGATCATGCAGCCCGAGATGGTCAAGAACGGCTATGACGAACGCTTCGCCGCCGCCACGGCGGCCTCCGGCGGCACCGTGGGCATCATCATTCCGCCCAGCATCATCTTCATCGTCTATGGCTTCATGATGAACCTGTCGATCAGTGACCTGTTCATCGCCGGCATGGTGCCGGGCGCCCTGATGGTGGTCGCGATGATGGGGGCCTGCTATCTGGTGGCGCGCAAGAATGGCTGGGGCCAGCTGCAGCCCTTCAAGGCCGGGGTCAGCGCCAGGCTGGCGCGCAAGGCCTATCTGGGCTTCGCGACCATCGGCGTGGTGGTCTACGGCATCTACTCGGGCAAGTTCTCGCCGACCGAAGCCGCCGCCATCACCGTGGGCTTCACCATGATCGCTGGGCTGTTGATCACCCGCGAGATCAGCCTCAGGAAGCTGCCGACCATCATGCTGCGCTCGGGCCAGATCGCCGGCATGCTGGCACCGCTGATCGCCATCTCGGTGGTCATGCAGCAGCTGCTGTCGGTGCTGGGCGCCGGTCAGGCGCTGAGCGAGATGCTCAGCGGCATCGACAACTATTACCTGACGCTGGGCACCTGCATGCTGATCATCCTGCTGGCGGGCATGATTCTGGAAAGCCTGCCGGTGACGATCATCCTGGCGCCGATTCTCGCGCCCATCGCCCAGCAGGCCGGGGTCGACCCGATCCACTTCTCGGTCATCTTCCTGGTCGGTGCCGCCATTGGCTTCGTCACGCCACCCTTCGGGCTCAACCTGTACGTGGCCAGCAGCATCACCGGCATTTCCTACGTCAGACTGGTCAAGTACGTGATCCCCTACTTCATCGCGCTGATCGCCTGCTGGCTGGCCATCTGCCTGGTGCCTTCCCTTTCCCTGTTCCTGGTAAACCTGTAACACTAGCCTCATCGACAGCCCCGCGAGGGGCTGTCTTCGTCTCATCAGGGCAGCCTTCGCCAAGGGGCCCACTGCCGTGATGAATCGATGCACTGACGCCTTGCCACCCTGCCCCTGTCGGCCCCGGTCACCCCGAGTGACATGCGCCCGACAGCAGGATGAGGACACTAGATGAGCAAAGACACGCCCACCAATTCGACGCTCTTTCGCGCACTCGGCCTGCTGGAAGAAATCGTCACCACCCAGCACGCCGTCAGCGCCGCCGACCTCGAGAAGCGCTTCGACATCCCCAAGCCGACCGTCCATCGCCTGCTCAAGCAGCTGGAAGAACAGCAGCTGATCAGCCGTGATCTGGATGGCCGTCACCTGCTGCCCGGCCCGCGCTTTCGGCGCATGTCGCTGGGCGCTCTGGCCAATGAGGGCCTCAAGGTGCCGCGCCGTGTCCTGCTGGAACGGCTGGCGAAGGAAGTCGGCGAGACCTGCAACCTGACGCTGCTCGATGGCCACGAGGTGATGTATTACGACCGCGTGGAAACCAACTGGCCGGTGCGCATCCAGCTGGCGCCCGGTTCACGCCTGCCGCTGCACTGCACCGCGAGCGGCAAGCTGTTTCTGGCGCTGATGCCGCTGCATCGCCGCCGCGCCCTGCTCGCAAATCTGGCGCTGGAAGCGCACACGCCCTGCACCCTGACCTCGCGGGCCACGCTGGAAGAGGCGCTCGACACCGTGGCGCGCAATCAGTTGAGCACCGATGATGAGGAGTTCATCCAGGGCATGGTCGCCATCGCGGTGCCGGTCTTCGATGAGGTCGGCCAGATCCAGGCGACATTGGCGATCCACGCGCCGCGCCTGCGCCACTCCATCGACTCTCTCTTGGAGTGGGCGCCGCTGATGCGCCAGATCGCCACTGAGCTGGAAGGCACGCTCTGAGGTGCGCGCCCTGTGCGCACATGACGCATGAAATGATCTCGTCCGGCCCCGAGTGACACCTGAGCCACGCTGACGATGGGCCATGATCCAAAAAGCTCGCCCCCGCAGACAGTGATTGTCTGCGGGGGCGAGCGTTTTTCATCTGCCACCTTGCTGCCGAGGTGTCTCTCTCCTGCGGCTCAGGGCGTCGGTACCACCACCACCGGAATGCTGGCGCGCTTGATCACCCCCTTGGTGACCTTGCCCGCATAGGAGGCCACGAAGCCGCGCTTGTTGGTGGCCATGATGATCATGTCGCAGTCATGGCGCGTGGCGTAGCGGATGATCTCCGAGGCCGGATAGCCCTCCACCACATTCAGTCCGGCGATCACCGGGCGCGGGTCGCCGCTGTCGTGGGTGCTCCAGAAGTCCTCCAGCATCTTTTCCAGGCTCTCTTTCGCCTGATCGAGCCGCTGCTGCATCAGGCCCTCCAGCGTCGGCTTGTGGCGGATATTGACCTTGAGGGTGTTCATCACGTCATCTGACAGTGACTTGACGGTATGCAGCACATGCAACTCGGCACCCGTCGCGCCCGCCAACCACACCGAGCGCGCCAGTACCCGCTCACAGTCTCCGCGCAGGCCTACACAACACAGAATTCGTTTGACTGCCGGCATCGTCCTTCTCCTCGTTCATTGCAGGGCTAGCGTTCAGATGGCGCTTCAGTACCCCATCACCCTGGGTAGCCACAGAGAGATTTCAGGCACATAGGCGATCAGGAAGATGGCCGCCACCGAACCCGCCGCGAACGGCAATGCCTTCAGGGAAATCTCCTCGATGGAGGCGCCGCCTATCCCCGAGGCCACGAAAAGGTTCTCCCCCAATGGCGGCGTCTGGAAGCCGATGGCCAACGCACAGACCACCACGATGCCGACGTGCACCGGGTCCATCCCCAGCATGTACATGATCGGCAGCAGCACCGGGGTGAGAATCATGATCGCGGCCAGCGTCTCCATGAACATGCCGACGAACAGCAGGAAGAAGATGATCATCGCCCAGATGAGGTAGAGGTTGTCGGTCATCGCCAGCATGCCTTCGGCGATATGGGCCGGCACGCGTTGCTCGACCAGCAGCCGCCCGAAGACCGTCGCCGTGAACAGGATCAGCAGCACGCGACCGGTGATCCAGGTGGTGGTCTCCAGGGTACGCAGCGTCGGCTTCCACTTGAGTTCCTTGTGCAGGAAGATGCCGACGATCAGGGTATAGACGATGGCGACGATGGCGGATTCGGTCGGCGTGAAGAGGCCGCTGTAGATGCCGCCCAGGATGATGAAGGGCGCCAGCATCGACCAGACGCCCTTCTTCAAGGTGGCGCGAATATGGGGCCACGACCAGCTGTTGGTCAGCCCGCGATAGCCGCGTTTCTTCGAGATCACGTAGTTGATCATCAGCAGGAAGCCGGCGATCACCACGCCGGGCATGACGCCGGCGATGAACAGTTTCGGGATCGACAGTGTCTGGAAGTCACCGTGCATGGCCACCGCTTCAGGCGGCGGCTGCAGGCCCATGCCGGAAATCCCGAAGATCACCATCGGGATCGATGGCGGAATCACCACCCCCAGCCCGCCGGAAGAGGCCGTGATCGCCGAGGCATAGCCACGGTCATAGCCGCGCTTGGCCATCGCCGGAATCATCAGCATGCCGACCGCCGCCGTGGTGGCCGGTCCTGAGCCGGAAATCGCGCCGAAGAACATGCAGGCAAATACCGTGGCGGCGGCGAGTCCGCCCGTCACCGGCCCGGCGAAGGCCTCGGCGATATCGACCAGCCGTCGCGAGATGCCGGCGGCCTCCATCAGCGCCCCGGCCAGAATGAAGGCCGGCAAAGCCATCAGCGGGAAGGAACCCACCGAGGTAAAGGCGATCTGCACGAACGCCATCGGGTTTTCATCGATGCTCAGATAGGTCGCCAGCGCCGCGACACCCAGCGAGACGGTGATCGGTGCACCCAGCACCAGCAGCAGGAAGAAGACGCCAAACAGGATGTAGATGATGGTGGAATCGATCATGACTTGCCGCCCTCCTGTCTTTCACTGGCCTGTCCATCACTGGCCTGTCCATCACTGGCCTGTCCATCACTGGCCTGTCCATCACTGGCCTGTGCTTCGCGGGCCTGTAGATCAGTGGCCTGGCCGTCACCGCCCTGCTTCAATTCCTCCATTGCCTGGGAATCCGGGTCCACGATGTCTTCCTTGCGCACGAACTTGAGATAATTGGTCTGGATGATGCGCACCGTCATGGCGGTAAAGGCCAGCGGCAGAATCAGATAGAAGTACTTCATCGGCACACCCAGCGTCTGTGACTTCCAGAACAGATTCATCTTGTTGAACACGAAGTCGTAGCTGTAATAGATGAACACCGCATTGAAGGCGATCCAGATGATATCGGTCAGCACACCGCAGAGGGTTTCCACCCAACGCGGCAGGAATCGAAACTGGAAGGTCACGCGGTTATGCGCCGACATGCGTGTGGCGTAGACGGCGCCTAGATAGGCAAACCACACGAAGGCATAGGTCGCCAACTCGTCTCCCCAGGGAATCGAGTAGCTGAAAAGGTTACGCAGCATGATCTGCGTGAAGAGAATGATGACGAACACCACCAGCAGGAACTGGCAGAGATAGTTCTCGATATTATCCAGAAACTTCAACAATACCCGCATGGATACACATCCCCCGACATCGCCAGCGATGACCACTTGACGCCACGTCTCCCCTGCCAGCGATCACATGTCGACGACATGCTCTTGGCATGCTCATGACAGCTGCCGGCAGGCAGGGGAATCCGGGCGGGCCTTGAAAGCCTCAGCCGTTCAGGAGGTCTTCAGGGCGCCGTGGACGGATCACGTCCGAGGGTCTCGAGCACTTCGACCAGCTTGTCGCGGCCGCCGATGCTAGCGTAGAAGTCCGGCCAGATGCTGGAGGCCTTGGCGATCCATTCCTGCTCGTCATTGGCGGGCTGGGTGATGGTCATGCCGTGCTCTTCCACCAGTGATTTCTTGATGGAATCCTCGGTGGCCAGCAGGTAGTCATAGCTGTGCGACGTCGCCTCTTCACCGGCCGCCAGCACCAGTTGCTGGTTCTCTTCGCTGAGGCTCTGGAAGGTGCCTTCGCCCATGATCAGCGGTTCCATCGAGAACACGTAACAGCTGTCGGTGACGTGGTTCTGCACCTCATAGAACTTCATGGCATCGATGGTGATGTAGGGATTGTCCTGGCCATCGACGACACCCTGTTGCAGGGCGGTGAAGGTCTCGGACCACGCCAGCGGGTTGGGGTTGACGCCCCAGGACTGGTAGGAGGAGATCATGATCTCGTTCTTGGGCACGCGAATGACCATGCCTTCTAGGTCTGCCGGTGATGCCACCGCCTGCTTGGAATTGGTCAGACGACGACAGCCGGAATAGGCCCAGCCCAGAATGCGGATACCGGAATCGCGCAGGGTGTTCTCGCGCAGCTCATCGCCGATCTTGCCTTGCGTCAGCGCCTTGGCATCGTCCGGGCCGTGGATGACATACGGCAGGGTCAGCACGCCGACGGTCGGCGAGAATGGCGTCAGGTTGTTGATCGCCACCACGGACAGGTCAACGAGCCCCATGCTGGCGTTGTTGACGGTATCCTGCTCGCTGCCCAGCTGGCCGTTGGGGAACAGGTCCACCTTGATGTCGCCGCCGGATTTCTCTTCCACCAGGCTTGCGAAGGTCTTGCCCAGTTCATACTGGGTGCCGCCGGCGGCATCGCCGAGGGCCATCTTCCAGGTCGCGGCATTGGCGCCAGCGGCCATGCCCAGACTCGCGGCAGTCACCGCGATGGCCAGCGTGGACTTGAAGGCGCTGGCGCGAGATACGCTGGTGCGAGATACGCCAGTGCGAGATACGCCAGTGCGAGTCAGCAAGCGGAGGTCTGAAAGGGTCTGTGTCGAGTCGATCATCTTGTCTGTCCCGTCGTTATTGTTGTTGCGGGCTCCTGACGGCTGCGCGTGATAGCGAGCGGGGTACTGCACCTCATATCGCCAATGACTTCGCGTCTGCACCACTATCTTGCAGCGCCTCGTGTCATTCACGATTGCCATCACCTGCTCATCTACAGCCCCAGGAAAGGGAGTGTGAAGTCGCGTCGTGCTTGAACTGTGCTTTCGTTGTACCTGCCAGATCACTTTCTCCCCGTGCGCCATTCCTCGATAGAACCAGTCCGTCGGCATCGATGGGGCCAGTCCCGGCTGGCTATTGCTCTCCCGACGGGGGTCTGCCTCAATGAAGCCATACCGGTGGCTGCCGCCTCAGGGCAGGCAGTGTCCCACGCGCCACTCACTGACGGCGCACCGCAGGGCAATCAGGTACAGAAAATGCATATAAAACGGGCACTTCCGCTGGAAAGTCCTCGTGACGACACGCTCGCGAAAACAATAGAGAACACGCATGAGCCATCCGCTGTTTCACCTCGATTCCTCGCGCAAGGAAAGCCTGCAATTCCAGATTCGCGAGCAGATTTCCCAGGCGATTCTCGAAGGCCATCTGCCACGTGATGTCGCGCTGCCCTCCAGTCGCAAGCTGGCCCGCGAGCTGAATGTCGCGCGCAATACCGTGATGCTGGCCTATGAGCAGCTGCTGGAAGACGGCTTTCTTATCGCCCGCGAGCGCAGCGGTTACTTCATCAATCCCGAGATTCTCAAGGGTCGCGCCGATACGCCGGTGCGCCTCAATGATATCGAGGCCGACAGCCTCGACTGGGATGAGCGGCTGGCCTTCAAGCCCTCTGAGCAGCGCGCCATCGAGAAGCCCGGCGACTGGCACCAGTACGACTACCCCTTTTTATATGGCCAGCTGGACCCGGAATTCTTCCCCACCCAGCACTGGCGCGAATGCAGCCGCGACTCGATGAGCGTGCCGTCGATTCGCAGCTGGTCGGTGGACCATCTCAACAATGACGACCCGCTGCTGATCGAGCAGATCCACCAGCGGTTGCTGCCGCGTCGCGGCGTCTGGGCAAGCCCGGAGGAAATCCTGATCACGGTGGGCACCCAGCAGGCGCTGTGGATCAGCTGCATGCTGCTGCTCAAGCAGGGCCAGCGCTTCGCGATGGAGAACCCCGGCTACGTCGACATGTACAACATCGCCAGCACCTTCACCGATGACATCCAGCTGCTGCCCATCGACGACAAGGGCATGCAGCCGCTGGAATCGCTCAAGGACTGCCGCCTGGTGTATGTCACGCCCAGCCACCAGTCGCCGACGACCATCACCCTGCCGCTGGAGCGTCGCCGCCAGCTGCTGGACATGGCCGAGACCGGCAACTTCCTGATCATCGAGGACGACTACGAGAGCGAGAGCAACTACGCCGACAACCCGACGCCCGCGCTCAAGAGCCTCGACCGCCACAAGCGTGTCATCTATGTCGGCAGCCTCTCCAAGACCCTCGCCCCCGGTCTGCGCCTGGGCTACATGGTCGCGCACCCGACCCTGATTCGAGAGGCCCGCGCCCTGCGCCGCCTGATGCTGCGCCATCCGCCGACCAACAATCAGCGTGCGGTGGGACTCTTCATCGCGCGCGGCTATCACGACAGCCTGATCAATCAGATGCACCAGGTGATGCAGCGGCGCTTCCTGCTGATGCGTGACGCCATCCAGCGCCATCTGCCGATGATGAGCACGCCGGCCACCTACGGCGGGTCCTGCTTCTGGATGCACGGCCCGAAGAATCTGAATGCCCACCGCCTGGCCGCCCTCGCCCGCGAGCAGAGCATCCTGATCGAGGTCGGTGACTTGCACTTCTTCTGTGATCGCAGCAGCCACCGCCACTACTTCCGGCTTGGCTTCTCGGCGATTCCGGAAGCGCGCATCGAGGCCGGCATCCTCAAACTGGCCGCGCTGGTGCCGCTGGCGATGGACGAGGCACCGTCAGTTGCGGGCACAGGGGAAGAAGCACCGGAGACGGACGCAACGAAGACGGACGCACCGGAAACACAAGCACAGCCGTTACCCCCTCAGCCCGCCCTGCCCACTCCCCACGGCGCATCACGTCGGCAGCGCGCCAGCTAGCCTGACCCTTGCGAGGAGATGAGAGGCGAGGAGATGAAAGGCAAGGAGAAAAAAGGCGAGCCGTCGTATCGGCCATGGCTGAGGCAAACCATGCCCCTCCCAAGCAACGATAACCCGCAATGATTATCTTCTGGATAACAAAAATGCTCCCGCACTGATCATTAAAACGATCAATGCGGGAGCATCCGGGTCATCGTGGTATCAGTGGCGAGTCACACCCTACTGCGCTTCATCCTTCATCGCGTACCAGCGATACAGGCAACGCTGGCCGGTGCGGCGGAACGGCGCAAACAGCGGGGATTCGACCTTGTTGAGCACATTGGGATACGGCAGGCGTGACTGGAAGATCGGCAGCACGAGATCCGCCGCGTCCTTGGCGATCCATTGAGCGAGGCGCTTGCCCGCCTGGGCGGAATACATCACTCCGTTGCCGCCATAGCCCATGGCGTAATAGATGCTCTGCTTGGGGTCCGGCTGATGGATGCGCGGCATCATGTCATGGCTGACATCCACCCAGCCCCACCAGGAGTAATCGACCTCGATGCCGCTCAGCGCGGGGAACTTGCGGTGCATGTCGGCGATCAGCAGCTGCTCGTACTGCGCCTTGGGCGCGTCACGCCCCGAGACGGCACTGCGACTACCGATCTGCAGGCGGTTGTCCGGCAGCAGGCGATAGTAGTGGCGCAGCACGCGGGTGTCGGTGAGCACCTGATGGGTATGGAAGCGGGTCGCCTCGATTTCCTGCGCCGTCAGCGGGCGCGTCACCAGCGAGTTGGAGAGCACCGGCATCAGGCGCTTGTCGAGCTCCGGATGCAGCTTGCCGGAGGTGTAGCCGCCAGTGGCCATGCCCACCGAGCGCGCCTTGACCACGCCACCCGGCGTCGTCAGATAGTGAACGCCATCGCGGGTCTCCCAGCTCTCCACCGGGCTTGCCGGGTGCACCTTGACGCCCAGGCGGCGCGCCTTGCGCAGATAGCCGAAGGCCAACTTGCCCGGGTGCACGCCGATACCTTCCGGCTCGTGCATCGCACCGCAGGCCTCTTCATCACCGACCCACTCATTGCGCACCGTGGCGCCATCGATGATGCGGGCATCGTAATTGAAGGTCTCGCGCAACAGGCGTGCTTCCTTCTCCAGCCCCGGCATCATGCGCTCGCGGTGGGCGATATACAGGTGGCCGCCCGGCTGCGGATCGCAGTCGATGTCCTTGATCAGCTCCTTGAAATTCTCCATGCCCTCGACGCACTCGCGGTGCAGGCCGTGGGCGGCCTCGAGACCATATCGCTCGATCCACTGCGAGCGCTTGAGGCGACCGGTGGCGCACTGCGCCTGCCCGCCATTGCGGGTCGAGCAGCCCCAGCTGACCCGATTGGCCTCCAGCACGGTGGCCTTGATGCCGTACTTCTCGGCCAGCACGATGGCGGCGGTCAGGCCCGTGAAGCCGGAGCCGACGATCACCACATCGGCGTCGATATCACCCATCACCGGGCCATCGTCTGCCGGCGGCTCACCGGCGGTGGCGACCCAGTAGGTCGGCGCGTAGTCGCGCCCTTCGCCGGGGGTGGCACTCACCAGCGGGTCGTAGGCCGGGTCATACGGCCGCGAGGCCTGAGTGGCCGGGCGCTGCTCTGATTCGTTGCCCATGTCCGACGGCCGGGCGCCGTGCTGCACGATAGTTTCCATCTCGAACACCTCCTCTCACCCACGGGGCGCACGCCATGACCTGACGCCATGACGTGCTGCCCCGGGGCAAAGACAGCTTCAGAAACCTCTTCCCTGATCGTTGCGCCGCTGGCGCTCAGACGTTGACGGGCGGACGGTTCTTGCGGAAGGCATTCTTGATCGCGATCTTGCCGTCACGCAGCGTGAAGGCGTCGATCATGCGCGCTTCGCTGCGCGCGCCATCGGCGGTGGTGCCGGTGTAGGTGCTGATGACGAAGCCACGCTCGCCATCGGCGAAGATTTCCGCGTCGATCCACTGGGCATCCGGCGCGTTCTGCCAGGCGGCGGAGAGGCCCGCACGCACGGCGTCCTGACCGGCGAAGGTCTTGCCTTCGAGTTCCGGCCCGGCGATGGCGAGGAATTCGCAGTCATCGGTCATCATCGACAGGCAGTCGTCGATGTCGTGACGGTTGAGGGCGTCGCAGAAGGCGGTCAGCAGTTCGATGGTGGCTTGGTGAGTCATGGGTCGGGCTCCGCAGTCTTGTTGTTGGGCTTGTTGTTGAGCTTTTGGCTGAGCTTGTTGCTGAGATTAAGGAGCGGCAGCAAGCGCTGCGCCATGACCCGAGACTACGCCGACACTTGCACCGCCCTTTAGCACCAGTTGGCTGCCACCGATTGGGCCAGTTGGCACCAGCGGGGCTGCCCTGGTGCCAACTGGTCCCATTGCGCCGCCTTGGGACGACTCAAACTGCAAGGGCCTCAGGCGCTGCCACGCCCGGTGGCGTGAAGGCCTCCGCTGACATGAAGCTCTCGCGCCCGAGCAGGATGTCACTGAGCAGGCGCGTGGCGGCGGGTGCCAGCACCAGGCCATTGCGGTAGTGGCCGGCATTCACGTAGAGGCCATCAAGCCCCGGCACCGCGCCGATGAAGGGCGTGCCATCCGGCGTGCCCGGACGCAGGCCGGCCCAGTGATGCTCCGGCGCCAGCTCACCCAGCGCCGGCAGAATACTCGCGGCGCTGGCATGCAGCGACTCGCGCGCCTGCGCGGTGGTGGACTTGTCAAAGTCCTGATGCTCCAGGGTCGAACCGATCAGAATCCGCCCATCGGCGCGCGGAATCACGTAGCGGCCATCGCACAGCACCACCCGCGACAGCAGCGGCGCATCCACACTGCAGAGCCCCGCCGCCACCGGATTGAATACCATCATCTGACCCTTCACCGGGCGCACCGGCAGCAGCACACCGGCGGCGGCGAGCAGCCTGCCACTCCAGGCGCCGCCACACACCACGACGTTATCCGCGCTGAGGGTCTCATCAACAAGCCGGACGCCCGTGACTCGCGATGGCGTGGCAAGCACCAGCTGCGTGACCTCACAGTCTTCACGCACCCGGATACGCGGATGCGCCAGCAGACGCGCATGCAGCGCCTGACCGAGTCGCGGATTGCGGATGCTGCCGAGCGTCGGCATCCACAGCGCCTGCTGATGGCCACTGGCCAGATGCGGCTCGCGCGCGTAGAGCGCCTCACGCTCGATCACCTCCAGCGGCTTGTGCTGGGTGCGCGCCCAGTCCAGCGCCAGCGCCTCATCCTCGACCCGCAGATAGATCAGGCCCTTCTGGCGGTATTCGGGGTCGATGCCGGTGGCGTCCTTGAGCGCCTCGGCAAGCCTGGGGTATTCGCCTTCTGACCAGCGTGACAGTGATGAGATGGCGCTCGAATAGCGCCACGGATACAGCGGCGAGACGATGCCGCCACCGGCCCACGATGCCTCGCGTCCGCACTGGCCGCGCTCCAGCAGCGTGACCGTCTGGCCCGCCTCGGCCAGCTGCCACGCCATCATCATGCCCATCACGCCGCCACCAATGATCAGGGTATCGCTCATCTGCCTTGCTCCTGCGGGGAATGAATAATCACAAATCTCATATTTCGATACGATTTGCATTATTTTTAGAAACAAAGCTATATTCACAGCATTGCCGCCGCCCGTTTTGCCTGTCCCCCCGCGACAGGTCCACCGGGCAGCCACCAACAAGAATGACGAGGGAGACACCCCGTGAGCGACGCCACCTTGACGCCTTCCAGCAGCGACACAAGCCCTGCCAGCGATGCAGGCCCCGCCGCCTCTGCCGAGCAGCCGCTGCCCGCCGGTCAGTTGCAGCCCACTGAGCTGCGCGGCGTGCGCGAGCTGTTCGGCATCGACAGTGATCTCAAGGTGCCGGTATTCGTGGAGCGCGACGCCCACGTGCCGGAAATCGATCACGCCTATCGCTTCAATCCCGATGTCACCCTCGCCATCCTCGCCGGCTTCACCAACAACCGCCGCGTGATGGTTCAGGGCCTGCACGGCACCGGCAAATCGACCCATATCGAGCAGATCGCCGCGCGCCTCAACTGGCCGTGCCTGCGCGTCAATCTCGATGGCCATGTCAGCCGGCTGGATCTGGTCGGCAAGGACGCCATCGTGATTCGCGACGGCGTGCAGGTCACCGAGTTCCAGGAAGGCATCGTGCCCTGGTCGCTGACCCGCCCCATCGCGCTGATCTTCGATGAGTACGATGCCGGCCGCCCGGACGTGATGTTCGTCATCCAGCGCATCCTGGAGCGCGACGGCCACTTCACGCTGCTGGATCAGAACCGCGTGATTCGCCCGCATCCGCAGTTCCGGCTGTTCGCCACCGCCAATACCGTCGGGCTTGGCAATCAGGATGGGCTCTATCACGGCACCCAGCTGCTCAACCATGCGCAGATCGACCGCTGGAACATCGTCGCCAAGCTGGATTACCTGCCGCGTGAGGAAGAGGTGAAGATCGTGCTGGCGCGTGTGCCCGCCAAGGACAACGAGCGTGGCCGCGCCCTGATTCGCGCGATGGTCGCGGTGGCCGACCTCACCCGCAAGGGCTTCGCCAATGGCGACCTGTCGAGCCTGATGTCGCCGCGTACCGTGATCACCTGGGCGGAGAACTGCGAGATCTTCCGCAATCCGGCGCTGGCCTTCCGTCTCTCCTACCTCAACAAGTGCGATGAGCATGAGCGCCCGCTGGTCGCCGAGTTCTATCAGCGTTGTTTCGCCAAGGAGCTTGAGGAATCCGCGGCGCTGATGGAGAGCGACCTGATGGATGAACAGGACAGCGACAACGGAGCCCGGGCATGAGTGCGGCCCAGCAGGTACGCCGTCGTCAGCAGTATCTCGAGGAGCTCTCGGCTGCGAGTCTCGGGGCACTCAGCGGTCAGGCCGGCTGGGCCTATCGGGGGCGGCGCCTGAGTCGGCATGCTCAGGCGCTGCCATTGCGCACGCCGCATCTGCGCCTTGAGGAAGATGATTGCACGCTCGACAACTATCGCGCGGTCAGCGATGCCATCGCGCTGCGCCTGGTCCACACCGACGAGGCACTGCATCTGGCGGCGCGTCCGGCGCTGCCGGAAACCCGCCTGATCTATGACCTGTTGGAGCAGCTGCGTGTCGAGGCGCTGGCCGACCCTGACATGCCCGGCGTGAAGGAGAATCTGGCGCGGCGCTTCACCGACTGGTGCCTGGCCTTCTATCACGCGGGCCTGACCGAGACGAGCAGCGGCATCCTCATCTACAGCGTCATCCAGTCGTGCTGGTCGCGCCTGATGGCCTGTGCGGTGATCCACGAGACGGAGGATTACATCGAGACGACGCGCGCCTCCTTCTATCAGGCGCTGGGCGCTGACATGGCGGGGCTGAGACGCACGCGTTTCGATCAGGCGGCCTATCAGCAGCATGCGCTGAACATCAGTCTGTGGCTGGATCAGGAACTGGCCGAGTCACTGGAGGAGCAGGACGGCGAGGAGGATGACGAGTCAGAGGCCAGTCAGCGCTTCGCGCTGTTTCTGGAAAACGAGGATGAGGAAGCGAGTCTGCTCGAGGAGCAGGCGGCATCGCAGCTTCCGAGCCATCGGCGTGGCGCGCCGGAGGAATTGCTGCCCTATCAGGTGTTCACCACAGCCTATGACCGCGAGCTGGAACCGGCCAGGCGCATGCGCGCGGCCCTGCTCGACGAGTATCGTCAGGCGTTGGATACGCGTCTGGCGGAGCAGAAGATCAACGTGCGGCGCCTGGCACGTCAGCTGGCGCGTCATTTCAGCTCGCCGCAGCGTGAGGGCTGGCACTTCGGGGAGGAGGAAGGAATCATCGATGGGCGGCGGCTGAGTCAGGTGATTTCCTCGCCGGCCGAGCGGCGGGTCTTCCAGCGCGAGCGCTGGGTGCCCGAGGCCAGTGCGCAGGTCAGTTTCCTGATCGACTGCTCCGGTTCGATGAAGGTGCATGGCGAGGCGGTGGCGATGTTGATCGAGATACTCACCCGCGCGCTCGACATGGCCGGCGTGCCCACCGAGGTGCTTGGCTTCACCACTGGCGCCTGGAATGGCGGCCGCGCCCTGAAGGACTGGCGACGCGCCGGCAAGCCCGCGCGACCGGGCCGCCTGAATGAAGTGCAGTATCTGATCTTCAAGCCCGCCTCACTGGCGTGGCGCCGTGCGCGCCGCAACTTCGGCGCCCTGCTCAAGGCCGATCTCTACCGCGAAGGCGTGGATGGCGAAGCCGTGCAATGGGCCTGCTCACGACTCGCCGATAACACTCCTGGCGACGAAGGCGCGCGCCGCCTGCTGGTCGTCATCTCCGATGGCAGCCCCTGTGACAGCGCCACCAACACCGCCAATGACGAACAGTACCTCGACAGCCACCTCAAGCAGGTCGTCGCGCAACAGACCCGCTCCGGCCACCAGGCCATCCTCGGCCTCGGCGTCGGGCTGGACCTCAGCGCCTACTATCCCAACCAGCTGATCATCGACCTCGAACGCACCCTCGACAACGCCCTCGCCGATGAAATCGTGTATCACATGGCGCTCGCGTGCCGGCATCAGGGGATGTGAGTGAGAGATCTTTGTCTGATAATTAGTATCACCCTTACTAAGAACTAAAAGCACTAGACCTTCTTCACTGCCACCAAACAACACCAGCTTATAACAAAAAAATCATAACGAATAACTTTTATTCCCGATTAGGATCAACTGTATGATTAACACTCGCACTCATTATTAGATTGTCTAAAGGAAGTTAAAATGACAGTACGTGATGTATACGAGTTCGCTTCTGATAGGCCAATTAAAAAATTAGATGATGACAAGTTAGGCCGCACTAGTTTTGCCTCCGACTTAGCGAATGCGATAGCTAGCTGGAATGGTGAAGACAGCTTGGTGGTAGCCTTACATGGAGATTGGGGGTCCGGAAAATCTTCTATAAAAAACATGGCTCTATCTAAGCTGAACATGCTCCATGAAAATAAGCCTAATGTCATACAGTTTTCACCCTGGGAGTGGGCTGCACAGGAGAGAATCACTGATTCTTTTTTCCAAGAAATTTCTAAAACAATAAATAGAGAAGACAAAAGTGAAACTGGTAAGAAACTGGCAAAAACTCTTAGAAAATATGGGCATTACTTAGAAACAGGCGAAGTAGTTGCAACTGGCCTTTCCGCTATACTGCCATTTCTATTTATAGCTGCAACAATACTAGGTATTGGAGGCAGTATTGCAAATGAGGACTGGATAAGAAACATAACCACAAGCTTACTAATAACAATAGGCGTTATCGCCGCAACGCTAAAATGGGGAAATTTACTTTTAAGTCGGATAAGCACCAATATATTAGATAGCGCAAAAGCAAAAGAGCAAAATCTTAACGAAATAAGAAACGAACTTACAGAACTTTTAAAAAACCAAGCGTCCCCATTAATTATAGTCCTAGATGATTTAGATAGATTAAACTCGTCCGAATTAAAAATGATATTCCAACTCATAAAAGCTAATTCGGAATTTCCAAACGTAGTATTTTTATTGCTATTTCAGCGCGATGTAGTCGAAAACAAAATGAATGATGGAATGCAACTGGGCCGTGATTATTTAGAGAAAATAATACAGGTACCTTTTGATATTCCAAAGATAGAAACTACTCGACTACACGACCTACTGTTTGAGAGATTAGACAGGACTATTGGAACAAATACATTAGCTTTAGAACTTTTCGACTCCACAAGATGGGCCAATATTTTCAATGGCGCAATGAACAAATACTTTGAAACCTTGCGAAATGTGTACAGGTACACATCTACACTATCTTTTCATTTCACTTTGTTACAGGGCAAAAGTGCATTTGAAGTTAACCCCGTTGATTTAATGGCAATTGAATGCTTGAGAGTTTTCGAGCCGGATGTTTATAAAGAAATTGCACGCTCTAAAGCGATATTGACCAAATTGAGAGCAGGTCAAAGTGAAAGCGATATAAAGCTTACCAAACATCAGTTAGAAAACATCATAAAAAAATCTACTACTGATAAAAAGGAAGCGGTTGAACAAATCATAAAACAGCTATTCCCGACGGTCGAATGGGCCCTAGGAGGGATGAACTACTCTAGAGAGGTAGGAGATTCTTGGCTAAGAGAAATGCGAATTTGCCATCATTCTATTTTTGACAAATACTTTCAATTTTCTATACCGCGCGGTGAACTATCAAATTCTGACCTAAAGGAGTTAATTCAATTAACTTCCAGAAGTGATGAACTTTCTAGATCAATATTATTACTTGAAGAGGAAGGTGTTTCAAAAAATGCCCTATCACAACTTGAAGCTTACATAAATGAAATCCCCTTGGAGAATGGCGAATCTTTTATCAAAGCTATTCTTGACATAGGCGATGTAATCGAGCATGAAACAAAAGGGTTTACCTTTATTAGTGCACATACTCACGCTGTAAGGCTTGTAGTATGGTTTCTGAGGCGTATTGAGAATGATAAAGATAGAGGTAGTCTTCTAATTTCCTGCTTTAAAAAATCTGACGGGTTGTCGATAATTGACCACATGTTAAGTGCAGAAGTTAGCCGACGAGAGAAAGGTGATCCGGACCAAGTTTTAGCCGATGAAGAACTCGAATCTCTTAAAGATGAATTAATAGAAAAATTTGATAAAATGTCAAAGAACGAACCTGACAAGTTGCTATCGAACAACCATCTAATTTCATTACTATATACATGGAAAAAGTTAGGGAAGGAACAAGAAGTCAAGAAATGGCTAAAAGATAATACAAAGAGCACTGAAGACTGCTTAAGACTATTAAACAAATTCAAATATCGCAAATACACACAATCTATGGGTGATTACAACGCCAGAGCTACCACAATTATAAAACTAGAAGATATAGAAGAATTTATCGATGTTTCTACCATACAAGAAAAGACTCAAGAACTAAGCGAAGAAAATCTGGTTCCCGATTACAAGGAGACATTAACTGCATTTCGCACGGCTCTAAACAGAAATTAAACCAACAAAATAAAACCTCACAATCACTATAATATAAATTAAGTTTAAGGTTAAAAATCTGTACTATAGGCTAAATCGGGTAGGCCTTCGCCTACCCAAGTTATTATTAATCAAACTATAAATAAGGCTCAATATCATGAGGTGCGCTGCTGTGCCTGAACAACAGTGACCGCAATGACATTGAGGATGTCGGCGGTGGAGCAGCCGCGCGAGAGGTCGTTGGCGGGTTTGGCGAGGCCCTGGAGCAGTGGGCCGATGGCTTCTGCGCCGCCGATGCGCTCGGCGAGCTTGTAGCCGATATTGCCGGCTTCCAGATTGGGGAACACCAGCACGTTGGAGGTGCCTTTGACGCGGGAGGTGGGCAGCTTGCGCTCGGCGATTTCCGCCACGATGGCGGCGTCGAGCTGCACGTCTTCATCGATGGCGATATCCGGGCGTTGCTCGCGTACCCGATGCGCGGCCTGCACCACCTTGTCCACCGAGGCGTGGTGCGCGCTGCCATTGGTGGAGAACGACAGCATCGCCACCCGTGGGTCTTCCCCGAGCAGAGCCTGGGCACTGTCGGCGGCGGCCAGCGCGATCTGTGACAGCTCCTCGGCGTCGGGGTCGATCACCAGCCCGCAGTCCGAGAAGATCATGCCGCCCTTCAGATTGTGGAACGGCTTGCACAGCATCATCAAAAAGAAGCTGGAGACCAGCTTGCTGCCCGGCGCCAGCCCCAGCAGTTGAATGGCGGTGCGCACCACATCGGCAGTGGTGAGCACGGCACCGGCCACCGAGCCATCCGCCAGCCCTTCTCGCACCATCATGTTGGCGAACGTCAGCGGATCACGAATCTTCTCGGCGGCCTGCTCCGCCGTCATGCCCTTGGCCGCGCGATGCGCGTGCAGCGCCTCGGCAAGCCTGGCGGTGTGCTCGGAGGTGGCGGGGTCGATCAGCTCGAGCCGTGCCAGCGCCTGATCCTCAAGCCCGGCTTCTCTGGCGGTAGCGGCGATGACGATGGGGTCACCCACTACCATCACCTGCGCCAGGCCCTGCTCCGTCGCGCTCACCGCCGCCTGCACCACCCGCATGTCCTGCCCTTCGCAGAGCACGATACGGCGCGGGTCTGCCTTGGCCCGCGCCAGAATGTTGTTGAGTGCCTTCATGTCTGTCTCCTCGCTGCCCTAGCAGGCAGCCGACACATCCAAAAAGCCCCGGACATCTGAAATGGCCGGGGCAAGGGAGAGTTCCAGTCCTGCTTGCGCGTCGCGCTACACCCGCTTCATCGCGCTGCCATCCATGACCTGCACAGCGCGATCAGCGATGGGCGTTACACGTAATCCTGATACTTCTCGAGCAGACGCACCGGCTTCTTGAGGGCGTCGCGGCGGAACGGGTCGCCCAGTTCGCGAGTACACATCACCTCGATGACGCAGGTCTTGCCTTCGTTCATCTGCATGTCGATGGCCTTCTTGAGGGCCGGGCCCACGTCTTCCAGACGGTCGACGGTGATCCCTTCGGCACCCATGGAGCGCGCGATCTCGGCGAAGCTCTCGTTGTCCAGCTCACCGGCGACGAAGCGACGGTTGTAGAACTCGACCTGGTTCTTCTTCTCGGCGCCCCACTGACGGTTGTGGAAGACGACGGCCGTGACCGGAATGTCGTGACGCACGGCGGTCATGATTTCCATCAGGCTCATGCCCCAGGCGCCGTCACCGGCGTAGGCGATGGCCGGACGTTCCGGCGCGGCAGTCTTGGCACCCATGATGGTCGGCAGCGCGTAGCCGCAGTTGCCGAAGCTCATCGGGGCGAAGAAGCTGCGCGGACGATCGAAGCGCAGGTAGCTGTGGGCCACGGAATTGATGTTGCCGATGTCGGTGGACACCATGACATCTTCCGGCATGGCCTTTTCCAGCTCGCGCAGTACCTGACGCGGGTGCAGGTATTCGCCGCCGGAGAACGGCTTCTCGTCCTTGGCTTCGTCGATGGCGTCGAGGCTGAAGGCATCCTTCTCGTGGGTCCAGGCATCCAGCTCGGCTTCCCAGGCGGCCTTCTCTTCACGAATCTGGGTCAGACGCGAATCCTTGGAGGCATCGCATTCCAGGTTGCGACCGGACAGGCGCTCGGTCAGGGCGATGGCCGCTTCACGCGCATCGCCGCAGATGCCGACGGAGATCTTCTTCACCAGGCCCAGCATCTTGTGGTCGGCGTCGATCTGGATGATCTTCGCGTCCTTCGGCCAGTAGTCCATGCCGTGCTGCGGCAGGGTACCGAACGGCCCGAGGCGCGTGCCCAGCGCGATGACGACATCGGCCTGGGAGATCAGCTTCATGCCCGCCTTGGAGCCCTGATAACCGAGCGGACCACACCACAGCGGGTGACTGGCCGGGAAGGAATCGTTGTGCTGGTAGCTGTTGACCACCGGCGCGCCGAGACGCTCTGCCAGTGCCTTGCACTCCTCGACGCCATCGGCCATCACCACACCGCCACCGGAAACGATGACCGGGAACTTGGCGCTGGCCAGCAGCTCGGCTGCCTCATCCAGGCTCTTGCTGCCACCCGGGCCGCGGTCGACACGTGCCGGCAGCGGAATCTCGCATTCGATCTCGCCGTAGAAGTAGTCACGCGGAATGTTGAGCTGGGTCGGGCCCATCTCGGACATGGCGCGGTCGAAGCAGCGACCGGTGTATTCCGCCATGCGCGACGGGTGGGTCACGTGGCCCTGGTACTTGGTGAATTCCTGGAACATCGGCAGCTGCTTGCATTCCTGGAAGCCGCCCAGGCCAATGCCGGTGGTGCCGGCTTCCGGCGTGACGATGACCACCGGGCTGTGCGCCCAGTAAGCGGCCGCGATGCCGGTGACGCAGTTGGAGATGCCCGGACCGTTCTGGCCGATGACCATGCCGTGACGGCCGGAAACGCGAGCATAGCCGTCGGCCATGTGGGCAGCGCCCTGCTCATGCACCACCGGAATGAGGCGAATGCCGGCCGGGGCGAAGATGTCCATCGCATCCATGAAGGCGGAGCCCATGATGCCGAACATGTCGGTGACGCCATTGGCGACCATGGTTTCCACGAAGGCCTCGGAAGGGGTCATCTTCTGCTTGCCCTGCACGACCTTGCGATTGTCTGCGCTGTCTTGAGTGCTCATGGCGTCTCCAACTCTAAATTTTATGTTTATTGATACATTTAGTTCCGATTACCGAAACATGTGACCAAAATTAGCCCCCGCCGCGCGGTCCGTCAAGCCCGATTTCGGAAAATGATCAAAAACACTCCTTTTTTAGAAACTTCTTCCGATGAATGGAGTACTGTTAAAGTAGGCACAGCAACGCAAGGCACTGACGGGCCGAGCGTTTCGGCGCCACACTGCCCAGCGCACGGATTGAAGGAGGGAATAGCCCATGAACAGTGCCACCCAGCCCCAGACGAGCCTGCCGCGTGATCGCAAGGACGCTGACAGGGACACCGGCAAGGAAGGCAGCAAGATAGAAGGCGATACGCCCGCCCAGCGTCTGCTGGCGCTGCTGGAGGTGATCGCCGCCAAGGACCAGTTCTTCACCCTGCAGGGACTGGTGGAAGAGACCGGCCTGCCCAAGCCGACGCTGCACCGCATGCTGCAGCAGCTGGAAGGCAGCGGCATGCTGCAGCGCGAGGCGGACAACCGCCATTACAGCAAGGGCAGCCGGCTGCGCCGTCTGGCGGAGAACCTGCTGCTCAACGACACCGTGCAGGGTGCCCGCCACGGCGTGCTCAACCGGCTGATGGAAGAGGTCGGCGAGAGCTGCAACATCACGGCGCTGTCCGGCAGCGAGGTGCTGTATCTGGACCGCGTCGAGACCCAGGCCCCGCTGCGCTTCTATCTGCACCCCGGTTCCCGGGTGCCGGTGCATTGCTCCGCCAGCGGCAAGCTGTTTCTGGCCCAGATGCCGCCCGCCCAGCGCCGCCGCCTGCTGACCGGCACGCCGCTGAACGCGATGACGCGCAATACCCTGACTGACATCGAGTCCGTCGAGGCCGAGATCGAGCAGGTCCGCCAGCAGGGCTTCGCGCTGGATGATGAGGAATTCCTGCCCGGTCTGGTGTGCATCGCGGTACTGGCACCCAATCCCGATGGGCCCTCCAACATCGGCGTGGCGATCCAGGCGCCGGTGATGCGCCAGTCGCGTGAGGACATGCTCAAGCATCTGCCGGCACTCGAGCGCGCCGCCCGCGATATCGCCGCCATCCAGCGCGGTGCGATACCCTCCGCCTGAGGCCAGCGGGCTGGAGCTGGGACTGGGAAAGAAGAGCGACTGGCACAAGGTCGTGCTTCCCGTGACGCGCATGAGGGGCTAGCCTAGCGGACTGCCTTTCACACGCCACGTCGAGAACACCATGTCCGCCAGCGATGCCTTGCGTCTTGTCCTGCTGTCCACCCTGTGGGGCATGTCTTTCATCTTCATGCGCGTGGCCGCGCCGGAATTCGGCCCGACCACGCTGATTCTGCTGCGCATGGGCATCGGCGCGCTGGTACTCGCCCCGCTGCTGCTGGGCGCGGGGCGCCTGAGGATGCTGTGGGAGCACAAGGGCCCGCTTGCGGTGCTGGGGCTGACCAGTCAGGCGCTGCCCTTCTGCCTGCTGGCGCTGGCCACCACCCAGCTGGAGGCCGGCTTCACCTCGCTGATCAATGCCACCACGCCGCTGTTTACCGCCTTGCTGGGCATGGCGCTGTTCGCCACGCCGATCCAGAAGCAGCAGTATCTCGGCCTGGCCGTGGCCTTCAGCGGTGTCTATGTGCTGTCGAGTGATCGCCTCGATTTCCAGCTCGGCGGCGACGGCTGGTTCATCCTCGCCGCCCTCGGCGCGACCTTCTGCTACGGCTTCGCCTCCAACTTCTCGCGCCAGCGCCTGAATCACCTGCCGGCGCCGGTACTGGCCGCGGGCAGCTCACTGATGTCGTCCCTGCTGTTGCTGATTCCGGGCCTGTGGATGTGGCCGACGACCAGCGTCAGCCTGGAAGCCTGGGGCAGCGCCATCGCGCTGGCGGTACTCAGCACCAGCCTCGCCTTCCTGATCTTCTTCCGCCTGCTGGCCAGTGCCGGTGCCACCGCCACCACTTCGGTCACCTTCCTGGTGCCGGTCAGCGCGCTGCTGTGGGGCAACATGCTGCTCGATGAGGTGATCGATGCGCGCATCCTCACCGGCATGGGCATCACTCTGCTGGGCACCGCCATCGCCACCCGCCTGATTCGCCTGCCGACACGTCAGAAAGTCGCCTGACCACTTGCCGCATGATGCAAAAAGGCCCGCCCCTGAACACGAGGTTCATGGGCGGGCCTTTTGGTTCAAGAGCTTTGGGTTTGTGAGCCTTTTGCCTTGTGGGGCTGAGCGCTCAGGCGCCAGTCATTCGGGTCAACCAGCTCAGCCGGTCAATCGAAGCATGAATCAACCCGCCGCTTCCTCGGCGGCATCGGCCAGCGCTTCGAAGACACGCGCCACGGCTTCCGCACCCGGGTCGCTGTTGCCGACCAGATGAGCGGAGGGCACGTAGGCGGAGCGTCCGGCCCGCGCCTTGGCCATCTCGGCGGTGGCATCCGCGCCCTGACGGGCGGCGCGCGCCATCGCGGCCCAGTCGACCCGCCCGGCGCGTATCTCCTGCCTGCTCTCGGCCGGCGAGGCTGACTGATCACCCTGCTGATCAGACTGCACCGATTCCTGCAGCGCCTCCAACGCCGGCAACAGCGCATCCAGCAGGCTGCGGTCGCCGCGTGAGGCGCCACCGTAGTGCTGCATGCGGGCGACGCCGTGACTCAGGGCGTCGTGCCAGCGCTGGCCCAGCGGCGCCTGGCCATGTGCGTCCGACTGCTCCTTCCAGCGGGTGGCGGCGGCGGTGAACAGCGTCGAGAGCAGCACACCACTGGAGCCGCCCATGCCGTGGGCCAGCTGCTTGCCGATGGTGGTCATCAGCTCACCGGAATCGCCACACGCCAGCTCACAGTCTTCCAGCGCCTCGATCACCGCGCGCGCACCGCTGGCGAAGGTGCTGCCGGTATCGCCGTCACCGCTGATGGCATCGAGTCGGTCAAGGTCCGCCTCGCTGGCAAGCAGGATTTCCAGTGCCGCGCGCAGCCGTTGCTCGACCTGCGGATCGCCCGGCAGACCGGCACGCGATTTCACGCCACGGGCGGCACGCTCCTGGCAGTCGGCCTTGGCCTGGGCACGTCTGGCATCCGAGGCCTCATCACTGGCCGTTCTGACGGCGTCCTGACTCGGCGTGAAGTGCGCCAGTGGCGTCACCGGCTGTACGCCCGGCCAGGCGACCGGCGCGCAGCTGGCACTGAGCGCCTCATCCAGCAGGCTATCCAGCGGCAGCAGCGTCAGCGAGAAGCCGTGCATGTCCAGCGAGGTCATCAGCGGTTGCGGGCCGACCACGGCATGGATGCCCAGCGCCTGCAGCGACGGATGGGTCAGCGCTTCTTCCAGCAGCAGGCTGCGCTCCAGCGCCGAGCAACCGCCCAGATCATTGATCAACAGCAGATGGCCGCTGGCCGGCAGGTCGCCGCCGACATCCTTGCGCGAATGCCCCTGCACCAGCGCCGTGACCACGGTATCCATGACCGCATGCACGCCGTGGGTGCCCGAGTCGCTGCCAAGCTCGAGCGCCATGGCGCCCGGCTCGCCGTGAATGCCCAACCCCAGTTCCGGTGCGCGCTGCTCACGCGGCTTGCCGGGATGGCGGCCGACATTGAAGGCCACGCCCAGGGTCGAGCAACTGTCGGCGACGCGCCGTGCGACGGCGGTGATTTCCTTGAGGCCCGCCCCGCGTGCCGCCAGCGCACCGGTGACCTTGTGCACCAGCAGCGTGCCGGCCAGCCCGCGTGGCTGCGGGTTGTCGGGCAGCGCCACGTCGTCGGCGACGATGACCATCTCGACCTTGAAGCCTTCCTGGCGCGCCCGCTCGGCGGCCAGCCCGAAGTTGAGGCGATCGCCGGTGTAGTTCTTGACGATCAGCAAGGCCCCGGCCTCACCGGTCACTTCGCGGATCGCCGCCAGCACGGCGTCCACCGTCGGCGAGGCGAACAGCTCACCACACACGGCGGCCGTCAGCATGCCCGCGCCGACGAAGCCTGCATGCGCGGGTTCATGCCCCGAGCCGCCACCGGAAATCAGCGCGACCTGATCACGCGCCCAGTCATCGCGTACCACCAGGCGCATGCCACTGGCGGGGTCTGACAGCCGCACGCCACTGCCATCCGGGTGGCGCAGTCGTGCGCAGCCTTCCAGCGCCTCGCCGACGACCTGGCGTGGCTGATTGATGAACTGTCGGCCAGACTCGCTGCTACTCATCCTTCTCTCCTTGAGGACACTCGCCCTGCTGATAAAGGCGGCACTTGAGGCCGCCGTTCATGCCTGTCTTGTGCCACGACGCTTCCATGACGATCGGGGGCCTCGACTCATCCTGCCTTGCCGTTCCCCCCAGCGTCGTTCGCGACTTTGCCGGATGCAATAGTCATATCAGAAAATGATGGCATTCGCGCTGCAGCGTTGTGCCACGCCCGTCGATCGAGCGGCCTGAAAGACAAAAGCCCCCCGACGCCTGCGCGTGCGGGGGGCTTGGAATGTCGGGAGCCAGCGGGAAGCGGGCTCGCTTGTCATGCGAGTCACCTTTCCTCCTTGGCCCTGGCCTCGGCAGACTCGGAATCAGCAGACACGCTATCGTCACGCTCGGTATCGGCAGGCTCGGTATCGTCACGCTCGGCACCGGCAGACTCGGTATCGGCAGACTCAGTACCGGCAGAGGCTGCCTGCTGCCTCGGCGGCGACTGGGAGGCTGGCCTAGGCGCTGGCGCCTGCTGCGATAGCGGCGCGGGCTTTGATACCGGCGCGGGCTGTGGGTGCAGCCAGGAAGGCAGGCGACTGGCGGGGGCTTCCAGATTCGAGGCCTGGAAATCGCCGGCCTGGTATTCGCAGGAAGAATACTCCATCGGCGTGTGCACCCTGAAGCCGTGCTTGCCGTGGTGCTTGACCCGGTACATCGCCTGATCGGCCCGTTCCAGCGCCAGCCCGAAGCGATTGTCGGCATCGCGCCCGAAGCAGATGCCGATGCTCAGGCCGATGCGGCCGAGGCCACCGCTGATCTCGAGGGGATGCGCGAAGCGCTCCAGCCAGCGACGGGCGATATGTTCGACACGCGGCAGTGACATGCGGGGCAGCTGAAAGAGGAATTCGTCGCCGCCGAAACGCGCCGAGAGATGATGGTGGATGCCCAGCCGATGCAGCTCATCGTTCAGGCCATGCGCGACCAACACCAGCACTTCGTCGCCGGCACGATGGCCGAACTGGTCATTGACCTGCTTGAAGCCGTCGAGGTCGATGAAGATCAAGGCACTGTCATCGGCCAGCGGTCGCTGATGCCAGCTGTTGATGGCCTGGCGATTGGCAAGCCCGGTCAGGGCATCGGTGCTGGCCAGCGCATTGAGGCGCGATTCGTAGTCCTTCTCATGACTGATGTCGGTATGCGTGCCCAGCAGGCGCAGGGCATTGCCGTGCTCATCGCGTTCGACCACCCGCCCGCGGTCGGCGACCCAGGTGATGCTGCCGTCGCGGGCCAGCATGCGATGCACGACCTGATAGACCTCGGTGCGCCCCTCAAGGTGATCATTGAGGTTGGCGAGCACTTCGTCGCGGTCTTCCGGGTGCAGGTGCTCACGCCAGACATCGAAATGGGCGTTCAGCTCGCCGGGCTGATAGCCCAGCATGCGCCCCCAGCGATAGTTGAAGATGGTGAGCTTGCCGCTGGGCACTTCGAGTTGCCAGAGGCGCAGGCCGGTACCGTCGAGCGTCGTCGACAGTTTCTCTTCCAGCCCCGCTAGACGGCGTTCAAGGCGAGCCTTGTCGCGTTCCATCTGCTGGAGTGCTTGTTCCAGTGATTGTTCACGCAGACTCTTGCGTGCCATGCCAGGCCCCCGGTCGACTCCTTGTCCTGCATCCTGTTTATCCATCGGCACCACGGTGGACTCCCCACTCGCTTGCCGATGCATCGCTCACGGTCTTGTGTTCTGTCTTGTCGCTCTGTGTTGCGGTGTTCTTCCGCCTGTCGTGCCTGGCGTCCTAGGCGCTTCGCTGCCCAGCCCGGTGACTGGGCGGTTGTCACCCGCTCGAGGTCAATAAGCACTAACTGTAGCTTAGATACCTAAAACAGAACCTATCGATATAACGTCCAGATGTGACAGCCCGAATGCCGAAAGAATCCCGACGAAAGTCTAAATCACATCAATAGCGCAAAAATGCGCAAGCCATATGATATTTGCGCATCGCGCCCGAGCATCAGGGCGCAAAAGCATCAGCGCGTCAGAGCGCCAGCTCGCCGCCCTTGGCCACGGCGCGCTGAAAGGCTTCGCGCTGACGGATGCGGGCCAGCCATTCCTGGATATTCGGGTGATTCTTGAGCCCCTGGCGCGCATCGAGCGCCTGGATCGGGAAGCTCATCTGGATATCGGCACCGGTCAGCGAGTCGCCGGCAAGCCACTGGCGATGCTCGAGACAGGTATCCATGTAGGCGAGATGCGCCTTGATCTCCGGACTGATGAAGCTGTCGTTCACCCCCTTGGCCAGCTTGCGCGCGATCGGGCGCACCAGCCACGGCACCGGCGGCTTGTCGAGACGCGAGAACACCAGTCTGAGCATCAGCGGCAGCATCGCCGAGCCTTCGGCGAAGTGCAGCCAGAAGCGGTAGTCACGCTCGGCCTGGCTGCCGGCGGGCGGGCGCAGATGGGCAGTGCTGCCGCTGCCCTGGCCGGCGTACAGATCGATCAGGTATTCGATGATCGCACCGGACTCGGCGACCACCACCGGCTCGGCATTCTCTCCCGCCAGCGTGGTGTCGGTGATGATCGGCGCCTTGCCCAGCGGGTGAATCTCCTTCAGCGCCTTGGGCGCACGCATGCTGTTGCTGTCGCGGGCATAGGTCTGCAGACGGTATTCAAGATTCAACTCTTCCAGCAGCCACAGGATGCGCTGCGAGCGCGAGTTTTCCAGATGGTGAACCGTGATCATGGGCGTGCTCCTGAGGGTGGGGGCAAGTGCGCAGCAGTCAGCTTCGGGGCGATCAGCGCTCGAAGATGCTGTCACCCAGGTCATCGATGGTGCGCTTCGCCTTGAGCAGGGTCAGCTCCACGGCGCCCTCTTCGCCCGGCACGGTGTCGGAGCGCTCGAAACGATGCTCCAGCATCTCGCCGCCTTCCACCGGCTTGCGGATCACGCCCGACACCCGGTATTGACCATCGTGCTTCTGCGGCATCGCCACGATCAGATAGCCCTTGTATTCGGTGGCTTCCGGTTCCTTGACCGGCGCAGGCTCGCCTGCGGCAAACAGTTTCTTCAGCATACCCAGCATGAGATATCTTCCTTGGCCGGCCGCCATGACGGTCGCCGGCAATCTACGTGCAGAAATGACAATGAAAAGAGGCTTCTGTCAGCATCGCATGCACCCACGGGGGAGAAAAGCGCTCAGCAACGCCCCTGAGCGCCATGCGTGCCTTGGATGAGCAGCACCTCATCAGACGAAAGCGCGCCCGGCTCTGGCCGCCTAAAGCGAGATACGACAGCCGGATAACGTGGCACCGACAGCCGGATAGCACGACGCCGACCCCTATGGCAGCGAATGGCTGCAGCAGGGGCCGGCGTCATGGTGTTCCGAGATCAGGCTATCGGATCAGAGATTACTCGATGCCACGTCCCTTGCTGGCCGCGATACGCAGGCGCAGGGAGTTCAGCTTGATGAAGCCGGCAGCATCTTTCTGGTCGTAGGCGCCCGCATCGTCTTCGAAGGTCGCGATGGACGCATCGAACAGCGAGTCTTCGGACTGACGGCCGACGACGATCACGTTGCCCTTGTAGAGCTTGAGACGCACGACGCCGTTGACGACCTTCTGGGACTCATCGATGGCCGCCTGCAGCATGCGACGCTCCGGGCTCCACCAGTAACCGTTGTACACCAGCTCAGCGTACTTGGGCATCATCTCGTCCTTCAGGTGGGCCGCTTCGCGGTCCAGAGTGATGGATTCGATGGCACGGTGAGCACGCATCATGATGGTGCCGCCCGGTGTTTCGTAGCAGCCACGCGACTTCATGCCGACGTAACGGTTCTCGACGATGTCGAGACGGCCGATGCCGTTGGCGCCGCCGACCTTGTTCAGGTACTCGAGCACTTCGTGAGCGGCCATTTCCTTGCCGTCGATGGCAGTGATGTCGCCCTTGGTGTAGGTCAGATCGATGTAGGTCGCGTCATTCGGCGCCTGCTCCGGGCTGACGCTCCAGCGCCACATCTCTTCTTCGCACTCGGTCCACGGGTCTTCCAGCACGCCACCTTCATATGAGATGTGCAGAAGGTTCGCGTCCATGGAGTACGGAGACTTCTTCTTGTTCTTGGCGTAGTCGACTTCGATACCGTGCTGCTCGCAGTATTCCATCAACTTCTCGCGGGAGTTCAGGTCCCACTCACGCCACGGCGCGATGACCTGGATGCCCGGCTTCAGCGCGTAGGCGCCCAGCTCGAAACGCACCTGGTCGTTGCCCTTGCCGGTCGCGCCGTGAGAGATGGCGTCGGCGCCGGTCTCGTTGGCGATCTCGACCAGACGACGCGCGATCAGCGGACGTGCGATGGAGGTGCCCAGCAGGTACTCGCCTTCATAGATGGCGTTGGCACGGAACATCGGGAAGACGTAATCGCGGACGAAGGTCTCGCGCAGGTCTTCGATGTAGATCTCCTTCACGCCGAGGGCTTCTGCCTTGGCACGCGCCGGCTCGACTTCCTCGCCCTGACCGAGGTCAGCTGTGAAAGTCACGACTTCACAGTTGTAGGTTTCCTGCAGCCACTTGACGATGACTGAAGTGTCCAGGCCGCCGGAGTAGGCGAGAACGACCTTTTGCACGTCGGACATGCTTGACTCCTGAGTTGATGCTTGTAGTTCCCGCGTACCACTGATGAACGCCGTGGCCGCAGGTGGGGTTGGATCGCCCGGTCCAGACGAGCGAGGGCCGCGCAAGCGCAGCCGCTCATCTACCCGAATCACGATGTGACGCCGATTATAGCGAGGCTGGCACCTCACCGATACTGCCAGGAGGGCCAGAGACACCCCGGCACGCGGCCAGCGCCGCGACGCGCCCTTTTCGCCCTGCTACAATTGGCCACCTTGAGCGTCGGCAATACGCACGACGCAGCACGAGATGCTATGACGGGATTGGAGATCTTGATGACCCAGGCGAGCGAGCGCACGCAGATGGCACAGCGCTTCCGTGGCTTTCTGCCAGTGGTGGTCGACCTCGAGACGGGTGGTTTCAATGCCGCCGGTGATGCACTGCTCGAGATCGCTGCCGTCACGCTGACCATGGACGACGATGGCAACATGGTGCCGGATGCGACCTATGCCTTCCACGTGGCCCCCTTCGAGGGCGCCAACATCGAACAGTCGGCACTGGATTTCACCGGTATCGATCTCGACAACCCGGTGCGCAAGCAGGTCGCGGTGGCCGAGAATCAGGCGCTGGGCGAGATCTTCAGCCCGGTGCGCAAGGCCATCAAGGCGCACGGCTGCACGCGTGCGGTGCTGGTCGGCCACAATGCAGCCTTCGATCAGGGCTTCCTGAACGCGGCGGTCGAGCGTTGCGGTATCAAGCGCAATCCGTTCCACCCGTTCTCGTGCTTCGATACCGCTTCGCTTGCGGGTCTGGTCTATGGCCAGACGGTACTGGCCCGCGCCTGCCGCGCCGCCGGCATCGAGTTCGACAACGCCTCCGCCCACTCGGCGCGTTATGACACCGAACGCACCGCGGAGCTGTTCTGCGCGATGGTCAACCGCTTCAAGGACCTGGGCGGCTGGGACCTGGCGATGAAGGAACAGGGCATGAATGATGAGGTGCCGGCCTCGCTCGACGCGCCCGCGCCCTGACTGGCAGAGCTTTTGACAGCTCCTCCGGCTGACAGACTCTCTGAGAGCCAGACATGAAAACGCCCCCGCAGCCAGGCTGCGGGGGCGTTTTTTCTGCTCGGCACTGCTCGGGTCAAGGCGAGCCCGATCAAAGCGAGCCCGATCAGAGCGACTCCTATCAGAAGATGCCGATCAGAAGATGCCGATCACTCGGCAGACGCTTCCTGAGCGGCCTGCTTGATCAGCGGCTCCAGTTCGCCGCTCTGGTACATCTCGACCACGATGTCGCAACCGCCGACCAGCTCGCCGTTGACCCACAGCTGCGGGAAGGTCGGCCAGTTGGCGTATTTCGGCAGCTCGGCGCGGATGTCCGGGTTGTCGAGAATGTTGACGAAGGCGAAACGCTCGCCGCAGGACATGACGGCCTGCACGGTCTGCGCAGAGAAACCACACTGCGGCAGCTGCGGGGTGCCCTTCATGTACAGGAGGATCGGGTTCTCGCCAATCTGCTTTTCGATCGATTCGATGGTAGTGCTCATGTGCAATCCTCGGACGGTGGGCGCAAGGCCCGTGAGTGTCATTCCCTCATTCTACTGGGGGTAAGCCATGAATTCAGCCCCCGATAGTGCCCGAGTTGTGGATTGCTGTCTGCAGCAGCGCGCATCGGCCCTGCAGCGCGCGCCATGGCCGCCCTGATAACGGCGTGAGCGTTGCACGCTCGAGCCGAGCTGGCTAGGATGGCTCTTTTGACAGGCAGCGCCATCCGGGCGCCGTGATCGTCGGCGACTTCCTTCCCTCCGACGCATGGCGCCCTTTTCGATGGTGCTGCCCGAGACCCTGACAGGAGCCCGCTCGATGGCCACCCGGCACTTTCTGACCCTGCTTGACCTTTCTCCGGAAGAACTCGACTACCTCATCCAGCGCGCCATCACCATCAAGGATGGGCTGAAGAAGGAAGGTCCGGTCTATACGCCGTTCGCCAACCGCACCCTGGCGATGATCTTCGAGAAGTCCTCCACGCGTACCCGCGTGTCCTTCGAGACGGCCATGGCGCAATTCGGTGGCCATGCGCTGTTCCTGTCGCCGCGCGACACCCAGCTGGGCCGTGGCGAGCCGATCGGCGACACCGCCCGCGTGCTGTCCGAGATGGTCGATGGCGTGATGATCCGCACCTTCGCCCACTCCGATATCGAAGCCTTCGCCGACGCCTCCAGCGTGCCGGTCATCAATGCGCTGACCGACGACTATCATCCGTGCCAGCTGCTGGCCGACGTGATGACCTGGACCGAATGCCGTGGCTCCGTGAAGGGCAAGACAGCGGTCTGGATCGGCGATGGCAACAACATGTGCCATTCCTGGATCAACGCCGCGCGTCAATTCGATTTCAATCTGCGCATCTGCTGCCCGGAAGGCTACGAGCCGGACAGCGAGATCGTCGCGGCGGCTGGCCAGCGCGTCAGCATCCATCGTGATCCGCAGCAAGCCGTGCAGGGCGCGGACCTGGTGACCACCGATGTCTGGGCCTCCATGGGTCAGGAAGAAGAGCAGCTCAAGCGTGAAGCCGACTTCGCCGGTTTCCAGGTCGACGAAGCCATGCTCGACAAGGCCGCCGACGATGTCATCTTCCTGCACTGCCTGCCGGCACACCGCGGCGAAGAGATCAGCATGGGTCTGCTGGATGACCCGCGCGCCGTCGTCTGGCAGGAAGCGGGCAATCGCCTGCACGCCCAGAAGGCACTGCTCGAGTTCCTGATGCTGGGTCGCCAGGACTGAGCCTCAAGGCTGAGCCGCCGCTCAGCAAGCCGAAGGGGTGCCCTGCCGCCGCCTGCATCCACGCAGGCGGCGCTCACGTATGCTCAAGCGAGACGGGCACTCCCCTGCTCCGCTGCCTTCATCGCCATCCGGACTGACCTGCCATCATGCAACCGCTCCTTCAGATCGATTCGCTGGAATGTCGCTACGACACCACCGTCGTGACTCGCGACATCAATTTCTCCCTCAACAAGGGTGACATTGCCTGCCTGCTCGGCCCCTCCGGCTGCGGCAAGACCACGCTGCTGCGCGCGATTGCCGGCTTCGAACCGGTAGCGATGGGCGAGATTCGTCTCGAAGGCGAGGTGCTGTCCAGCGCGACTCATCTGACCGCGCCGGAGCAGCGCCATGTCGGCATGGTCTTTCAGGATTACGCGCTGTTCCCCCACCTGAGCGTGGCGGACAACGTGGCCTTCGGCGTGCGCCGCATGACGCGTGAAGCGCGCAATGACAAGGTGACGGAGCTGCTGACGCTGGTCGGCCTCGCCCATCTCGGCGAGCGCTTCCCGCATGAGCTGTCCGGTGGCCAGCAGCAGCGCGTGGCCCTGGCCCGCGCGCTGGCGCCGGAGCCGCGCATTCTGCTGCTCGATGAGCCGTTCTCGAATCTGGACGTGGAGCTGCGGCGCCAGCTGAGTCAGGAGGTGCGGCGGATTCTCAAGCACCTCGGCATCAGCGCGGTGCTGGTCACGCATGATCAGAATGAGGCCTTCGCGATGGCCGACCAGATCGGCGTGATCCACGGCGGTCATCTGCAGCAGTGGGACACGCCGTTCAATCTGTATCACGAACCTGCCACGCGCTTCGTCGCCAACTTCATCGGCCAGGGCTATTTCATCCCCGGCACGCTGAAGGACAACGAATGCGTGAGCACGGAGCTGGGCGTGATTCGCGGCAACCGTGCCTATCCGTATGCACCCGGCACGCCGGTGGATGTGCTGCTGCGCCCGGATGACCTGGTGCTGGCCGAAGGGGACTCGGAAGCCACCGACCTCAAGGCGCGCGTGCTCAGCGCGACCTTCGCCGGCACCAGCACCCTCTATAGGCTGGCGCTGCCTTCCGGGCGGGAAGTCGAGGCGGCCTTCAACAGCCATCACGACTATCAGCCCGGCGAGCAGGTCATGCTGCGTATCCAGGCCGATCACCTGATCCTCTTCGAGCGTGTCGAGGAGAGTGAAGCGGTGCTCTAGCACCCTACGCGCAGGATGATCGCCAGCCATGAAAAAACGGCCTCCTTTCGGATGGCCGTTTTTTCATGCCCCGCTGGTGGCGTGTCGCTATTTGAACTGACTCCACTGCTTGGGCGACTGCCCGTACAGACGCTTGAATTCGCGACTGAATTGCGAGGAGCTCACATAGCCCACGGCCATAGCCGCCTCGCTGACGGTCTTGCCATTGGCGATCTGCATGGCAGCGGTATTGAGGCGCATGGACTTCACGAACTGGATCGGCGACATCGTGGTCGCCTGCTTGAACTTGCGGTGGAAGACGGCGCGACTCATGCCGACCCGCCCGGCCATGTCTTCAATGCTGACCGGCTCGTCCAGTCGGCTGGAGAGGTAATCGATCGCCCGCGCGATCTCGTTGCCCACACCGAAGGCGCGTCGCGCCGACTCACCGGCCTCTCCCTTCAGGACGGCGTAATAAAGCTCCCGCAGCCGCCCTTCTCCCAATATCGCCGCATCGGCGGGGTTCTGCGCCACCTGCAGCAGTCGCAACAAGGCATCGCTGAAGGCGGCGTCCCAATGCGCCAGGGCAAGCCCCGGCGGCAACGGGCCGCGGGCCGGCTGGCGCACGAGGCCCACGGCGCTCTCCATCTCGATGGCAAGCTCCGTCATTACCCGCGTATCCAGCGAGAGGTAGACGCCCAGCAGCGGCGTCTCTGGCGAGGCCGTGGGGGCGCCCGCCTCGACCGGCATCGAGATGGGACAGCACAAATACTGGCGGCTGTCGTAGACATGCCGCTCGCCGTCCAGTATCGCCTCCTTGGCACCGCTGACGATCACCACCACGGCGGGCTCATAGATGGCCGGCGCGCAGCGCACGGGCTCCGTCATGCGAAAGAGCTGCACGCCCTTCACTGCGGTCTCTCGAATGCCTTCCTCGTGGGCGAGGCTCGCCACGAGTCGTGTGATCTCTTGTCTGCTCATGTCGCCAATCTAGCGCCAGGCCTGCCTTTCATCAACAACTTGAGACGATCAGGCAACGATTGTCGGCAATTTCAGCCGACCTCGAGCCTGAGTGAGATTTATCGTCCATTCCTCTCCGTATTGGCAGACCCGGGCACCGGCGGCTATATATGTGAAGCAGACAGGGTCGAGCTGCAGACAGGGGCAAGCTGACAGGGGCAAGCTGAAAGCCGGACACAAAAAAAGCGGCCACCCCGAAGGATGACCGCTTTTTCAAGAATTCTGGTGGAGCCTAGCGGGATCGAACCGCTGACCTCAACACTGCCAGTGTTGCGCTCTCCCAGCTGAGCTAAGGCCCCGAATCAGACTGTCATTTCGCATGTCACTTGCAGGCAAGAGGCACATGAAATCCGGACAGGCTTGTCGTGAATCATGGTGGAGCCTAGCGGGATCGAACCGCTGACCTCAACACTGCCAGTGTTGCGCTCTCCCAGCTGAGCTAAGGCCCCGTCTTCACGATGGAGCGCATGTTACAGAGCGACGAATACGTCGTCAACCTCTTATTTTTGCTGCGCTTTGTGGAGCGCGCGAAGTCTGCGGATCGCATCGCGGAGCACGGTTTCCCGCAGGGGCTCGCTCACTGCCTCACGGCCGACGACAAGGAGCAGGAATCACGCTAGCACTATATCAGTAGTGGTTATCCTGAACGCGACGCACTGGATAACAGGGCATCGACAAGCCCTTGTCCAATGGGTACATTGGATCCCGCATTCACTTCACTGCTTATTGACATCTTTACTGGAGCCGCCTTGATCAAGGTTCTTGTCGCTGACGACCACCACCTGGTGCGTACCAGCATCGTCCGTACCATTGAGCTAGAGGATGGGCTCAAGGTGATTGCAGAAGCCTCGGATGGCGAAACCGCGATCAAACTCTGCCGTGAGCACAGCCCGGATATCGTGCTCATGGACATTCGCATGCCCGGCGTCGATGGCCTGGAAGCCACACAGAAGATCGTGCGCAGCCTGCCCGACGTCAGAGTCATCGTGCTGACCGCCTATCTGGAAGAGTCCTTCGCCAAACGCCTGCTGGAAGCGGGAGCCTTCGGCTTCATCTCCAAGGGCACGCCCTTTGACGAGATGATTCGCGCCATCCATCAGGTGGCCGCTGGCGAACGCTATCTGTCCCCGGAAATCGCCCAGCGCCTGGTGTTCTCGGGCATGGACACCCAGCGCAGCAATCCCTTCGATCAGCTGTCGAGCCGAGAACTGCAGGTGGCGACGATGATCGTCAATTGCCATCGCGTCAGCGAGATCTCGGACCGCCTGCACCTGAGCCCGAAGACAGTCAACACCTACCGTTACCGCATCTTCGACAAGCTTGGCGTGACCAGCGACGTGGAGATGACGCATCTGGCCATGCGTCACCAATTACTGGATGACTACGTGCTGGACCGTCCTGACGAGGCCTGAACAAGCACACCTTGCCAGCCCGTCACACACTGCAGGCCCGCGCTACTCGTGACACTCCCGAGCAGCGCCGACAACGCCTCATGCAACAACGCCACCTTCCCCGGGTGGCGTTGTTGCATGAGGCGTTTCTGTCTGGGACGTTCATGCATGAGGCGTTTCTTTCTGAGATGTTCTTGAGTGGCACGTCCTGATCGGGCCGGTCATGACAGCAGGCATTGCAGCATGGCGCCGTCGCCCCCATGCCTGCGAGCAATCGCCCTTGTTTGATAGACTCGAGGCATCTCTGGACGAGGAACCTCATGGCCAAGCAGCACACTGACCCCACGATGACGGACACCACTTCTCAGTCGCCCGAGAATGAGGAGCCGGCAGACACCGCCAGCCAGCCTGATGCCCAACCTGCGTCCTCAGCGAGTGCGCAGGCTGACAGCCGCGCACGCAGTGACGCCGCGCGTGTCTCCAGCCGCCTGATCACCAGCGACGCGAGCAGTGATCTGCTGCAGGGCAGCGAGGCGACCGGCTTCGATGCCCGCCATTTCCTCAAGCATGTCAGCGACGCGCCCGGCATCTATCGCATGCTGGATAGCGCCGGTGACGTGCTGTACGTGGGCAAGGCCAAGCGCCTCAAGGCGCGCCTCTCCAGCTATTTTCGCAATACCGGCCTCAATGCCAAGACCCAGGCGCTGGTCGGGCGCATCGCCGATGTGCAGGTCACCATCACGCGCAGCGAGACCGAGGCCCTGCTGCTGGAGCAGACCCTGATCAAGGAGCTGCGCCCGCCCTACAACATCCTGCTGCGTGACGACAAATCCTACCCTTACGTCTTCATCAGCCAGCATCACGACTATCCGGCGCTGGAGTTCAAGCGCGTGCGCCACAAGCGCAATGACGGACGCTACTTCGGCCCCTACCCGAGCAGCGTCGCGGTACGCGAATCACTGACCCTGATGCAGAAGATCTTCCGCCTGCGCAATTGCGAGGATTCGGTGTTTGCCCACCGCGATCGCCCGTGCCTGCAATATCAGATCAACCGCTGCACCGCGCCGTGTGTCGACTACATCAGCAAGCAGGATTATCGCCGCGACATGGAACATGCGGTGATGTGCCTGAACGGCCAGAGCGACAAGGTCACCGACGAGCTCAGCCAGGCGATGGAAGACGCGGCCATGAGGCTGGAATTCGAGGAAGCGGCCCGCCTGCGTGATCAGGTCGCCCAGCTGCGCCGCATGCAGGAGAAGCAATACGTCGACACCGGCACCGGCAACGCCGACATCCTGGCGCTGGCCGAGCGCCCCGGCGGGCTCTGCATCAGCGTGGTCTCGGTCCGTCAGGGTCGCATGCTCGGTGCGCGTCACTTCTCGCCGGGCAATGGTCTGGACCTGACCAGCAGCGAGCTGCTGACCAGCTTCGTCAGCCAGTACTATCTCGGCCAGGACAGGGAGATGCCGGATGAGGTGCTGACCTCGCTGGCCCTCGATGACGCCAACCTGCTGGAAGGCGCCTTGAGCGAGAAGGCCGAACGTCGGGTACGGGTCGCGCATCAGGTGCGTGGCCATCGCGCCCAGTGGCTGACATTGGCGCAGACCAACGCCGAGCAACATCTGGCCACCCAGCTGGCCAGCCGCCAGCAGCTGTCCAATCGCTTCCTGTCACTGCGCGATGCGCTGGGCCTCGATGAGGTGCCCAAGCGCCTGGAATGCTTCGACATTTCCCACAGTCATGGCGAGGCGACCGTGGCCAGCTGCGTGGTCTTCGATCATGACGGGCCGATCAAGTCGGATTACCGCCGCTTCAATATCGAAGGCGTGACGGCCGGCGATGACTACGCCGCCATGCAACAGGCACTGACGCGGCGCTTCAAGCGCCTGCAGGAAGGCGAAGGCAAGCGCCCGGACATCCTGCTGGTCGATGGCGGCAAGGGGCAGCTCAACATGGCGCGCGGGGTGTTCGAGTCACTCGGCGTGACCGATATCATCCTGCTCGGGGTGGCCAAGGGCACCACGCGCAAGGCAGGGCTCGAGACGCTGTTCATCGAGACGGTGCATGACACCCTGGACCTCGACAGCCACTCACCGGCGCTGCACTTGATCCAGCATGTGCGCGATGAATCGCACCGCTTCGCCATCGCCGGTCACCGCGCCAAGCGTGACAAGGCGCGGCGCACCTCAAGCCTGGAGGGCATCGCGGGAGTCGGCCCCAAGCGGCGCCGAGAGCTGCTCAAGTTCTTCGGCGGCCTGCAGGGGGTGAAACAGGCCTCCAAGCCGGAACTGGCGCGCGTGCCCGGCATCAGCGAATCACTCGCCGAGCTGATCCACCAGGCGCTGCATGGCTGATCCACCAGACGCTGCCTGGCTGCCCCCGTGCACGACATGGCTGCCTCTGGCACCATCGACTCAACGCTCAAGGAAGAGTGACAGAGCGTTGGCTTGAATAACCTGCCGTTTGGCATGGCTGAATGCGCCGCCGGCAGGCTAGAATAGACGACTTGTGCGGCGCCAATCGATCGGCTTTCTTCAGGGTCTCGACTCGCCCTCGATTGCGCCCAGCCACCTACGCTTCATGCAAGGACTCGTGCCGTCACGATGAGCATCCCCAATATCCTGACTCTGATCCGCATCCTGTTCATTCCGCTGCTGGTGGTATGTTTCTATCTGCCTTATGCATGGAGCCTGCCGTTGACGGCGCTGCTCTTCGCACTGGCCGCCATCACCGACTGGTTCGATGGCTATCTGGCCCGCCTGTGGAATCAGACCACGCCCTTCGGCGCCTTCCTGGACCCCGTCGCCGACAAGCTGATGGTCGCGGTGGCACTGGGCCTGCTGATCGAACGCTACGACAGCCTGTGGATGACCATCCCGAGCCTGGTCATCATCGGTCGCGAGATCGTCATCTCGGCGCTGCGTGAGTGGATGGCCGAGATCGGCAAGCGCGGCAGCGTCGCGGTGTCCTGGGTCGGCAAGCTGAAGACGGCCGCCCAGATGCTGGCCCTGTTCATGTTGCTGTTCTTCGCTCCGGGCAGTGTCGGGGGGGATGCCGGCCTGGCCCTGCTGTATATCTCGGCAGCGCTGACGCTGTGGTCGATGATCAGCTACCTGCGTGCCGCCTGGCCGGAACTGGTGCGCTCGGTCTGACACCCCGTTCAGCCACGAGATGCTGCGAATGCCTCAACGCCCACCGCCCCTATGGCCGGTGGGCGTTTTCGTTTCCAGTGACCTGACTCGCGAGACAATTTTTCATTAACTGTTTGACAGCATGGGAATTATCCGTATAATTCGACCTCGAGTTCAGCGGGAATAGCTCAGTGGTAGAGCACAACCTTGCCAAGGTTGGGGTCGCGAGTTCGAATCTCGTTTCCCGCTCCAGTAACACAGGTAGCGCAACATTCACCTGATTTACTGACTCATGTATCTGCAGCAGCATCAGTGGATACTCCTCGGATCAGACATCAGTTTCGACTGACATCTCGATCATTGAGGCTGGATGGCAGAGTGGTCATGCAGCGGACTGCAACTCCGTGTACGCCGGTTCGATTCCGACTCCAGCCTCCATTTCAGATACCGAAACATCCCCTGTTTCCCTCCGGAATGGATATGACACCCACCCCCTTCGGGTCGTCACACTTCCCTTGCTTGTTTCGATTTACATTGCTGCAACCCTGACGCTTTTTCGCTTGGTTATCGTCTGATCTACGCCTTGCCAAGCCATTTCCTTGCCACATCATTTCTCTGTTTTCATCTGTCCGTGATTCTGACAGTGTTCCGGCACCCGTCAGCGACTTCCCCTGTGCGCCTTCGCGCTTGGTACTGACTATCTGTTGCCCCGCCCCTCTCCACCGCGCGCCTTTTCGCGTCGCTTGCCGCGATCATGCCGGGTGAAAAGCGCTCTGCTTTCCCTCCTCAATGTCAGCGCTCACGATAACCACAGACCGTCGCAATTTCATTGCATAACAGTCAGTTAAATCACGCATTCAGTAGAGTGTCATCGCCATTAAAGTTGACCTTGATCTGAAATATGATAAGTTATGCGCCAGTCTGCGCGGCCATGGTGGAATCGGTAGACACCGGAGACTTAAAATCTCCTGCCTTCGGGCGTGCCGGTTCGAGTCCGGCTGGCCGTACCAGATCAAGCAAGCACCATACTGAATTCAAGAGCGCCGCTCCTCTCACGAGGGGCGGCGCTTTTTCGTGCCTGATACTTTTCATGGCTGATATTTTTCAAGCCTGTCACTTTTCAAACCTGAACACTGCTCCGCTCGTCATGCCTCGCGCGGCCAGACGTCGAGAGAGGTAACCGTTGCTGGCAGCTCCTCGACACGAACAGTACCGACAATCGCCTGGCCAGACGCCAGCAAGCTGCTTACATGCGACTACACTGAAGAGGTAGCGACGCCAGCGCTGGCTTCCAGCACGGCTCGCCCAGCCAACATGCATCAGTGCAGGAGCCAAACATGCTGACACTGCTCAAGAGTCCCGCCGATCACGTTGTCGCCCTGCATCTCGCAGGACATATCGATCAGGCCTCGCTCGCCCCCATCATCAAGGAATGCGACGAACGCCTGGCGCGCCATGAGCGAATCTCGTTGCTGGTGGAGATTGAACGCTTTGGCCTGATCACACCCGCCGCCCTGCTCAATGACATCGGCTATGCCCTGCGCCACCTGGGAGACTTCGAGCGCGAAGCCATCATCAGCAAGGCCGACTGGCTGCGCCATGTCACCGAGTTCAGCAAGCATCTGGTGCGCTCCATCGAGGTGCGCCACTTCTCGCCCGACGAGCGCGAGGCTGCCTATGCCTGGGTCGCCGAGCCACCGCGTGGTGGCTCTGGTCTCGGTGCTGGCGCCAATAAAGCCCCCACCGGCCATGATGCCCAGACCCCGGCGGCGAAACGCCATCAGGCCTGAAGCACCCGCCATCGAGTGAGCCCCCAAAACGCCCTGCCACCGCCTCATGGCAGGGTGCGTGTCAGCACCAATCCCGCCAGCAGCAGCGCCCCCATCGTCACCGCCCAGAGCGTCATTGCGCGCTCCACTTGCGGGCGCTCAGCACAGCGCAGCAGCTGGAAGACCGTGATCAATGGCAGCATGTAGCGCGTCTCGATCAGCTCCCGCGTGCAGATCATCAAGGCGAGCATCACCAACAGCAAACCACCATGACCGAGCCGCAGCGGTGCCCTCAGCCACCAGAGCGCCATGCTGGTGGTCAGCAGCATGGTGACCCACAGCCCCACCGGGTGCTCCTTGAGCCATAACAGCCAGCTATTGCGGATCGTCCAGCGCTGGAAATTGTAGTCATGCGTCACCTCAAAGCTCATCACCAGCATGACCCACACGCCCGCCAGCGCTCCCAGCAGCAGAATGCCCCGCCATGGCCAGGCACCCCGGGCGCACAGACACCACAGCAGATGCCACTGACGCGGCAGGTCGGCCAACCACAATGGCAGAAACACCACGCCGATCACGCCCAGGTAATAGCCGAGATTGCCGGTGTGCCAACCGGCCTGATGACGCGTGGTATCGCCCATGGCAATGCCGTCGTTCCAGAGAACAAACCCGATGAAGGCGGCCACCGGAATCACGGCCACCCACCACCAGCGCACGATCAGCCCCCACCAGACGGAAAGCTGACGCAACGGCGAGCGCAGCGGTGGCGCCATGCCGACAGCCTGCGACCGAACCCCTGTCTGCGCATGCGTCATGAACAGCAACAGACCGCCCCACAGCCCGAGCAGCACGATGCTGTCCTGCCGCAAGCCGAGGCCGCCCAGGATCAGCACCAGCAACAGCAGACGCCGCTCACGCACCAGCGCAACGAGCTGCAGCGCGACCAGCACGATGATCCATGGGTCGGTATACACCAGCGCCAGATAGGGGAAGATGATCGGCAGCCATAACCACTGCCAGCTCTGACGATTCGCCTGTTGCTGGGCATCGCGCTCATCGAGCATGGGGGCCAGGCGCCGATAGACGCTCGGCAGCGCCCGCCAGACCATGCACGCCATGACACTGAAGCCGAGCAGCGACAGGCCCCGCACCCAGTTCACCGAGGGCATCTCAGGCCAGCGTCCGGCCAGGGTGTCAGCCGCGAGAGGAAGATTGAGCCACTCCCCCAACGCCTGGAGTGCCATCAGCGTCACCGCCATGCTGGCGTGATACAGGGTCAGGGTGGTCAGCTTGGGGTGCTGGCTCCAGTCGCCGGCGAGAAACTGGCGAATCTGTGCGAAATGCACTCCCTCATCGACGAAAGGGATCGGCAGGCGAAGGCTCACCAGCCACAGGGAGACGCTCAGGCACGCCCCCAATGCGAGCAACACAAGCCCCACCTTCAAGGGCCAGCGATGTCTGGCGCGCGCGTATCCCATGCGCTGATCGAGTGACGACATATCCTTGTCTCCTTGTCAGATCTCCCCGAGAAAGCCGTTCACGGCCCTCTCCAAAGGGAAATCCCGTGTCACCAGTATCGGCAGGCCGGCGCGGATTTTTCCAGTCTGGCCATGCACTTTGCCCCTCCAAGGCTCGCGGCAGTACAATGCGCACAGCCTGCTTCGTTGATACGCCTGCACAAGGCGTGCCGAAGACCTGCCTGTTCATGCTTCGCGACTGCGAAGCGTACCGATCAAAGCGACAAGTCGAGGGATCGCTGAGCCCATGCGTGCCAGTCAACTGCTGATTTCCACTCTCAAGGAAACCCCGTCCGACGCCGAAGTCGTCAGCCACCAGCTGATGCTGCGGGCCGGTTTCATCCGTCGCCTGACCTCCGGCCTCTACACCTGGATGCCACTGGGCCTGCGCACGCTGCGCAAGGTCGAGCGCATCGTGCGTGAAGAGATGGACCGCTCCGGTGCCCAGGAACTGCTGATGCCAGCCGTGCAGCCAGCCGAGCTGTGGCAGGAGTCCGGTCGCTGGGAGCAGTACGGCCCCGAGCTGCTGCGCGTGGTTGACCGTCACCAGCGCGACTACTGTGTCGGCCCGACCCACGAGGAAGTCATCACCGACCTCGCGCGTCGTGAGCTGAACAGCTACAAGCAGCTGCCGGCCAACTTCTACCAGGTCCAGACCAAGTTCCGCGACGAGATTCGTCCGCGCTTCGGTGTGATGCGCTCACGCGAGTTCGTGATGAAGGATGGTTACTCCTTCCACCTGGGCGAAGAATCCCTGAAAGAGACCTATCAGGTGATGTACGACACCTACGTGCGCATCTTCACGCGCCTGGGTCTCGACTTCCGCCCCGTCATCGCCGACAACGGCTCCATCGGTGGCACCGGCTCCCACGAATTCCACGTGCTGGCCGCCTCCGGTGAAGACGCCATCGCCTTCTCCACCGGCTCCGACTTCGCCGCCAACATCGAGAAGTGTGAAGCGCTGCCGGCACCGCTGGGCGAGACGCCTGAGCGCGCGGCACCGACCCAGGAGATGCAGCTGGTCGACACGCCGAACGCCAAGACCATCGCCGCGCTGGTCGAGCAGCACGGTCTGGACATCAAGAAGACCGTCAAGACGCTGATCGTCAAGGCGGCCGAAGGCGTCGAAGGTGGTCTGATCGCGCTGATGGTGCGTGGCGACCACGAGCTGAACGAGATCAAGGCCGAGCACTTGCCGCAGGTCGCCGAGCCGCTGACCATGGCCAGCGACGAGGAAGTGCGCGCCGCCGTCGGTGCCGGTTTCGGCTCCCTCGGTCCGGTCGGCCTCGAGATGCCGATCATCATCGATCGCAGTGTCGCGCTGATGAGCGATTTCGGTGCCGGTGCCAACATCGAAGGCAAGCACCACTTCGGCCTCAACTGGGAGCGCGATCTGCCGCTGCCGGAAATCGCCGATATCCGCAACGTCGTCGCCGGTGATCCGTCACCGGACGGCCAGGGCGTGATCGACATCGCACGCGGTATAGAGGTGGGTCACATCTTCCAGCTCGGCACCAAGTACTCCGAAGCCATGAACGCCACCGTGCTCGACGAGAACGGCAAGGCACAGCCGCTGTCCATGGGCTGCTACGGCATCGGCGTGACCCGCGTGGTCGCTGCTGCCATCGAGCAGGGCAACGACAAGGGCGGCATCGTGCTGCCGGAAGCCATCGCGCCCTTCCAGGTCGCCATCGTGCCGATGAACGCCCACAAGTCCGTGCGTGTCAGCGAGACCGCCGAGCGCGTCTATCAGGAGCTGACCGCCGCCGGTTACGACGTGCTGCTGGATGATCGTGATCTGCGCCCGGGCAACAAGTTCGCCGACGGCGAGCTGCTGGGCATTCCGCATCGCCTGGTGATCGGTGACCGCGGTCTCGACAATGGCGAGTACGAGTACAAGGGCCGCACCGACTCCGAAGCGACCATGATCGCCGTCGACAGCCTGCTGGACTTCCTGGCCGAGCGCAGCGCGAGCTGAACTCAAGCAGCCTGAGCCACTCGCTCACGGCTGACGCTATCGCAGTACCCAAGACAGCCCGTTCCTCTTCTCGAGGGGCGGGCTGTCTCGTTATCTGCCTTCCTTGAACATCCCATTACCGTCAACGCCGCGGTAACGGCATAATGGCGCCATGACTGATACGCAGGGACTGCGCATGACCATCTCATCGATTTCCCCTTCAGCGCCGCCCGTAAAAGGCGCTGCAGGCGACACCCCACACCGCCGCCTGCGCCCGTGGCTGGCCGCTGTCCTGCTGACGTTGAGCGCTGCGTCTACCGGACTGACAAGCCCACCGGTGCAGGCCGCCGCCGCGCCCCCCGAGCATGGGCTGTCGCCGGGGCTGCGTGACAGCCTGCGCGAGGCCTTGGCCGAGCCCGAGGCCTTCGAGGACCCCATCGATGCCCTGCACTGGGTATTGAGCATGCAGCAGCGTCTGGAGCGCTACATGCCCGACCGCGCCGCGCGCATCGACCTGCTGCGCAAGGTGCGCCGCGAAGCGACGCGCACAGGCCTGGCACCGGAGCTGATCCTGTCCGTCATCCAGGTAGAGAGCGCCTTCAAACCCACTGCTGTCTCCCACGCCGGTGCTCGCGGCCTGATGCAGGTCATGCCGTTCTGGAAGCGTGAGATCGGCGAACCCGACGACAATCTGCTCGATCAGGACACCAGCCTGCGTTACGGCGCCACCATCCTTGCCCACTATCTCAAACGCGAGAAAGGCGACATCACCGATGCGCTGGCACGCTACAACGGCAGCCTCGGCAAGACCTGGTACCCGGAGCGGGTGATGCGCGCCTGGACCACCCGCTGGTGGTATCAGGCGCCGGCGCCCTTCGTCGCCGAACGCTCGCCCGAAGGCCTTGTCGACACCGCCGACGAAGATGCGTCACGACGCGCCGAGACCAGCAGCACTGAGCCCGGCCAGTCCGAGCCACGCCACGGCCTCGAGCAAAGTGGTGGTGTTGAGCAAGGTGAGGGCATCGAGCAACATACCGGCGCTGCGCACGGCCAGGAACCGCTCGTCGCCGAGGACACCTTCGATGGCCCTGCCAACCGCTCGCTGGCCGCCGGTGGCAGTCCCTGACACGCCCTTACATGCCCGACAGCAGGTGATGACATCAGCTGTTGACGAGAAAAGCAGCAGACACGAAAAAGCCTCGCCCGGAACACCGGGCGAGGCTTTTTGCTTACCGCTTGCGATCAATCCCGCTGATCGTCAGACCAGGGTCGGGCCTGCCGCGATGATCGCCTCATCCACGCCGGCGAACTTCTTGAAGTTCTCGACGAACTTGGCTGACAGGTCACGCGCCTTGCTGTCGTAGGCAGCACGGTCTTCCCAGGTCTCACGCGGGTCGAGCAGGCTGGAATCGACGCCCGGCACGCGCACCGGCACATCCAGGTTGAGCACGTCGATGTGACGCGTCTCGATGTCCGCCAACGCACCGTTCTGGATCGCGCTGATGATGCCGCGCGTGGTCGGGATGGAGAAGCGTGAGCCGCCCTCACCGTAGGAGCCACCGGTCCAGCCGGTGTTGACCAGGTAGACACGTGAGCCGAAGGCATCGATGCGCTTGATCAGCAGGTCGGCGTATTCACGTGCCGGACGCGGGAAGAACGGCGCGCCGAAGCAGGTGGAGAAGGTGGCTTCGAGACCGGCGGTGGAGCCCATCTCGGTGGAGCCGACCTTGGCGGTGTAGCCGGACAGGAAGTGGTAGGCAGCGGCCTGCTTGCTGAGCACGGACACCGGCGGCAGCACGCCGGACATGTCGCAGGTCAGGAAGACGATGGCATTCGGCTCGCCGGCACGGTTTTCCGGCACGCGCTTCTCGATGTGCTCCAGCGGGTAGGCGGCACGCGAGTTCTGGCTCAGACGATCATCGCCGTAATCCGCGCCACGACGGTCATCCAGCACCACGTTTTCCAGCACGGCACCGAACTTGATCGCGTTCCAGATCACCGGCTCGTTCTTCTGGGACAGGTCGATGCACTTGGCGTAGCAGCCGCCTTCGATGTTGAAGACGGTACCTTCGCCCCAGCCATGCTCGTCATCACCGATCAGGTAACGCGCCGGGTCGGCGGACAGGGTGGTCTTGCCGGTGCCTGACAGGCCGAAGAACAGCGTGGTCTCGCCATCGTCACCGACGTTGGCGGAGCAGTGCATCGGCAGCACGTCCTTTTCCGGCAGCAGGAAGTTCTGCACCGAGAACATGGCCTTCTTCATCTCACCGGCGTAACGCATGCCCGCCAGCAGGACACGACGACGCGCGAAGTTGATCAGCACGACGCCGTCGGAGTTGGTGCCATCACGCTGCGGCTCGCAGGTGAAGTGCGGCGCGTTGAGGATGGTCCACTCACTCTTGTCCTTGGCATTGAAGCTGTCCGGACGCACGAACATGGTACGCGCGAACAGGTTGTGCCAGGCCGTCTCGGTGGTCACGCGGATCGGCAGGTAGTGCTCGAGGTCAGCGCCGACATGCAGCTCGGAGACGAAGCTGTCGCGCTCGCCGAGGTAGTCCTCGACGCGCTCCCACAGGGCGTCGAAACGCTCCGGGCTGAACGGGCGATTGACGCTGCCCCAGTCGATGGCGTCCGAGGTGGACGGCTCGTCGACGATGAAGCGGTCGTTCGGGGAGCGTCCACTACGGGCGCCCGTCTCCACGACCAGCGCGCCGTTGTCGGCCAGACGTCCTTCGCCGCGAGCCACTGCCAGCTCGATCAGCTCTGCGCTGCTGAGATTGGTGTGAGTGGTCACCGCACTGTCTTGATGCTTGCTCATTCGCGTCTCCGCGGCTCAGGGCCGCCCTCTCTCTTGATGGCTGAAGCCAGATGCCCGAGGTACATGCCACAGGCTTATTTTGTGATCGATCGTTGCTGCCCGATCGCGCATGACGGCATGCCATGACACCGTCGATACCACCAGCACAGGGCATCCGGCCCTGTGCTGGCAAGGCATTATGGCAAAAAGGGTGTCGGGCGGAAACGCCCATTGTTGCAACACTTTGGCGCAGTCGCCGTCGCCTGACGGACGACGATATGTCAGACAATCATCATCCCCGTGGCCAGCCGCCGGCGCGTCGGGAAATACTCAATGCACGACGGGGCTTTCGGCGTCAGGATCTTCGATGATCGCTTCCACTTCCGCGGCACTGAAGGAGTAGCGGGTATGGCAGAAGTGACACTGGGTGGCCAGCTCGCCCTGCTCGGCGACGATCTGACGCAGCTCGTCGGCGGCGATGCTGTGCAGGGCAGCGCCCAGACGCTCTCGTGAACAGGTGCAGCCGAAACGCAGCGCCTTGGGTTCATAGATGCGCACGGTTTCTTCGTGATAGAGACGATGCAGCACTTCCTGCTGGTCCAGCGTCAGTAGCTCCTCGGCCTTGAGGGTCTCGGCCAGGTGTACGACGCGCTCCCAGGCATCCGGGTCCTTGTTGGCGTCATCGTTGGGCAGCTGCTGCAGCATCACGCCGCCGGTGCGCTTGCCATCGGCCATCAGCCACAGACGGGTCGGCAGCTGCTCTGACTGGCTGAAGTAGCTCTCCAGACAACCGGCGAGGCTGTCCTGATCGATGGCCACGATGCCCTGATAGCGCTTGCCTTCACGCGGGTCGAGGGTGATCACGATCTGCCCCTGGCCGACCAGCTCCTGAAGGCTGGACTCTTCCGTCGGCAACACCGCTTCATCGCTGAGGCGTGCGATGGCGCGCAGCTCGCCGCCGGGGTTCGACTCGGCCATCAGCTGGCGCACGATACCGGTACCGCGCACTTCCAGCGTCATGGTGCCATCGAGCTTGATGGTCTCGGTCAGCAGCGCCACGGCCGCCAGCATCTCGCCCAGCTGGCGCGAGATGGCCTGCGGGTAGGAGTGACGATCGAGCACCTCGGCGTAGGCCTTGTCGAGTGTGACGATCTCGCCACGCACGTTGGTGGCATCGAACAGGAAGCGCTGGATCTGATCGAAGCTCGGCGCGGCCGCATCGTCAGTGGAATGGGAATCTTGCATGTCGTGTTCGCTCATTGAGGGACCTCAAGGCAGGCGTGAAGAGAGAGCGCACAAGCGCCCCCATGTCAGGCCGCCAACAACGATGTGCTGACACACATCGGTATGGAAATTGTGCCGGTCGGTGCAACGGCACCCGGCGGTGACTCGCGCTGGCTCAGCTATCGGCATCCTGGCGCTGGAAGCGATGGATGTTGCGACGCTGTTTCTTGTCAGGACGACCGGGAGGCGGCGTCATGCCCTGATTGCCGAGGCGACGCGTCTCGGCCTCACGCTCACGGCGCTCGCGGGACTCCTGCGTCTCCTGATAGAGCTTCTGGGCCTCGGGCGCGCCGCGGCGCTGGTCGCTGAGGGCCAGCACCTCGACGACGAGGCGATCCCAGCCCTGCGGCACCTCGATCAGGGCGCCGACCTCGACGGTCTTGGAGGTTTTCACCTTGCTGCCGTTGTACTGGATCTTGCCGCCTTCGATGGCTTTCTTGGCCATGCCACGCGTCTTGAAGAAGCGCGCCGCCCACAACCACTTGTCGATACGTACCTGATCGCTCATGACGCCTCCTTGCCCTCCCCGTCGCTCGAGACTCCGGCATTGGCCACCTCTGGGCCCACGCCCTCGGTCAGCACTGCAAAGCCGTCCAGGCCGTGCACACGCTCGAAATCACGCGCAGGGCGCTTCGAGTCCGGCTGACGCACGCCCAGCAGATGGGCAATGCCATAGGTGTGGGCGCTTTCCAGCACCTGCGGATTGTCATCGATGAACAGGGTACGCGCCGGATCGAAGGGCTCGATCTCGTTGAGCTTGTGCCAGAAGGCCTGCTCTTCCTTGGCGTGGCCCAGATCCGCGGACGACACCACGGCGTCGAAGTAGTCGCCCATGCCGGTCAGCGCGAACTTGAGATCGATGCCATGACGGTCGGCGTTGGTCGCCAGCACCACGCGTTGCGGCTGATCGCGCAGCCAGGCGAGGAAGTCCTCGGCCTCATGGCGATAGCCGATCAGATGCTGTACTTCACGCTTCAGGGCGACGACGTCGAGCTCGAGCTCACGGCTCCAGTAGTCGAGGCTGTACCAGTTGAGCGTGCCGGACTCGCTGATGATGCGCGCCTTGAGATCGGCCTGCAGCGCCTCATCGAGGCGATGCAGCTCGCAATAGCGCCTGGGCAGGTGTTCGAGCCAGAAGTGGCTGTCGAAGTGAAGGTCAAGCAGAGTGCCGTCCATGTCCAACAGCACGGTGTCGATAGTGTTCCAGTCAAGCATCGGATTCTGTCAGCCAGAGGGAAATTTGGCCTCATAGTGTAAAGCATGGCCCACGGGCGCGCATGTGCAACGAGGAGTGATGACGGCTTGTGATTGCCCCGCTCGCGGCGGCCTGCCACGATGAGCGACAGTGTTCTCTCTTCTCATACTGCCTCGCGAGGACTTGCGATGGATGATGCGCCAGATACCGTTCACCCGACCATGAGTCATTCAGACACCAGCCACACGCTGACGCCACCGCGGATCGACTCACGCCGCGAGGTCGCACGCTCGCGCCTGTTCGCCGTCGAAGCGCTGGAGTTGACCTTCTCCAATGGCGCCACCCGCAGCTTCGAGCGCCTCAAGAGCGGCGGTCACGGCGCAGTGATGATCGTCGCCATGCCCGACCCCGACCACGTGCTGCTGATCCGCGAATATGCCGCTGGCCCTGAGCAATATGTGCTGACCCTGCCCAAGGGCTTGATCGACCCGGGCGAGGACCCGGTGACCGCCGCCAATCGCGAATTGATGGAAGAATGCGGTTATGGCGCGCACAACATCGAGCCACTGGCCGAACTGAGCCTGGCGCCCAACTACATGGATCACCGCATGAACGTGATGCTGGCGCGCGATCTGTTCGAAAAGCGCCTGCCGGGCGATGAGCCGGAACCGCTGGTCGTCGAGCGCCACCGCCTCGATGAGCTACCGGCGCTGCTGGCGCGTGAGGACTTCCACGAGGCGCGCGCGATCGCGGCGCTGTTCATGGCACGCGAACGCCTGCTGGCCGGGGAAGATACCTACAGCCCTCGCTGGTGGTAGGGGCTTGATGACAGGCATTGGTGGCAAGCAACGATGACGAGCACCTGAGGGACCTGCCCCTTCTTTCCTGCCCCTCACCCCCAGCTTTACGTACTCCCATACGACGACAAGCCCCCGCCAATGGCGGGGGCTTGTCGTTTCACTCGCGATGCGCTCAAGCGGGTCGTGCTGGCGACTCGTTCAGGCACCGCAAGATCCATTGCGGGTCTGGTCGGAGACCAGACCGTCAAGACACGCTTATTCGGTCTTCATGCTGCCATCAGCGGTGTTGGACGAACCGGATTCCGGGCTGACGCCCATGTGGTCTTCGCCTTTATCCATGACCTTGCCGTGCTTGGCGGACTCGGACTGGGCCGTGCCACCTTCCACCATCATGGAATCCTTCTTGGTGTTGGCAGATCCACTCTCGGTATTGCGTTCGGCATCGTCATGCACCTTGCCATCTTCATGACCCGCAGCAGTACCGCCCTCTACCTTGGTGGAGTGGGCGCCAGTGTTGGCGGAACCGGTGTTGCTGGATTCGTGGTGCTCGGCAAAGGCAGCGGTGGTCGGCAGTGCCAGGGCAGTCGCGAAAAGTGCAGCAGTCAGCTTCTTCATGATCCATCCTCCAGTAGCGGTCTGTTGCAAGAGACGAGCAGATGATTCGCTCGGCCGTTGCCGGTAAGCCTTCAAGAACCCCGAGACTGGATGTCTCGAGTTCCAGGCTCCACAAGACGCTCCTAACTATCTCAACGACGTCTTGTGGTACTGCGTCAAATCTTTGCGGCGCATGTATCGAACACCCTCTAGCGCGTCGGCTACTTGTCGGAGCATTCTTCAAAAAACGTCACCAGAGTTGTACCCGAACCTGCTGATGTCATTCTTGACGAAAGCGCCAATCTGCCGAGGCGTGTTGCGTCACATGCGCCCTGATGCCTAAAGATATGGAACTACAGGGCCAGACTTTCAAGCAGAGAAGGGAAAGAAAAATATCTTTCTTCCAGATTTCCTATACAAGAGTGAGATATCGGCTCGCGTTTAATTAGCGCCCATATGGGCTGCTGGCCGCTCATCAGGCGGCTTGTCGCGCGTCGGTTGCCTGACGCCATGCGTCAAGTGGCGCAAGATGGCTTGCAGTATTTTACTCAACGAAACATTTTGTAACCCTATGACTCCACGACATCGCCCATCTCTGCGGTCATCGGCAGTGGTCGCCACACCTCCCTCTGCAAGCACCGCCATCACCTGAATGACAGGAGACTCACATGCCAGACGTGCTGATCGGGGGACTCGCAGGACAGGGACCCAAGGGCCACATCACGCTAGACGGGGCACTGGCCAATCGTCACGGCCTGGTCGCCGGTGCGACAGGTACCGGCAAGACCGTCACGTTGCAGGTGCTGGCAGAAGAGTTTTCGCGCATGGGAGTGCCGGTGTTCACCGCCGACGTCAAGGGTGACCTCTCCGGCATCGCCGCGGCGGGCGCCCCGCATCCGCGCGTCGATGAACGCCTCGCCAGCCTCGGCATCAATGACTGGCAGCCTCAGGCCGCGCCCGTCAGGCTGTGGGATCTGTTCGGCAAGAGCGGGCATGCGGTGCGCGCCAGCGTTGCTTCCATGGGGCCTGAGCTGATGTCGACCCTGCTGGAATTGAACGACACCCAGAGTGGCCTGATGCACCTGGCCTTCGATCATGCCGAGCGTGAAGGGCTGGAGCTGATCGACCTCAAGGACCTGATCAGCCTGCTCAAGCATATCGAGCGTGAACGCGAAGGCTTCGAGGAGCGCTATGGCAGTGTCAGCCCCCAGAGCCTCGGCGCCATGCTGCGCCGGGTGCATGTGCTGGCCACCCAGGGCGGCGAGCGCTTCTTCGCCGAACCAGCGCTCGACATCAATGACATGCTGGCGACCACGGGCGAGGGAGACCAGACACGCGGCTTCATCAATCTGCTCGATGGGCGTGAGTTGATGCAGAGTCCACGTCTCTATACCACCTTCCTGCTGTGGTTCCTGTCGACGCTCTTTCGCACCCTCCCCGAACGCGGCGATGCCGACCGCCCGGTGCTGGTGTTCTTCTTCGACGAGGCCCACCTGCTGTTCGATGCCGCTCCCAAGGCATTGCTTGAGCGCCTCGAGCAGACGGTGCGCCTGATTCGCTCCAAGGGGGTCGGCGTCTACTTCGTGACCCAATCCCCCGCCGACATCCCCGATGACGTGCTCGGCCAGCTGGGCAACCGGATCCAGCATGCCCTGCGCGCCTTCACTCCGCGCGACCAGAAGACCGTCAAGACCGCTGCCGAGACCTTCCGCCCCAATCCGGCCCTCGATACGGCTCAGGTGATCACGGAGCTGGGCGTGGGCGAGGCACTGGTCTCGGTGCTCGACAGCAAGGGCACGCCCACCCAGGTGGAGCGCACCTTGATCGCGCCGCCGCGGGGGCGGATCGGCCCGTTGAGTGACAGCGAGCGCACAGCGCTGCTGGCAAGCTCATCACTGGCCGGTCGCTATGATGAGGTGATAGATCGTGAATCGGCTCACGAGCGTCTCGAGGCGCAACTGACGAGCTCGGCGACGGCCCAGGTGCGTCCGGAGGAGACGCCAGCGGCAACGCCTGACACCCCGCCGCCTGCCGCAGAACCTGATGGAAGCGCTCAAGCCGCTGCCAGCGCTGCCCGCCGCGACACCGAGCACACAAGTCCGGTGGCCGAAAGCGCCCCACGCTCAGGCGGCAGACAGCGTCAGGGCGTCATGGAGACCCTGCTCAAGTCCGTGATGCGCGCCCTGGGGTCGCAGCTGGGACGGACGCTGATTCGCAGCCTGCTGCGCTCCTTCACTCGCCGCTGAGGCTCGCTCCTTTCAGTCTGACAACACGCCAACAGCCTGACGCCTCGCCAGCAGGCTGAAGCGCTCCTTGGCAAATAGAAGCTCCCCCCGGCAAGCAAGCTCTCGAGAATGAGAGACTCATCCTTCACGAAAAGCAGGACATCACCCATGGTCAAATGACCATGGGTGATGTCCTGCTTTCGCTATCCAAGGCTGCTGACATCATATCGTCGCGCAAACTTCATTCGCTCTCGGCAAGGAGACGCCATACTGATATTTGCTGCTTACCGGCAGCACACCATGACACACACGCGCTTGCCACTACTCTCGGGGAGACTTGACGATGTGCATGAGCAATGAAGCATTGGAATTGTGGCTGAACGACAACTGGTTCTCGATCGAACTGGCGTTGGAAGCCATCGATATGGAAGCGACAGCGGAACCTCAGCTGGCCGAAGCCGCCTGAGCCAACAACGATACGCATGACAACAGCGGGATCCTGCCTGCCCCACCGGTGACACCAGGTGTGAAACGGTACAGGACACGGATGACAGGACGAGCAGCACACAGACTCTGCCACGCATGACGACGCATCATGGTGGGCAGAGAAAGAACTTGTCGGGGAGGCCGTCGATCAGCCATCGACCGGCCTCCCCGTTTCTTTTGTACCACCACCAGAGTCATGGCCTGGCGCGTCTCGAATCCAGTCGCACCTCGAAAGGCCCCGTCAGTCTTACGTATATGAACAGTTGATTTTCTGCCCCAGTAAAACGCCCGTTCATCGCTCCCAGCAACCATACTCGTGTTTTGGTCATTCCCTCTCCCCGCAACATGCAAGATAAGGATGTCACATGCTGCCTACCCCGCCCGCGCGACCACCCTCTTCGGGGCACTCGAGTCCAGTTGATACCTCAGAGCTCTCGCCACAAGCCGCCGCCGCGACTGTCTTCCTCAATGAGAATCTCGGACCCGCCCAGCTGCAAGCGTTGTTTGCCCTGACACTCGCCCCTGCGGGAACCTTCAGCGAACAGCTCAGAGAGTACCTGGTGACCGCTTGCCGCCTGCTGGGGATGACCACCGGCATCCTCGGCCACGCTGAGGCCAATCGCTATGAAATCATGGCGGCGGTCAATCCGCCGCCCGGCAAGGTCGAGGGCGCGATCGCACCGCTGAACGAGACCTACTGCAATGAAGTCGTTGAGCAGGCAGGCTGCATCGCCTACGCCAATATCGCGACCACGCCAGCACTCGAGGCTCATCCGGCCCTCAAGTCGATGCCCTTCCAGAGCTACATCGCCGCCCCGGTATGGACCGAAGGCCGTCTGACCGGCACCGTCTGCTTCGGCGACAACTCACCGCGCGCGGCAGATTTCAGCGCCAGCGATCGTGCACTGGTCGAGACACTGGCCAGCCTGCTGGGAGGCTTGATCGATCGCGAGAATGCGCGCAAGCGGCTGACCAGTGAACTGAGCAACCTGCGCCTCGCCTACCAGGAGATGGAGCTGCTGTTCTCGCGCTGCCAGCTCCCGATGGCGATCATGGACTTCCATGGCCATTGGACACGTCTCAATCCGGCGCTGGCCCAACTGCTGGGGACGGAGAGGAGTGAACTGCAGCGTGGCGCGCTCGAGGATGTCTCCCACCCTGCTGACATGCAGGCCTGTCAGGAGGCGCTTCTGGCCATGCAGGCCGGCGAGATCACCCACTTCGAGCAGCCGCATCGCTATCTGGGCAGACAGGGGCAGATCATCGAAGTCATGCTGCATCTGGATGTGATCGACAGCCACTCCGGCGTCATTCTCAGCCAGCACCAGGACCTCAGCGAGCGACGCTCCCACGAGGAGAGCCTGGCCCGCATGCGGCACAAGCTGGCCAGCATGGCGCCCCCGGGCCCGGCCGTGCCGTCGGTGCTGGACAAGCTGTTGCCCACGGAGATCTTCGAGCAACAGCTGGATGGTGAGATCGCGCGCAGTGCACGCCACGGGCAGCCACTGTCGATCCTGCTGCTCAACGTGGATGCCTTTACCGACTTCAATCGCCAGTACGGCCGCGCCGCAGGAGACCGCGCACTGCAGCAGGTCTCCACCATCCTGCGCAACGCGACACGCAAGAGCGACCTGCTCAGCCAGCGCGATGATGGCTCGCTGATCGCAGTGCTGGGCCAGACGGATTCCAGCGGCGCCATCATCCTCGCCGAGCGCGTCCGTCATGCCACGGCAGAACTGCATGGACTCGACGGGCCGGTCACCTGCAGCATCGGGCTGACCTGCTATCACCCGGCGCCCGATACGCTCACGCTGGCCAACCGGCTCGAGCTCTGCGAGCGCGCCCAGCACGCACTCAAGAAAGCCAAACGCCAGGGACGCAATCGCGTGCGCTTCCTGGAGCTTGAGCCGGTCATCCCGACCGACACCTTCGCAAGCCCCCAGGCCCCGAGCGGCTTCCCCTCACCCGATCTGCCCTGAGTGGCGCCTTTCGTGTGTGCGGCCTGCCGCGGATGCCCTTCAGGCACCTCCCCATCAACGACAACGGCCACCCCAAGGGGTGGCCGTTGTCGTTTGACTCACTCAGCACTCACAAAGGATACATACAGGAGTCACACAGGCTTGCGCAGTGTCTCAGCGCAGAGGCCTGCTCAGAGACCGGGTCAGATATCTGAAGCCGATTCTCAGTCCAGCTTGCTCAGGTCGCGCACGGCGCCCTTGTCAGCGGAAGTCGCCAGTAAGGCATAGGCCTTGAGCGCGGCGGAGACACGACGGTTGCGCTGGATGCTTGGCTTCCAGGCATCCTTGCCGCGGGCATCCATCGCTTCACGGCGCTCATGCAGCTCGCTGTCGCTCAGCTTGACGTTGATGGTGCGGTTCGGGATGTCGATCAGGATGGTGTCGCCATGCTCGACCAGGCCGATGGCACCGCCCGCCGCCGCTTCCGGAGACGCGTGACCGATGGACAGGCCCGAGGTACCGCCGGAGAAACGACCGTCTGTGAGCAGCGCACACGCCTTGCCCAGCCCCTTGGACTTGAGATAGGACGTGGGGTAGAGCATTTCCTGCATGCCCGGACCACCCTTCGGCCCTTCGTAGCGGATGATCACGACGTCGCCTTCCTTGACCTTGTCGGCCAGGATGTCTTCCACCGCCTGATCCTGGGACTCACAGACGTAGGCACGGCCTTCGAAAACGAGGATGGAGTCATCGACGCCAGCGGTCTTCACCACGCAACCATCCAGTGCGATGTTGCCGTACAGCACGGCCAGGCCGCCCTGGGTGGAGAAGCAATGGTCGTAATCGCGGATACAGCCCTGGGCGCGATCACCATCCAGGCTCGGCCAGCGCGCGCTCTGCGAGAAGGCGGTCTGGGTCGGGATACCGCCCGGGCCGGCGCGATAGAACTCGACGACTTCATCAGTAGGCGAACGCATGATGTCCCACTCTTCCAGCGCCGCAGACAGCGAGTCGCCATAGACGGTCGGCACGGAGGTATCCAGCACGCCGGCACGATCCAGCTCGCCCAGGATCCCTATGATGCCGCCGGCACGATGGACATCCTCGATGTGATATTTCTGGGTATTCGGCGCCACCTTGCACATCTGCGGCACGCTGTGGGACAGCTTGTCGATGTCGGACATGGTGAAGTCGACACCGGCTTCCTGAGCGGCGGCCAGCAGGTGCAGGATGGTGTTGGTCGAGCCACCCATGGCGATATCCAGCGTCATCGCGTTGGCGAAGGCGGCGCGGGAGCCGATGGCACGCGGCAACAGGTGCTCTTCGTTGCCTTCGTAATAACGGCGCGCCAGCTCGACGATGCGATGCCCGGCGTTCTCGAACAGGCGACGACGATCGGAGTGCGTGGCCAGTACGGTGCCGTTGCCCGGCAATGCCAGACCCAGCGCTTCCATCAGGCAGTTCATGGAGTTGGCCGTGAACATGCCCGAGCAGCTGCCACAGGTCGGGCAGGCGCTGCGCTCGATCTCGGCGACCGTCTCGTCGTCGACGCTGTCATCGGCGGCGATGACCATGGCATCGACCAGATCGAGGCCGTGATCCAGCAGCTTGGTCTTGCCGGCTTCCATCGGGCCGCCGGAGACGAAGATGACCGGGATGTTGAGGCGCATGGCGGCCATCAGCATCCCCGGGGTGATCTTGTCACAGTTGGAGATGCACACCAGCGCATCCGCACAGTGGGCATTCACCATGTATTCGACGCTGTCGGCGATCAGGTCACGCGACGGCAGCGAATACAGCATGCCGTCGTGGCCCATGGCGATGCCATCATCGACCGCGATGGTGTTGAATTCCTTGGCGACGCCGCCGGCCTTCTCGATCTCGCGCGCGACCAGCTGCCCCATGTCCTTGAGGTGGACGTGGCCCGGCACGAACTGGGTGAAGGAGTTGGCAACGGCGATGATCGGCTTCTGGAAGTCGCCATCTTTCATGCCGGTGGCGCGCCACAGGGCGCGAGCGCCGGCCATGTTACGACCTGCGGTGGTCGTACGGGAGCGATACTCTGGCATGGTAAACCTCATTCAATGCTTGGCCGCTCTCCTGTGCGAAGAGGGACTGATTCATGGAATTGCGCCTGGCAGAGTCAGGAAATTGACGCCGCCCTTCTGCGCAATCCGCTGCAGAATCACTCCGCACGGGAGCGGCTTCTGTTTTGGTCAGGCGGCGCCCCGCTCGGGGTACGCACACCTGGTGTCCAGAGGAGACGCGTGCCTCTTGGGTCAACGCTGTCTGCCTAGGGTCAATTCTGTCATGTACCGGCCCCGCTTGCCTACCAGATAGCACCGCCCACGCCACCAGCAGCCCCGAAAGATGCCGACAAGCGCCGAAAGCGTTGAATGAAGCGGCCTCTAGCGTGGGCCTGCGGCGGGAGGCGCTGATTACACTGAAGGACGACACATCAGGCAATGCCAGACACCCCACAAGGAACAGGAGTCACCCATGGCCGGAAAATTCGTCATCACTCGGGGCAAGGACAGCAAGTTCTACTTTGCGCTGAAGGCAGGCAACGGCGAGAAGATCCTGCAGAGTCAGGGCTATGCCGACAAACGCGGCTGCCTGAACGGCGTGGAATCCGTACGCAAGAATGCCGTCGAGGAAAAACGCTTCACTCGGGAAGTCGCCAAGGACGGACGTTTCTATTTCACCTTGCTGGCCGCCAACAGCCAGCAGATCGGTCGCAGCCAGATGTACAAGTCGGAATCCGGCCGCGACAACGGCATCGCCAGCGTCGGGCGCAATGCCGCCGAGGCGGCCGTCCTCGAGCAACTCGACACCGCCTGAGCACGAGCTAGCCAGCCCAGCCCCTTTCTCGATCACCCTCTCGATCATTCTTCCAATCGCTCTCCCAGACTTTCCCGGAATCGACAGACAATCGACAGACCCAAGCACAGCAAGAAGAAAGCACAGCAAGAAGAAAGCACAGACAGCAGAAAGCACAGCAACGACAGAGGCCCCGCCAATTGGCGGGGCCTCTGTCATCTTGCAGCCGGCTTGGGGGCTGGCTGCGCTCAGCGCTTGCCACTCAGTGCTTGTCACTCAGGGCTCGCCGCTAATCACACACCACTCAATGACGCTGGGCGCTGTCACTGTCGAAGACCACACGCGAGACATCCGCGTAGCGCGCCGCGAAGTGCACGATCATGCCTTCCTTCAGGTATTCCGGCAGCTCATCGTAATCGCGCTGGTTGGCCTGCGGCAGAATCAGCTCGTAGATATCACTGCGCCGCGCCGCGATCACCTTCTCGCGGATGCCGCCCACCGGCAGCACCTGACCGGTCAAGGTCAGCTCACCGGTCATCGCCAGCCCCTTGCGCGGCGCCTGATGCTTGGCCAACGACATCAACGCCGTGGTCATGGTCACGCCGGCGCTGGGGCCGTCCTTGGGCGTCGCGCCTTCAGGCACGTGCAGGTGAATGAAGGACTCGTTGAAGAAGTCCGCCTCGGCATCGTAGGCCTCGAGATTGGCAAAAGTGTAGGAGTAGGCGATGTTGGCCGACTCCTGCATCACGTCGCCCAGCTTGCCGGTCAGCTTCAAGCCACGTGTCAGACCATGCACCCGGGTGGCTTCGATGGGCAGGGTCGCACCGCCCATGCTGGTCCAGGCAAGCCCGGTCACCACGCCTTCGCCGGCCAGGACCTTCTCGCGACGGAAGATCGGCGCACCGAGGAATTCCTCGAGGTTCTTGACCGAGACCTTCACGGTCGGCAGCTCCTCTTCCAGCAACTTCACCGCCGCCTTGCGCACGATGCGGTGCAGCTGTTTCTCCAGCTGGCGCACGCCGGCCTCACGCGCATAGCCCTCGATGACCTGACGCAGCGCGGCATCACTCAGATTGATGCGCTTCTTGGGGATGTTGTCGCGGGTCAGCAGCTTCGGCCACAGGTGGTGCTTGGCGATCGCCATCTTCTCCTCGGCGATGTAGCCGGAGAGGCGAATCTGCTCCATGCGGTCCAGCAGCGGGCCGGGGATGCTGTCCAGCGTATTGGCGGTACACACGAACAGCACCTTGGAGAGATCGAGGCGCACATCGAGGTAGTGATCGAGGAAGTCGACGTTCTGCTCCGGGTCCAGCACCTCGAGCAGCGCCGAGGCCGGGTCGCCCTGGAAGGACTGCCCCAGCTTGTCGATCTCATCGAGCATGATCACCGGATTCTCGACCTTGACCTCCTTGAGCGCCTGCACCAGCTTGCCGGGCATGGCGCCCACGTAGGTGCGGCGATGACCCTTGATCTCGGACTCATCGCGCATGCCGCCGATCGAGAAGCGATAGAACTCGCGTCCCAGCGCCTGGGCGATGGAGCGCCCGATGGAGGTCTTGCCCACGCCGGGCGGGCCGACCAGCAGCAGGATCGAGCCGCCGACATCGCCCTTGAAGGTGCCCTCGGCCAGAAACTCGACGATGCGTGACTTCACATCATCCAGCCCATCGTGATCGCGATTGAGCACGGTGCGCGCATGCGCCAGATTGAGCTGATCGGTGGAGGTGATGCCCCACGGCAGCGAGGTCAGCCAGTCAAGATAGTTGCGCGTGGTGCCGTATTCCGGCGAGCCGGTCTCCAGCACCGACAGCTTGTCGAGCTCATCATCGATGCGCGACTGGACGCGCTCCGGCACCTTGAGCTCGTCGAGGCGCGCGCGGAAGGTATCGACGTCGTTCTCGCGATCATCCTTGGAGATGCCCAGTTCACGCTGGATGACCTTGAGCTGTTCGCGCAGGAAGAATTCGCGCTGATGCTTCTCCATCTGCGCGTTGACCTGCTGGGAGATCTCGGTCTGCAGCTGTGCGACCTCGATTTCCTTGCGCAGCAGGGGCAGCACCTTCTGCATGCGCTCCATCACCGGCAGCGACTCCAGCACCTCCTGCAGCTCAGCGCCCTTGGCCGAGGTGATAGCGGCGGCGAAATCGGTCAGCGGGCCGGGCTCATGCGGGCTGAAGCGGTTGAGGTACTGCTTGAGCTCCTCGCCATACAGCGGGTTGATCGGCAGCAGCTCCTTGATGCCGTTGATCATCGCCATCGCGTAGGCGCGCGCCTCATCGCTCTCGGCATCGACCGGCTCGCGCGGATAGGTGACCTCGACCAGATAGGGAGGCTTGCGCGACAGCCAGCGCGTGATGCGGAAGCGGCGCAGTCCCTGGGCGATGAACTGTACCTGGTCATCGCCGTCTTCAGGCTTGTGGACGCGTACGGCAGAGCCGATCTCGGGGAAGTGCTCGACCCCCAGCTCATCGACCTCGACATCGCCGACGAAGGCCAGACCGACAGCATGATGCGGCGTATTGCCGACCAGCTGCATGGTCTCGGCCCAACGCTGCTTGTTGATCACCAGCGGCTGGACCTGGGCCGGGAAGAACGGGCGATTGTGAATCGGCAGCAGGTAGATGCGCTCCGGCAGCTGGTCACCACTCGGCACCAGCCCACCCGAGGCGGAAGAAGAAGGCTCTTGTGACTGGCTGTCATCCTCGAAGCCGGCAAGAATATCGTCGTTATCGGAAATCTCTTCGTGACGTGGCATGCAACCCTCATGAAACCAGGCCTCGGTTGAGGCGATCATCTCCCCCAATGCGGCCAGTGAGCCACTTTATCAAGGCAGGCTTGCCGCACCGGGGGCGCAACACTGCGTGTTCAGGGTGGCACCTGATGCGCCCCCTGGAAACGACAATGCCCGCCATGAGGCGGGCATTGTCGTTTCCAGCATACTGCGCGGCGCTCAGTAGATCGGGGTGCCGTTGATCTTCACGCTGTCACCGTCGATCTCGACCACGAGGTTGCGGTCGGCGGCCTGCGGAGAGACACCCGCCATCATGGCCATCATCGGCGGCACGTTGCGGAACTCGAAGCGCCCGCTCAGACGATTCAGGAAGGCCTGCTGACCCGGTACGGTCTGCAGCTCCTGGATGGTCAGATCGGTGATATCGGCACCATCGAGAATCATCTGGCCATCACCCTGCATGTCGACACCGAAGGCATCGCTCTTGGCATTCAGCGATTCCAGCGTCATGCGCGGAGAGGTGCTCAGCATGGTGAACAGCGGCGCTTCGACCTTCTCGAGGATGGCGACCTGCTGCTCTTCGCTCAGCTCCTCGAACGGCTTGCCCGCTTCTTCCAGCAAGCCCTGCAGCTGGGTGATGAAGTCATAGACGGCCGCACCCTGCAGACGGTCGATCGAGATGGACACGTCGCCGCTGGCCATCTGCTGATCACCCGCGCTGACATCCTGCACCGACAGCTTCATCAGATAGCGCAGCTCGGTCGGGTCCAGACGCGTTTCACCGCTGTAACGGATATCGCTGGCGACCACCGGCGGCTGACCGGTGCCGTTGTCGATGGTCAGGGTGTCCAGCACGATCTTGTCGTCCTGGCGGAAGTCATTGTCCGCCCCGCGATAGATGCCGTTGAGGCTCAGGGTGCCGACGCTGACCTTCTCGGCGCCATTGGTGATATCGAACGGCGTGATCTCGCCATCCACGGTGATTTCCGGCGTGTCACCGCCATCGTGGGAGGCCAGCAGCTCGCCGCCCTGGAAGTCGATGCGCGTGCCGCTCTCCGGGTCCTGCCAGTCAAAGGCCGGCAAGGTCAGGGTGGTGTCGCTGGCACCGCTGAAGTTGTCGACGCTGCCATCGAAGGCGATCGCCTTGCCATCGCCGAGCACTTCGGCGAAGACGTCGCGTGACGGCGTACCGTACAGCACCTTGACGTTGCCCTGCATGGTGGTCGACAGCAGGCCGTGGCCGGCTTCATAGGGCAATACGATGCGCATGGGACCTTCACCGTCCCCGGTGGCGAGTTCCATCTCTACCCGGCCCGTGGAGCCGAACCAGCCGCTGTCGACATCCTCACGGGTCGCCTTGATGTCGGAGCTCCTGTCGAGCTCTGCCACCATGCGGGCCATCTCATCTTCAAAGCGCTGGCTTGAGTAAGCCACGCCGCCGACATAGCCGGCTGCCCCGATGACGACCACTGCCGTCGCGGTTACCAGTCCCTTGCCCATCGCATTAACCCTTGTCCGTTATTGGAGCATCACACCGTCTGCGCGGTGCCTCTTGTCGCATCTGCTTCCATCAGTGAAACACGTGCGTGAGCCTCGCCGCCAAGGCAGCGAAGCGTCAGTGCAACCACAGCCACAGATGCATCGTCGACCAGGCATAGATACCGGCGAAGACGTCATCCAGCATGATGCCGAAGCCACCGGCAACCCGGCGGTCGGCCCAGCGAATCGGCCATGGCTTGAGAATATCGAAGACCCGGAAGACCACGAAGCCCCATAGCGCTGCCTGCCAAGAGAATGGCACGGCGGCCATCGTGATCCAATAGCCGACGAATTCGTCCCAGACGATCCCGGAGTGATCATGCACGCCGAGATCGCGCGAGGTGCGATCACAGATCCAGATCCCGACCAGCGACGCGACCAGCACGATGGCCAGATACGGCCACAGCGTGAGGTTGGTCATCAACCAGTAGAACGGGATTGCCGCGAGAGTACCGAAGGTGCCCGGTGCAAAGGGCGCGGTACCACTGCCCAACCCGAAGGCCAGGAAGTGCACGGGGCGCCGCCAGACACTGGCGGGAGCGCGATTCATGGTGCCACCCCGTTCGCGTTGCGTGGCGACGCATCGTCGCAGGAGCCGTCTGCCCCAGAAGCCTGCGTGACAGAAGCCTGCGAGGCAGAGAAATGCTGCCAGCTCTGGCCCGTCGCTGCCTGTTCAACGCCATTGTCCATCAGCATCACGCGCGGCACATCGCTGCCCGCCGCCTGCATGCGACCGATGACAGTCAAGGACAGGTTGAGCGAGCGCAGGGCAAGCCTGGCCGTCTCGAGGTTCTCTTGGGGCAGCGTGAGCAACAGCTCGTAATCGTCGCCGCCATTGAGGACCGCCTCGCGGGCGCCCTGCTCGCCAAGCGCCGTGATCAGCTCCGGCGCCAGCGGCAGTTCGCCAAGCTCCAGCGCCGCCGACAGCTGACTGGCACGACAGATGTGTGCCAGGTCGCCCATCACGCCATCGGAGACATCCAGGCCCGCACTGGCCAGCTCACGCAGCGCCAGCCCCGCATCGACCCGCGGTTCTGGTCGCAGGTAGGCCGCCAGGCAAGGATTCAGCACATCGCGTACGCCTCCCTGCCAGGCCTTGAGGCCAGCATGCGCCAGCCCCGGCAGGCCGGTGACCGCGATGAGATCCCCCTCACAGGCGCCGTCACGCCGCAGAATCGGGCGGGTCACGCTGTCGGCCTGCTGGGCAGGCTCGAGCACGCACGGCAGCTCGCCATGCACGGTGATCGTGATGGAGAGCGGGCCGCGCGTGACGTCGCCGCCTACCAGCGCGATGCCGTAGCGATCCGCCAGCGCGTGGAAACCGGCCGCAAAACCATGCAGCCAGTCTTCATCCACGTCCGGCAACGTCAGGGCCAGCAACGCCCAGCGCGGGGTCGCGCCCATCGCCGCCAGATCAGACAGATTCACGGCCAGGGCGCGATGGCCAATGGACGCCGCAGGCGCATCCGGCGGGAAGTGCACCCCCGCCACCGAGGTATCGACACTGACCGCCATCTGCATGCCATCACTGGCGGCAAGAAGTGCACAGTCGTCACCCGGCCCCAGCAACACGCCCGGTGCCCCGGACAGATCGCGCTGGAAGTAGCGGGCAATCAGCTCGAATTCACCTGGCATGTCAGCGCAGGCGGGCCTGGGTCACCTCGGCACTGCGCAGCTTGACTGCCAGCTTGTCGAGGATCCCGTTGACGTACTTGTGCCCGTCGGTGGCACCGAAGGTCTTGGCCAGTTCGACCCCTTCGTTGATCGCCACGCGATACGGCACTTCCATGCGCTTGGACAGCTCGTAGGCGCCCAGACGCAGGATGGCCAGCTCGATCTCGTCGAGATCCTGCAGGCGACGGTCGAGCAGCGGGCTGATGCTGGCATCCAGTTCTTTCTGGAAGCGCGGCACGTTGTGCAGCAGTTCGTGGAACAGGGCCTGGTCGGCGATGCGCATCACCTCGACCCAGTTTTCGTGCAGCTCGACGTCATCGTCGACCTTTTGACCACGGAACTCGGCTTCGATGGTGGTCATGTTCTTGCCGGTCATCTGCCACTGGTAGATGCCCTGCACGGCCAGCTCGCGAGCGGCGCGACGCGCCTGCTGCTGCTTGGACGGCTCGCGCTCGGTACGTTCCTTGCGTTCGCTCACGCGTCACCTCCCATGGCCTTGAGCAGGGAGACCATTTCCATCGCCGCCATGGCCGCTTCGGTACCCTTGTTGCCAGCCTTGGTGCCGGCACGCTCGATGGCCTGCTCGATGGAATTCACCGTCAGCACGCCATTGGCGACCGGGGTGTCGAATTCGAGCTGCAGACGCGACAGCGCGGAGTTGCACTCACCGGCGACATATTCGAAGTGCGGCGTACCACCGCGGATCACCGCGCCCAGCGTAATGACGGCGTGCGGCTTGACCTTGGCCAGCACGGCCTTGACGGCCAGCGGAATTTCCCAGGCACCCGGCACGTGGATCAGGTCGATGTTTTCCTCATCGACGCCGTGGCGTACGAGAGAATCGACCGCGCCTTCCACCAGGCTGTCGACGACATGGTGGTTGAAACGCCCGACGACGATGACGTAACGGCCATCGACATTGGTGAAAGTGCCTTCGAGTTGAGCAATCGGTTGCATGGTCAGTCCACAATGCTAGCGCCCCGGAGAACCGGGGCGGGGATATCAATCATACCGGGGAAGGCCGCCAGAATTGCGCGACCTCCCCCGCCATTTGGGGTGCCGAAGCGCTTACGCGCCCGCGGCGTCTGCGCCTGTCTCGCCTGCCGTGTCATCACTGCCGACCAGTTCGACCACTTCGAGGCCAAACCCGGACAGGGCAGAGAACTTCCACGGCGAGCTTAGCAGACGCATCCGGCCGACACCGAGATCCCGAAGGATCTGGGCACCGGTACCGGTGGTCAGATAATTGCCCGCACCATCGGATTCGTTGGTGCGCGGCGTACGACGTCGTCCGAGGAAGACATCGAGACGATCCTTGTAATCCATCGCGTCACTGCCGGTGTCCAGCAGTACCAGCACGCCGGCATCGGCGGCGGCGACTTCGGCGAGCGCATCATTGAGCGCCCAGCTGCTGCTGCCCGGCTGACGCAGGGTCAGCAGGTCGCGCATCGGGTCCTGCACGTGCACGCGTACGGTGGTCAGAGACTCGGCGTCCGGCGTGCCCTTGACCAGCGCCAGGTGGTGACGGCCCTGGATGCGATCGCTGAAGCAGTGCAGCGTCAGCTCGCCGAAGGCGGTCTCGACCTGCTCGCTGTCCAGCACTTCCACGGTCTGCTCATTGTGGATGCGATATTCGATCAGATCCGCAATGGTACCGACCTTGAGGTCGTGCTCGGCGGCGAAGCGCTCGAGCTCTTCACGACGCGCCATGCTGCCGTCGTCGTTCATGACCTCACAGATCACGCCGGTCGCGCCAAAGCCCGCCATGGACGCCAGGTCACAGGCCGCCTCGGTATGGCCGGCACGACGCAGCACGCCACCCGGTTCCGCCATCAGCGGGAAGATGTGCCCCGGCTGGACGATGTCCTGCGGGCGCGCATTGCGCGCGGCGGCAGCCTGCACGGTACGGGCGCGGTCAGCCGCCGAGATGCCGGTGGTGACGCCTTCGGTGGCCTCGATGGAGAGCGTGAACTTGGTGCCGAAGCCGGAACCGTTGGCCTGAACCATCAGTGGCAGCTGGAGCTGTTCGCAATGCTCACGCGACATCGGCATGCAGATCAAGCCACGCGCGTGGCGTGCCATGAAGTTGATGTGCTCGGCTGTCACGGCTTCCGCGGCGATGATGATGTCGCCTTCATTCTCACGATCCTCGTCATCCATGAGGATGACCATCTTGCCTTGCCGGATATCCTCGACGAGTGCTGCGATGCCTGATAGCGCCATGCTTGCTCCACTTTACGGGCTGCGCCGGCCCATGCCGGGCCCACGCGTATTATCAAAAAGTCGGGCGTCAGGGTACCCCGCCACCCCGTTTTGCGCCAGCACCCAGCGACGCCGCTGTCGCCAGACGGCGGCAAGTGCTTGCGTGACAAGAAGAAATCAGTCGCCGCTCTCCTGCGGGTCTGGCGATGCTACTGGCACTGCGGTGATGCGCCAATCACGCCCCACCGCCCGGATATCGCGAATCTCGACCCGGCGCTGCTGCGCCATGTGATCCAGCCCCGGCAGCGCTAGCAGCGGGCGAGCCTCGCCGCCCAGCAGCGTCGGTGCCATGAAGAGCTGCATCTCATCGACCAGCCCCGCATTAATCATGGCCCCGGCCAGCACCGCACCGGTTTCCAGCAGCACTTCGTTGGCCTGCTCGTGCTCGGCCAGATAGCGCAGCAGGGCCTCGAGGTCCACGCGGCCATCCGCGCCGGCCGGCAGCGCCAACACTTCGGCACCGGCCGCCTCCAACAAGGTACGTCGCTCAGCCAGCGCCGCTGTCTCATCCGCGACACATACCAGCAGCGTACGACCGGATTGCGCCAGAATGCGCGCCGCCAGCGGCAGACGCAGATGGCTGTCCACCACCACGCGCAACGGCTGACGCGCCACCAGCGCCTCGAGCCCCAGCGGATGGTCTTCGAGCCCGAGCTGGTCGGCGCGCACATTGAGGCGCGAATCATCGAAGATGACCGACTCGATGCCGCTCATCACCACGCTGGAGCGCGCACGCAGACGCTGCACGGCACTGCGCGCTTCGGGGCCGGTGATCCACTGGGATTCGCCGGAAGCCATCGCCGTGCGCCCGTCCAGACTCATGGCCTGCTTGAGGCGCACGAAGGGCCGACCGCGCTCCATGCGGGACAGGAAGCCGGGGTTGAGCGCTCGCGCCTCCTGCTCCATCACCCCGACCGTCACCGCGATGCCCGCGCCCTGTAGCAGCGCGATGCCGCGCCCGGCGACCTGCGGGTTCGGATCACGCATCGCGATCACCACCCGCGAGACGCCCGCCGCGATCAGCGCCAGCGAGCAAGGGCCGGTACGCCCGGTGTGGGAGCAGGGCTCCAACGTCACATAGGCCACGCAGCCCAGCGCGCGCTCGCCCGCCTCTGCCAGCGCATTGACCTCGGCATGCCCTTCCCCGGCACGCACGTGAAAGCCGCTCGCGATCACCTCGTCGGTCTCGGCCTCAACCAGCACACAACCGACACGCGGATTGGGCTGCGTCGTGTAGCTGCCCAGTCGCGCCAGGCGCAGGGCGTGGGCCATGTGGCGCGCATCACGCGCCGAGGGAGCACTGCGGTCGCGAGAGTGGCTGTCACGAGAATGGCTGTCACGGGGAGCATGAGAAGCATGAGGAGAAAGAGACATGCGATACCTTGGCGTGAAACGAGAGAAGGTCAGGCGTAGCCCAGGCGGTGGTCAATACTTCGATGCCTGAGGCCTGAGGCCTGAGGTCTGAGCCACGCAGCGTGACGCGACAGGACCAGCAGGCGCAGGCCTCGAGGTCATCTGCAAGGATGACCGTGTCGAGACATCAGGGCCGCGCGTCTTCCTCGCCCGGCAGGAAGCTGGGCTCCTGGGCGAGACGGTCGATCTCGGCGCGGAACTCATCAAGATCCTGGAAGCGACGATAGACCGAAGCGAAGCGGATATAGGCGACCTGATCCAGCCGCTTGAGCTGCTGCATGACCTCATCACCGATGCGCCGCGCCTCGATCTCACGCTCGCCGGTGGCACGCAGACGCTGACGAATGCGCTCCACCGCGGCCTCGATCAGCTCGGAAGAAACCGGGCGCTTTTCCAGCGCGCGCAGCATGCCGGCACGCAGCTTGTGCTCATCGAAGCTCTCACGCGAACCGTCGCCCTTGACCACGCGCGGCATGACCAGCTCCGCCGTTTCGTAGGTCGTGAAACGCTCACCGCAGGCCGCGCACTGGCGACGCCGCCGCACCTGGTCACCCTCGACCACCAGTCGGGAATCCGTGACCTTGGTTTCATGAGTTCCACAGAAGGGACAGTGCATGTTGGAGAGCCTGCTTGGGTGCGAGGTGGCTGCGGCCTCGCGCGAAGCACAGCGAGGAAGTGGCGCAGCGCAGCCGAATGACAGCGAATGGCGGGTATTGTAACCGTTAAGGCCCCGCCACGGGAGCCTATGTCAGCCTCGACATGACTGAACTAGCCTTGGGGAGCGCCCAAGGGGCGACAGGGGTTTCCTGCATTGTCGCCCCGGGTGGCGGACACCGCGGCGAAAGCGTCAATCAACCTGCCCGGCAGGCTTGAAATCCCCGCCCGATAACCGAAAGATGACATCAGGGTGCAGCGCCTCACAAGGACGCTTGCCCGAGCCGTGAAATCCTTTCACGACTGGCGGCGGATGATCTCTGCCGCGAGATTGATCACGATGACGCAAGGAGCTGCGACATGGGAATCATTGCATGGATCATATTCGGTCTTATTGCCGGCATCATCGCCAAGGTGATCGTGCCCGGCAAGGACCCGGGTGGCATCATCGTCACCAGCATCATCGGCATCCTGGGTGCCGTGGTCGGTGGCTGGGTCGGCACCCTGATGGGCTTCGGTGAAGTGACGGGATTCAATCTGGCCAGCTTTGTCATCGCCGTGCTCGGCGCCGTCATTCTGCTGATTCTGTATCGCGTGCTGCGCAAGTAAAGCATGTCATGAAGCGCAGTGGCGTCAGCTGGCCGCAGGCCACATGACGCCAGACAGGACGGCCAGCCGGCACATGCAGGCTGGCCGTCCTGCCTTGCAGGCTTGACGAATCTGGCCCGAGGCGTGCATGACTCATGAGTAAAGGCGCCAGGCCGTCACCCACGGGCGCCGCTGAGCGATGCGCGATTCAGGGATTTCACCAAACGACGGCCAGCCGACTTCATCTGATATGTGATTTCCAGTCTTGCCACCGGCCCCGCAGGATTGCGCCGGCGGGCTTCCCGAAGATCACCCGCGACACGCTCTGCCCATTGCGGCTCACGAGGCAGAGTCTGACCGCTTTTGCTGCCACGAGGATTGCCCATGTCCGATACGTCATCTCCCGATCACTCGACATCCACTGCCTCCGATCCTGCGCCGAGCGAGGGCAGCGCCAGGCCACGCGCCAGAGTCTCTCCCGCCAAACGTCTCTCGCAAGCTGATTTCCAAGCGCATGCCACACGCCTGCTCGCCGAGATCTACCCACAGCGTCATGAGGAAGTCCTCAGACGCCTGGAGACGGTGCTGGATTTCCATCGCACGCGCCTCACCCCCCGCGTACCGGAAGGCGAGCCGCTCTGGAGCGAGCGCGACCAGTGGCTGATCACCTACGGCGACAGCCTGCAGCAGGAAGGCGAGGCGCCACTGGCGACCCTGCACGACTTCCTCGCCAGCCGACTGGACGACAGCCTGTCCGGTGTCCACGTGCTGCCCTTCTTCCCATGGAGCAGCGATGACGGCTTCAGCGTCATCCACTATCGCGAGGTCAATCCGGTCCTCGGCGACTGGCAGGACATCCGGCGCCTGAGCGAGCAGCGCGACCTGATGGCAGACCTGGTCATCAATCACTGCTCGCGCGAGTCACTGTGGTTCGCCGATTATCTGGCCGGCGTGCAGCCCGGCCGCGACTACTTCATCGAGATGGACCCCGACACCGATGTCTCCGAGGTCGTGCGCCCGCGCCCGTCTGCCCTGCTCACGCCGGTGCATACCCGTCGTGGCCTGCGCCATCTTTGGGCAACCTTCTCCGATGACCAGATCGACCTGAACTTCGCCAATCCCGATGTGCTGCTCGAATTCATCGGCATACTGCTTTACTACCTCGAGCAGGGCGCGGGCATCATCCGCCTCGATGCAGTGGCCTTCCTGTGGAAACGCCAGGGCACCTCCTGCATCCACCTGCCGGAGACACACGCCGTGGTGCGCCTGCTGCGCGCCATCGTCGACCATCTGGCGCCGGGCAGCCTGCTGATCACCGAGACCAACGTGCCCCACGCCGAGAACATGTCCTACTTCGGGCTCGATCGTCTGTCACAGCACGACCTCACCGCCATCGAGGGCAGCGCCCAGGCCGATGAAGCGCACCTGATCTATCAGTTCACATTGCCGCCGCTGACGCTGCACACCCTGACCTCCGGCGATGCCAGCGCCCTGACCCAGTGGGCCACCAGCCTGCCGTCCCTGCCTTCCGGCTGCAGCTACTTCAACTTCACCGCCAGTCACGACGGTATCGGCGTTCGCGCCCTTGAGGGCCTGCTGCCCGACCACGAGCGCGACACCCTGGTGCGACTGGTGCATGACTTCGGTGGCTACGTCAGCATGCGCGCCAACCCCGGGCGCGCCGACACCCCCTATGAGCTCAACATCAGCTACTTCGATGCGCTCAAGGGCACGCGGCGCGGCCAGGACCCGTGGCAGATCGAGCGCTTCATCGCCAGTCAGACCCTGATGCTGAGCCTGCAGGGCATCCCGGGGCTATACATCCACTCGCTGACCGCGACCCCCAACCACCAGGAAGGCGTCGAGCGCGATGGCCATCTGCGCGCCATCAACCGCCGCAAATGGCAGCGCGATGAACTGGAAGCTCTGCTGGCAAGCCCCAACACCGCGACCCATGAGGTATTCCACGCCCTCAAGCGCCGCATGGCACTGCGCCGCAACGAACCCTGCTTCCACCCGGATGCCGACCAGAATGTCTTCGATGTCGGCCCGGATTTCTTCGTCTTCGAGCGCGTCACCCATGAAGGGCGCCGCCTGCTGTTCGCCCTCAATGTCACCGATCAGCCGCGCGTGCTGCCGCTGCCGGAAAGCTGGCAAGGCGTCGCGCTGACCGACCACCTGTGCCATGACAAGACCTACGACCCCACCATGGCTCGCCGTCCCTATCAGGCGGCCTGGCTGATGGAGCAAGCCGTACGCCCGCCGGCCATCGAGGTCGTCTGACGCCCTCTTTTTCTCCTCCTGCCAACGACAACGGGGCTGCCACTGGCAGCCCCGTTGTCGTTGGTCTTGCTGTTTCCCGCCGCGAGCCTTACTGGTTGTCCAGCTCCACCGCTTCGTGCATGCGCTCGAGCAGGTCCGGCACGGCTGACTGCACCCGGTTCCAGCTCGGGATGAAGGGCTTGTCGCGCGGATTGTCGAGGAAGGCGCTGCCGGCATCCATGATGTTGGAGGCGAACAGCTCCACCGCCGCTTCCTCGCTGTGGCGGTCCACCGTCAGGCCATTCATGACGGCATCGTTGTAGTAGGTCTCGATCAGGTCCAGCGCGATACGGTAGTAGGTGGCCTTGATGGTGCGGAAGGTCTCGCCGTGCATCTCCACGCCCAGCGTGGCCAGCTTGCGATACATGGCCTTGGCGATGTCCAGACTCATGCGATTCAAGCCGCCCAGCGCATCTTCCTCGGACAGTGGCTGGTGCTTGTGATCGTAGGCATCGGCGATATCCACCTGACAAAGACGCTTGGTGGAATAGTTGCGGTGGACCTCGGACAGCACGCCGATCTCCAGCCCCCAGTCACTGGGAATGCGGATGTCCGCCAGCACGTCGGTGCGCATCGAGAACTCGCCGGACAGCGGATAGCGATAGCTGTCGAGATAATCCAGGTACGGCAGCGGGCCATAGACCTTCTTGAGCGCACGGATCAGCGGCGTGACCATCAGGCGCGCCACGCGGCCGTTCAGCTTGCCCTGGGCGATGCGCGAGTAGTAGCCCTTGCAGAACTCGTAGTTGAACTGCGGATGGGCCACCGGGTAGATCAGGCGCGCCAGCAGGCCGCGATCATAGGTGACGATATCGCAGTCATGCAGTGCCACCGCCTCGGCGATGCCCGAGGCCTGCACATAGCCTGAGCAGTACCAGACATTGCGCCCCTTGCCGGCCTCCATCGGCGCCAGGCCATGCTCGGTCAGCTCCTCATCCAGTGCCCGCAGACGCGGGCCATCGTTCCACAGGATGCGGTGATGCTGCGGCAGATGTGAGAAGAACTCCTTGGCATGCTCGAACTGGTCACGGTCGGCGCGGTCCAGCCCGATCACGATCTCGCTGAGGTAGGGCACTTGGGCCAGCTCCTCGACGATATGCTTGAGCGCCGGGCCTTCCAGCTCGGAATACAGCGACGGCAGAATCAGGCTCATCGGTCGCTTGCGGGAGAAGCGCATCAGGTCCGCTTCGAGATCTTCCACCGGACGATCGGTCAGGTTATGGAAGTTGGTGATGATGCCATTCTGGTAAAAATCGCTCATGTCAGCTCCTTGTCATGCCGAAGACACGCATCAGGCAGGCGTCAGGCGCCCAGACCTCTGGATGTCCATTCTTCCGGCTGGCCATTGGCCAGCCAGTGACGCAATCCCTCGACCCATCCCTGCGGTCCGGGGAGATTGGCGCGAAAACAGCGGCGCTCATCCGCCAGTAGCGGATAATCGGCAAGCTCCCGATCACGCTGAGAGGTATTACCGACGCCGGGGATCAGCACAGCGTTGTCGACGGCGGCCAGCAGTGGCAGGTCATTGGCGCCATCACCGAAGCCCAGCGTCCAGGGACGCACCCGCTCGCAGAGCCGGTAGCGGGCGATCAGATAGCGCGCTGCCACGCCCTTGTCGCTGTCCCCGGTCACATGGTGAAAGCGCCCACCACGTGTCAGCTTGAGGCCATGGCCGGCCAGACGCATGCGAAAGTCCTCGAGACGCTCCGGCGCGTCGCGCCACACCAGCGGTTCACTGGCATCACGCTGTCCCGCCAGGGCCGCGTCGCCCTCCCCCAGCCCCGTCAACTCACTGATTCTCGCCACCGACATCGAGGCGAAGCCCTCGAAGGCGAATTCCTCGCTCAGCGCCGAGAGCACCGCGAGAATCCTGTCGCGGGGCATCGCCACCGCGATACGACACAGGCCGTGTGCGTCCGGGGCGCTGGCCTCTTCCAGCGGGTAGGCGCTCAGCCAATCGGCCGGCAGCGCCACCACGCCGCCGTTCTCGGCGATCCACGGCTGGCCCGCCAAGCCCAGCGAGTCCATCAGCGGTGCCAGTTCGGCCGCCGTCTTGGAGGTGTTGGGGACGACCCAGGCACCGCGCGCGCGCAGGCGGGTCAGCCAGCTGCGCGCCGGCCCCGGCGAGTAATCGTGGTGATCCAGCAGCGAGCCATCCAGATCGGTCAGCAACAACAGCGGTGCTTGAGTCTCTGACATGTGAACTCTCCTCGTGAAGTGCTGCAGCGTGTCGGGGGTCACCTCGACAGGATCTCGTGGCACCGGACAGGCATTGCAAGAGCATTGCAGGGAATGTGCCAAGATGGTGCAGCTGCCATGACAGCCTGACCCTTCTCACCGTGACTGTGTTTGCGTGCCCGTTCATTTGCACCATAAAAGAGCACAAAGCCTGCCTTGCATGATGCCTCGCCACACGACGAAGCAAATCTTTCGTCATCAACGACGACGCCCTCGCATCTGCGAGGGCGTCGAGTCTTGGGCAAGCGGGCAACGTCTATTGAGCCTAGACCAGCCACAGCGACAGTTGCGGCCACAGCAGCAACATCGCCAGCACGCACAGCTGGATGGCGATGAACGGCAGCAGCGAGACGAAGATATCCTTGAGACTGATGCCTTCCGGTGCCACGCCTTTCAGATAGAAGGCGGCAGGCCCGAAGGGTGGCGACAGGAAGGACACCTGCATGTTGACCGCGAACAGCACACCGAACCATACCGGGTCGTAGCCGAGCTGAACGATGATCGGCACGAAGATCGGCAGGGTCAGCATCGCGATGCCGATCCAGTCGAGGAACAGCCCCAGCAGCAGCAGGATCGCCATCATCACCATGATGATCGCCAGCGGCGGGATATCCAGGCCGAGAATCATGCTCGACACGAAGCGGTTGCCGCCCATCAGGTTGTAGACCCCGACCAGTGCCGCCGCGCCGATACCGATCCAGATGATCATGCCGCAGGTGTTCATGGTCTGGGACAGCGCACGCTGCATCAGGGTGATGGAGAACTCGCCGCGCAGCATCACCGCCACCAGCACGCCGAAGCTGCCCATCGCCGCGGCTTCGGTCACCGAGGCCACGCCACCGTAGATGGAGCCCAGCACCAGCCCCGCGATGACTGCCGGCACGCCGATGGCCTTGAGCAGCTCACGCTTGCTCTGGAAGCTGGCGCGGCGCTCCTCCTCGGGCATCACCGGCCCCAGCGAAGGGTTGCGCAGACAGCGGATCAGCACGTAGATGATGTAGCTTGCCATCAGCACGATGGCCGGGGTGATCGCCGCGGTGAACAGGTCCGCGATCGACTGGTTGGCGATCAGGCCATAGATGATCAGCACGATGGAGGGCGGCATCATGGTGCCCAGCGAGCCGCCGGCACACACCACGCCGATGGCGATGTGCTTGTCGTAGCCGAGTCTGAGCATCTGCGGCAGCGCCAGAATCCCAAGCAGCACGATCTCGCCGCCGATGATGCCGGACATCGCGGCGAGGAAGAACGCCACCACGATGGTCTGGATCGCCACGCCGCCGGGCAGGCGCCCCGCCATCACGCGCATGGCATTGAACAGGTCCTTGGCGATGCCTGAGCGATCGAGCAGCGAGGCCATCAACACGAACATCGGCACCGCCACCAGCGAATACTCGGTGACGAAGCCATAGACACGACTGGTGACCAGCGGCAGCGCCATCGGTCCGAACCAGCCGAAGGTGTAGGCCAGCGCGACCAGGCCGGTGACGAAGGCCAGCGGCAGGCCGGTGACCAGCAGCGCGAAGATGCCGCCGACCAGCAGCATCGTAGCCGTTGCGATATCCATCAGCGCGGCTCCTTGTGGTCAACTGTGGCGTCGGGAGCGTCATCGGGAGTGGCGTCGGATGCGCCACTTCCCTCACTGCCACCCTCGGGCGGGCGGGGCGAGAAGAAGGTCTGGTAGAGATGCCACAGCGCCTGCAGGGTCATCACCGCCAGCGCGAACAGGATCACGCCCTTGGTCAGCGCCGGAAACGGCGGATTCCATGAGGTACCGGATCGCTCCAGCTGCCACTCGCCCAGCGGACTGTGCGAGGCACGCCAGAACATCACCCAGCCCGCATAGCTCATCGCCAGACAGAAGACGAACGTCATCACGTCATTGAAACAGTCCAGCACGTAGCGAAAGCGCGTGCCGACCAGGTCGTAGAGCACACGCACGCGAATATGGCGATTGTTGGCCAGGGCTGCCGGGCCGCCCAGCGCGAAGCTGGTCGCGACCAGGAAGATCACCGTCTCGTGCACCCAGGAGGTCGGCGAATCGAGGCCGTAGCGCATCACCACCTCGAACACGCTGATCGCCATCGCCAGCAATACCAGCCACGCCGCGGCGCGCGTGCCCTTGCCCACCAGGCGGTCCAGCGGCGTCCGCGTGCCCAGATTCGGGTCGTGGTCATCCGACGCCTCGGGTAGCCCCGGCGACGCCACATCATGTTCTGCCATATCGAATTCCTTGCTGACTCGCTGCCTCAAGGAGAATCGGCGCGCCCAGTGAGCACGCCGACCTTGATCTCCCGCGTCTTTATCGTTCTGCGATCGTGTCGCCAAAAGCGTGGTTAGCTGATGCCTCTTGCCACACGGCGGCTGGCGCCCATCCCGCGCGCCAGCCGGCTCACATCAGGTTGCGGTCGGTCAGGAAGCTGACCACGGACTCGTAGACCTTGCCGGTCAGCTCATTCTTCTCGGCCCACACCTTCCACTCCTGCTGCGCGATGCGACGGAACTTGGCGCGCTCCTCCGGCGCCATGTCGATCACCTCGATATCCGGATTGGCACGCGCCGCGCTCACCGCCTTGATGTCACGCGCCTTGAGGGTGAAGACCATGTCGTAGGCCATCGCGTCGGTGGCGGTCTCCATGATCGCCTTGAGATCCGCCGGCAGGCCGTCCCAGATGCCCTTGTTCATCGACACCGCCACCATCGGCAAGGAGTGGAAGCCCGGATAGGACGGGTACTTGGCGAAGCTGTGCAGCCCCTGGTCATCATTGGTGGCGAAGACGGTGTAATCCGCCGCGTCGATCACGCCCTTCTCCAGACCGGTGTAGACCTCGGAGCCCGGCAGGTTGACGGGCGCCGCGCCGGCCTTCTGGAAGATGTTGTAGACCATGCCTTCCGGAGCACGCACCTTGAGGCCCTTGAGGTCATCGACGGTGCGTACCGGCTTCTTGGAGACAAAGGACTCAAGCCCGGTGGCGCCCGCGCCGATCAGGTGCACGCCGTAGGGCTCGACCAGCTCGTTGTAGAGCTCCTCACCGCCGCCGTGCTGCATGTACTCGAGATATTCCAGCGGGTCACCCCAGGCACCCACCAGGTTGCCCAGCATGCCGAAGGCCGGATTCTGGCCCGAGAAGTAGGACGGATCGGTCAGATGGCCCTGCAGGATGCCGGCGCTGACGGCGTCCAGCGTCTGGTTGGCCTGCACCACGGCATTGACCGGCAGGATCTCGATGGCGATACGGCCATCCGACATGGTCTTGATGCTGTCGGCCCAGGCCTTCTTGACCTCGAACTGCGGCTCCCCGGCCGTCTCGGAGGTCTGGAAGGTCCATTCATACTCGGCGGCCCAGCTCGGTGTGGCGATCAGCGTGGCGGCCACGGCGGTGGACAGAGCCAGCGCCTTGAGCGTGACACGGGCGGGAGCGGCAGTGGTGCGCGGCGAGGTAGTGGTGAGCGACGAGATAGTGGAACGCGGCATGGTGAAACTCCTGGCTTGTTGTTATGACGTTCTAGGGTCAGTGGAAGACGTGCTGGCACTTCCCGGCGTGGCGAAACGCCGCGAGGTGACGTTCACTCGCTTGATAGCGGTGCAGACAGGCTGGGCAGCTGGCCGAAGCGGCGCAGCAGCTCCAGCGGTTCCTGGGCGCGCCCGGCAGGATGGCTGCTTTCAGAAGCCGCAGGCATGGCAAGCCCGAGGTCCTGACCAGTGCGGTCCAGCACATGCAGGGTCGCGGCGTGGGCGGCATCGGGCTGGCGCAGACGAATCGCCTCCATCACCGCACGATGACGGCCGAGGCTGTCACCCAGCTCCGAGGCATTGTGATTGGAAGTCGCCACCAGCAGGCTGATCGACGGCTTGAGCACATGGCCAAGCTGCGCCCAGATGACGTTGTGGGTCGCGGCGAAGATGGCGTCGTGGAAGGCGATATCGGCGCGGTCGAACTCCTCCATGGCGCTGCCGCCATGCACCGCTGCGGCCATGCCGTCGTAGGCCTGCTCGATGGCGGACAGGTCCTGGGCGGTGGCCTCGGTGGCTGCCAGAGCGGCGACGAAGGGTTCGATGGAGATACGGAAGGCGTAGATGTCCCGCGCCAGCTGCGGATGCGGCATCGCGTAGCGCGTCATCCAGCCGGTCACGCGCGGATCGAGCAGATGCCACTCGCTGAGCGGATTGACGCGGGTGCCCTGGCCGGTGGTGCGGGTGAGAATCCCGGCATTGACCAGGCTCTGGATCGCGGTGCGCACGGTGGCGCGGCTCTGGGCGTGCTGATCACACAGGTCCAGCTCACGAGGAATCAGGCTGCCCGGCGGGTAGCGATTCTCGAAGATGGCCTGCGCCAGCCATTCGGCGACATCGACACGCGCGGTCGAGGTGTCTCCAGCTGAGGCAGACGCTGTGGATACGGGCGTTGAAGAAGAGGCATTGGTGCGCGGGCTGCCGCCAGCGGCACTCGTGGGAGGCGTGGTCATGATCGAACGTTCCTTGATGGCGTGGCGCGTCATTTGTAGCTCGCGCACATCCTTCATGGGATGCATCGCGGCGCGCTCTTGTCCGTCAAGGAATAGCCCATGTCAGACATGCCAACAAGACACCCTAGACCAAGGGTGGGACCCGACTTTGGTCACACCTTTACGCAAATCCCTGTTGCGAAAGGGCTATTCAGGTACTGGCAATTCCCCCGTGTGCTGGCGTCAGGCCGTGAATCGCACGCGGCCGATCGACACCGTACGCTCGGCACCGCTGTCTGCCACCACCGTTCTCAGCGCTGCCTCGCCTGCCGCGCCGAAGCTGGCCGACAGCTCGATCTGGCTGACGCCCTGGGCGACCAGCTCACTGACCAGCCGCTCGGCCGCCCTCAGCGTCCCCAGCGTGGCGACGGAAATGCGGACCTCGCCGCTGCCCTGACTGCTCAGTGAGGTATTGCCGCTGTTCTCGACCAGGATCAGAAAGGCATGGTGCTGCATGACGGCCATGAAAGCCTCCTTGCACGAAGATGAGCAGAGTGTGTCCGGCATCGAGAATAGCGTAGCGCGTCCGCTCCCGGGCACAGGCTGATCTTTCTGAGCGCTGGTTGACCACTCTCCCACCCCGCTGCGCACCACACCGCTCGGACTCGTCTGGCCGTGGTGCGGGCACAAAAAAACGCCTGCCGCTTGCGCGACAGGCGTTTCTTATCTGGTGCATGACAGCGTTACGCCTCTGTCAGCACTGCTACGGTGAGGGCCAGCCGGGCTGGCACCTCGTCACGCCTCAGGCGTAGACCGGCAGACGTGCACAGACGGCGGAGACCTTGGCCTGCACCTCGGCTTCGGCAGCGGCGGAATCGCCGGCGACCATCGCATCGAGGATATCGCAGATCCAGCCGGCCAGTTCCAAACACTCCTGCTCCTGGAAGCCACGCGTGGTGACGGCCGGGGTACCGATACGCAGACCGGAGGTGACGAACGGCGACTGCGGGTCACCCGGTACGGCGTTCTTGTTGACGGTGATGTGGGCACGGCCCAGCGCAGCGTCAGCGTCCTTGCCGGTCAGGCCCTGCTTGACCAGAGACAGCAGGAACAGGTGGTCTTCGGTGCCGCCGGAGACGACTTCGAAGCCGCGCTCCAGGAACACGGACGCCATCGCCTTGGCGTTCTTGACCACTTGCTTCTGGTAAGTGGTGAAGGCCGGGTCCATCGCTTCCTTGAAGCAGACCGCCTTGGCCGCGATGACGTGCATCAGCGGACCACCCTGGCCGCCCGGGAAGACAGCGGAGTTCAGCTTCTTCTCGATGTCGGCATTGCCTTCGGCGGACAGGATCAGGCCGCCACGCGGACCGCGCAGGGTCTTGTGCGTGGTGGTGGTGACGACGTGGGCGTGGGGCAGCGGGCTCGGGTAGACGCCAGCGGCGACCAGACCGGCCACGTGGGCCATATCGACCAGCAGGTAGGCACCCACTTCGTCGGCGATCTTGCGGAACTCGGCCCAGTCGATGATCTGGGAGTAAGCGGAGAAGCCGGCGATGATCATCTTCGGCTTGTGCTCACGCGCCAGACGCGCGACTTCGGCGTAGTCGATCAGGCCGTTCTCGCCCAGACCGTACTGCACGGCGTTGTAGTGCTTGCCGGAGAAGTTCGGACGTGCACCGTGAGTCAGGTGACCCCCCGCGTCCAGGCTCATGCCCAGAATGGTGTCACCCGGCGAGACCAGCGCCTGGAAGACGGCACTGTTGGCCTGGGAACCGGCGTGCGGCTGAACGTTGGCGTAGGTGGCACCGAACAGTTCGCAGGCACGATCGATGGCCAGCTGCTCGACCTTGTCGACGAACTCGCAACCGCCGTAGTAACGCTTGCCCGGGTAGCCTTCCGCGTACTTGTTGGTCAGCTGGGAGCCTTGCGCCTGGATGACGCGGGGGCTGGCGTAGTTCTCGGAGGCGATCAGCTCGATGTGAGCTTCCTGGCGAACGACTTCGTCGTCCATGGCGCTCAGGAGCGCATCATCAAAACCGGCAATCTGCATGTCACGGGTGAACATCGGGTGTCCTCGCCTGAAGGGTGATGACGACAGCGAATTCCGGCGCGGCCGGCTCGCCATCTGGGGGTAAGATCAGGACCAGCATGATACCTCAGCCAGCGGTCCGATTCACATGAATCAGCATCATTGTTAACGCAAGACGGCCCCATGACCGAGACAACGATCATGAGGCCGCAGGTTGAGGTCGTCAGGTGCCATCATCCGGCGCTGCGATGACGAGGCCTGATGGCGCTCACTGCAGGGCGCGCAGCCCCGCCATCGGCGGCTGACGCCTCACTTCTCTCGACAGCCAGAAGCCCAGCCCGCCGATCAGCACGCCACCCGTCAGCGGCAGCAGCACCCACAGCCACGGATGCAGCACCACCGGCAGCCCCAGCCAGCCGGAATAGAGTCCGACCGCCGCGCCTTCGGCGAGCATCGCCGCCAGCAGCCCACTGAGCAGGCCGAGCAGCACGAACTCAGCGGCCTGCAGGCGGGCCAGCAGCCCCTGACCGGCGCCGAACACCTTGTACAGCGCGCCTTCGTGCTCACGTGCCGGACGACTGGCTACCAGCGCCGCGTAGAGCACGCTGGCCCCCGCCAGCAGCACCAGCCCCAGAATCAGCTCCACCGCGCGCGACACCTGGGCGATCAGCTCCTGCACACGGGTCAGGATGGCGTCGATATTGATCAACGACACGCTGGGGTAGTCGCGCACCAGCGGCGCCAGCTTGCGCTCGTCCTCGAGATGAAACGCCGTCATGTAGCTGTGGGCGAAGCTCTCGAGCGCGCCGGGCGGAAAGATGACGTAGAAGTTGGGCAGGAAGCTGTCCCAGTCGACATGGCGCAGATTGACCACCTGGGCCTTGACGGTCTCGCTGCCGATGGTGAACGACAGGCTGTCACCGATGACCAGCCCCATGCGCTCGGCAAGCTCCTCCTCCATCGACACCGGCACACCCTGAGTGGCGGCGCGGCGACTGCGCGCCTCGCTGTCTGCATCGGCGAAGTCACTGATCGGCGTCCACTCGCCCGCCGACAGGCGGTTGTGGTCCGGCAGATCACGATGCCAGGTCAGGTTCAGCTCACGCTGCGGGACGCCCTGCTGCTCACCGTCCCCCTCGTCGCTGCGCCCTTCCTGCATGCCGCCTGCCGCCGGCTGATCCGACTGGGCTGCCTGCAGGCGCTGCTGGGAGCGTCCCAGCAGGGATTCGCCCTTGAGCGCCGTGATACGACCACGCACCATCGGGTAGAGCTCGCTCTGGCTGTCACCGGCCTGCTCATCCACCATCGCGGTCAGCTGCTCACCGAAGGCCTGCTGCTCTCCGGGCTGGATATTGATCGCGAAGTGATTGGGCGCATCGGTCGGGATCTGCGCCTGCCAGCGGATGATCAGGTCACCGCGTACCAGCGCGATCAACGCCATCGCCGCGAAGGTCACGGCAAAGGCGACCAGCTGGCCGAGGCTGGCACCGCGCCGCCTGGCCAGCATGCCGCCGGCGAGGCGAATCGGCCGGCTCCAGCCGCCCTGACCGCGCATGCGCGCCACCACCTTGAGCATCAGCGACAGCAGCAGTTGCCCCACAACCATCAGCAGGCCCAGCGCGATGATGCCACCGACCAGCAGGCCGGCCGCCAGCATGAGGTCACCCGAGTAAAGCCACATCAGGGCGCCGAACACCAGACTGGCGATCGCCACCACCACCCACGCCGAGGCAGGCAGCGGGGCCAGTTCACGCCGCAGCACCTTGAGCGCACTGACCTGACGCAGACGCAGCAGCATCGGGCCGGCGAAGCCGACCAGTACCGCCAGCGCCGTCAGAATCCCTAACGCCAGCGGCAGCGGCCCGGGTGCGGGCAGCTCCAGCGGCAGGAAGCGCTCCAGCAGCGCCACCAGCCCCATCTGCCCCAGCAGGCCCAGCACCGCACCCCCGGTACTCGCCAGCAGGGCCAACCAGCCAAGCTGGGCCGCGAACAGCCGTGACAGTTGACGCTGAGAGGCACCGAAGCAGCGCCACAGTGCGGCGCTATCCAGATGCCGCTCCACATAGCGGCGCGTCGACATCGCCACCGCGACCCCGGCCAGCAGCACCGCCACCAGCCCGGCCAGACTCAGGTACTTGTCGGCACGCTCCAGTGAGCGCCCCAGACGCGGGCGGTCTTCGCGCACGTCCTTGAGCCGCACCTCGGCGTTGTCGGCACTCGCCAGCAGCGGCGCGATGGCATCACGCGCCTGCTGAACCGCCGCCGGATCGCCCGCCGCCAGCAGGCGATATTCCATCCGCGAGCCGGGCTGGATCAGACCGGTGGCGTCGAGATCTTCCATGTTGAACATCAGGCGCGGACTGAACTCGGAAAAGCCGCCCTGCTGATCAGGCTCACGCGTGATCAGGCCACTGATGGTGAGCTGCTTGCGTCCGACCGTCAGGGTATCGCCGACCTCGGCCGACAGCGCCATGGCCAGGCGCGGCACGATCCACGCCTCGCCCGGCGGCGGAATCTCCGCGCGTGAACTGGTGCCTGGCGCCTGAGCCTCCTCGCCCGTGGCATCCGACTCCAGCTCCACCCGGCCGGCGAGCGGATAGCCCGGCGACACCGCCTTGAGACTCGACAGCACGAAGCTGTCGCCGTGCGAGGCCATCGAGACCATGCCCAGCTGCGGCGACATCTCAAGCCCCGCTGCGCGGAAGGCCTCGGCAAAACGCGGGTCGAGCGGGTTGCTGGACTCCAGCACCAGGTCCCCGCCGAGCAGCTGGCTCGCCTGGCGATTGAGCCCACGGTCGAGACGGTCCAGGAAGAAGCCGATCATGGTGGTCGCGGCGACCGCCAGCATCAGCGCCAGAAAGAGCGCACGCACATCACTGGCGCGCAGGTCACGCAGCAGGCCACGCAGCGCCAGCGGCAGGCGCGCCCCACGCGGGCGCTGCGCGTTGGCGGAAGATGTCGCCGCGCGGTCAGACACCCGGGACTCAGACATCGTCGCCTCCTTGTGGCGTCGCCACGGCCGGCGCACTCGCCTCATCCTTCCACTCCACCAGCTTGCCGGCCTCGAGATTCAGGCAGCGATCACAGCGCCTGGCCAGCGTCAAATCATGGGTGACCAGAATCAGCGTGGTACCCCGCTCACGGTTGAGGGTGAACAGCAGCTCCGCGATGCGCTCGCCGGTGGCGGTATCCAGATTGCCGGTCGGCTCATCGGCGAACACCAGCCCCGGCCCCGCGACGAAGGCGCGCGCGATGGCCACGCGCTGCTGCTCGCCGCCGGACAGATGACGCGGCAGGTGATCGAGTCGCTCTCCCAGCCCGACCCGCGTCAGCCAGTCACGCGCCTGCGCCTCGATATCGCCCTGCGGGGCCAGCTCCAGCGGCATCAGCACGTTCTCCAGCGCCGTCAGCGTCGGCAGCAGCTGGAAGTTCTGGAACACGAAGCCGACCTGCCCCGCGCGCAGCGCCGCACGGCCATCCTCATCAAGCCCCGCAAGCGAGCTTCCGAACAGGCGGATATCACCCTCGCTCGGGCTGTCCAGACCCGCCAGCAGACCCAGCAGCGTCGACTTGCCGGAACCGCTGGCCCCGATGATGGCGACGCTTTCTCCGGCCTGCACGGCAAGCTCCAGGTCCTCGAGGATGGTCAGGCGCCCTTCGCCACTGGTCACCCGCTGCGCCAGCCCGCTCACTTCCAGCACCGGCGCAGGCGTTGCGCTGGCCTGCGCGTCTGACGAGGTTTGATCCGACGCAGGGGTCGCGTCGTTAATGGAGGCGTTATGTGACATCGTGTCTGCTCGCTTATGGTAGAGAACGGGGTGGGCACGAACTCCAGACCCCGAAACGGGTATGAATAGTGTGCAGATGATGGAGATGATGAATGCAGAAATGGCTAGTGAATCGGCGTGACACCCAGCGCCTGGCGCGCGGTGGCAAAGCCCCCGACACGCCGGGACTCAAGCGGCTGCGCAATGCCCTCGCCAGTTCGGCACTGGCCCTCGTGGCCGTGCTGACGCCTCAGGTGGCGCTGGCCGATGCGCCGGCCCCGTGGCTGGTGGTCGGCGACTCCATCTCGGCCGGCTACGGCATCGACAGCAGCCAGGGCTGGGTCGCGCTGCTTGACGAGCGCCTCGAGGACAGCCTGGGCAGCGATGCGCCTGAGGTCATCAATGCCAGCATCAGCGGCGACACGACCGAAGGCGGCCTCAACCGTCTGCCGGCCCTGCTCGCGCGACACGACCCTTCACTGGTGATGATCGAACTGGGCGGCAACGACGGCCTGCGTGGCCTGCCCCCCGCCCGCATGCAGGCCAATCTGGCCAGCATGATCGAGGCCGTGGAGGACGCCGATGCCCAGCCCGTGCTGCTCGGCATCGAGATTCCGCCCAATTACGGCCCGGCCTACACCGATGCCTTCCGTCAGGTCTACCGGGACCTGGCCGACGAATATTCCGTGCCGCTGGTGCCCTTCATCCTCGAAGGCATCGCCACGGCCCCAGCCAGCGAGAAGCTGATGCAGCAGGACCGCATTCACCCCACCGCCAAGGCGCAACCGCAGCTGCTCGACACCATCTGGCCGACACTCGCACCACTGGCGCAACAAGCGGCGTCAGCGGAGTGATCAATATCAGGCGCGGCGCATGTCACGACAGCTTGCATGCGCCTACCTTGCCGCGAGATGACAATCCGCGCCTGCCTGATCAGTGCCTGTCAGGCAGGCCATCTGGGCCATGAGGCCTTGCAGCGCTGACGTCATCAGCCCGGGTCGTCGGTCGTCGGGGCCAGGCCCCATCCTCACAGGGAGTACTGCCATGAGTAAATCCAACAACAGGAAGGCGGATGCCGGCAAGGCGCATTCGAAGGCCAGGGATGCCAAGCGCAAGGACGCCAAGGGCAAGGCCAGCAAGAAGCACGCCACTGGCGATGCCCCGCGCATGACGCTGGGGCCGGTCTCCAGTGACGCCTACCCCTACGACGAGCGCCTCAAGCGCAAGGTCTATGAGGCCGAGAAGCGCGCGCTGCAGATCGAGCTGCTCAAGGTGCAGCATTGGCTGCGTGACAGCGGCGGGCGTCTGGCCATCGTGTTCGAGGGGCGTGACGCCGCCGGCAAGGGCGGCACCATCAAGCGCTTCATGGAGTATCTCAATCCGCGTTTCGCGCGCATCGTCGCCCTCGACAAGCCCAACGAGACGGAAAAAGGCCAGTGGTATTTCCAGCGCTATGTCTCGCGCTTCCCCACCAGTGGCGAAATCGTGCTGTTCGATCGCAGCTGGTACAACCGCGCGGGGGTCGAGGCGGTGATGGGCTTCGCCACGCCGGAAGAAGTCGAACGATTTCTGGTGCAGGTGCCCCAGCAGGAGCGCCTGTGGGTCGAGGATGGCCTGCACCTGGTCAAGCTGTACTTCTCGGTGTCCCGCGAGGAGCAATCGATCCGCTTCGCCAAGCGCGCCGCCGACCCGCTGACCCACTGGAAGCTGTCACCGATGGACGCCGTGGCGCAGAAGAAATGGGATGAGTACACCAATGCCGCCGAGGCGATGTTCGCACGTACGCACAGCGATCATGCGCCCTGGACGCTGATCCGCTCCGACGACAAGCGCCGGGCCCGTATCGGCGCGCTGCGCCATGTGCTCAGTCAGCTCGACTACCCCGGCAAGGACAAGAAGATGATCGGCACCCCGGACCCGCTGATCGTGGTGGATGCCGATCGCCTCATCCTGCCCGACGACTGACGAGCGAGTGGCGGGCGGTGCGCTGACGGCGCGGCTCGCTCAGGTCGATTGTGACAGCTCCGCCGGCGCCTTCTGCAGCTGCTGCAGGCCGAGTCCGGCCAGAATCAGCACCAGCCCCGCCAGCGTCGAGGTCAGGATCGGCTCGCCGACGATGAAGTGCAGAAGCGTCAATGAGATGGGCGGCGACAGGAAGATCAGGTTGGAGACCTTGGCGGTGCGCGACACCTTGTGCACCGCCAGCTGCCAGAGCACGAAGGCGATACCCATCTCGCACAGGCCGACATAGATGCCCGCCGTCAGCGCCTGGGGGTTGGCGCTTGCGCCGATGAAGTTGCCGAAGCCCGGCCCGAAGGCCACCAGCAGCGTCAGCACCGGCAAGGCGATGCTGAAGTTCTGCCACTGGGCGACCAGCGGCGCGCGCGGGTCACGCGCATTGAGCAACCAGTAGAGCGCCCACAGCAGGGTCGAGCCCAGCGCCAGCCCGACGCCCAGCGGGTCGGCGAAGGCGACATTGAATATCTCGCCTCGCGTGGCGATGGTCCACACACCGGCGTAGGCGATCAGCCCCGCCGCGACATCGATGCGCGTCAGTCGCTGCGCGAGGATCGGCACGGCGAGAAAGGCCATCGCCAGCGCCCAGGTGTAATTGAGCGCCATCGCCTCCTGGCCCGGCAGCCGCGCGTAGGCGCCGAACAGCACCAGATAGTAGCCGACCGGATTCATCAGTCCGGCCCAGAGTGCCGTACGCCAGCCGCCGCGCCAGCCGGTGGTGAGCGCTTCGCGCAGCTTGCCCTGACGCCACATCAGCACGCCGATCAACAGCCACGACACCAGTGCCGCCAGCCATACCAGCTCCAGCGGCGACATCTGCTCAAGCGCCAGCTTGAAGGCGGTCGCCACCGTCGACCACAAGGCCACGGCGCCCAGACCGTAGAGCATGGCTTCCCTATCCTGACTCATGGCATCCTTCCTCGCATTTCGGGTATCGCCTTCCTGGCGATGAGTGTCATGGCGATGGCACCGACAATGCCCACGGCCTGACATTCGAGCATCGCGTGCCCTGCCCGCTGCTGCAAGCCGCGCCACCAAAAAGGAATTTCGTGAATGACTGATGCCACCGATCCGCAAGCCTCGCCGGCACCCGCGCCCTCTGCGGGAGATGCCCCGACCACGGCACTGGTCAGCGCCTATCGCCTGGATGGCAAGGGCGGCGCCAGCCTGCTCGATGACGACAGCCTGCGCGAGCAATGGCAGGACCCCGACGCGCTGATCTGGATGCACCTCGATTACACCCGCGGCGACGTCAATGACTACCTGGACGACCTTGCCCAGCTGGATGAGCCGAGCATCGAGGCCCTGACCGAGCTGGATACCCGCCCGCGCGTAGCGCGCTTCGGCGGCGGCATGGTCACCACGCTGCGCGGCATCAACCTCAATCCCGGCGCCGCGCCGGAGGACCTGCTGTCACTGCGCCTGTGGATGAGCCCGACCCGTCTGATCACCCTGCGCCGCCGGCCATTCCAGTCGATCACTCAGGTGCGTGAGCAACTGGAAGCCGGCCAGGGCGCGGAAAGCATCTCCTGGCTGCTGGCGATGCTCAGCGATGCGCTGGTCGATCGCGTGGCGGAGCTCAGCCATCGCCTCGATGAGCAGCTCGCCATCATCGAGGAAGACCAGCTCAATGATGTCGAGATCGACCCCGATGACATTACCCGCCTGCGGCGCCCCCTGATCACCCTGCGACGCTTCATGGGGCCGCAGCGCGACTGTCTGGCACAACTCTCCCAGGGGCCGTTGTGGATCGATGAACAGGCGCGTCTGGACCTGCGCGAGATCGCCAACCAGCTGTCGCGCTACGTGGAGGATTTCCAGGCCATGCAGGAGCGCGCGCTGATCATCCATGAACAGCGCATGAGCGAGCACAACGAGCAGCTCAACCAGCGTATGTATCTGTTGTCGGTCATCACCGCCGTCTTCCTGCCGCTGGGCTTTCTCACCGGCCTGCTGGGGGTCAACGTCGGTGGCATACCGGGCAGCGACAGCCAGTGGGGCTTCGCTGCCTTCGTCGGCATCACGCTGGGCGTGGTGGCGATGCAGATGTGGCTACTCAAGCGCAAGAAGTGGTGGTGAACGCGCCCATGGCGTAGCGGAGCTGCTTGCAAGCACTGCTTACAAGCGCTGCTTACGAGCCCTGCTCACGACTGGCGCGGTCGATATGGCCCAGATCGCGCTCAGGGTCGAGCACATCACGCACGCGCTGCTTGAGGTCACGACTGTCGGGGAAGCCGCCGTCGCGCTTGCGCTCCCACAGTACCAGCCACTCCGAATCTGGGGTGGCCTGGCACAGCACCTCGAAATGGCCCCCGTGACTCGGCGCCAAGGCCACCTCACCGAGGTCTTCTCCGAAGGTGGACAGCAGTTCCTGTGCATACCAGGCCGCACGCAACAGCCAGTTGCAGCCGGTGCAGTAGTGAATCCGGACTTTCAGCGTGGATGCCTGATCCATGGTGGTGCCTACTCCAATCAATGATGTAATGATCACTTCACTGCACTGTCGCGCAATGGTCAACACCAAAACCTACACACAAACTGTACATAAACTATACTCGGCGCAGTCATTCCTTCAGTTGACGTCGCACTGCGATCGATCCTTCTTCAACCGGCGGCACGGGCGTGATCTGCATCACGACTTCCCGTACACGACGCCGATAGCGGAGCCCTGGCCACATGTCACCCCTGTCTTCCTCTACCGAGGCCTCCTCACCGTCAGACGCTCAAGACCGCGAGGCTGAGCGGGAGTCTGCAGACAAAGCCCACGAGAGGCCGTCGGGCAGCGGTCAGAGTCGCTTCTTCGAGCGCATGACCGGCGATGAAGATTCGCGCATGTGCAAGGACATCTCCGAGGATGCCTGCCACCAGCAACCCGGCAATTTCTGGCGTCATCTGCTGGCCTCGCTGGGTACCAAACTGGCCGACGAGATGGCCAGTGCGCGGCTGGTGCTGCCGTGGCTATTGGGGTTGATCGGGGCGCCGGTGTGGATGGTGGGGCTGCTGGTGCCGATTCGCGAGGCCGGCGCCCTGCTGCCTCAGCTGCTGGTGGCAGGCTTCATTCGCCCACTGCCGCAACGCAAGTGGGTGTGGGTCGCCGGGGCCTCCATCCAGGCGCTGATGGCACTGGGGCTGGTGATGATCAGCCTGCTTGCCGAGGGCAACTTCGCCACGCGTCACGGACTCGATGGCACCCTCGCGGGCAGCCTGGTACTGATCCTGTTGATCCTGCTGTCGCTCGGGCGCGGGGTGGCCTCCATCGCCACCAAGGACGTGCTGGGCAAGACCATCGCCAAGAAGCGCCGCGGGCGCCTGATGGGCTGGAGTGGCAGTGTGGCGGGGGCGATGACCCTGCTGGCCGGCGTCGCCTTGATGCTGCTGGGCGAGCAGCCCGGGCAGCAGGTGCTGGCGATACTGATGGCCATCGCGGCGCTGGGCTGGACACTCAATGCCCTGTGCGCCGCCATGATCCGCGAGGACAGCGGTGCCACCAGCGGCGGCGCCAATGCCTGGGAGACAGTGCGCGACGGGGTCATCCAGCTCAAGCATGACGCCGCCTTCCGCAACTTCAATCTGGCACGCGCCCTGCTGCTCTCAAGCGCGCTGGCACTACCGTATATCGCCTTGCTCGGCCAGCAGCAGAGCGGTGAGAGCCTGGGCGGACTGGGCGTGCTGGTGGTGGTGTCAGGACTGGCCGGCATGCTGGCCAGCCCCATCTGGGGCAGGCTGGCCGACACCTCCAGCCGCCGCGTGATGCGCAACGCAGGGGCCGGCGCTGCCGTCTGCTGCGCCCTGGCCGGCAGCATGGCCTGGTGGCCACAGGCGCTGGCCGACAACATCTGGAGCTACGCGCTGGTCTACGGGCTGCTGGTGATCGCCCACGCCGGTATCCGCCTGGGACGCAAGACCTACGTGGTCGATCTCGCCACCTCTGACAACCGCGCCCTCTACGTCGCGCTCTCCAACACCCTGACCGGCGTGCTTATGCTGGTACTGGGGTTGTTGATCGGCGGGCTCGCCCAGTGGCTGGGCAGTGAATGGTTGCTGATGATTCTGGCGGTCGTCGCGGCCTGTGCCGCGCTCTGCGCGCAGCGCCTGCCGGAGGTGGAGGACGAATGAACATCCGGGGCAGGCATGACGGCCCCCCTGTTACTCCCCTTTCTCCCCCTTCTCTATCTGATCGACTCTCACGCTGACAGGGCCTGACAACGATGTCGGGCCCTGTCACATTAGCGGCTGCGATTGCATAAGCCGCGTCTCCCCGCCATAGTGAAACCGATCATGGTGCTGGAATGTCCGGGCACACGGACAGGCACCCTATACCCGTACTCTCGGGCTCGGTCTTCAGGGCCGGGTTCTTAAGCCGCAAGGATCAGAGTCAGATGAAAAGACCCCACATGATCAGCCCCGAGCTGCTCGAGAGAGTCGTGAATGCCTCGGACGATGGCATCGTGGTGGCGGAACAGGAAGGCGATGAGAACATCCTGATCTACGTGAATCAGGGCTTCGAGCGCCTCACCGGTTACAGCGCCGACGAGATTCTCTACCGCGATTGCCGCTTCCTGCAGAATGATGACCGCGATCAGCCGCAGCTGGACAACATCCGTGCCGCGCTGCGCGACAAGCGCCCGTGCCGCGAGATACTGCGCAACTATCGCAAGGATGGCAGCCTGTTCTGGAATGAACTTTCCATGACACCGGTCTTCGATGAGCATGACAACCTGCAGTATTTCGTTGGTGTCCAGAAGGATGTCACCGGCCTGATGACCGCCAAGGAAGAGCTGGAACGCCTGCGCGCGGAGCATCCCAGCGAGTCCAACTGAGCGCCGGACGCTCAAGGCCGCTGAGTGAAGAACGGTCACTGAAGAACAGTCACTGAAAATCAGTGCCGCATTGCACCATCAACGCCCACCCCACCGGTGGGCGTTGTCGTTGTGGGCCTCTCGCCTTTGGCAGTTGGCGAAAGCCCTGACAGGTTGAGCGAAAGGCTTGTCATCCTCGTCAACGGGCGGTATATAGCCAGAGAGCCTTCGGCGCATCGCCGCTGGCGGTGCCCGGTGTCACAGGCCAGTCCAGGCGCTGGATATCGGGCAGGTCGTTCCAAGATCGTGAGGTCCGCCCATGGCCCGTGAACAATTCCTCGATGATATCGATGCCACGGCACTCGCCGAAGACAGCCCCACCGATGTGGACTTCGAGCTGTCGTCCTCCAGCTCACCTGCCAAGCCACAACGCAATGACTCCCGCCAACGTCTTGAAGCCCTGCTCGAGGAGCGCGCTCTGGCTCGCTCCATCCGTGAAGGCTGGGACGATGAAGCCGACGACGATGATCTGATCGACGCCAGTGACTGGGGCGAAGAGGAGTAAGCTTGCCACCAGCGGCGTGCAGGGGAAGGGATACCAGGGAGCGGACAGGCCATGGAAGGGGTCGACGTCAGGACAGGGAATGTCATGCAGTGAGTCGCCGCGCTCGCCTGGCACAGGCTGCCCGGCTGGCCAAGCGTGACGCCGGGCACTATCATCTGCGCGTCATTCCATTCTCCAACCAAATTGGGATTCCATGGCGCAATACGTCTATACCATGAACCGGGTGGGCAAGGTCGTTCCCCCGAAGCGCGAGATTCTCAAGGACATCTCGCTGTCCTTCTTCCCGGGTGCCAAGATCGGTGTGCTCGGTCTCAACGGCTCGGGCAAGTCCTCGCTGCTGCGCATCATGGCCGGCGTCGATCAGGACTACAACGGCGAAGCACGTCCCATGCCGGGTCTGAATGTCGGCTACCTTCCCCAGGAGCCGGAACTGGATGATTCCAAGAACGTGCGCGAGTGCGTGGAAGAATCCCTGGCTCACATCAAGAACGCCCAGACCGAACTTGATGAAGTCTATGCCGCCTACGCCGAGCCGGACGCCGATTTCGACGCCCTCGCCGCGCGTCAGGCCAAGCTGGAAGACCTGATCCAGGCCTCTGACGCCCACAACCTCGAGCGCAAGCTGGAAGTGGCCGCCGAAGCACTGCGCCTGCCGCCGTGGGATGCCAATGTCGGCGTGCTGTCCGGGGGTGAGCGCCGCCGTGTCGCACTGTGCCGTCTGCTGCTCTCGAGCCCGGACATGCTGCTGCTGGACGAGCCGACCAACCACCTGGACGCCGAATCCGTCGCCTGGCTGGAACGTTTCCTGCACGACTACTCCGGCACCGTGGTCGCCATCACCCACGACCGCTACTTCCTCGACAACGTCGCCGGCTGGATTCTCGAGCTGGACCGTGGCCAGGGCATTCCCTTCGAAGGCAACTATTCCTCGTGGCTCGAGCAGAAGGACGCTCGCCTGCAGCAGGAAGCCAAGCAGGAAGCCTCGCGCAACAAGGCCATCCAGCAGGAGCTCGAGTGGGTTCGTCAGAATCCCAAGGGCCGTCAGGCCAAGAGCAAGGCGCGTCTCAACCGCTTCGAGGAAATGCAGTCCGGTGATTTCCAGAAGCGCAACGAGACCAACGAGATCTACATTCCGCCGGGACCGCGCCTGGGCGACAAGGTCATCGAGCTGCACAACGTCACCAAGCGTTTCGACGACAAGCTGCTGTTCGATGATCTGTCCTTCACCATTCCACAGGGTGCCATCGTCGGTATCGTCGGCGGCAACGGTGCGGGCAAGTCCACGCTGTTCAAGCTGGTGACCGGCAAGGACACCCCGGACAGCGGCGAAGTCGTGCTGGGCGAGACCGTCAAGGTCGCCTACGTCGAGCAGCTGCGTGATGGCCTGGAAGACAATCAGACCGTCTGGGAAGCTGTCTCCGGCGGTCAGGACATGCTCAACATCAATGGTCATGAAGTCTCGTCGCGCGCCTATGTCGGCCGCTTCAACTTCAAGGGCACTGACCAGCAGAAGCGTCTGTCTGATCTGTCCGGTGGTGAGCGTGGCCGTCTGCAGCTGGCCCAGACCCTGAAGCAGGCTGCCAACGTGCTGCTGCTGGATGAGCCGTCCAACGACCTGGACATCGAGACCCTGCGTGCCCTCGAAGAGGCCCTGCTGGCCTTCCCGGGCTGCGCGATGGTCATCTCGCACGACCGCTGGTTCCTGGATCGCATCGCGACCCACATCCTCGCCTACGAGGGTGACTCCAACGTGGTGTTCTTCGAAGGCAGCTATACCGAGTACGAAGCGGACTATCACGCGCGTGTCGGCAACGATGCACCCAAGCGCATGAAGTACAAGCGTATCGACGCCTGATGAGCCGGCGGGGTCAGCCACGCTGATCGACGCAAGCCGCTAGACGCCCTCACCGGTCACCGGTGGGGGCGTCTTGCCATCGGGCCCTGCTGTTCGTTCCAGTCTGCCCGCTCTGTCCGCCTCGTTCGGTTCCGCCCGCTCTTGTCTGCCCTGCTCGGTTCTGCCCGCACTGTCCGCCTTGTTCAGCCCTGTTCTGCTTCTTTCCTCCCCTCCTCACCTCCTGCCCCCCTCCTGCCAGCACGTCACGCTGACTTGCAGTGCTCGGCGCGAGCCGTCATAACAGGAACTTGCCAATCCATCCGCTCGGGAATCGTCTATGAATCGCTGGCTACAGCAACCCCTCATGTGGCTGCGAACCTGGACCACCAGCATCGCCTATCTCCCCAGCATGCTGGCCATGGTCTATACCCTGCTGGGACTGATCTCGGTGATGCCCTCCGGGCTGCCGGACCCTTCCTCGCTGCCCAATAGCGACTTTTTCGAAGCACTGACCTTCAAGCAACATGACACCCCGCGCACCTTGCTGGCGGCGTTGGTCGGCGGCCTGATCTCGCTGATGGTCTTCAGTTTCACCATGGTGATGAGCGTGCTCACCCAGGCCGGCGCGCAGTTCTCCCACAAGCTGCTGCTGGGCCTGGTGACCGAGCGCCACCACCAGCTGGTACTCGGCCACTACCTGGGCAGCCTGCTGTTCCTGCTGGTCAACCTGATGGTGCCCAATACGGGCGACTCCCCGACCCTGTGGCGCTCGCTGGCGGTCTATCTCGGCGTGCTGATGATGGTCAATTGCCTAGGGATGTTCGTCTACTTCATCCATCAGGTCTCGCAGTCGGTGCAGATCAACGCCGTCGCGCGGCGACTGTCCGGCCGCACCCGCCTCTCGCTGGAGCGCCTACGTCAGCGCAATCGGGACGATGGCTTCTGCGAGCGCGAGGTCAGCCGTGACGACGACCAGTGCCAACTGCTGCGGGCACGCCGGCGCGGCTACATCCAGCAGGTCGACTTCTCGGCGCTGCGCCAGCTGGCCATCAAGCATGACATGGTGGTGCATCTGGATTTCGCGCTGGGCGCCTTCATCGTCAGCGGCATGCCCTTGATGCGCATCGAGTGGCCCAACGGCCTGCCAGAGGGTGCGACGGCTGGGGAAGAACTCGATGAAGAACAGCAGGCCGAGTTGATCAAGAACCTGCGTGCCGCGCTTGGCTATCTGGATGGGGAGTCCGTCGAGGACCTGCACGAGCACGGCCTGACCCAGCTGATGGAAGTCGCCATCAAGGCGCTGTCGCCCGGCATCAATGACCCCGGCACGGCACGGCTGTGCATGCACCAGCTGACGGAGCTGCTCAGCGAGCGCATGTCAGTGCCGCTGTGCAATTGTTGCGTGGATGATCACAAGTCCGTTCGCGTCAGCTGGCAGATGGAGTCCTTCGCAAGCCTCCTCTACCGCTCCATCACTCCGATTCTGCATTATGGCCGTGATGACCTCTCGATCTGTCTGGCCCTGCTGGAGCTGTTGAAGACCCTGTCGCTGATGGGCGCGCAATACGGCCATCTGGTGCTGCTGCAACAGCATGCCGACAAGGTGGTGGAGGCGATTCTCGCCCAGGCCGAATTCGAGGTGGATCGTCGCTTCATCGAACACGGCCTGCAGGCCGGTCACCATCGTCTGAACCTGCCCAGCCCTCAGTGGTGAAAAGGCCAGCGCCTGAACGAGCAACGCCCGCGACGGTCGATCACCATCGCGGGCGTTGCAGTCTGTGAGCCGTACCATTTCTGAATCGTACTATCCGATCACATGACGGCTTGCGGCCTGTTGCCGTCAGTCTGACTCGTGGCAGGGAATCAGAGCCTTACGGCTTGCGGCGGCTCTTGAAGAAGGACACCAGGAACAGCACCAGGAAGATCACGAACAGGACCTTGGCGATGGTCGCTGCGGTGCCGGCGATGCCGCCGAAGCCCAGTACGGCGGCAATGACAGCGACGATCAGAAAGATGATGGCGTAGTTGAGCATGTCAATTCCTTATGTCATGTGAGAATTGTCGCGGCGGAGTCAGCCCCTGACGGATGACGCCTCAGGCGCACTCCAGGGTACTGAAAGCGGCGATCAGGAGGCGCGTCTGCCACCTGACTCGTTATTGCCAAGATGGTAATAAACTAAAGCTTTGTCAACATGATGTCGCACTTCAGTAAAAGAATTTGCCTCAGCCCTTGTGATGGGTTGAAAGCCTGCTCCGTCATCCGCACGTCTTGTCATAGGCACACGATAGGCGGCACTCGGTTGACCGCACGCATGCAGCTCGGACAGGTGATGTTGCTTGTCGGGTGCCGCTTTACACAGCAAAGACCCCCGTTCGGCGAGATGCCGAACGGGGGTCTTTGCTGTGCATCACTCGCGTCATCTCCCTGACAGTAGCGGGAGATCGATGCCGGGGGTGTCGGTCTACAGCGCGGCGATCAAGGCCTCGGCGTAGGCGACGAGATCGGGCTCGCTCATCACCTCGACGCGGTTCAATCCACTGTCGAGACTCGCCGGCTGGCCGTGGCGAACCAGCAAGGTGCGTGGATAGCCCGCACCGCCGATACGCTCACTCAGCTGTGCATGAGCATCGCTGAGATAGACCCCACGGGTCTGCTGCACGCACAGGGTCACCAGTGGCAGACCGCCACGGGCAAGCGCCGCCTCGAAGGCAGGCAATGCCGGACGCTGACGCTGGGTGCAATCCGGGCACCATTCCGCGACCTGATTGAGCACGAAGGTATCGCCAGCGGCCAACCGCGCTTCCACCTCGGCCAGGGTGACGTGAGAAGAGATGTCGTTGCTCATGGTTCACCTCAGTACAGGGACGGATCGGTTTTCTCGGGACGTGTCTTGAAGCGACGGTGCAGCCACAGATACTGCTCGGGATGCTTGCGGATCGCCCCTTCGATGAAGGCGTTGATGCGCGTGGCATCGGCGACGTCATCGCCACTCGGGAAGTTGTCCAGCGCCGGCAGATACTCCAGCGTATAGGTACGATTGTCCGGATTGCGATGGAACATCAAGGGCATCACCGGCGCGCCCGTCATGCGGGCGATCTTGGCCGTCAACTTGATGGAGGCGGCATCGATGCCGAAGAACGGCGCGAATACGCTGACCTCGCGGCCGAAGTCCTGATCCGGTGAATACCACACGCCATGGCCGCTCTTGATGCGACGTACCACGCCCCGCAGGTCGTGACGATCGATGGCGGTGCCGAAGATGCCATTGCGCGCACGGGTCATGAAGCGCTCGAACAGCGGGTTGTCGTGGGGGCGATAGACGACATCGGCCGGGAAGAACAGCGAGTGCAGTGCGCCGCCCAGATCCAGGGTCGAGAAGTGGATGCCCACGATGAGCGCCCCCTTGCCCTGGGCCATGGCGCGCTCCATGTGCTCCTGCCCCTTGAAGGTCACGCGATCACGCATGTGCTCAGGATCACGACACCAGCCGGTGGCCGTCTCGAAGATACCGATGCCGTTGGCGTGGAAGGTCTTGCGCACCTGACGCGCGCGCTCCGCCTCACTCCACTCAGGAAAGCACAGCTTGAGATTGGTGTCGGTGATGTGACGACGACGCTTGCCGAAGCGCCATGCCAGCTCACCAAGGCCACGCCCCAGCCACAACTTGGCGCACCAGGGCAGATAGGCCGAAGCCTTCATGGCACCGATGCCCAGCCAGGTCAGCCAGTAGCAGGGGTGTGCAAAACTCTCGGGATAGCTCTTCTTGGCCATGACTCTCTCGTTCGACGGGCAACGGCGGCCATTGTAGACCGCGCGAGCCTTGCCGTCAGGTCAGGCGTGCGTATCCAGCGGCTGAGCGCTGGCCAACTGCGCAACACCCTTGTCGTCCGCCACACTGCCAACGCCGCCATGATAGTGTCTGGGCACGCGCGGCAGCAGCCCCGTCAGCAGTGTATAGCTGATGGTGTCGCAGCTGGCGGCGACGCGATTGACCTCAAGCCCCTCGCCCCACAGCACCACACGAGAACCGACACCCGCCTCGGGCAGGTCCGTGATATCCACCGTCAGCATGTCCATCGACACCTTGCCGGCCAGCACCGTTTCCTGACCATCCACCAGCACTGGCGTACCATCCACGGCGTGGCGATCATAGCCATCACCATAACCGCAGGCGACGACACCGATACGCGTCGGACGCGTGGCCACGAAGCGCCCCGAGTACCCTACAGGCTCGCCGATGGCGATCTCACGCACGGCGATGATGGCCGAAGACAGCGTCATCACCGGCTTCAGGCGCCGACTGGCGTCATTGGCGCCTTCCAGCGGGTCTGCTCCGTAGAGCATGATTCCCGGGCGGTTCCAGGCCGCATGCGTCTCTGGCCAGGCAAGCGTCGCCGGAGAGTTGGCCAGACACAGCGGCAGCTCTGCCTCGGCCGCCAAGGCCGTCACCGCCGCCATCTGCTGCTGGAAGTAGTCTGGTGTCAGGCTGTCAGCGCTGGCGAAGTGCGTCATCAGGTGCAGGTCACGCGCCTTGCCACACGCCTCGAGGCGCGCCTTGGCGTCCAGCACCTGCTCGACCGTGAAGCCGAGACGATGCATGCCTGAGTCGAACTTGATCCAGCAGGACAAGGGCTGCGCAAGCTCACTCTGTTCGAGGGCCGCCAACTGCCATTCGCTGTGGATGGCGCACCAGAAGTCATGCTCGGCCGCCAAGGCATACTCCGCGGCCTCGAACACCCCCTCAAGCAGCACGATCGGATGAGAGATGCCGCCCGCCCGCAGCGCCAGCGCCTCCTCTATCGTGGCCACCGCAAAGGCGGGGGCGAGGTCCGCCAGTGCCTGCGCGCACGCCACCGCACCATGCCCGTAGGCGTCCGCCTTGATCACGGCCAGGGCGCGCGAATGCGGCGCCAGCTCGCAGGCCAGCTGATAGTTGTGACGCAGTGCATCGAGATCAATATCAGCGCGCAGTGGGCGGGACATGAGGGGACTCCAGGGTGATCGGTGAAAATGACAGACAGCAGAGCAAGCCCCTCAATTATTTTCCATCATCGCCGTCAGGTCACGCTGAAAAACACCAAACTTTCCCCAAATCACCGATAGAAACCACTGCCTTTTAAAACACATGCAGGATTTTCGACCAATACCACCACGAAACTGCCTGCCTCGAGGCCGCGCTGCCCTTGCGCGCTGCTTTTTCGGCACCTCCTGTCTGGCCATCACTTGCCTGATGAACACATGCCTGACGATCAGTGACCTGACCAACTGATGCCCTCAAACGCATGCCCCAAAACGCATGCACCCCCGCAGGCAGAGCCTGCGGGGGTGCATGCAGCACGTGGCGTAAGCCAGCGCGGGACGATCAGGGCGTCACGTTTTCCAGCTCGTCGGAGCTCTCATCATTCAGCACCAGGGACACCTGACGATCTGCCTTGAGGCTCTCGTTGAGGTCACGCACGCTGTTGATATCGATGATACCTGCCGCCTGACGCAGGTTGAGCAGGTCGAGCACATAGGTGTAACGCGAAGAGGCGTAGTCCGCCAGCGCCTGATACAGGGCCTGCTCGGCGTCCAGCACATCGACGATGTTACGGGTGCCGACTTCATAACCGGAGCGAGTCGCTTCCAGTGCGCTGCGGCTGGAGACGATCGCCTGCTTGCGCGCCTTGACGGTCAGGACGTCGCTGCGCACCTGGCTGTAGAGCGAGCGCACGCTCTGGGTAGTGGAGCGCTGCTGATCGAGCAGGTCGTACTGGCTCTGCTCGAGCAGATGGGTGCTCTGACGTACCTGGGCGGAGGTGCGGCCACCGGTATAGATCGGCAGGGAGGCCTGGATACCGATCTGGTTGTATTCCTGATACCCCCCGGCAGTATCGATGTCGGTTTCATCGTAGGAGTAGGTCGCGAAGGCGCCGACTTCCGGCAGGTGGCCTGCGCGGGAGGTCTTCACATCGCCTCTGGCGACATCGACACCCTTCTGGGCAGCACCGATCAGCGGGTTGTTGGACAATGCCATCTCGACCCACTTGTCGCGGCTGGCCGGCACCGGCGCTTCGATCGCCAGATCTTCTTCCAGACCATCGATGGAATCGTACTGCTGGCCCGTCAGCTGCTGCAGGGCCTCGAAGCTGACCTGCAGATCGGCTTCGGCCGCGATGCGCTGGGCACGCGCGTCATCGAATGATGCCTTGGCTTCCTGTACATCCGTGATCGCGATCAGACCGACCTCGAACTGCTGATTGGCCTGGTCCAGCTGGCGGGAGAAGGCCTTTTCCTGGGCGATGCGCGCATCGAGCACATCACGATTGTTCAGGATGGTGAAATAGGCAGACGCCACATCATAGAGCAGCTGCTGCTGATCGGAATCCAGCAGCAGTTTCTGCTGACGGGTGGTGTCCTTGCTGGTCGCGAGCTCATACCAGTCGGCAGCATCGAACAGCTGCTGGTTGACGTTGACCACGATATTGCTGTCGGTGTAATCGCCTTCGGTGCCGCTCTGGGAATTGCCGGTGACATCGGTACGCGACACGGTCCCCGTGGCAGTGATCTGGGGCAGCAGGTCAGCAAGCTCGATACGCTCATTGTCCTCGACGCTCTGATAGAGCGAGCGAGAGGAGGACAGGCTGGCGTTGTGGGTCAATGCATCACGCGTGATGTCGAGCAGATTGGCAGCCTGAGCCTGGGTCGCAAAACCCATCGCCAGCACCAGTGGCAGTATGCGAATGTTGGCCATGTATGCGTTGTTCCTGATCAGTGACAGTCGTGACCTGCATGGCGCCTCGAAAGCACCAGGACAAGGTAAAAGGTAGCTCACACATCGGCTGGACTACTGCCTCAGCCCTGCTCAAGCGGGTCGTGGAAAAAGTGGCCTTAGTCTAATCGTCGCTCTTTTGGGCGTCCAGTTAGTTGGCTAACTTTGTTGCACGATACAGCGTTTCCAAATTGACAACAGTGCCATGGGGCACCCTGCACTGAGCGCAGTACGTCAGAATGCCCCCACTCTGCCAGAATAATGATGACACAATATGAAAACGGCCCGCTCGAATCACGAGCGGGCCGTTTTCACTGGCAACATGCATCAGGGTATCGACAGCCATGACGACTGTGCCCGCGCATCATTCAAAGATGGATTCGAGCGTCAGCCCCTGCTTCTCGAGCATGCGCCGCAGCTTCTTGAGCGCCTCGACCTGAATCTGACGCACCCGCTCACGCGTCAGGCCGATCTCCTCGCCCACTTCCTCCAGCGTCGCGGCTTCATGACCGCGCAGCCCGAAGCGGCGCACCACCACTTCCATCTGCTTCTCGGTCAGTTCCGCCAGCCACTCATCGACATGCGCCTTGACGTCGACATCTACCAGACTGGACTCCGGGCTGGTGTCATTCTCGTCGGCGATGGTCTCGATCAGCGGCTTGTCGCTCTCGCCGCCCATCGGGTAGTCGACGGATGACACGCGCTCATTGAGCCCCAGCATCTTCTTGACGGTATCGACCGGCTTGTCGAGGAAGTCGGCGATCTCCTCCGCGGTGGCCTCGTGATCCAGTTTCTGGGTCAGCTGGCGCGCGGCACGCAGGTAGATGTTGAGTTCCTTGACGACGTGAATCGGCAGACGAATGGTGCGCGTCTGATTCATCAGCGCCCGCTCGATGGTCTGGCGAATCCACCAGGTGGCGTAGGTCGAGAAACGGAAGCCGCGCTCGGGGTCGAACTTCTCCACCGCGCGGATCAGCCCCAGATTGCCCTCCTCGATCAGGTCGAGCAGCGACAGACCACGATTCAGATAGCGCCGTGCGATCTTGACCACCAGACGCAGGTTGGACTCGATCATGCGCTGGCGACCGGCGGGGTCGCCCGCCTGTGCCAGACGCCCGAAGTAGACTTCCTCCTCGGGCTTGAGCAACGGGGAAAAACCAATCTCGTTGAGGTAGATCTGGGTCGCATCCAGGCTTTGGTAGTGCTTGCGCTCTTCACGATTCAAGGCGCGTTCGAATGCCGCCTCTTCCGCTTCTGCCTCAAGCGTATCGTCGTCCTCCTCGACATCCTCAAGGGACAACTCAACCTCAGCCTGATCGATATCCTTTTCCAGCATGCTCATGTCGATACCCCGTTGTCTCTGGTCTGGTGCCAGGAACTTGTTGTTGTGGCAGCGGTGGGAATCAGCGTTTAGGCAGGAATTTCAGTGGGTCCTTGGGCTGCCCATCCTCGCGAATCTCGAAGTGCAGCTGCGCACGTTCAGCGTCAGTGGCTCCCAGAGTGGCGATGACCTGTCCGGCGTCGATCACATCGTTCTCTGATACACGCAGAGTGTCGTTGTGGGCGTAGGCGCTCAGATAGCGGTCGTTGTGCTTGAGAATGATGAGGTTACCGTAACCACGTACTCCGCTTCCGGCGTAGACCACGATTCCCGGCCCTGCTGCCTTGACAGGTTGCCCCTTTTGACCAGCGATATCAATGCCGCCGGTGACACTCTCGGACTCGCCGAACTTGCCGATGATCTCGCCTTGCGTAGGCCACTGCCAGTCAACGTTTTTTACCGGAACATAGGTCTTCTTGGCCGGTGCAGCCTTGGCGGTTTCGCCAGCGACATTGGTGCCCTTTTCAACCTTGGCAGCCTCATTTTTCACGCTAGCGGCCGCTTTCTCGCGCTCTGCTGCGGCGGCAGCGGCGGCTTGCTCGGCCTTTTCCTTGGCGGCCTTGCGCGCCTCGGCCTGGGCGGCGGCCGCACTGGCAGCTGCCTCGCTGGCCGTCTGACTGGCTGTCTGACTGGCCGAGCTACTGGCCTGCGCAGCACTGCTGCTGGCCTGCTCTGCGCTGTCAGTGGCTGAGTTGCGCGCCGTCTCGGCGAGTGCCTCTTCACTGCCTTCCTGGTAGACAGGCCCCAGCCCGGCAGCCGCCGCGGCGCCGGTGGCGGCCGAGGACACGCCACCCGAGCCAGTCGTCAGCGACTGGGCCTGGCTGGTGCGCTGTTGCTGCTGAGCCATGGCGGATTCATCCGGTGCCAGCCAGTCAGGCAGTTCGCTGCCGCCGGCGATCGAACCATCACTGCCCCCGCCCATCGGCGTGGCAACAACGCCACCGCTCGAGGCGACGCTCGTGCCGGAAGCGCCCGCCGCACTGGCCGGCAGCTGGGTGTTGGGGTTCAGACGCAGCGTCTGCCCCGGCTGCAGGGTGTAGGGCGGATTCAAGCCGTTCATGCGCGCCACATCCCGGAAATCCTGGCCACTCTGCCAGGAGATGCCATACAGGGTGTCACCGCGCTGAACGGTATAGGTGTCGGAGGTGATACGCGCATTGCCGGCGTTGAGGTCCTGAACCTGCGGGCGAGTGGTCGCCGTGCTGCAGGCTGTCAGCGCACCCAGCGCCAGACCTGCCAACGTCAGTTTGATTCCCTTGTCCATCCTGTCACGCATGTTCCTGCTCCTTGCGGGAATTGCTGGAGTCGTCATCCGGGCCGGAGCGCTCTCCGGCAAACCAGACAAGCAATACGCCGGCCAGCATCAGGGCGAGTGCCGCCCACAGCTGGGCAGGCTCACCGGTCACACTGGTATAGGTATCCGGCATCATGAAGTGGTAATCCAGCGGAACCTGTTCACCCTTGGGTCCCAGACGATAATCGGTGATGGTGCGCCACGGCCACAATACCGGCAGCGAGCCGAGAATGAAGCCCGTCAGCAGCATCAGTGTCGCGGTGTGATGATGACGAAACAACCACGACAACAAACGCGAGAAGGTGAACAGCCCGATGGCGCAGCCGCTGCCGAACAGCATGATCAGCTGCAGATCGAAGCTCTTGATGCCAGTCATCACCGTGCCGTAGAGGCCCATGGTCAGCAACAGGAAGCTGCCGGAGACACCCGGCAGCAGCATGGCACTGATGGCGATGGCACCGCCGACCACCAGCACCCAGGAGGCATCGGTGGCGGCGGGCAACAGGCTGGGCAACTTGCTGGCCAGCACCAGCCCCAGCGCCAACCACACCAGATAGCCCATCCGGAAGGTGGTGATACGCCGCGCGACCACCACCCCGGAACACACCACCAGCCCGAAGAAGAAGGCGTTGAGCAGCAGCGGCTGCGCCTCCATCAACCAGGTCACCACATGCGCCACGCTGATCAGGCTGGCGAAGATGCCAGCGACCAGCGGCAGCAGAAAGGCCAGATTCAAATGCTGCCACAGCGCCTTGAAGCCCTGCTCACGCCATACGCCGATGGCGGAGGGGCCGAAGCGCTTGATGGACTCGATCAATTCTTCATAGATGCCGGTCACGAAGGCAATCGTGCCGCCTGATACCCCGGGCACGGCATCCGCCGCCCCCATGCCAGCGCCCTTGAAGAACACGCTCAAAGCTCGTTTCACCTGATCACTCCCTCGAGCAACGGCACGAAGCGCACGGCCTCGAACCGCTGAATATCCTGAGTGTCGCCGACGTGGCGCACTCGTGTCAGCCACTGACGATCACTGTCGTCCTCGGCCAATGGCACGATCATCACCCCCTGCGGGGCCAACTGCTTCAACAACGCCTGCGGCAGATGCGGTGCGCAGGCGGTCACCACGATCAGATCAAATGCCGAGTCATCGTCCTGCCAGCCATGCCCACCATCGGCATGGCGCAACGCGACATTGTCGAGTCCGAACCAGCCAAGGCGTTGAGCGGCCCTGGCATGCAGCACGGCGATGCGCTCGAGCGAAGACACCCGAGCGAACAGGCGCGCCAGCAGCAATGTCTGATAACCCGAACCGGTGCCGACCTCCAGCACCCGACACTCCTCGCGCGGGCGCGGCGCTTGCGCCAGGGCAAGCTCCGTCATGCGGGCGTGCATGTAAGGCTGGGACAGGGTCTGCCCCTGCCCCAGCGGCAGCGCGGTATCTTCATAGGCACGGTGCGCCAGCGCCTCATCGAGAAACAGGTGGCGCGGCTCACTGGCCATCAGCTCCAGCACCCGCTCATCGCGAATGCCGGCATCCTCCAGGCGCGCCACCATGCGGTCTCGCGTGCGCTGGGACGTCATGCCGATACCGCTCAGCTGCGCCGTGTCCGGTCGCCTGAGATGCAAGGGCCCGGCGATTCCCGCTGCGCTGTCTGACTGCGCAAGCGGGAAAGCGTTCTGATACACGTCCTTCATGGTCTTGATTCATATCCTTCGAACGAGGACTTCACAGCGAAATCTTGAGCCTTGGCTGGCGCTACGTCGCTCAGGTCAGCGCCTCGAGCCACTGCGCCACATCGTGACGCGCCCCGTGGGAGGTGAGATCCGTCATCAACGGCGTGATGGACACATAGCCTGCCGCGATGGCGGCGAAGTCGGTGTCATCGCCATCATCGATGCCATCGCCGGCCAGCGCGATCCAGTAGCGGGTACGGCCACGCGGGTCCTTGACCTCGATCGGGGCGCCCGCCGGGCCACGGTGGCCCTGACGCGTGACGCGAAAACCACGAATCTCGCTCCACGGCACATCCGGCACATTGACGTTGAGCAATGAGCGCGGCGGCAATGCCAGGGTCTCGGCCGCGCCGACGAGGCTCGCCGCCACGCGTCCAGCGGTCTCGAAGTGGGTCTTGCCGCACAGTGACATCGCGATCGCCGACATGCCCAGCGAGCGCCCTTCCATCGCCGCGGCCACGGTGCCGGAATACAGCACGTCATCGCCCAGGTTGGCACCATGGTTGATGCCGGAAATCACGATGTCAGGCTTCTCGTCCCAGACCCCATTGACGCCCAGGTAGACACAATCCGCGGGCGTGCCGTCGACGCTGTAGAAGCCGTTCTCCATCGCGGACAGCAACAACGGCCGACTCAGCGTCAGCGAGTTGCTGGCCCCTGAGCGGTCACGGTCCGGCGCGACCACACGAATGCGTGCCTGCCCGGCCAGCGCGTCATGCAGCGCCTTGAGCCCCGGAGCGTGCACGCCATCATCATTGGAAAGCAGAATCCTGCGCATCATCTCACTCCTTTGCGAATCATCGGATAGTCGTCATATCGCCTGACGGCACTACAGCAGCGGATGGGCGATCAGCTCACGCAACAGGCCCGTCGCGAAGCTGCCGCGCGGTAGATCGAAGTGCAGCCAGACACTGGCCTCGCCACCTTCGGTTTTTGCCTGCTCTGGCGTGATATCCCACTCCAGACGCGGCTTGCCGGGCATCAGGCGCAGCGGACGACGCTCCGCCTTGACGCCGGCCTTCTCGAGCCCCTCGCACAGCTGCGGCCAACGCGTGGCCAGGACCTGCTCGAGCTGGGCGACCTGCGCATGAGCCTCCGCCCGTCCGGTGCCCCACAGCGGGCCAGTGGGATGAATATCGCCACTCGCCAGGCGCTGCGCCAGCGTCTCGGCCGACTCGCTGCCATCGGTGACGAAGCGCGAGCCCGTCCCGTTGAGCGCAAACACCTCACCGCTCAACGCCGTCGCCCAGCAATGCGCCTTGAGGCGCGCAGCCAGCACCTCGTTGAACAGGAAGCTGCGCGCGGTCGACAGCAGCATGCCGCTGCGGTCATCACGCTTGCGCCAGCCACGCACCAGCACGGCACGTGCCCGGCCGAGATTATGTCCCTGATGCCCGAAGCGCTGCGGCCCGAAATAGTTGGGCACACCATCACGTATCAGCGTCTGCCAGCGCGCCTCGAACTCGGGATGCGCGACGGCCTCACCACTGACACGCAGCGCGAAGCGGTTGCCGCGATGCACGCCACGCTTGAGCTTGCGCGGATGACGCACGCTGGCCAGCACGCGGACGCCCTTCTCGGCCAGCGCATCGCTGAGATCCTGCGGCGCTTCACGCCCCGGCAACCACACGGAGACCCACTGCTGGGTGATCGCCTGCTTGTCCTTGAGACCGGCCACGCCGATATCACGCGACGCGACCTCACACAGGCCGGCCAGTTCACGGCACAGCTCATCGGTGGTCAGGCCACGTTTCTCGACCCACAGCCACTGATGCTCGCCGTGACCTTCGGGCACGAAGTCCATCAGCTCGGTGACCCGGAAGTCCTCCGGCGTGTGACGGAAGTCGCCGGCTCCCAGCGGGCCGCCATGCGCATGCGGCCAGCGCTGCATCAACTCGGCTTCCTTGACCCACGCCTCGCTGCCCGCGGCGTCCAACGCCGTCAGCGCCTCGGCAAACAGCGCATCCGCCTCGGGCGACTCAGACATGTCATTCACTTCAGACATGCTCGGCTCCGACCGCGGTCGGCAGCGCGCCCAGCAGCACCACCGCCTCGGCGGCGATGCCTTCCTTGCGACCGGTGAAACCGAGCCGCTCGGTGGTGGTGGCCTTGACGTTGACGACCGCCAGCGGCACGCGCAGGTCTTCGGCGATCACTTCCCGCATCGCCTGGATGTGCGGCGCCATCTTCGGCGCCTGCGCCATCACGGTGAGATCGACATTGCCGACCCCGAAACCGGCGGCATTGACCAGCCCGATCACGTGGCGCAGCAGGCCACGGCTATCGGCGCCGGACCACTCGCTGTCGGTGTCCGGGAAATGCTTGCCGATATCGCCCATGCCACAGGCACCGAGCAGCGCATCGCACAGCGCATGCAGCAGCACGTCACCGTCGGAGTGCGCCACGAAGCCATGCTCGTAGGCGATCTTCACGCCACCGATCATCAGGTGATCGCCATCGCCGAAGCGATGCACATCGAAGCCGTGGCCGATGCGCAGGGCCATCGGCACATGGCCAGCCTGCGGGGAAGAGGTCGCGGATTGCGCAGAGGAAGTGGCAGCAGCGGGTGTTGCAGATTGCTCAGTCATGTCAGGCAGATGTCCGGGGGCTATCGGGAAGCGCCTCGCGCGCGGCCAGCAGCAGGCGCGCCATGGCGAGGTCTTCCGGATGGGTGATCTTGAGATTGTCGCGGGCGGCGGCGACCAGCACGGGGGCACGGCCACAGGCCTCCAGTGCCGAGGCCTCGTCCGTGATAAGCGCGGGGTTATCCCCAAGCGCTTCACGCAGCGCCCGCCGCAACAGGCCCAGCGGGAAGGCCTGCGGCGTGAAGGCATGCCACAGGCCGACGCGGGATTCGGTGTGCGCGATGCTCGGCGCGCGCTCTTTATCGCCATCGCCATCGCCATGCGGGCGGGAGTCGCCGGCCGGCGCGGCGCGCTTCATGGTGTCACTGGCGGGGGCCGCGAGGATGGCGCCATCGGCACTGCGACGAGCGGTCGCCACCAGCGCATGGATATCGGCTTCGCGAACGCAGGGGCGCGCGACATCGTGCACCAGCACGAGGTCATCGTCATGGGCGTGGCGGCTCAGGCAATCCAGGCCTGCCAGCACGCTGTCGGCACGCTCGCTGCCGCCATCGGCGCGCAGCCAGTCCTGCCACGGCACCATCGATGGCGAGAAATAGCCATCGTCGGCGCCCAGCACCAGACAGAGTCCTGCCTCGGGCAGCGCGCGCTTGAGTGTCGCCAGCGTCGCCTCCAGCACGCAGCCCCCGGGCGACAGCTCCAGATACTGCTTGGGGCGGTCGGCCTGCATGCGACTGCCCACGCCGGCGGCCGGCACCAGATACCACAGACGGGGCTCGCGCGAGGCGTCTGTCGGCATCATGGCGTGATCACCTTGGGCAGCCCGCCTTCCAGGCCCTTGCCCTCCAGCGCACCGTCAGCCACTTCATCGGGTGATGGCGCCTTGCGTTCCGGCACCGCGACATTGGGCACCCACAGGAACTGCTCGTCCTTGCGCACCATGCCGAGGTCATTGCGTGCACGCTCCTCGATGGCCGCCAGACCATTCTTGAGGTCGACCACTTCCGCACCGAGCCGCTGATTGCGGTTGTCCAGCACCGCATCTTCCTTGGAAAGCTGCTGCACGCGTGCGCGAATATCGAATAATTCGGTGATGCCATTTTCGCCCCACCACAGCCGATACTGGAGCAGTGCCAGCAGCAGCAGCAGTGAGATATTGATCCATTTGAGCATGGCGATGTCCTTGGCCGTTGCAGCGCGCATTATGCCATCATCCGGGAGCGTGACGCAGGCACTGCCAGCATCCGTTGCCACGCTTGACGCACCCCTGTCGATCAGGGCCACCTGATGACAGCGCCCTCTCACCCTTCTGCCAGGAGTCATCCGATGTACAAGCTTGCGTTCTTCGTCCCGGAGAATGACGCCGAACACGTCAAGGAAGCCGTCTTTGCCACCGGTGCAGGGCGCATCGGCGACTACGAGGCCTGCTGCTTCGAGACACGCGGCACCGGCCAGTTTCGGCCACTGGCCAGCGCCAATCCGCATATCGGGACCTGCGGCACGCTGGAGCGCGTCGCCGAACTGAAGATAGAGCTGGTATGTGACGATTCGCTCATCGCCGCTGCCGTGGCGGCGCTGCGCGACGCCCACCCCTATGAAGAAGTCGCCTTCGATTGCTGGCGACTGGAAACGTTCTGACCCCGCGCACCCCGAAGAGCGAGGCACGCGAGGTCAGCATTGGCCAGACGATCTAGCTCGCGGGCAGGAAGGTGGTGTTGAAGAAGTGCTCGCGGGTTTCCAGGTCGATCTGCTCGAGATGCAGCGGGAAATGCTCGTCACCCTCGCCGTGGCGGCGGTCCTCGAAGTAGCGGCGCAGGGTCACTTCCATGGTCGGGAAGGCCAGTGACTGCCAGGGGACCTCCTCCTCGGCGAACAGCGCCACCTCGAGGCTCTCGACGCCGGCCGAGTAGTCACTGATCAGCTCGGCCCGAAACAGCATGTAGACCTGATTGATATGCGGCAGGTCGATCAACGTATAGAGCCCCTGCAGCTTGACCTCGGCGCCGGCTTCTTCTCGCGTCTCGCGGGCAGCGGCGTCGCTGGTGGTCTCGGCGTTCTCCATGAAGCCGGCCGGCAGGGTCCAATAACCCAGGCGTGGCTCGATGGCACGCCGACAGAGCAGCACCTTGCCGTCCCGCACCGGCAGGGTGCCCGCGATGATGCGCGGATTCTGATAATGGATGGTGCCGCAGCTATCACACAGGTAGCGCAGACGATCATCGCCCTGCGGCACTGCCAGACGCACCGTTTCACCACAGTGACTGCAATAATTCATTCGCTCTCCCATGAAATCTCAAGGCGCCCTTCAGTGACATCCCGTCTCCGCTTCCTCGTTGCGCGGTGGGGCCAGCGGCATGGCAGTCGCCTTGACCGCCAGGACCCTCGCGCCACATGATGAATGCCTACGAGGAAACGACATGCTAGAAGCCCTGCGCCAACGCCTGCAAGCACATCAACCCCTTGCGACTGACCACCAGCTACCACGCGCCGCCGTCCTGATCGCGCTGATCGATCGGCCCGAACCGACGCTGCTGCTGACGCGGCGTGCCAGCCATCTCAGCCAGCACCCCGGCCAGGTGGCCTTCCCCGGCGGCAAGGCCGAACCCGATGATAGCAATCTGTTGGCCACCGCGCTGCGCGAAGCCGAGGAAGAGGTCGCGCTGCCGCCCAGCGCCGTGGAGGTCTTCGGCCAGCTGAGCGACGTGATTTCCCTGCACGGCATGCGCGTCACGCCCTTTGTCGGACGCATTCCCGCCGACCTGCCGCTGCGCGCAGACCCCGGCGAGATCGAGCAGATCTTCGAGATGCCGCTGAGCATGTTGCTCAAGGACGAGCGCGAGCATACCGATGTGATCACCGTCGGTGACGAGACCTGGTACGTGCCCAGCTATCGCGTGGCCGACCAGGTGCTGTGGGGGCTGTCCTCGATGATGCTGGTCGAACTGATGGCCATCGGCTTCGGCCATGCTGTGAGTCTCAAGGCAGCGCCACCGCCTGGTGCCCCGCTGCGCCATCTGCCGCCGCGCCCCGTGCCGCCTCGGCCCTGAAGCTCAAGATCCTGAACTCCTGAGTTACTGAGCTCCTGCACCAGACAAGGTGCGTTCCCGCCTAACGGCTCGTCATTGCCCCGACGATATTGCACCGACAATGGCACTGGACTATAACTCCTCGCCCACGATGCCACGCCACTTCCCGTTCGGAGCGCCTGATGCCCGCTGCACCTGCACCCGCCCCACTGCTGGACCCTGTCGCACTCAACCTGCTGATCGATGAACTGGTCGAGCATGGCTACAGCGTGCGCCCCGACTTCCTGCCGCGCCAGGTCATTCGTCAGCTCAATGATGAACTGACGGAGCTTGAGACGCGGCAGCAACTGACGGCGGCGGGTATCGGGCGCGGGCGCGAGCATGATCTGCGCCCGGACATCCGCGGCGACGCGATTCGCTGGCTGGACCGCAATTCGCGTGCCCAGCGCGCCTATCTGGAAGCGATGAACGTGCTCAAGGATGAGCTCAACCGTGCCCTCTATCTGGGGCTGTTCGAGTATGAGGCCCACTTTGCCCACTATCCGGTCGGCAGCTTCTACAAGAAGCATCTCGACAGCTTTCGCGGCCGCGGCAATCGCCTGATCTCCAGCGTGCTCTATCTCAATGAGGACTGGCCGCGCGATGGCGGCGGCGAGATCGTGCTCTACGACCCCGAGGATGACAGCCGCGAAATGGCACGCGTCACCCCCGAGGCCGGCACCTTCGTGTGCTTCCTCTCCGAGCAGATCCCCCATGAGGTACTACCGACGCATCAGGCGCGCGCCAGTGTCACCGGCTGGTTCCGGCGCAACAGCTCACAGGGCAATCTGGTCGATCCCGCACGCTGATTCCCGGGCGGGAAGGCCCGGCCAGACAGGTCTGGACAGCACCGCACCAGCGGCCCTCAGTCGCGCGCCAGCGGCGAATCATCGCGTGGCGGCACTTGGCGCTGCGCGTCCTGCAATGATTGCTCGTCAGTCAGGGCCTGCTCGTCGTGCAGCGCCTGCTCCTCCTTGACCTCGATCTCCTCGAGGCTGTCCATCGAGGCATCCGTGATCAGCTCCGGCATGTCAGCGACCAGCTCACGCGTGACCTCGACCAGCGGGTCATCGGCCTCGGCGTCACGCAGGTGCTCCTCGGCGGCCTCGACCAGTTCAGGCCCGACCGCAAGCTCGGTGCCCAGCGGCGTCTGCGGGGCATGGGTCTCGAAGGGTGCCAACGGCTGCGGCGCCGGACGCATCACGCGTCGCCAGACGAAGAAGAGCAGCATGCCGCCCCCCATCACCGCCAGACTCAGTGCCATGCCGGGCATCGCGCCCATCTCGGCCATCGGCAGCGATACCGCCGGCGGTGACAGGGTCGACCCCACCGCGTTGATCAACAGCAGGCCCTGACTCATGCGCACCAGGGCGCCGGCGGGCGCACGGTCGGCGGCGTGGCTGACCGCCACCGGATAGAGGGTGAAGGCGGCACCGCCGAGCAGGAACAGCACCGTCAGCTGGGCGATGCCCTCGCGCGCCGGCCCCATCAGCAAGGCGGCGAAGCCGACGATGGCGACCGACAGGATGATCAGCACCTGCTGGCGATCGTGGCTGTCAGACCAGCGGCCGATGGGGTACTGCAGCAGCATGCCGCCGAGAATCACCAGCGCCATGCGCTGACCGATCTCCGCGGTGCTCAAGGTGCCGCCATCGCCCAGCGCCAGAGGCAGCAGACTGTAGATGACCGCCACCACCAGCCCCGAGGCCAGACAACCGAACACGCCCGTCGGCGTGATGCGAATCAGGCGCCACGGACTCAAGGGCTCGGACTGTTCGATCAGCGGCGAGACGCGCGGCAGCAGCACCAGCGGCAATACCGAGGCCGCCGCCAGCATCGCCACCAGCATGAAGGCCGCCTCGAGGCTCAGCATGGCGGTCACGCCCAGCAGCAGCTGACCGAGCACCCCAGCGCCGTAGAGCACGATCATGTAGAGCGCCAGCAGACGCCCGCGCACGGCGGGGTCGGCGGCGCTCAGCAGCCAGCTCTCGATGACCAGATACACCCCGACCAGCGACCAGCCGATCATCATGCGCAGCAGGAACCACACCACCGGGTGATCGCCCAGCCCCATGGCCAGCGCCGCGACCGCCACCAGCGAGGCGAAGCCGGCATAGGCGCGGATATGACCGATGCGCAGCAGCAGGCGGTCGTTGACCAGCGCGCCGAGCCCGAGGCCCAGATAGTAGGCCGAGCTGATCAGGCCGATCGCCTCGCTCGAGACGCCGGCGGCAGACAGCCGCAACGGGACCAGCGAGGTTAGCATGGCGTTACCGATCCCCAGCAAGGCAAGGCCGAGCAGGGGCGCAAGGGACATCAACAGCAGATGACGGGGCATGACCAGATCCTCGGCCGGCCGCCAGTCAGCGATCAGCCAATGCCGCAAGGTGCGGATATCGTCGGGAGGGGGAATTTGCCCTGCGAGAATACGTCAAGGCGCGGGCAATATAGTGACAGTCCGCGCCAAATCCAAGCCTTTTTGCGTCATTTGGCGACAATATCGTCTTGGGTGTCGCTGCGCGCTGTCCTGCGCTCTATCCATGCCCTGTCCCGCGCCCTGTCCCATGCCCTGCCCCGCGCTCTTGTCAGGCGGGTTGGGGCACGCGGAAGATGACGCTGTCGTTGGCGACCTGCTCAAGCTCGAGTCCGTGCGTGCGCGCAAGCCAGGCAAAGGTCGCCGGGCTGAACAGGCACACATGCGTCGGATCACGCAGGTAGTGCCAGCGCCTGAGCGCCTCCGGATCATCCGAGGCGGGCTGCGTCATCACCCCCAGCAGGCCGCCGGGCCTGAGGCAACGCAACCACTGGCGGAAGACCTCGCCCGGCGCGTAGAGATGCTCGATCACCTCGGTGCTGACGATGAAGTCATGCTGGCGGGTGAGCGCTGACGGGTTCGGATGATAATAGAGGTCGTGCAGCGCCATCGGATGGCCCGCCTCCTCGAACATCTGCGCCAGGGCAGGCCCCGGCCCACAGCCGAAATCGAGCCCGCGGGCCCCGGCCGCGAGCCGCTCGCACATCGGCGTGAAGAGCTTGGCCAGGAAGCTTCGATAGCGCGGGTCTGCCGGGTCGTTCTCGTGCTGGTCGTAGATGTCCTGCTCTGCCCTGGCATCCAGGCGCTGGGATGGCGCCAGATACAGCAGATGACATTCCGGGCAGCGCAGGTAATCGCGCTCGTCGGCGGGCGGTCGCTGACCGGTCTCGGGGCATGGCCTGCGTCGCTGTACCAGGTGCAGTACATGCTGGCTCTGGGACGCCTCACACAGCGGGCAGACAGTATCTGAAGGCGGATAGGGAACGGGGGAATCAGGGGCTGACATCAGGGCTCCGCGGCAAGGGACACTGGCGATGAGGATCGACGTCACCACACGACTGGCGGTGACAACTCGCCGCCACGCGCGACACCACGGCGGCAGGGGTGATTCCGCAGCAGGTGAACGTATCGAAGGTGGCGACTGTCTGAGTGCTGAATGATACCCCGCGCCAGTGTCTGGCGCCTGCCACGATGGAGCCTGCAGGCACCGCCCCCCTCTGGCACAATGAGCATCATTCGAGTGCGGCACCGCGACACCTGACGATGTCACGGCGCCTGCCTTCGCGTCAGACAGGCGCGATCTTTCACGCCAGACCACCGGAACTTCACGTGTGACGATGGACAAGACTCTCAAGCGGTTCGAACAGGCCATGGAACAGCGCCTGACTCCTCTCAAGGCCAACTCCGTGGCCTGTCTGTGGCAACGACTGTCCGGGCTCAGCACCCGCCAGCTCTGGTGGCTGGCGCGCCCGTTGGCGCGTGTGGTGCAGCTGTGCAATCCCCGCGAGCGCCGGGTCACGCGCCAGAATCTGGGCCAGGCCTTCCCGCAGCTCGACAGCCAGGCGCGCGCGCGTCTGGCGAGCGACAGCCTCGCGCATTCCACCGCCACCATGCTGGAACTGGGCAAGGTGTGGCTGGGCGATGAAGACGCCGTGCGCGATTCGATTCTCGAGGTCCACGGCCGCAACCTGCTCGACGAGGCGCGCGCCGAGGGGCGCGGCGTCATCGTGCTGGCGCCACACTTCGGCAACTGGGAAGTGCTAAATTTCTGGCTCTCCAGCCACTTCCCGTTCACCGCCATGTACGAGCCGCCCAAGTTCGAACGCCTCGACCCGATCATCCGCAATGGCCGTGAGCGCATGGGTGCGAGCCTGGTGCCCACCAACTCGCGTGGCGTCGCTGCCTTGCTCAAGGCACTCAAGCGCGCCGAAGCGATCGGCATACTGCCGGATCAGGAGCCGGGCCGTGGCAGCGGCGTCTTCGCCGACTTCTATGGCCGCCCCGCCTATACCGCCACCCTGCTGCCCAAGCTGGTGGCGAGAACCGATGCCCGCGTCGTCACCGGTGTCGCCCAGCGTCTGGAAGATGGCCATGGCTTCGCCATCCACTTCCTCGCTGCGGATGAGGGAGTCTATTGCGAAGAGGAAGTCGCCTCGGCACGCGGGGTGAATTCCTCGGTGGAAGCGGCGATCGCCTTGGCGCCGGCCCAGTATCAGTGGGAATACAAGCGCTGGCGCAAGAGCCCGCAGGAAATGGAGCAACAACCGGGCTGGCAGGAAGCCCGCTTCTACGCGCGCACCTATTCCTTCTTCTCGCTCAAGGGCTGGCGCCGCTATTTCAAGCATCGCCGCAAGGCCAGCAAGCGCGGCTGAGGGCAACACTGGCGGATCAAGCCATCAGCTCCCAGACTGAATGCGCATGGCTCAATGACAGGAGGCAAGGATGCCGATCGAGACTCACACCGCTCACCTCACAAGCTCATCGCCCCGGCGCCCCTCCTTGCCCCGGGCAGTATCGACACGCCTGCCGGCAAGTCTGGCGACACGCCTGGTCGCAAGTGCCGCGGCGGCCTGTCTCGCATTGTCTCTGCCTGCCCAGGCAGAGGCAGAGACAGAGGCCGCTTCCTCGCTGTCGCTGGTGAGCGCTCAGCAAGTGCCCAGTGATGCCCCTGCGCTCAAGCTGCCTGAGGGCGCCACGCTCGAGCGGCTGGCCTCGCTCGACAGTCCACGCATGCTGCACCTCACTGATGCTGGCGAACTGCTGATCGGCTCGCGGGCCGAGCGTGTCTATCGCGCTCAGCTGACGCCGGACGGCAGCCTCCCTGCCGTGAAGACGCTGGTCGAACTGTCGGGCTACCCTCACTCGCTGGTGGTGCGTGGTGACAAGCTCTATGTCGCGACCACTGCAGCCTTGCTGGTCGCCGACTATTCACCCGGCGAGTCTCTCACCCGCGATGACTTTCGTGAGCTGATCGCCCTGCCCGGCGGCGGTGGCCATAACTCGCGCACCTTGAGTCTCGGGCCGGATGGTGGCCTCTATCTGGCGCTGGGCATCCAGGGCAATTGCTCGAATCAATACCTCGCAGGCAGCGAGCAGGGCTACTCCTTCAGTGAACGCCGCGGCGGCGTGCTGCGCCTTGAGGAATCCGGCGATGCGCCGCACTGGCAGCCCTGGGCCAGCGGGCTACGCAACCCGGTAGGCCTCGCCTGGCAGCCAGGTAGGGAAGATGAGCCGCGTCTGCTGGCTACCAACAACGGCCCCGACCACTGGGGCTATGAGCAACCCCGCGAACTGGTGGTTGCTGCCCGCGAAGGCAGCTTCCATGGCATGCCCTGGTATCAGTGGGTCGATGGCCGCTGGCAGGCGGATGACTGCATCACGAGCGATTCACCGCGTGAGCGTGACGAGATTGCGCCGCCGCTGGCCGAGATCCCCGCTCGCAGTGCACCGATGGGAATCGCGGTGGTAACGCCAGAGCATCCATTGGCGGCAGACATGGATGTCGTGGTGGCAGTCCACGGCAGCTGGGGCACGGCGCCCTCCGGCAACGCCGCGGGTGACCCGGCCAGCCGCCGTGAGCCTCGCCTGCTGGGCCTCAAGCTGGCGACGCCAGACACTGAAGCACGCCTGGTGCCAGTGCTGACCGGCCTGCAGGACAGCAGCAGCGGTCAGCGCTGGATTCGCCCGCTCGATGTTCTGTTCGGCCCTGATGGCAGCCTGTACTTCACCTCGGATAGCGGCGCGGCTGGCCTCTATCGCCTCACCTTCGATTGATGGCCTGACCTCCAGCAGAACGGGCTTTTGATAATCGAGGCCCTGGCCCTTATTCACGCGCTCTCTCCAAGCCCTCTTGTCCAAGCACTCTCTTCAGGCTCTCTTTCCAGGAGCTGCTTGGCAGAGGGCCTATGGAGAGGGCCTATAAATAGGGCCGATGAATGCAGCGCTTGCCTGCTACAGATACTGAAAACCTGCCTTGCATGCCCCGCCTGCGAATTACAGGAATGTAGTCCTGTGCCCTCGCATGCACCCAATGGCCAGCTAGGCATTGTGTGGCCATGGAGCGACACTGGGTCGACGCCAAGCGTTTATTGAACGATGACGCGCTGATAGAGCCTATCTCGCCCGTGCATCCAGCCTACGAACTCCTGCGTATGATCCAACGAATACGCCATCGTCGGAGCCTGCCGCCATGAACCAGCAGCCACCCCCAGCATCACGGACGTCCGCCAGCCGGGACTCCCTGTCGAGCACATGCACGCACCTGACGCGCGCTCCCTGGCTGAGCATCGTGATGCCGGTGCATGACGAGGCAGCCGGCATCGTGCAAACCCTGATTGCCCTGAGTCGCCTGCGCGCGGGGGGTGACTGTGAAGTGATCGTGGTGGATGGTGGCTCGACGGATGGCACCCCCTCACTGGCCCGACCGCTGTGTGATGCCGTGCTGAGCAGTGAGCCGGGCCGGGCACGCCAGATGAATGCCGGAGCCGCGCGTGCACGCGGAGAATGGCTGCTGTTTCTGCATGCCGATACCGACTTGCCCGACAATGCGCTGGCATTGCTCAAGGAGGCCATCACGACGCATCGCCGCAGCGACTGGGGCCGCTTCGATGTCAGCATCAAGGGCGAGTCGCCGTGGTTACCGATGATCGCCGCCATGATGAATCTGCGCTCGCGGCTGACCAGCATCAGCACGGGCGACCAGACCCAGTTCGTGAAGCGCTCGACCTTCGAGGCCATCGGCGGCTTTGCCGACATGCCACTGATGGAAGATATCTGGCTGAGTGCCCATCTCAAGCATCTGACCCCGCCAATGAACCTGACCGCGCGTGTCACGACCAGCGGTCGACGCTGGGAGACCCACGGCGTCTGGCGCACCATCGTCAAGATGTGGGGACTGCGGCTGGCGGCCTGGTGTGGCGTCTCCCCTGCACGCCTGGCACGCCTTTACGGCTATCGCGCCGCGGCGCAGGCCTGTGAGCAGCGCGGCATGCCACATGCGTGATGCGGTGTTGCCTACCTTGCCCACCGCTGATGCCGCGTCAGAGGTGCGCCCGACTCTCATCATCTTCGGTCGCCTGCCCATCGCCGGCCACTGCAAGACACGCCTGATCCCCGCACTCGGCCCCGAGGGCGCAGCTCGACTCTATGCGCGGATGCTGAGCCATATCGTTGACCACGCCTGCGCCGCGCGCCTCGGCAAGGTCGTGGTGATGCTGACGCCCTCTGCCGAGCCGTCGAGTCAGGCACCTGAACAGGCGGCTCTGCGGGCAGCGCTGGAAGCCCGGCTGCGAAGCGTTGTCGATGCCACTGCCGACCTCACCTTCGAGGCACAGCCGCAGGGGGAGCTCGGTGAGCGAATGTCCCGGGCCATGGCCCGACATCTGCCCGAGGGGCCGGTGTTGCTGATGGGCTCCGACCTGCCAGCGCTGGATAGCCAGCGGCTGCGCGAGGCAGCCCACAGACTGCGCACTCACGACGCGGTGCTGCAGCCCACCGACGATGGTGGCTATGGCTTGATCGGCCTCAAGGCGCCCTGCCCGCAAGCCTTCCTGCTGCCCCACTGGAGCCATGCCCATGTCTGCCGGGACACTCTGGCGCTGCTGGCCCGGGCGGGGAGAACGGCCGCTTGCCTGCCGACCAGCTGGGATGTCGATGAGCCGCGTGACCTTGCGCGACTGTCGCGCCACCTGCCGGCACTCATGGCCGACCTTGCCGCTTGAGACTTTCCATAAATAAGCCCGCTTGAGGCTCATCACAGGTTCGGCATGCCTCCCAAAGTCGTATGCATTTTTGCTCACACTGCCCTTCTTCTACGCCGCAGGGCTGTTACACTCGCTGCATCGTGACTCACATGTCACAGCTTGACGGGGTGCCGGTAAGACCGGCTGAGATGTCATGCGCAGGCAACGTCCTTGCGTGAATGACGATCCCGCCGAACCTGATCCGGCTAGTACCGGCGTAGGGATCAAGCGCGAAGCGATGCCACTCGATATCGTCACCACTTTCTCACGGTGACTGTCGGCACCTCCCCCGCTTTTCCCCTGCTCCTGTTCCGGTACTGGCCACGCTTGCGCCAGAGACCTGCCGCCCCATTACGGGTCGTCAGCACGCTCACCGAGGGATGCGTCATGCCTAGTTTCAACGACCTGACCAGTGCCTGCGCCGAGGAATGGCGTGACTATCTCGAGCACGACTTCGTTCGCCAGCTGGGCGAAGGTCGTCTGCCGGAGGAGTCCTTCCGCCATTACCTGCAGCAGGACTACCTGTTCCTGATCCACTTCGCGCGTGCCTGGGCGCTGGCCGCCTACAAGAGCCGCACCCTCGCGGAGCTGCGTCAGGCCACGGCCAGTCTCGACACCATCCTCAATACCGAGCTCGATCTGCATATCGGCTACTGCAGCGAGTGGGGCATCAGCGAGGATGACCTGAGCGAGCTGCCGGAATCCCGCGCCACCCTGGCCTATACCCGTTACGTGCTCGATTGCGGCCAGCGCGGCGACCTGCTCGATCTGCACGTGGCGCTCGCGCCCTGCCTGATCGGCTACGGCGAGATCGCCGAGTGGCTGCTCGATCAGGACACCACCGAGATCGAGAACAACCCATACGCGGACTGGATCGCGATGTACTCAAGCGATGACTTCAAGGAAGCCGTCGAAGCCGAGCGCGAATGGCTGGATGCGCGCCTCTCGGAGGTCTCGGAGCGCCGACTGGGTGAGCTGGTCGATGTCTTCCGGGACGCCACGCGACTCGAGATCGACTTCTGGCAGATGGGCCTCGATCGCGCTTGAGTCATCACAGACTGACGTCCCGGCACTCGCCATGAGCCGCTCGGGATGACGCCATCCCCATGGATGGCACGACTGACAGGCCAACAGAGCCTGGATGCGAGAATGCTCCCCGTGGCAAGCCTGACGCTTCGGGCAACACCCTCGCATTGAAATCTGCACACGCTTGACGGGGTGCCGGTGGAACCGGCTGAGATCCTGCATGCATGCTTCGCCGCCCTGACGCGCGAGCTTGCCAGCAAGGGGTCCCGTGGAACCTGAACCGGTTAGGACCGGCGTAGGAATCAAGCTGATGGCCAGCCGCTGCGCGCGGCCGCCTCGCTCCCGGGCCACCTGCTGGCAAGGAGTCGGCGACGACCATCCTCTCCCTGCGCACGGTCTTCCCATGATGACGTCAGCCGTGACGTCGCCCTTTGAGGAGACCTGCATGAGCACTGCCCCGACGACACAAGACCCGCAAGCCACCAACGCCGCCGAGTCACCGCTCGCCTCGCAGCCTGAGGCTGCCCCCAAGGCACGCGCGCGCGCCGGTCGCAAGGATGGCAGCCGCCATCTCGCCAGCGAAGCACGAGTCGACGCCGCCGCCATCGCGCCGCTGAGCGGCTCGCGCAAGATCTATATCGAAGGCTCCCGTCCGGACATCCGCGTGCCCATGCGCGAGATCGGCTGCTCGCCGACCCAGACCTCCAGCGGCCTGGAAGAGAACCCGCCGATCGTCGTCTACGATACCTCCGGCCCCTACACCGATCCGGCGGTCGAGATCGACATCCGCCGGGGCCTGGCGCCGCTGCGCGAGAAGTGGATCGAGGAACGCGGTGATACCGAACAGCTCAATCAGCTGAGCAGTGAATATGGTCGCGTGCGCCAGGCTGACCTGCGCCTGTCGTCCCTGCGCTTCGAGCTGGACCACCGCCCGCGTCGTGCCCTGCCGGGCAAGAATGTCACCCAGCTGCACTACGCGCGCCAGGGCATCATCACCCCGGAGATGGAATACATCGCGATTCGCGAGAATCAGCGTCGTATCGCGCTGCGTGAGGAATATCAGGGCAGCGAATCCGTCGAGAGCATTCTGGGCCACCAGCACCCGGGCCACAGCTTCGGCGCCAACCTGCCCGACGAGATCACCGCCGAATTCGTGCGTGAGGAAGTCGCATGCGGCCGCGCCATCATTCCCGCCAACATCAATCACCCGGAAAGCGAGCCGATGATCATCGGCCGCAACTTCCTGGTGAAGGTCAACGGCAACCTGGGCAACTCGGCGGTCACCTCCTCCATCGAGGAAGAGGTCGACAAAATGACCTGGGCGATCCGCTGGGGTTCCGACACCGTGATGGACCTCTCGACCGGCGCCAACATCCACGAGACCCGTGAATGGATTCTGCGCAACTCTCCCGTGCCCATCGGCACGGTGCCGATCTATCAGGCGCTGGAGAAGGTCGATGGCGTGGCCGAGAACCTCGATTGGGAGATCTTCCGCGACACGCTGATCGAGCAGGCCGAGCAAGGCGTCGACTATTTCACCATCCACGCCGGCGTCCTGCTGCGCTATGTGCCGCTGACCGCCAGCCGCGTGACCGGCATCGTCTCGCGCGGCGGCTCGATCATGGCCAAGTGGTGTCTGGCACATCACGAGGAAAGCTTCCTCTATCGTCACTTCGAGGACATCTGCGAGATCTGCAAGGCCTACGACATCAGCCTGTCACTGGGCGATGGCCTGCGCCCGGGCTCGGTGGCCGATGCCAATGACGCCGCCCAGTTCGGTGAGCTCGAGACGCTTGGCGAGCTGACCAAGATCGCCTGGCAGCACGATGTCCAGGTCATGATCGAGGGCCCGGGTCACGTGCCGATGCACCTGATCAAGGAGAACATGGACAAGCAGCTCAGCGAGTGTGACGAGGCGCCCTTCTACACCCTCGGCCCGCTGACCACCGACATCGCCCCGGGCTACGACCACATCACCTCCGGCATTGGTGCCGCGATGATCGGCTGGTTCGGCTGCGCCATGCTCTGCTACGTGACCCCCAAGGAGCACCTGGGCTTGCCCAACAAGGACGACGTCAAGACCGGCATCATCACCTACAAGATCGCCGCGCATGCCGCCGATCTGGCCAAGGGCCACCCGGGCGCGCAACGCCGTGACAATGCGCTCTCCAAGGCACGCTTCGAGTTCCGCTGGGAAGACCAGTTCAATCTGGGCCTGGACCCGGACACCGCGCGCAGCTTCCACGACGAGACGCTGCCCAAGGACTCGGCCAAGGTCGCCCACTTCTGCTCCATGTGCGGGCCGAAGTTCTGCTCGATGAAGATCACCCAGGAAGTGCGCGATTACGCCAATGAGCATGGTCTGACCGGCGATGCCGACAGCGTGATGGCCGGCATGCAGGAGCAGGCCGACAAGTTCAAGCGTGAAGGCAGCCAGCTCTATCAGGAGGTCTAGCCAAGTGCCTGACGCACAGGAAGGCTGACATTCCGAGCGACACAAAAAACGCCCCGACCAGTGATGGTCGGGGCGTTTTCGTCACATCCTGCCACACGCTCATGACATCTCATGAGCGTGACAGAAGGCTCACGTGCGGCTGGTGACTTCCAGCAGGTGATAACCGAACTGGGTCTTCACCGGGCCCTGCACGGTGTTGATCGGGGCGCTGAACACGACTTCGTCGAATTCCTTGACCATCATGCCCGGGCCGAAGGCACCCAGGTCGCCGCCACTGCGGCCGGACGGGCAGGAGGAGTGCTCGCGAGCGGCATCAGCGAAATCGCGGCCGTTCTCGATTTCGGTCTTGAGAGCTGCACACTGTTCTTCGCTGGAAACGAGAATATGACGCGCTGTGGCCTGTGCCATGTCTATCACCTGTCACTGATCGAATAAATGCCGCCGGCAATCACCGGCGGCGTGGCAGGTCATTGTGGCCCAAGGCAGCGCTCGCCGCTAGCGTCGCGCGCCTCCCCACCTGCTCAGCGATATCCCAGACACGCGAACGCCCACCCGGAAGACCGGATGGGCGTTGGGGACGCTCGCCTGAGAGCGTCGGCAGCAGTCGCTTACTTGGCGACTTTCTGCATGGCCTCGGAGGCGGACTTGGCGTTGCTTTCTGCCAGTTCCTGACCTTTCTTGGCGTATTCCTGGTTCAGCTCGACCACTTTCTGGGTGTCGTTCTGCAGCTTCTCGCCCAGAGTCTTGACGGTTTCCTGCTGCTCCTTGACGAAGTTCTTCAGACCTTCGCTGTCCTTGATCTCGAGCATGGAACGCGCCTGGGTCAGGGAAGCATCAGCATAGGACTTGGTCAGTTCCATCTGTGCGCCGATCAGCTTCTCGCTGTAATCGATGCTCAGGGCGCTGAACGCACGCAGCGGAGACAGGAACATATCGTCGAACTGCTGAGCGGACTTCTCGAAGTTGGCATTGAACATGTAGGCACCCTCCAGGGTATTGGCATCACGCTGAAATGAACCGGAGCGTTGCTCCGTTCGGTTATCAGGACTGAACCGGGCTGGTGCACCGTAGTGACCGAGCCATCATTATCAAGCCGTCACTATCGAGCCGTCGCGGTCAGATAGTGCTATCGACCAGGTTCCATCCTCGCTGCAACGCAGCATAAGACAGTCTTTGTTGCACTGCAACATCAAAAACATCGCAACGACTGATCTGTACGCCCTGGTTGATGCAGTGGCTTGATTGCACTGGAGAAAAACAATCAGAAGTTGAAAAGAAAATTGACGCCTTGGGGCCCCGTCATGCCACACACCACGCCCTGGAACGCCAGACTGGGCCAAAGTGCTGGGCCATAGGGCTGGGAGGATAAAGGGCTAGGACAGAGGGCTGAGGCAGAAGCCCGAAGCTGAAAGCCTGAACTTGAGGATAGCGCCGTGCTGCTGCCTCACTGGCATGAGGCGTCGCGACAGCGTTTGCAGAGCAGGCGCCCGCCCAGCGCGCGTGCCTGATCTGCCTGGCGACAGAAGTCGACACTCTGGGTGGAAAGCCATCGCCGACAGCCCTGACAGCGCGGCAAGCCTTCCTCATCCTGCGACTGGGCGGAAGACGCGCCTTGCTGATTGTCGGCCGCAGCACCCGGCTGCTCGCCTGCCGCCTGCGGGCTAGCGGGGCCTTCTCGGCCATCCTGATCCAGAGCCTGGTGCCCGGGCTGCCAATGCGCGGCCTGCAGCCCTCGGCCCCCAAAACCGCACTGCCGTTTCAGGGCAGCCGTAGATGTCACGCCACGCTGGACCGCCAGCGTCGTGTCATCCGACGCCCCTTCCATGTCATCGGACTCTGCCGCCATGGCAGCGCTATCGCCTGAGGCCCGCGCCAGTTCTTCAGGCGATAGCGGCGGTTGCCATAGATAGGCCAGCGGGGATACCTGAGTGGCAGCGTCGCCATCCGTCGCGCGCGTGCCAGCGGCCAGGCCCAGCTCCGCCACCCAATCCGTGTTGGGGGCCACATGCTGGGTGGCGATGGCGCGCCCCAGCTGGCGCAGGCGGCGCTGATCGAGGCGGTGGGTAAAACTGCGCAGCCGTGTCACGTAAGCGGTCTTGCCGCTCACCTGCAGGCACTGACGCTTGAGGCGCGCGAAGGACAGCAGCGCACGACTGTCCACGATATCTTCCGGCGGCCGGCTGACCTGAGCCGCATCGGCCACCACGATGCGATAGCGCAATTGCGGCTGCAGGGTCATCCCCAGGCGCACAGGCAACAACGAGGAGGCCTCCAGCCATTGCACGATGGCGCGGCTACGCTCAGGGATCGCCTGCAAGGGACACGGCGTCACGGCATGCGCCATGACGCCATCTTCGCCTGAGGGTGTCTCGCCGCCCTGCGCGACTCGTCCGCTATGGGCCAACAGCTCACCGAAGGGGGTGATCGAGAGCGTCAGATCAAAACAGGAGGCATCCAGCACCCAGACCTGCATGAGGCTGTTGATCAGCAGGTGATCGATCTCGATCACGCCCTCTGCCTGCGCCAGCCGCACATCATGCAGCACGACCCAATCATCCCGCGTCCCCAACAAGGCATCCAGCTGGCTTGCCAGCGCACGGCGACGCGCCTGACGGGCACGTATCGCACGCAGGGCCTCCAGCACCTTGTGGCGCTCGGGCGCGGCAAGCGCAGCATCCTGCGCCAGCACCTCGAGCACCAGCAGGTCGTATTCCCGTGAATCGCAGTCCTTGATCAGCATGGGCGCCTCTGGATTAGAGCATTCATATATAACTCAGTGTAGTGCTCTATTCGCAATCTTTCTTGCCTCTGACTCCGCGGGAGAATCCGCCAGCGGATAGCGGATGACAGTGAAGAAGGCTGAGGGTCATCACTCCTGCGCTGTCTGAGGCGCGGCCTCCCGGTAGGGCAGCATTGCCGTCACCTGCTGACGCGCCTTGCTGAGCCAACGTGCCTCCTCCTCGACCGCCTCTGCCACCGCCTCCTGAAGCCCGGGATGCATCAGCCAATGCAGCGACCCGGTGGCATACGCCGCGAAACCGCGACTGATCTTGTGCTCACCCTGGGTGCCGGGATCGAAGCGCTTGAGCCCTCGCTGCAGGCAGAATTCGAGCCCCTGGTAATAGCAGACCTCGAAGTGCAGACAGTCGGCATGGACTTCGCTGCCCCACCAACGACCATACAGGCAATCACTGCCGATCAGACACAAGGCTGCCGCCACCGGCGCGCCCTGCTCATCTCGCGCCTGCACCAGCAGCAATCGCTCGGGCATGCTGCGCCTGAGCTGCTGGAAGAAATCGAGCGGCAGATAAGGGCGCTGGCCGCGCTCGAGATAGGTCATGCAGTAGCAGCGGTAGAAGGCCTCGATATCGTCAGAGCCAATCTGCGCTCCCTCGAGCCTGGCCAGCGTGAAGCCTTGCTCGGCGACCTTGCGCCGCTCGCGCCGGATCTCCTTGCGCCGTTTGGAACGCAGACTCTCAAGCCAGGTGGCAAAGTCCGGCTCGCCGCGTGACTGCCAGTGATATTGCATCCCGGGACGCGAAATCAGCTCCGGAATCGCCGCCTGCCAGTCTTGCCGCTCCTCTGCCGAGACAAACAGCAGATGAAACCCGCTGTGCTCATAACGACGTAGCGCGCTACCCGGCTCAGCCGCGGGTGCGATGCCAGCCTTGAGATGCGGCCATAACCACTCAAGCAAGGCACGCCGGGCTGCGGGCGACGCCAACTGTGGCGAGGTGACAAGGCGTGGGCCATCGCTGGGAGTGAACGGCACGGCAGTCAACTGCTTGGGATAATAGCGCCCACCCGCCTGCTCCAGGGCCTCCGCCCACTGCTGGTCGAACACATATTCGCCACGCGAGTGCAGCTTGAGATAGCGCAGCAGCCCCGCCAGCAAGCGGCCGTCGGCGTCGCGCACTACCAGATGGGCAGGATGCCAACCACTGCCGGCGCTGGCCGCACCGCAGCTTTCCAGCGCGCTCAGATAGGCATGTTGCAGGAAGGGATAGTCATCGCCTGCCAGCGCATTCCATTCACTGGCGGTGAGGGCGTCGAGGGAATCCAGCACCTCCAGGCGCCAGCCCTGTTTCTCTGCGGTACCTGCGGCGCTCGCAGCCTGCTGCTGGCCTGTTGCCGACCCTGTCGCCGCCTGAGCCGCCGACCCTGTCGCAGCCTCATCCTCTGCCTGCCATTGCCCTGTCACCGTACTCTCCTCATAGTCTTGCCATGCCTACCACTGGTGCAGACATGCCGCACAACCCAGGACATGCTAGTGTGTCGTCATGATGCAGGACAACGAGACCCACATGACAGAGACTCCCACGCCGCCCGACGATACGTCCACGAGCGGCTCACAGCCCCAGGGGCGCGCTCAAGAGTCCTCGCAAGGGCCCTCTCAAGGGCCTTATGCGCCGACCCCGCCCGCGCAGGACACCCACGCCAGCACGAATCTCATGGCAGTGGCCGCCTTTGCCCTGAGCGTGCTCGGCTGCCTGCTCGCGCCTGCGGCACTCGGCGGCGTCGTGTGTGGCCACATTGCGCGCAGCCAGATCCGCCGCAGTGGCGAAGCCGGTGACAGCTGGGCCCTGGCCGGACTGATTCTCGGCTACCTGCTGATCGCCCTATCGCTGGCCGGCCTGCTGATGTTCGGCGGCATGATGCTGACCATGTTCGGCATAATGGCATTCAGCACCTGACCAGCGCCTGACCAGCGCCTAGGCACTCCGGCTTGAACGTGCAGCGCGCCTGCACGGATAATGCGTCGACATTGCTTCCCCGTGCCAGCGGGGCATGCCTGCCTCTCGCAGCGTCTGCCCTGCCAGCGATTCCGGTTCCCCCGAGCCGCCTTGATACTGAGCGAGCCTCGATGTTGTACTCGATTCTCGATAATGATTTCTACAAGTTCACCATGCAGAACGCCGTGGTGAAACTGTTTCCGTATGCGCGCGCTCGCTACGCCTTCATCAACCGTGGCGAGCATTCGTTCCCGCCGGGGTTCGGCGAGGCCTTGCGCATCGCGGTAGACAACATGGCCGAACTGGCATTGAGCGTGGAAGAGAAATCCTTCCTCGAGCTTCACTGCCCCTTCCTGGACCCGACCTACCGCGACTTCCTGGCGGGCTTCCGCTTCGATCCCTCCGAAATCACCATCACCCAGACCGGTGATGAGCTGGAGGTGCATATCGAAGGCTACTGGTATCGCACCATCCTGTGGGAAGTCCCGCTGATGGCGATGATCAGCGAGCTCTGGTATCAGCTGGGCGGAGATCAACGCGACAGCGATCAGGCCCTGCGCGACAGCACCCTGGCCAAGATCGAGCACTACAAGCGTCTCGGCATCCGCGTGGCGGAATTCGGCACTCGTCGTCGTCACTCCTACGATGTGCACGACAAGGTGGTCGCGGGTCTCAAGGACCACGGCCGCGGCTGCTTCATCGGCACCAGCAACGTGCACATGGCACAGCGCCACGGCATCAAGCCGATCGGCACGCACGCCCATGAGTGGTTCATGTTTCATGCCGCGCGCTTCGGCTTCAAGATGGCCAACATCCTGGCGCTGGAGAACTGGGTCAAGGTCTATCGCGGTGACCTGGGGATCGCCCTGTCTGACACCTTCACCAGCCAGGCCTTCTTCAAGAGCTTCGACAAGAAGTTCGCCAAGCTGTTTGACGGCGTGCGCCACGACAGTGGTGACCCCATCGACTTCGCCGAGACCACCATCCGTCACTATGAGTCACTGGGCATCGACCCCAAGACCAAGACCATCGTGTTCTCCGATGGTCTGGACACCGACAAGGTCGATCGCATCGTGCGCTATTGCGCCGGACGTATCGGCATGTCGTTCGGTATCGGCACCAACTTCACCAATGATGTCGGCCCGCAGCCGATGAACATGGTGATCAAGATGACCGAAGCCCGTCCCGAGGGCCAGGAGTGGGTGCCGGTGATCAAGCTGTCCGATGTCTCGAGCAAACACACCGGCGACCCCGACATGATTCGTCTGGCGCACCAGGTGCTGTCACTCAAGGAGCTGGATTGAAGCGCACGCTCAGCGATCGCTGAACGCCTTGCCATGGCCTCCTGCCAGAGACCTTGAAACAGGCTCATGAAATAGCTGCTAGAAAAAGTCCCATGAAAAAGCCCGCCCGGAAACTTCCCGGGCGGGCTTTTTCATGTCGATCACCTTCAGCACCGGTGACGACGGCTCAGGTCTTGCAGCTCAGGTCTTGACGACTCAGGTCTTGACGGACTTCTTCGGTGTCTTGAAGACCTCATTGAACAGGTTGAGCATGACCTGCCAGGAAGCCGAATCCGCGGCCGCGTCATAGCCCAGCGGCAGATCGTACTTGGCCGCCTTGGCATCCGATTCCGGATTGGTGAAGGCGTGCTTGGCACCCGGATACTGGATCAGCGTGGTGCGCGTCTCGAGTGACTGGAAGGTCGCGACCAGCTTGTCGAGATCCTCCTGCGCCACCAGCGTATCTGCCGCGCCATTCTGGATCACGACCCGGCCGGCAAACGGCTCGGGCTCCGTCACGGCAATCGACGGGCTGCCATGGAAGCTGACGACCGCCTTGAGCGGCGCTCCGGTCAGCGCCATGTTGAGCACCACGGCACCGCCGAAGCAGTAGCCGATCGCCGCCATGCGCTCGCCATCGACTTCCGGGCGTGAGCGCAGCACCGCCAGCGCCGAATTGAAGCTGGATTCCGCCTTCGGCCAGTCGCTCATCACCGCAGAGGAGAAGGCGCCGGCCTCCTTGGGATGCTCGGCCGTGCGCCCACCGCCATACATGTCGACGGCCATGACCACGTAGCCAAGCCCTGCCAATTGTTCGGCGCGCTTGCGGGCGTAGCTGTTCAAGCCCCACCACTCATGCACCAGCAGGATACCGGGTCGACGCCCCTGCGCCTTGGCATCGCGTGCGATCAGGCCTACGTGCTCCTCACCATTGGCCCTATAGGTCACCGTCTCCGTGACCACCTGCGGCCCCTCGAGACGATTGACCAGCGGTGCATCCTCGGCGGCCATGGCCTGTCCGGCGGAAAATACCGACTGTGCAAACAACAGGGTGCCAGCGCACCAGCCACGTAACATTCGCATCGCCTACTCCTTGTATGACGTGATCCACTTGCATGACGCGATCCACAACCCGAGACACCGGCTGCAGGTGTGCCCGATTGATCACCGGTATTGGCTCAATTGTCCTCGCTCAAGGACTGCGATGCCAGCACCACCCGATCGCGACCGCTGCGCTTGGCACTGTAGAGCGCCATATCGGCACGGTGCAGGTAGCCATCCCGGGTCTCCCCCGGCAGCGGTGTCGCCACTCCCATGCTGATGGTGCAGCGCAGTATCAGCGACTTGAAGCGCACCTCCAGCGCCGCGATCTGCTGTCGCAGGCGCTCGGCCATTCCGACACCGGTGGCGGTACCGGCATCGGTGAGCAGGACGGCAAACTCCTCGCCGCCCAGACGCGCAAAGCAGTCATCGCGCCGCAGCTGGGCACGACACGCCTCACCAAGACTGATCAGCACCTGATCGCCCGCCGCATGGCCGTGAGTGTCATTGACGCGCTTGAAGTGGTCGATATCAAACAGGATCAACGCCATCTGCTCCCGCGATGACGAGCTCAGCAGGGTGTCGAGCGTGTCGAGGAAGCTGGCCCGGGTCATGGCGCCGGTCATGGCGTCCGTCATCGCTTCATGCTCGCGACGCTGCTCGACCAGCTTGCGCTCATGAATGTTGCGCGACACCGACAGCACGCGCTGATAACGCCCGGTGGCGGGGTCCATCGAGGGCGTCGAGATCGACTCGAACCACAGCGTATGCCCAGCCTTGTGTTGAATCCTGAAGTCGACTCGAAACACTTCGCCGAGACAGGCGGCACGATGGACCTCCTGCGCGATGCGCAGCATGTCATCGGGATGGATCAGCTGCTTGATCTCCTGGCCGATGATCTCCTGCGGGCGATAACCGCAGAGCTTTTCCACCGAGGGGCTGATGTACTGACAGATGCCGTGGGAGTCCTCGATGCTGACCAGATCGCTGACGGAGTTGAGGATGAAGCGATAGCGCTCCTCGCTCTGGCGCAGCTCATCCTCGATACGGTATCGAGCGGTGGCATCGTCACAATAGCCATGCCAGATCACGCCGCCCTCGGGGGAGTCGATCACCTGCGGCAGCCCGACACACGCCAGCCTGCGCTCCTGACCATCCGGATGCTGATAGCGTATCTCCGCCTCCCAGGGCGATTGCTGCCGGGCACTGGTCTGCAGTGACATGAGCAGCTGCTCACGCTCGCGACCCGCGATGCGCGCCAGCAGCAGCATGGGGTCGTCGATGACGGCCTGCGGGTCGAGCCCCAGCACTTGCGAGGCAACTGGCGAAAGGTAGGTATAACGCAGCTCACCCTCCCGACTCAGGCGACACTGGAAGACGACGCCGCGCATCTGCTGGACAAGGTTGTCCAATTGGCGCCGATGCGCTTCGCACTGGGTGACATCACTGAGCTTGCCGAGCACGGCGGTGACCTCTCCCACAGGCGAGTAACTCAGCTGCATGTCATCCTGGAGATAGCGCTTGCGCCCATCCACATGCACGAAGGCGTAACACAGACTCAGACGACTATGGCGCTCCCGCACGGCCTCATCAAAGCGCTGCTGACAGATGGTCAGCTCATCCGGCGCCAATCGGGCCTGCCAGAGACCCGGGCTGGCCATCAGCAGGTCATGTGAAAGCCCGGTGAGCGCCTCGCTGCCTGCCGACAGATACTCCAATTCCTCTGGCGGCCATTCACCAGCGGTCGCGTAGTGCGCGCCGGGTGTCTCATCCACCCGCCGCGCCAGACGTTGCTGTTGATCGATCACATGCTCGAGACGTTGATGTACCTGGGTGATGTCGCGCGCCATCACGGCCACCTGACGCCCCTCGTCGGCGAGTGAGCGTCCCAGACTGACCATCTGCACGGATAACCTGGATTCCCCCCGCGGCAGCGACAGGCTGATATCGCATTGCCAGGGTTCGGCTCTCTCCAGGCTACGCAGGACATGAGGGAGGTAGAGGTGCTCAAGCGAGAGGCGGGAATGCGCACAGGCCGCATCGTGATAGAGATGCCAGGCCGGGTTGGCATGACTGATCACCAGGCTCTCATCCTTGAGCAGCAGGATCGCCATCGGGTCACGGCTGCGCACCATCATCAGACGATAGGCACGCGCCAGCTGCTGCTCCTGCTCATTGGCCTTGTCACGCTGCGTGATATCCGTCACTCGTCCACACAGCGGATGCCCCACACCGGAACTCCACAGACATTCCTCGAGCAACAACATCTGCCCGCTGCGGTCGCGCATGCGATACGTCGTGCGCTCGACCCGCCCCATCGAGGCGCGAAAGTCACTCAACCGCTGCCGGTCGGCGGTGATCACCAGCGAAAGCCAGAGCTCCGGCTGCTTGAGAAAATCCCGCACCGTATATCCCAGCAGGTGTTCCGCCGCTGCATTCATGGCAATCAGGCGCTGACCATCAGCACTGAGCGTGAACAACACATCTGCCACGACAGCATAATGATGCTGCAGCAAACGACTATCCGCGAATGATTCAGGCAACGTGAAACCCCTTCTCTGTCATGCGGTTTGCTCAAGAATGCCCTATCCATGGCGCTGGCAGCCAGCAGTACCCCCAACGCTTGGTTGCGCGAAGATCCGGGCAGATGACGGCATATGAACGATGGCGACCTTTGCCTTTGCGTCTGACTATCTCCCTTATCGGCAGCGCTGGCGCAATTGTTGTGGGCGAATATCACGCAAGCGGCACCGAAGGGAAAACCTCATGGATGCAAAAAGCCCGAAGCATAAGCTTCGGGCTTTTTTGAGAGCTCACCTTGAACAGAGCTGGCCTTGAACAGAGCTGACTTGATCAGAGCTGGCCTGGAAAGATCTAGCCTTGCGCGGAACGCGGCATGGCATCGTCGATGAGCGCGGAGGACGGGGCATCAGGTGCGCCGCTGCGGCCGTCGTTGCCCTCGCCAGCCGGCTGGGCGGTAGCGCGCGGGGCCTTGCGCTTGTGACGCCGCGACTGCCTGCTGTCCTTGTCCTGCTGGGCGGAAGGCGCCTTGACCGGCAGGCGCGCCCGCAGGTGCTCGAGCAACGCGCGAAAATCATCCGGCTCCATGCCGATGCGCTCCGCTGCGACACTTTCCTGCCATAGCACATAGATCGCCGGCTGCTCACGCCCCAGGTCCATACCCACGACCTTGCCCTCGCGCTGAGTACGCGGGTCGCGCAAGGTAGCACCGATCAATTCATGAGCTTCGCGGATGGCATCGTGCATCTGAGACAGCCTGCTGTGGAAGTCGAGATAACTGCCGGAGAGTGTGCGGCAGTGTGGCAATACCTTCCCTGAATTGCGCACAACAATGGATCACTCGCAGGCCATAGGGCCGCCTGCATGATTTGACGTTGTCATGACCTGGCTCACTGATAGACGCAAGGCCAACAGGTGCGAAGTGTAACACACCGCCACAGTTTCGCTAATTTCACTCGACCGTGAATTACGATGACGACATGTTGACCACCTTTCTCGACGTATCAGTGCACGTTTCACACCACCTGACCCGACTCTGTCGCGATCGTGCTCAGAAAAGTTGCCATAAGGTCACGCCATTGACGCAAGACAACGACACTTTGCGCCTTGGAGCACCTCCCGCACTTTCGTGGTGCGCAAAAAAAACCTCTCCCATTGGGAGAGGTTCAAAAATGGATGACGCGATGTCATTCCGAGCAGCATCGAAGCCGGTCTTGGCGCCAACCCTGACCGACCACCGATTCAAAGGGGACGAATGGCATTGCCTTGTCCGTGGAGCCTGAGCGCGACGCGAGAATCCTCGGGCCACTCGTCCTCACCTGTTGGGAGCCTGCCCTCCTGTCTTGCCAACAGACTGACAGGCCCCCGAATTCTTGCTGTCCCGCGCGGCCTTTTGGGTTGATCGATGAGGGATCAAAGGCCGCGCGGGACTCACCAAGTGCTTACTTGGCGGCTTGCATTGCCAACGCAGTGTCGAGCATACGGTTGGAGAAGCCCCACTCGTTGTCGTACCACGCCATGACCTTGACCAGGCGATCTTCGCTGACGCGAGTGTGATTGCTGTCGAAGGTGGAAGAGTGTGCATCGTGGTTGAAGTCGATGGACACCAGCGGCAGCTCGTTGACGGCCAGCACGCTGGAGCCTTCGGCGGCCTTGGCCACGATGGCGTTGATCTCTTCGATGGAGGTATCACGCGACGCGGTGAAGGTCAGATCGACCAGCGACACGTTGATGACCGGCACGCGGATCGCCAGACCATCCAGCTTGCCGTTCAGTTCCGGCAGCACCAGACCCACTGCCGCGGCGGCACCGGTCTTGGTCGGGATCATGGAATGGGTCGCGCTGCGGGCACGGTACGGGTCGGAGTGGTAGACATCCGACAGGTTCTGATCGTTGGTGTAGGCGTGAATGGTGGTCATCAGGCCGTTCTCGATGCCGACTTCATCATTCAGCGCCTTGGCGACCGGCGCCAGGCAGTTGGTGGTGCATGACGCGTTGGAAACGACCTGATGCTCGGCCTTCAGCACATCTTCGTTGACGCCGAACACGACAGTTGCATCGGCATCGCCGCTCGGCGCGGAGATCAGCACACGCTTGGCGCCGGCTTCGATGTGCTTGGCAGCGGCAGCACGCTTGGTGAACAGACCGGTGCATTCCATCACCAGGTCGATGTCCAGGCTGGACCACGGCAGCTGGGCCGGGTCACGCTCGGCCAGGATGCGGATCTTGTCGTCACCGACGAACAGATTCTCTTCGTCGTGCGAGACAGTCTCGGCGAAACGGCCGTGGACGGTATCGCGGCTCAGCAGGTGAGCATTGAGCTTCGGATCACCCAGATCATTGATAGCGACGACCTGGATACGATCGTTGTACTGACCTTCATACAGCGCACGCAGCACGTTGCGACCGATGCGACCAAAACCATTGATGGCGACGCGTAATGTCATGATTCAACTCCTGTGGCGTATGGCGGGTGCAGGACCAGACCTGATCCAGGAACGAAAGCCTGCAATGCGTTCCGTGAAATTATCCTACACGCTTTTCCCATAATTTGGCCGAAAGTCGTCCAGTCTTCAAGCAGTTTTTTTGTTAAATTTACCGAATATTCCGAACAAAACCGTTTCTCGAGCGCCATGACGCGCTACTGTAGGCTACCCCGGCAACCGAACGACGCGACACGAGTGAGGCCAGAGGCTTTACACCGCCATCACCACTGGATAGCGTCGCCGGATAGCAGCACGCCCACACAGCGGGAAACGCTTTCTTTCGCCAGCCTCGGCGCCCTGCGCCGCCTGATACATGAGGTAAGAGCATGTCAGTCAACCAGACCGTAGAGCACGTGACCCAGCGCATCATCGACCGCTCCCGCGAACGCCGCGCCGCCTATGAGCAGTTGATGGAAAGCCAGCAGCGCCGCGGTGTACACCGCTCCGAGCTCTCCTGTGGCAACCTGGCGCACGGCTTTGCCGCCTGTGGCGAGACCGACAAGAATCGTCTCAAGCTGATGAACTCGGCCAACCTGGGCATTATTTCGTCATATAACGACATGTTGTCCGCCCACCAACCGTTCGAGGACTACCCGCGCATCATCAAGGAAGCTGTCCAGGCGATGGGCTCCACCGCCCAGTTCGCCGGCGGCGTGCCCGCGATGTGCGATGGCGTGACCCAGGGTCAACCGGGCATGGAGCTGTCGCTGTTCTCCCGCGACCTGATCGCCATGGCCGCCGCTGTCGGCCTGTCGCACAACATGTTCGATGGCGCCCTGTTCCTCGGCGTGTGCGACAAGATCGTCCCGGGCCTGTTCATCGCCGCCGCACGCTTCGGCCACCTGCCGACGCTGTTCGTGCCGGCCGGCCCGATGCCCTCCGGCCTGCCCAACAACGAGAAGGCGCGTGTCCGTCAGTTGTTCGCCGAAGGCAAGGTCGGCCGCGATGCGCTGCTGGAAGCCGAGTCCGCGTCCTACCACAGCCCGGGCACCTGCACCTTCTATGGCACCGCCAACTCCAACCAGCTGATGGTCGAGCTGATGGGCCTGCACCTGCCGGGCGCGTCCTTCGTCAATCCGGGCACCCCGCTGCGCGAAGCCCTGACGCGTCACGCCGCCGAGCAGACCATCCGCAACAGTGAAGTCGGCGGCGACTACCGTCCCTTCTATCGCCAGATCGATGCCCGCGCCATCGTCAATGCCATGGTCGGCCTGCTGGCTTCCGGCGGCTCCACCAACCACACCCTGCACCTGGTCGCGATGGCCGGCGCAGCGGGCGTGACCATCACCTGGGATGACTTCACCGAGCTTTCCGCGGTGGTGCCGAGCCTGACGCGCATCTACCCGAACGGCCAGGCCGACATCAATCACTTCCAGGCGGCCGGCGGCATGAGCTTCCTGATCCGTGAACTGCTCAAGGCGGGTCTGCTCCACGACATCCCCACCCAGGACGGCGGCACCCTGGCCGGCTATGTCCGCGAGCCCTTCCTCGAGAACGGCAAGCTGGTCTGGAAGGACGGCCCCACCGACAGCCTCGACGAGGATGTGCTGCGTCCGGTGGCCAACCCGTTCGCCCCGACAGGCGGCCTGACCGTGCTGGACGGCAACCTCGGCCGCGGCGTGATCAAGGTCTCTGCCGTCAAGGAAGAGCATCGTCTCGTCGAAGCGCCGGTGAAGCTGTTCAGCGACCAGGATGAGATGAAGGCCGCCTTCGAAGCCGGTGAGCTGGAGCAGGACATGGTCGCCGTGGTGCGCTACCAGGGCCCGCGTGCCAACGGCATGCCGGAACTGCACAAGCTGACGCCCTACCTCGGCATCCTGCAGGACCGCGGCTTCAAGGTCGCACTGGTGACGGATGGCCGCATGTCTGGCGCCTCGGGCAAGGTCCCGGCCGCCATTCACATGACGCCGGAAGCGCTCGACGGCGGCCCGCTGGCACGCCTGCGCGAAGGTGACGTGGTCCGCCTGGATGCCAATGCCGGCACCCTCACAGCGCTGGTCGATGAAGCCGAATGGGCCGAGCGCGAGGCCGAGACCATCACTCGCGACAGCTATCATCACGGCCTGGGCCGCGAGCTGTTCTCCGGCATGCGTTCACTGGTCGGCGGTGCCGAGGAAGGCGCCTCCAGCTTTGCTGGCTACGGCGACCTGCCGGGCAGCGGCCACGACCTGATGTGATGGGCGCACCCTGTCACTCTCCTGAGGCACTGACGCAAAGGAAGGATGCCGGACGATGACCCGCGACACCTCCCATCGCCTTGCTCTGGTAGGCGATATCGGTGGCACCAATGCCCGGCTGGCACTCGTCCAGCCGGGCAGCCACACCCTGCAGCACATCCAGACGCTCGCCTGCGCCGAGCATGCCGGGCTTGAGGAGGCCATCCAGGCCTACTATCGGATGCTGGGCCTGTCAGAGGCCGAGCAACCCGTCGAGGCCTGCCTGGCCTTCGCCTGCCCCGTGCATGATGAACGCGTCAGCATGACCAACAATCACTGGACGTTTCTCAAGCGCGAGGTGCGCGAATCATTGAGGCTTGAGCGCTTCAAGTGCCTGAATGATTTCACCGCCATGGCGCTGGGCGTGCCCCACATCGAGGCCAGCGAACGTCTGGCCATCGGTGAGGAGCTCACCGAAGGTAGTGGCGATGCGGCCTCGCCACGCCTGGTGATCGGCCCCGGCACCGGCCTGGGTGTCGCGGGTCTGGTGCGCGGCACGCACAACTGGATTCCTCTCGCGACCGAAGGGGGGCATGCAAGCTTCGCCCCCACCGACGAGATCGAGGATGGCCTGCTCGGCATCTTCCGCCGTCGCCATGGTCGCGTCTCGGTGGAGCGCCTGCTGTGTGGCCAGGGCATGCTCGAGATCTATCAGGCCCTGGGCGAGCTTCGCGGCCTGCCGACTCCCCTCGACAGTGCGGCCAGCGTCAGCCAGGCAGCGCATGAGCACCTGCATCACGATGAACCGCAGAATGCCCTCGCCTTTGATGCCGTGATGCGCTTCATGAAGATTCTTGGCGCGGTCGCCGGCGATGCAGCACTCACGCTGGGGGCGCGCGGCGGGGTCTATCTGTGTGGTGGCGTGCTGCCGCGCAACCTGGATCTGCTGATACGCAGCGATTTCCGCCACGCCTTCACCGACAAGAATCGTCTGAGCCGTTACAATGCCGCGATACCCACCTGGGTGGTGACCGCGCCGTGGACCGGCCTGCTGGGCGCCGCCGAGGCTCTGCACAATGAAGAGGTGGCATGATGCATCGCAACCTCCTGAACCATCGAGGTAGCTCGAGATGATCCCCGAAAGTCTGCGCGCACTGATCGCCGACACCGCTGGCCAACGCACTGTCGAATGGCAGGGCCGCTCGCTGTTGATCCTCAACCAGGAGTGGGGCGAGCTGGTGGTCTGCCACCAGGGGGCTCAGGTGCTGCACTATCAGCCGACGGGCGACTCTCCCTGGCTGTGGGTGACGGAAACGCCCGCCGCCCTGCCGGGCAGCATTCGCGGCGGCATTCCGCTGTGCTGGCCCTGGTTCGCGGATGAGTTCCCCGAGGGCGAAAGCGAACTGCACGGCCCCGCTCGCAAGGCCGACTGGCGCATCGATGCGGTGGACGAGGAAGAGGAAGGCGTCGAGATCCATGCCTCACCGGTCTCAGCGCTGCATGCCGCCCTCTCTCCGCGCGTGGTGATCTTTGCCAGCCGCCGCTTCCTCAAGGTCGAGCTGATCACGGAAAACCGTGGCGAGGCTCCGATCAAGATGACCGGCGCGCTGCATACCTACTTCGCAGTGGCGAATGCCTTCGAGTGTCGCGTCACTGGTCTGGCCGGCGCCAGCTACCTGGACAAGAGCCAGGACTTCTCGCGCTTCGACCAGCAGGGCGAACTGGGCGTGCGCGGCCCGCTGGACCGCATCTACCAGACCAGCCAGGTTCAGGTGCTCGAGGACGGCAAGCGTCAGCTGCGCATCGCCAAGCAGGGCTCTGACTCCACGGTGGTCTGGCATCCCGGTGACGCGCCGCCGGCCGACACCAGCGTCGAGAATGCGCGCAGCTTCCTGTGTGTCGAGACCGCCTGCACGCGACTCGATCCGGTCTGGCTGCCGCCGGGCGCTCAGCATCTGCTGGCTCAGCACATCTCACCGCTGAGCGGTGATGAGGCAAGCGGCGAGTGAATGACAGCCGGCCACGCGACTCACGGCGTGGCCGGCACCTTGCGCACCTTGTCGGCCAACCGAGAGCTCTCGGCGCCTGAATCGTGTCATCCACACGACTCCCGACTGACAGTGACTTTCGCCTCGCCTGCAAGCGTGCGTCGGGCCGCCACAGAATGCGACCCGCCCCGATGAACTTCAACAACCCATACGATGGACACTTCCATGCTGCAATTGACCCGTAGTGTTTCCTGGCAGGCGCTGACCCGGCTGGGCGAGGTGACCCGCAACGACCGCATCCGCGATTACTTCGCGGCGGATCCCAAGCGCTTCGAGAAGATGAGCCTGCGCGTCGGCGGCCTGTTTCTCGACTACTCCAAGCACCACATCTCCGATGAGGTGATGGAGGCGCTGGTCGAACTGGCTGAGCACTCTGCACTCGTTCAACGTCGCGCGCAGATGTTCTCCGGCGACATCATCAACGTCACCGAGAATCGCCCGGTGCTGCACACCGCACTGCGCAGCCAGACCAACACGCCGGTCATCGTCGATGGCAAGGACGTGATGCCGGAAATCCACAAGACGCGCGAGCAGATCCGCGCCTTCTCGGAAGCCGTGCGCAGCGGTGAGTGGAAAGGCTTCGACGGCCAGCGGATTCGCGACGTGGTCAACATCGGCATCGGCGGCTCCGATCTGGGCCCCAACATGGCCTGCCGTGCGTTGCTCAAGCATCGCCACCCGGAAATCAATTTCCACTTCGTCTCCAACGTCGATGGCAACCACATCCAGAAGGTGCTCAAGCGCCTGGATCCTGCCACCACGCTGTTCATCGTCTCCACCAAGACCTTCTCCACCCAGGAAACCCTGCTCAACGCCAAGACGGCGCGCCGCTGGTTCCTGGAGCACGCCGGTCAGGATGCCGACGTCGGTGCCCACTTCGTCGCGGCTTCCACCAACCGCAAGGCGGCCAAGGAATTCGGCATTCGCGAAGAGAACGTCTTCGAATTCTGGGCCTGGGTTGGCGGTCGCTACTCCATGTGGTCTTCCATCGGCCTGCCCATCGCCCTGTCCATCGGCTATGAAGGCTTCATGGAGCTGCTGGAAGGCGCCCATGAGATGGACCAGCACTTCATCAATGCGCCGATGGCCGAGAACATGCCGGTCCTGATGGCGCTGATCGGCATCTGGTACATCAACTTCATGGGCGCCGAGACCCAAGCCATCGTGCCTTACGACCAGGCCCTGCATCAGCTGCCCGCCTTCCTGCAGCAGCTGGACATGGAATCCAACGGCAAGTCAGTCGACATCTTCGGCCGTCCGGTGGACTACAAGACCGGCCCGATCGTGTGGGGCGAGACCGGCTCCAACGGCCAGCATGCCTTCTTCCAGCTGCTGCACCAGGGCACGCGCTACGTGCCCATCGACTTCATCGCCTCGCTGAAGCCGGAGCCGGGTACCGAAGAGCACCACTTCGCGCTGATCACCAACATGCTGGCGCAGGCCAACGCCTTCATGGAAGGCAGCCAGGATGGCAGCAACCTCGATCCGCACTACAATTGCCCGGGCAACCGCCCGTCGAGCACCCTGCTGCTGGATGAGATGACCCCGCGCAACCTCGGCGCACTGATCGCCCTCTACGAGCACAAGGTCTTCGTGCAGGGCGTGATCTGGAACATCAACTCCTTCGACCAGTGGGGCGTGCAGCTCGGCAAGCGCATCGCCGGGGAAATCAGCGCGCGTATCGATACCGACGTGAAGGCCTTCGATCCGTCCACCCAGGGCCTGCTGGCGCTGGTCCGCGAGCACTTCCCTGCCGGTGGCGCCACCCAGGCGGATGACAGCAACGACAAGCCGGGCAAGAAAGCCAAAGGCTCCACGACGACCACTCGCAAGGAAACCTCCTCCTGATGACTCCGGTAATCGCGTTCGGCGAAGCGCTCGTCGACATGCTCTCCAACAAGCTCGGCGGCCAGGCCGTCGAGCAGGAAACCTTCACGCCCTACGCGGGCGGCGCACCGGCCAACGTCGCGGTGGCCTGTGCCCGTCTCGGCCTGCCGAGTCACTTCGTCGGCATGCTGGGTCAGGACAGCTTCGGTGACTTCCTGCACGACGAACTGAGCGCTCATGGCGTGCAGATGGATCACGTCAAGCGCACCAGCCATGCGCGCACCGCACTCGCCTTCGTGTCTCGCGATGAAGAGGGTGAACGCCGCTTCGACTTCTATCGTCCGCCGGCCGCTGACCTGCTGTTCCGTCCGGAGCACGCCGGGCCTGAGCTGTTCGCGACCCCCGCCATCTTCCACCTGTGCAGCAACAGCCTGACCGACGCCGGCATCGCGGACACCAGCTTCGTGCTGGCGTCACGCGCACGTGCTGCAGGCTCTCTGGTCAGCGTGGATGCCAATCTGCGTCACAACCTGTGGCCAAACCAGCAGGTCGATGTGACCCTGGTCACGCGCCTGCTGGACAACGCCGATATCCTCAAGCTGTCCCAGGAAGAGGTCGAGGCACTGACCGGCAGTCAGCCGCAGACCGACTGGCTCGAAGCGCGCCTGAAAGCCGGTGTGCGCCTGATCGTGCTCACCGATGGCCCGGGCGTGATCCGTGCCCTGGTGCGCAAGCAGAGCGGCGACATCGAGACCGTCAGCATCACGCCGCCCACCGTCAAGGCGGTCGATACCACGGCCGGTGGCGACGCCTTCATCGGCGGCTTCCTGTCAGCCCTCAGCGAAGCCGGCATCAATGCCGACAACCTGAGCGACTGGTGCGAAGACGAGAGTCATCTCAACGCCGCACTGGAGCGTGCTGCAGCCTGCGGTGCCTTCGCCGTGACTCGCCCGGGCGCCTATGCCGCACTGCCCAAGCGTGAAGATCTCGACGCCATGAAATGATGGCCGGATAATTGCGCTGACAGGTTATCCGCCAGCGCCATCATTTCCCTGAGAGGCGCATGATAAAAGCCCCTTTGATCATCAGATCAAAGGGGCTTTTTTCGTGACCATGACGCTAATGCTTGCGCATTGGCTACCCTCCCTTCATCGGACAGGGAGTCAGTCATCACAGAAGAGACAGACGTAAAAAAGCCGGCCCTGAGGGACCGGCTTTCGTTAGCTTGCTAGACGATTGAAGACGTCTTAGAAGCCGTAGTAGATGCCGACTGCAGCGCCGTCACTAGCATCGCCAGAACGATCGTACTGGGCGTATTCAATGTAGGTGTACATCGCGGAAGAGATGTTGTAAGTCACACCCAGGTTGAATTCGTTGAAGCTGTCGTCGCCACCGTTTTCAGTAGCCACGGTGGAAGCGTCTTCAGCGTCGACATACTGGTAGCCGCCGTAGACGTCGCCCATGCCGTAGCCGTAACGCGCGCCGATACCGTAGTAGTCGACGTCGGTGTCATCTTCTTCACCCGCGAAACGCTCAGCCTTGACGGCGATACGCAGGGCATCGACGGTGTACTGACCGGTGATACCGTACTGGTCACCGATGTCGCTGCCGTTGGTGGCTTCGAACTGGTCCAGGTTGTCATACACAGCGGCGAGGGAGAAACCGCCGACGGTGTACTTGGCACCAGCGAAGAAGGACGCCTGATTGGAATCGGTGATGTTCTCGTCTTCGCCATCGCCTTCGAAGTTGGAACCGACGGCGAACTGCATGCCGCCCATGACCGGAGACATGTACTGCAGCTTGTTGCCTTCACGAGTCTGGCTGTCGCCAGTGATCTGGGAGCTGGAGTCAGTCAGGTCGAAGTATTCGTTGTTGGAGATCGGATCCTGGATCCAGTCATCCATCAGCTGATCCCAGGAACCGATACGCGCGTCACCGAAGGAGCCCTTGGCACCGACGTAGGACTGGTCGCCATCGTTCAGGCCGTTGCCGCCGCCCTTGGATTCGTCAGCGTCGTATTCCCACTCAGCCTTGAAGTAACCAACGATATCGTCGTTGATCTTGTGCTCGCCCTTGGCACCGAAGGTAGAACCGTTGTCACCCAGTTCGCTTTCCGGATCACCGCCGAGCTGGTCGACATAAGTGTATGCCAGCTGCACGTTACCGTAGATGTCCAGCTTGGTACCGTCCTGGTTGTAGACAGTAGCAGCGGAAGCAGAAGTAGCAGCCAGGGCAGCAGCGCCGGCGATGGCAGTAGCCAGAAGTGTCTTTTTCATCGCGATAGTTCCTTAACTAGCGTTAACTGTTCGATCGTGTCTGCCGATGGCAGTGACCAAGGTTCCGGGCGCTTGATGACGCCTCTAAAACTCTGTGGCCTAGTTATTATCCAATGCTCGCAGGGAAACCATATACCGGGCTTTCAGGATGTGCAACAGAAAAAAACACTGTTTTCGATCACCACTCCTGAACCTATCCATCGGTCGGTTGTCTGGCGTGAGCATACTCTAGGGCTCAAGAATGAAGGATTCATGACAACCATGCGTCTTGACGCGGATTCCTGCATCACCGAGCGCATCGCTGAGCGTTAATCCCGGATTCATTGTGGAAAAACCTCGCTTGCGACAAAAGTCGCAGAACAAATACCCGTCAACTGCTGTGCTTGTCTGATGCCAAGTTGTGGTTTCCTCTCAGCTTTATCTTCATGAAAGGCACCGTCCCTGTGCCAATGATTCATTCATGAGTCTGCTATCAATATCGGTCATCAAACTCAATCATCAAATCCAGTCAACAAGCCCAGTCGCCCTCCCTGTCATCAAGCTCTGTCATCAAGCTCTGTCATCAATCAATCTTTCCATCGCACCTTGTCAGCAGGCAGTGATCCTCAACTGCTCAACCAGTTGGGCAGGAACAGCGAGATAGCCGGCACATAGGTGATCAACACCAGGAACAGCAGCAACAGCGACAACCACGGCAATGCTGCCCGAATGACCCAGGTCATCGGCTTGCCGGTGATCCCCGCCGTCACGAAGAGGTTCAGCCCTACGGGGGGTGTCAGCATGCCGATCTCCATGTTGACCACCATGATGATGCCGAGATGGATCGGGTCGATCCCCAGCTGCGTCGCGATGGGGAACAGGATTGGCGCCATGATCAGCAGAATGGCCGAGGGCTCCATGAAGTTGCCCGCCGCCAGCAGCAGCAGATTCATCACGATCAAGAAGCCCCACGCCGGCAGCCCCCAGCCGATGATGGTTTCGGCGATGGTGTGCGGAATGCGCTCCGTGGTCAGTACATGCGCGAACAGCATCGCGTTGGCGATGATGAACAACAGCATCATCGAGACGCGCGCGCCATCCAGTACCACCTTCTTGACCTCCTGATCGGTGAAGGACCCCAGAAGCCCGGCAGGCACCTGCCACAGCGCGCGCAACCCCGCACTCCCCCAGGCTTCGTTGCCCTTGCGCCACGGCACGTTCTTCAACGGCCCCATGTCGCGATAGCCCACCACGGCGATGAACCAGGCATACACCGTGGCCACGGCCGCGGCTTCGGTGGGACTGGCCACGCCGCCATAGATCGAGCCCAGCACGATGAAGATCAACATCAGACCGCCCATGGCGATCAGGCCAGAGCGCGCAAGCACCCGTACGCCGGGGAAAGGCTGAGCCGGCAACTTCTTGATCCGCGCCGCGATATAGATGGCGACCATCAAAATACCGCCCATCAGGAGGCCCGGAATCAGACCTGCCATGAACATCTTGGCCGCCGAGACTTCCGTGGCGGCGGAATACACCAGCATCACGATGGACGGCGGAATCAGGATGCCCAGTGTCCCGGCATTGGTGATCACGCCCGCCGCGAAGGACTCGGTATAGCCCTGGCGCACCATGCCCGCGATCACGATGGAGCCGATCGCCGCCACCGTGGCCGGAGAAGAGCCGGACACGGCGGCAAACAGCATGCATGCCAATACGGAGGCCATCGCCAGTCCACCGCGCACGTGGCCGATGGCATCGGTGGCGAAGGTGATCAGGCGACGTGCCACGCCACCGGTCGAGAGAAAGGTGCTGGAGAGAATGAAGAACGGGATCGCCAGCAGGGTGTAGTGATGCGACAGGGCTTCGAACAGCTTGATCGCCACCGACCCCAGTGAGTCACTGGAAAACAGCAGGATCGTGGTGACACTCGAGAAGCCCAGCGCAAAGGCGATCGGCATGCCGAGAAAGATGCCGCCGAACAGCAGCGCAAACAGAGTGGCTATGGTCATCGTGGTGTTCCCTGATCACTGTCACGGCCAGCATCGCCGTTGTCTTGGCCATCCGGCGCGTCCGACTGCACCAGATGCATGCTGTCCTCGCCTTCGTCATGAAAGCCGAAGCCACTGGCATCGCCACGAATCACCTTCCAGCCCAGTACAGCAAAGCGCAGCATCAGCAGCAACATGGCAATGGGCAGAATGGTGAGGGCGTACCACTTGGGAATCGCGATGTCCTCAAGCTCGATGCCGATCATCTTCATCAGCGAGAGATATTCATAACTGCCGACCAGCAGCATCACGCAGTACGCCATGCAGATCGCCAGCGCCAGCAAGGTCGCCACGCGCTGCCAGAGCATCGGCAGCATCTTGACCACGACATCCACGCCGATGTGCGCGCCCTGCTTGACGCCCCAGGACACGCCGATCAGCACGAACCAGCCCGCCAGATACAGCGTGGCCTCCTGTGACCAGCTGATGCCGGTATTGAAGACGAAGCGCAACACCACCTCGACGAAGACCAGCAGCACCATCGCTACCAGCAGCAGCGAGAACAGCGTCTCTTCCGCCTTGTGAAGCCATCGTAGTGCCATGGCAAAAATCCTCATGTCGCTCAAGGACACTTGCCCCACGCGAGATCGCCGATGTCCTGGCGCTCAAGATGGGGCAAGTGATGGATGGCCTGATGGCTTACTGGTTAGCAGCTTCCGCGGCGTCGACGATGTCCTGACCGATGTCGTCGGCAAACTCGCCCCATACCGGCTTCATGGCGTCGACCCACTGCTGACGCTGGGCATCGTCGAGCGTGATGATCTCGCTCTGGCCTGAATCGATGATGGCCTGCTTGGCCTCCATGTTCTTGGCTTCGGAGAGCTGGTTGCCGTAGACGATGGCCTCATCGAGCGCCGACTTGACCTCACCACGCACGTCATCCGGCAGGCCATTCCAGAAGCGCGCCGAAGACACCACCATATAATCCAGCACGCCGTGGTTGGATTCGGTGATGTACGGCTGCACCTCGAAGAACTTCTGGGAGTAGATGTTGGAGTAGGTATTCTCCTGACCGTCGATGGCCTTGGTCTGCAGCAGGATGAAGACCTCGGAGAACGGCTTCTTCAGCGAGACGGCATCCACCGCGTCAAACTGGGCCTCGAGCACATCGGAGGTCATGATGCGGAATTTCTTGCCGTCGGCATCCCCCGGTGTCTTGAGCGGCGATGACGCGGACAGCTGCTTCATGCCGTTATGCAGATAACCGAGCCCCACCAACCCCTTGGATTCCAGCGACGTCAGCAATGACTGGCCCGTCTCGCTGCTCTGGAAGCGTTCGACAGCGCCCATGTCCTTGAACAGGAAGGGCAGATCGAAGACCTGCAGCTGATCGGTATATTTCTGGAACTTGGACAATGACGGTGCCGCCAGCTGCACATCGCCCAGCAGCATGGCTTCCAGCACCTTGTCGTCCCCGTACAGCTGCGAACTGGGGTAGAGCTCGACTTCCACCTTGTCGCCCAGTCGCTCCTCCACCAGTTGCTGGAATTTCTTGCCCATCTGGCCCTTGGGGGTATTTTCCGCCACCACATGGGAAAACTTGATGGTGATCGGGTCGGCCATGGCCGTCGCTGAGGCAAACAGGATGGCAGCACTCAGGGCGGTCAGGGCTGGCTTGATAAGGCGCATGGCGAATCCTCTTGAATTGCGGATATTGTTGGTCTTGTAGGGCATTCGATATCCCGTCTGCGCGGCTCCGACACGAAGCCGCGCAGAGGTGCGGCGCGAGCAGGGATAGCCGAGACCCTGCGAGCATTGCGCCACAGCCGCCAGATAGACGAGACAATCCAGACAATTCAATAAGTTGAAGACGCACAGTTCGCATACAACTCGCGCACAAGTGAGCCGAATTCCGCGGGCCGCCGGCGATCTGTGAGGAGTTGTGCGGATTTCCGCCCACCAACGACAAGGCCCCTGTGCGGGAATCCGCACAGGGGCCTTGTCTGTTAGCACCGATCATTGTCGATCGAGCGTCTTCACCAGCTGTCACATCACCTGCCAACACATTCTCAGGAACGGTTCTCAGGGACGGTTCTCGAGGACTGTGTTCAGGGGCGGTGCTTGGTCATCAGCTCGCTGAGCTTGTGGCTGATACGCTGATCGGTCGCCTGCTCTTCCCGCGCCTTCTGTTGACGCGTCAGCTCATCGAGCTGCTGACGGGCATGGCGTGCCTCATCTTCCGTCACGGCACCCACCGACTGACCCGAGAGGTCCACGCGCTGCGTGCCCGCCCGTACCGCCTTCAGATACCGCGGCAGATGGACATAACCCGCCAGCGCGCGTCGCACCAGCTTGTCATCCCAGGGCTCGTTTTCCAGCAGCTCGATATGGATGCCGATCTTCAGCGGCCGGGTGTGGCCCTTGAAGAAGGTATCCGGATAGCGCTTGTACCACTGCTTGAGCAGCGCATGGGGAGAAGGCGCCGACTCAGGCTGAGAAGCCTGCTGTGCTTGCGGGGCCTCGCCCTGCTCAGCCTCGTTCTGCTGCTGCGCCTCCTGCTCCTGCGGTACCTGAGCTTGCGGCGTCTGGGCTTGCGACGCCTGAGCCTCGGACGAATCAGCAGCCGTCGTTGTCTGCGCGGCAGCTGCCGGCTGACTCACGTTCAGGCGCTCTGAGGCCAGGCGTTCTGCCTGCGCCTCCTGCTGCGCTGTCAGACCCGCCTCCGCATTCGTGGAGAATTGCGGCGCAGAAGCCTGCTCGACCAGTTCACGCAATTGCGCATCTCGCGCCAGCAACGCCTCATTCACCGCGCTTAACTGCGCCTGCTGCTCCTGCAGTGTCTGGCGCGCCGCCGCGAGTTGCTCAGCGAGCTGCTCACGCTCATGACGCTCCGCGGCCAGTGCACGCTCGGCTTCTGCCAAGGCACGCTGATGCGCATCGGCATCTGCCGTGGCTGCAGACGTTCCCTGCTGCTCCAGCTGGGCCAGCGCATCGCGCAGGCGGGCATTTTCCGACTCCAGGGCCGCACGGGCCTGGCGCTCTGTGTCACGCTGCTGTCGCTGTGTGTCGGCTTCATGTTCAAGCGCAGAATACAGCGCTTCGAGGCGATCCATCGTCAAGGCCTGAGCCTCCCTTGCACGCTATGGGCAGTTCCGTTTGGCACCAGTCTGTGTCAGTACCTGCTGACTGTAAAGGTCACGCCGGCCAGCCAGTGGCTCAGACGTCGCGGCGCTCGAAGCGCACGAAGTCATAGGCCGGCAGACCCTCACCACTCTCCCCCGGGACGCGCTGCGCTTCCTGCCAGCTCGCATCCAGCGCCGGGAAATGAGCATCGCCCTCGATCTCGACCGCAACCTCGGTGAGATAGAGGCGCGTCGCCACCGGCAGCGCCTGGGCGTAGATCTGACCGCCACCGATCACCATGATCTCGTCCACGCCTTCGATCATCGCGTGGTGGTCCGCCATGCTTAGCGCGGCGGCCAGGTCACTGCAGACCCGCACGCCATCGTGACTGAACTCGCTGTCACGCGTGACCACGATGTTGAGGCGGTTGGGCAGCGGCCTGCCGATGGAGGCGAAGGTCTTGCGTCCCATGATCACCGGCTTGCCCTGGGTGACATGCTTGAAGAACTTCAGGTCTTCCGGCAGATACCACGGCAACTGGTTGTCGACGCCGATCACGCGGTTGACCGACATGGCGGCAATCATCGCGACGGGCACGACGGTGTCAGCCGCCGCCGTCAGCGGAGAGAATTCATTATCGCTCATACAGCCACCTGCGCCTTGATATGCGGATGGGATTCATAGCCTTCGATGGCAATGTCATCGAAGGTGAAGTCGAACAGATCCGTGACTTCCGGATTCAACACCAGCTTCGGCAGCGCCAGCGGCTCACGCGTCAACTGCTCACGCGCCTGCTCGAGATGATTGCTGTAAAGGTGGGCATCGCCGAGGGTATGGATGAACTCGCCCGGCTTGAGGCCACACACCTGCGCGACCATCTGGGTCAGCAGCGCATAGCTTGCGATGTTGAACGGCACGCCGAGGAAGATGTCCGCGCTGCGCTGATAGAGCTGGCAGGACAGGCGACCATCGGCGACGTAGAACTGGAACAGTGCATGACAAGGCGGCAGCGCCATCTCATCCACCAGCGCCGGGTTCCAGGCCGAGACCATCAGGCGGCGCGAATCCGGGTTGGTCTTGATCTGCTCGATCAGCTGGCTGATCTGGTCGACGGAACCGCCTTGCGGGTTCGGCCAGCTGCGCCACTGGTAACCGTATACCGGCCCGAGGTCGCCATTCTCATCGGCCCACTCGTCCCAGATACGCACGCCGTTTTCCTTCAGGTAGGCGATGTTGGTATCGCCCTTCAGGAACCACAGCAGCTCGTGGATGATCGAGCGCAGGTGCAGCTTCTTGGTCGTGACCAGCGGAAAGCCTTCGGCCAGATCAAAGCGCATCTGGTGGCCGAAGACACTCAGGGTGCCGGTGCCGGTGCGATCGCCCTTTTGTGTGCCGTTTTCCAGCACATGGCGCATCAGATCTAGATAGGGTTGCATGGTGGCGAGTCCGTACGGCGTGTCAGAGGCTGGCGCGGCGAGCGGAGCCGTGGATCGCCCTGCACCAGCCTCTTCATGAATTCGAATCGTTCACTTGACGATATTTGACGCTGCCAGATACGCAAGAACGCGGCCCGATGGCCGCGTTCTTGCGTATCTGGCAGGGGGCCAGTTTACACCGAATGCCCCCTGTATTCACGCCTGCATTGCCCCTCAGGAGGCGCGAGGCACCGGCGGCTGCGCCACTTCCTGACCGCGCGACCAGGCCATCAACAGCAGCCCGAACAGCACCATCGGCAGCGACAGCAGCTGGCCCATGGTCAGCCAGTCGAAGGCGATGAAGCCGAGCTGGGAGTCCGGCTGACGGAAGAATTCGGTGATGAACCGGAAGCAGCCGTAGCAGAGCAGGAACAGACCGGAGATCAAGCCCTTCTGACGCGGTTCACGCGAGACGAACCACAGGATGGCGAACAGCGCGACGCCTTCCAGTGCAAACTGATAGAGCTGCGAGGGATGACGCGGTTCCGGCCCGTAGAGCGGATAGACCATGCCCCAGGAGACATCGGTGATGCGCCCCGGCAGCTCCTGATTGATGAAGTTGCCCAGCCGCCCTGCGCCGAGACCGATCGGCACCATCGGCGCGATGAAATCGGTCAGCTGGAAGAAGGTCAGCTGATGGCGACGCGCGAACATCAGCATCGCGATCAACACGCCCAGCAAGCCGCCATGGAAGCTCATGCCGCCATCCCAGACCTTGAAGATCCACACCGGGTCCGCCAGCAGCTTGTCGAAGCCATAGAAGAGCGCATACCCCAGGCGGCCACCCAGCACCACACCCAGGGCGCCGAAGAAGATCAGGTCGCCTACCGCGTCCTGACTCAGGCCGACGCGTGCGCGACGTGCTCGTGCCAGCCCCCAGGCCGCCGCGAAACCGATCACGTACATCAACCCGTACCAATGAATCTTGAAGGGCCCCAGCGCCAGCGCCACGGGGTCGATCTCAGGATATTGCAACATGTGAAAACCTTGAATGAGGAAGTCGGGCTCTACCAACGCACTGGGCGATGCAGTCATCGCCTCTCAGGCGGGCAGAGCATAACAGTCAAAGCATGAACACGACCTGCCTGAGGCAGCGTATTCCCGCTCACGCCAGCAGAAACCGCAGTCCGACGACGACCAGGATCAGCGCGAACAGGCGCTTGAGCAGCAGGGCCGGCAAGGCATGCGCCAGCCGCGCCCCGAGGCGCGCAAACGGCACGGACGCCAGCACGATGCCCAGCCACGCCACCCAATGGACATAGCCGATGGCGTGCTCCGGCAGATTGGGGGCATGCCAGCCGACCACGATGTTGGTCAGTGCGGCGGTCAGCGCGATGGGGAAGCCTGCCGCGGCGGCGGTCCCCACCGCTTCGGTCATGCGCGCCTGCCAGCTGGAGAGCATCGGCACCATCACCGTGCCGCCACCGATGCCGAACAGCGAGGAAATCACGCCGACGGTACTGCCGCCCACGAACTGGCCGACCCGCCCGGGCGCCTGGGCCATCTGGCCCACCTTGAGATCCAGCCCGAGCTTGGCCGCCACCAGCAGCACGAAGACGCCGAACGCCAGCTTGAGCGTCTCGCCGCTCAGTTCACTGGCCAGCACCACGCCGAGCCCGGTGCCGACCACCAGCCCCGGCAACAGCCGCTTGAGCCAATCGAGGCGCACCGCACCGCGCTCATGATGTGCCCGTGCCGACGACAGCGAGGTCACCACGATGGTGGCCAGCGAGGTGCCGATCGCCAGGTGCATCAACACCTCCGGCGCGACGCCTTGCAGCACGAAGGCCGCGGCCAGCACCGGCACGATGACAAGCCCTCCGCCAATCCCGAACAACCCCGCAATCATGCCGGCGACTGCGCCCAACAAGGGATACCACCACCACATACCCGACTCCTTTCATGCTGCATTGCGGTGACTGTCTGCCGAGAGTGGCCCGGGCCTCTCAGCGCCATGACCGTCAGCCGTCTGTTGATACTTGACCTTCGCCGCTGCCGGACGCGCGTGGCGTCAGCGTCACGTCAGGCAGCCACATGCTGACCTTGTCGATCAGCGCCTGAGGCCGGTAGGGCTTGCCCAGATAATCATCCAGCCCGGCGGCGAAGAAGCGCTCGCGATCGGCCTCACTGGCATTGGCGGTCAGCGCGATGATGACACTGCGCCGCTCACTGCCGGCGGCGGCTTCCTGCTCGCGCCAGCGCTGGCTGACACTGACGCCATCCATGCCGGGCATGAAGATATCCATGAACACCAGCGCGTAGAAATGCTGTCCACGAGCGGCCAGCGCCTCTTCGCCGCTGCTGGCGGTATCGACCAACAACCCCTGACGACCGAGCACCGTGCGCGCCAGCATCGCATTCACCGGCCCGTCATCGACCACCAGGATGCGGGTTTCGGTCGGCTTGCCCGGCCATGTCATCGGCAGCAGGATTTCCAGCGCCTGCTCGTCGTCCAGGTTGATCTGTCGATAGCTGCCGCCCAGCTCGTCGATCAAGCGCCGCGCCATGACAAGGCTCGAGGGCGATTGATGACCGATATCGAGGCCGACATGTCCACGCAGCTCGAGCCGCAGACAGCAACAGCCAGCGCCCTCGTCGTCGGAACCCTCTGCAGAGAACGCTGCATCGCGACAGGCCGGCAGCTCACAGGCTTGCTGCAGCTCAAGCAGCAGAGATTGATGACTGGCGCTTTCGTGACGCACGCAGCCTTCCGCCAGATGCTCGAACAGCTGCGCGAGGCGGCGCACATCACCGCGCAAGGCCTCCGGCATCGGCCCCAGCTGCCACTCGAAGGGGCAGCCGACATCATGATGGCGCTGCTGCATGTCCTCGAGCAGCGCCCCCAGCGTCTCGGTCGGCGAGAAGTCATTCTCTTCCAGCGGCGTCCGTACCACTTCCTCGCGCTCGGTCAGGGCATCCAGCAGTTGCGCCACGCTGTCGAGGCGGCCCTGCAGCAGGCTGAGCTCGGCATCCTCGATATGACGCTCACGCCTGAGCTGACCAAGCTTGCGCACCAGCCCTTGCAGCGGCGGCGTCAGCTCAGCGTGCAGCATGTCCAGATAATCACTCTTCAGACGCGCTTCTTCGCGGGCACGGTCACGCGCGACCAGTAACTGCTGGCTGGCCTGATCGTGCTCTGACTCATCGATCATCACGCCGAGCACCTGCGCCGGGTCATTGTTGAAGCGACACAGCTCGAGGCGCATGCGCCGCATGCGCCCCTCGGCGTCATGTACCCGGAGTTCACGACTGCTGGGCACGCTGGGGTTGGGCTCCAGCATCAGCAAGCTGCCCACCGACCGGCCCAGCGCCTCATGCAATACCAGTCCGAACAGCTTCTCGAAGGCCGGGTTGGCCATCGCCAACAGTCCATGGCGCATCACGAAGGCCGGCAGCGGCAAGGCATCCAGCTCATGGCCGCGACCACGACGCAGCAAGGCCACGGCCCCACGATGGCGACGCAGGATGTCATCCGCCGGATAGGCCTGCCGCCCCACCGGCGGGTACTCCTCCATCACCTCACCGTTCTCGATACGCTCGCTCTGGCGCGCCAACCACTCCAAGGGCTGCCCCAGGCGCTGGTCCATGCGCCTGAGCCGCCATTGCAAGATGAGCATGACGACGGCAAACACCAGCAGCAGCGCGCCACCACTGCCCAGCAACAGGGTCAGCAGCGGCACCTGACCGGGCACCTCGAGTCGCGTGCTGGACACCAGACGCCAACCAGTGACCGGCAAGCTGTCCCACACCACCACCTGATTCCCGTGCGGGTCGTCCAGCGTGGCACCGCGTAGGCTGGTATCCATCGCGCGGGCGATATCCGCGGGCAGCTCCCGGGAATGGCCGTCGCCGACATTGCTGCTGGCCGCCCAGACGTTCAGGTGGTCATCGACCAGCCAGAAGGCATCCGAGGGGGCATGCCCCGGCAGCAGCAGGCGCGCCTCCATCTGCGGCAGCGCGAGATCCAGCCCGACACGCGCCTTCTGGCCATTGCTGAGAGAGACCTCTGCCAGCGCCGTGATCTGCGGCAGACCGGCAGGCCCCGGATGCGGCGGTAGCCAGACCACGCGCGCCGCACCATTGTCGGTGTTCTCGGCAAGCTGACGCACGGTGCCCGGCAGCACGCCGGTATAGGGCATGAAATCGCTGCCCGGCGCGAAGGCATCCAGCACGTTGAACCAGGGATAGAGCATGACCATGCTGTTATCGAGACTCACGAACAGGCGTGAGATCAGGGGGTCCGACGAGTAGAGGTCCGACAGCAGCCACTGCATATGCATCAGTCGCCGCCCGGCGTCACGATCCTCATCGCTCAACGGCCCTGCGAATTCGCCGTAGAGTGCGGCCCCCCCACGCGATACCGGTCTGAACAGCTGGCCCTGCTCGGTGAGCGAGAACTGGTCCAGGCCATCGTCATAGGCGCTGCTCCCGTTGGCGCCGAAGTCGAGATGGCGCCGTGCATAGCGCGCCAGAATCTGCAGGCGACGCTGTTGGGTTTCCAGACGCTCGCTGACCAGCGCCGTGGCCAGCGCATGCTCCTGCCGGAGCTCCCCCAGCGCGCTATCGACGGCAGCATGCTGCGTGCTGTCCCTGACCACGGCGGCCCCGACCAGAAAGCTCAACGCCACCGCCAGCTCCGCCAGCAGCAGCGGGCCAGCCGTCAGCCGAATCATGCGCGCCCAGACCTTCTCCAGGCCACTGGCGGGATTCTGGGCATTCGAAGCCACCGCCGCAGCAGGCGGTGGCTCGACAGAGGAAGCACGGCGCGAGAACATGATCTGAAAGCATCCTGTAGGTGAGGCGTCGGCAAGCCCGACCGCTGACCAGCGCAAGCTGTCGAGACAAAGCAGCAGCATACGCAAGCCGCCGTCAGGCGTCATGCAGTGCCAGCGTGACAGAGGCGCTATTTTCTCCCGACCCCCTGATGGAGTGGCGACATGTGCCTGATGGCATTTGACTGGCAACCGGACTCGCCGCAGGGCGAATGCCTGTTACTGATCGGCAACCGGGATGAGTTTCACGCACGCGCCACCGCCGGGCTCTGCGTGTGGCCGGATGGTGTCCTGTGCGGCGGACGCGACCTGGTGGCCGGCGGCGGCTGGCTGGTCATGCACCCCGCCGGCAGCCTCGCCACGCTGACCAACGTGCGCCAGCTGGACCACCCTGCCCCGACGGCCAGCATCAGCCGTGGCCAGCTGGTCGCGGCCGCGGCGCGTCAGGCGCTGGGGCGATGCTCGCGCTGGCGCCTTGAAGACTGGTTGCGCGCACTGGTCGCGGGAGAGAGCGTGCCCGCGGCACTGGAGGGAGCGGACGCACAGAAGCTGTCTGCGCTGACGCTTGAGGCCGTGGACTGGTGCAACCTGCTGGTCTGCGATGGCAAGGCGTTGTGGCGCCTGCATCATGGCCCACAAGGGGCCGAGGTGAGCCGCCTCAGCGCGGGCATCCACAGCCTGAGCAATGGCCATCCCGAGACCGACTGGCCCAAGCAACGACGCCTGAGTGGCCGCCTGACAGCCCTCCTCGACCCGTCAGCCCGTGCCGGTCAGACAACCGCACGGCCATTGAGCGACGACGCGCTGCTCGACCTGCTCAAGGATGACTGGCGGCCCGCGCCGACTCAGCTACCGGCCACCGGACTCTCGCCCGAACGCGAAGCCCTGCTGTCCAGCCCGTTCATCGTCAGCGCCGAATATGGCACGCGGGCCTCGACCCTGGTGCGCTGGCAACGCCACCCGGCAAGGGATACGACTGATCCGTCCGGTGTGGTGCAGACCCTGACCCTGCTGGAGCGCCGCTTCAGCCCTGAGGGCCACATCATCGCCAGTCGCAGGGCCATGACCCGCTCACTCGCATCGGAGAGCGGCAAAAAAGGAGATATCGGCAGCTGGCGACTCAGCTAGCCGTCTCGCCGGCTTTCTGTGCCACAGGCGCGTTGTCGCGCGGCGGCAGCAGGTGGGCCAGATCCCAGGCCTGCAGGCGGTGGAGCAACAGGTCATGAACCTCATCGGCGGTGGGCTGACACAGCACCTCGCCCACCAGCCCCTGCGCCGCACTCAGTGACACCCGCCGAATGGCCGCACGCACGCGCGGCAGGCTCGGGGCATTCATCGACAGACTGTCAAAGCCCATGCCCAGCAGCAGCAAGGCCCCGGCGGGGTCGCCCGCCAGCTCACCGCAGACGCTCACCGGCATCTTGAGCGCACGCGACTCTTCCGCCAGACGCGCAAGGGCGCGCAACACCGCCGGATGGCAGGCATCGTAGAGACTCGCCACGCGCGGGTTGTTGCGGTCCACCGCCAGCAGATACTGGGTGAGATCGTTGGAGCCCACCGAGAAGAAGTCGACCCGGGTGGCGAGCGCTTCCAGCTGATAGAGCGCCGCCGGCACCTCGATCATCACGCCGACACTCGGTCGCGAGACGTTGATGCCCTCTTCGGCCAGCTCGACCAGCGCCCGATTGACCAGCGCCAGCGCCGCATCGACTTCCTCGATTCCCGAGATCATCGGCAGCATGATGCGCAGATTGTCCAGCCCTTCCGCGGCACGCAGCATGGCCCGCAGCTGCACCATCAGCACCTCGGGGTGATCGAGCGTCACCCGGATGCCCCGCCAGCCCAGGAAGGGATTGGCCTCGTTGATCGGGAAATAGGGCAGGTCCTTGTCGCCGCCGATATCCAGCGTGCGCATGGTGACCGGCAGCGGCGCGAAGCCCAGCAGCTGCTCACGATAAAGACGCGCCTGCTCCTGCTCGCTGGGGAAGCGGTCACTCATCATGAACGGTACTTCGGTGCGGTAGAGCCCGACCCCGCCGACCCGCGACTTGAGCGACGCGACGGAATCCAGCGCCAGGCCGGTATTCACCATCAGCGGCAGAACATGACCATCCGGGGTCACACTTGGCAGATCCTGCTCCTGTTCCAGCAGCGCACTCAACGCCTGCTCCTCCTCGATCAACCGTGAATAGTAGGCGCCGAGCTCAAGCTCGGGACGCACTACCAGTCGACCACGGTGACCATCGAGAATGACCGGTGCACCGCCCAGTCGCGACAACGGAAGATCCACCATGCCCAGCACGGTGGGAATCCCCATCGCACGCGCCAGGATGGCGACATGCGAGGTACTCGAGCCACTGACCGCGACCAGCCCCTTGAGGCGTTCACGCGGGACTTCCCCCAGCGTGGCGGGGCTGATCTCGTGACCGATGAGGATGGTGTTTTCCGGGTATTCGATCGGACCGCTATCACCCTCTTCCTGCAGGTGTGACAACACGCGGCGCCCAAGATCCCGTATGTCGGCGGCTCTTTCGCGCAGATAGTCGTCATCGACACGCTCGAGATACTGCACATGGCGGCGCACGATATCGGCCAGCGCCGCCGGCGCCCACTGTCCTTCACGGATGCGCTTCTCGACTTCCTGGCCCAGCGCCGCGTCACCCAGCATCTGCTGATAGACCTCGAACAGCGCATGTTCCTGGGTGGAGATACGACTGGCGAGGCGCTCCGCCGCGACGCGAATCTCTTCGCGCACGGCGTTGATCGCCTCCTTGAGGCGTGCGATCTCGAATTCGATATCGGTGGGGATCAGGTCGGGGACGGCGTCCAGGTCGGCAGGCGGAGACAGCACGAAGGCCTTGCCGATGGCGATACCAGGCGAGCCGGCCACGCCGGAGAAGGTCGCCTGGCCGCTGGTACCGGCCAGCTTGCCCAGCGCCCCGGTGGCCAGGGCGTGGGCCAGCACTCCCGCCAGCTGCGCGCCGAGGGTGACAAGGAAGGCTTCCTCACCTTCATCGAAACGGCGCTTCTCGTGCTGCTGGATGACCAGCACCCCGAGCACGCGACGCTGATGGATGATGGGGACACCGAGGAAGCTGGAGAAACGCTCCTCTCCGGTCTCCTCGAAATAACGGAATTGGGGATGTGCGGGCGCATCCTCGAGGTTGAGCGGCTCTTCTCTGAGCGCCACCATCCCGACCAGGCCCTCGCCACGTGCCAGACTGACCTGCCCCACCGACGACGAGCGCAGACCGATGGTGTCCTTGAGCACGAAGCGATCGCTTTCCGGTGCCAGCAGATAGACGGAGCAGACGTCCGTCTTCATGGCCTTGCGTATGCGCAACACCATGGTCGCCAGTGCCGCGTCCAGAGAACGTGCGCCATTGACCTCCTGAACGATACGACGTAGCACCTCAAGCATGGAGTACCTCAAGCATGGTGTATCTCGCGCATCGAAGACGTCGAGAAGGTGATTGCTCAGCCAAGGCGGCGTGACCCACGCTCAGCCACCCGCGCCCATCAACGCCATCAGCCGGACGAATGACGCCCGTGACCCTCGGAGCTGGCGTCACCGGCTCCGGAGTCAGCGGCACCTGTGCCATCGAGCCCCTTGGCCGCCGCGTTGGCAGTAGCGACCGGTGAGCCACTGGCGCCAGACGGCCCGCAGGCGCCCCGCGCCTCATGCAGCGATGGCCCCTCGGCGAGCGCCTTGAGCCGCTCGGTGTCCACCAGACGCTGCAGACGCGGCGCCAACTCACGCAGGGCGCGCCGATAGACCTCACGCTTGAAGGCCACGACCTGCCCCAGCGGATACCAGTAGCTTACCCAACGCCAGCCATCGAATTCAGGGTTGGGCGTGGTATCCACACTTACGCGGTTGTCCTGACAGCGAATCTGCAACAGGAACCACTTCTGCTTCTGACCGATGCAGATCGGTCGGGAGTGCGTTCTTACCATGCGTCTGGGTAACCGGTAGCGCAGCCATCCACGGGTGCAGGCCAGTATCTCGACGTCCTCAGCTTTCAGGCCGATCTCTTCTTCGAGTTCACGAAACAGCGCCTGTTGCGGTGTCTCGTTTGGCTTGATGCCCCCTTGCGGAAACTGCCACGCATTCTGTCCTACCCGGCGCGCCCAGAGCAGCTGGCCCTCACAGTTGGCAATGATGATGCCAACGTTGGGGCGAAAGCCGTCAGCGTCGATCACGGATGTCACCTTTGATTCGTTAATTGAAACCATTCTTCCACAAAGGCTGAAAGCGCTTCAATACGCGGTTTGGCGGTGTGAAAGCCCGAGCACCTCTGCAATAATCGCTGCCTTCACGCTATTGCAGTGCAACACGGCCGTGCGAGACTGCTCGTCGGCCACCGTACACCCGCGCAAACACTGGGCCGGCACCTTATCGTGCTCTGTTGTCCGTGTCTGTCGCCCAGCCGAGTGTGGCTGGGCAGAGCAAGGAGTTTTCCGTGAGTCTGGCCATCTTTGATCTCGACAATACCCTGATCGCCGGGGACAGTGATCACGCCTGGGGCGAATTTCTGGTCGAACAGGGCGCTGTCGACGCCAACGTCTACCGTGAAGCCAACGAGCGCTACTACCAGCTCTACCAGAGTGGCGAGCTGGACATTCACGAATACCTGGCCTTCTCACTCAAGCCGTTGTCCGAGAACAGTCCGGAGCAGCTGGCGGCCTGGCACCAGCAGTTCATGGCCGCCAAGATCGAGCCCATCATCCTGCCGCGGGCGGAAGAGCTGCTGGCACGCCACCGGGCACGCGGCGACACCCTGCTGATCATCACCGCCACCAATCGCTTCATCACCGCTCCCATCGCGGACCGCCTGGGTGTCGATGAGCTGATCGCCATCGAGCCCGAGATCGTCAACGGCCGCTACACCGGACGCGTCAGCGGCGTCCCCAGCTTCCAGGCCGGCAAGGTGACCCGCCTCGAGGCCTGGCTGGCCGAACGTGACCACACTCTGGATGGCAGCACCTTCTACAGCGACTCCATCAATGACCTGCCGCTGCTGGAGCGTGTCGATACTGCCATCGCAGTGGACCCGGATGAGCAACTGCGCGCCGCCGCTGACGCGCGCGATTGGCGCATCATTTCGCTGCGCGACTGATAAACGACTGATTTGCTTGGCTTTTATCGATCCATAAGGTCGATCAGCCTCAGCTATAAGGTTTTCATGTGGCTACAAGCATTCACCATAAAGTCGACCTTATTTGCTGAATCATTTCGCACAAGATGTGTCTATAATGTGTGTCCATCGAACCGTCGAGCCTGGTGCGGCAACTTTTGCCCCGTCACGGCAGGACGGCCTCCGGAATCCCGGTCGGGTCCGGGGGATGTCCCTCACCAACCTTGAGCGTGAGCAGCCATGTCCTCAACGACATACGATGTCCTGATTGTGGGTGGCGGCGTGTCCGGCACCGCCCTTCTCTATGAACTCGCCCGCTACACCGACCTCAAGTCGGTCGGCCTGGTGGAAAAGTACGACCACGTCGCGATCGTCAACTCGCACGGTCGCAACAACTCCCAGACCATTCACTGCGGCGACATCGAGACCAACTACACGGTCGAGAAGGCGCGTGTGACCAAGCGCACCGCGGGCATGGTGGTCAACTTCGCCACCAAGCTCAGCGAGAGTGAGCGCGATCACATCGTCTACAAGTATCCGAAGATGGTGCTGGCGGTCGGTGCCAAGGAATGCCAGTTCCTGCGCAAGCGTTTCGACACCTTCAAGCAGCTGTTCCCCAACCTGAAGCTGCTCGAGCGTGATGATATCGCCGAGCTGGAGCCGAAGGTGGTGGAAGGTCGTCGTCCTGACGAGGAAATCGTCGCGCTGGGTTCCACCGACGAATATACCGCCGTCAACTACACCACCCTGTCGGAAGCCTTCGTCAGCGAAGGCGAGAAGGCAGCGGCCGAGAAAGGCATGAACTTCGACGTTCGCCTCTCGACCGCCGTGGAAGACATCCGCAAGGAAGGTGACGTCTACAAGGTCAAGACCGACAAGGGCGAGCTCAGCGCACGCTATGTCGTGGTCAGCGCCGGCGGTCACTCCCTGCTGTTCGCCCACAAGATGGGTTACGGCCTGGACAAGTCCTGCCTGCCGATGGCCGGCTCCTTCTACTTCACCCCGAAGGTGCTCAACGGCAAGGTCTATACCATCCAGAACGAGAACCTGCCGTTCGCCGCCGTCCACGGCGACCCGGACGTGCTGGTGGAAGGCAAGACCCGCTTCGGCCCGACCGCCCTGATGCTGCCGCTGCTGGAGCGCTACAACGGCAAGACCTTCTGGGAGTTCCTCAAGGTGCTGCGCATGGACCGCAACGTCGTCAAGGCCCTGTGGGACCTGATGAAGGTGCGCGACATCCGCAACTACATCTTCAAGAACTTCATGTTCGAGGTGCCGGTGCTGCGTGAGCGTCTGTTCCACGGCGACATCAAGAAGATCGTGCCGAGCCTGGACGTCAAGGACGTCAGCTTCGCCAAGGGCTTCGGTGGCGTTCGTCCGCAGTTGATCGACAAGAGCAAGCAGAAGCTCGTGATGGGCGAAGCCAAGATCAATCCGGGTACCGGCATCGTCTTCAACATGACGCCGTCACCGGGTGGCACCAGCTGTCTGGGCAACGCCGAGAAGGACATGTATCTCGCCCAGGAATTCCTTGGCTTCAACATCGACAAGGAAACCTTCGAGCGTGATCTGCTGACCGGCGAGATCGAACTGACCGAGATCGAGCGTCCGGAGGCCTCCTCACTGATGTAAGCCTCTTTCGAGACACGCATCGGGATGAGCATCAAAAAGCCCCGCCAGCGAATGCTGGCGGGGCTTTTTGATGGGTGCCTGTCGATGGGTGCCTGGCGGGAGGCGGCCTCAGGACACCGACTGACCCGACGGGGCCGACTGGGCAATTGGCTCGTGTACCGCATGCAGACGCTGGATCAGCTGATCCTCCAGCGCGAAACGCTCGGTCAGCCCCTGCTGCAGGCGGGCCAGCCATTCCGGCAGTCGGGCGCGATAGTGCTGGCAGCGGGTAGGACTGGAGAAATCCTCATCGAAGGACAGCACCAGCTCGGTGGAGGGTTCCAGGCGCTGCATCAGCTGCTCGCAGACCGCCAGCGCCGCGGTGTCCTCGAAGACACGGCCTTCTTCCTTGAGCTGAGGATAGACCTCGAAATGCCCCGCCGAGATGTAGTCCATCAAAAGCTCGATGAAGCGATTGACGCGTGTCATCTCGAGCTGCTCGAGGTCATTCACGCAGGCCTCGTGCAGATCCATGAAGCAGACCAGCATCTCGCGTCGCTGGTCCAGCCAGCGATCAACCAACTGATGAACGCCACGAAAGCGTTCCGCCGCAGTGGTGCATTCCTCCAGCATGGGCGCCTCCTCTGGCATGACCCGAACGATAGGGGCTGACATCCGGTGCTCGCCCCGCTGCCAACCCACTATCCTCCATGCCGTGCACGCTGCCAACCCCCCACCATGGTGGCAGGGCATATTGCCTCAACGGCGGAAGCTGCTCCACAGCATCGCCAGCGGTACCAGCGCCAGCCCACAGAAGCCGATCAACGACCACTGCGGGATCGAGAGCCCCAGCCATTGCGCGCTGATCTGGGCGCACTCACCGGAGGCGTTGAGCACCTGGGTGATCACGTCCCATACCGGCAGCACTTCCAGCATGTAGTTGAGGCCCGGGCCACAGGCCGGCACCTGATCCGGCGGCAGTGACTGCAGCCAGATATGGCGACCCGCCAGTACGACCGCGCCGAGGCTGCCGGCCAGTGCGCCCAGCGCGTAGATGCGCGTGCCGATGCGTCCGGGGCCATGCAAGGCTCCCAGCAGGAAGAAGGCGCCGGCCACGGCCACCGCCACGCGCTGGAAGATGCACAGCGAACACGGCGCCAGATCGAAGGCGAACTGCAGCACGAAGGCCACGCCCAGCAAAAAGGCGCACCCCAGCGCTCCCAAAAGACACCATTGACGCCCGCTCCAGCTCGCCAGCCGGGCAAGCCCGCCCTTGCGCGCTACCGGCTGCTGCCCCGATTGTTTGTCCGCTTGTGTCATTTGCCGTCCTTGCCGGTGGAACTCCAGTGGAGTCATGGGTGAGAAATGACGCAGCCGCAAGACCATCAAGGCCCTGCGACTGCATTGAGGCTTGCACCGCGTCGTGCCCTGCAGCCGCGCTCAGTCTGGCTGCACAGGCCACATACATCATCGGCGCCTCAAACCTGAGGCGCCGATGATGAAGCGATAGCCGAATCCGTCACTATCAGCGACTGATGCCTATCATGCCGTGTCGCGATGACCTGAACATGAATTGGCGTTGCGTCACGAGATCACGCCGGTTGCGTGCCATGGGCGGACGCGAAGTACTCGGCCATGAAGGTGTCGAAATCCTGATGATCGCCCTTCTCGATGTCGCCCTGCTGCTGCAGCGAGGTCTCGACCAGCTGATCGAGCAGATAGCCGCGCGCACGCTCCGTCGGCTCTGACTTGAACTGCTCGGCCTGCCCCTTGGCCAGCGCCAGCACTTCGTCGACGAAGTTGCTGCCGTTGTCGAGCATGCTGGTCAGCAGACGGCCCGACGGGGTGGTCTGGGCATCGTCGAAGCGCGGCGCGAGCGCCGCCAGCGCATCACGGTGCGCGCTGCCCGTCTTGTCGCCACTGTCGAGCAGGCCCGCGACTTCCCCCAGCTCATCCATGATGTTGGCCGCCAGATCGCGCAGGCGACGCTCTTCACCATTGACGCTCAGGGTCAGTTCCGGGTCACGCCCGGCCTCGACCACGCGACGCTTGCTGTTGTCGAGCGTGGCGCATTCCTCGTCGTCGATCCACGGGCTCTCGGTCAGCAGACACCAGATCAGGAAGGTATCGAGGAAGCGGATCTGCGTCTCGTCGATCCCGACCGGCAGGAAGGGGTTGAGATCCAGACAACGCACTTCGATGTACTCGACGCCACGCCCTTCCAGTGCCTGGCTGGGCGTCTCGTTCTGCCGGGTGACACGCTTGGGACGGATGTCGGAGTAGTACTCGTTCTCGATCTGCAGGATGTTGCTGGAGAGCTGCGACCAACTGCCATCGTCCTGCTTGACGCCCAGCTTCTCGTAGTCCTTCCACGGCGTGACGATGGCGTGACGCAGCGTGCCGACGAAGTTGTCCAGCGAGTTGAAGCAGATCTTGAGCTGCGCCTGCACCTTGTTCTGATAGCCCAGGTCCGACATGCGCAGGCTGGTGGCGTAGGCCGAGACCAGGCTGCGGTCCGCCTGACGCTTGAGGCGATCATCATTGCCGCCATCGAGGAAGCTCTCATCGATGCCCGGCGAGGCGCCGAACAGATAGAGCAGGATCCAGCTGTGACGACGGAAGTTGCGGATCAGCTCGAAATAGCGACGCGAGCGGAAGTCGCGCGCATCTTCCGCCTCTGCCCCTTCCAGCCCCTGCAGCAGGCTCCAGAAGTCATCCGGCAGCGAGAAGTTGTAATGGATACCGGCAATCGACTGCATGATGCGCCCGTAACGGACGTCCAGCCCCTTGCGGTAGATATGCTTCATGGTGCCGCTGTTGGAGGTGCCGTAATCGGCGATCGGCACGCTGTCGTTGCCGTGCAGACGCGGCGGCATGCTGGCCGGCCAGATCAGCTCATCGCCCAGGTTGCGATAGCTGAAACGATGCAGGTCAGCCAGAAACTCCAGCGACTCCTTGGGACGAGTGAACACCGGGGTGATGTACTCGAGCAGAGACTCGGAATAGTCCGTGGTGATGTACGGGTGGGTCAGCTTCGACCCCAGAGAACGCGGATGCGGCGTCTGGCTGATGTCACCGCCAGCGGTAACCCGCAGGCCTTCCTTCTCGATACCACGGCGCAGGCGCCCGAAGAGACCCTGACGGGCCTGGGGCGTGAGTCGCGCAATGGCGGACGCGAGTTGCTCGGACAAGGTATGAACCCTTTCGCATGGGGAGAAGCCCAGCCTCTCCGGTCGAATTGGATGACCATGGCCCGCGTGCTGCACCGGATGCCATGCAAGACGCGAACGGCAGCTACCGTTCGCGTCAGGTCAGTATGCCCACATTATGGGCGCGTAAAAAATGCTTTCAAGGCTTATGATTTCGACTTGCGCGCATTGAGCAGTGCTGCTGCCATCGCATTGTTGGCCGGTGCCGCGCCGCCGCTCGCGCCAGAATTGCTGCCGCGACCACCGCGCTCCTGACGGCCACCGCCGCCTTGCGAGCGCCCACCGCGACCGCCCTCTGCGCCGCGTCGCGCCTCGCCTGCCGCGCCTTTCTCGGCGGGAGTATCGCTCATGCGCATGCTCAGCGCGATGCGCGCGCGCGGGATGTCGACTTCCATCACCTTGACGCTGACGATGTCGCCCGCCTTGACCACCTCGCGCGGGTCGGCAACATACTTTTGCGACAGGGCAGAGATGTGTACCAGGCCGTCCTGATGCACGCCGATGTCCACGAAGGCCCCGAAGTGAGTCACGTTGGTGACGACGCCCTCAAGCTTCATGCCCGGCTCGAGGTCCTTGAGGGTCTCGACGCCTTCCTTGAACTCGGCGAAGCGGAATTCGGGGCGCGGGTCACGTCCCGGCTTGTCCAGCTCGCGCAGGATGTCGGTCACCGTCGGCAGACCGAAGTGCTCATCGGTGAATTCCGTCGGCTTCACGGTGCGCAGGAAGGCGCTGTCACCCAGCAGACTCGGCAGATCACGCCCGTGCGCCTTGGCGATGCGCTCGACCAGCGGATAGGCCTCCGGGTGGACGGCACTGGCATCCAGCGGATTCTTGCCGGAGGCGATGCGCAAAAAGCCGGCACACTGCTCGAAGGTGCGCGGACCCAGCCGGCTGACCTTGAGTAATTCCTGGCGCGAGGCGAAACGGCCGTTGGCATCCCGGTGCGCGACGATATTCTCGGCAAGCGTGGTGTTGAGACCCGCGACGCGCGACAGCAGCGCGCTTGAGGCCATGTTGAGGTCGACGCCGACACCGTTGACGCAATCCTCGACGACGGCTTCCAGACTGCGCCCCAGCTGCACCTGACTGACATCGTGCTGGTACTGGCCGACGCCGATGGACTTGGGCTCGATCTTGACCAGCTCACCCAGCGGGTCCTGCAGGCGGCGGGCGATGGACACCGCGCCGCGGATGGTCACGTCCAGGTCCGGGAATTCGCGCGCCGCATATTCCGAGGCCGAGTAGATGGACGCGCCGGCCTCGTTGACCATCACCTTCTGCAGGCGACGGCCGGACAGGCGCGTCAGCACGTCGGCGGCCAGCTTGTCGGTCTCGCGCGAGGCGGTGCCGTTGCCGATGGCGATCAGCTCGACGTCATGCCGCTCGACCAGCTTGACCAGCTCGGCCACCGAGGCGTCCCAGCGATTGTGTGGCGCATGCGGATAGATGGTGGCCTGATCGACATACTTGCCGGTGGCATCCACCACCGCGACCTTGACGCCGGTACGCAGGCCCGGGTCCAGGCCCAGCGTGGCCTTGGGGCCCGCCGGCGCCGCCAGCAGCAAGTCCTTCAGGTTGTCGGCGAAGACCTGGATGGCCTCCTGCTCGGCGCGCTCGCGCAGGCGGCCGATCAGCTCGCTTTCCAGATGGGTATAGAGCTTGACGCGCCAGGTCCAGCGCACCACTTCCTTCAACCAGCGATCCGCGGCGCGCCCCTGATCCTCGATGGAGAAATGCGCCGCGATGGCGCCTTCCATCGGGTGACGCGGCAAGTCGTCTTCGCCTTCCAGCTTGAGCGCGAGGCTCAGCACGCCTTCATTGCGACCACGCAGCATGGCCAGCGCACGGTGCGAGGGCGCCTTGTGCAGCGGCTCGTCATGCTCGAAGTAATCGGAGAACTTGGCGCCCTCCTGCTCCTTGCCCTTCATGACGCGCGCACTGAGGATACCGTCGTCCCACAGACGTTGACGCAGGCGACCGACCAGCGCGGCGTCCTCCGCGAAGCGCTCCATCAGAATCTGCTTGGCGCCATCCAGCGCCGCCTTGGTATCGGCCACGTCCTTGTCGGCAGCGACGAAACCGGCCGCCTGAGCCTCCGGCTCCAGCGTCGGGTCCGCGAGCAGCGCATCGGCCAGAGGCTCCAGCCCCGCTTCACGCGCGATCTGGGCCTTGGTACGGCGCTTCTTGCGATACGGCAGATAAAGATCTTCCAGGCGCTGCTTGCTGTCGGCGGCCAGCACATCCCGCTCAAGCGCGGCGCTCAGCTTGTTCTGCTCGGCGATCGATTCGAGCACGACCTGACGCCGCTCCTCCAGCTCACGCAGATAGCGCAGGCGCTCTTCGAGCTGACGCATCTGGGTGTCATCGAGCCCGCCGGTGGCTTCCTTGCGGTAGCGCGAGATGAACGGCACGGTCGCGCCGCCATCCAGCAGCTCGACGGTGGCGGTGATCTGTTCTTCGCGCACCCCAAGCTCACCGGCCAGCGCCTGTTGAATGCGGCGAGTGGTGGCAGCGGGCGACAGCGTCGGTGCAGGACGGGAGGTGGTAGCGTCAGTTGCAGTAGCGTCCATGAAACGTCAGTCCCTTACAGCAGAATTCATGCGGCAATATACAGACGGCCCGGTCGTGGAATCGACCGGGCCGTCTGTATCACGATGTCGTCACGTTACCACAAAGCGGCAAGATTGCTTTAGCCGCTCACTGCGCCAGCCGGGATGCCTCCCAAGCGCCTCACGCGGGCACGAAGCGCAGCGCGACACCGTTGTTGCACCAGCGCAGGCCGGTGGGTTCGGGGCCATCCTCGAAGACATGCCCCTGATGCCCGCCGCAGCGCGCGCAGTGATATTCGGTGCGCGGCCAGATGAGTCCGTAGTCGGTCTTGGTCAGAAGGCGCCCTTCGATATGATCGAAGAAGCTGGGCCAGCCGGTGCCGGACTCGAACTTGGTGGCGGAAGAGAACAACGCCAGATCACAACCGGCACAGCGATACTCACCCTCGCGATGCTCCTTGTTGAGCTCGCTGGAGCCCGCCCGCTCGGTGCCTTCCTCGCGCAGCACGCGATACTGCTCCGGGCTCAGGCGGGCACGCCATTCGTCTTCTTCGAGGGTCAGCGGCGTGATATCCGCGCCACGCTCGAGCTCGAGCTCCGGACGCGCGGCAGACAGCCTGGGCAGCGCCAGCATCGCTCCCGCCCCCAGCACCAGCCCTATGAATTGGCGACGTTGCATGACGTGTCTCCTTGTAGCAATGAACGGCAATACTGACTTCTACGCGCAGCGGCCTGCGCTGGATGCATCGCCTCATGAGAAAGCCCCCACGATGCTGCCATCGCGGGGGCTTGGGTCTCATCGGCTGACGCCAGCCATCGGGTCAGATGCGCAGACCACCATCACATTCGATCACTCGCCCGGTGAAGTAGTCATTGTCGAAGATGAAGGCCACGCTGCTGGCGATATCTTCCGGGCGGCCCAGGTCGCGCATCGGGATGCCACTCTTGATCTTGTCGAGCATCTCCGGCTTCATGCCGGCGGTCATCTCGGTGGCGATGAAGCCCGGCGCCACGGCACCGACACGAATCCTGTAGCGTGCCAGCTCCTTGGCCCAGGTCACGCTCAGTGCCGCGACACCGGACTTGGCGGCGGTGTAGTTGCTCTGCCCCATGTTGCCGGCGCGCGAGATGCTGGAGATATTGACGATCACGCCCGGCTGGCCAGCTTCGATCATCTGGCTGGCCGCTTCACGCGTGCACAGGAAGACACCGGTCAGATTGACATCGATGACCTGCTGCCAGCTGGACAGCGACATGGTCTTCTCCACCACGCCATCACGCGCCTTGATCAGCAGCCCATCGCGGGTGATGCCGGCATTGTTGACCAGACCGCTCACCGGTCCCAATGCGCTCTTGATGGCCGAGAAGGCCGCCGTGACGGAGTCCTCTTCCGCGACATTGGTCACGAAACCCTGCGCCTTGATGCCTGCAGCTTCCAGACTCGCGACGGCGTCATCCAGGCCGTCCTGTTCGATGTCCAGCAGCGCCAGTACCGCTCCCTTCTCGCCCAGATAGCGCGCCATGGCCAACCCCAGCCCACGAGCGCCGCCCGTAATCGCGATGACCTTGTCGTCAAGCTTCATGTCCCGTCTCCCAGGTTGTCTGCCGGCAGTGAGGAACGTCTGCCGGATGCGAGGCCCGAATGCCGTACGGGCGTCACGATCTATGTGTCGAGTGTCCCGCACCGCGCCCTTCAGTGTTGAGCGTCATCGTGACAGAGAATGCCTCGGGATGACGCCCGCTGCCAGCTCGCGGTGAATTCTCATGATGCAGTGCAACAGATCACGGCGTGTCCTGCCTCAACGCAGGCGAGATCCGCCAACGCAACGCACTGACGGCGTCAACGCACGCCATCGACAGCGGGCGCGAAAGCAGGGAATGCTGATGAGTGAGCCTCGGCCCGCCCCCTGCGGACGCCATGGGCTCTACCTGTCCAGCCCCTCTATTGTGCACTGCAACATGCAACATCGTTCAGCATGGCACCGCTACTCCTGCAGCGCCAGCCATCCACGCCGCCGACCATCAGCGGCTCATCAGCGGATCATGGCCCGTTCATGAGCCCGATTCGACTGTTCCCCATCCGGCGGCTGGTTTACCCTTGACGCATTGGCGCAACCTGCCATTTACCTGCTTCGGGAGAGACGATGCCCATACTGTTAGTGATTACCCTGTTCGGGTTATTGGATTTCGTGGTGCTGTTCAGTCTTGGCAGCCAGATCGGCCTGCTGCCGACCCTGGCGCTGGTGCTGATCACCGGCGCCGTCGGCCTGCATCTGATTCGCCGCGAAGGTCGCGCGACACTGATGCGCGCCCAGGAACGCCTGCAACGTGGCGAGATGCCTTCCGGCGAGCTGATGGAAGGCGCGGCGCTCATCTTCGGCGGTGCCCTGTTGATGGCGCCGGGCTTTCTGTCTGACGCCTTCGGCCTGCTGTGCCTGCTCCCCGCCTCACGGGGACTGTTAACGCGCGGCCTGAGCGGCAATGGCGCGATCGCGCGCTTCTTCAAGGGGCGCTTCTCGGCTGCGGGAACCTCGCGCAGCACCCGCACGGGTGACTGGGAAGCCGACGCCCGTGCTGACAGCGCATCACGCAGCGATGGCGATCAGCAGCACGCCAGCGGCAACCATGCAGGGCAGCAAGGCAGCAGCCAGCAGACCGGCGAGCCGCTGGAAGGCGATTACATCAGCCGTGACGAGCCGCGCCTCTAGCGCCTTCTCACGCACAAGCACCACGCGCAATCGTCTGCTTGAGAACCATGTTTGAAAGTCATGTTTGAAAGCGATGGGCCCGGCACTGGAACACCAGTGCCGGGCCTTTTTGATTCGTGATATCTTGCTTCACAGGCTCCATCACGCTGTCCTGCTCTCTCCTGTCCTGCTCTCTCCTGTCCTGCACTGGCCAGCCCCAGCGCCAATGCCTGTCACTGACCGGAGTCGCGCTCTGTGAGCTGCCCGACCGAACCCTTGCGCCTTGCAACAAGGCTCACCCTGGCCTCTGCCCACCCACTGGCGTCTTGTACCAATGGACACCGTCTGGAGGCTGCCAGCTATATGCCAACGGTGAACGGCTCGGATACACTCAAGCCGTTGATTCATCTAGCGGAACCTTGCGGAAGACAGGCTGCACCCAGGGTGCGTAGCTTTCATGCGACGCACAAGATGCACCGATTTGAAATTTTTTTATGATCGCCTACTTGAAAGCTGTCCCCCCGCCACCATAAAAGCGGTGCAATGGATAACGGCCACGCCCCCAGCGGCGGGGCCCAACACTCGGTAGGCAACCCCATTGAACGCCAGACTCACCGACAAAGAACGGGAGCTGGCGGGATTTACCATCAGGAGAACGTGAGCAATGAACATTCGTCCCTTGCACGATCGCGTCGTGGTTCGTCGCGTGGAAGAAGAACAGAAGACTGCAGGTGGCATCGTTCTGCCCGGCAGCGCCCAGGAAAAGCCGACCCGTGGCGAGATTCTCGCTGCCGGCAACGGTCGCATCCTCGAAAACGGTGAAGTTCGCCCGCTGGACGTGAAAGTCGGCGATACCGTGATCTTCAAGGATGGCTACGGCGTCGAGAAGCAGAAAATCGACGGCGAAGAGGTGCTGATCATGAGCGAGAGCGACATCCTCGCCGTGGTGGAAGGCTGAGTTTCAGCTTTTTCGGGTTCCAACGCTTCGACTTACTGATTAAAGGTAGAGATAAACATGGCTGCAAAAGACGTTCGTTTCTCCGATGATGCACGCAAGCGCATGGCGCGTGGTGTCAATGTCCTGGCCGACGCGGTCAAGACTACCCTCGGCCCGAAAGGCCGTAACGTGGTACTGGAAAAATCCTTCGGCGCTCCGACCGTCACCAAGGACGGCGTTTCCGTCGCCAAGGAAATCGAGCTGAAGGACCGCTTCGAGAACATGGGCGCCCAGATGGTCAAGGAAGTCGCTTCCAAGACTTCTGACGTGGCTGGCGACGGCACTACCACCGCCACCGTGCTGGCTCAGTCCATCGTCAACGAAGGCCTGAAAGGCGTGACCGCGGGCATGAACCCGATGGACCTGAAGCGCGGCATCGACAAGGCTGTCATCGAAGCCGTCAAGGCCGTGCGTGAGCTGTCCGTGCCGTGCACCGATACCAAGGCCATCGCCCAGGTCGGCACCATCTCCGCCAATGGCGACTCTCGCATCGGCGAGATCATCGCGGAAGCGATGGAGAAGGTCGGCAAGGAAGGCGTCATCACCGTCGATGAAGGTCGTGGCTTCGAAGACGAGCTGGAAGTGGTCGAAGGCATGCAGTTCGATCGCGGTTACCTGTCTCCTTACTTCGTCACCAACCAGGACACCATGGCGGTCGAACTCGAAGACCCGTACATCCTGCTGGTCGACAAGAAGATCTCCAACATCCGCGAACTGCTGCCGGTGCTGGAAGGCGTTGCCAAGTCCGGCAAGCCGCTGGCGATCATCGCCGAAGACATCGAAGGCGAAGCGCTGGCGACTCTGGTCGTCAACACCATGCGCGGTATCGTCAAGGTCGCTGCCGTCAAGGCACCGGGCTTCGGTGACCGTCGCAAGGCCATGCTGCAGGACATCGCTGTCCTGACCGGTGGCACCGTGATTTCCGAAGAAGTCGGCCTCAACCTCGAACAGGCCAACCTGGACCACCTGGGCACCGCCAAGCGCGTGACCATGTCCAAGGAAAACACCACCATCATCGATGGCGCCGGCAACGAAGGCGATATCGAAGCACGCGTTGCCCAGATCCGCGCTCAGATCGAGGAAACCTCCTCTGATTACGACCGCGAGAAGCTGCAGGAACGTGTCGCCAAGCTGGCCGGCGGCGTTGCCGTCATCCGCGTCGGTGCTGCCACCGAAGTCGAGATGAAAGAGAAGAAGGCTCGCGTCGAAGACGCCCTGCACTCCACTCGTGCGGCCGTCGAGGAAGGCGTCGTGCCTGGCGGCGGTACTGCCCTGGTTCGCGTGCTGGGTCAGCTGGTCGACCTGAAAGGCGACAACGAAGATCAGACTCACGGTATCGCCATCGCACTGCGTGCCATGGAAGCGCCGCTGCGTCAGATCGTCACCAACGCCGGTGAAGAAGCCTCTGTCGTGCTCAACAACGTCAAGGCTGGCGAAGGCAACTACGGTTACAACGCCTCTACCGGCGTCTACGGCGACATGTTCGAGATGGGCGTGCTGGATCCGGCCAAGGTGACCCGTTCTGCACTGCAGTCCGCGGCCTCCATCGGCGGCCTGATGATCACCACCGAATGCATGATCGCTGAAGATCCGGAAGACAAGGCTGCTGCCGGCGGCGGCGACATGGGTGGTATGGGCGGCATGGGTGGCATGGGCGGCATGATGTAAGCCAGCCTCACCCCCCCCCCCCCCCCCACGACTCACCCGTCGTGACCCGAACCGCTCCTGCGCAAGCAGGGGCGGTTTTTTTAATGCCTGTCATTCAAGGCGCTGCAGCTCTCATACGGTAAGCGCCGCGGCTCTCGGCACCTGACGCCTCCCGCTCACCACGCTACACTAGGCGCCACTTTTTGCCGCGACCCGAGACATTGCGCCTGGTGATGACAGTGCATCGAGGCTGACGATGCATTGAGGCTGAAATGCCCACGATCACGACCGATGACGCCAACCGCTCAGGCCGCGCGACTCGCTTGCCCAGGACCTTCTCATGACTGATACCCCCGCCGCTTCCCAGACCACTAGCGCCCTCGACAATGTGCGTGTCGTGCTGGTGCAGACCTTCCATCCCGGCAACATCGGCGCCACCGCTCGCGCCATTCTGACCATGGGCATCAAGGACCTGGTGCTGGTCAATCCGCGCTGCTTCCCCGACGAGGAAGCGACGCGTATGGCCAGCGGCGCCGCGGAGCTGCTGGATAATGCACGCGTGGTCGAGCGCCTGGAAGACGCCGTCAATGACTGCCAGCTGGTCATCGGGGCCAGCGCTCGTCTGCGCAGCGTCCCGCTGCCCCACTTCGATGAGCCACGCGAGATGGCGGCGCACGCCATGGATATCGCGCGCGATGGCAAGGTGGCGCTGGTATTCGGCCGCGAGCGCTTCGGGCTGACCAACGAGGAAATCGCCTGCTGCACGCATCAGGTGTCGATCCCCACCAACCCGGACTACGGCATCCTCAACGTCTCACAGGCCGTCCAGGTGCTGGCGCACGAGTGCCGCAGTACATGGCGCCTGACGCTCGACAAGCCTCAGGAGGCGCCTGTGGCGCGCCGTGAGGATGATCAGCTGCCGACCCGCGAACAACTCGGCTACTTCCATGAGCATCTCGGCCGCGCCCTGCAGGGCTCCGGCTTCCTCAACCAGCCCCACTCCCAGACCGAAGAGCGGCTGCGCGCCCTGTTCGCACGTGCCGAGCCGACACGCCGCGAGCTCTCCATCCTGCGTGGCATGCTGTCCAATCTTGAGCGTCAGACGGCAGCGGCGAACGCTGGCACAGGCAGCGAGCAGAGCGATCACGAGGCGTCCTGAGTCGCGCACGACCGCCCCGTCATGTACTGAGGCTCGGACTGTTGCTACTTGGCTCTCGCCACTTCGCAACAGCCTGTCAGCGCAACGTCATCCTTCTGACATGGATCAAGGTGCACTGTAGACCTTCCGCTATGCTTGATAGGCAAGACGTCAGGCACCGCAGAACCCGTCACACAGCCTAGGTATAGAAATACGGGTATAGAAATACCGGCATAGAGATACGGCACAGACCCATGCAGTAGCTGCAGCCCAGCAAGGAAGTCACGCGCGAAGGCTGCAGTGTCAGGCAAAGGCTCCTTTGCGACCTTGAGACCTGCCATGCAGGTCGAGAACTGCCGCAAGAGCAGGCAGAGACGCCGCCACGCCAACACACGAAGGGCCATGACAGGCCAGCGTGGCGACGCACCTCGAGACACCCACAAGAAGAGCCGACCCTGATCCCATCCACGACCATGGACTCACGGAGCGCCTTTACATGACTCGGACAGCCGCACGACAGACTCAGACCCCGGACGCGGAACAGCTGGCCAGCGACATCCACCAGCTGGAAGCTCGCCTGCTCAAGACCGACCCGACGCAGGAACCGACGCTCTACCGCAGCCTGTACTGCACGATCTCGCTACGCCAGATGCAACTGCTGGCCAAGGTCAGTCAGCCCGCAGCCTCGCAGGCGCATTGAGCGACGCCAGGTGAGATGGTTGGCAGGTGGCGACTGGTAATGATCAACAATGACCAGCAGCCACCCGTAACGACCAGGCATGAAAAAACCGCCACCCCGAAGGGTGGCGGTTTTTTTCGTTCCCGCATATGACATGCGTCTCATGCAGGATACCGATTCGGAGACGCTGAGGTGACTACCAGAGGCATGTCACCTCAGCGTGGATCCGGACTCCCCACCTCACGAGGAGGCGGAGTGTCTCGGGATCACTCCTGACCCAGCTGCTGCTTGATCAGATCACCGATGGTAGTCGGGCCGTTGCTCTCGACTTCCTGGGTACGCGGCTTGGCAGCATCGCGACGCGGTGCTTCAACCTGGTCCTTGGACTTGACGGACAGGTTGATCAGGCGGCTCTTGCGATCCACACCGACGATCTTGGCTTCGACAGCATCGCCGACGCTCAGGACGTTGCGTGCGTCTTCGACACGGTCAGCGCTGATTTCAGAAGCCTTCAGGATAGCGATGACGTCAGTCGCCAGCTCTACCTGAACTTCCTTGGCATCGATGTCGACAACACGACCGGACACGATAGCGCCCTTGTCGTTGACGGCCAGGTACTCGGAGACCGGATCGCTCTCGAGCTGCTTGACACCCAGAGAGATGCGCTCACGTTCCGGATCGATGGACAGGATGACCGCTTCAGCTTCTTCGCCCTTCTTGTAACGACGCACGGCTTCTTCGCCAGCTTCGTTCCAGGAAATGTCGGAGAGGTGAACCAGGCCGTCGATGCCGCCTTCCAGACCGATGAAGATACCGAAGTCAGTGATTGACTTGATGGTACCGGAGACACGGTCGCCCTTGTTGTGCTTGCCGCTGAAGTCTTCCCACGGGTTGGTGGTGCACTGCTTGATACCCAGGGAGATACGACGACGCTCTTCGTCGATGTCCAGAATCATCACTTCCACGTCATCGCCGACATTGACGACCTTGGACGGGTGGATGTTCTTGTTGGTCCAATCCATTTCGGACACGTGGACCAGACCTTCGACGCCCTCTTCCAGCTCGGCGAAGCAGCCGTAGTCGGTGAGGTTGGTGACGCGTGCGTTGATCTTGGCGCCTTCCGGGTAGCGAGCCTTGATGTTGACCCACGGATCTTCGCCCAGCTGCTTGAGACCCAGAGACACACGGTTGCGCTCGCGGTCGAACTTCAGCACCTTGACATTGATCTCGTCGCCGACAGCAACGATCTCGGACGGATGCTTGATGCGCTTCCATGCCATGTCGGTGATGTGCAGCAGGCCGTCAACGCCGCCGAGGTCGACGAAGGCGCCGTAGTCGGTCAGGTTCTTGACGATACCCTGAATCTGCTGACCTTCCTGCAGAGTGGCCAGGAGGGCTTCACGCTCAGCGCTGTTCTCGGCTTCGAGGACGGCACGACGGGACACGACAACGTTGTTGCGCTTGGCGTCGAGCTTGATGACCTTGAAGTCCAGCTCCTTGTTCTCGAGGTGGGCGGTGTCGCGCACAGGGCGGACATCGACCAGAGAACCCGGCAGGAAGGCACGGATGGTGTTGATGTCGACGGTAAAGCCACCTTTGACCTTGCCGTTGATCACGCCCTTGACGATCTCGTCTTTCTCGAAGGCGGCTTCCAGCTCTTTCCACGCTTCGGCACGCTTGGCCTTCTCGCGGGACAGGCGGGTCTCACCGAAGCCATCTTCCACGGCTTCCAGTGCAACCATGACTTCGTCGCCGATGCTGATGGACAGCTGGCCACTTTCGTCACGGAACTGTTCAGACGGAATCTGACCTTCAGACTTCAGACCGGCATTGACAGTGATCCAGTCGCCATCGATATCCACGATGGTAGCGGACACGATTGCGCCCGGCTCCATGTTGATGTCCTGGAGTGACTGTTCAAATAAATCAGCAAAGCTCTCGCTCATGGTATTCCTACATGATCAACGTTTGGGGCGGCTTGCACCGCAGTCTCCGTACCACCAGCAAGCACGGGCCATATCTACATATCCCCGGGGGCGTTGACGCTGGTTCGAGATACACCGGCTTTCCGCTTGCCGCCGATGCACCCCATGACACCTTGCCGGGGGGTTGATGACACCTCGGTGTCATCTGGGTTCTGCATCATCACTCGCGAAGCGAGCGAAACCCGCTGCTGCCCGACCCGGAGGCCGTATTGCAACAGCAGGCGATCAATCCGTTGTTCTGACGACTTACAGGCTGAGACTCGAGTCTCAGCGCGCCGCTACCAGGCCGTATTCGACCAGCAGCTGCTGGATGCGTTCGATCACCTGGTCGATGTCGAGATCCGTCGTATCGAGGATCACGCCGTCGTCTGCAGGCTTGAGCGGGGCGACTGCCCGGCCCATGTCACGCGCATCGCGCGCCTGTATTTCTGTCAAAAGGCTCGAAATATTAGCATCGACACCCGCTTCCTGCAACTGGGCATGACGACGACGCGCACGTTCCTCGGCGCTCGCCGTCAGGAAGATCTTGAGCGGCGCACCGGTGAAGACCACCGTGCCCATGTCGCGACCATCGGCCACCAGGCCCGGCGCACGCGCAAAGGCACGCTGGCGCGCCAGCAGTGCAGTCCGCACGCGCGGCTGGGCCGCGATGATGGAGGCATTGTTGCCGACCGACTCGAGACGGATGTCACGGGTGACGTCCTCGCCTTCCAGAATCACGCTGGTGGCGTCGCCTTCGGCATCGAACTGCACATCGAGGTGCTCGGCGATGGTCGCCACGGCGTCCTCGTCTTCCAGCGCCACGCCATGACGCTCGGCGGCCAGTGCCGTCAGGCGATAAAGCGCACCGGAATCCAGCAGATGCCAGCCCAGGCTCGACGCGACCAGACGACTGATGGTGCCCTTGCCTGCCCCGCCGGGGCCATCAAGGGTCAACACCGGCGCGTCGCAGATCTGGCTGTGATGAGGTGTCGCTTCCCCGCTCATGAAGCCTCCTGGCCGGGTGCCACGGCACCGAGGTTCTCGACCTGCATGCCGACTTCAGCGGCCAGCGCCACGAAGTTCGGGAAGGAGGTCGCGACATTGGCGCAGTCGTCGATCAGGATCTCGCCCTGGGCGCGCAGCGCCGCGACACTGAAGGCCATCGCGATGCGGTGATCGCCGTGGCTGTCGACCAGGCCGCCACCGTAGGCGCCACCACGGATGTCGATACCGTCCGCGACCACTTCGTGCTCGACGCCGATCTGCGCCAGACCATCCGCCATCACCTGGATGCGATCGGACTCCTTGACGCGCAGTTCCTCGGCGCCACGCAGACGGGTCATGCCCTCGGCATTGGCAGCGGCGATGAACAGTGCCGGGAATTCGTCGATGGCCAGCGGCACCTGGTCTTCCGGAATGTCGATGCCCTTGAGCGGCGCATAGCGGATGTGCAGGTCTGCCACCGGCTCGCCGCCGACTTCGCGCTCATTGGAGACGCTCAGGTCGGCACCCATCGCCTTGAGGATGTTGATCACGCCGATGCGCGTCGGGTTGATGCCGACGTGCTCCAGCACCAGTTCGGAGCCCGGTGTGATGGCCGCGGCGACCAGGAAGAAGGTCGCGGAGGAGATGTCGGCCGGCACGTCGATCGGGCAGGCTTCGAGGCTGCCGCCACCGTTCAACCACGCCTCGGCGCCCTGACGCTCGACCTTGTAGCCGAAGCCATTGAGCATGCGCTCGGTGTGATCACGCGTCGGCGCCGGCTCGATGGCACGCGTCTCGCCTTCGGCGTAGAGACCGGCCAGCAGCAGGCAGGACTTGACCTGAGCGGACGCCATCGGCATCTCGTAACGGATGCCCTTGAGCGGCTGACCACCGTGGATACGCAGCGGCGGACGGCCGTTGTCTGCGGTATCGATCACCGCGCCCATCTCGCGCAGCGGATTGGCGACGCGGTCCATCGGACGCTTGGTCAGCGAGGCATCACCGGTCAGCTCGGTGTCGAAGGCCTGACCGGCCAGCAAGCCGGCGAACAGGCGCATCGCGGTGCCGGAGTTGCCGACATACAGCGGGCCCGGCGGCTGCTTCAGGCCGTTGAGACCCACACCGTGAATGGTGACACGCCCCTGATGCGGGCCTTCGATGACCACGCCCATGTCGCGGAAGGCCTGCAGCGTGGCCAGACTGTCTTCCCCTTCCAGGAAGCCTTCGACTTCGGTCACGCCGGTCGCCAATGCGCCCAGCATGATGGAGCGATGCGACATGGACTTGTCGCCCGGCACACGAATGCGCCCCTGAACCTGCCCACCCGGCAGTGCACGGTACCGCACGTTCTGCTGTTCCATGGTCTGATAACTCGTCTGTTTCAAGAGGGTATTGAAGTAGTGTCGGGCGTGGCTTGCGCGGGTGAATATCCCCAGCATCGCCTCACCATCGCCCGCGGTCACGGCAGCGCGCACCCGCGCTACCCCGGCCTCGAATTCGTCCAACGCCTCCAGCACCGCATCGCGGTTGGCCAGATAGACGTCGCGCCACATCACCGGGTCACTGCCCGCGATGCGCGTAAAATCACGGAAACCGCCCGCCGCGTAGCGGAAGATCTCCAATCGCTCATCCTGGCGCGCCAGGCTGTCGACCAGCGAGAACGCCAGCAGGTGCGGCAGGTGGCTGGTGCGCGCCAGCACTTCGTCGTGGCGCGCCACGCTCATGCTCAGAAGCTGGGCACCACATACCGACCACATGGCCGCCACGCGTGCCACGGCCTCGGCATCGCTGTCCGGCTCCGGCGTCAGGATCACCTTGTGATCGCGATAGAGCTCGGGATTGGACGCCGCGACACCGCTCTTCTCGGACCCGGCGATCGGGTGACCGAGCACCAGATTCGGCGGCATGCGACCGAAGACGCCGAGCGCCGCATCGCGGATCGCGCCCTTGGTGCTGCCGACATCGGTGATGACGGCGTCATCATCCAGCAACGGCGCCAGTTCGGCCATCACGCTCTGCATCGCCATCACCGGCACGCACAGCACGATCAGCGAGGCACCCGGTACCAGCGCCGCCAGTTGCGTGCTGCCACCGTCGATCAGCCCCATGCGCTGGCCGAGGCAGATCTCGTTGGAGTCACGATCACAGGCGAGAATCTCGCCGCGATGGCCCGCCGCGCGCAATGCCGCCGCCAGCGAGCCACCGATCAAGCCCAGCCCGACCAGCAGGATACGCCGCTCGCCGGCCAGACGCTCCGCTGACGGCAGCGAGGACAGCAGGTCTGACGACGCAGCATGGCGCGCGTGGTCAAGCTCGCTCACAGCACACCGACCGGGTAGGACCCGAGCACCTTGACGTCCGCCGCGCACTGGCGCAGCTCTTCCAGCGTCGCCGTGATGAGCGGGTCATCGCGGTGGCCACGGAAGTCGATGAAGAAGACGTAGTTCCAGGCACCGGAGCGTGACGGACGCGTCTCGACGCGGGTCAGGTCGATCTGGTGGCGGTGGAACGGCGCCAGCAGGTCGTGCAGTGCCCCCGGCTGGTTGCGCATCGCCACCACGATGGAGGTCTTGTCATCGCCGGACGCCGGCACCGAGCTGTCACCGATGATCAGGAAGCGCGTCGAGTTGTCGGGGCTGTCCTCGATCTTCTCCTCGACCTTCTCCAGCTCATAGAGCTTGGCCGCCATGTCACCGGCAATCGCCGCACTATGCCACTCGGTGCGCACCTGACGCGCGGCCTCGGCATTCGAGGACACCGCGATGCGCTCGGCGTGCGGGAAGTGGGCATCCAGCCACTTGCGGCACTGGGCCAGCGACTGGGCGTGGGAATAGATGCGCGAGATCTTCTCGCGACGCGTATTCGGGCCCACCAGCAGGTGGTGGTGAATGCGCAGCACCACTTCGCCTGAGATCTTGAGCTGCGAGCCCATGAACGAATCCAGCGTGTGGTTGATGACGCCCTCGGTGGAGTTCTCCACCGGCACCACACCGTACTGCACCGCGCCCGCTTCCACTTCGCGGAACACCTCGTCGATGGCGGCCATCGGCTTGGTCACGGCGCTGTCGCCGAAGTGCTTGAGCGCGGCCTGCTGGGTGAAGGTGCCTTCCGGGCCGAGATAGGCCAGGCGGATCGGCTGTTCCAGCGCCAGACAGGCGGACATGATCTCGCGGAACAGACGCGCCATCTCCTCGCCTTTCAGCGGGCCGGGGTTGTTGGCCATGATGCGACGCAACACCTGGGCTTCGCGCTCCGGGCGGTAGAACTGCACCTGGCCGTCCTCGCCCACGTCACCGGCCGCCAGCTTGACCTCGGCGACCTGCTGCGCGCAGCCCGCGCGCTCGCTGATCAGGTTCAGCAGCTCGTTGTCGATGGCGTCGATGCGCTGACGCAGGTCGTCCAGCGTCACCGCCTTGCCCGCCGCCTGCGGCGCAGGGCTCTCCTTGGAATCCGACATCTCACCTCCTCCCTTAGCCGTGACGGCGCGCGAAGTCGCCCATGAAGTCCACCAGCGCAGTGACGGCAGCTTCCGGCACGGCGTTGTAGAGGCTGGCACGCATGCCACCGACGCTGCGGTGACCGGCCAGATTCAAGAGACCCGCCGCTTCGGACTCGGCGAGGAAGGTCTTGTCGAGACGGTCATCGGCCAGCACGAACGGCACGTTCATGCGTGAGCGGTTCTCGGTGACGATCGGGTTGGAATAGAAGTCGCTGCCATCGATGGCCGCGTAGAGTGCCTGCGCCTTGCGATCATTGATCGCGTTCATGGCGGCGAGGCCACCGACCTCGTCCTTGAGCCACTCGAACACCAGCCCGGAGAGATACCAGGCGTAGGTCGGCGGCGTGTTGAACATGGAATTGGCCTCGGCGGCCGTCTTCCAGTTCAGCATGGTCGGGCAGTCCTTGCGGGCGCGATCGAGCAGATCTTCGCGCACGATGACCAGCGTCAGACCCGCCGGACCGATGTTCTTCTGGGCGCCGGCATAGATGACGCCGAAACGGCTGACATCCAGCGGGCCAGACAGGATGGAAGACGACATGTCGCACACCAGCGGCACGCCATCCGCTGCCACCTCGGGGATGTAGTCGAACTCGAGGCCGCCGATGGTCTCGTTGGCGGTGTAGTGCAGATAACCCACATCACCCGAGAGCTGGATCGCGTTCTGGCGCGGCACGGCGATCAGGCCATTGCTCTCGCTGGAGGCCGCCACGTGGCTGCCCACCGCCAGATGCTCGGCTTCCTTGATCGCCTTCTTGCCCCAGATACCGGTATACAGATAGTTGGCACTGCCACCCGCGCCCAGCAGGTTCAGCGGCACACCCGCAAACTGGGTCGAAGCGCCACCCTGCATGAACAACACGCGATAGTTGGACGGAATCTCGAGCAGTTCGCGCAGGTCCGCCTCGGCCTTCTCGGCGATGGCCACGAATTCGTCGGAGCGATGACTCATCTCCATGACGGACAGTCCGCGGCCCTGATAATCCAGCATCTCGGCGCGGGCGCGCTCCAGGACAGCGGTCGGCAGTGCAGCAGGACCGGCGCAGAAGTTGAACTTGCGTGTCATGTCGTCTTATTTCCCGAAAGTGAAGCGACCGCCCCGAAGGCGGTCGCAATCCAGCGTCTTATTCCGCGTCTGTCGGCGGGGTATCCGTCGACTCGGCGTCATCTCCCGCCTGCACCTGTTCGTCGGTGCTCAGCGCCTCTTCGTCCAGCTCATCCTGCACCACGACGACCTCTTCCGGCTCGTCGACACGCACCGTCGTCACCAGACGCTCCTCTTCCGCGGTGCGGATCAAGGTCACGCCCTGGGTGTTGCGCGAGGTGGTGGACACCTCGGCGACGCGGGTACGTACCAGGGTGCCGCGGTCGGTGATCAGCATCAGTTCGTCGTTGTCGCTGACCTGCACCGCGCTGACCAGATCACCGTTGCGCTCGCTGGTCTGCATCGCGATCACGCCCTGGCCACCACGGCCACGCAGCGGGAACTCTTCCAGACGCGTGCGCTTGCCGAAGCCATTGGCGGACGCGGTCAGGATGTAGCACTGCGGCACCTCACCGCTGGCGACGCCGTCTTCCGACACGCCCTCGGTGGTTGCCACATCAGCGCTCTCGACGCCTTCCGCCGTCGCGTCCGCGGCGTCATCGACCTCGATCTCGTTGTCATCGATCGCGGTGGTGCGCGGAATGATCAGGCTGATGACCTGTGCATCGTCGAGCAGACGCATGCCGCGCACACCACGGGCGGTACGGCCCATCACGCGCACGTTCTGCTCTTCGAAGCGGATCGCCTTGCCGTTGGAGGACACCAGCATGACGTGGTCGGAACCGGACGTGATGTCGGCGCCGATCAGACGGTCACCTTCCTCGATGTCCAGCGCGATCAGGCCGACACTGCGCGGACGCGAGAACTGGCTCAGCGCGGTGCGCTTGACCGTGCCGTTGGCGGTGGCGAAGAAGATGTAGCTGTCGGCGGCGTAATCGCGCACCGGCAGGATGGTGGTGACCCACTCGCCGTCGTCCAGCGGAATCAGGTTGACCAGCGGCTTGCCGCGCGAGCCACGTGACGCCTGCGGCATCTCGTAGACCTTGAGCCAGTACACCTTGCCCTTGTTGGAGAACAGCAGCACGGTGTCGTGGGTCGAGGCGACCAGCAGGTGCTCGATGACATCCTCATCCTTCATCGAGGTGGCGGACTTGCCGCGGCCACCACGCTTCTGGGCCTGGTAGTCAGACAGCGGCTGGGTCTTGGCATAGCCGCTGCGCGAGACCGTCACCACCATGTCTTCCTCGTTGATGAGGTCTTCGATGGTCAGGTCACGACGGCTGGTCATGATCTCGGTGCGGCGTTCATCGGCGTACTGGGCACGCACTTCGCGCAGCTCTTCGCGGATGACTTCCATCAGGCGGTCGGCAGAGGACAGGATCTCCATCAGCTCGGCGATGCGCTCGAGGATGGAGGAGTACTCGGCCAGCAGCTTCTCGGTCTCGAGACCGGTCAGGCGATGCAGACGCAGCTCGAGGATGGCCTGGGCCTGGGCCGGCGACAGACGGTAGTGCTTGGCGTCTTCAGACAGCCCCAGACCTTCCGGCAGATCTTCCGGACGGCAGGAAGTGGCACCGGCGCGCTCGAGCATCTCGACCACCTGACCCGGCTGCCATTCACGATCGACCAGCTTTTCCTTGGCTTCCGCCGCGCTCGGCGAGCCCTTGATCAGCTCGATCACCTCGTCGATGTTCGAGATCGCCACCGCCAGACCTTCAAGAATGTGGCCACGTTCACGCGCCTTCTTGAGTTCGAACAGGGTACGACGGGTAACGACTTCACGACGGTGACGCACGAAGGATTCCAGAATCTGCTTGAGATTCAGGATCTTCGGCTGACCTTCGTGCAGCGCGACCATGTTGATGCCGAACACGGTCTCAAGCTGGGTCTGGGAGAAGAGGTTGTTGACGACCACTTCACCGGACTCGCCACGCTTGGTCTCGATGACCACGCGCAGACCGTCCTTGTCGGACTCGTCACGCAGCTCGGCGATGCCCTCGATCTTCTTGTCCTTGACCAGTTCGGCGATCTTCTCGATCAGACGCGCCTTGTTCACCTGGTAGGGGAGCTCGGTGATGATGATGTGATCACGACCGTTCTTGTCGTTGTGCTCGATGGTATGCACGGCACGCACGTAGATACGACCACGACCGGTGCGGTAGGCATCGAGGATGCCGGCACGGCCGTTGATGATACCGGCGGTCGGGAAGTCCGGCCCCGGGATGAATTCCATCAGCTCATCGATGGTCAGATCGCCGTTGTCGATCAGCGCCAGACAGCCGTCGATGACCTCGCCCATGTTATGGGGCGGGATGTTGGTGGCCATGCCCACGGCGATACCGGAGGAGCCATTGACCAGCAGGTTCGGGGTCTTGGTCGGCAGCACGGCAGGAATGCGCTCGGTGCCGTCATAGTTGTCGACCCAATCGACGGTGTCCTTCTCGAGGTCGGCCAGCAGCTCGTGCGCCAGGCGCGCCATGCGCACCTCGGTGTAACGCATCGCCGCGGCGCTGTCGCCATCGATGGAACCGAAGTTGCCCTGACCATCCACCAGCACATAACGCATGGAGAAGTGCTGGGCCATGCGGACGATGGTGTCGTAGACCGCACTGTCACCGTGCGGGTGGTATTTACCGATCACATCGCCGACGACACGGGCAGATTTCTTGTAGGCCTTGTTCCAGTCATTGTTCAGCTCGTGCATCGCGAACAGTACGCGACGGTGAACCGGTTTGAGGCCATCGCGAACATCCGGCAAGGCACGCCCGATGATGACGCTCATCGCGTAATCGAGATACGACTGCTTGAGCTCGTCCTCGATGTTGACTGGCAGTATCTCTCTGGCGATCTCACCCATGATTCGTCAAATCCTTGAACTCAACTGTTGGCGCCACTGCAGCAACGACGCATGCTCCGTCGGTACTGCAGCGCGGCAGTGGCGTGAAGCAGACACGGGGTGCCAGCTCCGCGGCACCGAAGTGGCGGCATTATATCACTTGCGAGCGCGCCTAGCAGCTCACACGACGCCGCAAGGACACCTCAGTACGGTAGTACGGCCGTCAATATGCGCGGCCTGCTGGCTCATGCCTCGCCGCTGAGGGGCGATCAGGCCGTTTCTTCACTGACCAACGCGCCCAGCAGCGCGCCGATCTCGCCGTCCAGCGGCATGGCGCGACCGGTGTCGGTATTCATCAGCACGAAGGTGAAGTCCGCCCTGGAGACCAGCGCCCCGGAACGCGGATGCACCTCGCCCATGCGCCGCTCGCCCAGATGGATCTCCTGACGCATGATCATCTTGCGGCGCCCGAGCTCGGCCAGCCGCGTGGTGATGACCAGCTCATCATGCACGGTGGCGGGATAGTGCCAATCCAGGTTGAGGTTGACCGCCACCATCGCGATACCTTCGCGCTTGAGCGCGGCCAGATCGAGATGCGCGAGCATGAACTCCCAGCGCCCTTCCTCATAGAACTCCAGATAGCGGGCATTGTTGACGTGCCCATAGCCATCCAGATGATAACCACGCACCGTCAGGGTCGTGCGACTGACGACGCCTGCGTGATTGCCGACGTCTGTGTGAGTGCCGACGTCTGTGCGAGTGCCGACATCTGTGTAAGAGCCGACCGCTGCCTGCGGTGGATTGCTGTCGTGTTGCATCCCTGCCTCCCGTCCGTGAAACGATCGCGCCGTATGGCCATCGTCAGCTGATCTTATGCCGGTGACGGACAGAAAAACAAACGCTTGGCTGAATGATGACGCCTGCCCTGCTCGCCATCCCGGCAAGGCGGCTACTCGCCGGGCGGACCCTGCGGTGGCCTCTCGCCGCCCTCCTCGTCGAGGAAGTGCCCCTTCTCGCCCATGAAGCAGCCGAAGATCTGGTTAACCCCCGGCGCCAAGGCGTGATAGTGATAGCCACGCACCGGGTCCGTCTCGCCGCCACACTCATCCAGGTCAGCGGGAACATTGCCGTCGTTGTCCTCTCTGGCATAGATGGCATAGCCATCCAGCGCATAGCCGATCATCGGCGAATGGCCATCTTCCTGAATGCCGATCTCGGAGCAGCCAGTGGCGGTGTGATAGTGATAGCCCTCATGAGGGTTGGCATGCGCGCCACAATCATCGAGCACTCCCAGGGTGTGAGAACTCAGGATCAGCTCCAGCGGCGCCGGCGGGCCGAACAGCACGCCATTGAGCGCCACGCCGGTGTTGGAGCGGCCGGCAAGCGAGGTCGGCTCGGCGGCCGGCACCGGCACCTCGGGAATCACGGCAGTCTTCTCGATGCCACCGCCCAGCTCATCCAGCGGACACTCGAGACAGAAGTTGTCGAAGCCCTCGATGGGGTTCGGGTTCCCCGCCACCTCGCAGCCACGCGCGCCATCGATCACGGTGATCTCGCCCGTGTTGACGTCGTACATCTGCCACTCCTTGTCCTTGTAGAGAGTGGCCAGATTCTTGATGAACTCGCCGTCCACCTGATAGAGGGTGCCCTCGCCATCCATCCAGGTGCCGCCTTCCTGCTCACCGGAGTGGATATTGGGCGGGCAGAAAGGCCCCTCCGGCGAGGTTTGCGGGTCCGCGGGCGCACCGGCCACGCGGAACTGATAGCAGGTCGTCTGCGTGCCGCCGCTCAGGGTGCAGTCGACGGTCTCGACCTCACCGACGATCGCGCCCTCGGCAAACACCTCAGGTTCCAGCCCGAGCGCCGCAGGGGCAGATTCGCCGTCAGCGGCTGCCTCTTTCGTGACCGTTGCACTGGTCTCGGCCGCGCTGGCCGCCTTGTCGTGGGCGTCATGCTCCCCGCTGCAGCCGAACAGCAGCAGGGTCAGCGCCGCCAGCGTCAGTGGTCGTGTCCGTTTCAGCGCGCTCGCGCCTGAAGCTCTGCTCTTCACAAAAGCCTCCACAACCGTCTCCTCAGCAGTCCCCACAGCAGTCTCCACAACAACGTCGTCGATCACTCTGCTGCCCTCCGCGTCTCAAGTCTGATGGTCTATGCCTATAGGTCGATGCCTGCTATTCGATATCTACTGGTCGATGCCTGCTGATCGATATCTGTCGGGCGATACCGCAAACCGCCAGACCGCGCACCGCCAGGTCGACTCAAGACTAGCGCCACAGCGTGCATACAGTATGTCTTTGTGCTCGCGCGCGATGGTCGGCAACCGCAGTGTGACGCAGGGTCACGTCCACGGCGGATGACCCGTCGCATGAGTTTCGCCATAATATGCGCCATTCAGACGGGCAGCCCCCGTTCACCGGACTCAAGGACTGGTCGCATGTGGTTCAAGAACCTGCAACTGTATCGCCTGCACGATAGCGCCCCGCTGGAAGAGGGTCGTCTCGCCGACGCCCTGCCGGAGCATGTCTTCCGCCCGGTCACCGGCGTCGAAGCCAAGCGTATCGGCTGGGTCGCACCGGGCGGCCGCAACAGCGACCTGCTGGTGCACGAGATTCAGGGCCATTTCCTGATCAGCGCCCTGCGCCAGGAGCGCGTACTGCCCTCCGCCGTGGTCAAGGAAGAACTCGAGGAGCGCGTGGCCGAGCGCGAGACCGCCGAAGGCCGTCCGCTGCGTCGCCGCGAGAAGCTGACCCTCAAGGAGCAGATCTACGAGGAGCTGCTGCCGCGCGCCTTCACGCGCTCCTCGCGCACCGACCTGTGGTGGGACAGCCGTCGCGGCCTGATCGCCGTCAACGCCTCGAATGCCAAGCGCGCAGAGGAAGTGCTGGACCTGCTGCGCCAGACACTGGGTACGCTCAAGGTCACGCCGCTGGCCGTCGCGCAGCCGCCTTCCCAGGTGATGACCACCTGGCTCAAGGATGTCAGCTCGCGCCCGGAAGACCTGATCGTCGGTGACCAGGTCGAACTCAAGGCGCCGGGCGGCGAGGATGGCGTGCTGCGTGCACGTCAGTTCGATCTCGACGGCGAGGAAATCCAGACGGCGCTGAATCTGGGCCGTGTGGTCAGCAAGCTGGCGCTGGAAGTCGATGGCCGCGTCGCGCTGGTGCTCGGTGAGGACATGGCGCTCAAGAGCCTCAAGTTCGCCGATGCCGTGGTCGATGAAGCCAACGCCCAGGATGACGGCGAAGACCCCATCCTGCGTCTGGAGACCGACTTCGCGCTGATGGCCCAGGTGCTGTCCGGCGTGATCGAGCAGATGACCGCCTGGCTGGGTGGTGAAGCCCAGCCCGCCAGCTGAGCCTTGGGCCCGCTGCCGACCCTCTCTTTTTTCAGAATGACAAACCCGGATGACGTGCGTCGATGACTGACACTGCAACACCCAAGCCTGCCACGACCAGCGAACAGGACCCGTTCGCCGATATTCGCCCCTACCACGACGACGAGGTAGCGGAGGTGCTGGTACGCCTGGAGCAGGACCGCGAGCTGCTCGACACCCTGACTCGCTTCCGCCTGCCGGGCCTGACCCAGCGTTTCCCGTGGCTGGCACGCCAGGTCGCGCGCCTGGCCATCAAGCGCGAGATGATTGGCGTCAAGGATGTTGCCAGTTTCCAGAGCCGCATCGCCGTCTACATGGCGCGCATGATCCACACCACCACCACCAGCTTCGAGACGGTGGGGCTGGAGCGCCTGTCCCCGGACACGCCGTATCTGTTCCTGTCCAACCATCGCGATATCTCGCTGGACCCGGCCTTCGTCAACTACGCCCTCTATCGTCACGGGCGTGACACGGTGCGCATCGCCATCGGTGACAACCTGCTGCAGAAACCCTTCGTCACCGACCTGATGCGCCTCAACAAGAGCTTCATCGTGCCGCGCTCCGCCAAGGGCAAGCGCGCGATGCTGGCCGCCTACCAGTCGCTGTCGGGCTATATCCGCCACTCGCTGACCCACGACCAGCACTCCATCTGGCTGGCCCAGCGTGAAGGGCGCGCCAAGGATGGCCGTGATGGCACCGAGAGTGCCATCATCAAGATGCTGACCATGGCGGCGCGCACCGCCGACAAGACGCGTCCGTTCAGCGAGGCGGTCAGCGAGCTCAACATCGTGCCGGTGTCGATCAGCTACGAGTTCGACCCCTGTGACCTGCAGAAAGCGCGTGAGCTGGCGGCCGTCGCCAATGAAGGCCGTTACGAGAAGGTGCAGTACGAGGACATCAAGTCCATCGCGGCGGGTATCAGCGGGCACAAGGGGCGCGTCAAGCTGGTGTTCGGCGAGCCGCTCAAGGGCGACTTCGAGACCCCGGAAGACGTGGTGAAGGAAGTCGACCGCCAAGTGCTGGCCTACTACACCCTCTACCCGAGCCATCAGCTGGCACTCGAGAAGCTGGCCGCCAGCCGCCCGCAGCTGCGTGAGGAGCCGCGCCTGGCCTCGGCGCTGGATGTCTCGGCCATCAGCGGTGCCGAGCGCGCCACCTTCGAGAACCGCCTCGCAGAGGTGCCCGCAGAGCTCAAGGACTGGTGGCTGGTGCAATACGCCAACCCGATCCTCAATCGCGAAGGGCTCTCCATCGATCTCGATGAAAAGCTCGATGCCGCCGAGGCGACGGACGGCGAGAAGGTCGCTCAGTAAGCCAGCACTGCGGAGCAAGACACTTGAGTCTTGTACCTGCCACGAAAAAGCCACCGTCAATCGACGGTGGCTTTTTCGTGGGCTGCTACTTGCGCCAGAAGCTGGGCGAGAACAGCACCAGCACGGTCAATATCTCGAGACGCCCCATCAGCATGCCGATGCACAGCAACCACTTGGCGCTGTCCGGCAGGCTCGAGAAGTTGCCCGCCGGGCCGATGATCTCACCCAGCCCCGGGCCGACGTTGGTGACGGCCGTGGCGGCGCCGGTCACCGCGGTGATCAGGTCCAGCCCGATGAACGACAGCGCCAGCGCCAGGCCACCGATGGTGATGAAGAAGAAGAACGAGAAGGCGATCACGGCGCGCACCACCTCATCGGGCAGCGCGCGACCGTTGTAGCGCTGCGAGAAGACGCCATTGGCATGGATCAACGAGCGCAGATGGTTGCCGAGCATGATCAGGCCGATCTGCAGGCGGAAGATCTTCATGCCGCCGCTGGTCGAGCCGCTGCAGCCTCCGACGAAGGTCAGATAGAAGAAGGCCACCACCGCAAAGGACCCCCAGGCACTGTAGTCGTCGCTGGCGTAGCCGGTGGTGGTCACCACCGAGATGACATTGAAGGTCACCTGGGTCAGCGCCGTGAAGATGGCCTCGCCATTGACGACGCGATACAGCGTCAGCAAGGCGATCACCCACCCCAGCAGACGCAGGAAGCCGCGCACCTGGGCATCACGCCACAGGACACCGGCCTGGTCCTGCCAGGCGCGGATGAACAGCACGAAGGGCAGCGCCCCCAGCAACATGAACGCCGACGCCATCCACAGCAGATAGGGCCGGTCGGAATAGACGCCCATCGAGCTGTCGTAATTGGAGAAACCGCCGGTGGCCAGCGACGTCATGCCATGCACCAGCGCATCCAGCCAGTGCATGCCACCGAGCCAGTAACAGACGATGGCCAGCAACGTCAGCCCGACATAGACCAGCCCGATGGCCTTGGCCACGCCACCGGCACGCGGCAGCACCTTGTCGGACCAGTCCGAGGATTCGGTCTGGAACAGGCGCATGCCGCCGACCTTCAGAAACGGCAGGATCGCGATCGCCATCACGATGATGCCGATACCACCGACCCACTGCATCAGGCCGCGCCACAGCTTGAGGCCATCCGAGAGCCCTTCGATGTCAGACAGCACGGTCGAGCCGGTGGTGGTGATCGCCGACACCGATTCGAACACGGCATCGGTCACGCCCAGGTGGGTCGCACCGAAGATCAACGGCAGGCTCGAGTAGGCCGACACCAGCACCCAGCTCAGCGTCGTCAGCACGAACATCGCACGCGGCTTGAGTTGCAGCTCCACCTTGCGCGAGACCGTCAGCATGATGACCGCCGAGCCGAGCGTGATGCCCAGCGAGATCAGAAAGGCGCTGGCATCCGCATCCGCTTCGCCGAGCAACACCAGCAAGGGCGCCAGCATCATCAAGGCCACCACGCATAGCAGCAGGCCGAGTACCCGGATGACCGGCAACCACTCCGAGAGCGAAAGAAGGCGCATCAGCGCCTGCGAGTGCGCTCGGGTCGCCTGCCCTGCGCGAGCACTTGCGCGCGCTCGTCTACGCAGCAGGTCCCGCGAGCCACCCTTCATGCCACCGGCCTGTTGATGACAGTCATCATTGTGCGTCCTCAGCGTTTTACCCCATGACGCCCCGGGCGCCAGTCTCAGTGCGACGATACCCTACACCCTCTTCTGCCGCTGTCCAGCGCCGCCACAGCGGTGACCCGCCGCAGGACATCACACCCCGACACCTCACGTCAGGCGCCTTGTGCCGCCCTGCAAGCTGCTATCCTGCCAACGACACGCGTAGCCACGCCGCCTGCTCAGTGCCAACACGCCTGAGTCCGGTTGGGCTGCCCAACCCCTGTGCGGTACACTGAGGCCCCAATATGGCAACGATGCGTTCACGGACAAGAACCTCATGCGTCTGACTGATTGGCGAGCCTGGCAGGCGAGTGCGTCCCGCACCGCCCACGACAGCCGCGTAGATATCACCCCCTCCCCGCGTGCCGAGCAAGTCCCGGCCATGCAGCGTCGTCGACTCAGCCCGGTCGGCCAGGCCTGCTGCAAGCTGCTGTTCGCGCTCGACCCTGACGCCGACCTGCCTATCATCCATGCCTCGCGCCATGGCGATACCGGCAAGATTCTCGCCCTGCTGGACGCCGCCACCCAGTCCGACGAAGCCCTGTCACCGGCGCGCTTCTCGCTCTCGGTGCACAACGCCGTGCTGGGCATGTACTCGATCACCGGCAAGTCCCATCAGCCGCTGGAAGCCCTCGCCGCCTGTGGCAACGAATTCGAGGCGCTGATGAGCGAGGCGCTCGGCTATCTGAGCGAGCGCGGGGACGTCATCGTGCTGTTCTCCGATATCGCCGCGCCGGAGGCCTTCCTGCTCCACGGTGACTACCCGGCCTGCGCCAGCGCCGTCGCCCTGCGCCTGAGCCGCAGCAGTGACGATGACAGCGCATGGACACTGAGCGCTACGCCTGGCGAATCGTTGACGGACAGCGCCCCGACGCCGCTTGAGGTCATCGCCTGGCTCGAGCAGGCCGGGGCTGAGACGCTCCCCTGTCGTCGCCATCACTGGCAGCTGAGCCGCGCTCACGCCGCCTCACCGACGCCGCCAGCAGACTGATGCCACGCATGCTGTCGTCTCCCCTCGGGCGCCTGTGGCGTGGCATCGCTACGGCCATCAGCTTCCTGACCTTCGGGCTGGGCGGCTTGCTGGTGGGGGGAATGTGGCCCCTGCTGACACTGGTGGTACGCCGCCCCGACAAGCGACAGAAGCTCGCGCGCAGCATCATCCATCACTGCATGCGCGGCTTCGTGGGCCTGATGCGCGGCCTGGGCGTGCTCGACTATCGCCTGCACGACTGCGAGCGTCTGCAACGTCCCGGCCTGCTGGTGCTGGCCAATCACCCGACGCTGATCGACGTGGTCTTCCTGCTCGCGCTGATTCCCCACGCCGACTGCGTGGTCAAGGGACGGCTGGCACGCAACCCCTTCACCCGTGGCCCCATCCGCGCCGCTGGCTACATCACCAATGAAGAGCCGCAGGGCGTGCTCGAGGCCGCCGGCGCGAGCCTGGCGCGCGGCAATGCCTTGATCCTGTTTCCGGAAGGCACGCGCAGCGTGCCCGGGCGCGCGCTGAAATTCCGCCGCGGCGCCGCCAACATCGCGCTGCGCACGCCAAGCGAGATCACCCCCGTGCTGATCGACTGCCAGCCCAGCACCCTGACCAAGGGCGAGCCCTGGTATCACATCCCGGCCCGACGGGTGATGCTCAATATCAAGGTGCTGCCGGACATGACGGCGCATGTCGCACCGCCACCGGCAGCAGAGGATGAGGTGCCGCTGTCACGCGATGCCCGCCAGTTGACGCGCCGCCTGGCCAGCGACTTTGCCGCTGAGCTGGCCGCCTTTCAGCGACGGATTCGCGAGTCATGACAACGCGCTGATCCGCACTGCCCCTGATCTCGATGTTGATCAGATAGCGAGAAAAAGTGATTAAGATATTCGGCCTTCCCGCCGTTAATAAAGCCTGCTGCCATTCATACCGGCCATTATCGGTACGCCGACACGAGGAATACTCATGAGCGATAGCGCCAAGCTGGAACTGGAACTCAAGCAACTGATCATCGACACCCTGGAGCTTGAGGACATCACGCCGGACGACATCGTCGCCGATGAACCGCTGTTCGTGGACGGCCTGGGGCTGGATTCGATTGACGCCCTGGAGCTCGGTCTCGCGCTGCAGAAGCAGTACGGCATCACGCTGGACGCCGAAGCCGAGGACACCCGCGCGCATTTCGCCAGCCTCAATGCCCTGCGTGAACTCGTGGAGGCCCGTCGTGAGCGCTGAGCAACAGACCGCGTCCCGCGAAGAGATCTATGCCCATGTGCGCAGCACCCTGATCGAGCTGTTCGAGATCGATGCCGCTGACATCCACCCCGAGGCGCTGCTCTATGAAGACCTCGACATCGACAGCATCGATGCGGTGGACCTGGTGGTCGAACTCAAGAAGTTCACCGGCCGACGCATCGAAGCCAATGACTTCAAGAGCGTACGCAGCCTCGATGACGTCGTGACCGCCGTCGAGCAGCTGATGCAGCGCCAGGCATGACGTCATTGTCCTCTGGTCGAGGGCGGCGTCCGTCACTGCCAAGGCTGCTGCTCGGCGGGCTGGGCGTCGTGGCCGCCATATGCTGGCCACTGCTGGTCTATGCCCTGCTCTCGCGGCTGACGGCAGACCCGGTGGGCGACGCGACCAGCGGACATGTCTCGCCCTGGGTGTGGGCACTGATCGCGCTGGGCGCCTTGCTGATCCAGCGTCTGCCCTTGCCGTTGATCCTGCGCCTGACGCTGGCCGCGCTGCTGATCGCCATCAGCCTGCTCAGCGAGGCGGAACTGGGGCTGCGCGCCTATCCGGTGCTGGTCAATCTGGCCATGCTCAGCGTGTTCGCCACCAGTCTGTGGCGCGGCATGCCGGTGATCGAGCGCCTGGCGCGTCTGCAGGAGCCTGATCTGCCCGCCGCCGGCGTGCGTTATACCCGCAAGGTCACCCGAGTGTGGTGCGGCTTCTTCGTCTTCAATGCCAGTGTTGCCGCGACCACGGCGCTGTATGCCGACCTCGCGACCTGGACGCTCTACAACGGCCTGGTGAGCTACGTGCTGATGGGGCTGCTGTTCTGCGGCGAATGGCTGGTACGCCGTCGCCTGCGCCGCGCCGATGGCTGAACCTGGTTATCGATGAGCTTGGCTATCGATGAGCTCGGCTATCGATAGCTGAATCCATGTATGGATACGCCCGGCGTGGATACGCCCCCAGATGAATTCGACTTTCTGAAGAGTTGCCTGCCTCACATGTCTGATGCCCGCCAGCCTGCCAGCCGCGCCACCGCACGCTCCACTGAGCAAGACGCCGCCCAGCGCGCCACCTCCCTCATCCATCAGGGTTGGCGCCAGCTCGCCCGACTCGCGCCCGCGGCGCCGGCCTGCTGGCTGGCCAGTCCCGGTCAGCCGCTGCGCCCGCTGAGTCGTGCCGAGCTGATGGCACGCGTCGATGCCTGGCATCAGTGGCTGGACAACCTGCCCGCTGCGCATGCTGGCCGCCGACCCGGCGCACGTTGGGTGCTGTTCCAGCCCACCACACTGGGCGCCTGCGTGCAGCTGCTGGCGCTGTGGGAGCGCGGCATGCTCGCCGTGCTGCCCGGCGATGACCGCCCGGAAACCCTGGCCCGCCTGGCCGAGAGCAGTGATGGCAAACTGCCCGAGACCAGCGCCGCTGGCTGGCCGCCGGAGCAATCCGGAGCTCTCAGCTCTACCGGCACTCTCAGCTCTACCGACTCTGTCGGCTCTACCGCAGCACCGAATACACCGTTCGAGATCACGCCGGACGGCGGGCGTCTCGCGCTGGAGCTCTGCACCTCCGGCTCCACCGGCGAGCCGCTGCGCATCGCCAAGCGCTTCGATCAGCTCGAGGCCGAACTGGCCGTGCATCGCGCGCTGTGGCCGCTGGCGACGGACGCTTCAGGCACTGACTCAGCGTCTGAGCCAAGCACAGGCGCCGTCAGCCTCAGCCAGGTCAGTCACCAGCACATCTACGGTCTGCTGGTGTCGCTGCTGCGCCCGCTCAGCGAAGGGGTGCCGTTTCTCAGCGAAGCCTGTCATTACCCGGAGCAGCTGGCCGCCGCCATCGCGCAGCTGTCCGGCCTCGGGCATCGCTGCCAGCTAGTCAGCTCGCCGGCCCAGCTGGCGCGCCTGCCCCAGGCCAGTGACGGGAGCCGCGTGGCGGGCCAGGCTCAGGCTCAGGTGTTGCGGGTCTTCTCTTCAGGTGCCCCGCTGCCGGCCGAGGCCGCCCGCCACGCAGAGAACTGCCTGCAGGCGCCGGTGATCGAGATCTACGGCAGCACCGAAACGGGCGGCATCGCGCATCGCCGCCAGCACGAGACGTCCGACTGGACACCGCTGCCGGAGGTCGAGATCCGCTTCTCGCCCGCCTTCGCGGTGCGCTCGCCGTTTCTGGAGCAGCCGGACCAGTGGTGGCAGCAGGCCGACAACGCCGCGCCAGTGGCGGCTGAAACGTCGTCGCAAGGCGAGCAGCAGGCGGCGCCACGCTTCCAGCTGCTGGGGCGCAGTGATCGGCTGGTCAAGCTGGCCGGCAAGCGGGTCTCGTTGAGCGCGGTGGAGCGCTGCCTCAGCGCGCAAGCGGAGGTGCTGGAAGTACGTTGCCTGCCGATGCCCACCCGCGATCATCGTCTGGGCGCGGTGGTGGTGATGGACGAGAGCGCGCTGCCGCAGGACCACGCCAGCCGCCGTGATCTGATTGCCCGTCTGCGCCGTGCGCTGATGCCGGGTTTCGAGCGCATCGCCCTGCCGCGCTACTGGCGATTCGTCACGCGCCTGCCGCTGAATGCCCAGGGCAAGTTCACGGCGGATTCCGTCGCGCGGCTGTTTGCCGATCTCGACGATCATCGTCTGCCACGCTGGCTGGGCGAAACCTCCAGCGGTCCGCAGCAGCTGACGCTGGAAGCCGAGGTGCCCGACAGCCTGTGCTACCTCGAGGGGCATTTCGCTGACCAGCCACTGGTGCCCGGCGTGGTGATGCTCAAATGGGCTCGCGATCTCGGTCGCCGCCTGCGCCTGGCGGGTGTCGGCGTGCAGGAAAGCCGTTTTCAGCGTCTGGAGCGCATCAAGTTCTCCAACCTGTTGCTGCCGGGCATGCGCTTTACGCTGGCCGCGACACTGGTCGCCGACAGTCACGGCCTGCGCGTCGACTTTCGCCTGGAATCCCGCGCGGGCCTGCACGCCAGTGGCCGCTTGCGCTACGGTGCTGAAACCGATAGCGCGGCTGATAGCTCGCCCCTCAGCCCACCACTCAGTTCGCCCCAGACGACACCCACACCGGAGGCGTCATGAGCCAGCCCCAGGCGCCGATGACCGGCCACACACCCTCTCCCCCCGTCAGCGAGTCGCCACTGCGCGCCTGCGTGGTGATTCCGGTCTACGACCACCCCGCCACCATCGCCGGCGTGTGCGCGGGTCTGGCACCGCTCGGGCTGCCCATCGTGCTGGTGGATGATGGCTGCAGCGCGCCCTGCGCCGAGGTGCTGGATCAGCTGGCGGCCGAGGGTCATCACCTGGTGCGCCGTGAGCAGAATGGCGGCAAGGGCGCTGCCGTGCGCAGCGGCCTGCAGGCTGCCGAGCAGCTCGGCTTCACCCATGCCCTGCAGGTGGATGCCGATGGGCAGCACGACGTCAGTGATCTGCCCGCCTTCCTCAACGGCATGCAGGAAAATCCCGACTGCCTGCAGATCGGCTATCCGCAATACGACGCCAGCGTGCCGCGCATCCGCTTCTATGGCCGCTACGCCTCGCACATCTGGGTGTGGATCAACACCCTGTCGCTGGCCATCCGCGACACCATGTGCGGCGTGCGCCTCTATCCGCTGGCCGCCACCAACCGGCTGCTGGCGCATCATGACTGTGGCGATCGCATGTCCTTCGACACCGAGGTGCTGGTGCGCTGGTACTGGGCCGATGGCGAGGTCGCCAACCTGCCGGTGCATGTCAGCTATCCCACCGGAGGCGTCAGCCACTTCCGCCCCGGTCACGACAACCTGTTGATCAGCGCCATGCACACGCGGCTGTTCCTCGGCATGCTGCTGCGCTCACCGAAACTTGCCTGGCGCACGCTGTCGGGACGCAATGGCAGGACATCATCCACTCATGTCAGTCGCCCCTCGCAGCCTGACGATGCGAAGGGGAAACACGAATGACCCATTGGGCACGCCTGTCGGAAACCGGCTCCACCACTGGCATGCGCCTGATGGTGACGATTCGTCGTCGCCTAGGTGCCTGGCCGTTTCGTATCGCGCTGTTTCCGGTGCTGGTGTGGTACTTCCTGCTGCGCGGGGTGGCGCGGCGTGCCTCCTTCGACTTCCTCAAGCGCCTCGAGCCAGAGCTTGGCGGCGTGCGCCTATGGACGAGAAGCTTCGCCCACTTCATGCAGTTCGGTGAGGCGATCATGGACAAGGTCTCGGCCTGGAGCGGCGAGATTCCGCTGACCTCGCTGACCGGCACCGGCCCGGAAGACCTGCGCGACGCCGCGCTGCGTGGCGAGGGCGGCATCATCCTCGTCGCTCACCACGGCAATCTGGATGTGATCAATGCCATCGGCGAGCGCCACGACATCGATCTGTGCGCGCTGGTGCACACGCGCCACGCCGAGAAGTTCAATCAGCTGCTGGAGCAGGCCACCGGGCGCAAGCCGCCGCAGATGATCGAGGTCAGCGAGATCACGCCTGCCACCGCCATGGCGCTGGGCGATCGGGTCAATCGCGGCGGCTTCGTGGTCATCGCCGCCGACCGCGTGCCGATTCCGCCCACCGCCGACGATGCCAAGGCAGACACCCCTCCAGCAGAAGGCAGCAGACTCGCGTCGCCGGCCAGTGCCGCGGCCTCACCGCGCGTGCTGCACTGTGACTTCATCGATCAGCCCGCGCCCTTCCCGCAGGGGCCCTTCATGCTGGCCGCGCTGCTGCGCTGTCACGTCTATACCCTGAGCTGCATTCGCGAACAGGGCGGCGCCCATCCGCGTTTCCGGGTCGACTTCGCGCCCTTTGATGACAGCCGCGCCGTCAAGCGCAGCGGTCGCGAGGCGTGGATCCAGCAGGCCATGCAGCGTCACGCCCGTCATCTGGAAGCGCGCGTGAAGCGCCATCCGCTGCAGTGGTTCAACTTCTTCGACTTCTGGCATCAGGCGCCTGACAGCACGTCGAATCCAGACAGCGCGTCGGCTCCGAAACAGGACGCCTGAGCCGCGCCGGGCCTGCGGCAACGCTGCTTCGCGCCCGGCTCTGCGGCCTTCACCTTGTTCGCTCTTCACGTTCAGCGCATTTTCACGCTTCTCTCTTCGCCAGGTACCTCGTCATGTCACAGCCCGCCACCTCTTCCTCCGCCCTGATTCTCGACGGCAGTGATATCACCCTCGAGCAGTTGATCGATGTCGCCGAAGGCCGCCGTGAGGTGCGCCTGACTTCGGATGCCGCCTTCCGCGCCCGTATCGAGGCCGGCCCGGCCCTGCTGGAACGCCTGCTGGAGGAAGAAGGCGTGGTCTACGGCGTCACCACCGGTTACGGCGATTCCGTGACGCGTGCCGTGCAGGGGGCAGAGGACCTCGAAGCCCTGCCGCGCCATCTCTATACCTTCCACGGCTGTGGCATGGGCGCGGACCTGGATGTGGTCAGCAGTCGCGCGGTGGTGATGGTGCGCCTCGTCTCGCTGTGCCGTGGTGTCTCCGGGGTCAGCATGGCGCTGCTGGAGCGCCTCGTATGGCTGCTCAATCACGACATCCTGCCGCGCATTCCCGAAGAAGGCTCGGTGGGAGCCAGCGGCGATCTCACCCCGCTTTCCTATGTCGCCGCCGTGCTGTGTGGCGAGCGTGAGGTCTGGGTGCGCCCCGGCGCAGGCCAGCCCCACGCGCTGCGCCCGACGGCCGAGGTCTTCGCGGCACACGGCCTGACGCCCTATGTGCTGCGCCCCAAGGAAGGCCTGGCGCTGATGAACGGCACCGCCGTGATGACGGCTCTCGCCGCGCTGGCCTATGGCCGCACCTGCTACCTCAGCCGCCTGAGCGCGCGCATCACCGCCCTCAGCGTGCAGGCGCTGGAAGGCAACCCCTACCACTTCGATGCCGACCTGTTCGCCGCCAAGCCGCACCCCGGTCAAGCCCGCGTGGCCCAGTGGCTGCGCGATGATCTGGCCCACCCGGCGGCACCGGAAGTCGACGCCACGCCGATCAACTCGCCGCGTCTGCAGGACCGCTACTCGACGCGCTGCGCGCCCCACGTCATCGGCGTGGTCGAGGACAGCCTCAGCTGGTGGCGCAGCTTCCTGGAGACCGAGCTCAACAGCGCCAACGACAACCCGCTGATCGATGTCGAGGCCGGCAAGATTCTCCACGGCGGCCACTTCTATGGCGGCCATGTGGCGATGGTGATGGACAGCCTCAAGACGGCGGTCGCCAACCTGGCTGACCTGCTCGACCGCCAGCTGGCACTGCTGGTCGACAGCCGCTACAACCGTGGCCTGCCCAGCAATCTCAGCGGTGCCACGCCCGAACGCGCGCCGCTCAATCATGGCTACAAGGCGGTACAGATCGGCGCCTCGGCCTGGACGGCGGAAGCCCTCAAGCTGACCATGCCCGCCAGCGTCTTCTCGCGCTCCACCGAGTGCCACAATCAGGACAAGGTCAGCATGGGCACCATCGCCGCGCGGGATGCGCTGCGCGTGCTGACACTGGTGGAACAGGTCGCCGCCGCCACCCTGCACGCCGCCGTGCAGGGCAGCGAGCAACGCGCCGACATCACGGGTCAAGCCGCCACGCCGCCCAGACTGGCCGCCTTCACCCGTGAACTGCGTGAAGACATCGCGCCCCTCGAGGAAGATCGCGGTCTGGAAGCCGACCTGCGCCTGCTGTGCGCGCGCATCCGTGAGCGCCATTGGGCCCTGAGCGCCGGCGAGGCCAACGCATGAACGAGAGACAAGCCATGAATCAGCCAGCCGAAACACCGATGCCGACCGCCACGGTAGAGATGGAAGTGCCCTTCCACGACGTCGACATGATGGAAGTCGCCTGGCACGGCCATTACGTGCGCTATCTCGAGATCGCCCGCTGCAAGCTGCTCGACATGCTCGACTACAACTACCCGCAGATGCGCGATTCCGGCTACGCCTGGCCGGTGATCGACCTGCGCCTGCGCTATGCCGGCCCGGCGCGCTTCGGTCAGCGCATCGCCGTCACCGCGCGGCTGCGTGAGTGGGAGAACCGCCTCAAGCTCGACTACGTGATCCGCGATGTCGAGAGCGGCAAGCGCCTGACCCGCGGCTACAGCGTGCAGGTCGCCGTCGGGTTGGAAGATGGCGAGATGCTGCTGGCCTCGCCCGCCGCGCTCAGCGAGCGGCTGGCCGCCTGGCAGGCCAGTCAGTCGCAAGTCAGCCAGTCACGCTCCAGCGACGAGGATGCGCCTGCCACCCCGAACCCGACACAAGGAACACCGTGATGACTTCGCGCCTTGCCATTGCCGCCACTGCCCTGCTGCTGACTGCCGGTGCCCCCTGGGCCAGCGCATCCGAGAACAGTGCCTCAAAGACCAGCACCGCCGAATTCGACGCCCGCGCCCTGACGCAACAGCTGGCGCGCACCGCCCCGGTCTGCGGTGACTTCCAGCAGACGCGCTGGCTCGAGGATGTCGGTGCAGAGCTCGAGAGCCGGGGTCACTTCCGTCTGATCGGCGACCCGAACGCACCCGAAGGCCTGGTGTGGGAAACCACTTCGCCGATTGAAGACCGTCTCGAGATGCGCCCCGATGCCGGCCAAGGCCCGAATGGCGAGCCGCTGCCGGCCGACCAGCAGGCGATGGCGGAGCTGCTGATCAGCTTCTTCCACGGCGACTGGCAGGCGCTGGAGGAGCACTTCTCCCTGACGTTGACGGGTACGCCGGATGATTGGCAGGCCAGCCTGACGCCCAACGATGCCCGGCTGGCCGAGGCCATCGAGCGCCTCGAGATCGACGGTGGCAGCTGGCTGGAACACGTGAATCTCGACAGCGGCGACGGTGACCGCCTTGAGCTGGCGCTCACCGCCGGCGGTCACTGCGAGCGATGACATCGCCCAGCCATGAGCCGCGCCAGGGGCTGGATCGCGCCATCTGGCGCTGGCTGTGGGCCGCCGCCCTGCTGCTGTGCGCGCTGCTGCTGGCCGCGAAGATCGTCCCGCAGAGCCCCTGGCGTGGGGCGATCGACACCCGCATCACCGCCATGCTGCCAGAGCAGGAGCGCAGCCCGCTGGCAGCGCGCGCCGAATCGCTGGATGACACCGCCAACCGGCTGGTGATTCTGGTCGGCAGTCGCGATGCCAGCGCCGCCGCACGCAAGCAGCGTGACGCCGCCGCCCAGGCGCTGCGTCAGGCGCTCGCGCCCATCGCGACGCTGGATGACGGCAAGAGCCTCGAAAGCCTGCGCCTGCCGGCAGAGGTCCAGCCGGCCCTGATCGCCCCGTCGCTTGCAGGCCTGAGTGACGATGACTGGCAGGCACGCGCCCTCAGGCAACTGTTCCAGCCCGGCGGCCAGCGCGACCTGATCCGCGATCCCTTCGGTCTCGCCGGCGCCTGGCAGAGCTGGCTGACGCCCGCCAACCTGTCGCTGTCCGGCGGCCAGCTCTTGCTGCGCGCGCCGGCTTCCGCTGGCTCAGCCAGTAACGAACAGGACAGTGATGAGCAGAACAGCGAAGAAGGCGGTAGCGGCTATCGGCTGATCAGCGCCACCCTGACGGGCAGCGCCTACGCGATGAGTGACCAGCAGGCGCTGGAGCAGGCCGTGAATGGCGTGAAGGCCGACTATCCCGACGTCCAGCTGCTGCGCTCCGGACTGGTCTTCCATGCCAGCAACGGCGCGCAACAGGCCAAGCAGGAGATGTCGACCATCGGGCTCGGCTCGCTGATCGGCGTGCTGCTGTTGCTATGGGCGGTGTTCCGCACCCCGCGTCGGCTGCCATTGCTGCTGGTGCCGGTGGCCACGGGTGTGCTGTTCGCGCTGCCGCTGACCTGGTGGGCCTTCGGCAGCCTGCATGTGCTGACGCTGGCCTTCGGCGCCAGCCTGATCGGCATCTCCATCGATTATGTGCTGCATCTGGAGTGCATGCGCCGTCTGGCGACGCATGGCCGTGGCGGGCTCGCCGCGCTGTGGCCGGGCCTGACGCTGGGACTGTGCTCCAGCCTCGCCGCCTATCTGGCCATCACCCTGACGCCGATGCCCGGCCTGCGCCAGATGGGCATGTTCGCGGCGCTCGGCTTGATCGGTGCCTGGCTGAGCGTGCGCCTGTGGCTACCGCAACTGCCACTGCCGGCACAGGCCACCCGCGAGGACTCCCCCGCCGCCCGCGCCGCAGGATGTCTGGCGCGCGCCATTCCCGGCAAGCGCAGCTGGCAGGCACTGGGTCTGCTGCTGATGGCTGCGCTTGCCAGCCTCTACGGACTGCGCAGCGATGACCGCCTCACGCAGCTCAACCCCTCGCCTGCGTCTCTGATCAACGAGCAACGCGAGGTCCAGCGCCTGCTTGCCGAACCGGATGGCCTGCGCTACCTGATCGTGCAGGCCGAGACTGACGCCGCCCTGCTCACGCGCCTGCATGCGCTGGAAGACACCTTCCAGCAGCTGAATGCACGCCAGCAGCTGGGCCACTGGGCGAGCCTCGCTCAGCAACTGCCGACGCTTGAACAGCAGCAGGCCAATCTCGGCGCCATGCGTGAGCGCACCCGCACCCTGCTGCCCCAGGTGCTGAGCACCGCAGGCCTGTCACCCGAGCTAGTCACGCGTGCCGAGCAGGCCATCGCAGACGCCCACCCGCTGCGCCCGGCGGACTGGGTCGCGCTGCCCGCCGGTGAGATGGGCCAGCGACTGTGGCTCGATTCGCGCCGCGCCGCCATCGGCATCGTGCGCTTCGGCGATGTCACGGCTGAGGGCAGCGCAGCGCTTGCGCGCCTCGCCGCGGATGACGACAGACTCGAGTATGTCGATCAGGTCGCCAGGCTCTCGACGACGCTGGGCAGGATTAGCAGCGAGATGGCCTGGCTGGTCGGCGGCGCGGTGGTCTTGATCAGCCTGCTGCTGGCGCTGCGCTATCGCCGCAGCACCTGGCGAGCCCTGCTGCCGCCGCTGGGCGGACTGGTGCTGACGCTGGCGGCCCTGACGCTGGCAGGCGTCGGCCTCAACCTCTTCCACCTGCTGGGCCTGTTGCTGGTACTGGGGATTGGCCTCGATGCAGGCATCTTCTGTGCCGAGCATCCCGCGCGCAGCGCAGAAAAAAGCAGTGCTGGCATCTTCTGTGCCGAGCATCCTGCGCGCCGCTCTTTATCAGCTCCAGCGTCAGATGCAGCACAGACCAGCACCAGCCGTGCATCGCAGGCCAGCCTGCTGGCGATTTCGCTGTCGTGCGCCTCCAGCCTGCTAGCCTTTGGGTTGTTGAGCTTCAGTCAGACACCGGCGCTGGCGGCACTGGGGCTGGCCTGCCTGCTGGGGCTGAGCGCCACCTGGTGTCTGGTGCCCTTCGCGCGCAGTTGAGGCGGGTCTGAAGCGAAAGACAAGCAAGCCGCAGGGAACGCAGCGCAGCATGTACACATAACGACAACGACAGGGGACGATGCCATGGAATCGGCAGATCGCAGCAACAACCCACCACGCAAGGAAGTCATCATCATCGGCGCCGGACCCGCCGGCGCGGCGGCGGCGGCGTGGCTGGCACGCGCGGGCCATGCGGTGCGCGTACTGGAGCGCAGCCACTTCCCTCGCTTCTCCATCGGCGAGAGCCTGCTGCCACGTTGCATGCAGCATCTGGAGGCCTGCGGCTTGATGGAGGCCGCCGCCGCCGGTGGCTATCAGCGCAAGACCGGTGCGGCCTTCACCCGCCGCGGCGAGCATCGCGTGATCGACTTCCGCGACAAGTTCAGCGACGGCCCCGGCACCACCTGGCAGGTAGAGCGCGCCGACTTTGATCAGCGCTTGATCGAGGGCGCGCGGGCGGCGGGCGCCGAGGTCGAATTCGGTGTCACGGTCACGGGCTTCACTCCGGCTCGCGCCGCGCAGAGCGACGCCACCGGCCATGCGCAGGGGCCACGCCTCACGCTGGCGGATGGCCGCGAGCTTGAGGCCGCCTTCGTGCTGGATGCCAGCGGCTATGGCCGCGTGCTGGCGCGCCTCGAATCGCTTGAGCGTGACCCGCGCCTGGAGCCGCGCATGGCGCTGTTCGGCCATGTCCACGATGGCATCGCCGACCTCGCGCCGCCCGCCGAGGGCTATCGCCGCGACAATATCCTGATCGCCTCGCATCCTACGCATCCCGATGTCTGGTACTGGCTGATTCCCTTCGCCAATGGCCGCGCCTCGCTGGGCGTGGTCGGCCCGCGCGAGCTGATCGAGCCTGCCGCCGAGGACGATGCGCAGACACGCCTGTGGCAGTGGGTGATGGAAGAACCGCGCCTGGCGGAGCTGCTGCGTGATGCTCGACCGGCCAACGCCGTGCAGTCGCTGGGCGGTTACAGCGCCGATGTCAGTCGCCTGCATGGCCCGGGCTATGCGCTGCTCGGCAATGCCGGAGAATTTCTGGACCCGGTGTTCTCCTCCGGCGTGACCATCGCGCTGGAATCGGCGCTGCGTGCCGCGCCGCTGGTCGGGCGTGAGCTTACCGCGACCCGCGATGAGCAGCGCCCCGACTGGGCCAGCGAATATGAGCAGCCGCTGCGCCGTGGCATCGAGGTCTTCCGCGAATTCGTCACCGCCTGGTACGACAGCCGTCTGACCGACATCATCTATCATCCCGAGCCGCATGCGCGGATTCGCCAGATGATCAGCGCGGTGCTCGCCGGTTACGCCTGGGACACGACCAACCCCTTCGTCAGTGCCAGTCGCCGCCGCCTGACGGCCCTTGCCAGACTGACCGCGCCCGAGCAGACACTCGCGCCAGACGCGGTGCCGGAAAGCGATTCGCTCGCTGACCTCAGCGCCTTCGGCCGCGCAGCAAGCGTCGGCGAGAACAGGTAAAGTAGCGTCATGAAAAACATGTCTTTCGCCTCTCACGCTGTTTCTACTGGGCTGCACACAGTCGGGCTGCGCTCAGCAGGGCTGCGCTCTACTGGGCTGCACACAGTCGGGCTGCGTTCAGCAGGGCTGCGCAGCCGCCTCGGGCTGGCCAGCCTTGCCGTGGCCGCCACGCTGCTGTTGAGCGGCTGCAGCCTGCTCGCCCCACAGCCGCTGGAGGCTGCCAGCCCGATGCCGGCGCTGGCGAGTCTCGAGCAGACCAGTACCCAACGTCTGATTCTGCGTGTGGCGCGTATAGAGAGTGATGACAACGCAAAACGGACTGTCGCTGTGGATGCCGAGGCTGGCGAGGGTGCGCAGGAGCAGAATCTGCCGCCTCTCATCGGCGTACTGCGTCAATCGCCCGAGGCCATGCGGCTGGTCATGCTCAGCGTGCAGGGCCAACGCCTGCTGACGCTGGTGCATGATGCCGACGGCAGCCGTTTCGAGAAGGCACGCCCCGAGGTACTCGAGAAGCTGCCCTTCAGCGCCGACTGGCTGGCGCGACGTATCGCCTGGGTGCACTGGCCGCAGGCCGCGATCGATGACGCCTTTGCGAACACAGGCTGGCAGCTGGTACAACGCGGCGACTGGCAACAAAGTCGCCAGCCCGCGCAGCGCATCATCACGCAAGATGGTGTGACCATCGCCGAGCTGACCCGCGATGCCAGTGGCAGCGTGACCCTGCGCGACCCGGCGGCCGACATGCAGCTGACGCTGGAACCGCTGGCAGCGCCCAGCACACAGAACGCCCCTGACGACTCACCGGAAGCTCCCGCGCATGACTGAATCTGTTGCAACCGTGGCCACCGCTACCCCCAAGGGCCGCGACACTGGCAACGCCTGCCGCCTGTCTCGCCCCGGCATCGTCTGCCCGCTGGGCGCAGACCACGGCCTGATCAGCAGTGCGCTGTTCAGCGCCAGCCGTGGCCTGCGTGTCAGTGATGACTTCAGCCCCGGCACGCCGCTGTCGCTGGGGCGCGTCACCGCGCGGCTGGTGGATGACAGCGACTGGCCGGCCCCGCTGCGCTCACGCAACAACCGCCTGCTGGCCACCGCGCTTGAGCAGTTGGCACCGGAACTTGAAGCCCTCAAGCGTCAGGGCATCGCGCCGGAGCGCATTGGCGTGGTGCTCGGTACCAGCACCTCCGGCATCGGCGAGACGGAAGCCGCGATGGACGCCCAGCGCGCCGCCGTCGCCCAGGGCACGCCGAGCGCCGACAGCTGGCCGCAAAGCTTTGAATATCGTCGTCAGGAACTGGGCGCACCCGCCGAGTGTGTCGCCTGGCTGAGCGGCGCGCGTGGGCCGATCTACACCCTGTCCACCGCCTGCACCTCCAGCGCCAAGGCCTTGGCCAGTGCACGTCGTCTGCTGGCCTCCGGCCAGTGCGATGCGGTGATCGCCGGCGGTGCCGACAGCCTGTGCCACATGACGGTGAAGGGCTTCATGAGTCTGGAGGCCGTCAGCCGCAAGCAGAGCCAGCCGCTGGGAGCCGAGCGCGATGGCATCAATCTGGGCGAGGCCGCAGTACTGTTCGTGGTCACGCCGGAGCGCGGCGGCGTACAGCTGACCGGCGTCGGCGAATCCAGCGATGCCCACCATATTTCCGCGCCCTGCCCCGATGGCAGCGGCGCCGAGGCCGCCATGCGCGGCGCGCTCGCCAGTGCCGGCCGCGCCCCCGGTGAGATCGACTACATCAACCTGCACGGCACCGCCACGCCGCTGAATGACGCGATGGAAAGCCTCGCCATCAGCCGCCTGTTCGGTGCAGATGCCGACTCTGACACCGGTTCTGATATCGATCACGCCCGTCTGCCCGCCGTCAGCTCGACCAAGGCCCTTACCGGCCATACGCTGGGCGCCTGCGGGGCGCTGGAAGCCGCCTTCTGCTGGCTGGCGCTGGAACATGGCCGCCTGCCGCCGCATGCCACGCCGCGTGAGGCGCTGGACCCGACGCTGCCTGCGCTCAACATCGTCTATCGTGACCGCCCCGAGACCCCGCCGCTGCGGGTGATGAGCAATGCCTTCGCCTTCGGCGGCAACAATATCTCGCTGGTGCTGGAGCGCCACACCACCGACCCGGAGTCCTCTGCATGCTGACCCCGAGCACCGACTCAGTTTCCCTTGCTGGCGCTGAGGTGCAGCCCCGTGAGGCGCGCTATCCCGCCATGCCCTGCGCCATCGGCCCCTATGTGCCCCATGATGCCGGCATGTGCCTGCTGGATAGCGTGCTGCGCTGTGACGAGCATTCGCTGAGCGCCGACATCACCCCGACGCCAGACAATCTGTTCGCCGAGCCGGACGACGACGGCCAGGCCGTGATTCCCGCCTGGGTCGGGCTTGAGTGGATGGCGCAGGCCATCGCCGCCTGGTCGGGCCTGCAGGCTGCGCGCAGCGGCCAGCCGCCGCGAGTCGGCTTTCTGCTCGGGAGTCGCCGCTATGAGAGCGAAGTCGCCGCCTTTTCCTGCGACTGTCGCTGGCTGATTCATGTTCAGCTCGACTATCGCGCCGACAACGGGCTGGGCGCCTTCGAGGCCACCATCAGCGACGAGCACGGCGCCACTGTCGCGCGTGCCGGCGTCAATGTCTTCGAGCCGGCGCCCGAGCCGCTGCCCTCCGCGGCGTCTACGCAAGAGACCGCACAAGAATCCTCACCCGGACAGCAGGATGCTGCCGGTGCCTCATCGCAAGGTAATGTCTGATGTCTGTCACACCCCTCGCTACTGAAACTGCCACCGCTGCCCCTGAAGCACGCGAGTGGATTCTGGTCACCGGCTCCAGCCGTGGTATCGGCCGCGCCATCGCGCTGCGTCTGGCCCGCGAAGGCTACAACCTGGTGCTGCATTGTCGCTCGCGCCGTGACGCCGCCGAGGAGGTCGCGCGTGAGATCAGCGCCCTGGGCGGCGAATCGCGCATCCTCAGCTTCGATGTCGCCGACCGTGACGCCGCACGCAGCGCGCTGGAAGCCGATATCGAGGCCCACGGCTGCTGCTACGGGGTGGTCTGCAATGCCGGTATCCATGCCGACAACGCCTTCCCGGCGCTCACCGATGAAGACTGGGACAGCGTGATCCGCACCAACCTCGATGGCTTCTACAACGTCATCAAGCCGCTTTCCATGCCGCTGGTACGCCGCCGCAAGCCGGGGCGCATCATCGTGATATCCTCGGTGTCGGGCATGATGGGCAATCGGGGTCAGGTCAACTATTCCGCCGCCAAGGCGGGGCTGATCGGCGCGGTCAAGGCACTTGCGGTGGAGCTGGCCAAGCGCCGCATCACCGTCAATGCCGTCGCACCGGGCGTCATCGCCACCGAGATGACCGAAGGCGTCGAGATGGAAGAGGCGCTGAAGATGATTCCCATGCGCCGCGCAGGGGAAGCCGAGGAAGTCGCCGCCACCGTGGCCTTCCTGTGCTCGAAGGACGCCGGCTACATCACCCGCCAGACCATCGCGGTGAACGGGGGGATGTTCTGATGACGACTTCCTCTCAGGCACTGCGCGGCAGACGTGTCGTGGTCACCGGCATGCATGGCTTCTCGCCCATCGGCAATGACTGGCCGACCCTGCGCGCCAACCTGGCCGCCGGGCGCACCGGCATCCGCTATATCGAGGACTGGGACAAGTACGACGGCCTCAACACCCGCCTCGGCGCGCCGGTCAACGATTTCGAACTGCCCAGTCACTACAACCGTCGCGCGCTGCGCAGCATGGGCCGTGTGGCGCAGCTGGCGACCCGCTCCAGCGAACTGGCGCTGGAAGCGGCCGGCCTGAGTGACAGCCCGCTCAAGGAGAGCGGCCAGATGGGCATCGCCTACGGCGCCTCGGCCGGTGAGCCGGATGCGGTGGCCGACTTCGGCAACATGCTGCTCAACCACTCCACCGACGGGCTCAGCGCCAATTCCTATATCCGCATGATGGCGCACACCGCGCCGGTCAATATCGGCGTGTTTCTCGGTATCAAGGGGCGGATTCACACCACCTCCAGCGCCTGCACCTCCGGCAGCCAGGGCATCGGTTACGCCTATGAGGCGATCCGCTTCGGCCGCCAGACCGCGATGGTCGCCGGTGGCTGCGAGGAGCTGTCCGCCGCCGACGCCGCCGTGTTCGATACCCTGTTCGCCACCAGCACCTGCAATGAGCGCCCGGACCTGTCACCGCGGCCCTTCGATGCCGAACGTGATGGCCTGGTGATCGGTGAAGGCGCCGGCACGCTGATTCTGGAAGAGCTGGAGCACGCCCTGGCGCGCGGCGCGACCATCCACGCCGAGATTCTCGGCTTCGGCACCAACTCCGATGGCCGTCACGTCACCCAGCCGGACGCCAACATGATGGAGGCCGCGATGCGCATGGCGCTGGAGGATGCCGGTGTCGAGGCCTCAGAGATCGGCTATGTCAGCGCCCATGGCACCGCCACCGAGCGCGGCGATATCGCCGAGAGCCATGCCACCCATGCGGTGTTTGGCGATTCCACGCCGATCAGCGCCTTCAAGAGTTACACCGGCCATACGCTGGGCGCCTGTGGCGCGCTGGAGGCCTGGATCGCCATCGAGATGATGCGTGATGGCTGGTTCCACGGCACCGCCAATCTCACCAGTCTCGACCCGCGCTGTGCGCAGCTCGACTACCTCACCGGCGCAGGCCGCGAGATCGAGACGGACACCGTGATGAGCAACAACTTCGCCTTCGGTGGCATCAATACCTCGCTGATTCTGCGTCGCTGGCAGGGCGAGTGAGTCACTGGCAATCTGATCTGGCGCCAGTCATTACGCTTCGCGCTGACGCCTTTGCAGGGTGTCGCCAACGTACGACTTTGCAGCGGGTCGGATCTGGCGCAAGATACGCGCCCGCTGCATGGTCTATGGTGTGATTGGCTCACGCCCCTGGCTGGCTGACGGCGCTATTCACTGGCGTCGCGCCAGTCAATCACCCTGTTAGGAGAGGTCTCAGATGGCGTCACGTTCTGCTCAGTCGCTCGCATCCTCGAAACGTTCCACGGCACCTGCCACGCGCACTCGCTCGGGTCGCGCCTCGCGTGTGCTGACACTGGTGTCTGCACTGCTGCTCGGCTCTGCGGGGCTTGTGGCCTCCGCCCCGGCGGTGGCGCGGGACACGCAGCACTTCCTGCCGATCATGCCGGTGATGGCCAGCACCGCGGCCAGTCAGCGACTGGGCAAGGACGTGGCTTTCTTCTTCGGTGACAAGCAGCCCTACGAGCGGATCGAGAAGCGCGGCTGGGCGCGGGTGAACCCGAAGACCAACGCCACCAACAAGAGCGATGCGGAAGCCTGTCGCTGGGTGTTCCTGTCGGCGCTGCGTGAGCTGCAGGAAAAGGCGCGCGAATATGGGGCCAATGCGGTCATCAACATTCGCAGCGACTATGACAAGGTGCCCTACTCCAGCAGCGAGAAGTACGAGTGCCATGCGGGTAATATCGTCGCGGGCGTCGCGTTGCGTGGGGATCTGGTGATCCTGCATCCGAAGAACTGATTCGCCATCATGACGGCCAGGCAAGGCGAGGGTGTGAGCGAGACAAGTAAGCCGGTTGAGGATAACTCGGCAATCGAGCCTGCGGCGCGCCCGACCGACCACCCCGCCTACCGCTGCGTGGTGCTGGGGCATGCTGCAGCGGATGGCTCCGCTTCGCTGAGCACTGGTTCACTGAGCAGTGGTTCGCTGAGCAGTGATTCGCCATGCATTGAGCCGCTGAGCGTCGGGCGGCCAAGCATTGAGCCGCTGATCTCGCATGATCCCCACGCCCTCGCCGCTTCCTTGGCGTCTGCGACTGGCGGCGCTGCCCGCGCCTTGGCGAATCACTGCTCTGCATCATCCCCTCGGCCAGCCCGCCTGTGGCTGGCCGAGGCGTGTGTGCTGCCAGCATCCTGTGCTGATTCGGCTGCTCCCTCTATCAACTCCTCGGCGGATGCTTCACGCCGTCGCTCGCTGCGCGCTCGCCAGCCGGATGTGGATAACGCGGACACCCCCGTGTCATCTGCCAAGGCCCGCCGTCGCCAGCAACGTGAAGCCGAGTCACACCTCGCTCGCCTCCTGCTAGGTGAACTCGCCGCGGCCCAAGGCATTGTGCTGCCACTGACCGACTGGTCGCCGCGTGGCCAGGCACCCCATCACCCTGCGCTACCGGCAGGCTTCTACGTCTCCATCGCCCACCGCCACGGCCATGTACTCGTCGGCCTCGCCACCGCCCCGCTCGGGCTGGACCTCGAATACCGCAACCCCCGCCACGCCCACGACCTCGACGCCCGCATCGCCATGCTGCCCCAGGACGCACGCGAACACCTCGCCGAGGCATCACACCTCAGCGAGACAGAACGACTGGACGGGTTTTATCGAGAATGGGTGAGGTATGAGGCGGCGTTCAAGTTAATAAGATAATGCGTCTTAAGCTCAGGATTTCCTAGCATCTCTGATATACATGGCAGTTCCATTGCCACGCATTTCTATGGAAAACAGTTCTGATGCTCTAACTAAATCCCCAAGCTTTTTATACCCATAATTAATAGATGAAAAAGAACTTTTATTAGACATATAATGTCCCACTCGGCCTAATAAAGACCACCCATCGTCTTCTGAAGATTGCTCTGCAGCGTTTCTTAGCAAATTGACTAATGCTGTATCACTTCTAAGCTCATTCCTACATCTTGGAACTTGGCTACTATCATCTGGTATATCCGTAACTGGCTCTTCATAATACAATTTTTCAGTATATATAAATGTCGAACAAGCATCTACAAAAGGTCTCGGAGTCTTTTGCTCTCCAAAACCATAGACAGGGAATCCTCCTTCAAGCAGCCTCAAGACTAATGGTGTAAAATCGCTATCACTAGTCATGAGCGCAAAAAGATCAATATTACCACTATAGAGGAGATCCATAGCATCTATAATCATTGCAGAGTCAGTAGCATTTTTACCTTTCGTAAAGGCAAACTGCTGCATAGGCCTTATAGCATTTGGATGAAGCTTTTCAATCCATCCTGATAGCAAAGGGCTGTTCCAATCACCATGGGCATGTCTGACATTAACCACACCATATTTTGCAAGCTCTTCTAGAACCCCTTCAATTGAATTATGACTAACATTGTCACAATCTATCAAAAGCGCAATCCGTTGCTCTCCAGCCATCAGCTCATCCCCTTGTTAGAAGTTTTAGTGGTTACAAAAATTATTTCTTAAGTACTCAACACCTTCAGTAGTATTATTTTCAACCAGTCCCTTTGCAACCATTTCATCATATATTTCAATAATTTTCACGACATCATCCATGGAAATTTTATCATCATCGAGTAAAGCTTGTAATATCTGTCTAATCCTCTTGCCATATATTTTTGACCTGACATTTGATAAACGCTCTATCAAGAAGAATGACTGCGCAATAGAGAAGCTACGCTCGATACCCCCAAAGAAATATTTAGATGCTTGAATTACCCCCATAACCCTGAACTCATACCTTACGGAAGACAAGTACATATCTAGCTGCTCGTCTTTATCTATAACTTTAGTAAACCACTTGGCTAAAAGTATCTCTACAATCTTTCTTCTTTTTGTTTTACTAAAATCTTTTATAAACAATGTACGAACTAACTGCTGTGTAATAGTCGAGCCACCTGACCTTGGGTGCAATTTCAACGAGGACAATATAACTCTTGCAAGCCCCTTCCAACTCACACCGCTGTGACGGTAAAACTCTTTATCCTCTATTCGCACTGCAATTTGCTTGAGGGCCTTTAAGTCAATATTTAATCTCTGAGCTTCGTATACAGATAATTTTGCATGATAAACAATATGCTCTATTCGCTCCTCGACTTTTAACGAGAGTAGCTTAGACACATACTGAGTAAAAACAAGAAGCATACTCTCGTGCTTATCTAGCAAAGCGTGCCTATATAGGAAACAAAAGGCAACAAAAGCAAGGAATGATGCTGGAACAGAGACAACCAGATCAGCATTCAAAGTAGAAGCTATTGACAACCCGCCTACATCTAACAAAATAGTCAAAATAAAATATATTACAAAAGCCGAGATTCCTGATATGGCATAGCATGGATATGCTACGTAAGTTTTCCAGCCTGGAAACATACGTATGGCAAATGGTTCATTAGCTCCTTCAATCCGCCAATTAGGAAGAACGAGCTGAAACTCACCATATTTAACACCGAGCACAGTTCTCAAAACAACTACTTTTCTAGCCGCATATACTATTGATTTTTGTCTTGCAGCAAAATGAAACAAAAATAGAACAGTAAATAGAATAGTGATAATGAGAAAAGCAAAAAGCATAGACTCAACTGGCATCAAAAAATCTTTATTACCTGTAATGCTTTCCAATTTACCTAAAGTCAGTGAACCGAATGCTGCACCTATTACAATCGCGATATTAGCCGCGCTCAAGAAGACCTTCTCTTCCGTTTCTAACGTTTTTGACGCTGACCTATACTCTTCAAGAATCATTTCATTATTATCAAACTTAAACGTTGGGTAGTGCTGCTTCCAACCTGGGTTATCGCCACTATTCATCCAAAACCACCTATAAGCCCATCATGCAAAGAAAACATTTCTTAACACTTATACCCTAAACGACTAATAATAAAAAACCCCGCCAGAGAAATCTCTGCCGGGGTTAGGAAAACCATACTGCGAGTTACTTAACAGCGGCGACCACGGTAATTTCACACAGCAGTTCCGGGCTGGCCATGGCGGCTTGTACACAGGCGCGGGCGGGGGCGTGACCTTGTGGCACCCAGGTGTCCCAGATGTCGTTGAAGGTCTTGAAGTCGTCCATTGTCTTGAGATAGACGGTGGCGGAGAGCAGGTGCTCGCGGTCGGTGCCGACTTCTTCCAGCAGCGCATCGACACGCGCGAGCATGCTGTTGGCCTGGTCCGTGATATTCCCGAAGCGATGGTCCGGACCGGCGACCTGGCCACACAGGTAGATGGTGTTGTTGTGGATCACGGCGCGGCTCATGCGCGGCTTGGTGTCATGGCGTTGGATGTTCATCGAGAGTGTCCTTGTGCTGTTCTTCTTGGGTAGTGAAAAAATGCCCCCAGCGGTGCTGATACAGAAAAGACCGCTAGCGAAGCAGGGTGAGGTCAGTCCTTCAGCGTTCCAGATTCGCGCGAGCGGCGCAACGCGACCTGCGGAGAATATTACCCTGCATCAGAAGAACCTGTGGTTTCAGTTATGGGGGCTCTTGTGGTGGCTCTTGTGGTGACAGCTGTTGTTTCACGCGTGCTGCCGGTGATGCAGGAAAACGTGCGTGAACTCAAGACTGCCGGTATACGAAGACACCCGCCAGACAGCAAGACGCCGCGCCCGAGAGATTACGGAAGCGCGGCGTCACGGCAATGATGGAACGGCTCGCTCATCAGCCAATGCTCATAGAGCCGCCTGAGCGCCTCAGGGATGGCTCAGCGCAGGATCAGCAGCGGCACCGTGGCGTTGCGAATCATCTCGGTGGTGGTGCTGCCGACCAGCAGCTGACGGATGCGCGAGTGGCCATAGGCGCCCATCACCAGCATGTCGATGGTGTGTTCCTTGGCATATTCGCGCAGGCAGGCTTCCACCTCTCCTGCTCTGAAGCTGGCCTGCACGCTGAAACCTGCCGCGGTGAGGGTGTCGCGCGCGGCGTCCAGCGGAGCCTGATGTTCCACCGACTCCGCGCCGACCATCACCAGATGCAGCTCCGCGCCTTGCAGCAGCGGGCTTGCCGCCAATACCTCGACGGCGCGCTTGATGGTGGTGCTGCAATCGAAGGCGATCAGCACCCGCGTCGGCTGATTGAACTCGCCCGGCACCACCAGCACCGGACGATGCAGACTGCGAATCACGCGCTCCAGATTGCTGCCCAGGTGCTCGCTGGCCTGCTCCGCCCCTTCGCCGCGCTTGCCGATCACCAGCAGGCGAATCTCGTCTTCCAGCTCCGCGAGGGTCTCGACCAGCTCTCCATTGCGCTGGCGTGGACGCGGCTCCGCGATACCCGCCTGCACGGCGCGCTCGTAGGCGGCCTCCAGCATCAGGCGGCCCTGCTCCTGGGCGATACGCCCGCGTTGCTCATCCAGGGTGGCGAGCTCTTCCAGCAGATGCTCGCGCGCACCGAGCCCGATACTGCCGGAGAGATCACTGTTGGTCTCGCCCGCCCCTTCCTGGCGGTCGATCACATGCAGGAAGCTCAGCGGCGCCGAGAGACGTTGGCTTGCCCATACGGCGGCATCACACACGGAGACGGCAAAGGCGGAGCCGTCAATGCAGGCGGTGACCTTGTCATGGCCTGTCAGGGCACTGGCAGAGGATTGGCTCATGGCGTGCTTCCTTATGCTGACGATCAAGGTGGCGCTTCAGGCGCCTGTTTCGAGATTACCACTTTCCGACCCTACCAACGCAAACGGCGGGCAGCCCGTGAAGGACTGCCCGCCGTCTTTACGCATCAATCACGCTGCTGGCGCCGCCCTCGATCAGGCGGGTGGCGCCAACGGGATCAATGCCCCATCAGTTTCTCGACCGCATCCGGCTTGTCATGCACCGCGAAGCGATCCACCAGCGTGGCGCTGGCTTCGTTGAGGCCACGCACCTCGACCTCGGTACCCTCGCGGCGGAACTTGACCACCACGGTGTCCAGCGCGCCGATGGCGGTGATGTCCCAGAAGTGTGCACGGCTGACGTCGATGACGACACGCTCGACGGTCTCCTTGAGGTCAAAACCGGCCTGGAACTGCTCGCTGGAGGCGAAGAACACCTGACCGACCACGCGGTATTCGCGGGTACGACCATCGGCATTCATGTCGCTGCCGATATGCAGCACCTGACCGATCTTGTTGGCGAAGAACAGCGCCGAGAGCAGCACGCCGACCAGTACGCCGATCGCCAGGTTGTGGGTCGCGACCACGACGGCCACGGTGCCCAGCATGACGATGTTGGTGGACATCGGGTGGGTCTTGAGGTCACGGATCGACTGCCAGGAGAAGGTGCCGATGGAGACCATGATCATCACCGCGACCAGTGCGGCCATCGGAATCTGCGAGACCCACGGGCCGAGGAACACGACCAGGATCAGCAGCACGACACCCGCCACCATGGTGGAGAGACGCGTACGACCGCCGGACTTCACGTTGATCATCGTCTGGCCGATCATCGCGCAACCCGCCATGCCGCCAAGGAAGCCGGTGACGACGTTGGCCGCGCCCTGGCCCTTGCACTCACGGTTCTTGTCGGACGGCGTATCGGTCAGATCATCGACCAGGGTGGCCGTCATCAGGGATTCCAGCAGGCCCACGACCGCCAGCGGCAGCGAGTACGGCAGGATGATCCACAGGGTTTCCAGATTGAAGGGGATGTCCGGAATCAGGAACACCGGCAGGCTGTCCGGCAGCTCGCCCATGTCGCCGACGGTGCGGATATCCAGACCGACGACCATCGCGAAGATGGTGAGCACGATGATGCAGACCAGCGGCGACGGCAGCAGCTTGCCGACCTTCGGCACCAGCGGCAGCAGGTAGATGATGCCGAGACCGGCCGCCGTCATGGCGTAGACGTGCCAGGTGACGTTGGTCAGCTCCGGCAGCTGGGCCATGAAGATCAGGATCGCCAGCGCATTCACGAAGCCGGTGACCACCGAGCGCGACACGAAGCGCATCAGCGAGCCGAGCTTGAAGTAGCCGAAGATGATCTGGATCACGCCGGTCAGCACGGTGGCGGCCAGCAGGTATTCCAGGCCGTGGTCCTTGACCAGGTCGACCATCAGCAGTGCCATGGCACCGGTGGCGGCGGAGATCATGCCCGGACGGCCACCGGCGATGGCGGTCACCACGGCGATGGAGAAGGAGGCATACAGGCCGACCTTGGGGTCGACACCGGCAATGATGGAAAAGGCGATGGCTTCGGGGATCAGGGCCAACGCCACCACCAGGCCGGACAGGATGTCGGGCCGGAGGTTGGAGAGCCACTGCTGTTTGAGGCTGCTTGTCATCGAGTCGTCCGCAACAGGTTGGGGAAGGTGGTGTGCGTGCTGGATCCTGGCGCTGTCGAGTCAGTCTGGCGTCCGGTTGTTGCAATCTTCATCACTGCCGTCAGGGGCAGTGCCGCTCGCGCCTGGCTCGCGTCGTGAAGTCGCCGTCGTTTCCGATCGCCCTGTGGCTTTCTTCGCGCCATGAGCTATTCGCTCCGGTCGCCGTGAGGCGTCCAGAGGGCTGTCATTTGACAGTGAATAAACTCGGGGATGGGCGGGATTGTATCAGTTGCCGCCCGCAGACGCATCCGCAGAAGGCGTGCGCGTGGCCTGCAGGTGACGCAGGCGGCGGTCGATCAGGCTCTTGATCAGCATCGCGCCCAGCACCATGGCGCCGCCCACCCAGCCGCGCACGGTCAGCGACTCGTCCAGCACCCACCACACCCACAGGATGCCGAACACGCTTTCCAGCAGCATCAGCAGCGCCACCTCGGCGGACGGCAGATACAGCGGACCACGCTGGATCAGCGTGAAGCCCAGCGGCGATAGCACCAGACACAGCAGCACCAGCCAGCCGGCGCGCCGGGCGAAATCATCGCTGTGCGAGGGCCATAGCTGGGTGAGCACGCTCTCGAGGCCCTCTGCTGCACCCTCCCCAGCACCAGAGACCGCCAACCACGTGCAGGCCAGCAGGCCGCACAGCGCGGTCAGCAGTCCCGACAGTGTCAGCATCGGGCTCATGTCGAGGCCCGGGCGCGTACGGCACAGCGTGAAGTTGCCCGCCAGTGACAGGCTGCAGCCCAGCGCGAGCAGATTGCCGGTCAGTGAGCCGTTGCCCGCCTCGTCCATCACCAGCAGCGTGATGCCCGCCAGCGAGACCAGAATCGCGCCCCATACATGGCGCGGCTGACGCTCGCCCAGCCATAGCCGCGACATCAGCGCCGCGAACAGCGGACTGGCAGCGAGGATGATCAGCACATTGCCGGCGCGGGTGTATTGATTGGCGAGCACGAAGCCCAGCGTGGAGCCGGTGAACAGCAGCGCGACCCACAGCCCCGTACGCCCGCAGCCACGCATGCGCGCCAGCGCACTGGCGAAGCGCTGGCCTGGCCCGCCGCGCTGGGTGAGCAGCAGAATCAGCGCAAAGCCGATGGCCGTCAGCAGGCCGCGCCAGAACACCAGCGGGCCATCGGCGACATCGGCGAGGCGCAGCAACAGCGCATCCGGCGAGATCAGCAACACGCCCAGCGCCGTCAGCGCGACGCCGCGCGCCTGCAGGGCTCTGGCATCCGGGCCGTGATCGCGGGAAAGATGGGAGTCAGTCGACGGCTGCATGCACGCTCAGTCCGATTCGATGGACAGGTGCGACTGGCGCCAGTCGACCACCGGCCAGCCACGCGCTTCGGCGAACTGGCGCAGCGGCGCATCCGGCTGGGTGGCGTGGGGATGATCGACCCGCTCGAGCAGCGGCAGGTCGTTGTGGGAATCGGAGTAGCCCCACAGTGCCTGCGGCGCACGCTTGAGCTGGCTGGCGTCTTCCAGCCAGGCATCCAGCGCCGCCAGCTTGCCTTCGCGGAAGGTGACGATGCCGGTGGTCTCGCCGGTGAAGCGGCCCTCTTCATCGAAGGCAGGATGGGTGGCCAGCGCGCCATCGGCGGTCAGACGACTGGCGATGGGGCCGACCAGATGATGCATGGAGGCGGAGATGATCAGGGTGCGATGGCCCGCCTCGCCGTGTTCGGCCAGCCGTGCGATGCCGCCTTCCAGCAGACGCGGCATTACCATTTCTTCCACGAAATCATCGACTTCACGACGCACCTCATCGCGATGCCGTCCGATGAGCGGGCTGAGCAGATGGCCGGTATGCTCGTGGATATCTAGGGTGCCGGCGTGATACTCGCTCTGGTGGCGCTCGCCGATGGCCATGAAGGCATCGACATCCTCGATCCAGCCACAGGCGGCCATCCAGCGCATCCACATGCCGGTGCAGTCGCCATCGAGCAGGGTATCGTCGAGATCGAACACCGCCAGCGGGGAATCCAGCTGGCAGAAATGGCGCAGATACCCCTCACCCGGCGGCGATAGCGGTGGCAGCAGCGTCACGGCATCGCAGTCGGCACAGAGATCCGCCAGCGGTGAGCGGCGGACCTCTACCCCGGGGGCAGCATTGAGGGCGCGCGGCGCAGCAGAGGGTGAGGGCATGGTTCGAGTCACGACAGGCTCCGAGTGGACGAGGGAGTCAACGGCTTCCTGCCGTTACTGCGTGACCCTCGCATGCGGCGCCGCGCTGGGCAAGTCCGTCGCGCCTTCATGACCCGCAGTCGCTGCGCGCGGCGCTAGCGCTGGGCGAGTCGAGCGAGCGCCAGACTGGCAATCGCGGTGTCCTGCACGCCGGTGCCGGTAAGGTCTGCCACCGTGATGAGGGTATCAGTGGCGGTTTCAGCCTGTTCACCGCTGTTCTGGTCACCGCTGTTCTGGTCACCGTCACGCAGACGACGCCCATCGGCCAGCAGCTTGCCCAGCTCGTACACCTCGCATGCCTTGGCCTGGTCTTCATCCAGCCCCTTGAGCTCCCCATTGATTTCCGACTGGGCGCGGCTGTCACACACGAAGTAGTCGCAATCGGTCAGCACGTCGGCTTCCAGCTCGCGCTTCTCGGGGCTGTCGGAGCCCATCGCGGTGACATGCACGCCTTCCGGCAGCATCGAGTATTCCAGCAGCGGCGTGTGAGACGGCGTGGCGGTGATGATGATATCGGCGTTCTGACACACCGCATGCAGGCTGTCATGGCTGCGCACGGTGAGTCCCAGGCGCTGCTCGGTGTCGCGCGCGAAGCGCTCGCCGCGCTCCTTGTCGCGTGCCCAGACATCGACACTCTCGATATCGCGCACCAGTCGCAGCGCTTCCAGCTGCAGGCTCGCCTGCTCACCGGCGCCGATCAGTGCGACGCGCTTGCTGTCGGGGCGTGACAGGGCCTCTGCCGCCACGGCACCGGCCAGCGCGGTGCGAATGGCGGTGAGATAGCCACCGTCATCCAGCAGGGCCTTGGCCAGCCCCGTCTCGGCGGAGAACACCACCATCAGGCCATTGAGGCTTGGCAAGCCGCGGGCGGGATTGTTGAAGAAGCCGGGGCTGATCTTGATCGCGAAGTGCTTGAGCCCCTGAATGTGGGCGGTCTTGACGTCCACCTCGCCGTTGGCCTCCTCGATGGCCATCGACAGGATCGGCGGCTGCACCACCTTGCCTTGGCCCAGCGCGATGAAGGCATCGCGAATGGTGCCCAGTGCCGTGGCGTCCAGCCCCACGACCTGCTCGATCTGTTCACGGGAATACGTCTGCATGCTTTCTTGAGTCGGTTCCGTCATGCGCCCTCCTCCTGATGTGCCATCATCTGTCTCACGCTGTGAGCCATGGGCGAAAAAATCACTGCTGAGCGTCCGCCAGCAGCGCTCTGGCCTGATCGAAGGTCTCCAGACTGACGCCATTGCCGCTGATGATCAGCGCGACACGCTGGCCGCGGATCGACTCGGCCAGCGCCGGGTCGGTCTCGCCCAGTCGCGAGGCCTCAAGCGCGGCAAGCCCGACCACGGCGGCGCCCTCGACCAGCAGCTTCTCCTCTTCCAGCAGCATCAGCATGGCGCGGGCGATGGCGCGCTCGCTGACCTGATGGTGTTCATCCATCACGCGGCGCACCAGCGGCAGCGTGGTGTGATTGCCAAGCCCGATGCCGCCGCCCAGCGAATCCGCGAGGCTGGCGACCTCTTGCACCTCCACCGGTGTGCCCGCCTGCAGGCTATGCCACATCGCGGCGCCTTCGGTGAGGCTGATGCCATGCACGCGGGTCTCGGGGCGAATCGCCTTGAGCGCCGCCCCGATACCGCCGAGCAGGCCGCCGCCGGACAGTCCGATCAGTACCTGATCGAGCTGCGGGCAATCTTCCATCAACTCAAGCCCGATGGTGCCCTGACCGGCCGCGATCAGCGGGTCATCGAAGGGCGGCACCGCCAGCATCCCCTCCTCCTCGACCAGCCGATTGACCTCGTGGAAGGCCTCGTCCTGACTGCGCCCGACCCGGCGCACCTCGACACTGCCACCAGTGGCACCGCCCAACTCACCCAGCGCCTCGATGGCACGCACCTTGTTGGCGGGCACCTGCTCGGAGAGACAGATGACCGCCCTGAGGCCACGGCGCATCGCGGCGTAGGCCAACGCGCGACCATGATTGCCGGTGGAGGCGGTGGTCACGCCGCGCTGGAGGCGCTCGTAGGCCTCCCCGGCGGCCTGCTCCGCCACGGCGGCCAGCAGATTGCTGGCCCCGCGCAGCTTGAAGGCGCCAGTGGGCTGGCGGGTCTCCAGCTTGAGCAGAATCTCGGCATCGAAGCGGCGCGACAGCGCCGGTGAAGGCACCAGCGCTGTGCGTTCGACACCCGTGGCCGTCGATGAATGAAACAGCCGCTGGCGCGCGGCATGGATATCGGCCAGCGCCAGCGGCGTTTCCCGTGTGCTCTTGAGCGGGGGTAAGGTCAATGCCATGGCCTACTGATCACCAGACGTGAGATCGCCATTGTCGACAAGCTCCTGATGCACCTTGTCCACGGCGCGACGCGCGCGGGCGACGATGTCATCGATTTCCTCAGGCGTGACCACCAGCGGCGGCGCGAAGCCGAGGATGTCGCCCTGCGGCATGGCGCGAGCGACCAGGCCTTCCTCGAGGGCTGCCGCGGAGATGCGCGGGCCGACCTTGAGCGCTGAGTCGAACGCCTTGCGCTGTGACGGCTGCGGCGAGAACTCCAGCGCCGCCAGCAGGCCGATGCCACGCACATTGCCGACGATGGGGTGATCGGCGAAAGCCTCCTGCATGGCGTTCTGCAGATAGGCGCCGGTATCGCGGGCGTTGTCGACCAGGCCCTCGCGACGGATGATCTCCAGGTTGGCGACACCGGCGGCGGCGCCCAGCGCATGGCCGGAGTAGGTCCAGCCATGGCCGATGGGGCCGAATTCGCCGGTGCCCTGCTCCAGCACCTTCCACACGCGGTCACCGACGATGACCCCGGACAGCGGCTGATAGGCGCTGGTCAGGCCCTTGGCGATGGTGACCAGGTCCGGCTTGATGCCGAAGTGCTGGTAGCCGAACTGGCTGCCGATGCGCCCGAAGCCGCACACCACCTCATCGCAGATCAACAGGATGTCGTGGCGCTTGAGCACGGTCTGGATGGCCTCCCAGTAGCCCTCCGGCGGCGGCACGATGCCACCGGTGCCCAGCACCGGTTCGCCGATGAAGGCGCCGACGGTCTCCGGCCCTTCGGCCTGGATCATCGCCTCGAGCTTCTCGGCGCACCAGGTGGAGAATTCGCGCTCGCTCATCTCGGCGCACTCGGCGGGACGACGATAATAGTCCGGCGCCTCGGTGTGCAGGATGCCCGGAATCGGCAGATCGAAGTGATCATGGAAGGCCGCCAGTCCGGTCAGCGAGCCTGAGGCGATGCCGGAGCCGTGATAGCCGCGCCAGCGCGAGATGACCTTCTTCTTCTCCGGCTTGCCGATCACGTTGTGGTAATAGCGCACCAGCTTGAGCTGGGTCTCGTTGGCATCACTGCCGGACATGCCGTAATAGACCTTGGACATGTCGGGGCCGGCCAGCTCGAGAATCTTCTCGGACAGCGCGATCTGCGGCTCATTCGAGTGGCCGACATAGGTGTGGTAGTAGCTGAGCTTGAGGGCCTGCTCGTGGATGGCATCAGCGACTTCCGTGCGCCCGTAACCGATGTTGACGCAGTAGAGGCCGGCGAAGCCATCGATCAGCTCACGCCCGTCACGCTCGCGGATGCGGATGCCTTCGCCACCGGTGATCACGCGGCCCGGTGCATCGCCCTGGGCGTAATCGCGCAGGTGGGTCGAGGCATGGAAGGTGACCTTGCGATCACGGCGAATCAGCTCATCGGTCGAGGTCGCGTCGTCGAAGCTGGCGGCCTGACTCAGGGTGTTATCGGTGCTCATGTGACTCTCCGAATGCTCAACTAGGGGCGATCGACCGGTGGTGCTCAATGGCCACCGGTCGCCATGATCGACATGTGACAGTGAAGGATGTCCGTCTCAACTTCCGGAGGCGCTTTCCAGTCCACCCAGACAGTAGTACTTGATATCGAGATATTCCTCGAGCCCCTGACGGCCACCTTCGCGACCCAGGCCAGATTGCTTGACGCCGCCGAAGGGAATCGGCGCGCCGGTCATCTTGACGGAATTGACGGAGACCATGCCGAAGCGCAGGCCACGCATCAGTTGCCAGATGCGGCGCACATCGTGGGTATAGACGTAGGCGGCGAGGCCGTATTCGGTGTCGTTGGCCATCGCGATCACCTCTTCCTCATCGTGCCAGGCGGTGATGCCGGCCACCGGCGAGAAGGTTTCCTCGCGCCAGACGCGCATGTCCGGCGTGATGTCGGCCAGCAGTACCGGCATGAAGAAGTTGGGGCCCGGCGCCATGCTCTGGTCGCCGTGGATCAGCCGCGCGCCACGCTCGACGGCGTCATCGACGATGGTCTGCGCCTTGGCGACGGCGTCGCGGTGGATCAGCGGGCCAAGGTCGATCCCCTTCACCTGACCATTGCCGACCTTGAGCTGCTTCATGATGCGTGCGAAGTGGCTCAGGAAGTCCTCGTAGAGGCTGTCGTGGACCAGGATACGGTCGGCCGCGAGGCAGTCCTGACCGGAGGTCTGGAACTTGGCATCGACGGCGGCGCGCGCAGCCTCCTCGGGGTCCATGTCCGGCCCGACGATGAAGGGGGCGTTGCCGCCCAGTTCCAGCGAGACACGCTTGACGCTGTCGGCGCACTGTTTCAGCAGCAGACGCCCGACCCGGGTGGAGCCGGTGAATGACAGCCCAGCGACGCGCGGGTCGTCACACAGCTGCCTGGAGACCTCGGAGGCCTCGCCGGTGATGACGCTGAAGACACCTGCGGGAATGCCGGCACGCTCGGCCAGCTCCGCCAGCGCCAGCGCCGAGAACGGCGTCTCGCCGGCCGGCTTGACCAGCACCGTGCAGCCCGCCGCCAGCGCGGCCGCGGCCTTGCGAGTGATCATCGCCAGCGGGAAGTTCCACGGCGTGATCAGCGCCGCGACACCGATAGGCTCACGCACGGTGCCCAGCGCGGCATTCGGGATATGGCTGGGAATGGTCTCGCCGAAGGCACGATTGCCCTCCTCGGCGAACCAGTGAACGAAGCTGGCGCCGTATTCCACCTCGCCACGCCCATCGTCCAGCGACTTGCCCTGCTCACGCGTCATCAGCATGGCCAGGTCTTCCTTGTGGGCGCGGATGAGGTCGTACCAGGCATCCAGCAGCTCGCCGCGCTGGTCGACGCGCAGCTTGCGCCATTCACTCTGGGCCGCATCGGCGGCGGCGATGGCGGTGTCGATCTGCGCCTCCTCGAGCCACGGCACCTGGCCGAGACGCTCGCCGGTGGCGGGGTCGAAGACCGCCTCCTCACGCCCGCCTTCGCCATGCACCCAGCAGCCATTCACGTAGGCGAGCTGGCGAAACAGGCGCGGGTCTTCCAGGGCAATGCCTTGGCTGGCGAACTGGGTGGGCTCGGACGTCGCTCCGTCCTGGGAAGTTGCCCACTGTCGTGCAAGAGATTGAGCACTCATCGCTTGTCTCCCGGGCCGCACGGCCGTCATCTGAGAAGGCGGAACACCGCCAAAGACAACGCCCACCGAAACGCGGCGGGCGTCATGTGATGACCTCAGTGTGGGGGAGATGGGACGTGGAGACTTTCGGAATACCCGCCAACGACTTGGCGTTCTTTCTGTTGTGGCGGGTAAAGTGCGGATTCTTTCTGTGTGGCGAGTTCCTGACTAGACGGTTATGGATCAGAGCGTCACTGATCGGACCGACGTGGCTCAGGCGGTCACGACATCACTCTCGGTCAGCTCGGCGTAGAGTTCCGGGTAGGCTTCCTGGAGGCGCTCAAGCTCGGTGCGCGCATGCGGGATGGCATCGGTCAGCTGCTGCCATTCCTCGTCACTGAGGTTGTCGCGCATCAGCGGGAACAGCTCCTGGCGCTCGGCACGCAGGTAGTCACGGTGTGCCTCCACATACTCGCGCAGGTCGGCATTGAACTGATCCATCGGGATGATCTGGTCCATCAGGATGCTGTCGAGATTGTCGGACAGCTTGTCCAGACGCTCGTGCAGGGTGCGATATTGCTGGATGAGGCGCTGACAGAGTGGCGCGGCGTCTTCGGAGCGTTCGCACAGCATCTGGGTGCATTGACGCTCCAGCGGAATGATGAAGCCCTGCATGTAATCGAGAATGTAATCCACCACCTCACGCATCATGCGAAAGTCGGGACGCTCACCACTGACGAGCGTCTTGTGGCGGTGCGAAAGCACGTGCAGCAGACGGGCCATGTTGGCGTGGTCCTGGCGCAGCTGAGTCACATTGGGCATGACTTCCTCCTCCTTACGGAACAGGTGGCCGATGCTGGCAGACAGCGCTGCCGCCTCGGGCATTGCTACCGAATGTAGCAATGTCGTCACCTAGAAGTGTAGGACACATCCCCCGAGCGCCAGTTAGACGTTGGGTGGGATTGCCTAAATGAGCGTGTCATGCTGTCAGGAAAACATGACAGTCTGGTGCAATGCCACGCGCGGCCTGAGGCCGCTGACTGACCGTGCCGCCCCTGCTGATTTGTACAGTCCTGCAGGATCGGCCATGATGAGCGCAATACTGCCCCACGCCTGCCGGAGCCAGACTCGCCGATGGATCTTTTTGCCGATACCGCCTCGAATTCCCATGCGCCACTGGCCTTCCGCATGCGTCCCCGCACCCTGGATGACTACATCGGACAGACAGCGTTGGTCGGGCCTGACATGCCGCTGCGCCAGATGGTGGCCTCCGGCGTGGTGCGCTCGATGATCCTGTGGGGGCCGCCGGGGGTCGGCAAGACGACGCTGGCCGAGATTCTCGCCAAGGGCTGTGATGCCCATCTGGAGCAGCTCTCGGCGGTGATGGCCGGCGTCAAGGACATCCGCGAGGTGGTGGAGCGCGCCAGACACTTCCAGGCCAGCGATCGCCAGACGGTGATGTTTCTCGATGAGATCCACCGCCTCAACAAGAGCCAGCAGGATGCCCTGTTGCCGCATGTGGAATCCGGCCTGCTGACGCTGATCGGCGCGACCACCGAGAACCCGTCCTTCGAGGTCAACTCGGCCCTGCTGTCACGGGCGCGGGTCTATGTGCTCAAGGCCCTGGAGACGGACGACCTGATCGAGGTACTGACGCGCGCCCTGCAGGATGAGGTCAACGGCCTCGGCAAGCGTCATATCGAAGCCAGCCGCGAGACGCTGACCCGCATCGCGCGCTCGGCCTCCGGCGATGCACGCCGCGCCCTCGGCCTGCTGGAGACTGCCTGTGACTTCGTGCGTCGTGAGCCAGACGCCCAGGGGGGAACGCGCGAGATACTCGAGGACAGCTCGCTGGAGGCCGTGCTGGGCCATCAGGCCTCCAGCTTCGACAAGCAGGGCGATGACTATTACGACCTGCTGTCGGCGATCCACAAGTCGATACGCTCCTCGCGGCCCGACGCGGCGCTGTTGTACATGGCGCGCTTCATGGATGGCGGCGGCGACCCGCTGGATGTCGTGCGGCGCCTGACGGCGATTGCCTCCGAAGATGTCGGCAACGCCGACCCACGCGCCCTGCCGCTGACCATCGCCGCCTGGGACGCCTATCTGCGCCTCGGTGACTACGAGGGCCAGCGCGCCATCGCCCATGCGGCGATCCACCTGGCCATCGCGCCCAAGAGCAATGCCATCGAGGTGGCCTGGAAGGAAGCCAAGGCCTTCGTGCGCCAGCAGCCCCACTTCGGGGTGCCGGTCTACCTGCGCAATGCCCCGACCACGCTGATGAAGGAGCTGGGCATGGGCGAAGGCTATCGCTATGCCCACAACGAGCCCAATGGCTATCCGGCCGGCCGCTCCCACGATGCCTGGCCAGAAGAGCTGCCGACCCAGCAGTTCTACCGCCCGACCCAGCATGGCGGTGAGAAGCGCTTCGCCGAGATTGAGCGCTGGCGCCGCGAGCAGGACGCCGCCGCAGACCGTGGCGAGACGCCCGGACAAAGCTGATCAGCGGCGAATCCTGCGCGCACATGGCTGCAGAGTCGCGACTGGCACAGACAAGAACGCCCGGACCAGAAGGTCCGGGCGTTCTTGTCTGGTCAAGCGTATTCAGGATTTGCGCTGCACCTTGGGCGTGATCACTGCTCGCGAATGACGTCGGCGCCTTGCGGGATCTGGAACACGAAACGACTATCCTGCAGCGACGGGTTGTACTGCACGTTGCTGAAGTCGATCGCCGTACGCTGGCCGGTGGAATCCGCCATCTGCAGCATGTCGAGCTGCTCGCTGTCGAAGGTCAGCTTGAGGCTTTCAAACAGCGTATCGGCCTGTTTGGGCGTCAGCGTGAAGGTCTCACGCGCGCCCTGCTGCTGACGCTTGACCGCATAGTTGGCGGTCAGCTCACTGGCACGACCGGACAGCAACAGCGCCGGCGTGTGGGTGACGCGCTCATCCAGCGGCTGCACGGTGACCTGCTCGAGGTCCGGGTCATGCAGATAGACTTCCTTGCCGTCCGACACCACTTCCTGACGGTACGGCGCATCGACGCTCCAGCGGAACTTGCCCGGGCGCGACAGCCACATCTTGCCCTTGGCTTCCTGCAGACGCTGACCGGAGGCATCGAGGATCTGCTGATCGAAGTCGGCTGCATAGGTCTTGAGCGGCTCCAGCAGGCGCGACAGGCGATCGCCTGCCGATTCCTCGGCGTGCGCTGGCAGAGCGGCCATGCCCAACATCAGCGCGGCGCCCAGCCCCTTGGCCAGACGAGCGGTCAACGAAGAAGCGAAAGAACGGGACAATGTCTTCATGAAACTCCTTGCGATGAGGAAGACCAGTGGCAAGCCTCGGCACCGAGGCCCTGCAGCTGACCATCATCATTTCAGCGATTCGGGATGATTGCTGCCAATATCCTGCTGGCAGTGATCTGTTATCTGATGTCTTTGACACGAAGGGGAGCAAAAAGCTCCCCTTCGTGTGTTTCAGCGACCAGGCCGGCGGCGGCTAGCCGCTGTGGTTGGGCGCGATCACTTCCCGCGAGCCATTGGTGCCCATCGCGGAGACGACGCCCGCCATCTCCATCGCCTCGACCAGACGCGCGGCGCGGTTGTACCCGATCTTGAAGCGACGCTGCACGGCAGAGATGGAGGCACGACGCGACTCGACCACATAGGCCACGGCCTCATCGTAGAGCGCATCCTGCTCGGCATCGCTGTCCTCGCCTTCAGCCTCGAGGCCGGCCAGCGCATCCGCCTGCACACCACCGGTGAGGATCTCCTCGATGTACTCCGGCGAGCCGCGACGCTTCCAGTCATCGACCACACGGTGAACCTCGTCATCATCGACGAAGGCACCATGAACGCGCGTCGGCATGCCGGCACCGGCCGGCAGGTAGAGCATGTCACCGTGACCCAGCAGGTCCTCGGCGCCGCCCTGATCGAGGATGGTGCGCGAGTCGATCTTGGAGGAGACCTGGAAGGCCATGCGCGTCGGGATGTTGGCCTTGATCAGGCCGGTCACCACGTCCACCGACGGACGCTGGGTGGCCAGAATCAGGTGAATCCCCGCGGCGCGCGCCTTCTGGGCCAGACGTGCGATCAACTCCTCGACCTTCTTGCCGACGATCATGAACATGTCGGCAAACTCGTCGATCACCACCACGATGTAGGGCAGCTTGGCGAGCACCGGCGGATGCTGGTGCATCTCCCAGGGCTGCGGCTCCCACAGCGGGTCAGCGATCTGGGCGCCATGTGCCTCGGCTTCATCGATCTTGGCATTGAAGCCGGCCAGGTTGCGCACGCCCATGGCGGCCATCAGCTTGTAGCGACGCTCCATCTCGGCGACACACCAGCGCAGGGCGTTGGCGGCCTCCTTCATGTCGGTCACCACCGGCGCCAGCAGATGCGGAATGCCGTCATAGACCGACAGCTCCAGCATCTTGGGGTCGACCATGATCATGCGCACTTCGTCCGGCGTGGCCTTGAGCAGCATCGAGATCAGCATCGAGTTGATGCCGACTGACTTGCCCGAACCGGTGGTACCGGCGACCAGCAGGTGTGGCATCTTGCCGAGGTTGGCCACGACAGGCGCGCCACCGATATCCTGCCCCAGCGCCAGGGTGACCGGAGATTCCGCCAGCTGATAGGCATCGGAATCGAACACTTCGCGCAGGCGAATCATGGCGCGGTTGGGGTTGGGGATCTCGATGCCGACCGTCGGACGGCCCGGAATCACCTCGACCACACGCACGCTCTTGACCAGCAGCGAACGCGCCAGGTCCGTCGACAGGTTGGAGATCTTGGACGCCTTGACGCCCGGCGCCGGCTGAATCTCGAAGCGTGTGATGACCGGCCCCGGCCAGACATCCGCCACCTCGGCCTTGACGCCATACTCGCGCAGACGCACCACCAGCAGCTCGGCCATCTGGTCGAGCTCTTCTTCGCTGTAGTTGGGCTTCTGGGCATCCGGCGGCGTCAGCAGACTCAGCTGCGGCAGGTCCCCTTCCGGCTCGTCCTCGTGATCGGCGCCTTCATGGCGCTGACTCTGCATGTGCTCCACGGTCCACAGGGTCGGGCCGGAGGGATCACTGGCAGCCGCCTGCGCATCTTCCGCCGTCGCCAGACGACCACCGCCCGGCACCATGCCGGACTCATCGCCGTCATAGGCCCAGGAAGGACGCTCGGCCGTTGCGGGGGTCGCTTCCGGCGTGGCTGTCGGCGCCTCGAAAGGCGGCACATGCTCGGCCTGAGGCGCCACGGAATCGGGCTCCGCTGGTGCGACCGGCTCGGCCGGTTGATGAGGCGCTGCAGGCTGACGCGGCTCAGGGGCATGCTGCGGCGGCGTGGCAGACGGGCTGCTCGGCGCCGCAGGCGCGTCTGCCTGTGTCGGCGCGTTGCCCGTCGGCTGCTCGAAGGCATCATCCCAGGAGACGACCGCCTTGCGAGCGGGAGTCTCGGAAGCGGCCGCCGCGACACCGGCCGCCATCACACCCGCACCGGCAGCCAGCCCTGCGGCCGTGGCGAATTGACCACCACTGCCGGGCAGGGGCGCATCATCGTCGTCCCTGGGCTCCGGCGGTTGATTGCGGCTATCCGGCGCGGCATCACTGCGCTCGCGCGCAAGTTGCGCGTCGCGCTCACGCTGTGCCTCTTTCTCAAGCTGCGCCTGCTGCTCGAGCTGTGCCTGCTTTTCGAGCTGCGCTTGTCGCTCTGCCGCTTGCTGCTCGGCTGCACGCTGCGCTTTCTGTTCAGCTTCGCGCTGCGCCTCCTGTTCTGCCAAGCGCTGCGCTTCCTGTTCAGCCAAGCGCTGCGCTTCCTGCTCGCGAGCCAGCTCTTGAGCCTGAGCTTGTGCCTGAGACGGAGCCTTGTGAGCTTCGGCCTCGCTCTGCGCCTGAGCGTCTTGCGCCGTGTCGTGTCGGGCGGTCTCATGACGAGCCGTGTCGTGACGAGCGGTCGGTGCAAAGGCTGAGGCGGCGTCCCAGGCAGCAGGGGCAGCCGTACTGTCGGAGGCTGATGCCGTATCTTCGGCGGCAGGGGCTGGCGTCGCCGCCTTGGGAGCCTGCGTGGTGACTGAGGCGTCAGCATGACGCTGGCGCTCGGCCTCAATGGCAGCGGCTTGCGGCAGACGGGAGCGCGTGACATCGGCATGCGCGACACGCGGCGCGGAGGCGGCCTCTGCCGCCACGGCGGTCTTCAGGGCCGCGGCCAGATCAACCCCTTCGATGCTGACATTGGCGCTCTGCACCGTCATGCGCTCGGTGTAGGCAGCGCCCGGCACCTTGGCGGAAGGCGTGGTTTCAGCGGTCTGCCACGGGATATCGGTGCTGCGGTCATCCGCGAAGTCATCGCGAGCGCTGATGGCCTCGTCGGTGCCGCCATCCAGAGACGGCTCGACACGGCGCTGGCCGCGCGGCTCGGCGGCGATGCCTTCTGCCTCCTGACGGCGACCAAGCAGAATCTCGTCGCTGTCCTCGTCCCACTCATCCTCACGGGCACGGCGGCCCGGCAGCAGACGCTGCCACCAGCTCAGTCTGGGGGCCGGGTCGCGATCCGAGTCATCCTCTTCACCGTCCTCGTGCGTCAGCGACTCTTCGGCGTAGGCTGCCTCGTCATCGTAGGCGTCCTGATCGTCGCGGCGACTGTTGAAGCGCTCGGCGAACCAGCCGGACACCCGCATGCAGCCATTGCCCAGCTCATCCATGACCGTCAGCCACGACATGCCGGTAAACAGCGTGAAGCCGCACAGGAAGCTGGCCATCGCGACCAGTACCGTGCCGCCCATGCCGATCAATGGCGTCAGTGCCCCGGCGATGCCCTTGCCGAGAATGCCGCCCGCGCCGTTGGTCAGCTGGCTGTCGGGGCTGTAGAACTGGATATCGCCGATGACGCAGGTCGCCATGATCAGCAGGAACAGGCCGCCAGCGCGCACCGCGATGGTCGTCGGGTCCCACACCAGCTCTGTACTGGGCTGACGCATCAGGCGCCAGGCACCGAAGCCCAGCATTGCCGGCCACCACAGGGCACTGCCGCCAAACAGCGAATACAGCACGTCTGACAGCCAGGCACCGATGCTGCCCATCCAGTTGCTGGGCGTGAGTTCAGGGCCGCTGTAGGACCAGCCGGGGTCCGTCGGCGCATAGCTGAACAGCGCCAGAAGCATGAAGACGCATAGGCTGAGCATGAGAATGACCACGCCTTCACGGCTGACGCCCTGCAGGGTGGTGGTCAGGCGTGACGGTGGTCGCGCTGCCTTCTCCGCACGCTGCTCGGCGCGGATGGCCTGGCGTTCGGCGCGTTCGGCCTGACGCTCGGCGCGGCGCTGGGCTGCAGGGCTCTCTTCCTGCACGCGCGGCTTGTTTCTGGCCTTGGCAGCAGGCTGGCCGCTGGCGTCCTTCCTCGCGGGCTTGCCCGAGACGCGCGGCGTCTTGCGTGCCGGGCTGGACTCAGTGGCCGAAGCACCGCGCAGACGCGCGAAGAAGCCCGGCGAGTCCGCTTTCTGACGGGCACGCTTCCTGGGTGTTGCTGCCGCACGGCGGCTACGGGTTTCAGGCTTGGCCTGTTCCCGACTTGTCTTTCTGGCACTCTTGGCAGTCAAGTCGCCATCCCCCTTGCACCTTGTGGGCGATTTTCCATGTACCTTCAGCCGGTTATCATAACCATTCGATGGCAGTGACGTCATAATTGCCGATTCACGTCTGCTCATGACGCCAAGGCGCCAGGAGCCCATTGCTCCGTGCATGTTCCCGAACCGACAAGAGGCTGCCCATGCTTCCCTGGCTTCCCCCTGCCCCTGTCCGCTTTCCGCATGCTTCCACCGCCCTGAGCGAGCCCGACGGCCTGCTGTGTGCAGGGGGCGAACTCAGTCCCGAGTGGCTGCTGGCGGCCTACCCCCGCGGCATATTTCCCTGGTTCAGTCCGGGTGACCCCATCCTGTGGTGGTCACCGGACCCACGCATGGTGCTCAAGCCAGAGGAAGTCCGTGTACGCCGCAGTCTGGCCAAGCGCCTGCGCAATGCAGGCCTGAGCTACAGTATCGACCGCGACTTTACCGGTGTGATCAATGCCTGTGCCAGCATTCCTCGCGATGGCCAGGCAGGCACGTGGATATTGCCAGAAATGCAGCGGGCCTACATCGCCCTGCATGCCATGGGACATGCCCACAGCGTTGAAGTCTGGCAGGGCGATTCTCTGGTGGGCGGCCTGTATGGCGTCGCCTGTGGACGCATCTTCTTCGGCGAGTCGATGTTCTCGCGCGTGCCCGATGCCTCGAAACTGGCGCTGGTGATCCTGTGCCAGGAATTGAAGGCACGGGATTTTCCGTTGATCGACTGTCAGATGCATACTCCGCACCTGGCAAGTCTTGGCGCCCGCAGCATCGCCCGCAGCGATTTCATCAGCTATCTTGACCAGTATGCCACTGGCCAAGGGCATGAGGGCAAGTGGTCACTGACATCCTGGCCCACGCAGCACGCCCGGGAATGATGGCCACGGCAATTCCAAGAGGGAGATGATGCAACGGTGAGCAGCAATACCCCCAAGCAACCGCAACGCGATCTGCGCTTCTTTCTGACGGTACCGCACGCCTGCAGCTATCTGGAAGGCCGCCAGGCGACCACGCTGTTTCTCGATCCGCAGGAAGCGCCCAATTCCGGTGTCTATGACGCCCTTGCCCTGCTCGGCTTTCGTCGCAGCGGCTCTCATCTCTATCGTCCGCATTGCGGTGATTGCCGTGCCTGCATTTCCGTACGCGTGCCGATCGCCGACTTCACGCCCAACCGCACCCAGAAGCGTCTGGTGCGTCGCAATGCCGACCTGGTCATCGAAGAGGGGCCAGCACTCTTCGACCCCGAGCATTATCGCCTCTACGCCCACTACATCCGCAGCCGTCATGCGGATGGCGACATGTTCCCGCCCAGTCATGAGCAGTATCGCACCTTCCTCACCTCCCGCGATGACTATGCCCGCCTGGTGAGCTTTCGCCTCGATGGCCGTCTGGTGGCCGTCGCCGCCATGGACCGCATGAGTCATGGCCTGTCCGCCATCTATACCTTCTACGATCCCGATGAGTCACTGAATCAGCGCTCGCTGGGGACCTACGCGGTGCTGTGGCAGATTGAGCAGGCACGCCGCGAAGGCCTGACCCACCTCTATCTGGGCTACTGGATCCGCGATTGCCGCAAGATGAACTACAAGCAGCATTTCCAGCCGCTCGAGTATCTGGATGGCAGCCACTGGCGGCGACGCATACCGGCCAACCATACCGACAGCCATCTGCCACTGAGCCTGGTCAAGCAAGGCGCGTCAGTGACATCCGGCGAGTGACGCGCTGAGCTCATTGCATGGGCTCTTTCGACGCGCTCTCCAGGCGCCCTCTCGACGCAAGCGCTCCGACAACGCTATGGTGACGCAACGCTCAGCTGGCAGGGGCTCATCAGACAGCGCTGAGTGCCGACCAACCGCCTGCCGAGAGTTGCCCCGGCGCAAGATGCCGATTTTTATCTTCCTCCTGAGCTGCCCACAGGCGCTCAAGGAACGTACAATCGCGCTTCGACTTTGCCTTGCCGCCGCCCTTACGGCACAATATCGCGTATCGAAGTCCCGAATCGGGCACTTTTTGTGCTGAGGCGGCTCGGAACTACCAGCAGTATTCCCTGTAATAAGTGAGGATCAGCCTATATGGCGCGTGAAGATCATATTGAAATGGAAGGCGTCATCGTCGACACCCTTCCGAACACCACTTTCCGTGTTGAACTGGAAAACGGCCACATCGTGACCGCTCACATCTCCGGCAAGATGCGCAAGAACTACATCCGCATCCTGACTGGCGACAAGGTCAAGGTTGAGCTGACTCCGTACGACCTGTCCAAGGGCCGTATCGTCTACCGTTCGCGCTAAGCACGGTCAGACTGCCCTGCCGGTTGCCATGCCATCGATCACTCTGTACGTCCTGGACCTGCATGCGATCATCATGACACCGGCTGGCTGAACCGGTCGTTCCCGGCACCTCAGGCACCAGCGTCACCTCCGCCTGAACCCTCCGCCCGGACCCGGAACGCATCGAGGTTGCAAGACTTGCCCTTCGCGGCGAGACACCCGCCACCTCGATGGCGTATGCCTGAGTATTCCGATGATGCCGCCTTGTCCCATGAATGCGTCTTGAGCCCGAACGCCAATCTGGCCTTCGCTCCCATTCAATGATGACAGGCGGCTCATCCCCGCTGGGCATCTTCTCCCCCCAGTACGCATTCGCTTCCCCCGATACGCATTCGCCTCCTCCAGTACTCATCCAACTCCCCGCCCTTCCCTTGAGGATGGCGAGCCCCTTGGCGTGCGCGCGTGTCCAGCTTGAGCAATCGACTTCATGCTCGCTACGTGCGGACAGCTTGCTGACTGACAGGCATAAAAAACGGCCAGTGCTTGAGCACTGACCGTTCATGTCGACCCTTCAGGGCAGCAAGCTGAGCGTCAGATCACGCCATTTCCGCTTCCGTTTCCAGGTGCAGCTCGCCGTTGTCGACCGTGACATGCACGATGCCGCCCGACTCGGACAGGTCGCCGAACAGGATCATCTCTGCCAGCGGCTTCTTGAGCTTCTCCTGAATCACGCGTGCCATCGGGCGAGCCCCCATTGCCGGGTCATACCCGAGAGTCGCCAGCAAGTCGCGCGCCTCATCAGCGACATCCAGCTGCACACGCTTCTCATCCAGCTGCGCCTGCAGTTCGACCAGGAACTTGTCGACCACATTGCGCACCACGGCGAGATCCAGCGCGCCGAACTGGATGATGCCATCCAGACGGTTGCGGAATTCCGGCGAGAACGTCTTGCGGATGACTTCCATGGCGTCGGTGGAGTGATCCTGGTGCTTGAAGCCGATGGAGCGACGCGCCACCTGCTCGGCACCCGCATTGGAGGTCATCACCAGAATGACGTTGCGGAAGTCCGCTTCGCGACCGTTGTTGTCGGTCAGGCGGCCGTGGTCCATCACCTGCAGCAGCAGGTTGAAGACTTCCGGGTGTGCCTTCTCGATCTCATCAAGCAACAGCACGCAGTGCGGCTGCTTGGTGATGGCTTCGGTCAACAGACCACCCTGGTCATAACCGACGTAGCCCGGCGGTGCCCCGATGAGGCGCGAGACGGTGTGGCGCTCCATGTACTCGGACATGTCGAAGCGCACCAGCTCGATGCCCATCAGCGCCGCCAGCTGACGAGCGACCTCGGTCTTGCCGACCCCTGTCGGGCCAGCGAACAGGAAGCTGCCCACCGGCTTGTCCGGCGCCTTGAGGCCTGCACGCGACAGCTTGATCGCTGCGGACAGCCCGGTGATGGCGTCGTCCTGCCCGAAAACCAGCATCTTGAGATCGCGCTCGAGGTTGGACAGCAGCTTCTTGTCGGAACTGGAGACCGTCTTCGGCGGAATGCGGGCGATGGAGGCGACGATCGCCTCGACCTGCTCGGTATCGATGGTGTCGACGCGGATGCTCTCCGGCAGCAGGCGCTGGTGGGCACCGGCCTCGTCGATCACGTCGATGGCCTTGTCCGGCAGCTGACGGTCGTTGATGTAGCGGTCTGCCAGACGCACTGCCGTTTCCAGCGAGGCATCGGTGTACTTGATGGCATGGTGCTCCTCGAAGCGACCACGCAGCCCCTTGAGGATGCGGATGGTGTCATCCACCGACGGCTCCATGACATCGACCTTCTGGAAGCGGCGCGCCAGGGCGCGGTCCTTCTCGAAGATGCCACGGAATTCCTGGAAGGTGGTGGAACCGATGCAACGCAGCTCGCCGGAAGACAGCAGCGGCTTGAGCAGGTTGGAGGCATCCATCACGCCACCGGACGCGGCACCCGCACCGATGACGGTGTGGATCTCATCGATGAACAGGATCGAGTTCGGTTCCTTGCGCAGCTCCGCCAGCAGCGACTTGAGACGCTTCTCGAAGTCACCGCGGTACTTGGTGCCGGCCAGCAACGCCCCGAGATCCAGCGAGTAGACCACGGCTTCCTTGATGACGTCCGGCACGTCCTCCTCGACGATGCGCTTGGCGAGACCTTCCGCGATGGCGGTCTTGCCGACACCGGCCTCACCGACCAGCAGCGGGTTGTTCTTGCGGCGACGCACCAGAATCTGCACCACGCGCTCGAGCTCGCCATCGCGACCGATCAGCGGGTCGATCTTGCCCAGACGCGCCTGCTCGTTGAGGTTGGTGGCGTAGTTGGTCAGCGGGTTGTTGCCGCCTTCGCTGCTCGCCTCTTCGCTCTCTTCATTCTCGACCGACGCCTGGGGCGTCTGGGTGTGACCCGCGACCTTGGAGATGCCATGCGCGATGTAATTGACCGCGTCCACACGCGCGACATTCTGCTGCTTGAGGAAGTAGACGGCCTGACTTTCCTGCTCGGAGAAGATGGCCACCAGCACGTTGGCGCCGGTCACTTCACTCTTGCCGGAGGATTGCACGTGGAAGACGGCACGCTGCAGGACGCGCTGGAAGCCCAGCGTCGGCTGCGTCTCGCGGTCTTCCTGCTCTTCCGGAATCAGCGGGGTGGTGGAATTGATGAAGTCCTGAAGGTCGACTCGCAGCTTGTCCAGATTGGCACCACAGGCGCGCAGGACATCGGCAGCGGAGGCATTGTCCAGCAGTGCCAGCAGGAGGTGTTCCACGGTCATGAATTCGTGGCGTTTGGAACGTGCCACGGTGAAGGCCGTGTTCAGGGTCAGTTCAAGTTCTTTGCTCAACATGGCAAGTCCCCTCTAGGCCGCGTCTTGGACGGATCACTCCGCCCGGTCGATGTCGCACAGCAGCGGATGCTGGCACTCTCGAGCATATTGATTGACTTGGTGGCATTTCGTTTCCGCGATGTCGCGACTGAAGATGCCACAGGTTCCTTTTCCCTGATGATGGACAGCGAGCATGATCTGTACTGCCTGCTCCTGATCCTTGTTGAAAAAGGTGGTCAGCACCTCCACGACGAAGTCCATCGGCGTGAAGTCATCATTGTGCAGAACGACCTTGTACATGGGCGGTGGAGCCAGTTCAGGCTCAGCGGTCTCGAATGCCAGATCACCTTCGTGGTCTTCCTGGTATCCGGGTGCCTGAGCCGACGGGGCCTGATTGCTGATCGACAGTGTCTCCAGAAAGGGAGGACTGCCGCGCGATGTCTCTGTCTTGAACATAAGGGGCTGATCCGGTGAACACAAGCCGTGACGAAGCAGATTGCCTCAACGCGCCGCGGAGAAGGTCAAGCGCTGCCACGTCGTCTCAATGTGGGTGTGATAAGGAAAAGATGGGGGCTTGTCGATCTGGTTGCAAGCTTTAGTCGCGCACGCCTGAGCGTACACGTTCATGCCTGCATCGCGACGCTCTGACATGAATGCGGACATTTGCATGCATTTTCGCTCACATACGCGACAGACACCTCTCGACAGGCGTCGCCAACCGGCGACCCACTCAAGCGTCTCGCCGCTCAATGAAGCCCGCAATGCTTCCGCACAGAACCCCCGCGCAGAACGCTCCACGCAGAACGCACAGGAGTGGCAATCGTTGGCAGCAGACTGAGCGCGCAACCGAGAAGCTTCCATCTCAAACGCAAGAAGGCCCCCGGACATGTCCGGGGGCCTTCTGCTGAAACCTGTCACGCAACCTGATGCCTGGGCATCAGATCAACGCAGGGTCTCAGGCATCCATGTTGTCAGCAACAGCCTGACCGAACTCGGAGCACTTCAGCAGCTTGGCATCGTCCATCAGGCGATGGAAGTCATAGGTGACTTCGCCCTTGGCGATGGCCTTCTCGACGCCTTTCAGCACGAGATCAGCCGCTTCGACCCAACCCATGTGACGCAGCATCATCTCGGCAGAGAGGATGACGGAGCCCGGGTTGACCTTGTCCTGGCCAGCGTACTTCGGTGCAGTACCGTGAGTCGCTTCGAACATGGCGACGGTGTCGGACAGGTTGGCACCCGGCGCGATACCGATACCACCCACTTCCGCCGCCAGAGCGTCGGACAGGTAGTCACCGTTCAGGTTCAGGGTGGCGATGACGTCATATTCCGCCGGACGCAGCAGGATCTGCTGGAGCATGGCGTCAGCGATGACGTCCTTGACCACGATGTCCTTGCCGTTGTTCGGGTTCTTGAAGGTCATCCACGGGCCGCCATCCAGCAGCTCGCCGCCGAACTCGTCCTTGACGATTTCGTAGCCCCAGTCCTTGAAGGCACCTTCGGTGAACTTCATGATGTTGCCCTTGTGCACCAGGGTCAGCGACTCACGGTCGTTGTCGATGGTGTACTGGACAGCCTGACGGACCAGACGCTTGGTACCTTCTTCGGAGACCGGCTTGACGCCGATACCGCAGTTCTCCGGGAAGCGGATGTTGGTGACACCCATCTCTTCACGCAGGAACTTGATGACCTTGTCGGCTTCCGGCGTTCCCGCTTTCCATTCGACACCGGCATAGATGTCTTCGGAGTTTTCGCGGAAAATGACCATGTCGACGTCAGCCGGCTTCTTGACCGGGCTCGGCACACCAGTGAACCAGCGCACCGGGCGCAGGCAGGTGTACAGATCCAGCTTCTGACGCAGAGCGACGTTCAGGGAGCGAATACCACCGCCCACCGGAGTGGTCAGCGGACCCTTGATGGAAACGATGTAATCCTTGACAGCCTCGAGAGTCTCTTCCGGCAGCCAGGTGTCAGCATCATAAACGTGAGTGGCTTTTTCACCGGCGTAGACTTCCATCCAGTGAATCTTGCGCTCGCCGCCATAGGCCTTGTCGACAGCAGCGTCGATGGCAATCTTCATGGCCGGAGTCACGTCCACACCGATACCATCGCCTTCGATGAACGGGATGATCGGATTATTCGGAACGTTGAGGGTATTGTCGGAATTTGCGGTGATCTTGGCACCGCCTTCCGGGACGACAATCTTCTGGAACCCCATTGATAACTCCCCTGTCATGGATTCAGTGGAGGCGCGAGTATAGCACCCGTGCCGCTTCTCACAGTAGGCTTATACGGCAGCCGCGACAAAAGTCTAAACCATGTCTCTCATATATCTGCTTCACAAGCCTTACCGCGTCCTGACCCAGTTCACCGACCGCGATCAGGGCCGCCAGACACTCGCTGACTTCATCGACGTACCGGATGTCTATGCCGCCGGGCGCCTCGACTATGACTCCGAGGGACTGCTGCTGCTCACCAGTGATGGCGCACTCTCCCACCAGATCGCGCACCCGAAGAAGAAGCAGCCCAAGACCTACTGGGTACAGGTGGAAGGTGCCCCTGACGAGCAGGCCATCGCCGCGCTGCGTGCCGGTGTCGAACTCAAGGATGGCATGACGCGCCCAGCCAAAGTGCGGCGCATCGAGCCTCCCGAGTTGCCTGACAGGCAACCCCCTGTGCGCTTCCGTGCGAGCATTCCGACCCACTGGCTGGAGATCATCATCAGCGAAGGTCGCAATCGCCAGGTGCGCCGCATGACCGCCCACGTCGGCCTGCCGACCCTGCGCTTGATCCGCGCGGCCATCGGGCCGTGGAAGCTCGACGGCCTTGCCCCCGGTGAATGGCGCAGCGAGGAAGTCGAGATGCCTGCGCCACCTCGTCGCGAGTCCCGCTCGCCACGCCACAAGGGCGCGACTGGCAAGCCGGGCGAGCGCCGCACCGGCAACGCTGGCCCCCGGGGCAGTGACAATAGAGGCAACAGCGCGGGCAAGAGCGGCAAGGGCTCAGGTCGGGGTTCCCGTCGGAGTTCTGGCCAGACTGAAGGCAAGGGTTCAGGCAAGACACCCGGCGCCCGCGCCCCCTCCCGTCGTCCCTCATCCCCCAAGAAAGGAAGGAAATCCTGATGGCTGCTCGCTGGACCCCGAATGTCACCGTCGCCTGCGTCGTCGAACGCGCCGGGCGCTACCTGATCGTCGAGGAAGACAAGGGCGGGCCCTGCACGGTGTTCAACCAGCCGGCCGGCCATCTCGAACCCCATGAGCGCATCATCGACGGCGTGCAACGCGAAGTGCGCGAGGAAACCGCCTGGCGCATCCTGCTGACCGGCTATCTCGGCCTCTATGTGCACGTGGCCGAGGACGGCACCCACTTCCACTCCCACAGTTTCGAGGCCGCCGCCCTTGAGCACCTGTGCACGCCGCTGGACCCTGACATCGTCAGAACGCACTGGCTGTCGCTTGAGGAGATCGAGCAGCTCGAGGACATGGGCCGCCTGCGCAGCCCGCTGGTGACCCGGCGTATTCGCGACAGCCAACGTGGCAAGCGTTTCCCGCTGGATGTGCTGCACGATTGAGCGATTGCCCGCGCCGGAAGTCCGCCGCCGGGCGTGCTGTCGAGCGGCGCTTGCGGCCCTGTGCGGCAGACGGCGCAGGCGGGGTGAATCCCACCCCCGCATTCAGGTATAATCCCGCCCATTCAAGCGGCGCCAGAATGACGGGGCTGCCGCCTCCCCTGTTTGTGACAACCCGCGGCCATGCGGGTGACGAGAGAACTGATGACCGCTGAAACCGGTACCGGAACCAAGGTCATCGTCGGCATGTCCGGCGGTGTCGACTCCTCCGTCTCTGCCCTGTTGTTGATGGAGCAGGGCTACCACGTCGAAGGCCTGTTCATGAAGAACTGGGACGAAGACGACGGTAGCGAATACTGCACCGCCCTCGAAGACCTGGCCGATGCCCAGGCCGTGTGCGACAAGCTCGGCATCAAGCTGCACACCGCCAACTTCGCCGCGGAGTACTGGGACAACGTCTTCGAGCACTTCCTGGCCGAGTACAAGGCCGGTCGCACGCCGAATCCCGACATCCTGTGCAACCGCGAGATCAAGTTCAAGGTCTTCCTCGAGTATGCCGAGATGCTGGGCGCCGAGCTGATCGCCACCGGTCACTACGTGCGTGGCGGCGTGCGTGATGGTCTCCCGCGCCTGCTCAAGGGCCTGGACACCAACAAGGACCAGAGCTACTTCCTGCATGCCGTGCCGCAGGCGGCCATCGCGCGCACCCTGTTCCCGGTCGGCGAGCTCGAGAAGCACGAAGTACGCGCCATCGCCGAGAAGCATGAGCTGATCACCGCGCGCAAGAAGGATTCCACCGGTATCTGCTTCATCGGCGAGCGGCGTTTCGCCGACTTCCTCAAGCAGTACCTGCCCGCTCAGCCCGGCAAGATCGAGACCCCCGATGGCGATGTCATCGGCGAGCACATGGGCCTGATGTACTACACCCTCGGCCAGCGCCAGGGGCTGGGAATCGGTGGCCTCAAGCGCTATCCGGACGCGCCCTGGTTCGTGTGTGCCAAGGACCTGGAGCGCAACGTGCTGATCGCCGTGCAGGGCAAGCACCACGACCTGCTCTACACTCAGGCGTTGAGCACCGAATCCGTCGACTGGGTCGCCGGCGAGCCGCCGCAGACCGATGCCAATGGCGAGCTGCGCATTCGCTGCAAGAACCGCTATCGCCAGGAAGACCAGGCCGCGACCTTGATCGTCAATGACGGCCAGCGTGTCGAGGTGCGTTTCGATGAACCGCAACGCGCCGTCACGCCCGGCCAGTCTGCCGTCTTCTATCTCGGCGACATCTGTCTGGGCGGCGGCGTGATCGATGCCGCCTGGAAACTTCCGGCGGCGGACGCCAGCGCTTCCACCGCCCCGCTCTCTGGCCCCGAGGAGTCCGCCGCGCAATGACCAGCGTGCCGATCCGTCCCGTCACTGATACCACTACCCGCCAGGCACTGTCGCTGGCGGGCGTCTTCCAGGCAGCCGCGCTGGTCGATGAGCTGGCCCGCCACGGCCAGTGCGATGAGCGCGCCTGGGAAACCCTGGTCAATGCCACGCTGGATACCAATCCGGAAAGCTTCGAAGCCATCTACGGCGGACACCATAACCGCCTGCGGCTCGGCATCGACACCGTCAGTGCGGTGATGGAACGTCGCCAGGTCTCGCCCGTGGTGATGCGTTACGGCTTCTCGCTGGTGATGCTGATGAGCAAGCTCAAGAAGGACCCGGACATGCTGGACAAGCTGGGCGCGGGCCTGACGCGCATCCAGGGCCAGGCCGAGCACTTCGGGCCGACCCACGAGAACGTGATCGCAAGTCTGGGCGAGCTTTACCAGCAGACCCTCTCCACCTTCCGCTACCGGATCGTGGTGCAGGGCGACCCCGGCCTGCTGCAGCAGCGCATGATGCCGGAACGCATCCGCTGCGCCCTGCTGGCAGGCGTGCGCTTCGCGCTGCTGTGGGACCAGCAGGGTGGCCGTCGCTGGAAGCTGGTCTTCCAGCGCAGCGCGCTCAAGAAGTCATTGCAGCAGCTGGGCTGAGCCCGCCTCCGCGCTCGCGCCAGCGCGTCACCTGACGCACCAGATTCACACCCGAATTCGCTTCAACAACGCTGGAGCCCATCAACCGGGCTCCGAGACACTTGAACCGGCAGCGCATCATGTCCTGCCACCATCGGAAGATTCTCATCATGCAGCTGTCCGCCCTCACCGCCCTGTCTCCCGTCGATGGCCGCTATGGCGCCAAGACCGAGGCCCTGCGCGAGCACTTCAGTGAATTCGGCCTGATCCGTGCCCGCGTCATCGTCGAGGTGCGCTGGTTGCAACGCCTGGCCGCCCACGCCGAGATCGCTGAAGTGCCGGCCTTCTCCGCGGATGCCAACGCCGTGCTGGATAGCATCGTCAGTGAATTCAGTGTCGAGGATGCCCAGCGCATCAAGGACATCGAACGCACCACCAACCACGACGTGAAGGCGGTCGAGTACTTCCTGAAGGAAAAGGTCGAAAGCAACGCCGAACTCAACGCCGTCACCGAGTTCATCCACTTCGCCTGCACCAGTGAAGACATCAACAACCTGTCTCATGCCCTGATGCTGCGTGGCGGCCTGGACAACGTGCTGCTGCCGCAGATGCGTGAAGTGACCGAAGCGATCGTCGCGCTGGCCCACCAGCACGCCGAACAGCCGATGCTGTCGCGCACCCATGGCCAGACGGCCAGCCCGACCACCCTCGGCAAGGAAATGGCCAACGTCGCTGCGCGTCTGCGTCGTCAGCTGGCGCAGATCGAACGCATCGAGATGCTCGGCAAGATCAACGGTGCCGTGGGCAACTACAACGCCCACCTGACCACCTATCCGGCCATCGACTGGGCGGCCAACGCCGAAACCTTCGTCGAGAGCCTCGGGCTGACCTTCAACCCGTACACTACCCAGATCGAGCCGCACGACTACATCGCCGAGCTGTTCGATGCCATCTGCCGCTTCAACACCATTCTGATCGACTTCGATCGTGACGTCTGGGGCTACATCTCGCTGGGTTACTTCAAGCAGCGTACCGTGGCCGGCGAGATCGGCTCTTCCACCATGCCGCACAAGGTCAACCCGATCGACTTCGAGAACTCCGAAGGCAATCTGGGCATCGCCAACGCCGTGCTGGGCCATCTGGCACAGAAGCTGCCGATCTCCCGCTGGCAGCGTGACCTGACCGACTCCACCGTGCTGCGCAACCTGGGTACCGGCCTGGCGCAGGGTCTGATCGCCTATCAGGCGACCCTGAAAGGCATCAGCAAGCTGGAAGCCAACCCGGAGCGCCTGAACGCCGATCTGGACAACAGCTGGGAAGTGCTGGCCGAGCCGATCCAGACCGTCATGCGTCGTTACGGCATCGAGAAGCCCTACGAGAAGCTCAAGGAGCTGACCCGTGGCAAGCGTATCGACCAGGCCGGTTTCGCCGCCTTCATCGAGACGCTGGAACTGCCGGACGACGTCAAGACCGAGCTGAAGGCACTGAGCCCGGCCAGCTACATCGGTAACGCCATTGCACAGGCCAAGGCGCTCTAAGCGGCGCAGGTTCACTGCAAGTCTCAAGACGCCGGGGCCTCTGCTCCGGCGTCATACATTACGCATTACGCAGCACGCTGAACGACACACTGGATTCACGACCACTGACGCTCTCCGTCAGTGGGCACGACATGCCACGCTCTCAAGGCTCGGCATGGAACGCATCGCCGTCTGCCATCCGGCAACACGGCTTCAACGACGTCATCGCGAGACCGCCGCCCCCTGACAGGCTGCCGTTCGCGTTCGAGAGGTTCTGCATGAGCACATCCCCCGCCCCCCGCGACACCGACACGCCACTGGCACTGTTGGGCGGCCTGAGCATCCGTGAATTCCTGCGCGATTACTGGCAGCAGAAGCCGCTGCTGATCCGCGGAGCCTTCGCAGACTTCGAGACGCCGCTGGAAGCCGATGAACTGGCCGGTCTGGCCTGTGAAGATGGCATCGAAGCCCGTCTGGTCGAGGAAAACGGCCCGGACAAGGCCTGGCAGGTCAGCCACGGCCCCTTCGATGAGGCGACCTTCGCGCGTCTCGACGCCAAGGACGACAGCCAGTGGAGCCTGCTGGTACAGGCGGTGGACCATTACGTCCCCGACGTCGCCGCGCTGTTCGAGCCCTTCACCTTCCTGCCGCGCTGGCGCCTCGATGACATCATGATCAGCTACGCGCCGACCGGTGGCAGCGTCGGCCCGCACCTGGACAACTACGATGTCTTCCTGCTGCAGGCCCAGGGCCAGCGTCATTGGCAGCTGGGCGGCATGCATGGTGACGACGCCGAGATCATCGATGGCATCGACCTGCGCATCCTCAAGCACTTCGAGGTCACTCCGGGCGAGGACTGGGTGCTGGAACCCGGCGACATGCTCTACGTGCCGCCGCGCCTGGCGCACCACGGTGTCAGCCAGTCCGATGACTGCATGACCATCTCCGTCGGCTTCCGTGCGCCTTCCGCCGATGAAGTCGTCACCTCCTACGCCGACTATCTGGGTGCCAGTCTGCCGGAATCGCTGCGCTACCGTGACCAGGGCATGGCACCGGTCGCCAATGCCGGCGAGCTGGACGACGCCTCGCTCGAGCGCGTGCGTGAGTTGCTGCTCAGCACGCTGGACAACCCGACCCAGCTGGCACAGTGGTTCGGTCGCTACATGACCCAACCCAAGTATCTGGAGCAGCTCGCCGCCCGCGAACCGGCCCTCAAGACGCATGAGCTGGTCGAGTATCTGGAAGATGAAGGCGTACTGGTGCGCTCCCTGGGCTCACGCTTCGCCTTCCGTCACGGCGAGAATGGCACCAGCACGCTGTTCGTCGATGGCGATGGCATCCTGGCCCCTCAGCCGCTGGCGGAAGCGCTGGCCTCCGATCAGCGCCTCACGGCGGTGTTGCTTGACTACACCACAGCAGACCTTGATCGCAGTGCCGTGGTCAGCCTGCTGACGGCGCTGATCAACCGCGGCAGCCTGATACTGGAATGCGACCTTCAGGACGAAGAGGACGATGAAGAATGAGTGACGCCATGATCAGCCTGGAACGGGGCGACTGGCAGACGTTGGGCAACGAGGCCAGCGAGATCCGCCGCGTCGTGTTCATCGAGGAACAGCAGGTACCGCAGAATGAGGAGTGGGACGGGCGCGATGACACCTGCGAACACTTCCTCGTGCATCTGGATGGCCGCACCGTCGGCACGGCCCGTCTGTTGCCGGACGGCCATGTCGGCCGCGTCGCCATCCTCTCCGAAGCGCGCGGACTGGGGCTTGGCCAACGCCTGATGGAAGCGGTCATCCATGCTGCGCGCCAGGCTGGTCATGCTGAAGTGCTACTGGATGCTCAGACCCATGCGCTGGAATTCTATCAACGCCTCGGCTTCACGGCTTACGGCGACGAGTTTCTCGATGCCGGCATACCGCACCGCAGCATGCGCTTGATTCTGAACTGAATTTTAGCGTCCGCCTTACAAAAACCGGCCCCATTTGGGGCCGGTTTTTTTGTGCCTTGAAGTTTCTTGTAGTCTGGCTACAACCCGCTCCTTGACCAAGTCATCATTCCCCAAGGCCCATGGATACTGACATCATGACGTCATTGATAAATATTAAAACGACTGTTTGTCGGCAGGAATTCCACAACGTTGAAACTGGTATAAAACGATCGTTTTAATGCGACCAAGGAATGAAAGACAGCACTCAATTTCGGAGCGATGCTAGAGATCAGGTCATTTACGCTGCACTGCGACATGACACGCTGCCCGACCCGGCACCGCCTTCAGGAGATTCGCCCATGCTCACCTCAGACTCACGAACGCAGACCACCCTGATGGGCGGTAGAGGTGACCAGGTACTCGGGCAGCCTGAGGATGCCGCTCTGGCCGAGCAATGGCACAACGCCGAGATCCGCACGCGGATTCTCAAGCTGGCACGTCCCCTCAAGGACCTGCTGCCACCGCAGACAGCGGAGTCGGTGGCGGCACAGGCGCAGACGATCTGCCATCTGAGTCGCGACCAGCGCTGGCAGCTTCCCGGCGAGCAGTGGCAACTGCGCTCACAGGGCAGCGGCTGGCAGCTGAAGTGCAATGGGAAGCTGAAGTGCAGTGTGCAGCCGGCAACCGCAGGCGAGACGCAGGACGCGCCTGACCAGCTGGCGCTTGCCGGACTCACCGATGACGTGACTGGGGTGCAGCTGGGCAACCGCCCGCTCCCTCGGGCCCTCTGGACCCTGGCCGCCGCGCGGCATCGCGGCGAACGTCATTCGGTGCTGGCCATTGCCCAGATCAGCAGCGTGCGCGAAGCGCTGTGCTGGGGAGAGCTGATCTCACGGCTGCGTGCGCCGGACGGCAGGCCGCCACGCATCGCCCTCACCCTCAGCCACTGCACGTTACCCACGCTGGAAGCCAGCCTGTACTTCCTGATGCCCTGGTTGGACAGCATCACGCTGACAGCGGCCCCCGGCCTGGAAACTGCCTGCCTTGGCGTGATCAAGGCTCGCTTCAGACTTGCTGAGCCAGCGGAGCTCGACAACGCCACCGACGACGCCTTCTGTCGCACGGCGTGACTCCACTGGTAACGCCTGAAAGATCAATAACAACAACAAACTGTCATGCAGCAACTCAAGACGCAGAGCACCGACACTCCCATTTCACGCGTCGCTCTCGCGTCGACCGCCAGACGAAAGACAAGCGAACAGACACAAGACACAGACAACACGCCAGGGGCTGAGCCCCGACGACGAAGCCATCAGGAGATGCCACCATGAGTCACACACGTGCCGATCAGATTGCCGCGCTCGAAAAGGACTGGGCCGAGAATCCGCGCTGGAAAGGGGTCACTCGCCCCTATTCCGCCGAGGATGTGGTGCGCCTGCGCGGTTCCGTTCCGGAAGCCAATACCCTGGCGACCCGCGGTGCCGAGAAGCTCTGGAAGCTGGTCAATGGTGATGCCAAGAAGGGCTACGTCAACTGTCTGGGCGCCCTGACCGGTGGCCAGGCCATGCAACAGGTGAAGGCCGGTATCGAGGCCATCTACCTGTCCGGCTGGCAGGTCGCCGCCGACAACAACACCAGTGAAGCCATGTACCCGGATCAGTCGCTCTATCCGGTGGATTCCGTGCCGACCGTGGTCAAGCGCATCAACAACACCTTCCGCCGCGCCGACCAGATCCAGTGGCAGAAAGGGGCCAATCCGGGCGATGCCGACTTCGTCGATTACTTCGCGCCTATCGTGGCGGATGCCGAGGCCGGTTTCGGTGGCGTGCTCAACGGCTACGAGCTGATGACCGCCATGATCCGTGCGGGTGCCTCCGGCGTGCACTTCGAGGACCAGCTGGCCTCGGTCAAGAAGTGTGGCCACATGGGCGGCAAGGTACTGGTGCCGACCCAGGAAGCGGTGCAGAAGCTGGTGGCCGCTCGCCTGGCTGCTGACGTGGCGGGTGTCCCGACCCTGGTCATCGCGCGTACCGATGCCAATGCCGCTGACCTGATCACCTCCGATGTCGACGACTACGACAAGCCGTTCCTGACCGGTGAGCGCTCCGACGAAGGCTTCTATCGTGTCAATGCAGGCCTGGATCAAGCCATTGCCCGCGGCCTGGCCTACGCGCCCTACTCCGACCTGATCTGGTGTGAAACCGCCAAGCCGGACCTCGAGGAGGCGCGCCGCTTCGCCGAAGCGATCAAGAAGGAATACCCGGACCAGCTGCTGGCCTACAACTGCTCGCCTTCCTTCAACTGGAAGAAGAACCTCGACGACGCCACCATCGCCAAGTTCCAGCAGGAACTGTCGGACATGGGCTACAAGTACCAGTTCATCACCCTGGCCGGTATCCACAACATGTGGTTCAACATGTTCGATCTTGCCTACGACTATGCGCAGGGCGAAGGCATGAAGCACTACGTCGAGAAGGTGCAGGAAGCCGAATTCGCCGCAGCCGAGAAGGGCTACACCTTCGTGGCGCACCAGCAGGAAGTCGGCACCGGCTACTTCGATGACATGACCAACGTCATTCAGGGCGGCAACTCCTCCGTCACCGCACTGACGGGCTCCACGGAAGAAGACCAGTTCTAGACCGCTGACATCACGGCATGGCACCTCGCAATGACCGGATTGCGCGAGGTGCCACTCGCAGACTGACCGAAGCCCGCTCACGCGGGCTTTTTCGTGCTTTACGCCTTGAATGCCCGCCGCGAATGTCCACCATCAGCAACGAACGCCCCTGCGCTGACATTCACTCGGTATGGCTCAAGAAGAAGTGCTCACGCGGAAGTACTTGCGTGGCAGCACTCATGCGCCGGTACTCACGTGGTCGGTACTCACGCGGTAGCACTCACGCGACCGGGAAGTGCAGAAGTTGCGTCACCTCAGCGTTTCAGGTCGGGAACCCGTCATGGTCGACGTGGTCTATAATGTTAAGAAACAGTGTTCTCGCACGCCCGTCGTGACAAGAACCTGCTGGCGGCCCAAGGAAGTGATCGCCTACCTGAGCCTTGCTCTCTCAGCCTCAGCATTCTCCATCACAACCTCAAGCTGCACCGCATCATGCGAGGAGACACACCATGACACTCTCACTGACTCACAAACGATCGACTGGCGCACGCCGCTGGCTGCCCGTGATCGCACTCGGCGTGCTGACGCTTGGCGGCTGCGCGAACAGCGACATCTACTCCGGCAACGTCTACACCGGCGATCAGGCCAAGCGCGCACAGTCCGTCAGCTACGGCACCATCACCTCGCTGCGCCCGGTGCAGATCCAGGCACAGGATGAAGGCAGCGGCGTGCTCGGTGGCCTGGGTGGTGCGGTCGTCGGCGGCCTGCTCGGCAGCCAGATCGGCGGCGGCTCCGGTCGTGCGATCGCCACTGCCGCGGGTGCCATCGGCGGTAGCGTGGCCGGCAAGTCGATCGCTGACAATGTCGACCAGATCGACGCCTACGAGATTGAAGTCCGCCGCGATGCCGGCGACAGCCTCATCGTCGTCCAGAAAGCCGACACCGCCTTCTCGGTTGGCCAACGTGTCCGCCTGGTCGGCTACGGCGCCAACCTGAGCGTCGCGCCTTACTGAGTCTCTCGACGGCTGGCGCTCCCTTGCCGGGACGCCAGCCGTTCTGATTCTGCGCCTTCAGCGACGCCTGTCGCAGCCCTGCGCGGGAAACGCCGCCACGCTCTCCCCATCTCGCCTGGCTCACGCATCCCCGCCTCTCTCGCGTCTCTCGCACCTCTCGCGCTCTGCATCTCCCACACGCCCCACCCCCTCGCTTCGCTTCGCATCCCCTCCCTCGATCTCACACAGGCACGGCTCGCCGCAGTGGGCGATATGCAGACTGCCTATTGATTAACAGGCTATGAAATCGGGATTTTTTGTGCAAAGTTATACGCCTGCAGCCTAACTTGACTCTGTACACAACTACCCGTCCCAGGAGTTGCGATGCGTCCCGTCACTGCCCGTCCGCCAGGTTCTCGCCCAGGCACCCGCAAGCTGTCTTGTGTCACGTCTTCTTCAAGAAACGCTCCCCGCGCTTATCCCAGTCCAGTCAATGAGAACCCTGGCGGTACCGCCGCCTCAAGCCATGCCCCGCAGATGGCGCCGGCCTTCTCGACCCGGCGCCTGGGCATGGCATTGATCATGCTGGGCGCGGTGGCATTGGCTCCCATGGTGGAGGCCGCCGAGGACGAGGGTGGCGTGCTGTCATTGAAGGTCGAGAACGACATTCTCACCTCCGGCGATGATGGCCATTACACCAACGGCTTTGCGCTGAGCTACACCTTCAAGACACCAGAGCAGCACTGGTCACGCTCATTCGCGGACTGGGTGCCCGGCTTCAGCGCGGCGCGATTGGACGCCACGGCCTACCGCTTCGGACAGCAGATCTATACCCCCAATGACATCAAGCGAGAGCAACCGGATCAGGATGACCGCCCCTACGCGGGCTACCTGTTCGGTGGCGTCTCGCTGTTCGCCGGTGAAGAGGGAGATGACTGGCGACGGGTGGACACCTTCAATCTGGATCTCGGCATCGTCGGCCCGGCCTCGGGCGCCAAGGATGCTCAGAAGGCGGTACACAAGCTGACCGGCAGTGATGAGCCGGAGGGTTGGGATCACCAGCTGCACAACGAGCCGGTGATCAGCACCGGCTGGCAGACGCAGCTATGGCTGCCGGCCAGGGCCGCAGGGCTGGAGGTGGAGTACGGCCCCTCGGCTTCCGTGGCGCTGGGCAATCTCTACACCTATGCGGGCGTCGGTGGCGGGGTACGCATCGGCCAGGGGCTGACCCGCAGCTACGGGATACCGACAGTGGCGCCGGCCCAGGGCGGCCGTCAGTACTTCCATCCCGACGGTGATTTCGCCTGGTACCTGTTCGCCAATATCGAGGGCCGCGCGATGGCCTACAACATGCTGCTGGATGGCAATGGCTTCGAGGACAGCGCCTCGGTAGACCGTCGCCCACTGGTCGGCGACCTGCAACTGGGCTTCGCACTCAGCTGGCAACGCTGGCAGCTGGCGTTCGTCAACGTGTGGCGCACTCACGAATTCGAGACGCAGCAGGAGAGCGATCAATTCGGCTCGCTGACGCTCTCGACCTGGCTATGACTCGGCGCTGAGCTGCAGGCGGCACTGACAAGACGCGATGGATGAGCAGAGCCTGATGAGAAGTGTCTGATGAGCAGAAACAGAAAGGCCGGGCAGATAGCCCGGCCTTTCTGTCTGCGGGAAACGTCATGCTTCCCGGAAGGTTGCTGCTGGTGAGATCAGTGCATCTTGACCTTGCTCATGCCCCAGCAGATCAGCTTGCCGCCGATCAGAACGATCAGCGCCAGCACGATCAATGCCATCAGCATGGAGACGGGATTGACGATGAAGGTCGCACCCAGAATACCCAGGGCCACGCCCCAGACGTAGCGGTCACCGCTATCGATGCTCAGAGCCTCCGGCAGGACACGCTTGACGGTGGCACCCAGCGAGCCTTCCCAGCGGTTCAAGCACAGCATGAAGATCGCAGCGAAGCTCACCAGCCAGATCAATGTCACGGTCATCGAAATTCTCTCCTGAAAAATAGGGTCGCATGGCGCCTGAGTTGTCATTTCCCGTCAGGCGACGGGACAGAGTGTGCAGAGCGAGGCCACCTCGGGCCGCGCGTCAGAATCCGCAATATCCGAGTAGGCAGAGTAACCAGACCCTGTGGCCCTCGCAAGCCATCGCCCCAACCTTGTCTGGCCGCCAGCAGCAAGGCCGCTGTGCGCTGACAGGGCAACCCCGCCAGACACCTGATAATCCAACCGTTTTGCCCCTTTGTTCACCGATGGCGTCGGGGGTGAGAAAAAACCCTGCCTCAGGGTTGAAATGCACGCCTGCGAGCGTCACCTATACTTTCAAGACAAGGTAACGTGCGCTGGATTGCCTCTCTGGCAATGTCATCAGCGGGCCAGGAGCCACGTGATACGCGGCTTTTTTCCAGTTTCCCCCCTGACAGTCACCTCAGGGGCACGTTACCATTGACGTTCATATACCTATCGAAAGGCTCTCATCATGCAAATCGCCCAGAATGCCGTCGTATCCTTCCACTACACCCTGACCAACAACGAAGGGGAAGTGCTGGATAGCTCCGAAGGTCGCGAGCCGCTGGCCTACATCCACGGCGCTGGCAACATCGTCCCGGGCCTCGAGAAGGAACTCGACGGCAAGACTTCCGGCGACGAGCTGAAAGTTGCCGTCTCTCCGGAAGAAGGTTACGGCGAAGTCCAGGAAGCCCTGGTCCAGGAAGTGCCGCGTGAAGCCTTCCAGGGTGTCGAAGACATCGAAGCTGGCATGCAGTTCCAGGCGCAGACCCAGGGCGGCCCGCTGATGGTCACCGTCACCAAGGTCGAAGGCGACACTGTCACTGTCGATGGCAACCACCCGCTGGCCGGCGAAACCCTGAACTTCGACGTGCAGATCACCAACGTGCGTGAAGCTTCTGCTGAAGAGCTGGAACACGGCCACGTTCACGGCGAAGGCGGCGTGGAGCACTAAGCTCCGCCTCTTCCCTCATCTGAGGCATCTCCCCGGATGAGCGCCTCCCACAGTGTGGGAGGCCGGAACCGAAAGCCCCGCGACTGAGTCATCAGTCGCGGGGCTTTTTCGTGTCTGGCTCCGTGTCGGCCTGACTGGCTTGGCGCGCTTGTCAGACTGGCTCAGCCCTCTCTTCACAGCCCTGATCACTCATGATTCCGGATCAGGCACCGCAGCTGGGCGGCGTGGCATCGCTGGAAAGGCTCAGGCCACGAAACAGCGCCGTGGCATCACCGCCGGCATTGTCACCGTCAGCCATCAGCGCCAGTCCGGCAATCTCGCTCGGCTTGCTGCCAAACAGTGACGCGTAATCAGCACGCAGATCACGCACCTCCGCCACCCACTGCCCCACCTTCTCATCACCGGATTCAACGGCCAGCAGCACGGCACGATCCGTGAAGGCATTGTCCCAATGGCTGCCTTTGGCTTCATTGCTGGACCAGACGTAATTGATGGCCTCGACCTGCCACGGCAGGATACCGGTCTTGTTGACCACGTAGAGACGCGCCGGATAGTCATCGCCGCCCTTGGTCTTCTCGTTCACGCTCGGGTAGATGCCATCCACCTGCCAGCACCATTTCAGATAGGGCGTCTCTTCAAGCGAGATATCCTGCTCCAGATAGCGCGCGGACGCCTGGCCCCGAGCGCGCGCCTCGAGCGCAGGTCTGCCATCGCGCTCCACCACGCGATAGGCCGTCTGGCCTTCGAAGGTCTTCTCGCCCCAGGCAAGAATCTGCGCAGGCGAGAAACTCCTGTCAGCCGCGTGGGTCACCGAGGGCAGTAGCGCCGCCAGCAGGCCGCTGGAGGCGACTGCCGCGAACAGGGGCAGGAATGATGGCAACTGACGGGAAGCAATCTTCATTGGCAGGACTCCGAGGCGCCTGAGCAAGGCGAGTGAGAAAGGTAACGAGCCGTATCATCAGCAAGGCCAGGTTCGCAGCGCATCATCTCCGGTCAGCATTGTGCGGATCAGCGCCATGCTGCTCGCATCGATCCTGGGCTCGCAAGGTGACATACCCTCCCCATACGCGCGTCAGTGTGGTCAGGATGCATGCCGCGGCGAAGATCCATGCCAACAATGCGAAATGCTGTGGCATCAGGCAGGCCAGTACGAAGAAGGCGATGGTCTCGGTGCCCTCGGTCAGGCCATCCAGATAATAGAAGGCCTTGCGCGTGAAATTGGGCCGCTCCAGCTGATGCTTGGCCGCCATGATGGCAAAGGCCAGAAAGCTCGAGCCCGTGCCGACGAAGGCGAACAGCAGCGCCACCGCCGCCATCGCATTGGCACCAGGGTCTGCCAGGGCGAAGCCCACCACCACGGCGGCGTAGAACAGGAAATCGAGACAGATGTCCAGAAAGCCACCGGCATCGGAGCTCAGGCCGGCATGCCGCGCCAGCGCGCCATCCAGCCCGTCCACCACCCGATTGATCAGGATCGCGACCAGCGCGAACCCGAAATGCCCATAAGCCAGCAACGGCAACGCCAGCATGCCGATGGCGAAGCCCGCGAGGGTCAGCTGATCCGGATGCAGACCGCGCGCCGCCGCACTTTTCGCAAGACGTTTCAGAGGCGGCTGTACCCAGCGTGAGGTCCACTTGTCCAGCATGTTGCATCTACTCCCATGAAGTCGTTGAGGTCATCGTCATTCCAGCGCCTGACAGGCGCTCAGCCGCGCGTCGGCGAGACCGAGCGCCCGGCAGGTACCGCACGCGCCAGCAGGTAGACCACCAGCGGCAGACAGGCCTGCAGGCAGGCGGCCACCGCGGTCAGGCGCGGGTCGGCCCCCGTCGCCAGCGCTAGGGTTTCGGTGGTCAGGGTCGGGACACGCCCGCCGCCCAGCACCACCGTCGGCACGTACTGCGCGATACTGACCGCGAAGGCCACTGCCCAGCTGATGGCCAGCGGCCTGAGCATCAGGCGCAGGCGGATACCGATCAGCACCTCGAGCCGTGAACGCCCCAGCAGGCGTGCCGCCTGCTCGAGTCGGGTATCGAAGCGTGCCCAGGGGCCGGCCAGCGTCAGCCAGGCGTAAGGCAGGGCGAACAGCAGATGGCCGATCACCACTCCCGCCCAACCGGGGCTGGCCCCCAGGCTCAACCAGCCGACCTGAAAACCGAACAGGAAGCTGGCCTGCGGCAGCAGCAATGGCAGATAGAGGCAAACCACGAAGCCGCGCAGGCGGCCACTTTCCCGTTCACGCTCGAACACCGCCACGCTGAGGATGACGGCCAGCGTCGCCACCAGCAGTGCCAGCCACAGGCTGTTGCTGAAGGCATCCCCCAGGCCAGCGAGGGCCTGGTGCCAACTCTCCCAGCCCCAGCGAGACGGCAACAGCGCAGGGAAGAACCAGCTTCTGGCCACCGATTTAACGCCGATCACCACGAAGGCGAGCAATGAGATCAGCGTGACCACGCCCAGCACTCCGCGCGCGACACGCCCGAACAGGGCTTCACTCGCCAGCGCCAGCCGGCTTGCACGCGCCGGGTGATGGCTCAGTGCCCAGTCGCGATGCCAGGTGAGCAGAGCACGCCCCAGCGCCGCGCCAAGCGCCATCATCCCGATCACCAGCAGGGCCAGCATCAGGGCGCCGACACTCGCCGGCAGGCGCGCCGACGGGTCACTGTCGCGCCACAGCTCGATCAGGCGCACCGCCAGCGTCGGCGTGCGTGTCGGCCCCAGCACCTGCGCCACATCCACCACCGCCAGCGAGTAGGCCAGCACCGCGCCAATGGGCAAGGCGATCGCGCGCATCACCTGTGGCATCAGAATGCGCCAGCGCAGCTGAGGGATGCTGTAGCCGAGCGCCTGGCCTGCCTGAAGCTGCGCCGTGACCGGCAGGCGTGACAGCGCCGTCTGCGCCATCAGCATCAAGAATGGCGCCTCCTTGAGCGCCAGACCGACCGCCAGCGAGATGCCGTGGGCATCCGGCAGCGGATACTGCGGCGGTACCAGCACCTCGAAGGGCGCCAGTAGCAGGCGCATCAGCACGCCACTCGGGGCGGCCAGCCACAGCAACCCCAGCGCCAGAGCCAGATGCGGCATCGCCAGTATCGGGGCCAGCAGGCGCTCCATGTGCTCACCGAAGCGAGTCCCGGCGGCCGCCGAGACCCACCCCATGGTCAGCAGCACCGCCAGCAGCGTACCGCCGAGGCCACTGACCAGCGTCAGTCGAAAGCCCTCCGCCAGCCCGGGCAAGGCCCACCAGCGTTGCCAGGCGACCGCCGAGACTTGCTCGAAGCCCAGCGTCGGCCACAGCCCGAAGGCCGGCGCGACCAGTCCAGCCAGCCCCAGCGCCGTCGGGCCGAGCAGCAACAGCAAGACGCCCCAGCGCAGCACACGGGCGGGCGTCAGCGGTGCATGACCAGTGGCGGGGGCGACACGCCAGCGGTCAGCGACCCATTGCGTCAATTGCGATAGCGTCGCGCCCACTCGGCCTCCAACGCATCGGTCCAGCTCGGGTGTGGCTCGCTGAGCGGAGTGCCCAACGCCTCGGGCGACATGCTGCCGGGCAGCTGCGGCAAGGCCTCGAAGGCGGCGCGCTCTTGCGGCGGCAGGCGGGCGACATCCAGCACCGTGTCATCGCCCCAGCGTGAGGGGTCGGCCTTGGCAGCCTGGGCCTCGGCGGACATCAACTGATTGATCCACACCAGTGCTGCGGCCTTGTGCGGTGCACTGGCCGGAATCGCCAGATAGTGCACATTGCCGAGAGTGCCGCCGTCATGGATATACGGCTCGATGGTCGGTGGCAGCCGCCCTTCCTGACGGGCGTTGGCCACTTCCTGGGGCACGAAGGTCAGCGCGATCCACACGCTGCGCTGAGCCAGCAACTTCATCTGCTCTTCGGCACCGGCTGGCTGACGCTCGCCCTGCGCCCACATCAAAGGATGCAGCGCATCGAGATAGTCCCACAGCGGAGCGGTCACCTCAGCGAACTGAGCATCACTCGCCACGGGGGATGCCAGCACCTCGCGCTGCTCTACTAGCATCAATTCAATCAAGGCCTGCTTGAGGAAGGTGGTGCCGTGGAAGCTGGGCGGCTGCGGATAGGTCATGCGCCCGGGATGCTCTCTGGCCACCTCCAGCAGCGCCTGCATCGAGCGCGGCGGCGATTCCAGCAGTGCAGTGTCATACATGAAGATCAGCTGCGCACGCCCCCAGGGCGCCTCCAGACCATCGGTGGCGAGTCCGAAATCGCGCGCACCGATCTCCTCGAGCAGATAGTCGCTGTTGGGCAGATGCTCGACGAAGGGCCCCCACACCAGCTCGGCCTGCTTGAGCGCACGGAAGTTCTCGCCGTTGATCCAGATCACATCGATGCTGCCGTCGCGGCGCCCGGCCGCCTTCTCGGCCAGCAGGGTCGAGACGCTCTCGGCGGTATCGGCGATCTTGACGTGGCGCACCTCGATGCCATGCCGCGCCGCCGCCGTCTCGGCCTGGGCGCGCAGATAGGCGTTGGTCGCCTCACTGCCGCCCCAGGCATGAAAGTCGATGCGTTGACCGCGCGCGCGCTCGGCGATCACCTGCCACTCGAGCGAGGCGAGCTCAGGGGTCGCGCGCCCGGCCTGCGCGTCTGCGGCATACGCCAGAGAAGCGGCCCAGGGACTGGTAGTGACGCCGGCCAGCAAGACCAGCGAGCCGCCCATCAGCGCCAGGGCACGACGGCGACCCGCCAGATGATTCGTCTTCATGAAGGGCTTCTCCTGATGGAAAAATGCCGCGACCCTGCACCTGCAGGCCCGCGGCATGATTCAGCGATTACTGTTTTTCGACAGCCACAGTCCGCTCGGCAGCATTTGCCTTGAGGGTCTTGGTCGGCTCGAAGCGGCCGTTGCGGCGCCAGGTGAAGTAACGGTCGAGCACCTTGAGCACGCCTTCCGGCTTGTGGGCATTCTTCCACATGCCCGCCGCGGCCTTGTTGGCCTCGGACAGCGTCGGATACGGATGGATGGTGGACAGGATCTTGTTGAGACCGATGCCATGCTTCATCGCCATGGTGAATTCGGCCAGCCACTCCCCTGCCGAGGCACCGACCAGCGTCACGCCGAGGATACGATCGCGTCCCTTCTCGGTGAGCACCTTGACGAAGCCTTCCGTCGCACGCTCGGCCAGCGCGCGATCACTCTCGCCCATCTCGTAATGCGTGACCTCGTACTCGTAACCCTGGGCCTTGGCTTCGGTCTCGTTGAGGCCGACACGTGCCACTTCCGGCTCGGTGTAGGTGACCATCGGCATGATACGGTAGTCGACCTTGAAGGTCTTCAGACCACCGAACAGCGCGTTGACCGCCGCGTGCCACGCCTGGTGGCCCGCCGCATGGGTGAACTGGTACGGACCGGCCACATCGCCACACGCCCAGATATTCGGCTGCAGGGTCTGCAGCGACTCGGAGACATCGATGGTGCCGCGCTCGGAGACCGCGATGCCCAGATCTTCCAGACCGAAGCCTTCGACGTTGGCTTCGCGCCCGATGGCCACCAGCAGCTCATCGAACTCGATCCAGCTCTCCTCGCCGTCGGGAGAACTCACGACCAGATGGCGCATCGGCTGACTGTCCTTGTCCTTGAGCACCTCGATGCGCGTGGCGGTGGAATTGACGCGCAAATCGACGCCCTCACCGGCCAGCTGCTCGTGCATCAGCGCGCTGACTTCTTCGTCTTCACGCGGCATCACGCGCGGGGCACCCTCGATGATGGTGACGTGACTGCCCAGGCGCGCGAAGCTCTGACCCAGTTCCATGCCGATCGGGCCGGAACCCAGCACCACCAGACGCTTGGGCTGCACCTTGAGGTCCCACAGGTTCTCGGAGGTCAGCGGCGTGATCAATTCCATGCCCGGGATGGCTGGCACACGCGGACGGGCACCAGTGGCGATCACCACGTTGCGCGTGGTCAGCACGCGACCATCGACTTCCACTTCCCAGGGCGTCCTGAGTCTGGCGTTGCCGGTATGCACTTCCACGCCGAGGCCTTCGTAACGCTCGATGCTGTCATGCGGTTCGACACTCTCGACCACGTCATGCACATGGCCCATCACCTTGGCGAAATCGATTTCCGGCTCGTTGGCGGTGATCCCGAAGCGCTGGGACTGACGAATCTCATGAGCCGCACGCCCGGCACGAATCAGCGCCTTGGAGGGCACGCAGCCGGTATTGAGGCAGTCACCGCCCATCTTGTGGCGCTCGATCAGCGCGACACGCGCATTCACGGCAGAGGCGATATAGCTGGTGACCAGCCCGGCGGAACCGGCACCGATGACGACCATGTCGTAATCAAAGGTCTTCGGCTTGTCGAAGGCCGCCTGCTGCTTGCGCTTGCGCAGCACGCCGACGATCTTCTTGGCGATCAGCGGGAAGAGGCCCAGCGCGATGAAGGAGGCGATCAGCCCCGGCGAGAGGATGCCGGACAGGGATTCCAGCTGGCCCAGCTCACGCCCGGCGTTCACGTAGATGGCGGTGCCCGCCAGCATGCCCAGCTGGCTTGCCACGTAGAAGGTGACCACGCGCATGCGGGTCAGGCCCATCACCAGATTGACGATGAAGAACGGGAAGACCGGCACCAGGCGCAGCGTGAACAGATAGAAGCCGCCTTCGCGCTCGACGCCACGGTTGAGGGATTCCAGCTGACGGCGGAAGCGCTTCTCGATGCTCTCGCGCAGCAGAGTGCGGGAAATCAGGAAGGCCAGCGTCGCACCGATGGTGCTGGCGAAGGAGATCAGCAGCAGCCCCCAGCCGAAGCCGAACAGCGCGCCACCCAGCAGCGTCAGCAGTGCTGCACCGGGCAGTGAAAGCGCCGCCATCGCCACGTAGACGACGAAGAAGGTGCCCGCGACCTTGTACGGTGATTCCGCGAACAACGCCTGGAATTCGGACTGGCTGGCCTTGAGGCTCTGCAGAGTGAAGTAATCCTGTGCCCCGCTGGCAAAGAAGACCACGATGGCAGCGACGATGGCGCCCAGAAGCAGTAACTTGCGTTTATTCACTGGCGATTTCCTTTTCGATTCCTGCCGTCATGGGCATGTCATTGGGATGTACCGTGTCCTTACGAGGCATGTCGCTGACTGGATGCACTGATTCGCGTAGCGGAGTGAATGGCAGTGGCTTGATCACGACAACGGTAACGTTTCATTCTGCATGTTCGCATCCATCCCACGTTTATTCGCGTAGAAACCTATACAGGCAGTGAGGACTCAACAGCGCCAGTCACCTCACGGCTCACCGAGACATGGAGATTTCCGTGTACTCATCTCGAAGGAATGACGCCTTTCCCGGAGACACCATGACCCGATACACGCGAATCCCCTTCCCTGCGATCAGACGTCTCACGCCACTGGCAAGCCTCCTCGGCGGCCTGCTGCTTGTCGGCCACGCCCATGCCTTCGACCCGCAGACAGCGCCCAAGGGCGTCGCCGAGGGTGTCGCTCAGGGCCAGGAAGTCGCCATCTTCGCCGGTGGCTGCTTCTGGTGCATGGAAGGCCCCTTCGACAAGCTTGAGGGTGTGATCTCGACCACCTCCGGCTATACCGCGGGCGAACAGGACAACCCGACCTACAAGCAGGTCTCCGCGGGCGGCACCGGGCATACCGAAGCGGTCAAGGTGGTCTACGAGCCGGAAAAGGTCAGCTACGACACCCTGCTGGAGGTCTTCTGGCACAACATCGACCCGGTCGCGGTGGACCGCCAGTTCTGTGATGCCGGCACCCAGTACCGCAGCGGCATCTATCCCCTCGATGAGGCCCAGCGTGACGCGGCAGAGGCCAGTCGCGATGCGCTGAAGGACAGATTCCCCGAAGGCATCGCCACCGAGATCGAGGCGGCAGGGCCCTGGTATGCGGCCGAGGACTACCATCAGGACTTCTACAAGAAGAACCCGGTGCGTTATCGCTTCTACCGCGCCGGCTGTGGCCGCGATGATCGTCTGGAAGAGATCTGGGGTGACGACGCGCCCGCGCACTGATCTCGCCCTCCAGGCCCTCTGAACGACAACGGCTCGCCATCTGGCGAGCCGTTTTCAGTTGCATGCTCTGATTTACGTGCCCTGCTCTCTATTCTGCGGTCTGCTCTGCTCTCTGATCTTCCATCAACCCTGCTCTCAGGCTCAATACTGCGTGGTGGCCCGGCGCCAGCACAGGATCGCCAGCGAGAAGGTCACCGCCAGCACCAGTACGCTGGCCATGACCACCCCGGGCCAGCCGGCAGCCTGCCAGAAGGGTTCCAGCCAGAAGCCGCCGAGACTCGCGCCCAGATAGTAGGCGGTCAGATACAGCGCACTGGCACTGGCCCGCGCGCCCTCGGCATTGCGCCCGACCCAGGCTGAAGCTGTGGCATGCGCGAGGAAGAAGCCGAAGGCATTCAGACTCAGGCCGATCAACATGCCGATCAGCGAGTGACTCAGCGTCAGCAGCGTGCCGAGCATCACGATGCCGGTGCCCAGCATCATGGTCAGTGCCTGACCGCGTCGCTGAGCGATCGCCAGCGCGGCCTCGCCGTCCTCAGCCGCACCTCCCGGTACCAGACGCCGTGCCAGCCGGCCAGACTGGGAGGCGCCGAAGGTGCCCGCCAGATAGGTCAGGAACAACAGCCCCAGCCATTGACTGCTGAGCGACCAGGGCGCCTCACTCAGCCGGAAGGTCATGTAGCTGTAGAGATTGACGAAGATGAAGAAATTCAGCCCACCGAGCAGGAACACCGGCCACAGACGAGGATTGCGCAGATGGCGACCCAGACCTGCCAGCATGCTGCTCAGCTTGAGCGGCTGGGCGACGAAGCGTCTCTGGCGCGGCAGCAGCTGCCATAACGCCCCCAGCACCAGCAGGCTGACGCCGCCGATAGCGGCGAAGCTGGCCTGCCAGCCCCAGTGCTCCGCGATCACGCCCCCCGCGACCCGCCCCGAGATGCCGCCCAGCGAATTGGCACTGATGTAGAGCCCCACCGCCACCATCAAGGCGGGTTGCTCCATCTCGTCACTCATGTACGCCACTGCCACCGCCGGCAGGCCGCCGAGCAGAAAGCCCTGCAGCGCGCGCACCGCCAGCAGCGACCAGAAGCCCTCGGCGAACAGTGCCAGCCCTGAACAGGCCACCCCGCCGGCCAGGGTCCACAGCAGAATACGCCGCCGCCCCAGCGCATCGGACAGCGGGCCGAACACCAGCAGTGCCATAGCCAGCGTCAGGGTGCTCACCGACAGGGACAGACTCGCCTGCAGCGAGCTCAGGCCCAGATCCGTCGCCAGCAGCGGCAGCAGCGGTTGCACCAGATAGAGGTTGATGAAGACCACGAAGGAGCCCAGGCACAGCGCCTGGGTCATGCGCCGCCAGTCACGCCCGCGCGCCTTGAGCGGCTCGGGCAGCTCGGACTGTGTGGCGGAAACCGAGGCGGCGGAATCGGGGGAAGAAGACGCGGAAAGCGATGAAGCCATCAGGTACCTGCACTCAATCAAGCATGGGGATGGCGCCAGTCTGCGCCGCGCGCTCGCATCAGTAAAATAGCTCGACATGATGCTGGCCATCAGCAAAGCTGATGACAACGGCGACACAGGGATGTCGCAAACTGCGCCGAGAGGAAGCAGCGCTGATAAAGGACTTCGCGATCAACAGGACCCCGCGATGAAACTGCCCTTCGATCTGCGTGCACTGGAGATATTCGTCAGTGTCGTCGAGCACCAGAGCTTCACCACTGCCGCTCAGGCACTCAGCCTGGCCCAGTCAGCGGTCAGCCAGTCGATCGCCGGGCTCGAAAGCCGGCTGGGCACGCAACTGCTGGTCAGGGGCTCACGCGGTCTGCGCCTGACACCGGCCGGCGATACGCTGCTCGAGCATGCCCGGCCCCTACTGCAACAGGCACAGCGCGCGGCACTGGCGATGGCGGAGCTCGAGGGGCTGGTCAAGGGCGAGGTGCGCATCGGCGTCTCCTCGATGCTCGGCTCCTACTACTTCCCGCCCCTGTTGATGGCATTCAAGGCACGCTATCCCGACATCAAGCTCAGCGTGATCGAGGGCGGCACCCTGAGCCTGCGCCGAATGATCGACAATGCCGAGCTGGACCTGGGCGTCATCGTCGAGGATCAGCTCGGCACCGACACCCACGGCCTGATTCGACGCCACTTCCTGAGCGAGGAAATGGTGGTCTGCCTGGCGAACGATCATCCGCTGGCCGCCCGCACGCAGATCAGCGTCGAGGAGTTCTTCGCCGAGGAGCTGGTGGTCTTCAAGCGCGGCTACTTCCATCGCGACTTCATCGAGCGCCTGGCCAGCCAGCATGGTCTCGCGCCGAGCATCGCCTTCGAATCGAACCTGATCGCCCTCAACAAGGCGATCGTCGCGCGTGGCTTCGGGATCACCACCTTCCTCAAGCGTGTGGTCGAGGATGACCGTGAAGAGAACAACCTGACCGCCGTCTCCTTCGATGAGCCCGCCTGGCTTGAGCTGTCACTCGCCTGGCGCCGCGAGCGCGGCCTGTCACGTGCCGAGCAGGCGCTGGTCGATTTCGTCATTGAACACTCGGCGGCCGGGAGGCTCGCCCCGGATGCCTTGAGCGCTGATGATCAGGCAAGCAGCACTACGCTGAAGCCCCCTTCCTGAGCAGTGGCTGACATTTGCCGGGGCTCATAAACGACATCACCCGGCCAGGGCCGGGTGATGTCGAAGAAGACACTTGTCTATTCAAGGGCCTGTCTATTCAAGGGCTTGTCTGTGTCAGCGCTTGTCTGTTTCAGTGCCAGCGTGATCGGCTCACTGACTGCGCATGGCCAGCTTCATCTGCATGGCCTCGTAGGGCATCGGGCGACGCGACTGCCAGTAGTGCTGGGACCAATAGACATTGTCGAGTCGCGACAGCTTCACGCCACGCGAGGTGGAGGCATGCAGGAAGTAGCCGTTGCCGACGTAGACCCCCACATGGTTGTAGCGACGCGAGGGACGGAAGAAGACCAGATCACCCGGCTTGAGCTGCGACTTGTCGATGCGCTTGCCACGCTTCACCTGGTCGGTGGTGGTGCGCGGAAGATCGATGCCGAAGCCATCACTGAAGACATGCTGCATCAGGGCGGAACAATCGATGCCGCGGGAGTTGGTTCCCCCCAGACGATAGGGCGTCCCGGCCCAGCGGTCATGCTCTTCAAGCAGGACATCGCGGATGCTCGGCCCTGACATGGCGTAGTCCTGCGACTCGGCGGCCGGCTGGGACGCGGACTGGCGATAGCGCTTGAGCTTCGGCAGTTCCGGCAGGTCCACATCGTAGTAGGCCACATCATTGGACGGTGTTGAGTGACTGGCACAGCCTGCCACACCCAGTGGCAGGATCAGAAAACAGCATAATAACGCGTGGCGCATCCAGCATTCCTCGTCGTGGGCCCGGCGCTGGAAGGGTGAAGGTGAGCAGCGCTTGCGGACGGCGATAACCATTGATGCATGACGATGATCGTTGATCGATCAGGGGTAACACGGCGACTATCTGACAAGGTGGGCCGGATCAGGCAGCAGCACACATTGCAACACGATGACGACAGTCAGATGACAAACTCAATTCGTTCGCAGGATAGTAGTTCATGTTTCCGCAAACCGTATGCCATTGCCGCACAAGTTAGACCAAAGCATCAGAGAAAGTGCCCCCCTGCCGCTCACCCAACCTGAATTGAATCCCGCTCAGTGCAACGTGCGAGCGTCTCCGCTCAGCACATCCAGATGCAACGCCGGCCAATGCCCCGGGCGCGCGCCCGGGAAGTCGAGACTTGACCAGGCACCGGCCAGCGGTGGCGCCGCCGTCAACCACTGGATGAGCGCATCGCGGAAGCCGCGCAGGAAGCTGTCACGCTGGTCGGTGTCGCCCATGAAGAAGGCATAGCCGGCGAACAGTCCCCGGGCATATTCCTTCCAGCTGCCGTAGTGGTCGCGCGCCATTGCATAGGCGCTGTCCAGATAGGCGGTGAAGGTCGCGTCGTCCAGCCAGCCCAGCTGGCGCCCGGCAATCGCGAGGTCCACCATCTGGGCGATGTCCCACGCCGCCATGTCCAGCTCGTTGCAGCGCGCCTCGTTGTCCCTGACGCGACGCAGACGGTCCAGATGCACCTGCTCATCATCGCCGCGCTCGGCGCTTTCCAGCACGTCGATCTCATTGTCGAGACGGGCGCGATTGAGGGTGTAAGGGCCGTAATTGATCTGGTATTCATCCCGATCACCGGCATCGCGCAGGAAGTCGAGGAAGCCCTTGAGCGCCTCGGCATTGGCGAGACCATAATGACCTTCGAGCCAGCCGCTGAGTTCCTCGACGCCCCGCCCGTACTCGACCATCGGCTCACCCCAGCACGGCGTATTGAGCGGACCGCTCAGCGCCAGCGCCGTGAAGCGATCCAGACTCGGACGCAGCCCCGGCTCCTGCCAGTCGCTGGCGCGCCAGTCGAGCCAATGGAACAGGCTGCCGGGGTCATCGAGATGCCAGCGGATCTCGTTGACCAGCGGATGATCCTCGAGTTCCGGCACCGCGGATTCCCACACCGCCCAAGCTTCCAGCAGACGCATGGCGTCCGGATAGTAGCGGCACAGGGCACTGCGCAGACGCTCGGCACACTGGGCCAGCTCATCGGCCGGGAAATCACCGCTGTCCTGGACCATCAGCAGGTAGAAGGCGTACTTCTCGGCCATCACCACGCTGGCGGGATAGCGATGACAGACGGCCAGACGCTGTCGGCGTTCCAGCTCGACGGCATCGGCACGCCCGAAGGGCGTCTGGGCGTCGGGCAAGGCACCACGCGCGGCATCGGCGGCCAGCTGGTTGAGATGATGCGCCTGCGCCGGCAGCCAGAAGCGCGCCATGCCCTGCACGCCATCGCGGGTGTCCAGCGCCAGCGTCTCGTTGAGATATTGGCGTGCCTCTTCGCGGCGCGCCGCATCGACCTCGGCGACAAGCCCCTGACGATAGAGCAGGTCCGGCTCGCGGATACTGGCGATGGCCAGCACCCAGTGGCGGCTGTCATTGCGCCACGCACGAATCGCCGCACGGCAGCGCTCACGCCGGGCGGCAGGCAGCAGCGCATGCAGCTCGCAACGCAGCGGCGTCAGCGGCGACGCCATCAGCGGACGCCAGTCACTCTCGGTGTCGCGGGTCAGATCGACACCCTCGAACAGACTGCGACCGCGCTGATAGGCGCGGGCCACGCCCTGCCAGTCGGCATAGCGGCGCACCAGCAGGTCGATGCCGTGGGCGGCGAAGTCCTCGCCCTCCTCACGACTCAGCCAGCCGGCACATAGCCCGGCGAAGGCGAGATCGACCAGACGCAGCCAGTCCCAGGCGGCGAATTCCAACGGCTCGCCACGATCGAGATACTGCAGCAGCAGCTCGCCATAGGCCGTCGGTGACGGGGGCTTTTCCAGCCCGCCATCGGCGACGTCGATGCTGGAGGAGGCATGCGCGGGGGCGCCCTTGCGCCCTTCCGTCTTGCGTTCGGCCTCTTCCTGAGCCGCATCCGCTTCCAGCTCATCCAGCCACTTGGCACGCTCGCTGTCGCTGGCCGTCATCAGGCGTGCGCTGTCGATGTCCCAGCCATAGCGATGCCCCTGCGAGGCCAGCCACAGCAGCAGTCGAATCAGCTCATCACGCCCGGTGATCGCCCAGGTCTCGGCCAGCCAGCGCGTGACGTCCGGCCAGTGCGCCGCGGCGTCAAAACCGCTGGCACCGTCCTCGTGCGGGCCGCTGTCATCGGTGGTCAATGTCTGACCGCCGAGCCACGGCGAGAAGATGGCGCGCGCCATCCAGACCCGGTCGCGCTCGCCCTGAGGCCAGAGCTCAGTAACCGCCACCGGAGGCTGTGCCTCCAGCGCTTCCTGCAGACGCGGCCAGGTGACGCCGGCGTCTTCGTGCTCCAACTGAGACAACGCGAGGCTGGCCTCGAAGAAGCCATCATCGCCTCGCGTCCAGCCCGCATCGCTGCGCGAATGAGCCAGGGCCTTGAGCCAGTCATCCAGCGAGGCGAAACGCCCGCCGATCGCCGTGAGCAGACGTATCAGCCAGGCACGCGTGCGCGCCTCTGACAGCCAGCCGGCGGTACGTGCCAGCGCCAGCAATTCCAACGCCTCCAACTGGTGCAGCGGGTCCGGGGTGTCATTGGGGAAGGCCTCCAGCAGACGCCATCCCAACTCGCCCGCATCCGGGACTTCCTGGGCCTTCAGACGCGCGCACGCCTGGGCCGGTGTCCACACCGTTTCCGGCGCTGCACTGAAACCCCAACCGCACAACACCAGCTGTTGCCCCCACCAGGCACTCAGGGGTTCGACCAAGGCACACCTCACGACTCGATAGGATTCGACTGACGCAACACTTGCGACCGGGCAACTCGCAACCGGCGGCGCATAGTGTAACGGAAAGGGGCTTGCGGCGATGCCCCTCACGCAGGATAGCGAGCACGAACCACACCATGACGCCCGATGACAAAGGCACTGTCATCGGGCGTCATGGTGTGGGTGGCCGCGACTGCGCAGACCAAGATTACCGCATTATCATCACATCAGGATGTCTTCATGGACTTGTTGCCGGTCGGGATGCGGAAGAAGGCGCAGTACGCCACCGGCAGCACCACCAGCGTCAGCAGGGTCGCCACGCCCAGCCCGAACACGATCACCACCGCCATGCTCGAGAAGAAGGCATCCGGGAACAGCGGAATCATGCCCAGCATGGTGGTGATGGCCGCCATCGACACCGGCCGTACACGACTGACGGCCGCCTGCACCACCGCCTGGAAGCGATCCTCCTGCTCATCGAGCTGCACGTTGATCTCCTCCACCAGCACGATGGCGTTCTTGAGCACCATGCCGATCAGGCTCAAGGTGCCGAGCAGCGCCATGAAGGTGAACGGCGCGCCGAACACGATCAGACCACTGACGATACCGATCAGCGTCAGCGGCACGATGGACCAGATGGCCAGCGCCTGACGCAGGTTGGAGAACAGCAGCACCGTGATCACGAACATGCCCAGCAGCCCCATCGGCAGCGAGGAGAACAGCGCCTCCTGAGCTTCGGATGAGGTTTCGTACTCGCCACCCCACTCCAGGTGATAGCCCTCGGGCAGCTCGATGGCCTCGATCTTGGGACGGATACGCCCCAGCACGCTGGCGGCCGTTTCGCCGGACAGCGGCATGGGCTCGGCGTAGACCGCCAGCATGCGCTGACGATCGCGACGCTTGATCAGCGGGTCGCGCAGCTCGGTCTCGAGCGGCCCCATCACCGAGCCCGCCGGCACGTAGGTCTCCTGCTCATCGCTCCAGACGTTGAGGCTCGCCAGGGTATCGAGGTCGAAGCGCTGACGCTCTTCACCGCGCAGCAGGATCGGGATCAGCTCGGAGCCTTCGCGATAGACACCGACGCTCTCGCCGTCGCTGTTGATCAGCAGCGCCTGATGCAACGAGTCACGCGTCACGCCGACACGCCGCGCCTGATCATCCAGGAATTCGGGCTCGATGCGATTGACGCGATTGCGCCATGACAGACGGATGCTGTCGGCCAGCGGCTCCTCCTCGAAGACGCTACGCACCTTGCCTGCCAGCTGACGCAGCACTGCGGGGTCTTCGCCGTAGAGGCGCGCCTCGAGACTCGCCTTGGCCGAGGGGCCGACCTGCAACGCCTGCACCTTGTACTCGACTTCAGGATACTCGGCGCGCACCAGGCGTATCACCTCCTCCATGCGCGCTTCGCGACTGGCCCGGTCCTGAGTCTCGACGATCAGCTGCCCGAAGCTGGCATAGCTGTCTTCCGGCGAGTAGGTCAGCGTGAAGCGCTGGGCGCCCCCGCCGGTGACGCTGGTGACATGATTGACCTTGTCCATCTTGAGCACCTGCTGCTCAAGGTCCGCGATGCGCGCTTCCGTCGCCAGCACATCGGTGCCTTCCGGCATCCAGACATCGACGAAGAACAGCGGGGTCGAGGCATCCGGGAAGAAGGCATTCTTGACCTGACCGAAGCTCATCACGGCCGCCACCAGCAACGCCACCGCGCCCCCCAGGGTCAGCCAGCGCAGGCGAATCGCCCAGCTCAGCAGGCTGCGGAAGCCACGGAAGATGACGCCACGATAGGGGTCTTCCTCCTGATTCTCGTCCGTGTCGCTGCCTGCCGTCTCCCGCGCTTCGCGGAAGAACATGTCGAAGAAGAACGGTGTCAGCGTCAGGGCGGTGATCCAGCTCAACAGCAACGAGTAGCACAGCACCCAGAACAATGACCCGACGAACTCGCCGGTGGCATCCGGCGACAGACCGATGGGCGCGAAGGCGGTGATCGCGATCACCGTGGCCCCCAGCAGCGGCATGCGGTTCTGGTTGACGACCTCGAAAGCGGCCTGGCGCTTGGTCTTGCCGCGCTTGAGACCGATCAACATGCCCTCGGTGACCACGATGGCGTTATCCACCAGCATGCCCAGCGCGATGATCAAGGCCCCCAGCGAGATCTTCTGCAGCTCGATGCCATGAATCGACATCATCACGAAGGTGCCGAGAATGGTGATCAACAGCACCAGCCCCATCAGCACGCCGCTCTTGACGCCCATGAATACCAGCAGCACCAGAATCACGATGCCGACGGCCTCGGCCAGGTTGATCAAGAAGCCGGACACCGCCTCATCCACCACCTGGGGCTGGTGATAGACCGTGGTCAGCTCCATGCCCAGCGGCATGCGCGACTCAAGCTCGCCAAGACGCTTGTCGACCAGCGCACCGACCTCGACCACATTGACGCCAGAGGCGAACGAGATGCCCAGCGACAGCGCCGTCTCACCATCGGTGTGATAGAGGCGCGACGGCGATTCGGTGTACTCGCGGCTGACCGAGGCGATATCGCCGAGACGAATCAGGCCACCATTGCCGGGACGACCGACCACCAGACGCTCCAGGTCCTGCACGCTCTGGAACTCGCCACTTGGCTGCAGTTCCAGCGACAGGCCGTTCTGACGGATCCGTCCGGCGTCGCCGACCACGTTCTGGGCATTGAGCAGGTTGGCGAGCTGATCCGGCGAGATGTTCAGCGCCTGCATGCGATCACGATCCAGCGCGACGATGACCTGCTCGCTGCGCGCGCCGACGATGGAGACCTTCTTTACCCCCTCCACCAGCGTCAGCTCGCGCTGCAGGAAGTCGGCCTGGTCCTCGAGATCATGCGCCGAATAGCCCTTGCCGCTCAGGTTGTAGAGCAGCCCGAACACATCGCCGAAGTCGTCATTGACGATCGAGGAGCCACTGCCGGGCGGCAGGCTCGACTGGGCGTCATTGATCTTGCGGCGCAGCAGATCCCAGTACTGCTGCATCTCGCCTTCGCGCACGCTGCTCTCGAGCTCCAGCGTGATCTGGGAAAGCCCGGAGCTGTTGACCGAGCTGACGCGCTTGAGATTGGGAATCTGCTGGATCGCCTTCTCCAGCGGCAGCGTGACTTCCTCTTCCACCTGCTTGGGCGTCGCGCCCGGATACTGGGTAATCACCACCGCGTTGCGGATGGTGAACTCGGGAAATTCCAGCTGGCCGAGGCCGAAGAAGGAGGTCACGCCACCCACCGACAGCAGCAACACGACCATCCAGCTGATGACCTTGTGTCTCAGGAAATAATCGACCATGGATCAGAGCCCCGCTTCCTTGACCCAGGGACGCACAGGCTCCCCGGCTTCCATGCGACTGGCGCCCGCGGTGACCAGACGGTCACCGGCACTCAGTTCTCCCGTGATCACCAGCCCTTCGCCGGTGGCCTGCAGTACCGTGACCGGCACGGCCTCGACGGTGCCCTGGGCGCCAGCTTCCTGCTGCTTGCCCTCGCTCTTGCCGGCGTCCTCGTTGATCGTTTCGCTCACCTGAGCGTCACCGCCCTTGGGCACATAGCGCCACACCACGGCCTGGTTCGGGCTTTCCTCCTGAGTGACCACCGCCTCGATCGGCACGCGCCACTGGCCCTGGGTCGCCGCCGTCAGCTGCTGCATGTCCAGCTCCACGGTGGCGCTCATGCCTGACAGCACGGTGATGTCCTGCGGCTCCGGCAGCGTCAGGGTGACTTCATAGCTCAGCGAGCCCTCGCTGGCGCTGGTGTCGTGCTCCTTGTAACGGGCCGGATAGCGCGACTCGCCACTGCCGAAGCGCACCCAGGCCAGGGCGGCATCCTCAAGGCGCCCGGCCTCGGCACGCTCACGATCGATGGCGCGCACCTGACGCTCCGGCATGTTGAAGATCACGTCGATCTGACCCGGCTGCTGCAGCACGGCGATGGTTTCCTGAGCGGCGACCACCTGATAGTTGTCCACCGGCACGCGCGCGATCACCCCGTTATAGGGTGCCTTGAGATAGGTGTAGCTAAGTTGGTCCTGCGCCTGGGAATACTGGGCCTGCGCTGACTGGAATTCGGCCTGCGCCTCATCGAAGCGCGCCCGACTGATGGCGCCCTTCTCCACCGAGTACTTCATGCGCTTGTAGGTCGCCTGCGCCAGATTGAAGCTGGAGCGGGCATTGTTGAGCTCGCTTCTGGCATCGCGATCATCCAGGCGCGCGATCAGCTCGCCCTTCTCGACCTCCTGACCGGCCTGGACCTTGAGTTCACGCAGCTCACCGCCGATACGGAACGACAGGTTGGAGCGCTCCGAGGCCTCGACCACACCGGGGTAGCGCTGGATGACACCGCCGCCTTCATCCGACAGCGACAGCAACTTGACCGGATGCACCTTCTGCTTCTCCAGCGGCGCCTCTTCCTCGCTGCAGGCCGCAAGCCCGAGGGCCAGCACGAGTCCGGCGAACAGCTGAAGGACGCGGCCTCCCCGCCAGGCGAAAGGAGTACGCAGGTGTGGCTTGGCACCAGGTCGAAGTTTCATCAGCGGGCCCTTGAGTCGTTGGAATAAAATGGCACAAGCGAAAATCTGTCATCTGTCCGGCGTGCGCGCTTCGGGGCTGGCTGCCCTCACTGGCGAAGCGCGATCGCGTCCCAGGCCATCTCGAAGGCCTGGTCGAAGCTGGCATGACTGATGGCCGGCAACTGGCAACTGGAGCCCTGCAGCAGGCTGTAGATCGACCGGAACATGAACACCTCGATGAGGGCGAGATCGATCTGCTTGAGGATGCCGGACTGCTGGCCCAGCGCGAAGGCGTCCAGCAAGGGCGCGGCGCGCTCCTGATTGGCCACCCTCAGGGCGTCCTGCATATGGGAAGAGTGCAGAAACTGATCGTGAAAGAGGAACAACGCAGGCTGACGGCGCCCCAGCGCCACCAGGGCATTCCACACCCGACACAGTGCCGACTTCAGCTGCTGGGCGGCCGGCGACAGCGTTGACGGCTCGGCCTCGAATGCCTCTGCCGGCTCGGCCTGGAAGGCCTCGATGGCGACCGCGATGATGCGCCGGCTGACCTCGCGAAAGGTCGCCTCCAGCAGGTCATCCTTGCCGCGGTAGTAGAGATAGAGCGTGCCGGGCGACATGCCGGCGGCACGCGCGATGCGCGCCACGGAGGTCACGGCAAAACCATGCTCGGCCACCTCATGCAGCGTGGCTTCCAGCAACGCCTGCTGCTTGTGTTCATCACGATGGCGCATGGCCCGTCTGCCTCTGGTCTGTTCTGGTCTGTTCTGGTCTGTTTTGGTCAGTTCTAGTCTGATCTGGTCTTGAGCGAATCCTCACAAAATAAATGAACGTTCATTTATTTACAACCAGACATTGCGCGGCCGAGTGCGTGCACCCGCCTCGGCCATGCAAATCAGCTCATCAAAATCAGCTTATGCAAATTATCGTATCTAGCAGATCAAGCCGTGACTGAGGGTCAGAGGCGTCAAATACAAGGCCACTGAATGCCTGACTCGAAATGCCTGACTCGAAATGTCAGGCACGGAATGCCAGATACAGAATGTCAGAAACAAGAAAGCGCAGCTCATAGAGCTGCGCTTTCTAAAGACATCCACCTGAAATCTGACACGCGCCCGCGGCGCGTCTCAGCTCTCGGGATCGATGATCGCGATGATGTGGTCTTCCAGGTCCTGCTGGCGCACCGATACCTCGGAGACGGCGAAGCGTGACACCGAGACCCCGGCGCGCTTGACGCTCTTGGCATCCCCGGTCAACAGCGGGTGCCATTCGGGCAGCTCACGGCCTTCATTCAGGCGACGATAGCCGCAGGTTTCCGGCAGCCAGCGCAGCTTGCCCACCGTCTCGACATCCAGCGGGATGCAGCCCGGCACGCGCGTGGCGCGATTGGGATAATCGCGGCAGCTGACCTTGCGCACATCCAGCAGACGACAGGCGACATCGAGTACCGCGATATCGCCACTGTCTTCATCCTCGAACTTGAGCAGGCAGCATTGGCCACAGCCATCGCACAGCGCCTCCCACTCGGCGGTATTCAGCTCCGAGAGTGCGTGGCGCTCCCAGAAACGCTCACGCTTTCCGCCGTCAGGCTGCGGAACATCGCTCATCTTGCTCTCCTCGCCCTGCCGGGCAGCAGGGTCGTTTCATCAGTACGGTCTTGTCTGCCGGACAGGGCGTCAGTAATGCGTTTCCGGCGGCGTCACGCCAATCTCCTTGAGGAGATTTTCCTTGGCCGGCGGCATCTGCAGATAGAAGCCCTGCTCGCGAATCTTCTCGAGCACCGTGGTGCTGGCAACGCGCGCCAGCGGCTTGTCGGCACGAATCAGCAGTGTCATCAAAGGGGTCGGCGTGCCGAAGATGCCCAGCAGGGATTCCGGCACATCCTTGAGTCCACGCGCCTTCTCGACGTAGAGATACATCTCGTCCTTCTTGGCGCTCTTGTAGATCTCGCAGATCATCTTGTCGTCTGTCATCGGGCTACCCATCATCTTGCAGCGCTTGCGCGCATCAGCGGGCTCTCGCGTCACGGGCATGACCCGAGAGCTCACTACCGGTTTCTGGCCTGTTTCTGACCTGTGTTGCTGGCAGGCCAGGCTGCGCGAGCCTCGCGCATGCCCCTTGCAGTCTGGCCCACGAAAGCGGCGAGCGTCAGCTCTCGAGCGCCTTGGCCAGGCGCGCGGCCAGCAGCTCACCACGCCAGCCCTGCGCCAAGGGCAGCGGCTCGCCCTCGTAATCGGCGATCACCAGCGCTTCCATGTCACGGCGCTTGCCGAGAATCTCAGGCTTGAGCTGCTGTGCCTCCGCCACCGCATTGACCTCACGCTTGAGGCGCTTCATGCAGTTCTTCCACTCCGGCGCCAACGGCGACGGCGGCACGCGCGGCAGCTGACTGTCATCGAGCATCGCCACGTCCTTGAGCAGCGTCAGCACGGTGTCCCCGTGGCGCTTGATCTGCGGCGGATGCATGCCATCGACCTTGGCCAGCTCGAAGCGATTGGTCGGCAGTCGCTCGCAGATCCCGAACAGCTGCGCATCGGCCAGCAGGCGTGAACGCGGCACGTCGCGCAGACGAATCTGCTCCTCGCGCCAGTCACACAGCACCTGCCAGGCGGCCAGGCCACGCGGCGAGAGCTTCCACAGGCTGCGATGACGCTTCCAGTACTCCGGGTCCGGCGTGGCACCGCCGCTGCTGCCCGGGTCCCGGCAATCCTCTTCAAGCCACGCCATGCGGTCCAACTCGAGCAATGCATCACGCTGCTCGGACCACACCTGCGGCAGGAACAGCACGTCCAGCGCGGCGTAATCGCACTGCGCCTGACTCAAGGGGCGCTTGAGCCAGTTGGAACGCGTCTCTTCCTTGGGCACGGTGACGCCCACCACGCGCTCGACCAGACGCTGATAGCCCATTGAGGCTTCGCCGCCGGTCAGGCCTTCGGCGATCTGGGTATCGATCAGCGGCGTCGGCGCCACGCCCGCCCAGCGCAGGAAGACTTCCATGTCCTCGCCACAGGCGTGCAGCAGCTTGAGCGGACCCTCTGCCCCCAGCAGACGCTTGAGCGCCTCGCTGGCCGGCACCACGGTGGGGTCGATCAGGAAGATGCGCGGCGTCTTGCCGTCCGCACCGGGCAGCTCGCCGTCACGGGCGGCCATCAGCTGCACCAGTGCCGGAATCGGGAAGAAGGTCGACTCGCGGATGAATTCGGTGTCCAACGCCAGCCAATCGGCGCCTTCCAGTTCTGCACAGGCAGCGGCCAGCGCCTCGGGGGTCTCGACCCAGACGGCCTCGAAATCGAGTTCTGACAGCAGTGCGGTGGCGGGTTGATCACTCATCAGCAAGGAAATCTCGTGGTGACAGGCTTGCCCGGGCAAGCGGGAATTGAAGGTGACGGGCACTCGCCAGACACCGGGCGGTAAACGACCGCGGGCGTGGTGGTTCCTGACCACCACGCCCGCAGACGTGCTGCTGTAGTTGCTTTGATACCGAAGCTGCTTTGCTACCGAAGTTGCCTTGATGCCGGTGCCGAACAGCGTCGGCACCGGTATCGCATCAGATCTCGCCGAGGGTGAACGGCAGACGGCCGCTGAAAGCACGACTGAGCGTGCCGCCATCGACGTATTCAAGCTCCCCGCCCATCGGCACGCCATAGGCCAGACGCGTCAGCTTGAGCGGCTGCCCACCGTGCTGCACATCGCGAAGCTGCTCGGCGATGTAATGTGCGGTGGCCTCGCCCTCGACCGTCGGGTTGGTGGCCAGCACCAGCTCCTCGATCTGGCTCTCGCGGACGCGGGTTTCCAGCGCATCCAGCCCGATATCCTCGGGCCCGATACCATCCAGCGGCGACAGATGGCCGTGCAGCACGAAATAGCGCCCCACATAGCCACCCGCGCCCTCGATGGCGAGCTGGTCGGCGGGCGATTCCACCACGCACAGCACGCGCTCATCACGCCGCGGACTCAGGCACAGCTGACAGACCTCTTCCTCGGTCAGCGTGCGACAGCGCGCGCAATAACCGACGCGCTCCAGCGCCTCGCCCAGCACGCCGACCAGACGGTCGGCGCCCATGCGATCACGCTCCAGCAGATGCAGCGCCATGCGCTGTGCCGTTCGCGGGCCAACGCCCGGCAGCACGCGCAAGGCATCCAGCAACTGATCTACCAGCGGCGAAAATCCCATCAGAACGGCATCTTGAAGCCGGCCGGAAGGTTCATGCCAGCAGTCGCCTCTTCCATCTGCTTCTTGGAATTGACTTCGACTTTGCGCACCGCGTCATTGACGGCGGCCGCCAGCAGATCTTCCAGCAGCTCCTTGTCTTCTTCCATCAGGCTCGGGTCGATCTCGACGCGCGCGACGTCATGACGACCGTTCATGGTGACCTTGACCATGCCCGCGCCGGATTCGCCCTGGACTTCCGCCTTGGCGGCTTCTTCCTGGACCTTCTGCATGCGCTCCTGCATTTCCTGCGCCTGCTTCATGATGTTACCCATACCGCCTTTTCCACCGAACATGGCTCACCTCATCAATAACGTGTTGAACATGACCTAACGATAAATGCTGTCTGCCGGACGTGCCATGTCGTGGCACCTCCGGCCTGTGGTGTGCATGCCTTGTCGGCACACGCACCGCGAATCCGGGAAAGCGTCAGCGATGCCCGGCACCGCCGACACTCGGTCGAAACTGCCCAGAGCGTCAGAAATCGTCCGGCTCGAAGGAGTTGACGCTTTCCTCGATCAGACGTGCGCCCAGCTGTTGCTCCATGGACTGGATATGCGGGTCAGCACGCAAGGCTTCAACCGCGCGCACATGACGTTCGCCCAGCAGACGAATGCGACGACTGTGCGGCGTTTCCAGACCTTCCGGCAGCGGCGCGACGCTGATCTCCAGCACACGCTCCACGCCCTGGCCCGCCAGCGCCTTGCGAATGCGCTCCTGATGGACTTCGGCCATCATCGCCGACTGGGCGGGGTCCAGCCTCAACTTGAGGTGGGTGCCGTCATCGTGCTCGACCAGGCAATGCGCGCCGATATTGCGCGTGATGCCGCCCAGCCCCAGTGAGGGGAACAGCTCCAGCCACGCGGCGTGATTCAAGCGACCATCGGTACTCGGGGCGCTCGGCGCCGGCGTGGGAGCAGCCGCGGGTGCCGGCTCCGGTGCGGGAGCAGGCTCCGGCAGCGGTTGCGCTGCCACGGCTGGCTCGCTGGCGACCGGCTCGTTTGCGACCGGCTCAGACACGGCCGGCTCAGGCGCCGGCGGTGCAGCGGGCTCGGGCTGTGCTGGTGCTGACGTTTCAGCTTCAGCGGGCTCTAGCGCTGCTGGTACGGCTTCAGCGGGCTGCGGCGCTGCCATTTCAGCGGGCTGCGGAGCCGATGACTCAGCAGCCTCTGGCTGCGCCGGCGCGGAACCGAAGGCGGCACTCAGGCGTGACATCGCCGAACTGGGCGCAGCGGGCGCCTGTGCGGGAGCTGCCGTCTGTTCTGGCGCTGGCGCCGACACTGGCGCGGCCGCTGGCTGGGGCACGTCTTGCGCTACGTCGCGAAAGCCGGCATCCCGGGCGTCCTGCGAAGCGTCCTCCGTCGCCCACGGGGGCGGCTCGTCGGCCATCGGCGGATGTGCTTCGGTCGCTGGCGCGGCCACTGGTGCGGCAGGCTGAGGCGCGGGTGCCATCGGGGCTGCCGGTGCTTGCTGAGGCTGAGCCTGCTGGACAGGTGCCTGCTGAACCGGAGCTTCTTGAACAGGAGCCTGCTGAGCCGGAGCTTGCTGAACAGGAGCCTGTTGAACAGGCGCTTGCTGGACAGGCGCCGGAGCTTGAGCGCCAGGCGCGTTCGCACCCTCCGCCTGGCCGGTCATCGGCAGCGGCGTCTGCGCCGGGCGCGGCACGCCCTGCGGGCGGAAGGCCAGCATGCGCAGCAGCGTCATTTCCAGCGCGGTGCGCGCATCCGGGGCGTTGGCCATGTCGCCACGCCCCTGCAGGGCGATCTGGTAATAGAGCTGCACGTCTTCACCGGTGAAACGGCTGGCCAGCGCCAGCAGCGCATCACGGTCGCCATGCCCGTTGTCCAGTGCGCTCGGCACCATCTGGGCGATCGCCAGACGGTGGAAGACGGAGGCCATGTCATCCAGCACCCCGCCGTAGTCCGGCCCCTGCTCGGCCAGTGTCGCCACCTCCGCCAGCAGACTCGCGGCGTCCAGCGAGGCCAGACACTCCAGCAGCGCCAGCACATGGCGGTGATCCAGCGTGCCGAGCATGGCGGCGACATCTTCGCGCCGCACCTGACCATGGCCGAAGGCGATCGCCTGATCGGTCAGACTCATGGCGTCACGCATCGAGCCATCGGCAGCCTTGCCGAGCAGCCACAGCGCGTCTTCCTCGAAGCTGACTTCCTCGCGGGCGAGAATGTCGGACAGGTGCTCGACCACGCGCACCGGCGGCATGTTCTTGAGCGTGAACTGCAGGCAGCGCGACAGGATGGTGACCGGCAGCTTCTGCGGATCAGTGGTCGCGAGCAGGAACTTCACGTGGGGCGGCGGCTCTTCCAGCGTCTTGAGCAGCGCATTGAAACTGTGGGTCGACAGCATGTGCACCTCATCGATGAGGTACACCTTGTAGCGGCCCTGGGTCGGCGCGTACTGGACGTTGTCCAGCAGCTCACGCGTATCCTCGACCTTGGTCCGCGAGGCGGCGTCGACTTCGATCAGGTCGACGAAGCGGCCCTCATCGATCTCGCGACAGGTGCCACAAACGCCACACGGCCTGGAGCTGACGCCCTCTTCACAGTTCAGGCACTTGGCCAGGATGCGCGCCAGCGTCGTCTTGCCGACACCGCGGGTCCCGGTGAACAGATAGGCATGGTGCAGGCGCCCCTGATCGAGGGCATTGACCAGCGCACGGCTGACATGCTCCTGACCGATCAGTTCGTGAAAATTGCGCGGGCGCCACTTGCGCGCCAATACCTGATAGCTCATTGAGCGGGGCATTCCTTGGGCGATCTGAAACATGAGCTGAAACCTGCACGACCCGGCTGGGCTTTACCCCCGACGGTCGACAGACGGAGACCGATGACGAGGCCTCGCTGAGAATGCGCTCATTCTAGCGACTTGCCGTGTGGCTTCAAAGCACGATGCCACTTGCGTAGCAGGATTGAGGGCACGAGGCCGGATGACAGGCGTGGTGCTCGTCCCGAATTGCGGGCACGACGAAACGCCAAGCGGGGCTCGGGACAGGCAGGAGATGACAGATTCAGACAGCGAGGGTGTGGCGAAAGGCTTCAGGCAACGTAAAGCGAAGGGCTTGCAGGGGGGGCTTGCGAGGACTTGAGATAGAGCCTTGCACAGCAGGCGGGATGATTCGGACATTTCACGAGCAGCCACTTTCAAGGCCCTGAAATGGAGGCGGCCCCATCAGCCACATCCCGGCACACGCGTCAGCCACTACCGTTGCTCCCTTCCGGGCCTGGCGGGGTTTGCAGCCTAGCATTGCGGGAGGACCGACAGGGCCACCACAAATATGATCATTCGGTGAACTACCGAGCCAATCGCTTGAACTTCAAGCACTTGGCGTGATCAAGGCGCACACTATAACAGCGCATCGCCGCCCTCACAAGGGGAGATCACGCCACGGGCTATTGCGTCGCCTCACGCGCTCGGCGATGGCGGAAATGACGCGCCATCACCGGCAGCAACAGCATCAGGACGATCAGGCGCAGAAGGTGATGGAAGGCGACGAAGATCGGGTCGAGATCGAGCGCCACCGCCAATAGCGCCATCTCGCCGATACCGCCGGGCGCCAGGGCGAGAAAGGCCACATCACGCGGCACGCCCATCAGCTGATGGATCAGCTCGGCAAAGCAGCCCAGCACCGACAGCGAGATCAGGGTCGCCACGCCCGACTGGCCCATCACCCCGACCAGCACCCGCGGCGTAAGGCCCTTGAAGCGCGCCCCGATGGCGCAGCCCAGCACCAGCTGCATGACATCGGTGCCCCATACCGGTGGCGAGAAACGCACCACGTCGCCAAGCGACAGCACCAGCGCCAGCAACAGTGGCGCCAGCAGCGAGGCATTGGGAATGCGCAGTCGCCTGGCCAGGGGCAGCAGAAACGGCAGCACCGCGATCAGCCACAGGCCGCTTACCGCCACATCGCTGCCGATGCCGGGCGTGCCCGCCGCACCTTCCAGCACCCAATAGAGCGGCGGCAGAATCATGATCACCAGCAGCACCCGCAACGATTGCGCCACCGCGATGCGCTGCGGGTCGCCACCGATGCGCTCGCCGATCACCACCATCGCCGTCAGCGCGCCGGGCACCGAGGAGAACCACGCACTGGTGGCGTCAAAACCACAGCGGCGATACCAGGCGGCGCAGGCCAGCGTCGAGGCCCACACCCCCGCCAGCAGCAGCAACGCCGACAACCACCAGCTGGAGAGGTGCGAGACCAGCTCGGGCGAGACGCGCGCGCCCAGCGTCAGCCCCAGCACCCCCAGAAACAGGTTGCGCAGGCGGTCCGGTACGCCCAGCCTCAGCCCGGCCATCGCGCCCAGCAGATTGGCGACCAGCGGCCCCAGCATCCACGCCAGCGGCATGCCGGTGAGCTGGAACAGCCAACCGCCCACCACCCCCAGCGCCAGCGAGGTCAGCAGCGGCCTGAGCGGCGCGTCAGCCTTGAGCGAGGTGGCAGCCTTGAGCGACGTGACAGCCCTGAGCGACATGACAGCCGTGAGCCTATGGGCTGGCGAGAGACGAGAGGCGCGCGCCTTGAGGCGCTGCAATAGCGGAACGGATGGCATGCTGGCTTCCTTGTCAGCGACACGAAACAGGCCACCAATGATACGCTGGCGCAAGCGCCATTGGCTGCCTGTTTGAGGCAATATTGCGCCTTCAAGCGGCCATTGCAGGTCGCAGACCGGCCCTGTGCCTGACTCTCATCACTCTTGTCGCGTACCTGACGCGCCCTTGCGGAGCCCGGATGACTTCTCCCGACTCACTCCCCTCAGCGGCTGACGATTCAGCGGCTGACGCCTCAGCGCATGGCCCAGCCACCGCACCGCCCCCGGCCCTGCTGCTGGTCGAGGACGACGCCCTGCTGTCCAGCACGCTGTGCAGCGTCTTTTCCGCCGAGGGCCTTGCGGTCACCCACCTGGCCGACGGCGCCGCGGCGCTTGCCCGCCTGGCGGCCCACCACGATCACGGCTTCGCGCTGATCGTACTCGACCTCAACCTGCCCGGCGCTTCCGGGCTCGAGATTCTCGCCGCGCTGCGCCAGCACGATCGCCAGACCCCGGTGCTGATTCTCACCGCGCGCGGCGCCATCGAAGATCGCGTGCGCGGGCTGGACCTGGGCGCCGATGACTATCTTGCCAAGCCCTTCGTGCTCGATGAGCTGGAAGCCCGCGTGCGCGCCCTGCTGCGCCGCCATGCCACTCTTCAGGCCAGTCAGCAGGCCACTCTTCAGGCCAGCCAGCAGCCGGCGCCCTCGCCTGGCATCGCCCCACGCCTGACTCTCGGCAGCCTGGCCTTCGAGCCACTCAATGCACGCTTTCTGCTCGCCGATGCCCCACTGGCGCTGCCGCCCCGCGAACAGCGCCTGCTGGGTTGTCTGATCCAGCATGCCGGCGAACCGGTGGACAAGGCGCGCCTGACCCGCGAGGCCTTCGGTGAGGAAGAGGCCGTGGGCGACAACGCCATCGAGGTCTATGTGCATCGCCTGCGCAAGCGCCTGGAAGGCAGCGACGTCAATCTGCGCACCATCCGTGGCCTTGGCTATCTACTGGAACAGACCACGGACGGCAGCGCTTGAATTCCGCACCCTCACCACGCCCACAGACAGAGGCAAAACGCAGTATCAGCCTCTATCGGCGCCTGCTGAGCTGGCTGCTGCTGCCTCTGCTGGCGCTGGGCACGCTATTGCTGGTGCAGGCCTTCCTGTCGGCGCGTGAGGCAGCGGACCGCGCCTACGACCGGCTGCTGGAGGCCTCGCTGGTCACCATCGCGGAGCAGGTCAAATGGCAGGACGGCCAGCTGTGGCTCGACCTGCCGCCCGCCGCCCTCGAGATGCTGGCTACCGACGCCCAGGAACGCGTCTTCTACAGCCTGGTGGATGCCGATGGCGAGCAGGTCACCGGCAATACCCACCTGCCGGATGCCAATCGCGCCGCCAATGGTCGCCTGGCCCCGCAGGAATCACTCGGACGCAGCGGCGAGCTGTCGTTTCGCGATATCGCCTGGCAGGGACAGGCACTGCGGCTGGGCAGCCTCGATACCCGCTTGGGCGGCTGGGGCGATGACCCACGCCACGGCCAGCGTTACAGCATTCGCGTCGCCCATACCCGCGAGGGGCGAGACACCCTGACGCGTGAGCTGTTCAGTGGCTCGCTGGTGCGTCTGGCGGGCATGGCCACGCTGGCACTGCTGGTGGTGCTGATCGGCGTCCGGCTGGCGCTGTCGCCGCTGACCCGCCTGCGCCGCGCCATTCGCGAACGCGACTCGCGCAGTCTGGCGCCGCTCAACCTGCCCCTGCCGCGCGAGCTCGAGGAGCTCAAGCACACCATCAATGACCTGCTGGCGCGCATGCGCCGCGTGCGCGCCAACCAGGAGCGCTTCATCGGTGATGCCTCGCACCAGCTGCGCACCCCGCTGGCGGGACTCTCCGCTCACGCCGAGCTGGCACTGCGCCAGCAGGACCCCAGCGCCTGGCATGCCGCGCTGGGCCAGATGCAGGCCACCGCCAGCCATACCGCCCATCTGGCCAATCAGCTGCTGTCGCTGACACGCCTCAACAACCCGGAGGTGCAGCCGCCGCGCGTGCCGCTGGAGCTGTCAGCGCTGGCGCGCGCCACCGTCAGCCGGCTGTTCCTGCGCTGTGATCGCGCCGGCGTGGACCTCGGCCTCGAGATCGCCCCGGACATCGATGGCGCCGCCTGGACGCTGGGCGTCGAGTGGCAGCTGGAGGAGGCACTGGCCAATCTGATCGACAATGCCTGCAAGCACGGCGCACGCACCGTCACACTCACCCTGAGCCGGATGGCGACACCGAGCGATGCCACGTTCACGCAATCGGACAGTGCCGCACTGGCGGGCCGCTGGCGGTTGAGTGTCGAGGATGATGGCCCGGGCATCGACGCCGAGCGGCGCCTGCTGGTGCTGCGCCCCTTCCACCGCAACACCCAGCCCGACAGTCATGATCAGGCGCCGGCGCAGCAGCCCGATGAGCTCAAGCATCACGAAGGCGCCGGACTGGGGCTGGCGATCGTCGATGGCATCGCGCGACACCACGATGCGCGCCTGACGCTTAGCGACGCGACAGCACGCAGCATGACGCAGGCTGCTGATCCTGCATCCCGCACAGACGATGCAACCCGCGCAGCCGACGCAGACGACGCAGACGAGACAGGCGCGTCCTGCGGGCTATGCGTCAGTCTGCATCTGGCGCCCTGTGCAGCGCCTGAGGTGAGAGTGGGTGGGGATGATGAATCAGCACAGGCCGGCAAGCCTGCGAAGACAGGAGGCACAGCATGCTAGCGAGACGACCGCCAACCGGGCAGCAGCATTCTGACAATCGCTGCTCTGACCATCACGGTCATGACAATCACCGCCCGGGCAGACAGCGATCTGGACGGCTGACGGCCTGCCTCGTGCTGGCCGTGCTTGTGAGCCCCTTTAGTCAGGCGGCGTCCCGGGCGGCGACCCAGGCAGCGTTTGACCCGCTGCTCGAAGAGCATCAATCGCTGTGGTTGCAGGGCGGCCAGCCAGTCACGGCGCCCGCGCCTGACAGCGACGCCAGCCACGCGGCCGATCTGACGATTCACGCCGCGCTGGACCTGCCCGAGATTCGCCCGCTGCTGCTGCGTTACAGCCGCCAGCATCCTGAGCGAGTGCTGCACTACGTCAATCGCTCCGCCTTGGGGCTTGAAGCACAGTACCTGCAGGCACCGCTGACACCGCAGGCGGATCTGATGATCTCCTCGGCCATGGGCCTGCAGTACCGACTCGCCAATCAGGGTCACGCCCTGGCACTCGAGGCCCCCAATCTGGCCGCCTGGCCGGCCAACTCACGCTGGCGCAATGAGCTGTATGCGATGAGCTTCGAGCCGATCGTGATGGTGGCGCGACGTGATGCGCTCAAGCGTCTGGCGGACCTCGACGGCCTGCGCAATCCCCGCGATGTGCTGCGCAGCCATCGCGACTTCTGGCACCTGCTCGAGACGCGCCGCGAGCAGCTGCGCGGCCGCATCATCAGCTACGACCCGCGCCGCAGCGGCTCCGGCTTCACCTACGCCGTGTCCGATGCCCGTCAATCGCCGCGCTACTGGACGCTGGTGCGCGCCATGGGTCAGGCCGATGCCAGACTGGTCAGCACCACCGGCGCCATGCTCGAGGCGCTGGCCAGCGGCGAGGTGGATATCGCCTACAACCTGGTCGGCCCCTACGCGGTGACCTTTGCCCGCGCCCATCCGGAGCTGGTGGTGATCGTGCCGGAAGACTACGTGCTGATTCAGCGCCGGCTGGCCTTCGTCCCCCAGCAGGCGCCTCATCCCGAGGCCGGTGAGGCCTTTCTCGACTGGTGGCTGAGTCTGGAAGGCCAGCAGGCGGTGGCCAGCGACAGCCAGCTGGGCGCACTGCACCCCGAGGTGCGTGGCGAGGGCAGCGCTCAGCATATGCGCGAGCAACTGGGCGATGCACTACGTCCGATCGAGATCGGCCCTGGCCTGTTGGCGACACTCGATCGCCTCAAGCAGGCCAGTTTCCTGAGCCGCTGGGTACTGGAATTCGAGGCCCCGTCAGCCACGCAGCCCGAATTGAACCAATGATGCGTGGTGTCAGGGCTGGCTAGCCCCTCCCGTTCTGTAAACGCACTAAACACAGCTCCGAGCCCATCACGCACAAGGCGCCCCGCGGGGCGCCTTGTGCGTGATGCCATGCGGCATTCAATGACATGAGCAGTGGATTCAGCGTCAGCGACCACCGGCATCTCCGCCGCCATCACCGCCATCGGCGTCCGGTGCGGCCTCGCGCAGCCCGGCGTCCTCACGGCCTGCCAGACCCTCGGCGGGCTTGCGCCGCGCGATCAGCGCACCACCTTCCCGGTGCTCGCTGCTCTGATACTCCGTGCTTTCCGTCTCGCTGCTTTCCGGTGAGCCGCTGGCGGGGCGCAACGGCTCCGCCGAGGCGCTGCGCTGCTCGACGAGGCGCTCGGTGCCATCGTCGCGATGCAGCCAGACATCCATCTGCTGGAAGGCGACCTTGAGGCCATGCTCACGGAAACGTGCGTCCACCCAGCGGTTGATCTCATCGGTGGCGTAGAGGCGATCGGTCAGGTCATTGACGTAGATGCGCAGCTCGAAACCGAAGTTGTCCTGGTTGTAGGTCAGGCAGAACACCAGCGGCTCCGGGTCCTTGAGCACCCGCCTGTTTTCCTGGGCGGCCTGCATCAGCAGACGATGCGCCAGATCCAGATCACTGCCATGGGCGACACCGAAATTGAGCACCACCCGCGTGACGTTGTCCGACAGCGACCAGTTGATCAGCTGGTCGGTGACGAATACCTTGTTGGGAATGATGATCTCCTTGCGATCGAAATCCGTCACCGTGGTGGCGCGGATCCGGATGCGATTGACCGTGCCATGCAGGTTGCCGATGGTGATGGTGTCGCCGATGCGCACCGGCCGCTCGAACAGGATGATCAGGCCCGAGATGAAGTTGGCGAAGATCTCCTGCAGACCGAAGCCCAACCCGACACTCAACGCCGCCACCAGCCACTGCAGCTTGTCCCAGCTGACGCCCATGCTGCCCAATGTCATCACGAAGCCGGTGGCCATGATCACGTAGGACAGCAGCGAGGTGATCGCGTAGCTGGAGCCCTGCTTGAGCTCGAGCCGCGACAGGATCGAGACCTCCAGCAGGCCCGGCAGGTTGCGCGCCATCATCACCGCCACGGCGAGGGTGATCATGCCCGCGATCAAGTCCGCCAGCGAGATGGGCGTCGCCGAATCGCCCTCGACGGAAGCGGCGATTTCCCACACCACCACGCTGTCGAGATAGCTGAGCACATTGAGCAGATCGGCCCACACCACATAGAAGATCGACAGGAAGCTGATGACCAGGATCAGCTTCGAGAGACGCAGTGACTGGGAGTTGACCTGCTCCATGTCCAGCGGCGGCTCTTCCACCACCTCGACACCGCCTTCGGCGCCCTCCTGCACCTGGGCACGGCGACGCGCTACGGCGCGACGATAGGCCAGACGCCGCGCGGCGACTGCCAGCCCGCGCACCACGGTGGCTTCCACCAGAATCCAGGCCCCGAACAGGAAGATGGTGGTGATGAAGCGGCCACACAGGCGCAGCGCGGTGTACTCGTAGCCGAGACAGATCAGCACGCCCAGCGCCACCGGCACCAGCGCCATCGCAAGGCCCAGAATCAGTCGGAACAGCTTGAGGCCGAAGAAGGGGACGTGGGCCAGAATCAGTCGCGACAGACAGAAGCTCATCGCCATCAGGCCCACGAACAGAATGGCCAGCCCCAGCGGACGCTCGAGCAGGTTGAGGTCCGCCTCGCTGATGATGTTGGTGGTCAGCACCACCGGCAGCAGCGCGAAGCCCAGCCACCAGATATGGCGGCGCAGCTCCGCCACGTAGTTGGCCGGCCACTGGAAGTGACGCTCGGCGACACCGTCCTTGACCAGCAGGCGGCGGAAGATGGCGAAGATGCCCCACGCCAGCGACAGCTTCAACAGCGCCTGGCCCAACGCCCACAGCATGATGCCCTCGCCCAGCGACAGCACGCCGCCGATCAGCGCCAGCGCCAGCGCGCCGGGGATGGCCAGCAGGACGTTGAGCAGAATGGCGCGCGGCGTATGCAGCTGGGTGTCCTGCTTCAGGCGCCCTATCTGGGCGTGCAGGTCCGCCAGGCGCGCACGGATGCGCGAACGCTTCCAGGTGATGAAGATCAGCAGCAGCAAGCCCGGCAGCGCCACCCACAGGTCACTGAGCTGAAAGCCCTTGGACAGCCCCGCCACCACGCCACGCCAGACGTTGGGCCTGAGCTCCTCGGCGAGCATTTCCGGGGTACGCGACAGCCAGTCGAGATCCAGCGGCTTGCCATTGGCGACCCAGAACAGCTGCTCCTCGATGGTCTGGCGCAGACGCCCTGACACTTCCAGCAGCTGCTGCTGGTTGAGCTGCAGGTCGATGGCGCGTGCCAGCAGGCTGTCGTATTCCTTGTCGAGCTTGTCGACCAGCTCCTTGCGCGCCTCCAGCTGACCGATCAACGCCTGACGCAGCTCGGCGCTGATCTGGCTGACATCGGCATTGCCGCCGGGGCGTTCCAGCGCCGCGGCCTCGCCCAGCACGTAGGAATTGAGATAGCCCGGAATATCGGCGAGTTGCTCGCGCACCTTGTTGAGTTCGAACTGCTTGAGGCGCAGGTCGGCGATCTCTTCCTTCAAGTCCTTGCGCACATCGACCTGCGGCAGGCGACTCTGCTGCTCACGCAGGATACGCGCCAGCAGGACGCTGCCCTTGATGGCCTCGATCTGCTCGCTCATGGTGCGCTCGACCTGGGTGACGCGGTCGAGCTGGGTGCGCACCTCCAGCCCATCGCGAATCACGGCGTTGACGCGATCGGTGATCGCCAGCAGCTGGCTGCTGAGTTCGCGGTTGCGGTTGAGCACCTGCTGGAAGATGGGGTTGTCGGCCAGCGCGGCATTCTCGCCACTGGTGGCATCGGCGATGGTCTGCTCGGACTGGTTGCGGCGCTTGTCGTTGACCAGCGTCTGGACCTGCTCCAGGTCCTGCTCCAGATTGGCGATCTGACGGCTGTAGAGGGTCTTGCGCACCTGGGCCAGCTCACGCAGCAGAGAGCTTGAATTGAGCTCTGAATGGCTCAGCTCGCCACGCGTCTCGGCCAGCGCCAGGCGGGCCTCGATCAGGTCACGCCCGGTGCCGGACAGGTCGGCATCGCCGCTGCCACCCAGCTGGGTCTGCAGGCGCTGCACCTGCTGCTGTGCATCGGCCAGGGTCGAGCGCGAACGCTCCGGCAGGCTCTGGGCATTGATCAGGCGCCGATTGGTGTCGGCCAGCTTGTCCTGCAGGTTCTGCAGCGAGTCGAGAATCGAGGTCATGCGCTTGTCCAGCGCCTCGACCGACTCGTCTTCCAGCGAGGCGATGCTGGGCGGGGTGTAGTCCTGAGGCAGGCGCGCCAGCTCGGCCTGCGCCTTCGCCAACTCCGCCGGCGCCTCCTTGACCTCACTCTTGAGGGAATTCAGGCTGCTGGTGGCTTCGGCGAGGTCGTCGAGCACCGTCAGGGTATCCTTGAGGTCCGCGATGCGCTGACGGGTGTCGGCATCCGGTTTCTCGACGCTCTGCAGGTCTTCAAGCTGAGTCTGGACATCAGCACGCTTCGGGGCGTCCGCACTGGCCGTGGCCGGCACCCAGGCCAGCAGCACCATCAGCAGCAAGGCGCCTGCCAACATCATCAGTCTCAAGGACTTGTTACCTGTCACAGCTGTCTCCTCAATGGTCACCACCGCACTTCTTCATCGGCTCTGCTGCCCCGCCAGGCCGCCGCCAGCCATGCAGGATGACATCGTGACCGGCCGCAAACGCGGGCAAGGGCCGCATTGTCGACTGGCGCTGCATCCCACGCAATCCTTGTCGGCAAACGTCCGCCGGCGGCCGCCCAGCAAAGGATGAAGTGGAGATTGAACTAGAGAGTGAAGCGGAGAATGCAGCAAAGAGTGACGGGGCGAGAAAGCGATGCTTGCAGGCCAGCGTGAGCGACATGCATCGTCGCATCGAGGCGACGCACCTGTCGGAATCTTCGTGCTGGAACCGGACACTGCGCCACCAGTAGAATGGCAGACATGTCATGAACATTGCTCCATAATGCGCTGCTCCCCCGCCGCGGTGTAACCGACAGGATATTTCCATGCCCCTCCGCCTTGCCTCCATCGGATTCCGGTCCGTCCCTGCACGCCTCTCGGGAGTGCTGGCCACAGTACTGCTGGGTGCCGCCGCACCGGCAGCGGCCGACGTGCCCTACACCATGGATGCCGAAGGACGCGTGGTACTGGCCAACGGCAAGCGCTTCGCTCCCGAAGCACTGGGCATGACTGCCGCCCAGGCCCGCGCGGGTGCCATGAGTCAGGCTGACTGGCGCGAGCTGGCGGCCTCTGCACCGGGCACGGCGGACGGCGTCGAGAGTGACCCGCGTACCGAGCAGGTCTTCCTCTCCAACCGCGAAGACGCGGATGACGAGCGCTACTCGGCGGAAGCGGCCGAGACCGAGGGGGCACAAGGCCAGAGCGTCGATGCGCCCCTCGATGAAAGCCTGGCCCAGCAGCGCGCCAAGGAGCGTGTCGTGCTGGAGAACGACGCCGAGAAGAATCCGCTGGCCATCACCGCCTACAAGCGCAATTACCTGCTGCCCTGGGCCTACAACACCAACCCGGATGCCAACGGCTTTGCCGAAGTCACCCAGGAAGGCGAGGTGGACAAGACCGAGGTGAAATACCAGCTCAGCCTCAAGGTCGAGCTGATGGATGACATCTTCGGTGACAATGGCGACGTGTTCTTCGCCTATACCCAGCGCAGCTGGTGGCAGGCCTACAACTCCGATGCCTCGGCGCCGTTCCGCGAGACCAATTACGAGCCGGAAGCCTTCCTGCAGTTCGACAATCGTTATGAGCTGTTCGGCTGGACCAATACCCGCAACCGCATCGGTTTCGCGCATCAGTCCAACGGCCGTTCCGACCCGCTGTCGCGCAGCTGGAACCGTGTCTACGCCGACATGATGTTCCAGAACGGCGACTGGGCCATCGCGGTCACGCCGCACTGGCGCGTGCCGGAGGAGTCCGACGAGGACGACAATCCGGACCTCTACAACTACATCGGCTACGGCGACATCACGGTCGGCTATACCTCCGATCAGCACGAAGTCACCTGGATGGTGCGCGGCAACCCCTCCAAGGGCAACTACGGCAACCAGCTCGACTACTCCTTCCCGCTGTTCGGCAAGGTACGTGGCTACGTGCAGTACTACCACGGCTACGGTGAGAGCCTGATCGACTACGACCACAGCGTGAATCGCTTTGGCCTGGGCTTCTCGATCAATACCTTCTTCGCCGGCTCGCCCGAGACCTGATCAAAGAGTTCTGATCAAAAAGTTCTGATAAAAGAACTCGCATGACCCTCCCGCAACGGGCAGCCCAGGCTGCCCGTCTTGCCATCTGCCCTCCGTATGCACCGCCCTTATGTGGACTGCCCATGTGGACCGACCATGTGGACAAGGTGGCACGTCCATGATCCAGATCATGCCTCCCGCACGTGACATGGCGATATCGTGCTCTGTGCGTGTCTTGCCCTTGTGTTTGTCGCATTCGACCCCCACGACTTGTGCATGACCACGCAAGACGCGTCATGACGACGTGCTGACGATGCTTGCAAGAGTCTCGTGCAAGTGGATTCAGGTCATGCCCTGCCGCCTGCGGCGCCCCAGGGAAGAGAGAGTTCGAGAGTCAAGCGCAGACAACACCGCGCTCACCATTCGCGAAATCTGATTCGACATACGGGAAGGAGTTACACCATGGCTATGCAAAAGATCGGCGATCACACCACTTCCGCGACCGGTGCCAACACCGACCAGCTGAAGGAAGATCTGCGCCATCTGTCCCAGACCGTCGAGGAACTGCTGCACGCCTCGGCTGAAGATTCCCGCGAGAGCATGAAGGAAGCCCGCGCCCGCGCCCAGACTCGCCTGGAAGCCACCCGCGCCCGCCTCAGCGCCCAGGGCGATCGCCTCGCCGCCGGTGCGCGCGAATCCGTGGACTGCGCTGATCGCTACGTGCACGACAACCCGTGGACCAGTGTCGGTATCGGCGCGGCCGCCGGTGTCGTCGTCGGCATGCTGCTTGGCCGTCGCTGATGCAGGAACAAGGGCCGGTTGAACGCGTACTTGGCGCCATCCGACGTCTGACTGCGAGCCTGGTCGAGAGTGGCGAGACGCGCTTGCGTCTCGCCGTGCTGGAGCTCGAGGAAGAGCGCGAACGGCTGTTCGTGATGCTGCTGCTGTCGGGTATCGCCCTGATGCTGATCTGCTTCGGCATCGGCCTGGCGATCCTGCTGGTGGTCGTGACCTTCTGGGATACCCACCGCCTGCTGGCCATCGCCCTGAGCGGCGGTATCCTGCTGGCATTGGGGGGGTTGATCGCCTGGCGCGTCAAGGTGATCGCTTCCCAGCGCAGCCTGCTGCGTTCCACGCTCAGCAACCTGAGCCGTGACAGCGACAGCCTCAAGGATGTGCGTGCCGACGCACTGGAACGCCAGCGCCAACGCGAAAACCTTTGATGCCCCGCCTGCCAGTGCCTGCCAAGGAGGCGAGATGAATTCTTCCAGACAGTCCCTCGCGCGACGCGAGCCGGCGCTGCCCCCCGTGCAGGGGAACGGACGCCGGTCAGCACATCCGCGTGACGCTCGGCGTGCGGAACTCGAAGCACGCATCAGTCAGCAGCGCCTCGATGTCAGCCATGCGATGCGCGAACTCAAGGAGGCCACCGCCCCCATCGACCGCGGCTGGGCCAAGGTCCAGCAATACCGCGGCCCGTTGGTGCTGGTGGGCGGCCTGATCGCGGCGCGGGGCGGGTTCCGGCCAAAGAAGGGCCTGAGCCTGCTCAAGCGCGGGCTGATGAGCTGGGTGATGATTCGCCGTCTGAGAATATTGTTCGACAAATGATCACGGCATTACAGCGAAAGCCCCGCCACCTGGGATTCAGGTGGCGGGGCTTTTTTTCGTCATTGCGACGTGTCGTTCTGTTAACCCTGCCGCGATCAGGCGCTGCGGCTGTCACGCTTGAGCAGATACACGCCCAGATAGAGCACCGCGAAGATCAGCCCCAGCACGGCGGCGGCGCCGAAGACGTTGCTGCCGTCACCGGACAGGAATTCCAGGAAGGACGTCAGGAACTGTCCCAGGAAGATCGCCATCGTCAGGTAGGAGAGATTGCGACCGCGCACCGAGGTGTGGCTGCGCTCCACCGTCATGTGGTTGAGCAAGGGGATCGAGAAGCCGAAGCCCATGCCGGACAACACGGCACCGACGCTCATCAGCGTCATGTTCTCGGCCTGCTGGAAGAGGAACAGGCTGCCGGCATAGAGCAGGAAGGCCAGCACCAGCGTCGGCATCTCACCCAGGGCACGCGACACCTTCGGCATCAGCATCGCCGCGACCACCGCGACCAGCGAAATGCCCGCCAGGAAGATACCGGTGGCCGCTTCATCCAGCCCCAGCAGATTCAAGCGCATCGGCAGCATGACGATGGCGGTGAAGAACAGCGTCAACGAGATGGCCGCGGCCAGGTAGACGCTGGTCAGCGAGGAGGACAAGGCCTCACCGCCGGCATTTCCGCTCTCCTCGGCAGGCGCTTCAGGCGACTGTTTCGGCACCATCATCCACAGCATGGCCAGCAGTACCCAGGCCAGCAGATAGAGGGCGAAGGGCCACTGCCAGGCGATACCCGCCAGCACACCACTGACGAACAGGAAGATCACCCCGCCAAGCTCGATGGACATGCCCTGCTGGGCGATCATCGCCAGACGCGCATGGCCGTGATACCACTCGGAGATCAGCGTGGTGCCGCCCGCCATCACCACGGCGGTCACGCCGCCGAGCAGAATGCGATCGGCGAACACGACGACGGTGCCTTCCAGCAGTGCGCCACCCGCGCCCAGCACGCCATACAGGAACAGCCCGCCCACCAGCGAGCGATAGGCACCGACACGATCGATCATGCGCCCGGCGATGGGCGCGAACAGCACGGCGCCCAGCGACGGCAGGGTAATCAGCCAGCTGGCATGGCTCTCCACCTCAAGCGCCGAGGCGATGCTCAGAAGCCCCGGTGCGACCACGGTTCCCACCATGATGGTCAGACAGGCGATGGCCAGCAGCGTGAAACGGCCGCCGGCAGAAAGCGGTTGTGAGGGTCCGCGCGTATCCTGCGCGGCCACTCCACTCGTTGATGTCGTCATATTGGCTCCACTCGAATTCAGAACCCTCCTGTCAGCCGCTACGCGCCCCGCCTGCTCGCTTGCTTGTCTGCTTGCGAGGCAAAGCCAGCGGCAAGCAGCAAGAGACAGGAGACAAGGCGAGACGGCAGAGACTGACGAAGGGAGGTTTGGCAGGCCTTCAGACTAGCGAGTGCAGGCTTATAATAGAAATGACAATACTTGATATGACTTATACTTACTGAACATCAATCAGCCACGAGGGCCGGCATGGAACTCCGCACACTGAAAACCTTCGTCTCGGTGGCGACGCACAGAAGCTTCTCGGCCGCCGCCCGCGAGCTGCATACCGTGCAACCCGCCATCAGCCGCCAGATCGCCGATCTCGAAGCCGAGCTGGGCGTCAGCCTGCTATGGCGCAATACGCGGGAGGTGAAGGTGACGGGACCGGGGGAGGCATTGCTGGAAGAAGCGCAGCGCATGCTGGCGCTGGAGGCGCAGGCACGCAAGCGCGTGGCGATGGCTGCAAGCGGCCAGACCGGCACACTGCGCATCGGCTACATGAGCTCGGCCTGCGCAAGCTTCGTGCCCGGACTGATGCGCGACTTCGCCAGCGACCATCCCGAGGTCAGCCTGTCATTGCATGAGATGAGCGCCCAGCAGCAGCTGGATGCCTTCGCGCGTGACGAGATCGACATCGGGCTGTCGCGCCCGCTTCCCAGCGAGCAGCGTGACAGCCTGACCGCCCTGGCGGTCTACGAGGATAGGCTGATGGCGGTGGTGCCCGAGGGGCATCGTCTGGCGCACCGCAAGCGACTGGCCCTCAGCGAGCTTGCGCAGGAAGATTTCGTGCTGTTTCAGCGCGGGCAGGCGACGGGGCTGTTCGATCAGATCATCAGTGCCTGCGGCGATGCCGGCTTCTCGCCGCGCATCCAGCGCCAACCGGCCTTGATGCAGACACTGCTCAGTGAGGTGGCGGCGGGACTGGGAGTCGCCATCGCGCCCGGCTGCATTCGCCGCCTGCAACGTGATGGCTGCCAGTTCATTCCCCTGCGCCCGGCACTCGGCGCGGTACCGCTGGAGCTGCACTACCCGACCACACCGGTCCGCCCGGTAATCGAGGCCTTTGTCGCGCTGGTCGAGCAGCGCCTGCCCGCCATCCGCCAGCAGATGGCGTGAGACGCAGCCAGAGGCGAGAAGGTGCCGGTCAGCAGTTCAAGCCGCAGGCCACCGCCGAGGACCACGCCCACTGGAAGTTGTAGCCGCCAAGTTCCCCGGTGACATCCAGCACCTCGCCGATGAAGGCCAGCTGCGGCAGATCGCGCACGCTGAAGTCCTTCTGCGAGATGGCGTCAGTGACCACGCCACCCATGGTCACCTCGGCGGTGCGCCAGCCTTCGGTGCCCGCCGGCTTGAGCTGCCAGTGATTGAGTGCCTTGGCCAGCTGCTCGAGACGCGCGTTGGAAAGCTCGGCGAGGCTGCGCTCGCTGATGCGACCGGCGTCGGCGTCCTGCCACTCGACCAGCGACTGGGCGAGGCGCTTGGGCAGGCGCTCGCCAAGCCAGGGGCCGATCTGGCGCTTGGGATGCTGCTCGCGCAGGGCCAGCAGCTCGGCGTAGGCATCCACGCCCGGCAGCAAGTCGATGCTCAACGGCTGCCCGGGCGTCCACCAGCTGGAGGCCTGCAGCATCGCCGGACCGGAAAGCCCGCGATGGGTGATCAGCATCGGTTCGCGATAATGGCCCTTGCCGGCGGTGACGCTGACGTCACAGGCAAGCCCTGACAGCGGCGACAGACGCTCCTTCCACTGCGAGGTCAGCGTGAATGGCACCAGCGCGGCGTAGGTATCGGTGACCTCGAGCCCGAACTGGCGCGCGATGTCGTAGCCGAAGCCGGTCGCGCCCAGCGTCGGAATCGACATGCCGCCGGTGGCCACCACCACGCGCCCTGCCGTGTGCGTACCATTGCTGGTCTCGACCCGCATGCCCTCGCCCGCGCGCTCCAGCGAGGTGATGCGCGTACTCAGGCGAATCTCCGCCCCGGCCCATTCACACTCCGTCATCAGGATCGCCAGCAGGTCCTTGGCGGAATCGGCGCAGAACAGCTGTCCCGGCTTCTTCTCGACGTGCTCCAGCCCATGACGCTCCACCAGTTCTAGGAAATGGTGCGGCGTATAGCGCTTGAGCGCCGAGATGCAGAAGTGCGGATTGCGCGAGAAGAAGTTGGCTGGGCCGGCATCCAGATTGGTGAAGTTGCAGCGCCCACCGCCGGACATCAGGATCTTCTTGCCGGCCTTGTTGGCGTGGTCCAGCACCAGCACGCGCTTGCCCTGATAGCCTGCCGTGGCGGCACACATCAGGCCTGCCGCGCCTGCGCCGATGATGATGACGTCATATGTGGCCATGCGGGACACTCCGTGAAGCGAAGAAAGGAAAGGAAATCGGCTGTGCAGACACACGCGGGCCGGCATTCTACCAGAAGCCTGCCGCAGCCAGCGGCCGGAGATGGGAAACAAGACACCCCCATCGTCAGAGACGATGAGGGTGTCTTGTCAGACCGGACAGACTAGCCAGTCATGGCGAGTCTCAGACGATGACGCCCTGGCTGCGCAGGTAGTCGTCGTAGGTGCCGGAGAAGTCGACCACGCCATCGGCCTTCAGCTCGATGATGCGGGTGGCCAGCGAGCCGACGAATTCGCGGTCGTGGCTGACGAAGATCAGGGTGCCTGGGTAGTTTTCCAGCGCGAGGTTGAGTGCCTCGATGGATTCCATGTCCAGGTGGTTGGTCGGCTCATCCATCACCAGCACGTTGGGCTGCTTGAGGATCAGCTTGCCGAACAGCATGCGGCCCTGCTCGCCACCGGAGATGACCTTGACCGACTTCTGGATGTCGTCATTGGAGAACAGCATGCGACCCAGGGTGCCACGCACGACCTGCTCGCCGCCGCCGGTCCACTGCGCCATCCAGTCATAGAGGCTCATGTCGTTGGCGAAGTCATGGGCGTGGTCCTGCGCGTAGTAGCCGACGTCCGCGGCGTCGGTCCACTTCACTTCACCGGCGTCCGGGTGCATCTCGCCGACCAGGGTGCGCAGCAGCGTGGTCTTGCCGATGCCGTTCGGGCCGATGATGGCGACACGCTCTCCGGCGGCGACCGTGAAGCTGAAGTTCTCGAACAGGGTGTTGCCGTCGAAGCCCTTGGAGAGCTTGTCGATCATCACCGCGTTGTTGTGGACCTTCTTGGTCTGCTCGAAGCGGATGAACGGGCTGACGCGTGAGGACGGCTTGATCTCGTTGAGCTGGATCTTGTCGATCTGCTTGGCACGCGAGGTCGCCTGCTTGGCCTTGGAGGCGTTGGCGGAGAAGCGGCTGACGAAGGACTGCAGCTCGGCGATCTGCGCCTTCTTCTTGGCGTTGTCGGCCTGCAGCTGTTCGCGCGCCTGGGTGGCAGCGGTCATGTACTCGTCGTAGTTGCCCGGGAACAGACGCAGCTCACCGTAGTCCAGGTCCGCCATGTGGGTGCAGACACTGTTCAGGAAGTGACGGTCGTGCGAGATGATGATCATGGTGCTGGCACGTGCAGTCAGCACGCCTTCCAACCAGCGGATGGTGTTGATGTCCAGGTGGTTGGTCGGCTCATCGAGCAGCAGGACGTCAGGATCGGAGAACAGCGCCTGTGCCAGCAGCACGCGCAGCTTCCAGCCCGGCGCGACTTCGCTCATCGGCCCCAGGTGCTGCTCGATGGGGATATCGAGGCCCATCAGCAGCTCACCGGCACGCGCTTCGGCGGTGTAGCCATCCAGCTCGGCGAATTCGACCTCGAGGTCGGCAACCTTCATGCCGTCTTCCTCACTCATCTCCGGCAGCGAGTAGATGCGGTCACGCTCGGCCTTGACCACGGCCAGACGCTCGTGGCCCATGATGACGGTGTCGAGCACCGTGTATTCCTCATAGGCGAACTGGTCCTGACGCAGCTTGCCCAGACGGATGTTGGGCTCGAGCATGACGTGACCACCGGACGGCTCCAGATCGCCACCGAGAATCTTCATCATGGTCGACTTGCCGCAGCCGTTGGCGCCGATCAGGCCGTAGCGATTGCCACGCCCGAACTTGGCGGAGACGTCTTCAAACAGCGGCTTGGCACCGAACTGCATGGTGAGATTGGCGGTAGAGATCACGAGGGAATATCCGTTTGAAATGAAAAAGGTGGGCGGTGACGAAGTGTCACGCTGGCGCCGGGAAATACGGGGAGCCGCAAAGGCCTGGCAGGCATCAGCCGCGGAAGAAGACTTCCAGCAGGTGATAGCCGAACTTGCTCTTCAGCGGCCCCTGCAGGGTATTGAGCGGCCCCTTGAAGATGGCGCGATCAATGCCGCCGACCATCTGGCCGGGGCGCACTTCGCCCAGGTCACCGCCCTGCTTGCCGGAGGGACAGGTGGAGTGCTTCTTGGCCAGTTTCTCGAACGGCTGGCCGCGCTCCAGTGACTGCTTGAGACGCTGCGCCTCGGCCTCGGTCTTCACCAGAATGTGGCGTGCCATGGCAATACGAGCCATCTCATGTCCTCTTGCAGGCGGAATCGGTCTTGCCTCACACCATCTCGTGCCCCGGGCATCCCGGAGGCGGGCCCGACGTCATCCGAGCACGTCCCTGACGACATGACAGCCGTCATGACGCGAGATCAGGCGTTCGGGGAAGGTTCGACAGGCGATGGGGTGAGTCTGAAGGCGGGCATGATAACAGCTCAGGATGACAGACGCTGCAGTGCAAGCTCGATAGCTCGCTCAGAAACGCGAAAAGCCCGCATCGTGAGATGCGGGCTTTTCTGAATCTGGTGGAGGAGGAGGGATTCGAACCCTCGAAGCCTTTCGACTTACACACTTTCCAGGCGTGCTCCTTCGACCACTCGGACACCCCTCCAGATCAGTGCTCTCATTGGTCACCCGACTGCGTCGTGTTTCCCTTGAGAACGCGGCGTATATTATCGATAACCTTCGAGTGGCGCAAGCCTTTTTTCCAAAAACTTTCAGATAGATAGCGTCAGCGCTCTCGCCCTACGCTCCACCATGCGCACTGGGCCGAGACCGCACTCATCGTCACGGCCCCAGCACCACGTAATCGCCGCGGGCCTCGAAACACAGTCGCGGAGCGGACTGCCCTTCGACCTGACACCACAGCTGCTGGGTCAGCGACAGTCGCGCTCGCCGCCCTGCTGCTAGGCGCTCGCCCACCTCGTCCAGCGCTGCCATGTCATCCGGCGCGCAGATGATGTGATAGTCGCCACTGACCGGGGCCAGAAACCGCTGACTGGCCTGCGACACCACGATATCGCGCTGGATACCGCGTGCACGCAGCCAGAGCGTCAGCCAGCTCCAGCCACACAGGGTCGCCTCGAGACTCATGGCGCCACCAAAGGCAGTGCCCTTGTCATTGAGATTGGGCGGCAGATGCAGATGCCAGCTCAGCTGACCCGTCGCACGCTCGGGCTCTGACCACTGCATCTCGACAAGCCCCAGATGAACAGCCAGCGGGATCGCCTGCGTCAGCCAGCCACGAAACCGTGACAGGTCGTCGCTGACCGGCGCCGCGAGACTGCCCGGCTGCCCCTGCGCATCACGCGGCAGGGGCAACGGTGGCCAGGCCTCACCACTCAAGCGCGACGGCTCATTTCGCGTCTCACTCACTCAGCGTCTCTCTCATCAAGGGCCTCGCTCAGCGCTGCTCATCAAGGGCCTCGCTCATTCAGCGTTTCACTGCCAGCGTTCGACGAAGTCGGCACTGTTGCGGTTCGGCAATGGCTTGAGGCGTCCGCCCGGGGTGCCGAGATAGAGGAAGCCGACCAGCTCATCCTGCTCGCCCATGCCCAGCCCTGCGTGCACGATAGGGTCAAAGGCGTAGCCACCGGTGCGCCACATACCACCGAGCCCCTGGGCCTGAGCGGCATACAGCATGGCGTGAGCGGCACAGCCGGCACTGACCACCTGCTCGACACGCGGCACCTTGGGGTGGTCCGGCGTGACCCTGGCGATCACCGCGATCACCATCGGCGCACGCAGCGGCTTCTTGCTGGCAGCGGCCTGGGCGGCCTCGTCACCGGCCGGCGACTTGTTGCGCTCCGCCTCGGCGAACAGCTCGCCAAGGCGCTCAAGCCCGCCACCCGTGAATTCGATGAAGCGCCAGGGCGTCAGCTCGGCGTGGTCCGGCGCGCGCAGGGCGGCCTGGTAGATGGCCTCCATCTGCTCAGCGCTCGGGGCCGGCGCCATCAACTTGCCCATGGAATTGCGTTCATGCAGTAACGTCAGCGCGTCCATCGTCTCTCCTGTCACAGACTTAAGATAAGAATGATTCTCACACTAGCATGTCGCCGGTACGCCGTCTCATCACTCGCTGCTATCTATCTGATTGGCAAGACGCTACCTGATTGCCAAGGCGCTATCTGGTTGGCGAGGTGACAGAGACGACTACTGCCGGGAGAGACGCCGCGGCAGACTGGCGCGGGCCTCGGCCTCGAGATCCGCCGTGGCTCGCCACGGGCTGATATCCAGGCCACCACGCCGCACATAGCGCGCCATCACCAGCAGAGACTCGGGCTTCACGCGCGCCATCAGGTCGACGAACAGGTGCTCGACGCAGTGCTCATGGAAATCCTGGTGCTGGCGATAGCTGATCAGATAGGCCAGCAGGCGCTCGCGGTCGATACGCGGGCCGCGATAACGGATCCACACACTGCCCCAGTCCGGCTGGCCGGTGACCGGGCAGTTGGACTTGAGCAGATGGCTGTGCAGGTCTTCGCTGACGATGTCGGCGTCATCGGCGCTGAGCAGCTCCGGCGACGGCGTGTAGTGCTCGACGCTGATCGGCAAGTCATCGAGGCACTCCCCCGGCAGACGCCCGACGTCCAGCTCGCTATCGTCCAGCTCCAGCAGGCACACCTCGACCGGCGCCCCGGCCGCGGCGGCGAGGTCACGCTCCAGCGTTGCCTGCACCGCTGCCTGATCGGGGAAACGGCTCTGATTGAGACTGTTGAGATAGAGCTTCCAGGACTTGGATTCGATCAGGTTCGGCGAGGCTGCCGGCAGGCGAAAACGGGCCACGCGTACCCACGGCTTGCCGGCCTCATCCAGCCAGGAGACTTCAAAGGCGTGCCACTCATCCTCACCGACGAACGGCAGCGCCGCGTCATCGATGCCGATGGGGCCACGGTTGGCCGCCCGCGCGATGGGGAACAGCAGGCTGGCATCGTAGTGCTCGGGATAGGCGGACTCTCGCCCGAGCGGGGCATCCTTGAGGGTCTCGGGGCGCGCCTCGTCGGGCACGTTGACGGCAGTGGGGTGAGCCATGACAGCACTCCAGTGAAATAGGCCAATAAAGCATCGATATCAGGGGGCGCAGACAGCAGAACGCCGGCAGAAGTCGGCGTTGCATGCACTGGCGCGATAGCGCGCATCTTACCATCATCGTCTGGGCGACATCTTCAGCTGCGGATGCCCTTGCCACGCTCCAGCAGCCACAGCGCGAAGGCGAACAGGCCGATGATGAAGGCCACGATGGCGGCCATCGCCGGGCCGACGCTGATGTCCGAGACGCCCAGAATGCCGTAGCGGAAGGTGTTGACCATGTAGAGGATCGGGTTGGCCAGCGACACCGTCTGCCAGAATTCCGGCAGCATGTGGATGGAATAGAAGACGCCACCCAGGTAGGTCAGCGGCGTGAGCACGAAGGTCGGAATGATCGAGATGTCATCGAACTTGCGCGCGAACAGCGCATTGATGAAGCCACCGATGGAGAACAGCAGCGCCGTCAGCACCACGACCATGATGGTCAGGAAGGGGTGATGGATATCGAGGTCCGTGAACAGGAAGGCCACGGCGGTCACGATGATGCCGACCCCCAGCCCGCGCACGGCGCCACCGATGATGTAGCCGAGCAGGATGATCCACGAGGGCAGCGGCGAGACCATCAGCTCCTCGATGCTGCGCTGGAACTTGTTGGAGAAGAATGACGAAGCCACGTTGGAATACGAGTTGGTGATCACCGACATCATGATCAGCCCCGGCACGATGTAATCCATGTAGCTGATGCCATCCATGGTGCCGATGCGCGAGCCGATGAGATTGCCGAAGATGACGAAATAGAGCGTCATGGTGATGGAAGGCGGCAACAGCGTCTGCGGCCAGATACGCGTGAAACGACGGACTTCCTTGACGACGATGGTGACCAGAGCCACCCATAGCTGACGGGGGTTCACTGCGTGATCTCCTTGGCAACATTGGAGGCGATACCGCTTTCGGCGTTGGAACGCTCGACCAGGTCGACGAACAGCTCCTCGAGACGATTGGCACGATTGCGCATCGACACCACGGTGATGCCAGCGCGATCCAGCGCCGCGAAGGCGGTATTGATCGACTGGCCCTTGCGCACGGCGAGCGCCAGCTGCTGAGGGTCACTCAAGGAGACCTCGAACCCGGCAATCACCGGCGCCTTGGTCAGCGGCTCACGAATGTCGAGCAGGAAGGTTTCCGCATCCAGCTCCTTGAGCAGCTCACGCATGCTGGTGTTATGCACGATCTCGCCATGATTGATGATGGCGATGTTGCGGCACAGGCTCTCGGCCTCTTCCAGGTAATGCGTGGTGAGGATGATGGTGGTGCCCTCCTCCCGATTGATGCGGCGCATGAACTCCCACATCGAGCGGCGCAATTCGATATCCACACCGGCCGTCGGCTCATCGAGAATCAACAGACGCGGCTTGTGAATCAGCGCACGGGCAATCATCAGACGACGCTTCATGCCACCGGACAGCATGCGTGACGGGGTGTCGCGCTTGTCCCACAGCCCGAGATCCCTGAGCAGACGCTCGGCACGCGGGCGCGCTTCCTTCATCGGCATGCCGTAATAACCCGCCTGGGTCATCACGATATCCTGCACCTTCTCGAACTGATTGAAGTTGAACTCCTGCGGCACGACACCGAGGTGATACTTGGCCTTCGAGAAGTCCTTGTCGATATCGATTCCGTAGATCTCGACCTTGCCTGCGGTCTTCTGCACCAGCGAACTCACCACGCCGAGGGTCGTGGACTTGCCGGCCCCATTGGGGCCCAGCAGCGCGAAGAAATCGCCCTCGGGAACGTCAAGATCAATCCCCTTGAGCGCCTCAAAACCGTTGCCGTAGACCTTGGTCAGGCCACGGATAGACAAGGCAGGTCGTGACATCGGACACCTGTAATCGATTGACGCTGTCAGCCAGCACAGCAGAAAAGACGCATCTGAGAACAATTGCGCAACAGTGATGGCACCGTTTCGCCGTCCGCGGACATGAAAATCAGACGCAAGATATTGGATGCGCATGGTAACGCATTCGGCGCTGCCACATCAGACACACGGCAGAAAGGCATTAGTGCGCCACGGGAAACAAGCAGAGGGAGAAAATCACGCGGGGACAGCACCAGAGAGCGGCGCAGAACAGGGTGGAGAGGAATTTCAGGCACAAAAAAATCGCCAGTGACGTAACACGATGATCGTGTCTGTCAGGCGATGGCGTACTGCTATGTCATGCTTCAGCTTGCAACGTCACATTCGACTGGAGCGGGAAACGAGATTCGAACTCGCGACCCCAACCTTGGCAAGGTTGTGCTCTACCACTGAGCTATTCCCGCCTGTCGAAACACAAAAACTGCGGCGTAAAACAGAATGGCGTCCCATAGGGGGTTCGAACCCCTGTTACCGCCGTGAAAGGGCGGTGTCCTGGACCACTAGACGAATGGGACACACGTTAGAAAAAGCCATGCTTAATCTAAATGGAGCGGGAAACGAGATTCGAACTCGCGACCCCAACCTTGGCAAGGTTGTGCTCTACCACTGAGCTATTCCCGCACCGGGTGTCATGAACCTGTGCTCACGACATCTGTCTTACTGCTGGCTTGCCACACCATCATGCTCTGCATGGCGTCCCATAGGGGGTTCGAACCCCTGTTACCGCCGTGAAAGGGCGGTGTCCTGGACCACTAGACGAATGGGACGTACTGGAGCGAGAGATGAGATTCGACCGGGCTGACGTTCAGCTCGCGACCTTGTCACACCACTTGTTCCTAATGGAGCGGGAAACGAGATTCGAACTCGCGACCCCAACCTTGGCAAGGTTGTGCTCTACCACTGAGCTATTCCCGCAACACAAGCAGATCATGCGACCACACAAGACCGAAGATGGCGTCCCATAGGGGGTTCGAACCCCTGTTACCGCCGTGAAAGGGCGGTGTCCTGGACCACTAGACGAATGGGACACACTGGAGCGGGAAACGAGATTCGAACTCGCGACCCCAACCTTGGCAAGGTTGTGCTCTACCACTGAGCTATTCCCGCACTCCGGTCTCTACGCTGCAAGAAAGTGGCGTCCCATAGGGGGTTCGAACCCCTGTTACCGCCGTGAAAGGGCGGTGTCCTGGACCACTAGACGAATGGGACGTAACGTTCTTGCCTCGTCGAGGTGGCGCGTATATTACAAAGACCCTCCCCCTTCGTCAACCCCCTGCTTCAACAGGATTTTTCCGGCGTTGGCCAAGTGCATCCACCACATGCTTGTGGTCACGCCCTGACGCCCGCATTCTTGGGGTATGTACCGGGTTTCGCGTGAAGACCGGCAGTCACTCTTTTCGAATTGCCGCGCAGGAGAACTTGCTTGCAGGTTCACACGAGCGCCATTCGAGAAACGCATAGATAGAGAGAAGAGATCATGAGCGAACAAGACCCGCAGACTCAGGACAAGCTGATTCGCAGTGAAGAGGAGTGGCGCAAGCGCCTGACGCCGGAGCAATACCGGGTGACGCGCGAGGCAGGGACCGAGCGCCCCTTCACTGGCGATCACGAAGTCAGCCCGACGCCGGGTACCTATCACTGCATCGCCTGTGACGCCAAGCTGTTCGACAACGACACCAAGTTCGACTCCGGCTGTGGCTGGCCGAGCTTCGACCGCCCCTATGCCGATGCCGCCGTCGAGGAGCACTTCGATACCAGCCATGGCATGCGTCGCGTGGAAGTGCGCTGTCGCCGTTGCGAGTCCCACCTGGGGCACGTCTTCCCGGATGGCCCGACTGACACCGGTCAGCGCTACTGCATCAACTCCGTCGCACTGCGCTTCAAGCCGATACGTGCCTGACACCCGGGACATGGAGAGTCGACAGAGCGCTGAGGCAGTGATGACCGGATAGCGCGCCTCCATGGCCAGGCCGCCTCTGATAGAATGCGTCGCCATACGCGTCCCCTCCTCTGCCGCATGCCATGTAGCGCCATCCCTGATGGATGAGCGCCTTTCCTGGCATGCGGGAAGAAGGAGGCAGGACAGAGGTCACAGAACAACCGTCATACCCCTGACGGCAGGAGAGAAGCGACATGCTGGGCTGGTATCCGGGACATATGCACAAGGCACGCCGTCAGATAAAGGACGCGCTGCCCGAGATCGACGTGGTCATCGAAGTCCTCGATGCCCGCCTCCCCTACTCCAGCACCAATCCGGTGCTGTCCGAACTGACCCGCCACAAGCCGGTACTCAAGCTGCTGTCTCGCGCCGATCTGGCGGACCCGGCACGCACGCGCGAATGGGTCGAGTATTTCGATGCCCTGCCCAACACCCGTGCACTGGCGATCACCACACTTGAGGCGCGTGACCTCAAGCAGATTCCGCGGCTATGCCGCGAGATGGCCGGTCATATCCGCGTCGATCGTGATGCGCGCGTGATGGTGATGGGCATCCCCAACGTCGGCAAGTCGACGCTGATCAATGGCCTGGCGGGTCGCAAGATCGCCAAGACCGGCAACGAGCCCGCCGTCACCAAGCGCCAGCAGAAGATTCGCATCGACGGTGGCATTGCCCTGATCGATACCCCCGGGGTGATGTGGCCGAAGATCGAAGACCAGGCCAGCGCCTATCGCCTGGCCGGCAGTGGCGCGATCCGTGACACCGCCATCGATTACACCGATGTGGCGGTGATCGTCGCGGCGGAGCTGGCCAAGCGCTACCCCACGGAGCTGACCGCACGCTACAAGCTGAAGTCACTGCCGGCCTACAGCGCCAACCCTGACGCCGAGCGAGTCGAGAGTGATGGCCCGCGCAAGGTCGATCTGATGGCGCTGTCCGGCTTCAATGGAGTCGCGATTCTGGAAGAGATAGCCAGCAAGCGCGGTGGCCTGCGTGCCGGTGGCATCATCGACCTGCACCGCGGTGCCGAGGTGCTGCTGCATGAACTGCGCGACGGCAAGCTCGGGCGCCTGACACTGGAAACACCCGCCGACATTCCTGCCGAGCCGGTGCCGGAAGCCAGTGGCGAGACAGAAGATGGAGCCGAAACGCGTGAGCAAGAGAGCGAATAACGCTACCAGAACAAGGCGCTAACGCGACTCTCGTCTGGCTCCCGTCCGCGGAACACGCCTGAATTCCAGTTGAAAATCCCGCCAGAAAACCTCTGGCGGGATTTTTTTCTGCCTGAACATCTCAAACCACAAATTTAACCACGCTATTGGCCCTTGGCCGTGGCGCGGCAGGCCAGCGGCGCGATATGCTGGACGCTCGCCCCTACACCTTACGTGACGGAGATCTACGGAAAGCATCATGGATACCGAGCAAAGAAAGCCCCGCGAAATTCGCAAGTCACACAAGCTGGACAACGTCTGCTATGACATTCGCGGGCCGGTTCTCGAACACGCCAAGCGTCTCGAGGACGAGGGCCATCGCATTCTCAAGCTCAATATCGGCAACCCGGCGCCCTTCGGCTTCGAGGCACCGGAAGAGATTCTGCAGGACGTGATGCGCAACCTGCCGACAGCGCAGGGCTATTGTGATTCCAAGGGGCTTTACTCTGCGCGCAAGGCGATCATGCAGGAGTGCCAGCGCAAGGATATCCAGGGTGTCGGGATCGAGGACATCTACATCGGCAACGGCGTCTCGGAATTGATCGTGCTGGCCATGCAGGCATTGCTCGATGATGGCGACGAGCTTTTGGTACCGGCGCCGGATTACCCGCTATGGACTGCTGCCGCCAACCTGGCCGGTGGTCGCGCCGTGCACTATCTGTGTGACGAAGCGCAGGACTGGGCGCCCTCCATCGAGGACATCCGCGCCAAGGTGACCAGCCACACAAAGGGCATCGTGCTGATCAATCCGAACAACCCGACCGGCGCGGTCTATCCGCCCGCGGTGGTGAAGGACATCCTGCAGGTCGCGCGCGAATTCGGTCTGGTGGTGTTCTCTGACGAGATCTACGACAAGATCCTCTACGACGGTACCGAGCACGTCTCCACCGGCGCGCTGGCCGATGACCTGCTGGTCGTGACCATGAACGGTCTGTCCAAGAGCTACCGCTGCGCGGGCTTCCGCTCCGGCTGGATGATTCTCTCCGGCGACAAGCGCCCGGCGGCCGACTTCATCTCCGGCCTCGACATGCTGGCCAGCATGCGCCTGTGCGCCAATGTGCCGGCGCAGCACGCCATCCAGACGGCGCTCGGCGGCTATCAGTCGATCAATGATCTGGTACTGCCGGGCGGACGCCTGCTGGCCCAGCGTGACGCGGCCTGGAAGAAGCTCAACGAGATCCCCGGCGTCAGCTGCGTGAAGCCCAAGGGCGCGCTCTACATGTTCCCGCGGCTCGACCCCGAGATGTATCCCTTCGAGGACGATCAGCAGATGGTGCTGGAGCTGTTGCTGGAAGAGAAGATGCTGCTGGTGCAGGGCACCGCCTTCAACTGGCCGAATCCGGACCACCTGCGCATCGTCACCCTGCCCTACGCCGACCAGCTGGAAGAAGCCATCGAGCGCCTCGGCCGTTTCCTGGCGCGACGTCGCAAGGCCTGACGTCGGCCCAGCCCCCGCGATCAAGGGGCTACGCAGGTCGCCTCCAGTGGTGATACCTTGCTGTCCTTGCAGACCGTCCTTGCAGACTGTCGACGCAAATTCTGCCCGCGCCACCGCCAGTGATTCATCTCACTGTCAGTATCGCGGGCAGATAATTGCGCCCTACCGATATATTGGCATTGGAGACCTGACCCCATGATGCGGATAGCCCTTTTCCTGATCACCAACCTGGCGGTGGTGCTGCTGGCCAGTGTCACGCTGCGCCTGCTGGGCTTCGATGGCTACATGGAAGCCAACGGCATCAACTACACGGCGCTGCTGATCTTCTGCTTCATCATCGGCATGGCCGGTTCCGTGATCTCGCTGTTCCTGTCCAAGACGATGGCCAAGTCCTCGACCGGCACCGTGATCATCGAACAGCCGCAGAACGACACCGAGCGCTGGCTGCTGGACACCGTCGGTGAACTGGCGCGCGACGCTGGCATCAAGATGCCGGAAGTCGGCATCTTCCCGGCGCAGCAATCCAATGCCTTCGCCACCGGCTGGAACCGCAATGATGCGCTGGTCGCCGTCTCGGCCGGCCTGCTCAATCGCATGCGTCCCGAGGAAGTGCGCGCCGTGCTGGCGCACGAGATCGGCCACGTCGCCAACGGCGACATGGTGACGCTGACGCTGATCCAGGGCGTGGTGAACACCTTCGTGATGTTCTTCGCGCGTATCGCCGCACACGCCATCGACGCCTTCCTCAAGCGCGATGACGAGAACGGTGGCCTGGGCTTCTTCGGCTACATGGCGGTCGTGTTCGTGCTGGAAATGGTGCTGGGCCTGGTGGCCTCGATGATCGTCGCCTGGTTCTCGCGCTGGCGCGAATATCGTGCCGATGCCGCAGGCGCAGGCCTGGCGGGCAGCGGCTCGATGATCAATGCCCTGGCTCGCCTCAAGCAGGAACATGAGCTGCCGGACCAGATGCCCGACACCATGACCGCCTTCGCCATCACCACCGGCAAGAGCCGCAAGCTGATGGAGCAACTGTTCGCCAGCCACCCGCCGCTGGATGACCGTATCGCTGCGCTCAAGGCCGCTGCCTACAAGTAAGCTCCGCCAATCCTGCACGGACTGAATGGCCCCTGCAGACAGCAAAAAGCCCGCCACGTGATCCACGTGGCGGGCTTTTTTTGTCCACCCCTCAGCATCGAGTCAGCGTGACTCCGAGGTCTCGTGGGGCGTATCCAGCACCAGCGACTCGGCCAGCGGCGTCGGCTCCACGCCTTCAGCTCCCTCGCCTTCTTCAAGGCGCTCCAGCTTGAAGCCGACCATGGCGTAGGCCACCGCCAGCGCCAGATTGATCAGGTTGAACAGCGCAAAGGGCAGGTAGCTCAAGGTCGCGACGCCCAGGGTGGCCGCCATGTAGGCACCGCAGCTGTTCCAGGGGATCAGCGGCGAGGTGATGGTGCCGGAGTCTTCCAGCGCGCGTGACAGGTTGACCGGCGCCAGGCGGCGGCGACGGAACTCGGCGCGATACATGCGCCCCGGCAGGATGACCGAGATGTACTGATCGCCGGTCACCACGTTGGAGGCCAGGCAGGTCCCCAGCGTGGTGATGACCAGCGAACCGGCATTGCGTGTCGCGCCCAGAAGGCTCTGTACCAGACGCTCCAGCAGACCGAGACGTTCGATCACGCCACCGAAGGTCATCGCCGACAGGATCAGCCACACGGTGTTGAGCATGCTGCTCATGCCGCCCTTGGAGAGCAGCGAGTCGATCACCTCATCACCGCTGTGGGAGACATAGCCATCGAACATCGACATCCACACCCCCTTGAGCAGCGCCATGGCGGTGGACATGTCAGTGACGCTTGCCAGCCCCACAACCGCCTGCGGCTGGAAGATGACCGCGAAGACGGCGCCCAACGCCGCGCCGATGAAGATCGCCGGGAAGGCGGGCATCTGACGCACGGCCATCACCAGCAGCACCAGGAGTGGAATCAGCAGGTGCAGGCCTATATTGAACTGCTCGCCCAGCTGGGCACGCAGATTGGCGACCTGCTCCGGCGTCTGCAGGCTGGAGACGGAGTCATGGCCGAGCCACAGAAAGCCTGCCAGCGCGAGCAGGATGCTGGGCACGGTCGTCCACAGCATGTGACGAATATGCGCGAACAGCGTGGTGCCGGCCGCTGCCGGCGCCAGATTGGTGGTATCGGACAGCGGCGAGAGCTTGTCACCGAAGTAGGCCCCGGAAATCACCGCGCCGGCGGTGATCGCCTCGGACAGCCCCAGGCCATCGGCGATGCCGATCAGGCCGATGCCGATGGTACCGGCGACCGTCCACGAGCTGCCCACCGACAGCGCCACCAGCGCGCACAGCAGACAGGCGGAGGCATAGAAGTACTGCGGCGCGATCACGTCCAGGCCGTAGTAGATCATCGCCGGCACGGTGCCGCCGAGAATCCAGGTGCCGATCATCGCGCCGACCGCCAGCAGGATCAGGATCGCGCCCAGCGAGATCTGGATGCCCTTGTTGATCCCCTCTTCGATATCGCTCCAGCGATAGCCGTTCTTGAGACCGATCAGACCCGCGATCATCGCGCCGGACAGCAGCGCGACCTGATTGGGCCCCCAGGAGGCATCGGCACCGAACAGCACCACCGCCAGCACCAGCATGGCGATGACCAGCACGATGGGAATCAGGGCATCCAGCAGAGAAGGCGGACGATAGCCGCTGTCCTCAGCAGAGTTATCAGGGTGTTGTTGCATTCAAGACACCATCTTCAAGAAATGAGGACGCCGACACGCCGCGTGGTGACGGGCATGGCAGAAGACACGGAGAATGGGGAGCAGCGCCACAGCGTCAGGCGGGGCATGCCATCAAGGCCACCCCCGGCGCGTGTCGCCAGGCGATCTGAGGCGCATTATATCGACCAAGGTCGAAGACCGAAACGGTCAAGGATTCAGGCATGCGGCAAGGTCGTCGTCCATCAGGCGACCTCCACAACGCGAACGCCCCCGCCAGCAGGGCTGACAGGGGCGTTCCAGGGCGGCTTGCGAATCACGCCGTGATCATTTGCTGACCAGCTTGACGCGGGAGAAGCCGAAGCCCTCGAGTACCTCACGCAGTTCGCGGGCATTCTTCTTGAGCTCGACACGCAGCGTGGAGAACTCGCGACGCAGCGGATATTCCCGTCGATAACGCACGAACCCCTCGGCATTGCCGAACCGACGCTGATAGCGACGCAGGCCCAGCGCATCGCGGCGCACGTCATAGCAGGCGCGTACGCAGAGCCCCAGCGCCTCTTCCGGCGGCGCCCAGCCCGTCAGCACCAGCTTGCGCAGCCACGGGTCCGGCTTGAGCTGACCCAGCTTGCGGCGCGCCGGCAGCCCGAAGTGACGACAGGCCTGCTGATAGATGATCTCGGTGCCCTGCATCTTGCCATCCAGGCTATGCCCGGCGATGTGCGGCGTGGCGATGTCCACCAGTGCGGCCAGCTCGGCATCGATATCCGGCTCGTTTTCCCACACATCCAGCACGGTCAGCAGGTCAGCCTGCTCCTTGAGGCGCTGCTTGAGCGCCGCGGTATCGACACAGCCTCCGCGGCCGGCACTCAGCAGCACGCTGCCGGGCTTCATGGCGCGGATACTCTCGGCATTGATCAGATGATGGGTCGGGTGCTCGCCACCGGTGACCATCGGGGTGTGCACGCAGATGACATCACACTCGGCGACCAGCTCATCGAGGTCCACGAAGCGGGACTTCTCGGGGCGCTCATCGCTCTGACCCTCAAGCGCGGCGCGCGGCGGATCGCAGACCAGCACCTCGGCACCCAGCGACTCGAGACGCTTGACCAGCCGTGACCCGACCTGACCGGCCCCGACCACGCCGAAGCGGCGGTCCAGCTGCAGATCCAGCCCTTCCTGCTCGGCCAGATGCCACAGCGACGACAGCACGTAATCCACCACCGAGTCGGCATTGCAGCCCGGCGCGTTGGTGAAGTGGATATCGTTGGCCGCGAGCCATTCGAGATCGGCATGGTCGGTGCCGATGATCGGCGAGCCGACGAAGCGCACCCGCGTTCCTTCCAACAGCGCCTGATCCACGCGCAAGGTAGAGCGACAGATCAGCATGTCGACGTCCTTGAGGACGGCATTGGTGATCTCGCGAGTCGGCATGCAGGTCACCTCTCCCAGTTCGGAGAAGAATTCCTCTGCCAGAGGGACGTTATCGTCCACGATGATGTGCATCTGTTGCCTTTCCTTGCTGTGGCAATGAGTGTCGCTGCGGGTTCACGGGCCAGCATGAGCGCCTGAGTGACTTCACACCTTGCCGCAAGGCACGTGAAGATTACAATGGTATGCTTGCTTGCCCGCCGCCGTGCCATCTTAGGCGCACGCAACGGGCGTCACAAGCTCATGATTGAGTCCAGCCACCATCGTTTCGCCTCGGGAGTCACGCGTGATCATCCGCTGGGAAAGCCACCACGATTACGTTCTGGTCCATGTGCATCAGGACATGTTCGGCGACTGGATCGTCAGCCGCTCATGGGGCCAGATCGGCACCCAGTTCGGCGGATTGAAGCACGATCTCGCCGAAAGCCACGAGCAGGCCATGACCTGGGTCAGCGACCTCGCCCACATCCAGGCCTCACGCGGCTACACCAAGGTGCTGGAGGCCACGGCCGATAGCCCGGAAGCCGAAGACGCCATGCGCCAGATGTCGCTGCTGGAGAGCTAGTGCGCAGCACGGTGCCGGACACGAAAAGACCGCCGCTACCCTGAGGTAGCGGCGGTCTTTTTGCACCAGCTTATAGCGACACGTCTGCGCCGCTCAGCGCAGAAAGCGACGTCCGTTGCGCAGGGCGGGGCCCTGCGGCTCAGTGGCTGAGCCGTGCTCGGCTGGGGGCGTCATTTCGACACCCTGTTCGAGGCGCTGCTCGACGCCCTGCGCGCGCAACCACTCCGGCAACACCTCTTCGCCATCGGCCAGCGAATACTCCGCACCCGAGGCGCTCGCCAGTACAGGAATGCGCGTCGCGTAACGCTCGCTCAACTGCGTGTCGAAGGCGATCTCGACCCGCGTGAGCGTGACTTCCGCCCCCAGCGCCTGCAGCGTGGCTTCCAGCCGAGCGCACAGATGACAGCCCGCCGTGGTGTAGAGCCACAGCGGGACGCTGGCCATCGCTCAGCCCTTCACATCGCTGGCGCGACGGATGCGGAAGACGTGGTGGATATCCGGACGACGCTTGAAGTCCGGGTCCAGCAGCTTGCGCGACAGGTCTTCCACCACATGATGCTGGCTGACGCTGTCATCCATCACGAAGCGACGATGGTTGTTGGAGAAGATCAGCGTGCCGCCCGGCGCCAGACTGGCCATCGCCAGGTCGATCAGGCGCGCGTGATCACGCTGGATATCCAGGGTGCCTTCCATCTTCTTGGAGTTGGAGAAGGTCGGCGGGTCGAGGAAGATCAGGTCGAACTCCTCGCGGGAGCGCTCCAGCCACTTCAGACAGTCGGCACGCACCAGCTGATGGCGTTTCTCGCTGATGCCGTTGAGCTTGAAGTTCTCGCGCCCCCAGTCCAGATAGGTATTGGACATGTCGACGCTGACGCTCTCACTCGCGCCGCCCAGCACCGCATGCACGGTCGCCGTCGCGGTGTAGCAGAACAGGTTGAGCACCCGCTTGCCGTCCGCTTCCTTGCCCAGCAGCTTGCGCACCGGACGGTGATCCAGGAACAGGCCAGTATCCAGGTAGTCCTTGAGATTCACCCACAGCCTGGCATCGCCTTCCTGCACCTCGATACGCTGACCGGAGCTGTCCTGGCGCGTGTACTGCGCCTTGCCCGCCTGACGCGTGCGTTGCTTGATATGGATATCGTTGGGCGAGCAGCCCAGCACCTGCGGGATCGCCGCCAGTGCATCCATCAGGCGGCGCTGCGCCTGACTGGCATCCACGGACTTGGGCGGCGTGTATTCCTGCACGTGCACGTGACGGCCATAGATATCGATGGCCAGCGCGTACTCCGGCATGTCGGCATCGTAGAGGCGATAGCAGGTAGTTCCGCTCTGCTTGAGCCAGCGCGCCAGTGACTTCTGGTTCTTCTTGAGGCGATTGGCGAACATCTGGCCGCCCTCGCTCAGCGCGGGCTGACTGCGGGCATCTTCGGCCACGCTGTCTTCGTCGACCGCACGCTCACGCGCCGCCACGTCGATCATCAACAGCTTGCAGTCGAGCTGACCGTTGCGGAAGGCGTACTGGCGATGCGCACGCAGGCCGAGGCGGTGGCCGAGGTCCGGATTGCCGGTGAACATGCCCAGCGTCCAGCCGCCGAAGTGACGCTTCATGCGCTCACCGAGGCTTGCGTAGAGCGGCACCAGTGCCGGCAGCTCGCCCAGACGCTCACCGTAGGGCGGGTTGGTCATCACCAGGCCCGTGGTGGCGCCTTCGGGACAGGTCAGCTCGGCGACGGAGGCACCTTCCAGCTCGATCAGCGCCGGAATGCCGGCACGCATGGCGTTGGAGCGCGCGGCAGAAATCGCCTGCGGGCTGTGGTCACGCCCGAACAGACGTGCGGTGACCTTGCGGCGCCCGGCAATGGCACGCTGCTCCATCTCTTCCCACAGGCCCTTCCAAATGCGCTCGTCATGGCGCCCCCAGTGGCGGCAGGCGAAGTCCTGGTTCAGCGACTGCGGCGCGATATCCGCCGCCATCAAGGCCGCTTCGATCAGCAGCGTGCCGGAGCCGCACATCGGGTCGACCAGGCTCTCGCCACGCGCCGCACGCGCCGGCCAGTCGGCCCGCATCAGCAGAGCCGCCGCCAGGTTTTCCTTCAGCGGCGCATGCGCGAGATCAGGACGGTAGCCACGCTGGTGCAGACTGCGCCCCACGAGGTCGATGCCCAGGGTGATGTAGCCATTGTGCAGGTGCGCGTAGATGCGCAGATCTGCATTCTTGCCATCGACGGTCGGCTTGTTGCGGCCTTCCTCGAACATCGCCTCGACGATGCCGTCCTTGACGGTCTGGGCACCGAAGAAGGTGTGACGAATGTCTTTCCATGTTCCGTGGAAATCGACGGCGATGGACGCACGATCCGGCAATTCCATCGCCCAATCGACACCTGCACTCGCCTTGCGCAGTTGCTCACCGGTGTCGACGCCACCCACGCGAGTGAGCAGACGAATGATGCGGTTGGCCAGTCGCGACCACAGGATGGTGCGGTAGGCGGTTTCCTGGCTACCGTTGAAGTGTACGCCAGCGACGGTCGTGCCAGTCACCTCGGCACCCAGAGCCGTCAGCTCATCGGCCAGCAGCGTTTCGATGCCACGCGGGCAGGTCGCAAACCAGGTAGAGAGCGAGTTGCTGGGCGCGCGGGGGGTAGTCGCAGAGGTCGTATCAGTCATGAATCTCTCACCGGCAGGTGCCGGACTTATTCCTGTGAGTTGGCTTCTGGCACTAGCGATATTCCTATACGGCTGTCGACAAGCCAGAGGCAGTGTTCTAAAAACTATAGGTGTAGCTGCAATTCGGAAAGGTGACACGCCATGCGAAATCGAGGATCAAGGGACACGAGCCTCATTCGGGCAGCCTACCTGTGCCGCTCAGGAGATCGGACTTCCGGCACGGCAAGGCAGTCGCTTTTTCACCATCACGCTCGAGCATATACAGGCAAGACCTTCCATCATCTCACACTCGTGACCTTTTCCGACAAGAATGGCCAACGACGCGAGGTGATGATGCACGAGGCCGGCAGTGCCCGACAGGGCATCGGCCAACTCTCTCACTCGGCATGTCCAATGGCAGGACAACCGCGGCCAGACAAGGTCTCGCCGGGTACGTCTCGCCATCACTGACACACAATGCCGATGGGTTCTCACTTAGAGGTCATCCATGAAGAGACAGAAACGTGATCGCTTTCAGCGTGCCTATGTTCACGGCTACAAGGCTGGTGTCACCGGCCGTTCCCGTGATGATTGTCCCAGTATCGATGTCAATCTACGTGAATTCTGGATGAGCGGCTGGCGTGAAGGCCGCGGGGACCAATGGTCGGGAATGACCGGCGTCTCCGGCATCCACAAGAACCCCATGGTGCTCAGCTGAGCACCGCATGACGCCAAGGTTCATCATCCGCGACCAAGAGGTCATCCCATTTCAGGAAAGCGGTACGTCACGGAATGACACTGGCAATACGGCGCCTGGCGCCTTTCACCCCGCCGACGCAGCCTGATGCGCTGCCCAAGCGGATTCTCCGGCATCACGCCACCGGCTTCTGACATGTTACAGGGTCGGCTGGCACGTACAGAGAGGACTCGAGGTGTTCACGGTGAGTCGGTTTAGCGACATCACCCGGAAAATCCCACGGAAGTCGCCCAGCGACACGTCAAATCACCAGGGAGGTAACGCCTTATTTCTATCTTGATGACGCGCGGCACTGACAGGCAAGAGACGCAGTAGGCAATGGGGCCGACTCGCTTCACTTCCTGAAAGGCCGAGATGTTGGCGCTCGTGTCGTTTCAATCGTGGTATGGCTCCAGAAGAGGAGGCGCAGCAGGCGACGGCCTGCGAGGACGACGGTCCAGCGCGGAGCACGACACGGGCAAACGTTCACCTTGACTGCATCAGCAGGTTCTTTCCAGGCCTGCTTCAACCATCCACGCACCCGATGAGCTCAAGGGGCCAACCCCCAACCGCCGTTTCTGACGGCAAAAGCGCTTCGCATCGTGCACGCTGGCTGGACATGGCAGCCAACACGACAACGGCAGATCACGCATCACTTCCCTGCCGTTGTCATATCATCATTCACGCCGGTACCGAGGCCGCCTTCTGATGTCAGGAGGCGGCTTTTCTGTGTCTGCCCTTCCCCACTCTTGAAGCGCCGTGAGCGAAGGATGCCAGCATCACGCTGCGACTGAGCCCAGGCCGGATCACACCTTGATCAGGGTATCGGCCTTCTCCAGTGCACGCGCGCACTCACCGATCAATGCCGGGCCGCGGTAGATCAGCCCGGAATACAGCTGCACCAGATCCGCCCCCGCGGCGATCTTCTCACGCGCACTCTCGCCATCGGTGATACCGCCCACACCGATGATCGGCATGTTCGGCAGCGCTTCACGCAGGCCACGAATCACCCGCGTCGACGATTCACGCACCGGGGCGCCGGAAAGTCCGCCCGCCTCCTGCGCATGCGGACTACCCGCGACCGCCGTGCGCTCGATGGTGGTGTTGGTGGCGATGACGCCATCGATGCCGTTGTCCGCCAACGCCCGCGCCACGAACAGGATTTCCTCGCTGTCCATGTCAGGCGCGATCTTGATTACCAGCGACACCTTCCTGCCGCGCTCGGCATCGAGCTGATCGCAACGCTGGCGAAGCCCGGCCAGCAGTTGGCTGAGATGATCACCGAACTGAAGATTGCGCAGCCCCGGGGTATTGGGCGACGAGATATTGGCGGTGATGTAGTCGGCATGCGCATGCACGGCATCGAGGCAGACCAGATAGTCGCTCAGCGCATCATCCACCGCCGTGGTCAGGTTCTTGCCGATGTTGATCCCCAGCACGACACCAAAGGCAGCACGCGCCTGACTGGCCTTGACCTTCGCGACCAGATGCTCGACCCCGGCATTGTTGAAGCCCATGCGGTTGATGATCGCCTGATGCTCCGGCAGCCGGAACAGACGCGGCTTCGGATTGCCGTCCTGCCCTTTCGGCGTCACCGTGCCGACCTCCACGAAGCCGAAGCCCAGAGCGGCAAGCGCATCGAGGTGATCGGCATTCTTGTCGAGACCTGCCGCCAGGCCAACGCGATTGGGGAATTCGAGCCCCATCAGCGAGACCGGATCACGCGGCGCTTCACCGCCCAGACCGCGCGCCATGCCGAGGCGATGTGCCATGTCCAGCGCACTCAGCGTCACACCATGAGCTGTTTCCGGGTCGAGCTTGAAGAGAAGCGAGCGAGCAAACGAGTACATGATGATCTCCAGACAGCGGGCGGCAGGGTCGTGACGACAGCATAGCTGGGCGCGAAGTATACCCGAAGCCCGCGGGGACAGACACTGCGCGCCGGAACGCTCGCGCTGCTGTCGATAAAATCGCTCACGCCAAGGCCGGCACCATTGCTCATGCTCAGGGCAACAAAAAGGGCGACCCGCTGGGCCGCCCTTGTGCCACCCCCGACGGTGTCGGGGTCATGCCATGCAGATCATTTCACGTCGAGCTGCTGCACGCGCACGGTGTAGTTGTTGACGCCCTGCATGGAGGAGCCGAACTTCTGACCGCTGACCCAGACGGTGTAACGCCCCGGTTCCAGCACGGTCTTGAGGTGGAAGTCGCCCTGGAAGCCTTCGCCCTTGTCGCTGGCGACGGTGTTGCCACTCTCGTCCAGCAGGCGCATCTGCAGCTTGTAGGTGCCTTCGCTGCCCGGGAAGGTCTCGCTGTCGATGGTCACGGTGCCGCGGTCCGCGACATCGAAGGTCATGACCTCGCCCTTCTCGAGTATGCGCACATCGGTGACGATCTCGTCGAAACGACGATCCGGCTCCGCTTCGGCCTCGGTTTCCGTCACGGCTGCACTGCCCGTGGCAGCAGCGGTCGTGGCAGCAGCGGCAGACGTCTCGGCTGCAGCAGTCGCGGCTGCCGAAGTCGTAGCGGCGGCAGCGCCTGTGGCGGAAGCGCCTTCAGCTGCCGCATTGCCTGTCTCGGCAGCCTTCTTCTCGCGGGCAGCCTGTTCGGCGGCGGCAACGGTGGCCGGCTTGATGGTCGCGACTTCATCGTTGGCATCGACGAAGGCGGTACGACGGCCATCGCCATCGGTGTCGAGGAAGACCAGGCCGTTGCCGGTCTCGATGCCGCTTTCCTCGGCAGACAGCTTCTCGCCACTCTCGCTCAGGCCTGCGACGTTGATTTCATAGGTGTTGCCGCCCGACTTGCCAGCCCCCAGCTTGTCGGCGCGCACAAGCAGCTTGTAGACGCCCGGCTCAAGCTCGGTATTCATGTTCAAGCCATCGGAGGCCCTGTCACCTTCTGCAGTGGCCACGACCTCGCCCTGCTCACTCTCGAGCGTGGCCTTCATGGTGTAGGGGTCGGTCACATCGAAACTGGCGACGCCATCGATTTCGTAGCGTCCGGCTTCCTTGATGGTGAACTGGTGCACGCTGGTACCGCCGAACAGGAAGTTCTGGCTGTGGGCATCACTGCGCGGCTTGAGGAACTTGGAGATATCCAGCTTGCCTGCCGCTTCTTCTGCACGCTGCTGAGCGGGGCTGCCATCGGCCAGCACGGCCTGGGATGCCAGAGTGGACAGGCCAAGCGCGAGGGCGCAGGCGAGGGGTAATGCACGATGTGACATGGTGTCTCTGCCTTGTTGTACTGATGCTTTGAAAACAGAAGCCTCCAGCGAGCGCCGCAGCGACTCCGAGACTTGAAATGAGGGTCTGAAAATCAAGGACTGAAAACAGGGGCTGCAGAAAAGGATGCAACCATCAGGGCCTGTATCAGTCTCTGCACTGGTCGCCATTCAGCATACCAGACAGCTGACGACAGTTACCTTACCGCAGGCTTCAGCTATCACTTTTTTATTCATTCCCGACATGAAAAAGCCCTCACCAATGGTGAGGGCTTCTATCAGCGAGTCATCAGATGCTCGCCACTTGCGTCAGCCTCTTGCTGCAACCGAGGCCGAAAGCATCAGGCTTCGCGCTTGGACTCGGCCAGATCGACCAGCTCGCGCAGGGCGACCGCGAACAGCGGGAAGCTCAGCTGAGCACCGCCCTTCATCTCGCCGAGCAGTGAGCACCAGCGGCTGACCAGAGTCTCGTGGCTGGCCATCCAGCTGTCGACACGCTCATCGATCTCGCGCGGTGCATTGTCCTGCTTGAGCACGCTGACGGTCAGTGCCAGCTGCTGACGATCGAGATCGTCACGGAAGCTTTCACGTGCCTGCGCCTGCCAGCTGTCCTGCACCTCAAGGCCGTTGATCTTGTCACCGACCCACGGCAGCTCCAGACGATGGCCGATGCCGTAGAAGGCTTCTGCCACGCGATTGATCTTCTCGCCGGTCGCCTTGGCCGCCTCGATGATGCCAAGCCCTGCATAGAGGCTTGAGGTCGCGGCGATGGTGCTGGCCAGGGCCTCCGGCACGCCTGCCTCGACATAGCTGTCGCGACGCGCTTCCCAGTTCTCGCGGGCTTCGCCCTTGAGACGCTCACCGATGCTCTCGGAGAGCTGGGCCAGACGCGGGGCGAAGTGGCTGATGCATTCCTTGACGCCCATGGAGCTGCGCTGACGCAGGAACCAGCGAGTGGCACGACGCATCAGACGCATCAGGTCACCCATCATGCGGTACTGCAGTTCTGCCGGCACCTGGTGATCGAGGGCCTCGATCTGGGTCCACAGCGCTTCCAGATTGAAGCTGTCACGCGCCACGATGTAGGCACGCGCGATTTCCGCCTTGTCGGCACCAGTGGTGTCTTCCAGACGACGCACGAAGGCGATGCCCATGTGGTCGACCAGGTCATTGGCGATCTGGGTCGCAGCGATCTCACGTTTCAGACGGTGCTGGTACATCTCTTCCGGGAAGCGCTCCATCAACACGCGCGGGAAGGCGCGCTCGAGGTGCTGCTGCACGTAGCTGTCGTCCGGCACGTCAGAGGCGATCAAGCTGGTCTTGAGGTCGCTCTTGGCGTAGGAGACCAGCACGGACAGTTCCGGCAGGGTCAGGGCTTCACCGGCGTTGGAACGCTCGATCAGCGCCTCATCGGACGGCAGGAACTCGAGTTCACGGTCCAGGGTGCCGGCCGCTTCCAGCTCATTGATGAAGCGACGGAAGACGCCCATGCCTTCCTTGGACTGCTGCTCGGAGAGCGACAGCGCCTGGGTCTGGCGATAGTTGTCCTTGATCACCAGCTCGCCGACTTCGTCGGTCATCTCGGCCAGCTGCTGGTTGCGCTGCTTGTCGGTCAGATCACCGCGGGCGACGATGTCGTCCAGCAGGATCTTGATGTTGACCTCGTGATCCGAGCAGTTCACGCCACCGGCATTGTCGATGAAGTCGGTGTTGACGCGCACGCCCTGCTGGGCCGCGGCTTCCATGCGGCCACGCTGGGTCAGACCCAGGTTGCCGCCTTCGCCCACCACCTTGCAGCGCAGCTCACGGCCGTCGATACGCAGGCCATCGTTGGCCTTGTCGCCGACATCGGCGTGGGACTCGCTGGACGCCTTGACGTAGGTTCCGATACCGCCGTTCCAGATCAGGTCGACCTGCGCCTTGAGCATCGCGTTGATCAGCTCGTTGGGCGCCAGATGGTCGGCACTGATGTCGAAGACTTCCTTCATCTGCGGGCTGATGGCGATGGTCTTGGCATCACGCGAGAACAGACCGCCGCCTTCGCTGATCAGGCTCTTGTCGTAGTCGTCCCAGCTGGAACGCGGCAGACGGAACAGACGCTCGCGCTCGGCGAAGCTCTTCGCGGTGTCCGGGTTCGGATCGACGAAGATGTTGCGGTGGTTGAAGGCACCGACCAGGCGGATCTTCTCGGACAGCAGCATGCCGTTGCCGAAGACGTCACCGGCCATGTCACCGATACCGACCACGCTGAACTCGTCTTCCTGGATGTTGATGCCCATCTCGCGGAAGTGACGCTGCACGCTGACCCAGGCACCCTTGGCGGTGATGCCCATGCCCTTGTGGTCGTAACCGTTGGCGCCACCGGAGGCGAAGGCATCGCCCAGCCAGAAGCCGTACTCGTTGGAGATGGCATTGGCGATGTCGGAGAAGGTCGCGGTGCCCTTGTCGGCCGCGACGACCATGTAGGGGTCGTCTTCGTCGTAACGCACCACGGCCGTCGGGGCCACCACGTCACCACCGGACAGGTTGTCGGTGATGTCGAGCAGTGCGCGGATGAAGATCTGGTAGCAGGCGATACCTTCCTTCTGGATCACGTCGCGGTCGGTGGTTTCCGGCATGCGCTTGCAGACGAAACCGCCCTTGGCGCCGACCGGCACGATGACCGCGTTCTTGACCTGCTGTGCCTTGACCAGACCCAGCACCTCGGTGCGGAAATCTTCATGACGGTCGGACCAGCGCAGACCACCACGTGCGACCTTGCCGCCACGCAGGTGAACACCTTCGACGCGCGGCGAGTAGACGAAGATCTCGAACATCGGGCGCGGCTTCGGCACGTCAGGAATGCTGCGCGTGTCGAGCTTGAAGCTGATGTAGTCCTTGGCCTGGCCATCTTCCGCCGGCTGGAAGAAGTTGGTACGCAGCGTCGCCATCATCAGGTCGACGTAGCGACGCAGCAGGCGGTCGTCGTTCAGGCTGGAGACCTGGTCGAGCAGGCCATTGATGCGCTCGCGGCAGGCGTTGACGTCATCCTCGCCACCCTGACCCTGCGGGTCGAAGCGCAGGTTGAACAGCTGCACCAGCTCGCGGGTGATGTCCGGATGGCTGCCCAGCGCATTGGCGATGTAGGCCTGGGAGAGACCGAAGCGGATCTGCTTGAGGTAACGCGCGTAGGCACGCAGCATCGCCACTTCCCGCCAGTCCAGGCCAGAGCCGATGATCAGGCGGTTGAAGGCATCGGATTCGGCTTCGCCGGACCAGATCTTCTTGAAGGCTTCGATGAAGCTCTCGCGCACTTCGGAGAGCTCGACCGCGCCCTTGCCGTGATGCTCTAGATCGAAATCGTGCACCCAGCAGGAGGAATCGGTGCGGGTGATCTCGTAGGGGCGCTCACCGATGACACGCAGACCGAGGTTTTCCAGCACCGGCAGCACGTCGGAAAGCGGGATCGGCTGATGCTTGTGGAACAGCTTCAGGTTGACGCCGGAGTTGTCGTCCTCGACCAGACGATAGGTGCTCAGGCCGACGGCCTGGCCTTCGTCCAGCGCACGCAGGTGGCCCACGTCATAGACGGCGGTGCGCGGCGAGAAGTCGTCACGATAGCTGCCCGGGAAGGCATCACGGTAGCGAGTCATCAGCTCGTTGGCCTGCTCTTCACCGAAGCCTTCGACCATGGCAGCGTGCAGCTCGTCACGCCAGCTGCGGGCCAGCTGAGCGATCTTGTTCTCCAGCGCGCGCATGTCGTACTGGCCGGGTTCATCGCCCTTGAAGCGCAGGATGAACTGGATACGCGTCAGCACGGACTCGGACAGATACGGCGTGAAGTCACCGAAGGTGGCGTTCAGCTCTTCACACAGCAGATTCTGGATGCGCACACGCAGGTCGGTGGAATAGACGTCGCGCGGCACGAACACCAGTACCGAGAAGAACTTGCCGAAGCGGTCTTCACGCACGATCAGACGCACGCGGCGACGCTCACGGATGTTGAGGATGCTGGTGGCGGTACGGGTCAGCTCGTCCGTGGAGATCTGGAAGAGGTCATCACGCGGATAGACTTCCAGAATCTGCAGCAGGTGCTTGCCGTTGTGGCCCTTCGGGTTGACGCCGGCGGCTTCCATGACGTCCTGCACCTTGCGACGCAGAATCGGCACGTTGCGCGGGCTCTGGTTGTACACCGTGGAGGTGTAGAGCCCCAGGAAGCGGCGCTCGCCGATCACGCGGCCTTCTTCATCGAAGCGCTCGACGGTGATGTAGTCCGGGTAGGCCGGACGGTGCACGCGGGCGTGGAAGGCACTCTTGGCGAAGGACAGCAGTTCCGGTATCAGCACGTACTGATCGCTGTTGACGCTCTGCTGGTGACGGGACTGCTCGTGATAGCGCTCGAGGTCCAGCTTGAGCACGCCCAGCTCGGAACCTTCGACCTTGTTCAGCACGCGGGTGCCGTCTTCCTGCTCGTCGACGGTGTACTCGTCATAGCCCAGGAAGGTGAAGTGGTCGTTGCCCATCCACTGCATGAAGTCGCAGGCTTCCTGATGGTCAGCCTCGGAGACGGTCGGCGGACGGTTGTCACGCAGCTCCTGCAGCGCCTGGGCGCCCTGGCTACGCATGGCGTCGAAGTCAGCGACGGCAACGCGCACTTCGGCCAGCACTTCACGCAGGCTGGTCTCGAGGTCTTCCAGTGTCTCGGCGTCGTTGTGACGATCGACCTCGATGTAGATCAGCGACTCGCGGTGCTGCGGGGCGTTCTCGGCACGCGGTGCCGTCACGCGCTCCAGCTGGCCGGCATCATCACGTGCAACGGCCAGCACGGCGTTGTGGATGGCGTGAACGGTGATGCCACGACGGTTGAGCTCGATACGCACGGAATCGACCAGGAACGGCATGTCCGGGTGCAGCACTTCGATGATGGTGTGCGTCGACTGCCAGCCATGCTTCTCGAAGTCCGGGTTGTAGGCGCGCACCTTGGGAGCCTCGAGGCTCTGCAGGAAGTGCCATACGGCCAGGGTGGAACCGTAGAGGTCATCCAGCTTGCGCTCGGCCATGTCCTCGAAGGAGGCCGTTGCGTGATAGTCGCGCGCAAACGCCGCGATCACGTCCACCTTGTCCTTGGGAAGTCGCTTGTCCAGCTGCTCTTCGAGCTGCGCAAGAAATTCCTGCTTGCCGTCCGTCGCCACGTGTAGCATCAATCACCTCGACTGACCTGATGGATGTATCAGGGAAAATAGTCATAGAGAGTCTGCGCCGGCCAGAAAGGCGTTGCAGCACAGACTCATGCAGTGCATCACAGACTAGCGCAGTCTGCGCCTCTGCCCCATGCCTGTTCCATATTGGTCATGCAGCATTACATCTGTGCATCGGGTATTGACTTGGCGGTCCGCGCATGAAACGAAAGTCTAATTCGAGTGACTGTCATGTGCGCAAAAAAGCCCCGTCGTCCCCTACCTGACAGGTAGATGACGACGGGGCTCTGGTTTTTCAAACGATTGGCGCGATACCTCGCTCATGCAGGCGTGACATCGGCTGTCGGTGTGAAGATGCGCTTATCTGCGAACCAGATAGACACCACACTCGAGGTGGTCGGTATACGGGAACTGATCGAACAGCGCGAAGCGTTCGATACGGTGCGTGCGGCACAGCACCTCAAGGTTGTCGATCAGCGTCTGCGGGTTGCAGGAGATATAGACGATGCGCTCGTAACGCGCGGTCTGCTCGCAGCTGTCGGCATCGAGGCCGGCACGCGGCGGATCGACCAGCACGGTGCGGAAGTCGTGGTTGTCGAGGTCCATCTCCGCGACACGACGGCCCGCCTTCTCGCCCGCCAGCGCCAGCGAGAAGTCCTCGGCCGACATGCGCGCCACCTGGGCATTGTCGATGGCGTTGGCCGCCAGGTTGACCTGCGCCGAGGCCACGGAAGTGCGTGAGATCTCGGTGGCCAGCACGCGGCGGAAGTTCTCGGCCAGCGCGATGGTGAAGTTGCCGTTGCCGCAGTAGAGCTCGACCAGATCGCCCTGCTCACGGCCTTCCGCCTGCGCCTTGTCAGGATGGGTCACGTCACGTGCCCAGCTGAGCATCGAGCGGCAGATCTCGGCATTGGGCTGGGTAAAGCTGTTCTCGACCTGCTGATAGACGTACTCGCGGCCATCGACCTCGAGACGCTCGAAGACGTGATCGCGCGTCAGCACGATATGCTGCTTGCGCGAACGCCCGATGATCATGATGTCGAGCTCTTCTTCCAGCGCACGCGCCTCGGCTTCCCAGTCTTCGCCGAGCTTGCGATGGTAGATCAGCGTGACCAGTGCCTCGCCGCTCAGGGTGGTGAGGAACTCGCACTGGAACAGACGCTCGCGCAGCACCGGGCTTGCCTTGAGGCGCTCACGCAGCAGCGGCATCAATTCATTGATGCGCTGGCTGGCGACCGGGAAGTCGTCCATGCGCACGACCGTCTTCTTCTTGTTGCCCTCGTCGTCGAACTCGACCTCGAACATCGCGTAATAGAGGTCATCATCCTCGTGCCAGATACGGAACTCGCACCGCATGCGGTAATGGCTGGGCGGCGAGGGAAACACCTCGAGTTCCGGCGCATCAAAGGCAGCGAAACGTGCGCGGGTCTGCTCGGCCTTCTCGGCGAGCTGCTGTTCATACTGACTGGGATCGACGACGGCGATGGCCACACTGACTCCTGCCTGCGGGCATACCGCAGCACTGAAACGATGAGCAAAGGGACGCGGGGACGTCATGGTGAACCATGCCGATCACGTCCATTCAAAGGTTGGGCGCGCTAGCCTACCATCGGCAGCGCGAAGCTCAAGCGCCAAATGGCGGGTCAAGGCGGGAGCAGGCAGGTGCAAGAGGGCCGTGAGAGTCAACGCCCCTGCCCCTCAGTCGTCGAACGCCAGCGCCTGCGGCGCGGCGAAACCCTGACTGGCCAGCGCCGTAGCCAGTCCCGGCTGCCGGGCATCCGTCGCCAGCGCCAGGTGCTCATGCGGTGCTGGTTGAACCTCTTGAGCGACTTGCTGTTCAGCCGCTTGCGCCGCAGTACCAAGCGCCAGCACCTCCGCCACGCGACGGGCGATTGCCGCGCCGGAATCCACCAGCGCCACCCGAGACTCGCCCAGCACCTGCGAGATGTCGGCGCCGAGCAGCGGGAAATGCGTGCAGCCGAGAATCACCACTTCCAGCGCTTCGACCGCCGCCAGATCAGCCAGACTGGCCGCCACCACCTCGGGGCGCGCCGGCTCACCGCGCAGGCGCCGCTCGGCCTCCGCGACCAGCGGATCGGCGGCGACGCGAATCACGCGACAGTCGGCAGCAAAATCACGGATCAGCTGCTCGGTGTAGGCGCGACGCACCGTGGCGGATGTCGCCAGCAACGCGAAGACCGGCGGCTCGCACTTCTCACGACGTGCTGCGCTCTGGCGCGCACGTGCCAACGCCGCCGCCGGCTTGATGGCGGGCACGGTGCCGATCACCGGAATCGACAGCGCTTCGCGCAATGCCGCCAGCGCCAGAGTGCTGGCGGTATTGCAGGCGACCACCAACGCCCGTGCCCCGCTTGCCTCGACGGCCGCCACGCACACCTGAACGATGCGCGGTATCAACCAGTCATCCGGCTTGGTGCCATAGGGTAGCGCGGCGTTGTCACAGACATAGGCCAGCGACAGCTGCGGCCACTGACGGCGGATCTCGGCGGCGACGGACAACCCGCCGACACCGGAATCGAAGACCAGCACCGGGGCAGAAGAACGGGAATCAGAGGCAGGCATGTCGCCTGGGCGGGCAGGACTCATCGGCAGATACCGCTGGCGACAATCATCATGGAGACGGGCGACTCGAACAGACGGGACAAGGGCGCGGAGTCTATCACGGCCGCAGACCCGGCTTCACAGCCTCGAGCGATGGCAGATCGTTCTGCCCGGCATCATTCACGGCCGTGGTGTCGCGAACGGCTGTCGATGACGTGGCAAGCACGTCGGGCATCATCGTGAGGCCAATCCGCGCGAAGTGCTCACACAGCACCTCGATCAATGCCCGCAGGCGCGCCGGCTGCATGTCGCGCTCGGCATAGACCAGATGGATATCCACCGGCGCGCACCAGTAGTCGACAAGCAGCGGCACCAGGCGGCCATTGGCGACGTCATTGGCCACCAGGAAATCCGGCTTGCAGGTAATGCCGATGCCCTGGGCAGCGGCCTCGACCAGCCCGCGCCCGCTGTCGCAGCTGAAGGTCGGCGACAGGCGGATCTTGCGTGGCCGCCCGTCGACCATGAAGCTCCACACCGGCCCTTCGCGCTGCTGGGTGTAATTCAGGCAGCGGTGATGGGCGAGGTCTTCCGGCACCTCGGGCGTGCCATTCTCGGCCAGGTAACCCGGGCTGGCATAGACCCCGACCTGGGTACCCGCCAGCCGGCGCGCGATCAGGCTGGAATCAGACAGCGCACCGGCGCGAATCACCAGATCATAATCCTCGGCCATGAGATCGACATGGCGATCCTCCAGGCGCAGGTCGAGCTCGACAAAGGGGTAGGTCTGGCGGAAATGCGCCAGGGCCGGCATCAGACACTGGATGCTGAAATCCATCGGCGCCGACATCTTCAAGCGCCCCCGAACCTCGCCCTGACGCTCGCCAAGACTGTCTTCCAGCGCCTGAAGGTCATTGAGCACACGACAGGCCCCCGCCAGGTAATGCTCGCCCTCGGCGGTCAGCTGCAGACTGCGCGTGGTGCGCATCAGCAGGCGAACGCCCAGCTCGGCTTCCAGGCGCGAGATCTGCTTGCTGACCATGCCGTTGGATAGCCCCAGCTGACGAGCACCGCCCGCAAAACTGCCCTCCTCTACCACGGCGCGAAACACCTGCATGGCAGTGAGTCGATCCATCGTGCGATCCCCTTTGCGATCAAGGAAAATGAGCCAGGAAAGTGAGTCAAGAAAGTGAGCCTGAAAAGCGGGACGGCAAGATGACGACAAGTCCGCGCCCGGCGCGCCTATTTTACCTGCTTGGTGACGATGTAGGTGAAATAGCGATCGATGCCCAGCTCTGACACCAGCCAGTGATCGACCAGACGCTGATAGGCATCGATGCTGGCGGTCTCCAGCCGCAACAGATAGTCCACCCCGCCGCCGACGGCGACGCACTCGATCACCTCATCCGCCTCTCGCATGGCACGCTCGAAGCGCTGGAAGCTGCCGGCATCATGATGCTTGAGGTGGATCTCGACCCACACCGGCGTGCGCGGGGCAGCCCCCGGAGCAGCGCCACCCTGCTGCTCACTCAGGCGCTGCTGATTGATGATGGCGGCATAGCCCTCGATGATGCCTGCCTGCTCGAGGCGCTTGACGCGCTCCCAGCACGGGCTGACCGACAGGTTGATCTCCTCGGCCAGCCGCGACTTGGTGATGCGACCATCACGCTCGAGTATCGCCAGAATCTTGAGATCGAAGGCATCCAGCTTCGGCGCTGGCTGCGAGCGGGAGGGGCTCACGCTCATGAGGCCTCTCGCGCCAGGTCGCCCACGACTTCCGCGATCACCGCCAGGGTGTCGCCCAGACTCACCTGGGCCGGGAAGCGCCGCGCCACCAGCACGCCATCACGGGCGGCGCGATATTCCACCGCCGCCTGACCGGCGCGCCCCAGCGGATAGACCCGCGCCACGCATTGGCCCGCCGTGACCTGCTCGCCGAGTGCCACGCACAGCTCCAGCAGCCCTTCATGCTCACTCTGCACGTAACAGCTGGCATCCGGCATGTCGATCAACAGCGGCGCGTTCGTCTGGCTGGCACGCTGGCGCTCGATGTCCTGCTCCAGATCCGCGCGACTGCGCTCGCGCAGCACACCACTGAAGGCGAGGAAGTTGTCGACGCCACGGTCGGCGATCGCCTGACGCTCCGGCGTGGTGGAACCGCCACCGCCCAGCTCCGTGGTGACGAAGACCTTGCCCTGGCGCTCCACTGCAGTGTCGTAAAGTGCCTCGGCGTCCAGCTCGAACATCATCATCGCCGAGGGTGCCCCGAAGGCCAGCGCCCCGGCCAGGCTCTCGGCTTCCTGCAGACGACACTGCTCGACGCCCAGCGACTCCTCGAGATAGTCGAGACGGTGCGCGGCCGCGAACGGCAGGATATCCAGGGTGCGGCCGCCGGAATGCAGGTCCAGCGCATAGTCGCACTGCGGCACCAGCACCCGGGTGAAGTAGTCGGCGATCTGCTCGGTCGGGCCGCCGGTGGGGTCGCCGGGGAAGCTGCGGTTGAGGTTGCCGCCATCGAGAGGCGAACAACGCCGCCCGGCCTTGGCCGCCAGCGCATTCATGGTCGGCACGATGATGACGCGGCCCTTGACGTCCTCGGCAGTCAGACGCGCCGCCAGCTTGTAGAGCGCGGTGATGCCTTCGTACTCGTCGCCATGATTGCCGCCGGTCAGCAATACCGTCGGCCCCTCACCATTGGCGATCACGCTGATCGGGGTCATCACCGCGCCCCACGCCGACTCGTCAGTCGAGATCGGCAGCTTGAAGAAACCGTGCTGAACGCCATCGGCGAACAGATCGATGGTCAGACTGACGGGGGACTCTCGCATGACACCACTCCTTGTTATGGCGGGCTGCTGACACTTGTCGGCAGGCTATTTGACGAACAGCTGGCGCGGCACATCACACAGCGGCTCGGCACCGTTTTCCGTGATCAGGATCGACTCGGTGATCTCGAGCCCCCAGTCGTCCATCCACATGCCGGGCATGAAGTGGAAGGTCATGCCCGGTTCCAGCACGGTCTCGTCACTGGGGCGCAGACTCATGGTGCGCTCGCCCCAGTCCGGCGGATAGCTGATGCCGATGGGATAGCCGCAGCGCGCGCCGCCACGGTCGAAGCCGTACTTGTCCATCGCCGCGCCCAGCGCCAGCGCGATGTCACAGCAGCGATTGCCGGGTTTGGCGATGGCCAGTCCGCTCTCGATGCCTTCCAGCAAGGCGGACTCACCACGCACGAAATCGCGCGGCGGGCGGCCGAGAAACACGGTACGCGACAGCGGCGCGTGATAGCGCTTGTAGCAGCCGGCCAGCTCGAAGAAGGTGCCCTCGCCCTGGCGAAATGGCGTGTCATCCCAGGTCAGGTGCGGCGCGGCGGCATCACTGCCGGTGGGCAGCAGCGGCACGATGGCCGGATAGTCGCCACCGAGAATCTCACCCTCGGGGCCGATCACGCCCTCGACGCCGACCCGGTAGATCTCCGCGACCAGCGCACTCTTGGGCAGGCCCGGCTCGATCATCTCCAGAATGCGTGAATGCATGCGCTCGACGATGCGCCCGGCCACGCGCATATAGGCGATTTCCTGCTCGGACTTGATCGCGCGACACCAGTTGACCAGCGAGTTGGCATCCACCAGCCGTGCGTGGGGCAGCTCCTTGACCAGCGACAGATGCGCCCGCGCCGAATAGTAATAGTTGTCGAGCTCGACCCCGACGACCCCATCGTGCCAGCCACGCTGCGGCAGGATGGACTGGGCGAGAAACTCCATCGGATGCATGTCCGGATTCTGCACGTAGTAATCCGGATACCACAGGATGTTGTCCTCCCCCATCCAGCAGGTACGCAGCGCGCCGTTGCCGTCCTGACGACGCCCATACCAGACCGGCTCGCCGGAAAGCCCCAGCAGCACGCACTGGTGCACATAGAAGGACCAGCCGTCGTAGCCGGTCAGCCACGCCATGTTGGAGGGGTCGGAAATCACCATCACATCGATACCGGCACGCGCCATGGCCTCACGCACCCGCTGGATGCGCGCGCGATACTCGCCGATGGTGAAGGCCTGACGGCCAGCGGACAGCGCGCGTGGCGTCCAGTCACTCTCGGTGGCCGGTGCCTCGCTGCTGGGCAAGGTGGCCAGGCCAGCAAAGGCTGGCTGGGGCGCACCAGTATGGGGCGGGAATTGACTCATGCAGCGCTCCTTTTCGATCAGGCCTTGAGGCAAGCAGCACGTTGGGGCGGAGCCAGTGGCCATACGCAGGGCCAGGCGGCGGGTGACCGACCTGCCAGCCACACCGGGCTGACACTGCCTGCCTGCGCCGCGAGCGAACGATGCGCCCCGCGGGTCGGCAGGGTCGGCGTACATGCGTACATCCGAATTCCCCTCTGGATTCGAGTCTGTCACTCTGCCAACAACGGGTCAAAGGACGACTCTGGCACTGTCGCCCTTCGCTTGAGCCCTTGCAAGGCCTGCGCCATTGCCGCCCGCGAGCAGGCCATGCCCGCAAGACAATGGCGCATGGTGAGGCGACAACTCCAGCCCCTTTGCACAGAGCCACGAACAGAGCCTACGAACAGGCCGGGACAGCTCAAAAATCCCGACCCGCCACCCAGCGTCCCTGAAGAGGAGAACAGCATGCGAATACTGGTACATCATGAACGCGCCGAACGTTGGTGCGATGCTCTGCGTCAGCGCTTGTGCGATACCGCCGACGCCAAGGGGTCGCGGCAAGGTGAGTCGTCGGAGCAATCGTCGGAACCGTCATCAAAACAAGCGCCGTTGGAAATCGTTGCCGATGACGGCGAGATGCTGGGCGATGTGCTGGTGGTGTGGGCGCCGCCTGCGGCGCTGTTCGAGCGCCACCGTGATCATGACGTCAAGGCGATTCTCAACCTGGGCGCGGGCGTCGACAGCCTGCTCGACAACCCGGCACTGCCTGACGATGTGCCGGTGCTCAAGCTGAGCGATGCCGGCATGGCCAGCCACATGCTGGATTACGTGCGCTACGGCCTGCTGCATTTTCGGCGTGACTTCGACCGCTACGCCAGACAGCAGGCGGACATCCAGTGGGCCCCGCACCGCGTGGTGCGCGCCCACCAGTACCCGGTGGCTGTGCTCGGACTCGGCGCTATCGGCAGCCAGATCGCCGAATCACTGGCGGCAGACGGCTATCCGGTACATGGCTTCAGCCGCAGCGCCCACACGTTGCAGGGCGTGACCTGCCACCATGAGACCGGCGCAGGCGGCCGCTCGCTCAAGCAAGTACTGGGTGACGAGTCGCTCGGCCTCAAGGCGGTGATCAACCTGTTGCCCAATACGCCGGCGACGAGAGACGTGTTGAACGCCGACGTCTTCCAGGCGCTGCCCGACGACGCTGTGCTGATCAATCCGGGGCGCGGCAGCAGCGTGGTCGAGGAGGATCTGGTCGCGGCGCTCGAGGAAGGCAAGCTCAGGGGCGCCCTGCTCGATGTCTTCCAGCACGAGCCACTGGCCGAGGACAGCCCGCTGTGGCACCAGCCGCGCGTGATCATCACGCCGCATGCCGCCGCGCCGACCCCGGTGGCCGAGGCCGCCGACCAGCTGGCCGACAACATTCGCCGCATTCAGCGGGGTGAGGTGCTGACCGGTATCAGCCGCGAGCACGGTTATTGAGCGCGCTGGCGCGCGGTGCTCAACCGGCGATCAGACGTCACCACCTGACAGCCATCACAGCGGCAGCGCGGTGGTCGTCTTGATGCGCTCCATCGCGAAGCGGGCCGACACGTCGCTCAGCTCGTCGATGGTGTTGACCAGCCGCTTGTAGACGCGGTCGTAGGCGTTCATGTCCTCGACCTGCACCTTGAGGAGATAGTCGTAGTCACCGGCCATGCGATAGAACTCGGTGACTTCCTCGATCTCCTCGACGATGGCCACGAAACGCTCGAACCAGGCCCGCGAGTGATCGCGGGTCTTGAGCTGCACGAAGGCCGTCAGCCCCATGCCGATCAGCTCGGCATTCAGCAATGCCACCCGTGCGGTGATCACGCCACACTCTTCCAGGCGCTTGAGGCGCTTCCAGCAGGGAGACGTGGTCAGATGCACGGCTTCCGCCAGCGCCGCCAACGACAGGCTGGCATCGCGCTGCAGCAGCCGCAGCAGGGCGCGGTCCGTGGCATCGAGCACTATTTTCTCCATTACCCTCACCTCGCAATGAATTCTTGCCATGAAACATGGCTCACGCCATGACAACTGGCAAGTTTTGCTTGGCGGCTGGTCGTACCATGAAAGCTCCTTACTGCGACCGGAAATGCCGCCATGCCGACCACTGACTCGCCCTCGATAGCGCCTTTCAGCACGCCCACAGCACAGCACGCCCCGCACGCGAGTCAGCGCGAGTCATGGCGCCAACGCAGCCTCATGAAGCTTGCGGCCTTGAAGGCCGCCACCCCGGTAACCCCGCTGCTGGAACTCAGCCTGCGCGGACTGGGCGAGGCGCGCATCCTGATCAAGGACGAGCGGGCGCATGCCAGCGGCTCGCTCAAGCATCGCCTGGCGATGTCGCTGTTCGAGCAGGCCCTGCAAAAGGATTGGCTGACGCCCGGCAGCCCGGTGATCGAAGCCTCCTCGGGCTCCACCGCGGTTTCTGAAGCGTGGCTGGCACGCAGGCTGGGGCTGGAATTCATTGCCGTGGTGCCCAGGGGCACCGCCTTTTTCAAGCAGCAAGCGATTCGTGGCGAGGGCGGGCGCGTGGTGGAAATCGAGGACCCCGCTCGGCTCTGTCAGCATGCACAGGCGCTTGCCGATGACAGCGGCGGTCACTTCATCAATCAATTCCGCCTTGCCGCCACGGCCGGCGACTGGCGCAGCGACGGGGCCGGCGACTGGGCAAGCGACACCAGCCTGCCCGGGGAGTGCCTGGCACAGATCGCCGCGCGTGAGCTGCCCGAGCTGCAGGCGGTATTTCTCGGCGCCGGTACCGGCGGCAGCGCCGCCAGCTTCGCGCGCCATCTGCGCCACAAGCGCCACCTGCATCAGGGGAGCCACCTGCATCAGGGGAGCCATCTGCATCACGGGAGCCATCGTGCCCGCGTGATCGGCGTGGACCCCGAGCACTCCGTCTATCACGCCTGCTGGCAGCACCATCGTGCCCACGGCGCCCGTACGACCCGCCTGCCCGTCCCGCAGGCGGCCAACCCCATCGAAGGCATCGGCCGCCCCTGCGTGCTGGAGGCATTCGACCCCGCGCATTTCGATGACTACCGGCGCATCGCGGATGCGCGCAGTCAGGCGGCCGCGCTGTGGCTAGCCGAGCATGCCGGGCTTGAGGTCGGCCCCTCCACCGGTACCGCCTTCGCGGGGCTGCTCGAGAGGCTGGCGCTCAGGCGCGCACGCGGTGAGTCGCTGGCCGGCAGCTGGTTGCTGCTGGCCTGTGATCACGCCGAGCGTTATGCCACCACGCTGGGCAATCCCGCATGGCGAGCCGCACAGCAATCGCGGCTCGCCCCGCAGCGGGCCTGGATCGAGGCGTTTGCCGATTGAAACGACGCCTGTTTTACGCCCCCGCCTGAAACGACGACACCCCGCCGAGTGGCAGGGTGTCGTAAAGCCCATCCGATGCGATGGCGTGGCTAGCAGGGGTGAATCACACCAGCAGCGCCTGGAACTGACGCAGCCATTCCGGATGCGCCGGCCACGCCGGTGCAGTCACCAGCTTGCCGGAGGTCACGGCGTCGGTCACTTCCAGCGACACGAACTCACCGCCCGCCAGCTTCACCTCCGGCGCACAGGCCGGATAGGCGCTGACGCGATGGCCTTCCAGCGACATGGCGGCGGCCAGCAGCTGCGGGCCATGACAGACGGCGGCGATGGGCTTGTCGGCCTCGACGAAGTGACGCACCATCGCCAGCACACGCTCATCCAGACGCAGATACTCGGGGGCGCGGCCACCGGGGATCAGCAACGCGTCGTAACTCTCGACGGCGATCTCGGCGAAGCTGGCGTTGAGCGCGAAGTTGTGGCCCGGCTTCTCGGTGTAGGTCTGATCACCTTCGAAGTCGTGGATGGCGGTCTTGACGATATCGCCTTCCGTCTTGTCCGGGCAGACGACATCCACGCGATGCCCCATCGCCTGCAGCGCCTGGAACGGCACCATCAGCTCATAATCTTCTACAAAATCCCCGGCAATGATGACAATGCTGGCCATGATGATCTCCTGATTGGACCCAACGTCTAGGTACGCGCCGCGCGCGGCGGGAAGGACAAGGCAGTTACAGAGTACCTATCCATTGCACATGAGCAAGCGCTGAAATATCGTCGTGGCCGCCTGACGGGCGTTGGCTTGATTGTGGATCGCCTCAACATCATTACATCATCACGTGCAGTCGCCCTGCCCCGTCGCTGCCTGACCGCTCGACACCCCCATTCACAGGCCACGGCTCCAGTGCCGGTCTCGGGAGTCACCATGACCCTGCCATCTTCCGCCTTGTCTCACTTCTCTCAAGCCCCCATGCGGCGCGGCGCTTGCACCGCCACACGCGCCGATCAGACCTCGGCATGGCAGCGCCTGTGGCGCGCAGGCCTGGGGGCGCTCCTGCTGCTGGCGGGCAGTGCCCAGGCGGCCAGCGATGAGGCCGCTGTCGGCCCTGAGGCGCCCCTGGCGCCTGTCGCCAGCATCGCGCCGGTGCCCTTCACCGCCCACTACACCCTGGTGCTGGATGGCTGGCCGGACGTGCCCATCACCCAGCGCGTCAGCCAGAGCGGCGAGTTGTACATCGCCAGCATGGAGGCCTCCATCAAGGTCGCCAGTGGCTATGAGCAGGGCCGCTTCACGCTCGCGGAGGGCCGCCTGCTGCCCGAGGGCTATCGCTCCGGCTATCGACTGGCCGGCATCGGCAAGGACTACAACCGGGAAGCGCCGGAGGCAGGCGACACCCGCCTGCCTGACCGTCAGAGCCTGCTGGTACTGCTGAGCCAGCAGGTCGACAGCCAATGGAGCGAGCAGGCCTGTCTGGCCGCGACGCCCTGCTCACTGGATTATCTCGACCACAAGGGCCGCCAGCGCACCTTGATGTACGAGATCCAGGGCCAGGAAACGCGCCAGGCGGCACAGCGCACCTTCCGCACCCTGCGTATCGAGGCGTGGCGCAAGCATCGCGAACACAAGCACTACCGTATCTGGCTGGCGCCGCGCTGGCCGGGCCTGATGGTCGGCCTCGATTACCTCGACTACGAAGACGTCATGGACAAGGACGGCAACCGCAACGGCGAGGTGCCGCCGCGCTCGGCCCATCTGACCCTGAACCAGCTGAGCAGTGCCCGCCAGTGATGACAGCTCCCGCCTCTAGCGCGGCTGATCATAAGCCCCGCTGATACGCCATCAGCAAGTCTCTCGCGCAATGGTGCTAGCGGGGTTATCCAGACTCCACGCCAACCGATATAGTAAGGCCCTTCGGCGGTATTCACCGCCAATCAATCACTTGCGCCGCCCCTGCTGTCCGGGTGGCAACGCCAAGGAAGGGTCATGCTGTCGGGTCTCATCTTCATTCTGCTGCCGCTGATACTCGGCTATCTGGTACGCCTCACCGATCCTGGTCGCCTGGCGGTGGTCAATCGGCTGGTCAATGCCTCCATCTATCTCATCCTGTTCCTGATGGGCATGGGGCTGGCGGCGCTGGAGCAGTTGAGTGTCGGCATGGCCGCCATGAGCGGTCAGGCGTTGACGCTGTTCGCCATCATCACGCCGCTGAATCTGCTGGCGCTGTGGTGGCTGTCGCGCCGCAGCCCGCTGCGCGCCAATCCCGCCCAGGCGGTGGATGGCGCACCGATGACCCGCTGGCAGGCGCTGTCCGGCTCGCTGACCCTTGCCGCCGTGGTCGCGCTGGGGGTCGGCGCCGGCGTGCTGCTCAAGACCTTCGGCACCCAGCTTGATACCGACACCCTCGCCGAATGGGCGCTCTATGTGCTGCTGGCGCTGATCGGCTGCCAGCTCAGAAGCTCCGGCATGAGCCTGCGCCAGATCCTGCTCAATCGGCATGGCCTGATCATCGCGCTGACGGTGATGGCCAGTTCGCTACTCGGTGGCCTGCTGGCGGCCCCCTTGCTGGCGCTGGAGTGGAATCAGGGCATGGCGATCTCGGCCGGCTTCGGCTGGTACTCCCTGTCGGGGATCCTGATCGGTGATCAGCTCGGGCCGATTCTCGGCGGCGCCGCCTTCTTCAATGATCTGGCGCGCGAGCTGCTGGCCTTCGTGCTGATCCCCCTGACCATCCAGCGCTACACGCCGCTGGCCATCGGCATCGGCGGGGCCACCTCGATGGACTTCACGCTACCGGTGATCCAGCAGACCGGCGGCGTGGCCTGCGTCCCGGTCGCCGTCGTCTCGGGCTTCCTGCTGTCGCTGGCAGCGCCGCCGATGATCCTGTTCCTGCTCTCGCTGAGTCACGTCTGATCCGCCGGGCAAGGCTTGCTCCCGGGCTGCCTTAACAGGGACACTCTTGTCCTCCTTCGCAGCCGCTTGAATGTCCATGCCCTCTCAGCCACACAAAGCTTCCCGCCTCAAGCGCGTCACCCTGGCCGATATCGCCGCCCGACTGGGCGTCACCAAGGTCACGGTGTCGCGCGCGCTCAATCAGCCCGAGAAGGTCTCCGCCGCGATGCGCGAGCGGGTAACCGAATGCGCCCGCGAGCTGGGTTACATGCCCAATCGTCAGGCCGGCAGCCTCGCCAGCGGCCACTCGCGGCTGATCGCGCTGCTGATTCCGTCGCTCTCCAACGCCGTGTTTTCGGAGCTGCATCGCGGCCTGGAAGCCCCGCTGGCCGCCGCGGGCTATCAGCTGCTGATCGGCCATACCGGCTATTCGATGCAGGAAGAGGAGCGCCTGATCGAGACCTGGCTCTCCTTCGGCATCGACGGGCTGGTGCTGTGCGGCAGTCGCCATAGCCCTCGTACCCGCGAGATGATCGCGCGCTCGGGCTGTGCGGTGGTGGAGTGCATGGAGAAGCGCGAGACGCCGCTCGACATGGCGGTGGGACTGGACCAGCACGCCGCTGGCCGCGCGATGACCGAGGCCATGATCGCCTTGGGGCATCGCCATATCGGTTTTCTCGGTGCGCGCATGGACCGCCGCGTCGAACAGCGCCTGGGCGGCTGGCGTGCGGCGATGGAGGCCGCCGGCCTGTCGCAGCAGGCGCTGTTGACCACCGATGCCCCCTCCAGCGTACGCATGGGCGGCGAGCTGCTCGACGAGATGCTGACCCGCTGGCCCGAGACCCAGGCCGTGTTCTGCTGCAATGACGACCTGGCGGCCGGCGGGCTGTTCGAGTGCCAGCGCCGCGGTCTGTCGGTGCCCGACCAGCTGGCGCTGGCCGGCTTCAACGGCCTGGAGATGACCCGCGGCACCTGGCCGCCGCTGGCCAGCGTGGTCACGCCACGCCGCGAGATCGGCGAGCGCGCCGCCGCCCTGCTGCTGGCGCGCTTGAGCGGTGATCTCGACGCCACGCCCCACGGCCTGTGGGAAGACCTGGGCTTCAGCCTGCAGACTGGCGGTAGCCTGTCCTCGTGATACTTTGTCCTCGTAATACGCGGCGGCAGTCTGGCGCCGTGAGACGTCTGGCGAGCGACTAGCGCTCCGGCGTGTCGAGGACCTGCTGACAGACACTCTCGACCAGCGCCTGCGGTGTGGCGCTGATGTCGAGGGTGTGGATGCGCCCTTCATCGTCGCCGGGCACCTCGAGCGTCGCCAGCTGGTTGTCGAGCATGTCAGCGCCCTTGAAGAAATGATCGGTTCGCGCCTCGAGGCGCTCCAGCAGCAGCTCGCGCGTGCCTTCGAGGAACACGAAGCCCAGCGCGGGGTCCCCGCCACGCAGTTGATCCCGATAACGTCGCTTCAAGGACGAGCAGGCCAGTACCAGACTGCGCCCGTCGCGACGCGCACCCTCGATCAGCTCGGCCAGACGGGCCAGCCAGCCGTGGCGATCGTCGTCATCCAGCGGGATGCCGCGCGCCATCTTGGCCACGTTGGCCTCACCGTGATAATCGTCGCCATCGATGAACTGTGCGCCCAGGCACGCCGCCAGCTGCTGCCCGACGTGTGACTTGCCACAGCCCGACACCCCCATGACCACCAGACGCACGCCACCCTGAGCTGCCAGAGCCTCTGACCTGGTCGGCATCGACGCGACCGCTGATGCTCCTTCTGCCTGCTGCTGCATGAAAACCCTCTCCCCCTGAATGAAAACGATGGCCCACCAGCGTACCCGATGTTGCCGATCAATCCCTTGTCCGGCGCCTCGGGACGGCTGTCGCGCACTGAGCGACTGCCAATTGACGGACAGTCAGCTGCCAGACGCGACAGACTTTTGTCCCTCATGCACCTTTCGGATCATTGCGTAAGCGTTAATGTTACCGGTAACTTTCATCCTGCACGACCCACGACGCCTCACACAATACGCCTTTGGGCAATGGCCGATGATCACGCCGTTGCCAGCCGCAAGAGTTCGCCATCATGTCCCCAGATAGCACCCTCGTCCTTGCCGCCCTCGGCGGCATCCTGCTGCTGCTTTACCTCGTCATGCGCCTGCGCCTGCATGCCTTCGTTGCCCTGCTGGTGGTGAGTCTGGGGGTCGGACTGGCCACCGGCATGCAGCCCGACGCCATCATCGACTCCGTCACCAACGGCATGGGCAACACCCTGGGCTTCGTTGCCACCGTGGTCGGTCTCGGCGCGATGTTCGGCAAGATGCTGGAAGTGTCCGGCGGTGTCGATCGCATGGCCAACACCCTGCTGGGGCGCTTCGGCACCTCACGCTCGCAATGGGCGCTGGCGCTGACCGGCTTTCTGGTCGCGATTCCGGTGTTCTTGGATGTCGCCTTCATCATCCTGGTGCCGCTGGTCTATGCGCTGGCACGCCGCAGCGGCCGCTCGCTGCTCTATTACGGCATCCCGCTGCTCGCCGGTCTGGCCGTGACGCACTCCTTCATCCCGCCGACCCCGGGGCCGATCGCGGTCGCCAAGCTGATCGGTGCCGATCTCGGCTACGTCATCCTGTTCGGCGCGCTGTGCGGTCTGCCGGCGATGATCGTCGCGGGGCCGATCTTCGGCCGCTTCATCGCGGCGCGCATCGACGCCAGGATCCCGGATTACATGGAAAATACCGGCAGCGTGATGAGCGATGAAGAGGTCAACCAGCGCGCCCCGGGCTTCGGTCTGATCCTGTCCATCGTGCTGCTGCCGCTGGCGCTGATCGTGCTCAATACCGTCTCGGGCTTCCTGTTCGGTGACGACAGCCCGCTGGTCGGCTGGCTGGGCTTCCTCGGCCACCCGTTCGTGGCGCTGAGTCTGGCCACCCTGATGGCCTTCACCCTGCTGGGCACACGCCGTGGCATGACGCGCGAACAGGTGATGGAAGTCGCCACCAAGGCACTCGAACCCGCCGGCATCATCATCCTGGTCACCGGTGCGGGCGGCGTCTTCAAGCAGATGCTGATCGATTCCGGGGTCGGTGACGTGCTCGGCAACCTGATGGCCGACAGCAACCTGCCGCCGATCCTGCTCGCCTTCCTGATCGCCACCGCCGTGCGTGTCATCCAGGGCTCGGCCACCGTGGCGATGATCACCGCCGCCGGCCTGATGGCCCCGGTGATCGATACGCTGGCGCTGTCCGGCCCGGTGCTGGGGCTGGTGGTGATCGCCATCGCCAGTGGCGCCACCGTGCTCAGTCACGTCAATGACTCCGGCTTCTGGCTGGTCAGCCGCTACTTCGGCCTCACCGAGAAGGAAACACTGAAGAGCTGGACGGTGATGGAGACCCTGATCGGCGTGATCGGCGTCTGCATGGCGCTGCTGATCGGCCTGTTCATCTAGTTTATCCAGTTCAACTATTTCAACTATTTCAACTACTGAAATCTGGCCTGCCCGCGCGGTTCAGCCAAGCTGATAGAGCGGGTCATCCGTCAGCAGGCGCCGCCCGCCAGGCGCACTCGTGAAAAGCTGCCACTTCGTGTGGCAGCTTTTTTCGTGGGGCGCCAATCACGCAATGGCAGATTGCGTCTGTTGCACGCTATTTCCCATTTTGGCATTGCGCCTGAATGGCATCATGCGATCATCCACCCATTCGTCTGCCTTTCATGGCCATGATCCACCGCCCGCTCTGACCGACGCCAAAGCGACTGGCCAGAAGACGGCTGCGCATCAGGCCAGTCACTTTTCGTTCGGAGTCCGCATGGACCATAGCCCTGAGACGCCAGCGTCGTCTTCCGCGTCGCCCGCCCCTGCCGGCCGCCCCGCACCCTCCTCGCGGCGCCTGATCTGGATGCGCCTGCTGGCGCTGATCATTCTCGCGCTGGCGATCGCGCTGGCCGCCTGGTGGATGAATCATCGCCCCGGTGCGCCGAAGCGTGCCCCCAGCGAGGCGCCTGCGCCCACGGTCGAGGTGGTGACGGTCAGCCATGCCGCCAACGCCCCGACGCTTGAGGGCTTCGGCCGTGTGATCGCCGATCGTCAGACCACGGTTTCCACGCGCGTCAGCGGTCAGCTGGCGCCCTTCCCCGAAGGCATCGAGGCCGGCCGCGAGGTTCGCGAGAACCAGCTGCTGGCCAGTCTCGACCAACTGGATTATCAGCTGGCACTGCGGCAGGCCGAGGCGGATCTCGCCACGGCAGAAGCCAGCCTCGCCTCTGAAAAGGGCGAGCAGATCCGCGCCGCCTCGGAATACAAGACCTTCGGTCGCAATCTGCCGGCGGCCCAGAAAGCACTGGTGCTGCGCGAGCCTCAGCTCAAGTCGGCCCAGGCCGCCGTGGAAAGCGCCCGCGCCAGCCGCGATCAGGCCAAGCTCAATCTGGCCCGCACCGAGATTCGCGCCCCCTACGACGGCCTGATCAGCGAGCGGCTGGTCGGCGAAGGCAGCGACCTCAACGCCTTCACCGACCTGTTGACGCTGGTGGCCACCGACCGCTTCTGGGTGCGCCTCAATCTGCCGCAGGCCGACATGGAGTGGCTCTCGACCCACGCCCGTGATGGCCAGGGCACGCCGGTACTGCTCTCGAGCAAGGCCTGGCCGGATGGCCAGCACCGCCGTGGAGAAGTGTGGAGCGTGCTGCCGTCGCTGGAAGACAACGGCCTGCTGACCCAGGTGATGGTGGCGGTGGAAGACCCGCTGGCGCTCAATGTCTCCGAGGAGGCGCGCGCCAGCACCCCGGCGCTGCGCATCGGCGATGTGGTCGAGGCGACCCTGACACCTCAGCGCACCGCCTCGCTGATCGAACTGCCGATCAGTGCGCTGCGCAGCGGCCAGCAGGTCTGGGTGCTGACGGAGGACGGGCATCTCGAGAAGCGCTCGGTAGGCGTGCGCCATCTGGGCAATGACACCCTGCTGGTCGCCGACGGTCTGGTGGACGGCGAGCGCGTCATCACAAGCTCCCTGAGCAGCGTCGAAGCCGGCATGGCACTGCGCGCGCGTGGCGATGCGCCGACGCCGACCGCCCAAGCGAACGATGCCAAAGCGGCTGACGACAAGACGACGGCTGGCGACAAGAGCGCCACGGTTGCCGATCAAAACACCGCAGCTGCCGACAGGAACGCCACGACCACCGGAAGTGACTCATGACGGCACAGTCGCGCCTCAAGGGCCCCATCCGCTGGATGCACGATCATGGCGTCGCCGCCAACCTGCTGATGCTGTGTCTGATTCTCGGCGGCCTGCTGATGTCCAGTCAGATCAAGAAGGAGGTCTTCCCCTCCTTCGAGCTCGAGATCATCAACGTCAGCGTCAGCTATTCCGGCGCCACGCCGGATGAGGTCTCCGAGAGCCTGTTGCAGGCGATGGAGTCCGCGGTACAGGACGTGGAGGGCATCGAGGAGATCACCGCCACCGCCGAGGAAGGCCTCGGCTCGCTGTCCATCGAGCTGCAGGACGGCGTCGAGACCATGCGCGCCTATCAGGACATCCAGCAGGCCATCGACAGCATCACCACCCTGCCCGATGAATCCGACCCGCCCGTCTACTCGCTGGCGGGCCGCTCGCGCAGCGTGATGGAGCTCAAGCTGCATGGCCAGACCGATGACCAGACCCTGCGCAATGTCGCCGAGCGTCTGCGCCTGAGCCTGCTGGACAGCGACGACATCACCAAGGTGGAGCTGACCGGCATCCGTGACCGCGAGGTGCATGTCGCGCTGGAGGAAGGCGCGCTGCGTCGCTATGGCCTGTCGCATCAGGATATCGCCGGCCTGATCGGCAATCAGGCGCTCAACCTGGCCGGGGGCAGCCTCGATACCCAGCAGGGCGAATACCTGGTGCGCTATGAGGCGCGTCGCGACGGCGCCGCCGAGTTCGCGCAGCTGCCGGTGATCTCCAGCCAGGAAGGCAATGTCGTGCGTCTGGGCGATATCGCCACCGTCACCGACGGCTTCGCTGACAGTGACAAGGAAGTGCTCTACGACGGCGAACCGGCGATCGGTCTCGACATCTATCAGGTCGGCTCCCAGACGCCCAACGAGCTGTCCGCCGCGACCATGGCGATGCTGCCGCAATTGACCGCCAGCCTGCCGCGCGGACTGACGCTGAGCGTCGAGGACGATGACTCGCTGGTCTATCAGGACCGCCTGGAGCTGCTGCTCAAGAATGCCTGGATGGGCCTGGTGCTGGTGCTGGTGCTGCTGGGGCTGTTCCTCGAGGCGCGTCTCGCCTTCTGGGTCACGCTGGGTATTCCCACCGCCTTCCTCGGCGCGATGCTGTTCCTGCCGCTGGTCGGCGTGTCCATCAACATGATCTCGATGTTCGCCTTCATCATCGCGCTGGGCATCGTGGTCGATGACGCCATCATCGTCGGCGAGAACATCCACTCGCACCGCGAGCGCGGCGCCAGCATGCGCGAAGCCGCCATTCTCGGCGCGCGCGAGATCGCGGTGCCGCTGGCGTTCTCGATCCTGTCCAACATCGTGGCCTTCATTCCGCTGCTGTTCCTGCCCGGCTTCCTCGGGCTGGTATTCGGCATCATCCCGCTGGTGGTGATCAGCATCTTCGCGCTGAGCTGGATCGAGGCGATCTTCATCCTGCCCGCGCATCTGGGTCACACCAGCGAGAAGCCGATCCGCTGGCTGGCACCGCTGGACCGCGTGCGCCATGGCGTCCAGCACGGGCTCGAGCGCTTCACGCGTCGCCGCTTCCAGCCCTTCCTTGAAGGGTGTCTGAACTATCGTGGCCTGACCGCCATCTGCGGCCTGGCGCTGCTGGTGCTGGCGATGGCCTGGATGGCCAGCGGCCGCCTCGGCTTCTCGCTGATGCCGCGTGTCGAATCCAACCGTGCCGGTGTCACCGCCAACCTGCCGGTGGGCAGCCCGATCAGCCAGGACCGCGAAGTGCGTACCCTGCTGCTGGACGCGCTGGAGCGGGTTCGCGAGCGCGACGACGCCCCCGCGATCTACTCCACCAGCGCCGAGATCGAAGGCAACTCACTGAGCATCATCGCCAATCTGGACACCACGGTGGAGGACAACTGGTCGCCCTCGCAGCTGATCACGGCCTGGCGTGAGGAAGCCGGCACCATCGCCAATACCGAGTCGCTGCTGTTCGAATCCGACATCGGCGGCCCGGGTCGCGGCGCGGGCCTCACCATCCGCCTCTCCTCGTCTGACAGTGGCGCGCTGATGGCCGCCGCCGAGTCGCTGGCGACGTCGCTTGAGGATTACAGCTCGCTGTCCGACATCGACAGCGGCCTGGATGACGGCAAGCGCGAGCTCTATCTGCAGCTCAATGCCTACGGCCGCTCGCTGGGACTGGATGGCGCCACCCTGGCCAATCAGCTGCGCGGGCCGCTGTCCGGCGCGACCGCCCTCAAGCAGCAGCAGGGCCGCAACGAGGTCGAGGTCAAGGTGCTGCTGCCCGAAGACCAGCGCGCGAGCCTCGCCCAGCTGGAGAACTTCGGCGTGCAGACCGGCAACGGCGTCAGCGTGCCTCTGGGGCTGGTGGCCGACATCGAGCAGGGACGCGCCGCGTCCAGCATCCTGCGCATCGACGGCCGCCGCGTGATCGAGGTCACCGCCAACGTCACCCCGTCCGATGCGGTCAGTCAGGTGATCACCAGCCTGGAAAGCGACGTCTACCCCCAGCTGAAGAGCCAGTATCCGAGCCTGAGCATCGGCTATGGCGGGCGTCAGGAAGAGACCGCCGACAACCTGGGGTCACTGCAGGTGTCGTTGCTGCTGACGCTGGCGGCACTCTATCTGCTGCTGGCGTTGCCGTTCAGGAGCTATCTGCAGCCGCTGCTGGTGATGACGGCGATTCCCTTCGGGCTGATCGGCGCGGTCATCGGCCATCAGCTGATGGGCTATGGCCTGTCGGTGATCAGCCTGATGGGCATGCTGGCGCTGTCGGGCATCGTCATCAACGACGCCCTGGTGCTGATCGACTACGCCAACCGCCAGCGTCTGGCCGGCGCCACCGCGCGTGAGGCGATCATCATGGCGGCCACGCGACGTCTGCGCCCGATCCTGCTGACGACGCTGACCACCTTCTTCGGCCTGGCGCCGATGATCTTCGAGACCTCGCGTCAGGCGCGCTTCATGATCCCGATGGCGGTCTCCATCGGCTTCGGCATCCTGTTCGCGACGGTGATCCTGCTGATTCTGGTGCCCTCGCTCTATCTGTTGCTGGAAGACCTGCAGCACAACCTGCGCCGCCTGCTGGGGCTGCCGCCCCGCACCCCGCGTCATGAGGAGCAGCCATCATGATGCCCGCCGTCACCGCCTGGCGCTCACGACTGTCCGTGCGACTGTTCGTGATCCTGCTGCTGACCAATGTCGTGATCGGCGGCAGCATCTACATGTTCATCTCCCACAGCATGGACAGAGGGTTCGCGGAGTATCTGGAGCAGACCCAGCAGGAGCGCATCGAGCTGATCTCGTCCGATCTGGTCAGCGCCTACGCCGCGGAAGGCAACTGGGACTGGATGAAGAGCCGGCGCAACTGGGGGCGCATCGTGCATTCCCAGGCACCGCCGGACAGGTTCGAGATACCGCCGGGCGCCAACATGAATCGCCCCCAGGACTACATGCTGCGCGATACCCGCGGCCAGCGCCTCAATGGGCCGCCGCGCCCCATCCCCGGCATGCAGTTCAAGGACCTGATACTGGACGGCGAGAAGATCGGCGAGCTGGGCTACCTGCCGGTGAGTGAATTCCTGCGCCGCGGCAAGGACCAGTATCTGGAGCGTCAATCGCGCAATCTGGCGACCATCATCCTGTCCTCCACCTTCGCCTCGCTGCTGGCGGCGGCCGGCATCGCCTGGTGGCTGGGCCATCGGGTGCGTGACCTCGCCAGTGGCGCCAGCCGTCTGTCGAGCGGCGACTATGCCACCCGCCTGCCGGTGCGCGGACGGGATGAGCTGTCGCGGCTGGCCGGCGACTTCAATGCGCTGGCGCAGACGCTGGAGACCAACCGCGATTCGCGCCAGCGCTGGGTGAGTGATATCTCCCATGAGCTGCGCACGCCGCTGGCGGTGCTCAAGGGCGAGATCGAGGCCATGCAGGACGGTATCCGCCCGATGAGCCAGGACAGCCTCGGCTCGCTGGAGCAGGAGGTGGATGCCCTCAACCGCCTGGTGTCGGATCTGCGCCTGCTGGCCCAGAGCGATGCCGGCACCCTGGAAGCCTGGCGCGAGCCGCTGGAGCTGGATGCCCAGCTCAGCGATAGCCTGGACGACCTGCGCGGCTGGCTGGAAGACAGCGGCATCCAGCTGGAGACCGACATCCAGCTGCCGCTGCGCGTGCAGGGCGACATGCAGCGCCTGCATCAGCTGTGGAGCAACCTGGCCAGCAACACCCGCGCCTACACCGACTCGCCCGGCAAGTTGAGGGTCAGCCTGCTGCGCGAGGCCGCCTCACCCGGGGATGGCGCCGGCCACCCCGGCTGGGCGGTCGTGCGCTGGGAAGACTCGAGCCCCGGCGTGCCAGAGGCCGAGCTTGCCTACCTCACCGAGCGCCTCTACCGGGTCGAGAACTCGCGCAACCGCTCCAGCGGGGGGTCAGGGCTGGGCCTGTCGATCGCCAGCGCGCTGGTCAGTGCGCATGATGGCCAGCTGGTACCGGGCCAGTCATCACTGGGCGGACTGCGATGGGACATTCGCCTGCCGCTGTTGTCTACTTGAAACAGACATTTTCATCTGCAAGGACTCTTGACCATGAGCGACGTTCACGCCGACACCTCTGACGCCCGGGCCGAGACCCAGAAACCGCTGATTCTGGTGGTGGAAGACGAGCCCAAGATCGCAAGCCTGCTGTGCGATTATCTGGACGGCAGCGGGTATCGCACCCGGCATGTCGACGACGGCAACGCCGTGATCGCGGCGGTCAATGACGAGACACCCGCCCTGGTATTGCTGGACCTCATGCTGCCTGGCACCGACGGCCTGACCCTGTGCCGTCAGCTGCGGGCCGAGGACAATCTGCTGCCCATCGTGATGCTGACCGCGCGGGTCGAGGAAGTGGACCGCCTGCTGGGGCTGGAGCTGGGCGCCGATGACTACATCTGCAAACCCTTCAGTCCGCGTGAGGTGGTGGCGCGCATCAAGGCCGTGCTGCGTCGCAGCCAGGCGCTTGATCAGACCCTCTCGCAGACCTCCGACAAGGGCCAGCTGGTGCTCAATGAGGAAGGTTGGCAGGCACTGGCCGATGGCAGTGACCTGGGCCTGACCGCGGTCGAGTTCCAGCTGCTCAAGGTGATGATGCAGTCGCCGGGGCGCATCTTCTCCCGCGATCAGCTGATGGACCACATGTACCGCGACCACCGCATCGTCTCCGAGCGCACGGTGGATTCCCACGTCAAGAAGCTGCGCCGCAAGATCGCCAATGTCTGGCCGGAGCGCGACGTGATTCGCTCCATCTATGGGGTCGGCTACAAGTTCGAGCCTGACGTGCTGGACTGATATCTCGCCTCGCGCAGGCCCTGAAACCTTTCAGAAACATGACAACCGCCGTCTGTGACCACAGACGGCGGTTGCGTTTTTGTTGCACCCACGGTGCGAACTTGCTGTCCAACTGCGACGGATACTGTCATCACTGCCTAAGCAAGAGCCATTTACTGCTGCTCGAGCGCGGGTCTACGCCACAAGTGAGGTATTCGTCATGTCCCACAGTCCTGCCAGTCGTGCTCTCTCCCGCACTCGCCTGATCGGTGCCGGCGTACTGAGCGTCATGCTGATGGCATCACCGCTGAGCGTGACCAGTGCCAGCGCTGCCGATGTCTCGCTGAATGTGCTGCTGGATGGCATCAGCCTGAACGTCGGCCAGCGTGCCACCCTCGACAAGCAATATCGCCACTATCGCCAGCAACGTCAGGCCGCAGAGAGCCATCACGACGCCAAGGCGCTTGCCAAGGCGCGCAAGGCCTACCTGGCCGATGTCGATCGCGTCCTGAACCGCCATCAGACCCAGCGCTTCCACCAGCAGTTCGACCGCCACTATCCGGCGAATGCCCAGGCGAACGCCAAGGCGGCGAAGAAGCGCCACCACGGTGGCTGATGGCAACCGCGTCTGAGCGCCTCGGGTTGAAACCTGGCGTCATCACCTTGATCAAGGACTCAGTCCCTACAGGATTCAGGCCACAAGATCACGCTGCAGAAAAGACACAGCAAGCCGTTGCATGTTCCGCCCAGGCGCGTTGCACGCAACCCCATGAAACGTTGCACAATGCCGGCACATTCACTGCTGATAATGCTCTTATCGCTTGATTCCGGCCCTTTATCTAGACACTCGGAGTACGCCATGAACCGCATTTCTCGCAAGCTCATCGTTTCCGGTCTGCTGACCGCCCTGGCACTGCCGATGACCGCCCTGGCACTGCCGATGACCGCCATGGCCTCAAGCAACGACAAGCACCATGACGGCGCCGACCGCAAGGAAGGCCTCGACAAGATTCTCGCCAGCTGGCATCTCAGCGATGAACAGCAGCAACAGCTCGACGCACTCAAGCAACAGCAGATGGAAAGCCGCAAGCAGCTCAAGGAGCAGAAGTTCGACTCCCGCGAAGCGCGCCGCGACGCCATCCAGGCACAGCGTGAAGAACACAAGGCCGCCCTGGCAGAGATTCTCGACGAGAATCAGGTCAAGGTGCTCGAAACCTACTGGGCTGCCGGCAAGCCGATGCACGGCAAGCACATGGGCAAGCATGACGGCAAACGTCACGGCGAAGGCAAGCATGCCGACGAGCGTGGTGGCGAGCGCGGCGGCAAGCACATGGCCGACAACGGCAAGCAACGCATGCAGCTGATGGGCGCCCTGTTCGACAGCTGGGACCTGGATGACGACCAGCGCAGCGCGCTCAAGGACTCCTTCAAGTCCATGCGTGACGACATGGAGTCACTCAAGAAGACCGACTTCGACTCGCGTGAAGCGCGCAAGGCCGCCTTCGAGGAACTGCGCAAGACCCAGCACGATCGTCTGGCCAAGGTGCTGGATGACGACCAGATCAAGGTGCTGGACCTGATGCACCAGCGTGACAAGCGCGGTCCGAAGATGGCCGACCGTCAGCAGCAGGAAGGCATGAAGGCGCTGCTGGCCAGCTGGAACCTGAGCGATGACCAGATGCAGGCGCTCAAGGAAGTCCGCAAGGAAATGCGTGACGAGATGCATGACAGCATGAAAGAGATGCACGACGACATGCGCGATGCCATGCAGGACGCCGACACCAAGCAGGAGCGTGTCGCCGCCCGCCAGGAAATGCGCAAGGAAATGAAGGAGCAGCGCCTGGAACTGCGTGAGGAAGGCCGCGAGAAACTCGCCGATGTGCTGTCCGCCGAGCAGCTCGATGCGCTGGAAGCCTTCATGGCCAATGGCATGCGCCATCACGCTGGCAAGCATCATGGTGGCATGAAGGGTGACATGAAGGGCGGCGACATGAAGCGCGGCCCGATGCATGACGCCGACCAGTCTGAAGATGCCTGAGTCAGGCCATCACCTGAGCAACTGAAAGCCGGCTGATCGTGGGCCCGGCGAGGTAAGAACCGGACGGTCGCGCCCCGGACGATCGCGCTCCGGACGATCGCGCTCCGGAAACAGCCATTCAGCTGCCCTGCTGACGTCACTTTCGCCGCCCCGGCCACGATTCTGTGGTCGGGGCGGCGTCGTTGTGTCCTTTTACCGACAGCGATTTTTCCAGGCACGACGCCGCGCCTGCGAGGCTCTGCCATCGGGCCTCGCGGCGATCTGATCGCGACACGAGGATAAGCGAAAGCGACAGTTGCACTGCCTTTTTCCCCAAAGGGGGGTTATATTTTTATTGAACAATCAATTAAAATAATTCTGCAAGGCTTTGAGCATTACACGGCGTGATGATGTGAGTCGCGTTTTCCTGACTGCTGAGCTCCCCTCCGCTGCCGAGCTCGACCGGCGGCAGCAAGACGGGATGCCTGCAACCGTCACAGGAAAGCGGACCCGGCAGATGCCGACGAGACTGACGCCTGCCATCCCGGCAACTTCAAGGGAGCAAGCGACGGCGACCGCCACGGACTCGCGAGCAGACACCGGAGTGACCCGCCCCTTCGCAAGAAGGCGGGTGACGTCCAGGGACGCCGAGTAGACGTTCGAAGTGATGAGAGCAGCACGATGAAGGCACAGCGTTCCCCAGCGCTCGGCCCGCCATCGTTCTTCTGCGGCCAATCTGGCCTGCAGAAGAGGGGCCGCACCACAGCACCACGGTGCGCGCCCGGCGTCTCTCATGAATTGCCCATCGGCATTTCTTGCTTGCTGCCCAGCGATGCCCCTGCAATCGCGTCGCCACGGCAGTCGACACTGCCGCTGCTGCAAGTTCCGCCCCGCGCGTGAGCTGAGCACGGCCCGTGCCGTTCGTGTCCGTCTTTTCCTGCACGCCACCCGCAATTTCTGCGGCTGACGGGCAGCTAAGCACCACGCACGAGTGAAACTTCCCCTGATAAGGAGTTGCTCATGCAGAAACCTGCTTCCGCCGAGAACGCCACGCCGTCCTCGAGTCGTATCAACCCGACGGTCTTCTACGGATCGATCATCGGTATCCTCGCCTTCCTGGCCTTCGCGATGCTGTTCACCGAACAGGCCGACGCCTGGATCGGCAGCGCCCTGGGCTGGACCATCGATACCTTCGGCTGGTTCTACATGCTGGCCATCGTCGCCTATCTGGTCTTCGGGGTGCTGATCGCCTGCTCGCGTTTCGGGCGCATTCGCCTCGGGCCGGACGATTCACGCCCGGAATTCTCGCTGCTGTCCTGGTCGGCGATGCTGTTCGCGGCCGGTATCGGCATCGACATCCTGTTCTACTGCATCGCCGAACCGCTGTCCCACTACGTGGCGCCGGTGACCGGTGACCCGCAGACCCAGGCGGCGATCCGCAACGCCATGGTGGAAACCTTCTTCCACTGGGGCCTCTCCGGCTGGGGCATCTATGTGCTCGCCGGCATGTCGCTGGCCTACTTCAGCTACCGCCACCGCCTGCCGCTGGCGATCCGCTCGGCCTTCTACCCGCTGCTCGGCAACCGCATCAATGGCCCGATCGGCAACGCCGTGGACATCTTCGCGATCATCTCCACCGTGTTCGGCATCGCTACCTCGCTGGGCATCGGCGTCATCCAGCTCAACTACGGCCTCAAGTTCATGCTCGGCGTGCCCGAGAACCTCGCCGTCCAGGCCGCGCTGATCATCGGCGTGATGGTACTGGCGACCATTTCCGTGATCACCGGTGTCGAGAAAGGCATCCGCATGCTGTCCGAGTTCAACATGCTGCTGGCCACCGCGCTGCTGATCTTCGTGCTCGCCGTCAGCGACACCTCGCAGCTGCTCAACGCCCTGGTGCTCAATGTCGGTGACTACATCACCCAGTTCACCGCCAAGAGCTTCGATACCTACGCCTACACCCCGGGTACCGATGAGTGGATGAGCGGCTGGACGCTGTTCTTCTGGGGCTGGTGGATCGCCTGGACCCCGTTCGTCGGCCTGTTCCTGGCGCGTATCTCGCGTGGCCGTACCATCCGTCAGTTCGTGTTCGGCGCGCTGCTGATTCCGCTGAGCTTCATGATGGTGTGGATGAGCGTGTTCGGTAATTCCGCCATCGACATGGTCGCCAATCAGGACGTCGCCACACTGGCCACCGAAGCCCTGAACGCACCGCAGAACACCATCTACACCTTCCTGGAGCAGCTGCCCTACTCCACCATCACCACCGCCGTGGTGGCGATTCTGGGTATCGTGTTCTTCGTAACCTCCGCCGACTCCGGCGCCCTGGTACTGGCCAACTTCACCTCCATCCTCAAGGACGTGAACCACGATGCGCCGATCTGGCTGCGCATCTTCTGGTCCGCCATCATCGGCCTGCTGACGCTGGCACTGTTGATGGTCGGGGGCCTGAGCGCGCTGCAGAGCGCCGTGGTGATCACCGCCGTGCCCTTCTCCATCGTGCTGATCTTCATGATGATCGGCATGTACAAGGCGCTGATGATCGAGGACCGCAAGGAGAACGTGCGTCAGGACAACAGCTGCGTCTACGAAGGCGTCGACTGGCATGAGCGTCTGGACCACGTGCTCGACTTCGCCCAGAGCGGCAGTTCCGAGGCGACCCTCAAGCGCTCCATCCGCCCGGCCCTCAACCAGCTGGCCGAGGAGCTCAATCGTCGCGGTCAGGTCTCGAGCGTCACCGAAGAGACGCTGGAAGATGAGCCGCTGCCCCGCGTGACGCTGGAAGTCGAGTTCGAGGATGCCTCCAACTTCGTCTACCAGGTGCGTGCGGTACGCCAGCAGACGCCGAGCTTCATCGACGCCAATGATGACTTCTACCTGCGTCTGGAAGTGCACCTCTCCGAGGGTGGCAGCGGTCAGGAGCTCAACGGCCTGTCGCGTGCCCAGGTGCTCGACGAAGTCGTCACCGCCTACCAGCAGCATCTGGCCTTCGTGCGCCACGATACGGTCAATGAAGCCCCGGCGATGCCGGGCGTGATCGGCAAGTCCGAACTGGACTGATCAGAGCTGGACTGATCAGAACTGGACTGAGCCGTCGCTGAGCGCCTGCGCTCGGCCTGCAATGCAAAAGCCCCCGCCGGGAGACCGGCGGGGGCTTTTTGCGTCTTGCCTTGTGCGTTTGCGGCTTGCGTCCTTACCTGCCTGCCAGCGGCTCAGGTCGCGGCAGCGGTCTCGACCTGCTGTGCGCCCTTCTTGATCAGCGCATAGCCGATACCCGTCACCAGGGTGCCGGCGACGATGGCGCCCAGGTACATCAGCGGCACGTTGATGGCGTTGGGAATCAGCAGCACGAACAGCCCGCCGTGCGGTGCCAGCAGCTTGGCGCCTATCAGCATCGACAGTGCGCCGGTAACGGCACCACCGACCATGCAGGCCGGAATCACGCGCAGCGGGTCCTTGGCGGCGAACGGAATCGCACCCTCGGAGATGAAGCACAGGCCGAGAATGAAGCTGGCCTTGCCCGCCTCACGCTCCGGCTCGGCGAACTTGCTACGCGCGATGAAACTGGCCAGCCCCATGCCCAGCGCCGGCACCATGCCAGCGGCCATGATGGCCGCCATCGGCGCGTAGGTCTCGCTGGCCAGCAGGCCGACACCGAAGGCGTAGGCGGCCTTGTTGACCGGGCCACCGAGGTCGAAGCACATCATCGCGCCGAGCAGAATGCCCAGCAGCACGGCATTGGCCGAGCCCATCGATTCGAGGAATTCGGTCAGTGTCGCCATCAGCCCCGCCACCGGCGTGCCGACCACGTAGATCATCACCAGACCGGTAACCATGCTCGCCACCAGCGGGATGATCAGGATCGGCTTGAGCGATTCGATCGACTGCGGCAGCTTGACGAAACGGCTCAGCCCCAGCGCGCTGTAGCCCGCCAGGAAGCCGGCGATGATGCCGCCGAGGAAGCCGGCGTCCAGGGTGGCGGCCAGCCAGCCACCGATCATGCCCGGCGTGATGCCCGGGCGGTCGGCGATGGAGTAGGCGATGTAGCCCGCCAGCACCGGAATCATCAGCTTGAAGGCCGAACCGCCGCCGATCTGCATCAGCGCCGCCGCCAGAGTGCCTTCTTCCTCGAAGGCCTTGATGCCGAACACGAAGGACAGCGCGATCATCAGGCCGCCCGCCACCACCATCGGCAGCATGAAGGACACGCCGGTCAGCAGGTGCTTGTAGGGGCCGCGCTTCTCGCCCTTCTGCTGGCTGCCCTGACCGCCCGCGGCGGTGGCGGATTCCATCTCGGCGCCTTCCAGTGCCTGCTCGATGGTATCGCGCGGCTTCTTGAGCGCGGTGCCGGTGGAAGTCCGCCAGACCCGCTTGCCGGCGAAGCGCGTCGGGTCGACCTCGATATCACAGGCCAGAATCACCACCTCGGCTGCGGCGATCTCCTGCTCGGTCAGCGCATCCTGCGCGCCCACCGAGCCCTGGGTCTCGACCCGCGTCGGGTAACCCAGCGCGCGCCCTGCCTCGCTCAGGGCCTCGGCGGCCATGAAGGTATGCGCCACGCCGGTCGGGCAGGCGGTGACCGCGACGATGGACGGCTTGTGCGCCACCTCTCCGCCAGCTGCGCTTGCTGCGCCGCTGGCCGTCGTGCTGACAGTCGCAGCAACATCGGCGATGTCCTTGGCTTCCAGCACGCGGGCGCGGGCCTCGGCATTGGCCAGGAAGGCGGCGGGGTCCGGCAGCGCCTCTTCGATGGGCGCGACATGCACGCGCTTGCCGACGAAACGCTCGAGACCGGCGCTGGTCATCGGCGACGCCGCGACGATCACCAGCTCGGCGGCGGCGAGCTGGGCATCACTCAGCACGAGTTCACGCTCGAATTGCGAGCGCATGTCGATGAGGGGTTCCCAGTCGCGACGACGGGCGGCCTGCTCCAGACGGCGCGCCGCCAGGAAGCTGGTCGCCATGCCGCTCGGGCAGGCGGTAACGATGATGACATTCATGGGCGTGGCTCTCCGGCTGTCGCGACCTCGGCACTGGCCAATGTCTCGATGCTGGTGTGTTGTTGGAGGGTTTCAAGCTCCGGGGCGGCGGGATTGCCCGGCCCCGGGTGGGTCACGGCCTCGGCGGAAAGCGCCGTGGCATGACGCAGAATTTGTTCACGCATGGCCGCCGTGGGTGTCGGATGGCAGAGCACCCCATGCAGCATGGCGGCCAGCAGGGTATCACCGGCACACACGGTACTGACCACTCGCATGCGCGGCGGGCGGGCCCGCAGTGTCTCGGCGCCGGGGCTTGCCCACAGCACGCCTTCCGGACCGGCAGAGATCAGCGCCTGTTCGATGCCGTGCTCGACCAGACTCGCCAGCGCGCGCTGACGGGCGGCGTCGCTCTCCAGCGGCTCGCCCGCCCACAGCGCCAGTTCCTGCTCGTTGGGCTTCACGCCGCTGGGCGGCACCGCCAGACCGGCTTCGAGTGCCGTGCCGCTGGTGTCCAGCCAGCAGGCAATGCGGCGGGCACGCACCCGCTGCACCAGGCTCGCCAGCTGCTCGCTGCTGACACCCGGCGGCAGGCTGCCGGCGATGACGACGGCACAGCGCTCCGGGCTGCCCTCGGCCTGCTGGCGATCGATCCACTCATCGATGCGCCCCTCAAGCCGCGTGAAGGCAGCCTCATCGACCTGCATGCCCGCGCCGTTGATATCGGTGACACGGCCACTGGCCTCCCCCAGCTTGACGTTGATGCGGGTCGCGCCCGCGACGCGTTCGAAGGCATCACTCAGCCCCCACTGGACGAAGGCGGCCTCGAAATCGGCCTGGTTGTCGGCGCCCAGAAAGCCGCTCAGCGTCACCGGATGACCCAGCGTCGCCAGCACCCGCGCGACGTTGATGCCCTTGCCCGCCGCCTCGAGATGGTGGCTGCGCGCCCGGTTGACCTTGCCCGGCACCAGGCTGTCGAGGCCGATGGTCATGTCCAGCGCCGGGTTGAGCGTCACGCACAATACCGGGCAGTCGGCGGCCTGATGCGTCGTGTTGTCACTCATCACACTGACTCCCGCGGGCTGTGTCCATTACTGTCCACATTACTGGCCGCATGACTGTCCGCATCACCTGAGGTGACCTCGGCAGTTGAAGGCTCGCCCTGCTCGAGCAGCGCTTCCAGAGCACTGCGCACGTCTTCCGAGGTCGGCTGGGCCAACGCGACCCTCGCCTGCTCACGCGCCGTGGCCAGGTCCAGCTCGCGCACCCGCGCCTTGACCAGCGGAATCTGGCGGCTGGACACTGACAGCTCATCCACGCCCAGCCCGACCAGCACGCCGACGGCCTGGTCATCACTGGCCAGCTCACCGCAGACGCCGACCCAGGCACCGTGGGCGTGGGCGGCACTGACGGTCATCTCGATCAGGCGCAACACCGCCGGATGCAGACCATCGGCCTGCGCCGAGAGCGTCGCATGGCCGCGGTCGATCGCCAGGGTGTACTGGGTCAGGTCATTGGTGCCCACCGAGAAGAAGTCGACTTCCGGCGCGATGCTGGCAGCAGTCAGCGCCGCCGAGGGGATCTCGATCATCACGCCAACCTGCACGTCGCGCACCGGCGGCTGGCCATGTTCGGCCGCGTAGGCGGCGTCCAGCTCGGCACGCACGCGATCGACGATGGCACGCGCGCCACGCAGTTCGGCCAGGTCCTTGACCATCGGGAACATCAGGCGAATCGGCCGCGCCCCGGCGGCCGCCAGCAGCGCCCGTACCTGGGTCTCGAGCACTTCCGGGCGCGTCAGGGCGAGGCGAATGCCGCGCAGGCCGAGGAAGGGGTTGTCCTCACGCGGCAGCGGCCAGTAGGGCAGCGGCTTGTCGCCGCCGACATCCAGCGTGCGTGCCACCAGCGGCCGCCCCTCGAGCGCATCCAGCGCCTCGCCGTACTGGGCGGTCTGGGTGGCGAGGTCCGGTGCCTGCGGGTGCGCCATGAACACGAATTCGGTACGCAGCAGGCCGACACCCTCGGCACCGCGCTCGACGGCGTCGCCGGCATGGGCGGTGTTGCCCAGATTGGCAACCACCTCGACATGATGGCCATCCAGGGTCGTGGCGGGTGCCATGCGCGACTCCCAGGCGGCGGCCTGACGCTGCTCATGCCCGGCGATCGCCTCTTCGGCACGCGCGCGGCGACTGGCCGAGGGCATCACGCTGACGCGGCCTCGTTCACCATCGACGATCAGCTCGCTGCCATCGGCGATCGCCAGCACGCTCGGGCCAGCCCCGACCACCGCCGGAATGCCCAGCGAACGCGCCAGAATCGCGCTGTGCGAGGTCGCCCCGCCCAGCGCCGTGACCAGGCCCCGCACGCGAGTGGTATCCAGGCGCGCCACATCCGACGGGCCGATGTCCTCGGTCACCAGCACATGCGGTGTCTCGGGGGCACTCGGCAGCGGCGTATCGGTCAGCACGCCGAGCACCCGCCGACCGACATCGCGCAGATCGGCGGCGCGTTCGGCCAGCAGGCGATCGGCGAGGTTCTCCTGGGCGCTGGCAGCGCTGTCGATGGCCGACCACCAGGCCGCTTCGGCGCTGTGGCCTTCATCAAGGCTTTCGCGCGCCGCGGCAAACAGCTCCGGATCGCCGAGCATCTCCTCGTGCATCGAGAGAATCTCGGCCATCTCGGCGCCTTCGGCGCGATTGACCAGCGCCAGCAACTGCTCGCGGGCGGTCTGGATACTGGCCACCAGGCGCTCGGCCTCACGATCGGCGCCGGCATCTCTGCGCGTCTCGTAGACGAAGCGCGGCAGGCGCATCACCCAGCACGGCGCGATGGCCATGCCCGGCGAGGCGGCCACCGCAGGCACCACGCTATCGGCGGCGGGAGCGGCCTGCTGGGTGTCGCGGGTGGCTTGCTGTTCGCTGGCCTCCAGCGGCGTGGCGGCGTCGGCGCGCCAATCGGCCAGCGGCTCCACCGCCTCCCCGAGACCGGCCTGCACCGCGCTCACCATCATGCTCAGCGCCGCCTGATTGGCCGCCGAGTCATCGCCGGAGGCGCTGAAGATCAGCGTCTGGCCGCGGCGTGCGCCCAGCCCCAGCACCTTGGTCAGACTGGCGGCACTGACCACACCGCTGTCATCGCCTTCCAGTCGCAGCGCCGGAACGACGCCATGCTGCTCGCCGGCTTCGCGCGCCGCCTGCACCAGCTGCTTGGCCGGACGCGCATGCAGACCGTGGGCGTTGAGCAACACCACCTGAGCCAGCTGCGCCGTGGCGGACTCCCCCGACAGCCGCGCCAGCAGGGCGCTGGCCGACAGGCCCGGCAGGCTTTCGCCCGCGCCCTCTTCCAACAGCGTCAGCAGGCGCTCTAGCAACGGCTGATGCTGGCCCTGCTGAGCATCGACTGCCAGACAGGCCAGCGCAGTGATGCGTCCGTGGCGCGTCTCCAGTGCCTTCTCCGGCGTGACGATGGCCAGCGCCGAACGGGTGACATCCTGCTGCGACTGCGCCAGCCACACGCCCTGCCCCAGCGCCACCGGTTGGGCGGCGAGCATGGCCGAGATGAAACCATCGCTGACACAGCCGGCCTGACGCAGGCGCGCGGCCCCCGCCAGCACCAGCTCGTCACGATCACGCGCGGGGAAACCGCACAGCAGCGTCTCGGCATCCAGGAGCGGCGGCACCACCTCGCGGCCCAGCTCGCTCAGCACTTCCTCGGCGGTGGTCGCCGAGGCCAGGCGCTCGCTGACGCCGTCGCGATCGAGCACACGCGTCAGCGCACGCAGGATGTCGAGATGCTCATCGGACTGTGCCGCGATGGTCACCAGCAGGAAGACGCGATTGCCGTCGTGCCACTCCACGCCCTGCGGAAACTGCAGGACACGCACCCCGGTGGCCAGTACGGCCTCGCGGCTGTCCGGCGTACCGTGGGGAATCGCGATCCCCTGCCCCAGGTAGGTGGAAGACTGGGCTTCGCGCGCCAGCAGGCCCTCACGGTAGTCGGGCGTGGCGCGCCCACCGGCGACCAGGGCATCGGCGGCCTGTTGCAAGGCATCGCGCCAGTCGCTGGCATGGGCGGCGAGAAGGATGTCCTCGCGATCAAGACTGAGCATGGCTGGCTCCTTGAGGCTCCCTTCTGGGTGAGGAGCCTGGATGTTGGCGGTGCGCTGCAAGCGTGTATTTCAGCTGCCGCGACACGTCACTTGGCGAGTTCCGACAGGGTAGCGGCGTCATGGCGTAATGACGAGCATGCTGAATCGTGTCACCTCAATAGGGCTCATGCTGGCCGTTTTCTTGCGCCCGATCAAGCGAACACAAACCGAAAACGTGCTTCTGGTGACTAGACATTGGGTGTAGAGCCGCCTGTGGCGCGGGCTCGAGAGGTGTCGAGCGAGGCGTACCCGGCGCAGAGAGGATTTGCACCCGAGCCCACAAGTGCGCATCATTCCTCGCACATGGAGCACGCAGATCCCGTTCCCCTTTCCAGCAAGGACAGTGGCATGACCCTGGCAGAAATCGCGCGTCTTGCAGGCGTTTCACGCACCACCGCCAGTTATGTGGTCAATGGGCAGGCACAGGCACGACGTATCAGCCCCCAGACGGTCGAGCGCGTCATGGCGGTGGTACAACGTCATCACTATCGGATCGATGCCCAGGCAGCCGCGCTGAGGCGTGGTGAAAGCCGCACGCTGGGCTTCATGCTGCCGGATCTGGAGAACGCCAGTTATGCCCGCCTGGCCAAGTTGCTGGAGCGCGGGGCGCGTGAGCGCAACTATCAACTGTTCATCGTCTGCTCCGACGATGAGCCGGAAACCGAGCGCGAGCTGGCACGCATGCTCAAGGCGCGGCGGGTCGATGCGCTGATCACCGCCAGCTGCCTGTCCCCCGATGACCCCTTCTACCGCGAACTGGCGCTGGATGGCTTCCCGGTCATCGGTGTCGACCGCGCGCTGGATACGCGCCACTTCGCCAGCGTGGTCAGCAACAACGAAGATGCCGCCCGCCAGCTGACCGAAGCCGTGCTGGAACACGCGCCGCAGCGACTGCTGTGGCTGGATGCCTTGCCGGAGATCGATATCACGCGGGCGCGCGCCAGCGGCATGCAGGCGGCGCTGGCGCACTATCAGCAGGGCTCCGGCAGCAGCGAGCTTGAGGCCACCACCCTGCATGCCGCGCGTTACGAGCGCGAGGCAGGCGCGGCGGCGCTGACCGAGCATCTCCGCCATTCACCGCTGCCGGACGCCATCGTCACCGCTTCCTACACCCTGATGGATGGCGTGCTCGATGTGCTGTTCGCCGAGGGGCCGCCGGCCAATCCGCCCAAGGCGATGGCCAGCTTCGGCGACGACCGCCTGCTCGACTTCCTGCCGCTGCCGATCCATTCACTGCCCCAGCGTCACCAGCAGATCGCCGATGCGACGCTGACGCTGGCGCTGCAGGGCATTCAGGGCCAGACCACGCCCGGCGTGACGCTGGTGGAACGAGAACTGCGCCGCCGCCAGCACTGAGGTGATGTCTGAGGTGATGTGTCTGGCCGAGGGCGGCTTTGCTGGCGCCCACCATCACTAGCGCCAGGCTTGGCCGGCATCGTGGGCGATGCGGTGATCGCGAATCTCGGCCAGCAGCGCCGCCACCGCGGCCTCGATGCGGGTACGCGGCGTGTCGGATGCCAGCAGCAGCTCCAGCTGCAGGGCGGCATCGCGCAGCAGGTCGTGATCCAGGGTGGCGGCGCTGCCCTTGAGCAGATGGGCTTCATGCTGCAATTGCTTCAGATCCATGTGATCCACCGCCCGTGACAGGCGCTGGGACTGCTGCTCGAGCTGCTCCTCGAAGGCCGCCTCGAGGGCCGCGATGCTGTCGGCATCCAGTTCATCCCGCAGCGCAGGCGTCACGGACTGTGCAAGCTCCGCCGCTGAGCCGCCAGATGTCCACGCCTCTCTAGTGTTCATGCTCGTGTGTCCCCCTTCTGCCCCTTCCCGTTCGCCCTCGCCTTCGCTCTCGCCTTTGCCCTCAGGCTCACGCCGCTCGATGGGGCCAGCCGCCGACGGCTCACTGGCCTTGTCTGCTTCAGCTTCAGCTTCAGTCTCAGTTTCAGCTTCAGCCTCGGCCTCAGTGGCACGCGCCTGGGCCTCATGGATCATGCGACGCCGCGCAGCGGGGGAATCGAGTGATGCCACCAATGACGCTGCACGCGCGAGTGCCTCACCGGTTACCGGCGGTGCCTCGAAGTGGGGCGGTCGCTCAGTGGTAGGGGAATAGCTGATCGGGTCGAAGGGCTGGGTGCTGGCGAGGGCATTGACGCGCCATTCGCCGAGGTCCTGGCTGCCCGACTGCCAGCGCGCCAGCATGCTGGCGAGCTGCTGACGCCGGATCGGCTTGGACAGGAAGTCGTTCATGCCCGCCGAGAGGCAGCGCGCACGCTCCCCCGCCGCCACATTGGCCGTCATCGCGACGATAAGGCTCGGCGCACGCCTGTCACTGTGCTCCATGGCGCGCCAACGCCGCGCCACCGCAAAGCCATCCAGTCCCGGCATGCGCAGGTCGAGCAGCACCAGCACCGTATCGCGCTGGCGCGCATACCACGCCAGCGCCGCTTCGCCACTGTCGACCGTCGTCACCGTGTAGCCCAGGCCACTGAGCATGGAGTGGGCCACTTCGCGATTGATGTGATTGTCGTCGACCACCAGAACATGCTCGCCACGGCTGAGCGGCAGGGGCGCGGAGGTGAAGGCCGGTCGCTTGAGCGCCGCGGTGCGTGGCAGTGGCAGCTCGAACCAGAAGCAGGCACCCTTGCCCGGGCGTTGCTTGAGGCCCAGTCGCCCGCCCATCAACTCGACCAGCCGCCGCGAGATCGAAAGCCCGAGTCCGGTACCGCCGAAGCGACGCGCGGTGGAGGCATCGCCCTGGGTAAAGGGCTCGAACAGCTGGGCGGCCTGTTCTTCACTGACCCCGATGCCGGTGTCATCGACCTCGAAGCGCACTCGCCCCGCCGGCAATGCCTCGACCAGCAGACAGACACGCCCCTGCTCGGTGAACTTGAAGGCATTGGAGAGCAGATTGAGCAGCACCTGACGCAGACGCACCGAATCGCCCATGACCTGCTCGGGCAGCTGGGCGGAGCGGCGGTCATCGAAGACGATGCGCGTGCTGTCCATCTGCGGCAGCAGCAGGTCGATCACGCCATCGATGGCCGTGTGCAGTTCGAAGGGGCGTCGTTCGACGCTGAGCTTGCCGGCCTCGATCTTGGAAAAGTCGAGGACATCATCCACCAGCCCCATCAGCACTTCGCCGCTGTCGCGCAGGCTGCTGGCATAGCGGTGCGCACTGCTCTGCAGCGGTTCGGCCAGCAACAGCTCGCTCATGCCGATCACGCCATTGAGCGGGGTGCGAATCTCGTGGCTCATGGTGGCCAGAAACTCGGACTTGGCGCGACTGGCCTGTTCGGCCCGCGCCGCCTCGTGCTTGAGGGCCGACGACATCGCCAGCATCTGCAGGCGGGCCTGCTCACGTCCGCGGGCCTGCAGCCAGACCTGACGGCAGACCATCAAGGTGGCCAGCAGCATCAGCGCCAGCAACAGCAACATCAGCTGCACCAGGCTGTCGCGGCTCTGACGCTCGTGGGCCAGCTCCTCGGCCAGACGTGCACGTACCCGCAACAACAGCGTCTGGGTGGTATCGCCCAGCGCATCGCTCAGCTGCTGGAACTCCGCCGCCTCGCGACCCTCGGGCCCCAGCACCTGGGAGCGCTGTGCAGCGTCGTTGTCTGGTAAAGCGTCGTCAGCCTGGGCGCCCTGCACCGGGCCCGTGCCCTCGAACACCGGGCCATGCCGCCACTTTTCCAGCCGCAGATCGAGATACTCGATCTGGCTCATCAACTCATCGGCCAGCAGCGGCACGGCCGGCAGGGTCATCAGATGGCGCTGGAAATCCCCCCGCCGGAAGATATAGGTGCGGCTGTAGAGCAGCTCGTAATTCTGCAGCACCTCATTCCAGATGCTGGCACGATCGGCTGGCCCGGCGACGCGATAGCGCGCTATCGAGGAGGAGAGGCTGACCGCCTCGCGATCCAGCTTGTAGATCGACCAGACGGCGTCATCGCGGGTGCGGTCTTCCAGACTGACCTGGTTGTGCAGGATGGTGCCGCCGATGCCGATGGAGGCCAGCAGACACAGGATGCTGATCGCCATGCCCAGCCACAGCGGCCAGCGCGCGGGGGAATTGCCGCTTCCGCCCACACCCGACGCGGCAATGCCCTGATCAGCAAGGGACTGATCAGCAGCGGTGCCTGAAAGCGGGGATCTTTCATCCGGCGACTGATTCACTGCATGACTCCATGTCATCTTGCGCCTGAGGGGTCAGGCGCCAGCCCTCGCTCACTCCAGCGTCAGCCCGGTGACCTGCCAGACACTGCGAAAGCGTACCTGCTCATTGAGCAATTCCGGATGAGCATCGAAGGGATACAGCACGAACAAGGGCCCGAGGTCACGCACCGGCATGCGCTCTCCGTCGCGGCGCGTGGCCAGCAGGACATCGAAGTCCTCGATGTCGCTGAGGGGAATCTCGGCCACGAAGTCATTCAGTGCCCGCACCTTGAGCCCCCTGGCATCTTCAGACACCCGCGCCACCAGCTCGCGCAGCAGCGGGCCGGAGAAACTGACACGTCCCTGGGTCCAGGGGGTGTGGGTGGCCACCACGCGCGACGGCATGGCTTCGAGCATCGCCAGATCGAAACGCGCCCGTGGTGCCTGCAGGGAACCGGCATTGCCACAGCTGACAGCGCCCTCGACCGTCAACACCACCGGCCCGCTGGGCGCAGGCAGGCAGTCATTGGCCGCCAGCACGTGGCGCTCGCCTGTCGCCAGCGGCGCCTCGGCGGCCAGGGCCGCGGGGCTGAAGAGGCTCGCTGACAGGCTTGTTGCCAAGGTCGCGGCCAGGCTCGCTGTCACACTTGCGGCCAGGGCGACCTTGCGCCAGAGGGAGCTGCGCGAGCCCTGCCCGCGGTTGACTGGCCTGGACTGCGGACTCACGAGGCGCTTCGCCGATGGATCATTCATGCCGGTTTCCCATGCTATTGTGCGAACGCCATGTGCATTCAAGGGCCCAACTTTACGCTAGCTCGCGCATGCTTTGCGAGCCTGCGAACCTCGCGCCACGACGAGTTGTCACACTCAACGCACGGAGCCACTCATACGCCCAGCCCACGCCTGCGCCCATGGCTGGCGTTCGTCGCCTGTTACGCTATCGCCTGTTAAGCGTCAGCTGATGATAGTCAGCTGACCGCTATCCGTCTCCACCTGCCATCGAGCCTGCTTAATGTCTGCCACTTCGTCCGCTTCGCTGCCTGCCAACGGCTCTCCCACACCGACTGCTGCCCTGCCCCGCGTGCTGGCAGGCCCGATATTGCGCCGTGTCACCGCCGAGGGCGTGATGCTGTGGCTGGTGACCTCTCGCCCACAGCAGGCGCGGGTGTGGCTGCTGCCGGAGCAGGACGCGACGCCTCCCACGCGAGGTGAGGATGGCCTGCCGACAGCACCGAGCTGTCGGCTGACGGAGCATCTGGCGATGCCGCTGGGGGAGCACGCCTGGCTGCTGTTGATCGAAGCGCATCCCGACACGCCCTTGCCTGCCGACTGCGCCATCGCCTACGAGCTGGGCCTGGCGGAGCCGTCATCGGCAACGACAGCGTCATCGGCAACGGAAGCGGCATCATCGGCAGACACGCCCGAATGGCAGGGCATCGCCGACTGGGCGCCACAGATTTGCTACCCCGGTGAAAGCCTGCCGCGTTTTCGACTGCCGTCGCGCCTGACGCGTGTCGCGCATGGCAGTTGCCGCAAGCCGCATCACGGCTTGAGTGACGACGAGCAGCAGGCGCAGCAGAATGCGGAAGACGCTGCGTCGACCGATCGCCTTGAGACGCCGCCGCCCAAGGGCCCGGGTGGCGATGGACTGGTGGCGCTGGATCGCTGGTTGAGCGAGCGACGTGAGAGCGTCGCCGAGTGGCCGGAGGTGATGCTGTTCACCGGCGATCAGATCTACGCCGACGATGTCGCGGGGCCGATGCTGGGCGCGATCGATCAGCTGATCGCGGGGCTGGGGTTGCCGGAGGAAACGCTGATGGAGGCCGAGGTCTCCGACACTCGCGAGCTGCGCCAGCACCCCTCGCACCTCTACCACCGCCCGCAGCTGCTGCCGGATATGCCGGCCAACGAAGGCGTGGCCGCCAGCTTCTTCGGTGCCAAGCGCAAGCCCATCTTCACCTCCACCGGTGCCGACAACCACCTGATCGGCCTGTCGGAAGTCATCGCCATGTACCTGCTGGTGTGGTCTGACGTGCCGTGGGAGGCGCTGGGCATCACGCTGGAAGATCCCTCGGCGCTCGAGGGCCATGACGACGCCACCCGCGAGCGCCATGCCACCGAAGCCCGTCACCTGCGGCGCTTCTGTGGCGGACTCGGTCAGGTGCGTCGCCTGCTGGCCAATGTGCCCAGCCTGATGATCTTCGATGACCACGATGTCACCGATGACTGGAACCTCAGCGCCGCCTGGGAGGAAGCCGCCTATGGCCACCCCTTCTCGCGCCGCATCATCGGCAATGCGCTGACCGGCTATCTGCTGTGTCAGGCCGCCGGCAACGGGCCGGAGCCACTGGCGGAGCTGCTGGAGGAGACCCGGGCGCTGTTCACTCATGCCCTGACTGGCACTGACACGGCCGCAGACGGCCATTTCGATGTCGAGCGTCAGGAGGCCTTGATCGCCCACCTGCATCGCTGTGAGAGCTGGGATTATCAGCTCGACACCACGCCGCCGCTGATCGTGGCCGATACGCGCACCCGCCGCTGGCGCAGCGAGCGCAAACTCTCGCATCCCTCGGGGCTGATGGACTGGGAGGCACTGAGCGAGCTTCAGCAACGGCTGGTCGGCCATCCGGCCGTGGTGCTGGTGTCCCCGGCGCCGATGTTCGGCGTCAAGCTGATCGAGAGCATCCAGAAGCTGTTCACGCTGGCCGGCAAGCCGTTGATGGTCGATGCCGAGAACTGGATGGCGCATCGCGGCGCGGCCAGCGTGATGCTCAACATCTTCCGCCACTCGCGCACGCCACAGAACTTCGTGATCCTGTCCGGCGATGTGCACTACTCCTTCGCCTACGACGTGCGCCTCAAGCATCGCCGTTCAAGCCCGAGCATCTGGCAAATCACCAGCAGCGGCATCCGCAATCGCTTCCCGGTCGGCCTGCTGGATGTGCTCGACCGTCTCAATCGCTGGCTGTACGCCCCGCGCTCGCCGCTCAATCTGCTGACACGCCGGCGCAACATGCGTGTCACGCCGCGCCGTCACGACGCGGCCAGTCATGGCGAACGCCTGCTGAACGCCTGCGGCATCGGGCTGGTCGACCTGGACAGCGACGGCCGTCCCACCGCCATCCGTCAGCTGACCACCGACGGACAGGAGGTGCACTTTGTGCCCCGTCGCTGATGCCCACTGCCCGCCGCTGGCGCTGATCCATCATCCCGGCTATCGGATAGCACTGCCCGAGAAGCATCCCTTCCCGATGGACAAGTTCAGCGTGCTCAAGCGCCTGCTCGACCGCCAACTGGCCGACTGCGCCTCGGCCATCGACTGGGTGACGCCCCAGCCCGCCGAGGAGGACGACCTGCTCAGCGTGCATACCCGCCGCTATGTGCATGAATTTCTCACTGGCACCCTGAGCGCGCAGGCCCAGCGGCGCAGCGGCTTCGTGTGGAGCGAGGCACTGCGCGAGCGCAGCGTGCTGGCCGTGGGCGGCACCCTGACCACCGTGCGCGAAGCGCTCAAGCGCGGGCTGGCCTGCAATACCGCGGGCGGCACCCATCACGCCCACCCGGAGGCCGCCAGCGGCTATTGTCTGCTCAACGACATCGGCGTGGCGGCGCATCAGGCGCTGGAGGACGGCGTGAAGCGCGTGCTGATCGTCGATCTCGATGTGCATCAGGGCGATGGCACGGCGTTGATCTTCGCCGACGAGCCGCGGGTCTTCACGCTGTCACTGCATGCCGAGAGCAACTTCCCGGCGCGCAAGCAGCAAAGTGATCTGGACGTGCCCTTGCCCAGGGGCATGGGCGATGCGGACTATCTGGCGGTGCTGGAGCGTACGCTTGAGGAGGTGCTGGCGCGGGTACGCCCGGAGCTGGTGATCTTCGATGCCGGTGTCGACCCGCATGCCGCGGACAGGCTCGGCCATCTCGAGTTGAGCGACAGCGGCCTCTACCACCGCGAGCGACATGTCATCCAGCGCTGTCGCGCGGCGGGCGCCGCCGTGGCCTGCGTGATCGGTGGCGGCTATGACCGCGATATCGAGGCACTGGCATGGCGCCACAGCCAGCTGCACCGTGCGGCGCTGGATGTCTGGCGCGAGGCGCATGGCCAACCTGCCCTGTTCGGGCCGCCGGGCTGAGCTTGCCTACCGTCTTGCCAAACGCCTCGCCAACTGTCTTGCCAAGCGTCCCTCAACGAAAACGCCCGCCATCGATGATGGCGGGCGTTTTCGTTCAGGCCTGTAGGCAAGATTCCAGCGACATCACTTGAAGGCGGTGACTTCCACCTCATCGCCGACACGCAAGGTCGGCTTGCGCGAGGGATCGAGCGCGACGAGGTTGTAGCCGAAGTGCACCTGGCCATCCGCGAAGCGGCGCACCCGTGCCAGCGTCTTGAGCGGCTCGCCGTCGCCACGCTTGTCGCCCGTCGCCGGGTCGACATTGACCATCGCACAGCGGGTGCAGGAGGACACCAGCGTGAAGCGTGCCTCACCGATGCGCACTTCCTGCCAGCCATCCTCGGCCCATGCCTCGGCGCCGCTGATCACCAGATTGGGGCGGAACTGATCCATGCCATGGTCCGCACTCGGGGTCTGGGCGTTGAGCGCCGCCAACGAAGCCTGATTGGCCAGCAACAGCGGAAAGCCGTCGGCGGCGCTGACGCGCTGCGCGATGATCTCGCGATAGCGCTCCGAGCGCTCGCCCAACCAGCTGAGCCTGACCGGCATGCCGACCTGCTCACTCAGCCAGGCATCAGCCTCAAAGCTCACGCTCAAGGCAGTGAACCGATCGGCCCACACCTGGATGTCGAGGCGCTCGGCCTGGTCATCGGTGGCAAAGCTGACACTGCCGCATTCGGGGCGGTCCAGATGCCACAGTCGCCACTGGCCGCTGGCGTCTTCGCGCAGGGCCAGGCGCTGCAGCTGGGGATGCGTACGCGCGGTGACGAACTTGCCACGCGCCGCGACCACCACGAAGCGGCGGTCCTGCGTGAGACCTTCCTCGCCGAGCGTCGCTGTCTGAAGCGCTTCAGCGGCGCCGGACTTGAGGGGATAGCGCCACAGGTGGGTCAACTGCATGAGAGGTTTCCTTTCCAGAGTCCATCAATTCGAGAAATCAGCTTACGGTGCGTGCGAGCGGTATCAGCTCGCAGGCGAGGCAGAGCCTGCGTCATTTGGCGCCTTGGCCTGTGCGGTATCTGTCTGTGTCGCATTCGGCTGGGCCGCACTCGGCTGGGCCGCATTCACCATGGGGATGTCGTCATCCATGGCGTCCAGGCTGATCACGTCGGGGCCCGAGAGCGCCACGCTGGAAATCAGCGCCTTGACGCCCAGCCCGACCTTGAGGCCCAGCTCCTGACACACCAGACGATCGACTCGCGCCCTCACCCGCTGGCCGGCGATGCCCAGCACCAGCTCGGCGCTGGCGTGGCCGCGCTCGCTCTCGATCTCGTGGATCACGGCCGGCAAGGCATTGCGCAGGCTGGTGTGGGTCGGCGTCTCCAGCGCGATGCTGATGTCACGCGCCCGCAGCCGCAGTCGCACACGACGCCCCACCGGCATCGCCAGCCGCGCCAGCTTGAGGCTCAACCCGGCGCCCAGCCCCAGACGCGTCAGCTGCCAGTCATCATCGTGCGACAGCACCTCGGCGGTCAGCAGCGAGCCCGCTTCGAAGCGGCCGGTCTGCGGTGCCAGGTCCAGCCGTGACAGCATGTCACCGATCTCGCCGCTGGCGGTGATGCGGCCGTTGTCCACCAGCGCCAGGCGGTCGGCGACCGCGAACAGCTCGCGGGTGTCATGACTGACGAACAGGATCGGAATCTCGATCTCGCGCGCCAGCCGCGCAATGTAGTGCAGCAGCTCCTGCTTGCGAGCACCGTCGAGTCCGGTCAGCGGCTCATCCAGCAACAGCATGCGCGGGCGTGACAGCAGGGCGCGGCCGATCGCGACACGCCGCGCCTCGCCACCGGACAGCTGGCCGGGCATGCGCGACAGCAGGTCCTCGATGCCCAGCAGCGTCACCATCTCATGCAGACGTGACTGATTCTGTTGGCGCTGGGCGGGTGTCAGGGCGCGCGGCATGCCATAGCGGAGATTGCCGCGCACGCTGTAGTGCGGAAACAGACGCGGCTCCTGGAAAACGACGCCGAGCCTGCGACGATGCGCCGGCACGAAGATATCGTTCTCACCGCCCGTCAGGCACTCGCCATCCAGGCGCAGATGGCCATGGTCGGGACGTTCGAGACCTGCGATCAGGCGCAGGATAGTGGTCTTGCCGCTGCCGGAACGCCCGAAGAGCGCCGTGACGCCGCGCGCCGGCACCTTGAGCGTGGCATCCAGCGTGAAGGCGCCCTGCTGACGATGGAGGTGGAAATCAAGCATCACGCCCCTCCATGCGCAGTCGCGCGCGACGTGCCAGCCACTCGGAGGCCAGCAGCGACAGCATCGCGATGACGACGGCGATGGCGCACAGCCGGGCCGCGGCGCCTTCCTGGCCCGGGGTCTGGATCAGGGTATAGAGCGCCAACGGCAGCGTGCGGGTCTCGCCGGGGATATTGGCGGCGAAGGTGATGGTGGCACCGAACTCCGACAACGCACGCGCGAAGGCCAGCATGCCGCCGGTGAGAATGCCCGGCAGCGCCAGCGGCATGGTCACCGTGAACAGCACGCGCAGCGGGTTGGCGCCCAGGGTGCGGGCCGCGGCCTCCAGACCCGGGTCGATGGCCTCCAGCGACAGGCGCATCGCGCGCACCATCAGCGGAAAGGCCATCACCGCCGCCGCCAGCGCCGCACCCTGCCAGGTGAAGGGCAGCACGATATCGACCCTGGCCAGCCACTGGCCGATGACGCCGTTGCGCCCGAAGGTCACCAACAACAGATAACCGACCACCACCGGCGGCAGCACCAGCGGCAGATGCAGCAGACCATCGACCAGCGCCTTGCCACGAAACTCACGGCGCGCCAGCCACCAGGCCGCCGCAAAACCGGGAATCAGGCTCAGGCCGACCGCGACGCAAGCCACCTTGAGGCTCAGGCTCAGGGCTTCCCATTCCAGCGCACTCAGCATGGATCTTCCTCAGACGAAGACAGGTTCTCGCACATGACGTGACGCGAAGCGCCGGCAGACAGCCCTGCCCGCCTTGATCACGCCGATGTGACAGCAGGCTCCCAGTGTAGCGGCCTCATCTTGTCGATGACATGCCAGCGTATGACGCAAGGCACCTCGACGCTGATCCAGCGGCTAGTCGGCCTCAGGCTGCGCAGCAGGAGCCTGATGGGCGAGCGTGCTGAAGCCGAAGCGATGGAAGATGGCACCGGCCTCGTTGCTGGAAAGCCAGGCCGAGAAGGCCTCGGCCTGTGACGACGGCGCATCACCGCCACGACTGATCAAGGCGGCAGGATAGTGGATGGGGTCATGGCTGCTGTCCGGCAGCAGGCCGATCTGATGCACCCGATGGCTGATGGCGGCGTCGGTGGCATAGACGATCCCCAGCGGGGCCTCGCCATGCTCGACCAGCGCCAGCGCAGCGCGCACGTCCTCGGCGCTGGCCAGGCGCGAGCGCAGCGTCTGCCACTGCCCCAGCGCTTCCAGCGACTGACGCGCATAGATGCCCGCGGGCACGTGGTCGGGGTCGCCAACGGCCAGGCGAGTGTTGCTGCCGGTGGCGGCGAGACGCTCGGCCACATCGGTGACGTCCTCGGCATTGCTGACACTGGCGTCCAGCTGGCTGGGGCCGGGTGCGACCAGCGCGAGACGGTTGCCCAGCAGGTCGTGACGGCCGGTGACAACGATGCCAGCCTGCTGCTCCAGCCAGTCCATCCAGCGCTCATTGGCCGACAGATACAGCTGCGCCGGAGCCCCATTGGCCAGCTGACGCGCCAGGGTCGAAGACGAGGCATAGACCGGCATGATGTCCACATCGGCGAGACGCTCGTAGCGTGCCTCGATGGCATCCAGTGCATCATGCAGCGAGGCGGCGGCCATGACACGAATCTGGGGGCGCTCGTCTGCCTGAGCGGGTGCGGCCAGCAGTGCCAGCATCAACGGGGCTGCCAGGCTGGCGGCCCTCAACAGCGCTGATGAAGGAGCTGGCACTGGTGACGCAAGCCGTAGCGGAAAGGCAAGCAAGGCGGCCCGGGCGCGCAAGCGGGTAGCGAATGACATCTACAGGGTCCTTGAACAGTGAAACGCAGCGACGAGGCCTGCTGCGCGTTGATCTCGCCATGATGCCGCGCTCGCTCGCCATGTGCATCTCATGTGGGCGCAATTGCCGCGCGGGGCGCGGAAACCGTCAACCCTGTTTGTCGAACGCCAGCGGCATGAGGCTCGCTTGAGGCAATCTGGCTGCCTGTCAGCGCCCGTCTACCATCAGCCACGGGCTGGTCAGCGGAAGCCGCCGGCTGGCAGATGTTTCGCCGCATCCGGCTACAGGCAAACGCGAATCACTCACATGTATGCCATTCGCTCGACCAGATCGGCTACAATGCTGGCCAAAATGGCAGGGAGACGCTGGCCCACACCCCAGCAACGACGCGATTCCTGCTTTCATGCTTTCTTTCACGCTATTTGCCGCTTCAACGGCAGACAACAGCGGCGGGTGCCACCAAGTCATGCCTCCAGTACTTGACGAATTTCAGGGCCTCAGTGCCTTCGATGCCATCATGCGCTACGGCAATCTGGGCGCAGGAGCCGAGCATCTCGGTATCTCCAAGTCCACGCTCAGCCGCCGGATCAGCCATCTCGAACACCAGCTCGGCCAGCCACTGCTGCATCGTCAGGCCAATCGCCTGATTCCCACCGAGGCCGGCACGCTGTTCTATCAGTACTGCCAGCAGATGCTGTCGCTGGGCGAGCGCTCGCAGATCGCGCTGGATGAACTGCGCGAGGAAATCAGCGGTGATATCACCGTCAGCGCGCACCCGCACTTCCTGCGTGGCTGGTTCAATCATGTGCTGACCGACTTCATCGAAGAGTATCCGGGCATTCGCCTGACCCTGACCGCCAACCACCTTCCGCCGTCACGCGATGACGACCAGGTGATGCTGTGGCTGTGGGAAGGGCCGGCCAAGGACACCGGGCTGCGCGAGGAGATTCTGGGTCAGCAGCAGCAACATCTCTATGCCCACCCCAGCTATCTTCGCCAGCATGGCCATCCGCAGCACCCCAGCGAGCTGACCTCCCATGACTGGGTCAATCTGATCGACCGCCATCATCCCAATCTGGTGCTCAATCACCCCGAGGAAGGCGAGTATCGCCTGAGCCTGCCGCCGTCACGCTTCACGGTCGACAACGTGGTGGTGCATGCCGACCATATCGCGCACGGCGCCGGTATCGGCCTGCTGCCGGACTACCACGTGCGTACCCGGGCGACGGCGCACCCGGGACAGTTCGAGGCCTGCCTGCCCGAGTGGAAGGGGCCGTCGATTCCGGTCAGCCTGCACTATCCCTTCGGCCATCCGCCGCGCAAGCTCGGCGCGCTGCTCGACCATATCCGCCGTCGTGTGCCGACGGACTGGACCCGCTGATCTGTCGGCCTGACAGCGCTGCAGGCCGACAGATCAGCGGTTGCTTCAAACTTCTCAGCTTCACGACTTCTCAGTTCCACAACTTCATGACTTCACAGCGGCACTGACTGCCCGTCAGGATTGCTGGCCGAACAGATGACGGCGCGCTTCCTCATCCATCGCCACATTAGCAGCCGGATTGATGTCGTCGATGCGCGCCATTGCCCGCTTGACGCCATCACGCTCGGCGATGCGGGCACGATAGGCGGCGACCGCCGGGAAGCGCGTCAGATCGATCTCCTGCTTCTCGGCCTTCAGCCACGGCCAGATGGCCATGTCGGCGATGCTCAACTCGTCCCCCGCCACGAAGTCACGCCCCGCAAGCTGGCGCTCCAGCACGCCGTAGAGGCGCTCGCCTTCCTTGTGATAGCGCTCGATGGCGTACTCCACCGGCTCTGGCGCGTAGTGCTTGAAATGATGCACCTGTCCCAGCATCGGCCCCAGGCCACCCATCTGCCAGTGCAGCCACTGCAGCACGTCATTGCGGGCGCGTGTTTCCTGCGCCAGAAACTTGCCGCACTTGTCGGCCAGATACTCCAGAATCGCACCGGACTCGAACACCGAGATCGGCTCACCGCCATCGGCTGGCGCATGATCGACGATCGCCGGCATGCGATTGTTGGGCGAGATGGCCAGAAACTCCGGCGCGAACTGCTCACCCTTGCTGATATTCACCGGAATGAGGCGATACTCGAGACCGGCTTCCTCCAGAAAGATCGTGATCTTGTGGCCGTTGGGTGTGGTCCAGTAATACAGATCAATCATCTGTGGGCTCCTGTGCAAGGACATAGCAAAATGGCTCGAACGCCCATGAGCGTTCGAGCCATTGAGGAGATCATGTTCATCGCCAGGCCCCTCGTGCAGCTTTTCACCAGAGGCATTGCGAGCATGTTCTTTACTGCAGCCGTTACTGAAGGTGTTATGACTGCGGAATCTCGCTGGCACGTGGCGCCTTGCGCGCCATGCCGTCGTGCAGGTCCATCATGCGCTCGCGCCACTGCACCAGCGGGTCGCCCGCGTCTTCCGTCTCGCCGAAGGGCGAGGTATCGGAGACGATGTGTGCCCAGATGAAGAAGCCGAAGACCAGGTAATCCGCCGCCGCCGGGGCATCGCCATCCATGAAGGGCTGATTGGCGAGCAGGCCACGCAGCGGCTTGAAGGCGCTGTCCAGGATGCCGCGAGCGGCCTCGACGTTGTTGAATTCCTCGAAGGACATGCCGAAGCGGGCTTCGCGGCTGGTGCGGAAGTACTCGCGGTCATCCGGGTGGATGGCCGCCAGCAGGTCCAGCGCCACCAGGCGGAAGAAGCCGACCGCCATGACCTGCTCGGTATACACCTTGACGAAGTTCAGGCGTGCCTCGGCATGTGCATCGCCGATCAGCAGGCCATCGCCGCTGTCTGGATAATGCGCGTCCAGATGCTTGAAGATGTCATAGCTGTCCATCGCCACGCCGTACGCATCCTTGAGCACCGGCACCGTGGTGGAATCGCAGAAGTCGATCGGGCTCTTGTCGGTGAACAGCATCGGCACGAGTTCGGCCGCAAGGCCCTTGTGCGCCAATGCCAGACGCGCGCGCCAGCAGAACGGCGAGAAACGCAGGCGGTCATCACGGCCACGCAATTCATGAAGGACTGGGGTCATGCGGGTCTCCTTTAGTGTCATGAAGGCCTGGTGTCACTAAGGCCTGAGGTCATTGGGGCCTGGTGTCTTTCAAGCTTGATATGAACGGCATGACTTCGCTGCGCGCGCCCTGCCCTTGGCATTGTTTTGGACGTTGTGCCGCGCAAATGCAAGCAAAATGAGCATTCGTTCAACATCGCACTGAGCGCCACTCAAGGCGCGAAGGCTCGCTCACCCTTGCAGTGACGCGAGGTTGGACCCATTGATGAGGGTTGCATGACCAGGGCCGGACATTGACCAAAGGATATTGATGACACCCGGCCTCGACAGCGCGAATAATGGGGCCCATCGCGTTCGCGCCAGCCACTTCCTGCCCTGATCCCCTCTTTCATTTTCCAAGGAGTCTCGATGTCCGTCGAAGACCTGCACCTGAACCTGCGCAACCTGCAGGAGTCAGATTACCCCCAGCTCAAGCGCCTGATGGACGGCATCTACGACGACATCGGTGGCGCCTGGCCTGAGCACACCATCAACCGCCTGATCGCCGAATTCCCCGATGGCCAGATCGTGATCGAGGATGGCGAGAGGCTGGTCGGTGTCGCCCTGACGGCGCTGGTGGATTACGACGCCTTCTCCAACCCGCACAAGTACGACGACCTGATCGGCCAGCGCGAGATCATCCTCAACAAGGAGGATGGCGATGCGCTTTACGGTCTGGATGTGCTGATCGACGTCGACTACCGCGGCTATCGCCTCGGTCGCCGCCTGTACGAGGCGCGCAAGGACCTGTGCCGCTCGATGAATCTGCGCTCGATTCTGGCCGGCGGACGCATTCCCCAGTACCACGAATATGCCGCCGAGCTCTCGCCCTCCGAGTACATCGACAAGGTGGAGCGTCGCGAGATCCATGATCCCATCCTGTCGTTCCAGCTGGCCAACGGCTTCCTGGTCAAGCGCCTGCTGCGCCAGTACCTGCCGGAAGACGAGGATTCCCAGGGCTACGCCACGCTGCTGGAGTGGAGCAACATCCTGTTCGAGCCCGCCGAGCGCGTGCTGGAAAGCCGCAAGACGATGATTCGCGTCGGCGCCGTGCAGTGGCAGATGCGCAAGTTCGACAGCGTCGAATCCGTGCTGCAACAGGTCGAGTACTACGTCGACGCCCTGTCGGATTACCAGAGTGACTTCGCCGTCTTCCCGGAGCTGTTCAACACGCCGTTGATCGGCCTTTTGGAAGACCAGAGCGACCCGGTGCGCTGCATCCGCTACCTCGCCGGCTTCACCGAGCGCTTCAAGCAGGAAATCTCGCGCATGGCGGTGGCCTACAACATCAACATCGTGGCCGGTTCCATGGTCGAGATCGGTGACGACAACGAGCTCTACAACGTCACCTACCTGTGTCACCGCGATGGCGAGATCGACCGTCAGGCCAAGCTGCACATCACGCCGCAGGAGCGCCGCGACTGGATCATCAAGGGCGGTGACGAGCTGGCCGTGTTCGAGACCGACGCCGGTCGCATCGGCATGCTGATCTGCTACGACGTGGAGTTCCCGGAACTGTCGCGCCTGCTGGCCGATCAGGACATGGACATCCTGATGGTGCCGTTCTGGACCGACACCAAGAACAGCTACCTGCGCGTGCGCAACTGCGCCCAGGCGCGTGCCATCGAGAACGAATGCTACGTGGTGGTCTGCGGCAGCGTCGGCAACCTGCCGTCCATCGAGAGCCTCGACATCCAGTACGCCCAGTCAGCGGTGTTCTCGCCGTCGGACTTCTCCTTCCCGCATGACGCGGTGATGGCCGAGACCACACCGAACACCGAGATGATCATGTTCTCGGATCTCGATCTGGAGCGTCTCAAGGTGGTGCGCAGCGAAGGCTCGGTGACCAACCTGAAGGACCGCCGCAAGGACCTCTTCGAGCTACGTCTGCGTGACTGGTCGTGGAAGTCCGGCAGCCGTCAGGACTGAGTCGATGACGCACTGGTGGCAACGGCTGTGGCAGCCCTCCGCTCGCCACGGCCGTGACAGCTCAGCCCCCGACGCCGGCGCTGTCTCGACCGCACCCCCAGGTGGCGAGACAGCGCCGGATGACGCGTGGCAGGCAGTCCGCGAGCGCCTGCCGATTCTCGAAGGACTCGACGCCGAGGCACTGGCGCGTCTTGAACGGCGCGCCCGCCATCAGCTGAACGACTGGAAGCTGACCAGCGCCGAGCCGCTCGCACAGGTCGAGGCACTGGCACTGGCCGCTCAGGCGATGCTGCTGCTCAACGGCTGGGCGCATGCCGAACGCTGGCAGGACGCCGGCGCTCGCGTGCACGAGATCATGCTGCCGCTGCAGGCCATCCGCCGTGAGGTGGAAGAGATGGATGACGCCGGTGTGGTGCATGTCTTCGAGGACACCCGTGCCGGTGAGACCTGGTACCAGGGGCCGGTGGTGGTCACCCAACAGGACCTGGCCGCCAGCGGTGACTGGAGCGGCTTCAACGTGGTGATCCATGAATTCGCCCACAAGCTCGACATGGCCAACGCCACCGATGCCGATGGCTTTCCGCCCCTGCCACGCCATATCAGCGCGGCGGAGTGGCACGCCACCTTCACTGCCGTGTGGGATGACCTGAGCGCGCGCCTGTCACGCGGTGAGCCGACGCCCATCGATGACTACGCCGCCAGCCACCCCGCCGAATGCTTCGCCGTCTGCTGCGAGTATTTCTTCAGCGCACCGGATGAGCTCAATGCGGCCTATCCGGCGCTGTATGACCTGCTGGAACGCTTCTTCCAGCAGTCGCCATTGGCGCGCTGCCCGCCGCCTCCCGACTGACCACGCCTGACCACGACTGACCACGCCTGACCACGCCTGACCACGACTGGCAGATCTGACCACCCGCTTGGCAGACAAGGCGCCAGCAAGGCGAGGAAATCGCGATAGAGAAGAGATAGCGGCCGCTTACCGCGCCGGGCATCATCTCAAGCTAACGGTATATCATCCAGAAGCGCGCCAGCAGACACGCCGACTCGATCAGCAGGAGGCGCAAAAGCAACCTCTGCATCGCTCACTGTGGCTCCGCCAACAGATAATCCCAGACACGCTGCGCGGTGGGCCGCATCGGGCGCTGATTGGAGCGCACCAGCCAGAAGTTCTGCTCGGCGGGGATCGTCAACGCGAAGACCTGCTCCAGCCCGCCGTTGCCGGACGCCAGCCATTGCCGGAAATGGCCTTCATGCACCAGCGCCACCCCCATGCCGAGACGCGCCATTTCCAGCGTCATCACCTGGGTGTCACAGCTGATGGTGGAGGTCGTCTTCTCCAGCCCCAGTTGATCTGCCGCCACCAGCCAGCGCCGCCAGCCCACCGCGAAGCCTGCGGCATGCAGCAGCGTCATGCCGGCCAGGTCCGCCGCCGTGCTCAGCTGCGCGCTCAGCGCCGGACTCGCCACGACGGCCATTCTCTCCTGCCCTGCCCCCACCTGGATCGCCTCCACCTGCGGCCAGTCACCCTGGCCGTAGCGCAGTTCGATATCCACCTGCTCGCCATCGAAATCGCTCTGCCAGAAGGCACTGACCAGACGCAGCGCGATCTCGGGCTGGTCACGGTGGAAGTTCGCCAGCCGCGGCAACAGCCATGCCTGCTGGCTCATCGGGGTCGCCCGCAGGCTGACCGGCGCGGCGCGCGAGGGGCCGAAGACTTCCAGCGTGCCTTCCTGCAGGCGCTGGAAGCCATCCTGCAGCGCTGGCAACCAGGCCTGACCGGCCGGCGTCAGATTGAGGCTGCGGGCATGACGCACGAACAATGGCTGACCAAGGCGGTCCTCCAGCTGGCGAATCCGCTGGCTAATGGCCGACTGGGTGACACTCAGCTCCTCGGCGGCACGCGTGAAGCTCATCAGGCGCGCAGCGGCTTCGAAGGCCTGCAACCAGGCCAGCGGCGGCAGGGGGCGCGGCAAGGCATTCGGTGTCGTAGGGGAAGGTTCGTGCATGGCTATCTCGCGTCAGAGCATGAAGGTCAATCGCACACATTAGCTCAGCTAAGTCATGGCCGTCATATTTCGCGTTGGCCAGCCGTGATGACGAGGGGGACAATGGTCTCATTCTCGGGTCACGGCTCAGCCATACGACCCAGCCACGCGACACGCGTTGGCTCACCTGCTACTGCTCACACGACATAGGACGGCGCCCATGGAGACTCTCATCGCATCTGCCCCTGACACCCAAGACACTGAAGCGCCACAGGCACGCCATCAGTGGGACATGAAGGAATACCTGCCCCATCACGAGGGCGCGCCGCTGGTGAAGGCAGACCACGACGAGACCCTGGCGTCACTGGCATGGGCCAGCGGTGAGCAGACCCAGCTGCCGCTGATCTGGCTGCGCGACCACTGCGCCTGCGATCTCTGCCGTCATCCGCAGACCTTCGAGCGCACCTTCATGCTGATGGACGATGCAGCCCTGACGGTGCATCAGATGCGTGTCGAGCAAGGCAATCTCGTCGTCGTCTGGCAGGACGGCCACACCAGCCGCTTCGATGCCGGCTGGTTGCTGCAACGTCGTCCGAGTGATGCGCCGCCGGCCACGCCGGTCCCCGCAAGCCAGGCCTGGCAGCAGGGTCACAAGCCTCACGTCACCGCCTTTGCCGATTACATGGCCGGTGGACAGGCGCGCCTGGGCTGGCTGGAAGCGCTGTGCCGCGACGGCTTCGCGATTCTGGATGCCGGCCCGACGGCAGGCGGCGAGATCGACCAGGTGGCCGCGACCATCGGCCCGATCCGCGCGACCAACTTCGGCGGCCGCTTCGAGGTCTTCTCCAAGCAGGCGCCCAACAATGCCGCCTACACACCGATCGCGCTGGAACTGCACACCGACCTGCCCAACTGGCGTCAGCCGCCAGACATCCAGATGCTCTACTGCCTGGCCAATGAGGCCGAAGGTGGTGATTCCATCTTCGGAGACGGCATGGCGGTCGCCGAAGCCCTGCGCGAGCGGGACCCGCAGGCCTTCAGGCTGCTGGCCGAGACCCCGGTGGACTTCCGCTTTGCCGACGAGACCACCGACCTGGTGGTGCGCGAGCCGGTGATCCACCTGGATGCCAACGACAAGGTCATCGAGGTGCGCTTCAACAACTGGATCCGCGACAGCCTGCGCCTGCCGCTGGAACAGATGCAGGCCTGGTACAGCGCCTATCGCCAGTACTGGAGCATCCTGCGGGAACCGGCCTTCCGCCTGCATCTCAAGCTGGAAGCCGGCCAGATGGTGGCCTTCGACAACCGCCGCGTGATGCACGGCCGCAAGTCCTTCGACCCGACGACCGGCCGCCGCCACCTGCAGGGCTGCTATGTGGATTACGACATGGTGGAATCCGCGCTGCGCGTCACGGCGCGCCAGCTGGCCGGTGCCAACCTCACTCAGTCGTGAGCACTAAAGCCCTCATGCAGCGGAGTGTTTGAAATAGCGTTGAACCGCACGCAAAGGTTGCGGCGGTTCCTCCAGGGCATACCACGCAAGGCAGTGGCATCCTGAGAGTCTGGCAACTCAGGTATCGCCCCATGAATCCCATGACACTCTGCTTTGCGGATGACACCCTGGAACGACGTTATCGGCGTCGACAGATCGAGACCTCACACAAGCTCAGCCGGATCACCATCCCGCTGAGCTGTCTGCTGTTCGCGTCCTATGGGCTGATCGAGATCAGTCTGCTGGATCACTACGAGCCCTACCTGCTGCTGCGTACCAGCGTTCTGATCGGCGTGCTGGGCCTGTTTCTGCTGTCACGTCTCCCGCGTTTCCGACACCACGTCAACGGCATCCTGTGCCTGGCCTCGCTGGTGGCAGCGCTGGGGACGCTGGCGATGTTCCATGTGGGGGACGGTCACGCCGGAGAGCACCTGGTGGAGAGCCACGCCGCCGGACAGCATGAGGACGAGCATGGTGACTTCCCGGTCTATTTCGTCGCCCTGTTGCTGGTGGTCTTCTGGACCTACACCCTGCTGGGACTGCAGTTCATCTATGCCATGGGCTGCGGACTGCTGATATGGATGGGCTGCACCGTCAGCTGCGCGCTGATGCATCTTGGCTCCGATACATTAGTGGAGGTCAACGAAGTCTTCTTCATGATGGCCGTCAATATGCTGGCAGGCCTGAGCGCCTACTCGCGCGAGCGCCAGAGCCGGCAACTCTTCCTGCATGAATGCCATATCACCGGCGAGCGGGACGATCTGCGCGACCACGCGATGTGCGACTCGCTCACCGGGCTGCTCAACCGGCGCGCCCTGCTGACACGCCTCGACCAGATACTCGACATCCAGACTCCCGGCACGGTGCAGGCCGCGCTGTTCATCGACCTCGATGGCTTCAAGCCCGTCAATGACCGCCACGGCCATGCCATCGGCGATGAAGTGCTGCGCATCACCGGCGAACGCCTGGGCAACACCCTGCGCGGCAACGATATCGTCGGTCGCCTGGGCGGCGATGAATTTCTGGTACTGATCAGCCGTGAAGGCAACGGCCGCAAGGGCCCGGAGCAGCTGGCGGAGCGTCTGATCGACGCCATCAGTCGTCCCATCACGCTGGAAGTCGATGGCGAGCCGCTGATCATCGCCGTCAGCGCCAGTATCGGCATCAGCCTGTTCCCCTTCTCGGGCGCCACGCCGGAAACGGTCATCGCGCGCGCCGACAGCGCCATGTACGAGGCCAAGCAACGCGGTCGGGGCGTCGTCGTCACCGGCAATCCGCTCCGCCTGGTACTGTGACGATCGACGCTCGGCGCTCGGCGCTCGGCGCCTCGAGCATGTCGCCGCGCCACCCTCCCTCTTGAGACAGCGGCAGACGCCCCAATGAGACAAGGATGCCGTTTCGTCCTTTTTCTCATGACCCGCATCACGCCAGAACGCCCCACGACTCATCAATGGGGCGTCCTGGCGCATGGAGCCTGCCAATGACACGCCTGCCGCATCTTGCCTTCTCTCTAATCGGTCTCGGTCTCCTCGGCGGCTGCGCCGGAGTCCCCTCCGGCACCCAGCCCGTCGAGGATTTCGAGCTCGAACGTTACTACGGTGAATGGCACGAGATCGCCCGCCTGCCCAACAGCTTCGAGGAGGGCCTGAGCTGCGTCAGCGCCGATTACTCGCCCCGCGAGGACGGCGGCGTGCGCGTCATCAATCGCGGCTACAACGCCGAGCAAGGGCAATGGAGCCAGGCCGAAGGTCGTGCCTACTTCACTCAGGGCAGCGAGACGGCGGCCCTCAAGGTCAGCTTCTTCGGCCCCTTCTATGGCGGTTACAACGTGCTGGCGCTGGATGACGACTATCAGTGGTCGCTGGTGGCCGGCGCCGATCGCGACTACCTGTGGATACTGGCGCGTGAGCCACAGCTGGATGACGCCACCTACCAGGCGCTGGTCGAGCAGGCCGCCGAGCTCGGCTTCGCGACCGACGCGCTGATCAAGGTCGAACAGGGCAACGCCTGCCCCTCTACCGATAACATCGAACGCTGACGCCGAACCCGGTCCCAGGACCCAAGGCCTGACACCAAGGTCTAAACCGGCGCGTGACGTTTATATGGTGCGGACAGCCGCTTTCATCCAACCGACCTCGCATCTTGTCACGCGCGCGTGGCTCGCCAATGGTGAGCTGACAATCTTCCGGGGTAGCGCCACGCCGAGTGCACTGCCCTGATGCCAATCGTTTGATGCTGCCGCCCAGTGCCAGTGACACCTCGCTGCACTGGGCAACTCAGTTCAGAGGGAGCCCGTGCCATGGATATCCAGCAGTTCTTCAGCGCCCTGTGGGATGACTACGTCGCCATGACGCCCCAGGCCCAAAAGATCCAGGATGCCTTCATCGCTGACGGCGAGACCATCGTCAACGACCACGTCGCCTTCCGCACCTTCGATCGCGGGCCGATCACCCTGAGCGCGCTGGAACCTCACCTGCTGGCGCTGGGCTATACCCGCTTCGCGCCCTATGATTTCCGCGAGAAGAAGCTGCGCGCCTTCGGCTATCTGCCGCCGTCACCCGACATGCCGCGCGTCTTCCTCTCCGAGCTGAAATGCCATGAGTTGTCCGAGCGCGCCCAGGCGATCATCGATGGCCTGGTCAGCCAGATCTCGCCGGATGCCGCCACCCAGCCCTCCGTGCTGTGGTCTGGCCGCCTGTGGAAAGCGCCCAGCTTCGAGCAGTATCAGCGCCTGATGGAAGAGAGCGAGTATGCGGCTTGGCTGTCGATCATCGGCCTGCGCGCCAACCACTTCACCATCAGCGTCAACGCGCTAAGCCGTCACGACACCCTCGACAAGGTGCTGACGCGCGTCGAGTCGCTGGGCCTTGGCATCAACCCGGCCGGAGGGCGCATCAAGGGCTCGCCCGAGGTGCTGCTGGAGCAGGCCTCCACCCTCGCCGACCGCCAGACCTTCACCTTCGCCGGTGGCGAGGAGCATGAGATCTCCACCTGCTACTACGAATTCGCGCGCCGCTACCCCGATGCCGATGGCGAGCTGTATCAGGGCTTCGTGGCGGCCAGCGCCGACAAGATCTTCGAATCCACCAATGTTCGCCAGGAGCCGACTGCCTCGTGATTGCCGACTGGCTAGACCTGACACTCGAAGGCCACGCCAGCGCCCGTGGCATGGGCCGTATTCCCGGCGGTCGCTATGAGATCGTCGCACCCGGCGTGCTGGAGATCACCCCCGACGTGATGGGGCCCAAGGCGCGCCCGTGCGTGATCTCCGCCGGCATCCACGGCAACGAGACCGCCCCCATCGAACTGCTCGGTGAGCTGATCGCGGGACTGGAGAGCGGCCATATGATCGTCGGGGCGCCGCTGTTGCTGATTCTGGGCAACCTGCCCGCCATCCGCCGTGGCGAGCGTTTCATCACCACCAATCTCAATCGGCTGTTCAAACGCGCCGAGGCAAGCGTCACGGGCAACGACTGTCCGTCCGATGATGAGCCGGCACGCGCGCGTCAGCTGATGGCGGCAGTGGACACATTCTATGCCCGCTTCCCGCTGGCCGAGGGTACGCGCCGTCTGCACTACGACATGCACACCGCCATCCGCGACAGCCTCTATCCGCGCTTCGCGGTGGTGCCCTTCAGTGATGGCGACGCCATCAGCGCATCGCAGTGGCCGATATTGAGCGCCGCCGGCATCCAGGCCGTGCTGCACCAGCATCAACACAGCTGGACCTTCTCGCACTATTCGCGCCACTACCATGATGCCGACGCCTTCACGCTGGAGCTGGGCCAGGTACGCCCGTTCGGCGCCAACGACATGGCGGCACTCGCACCGATGAAAGCCCTGCTCGCGGCGCTGGCGACCGGCACGGCACCCGCCGAAGCAGACCCCGAGGCCATCGACTACTTCACGGTGGAAGTGGAACTGATGCGTCAGTCAGCCGACTTCACGCTGTGCTTCAGCGAGGATGTCGCCAACTTCACCGCCTTCGCCCCCGGCAGCGTGGTGGCCGAAGACGCCGCTGCTGGCCCCTGCATCATTGGCGATACGCCACTGCGGGTGGTGTTCCCCAACGCCAAGGTGGAGATAGGCGCCCGCGCCGCCCTGCTGCTGGCCGAGAGCTCGACACCGACAGACTGAGTCACCAGACACTGAACAAACCGGCACTGAGCCACAGGCGCCGGCGTTCTGCCCGCCCATCCCCCTCAGGGCGCAGCACGATGCCGGCGCGATTGCACTGACGAAAGCCTTACTACAACGACAACAGGCGACCTTGATCATGAAGACTCCTCCCCCACGGCCGGACGGCATCCGCGTGCGTCCTTGCAGGCTCCACCAAAGTCGTAACATTCCTCCACGCCAGATAGCGGTGAACCCTGCGTTGAGCTGGTAGAATCGGCCCCCTTTCCCGTCCACGACATGCAAGCACAGGCATTTTTCGCCTGTTGTAGACGGTCACTGGCAGCGAGAACGACGATCAATCGGACTGATCATGAGGAACTGGCCATGCCCCTGACGGCATTCTCCGCCACTCCTCCCGTGCCACGCCTTGCCGCCTCATCACGTCTGCGTCGCGCACGTCAGCGAGCGAGAGTGAAAGGCAGTACCAGGCAGCCGTGCCATGTCGGCAACGAACCTGTATCCCGAGCCCGACCGCCCCGCGGCGGACTCGTGGCGTGTCATTGCCCCCAGGGCTGGCAACGTCCGGATTGGAGTAACTGCATGACCATGAGATCTTCCGTGGCCGAGAGCCCGAGCAGCGACGCGCTGCCTCTCGAGGTCCGCAACATCACCAAGTCCTTCGGCACCAATCAGGTGCTCAAGGGCTTGTCGCTGCAAGCGCGCAAGGGCGATGTCATCACCCTGATCGGCGCGTCCGGTTCCGGCAAGAGCACCTTTCTGCGCTGCATGAACCTGCTGGAGCAGCCGGACGGCGGCGACATCTTCGTGCATGGCGAGCAGATCGGCTTCAAGGAAAGCCGCCGTGGCCGCGAACCGATGGACTGGCGTCAGGTCGAGCGCATGCGCGCGCGCCTGTCGATGGTCTTCCAGGGCTTCAACCTGTGGTCGCACATGACGCTGCTGGAAAATGTCATCGAGGCGCCGATCCATGTGCTCGGCAAGCCGAAGAAGGAAGCCATCGCCCACGCACGCAGTCTGCTGGACCGCGTCGGCCTGCTCGAGCGCGCCGACTACTATCCGGCGCAGATGTCCGGTGGCCAGCAGCAGCGCGGCGCCATCGCACGCGCGCTGGCGATGGAGCCGGAGGTGATGCTGTTCGACGAACCGACCTCGGCCCTCGACCCGGAACTGGTCGGTGACGTGCTCAAGGTCATGCGTGACCTGGCCGAGGAAGGCCGCACCATGGTGGTGGTGACCCACGAGATGAGCTTCGCGCGTGATGTCTCGAGCCAGGTGGTCTACCTGCATCAAGGACTGGTCGAGGAAGCCGGCAAGCCGGAAGACGTGCTGGGCAATCCCCAGTCGGAGCGCCTCAAGCAGTTCCTGGCGCCCAAGTACTGACAAAGCGCCCTGATCAGCAGCCCTGATCAACAGTACTGATGAATGGCCCTTGGCCCATCGCTGAGCCTACCGCTCGGCCTGTGGCACATCCCGGCACGGTGGTCCCGTGACCGGCACATGATTCAGCACCGCGAGCGCCACGCCAACGGCAGGCCTCGAGGTGTCCAAGACTTCAGGAATGACAAGTAATGAAACAGTTCGCGACACGTGCCCTGCTGGGTCTCACCCTCGGTCTCTCCACCTTCGCCATCACCACCAGCGCCGCCCAGGCGGCCGATGTGCCGGACCCGCTGCGCTTGGGCATCGACGTGCCCTACGCGCCCTTCGGCTACAAGCTGCCCAGCGGTGAGCTGACCGGTTTCGAGATCGAACTGGGCAACGCCATCTGCGCCCAGCTCGCCACCCATTGCGAATGGACCGAGCAGGACTTCGACGGCATCATCCCGGGCCTGATGGCGCGCAAGTACGACGTCATCATGTCGGCGCTGACCATCAATCCGGAGCGTGAGCGTCAGGTGCTGTTCTCCGAGCCCTACTTCACGCCGCCGTCCGGCTGGTTCGTCAAGGCGGACAGCCCGCTGGCGGGCGCGGATACCCTCGATGCCGAGGCGCTCGCGGGCAAGGTGATCGGGGTGCAGCGCGGCAACCTGCAGGATCACTACGTCACCGACCTCTACGGCCGCACGGCAGAAGTGCGCCGCTACACCAAGCTCGATGATCTGGTGCTGGACATGGACAGTGGCCGCGTCGATGTCGCCTTCCTGGACCTGCCGGTCGGTCAGGACACCCTGGTCAACGCCAACGACGGCAACTTCGTCAACACCGGCAGCGCCATCAGCGAGCCGAAGAAGTACTTCGGCGACGGCTTCGGCATCGCCATGAAGAAGCGCGACCGCGACCTCAAGAAAGCCATCGATGGTGCCCTGGAAGCGCTCAAGGCCGATGGCACGCTCAAGCGTCTCAACGACAAGTACTTCGCCAGCGCCGCCACTGCGTCCGACAACCACCAGTAAGCCGCTGAACGGGTTATTCGGCGCTTCACGGGAGATTTCCCATGATTGACCTACAAGGCTACGGGCCCAGCCTGCTGGAAGGTGCCTGGGTCACGGTGCAGCTGGCCGTGCTGGCCCAGCTGCTGGCCATCGCGCTGGGGCTATTGACGGCGACGGCCAAGATGTCGCGTTCCACGCCTCTGCGCTGGCTCGCGACGCTCTACACCACCATCATCCGCGGCGTTCCCGACATCGTGCTGATGCTGCTGCTGTTCTTCGGTGGCCAGATCGGCATCAACATGGTCACCGACTGGCTGTACGACAGCTACGACATCGACGTCTTCGTCAATGTCGATGAGTTCACTGCCGGCGTCGTCACCATCGGCTTCATCTTCGGTGCCTACATGGGCGAGACCTTCCGGGGCGCCTTCATGGCGGTGGATGCCGGGCAGATCGAAGCGGGGCGCGCCTATGGCATGAACGACTGGAAGGTCTTCAAGCGCATTCGCTTCCCGCTGATGATGCGTCACGCCCTGCCGGGGCTGGGCAACAACTGGATGGTGCTGCTCAAGACCACCGCCCTGGTGTCGGTGATCGGGCTGGTCGACATGGTGCGTGTCGCCAGTGAGGCCGCCAAGGCGACCCACGAGCCCTTCACCTTCCTGTTGCCGGTCGCGGCGGGCTATCTGCTGATCGCCACCGTGTCCGAATGGGGGCTGGCACGTCTCAAGAAGCGCTATAACGCCGGATTCGGGGAGGCCAGCGCATGGAACAACTGAATGATGCAGGCTCCTCAGGCGTCATCACCCAGCTGGGTCAGATGCTCGAGGATGCGCTGAGCGACAACTACATCTTCACCGCGACCACCCTGTGGCATTACTGGGAAGGGCTGGTCACCACCGTACAGCTGGTGTGTCTGGCGCTGCTCATCGGCCTGATACTGGCCGTGCCGCTGGCGATCATGCGCGGCTCGCGCCGTCGCTGGGTGAAGATGCCGGTCTATCTCTACACCTATGTCTTCCGCGGCACGCCGCTGCTGATCCAGCTCTACCTGATCTACTACGGCGTGGTGTTCTTCGACGGCTTCGACATCTCGCTGGGCGTGACCAGCGTGCATGTGCCCAGCATCCAGGAGACCTGGCTATGGGATTACTTCCGTGATCCCTTCGTGCCGGCGCTGCTGGCCTTCGTGCTCAATACCGCGGCCTACACCACCGAGATCTTCCACGGTGCCATCCAGTCGACCCCCAAGGGCGAGATGGAGGCAGCGCGTGCCTACGGCATGTCACGTGGCAAGATGATGCGTCGCATCATTCTGCCCAGTGCCTTCCGCCGGGCGCTGCCGGCCTACGGCAATGAAGTCATCTTCATGCTGCATGCCAGTGCCATCTGCAGCGTGGTGACGCTTCTGGACCTCACCGGCGCCGCGCGCGACATCTACGCACGCTTCTACGCGCCCTTCGAGGCCTTCCTGTTCGTCGCCGCCATCTACCTGTGTCTGACCTTCACCATCATTGCCATATTCCGGCAACTGGAGAAACGCCTGCTAGCGCACTTGAAACCGTTAAGCTGAACGTCAAAAGCGCCCTTTGTAGGGCGCTTTTTTTATATCAGGATATAACGGCAGGAATTCATCTCGTTTAACGACCGTTTGAATTTGTCCATTGCCCCTCTTCACCACAGCCTCGGTCTGGGCTAGTGTGGAGCCACTGGCATGACACGCCCCCTTATGTCCGCGGCTCAGATGGCTGGTGTTCAGGAGGGAGTGTCTGATGCCACTGATCAGCCAGTATGACCAACAACAATGATGGATGGGACTGACATGAAGAAGCTTCTGGGAATCTCCCTGCTGGGTGCAGCATTGATGGCCGGTGGCGCTCAGGCGGCCGAATCGCTGCGCATCGGCGTCGACGTGCCCTACGAGCCGATGGAATACAAGACGCCCGACGGTGAGCTGACCGGTTTCGATATCGAGCTGGGCAATGCCATCTGCGCGAAGATCAACCGCGACTGCGAGTGGGTCATCCAGGCGTGGGACGGCATCATTCCCGGCCTGATGGCGCGCAAGTACGACGCCATCATGTCCTCGATGACCATCAATGAGGAACGCCGCGAGAAGGTGCTGTTCTCCGACACCTACATCACCCCGCCGTCCGCCTGGTTCGCCCCGTCCGACAGCGAGCTGAGCGCCACCTCCCAGGAAGCCCTGGCTGACAAGGCCATCGGCGTGCAGCGCGGCACCCTGCAGGACAACTACGTCACCGATCTCTACGGCAAGAATGCCGAGGTCAAGCGCTACACCACCGCCGATGACCTGGTGCTGGACATGGAAGCGGGTCGCCTCGACATCGCCTTCCTCGACTTCCCGGTCGGCAAGTCCACCCTGATTGACGGCGGCAACGGCAACTACAAGGCCGTGGGTGAAGTGGTCACCGAGCCCAAGAAGTACTTCGGCGATGGCTTCGGTATCGCCATGCGCAAGCGTGACAAGGACCTGGCCGAGCAGATCAACGGCGCCCTGGCCGAGCTGAAGGCCGATGGCACCTACGACACCATCCACACCAAGTACTTCGGCGAGAAGCAGTAAAGTCGCTTCAAGCGGCATGCCAGCCATGCCGTGATACCTGTGTCGAGATGCCTGTGCCGAGATGCCTGCACCGTGAGTTGAGCGGCAGCAGACGCAAGTGACATGTACGACAACAAGCCCCGCTGGCATTCGCCGCGGGGCTTTTGCGTTGACCCTTGCTCAAGCGCAGCAGTCAGCCAGCGCGCCATCTGCACAATTGGTGCATATTCAGAATCAAAGCGGTGTGCTCCAAGGGGCTTATCCGTCGCAGGCCGGCTCTCTAGGATGCCGAGCCAACTATCCTGCAACGGAAAATTCCCATGTCGAGACTGAACTTACGTCCGGCGCGCCTTTCTCGTATCGCTTCTTCCCTGCTACTGACCCTTGGTGGCCTTCTGGCGCTCAGTGCCTGCAGCGAGGGCAACAGTGAAGAGACCGGCAACGCGCAACAGACTCCCCCGACGATGGAAGTCGTCGCCGCCCAGTCGCAGCCGGTCGCGGCCTGGCACACCTACACCACACGTCTGGAATCTCCCCAGCGCGTGCAACTGCGCCCACGCGTGAGCGGCGAAGTCGAAGAAGTGCTGTTCACCGAAGGCAGTCAGGTAAGCGCCGGCACGCCGCTGGTGCGTCTTGATCAACGCCCCTTCAAGGCCGAGGTACAGCGTCTGGAAGCGGAAGTCGCACGCATCAAGGCTGAGCTGGCCAATGCCCGCAGCGAGTCCGGTCGCGCCGCCAGTCTGGTCAAGCGCAACCTGATATCGCGCGAGGAAGCCGATTCGCGCAGCACCAATGCCACCGGCTTGAATGCACAGCTCAAGGGCGCCATCGCCCAGCTCGAGCGTGCCCGTCTGGATCTGGACTACGCCACCATCCGCGCCCCGATCGATGGCCGCCTGTCCAATGCGCGCATCACGCGTGGCAACACCGTGCAGGCTGGCCAGAGCGTGCTGACCACGCTGGTCGAGACCCGCCAGCTGGACGCCTATATCGACATCAGCGAGCTGACCTGGAACCAGGACTTCGCGAACGTCAGCGCCGATGACCACCTGCCGGTCGAACTGCAGCTGGCCGGTCAGCAGGATTTCCCCTTCCACGGTGAGCTCGACTTCATCGACAACAGCGTCGATATCGATACCGGCACCCTGCGCATCGGCACCACCTTCAGCGCCGATGATGCCGCCCTGCGTCCGGGCGCCTTCGCACGCCTGCGTCTCGCCTCGCCCGAGATCCGTGATGCCGTGCTGATTCCGGAACGCGCCATCGGTACCGATCTGGACCGTCAGTTCGTGCTGGTGGTCGCCGAGGACAACACCCTCGCCTACCGCGGCATCACCACCGGCCCGCGCTTCGGCCCGCTGCGTGCCGTCACCGATGGCCTGGCCGCCGGTGACCGCGTGCTGGCCGCGGGGCCTGCCAAGGCAGGTCCGGGCATGCCGATCACCCCCAAGCTGGTCGAGATGCCCGATGACGGTGCCCTCAAGGCACTCGCCGCGCGTATCTCGCGCCTGCAGCAGCAGACCGCCCAGCCGCTGGATCAGGACAACGACCAGGACGCCGCGACACTGGCCGAGGCTGACCGTCAGGCAGCCGGAGGCCGTTCGTGAATATCTCCAGCTTCTTCATCAAGCGCCCGGTCTTCGCCGCGGTGCTGTCGATCCTGATCGTCATCTCCGGGATGCTGTCGCTGTTCCAGCTGCCCATCTCCGAGTATCCGGAAGTCGTGCCACCCACCGTGGTGGTGCGCGCCAACTACCCGGGTGCCAACCCCGAAGTCATCGGGGCCACCGTCGCCACGCCGCTGGAGCAGGAAATCACCGGCGTCGAAAGCATGCTGTACATGGACTCACAGGCGACCTCCGACGGCAACCTGACCCTGACGGTGACCTTCGCGCTGGGCACTGACCTGGACAAGGCCCAGGTGCAGGTGCAGAACCGTGTGGCCCGCGCCACGCCGCGCCTGCCGCAGGAGGTGCAGCAACTCGGCATCACCACCGAGAAGGCCTCGCCCAACCTGACGATGGTGGTCCACCTGACCTCCCCGGATGGCCGCTATGACCAGCTGTGGCTGTCCAACTACGCGCGCCTGAACCTGAAGGACAATCTCGCCCGTCTCGAGGGGGTCGGTGACGTGCAGCTGTTCGGTGCCGGCGAGTACTCGATGCGCGTGTGGCTCGACCCGGACGCCGTGGCGGCGCGGGGCCTGTCTGCCGGTGACATCATCAGTGCCCTGCGTGCCCAGAATCAGCAGGTCGCCGCCGGCTCCGTCGGTGCCCAGCCCTCGCCTGACGACAACCAGTTCCAGCGCCTGCTCAACGTGCGGGGCCGCCTGGAGAGCGCCGAGGAATTCGAGAACATCGTCATCCGTGTCGATGAAGATGGCCGCCTGACACGCCTGAAGGATGTGGCGCGTGTCGAACTGGGCGCCGACAGCTATTCGCTGCGCGCGCAGCTGGATGGCAAGGACGCCGTGGCGATGCCGATCTTCCAGCGCCCCGGCTCGAATGCGATCGCGCTGTCGGATTCCGTGCGCGAGAGCATGAGCGAGATGTCCGAGGCCTTCCCGGATGGCGTCAGCTACGACATCGTCTACGACCCGACGGTCTTCGTGCGCGGCTCCATCGAGGCGGTCATCGACACCCTGTTCGAGGCCATCCTGCTGGTCGTGATAGTGGTGATCCTGTTCCTGCAGACCTGGCGGGCCTCGATCATCCCGTTGATCGCGGTGCCGGTCTCGCTGATCGGGACGTTTGCGGTCATGCAGCTGATGGGCGTGTCGATCAATACGCTGTCGCTGTTCGGGCTGGTGCTCGCCATCGGTATCGTCGTCGATGACGCCATCGTGGTGGTGGAGAATGTCGAGCGCAACATCGAGCTGGGCCACTCGCCCATCGAGGCCACCCAGATCGCCATGCGTGAGGTGACCGGCCCGATCATCGCCATCGCGCTGGTGCTGACGGCGGTATTCGTGCCGACGGCCTTCATCAGCGGATTGAGCGGTCAGTTCTACAAGCAGTTCGCGCTGACCATCACCATCTCGACGCTCATCTCGGCCTTCAACTCGCTGACGCTGTCACCGGCGCTGTCGGCTCTGTTGCTCAAGCCTCACGGTGCCAAGCCTGACTGGCTGACCCGTGTCATCGATGGCCTGTTCGGGCGCTGGCTGTTCGCGCCGTTCAACCGCGCCTTCAGTGCGATGGCCAACGGCTATACCGGCCTGATCAAGAAGCTGCTGCGCTTCGGTGTCATCGTCGGCCTGCTGTATGTCGTACTGCTCGGCGCCACCGGCAAGCTGTTCGACAGCGTGCCCGGCGGCTTCATCCCGGGGCAGGACAAGCAGTACCTGGTCGCGATGGCCCAGCTGCCGGACGCCGCCAGCCTCGACCGCACCTCCGAGGTCATCGACGAGATGCAGGCACTGGCGCTGGACACACCGGGTGTGGCGCACACCGTGGCCTTCCCGGGGCTCTCCGTGAACGGCTTCGTCAATGCCTCCAACTCCGGCATCGTGTTCGCGACCCTGGCGGACTTCGATGAGCGACAGTCGCCCGAGCTTTCCGGTCAGGCGATCGCCGCTCAGCTGAACCAGAAATTCGCGGGGATCGACGAGGCCTTCGTCGCCGTCTTCCCGCCGCCACCGATTCTGGGCCTGGGCACTACGGGGGGCTTCAAGTTGCAGCTGCAGGACCGTGGCAACAAGGGCTTCGATGAGCTGTTCTCCGCCGTGCAGACCATCACCGCCAGGGGCAACGCTGACCCGCGTCTGAGCAGTGTCTACTCCAGCTTCCGCATCCAGGTGCCGCAGTACGACATCGATCTGGATCGTGAGCAGGCGATGATCATGGGCGTGCCGGTGGAACGTGCCTTCGAGACTCTGCAGGTGTACATGGGCTCGCTGTACGTCAATGACTTCAACCGCTTCGGGCGTACCTATCAGGTGCGCGCCCAGGCCGAGCAGTCGGCGCGTCTCGACCCGGATGACATCCGCAACCTCAAGGTGCGCAGCGACAACGGCCGCATGATTCCGCTGGGCAGCTTCGTCAAGGTGACACCGACCACCGGCCCGGACCGCGTGATGCACTACAACACCTTCGTCAGCGCCGACATCAACGGCTCGCCGGCGCCGGGCGTCTCCAGTGATCAAGCCAAGTCCGCCATCGAGGAAGTGCTGGCCGGCAACCTGCCACAGGGGATCGGCTACGAGTGGACGGAGGTGACCTACCAGCAGGTGCTGGCCGGCAACACCATGATCTACATCTTCCCGCTGGTGGTATTGCTGGTGTTCCTGGTGCTGGCCGCCCAGTACGAGAGCTGGTCGCTGCCGCTGGCGATCATCCTGATCGTGCCGATGACACTGCTGTCGGCGCTGGCCGGTGTCTGGCTGACGGGGGGCGACAACAACATCTTCACGCGCATCGGCTTGATCGTGCTGGTGGCACTGGCGTGCAAGAACGCGATCCTGCTGGTCGAGTTCGCTCGTGAGCAGCAGCATGCTGGCCAGAGTCGTCTGGACGCCGTGCTGACGGCCTGTCGCCTGCGCCTGCGCCCCATCCTGATGACGTCGGTGGCCTTCACCGCGGGCGTGGTGCCGCTGGTACTGGCCACCGGTGCCGGCAGCGAGATGCGTCAGGCGATGGGCGTGGCGGTGTTCTCCGGCATGATCGGCGTCACCGTGTTCGGCCTGCTGCTGACACCGCTGTTCTATGTCGGTATCCGCCGCCTGGTCGAGAAACGTGAAGCGCATCAGGAAACTGACACGCCGGACAGCAATGCCGAGTCAGGCCGCCGCATTCATTGATACGACCACTCTGCCGAGAGATCGAGGATAGGCAAACGCCACGGGGCGTCGCGGCTTCAGTAACCACTGAAGCATTGACTCCCCGTTGGCAACACTGCCATTCCGTTCGTGGCATGTTTACTGCTCACGACTCTCGGCATAATGCCCATCAATATTTACCCACTCGGGAGCAGGTGCCATGTACGCCGATACCTTCAATGATCTGGCCCTGGAGGCCGAACTCGAAAACTTCGCGCACCGCTGGTTCTCCATGCTCAACCGCATGGCGCCTGCTATCGAACTGGCGGAACTGCTGGGCGAGGAGGCTTCCATCCAGCTGCTGGATGAAACCCTGACCGGCAGCGAGTACCTGGCCAACTGGGAGCAGCGTCGCAGCGAGCTGCTGGTCAATGGCCATGCACTCGGCTGGGTGCGTGCCCAGCGCAACAGCCTCGACAGCGCCACCCTGCGCATGGGTGGTGAGCACCGCGCCGCCATGCGCGATGGCAGCGTATTGCACACGCATTTCGACGCCGAGTGGGTGCTCGACCTGAGCTGGGGCGAGCCGCGCATCCAGAGCATCAAGCTGCTGGATATGCGCACGCTGTAACGCGACACGCCGACAGCAAAAGGCCCCGTCACTTAATGGTGACGGGGCCTTTTGCTGTCTGAAGCAAGCCTGTTTCCAGCGTAGGTAGTTCCTCGGCCTCAGTCATTCAGTTTCAGTTTCTGTCTCAGCCTCTGAGCTTCAGCATCGCTGGCGTATCGATATCGTGATGGATACCGGCATCACCGACTGCCACCTGACGCAGCGCCTCGCGATGTCGCGCGATCACCTCGCGCGCGCCCTCGCCGCTCTCAAGCGTCGCAAGCTCTGCCCACAGCGCCCGCCCGAACAGCACCGGATGCCCGGGGCTATCCTCGCCGTCAAGCCTCGGTCGCACGATATGCACGCCATCGGCCTGGGCCTCGGCCCGAAGGACATGAAAGGTCTGTGCCGTGATCTGCGCCATGTCCGCCAGCCATACCGCCGCCACCTGCACATGCGCCAATCCAGCATCATCTTCCAGCTGACGGAAGGCATCGCCGAGACTGGCGCCGAGTCCGTTGCCCGCCTGCGGCGCACGCCAGATCCGCTCGGCATGCTCACGCGCGAAGTCATCTCCCAGCAGTACGGCGGGATCATCGTCCTCACGCAGCAGCAGCCGCCAGTCCACCTCACAGGACATGACCCGGGACAGCGTCGCCATCAGCAGTGTCTGGCCATCCGCCAGACGCGCCTGACGCTTGTCTCTGCCGAAGCGGCGACTCTGCCCAGCGGCCATGACCAGAATGATCGACTCATTCATGGGCGACCTCCCTGCCTGCCCCCTGAGCGCCTTCACAGGCTCTCGCGAGCGCGGCCACGGCGGATGCGCACGATATCGGCCATCACCGCCAGCGCGATCTCGGCCGGTGTCTTGCTGCCCAGATTCAGCCCGATCGGCATCACGATGCGCGCGATCTCCTCGGCGCTGAGCCCACCGCTGCGTGCCAGCCGCTCGGCGCGCGCCGTTGAGGTACGCAGCGAGCCCATCACGCCGATATAGAACGCGGGCTGGCGTACCGCCTCGATCATCGCCAGATCATCGATACGCGGGTCGTGGGTCAGCGCGACCACGGCGGTGGCGGCATGACAGCCGCCGGCGGCGATGAAGCGTGACGGCAGCTCGCGGCGCAGGCTGACGCCCTCGAGCGGCGCCTTGCGGGCATCCCAGTCGGCCAGCACTTCCTCGCGTGGCTCGCAGATGATCACCTCGAAGCCGAGGCTGACGGCGAAGGCTGCGCAGGCTTCCGCCACCGGCGAGAGCCCCGCCAGCAGCAGACGCGCCACTGGCCCGACCCGCAGCTGATAGCCGCATGCCTGGCCCGCGTGGCCCTCGAGTGGCTCGACCCGCTCCCCCAGCCCGCTGTCGTGCTGAAGCGCACGCGCGCCATTCCCCTCCAGCATCACCTGCCGCAGACGCGGCGTCTGGCCCTCGAGTGCCCCGCGCAGCGCCTCAAGATGCGCGATGTCCGCGTCACAGGCCGTGAAGCGCTCGACCAGTACGTCCAGAATGCCGCCACAGGGCAAGGCGATTCCCGCGCCCTGATGGCCGCCCTCGCCATAGCGGATCACCTGGGCGGGCGCGGTGAACTCCCCGTCAGCCAGGCGCGCCAGGAAGTCCTCCTCGACACAGCCGCCGGACAGCGAACCACGATGCTGCCCATCGGCGCGCGCCACCAGCCAGGTACCCGGCTCACGCGGTGAGGAGCCGAAGGTGGCCAGCACCGTGCATAGCCAGATCGGGCGCGCGGATGGCTCGCCATCTGCCGGTGCCAGCCAGTCGATCGCCTGATGGATCACTTCAAGATCAAGGTGTTGCATCAATAATCTCTCATATCAGAAGCCTGCGCGCGGTCTGAAGACACGAAACCCGCCACCCGGGCATGCCGGAGTGGCGGGAATCAGAGGCATTCACCAAGGAGGATCAGGCCTCGCTGAGCGCGGCCTTGAGCGCCGCCGGACGCATCGGCAGGTCACGCAGGCGCACGCCGACCGCATGCTGAATGGCGTTGGCGATCGCCGGTGCGACCACCGTGGTGCCCGGCTCGCCGAGACCGACCGGCATCTCGGTGCTGTCGACGAACTCGAGATCCATCTGCGGCACCTGATGCATGCGCAGCGGCTGGTAGGCGCCCAGATTCTGCGCCACCGGGCCGCCCTCGCGGTACTCGGTGCCTTCGTGCATCGCCATCGAGACGCCCCACAGGAGCGAGCCTTCCAGCTGTGCCATGGCGCCATCCGGATGCGCCAGCGTACCGGCATCGACCACGCTGGTCAGCTTCTCGAGCTTGACCTCGCCCGTGGCGCGATCGACCTTGACCCGTGCCACGCAGGCCACCCAGGTCGGCATGCTGCGTTCCTGACCGAAGCTCAGTGCCACGCCCATGCCGGTGTCTGCCGGCAGGCTGTCGCGCTCGCTCCAGCCGGACTTCTCCATCACGCGCTTGAGCACGTTGCGCAGACGCTCGGCACCGCCGGTGCTGACCGGCGCCTTGCCGGCGTTGCGGCCTTCGGCGTCCAGCAGTGCGAGACGGAATTCGGCCGGGTCCTGCTCGGCCGCCAGTGCCAGCTCATCGATATGCTGTTCGACCGCCCACAGCGTCCAGCCCGGTGCGACGGAGCGCAGGTAGCCGGGCACGAAGGCCTCGTGGGCGACCTTATTCTGCTGCGCCCAGACACGCTGGGTGCCGACGTTGTACCAGTGGTCCGCGCCGCTGATGGAGAAGGAGTCCAGCTTGCCGCCACCTTCAATGGCTTCCGCCATGAAGGCCGGCATCAGGGCGGCCGTCGGCCAGCCAGCGGCGGCGGCGTGCTCGGAGGCCACGACACGCCCCTCGGCATCGAGACCGGAGCGCAGACGCTGCACCGAGGGCGAGCGCACGCAATCGAAGCGGCTGTCATCGGGGCGCGTGAAGATCATCTTCACCGGACGCCCCACGGCCTTGGAGGCCAGCGCTGCCGGCACGGCGTAGTCACCGTGCAGACGACGCCCGAAACCACCGCCCAGATACAGCTGGTGATGGGTGACCTTGCCTTCCTCGAGCTCCAGCGCCTTGGTGACCAGTGAGGTCAGCAGGGACTGCTGCTGGTTGCCGCAGTGGATGTGCCAGTGGCCATCTTCTTCGTAAGCCAGCGCATTGGCCGGTTCCAGCGTGAAGTGCAGCACGCTTGAGGTGGTGAAGGTGGATTCCACCGTGGTGGTGGCATTCTCGAGCAGCGGCGCAGGGTCGCCCTGATCCACCAGCAGTGAGCCATTGTCGCGGCTCGGCGAGCTGACCAGACGCTGGCCCTCGGCCTGGATCGCCGTTTCGTCGACCTGATAGCTGTCGCCCTTGCTCCACTCGACCTTGAGCAGGTCGGTGGCGCGCATCGCCGCCGAGAAGTTGTCGGCGATGACCGCAAGCCAGCCCTGACAGATGCCGGACGGGTCCTTGAGTTCGATGGTCTGGCGATAACCGATGACCTTGCGGGCCTCGCTGTCATCGACGGCGGTGACCTTGCAGCCGAAGCGGCTCGGCGGCATCACCGGACGCGCATGCAATGTCTTGCCGACACGCGCCTCGATCTCTGCCGGCAGGGTGTAGTCGATGCCGTAGACGGCCTGACCGTTGGTCTTGGGCGGCACGTCCAGCGCGTTGCCCCTGGTGCCCAGCACGCGACGCTCGGAGGCCGGCTTGAGCTCGATGGCCGCAAGCTCCTCCTCGGAGAAGCTGCGCTCCAGCCCCGCCGCGACGATCTCGCCATAGCTCAGCGACTGATCGCCACTGATGACGCGTCCCTTGCGCGCCTTGCAGCTCTCGACCGCCACGCCCATCTGCTGAGCGCCCGCCTCGATCAGCGCGATACGTCCCGCCGCGCCGGCCTGTGACAGCGGCTGGTAGCTCTGGTGAACCGACCAGCTGCCGCCGGTGATCATGTAGCCCCACTTGGGGGCGCTGTCGACGTAATCGACCTTGACGCTGTCCCAGTCGGCTTCCAGCTCCTCGACCACCAGACGCGCGAGGCTGGTGGCGACGTGCTGCCCCATCTCGGACTTGGTGATATGCACGGTGACGGTGCCATCAGTGGCGATGGCGTACCACATGGTCGGCTCGAAGGCCCCGGCGGACAGCGTCTCGCTGGCCGAGCCCTTGCCGTCTGCCCCAGCAGCCAGCGCCGCGCCGGACACGCCGAAGGCCAGCATGGTGGAACCCGCCACACTGCCGATCAGGAAGCCACGCCGCGTGATACCGCCGCGGCTCGAGGAAGTCTTGTGCGCGGCAGCAAGCTCGCGCTGATGCGCGGCCAGCTTGTCATCAAACCTTGCCATGAGACGTCTCCTCGACAGCAGAATGGGATACGGTGCCTGCCGTGGCACGCGGATCGAAGGTGCCGACGCCGGCAGTCGCGGCCGTGGCGTCGGTCTGCTGACCGCTCACCTGGCTGGTGGCACGCTCATTGGCGATGGTGGCGGCACGCTTCACTGCGCGATGGATGCGCACGTAGGCCATGCAGCGACACAGGTTGCCGGCCATGGCGGCGGTGACCTGCTCATCGGTGGGGTCGGGCGTATTCTTGAGGAAGTCGGCGGCCTGCATGATCTGGCCGGACTGGCAGTAACCGCACTGCGGCACCTGCTCCTCGACCCAGGCCTGCTGCAGCGGGTGGTCATCGTTCTCGGCCAGCCCCTCGATGGTGACGATGTCACCACCTTCGGCGGCCAGAACCGGCAGGACACAGGTACGCGCCGCTGTGCCGTTCAGGTGCACGGTACAGGCGCCGCACTGGGCGATGCCGCAACCGAACTTGGTGCCGGTCAGACCCAGGTGCTCACGCAGCACCCATAACAGCGGGGTTTGCGGGTCGACCTCGAGACTGACGGCCTTGCCGTTCAGAGTGAAGTTGGCCAAGGGGCTTCTCCTCAGGAGCATGAAGCAGGGACAGGATTGAGATACAGAGCTGGGATACAGAGCGGCGCGACGGCATGACTCGACATGGCGTCAGTAGACTGACGCTGCGTGTGTCCGGTGTCAGGGGGCGAACGGCACGTTGCATGTCGGGCAGGCTGCGCGATTGGCATACCCCGAATGGCGAAATTCTACAGGTCACGACTCGGCACCATGGTGCCAAACGGGAAACAGTGTAGTGTCACCAGACCGCGGCATGACACCAGACCGGGATATGGCACCCGCCATGGTAAACAGCGCATGTGACATGCATGACAGTATAGCGTTTCGCGGGGGGCGATCGGCAGTGGATTCCACGCAAGCCGGGCACGATTCGTCACCGATGCCTGCCGGCGCCTGTTAGCTGACAGCCCCTGCCGGTTCCTGAGGCTTCTGCCGATTCCTGACGGCTCGTGAAAAAAGCGCCCTGCGCTGGTCAGGCCTCAACGCCAGTGGCGAATGAAGGCCAGCATCCATTGCGTCATCACGGCGCTGTCTGGCGCGACACTCAGGGAGGCTTCGCCCTCGCGCACGCGATGTTCGCCGATCTGTTCGCGACGCAACCTCATCAGGTCACGTGAGTAGGCGGGGCTGAACTCGGGATGCCCCTGCACGCCGAGGCAGCTGCCCACCTCGATCAGATAGAAGGCGCAGAAGGCGCTGTCCGCCAGCACCCGGGCATCGGCAGGCAGGACACTGACCTGATCCTGATGGCTGACGATGAGATCCAGCCCCGTTTGCGGCGGTTGCATCCAGGGGCGTTGCGCGCAGACACGATTGAACGACAGGCCGACCCCCCAGCCGCGCGCATGTTTCTCCACCTCGCCCCCCAAGGCCCTGGCGATCACCTGATGGCCGAAGCAGACACCGACCAGCGGCAGCTTTGCCGCATGCACCCGCCGGACGAACTCACACAGTGTCGTGATCCAGGCGAGCCCATCATTGACGCCATGTTTTGACCCCGTGATCAGCCAGCCATCGCAGGCATCCAGCTGCTCGGGAAACTCGCCATCCAGGCAGCGCCAGACGCTGAGCCGGATATCGGGGTCACTGCGCGTGAGCAGGGCCTCGAACATGGCGGGATAGTTGCCGTGTCGCTCGATGAGAGCCGGATTGACGTCATCGCATTGCAGCAGACCGATGTGCATCACTACCTCCTGAGGTGGCGGGATCGACGACGTCCGCGCCACGACCGCGGCACGACCGTACGTGACAAGCAACGACTGCGCTGTCGCTTCTGCTACCGTCGTTGACGTATTCGGGATGCGCCCATCCATGAGAATAAAGTGGAATATAGAGACCAAGGTCTCAAGGTGATCTTCCGCCCACAGGCAGTGGAGTCCGCAGCACAATGGTAACGACAGGGGTGGGCCAGACATGCAACTGAACTGGAAGGCAGCGATCGCGTTGGCAGCGCTGATTCTCGCCATCAATACCGGCGCGCGGCAGGCCATGGGCTTCATGCTGCCACCGATGGCCAGCGAACTCACTTGGGGCATGGGGAGTCTGTCATTCGCGCTCGCCATCCAGAATCTGGTCTTCGGACTGGCCGCGCCCATCGCCAGCAAGCTGTCGGACCGCTTCGGCACGCTCAGCGTCTTCCTCGTCGGTAGCCTGTGCTATGCGGTCGGCATGGGCGTCACCGCCCTCTGGCCGACCCCGACGGTGTGGATGCTGGGCGCCGGCGTGCTGGCCGGTATCGGCATCGGCGCGACCACCTTCCCGCTGGTGCTGGCTGCCGTCACGCGCGTGGTCCCCCTCCAGCATCGTGGCATCGGGCTGGGCATCGCCTCGGCCGGCGGCTCCTTCGGGCAGCTGATCTACTCGGTCGCGACCCCGATGCTGGTGCTGATCGACTGGAAGATCGCCATGCTGGCCCTCGGGGCCAGCTGTCTGCTGCTGATTCCCATGGCCCTGCCCTTGCTGCGTCGCCCGCCAGCCGGCAGTGAGGCACCGGCGGAGGATATCCCGAGCCAGGGCCCGCTGCTGCAGGACCGACGCTTTCTGGCGCTCGCCGGCGGCTTCTTCGTCTGCGGCGTGCATGTCGCCTTCATCGCCACCCACCTGCCCAATTTCGTGGTCGCCTGCGGCCTACCCCTGAACGTGGCCGGCAACACGCTGGCGATCATCGGTGCGCTCAATATCGCCGGCACCATCCTGTTCGGTGCCTGGGGCGGCCGCCGTCACCCGCCGCAGCTGTTGATGCTGATCTATCTGTGCCGCGCCGCGCTGGTGATGGCCATGGTCGTCATCCCGCCCAGCAGCATGCTGCTCTACGCCTTCGGCGCGATCATGGGCATTCTGTGGCTGTCGACGGTGCCGCTGACCAGTCAGGCCGTGGCGCTCTACTTCGGCCAGAAGCGTCAGGCCTTCGTGTTCGGCATGGTGCTGGCCGCTCATCAGGTCGGTGCCTTCCTGGGGGCCTGGGGCGGTGGTGTGGTCTATCAGCTGACCGGCAGCTACGACCTGCTGTGGATCTCCAGCGGCATCTTCGGTCTGCTGGCCGCCATCGTGCACTGGCCGGTGCGCCGCGAGCCCACGCGCGTGATCCAGCCACAACTGGCCTGAGTCGCGCCACGGGATCCGCCGCTCTCATCTCAGACCTCTGATCACATCTCCACAACGACACAGCCCCCACCGGCGAGACCGATGGGGGCTGTGTCGTTGTGGACTTCAGCGGGGACGATCAGCGCTGGAAGGCGTAGACATTGCCGACCTTCAACAGCCGCGTCAGCTCATCCAGTGCCGCCAGGGTTTCCTCGGCCAGCTGCGGGTCGGCGAGGTCTGCCGGTGTCAGGCTGTCACGGTAGTGACGCTTGACCCAGTCACCCAGCTCGGCGTGCAGCGTATCGCTCATCATCACGCGCCCGGACAGCGCGGCGCGCTCGGCGTCGCTGAGCACCACGCGCAGACGCAGACAGGCCGGGCCACCGCCATTGCGCATGCTCTGCTTCACGTCCTTGACCAGCACTTCGCCGATCGGATTGGGGCCGGCCAGAATCGCATTCTGCAGCGCGTTCCATACCGCTTCGTTCTCCTGACACTCGCCCGGCACCACCAGCGTCATGCTGCCATCGTCGTTGGAGAGCAGCTGCGAGTTGAACAGATAGGAGGAGACGGCATCCTCGAGGCTGACGGCTTCCAGCGGCACACGGATCGGGATCAGCGGCGTGGACAGCTTGGCGCGAATCTCATCGAGCACCGCCTCTTCATCGCGGAAGGCCAGCTCGTGATAGAACAGCACCGGGCCATTGCCCACCGCGATCACATCGTTGTGGAAGACGCCGGCATCGATGGCGTCCGGGTGCTGCTGGGCGAACACCACCTGACCTTCGCTCAGACCATGCTGACGCGCGACGGCCTGACTGGCTTCCAGCGTCTGACGCGCCGGATAGCGACGCGGTTCGACGCCGTCACCGCCGAAGGCCTGGCGGCCATAGACGTAGAGATGCACGCCCGGCCCGCCGTGGCCATCGCACAGCCGCGTGTGGTTGGCGGCGCCTTCATCGGAGAAGGACGGCGTCGCGGGCAGCGCAGGGTGATGCGCGAAGTGACCATCGTCGGCGAAGATGGCGCCCAGGATGCGCCCGGTGGTCGCTGGCTCCAGGTAGCGGTGGAAGCTGGATTGCAGGTTGGCCGGCGTGAAGTGCACGCGGCCATCACCACTGTCGCGCGACGGCGTGACGGTAGCGGCGTTGGCCGTCCACATGCTGGAGGCGGAACACACCGCGCGCAGAAGCTGCGGTGCCTGCTCGCTGGCCGCCTTCAACACCTGGGCGTTGCTGCCGGTGAAGCCGAGATCACGCAGCGCCCCAAGGTCCGGGCGCTGTTGCGGTAGCAGAATCCCCTGTGCATAACCCAGATCCGCCAGCGACTTCATCTTGTCGAGGCCCTGCAGCGCGGCTTCGCGCGGGTTGGAGGCCAGGCCGCCGTGGCGCATCGAGGCCACGTTGCCATGCGCCAGGCCGGCGTAGTTGTGGGTCGGGCCGACCAGGCCATCGAAATTGATCTCTTGATACGGGGTGTCGGACATGAAGGTCTCCTGCCACGACGCCTTGCCAGCTCAGCAAACAGGCACGGCGGGCGTCGTGGTCAACAATGGGTAAGCGGCAGCGGTGCCCGAACGGACGGCCTTACAGACGGATACCGGCCGGCAGGTTCGCGGGCAGCGCCAGCTCCTCGGCTTCCATCGAGGCGACCGGATAGCTGACATAGTCGGCGGCATAGTAGGCGCTGGGGCGATGGTTGCCGCTGTCGCCGATGCCACCGAAGGGCGCATCGCCGGAGGCGCCGGTGGTCTGGCGATTCCAGTTGACGATGCCTGCGCGAATGCGCAGCAGGAAGTCGTCCCAGTCAGCACGAGCGCCACCGATCAGTCCGGCCGAGAGGCCGTAGCGGGTGTCATTGGCCAGCGCGATGGCGTCGTCCCAATCGGCGTAGCGGTGGATCTTGAGCAGCGGGCCGAAGAATTCCTCGTCCTCGAGCGCAAGGCCAGTGACATCGATCAGCGCCGGGCTGAGCAGACTGGTGCCCTCTTCCACCTGCTGCATGCGCACGATGACGTTGCCGCCCAGCGCTTCGAGATCGTCCTGCGCCTTGAGCAGCCCCTCGGCCGCGGCGACGCTTGCCAGGCCACCATAGAAGGGGGCGTCCTGCGCGAACTGCCCCGCCACCCGCAGCTCGCGCAGCGCCGTGGCCAGCGTCTCGATCAGACGATCACCGACCTCGCCCTGCGGCACGATCAGGCGCCGCGCACAGGTACAGCGCTGACCGCCCGAGGCGAAGGCCGACTGGATGATCGCCAGCACCGCGGCGGTTTCATCCTGCACATCGCGCACCACCAGCGGGTTGTTGCCGCCCAGTTCCAGCGCCAGCAGCTTGCCGACCTGACCGGCGAACTGACGGTGCAGCAGCTTGCCGACCTTGGCACTGCCGGTGAACAGCAGCCCATCGATGCCTTCGGACTGGGACAGGGCCTGGCCGACTTCCGCCGCGCCCTGCACCAGATTGATCACGCCGGCCGGCAGGCCCGCGGCCTCCCAGCACTGCAGGGTGAGATCGGCGGTGGCCGGGGTCAGCTCGGAGGGCTTGAACACGCAGGCATTGCCCGCCAGCAGCGCCGGTACCATGTGGCCGTTGGGCAGATGGCCCGGGAAGTTGTAGGGGCCGAAGACCGCCATCACGCCGTGCGGGCGGTGGCGCAGGACTGCCTGGGTGCCCGCGACATCCTTGGCACGCTCGCCGGTGCGCTCATGATAGGCCTTCACCGAGATCGCGATCTTGCCGATCATCGCGCCGACCTCGGTGCGCGCTTCCCACAGCGGCTTGCCGGTTTCGCTGGCGATGCTGACCGCCAGCGCTTCGCGATGCTGCTCCAGCTGATCGCGGAAGCGCTCCACCACCGCCAGACGCGCCTCGAAGCCCAGGCGCGCCCAGGCCGGGAATGCCTGACGCGCTGCCGCGACGGCCTGCTCGACCTGCTCGGCAGTGGCAGCGGCGCCCTGCCACAGACATGCGTGGGAGACGGGGTCGGTCTTGGTGAAGGATGCGGCCTCACCCGCTTGCCACGCGCCGTCGATGAAGAGCTGTTGACGCACGTTGAGTGTGGCGGGAGTCGAATTCGTAGTGGTCATGGCATGCCTCATCGAAAGGGCGCGCCGCGCGAGCGACGCTGAACAAGGAGTAACGGGGCAGTTGGCGATCTGCCCCGCTGATGGCAAAAGGACGCAAGGCGGTGTGCGCCTGCGAGATGGCGCGAAGAAGCGGATGCCCGTGGCGGACGCTTCAGCCGGCCAGCACGCGCAGCGTGTCACCGCCGGTGACGCCGAGGCGTTCGGCCTCATCACGGTGGAGGCGCACATGGCAGGCGCCGGAGTCGTCCCGGGTGACGTCGTGGCTGATCCAGCTGGCACGGAAGTCGGCCATGCCGGTGGTGGCGGCCATCACGGCGGGACGCTCGCAGGCCGGGGCATCAGACGCGATGACCTCGACACTCGCCAGCTGGCTGTCACGCACGGCGCGCACATCATCGATATAGGCCTCGACTGTCGGGCCGCCATCGAAGATGTCGACGTAGCCTTCCCAGCGCAACCCTTCCTTCTTGAGCATCGCCACCGCCGGACGGGTGTGCTCATGTACCTGCCCGATGGCGGCCCGCGCGGGCTCGGAGAGAAACGGCGTATAGATCGGGAACTTGGGCATCAGCTCGCCGATGAAGCTCTTCTGGCCCATCCCGGTGAGGCGGTCGGCCTCATTGAAGTCCATCGGGAAGAAGTGGCTGCCCAGACACTCCCAGAACGGGCTGCGCCCTTCGGGCGTGAAGACACCGCGCATCTCGGCCAGCACCTTGTCGGGGAAGGCCGCGCGGAACTGGGCCATGAACAGCCAGCGCACCCTGGAGAGCAGCGCGCCGTTGCGGTCCTTGCGCCAGCCCTCACGCAGGAACAGCGAGCAGACCTCGGCATCACCGGTGTGGTCGGAGCACAGCGTCAGCGTATCCAGGGTGCGATGCAGATCGAGCTGCACCGAGGAATGCGCCAGCGAACCGAGGCGATAGTGATAGAACGGCGCATCGGTGCCCACGCAGGCCTCGATGGCACAGCAGCCCGCGATGCTGCCATCGCGATCATCCTCGAGCACGAAGAAGTACAGGCGATCATCGCTGGGTTCGCGGCCCTCGAAGGCGGCCAGGGTGCGCTCTATCTTGGCGCTGAGAAACTCATGATTGTCCGGCAGCGAGGTGAAGCCGACACCGGTTTCCCGCGCCAGTACCTTGAGGCCTTCGATATCGTGTCGAGCGATAGGACGAATGCGCATTACAACTCTCCCTCATCCATCGTCGGCAATGGCATCGGCACGGCAAGCACCGCACGCCCCTCTTCCACGCCCAGCACTTCGGCCTGCTGCGGCGTCAGCATCAGCTGGCCGGTCGGCGTCAGGGCATAGCGCGCCAGCACGCAGCGGAAATCGCCGAGACGCTGGTTGGCCACCATCGCCGGCACCGCATCCGGCAGGCTTTCCTGCGGTCGGATACGCACCGGATGCCAACCGCACTGCTTGAAGGTGTGCAGACGCTCGCACTCCGCCAGCAGCAAGGGGCCGGCATCGAAGATGTCGACATGACGCGAGCGCGAGAAGCCCTCGGCGAGCATCTCCTGCATGGCGTACTCATGGTGCGGATTCTCACGCCCGATGGCGGCACGCGCCTGGGGGGTGAGCAGCGGCAGATAGAGCGGGAACGGCGGCATGACCTCGGCGATGAAGCTCTTGGAACGCACCCCCGCCATCTGATTGATTTCATTGAAATCACGATCAAAGAAGTGCTGACCGACGCTGTCCCAGAACGGGCTGACCTGACGCTCGTCGCGCGTTTCCAGATAGCCCGGGAAGGCCACCGCCAGTTCGGTGGCGAAGCGTTCCGGGTACTGGGCGATGAACATCAGGCGTGCGCGGCGCAGCAGGCTGTCCGCATCCGTCTCGCGGTAGCGGGCATCCAGCGACAGCGCGCACAGCAGCGTGGCATCCGACACCTCATGCGACAGCGACAGCGTCTGCACTTCGTGGCGCACGTTGAGCTGCTGCGAGGCGTGGATCAGCGTTTCCTGACGATAGGTGTAGTAGGCCTCGCGCGCGCCAGCCTCGGCGCGCAGCGAGGCGGTACCGACCACTTCGCCGGTGTCGAGATCTTCCAGCACGAAGCAGTAGATCTCGTCGCCCGGGAAGTCGATCTCGGCTCGCAGACTGCGCTGGGAGCGCAGAATGCGCTCCTCGAGGCGGTCACGATGTGCCGGCAGATTGGTCAGGCGAGGCGTGGCCGTGGCCGCGAGCCGCTCGAGGGCGAGCAGATCGCGGCTTTCGGCAGGCCGCACCACCAGCATCGGGGCACTGCTCATGGCGCTGCTCATGCAGATGCAGAGGCGGCGACGAAATTCGCCACGGCGCGGTCGAGCTTGTCGAGACCACTCTGGATCTCCTCTTCGCTGATCACCAGCGACGGCGCCAGACGCAGCACGTCAGGACCGGCGATCAGCACCATCAGGCCTTCTTCCATCGCCAGGTTGAGAATGTCCTTGGCACGCCCCGCGTAGTCCGGCGCCATCTGGGCACCGATCAACAGGCCCATGCCACGCACTTCCTTGAAGACACCGTGACGCTTGGCGATGCCTTCCAGGCCGTTGCGCAGCAGCTGGTGGCGGTGCGCGACACCGTCGAGGGTTTCCGGGGTGTCGATGGTCTCGAGCGCCGCCAGACCCACGGCACACGCCAGCGGGTTGCCGCCGTAGGTGGAACCGTGAGTGCCGATGGCCATGGCCGGTGCGATGCGATCGGTGGTCAGCATGGCGCCCAGCGGGAAGCCGCCGCCGATGCCCTTGGCGGTGGTCAGGATGTCCGGCACCACACCGAAGTGCTGGTAGGCGTACAGGTGACCGGTACGCCCGGCACCGCTCTGGACTTCATCGAAGATCAGCAGCGCATCGTGCTGGTCGCACAGCTCACGCAGTCCTTCGAGGAATGCCTGCTCGCCCGGAATGATGCCGCCCTCGCCCTGCAGCGGCTCGACGATGATCGCGCAGGTGTCATCGCCCATCAGCTCGCGCACGGAGTCGAGATTGTTGAATTCGGCGTGCTGGATACCGCCCGGAATCGGCCCGAAGCCCTGGGAATACTTGGGCTGGCCACCGACGCTGACGGTGAAGAAGGTGCGGCCATGGAAGGACTGACGGAAGGAGATGATCTTGTCCTTCTTCTCGCCATGGGTGTCGTGGGCGAAACGACGCGCCAGCTTGAGCGCGGCCTCGTTGGCCTCACCACCGGAGGAGCAGAAGTAGACCTTGTCGGCGAAGGTGCGCTCGGTCAGCGCCTTGGCCAGCGCCAGTGCCGGCTCGTTGGTGTAGACGTTGGACAGGTGCCAGACCTTGTCGGCCTGGTCCTTGAGCGCCTTGACCAGCGCCGGATGGCAGTGGCCCAGCGAGGTGACGGCGATGCCACCGGCGAAGTCGATGTACTCGCGACCTTCCTGATCCCACAGACGGCTACCCTCGCCGCGTACCGGAATGGCAGCCTGGGGTGCGTAGTTGGGCACCATGGCATGGTCGAAATCGGCACGGGTCAGCTGGGTCATCGTCTCTTCCTCATCGCGGGGTCTTGGCATGGCCGGCCGATGATCGGCAAGCCACGGGTCATGACACTCGAGTATAGGGAGGCGAGATGACAAAGACTTTCAGCGAAAGGACGACGACTTATGTCAGGAGGCGACTTTTGTCATCCAGGGAAGGTGTCAGGCCTGCAACATGAGACGTTCGTCGCGGGGGCTGCGCCCGAAATGGTTGCGAAACGCCGTGGAGAAGTGAGCGGCGCTGGAAAAGCCGGTGGCCAGCGCGATCTCGCCGATCGGCTGATCGCTCTCGCGCAGCAGCTGGCGCGAGCGCGCCAGACGCAGATCCAGATAGTAGCGGCTGGGCACCGCCTGCAGATGCTTCTTGAACAGCCGCTCCAGCTGACGCCGCGAGATGCCGAGGTGCTCGCCGATCTCGTGGGTGGAGAGCGGCTCCTCGATATTGGCCTCCATCAGCGTCACGGCCTCCACCAGCGGCTGGGGCGCATGGGCGAAACGGTTCTTGAGCGGCACGTGCTGCGGCTCGTCCGCCAGCCGGATGCGCTCGCAGACGAAGTGCTCGGAGACCTTCTCGGCCAGCGCGCGACCATGCTGCTGGGCGATCAGCGTCATCATCATGTCCATCGCCGCGGTGCCACCGCCGCAGGTGACACGATCACGATCCAGCTCATAAAGCTGATGGGAGACGTTGACCTGCGGGAAGTCGCGGCGGAAGGATTCGGCGCGCTGCCAGTGGATCGTCGCACGATAGCCATCGAGTAACCCGGCGCGAGCCAGCTCACGAGTGCCGGTGGAGATGCCGCCCAGCATCACGCCACGTTCGGCCAGACGCTTGAGCCAGGCCAGCAGCGCGGGATTCGAGGCTACCTCCTGCAGGCCCGCCTCGCCCGCCGGCTGAGCACCGCACACGAACAGGGCATCCAGATGGCGCGAATCACTGGCGACCAGACTGTCCGGCGAGAGACTCAAGCCCGCCGCGGATGCCACGCCACGCCCGTCAAGCGCGAAGGTGACGGCCCGATAGAGTGTCTGCCCCGCGAGCTGGTTGGCCACCTGCAGTGGCTCCAGCGCACAGGCCTGGGACAACAACGAGAAGCCGGGCAGCAGCACGAAGCCTATCTGGCGCTGCTGGGCCTGGGGGGAAACCAGTGAATCCACGGGCATGAGTGTGAGTCGGGGTCCGTCGCGTGAGGGTGGCGCCATATTGTGCCATGCCTCTGGCACTTGTGCCTGGCCCGGACTAGCATGACGCTCGAGATGAGGCCACCACTCACGACGACGCCACCCCGAAGGATGGCGTCGTCAGTGCTCAGCTGTCAGTGCTCAGCTGTCAGTGCTCAGCGGGCAGCGCTCAGGTCTCAGTGGGCAGCGCTCAGCGAGCTGCCAAGACCTCTGCGCTTATGCCGAGGCGCGCTTATATTGAGGCGCCCTTACATCTGAACGACATCGAACTCGACATCGGTGGCGACATCGGCATCGTAGTCGACGTCGTCACGGGTGAAGCCGAACAGCTTCAAGAATTCCTGCTTGTAGCTGGCGTAGTCGGTGATGTCGAACAGGTTGTCGCTGGTGACCTGCGGCCACAGTTCCTGACAGGCCTGCTGGACGTCGTCCTTCAGCTCCCAGTCGTCGAGACGCAGACGGCCGGACTCGTCGGTGGCGATCTCGCCTTCGCCGTAGAAGCGCTCGGCGTAGAAGCGGTTGAGCTGCTCGATGGTGCCTTCGTGCAGGCCCTTCTCCTTCATGATCTTGTAGACCATGGAGATGTAGAGCGGCATGACCGGGATCGCGGCGCTGGCCTGGGTGACCACGGACTTGAGCACGGCCACGTGGGCACGACCACCCTTGGCGGACAGCTTCTCGTGGATGCTGCCAGCGGCGCGGTCCAGATCTTCCTTGGCGCGACCCAGCGCACCGTGCCAGTAGATCGGCCAGGTGATCTCGGTACCGATGTAGCTGAAGGCGACGGAGCGGGCGCCCTCAGCCAGCACGCCGGCGTCGTCCAGCGCCTGCATCCACAGCTCCCAATCCTGACCACCCATCACGGTGACGGTATCTTCGATTTCCTGCTCGGTGGCCGGCTCGACCTCCGCTTCGATGATGGTGTCCTTGTTGGTGTCGATGGCAGTCGCGCGGTAGGTCTCGCCGATTGGCTTGAGCACGGAGCGCTTCACTTCACCGCTGTCCGGCAGCTTGCGCACCGGAGAGGCCAGAGAGTAGACGACGAGGTCGACTTCGCCCATGTTGGCCTTGATCAGCTCGATGGCCTTGGCGCGTGTCTCATGCGAGAAGGCATCGCCGTTGATGGCCTGGCTGTAGAGGCCTTCCTGCTTGGCGAACTTGTCGAAGGCGGCAGAGTTGTACCAGCCTGCGGTGCCGGCCTTCTTCTCGGTGCCCGGCTTCTCGAAGAACACGCCCAGGGTATCGGCGCCATAACCGAAGGCTGCCGTGATACGTGCCGCGAGGCCATAGCCGCTGGAAGAACCGATCACCAGCACCTTCTTCGGACCACCGTCACGCTTGTCACCGACTGTCTTGCGGGTGATGGCGATCTGCTCGGCGACATTCTGCTCGCAGCCCTTGGGATGTGTGGTGGTGCAGATGAAGCCACGAACCTTGGGTTTGATGATCACGTAAAGAACCTCGTTTGCTGTTGGCCCGGCGTGTACCCGCCGATGCGATACTCGCTTCACGCTGACAGCAGGCAATGGCCGTCCTTGGGTGGTGAAGCGTATCGTGAAATAGGGCGTTCGAATCCCGTAAAGCAGGCTCAGTGCCAGCTCATGGGCGCTATTCTAGCGGCTGTCGGCGACGCTGTCCGCCCTGCCGTCATGATCCGCCATCTGCCTGCATATCACTGGAGCCAGCCGCGGCGGCTGCCGTATCATGTAGGCCTTTTCGCACACTGCCATTCCACTGCCGTCCTGCATTCGCCGCTGGTTGCCAGCCGCACTGTCCGACAGGCTCTGCCCAGGATGTTTTCATGAACGATCAGAACGCTCACCTCGCCCCCGATGTGGCCGCCCTGCTCGAGCGCCGACAGGACATCTGGCTGGCGCTGTCTCCACTGTGGCTGGAGCGCGACCCACGTGAAGCCGAGTATCAGCACATGGCAGAAGTCGTCGAGGCCCAGGGGCTGAGCTTCCAGGAACTGGAAAAGCTCTATCGGCTGGAGATGGCCCCGGTACTGGTGCGAGAACAGGTCAGCATGACGCCCAACTTCAAGGGCTTCGATGACAGCCAGCTACTGTCACGCCTGCTGCAGCATACGCATCGTCTGACACGTGGCCGGCGCATGTTCTGGCTGCTGTTTTCGGGGCTGGCCACGATGCCGAGTCGCCATCGCTACGGCAATCTGCTCGAGATCCTGCACCTGCGCGGCAATACGCCCCGCTAATGCGCGCCCCGCAATCTGCATGGGGAAGCCTGACGAGGGCTCTGGCCTGCAACGCCCGAATGACAAGACACCCCGCGACCGGAAGGTCACGGGGTGTCTTGTCGTGCTGTAGTGCTTAGCAGTGCTTGGCAGAGCTCAATCGCCATTCCTCGAGGGGGCTTTCGCCGCCAGGCTCATGGCCGTTTGTGACGCGGCACTCTCAGCACCCCTTGTGCGCGGCGCTTCTGCCAATCAGACAGACTTGAAAGGCCTCGGCTGTCGCTGATGCGCTTGCCCCCTTCCAGACGTTTGCTCATCCACAGCGCACTGCCATTGAAACTGTAGATAGGCAGCAGGTCCGTGCGCTCACTGGCCGGCAGGATGGAACTGTTCAGGTTGTCCAGTACATCAGGATTGCGCGTATTGGCCCCCTGATAGGTCACGACCATGTGGAACTGGTTGAGGCTGAGCGCCTTGACGTAGTGCAGACGCAGGCGGTCTTCCGGTACGCCAAGCTCGCGCAGGGTCAGGTACTTGGCCATGGCGAAGTCGTCGCAATCACCAGCCCCTGCCCCCAGAAACTCCTGCGGCGTCGCCCAGTAATCAGTCGCTCCCCAGACGCTGAGGTCATCGGTGAAGTTGAGACGATTGAAGAAATCGTTCACTTCGCTCAACTGACGCCTGATCGGCGCGCCCTCCAGCCGCTGCAACAGTTGCTGCCATTGCTGCACACGATTCCAGCCACCTGTCCCGTAGATCTGGATGAACTGGCGGGAATCCACCGCCTGTGCCAGACCCGCACCGAGCGACAACGCCAGCAGCACCCCGACCGCAAGACCCTCCCACCAGCGGCGATGATTCATGTCGAGGCACCCTGAATGTCACTTAGCGAGGCATATCTTCTGCTGGATTGGCGAACCTTGCCATGACATCGACTGCCGGTGACACGAAGCCCTGATAGCCATCTGCGCCCAGCGACATCGCCCGCTCCTGATCCGCCTCGGACTCGACGCGGGTCACGATGACCTGCGACTCGACCTGATGCGCGGTCATGCACAGACTCTGCAACAGCTCGGTGTCGACATCTTCGCGCTTGAAGAACGCCTGGTCGATCTTGACGTAATCAGGCCGCAGTGCCGACAGATAGCTGAGCTCCTTCAGCTCTCGGGCGAAGCGGTCGATGCCGCCCCGCGCCCCCAGACGACGAGCATGCCGGAACAGCATCTTGATACGCTCCTGATGCCTGAGAGCGATGCTTTCGGACACCTCGATATCCAGACGCTTGCACAGGCGCGGATGCGCCGCCAACCAGTTGAGCAGACCAATATAACTGGCTTCATCGTCGAAGGTTTCTTCGGTCAGGTTGAGCGCCAGTCTGGGCACTTCAATCCGGTCGATATAGGAGGCCAGCCACTCCAGAGCGCGCAGATCGAACTGCGCCCCCATGCGGAAATGGCGAATCACCGGCAGGAAGTCACCCGCACGATGCAATTCATCACCATCGCGCAGACGGGCAAACAGCTCGCGGTGGAGCTCGCCACCATCGTTGAGCAACACCGGTTGAGCGACGAAGTCGAGTCCCTTGGGGGAATCCAGGGCCTTTTCGATGATCTCGCGCCACTCGCCTCGCGGACGCGCACGGCCACCCGCAGGGGCCAGTTCCACGCCCGACCCTTGCTCGATGGCCTGACGAAGCGTGGCATCTGCAACGGCATACATCTGGGTGCGCTGCATGCCCGGCTCACGCCGAACGGCGCCAAGAGCACAGTTCTCCGGCGGAGTATCCACCAGCGGATTGGCATCCAGCAGATTGTCGATGTCCTCCGCCAATAGCGTGAGAAACTCCTGAAGCCGAGCCTCGTCGGTTTCAGGCAGCAACAGGCCGAAATCACTATTGGCCAGACGCGCGGCAATGATCGCCTCACCCGCCAGTTCGCGATCTTCCAGCTTGCGCGCGATGGCTTTCACCAGGGCGTCACGCCCCTTGTAGCCCTGCTCGCGATACACCACCTTGATATGCGACACGCGCAGCAGCGCGAAGCTGCCACCCATCGGCTCGCTCAGCCACTCATCGACCGCTCGGTTCAAATAGCCACGATTGCCAAGCCCCGATACCGAGTCTTCTTCCGCCTGGCGCTGCAGACGCGCCAACTGCGCGGCCTGAGCCTCGAACTGGGTCTGCAGGCGCTGCCCAAGACGATTGACCGCCGAGGTGATGCCCTTGAGCTCCGCCACGCTGGTCTCTTCCAGCGGCGCGTCGAAGCGCTGCGTCTCCATCTCATTGAGGCGAGACGATAGACGCTCCAGCGGGCGCAGCAGACGACGCATAACCAATGAGGCAATCAGCAGCGTGATCAGACCGCCGAGCAACAGCCACAGCGCCAGACGCTTGGCCAGCTGCCAGAGCTGGTCATAGCCCTGGGCAGATTCGCCGGTCAGGCTGATCGTGCCCAGCGACGCCCAGCCACCCGGCAGCTCGCGGCTCGCCGATTCCACCGGCATGGGAATCAGGTCACGAAACCACTGCGGTGCCAGACTCTCGCGCACGACATTGAAAGCGATAGGCGTCGCGATGGCCACGCTCTCCAGCCTGGCATCGCGCACATGACCACCATCCACCGTGGCACGTATCAGGGCTTCGGCACTGGCGGCATCGCCAAGCTCTACATGTGGCACCAGCGCGAGACTCAGGCTCTGGGCGAGATTCGAGAGTTCGACGCGTTGTCGTTCGGCCAGTGCATCACGGGTGTTGTTGACCTGGATGAAGAAGATACCGAGGGAGAACCCCAACAATACCAGCAACATCAAGGTAAACAGGCGGCGCGAAAGACTCATCTGATTTCCTCATCAACCATCAGCATGGCAACGGCGCACCCAGGGTTCGGGAGCGCCGTGGGTGGCTTAGCCCTGTTGTTGGACGGGGACGGCAACATTCATGGAATCCAGCAGAGCGCCGGTCGCCGACAGCAGGCGATAGTTGGCGGTTTCCAGATCAAAACGGGCGCGAATCAGGTTCTGTTGAGAGGTGAACAGCTCACTCTCGCTATCCAGAAGGTCCAGCAATGTGCGGCGCCCGATATCGAATTGCTTGCGATAACTCTCGCGGGTATCGGTCGCGGCACGCACATAACTTTCCAGGTAATCGATCTGACGCTTGAGGTTCTCGCGGGCATTCCATGCCAGACGAATCTCGTCACGCACATCGCGCATCACGCGATCATTGTCGTGCTCGACCGCTTCCAGCGCTGCCTGACGACCGCGGATCTCGGACTGATCACGGCCACCACGATACAGGTTGTAGCGCATGACCAGTTCGACACTCCAGTCGTCTGACTTGCTCTTGTCCTGGTCATAATCATTGTCCAGCGTGCGATTGCCCTCGAGACTGAACTCGGGGTAGTTATCGCCCTTCTCGGCGTTCACTTCATGGCGTGCAGCATCAATGGAGACCCGCGCTGCCGCCAACAGCGGGTTGCGCTGATTGGCCTGCACGTAGGCGCTCTCGACATCCTCGCTGAGCAGGCTGGTGTCGATGCCCGGCATGCTGAGGTCCGACGGCATCTCACCCACCAGACGCAGATAGGCAGAGCGGGAATCCTCGAGATTGTTGATCGATGACAGCACGCTGGCTTCGGCATTGGCCAGACGACCATCCACCTGACGCACGTCACTGCGCGCACCGAGGCCGGATTCCGCACGCCGCCCGATATCATTCGAGATACGACGGTGAGCCTCGAGATTGGCTTGTGCGTACTTGAGAATCAGCTCATCACGCATGACCTGCAGATAGGCACCGGCCGTATCCAGCGCGATGTCATTGGCCTCGGCCGCAACCTGCAGGCGCTGGTAGTCCGCCTCTGTCTCGGCCTGGCGAATGCGCTCGATTGTCGTGTTGCCGTCCCAGAGCAGCTGACGGATGGTCAGATCAAGGCGCGTGTAATCGTGCCAGTCGTCATCGTCATTGACGCCGTCATCTTCCGAGTCGAACTTGCCATAGCCCAGACGACCGGTCAGATCCACTGTCGGGCGATACGCCCCGCGCTGGGTTTCCGCTTCTTCGAGTCGCTGGATGTGACGTGAAACCTGAACGCGCGTGCGCGGGTTTTCCATTACCGCTCGGGATACGGCCTCTTCAAGAGTCGCAGCCGAAGCCTGAACGCCAAACCCCATCCCTGCGGCGATGCTCAACGCCAAGAGTGTCTTTTTCATTATGAGTTACCCTCGAATCCATCAAATCCTTGATCAACGTTCACGCAAGGCACCTTGCCTGGCGCGCAGAATCGGCTTCATCAGATATTGCAGTACGGTCTGATTGCCAGTGATCACATCGACACTGGCCTGCATGCCCGGGATGATCGTGAGCGGATCCGAGTCACTTCCAAGGTGGTTCTGCTCCGTCAGCACCTTGATCTCGTAGAAACTGTTGCCTTCTTCATCCTGCACAGTATCCGCACTGATCTGATCGACCTTGCCTTCCAATCCACCGTAGATGGTGAAATCGTAGGCAGATAACTTGACGACGGCCGGCTGTCCGATTCTCAGAAAGCCGATGTCCTTGGGAGCGACTCGCGCCTGAACCAGCAGCTGATCCTCGATGGGAACAATCTCCATCAGGTCTTCCCCGGGCTCGATGACGCCGCCTATGGTATTGATATTCAGCGTCTTGATGGCGCCCTGAACCGGAGAGGTCACCAAAGTACGATCGAGTCGGTCCTGAAGACTGGTGCGCCCCTCACGCAAGCGACCCAGATCCGCCTGGGTCTTGGCGAGCTCTTCCGCGGCACGTGAGCGGAATTCCTGCGCGACGCCGACCCGATTCGAGATGGCCTCATCCAGCTCCGATTGCTTGCCCGGCACGGCCAGACGCGCCGACTCAAGATCACCCCGCAGGTCGTTGACCTCACGCTGGATCTTGAGAAGGTCCACCTGAGAGACCACGCCTTCACGCACCAGCGGGGCCGTCATGCCGAGCTCGCGACGTGACAGTTGATAGCTGCGCTCGAGACTGTTGATGCGCGATCTCAACTCACGCAACTCCTGTTCTTTCTGCAGAATCTGTTCACGCGCGCCATTGAGGCCACTGTTGAGCTGATTCAGATGCGTGCGATATGCCGTCATCGCACGCGACACCAGAGCTGGACTGCGCGCCTTGAATTCTTCGTCGAACGGCAACTCGATATTCTTCACGCTCACCTGATCCTTCCAGGCATCCGCGGAGGCGTTGACCTCGATGGAATCAAGCTCGGTGTCGTACTGCATGATGGTGGCCTGCAGGCCATCGAGGGTCGAGACACGCTCGCGCAGATCGGAACCTGCACTGGTGTCATCGATGCGCAGCAGTGGCTCCCCCGCCGAGACGACCTGACCTTCCTTGATATAGATCTCGCGCACGATACCGCCTTCCAGGTTCTGGACGACCTGCAAGTGCGTCGAGGGCACGACCTTGCCGGACCCGCGCGTGACGACCTCCAGACTCGCCTGGCTGGCCCAGATGATGAAGATGACCACGAATGCGAGCACCATCCAGATCAGGATGCGCGACTTCCAGGGAGTCGCCAGCAACACGGCCGAGCTGACATCGTCGAGATGGTGAAGGTCACGCTGCTCAATCGGTGCCTTAGCCACGATTCACCTCCTGCTTGCGCCCAGCGACACGGCCTTCATTCAGGGCGCTCAGCACCTGCTGCTTGGGACCATCGGCGACGATGCGCCCTCCTTCCATGACGATGACGCGGTCTACCACGTCGAGCATGCTGCTCTTGTGGGTGACCAGCAGCAGCGTCTGGCTGCGTGGCAGGGACTTGAGCATTCTGCGCAGGCGCAGCTCGGCGCGGTTATCCATGTGCGACCCGGGCTCATCGAGCAGCAAGAGCGGAGGACGCATCAAGAGTGCGCGTGCCAGCAAGACCGTCTGACGCTGACCGCTGGAGAGCATGCGCCCACCCTCACCCACCTGACGGTCCAGTCCTTCAGGGTGATGACGAGTGAATTCGGTCACACCGGAGGCATCAGCCGCGAGGTCGACCTGTACATCACTGGCGTGTGGTTGGCCGAGGGTGATGTTGTCGCGAATGGAGCCGAAGAACAGTGAACTGTCCTGGCCCGCATGACCGATATGCCGACGTACGTCGGCGGGATGCAGCTGATTGAGATCCAGTCCATCGATTCGAACGCTGCCCGCCGTGGCGCGATACAGGCCAGAGACAAGACGCTGCAAGGTACTCTTGCCAGCACCGATACGCCCGATGATCGCGATCCTCTCACCTGGATTGATGGTCAATGAGATATCCGACACGGCAGGCGGCGTATTCGGCGCATAGGCAAAGCCGACGCGGTCGAATTCGATGCGCATCTGCAGGTGCTCGCGGTGAACGTAACGACGATCTTCCGACTCTTCCGGCAATGCCATGATCTGCTCAAGCGCACTCATGGCACTGCGAGTCTGGCCGATGCGCGTGATCAGCAACGCCAACTGCCCCAGCGGCTGCAACGCACGCCCGGACAGCATGACCGCGGCAATCAAGCCACCGACAGACAGGCGTGCATCCGCGATCAGATAGACCCCGAACACGACCAGCGCCACCGTGGTGGCTTGTGTCAGCGACATGCTCAACGAGCTGACAGAGGTCGTCAGGTTGCGGCTTTTCACCCCCCAATGCGCGATCTGCCCGACGGCGCGTTCATATCGACGCTGGGTTTCGCCCTGAGCATTGGCCAGCTTGAGGCTCTCGAGGCCGGAGACGGCTTCGACGAGGCGCGCATTGCGTTCCGTCGCCAGGCGCGACCCCTGCTCGATACTGCTGCGCAGCGGTTTCTGGATCGCCAGACTGTAGACAAGCAGGATCACGAGCGCGGCGAAGGGCACCAGAACCAATGGCCCCGCCACGATCCAGATCACCAGCAGGAACAGCAGGGCAAACGGCAGATCGACCAGGGTGGTCAGGGTCGCGGAGGTAAAGAACTCGCGGATCGAATCGAACTCCTGCAGGTGCTTCACATAGCCACCGACGGAGCCGGGACGCGCTTCCATCCGCAGGTTCATGGTCTTGGAGAAGAGCTTCGAGGTCAGCAACACCTCTGACTTCTTGCCGGCCGTGTCCATGAAGTAGGCGCGTGTCTGGCGCATCACGAAGTCGAACACCATGATGATCGCCATACCCGTCGCCAAGACCCACAGCGTGTTGAAGGCCAGGTTGGGCACGACCTTGTCATAGGCGTTCATCACGAACAGTGGCGATGCCACGGCAAACAGGTTGATCAATATCGACGCCAGAATCACGTCACGATAGATCGGCCGCGACAGCTTCAGCGTTGACCAGAACCAATGGCCATCGCTCTGCTTGAGCGTTTCCGGTGCGCGTTCATCAAAGCGGTGCTCCTGCTTGAGATAGACGACACGCCCATCATGACGCTCAGCCAGAGACTCGATGTCGACCAGCTCATCACCATCGGCCTCAGGCTGATGAATCCTGGCCTTGCCTGCGTCGTTGTCGACCTCCAGCAAGACGACAGCACGCTCTTCCTTGAGTATCAGAATGCACGGCATCAGCATGTCGCTGATGGCCGTGATCTGCTGGTTGACCAGTTTGGCACTCAGATTGGCACGTGCCGCGGCACGACTGACAAGCGCCAGGGGAAGACGGCCTTCCTCCATGGGAAGACCATCGACCAGCACTGCTGCAGATCTGGGATTGCCGTGGTAACGCGCCATGAAGACCAGCGCATTGAGAAGGGGGTCGCCTTCCCTCTCGCCAACGGGCTCCGGTCTTAATGGCGTGGGTTGATCGCTCAACCTGTCCTCCTTAGTAGGGCACTTCGCAGATGTCTCTACGGCAAAGTCTAATACAGCAAGGGGAGACAGCCTAAGCCATCTCCCCTATCACATCGATTCAGCCGTCAACGTTCGTCTTGAGACTGTTGCTGTCGAGCAGAGATTGAATAATCTGCGTATCCGTGTCGCCACCTGATGTCAGGTCGACATCCTGCAGATTGATCTCTTGCGTGATATTGCTGCCGTCGGATCCATCGACACTGATCTCGATATTGGTGCCACCTTCTCCGTCTGACTCGAAGTGCAGGAAGCTCGAGAGCGTATCGGCATCATCGTTGGACTGAAGCAGATCGGACAGATCGATGACATCGCCATCCGCGACACTGAAGTCAGTGATGGTATCCGTCGCCATGCCGCCTTCGCTGTTGATGTCATGACCGCTCAGCCACTGGAAGGTGTCGGCACCATCGCCGCCGGTCAGGATGTCATTGCCGGCACCTCCGACCAGAAGATCATCGCCCTCACCACCAGAGAGGATATCGTTGCCGGTGCCGCCTCTCAGCGTATCGTTGCCGCTGCCGCCTTCCAGACGATCACTGCCCTCGCCACCGCTCAGGGTGTCATTGCCGCCCTGGCCAACCAGATAGTCCGCATAGAACGGGCCATCTCCATCGCCCGTCAGGGTGTCGTTGCCATCGGTGCCGATGACCACGGCCAGCTTGTCGACATCGATACTGACACTTGAGGCGTTGGTATCCCCGTCATTGTCGACCGTCACGTAATCGAAGCTGTCCGTGGAGCGCTCGCTGACGTTATCCGGGGGCGTGTAGGTGAAGTCACCGCTCCCCAGATTGAACAGCATGCTGCCACCCAGGTCTGTCGAGATGATCAACTCCAGGCTGTCCGCATCGTAGCTGCTGTTGTCCGACCCCGTAGCAGACACGGTGTTGGTAACCGGATCATAACTGTAGGTCGTGCCATCCACGGTGACCGATTGCAGATAACCGCCATCCGCTCCCAGCAGACTGCCATCCACGGAGCTGCCCGAGACAAGCTGACCACTGACAGGCGATTGCACGGTCGCGGCCAGACTATCATCGAGGTCCGAGAAACTGGTGACGATAGCGGCATCAATATCTTCATCAGCTGAGCCGTCATAGGCAATGGGGTTCAGGTTGTCCTCAGTGACACCTTCACCCAAACCTATTGCATAAGACTTGACGCCATTTTCAACCAGGAAGTCAGTCCAGATTTCTTCTTCTTGCGGAGAAATCCCTCTATCACTGTAGTAGACGGTATTTCCGACGAGTACATCTAACTGGCTGGAGTCTCCATCACCATAATTGGGGCTACCATCAGAGAAGAAGTAGGAAATGCTTTGCGCGTTTTCCAATGCTCCATCTTGAGAATAGTTCTCCATAGCAGCAGCCAAGGCGGAGTCATAGTTAGTGACACCAGCCGCCACAAGATCGTCCAGGATGTCCACGACTTCATCGACACTCAGCCACGCTTCTTGCGCTGTAGCCACTGTCGAGAACGTCACTAGATTGATACGAACATCACCAAAGTCGTCATAGGCCCCGATCAAGGTCTTGATTGAGTCGATAGCGCTCTGAAGGCGAGTCTCACCATTTATGCCATCGTCCTCCCCCATGGAGCCAGACACATCAAGCATGATAGTCAGGTTGGTATCCACCAGGGTGGACGAGAAGCTCTGCGCTTCCTGCTGCTCGGGTGCATCATCCTCGATGCCGATGGTCAGCGTGCCGGTGGAGCTGGCGCCTTCGCTATCCGTTGCGAGCACACCGAAGTCCAGAGACAGGACATCTTCACCATCACCCGAGTGATCGACCGCCTGACTCAGAGTGAAGGTATAGGCGCCGCTGTCATCGATGGTCACCGTCGCGACCTCATTGCCATCAGCATCGGTTGCCACCATTGACTGGGTGCCGCTGCCGGACCAGATCACCGCACTGCCACCGGAGGTGATGGCCGTGGCAGGAGCCGTCAATACCAGCGACAGGCTGTCACTGTCGACATCCGTGACGGAAACCGTACCGGTGACGGTGGTGGCATCGGTGGTATCCGTGAAGCCATCAGCCGCATCACTGTCGGCGATACCGCCTTCAAGCCCTTCTTCGCTGACGCGGCCTTCAGTCGCAGTCACCACCGGGGCATCATTCGTCCCCTGAATGGTAATGGTGACATCCTGGGTAGCTGTCGCTCCCGCCGTATCCGTGACAGTGACGGTGTAGGTCAGGACCAGCGACTCGCCTGCAGACAGGTAGTCGAAGCTTTCCCCGGCAGCACTGCTGTCGAAGGACCAGTTGAGCGTACCTTCAGTACTCTCGTCATCGATGATGGCCCCGGTATCCACGCCCAGCAGCGCAAGCAGGTCATCGTTGTCCAGCGTACCGGTGTCGCCATCACTGGAGACGCCGGTAACGCTCGGCGTCACGCTATTGCTGAGATCCACGTCATCCACCGACAGAGTCCCGCTGGCACTCAGCGGTGCACCCGCCTCCGTCAGGCTGGCGGCGGCACTGTCGCCACTGCTGACACTTATCTCCGGCGCATCGTTGCTACCTTTGATGGTGATGGTCAGCGTGGTAGTGGCAGTATCACCGTCAGCATCCGTGATCACGTAGGTATAGACGTCCGTGACCGACTCACCGGCCGCCAGGTACTGCAGGTCGTCGCGTGCTGACTGATAGCTGTAGGAGCCATCCGCCGCCAGGGTCAGCTCGCCGTGCTCACCCGTGATCACGGCCGCCGCGCCATCGCTCACCGGGGCAGTCTCCGCTCCGGCGATGACGGCAGTCACGATTACCGCATCGGCACCCAGAGTATCGGCAGTCGCCGATGTGCCCTCCACGACATTGCCGGTGATGGCAGAATTGAGATTCTCGCCAATGCTGCGCGTATCAGCGTTGGCTACCGGTGCCGTATCCAGCACCGTGACATCGAGACTGTCACTGGTGCTCTGGCCTGCCAGATCCGTCACTACGACGGTGAAACCATCGACGACGCTGTCATCGCCATCTGTGTGATCAGCCGCTGTGCCATCTTCCACATAGGTGTAGGTGACCTCACCACTGTCGGCATCGTAGCCGGTCACGGTCAGCGTGCCTTCACCATCTGGATTGGAGATCACTACCGGTGTGGTGCTGGCATCCGTGATATCCACGCCAGCAATCGTCACTGCCGCGATACCTGCTGCAGCTGACACGGTAAAGGTATTGGTGAGCGTGCTTCCGGTCGCTTCGGTGACGGACTGGTCTTCCAGTGAACGGATGACCGGCAGCGCATCATCAGTTCCCTTGATGACGATATCCACTGTCGTGCTGGAGCCATCGCTGAGCTGCACGATGTACTGCTCATTGATCGTGTCGGCAGATGTCAGCCCCTGCACAGCGGCAGTGTCGTTATCCAGCGTATAGGTCCAGTTGCCGTCGGAATCGACGGCGAAGGTACCGTAGAGACTGCTGTCGTCAGTGGCCGGCGTGAACGTCGGCGCATCACTATCGACATCGGTCGCGGTCAGCGTACCTGAAGCTTCCGTCACACCATCTTCGGCAACAGCGCCATCATCGGCACTGATGACGACAGGGTCATCAATCGCTGCGACGTCCTCGAAGCTGAGAATGGCTTCATCGAACTCGGTGCCATCCGTGATCACATAAGTGGTGTCGGGTACCGGACCGTTGTAATTCTCACCGGGCGTGAAGGTGAAGGTACCGTCAGCATTGATCAGAAGTGTGCCGACTTCGCCAAGATCCGCTGTCTTGCCCGGGTCGTACATAACCCCGTCAACAGTGAAGCTGACGACGCTCAACTCATCACCATCGGCGTCGACGTCGTTGTTCAGGACGTTGCCGCTGACCGGAGTATCTTCCTCGACCACTATCGGACCGTCGTCATAGGCCACCGGCTTGTCATTCAAGCCCTGGACATTGATGGTGATGTCGGCGGTATCCGAGTCGCCATCCGCATCCAGGATGGTGTACTCGAATACTTCCTTGACGAGGTCACCGGCACCCAGTGCCTGAGCGCGCGCATCATCAAGGTCATAACTGAAGGTGCCATCGGTATTGATGGTCAAGCTACCGTAGCTGCCATCGACGGTAACGCTACCCTCATTGTCTGCCAGTGAAATGCCATCGAGATGCGTGATGGTCACGCCATCAGCGCCTAGCTCATCCTGTCCGCCGCCGACAACACTGAAAATGACACTGGTGTTGATCACCGGCTCACCATCCGGAGACGTATCATCTTCGCGAATGGTGTAGGTGTCGTCATTGGCGACAGGCGCGGTATCCAGAATCTTGACGTCAAGGCTGTCGCTGGTGCTCTGCCCGGCCAGGTCAGTGACGACCACGGCGTAGTTGTCGAACACGCTATCGTCGCCAGCCGAGTGATCCGCAGCCGTGCCATCCTCCACATAGGTGTAGGACACGGTGCCGGCATCGTAGCCCGTGATGGTCAGCGTGCCTTCGTCATCAGTCGCGCCCGGGATCACGATGGGGTTATCCACTGACGCCGAAGTGATATCCGTGCCATTGATGGTAACGCTGGCGATGCCGGCATCCGCTGCCACCTCGAAGGTGTCAGTGACCGTCTCACCCGTGGCCTCGGTCACTTCCTTGTCAGCCAGCGTGATGACCGGCACTGCGTCGGCCGAGCCCGTGATATTGATGGTCAGCGTAGTGCTGGAATAGTCGCCATCGCTGTCTTCCAGCACATAGGTGAAGACATCTTCCGCCGGTTCATTCTCTGCCAGAGACTGCGTCTTGGTGGTATCCAGAACGTAGGTATAGCTGCCGTCACTGTTGAGCGTCAGAGTGCCGTAGTCGCCCGTGACCGTGGCACTGCCGCCGTCGGCAATCCCGGTATCGTTCAGTTTGCAGACCATGAATGGCGCATCTGCACCCAGGACGTCCTCATTGTCATTGGCACCGTCGATCACGTTGCCCGTGAGCTCGTCCGTCGCATCTTCATCAATATCGCGCTCATCCGGCTTGGCCGTCGGCGCGGTATCTAGAATCTTGACGTCAAGACTGTCGCTGGTGCTCTGCCCAGCCAGGTCAGTGACGACCACGGCGTAGTTGTCGAACACGCTATCGTCGCCAGCCGAGTGATCCGCAGCCGTGCCATCCTCCACATAGGTGTAGGACACGGTGCCGGCATCGTAGCCCGTGATGGTCAGCGTGCCTTCGTCATCAGTCGCGCCCGGGATCACGATGGGGTTATCCACTGACGCCGAAGTGATATCCGTGCCATTGATGGTAACGCTGGCGATGCCGGCATCCGCTGCCACCTCGAAGGTGTCAGTGACCGTCTCACCCGTGGCCTCGGTCACTTCCTTGTCAGCCAGCGTGATGACCGGCACTGCGTCGGCCGAGCCCGTGATATTGATGGTCAGCGTAGTGCTGGAATAGTCGCCATCGCTGTCTTCCAGCACATAGGTGAAGACATCTTCCGCCGGTTCATTCTCTGCCAGAGACTGCGTCTTGGTGGTATCCAGAACGTAGGTATAGCTGCCGTCACTGTTGAGCGTCAGAGTGCCGTAGTCGCCCGTGACCGTGGCACTGCCGCCGTCGGCAATCCCGGTATCGTTCAGTTTGCAGACCATGAATGGCGCATCTGCACCCAGGACGTCCTCATTGTCATTGGCACCGTCGATCACGTTGCCCGTGAGCTCGTCCGTCGCATCTTCATCAATATCGCGCTCATCCGGCTTGGCCGTCGGCGCGGTATCTAGAATCTTGACGTCAAGACTGTCGCTGGTGCTCTGCCCAGCCAGGTCAGTGACGACCACGGCGTAGTTGTCGAACACGCTATCGTCGCCAGCCGAGTGATCCGCAGCCGTGCCATCCTCCACATAGGTGTAGGACACGGTGCCGGCATCGTAGCCCGTGATGGTCAGCGTGCCTTCGTCATCAGTCGCGCCCGGGATCACGATGGGGTTATCCACTGACGCCGAAGTGATATCCGTGCCATTGATGGTAACGCTGGCGATGCCGGCATCCGCTGCCACCTCGAAGGTGTCAGTGACCGTCTCACCCGTGGCCTCGGTCACTTCCTTGTCAGCCAGCGTGATGACCGGCACTGCGTCGGCCGAGCCCGTGATATTGATGGTCAGCGTAGTGCTGGAATAGTCGCCATCGCTGTCTTCCAGCACATAGGTGAAGACATCTTCCGCCGGTTCATTCTCTGCCAGAGACTGCGTCTTGGTGGTATCCAGAACGTAGGTATAGCTGCCGTCACTGTTGAGCGTCAGAGTGCCGTAGTCGCCCGTGACCGTGGCACTGCCGCCGTCGGCAATCCCAGTATCGTTCAGTTTGCAGACCATGAATGGCGCATCTGCACCCAGGACGTCCTCATTGTCATTGGCACCGTCGATCACGTTGCCCGTGAGCTCGTCCGTCGCATCTTCATCAATATCGCGCTCATCCGGCTTGGCCGTCGGCGCGGTATCCAGAATCTTGACGTCAAGACTGTCGCTGGTGCTCTGCCCAGCCAGGTCAGTGACGACCACGGCGTAGTTGTCGAACACGCTATCGTCGCCAGCCGAGTGATCCGCAGCCGTGCCATCCTCCACATAGGTGTAGGACACAGTGCCGGAATCATAGCCAGTGATGGTCAGCGTACCTTCGTCATCAGCCGCACCCGGAATCACGATGGGATTATCCACTGACGCCGAAGTGATATCCGTGCCATTGATGGTGACGCTGGCGATGCCGGCATCCGCTTCCACCTCGAAGGTGTCAGTGACGGTATCGCCGGTGGCTTCGGTGACGCTGTTGTCGTCCGTGCCGCTGATGCCGGTGATGACCGGCGCGGCATCGGTCGACCCCGTGACGGTGATGGTCAGCGTGGTGCGGGAGACATCGCCATCGGCATCGGTGATGCCGTAGGTGAAGACGTCGCTCAGCGGGTCGCTGTCATCGTCCAGCGACTGGACCTCGGCATTGCTGTTGTCCAGCGCGTAGCTGTAGCTGCCGTCACTGTTGAGGGTCAGCGTGCCGTAGTCGCCGGTGATCTCGGTGCCGGCCGTGTCGTTGACGTTGTCCGCAAGCGCGTCATCGTCTTCCAGGCGGCCTTTCACGACACCGGTGACCGTGGTCGGCGTGTCGCTGCCCAGGGCATCGGCGGCCGCATCGGCATCCGTGCTGTCACCGACTCCGCTGATGACATTGCCGGTCAGGGCGTCAGAGGCGTCCTCGGCGATGGTGCCGGTGTCGGCATTGGCCGTCGGGACGGTGTCGACGATCGCGATGTCGAGACTGTCCGTGGTGCTGGCGTTCGTGATGTCGGTGACCACGACCGCGAAGCTGTCGGTGATGTCGCCGCCCGAGTGATCCTCGGTCTCGCCATCCTCGACGTAGCGGTAGGTCACCTCACCGGTGCCAGCGTCATAGCCGGTCACGCTCAGGGTGCCTTCGCTCCCCTCGATGACCACCGGGTTGGCCTCGGTCGCATTGGTGATGTCGACCGGCGTATCCGCATCGACGCCAGCAATGGTGACCGTGGCAATCCCGGCAGTGGCGGCGACCGTGAAGCTGCCGGTGACGGTGTCGCCGGTGGCTTCGGTGACGCTGTTGTCGTCCGTGCCGCTGATGCCGGTGATGACCGGCGCGGCATCGGTCGACCCCGTGACGGTGATGGTCAGCGTGGTGCGGGAGACATCGCCATCGGCATCGGTGATGCCGTAGGTGAAGACGTCGCTCAGCGGGTCGCTGTCATCGTCCAGCGACTGGACCTCGGCATTGCTGTTGTCCAGCGCGTAGCTGTAGCTGCCGTCACTGTTGAGGGTCAGCGTGCCGTAGTCGCCGGTGATCTCGGTGCCGGCCGTGTTGTTGACGTTGTCCGCAAGCGCGTCATCGTCTTCCAGGCGGCCTTTCACGACACCGGTGACCGTGGTCGGCGTGTCGCTGCCCAGGGCATCGGCGGCCGCATCGGCATCCGTGCTGTCACCGACTCCGCTGATGACATTGCCGGTCAGGGCGTCAGAGGTGTCCTCGGCGATGGTGCCGGTGTCGGCATTGGCCGTCGGGACGGTGTCGACGATCGCGATGTCGAGACTGTCCGTGGTGCTGGCGTTCGTGATGTCGGTGACCACGACCGCGAAGCTGTCGGTGATGTCGCCGCCCGAGTGATCCTCGGTCTCGCCATCCTCGACGTAGCGGTACGTTACGGTGCCCGTATCGGCGTTATAGCCGGTCACGGTCAGGGTGCCTTCGTCGGTGGTGAGCTCGACCGGATCGGCCTCGGACGCGCCGGTGATGTCAGTGCCATTCACGGTGACGGTATCGATGCCGGCAGTGGCGGCGACCGTGAAGCTGCCGGTGACGGAGTCGCCGGTGGCTTCGGTGAGGCTGTGGTCCGCCTCATCACCGCTGATATCGGTGATGGTCGGGACGCCGTCGGTGGACCCCTCGACGGTGATGGTCAGCGTGGCAGTATCACTGTCGCCATCGGCGTCGGTGATCACGTAGGTGAACGTGTCTTCTTCCGTCTCGCCATCATTGAGCGACTGGACCGCCGGGCTGGTGGTGTCGAGCACATAGCTGTAGCTGCCGTCACTGTTGAGTGTCAGCGTGCCGTACGTGCCTTCGACCACGGCAGCGTCATCAGCCGTGACGGCATTGCCGTCAACACCGGTGACCGTCGTGGCATCCGCGCCCAGGATATCGGCGGTGTCGTTGTCGCCACTGATGACGTTGCCGTCGAGAGCGGTGGCGTCCTCGTCGATACTGCGCGCATCGTCATTGGCCGTCGGCGCGGTGTCGACGATCGCGATGTCCAGGCTGTCGCTGGTGCTCTGCCCGGTGATGTCGGTCACCACGACGGTGAAGCTGTCGGTGATGTCACCGCCGGTGTGATCTTCGCTCTCGCCATCTTCGACGTAGCTATAGGTGACCTCACCGCTGTCGGCGTCATAGCCGGTCACGGTCAGGGTGCCTTCGTCGGTGGTGAGCTCGACCGGATCGGCCTCGGACGCGCCGGTGATGTCAGTGCCATTCACGGTGACGGTATCGATGCCGGCAGTGGCGGCGACCGTGAAGCTGCCGGTGACGGAGTCGCCGGTGGCTTCGGTGAGGCTGTGGTCCGCCTCATCACCGCTGATATCGGTGATGGTCGGGACGCCGTCGGTGGACCCCTCGACGGTGATGGTCAGCGTGGCAGTATCACTGTCGCCATCGGCGTCGGTGATCACGTAGGTGAACGTGTCTTCTTCCGTCTCGCCATCATTGAGCGACTGGACCGCCGGGCTGGTGGTGTCGAGCACATAGCTGTAGCTGCCGTCACTGTTGAGTGTCAGCGTGCCGTACGTGCCTTCGACCACGGCAGCGTCATCAGCCGTGACGGCATTGCCGTCAACACCGGTGACCGTCGTGGCATCCGCGCCCAGGATATCGGCGGTGTCGTTGTCGCCACTGATGACGTTGCCGTCGAGAGCGGTGGCGTCCTCGTCGATACTGCGCGCATCGTCATTGGCCGTCGGCGCGGTGTCGACGATCGCGATGTCCAGGCTGTCGCTGGTGCTCTGCCCGGTGATGTCGGTCACCACGACGGTGAAGCTGTCGGTGATGTCACCGCCGGTGTGATCTTCGCTCTCGCCATCTTCGACGTAGCTATAGGTGACCTCACCGCTGTCGGCGTCATAGCCGGTCACGGTCAGGGTGCCTTCGTCGGTGGTGAGCTCGACCGGATCGGCCTCGGACGCGCCGGTGATGTCAGTGCCATTCACGGTGACGGTATCGATGCCGGCAGTGGCGGCGACCGTGAAGCTGCCGGTGACGGAGTCGCCGGTGGCTTCGGTGAGGCTGTGGTCCGCCTCATCACCGCTGATATCGGTGATGGTCGGGACGCCGTCGGTGGACCCCTCGACGGTGATGGTCAGCGTGGCAGTATCACTGTCGCCATCGGCGTCGGTGATCACGTAGGTGAACGTGTCTTCTTCCGTCTCGCCATCATTGAGCGACTGGACCGCCGGGCTGGTGGTGTCGAGCACATAGCTGTAGCTGCCGTCACTGTTGAGTGTCAGCGTGCCGTACGTGCCTTCGACCACGGCAGCGTCATCAGCCGTGACGGCATTGCCGTCAACACCGGTGACCGTCGTGGCATCCGCGCCCAGGGTATCGGCGGTGTCGTTGTCGCCACTGATGACGTTGCCGTCGAGAGCGGTGGCGTCCTCGTCGATACTGCGCGCATCGTCATTGGCCGTCGGCGCGGTGTCGACGATCGCGATGTCCAGGCTGTCGCTGGTGCTCTGCCCGGTGATGTCGGTCACCACGACGGTGAAGCTGTCGGTGATGTCGCCGCCGGTGTGATCTTCGCTCTCGCCATCCTCGACGTAGCTGTAGGTCACGGTGCCCGTGTCGGCGTCATAGCCGGTCACGGTCAGGGTGCCTTCGTCGGTGGTGAGCTCGACCGGATCGGCCTCGGACGCGCCGGTGATGTCAGTGCCATTCACGGTGACGGTATCGATGCCGGCAGTGGTGGCGACCGTGAAGCTGCCGGTGACGGAGTCGCCGGTGGCTTCGGTGAGGCTGTGGTCCGCCTCATCACCGCTGATATCGGTGATGGTCGGGACGCCGTCGGTGGACCCCTCGACGGTGATGGTCAGCGTGGCAGTATCACTGTCGCCATCGGCGTCGGTGATCACGTAGGTGAACGTGTCTTCTTCCGTCTCGCCATCATTGAGCGACTGGACCGCCGGGCTGGTGGTGTCGAGCACATAGCTGTAGCTGCCGTCACTGTTGAGTGTCAGCGTGCCGTACGTGCCTTCGACCACGGCAGCGTCATCAGCCGTGACGGCATTGCCGTCAACACCGGTGACCGTCGTGGCATCCGCGCCCAGGATATCGGCGGTGTCGTTGTCGCCACTGATGACGTTGCCGTCGAGAGCGGTGGCGTCCTCGTCGATACTGCGCGCATCGTCATTGGCCGTCGGCGCGGTGTCGACGATCGCGATGTCCAGGCTGTCGCTGGTGCTCTGCCCGGTGATGTCGGTCACCACGACGGTGAAGCTGTCGGTGATGTCACCGCCGGTGTGATCTTCGCTCTCGCCATCTTCGACGTAGCTATAGGTGACCTCACCGCTGTCGGCGTCATAGCCGGTCACGGTCAGGGTGCCTTCGTCGGTGGTGAGCTCGACCGGATCGGCCTCGGACGCGCCGGTGATGTCAGTGCCATTCACGGTGACGGTATCGATGCCGGCAGTGGCGGCGACCGTGAAGCTGCCGGTGACGGAGTCGCCGGTGGCTTCGGTGAGGCTGTGGTCCGCCTCATCACCGCTGATATCGGTGATGGTCGGGACGCCGTCGGTGGACCCCTCGACGGTGATGGTCAGCGTGGCAGTATCACTGTCGCCATCGGCGTCGGTGATCACGTAGGTGAACGTGTCTTCTTCCGTCTCGCCATCATTGAGCGACTGGACCGCCGGGCTGGTGGTGTCGAGCACATAGCTGTAGCTGCCGTCGGCTTCGAGGGTCAGCGTGCCGTAGCTGCCGGTGACGACTGCCGCGGCATCTGCCGTGACGTCGGACGCACTGCCGCCGTCCGGCGTGACGCTGGTCACGCTGGTGGCATCGGCCCCCAGGGTGTCGGCGGTGTCGCTGGCGCCGTCGATGACGTTGCCGTCGAGTGCCGCGGTGGTGTCCTCACCGATGTTGCGCGTATCGGCGTTGGCGACCGGGGCGGTATCGAGGATCGCGATGTCCAGGCTGTCGCTGGTGCTCTGCCCGGTGATGTCGGTGACCACGACGCTGAAGCTGTCGGTGATGTCGCCGTCGGTGTGATCTTCGCTCGCGCCATCTTCGACGTAGCTATAGGTGACCTCACCCGTGTCGGCGTCGTAGCCGGTCACGCTCAGGACACCTTCGACGGTGGTGATCTCGACCGGATCGGTCTCGGTCGCGCCGGTGATATCAGTGCCATTCACGGTGACGCTGGCGATGCCGGCATCCGCTTCCACCTGGAAGGTGTCAGTGACGGTGCCGCCGGTCGCCTCAGTGACCGACTGGTCATCCAGCGAGGTGATGGTCGGCACGCCATCGGTCGAGCCGTCGACGGTGATGGTCAGCGTGGTGCTGGAGGCATCGCCATCGGCGTCGGTGATCGTGTAGCTGAAGACGTCAGCCAGGCTCTCGCCATCATCCAGCGACTGCACGGCCGGATTGGTGGTGTCGAGCACATAGCTGTAGCTGCCGTCGGCTTCGAGGGTCAGCGTGCCGTAGCTGCCGGTGACGACTGCCGCATCATCCGCGGTGACGTCGGACGCACTGCCGCCGTCCGGCGTGACGCTGGTCACGCTGGTGGCATCGGCCCCCAGGGTGTCGGCGGTGTCGCTGGCGCCGTCGATGACGTTGCCGTCGAGTGCCGTGGTGGTGTCTTCGTCGATGTTGCGGGCGTCGGCCTTGGCCTCCGGCGCGGTATCGAGGATCGCGATGTCCAGGCTGTCGCTGGTGCTCTGCCCGGTGATGTCGGTGACCACGACGCTGAAGCTGTCGGTGATGTCGCCGTCGGTATGATCTTCGCTCGCGCCATCTTCGGCGTAGCTGTAGGTCACGGTGCCCGTGTCGGCGTCGTAGCCGGTCACGCTCAGGACACCTTCGACGGTGGTGATCTCGACCGGATCGGTCTCGGTCGCGCCGGTGATATCAGTGCCATTCACGGTGACGCTGGCGATGCCGGCATCCGCTTCCACCTGGAAGGTGTCAGTGACGGTGCCGCCGGTCGCCTCAGTGACCGACTGGTCATCCAGCGAGGTGATGGTCGGCACGCCATCGGTCGAGCCGTCGACGGTGATGGTCAGCGTGGTGCTGGAGGCATCGCCATCGGCGTCGGTGATCGTGTAGCTGAAGACGTCGGTCAGTGACGCGCCATCATCCAGCGACTGCACGGCCGGATTGGTGGTGTCGAGCACATAGCTGTAGCTGCCGTCGGCTTCGAGGGTCAGCGTGCCGTAGCTGCCGGTGACGACTGCCGCGGCATCTGCCGTGACGTCGGACGCACTGCCGCCGTCCGGCGTGACGCTGGTCACGCTGGTGGCGTCCGCGCCCAGGGTGTCGGCGGTGTCGCTGGCGCCGTCGATGACGTTGCCGTCGAGTGCCGTGGTGGTGTCCTCACCGATGTTGCGCGTATCGGCGTTGGCGACCGGGGCGGTATCGAGGATCGCGATGTCCAGGCTGTCGCTGGTGCTCTGCCCGGTGATGTCGGTCACCACGACGGTGAAGCTGTCGGTGATGTCGCCGTCGGTATGATCTTCGCTCGCGCCATCTTCGGCGTAGCTGTAGGTCACGGTGCCCGTGTCGGCGTCGTAGCCGGTCACGCTCAGGACACCTTCGACGGTGGTGATCTCGACCGGATTGGTCTCGGTCGCGCCGGTGATATCAGTGCCATTCACGGTGACGCTGGCGATGCCGGCATCCGCTTCCACCTGGAAGGTGTCAGTGACGGTGCCGCCGGTCGCCTCAGTGACCGACTGGTCATCCAGCGAGGTGATGGTCGGCACGCCATCGGTCGAGCCGTCGACGGTGATGGTCAGCGTGGTGCTGGAGGCATCGCCATCGGCGTCGGTGATCGTGTAGCTGAAGACGTCGGTCAGTGACGCGCCATCATCCAGCGACTGCACGGCCGGATTGGTGGTGTCGAGCACATAGCTGTAGCTGCCGTCGGCTTCGAGGGTCAGCGTGCCGTAGCTGCCGGTGACGACTGCCGCGGCATCTACCGTGACGTCGGACGCACTGCCGCCGTCCGGCGTGACGCTGGTCACGCTGGTGGCATCGGCCCCCAGGGTGTCGGCGGTGTCGCTGGCGCCGTCGATGACGTTGCCGTCGAGTGCCGCGGTGGTGTCCTCACCGATGTTGCGCGTATCGGCGTTGGCGACCGGGGCGGTATCGAGGATCGCGATGTCCAGGCTGTCGCTGGTGCTCTGCCCGGTGATGTCGGTGACCACGACGGTGAAGCTGTCGGTGATGTCGCCGTCGGTGTGATCTTCGCTCGCGCCATCTTCGACGTAGCTATAGGTGACCTCACCACTGTCGGCGTCATAGCCGGTCACGGTCAGGGTGCCTTCGTCGGTGGTGAGCTCGACCGGATCGGCCTCGGACGCGCCGGTGATGTCAGTGCCATTCACGGTGACGGTATCGATGCCGGCAGTGGCGGCGACCGTGAAGCTGCCGGTGACGGAGTCGCCGGTGGCTTCGGTGAGGCTGTGGTCCGCCTCATCACCGCTGATATCGGTGATGGTCGGGACGCCGTCGGTGGACCCCTCGACGGTGATGGTCAGCGTGGCAGTATCACTGTCGCCATCGGCGTCGGTGATCACGTAGGTGAACGTGTCTTCTTCCGTCTCGCCATCATTGAGCGACTGGACCGCCGGGCTGGTGGTGTCGAGCACATAGCTGTAGCTGCCGTCACTGTTGAGTGTCAGCGTGCCGTACGTGCCTTCGACCACGGCAGCGTCATCAGCCGTGACGGCATTGCCGTCAACACCGGTGACCGTCGTGGCATCCGCGCCCAGGATATCGGCGGTGTCGTTGTCGCCACTGATGACGTTGCCGTCGAGAGCGGTGGCGTCCTCGTCGATACTGCGCGCATCGTCATTGGCCGTCGGCGCGGTGTCGACGATCGCGATGTCCAGGCTGTCGCTGGTGCTCTGCCCGGTGATGTCGGTCACCACGACGGTGAAGCTGTCGGTGATGTCACCGCCGGTGTGATCTTCGCTCTCGCCATCTTCGACGTAGCTATAGGTGACCTCACCGCTGTCGGCGTCGTAGCCGGTCACGCTCAGGGTGCCTTCGTCGGTGGTGATCTCGACCGGATCGGTCTCGGACGCGCCGGTGATGTCAGTGCCATTCACGGTGACGCTGGCGATGCCGGCATCCGCTTCCACCTGGAAGGTGTCAGTGACGGTGCCGCCGGTCGCCTCAGTGACCGACTGGCCATCCAGCGAGGTGATGGTCGGCACGCCATCGGTCGAGCCGTCGACGGTGATGGTCAGCGTGGTGCTGGAGGCATCGCCATCGGCGTCGGTAATCGTGTAGCTGAAGACGTCAGCCAGGCTCTCGCCAGCATCCAGCGACTGTACGGCCGGATTGGTGGTGTCGAGCACATAGCTGTAGCTGCCGTCACTGTTGAGTGTCAGCGTGCCGTACGTGCCTTCGACCACGGCAGCGTCATCGGCCGTGACGTCGGACGCACTCCCGCCGTCCGGCGTGACGCTGGTCACGCTGGTGGCATCGGCCCCCAGGGTGTCGGCGGTGTCGCTGGCGCCGTCGATGACGTTGCCGTCGAGTGCCGTGGTGGTGTCTTCACCGATGTTGCGGGTATCGGCGTTGGCGACCGGGGCGGTATCGAGGATCGCGATGTCCAGGCTGTCGCTGGTGCTCTGCCCGGTGATGTCGGTGACCACGACGCTGAAGCTGTCGGTGATGTCGCCGCCGGTGTGATCTTCGCTCTCGCCATCCTCGACGTAGCTGTAGGTCACGGTGCCCATGTCGGCGTCATAGCCGGTCACGCTCAGGACACCTTCGACGGTGGTGATCTCGACCGGATCGGTCTCGGTCGCGCCGGTGATATCAGTACCATTCACGGTGACGCTGGCGATGCCGGCATCCGCTTCCACCTGGAAGGTGTCAGTGACGGTGCCGCCGGTCGCCTCAGTGACCGACTGGTCATCCAGCGAGGTGATGGTCGGCACGCCGTCGGTGGAGCCGTCGACGGTGATGGTCAGCGTGGTGCTGGAGGCATCGCCATCGGCGTCGGTAATCGTGTAGCTGAAGACGTCGGTCAGTGACGCCCCGTCATCCAGGCCCTGGACCTCGGCATTGCTGTTGTCCAGCACATAGCTGTAGCTGCCATCACTGTTGAGGGTCAGCGTGCCGTAGTTGCCGGTGACGACTGCGGCGGCATCTGCCGTGACGTCGGACGCACTCCCGCCGTCCGGCGTGACGCTGGTCACGCTGGTGGCGTCCGCGCCCAGGGTATCGGTGGTGTCGTTGTCGCCACTGATGACGTTGCCGTCGAGAGCGGTGGCGTCCTCGTCGATACTGCGCGCATCGTCATTGGCCGTCGGCGCGGTGTCGACGATCGCGATGTCCAGGCTGTCGCTGGTGCTCTGCCCGGTGATGTCGGTCACCACGACGGTGAAGCTGTCGGTGATGTCGCCGCCGGTGTGATCTTCGCTCTCGCCATCCTCGACGTAGCTGTAGGTCACGGTGCCATCAGCCGCATAGTCGGTGATGGTCAGCGTGCCTTCATCGGTGGTGATCACGACCGGCGTGGTGCTGGCGTCGCTGATGTCGATGCCGTCAATGGTGACAGCGGCAATCCCGGCGGTGGCCGCGACCGTGAAGCTGCCGGTGACGGTGTCGCCGGTGGCTTCGGTGACGCTGTTGTCGGCCGTGGCACTGATGTCAGTGATGGTCGGCGCGCCATCGGTCGAGCCGTCGACGGTGATGGTCAGCGTGGTGCTGGAGGTATCGCCATCGGCGTCGGTGATCGTGTAGCTGAAGACGTCAGCCAGGCTCTCGCCATCATCCAGCGACTGCACGGCCGGATTGGTGGTGTCGAGCACATAGCTGTAGCTGCCGTCGGCTTCGAGCGTCAGCGTGCCGTAGTCGCCGGTGACGACTGCGGCGGCATCGGCCGTGACGGTGCTGCCATCGACGTCAGTGACCGTGGTGGCGTCCGCCCCCAGGGTGTCAGCGGTGTCGCTGGCGCCGTCGATGACGTTGCCGTCGAGTGCCGCGGTGGTGTCTTCGCCGATGTTGCGCGTGTCGGCGTTGGCGACCGGCGCGGTATCGAGGATCGCGATGTCCAGGCTGTCGCTGGTGCTCTGCCCGGTGATGTCGGTAACCACGACCGCGAAGCTGTCGGTGATGTCGCCGTCGCTGTGATCTTCGCTCGCGCCATCTTCGACGTAGCTGTAGGTCACGGTGCCCGTGTCGGCGTCGTAGCCGGTCACGCTCAGGGTGCCTTCGACGGTGGTGATCTCGACCGGATCGGTCTCGGTCGCGCCGGTGATATCAGTACCATTCACGGTGACGCTGGCGATGCCGGCATCCGCTTCCACCTGGAAGGTGTCAGTGACGGTGCCGCCGGTCGCCTCAGTGACCGACTGGTCATCCAGCGAGGTGATGGTCGGCACGCCGTCGGTGGAGCCGTCGACGGTGATGGTCAGCGTGGTGCTGGAGGCATCGCCATCGGCGTCGGTAATCGTGTAGCTGAAGACGTCGGTCAGTGACGCCCCGTCATCCAGGCCCTGGACCTCGGCATTGCTGTTGTCCAGCACATAGCTGTAGCTGCCATCACTGTTGAGGGTCAGCGTGCCGTAGTTGCCGGTGACGACTGCGGCGGCATCTGCCGTGACGTCGGACGCACTCCCGCCGTCCGGCGTGACGCTGGTCACGCTGGTGGCGTCCGCGCCCAGGGTATCGGTGGTGTCGTTGTCGCCACTGATGACGTTGCCGTCGAGAGCGGTGGCGTCCTCGTCGATACTGCGCGCATCGTCATTGGCCGTCGGCGCGGTGTCGACGATCGCGATGTCCAGGCTGTCGCTGGTGCTCTGCCCGGTGATGTCGGTCACCACGACGGTGAAGCTGTCGGTGATGTCGCCGCCGGTGTGATCTTCGCTCTCGCCATCCTCGACGTAGCTGTAGGTCACGGTGCCATCAGCCGCATAGTCGGTGATGGTCAGCGTGCCTTCATCGGTGGTGATCACGACCGGCGTGGTGCTGGCGTCGCTGATGTCGATGCCGTCAATGGTGACAGCGGCAATCCCGGCGGTGGCCGCGACCGTGAAGCTGCCGGTGACGGTGTCGCCGGTGGCTTCGGTGACGCTGTTGTCGGCCGTGGCACTGATGTCAGTGATGGTCGGCGCGCCATCGGTCGAGCCGTCGACGGTGATGGTCAGCGTGGTGCTGGAGGTATCGCCATCGGCGTCGGTGATCGTGTAGCTGAAGACGTCAGCCAGGCTCTCGCCATCATCCAGCGACTGCACGGCCGGATTGGTGGTGTCGAGCACATAGCTGTAGCTGCCGTCGGCTTCGAGCGTCAGCGTGCCGTAGTCGCCGGTGACGACTGCGGCGGCATCGGCCGTGACGGTGCTGCCATCGACGTCAGTGACCGTGGTGGCGTCCGCCCCCAGGGTGTCAGCGGTGTCGCTGGCGCCGTCGATGACGTTGCCGTCGAGTGCCGCGGTGGTGTCTTCGCCGATGTTGCGCGTGTCGGCGTTGGCGACCGGCGCGGTATCGAGGATCGCGATGTCCAGGCTGTCGCTGGTGCTCTGCCCGGTGATGTCGGTAACCACGACCGCGAAGCTGTCGGTGATGTCGCCGTCGCTGTGATCTTCGCTCGCGCCATCTTCGACGTAGCTGTAGGTCACGGTGCCCGTGTCGGCGTCGTAGCCGGTCACGCTCAGGGTGCCTTCGACGGTGGTGATCTCGACCGGATCGGTCTCGGTCGCGCCGGTGATATCAGTGCCATTCACGGTGACGCTGGCGATGCCGGCATCCGCTTCCACCTGGAAGGTGTCAGTGACGGTGCCGCCAGTCGCCTCAGTGACCGACTGGTCATCCAGCGAGGTAATCGTCGGCGCCGAGTCATCCACGCCGGTGATCAGGATGTCGACCGTGGTGGTCGAGCCATCGCTGAGCTCGACCACGAACGACTGGCTGACAGTGTCACCTTCATTCAACCCCTGAACGACAGCGGCATCGTTATCGAGGGTGTAGGTCCACTCCCCTGCCTCGTTGACGCTGAAAGTGCCGTAATCATCGCTTTGGGTGCCAGCGACAACATCAGTACTTTCGACATCGACAAGCGCGCCGGAAGCTTCGGTAACGCCATCCTCCGTTACCTCTCCAGAATCGCCGCCAATCAGGGCGCCTACATCATTGCTGGTCGCGGTGTTGCCGGCCGGATCGGTGACCGAGGCTTCGACGCTGTACTCGCCTTCGCTCAGCGGCGTTTCAGCGTCAACCGTATAGGTGCCGTTCTCGACGGTGGCGGTGACGGTCTGCTCGTTGCCGTCGCTGTCGGTGATGACCAGGGTGACGGTGCTGCCGTCTTCGGCATCGGTGGTGCCGACGATGGTCGGCGTGGTGTCGGAGGTCAGCGCGGGGGCATCGACAGTCAGTGCCGGCGCGCTTGCGTCGATCTCGCCTACATCATTGCTGGTCGCGGTGTTGCCGGCCGGATCGGTGACCGAGGCCTCGACGCTGTATTCGCCTTCGCTCAGCGGGGTCTCGGCATCGACGCTGTAGGTGCCGTTCTCGACGGTGGCGGTGACGGTCTGTTCGTTGCCGTCGCTGTCGGTGATGACCAGGGTGACGGTGCTGCCGTCTTCGGCATCGGTGGTACCGACGATGGTCGGCGTGGTGTCGGAGGTCAGTGCCGGTGCATCGACAGTCAGCGCCGGCGCGCTTGCGTCGATCTCGCCCACGTCATTGCTGGTCGCGGTGTTGCCGGCCGGATCGGTGACCGAGGCCTCGACGCTGTACTCGCCTTCGCTCAGTGGCGTCTCGGCGTCAACCGTGTAGGTGCCGTTCTCGACAGTGGCGGTGACGGTCTGTTCGTTGCCGTCACTGTCGGTGATGACCAGGGTGACGGTGCTGCCATCGTCGGCATCGGTGGTACCGACGATGGTCGGCGTGGTGTCGGAGGTCAGCGCGGGAGCATCGACAGTCAGCGCCGGCGCGCTGGCATCGATCTCGCCCACGTCATTGCTGATCGCGGTGTTGCCGGCCGGATCGGTGACCGAGGCCTCGACGCTGTACTCGCCTTCGCTCAGTGGCGTCTCGGCGTCAACCGTGTAGGTGCCGTTCTCGACAGTGGCGGTGACGGTCTGTTCGTTGCCGTCACTGTCGGTGATGACCAGGGTGACGGTGCTGCCATCGTCGGCATCGGTGGTACCGACGATGGTCGGCGTGGTGTCGGAGGTCAGCGCGGGAGCATCGACAGTCAGCGCCGGCGCGCTGGCATCGATCTCGCCCACGTCATTGCTGATCGCGGTGTTGCCGGCCGGATCGGTGACCGAGGCCTCGACGCTGTACTCGCCTTCGCTCAGTGGCGTCTCGGCGTCAACCGTGTAGGTGCCGTTCTCGACAGTGGCGGTGACGGTCTGTTCGTTGCCGTCGCTGTCGGTGATGACCAGGGTGACGGTGCTGCCATCGTCGGCATCAGTGGTACCGACGATGGTCGGCGTGGTGTCGGAGGTCAGTGCCGGTGCGTCAACGGTCAGCGCCGGCGCACTTGCGTCGATCTCGCCCACGTCGTTGCTGGTCGCGGTGTTGCCGGCCGGATCGGTGACAGAAGCCTCGACACTGTATTCGCCTTCGCTCAGCGGCGTCTCTGCATCGACGCTATAGGTGCCGTTCTCCACAGTCGCGGTGACGGTCTGCTCGTTGCCGTCGCTGTCAGTGATGACCAGCGTGACGGTGCTGCCGTCTTCGGCATCAGTAGTACCGACGATGGTCGGCGTGGTATCGGAGGTCAGTGCCGGTGCGTCGACGGTCAGGCTCGGCGCGCTTGCGTCGATCTCGCCCACGTCATTGCTGGTCGCGGTGTTGCCGGCCGGATCGGTGACCGAGGCCTCGACGCTGTACTCGCCTTCGCTCAGCGGCGTCTCTGCATCGACGCTGTAGGTGCCGTTCTCCACAGTCGCGGTGACGGTCTGTTCGTTGCCGTCGCTGTCGGTGATGACCAGCGTGACGGTGCTGCCGTCTTCGGCATCGGTGGTGCCGACGATGGTCGGCGTGGTGTCGGAGGTCAGTGCGGGAGCATCGACGGTGAGTGCCGGCGCACTTGCGTCGATCTCGCCCACGTCATTGCTGGTCGCGGTGTTGCCGGCCGGATCGGTGACCGAGGCCTCGACGCTGTACTCGCCTTCGCTCAGCGGGGTCTCGGCGTCGACGCTGTAGGTGCCGTTCTCGACGGTGGCGGTGACGGTCTGTTCGTTGCCGTCACTGTCGGTGATGACCAGCGTGACGGTGCTGCCGTCTTCGGCGTCGGTGATGCCGACGATGGTCGGCGTGGTGTCGGAGGTCAGCGCGGGAGCATCGACGGTCAGCGCCGGCGCACTTGCATCGACCTCGCCCACGTCATTGCTGGTCGCGGTGTTGCCGGCCGGATCGGTGACCGAGGCCTCGACGCTGTACTCGCCTTCGCTCAGCGGCGTTTCAGCGTCGACCGTATAGGTGCCGTTCTCGACAGTCGCGGTGACGGTCTGCTCGTTGCCGTCGCTGTCGGTGATGACCAGGGTGACGGTGCTGCCGTCTTCGGCATCGGTGGTGCCGACGATGGTCGGCGTGGTGTCGGAGGTCAGCGCGGGGGCATCGACGGTGAGCGCCGGCGCGCTTGCGTCGATCTCGCCCACATCATTGCTGGTCGCGGTGTTGCCGGCCGGATCGGTGACCGAGGCTTCGACGCTGTACTCGCCTTCGCTCAGCGGTGTCTCGGCGTCGACGCTGTAGGTGCCGTTCTCGACGGTGGCGGTGACGGTCTGCTCGTTGCCGTCGCTGTCAGTGATGACCAGGGTGACGGTGCTGCCATCGTCGGCATCGGTAGTGCCGACGATGGTCGGCGTGGTGTCGGAGGTCAGCGCAGGAGCATCGACAGTCAGCGCCGGCGCGCTGGCGTCGATCTCGCCCACGTCATTGCTGGTCGCGGTGTTGCCGGCCGGATCGGTGACCGAGGCCTCGACGCTGTACTCGCCTTCGCTCAGCGGCGTTTCAGCGTCGACCGTATAGGTGCCGTTCTCGACGGTGGCGGTGACGGTCTGTTCGTTGCCATCGCTGTCAGTGATGACCAGGGTGACGGTGCTGCCATCGTCGGCATCGGTGGTACCGACGATGGTCGGCGTGGTGTCGGAGGTCAGTGCCGGAGCATCGACAGTCAGCGCCGGCGCGCTGGCGTCGATCTCGCCCACGTCATTGCTGATCGCGGTGTTGCCGGCCGGATCGGTGACCGAGGCTTCGACGCTGTACTCGCCTTCGCTCAGCGGCGTTTCAGCGTCAACCGTGTAGGTGCCGTTCTCGACGGTGGCGGTGACGGTCTGTTCGTTGCCGTCGCTGTCAGTGATGACCAGGGTGACGGTGCTGCCGTCTTCGGCATCAGTAGTACCGACGATGGTCGGCGTGGTGTCGGAGGTCAGCGCGGGAGCATCGACGGTCAGCGCCGGCGCGCTTGCGTCGATCTCGCCCACGTCATTGCTGGTCGCGGTGTTGCCGGCCGGATCGGTGACCGAGGCCTCGACGCTGTACTCGCCTTCGCTCAGCGGCGTCTCGGCATCGACGCTGTAGGTGCCGTTCTCCACAGTCGCGGTGACGGTCTGCTCGTTACCGTCGCTGTCGGTGATGACCAGGGTGACGGTGCTGCCATCGTCGGCATCGGTGGTGCCGACGATGGTCGGCGTGGTGTCGGAGGTCAGCGCCGGGGCATCGACGGTGAGTGCCGGCGCGCTGGCGTCGATCTCGCCCACGTCACTGCTGGTCGCGGTGTTGCCGGCCGGATCGGTGACCGAGGCGTCGACGCTGTACTCGCCTTCGCTCAGCGGCGTCTCGGCGTCAACCGTGTAGGTGCCGTTCTCGACGGTCGCGGTGACGGTCTGTTCGTTGCCGTCGCTGTCAGTGATGACCAGCGTGACGGTGCTGCCGTCTTCGGCATCAGTAGTACCGACGATGGTCGGCGTGGTGTCGGAGGTCAGCGCCGGGGCATCGACCGACAAGGACAGCACGACCTCTGTGGGCAGTGTCGGATCAAGATCCAGCCCCAGGCCATCTTCGTCCTCATCATTGAATTCCGGGTCGGTAAAGCCACCCTCATATTCATAGGAGGTCCGTTCGACACGCCCTTCACGCCCCACCCCAGAGGCATCAAGGAAACCACTACGACTGCTGCCCGGCGCACCGCCACTCTCACCGGCTGCGGGAGCTTCCTGAATCGCGGTCGGGTCTTCGCCACGAGCGATCGCTTCGCGCAACGCTTCCACTGCCGGGTCAACAGGCGCTTCCCCACGCGACTCGGCCAGCAACACCTCAACGCCGATCGGCGCCCCCTGCGGCACCACAAGCTGGGTGCCGTCTTCCAGCACCACGATCGCGCCCTGCGGTGCGACCAGAGTGGCTGTTGGTTCAAGCGTCATTCCATTGACGACACGCTGCGCCTCGCTGGAGGAGGAAACAACAAGTACTGTGCCTTCTGTGCGGATGACCTGGACCATGGGGACATACTCCTACTGGGGAAAGGTGCTGCATCATGCTGCGAAGGGGGAGCGATGGCATGATAGACAAGAACGGATAGTTACATTTTGATACACAACAACACTTACCGCAACCTAGCAATTTTCAGTAGCGCTATCGCGCTGCAAGGATGAGATATCTAATGCGGAAAAACCTCTTTAAATCAATAAGTAACACTCATAAAAGTCATCATTGTGATTTAGCGAATCTTGCGAGACTGCACAGACCACTGGCGCCGAACACTACGCAAGGATGATGCTTCACCATGAGAACTCGCTAATACCGTAGCATCGTTGTATAGCCATTGTTCAATCAAATCTGCCAAATGTAACAATACTCTTACATTCTGCGGCTGCTGTTGGGCAATACGGCGCAAGTGGCTGCCGGGAGCCTCGCCAACGTGGGGGCCATGGCCCGTACGCTCCAGCCGCTTCACCAATCTGCGGTAGGCTCGCACACCTGCGTGCGCTGACACCTCACGACCCGACCACAACACCAGTGCCACGCCTGCCAGCACCACACTGGCCAGCAACCCGAGCACACCCCAGACAAGCCACTCCCAGCGGAAGTCACCAAACAGTCGCTTCCAGAGATTTCGCTGCTCGTCGAGACGGAACCCCACCACGCTGCGTTGCCAGCGGTATTCGAAACGCTCCCACTGCCGTCTCAGATCACTGAGCAATGAATTATTCAGCGTGAAGGCGCGCAAGCCAGCATCGGCCATGAAGCCCGGCTGCCCCTGCAGGCTCAGCGCCCCCTGCGAGATTCGCTCGGGAGCCACCGCCGCGGTGGGATCAAATCGATGCCAGCGGCCGGCATGGAACACCTCGACCCAGGCGTGAGCGTCATACTGACGGATGCTCAATTCCTGCGGCCCACCGATGCCATCGCCTTGTGCCTCGCCGCCCAGATAACCCGCGACCATACGCGCCGGCAGTCCGGCAGCGCGCGCCAGAAAAACGCTGGTAGAGGCGTAATGGGTGCAATAGCCCCGCAAGCTGTCGAACAGGAAATCATCGACACGGCTGAGCCCCTCGAGGCGCGGTGGCGTCAGGGTGTAGTGGAAAGGCTGGCGATTGAAATACTGGAAAAGGCGCTGCAGGAAGACCTGCGGATCTCCCCCCGACTCCCGCATCAGATCGCGAGCGAACTCACGGGCACGCGGGTTGCCATCATCGGGCAACAGCTGATCAAGGCGCTGCATCCATTGCGGAGCCGTTGTCGGTGGCGCGCCGGAGGAAGACATCTCCAACAGCTCGCGGGTATTGAGTGACGCCAGCCCCTCAAGGGTGCCGTCGATCAGGTAACGGGCCTCGCGGCTGGTCGTCAGTGGCGCGCCGAGACTCGGCCGCCAGGGGCGCGGGTCCGGCTCCAGCAGCAGCTCATAGCGATGACGCGCGACTTCCCCCTCCCTACGCGTTCCGCGCTGAACGTAGCGCTCGGCCGGCCCGCCCAGTGCCTCCTGAAGACGCTCCGGCGTGGCGCGCGACCAGCGCACGCCATCAAACAGACTCAGGGTATACACACGCCAGTAGCGCTGGGAGGCCGCAGGCAGTCCGTTGTCGAAACGCGCCCTAAACGCCAGGGCATCACTGCGACCCAGGGCGGCGATATCGCCGGGAGAGACACTGTCGGTAAGCCCCGTGGTGGCCTCGTTGAGCTGCGGCACGTTCCACAGCGGCGGCAAGCGGGGAAAGAGCACGAACAAGCCCAGCATCAGCGGCAGGGACAGCCCCATCAGCCAGGCCGTCTCCCGCATGGCCTCACGACGTTCGCGCGCACCGGCGATCAATACCAGTCCGCCGACCAGCCACGCCGCGGCCATGACCGAAGCCGCCGCCATCAAGGGCCCCTGGTCATGCAGGAAGGCCGCCGCCAGCACCACGAAGCCCAGCCCGCAGACCACGCGACCATCGCGCAGGCTGTCCGTCTCCAGCAGCTTGAGCAGATAGATGCCGACCAGCAGGCCGATCATCGCCTCCAGGCGCAGCATCTGGCCGTATTCGAGAAAAAGGCCCGCCGCGACCATTGCCACCGCCGCCAGTCGCAACAGGATGCCAGCGCGCGGAACTCGCGCCCGGAGTTGCTGAAAGCGCCACAACGCCGCCAGCAAGGCCGGCAAGGCAAGCCATACCGGCATCCACAGCACATGCAACGCCAGCACAAGACACTGGCCGATGAACAGATGGCGCAGCTCCAGCCAGCCCAGCGCCTGGTCAGGCGTCAGCGGTTTGCGCTGCCACCAGCGTCGTCTGGTGCTGGAGGAGGGAGAAGATGCGCCACTGGAGAGCTCGTCCTTTGAGGAACGGCCCAGGAAGGCACGTCCCGGGGAAGCCTTGGCTGTCGACAGGCTCATGCGCTGCCCTCCTGACTCAAGGGACGACTCGCGCCGGCTCGCTCGGCGGCCTCACTGGCCGCCAGCTGGGCGGACCATGGCAACCTCTGCTCGCCGCCGAACAGCGTCAGCGCCTCAAGCACTCGACGGCGATGCGCCCCGCCACTGGCGATGGCCAATATCTGGCCCGGCAGCCGCAGACCATAGGTCGCCTGGGCGCCTTCCGCCGCCAGCACGCGCGCCGTGAGCTCCGAGAGCCGCTGCTCCATGTCGCCACGACAGGCCTCGTAATCCAGCCACAGCGAGGGACGCGCTGGCGTCTCGAAGCGCTTGGTGACCAGCTCGCCGCTGCGCCCCCAGTGCTTCCAGGCGATATGCGCTGGCGCATCACCCGGCACATAGCGGCGCAGACCGGCGAAATCGCCCTGCTCTATCTGCTCGAGCGTGCGACGACTGCCCTGCGGGGTGGAGGGAAGCTCTGGCTGTGGATAGACGAGGACCGGCGTATCGATCGCGACCCAGGCCCACAGGCGTACCAGCCCCAGTGGCCAGCGCGACTCCAGCGTCAGCGTCGGCAATGAGAACTGGCCACGCTGAAAGGCCGCCAGCTCCAGCGGCGCACTGCCTTCGCCGTCATGGATCTCGAGTCGTTGGCGCGCCTCTCCCAGTCGCACATCGATGGCATGCGAGCGAGCCCGACCGGTGAGGCGCACCATGACGCGCAACGTATTGCCTGCAAACGCCTCACCATCGGCGATCAGCTGCACTCGCACGCCCGCCAGATTGCGCCAGCTGCGAAAGATGCTGACCACTGCCACGGCGAACAGCCAGAAGGACAGGCCATGCGCCAGCGAGTTCTCGTAATTGATCCCCAACAGCAGCAGCAGGATCACCAGCACCGCCCAGAACAGCCCGAAGGGCGTCGGCAAGATCATCAAGCGCGCGTGATGAAGCGCCTCGCCTCCGCCAATCGACATCTTGCGCAGCATGCGGGCTTTCACGCGCGTCCATGCGCCGGGTTTCGCCACCTGGGTCATGCAGGCACCACCGCCACCTGCCCGAGCAGATGGCGCGCCACGGCTTCACCTTCGGCAACACTGCCTTCGCTGAGGCGGTGCCCCACGACGGGCGCCCAGACCGCTTGCACATCCTCCGGCAGCACATAGTCACGTCCTGCCAGCAGTGCCCAGCCACGCGCAGCACTGGCCAACGCCAGCACCCCGCGCGTCGAGAGACCATAGGCCACTTCCGGTGAGCTGCGCGTCGCCGCCACCAGCGCCTGCAGATAATCCAGCAGCGGATCAGACAGGCGCACACGGTCCACGGCGGCCTGCCACTCCTTGAGCACCGAGACGGGCAACAAGGGTCGCAGCGCCTCGATATGCTGACGCCCGGCATTGCCCTTGAGAATCTCGCGCTCGGCTGCGGGTTCCGGGTAGCCCAATGACAGCCGCATCAGGAAGCGGTCCAGCTGGGATTCCGGCAGCGGGAAGGTGCCGGATTGCTGAAGCGGATTCTGGGTCGCGATCACGAAGAACGGTTCTGGCAGGCGACGGGTCTCACCTTCCACCGTCACCTGACGCTCTTCCATCGCCTCCAGCAACGCGCTCTGCGTCTTGGGCGTGGCACGGTTGATCTCATCCGCCAGCACCAGCGAGTGGAACACCGGGCCGGGATGGAAGCGGAAGTTGCCCTCACGCGGGTCGAATACCGACACGCCGAGAATGTCAGCGGGCAATAGATCGCTGGTGAACTGCACCCGCTGCATGTCCGCTCCGATCAGACGCGCCAGCCCCTGGGCGAGCGTCGTCTTGCCCAGCCCCGGCAAGTCCTCGATCAGGACGTGACCACGACACAGCAGACAACAGAGCGCCAGACGAATCTGGCGCGGCTTGCCCGCCAGCACCGTAGACAATGCGGCTTCCACCTCTTCCAGCTGCTGTGGCGATACCTTGGCATTCATGCAAAGACTCCAGAACAAAGTGGGGAGGAGGAGATGCGGCCATCACGATGGGCAGCACACGCCAGATGACGCAGGGCCAGCGGCGTTACTGCGCAGGCTCGACAAGGAAAAGCGAAGATCATCGGCTCAGGCTCTCACTCAGAAAGCCTTCACGAATCAGGCGCTCAAGGGCCATACGGCTATCAGGCGTTGAAGGATGCAACGCAAGCGCATCGGCCGGCGTGACCCAGAAGGCATCTGCCACTTCTTCAGCCTGCAGCGTCAGCGGGCCATCGTAATGCACCAGATATGCACTGCCGAAGACATGGTTGGTCGCGTCGGTGTAGCAGAAATCGAAACAATGCTTGAGCGGCGCGCCGCGCACGCCAATCTCTTCCTCCAGCTCGCGACGGGCAGCCACCTGCACGGCCTCACCGGCCCCGACAACCCCCCCACTGGCGAGATCGAAATAGCCGGGGAACACTTCCTTGCTCAGGGTACGCTTCTGGATGCACAGCTCACCGCGGCCATTGAGCACGAAGGCATAGGTGGCACGGTGCCAATAGCGGTAGCGTCGCATCAAGCGACGCGGTGCCGTGCCACAAGGGCGATTCTGCGCATCGACCAGCTGAATGATTTCGTCCTGGATCACCGTTCCCTGTTCCTTGCCTGTCCTTGAATCACTTCGATAGCCATCCGCGACGACCAACACCGCCGGATGGCATCGACCAATGCGTCCCACGGTAGCAGAATGCGACGAAGCTGCCTTCAACTGCGGCCCGGACACCTGCCTTCACACCCGGGCAACAGGTGACGCTCACATTCGTGCAAACCACCTAAAACAGAACTCTCTGCAATAGCCTCTGCACTAGCCTCTACACTAGAGGCCATCGCCGACAGAAAACACCACACTGGCATCATGGACCGCTCACATGGTCATTCTCTTTACACACCGACACAGGAGATGCGCAAGCATGAGGCAACCTCGCCAGGGACATGGCGCGCCGCGACGCGCCGGACAGATATCGGCTGGCCTGACCGCCCTTCGCACCACCACCAGCACCGCCAGCAGATGGCTGGCGTCGCTAGCCCTGCTCTCCCTTGCCACCATTCACGCCTCGGCTCAGGAGCCCCCACCCGCCACCCCCCATGTCCAGCAAGCCTTCGCGCTACCGACGCCACCGGGTGCCACGACCGGGGCCGTCTACCTGACACTCTCGATCGCAAAGGGCGATGCCGTGCTGACAGGCGCCAGCACGCCGATGGCCGCCACGGTCGAATTGCACAGCATGCAAGTCACGCAAGAGCGCATGCAGATGCACAGAATCGAGCAACTGGCGATTTCCTCTGACGCGCCGCTGACGATGGCTCCCGGCGGCGGCCCCCACCTGATGCTGATCGGTCTGACGCAGCCACTCACTGCAGGCGACAAGCTGCCGCTGACGCTGCATTTCCTGGCGAGACCTGACACGAGCCTTGAGGTCTCGATCAAGGACTACGCCGAGATGATGTCGCTCAGTGAGTAACGCCATCGGTGCATACGCCTCTCTCTACAAACACCTCTATCTGCAAGCGCCTCAACCCGCGAAACGCGCATGCAAAACGGCCCTGACACAAGGTGCCAGGGCCGTTTTTTTACCAGATAACGAATCACCAGATCCTCACCGGGCTGACAGGCTGCCTCAAAGCCCCCAGACCACCCGCAACGCCAGCCCCAGCAACACCACGCCCGTCAGGCGGTTGATCCACATCGCACGCGCCTGCAACCAGGGCAGCACCCGCGAGTGCGACAGCACCAGTGCCACCAGCACATACCAGAGCCCGTCGATGCCCATGGCCGTCACGACGACCAGCCACTTGCCCATCTCGCTCATCTCCGGCGTGATCAACTGACTGAGCAGCGCCACGAAGAACAGGATCAACTTGGGGTTGGCCAGCGCCACCATGAAACCATCGCGTATCGCCATGGAACGGGACGTCGTGACGGCCTGCGCCTCCAGCGCTCCACCGCGACCCGCCCGCAGTGCATTGAACCCCAACCAGGCCAGATAGACTGCGCCCAGCAGCATGATCGCCTGGAAGACGCCCGGATAATGAACGATCAAGGCGCCGAGCCCCCAGGCAGTCAGCGCGGCATACAACCCGACTCCCAGCGCATGACTGATACCGGCGGCGACCCCCGCACTCCTGCCGCCGCCCAGGGTATGGCGCAGCACCATCGCCAGACTCGGTCCGGGCGACATCGCCCCCATCGCGCATAGCGCAACCAGTGACAACCACAGATTCAGCGGCATCCAATGCATGAAGGTCATTCCATGTTCCAGTCAATTGGTGAAAGCGACACTGCGCCGGCCTCGGACATTCACCTGGGGGATCACCTGACAGTAGCCCGGCGCTCGCGATGAGGCCCGCCCTACCCATCCTGCGTTGCTGATGGAGTGCGAGCATCGGGCACATACGACTCCCACCAAGTCTTCGGGCAGGCGCGATCGAGTGTATCAAGCACCGTGCGGATGCGGCAGCAGGCCATATGGACGACCTGGACATGCCCCTCACGATGGGTGTCACACGGGCTGGACAGTCCGCCCTCGAAGGCGGCCGTCGTGCATGGATTTATATGAGAACATAATAAAGTACAGAATTTTACACATTTGAAAACTTGTGCAACAAATTAGGCGTTGTACAAGTTTATGATAACCAGTAACGTCTATACCGCTGCTCAGGAAGAGCGGCAGGTTCAGCGTAGTGACAGGCCAAGTGCACAGGAAGTGCAGCCAGGGACAGGCCCTGTCAAAGGATGACGCGCAGCTTGGGGACTTCGCTCCTTAGCCAGGAAGATTCGTAAGCCTGAGCGGGTAGGTTTACGAATCTTCATGACTGGCAAGCCTGCGAGCTCAGGGAAAGAGAGCACTACGCTGAATGACACCGAATTCAGTCAGTTTCTGAAAGGTGTACAAGATTCTTGCGGGTCAGTAACGCCCGATCGCTGCTCAGGAAGAGCGGCAGGTTCAGCGTAGTGACGGGCCAAGTGCACAGGAAGTGCAGTCAGGGACAGGCCCTGTCAGAGGATGACGCGCAAGCATGGGAAGTTTCACTCCCCGGCCAGCAAGATCCATGAGTCTGAGCGATTGACTCATGGGCCTTGATGACTGGCAGGTTTGCGAACTCAAGGAAAGAGACCACTACGCTGCACCTCACCAGATTCAGTCAATTGCTGAGAAGGAGAGGAAACATGGAAGGGAAAGCTCAAGCCGCACTGTGTTGTCCGGCATGCTCCGGCCTGAAGATGGAGTATCAGTACCACACCCCATCGGCCGACCACTTGGTGCACTGCCAGGATTGCCATGAATACGTCGGCATGTGGTTTACCCTGCGCCAGGAACTCGCGATCCAGAACACCCGCATCGCACTTCTCGACCCCTCCCTCGCCAGCAACAGCCTCTATCGACGCGTAACGAGCGTTCCACATCAGGCGTGAGCCGCCGTCTGGATGCACGAGACACAGGAAAGCCCCGACATTCGTTCGGGGCTTTCCTGTGTCTGGGCCCCTGCCGTCACTTACAGAGCAAAGACAAGCAGTAGCCAGCGCCATGACAGGCGAAGCGTAAAGAGATAAGCAAGGACAGGTATTCGGGACAGAGGTAGAGACAGACTGAGCGCGAGCGAAGAACCACGAGGAAGATGAATCGGTGGGAGCCAGAAACGCAAAAAGCCGCTCGAAAGCGACTTTTTCAATTCTGGTGCCGGTGGTCGGACTCGAACCGACACGCCTATTAAGCGGCGGATTTTGAATCCGCTGCGTCTACCAATTCCGCCACACCGGCAACGGAGCGAAATTATACGGGACATTGCGCCAAGGTCAACGAGTTTTGGCGTCAGATCAGACACATGGAGCGCTTCCTCACACCCCACGCCGCAGTGGACTGAGGCGTGTCGCCCGCAAACGGGTCTTCGCGTGGACGATGGCATTGGGTATCATGAGCGACCTTTTTCGTCTGCCCAGACAGCCAAGGCCTCGAGAGTGTCGCACCTGACTGCCCCACCCGCAGAAAGGGAGTCATGCGCTCGCGACGAGAGCGCCAGCGTCTCAGGGCGGCATCTCCCCATTGTGCATGTACGCATGCCACGGAGCGCACCACGCGCCTCGTGCTATCAGAGTGTCAGGTTGGCCATGTCACGTATCGATTCCGGTGATGCCTCGGGCGTTGCCACACCTAACGACGCGCGCCCGATGCAGCGCAGCGATTACGATTTCAGCCTGCCGGATGAGCTGATTGCCCGCTACCCGTCAGAGCAACGCAGCGATTGCCGTCTGCTGCATCTGGATGGCAAGAGCGGCAAGATCGTGCACCGTCGCTTCCCGGATCTGCTCGAGCAGCTGGAACCCGGCGATGTCGTGGTCTTCAACGACACCCGTGTGATCCCCGCGCGCCTGCATGGTCAGAAAGCCTCCGGCGGCAAGATCGAGATGCTGCTGGAGCGTCCGCTGGACGCCCATCGCGGCCTGGCGCACATCCGCTCCAGCAAGTCGCCCAAGCCGGGTACCGAGCTGATCTTCGAAGGCGGCATCACGGCCGTGGTCGAAGGCCGTCAGGAGGCGCTGTTCGAGCTGCGCTTCCACGGCGAGACGCCGATGATCGAGCTGCTCAACCAGCACGGCCACATGCCGCTGCCGCCTTATATCACTCGGGATGACGAGCTGTCGGATCGCGAGCGCTATCAGACGGTCTATGCCAAGCGCGATGGCGCCGTGGCCGCCCCGACGGCGGGCCTGCACTTCGATGAGCCGATCATGGCCGCCATGGCCGAGAAAGGCATCGAGACCGCCTTCGTTACCCTGCATGTGGGCGCCGGCACCTTCCAGCCGGTGCGCGTCGACAGCATTCTCGAACACCACATGCACAGCGAGTGGATCGAGGTCGGCCAGGAAGCCTGCGACAAGATCGCCCGTGCCCGCGCTGCCGGCCGTCGCGTGGTCGCCGTCGGCACCACCAGCGTGCGCTGTCTCGAGAGCGCCGCCAAGGCCCACGCTGGTGAGCTGGCCCCCTACTCCGGCGACACCGACATCTTCATCTACCCGGGCTACGAATGGCAGGTGGTGGATCTGTTGATCACCAACTTCCATCTGCCGGAATCGACCCTGCTGATGCTGGTCTCGGCCTTCGCCGGCTACGAGCACACCATGGCGGCCTATCAGGCGGCGGTGGAAGAGCGCTACCAGTTCTTCAGCTATGGCGATGCCATGCTGCTGGAACGCGCCTGAACCCCCTTTTCTGACATGGCCCCGGCATTCGCCGAGGGCCGTGTCATGCGCAGTTAACGCGCCCCGCGCTATGCTGCGGCATAGTGGCATCGACACACCAGCTGCGGCCTGTTTCGCCGCCAAGCAAAGAGAGCACCATGCGTAAAGAATGCTTCATGAGCTTTGAAAAGCTCGCGACCGATGGCCGTGCACGTCGTGGCCGCATGACCTTCCCGCGCGGCACCGTGGAAACCCCGGCCTTCATGCCGGTGGGCACCTACGGCACCGTCAAGGGCATGACGCCGGAGTCCATCAAGGAGATCGGCGCCGAGATCATCCTCGGCAACACCTTCCACCTGTGGCTGCGCCCGGGTACGGAAGTCATCGAAGCGCATGGCGATCTGCATGACTTCGCGCAGTGGGACAAGCCGATCCTGACCGATTCCGGCGGCTTCCAGGTCTTCTCGCTGGGCAAGACGCGCAAGATCACCGAACAGGGCGTTCACTTCCGCTCACCGGTCGATGGCTCCAAGGTCTTCATGGGCCCGGAAGAATCGATGGCGGTGCAGCGCTCGCTGGGCTCCGACATCGTGATGATCTTCGATGAGTGCACGCCGTACCCGGCCACCCATGATGAAGCGCGCAAGTCGATGGAGATGTCCCTGCGCTGGGCGCAGCGCTCCTACGACGCGCATGGCGACTCGCCGTCGGCGCTGTTCGGCATCATCCAGGGCGGCATGTATCCGGATCTGCGCGAGAAGTCCCTCGAGGGCCTCAAGAAGATCGATTTCGACGGCTACGCCATCGGCGGCCTGTCCGTGGGCGAGCCCAAGGACGAGATGATCAAGGTTCTCGACTACCTCCCCGAGTGGATGCCGGAAGACAAGCCGCGCTATCTGATGGGCGTCGGCAAGCCGGAAGACCTGGTCGAGGGCGTGCGGCGCGGCGTCGACATGTTCGATTGCGTGATGCCGACCCGCAACGCGCGCAACGGCCACCTGTTCACGCCGACGGGCACCGTCAAGATCCGCAACGCCGTCCACAAGCGTGACACCTCACCGCTGGACCCGGACTGCGATTGCTACACCTGCACCAATTTCTCGCGCGGCTATCTGCATCACCTTGATCGCTGTGGAGAAATGCTCGGCTCGATGCTCAACACCATCCACAATCTGCGCTACTACCAGACCGTGATGGCTGGTTTGCGCGGTGCAATTGAAGCGGGTACATTGCAGGACTTCGTGGAACAGTTCTATGCCGCGCGCGGCCTGCCGGTGCCGCCGCTGGCCGACTGATCGAGGCGAATGACGACCGGGGGCCAAATCCTCCGGTCGTCTTGATATTCGACTCGAGCCAGACGTGAAGAAGAGCCTGAATCACGCTCATTGCATAACAACAGTTCACTCGTAACCTCTGGAGATACACATGCTGGAATTCCTGATTCCTGCCGCACACGCGGAAGCCGAAGCGGCTGTCGCCGGCGGCGGCGCCATCGGCCAGATCGTCATGCTGGTCGGCTTCGTGGTCATTTTCTATTTCTTGCTCTGGCGTCCGCAGTCCAAGCGCGCCAAGGAACACAAGAACCTGATCGGCAACCTGGCCAAGGGTGACGAAGTCGTCATCGGTGGTGGCCTGGTTGGCCGCATCACCAAGGTCAGCGAGCAGTTCATTACCATGGAGCTGAACGAAGGCAACGAAGTCAACGTGCAGAAGTCTGCCGTGGCTGCAGTCCTGCCGAAGGGCACCATCAAGTCCATCTGATCCCTCCTGCTGCCGGCCCCTGTGCCGGCAGCATGCTTTTCTCTCCCGCTCCACCAAGGACAGGGCTGCCATGCTCAACCGCTATCCGCTTTGGAAGTACCTGGTGATCTGCCTGGTACTTGCCGTCGGCGTGATCTACGCATTGCCGAATCTCTACCCCGAAGACCCGGCTGTGCAGATCAGTGCCGCCAGCGGCGCCGAGGCCATCGACCAGCAAGACCTCGATCGCGCCACCAGTGCCCTCGAAAACGCCGGCATCACGCCCAAATCCGGGGAACTCAACGGTTCCACCGGCCTGATTCGCCTTACCAGCAACGACCAGCAGCTGCGCGCCAAGGAACTGATCAGCGAGACGCTCGGCGATGACGCCATCGTCGCGCTGAACCTGGCCGACGCCACGCCGTCGTGGCTGGCCAGCCTCGGTGCCTCACCGATGAAGCTGGGCCTTGACCTGCGCGGCGGTGTCCACTTCCAGCTGGAAGTCGACATGGACGCCGCGGTCAAGCAGCGCCTGGAAGTCAACGCCAGCGCCATCAAGGAAACCCTGCGCGAGGAGCGTATCCGCTACCGCGGCAGCGAAGTCGACGACGGCACCCTGAGCCTGACGTTCTCCGATGAGGAGGACCGCTCGAAGGCGCGCTCACTGATCTCGCGCGACTTCCAGAACTTCGAATACGACGAGCGCGATGTCGAGCGTGGGGCCGTACTGGACCTCACCCTGACCGCCGCCGCCGTCAAGGAGATTCAGGATTACGCGGTCAACCAGAACCTGACCACGATCCGCAATCGCGTCAACGAGCTGGGCGTGTCCGAGCCGCTGGTTCAGCGCCAGGGCCCGAACCGCATCGTGGTCGAGCTGCCGGGCGTGCAGGACACGGCCGCCGCCAAGCGCGTACTGGGTGCCACCGCCAACCTCGAATTCCGCCTGGAAGCGGCCAGCGACACGCCGGCCAGCGAGATGGAGAGCTTCGCGTTCCGCAACCAGCCGAGCCGCACCGCCAACATCATGAAGGACGTGATCATCAGCGGTGACAGCGTCTCCAGCGCCAGCACCAGCTTCGATGAAAGCGGCCGTCCGCAGGTCAACATCAACCTGGACGGAACCGGTGGCTCGATCATGAACCGCGTCACGCGTGCCGCGATCGGCCGCAACATGGCGGTGCTGTTCATCGAGCACAAGACCCGCACGCGCACCGTGATGGAAGACGGCGAGAAGGTCGAGAAGCGCATCCCGTACACCGAGAAGGGGCTGATCAGTCTGGCAACCATCCAGAGTGCACTGGGCAACAGCTTCCGCATCACCGGCCTCGACTCGCCGACGGAAGCCAAGGAGCTGTCGCTGCTGCTGCGTTCCGGCTCACTGGCCGCGCCGATCTACTTCGTGCAGGAACGCACCATCGGCCCAAGCCTCGGTGCCGAGAACATCTCGCGCGGCATCCTGTCCGTCGAGCTGGGCCTGCTGCTGGTCGTGCTGTTCATGCTGGCGCGCTACAAGGCCTTCGGTGTCGTCGCCAACGTGGCCCTGACCGCCAACCTGGCGATCCTGATTGCCGCGATGTCGATGCTGGGTGCCACCCTGACCCTGCCGGGTATCGCCGGTATCGTGCTGACGCTGGGCATGGCGGTGGATGCCAACGTGCTGATCTTCGAGCGTATCCGCGAGGAAATGCGCTCCAAGATGCCGCTGCATCAAGCCGTGCATACCGGCTTCGAGCGCGCCTTCACCTCCATCGTCGATGCCAACATCACCACCCTGCTGGTCGCGGTGATCCTGTTCTCCATCGGCAGTGGCCCGGTCAAGGGCTTCGCGGTGACGCTGTCCATCGGCATCCTGACGTCGATGTTCACGGCGATCATGGTCTCGCGCGGCATCATCAATCTTGCCATTGGCGGCAAGACACTCAAGAAACTCTGGATCTGAGGGGCCATCGTGATGCGACAGTTTGACTTCATGAGCAAGCGGCGCGCGGCCTTCATCGTCTCCATCGTGCTGACGATCGTGGCCATTGGCGCCCTTGTGATTCATGGCCTGAACCTGGGCCTCGACTTTACCGGCGGCACCCTGGTGGAAGTGAAATACCAGGCGGCACCGGCACTGGACAGCGTGCGCCAGACACTCGAAGCCGCCGGCTACAAGGATGTCTCGGTCCAGACCTTCGGTGCCAGCAACGAGATTCTGGTGCGTCTGCAGCAGAGCTTCGAAGCCGGCATCGGCAATGACATCGTGGCGCATCTGCAGGCCACCGGTGACAGCGTCAACCTGATCCGCGCCGAGTTCGTCGGCGCCCAGGTCGGTGATCAGCTGCGTGACCAGTCCGGTCTCGGCATGCTGCTCGCCCTGGCTGTGGTGATGGTCTACGTGGCCTTCCGCTTCCAGTACAAGTTCGCCCTCGGCGCACTCATCTCGCTGGGTCACGACGTCATCATCCTGCTGGGCATCTTCGCCCTGTTCGGACTCGACTTCGACCTGACGGTACTGGCCGCGGTGCTGGCCGTGATCGGCTACTCATTGAACGACACCATCATCGTCTACGACCGCATTCGCGAGAACATCCGCAAATCGCGTACCGATCACATGCCGTCGATCTTCAATGACGCCATCAACGCGACGCTGTCACGCACGCTGTCCACCTCCGGCACCACCTTGCTGGTATTGCTGGCGCTGTACTTCCTCGGCGGTGACATGATCCACAACTTCGCCATCGCGCTGATCATCGGTGTGGTCGCGGGGACCTTCTCGTCCATCTACGTGGCAGCGGCGCTGTTGCTGGTGGTCGGCCTGAAGCGTGTGGATCTGATCCCCCCGCCCAAGGAGCAGTTCGAGGACGGCGCGCCGTAAGCGCCTCCGCTCGTTCAGCCAGGCACGGATCGCCAGGCACAAAAAAACCCCACCTCATGCGAGGTGGGGTTTTTTTCGTTCTCCAGACGGCCCCGAGGGCTGTCAGGTCACGTCGTCTTGCAGAGCCTTACAGGTGCGGCTGCATGGTCTGCGCCAGCGCCTTGTACAGACGTGCGCCAGCGGCCATCAGGGTGCCTTCGGCAACCACGACCGGTGTGCCGTCGGCACTGCCTGCCAGCGCGCCACATTCCTTCAGGAACAGGCTGACGATCTCGCTGTCACCGGCATCCAGACCCAGCACATAGACGGCATCGACGCGACCGGAGGCCAGCTCGAGCACGTCCAGCAGCGCACAGCCGCTGGTGCGCAGCATCTCGACCTGCGGGCCGACCTGCTGAACGATGGAGAGGTAGGTCGGCAGGTGACGCGGACGCTGCCAGCTTTCCGGCAGACCCATCGCCAGGCGCGCACCTTCGATGGAGGTGGCGTTGGTCACGCGGATACGGTGACCGGAGTGCTGGGCGCCACGACCGCGGCTGACGATGTACTCTTCGTCAGTGAACGGTGCGATGACCACGGCGTGCTCGGCACGGCCCTTGAACAGGCAGACCACGGACAGCGCGAAGCCGGAGGCCGCGGAGGCCAGGTTGGAGTAACCGTGCACCGGCTCGATGCGCCAGTGGTAGTCAGAGCCCTGACCTTCACCATCGCGATGGTCGGTATAACGGCCGGAGAGACCGTGTTGCGGATAACCGCGCTCCAGCTGACGCACGATGTGCGCTTCGGCGCGACGTGCAGTGTCTGCAATGAAGGTGTCGAGATCGTTGTCGCCACGGGCGACTTCGATACGTTCACGAGCACGGACGAACTGCTCTGCGGCACCGCGTGCAGCACGCAGCGCAAATTGGACCATCGGATGCATGATCAAGGCCTTGACGAGTCGGGAGCTGTTAAAGAACGGGTGCCACGGCGCGTGAGACATCAACGCGGCGCAACACGGATCGAGCGAAACTGGGTGCAATCAGATCAGGCGGTCATGTAGCCCGTACAGGAATCCTGATACGGCGCGGGGGGCGCTGCATAGTGCAATGTATGCAGGCTGCCAGCCGCCACAGCACGCGGCGCCAGCGAGGGCGAACACATGTTGCGACATGACGGGACGGCGTAGTCTATCAGAGCTCGGCTCGAGCTGCCATTGCCTGCGGCCACCCTCTGCCTGCGCGTCACCTCCTTGCGCCCTGCCCGCGCGCGCCTCCCTCGCGCCGCTCTTGCCCTCAACACCGGCGGGAAACTGCTCCCTGACGCGGCTTCATGCTAGGATATCGGGTCCTGACGCGCGATTTATCGCTGAGTCTGCGTATGCGGATCACGCACTGCGCCAGCCGCGTCGGCCGACCCGCCCTTCAATTGCTATCCTGGAAGTCCTCATGCTTGAACGTCTGCGCATTGTCCTGATTGGCACCAGCCATCCCGGCAACATTGGTGGTGCAGCCCGCGCCATGCTCAATATGGGCCTGGCCGATCTCGCACTGGTCGCGCCGCGATGTCAGGTGCAATGCCAGGAATCCGCCTCACGCGCCTCGGGTGCCGATGCACTCGTCGCCAGCGCCTCGGTGCACGAGACGCTGGAAGAGGCCGTGGCGGATTGCAGTCTGGTGGTCGGCTGCAGCGCACGTTCGCGCAACCTGCCGTGGCCGATGATCACGCCGCGCGCCTTCGGTGCCACCCTGGCCGATGAAGCCCGCCTGCCGGATGCCCGCGTGGCTATCGTCTTCGGCCGCGAGGATTCCGGACTCTCCAATGAAGAGCTGCAGCGCTGCCACCGCCACGTGCATATCCCGACCAATCCGGATTTCAGCTCGCTGAATCTGGCCGCGGCGGTGCAGGTGCTGGCCTATGAGTGCCGCCAGGCGTGGCTGGCCGACCAGGAAGCCGCCGGCGAGACGCCGCGTGCCGAGGATGACCAGCCATTCGGCATCGACTGGGACAGCCCGCTGGCCAGCCATGCCGACCTCGAGCGCCTGTTCGAGCATCTCGAGAAGACACTGATCAGCGTCGACTTCCTCGATCCGGAACAGCCGCGCCAGCTGATGGCACGCCTGCGTCGCCTCTATCTGCGCGCGCGTCCGGACAGCATGGAAATCAACATTCTGCGCGGCATTCTTTCCGCGGTGGACAAGCAGGTTCGCCTGGCACAAGCCGACACGGCCAACCGCACTTCCTGAGGACACGCCATGTTCACTCGACTGCGTGAAGACATCGATAGCGTGTTTGCCCGTGACCCGGCGGCGCGCAACTTCTTTGAAGTCCTGACCAACTATCCGGGCCTGCATGCGCTGGTGGCCCATCGCATCAATCACTGGCTATGGCGCCACAACGCCAAATGGCTGGCGCGCACCGGTTCGACCCTGATGCGCTGGCTGACCGGCATCGAGATCCACCCGGGTGCCACCATCGGTCGTCGCTTCTTCATCGACCACGGCATGGGCGTCGTGATCGGCGAGACCGCCCTGATCGGCGATGACGTGACCCTCTATCACGGCGTCACCCTCGGCGGCACCACCTGGAACGCCGGCAAGCGCCACCCGACCCTCGGCGATGGCGTCATCGTCGGTGCCGGCGCCAAGATTCTCGGCCCGTTCACCGTCGGTGCCGGCGCCAAGGTCGGCTCCAATGCCGTGGTCACGCGTGAAGTGCCTGCCGGCGCCACCGTCGTCGGCATTCCCGGCAAGATCGTCAAGCGCGCCGAGCCGGATGTGGCAGAGGAGCCGTCAGTCGACCCGGAAAGCCGCGAGGCCATGAAGGAGAAGTTCGGCTTCGATGCCTACGGCATGGGCCAGGACATGCCCGATCCGGTCGCGCGCTCCATGCACGCGATGCTCGATCACATGCATGCCGTGGACAAGCGCATCGAACAGATGTGCGGCACGCTGCGCAAGCTGGATGCCAGCTATCGCGCCGGGCGCCTGCCCGAGCTCGATGACGCCGACTTCGCCCAGCTGATCGATGAACTGGGGCCCTGCGGCGGCGAGACGACCGTCGCTGACGTGGCCGCAGCCCAGGGCAGCACCTCACCCAAGGCCGGGGGCGCTGCGTCCAGCGCATCGCAGGGCACTGCCCCGACTGAGCAGCCGCCGACCGAGCAGGCAAGCGATACGCAGGAGCCCGCCGAACGTCAGCATGGCTAAAGTTGACCAATTCAGTCGGGATTGACCCCGCCAGACCACCCCACCATAATGGGGCGCATTGATACGCCGTCTCGCCAGAGGCGGCGACTACGCCCGGCCTCGTCCTCAACGTCGCAGGCTCCATCTGCTCACGGACTCTGTCATGCGCCTGACCACCAAGGGACGCTACGCCGTCACCGCGATGCTCGATCTGGCCCTGCATGCCAGTTGCGGCCCGACCTGTCTGGCCGATATTTCCGTACGCCAGGGCATCTCGCTGTCGTATCTGGAGCAACTGTTTGCACGTCTGCGGCGTGCAGGTCTGGTCAAGAGCGTGCGTGGCCCCGGTGGCGGTTATCTGCTGGATACCGAACTCGAGACCACCTCGGTGGCGTGCATCATCGACGCCGTCAACGAGTCAGTCGATGCCACACGCTGTCAGGGAATGTCGGACTGTCAGGCCGGTGACACCTGCCTGACGCACCATCTGTGGTGTGATCTGTCCGACGAGATCCACGGTTTTCTCGACGGCATCAGCCTGGCCGACCTGGTCGCGCGCGAAGAGATTCGCCAGATCGCCAGTCGTCAGCGCAAGGCGTGCGAGCCGACACCGATCACCGTCATGCAAGGCAGCTGAGCGGCGTTTGCCAGCCAGGCTGAGCACGGCCAGCCGAGGCGATGCTCGCCGCGCCCCGTCACCCTCGAGTTCGCCTTCATCACGTTCACCGTCATCACTGTCTGTCGTGTCTTCAGGAAGTCACCATGTCCCAGCCGATCTACCTTGACTATGCCGCCACCACGCCCGTCGACCCGCGCGTCGCCGAGCTGATGATGCGTCACCTGACGCAGGACGGCACCTTCGCCAATCCGGCCTCGCGCAGTCACATGCCGGGCTGGCTGGCCGAGCAGGCCGTCGAGGGCGCACGTCGTCAGGTCGCCGAGCTGATCGGTGCCGACCCGCGTGAGATCGTCTGGACCAGCGGTGCCACCGAAGCCGACAACCTGGCGCTGACCGGCTACATGCGTGCCAATGCCGCGCGTGGCCGCCATCTGATCACCTCGACCATCGAGCACAAGGCGATTCTGGATACCGCCAGTGCGCTGGAAGCGGAAGGCTTCGAGGTCACGCGCATCGCGCCGCAGCCTGACGGGCGCATCAGCCCGGACAGCCTGCGCGACGCCCTGCGCAGCGATACCATCCTGGTATCGCTGATGGCGGTGAACAACGAGCTGGGCAGCCTGAATGACCTGGATGCGCTGGGCGACATCGCCCACTCGCATGGCGCGGCCTTCCATGTCGATGCCGCCCAGGCCCCCGGCAAGGTGCAGATCGATGTCAGCCGTCAGCCCATCGACATGCTGTCACTGTCCGCCCACAAGGCCTACGGCCCCAAGGGCATCGGCGCGCTGTACGTACGTCGCCAGCCGCAGATCAAGGTCGATGCCCTGATCCACGGCGGTGGTCATGAGCGCGGCATGCGTTCCGGCACCCTGCCGACCCATCAGATCGTCGGCATGGGCGAGGCCTACCGCCTGAGCGCCGAGCAGTTCGACGCCGATCACCAGCACCTCGTCGCGCTGCGTGATCAGTTCGTCGCCGGACTTGCCGGCCTTGAAGGCGTGCACTTCAATACCGATATAGAGGTCAGCGCGCCCAACATCGTCAATCTCGCCTTCGAGGGCGTGGATGGCGAGGCGATGCTGATGGCGCTGCGCGGCATCGCGATTTCCACCGGCTCGGCCTGCAATTCCGCCAGTGTCGAACCGTCGTTCGTCCTCACCGGCATCGGGGTGCCCCGTCCGCTGGCGCTGGCATCACTGCGCTTCAGCTTTGGTCGTTTCACCACCGCTGCCGACATCGAATCCGCGCTCGGCGAACTCAGGCATGCCCTGACGTCGCTGCGCGCCTGACCCGGGAGACTGCTCATGGCACATCTGTCGATTTCCTCCTCCGCCGCCGACCAGATCCGCGTCGTGCTGGCCGAGCGCGGCCACGGCCTTGGCCTGCGCGTCTCGGTCAAGCCCAGCGGCTGCTCCGGCTACAGCTACGTGCTCGACTTCGCTGACGAGGTCAACGAGGAAGACGCCGTCTTCGTCGATCACGGCGCTACCGTCTATGTCGACACCGAAGCCCTCACCGTGCTCGACGGCTCCGAAGTGGATTACGTCAAGGACGGCCTGAACCGCTACTTCCGCTTCAACAACCCCAACGTCAAGGACGAATGTGGTTGTGGCGAGAGCTTCAGCGTCTAGACCAGGCTTCAGCTTGTAAATAGAGCTTCAGCGTCCAGACCAGGCGCAACGTCCGAGCCGACCCTCAGCGCCTCGCCAGCCCATGCCGACGAGGCGCTTGCCATCTGCGCGTCATGCGACTCAGGCATGATGGATGCAGCCGGTGGCACTTGCCGCTATAATGCCGCCCACTTTTGTCGCGCGCATGCCGACAGAGCCCGTTTTCCGCCGTTCGGCATCTGCCGTGCGGCTCTTCAAAGCTTGTCTCAGGAGATTCACCATGACTCAGCGTACTCTGTCCATCATCAAGCCGGATGCCGTTGCCAAGAACGTGATCGGCGAAATCTACTCTCGATTCGAGAAGGCCGGTCTGCAGATCGTCGCTTCCAAGATGGTTCACCTGTCCAAGGAACAGGCCGAAGGCTTCTACGCTGAGCACAGCGAACGTGGCTTCTTCGGTGAGCTGGTCGGCTTCATGACTTCCGGCCCGGTCATGATCCAAGTGCTGGAAGGCGAAGACGCCATCACCAAGAACCGCGACCTGATGGGCGCTACCAACCCGAAGGAAGCAGAAGCCGGCACCATCCGTGCAGACTTCGCCACTTCCATCGACGCCAACGCCGTTCACGGTTCTGACGCGCCGGAATCTGCTGCTCGCGAAATCGCCTACTTCTTCGGCGACAACGAAATCTGCCCGCGCGGTTGATTTTGCCTTGTACGACTGAGAAGCCCGGCCCTTCGGGGCACGCGTCTCCCAGCCGTGCATGACACGACGGCCCTGCCTGCAAGGCGGGGCCGTCGTGGTATCGGACGTGCTGAAGCGTCGCGCGACAGCATGCACCCCCTGAAGCAGATTCGACGCTTGAGCAGGTCCGATACGCTTTTCTGAAAGCCGCTGCAGCGCCCTCTCCCCACGCCATGTGACGCCCACGTGCACTGCGCTGATGATGAGAGCCTCTTGAGGTCTGCGAACCATCGCCACCTCCGCTGACAGCGTCGCCCTGCAGACGTCTATCCTTTGTGTGACGCCTGCCCATCCCTGACACGACCGGCCCATACCATGACTGATACCACTGCAACTGCCACCGATGCCGCGGCCCCTGCCGCCGTCAAGCTCACCAACCTGCTGGGCCTGCCGCGCCCGGCGATGGAAGCCTTCTTCGAGAGCATCGGCGAGAAGAAATTCCGCGCCACCCAGGTGATGAAATGGATTCACCAGGAAGGCGTCGACAGCTTCGACGAGATGACCAACCTCGCCAAGCCGTTGCGCGAGCGCCTCAAGCAGGTCGCCGAGATCCGTGCGCCGGGCATCGTCTATGAAGGCGAGTCCAAGGACGGCACCCGCAAGTGGGTGCTGGAAGTCAGCGATGGCAGCTACGTCGAGACCGTGCTGATCCCGTCCGAGAACGGCAACCGCCGCACCCTGTGCGTGTCTTCCCAGGTCGGTTGCTCGCTGGACTGCAGCTTCTGCTCCACCGGCAAGCAGGGCTTCGAGCGTGACCTGACCGCCGCCGAGATCATCGGCCAGGTGTGGGTCGCTACCCGCGGCGCCGAAGACCGCAAGGACACCCGCAAGCGTCCGGTCACCAACGTGGTGATGATGGGCATGGGCGAGCCGCTGATGAACTACGACAACGTCGTGCCGGCGATGAAGCTGATGCTGGACGACAACGCCTATGGCCTGTCCAAGCGTCGCGTCACTCTCTCCACCTCCGGTGTGGTGCCCAAGCTGGACCAGCTCGGCGACGAGATGGACGTCAGCCTGGCGATCTCGCTGCACGCGGCCAATGATGAACTGCGCAACGTGCTGGTGCCGATCAACCGCAAGTGGAACATCCGCGCGCTGCTCGACTCCTGCCATCGCTACCTGGCCAAGTGTGACGACGCACGTATCGTCACCATCGAGTACACCCTGATCAAGGACGTCAACGACCAGATCCAGCACGCCGAGGAACTGGCCGCGCTGCTCGACGAGCTGCCGTGCAAGATCAACCTGATCCCGTTCAACCCGTTCCCGCATTCCGGTTACGAGAAGCCGTCACGCAACCAGGTGATGCGCTTCCAGCAGCGTCTCTATGAACTGGGCTACACCGCACCGGTGCGCGCGACGCGTGGCGATGACATCGACGCCGCCTGTGGCCAGCTGGTCGGTCAGGTCAAGGACCGCACCCGTCGCGCCGAGCGTTACATCAACGCCATCCAGCTCGACGCCGACTGAGCGGCTGCCAGCCCTGACCTGACGCTATCGCCATAGCCATGCGCCGCCCTGCCACCTTGACTTGTGGCAGGTGCGGCGCTTTGATGGGGGCGCTTTTGTTGCCTGCCGCGACCCTCGCCCGCAGGCACATCATGAGCCTTCATTCACGCGAGGATTGCATGCCGAGTCGTCTGCCCCGTCATCGCACCAATGAGCATGACCCTGTCGCCCATCACTCTGTCGCACAGGGCACTGTCGCCCATGGCACTGTCGCACAGGGCCCCTGCCAGCATGATTCCCACACCCGCACCGCTGCTCGCGGCATCACTCGCCGCACCAGAGCCCTGCTGCTGTGCCTCGGATTTGCCGGCCTGACCCTCGCAGGCTGCGCGACACGCGTGGAAACCAACGACCCCTACGCCCCACCGGATGACAACAAGGCCTCGAACGCCTACGTGGAACTCGGAGAGGCCTATCTGGGTCGTAATCAGCTGCAACGCGCCGACAGCGCCTTCCAGAAGGCACTCAAGCTGCAGAGCAGCAATGCCGAGGCCAAGGCCGGGCTGGCGATGATCTATCAGCGCCAGGGTGAGAACGTGCTCGCCGATGACTATTTCAATCAGGCCATTTCCAGCGATCCGTCCTTTACCCGTGCGCGCAACAACTACGCGGCCTTTCTCTACTCTCGCGGTGAATACGTCGAGGCCTGTCGGCAGCTCGAGATCGCGGCGGAAGACCTGACCTACGACAATCGTGGCCAGCTCTATACCAATCTGGGCCGCTGTCAGTTGCAGCTGGGCAAGACCAGCGAGGCCGCGAAGAGTTTCGAGCGCGCCGTCAAGATCAACCCGCGTGAGTCAGAGGCCTGGTTGGCGGTGGCACGCATGTCGCATGACGTCGGCGACAATGACGCCGCCCAGTCGGCGCTGAGCCGCTACTTCCGTCTGGCAGGCACCGATAGCGACAGTCTCGCCCTGGCCGTCGATGTGGCCACGGCTCGCGGCGACAGCCGCCTGGCAGATCTCTACAGCCGTCAGCTGGAGCAGGTCATGACACGGGAATCCGGTCGCGCGGTGATTCGCACTCCCTGAGCGAGGCGCAACGACGCCGCTGATGGCGCCACCTCATGGGCGGGGTCGCTGCAAGCAGGACCGAGAAGACCGAAATGCCGGTGAAAATCTCGGCGCGGGCTTGGTATAGTGCCGACGCGGACGAACGTGTGTTCGTGCGCGTCGATTGGCATGGGAGGTCATCGCTTTTCACGCTGCTCACTCGCATGATGATCAACGAGTCGTGCAGCACCCGGCCAATCGCGCGACAGCATCAGTCAGCATGCTCCAGCATCAGTGTCAGGAGCAGTTTCCCGCAGTACCGGAAGAGCGCCCGGATGTGCGTTCGGTAGACAGTTTTTCCTTACAAGGATGCGCCATGAGCGAACATCAACCCGCCCCTGATCAGCACGCCAGTGATGCACTGCCTGGCACGCGCCTCAAGCTGGAGCGCGAGCATCAGGGGTTGTCGCGTGATGAGGTGGCGACACAGCTCAACCTGCGCCCCAGCCTGGTCGATGACCTGGAACGCGACCACTACGACCAGATTCCCATCGCCGCGTACCGTCGCGGCTATCTGCGTGCCTATGCCCGCCTGCTGGGCATGGACGAGAAGGCGATCGTCGGGCAGTACAATGCCCAGTTCGGCACCACCGAAGCCGAGCGCTACACCCCCAGTTCCACGCCGTCGGTGCGCCCGCCGGGCAAGATGGGCAAGTACCTGTTCCGCCTCGTCAGCCTGCTGGTCATCGCCGGTCTGACCGGTCTCAGCTACGTGTGGTGGCAGAGTGGCGACTATGGCCGCACCTCGCCGGCGGAAACCTCCGCCCTCGAAGGTAGCAGCGATGCGGACAGCGCCGCACCGGTCGTGAACGCCGATGGCTCCATCGAGCTTTCACTCTCGCAGTCCTCTGCCAGTGAAGCGGCGCCGTCCTCCACTGCCACCGGTGATGCGTCTGCCGTCGAGACAGGAGCATCTTCCGAGACGACAGCGCAGAGTGCTGACGCGCTCGATACAGGCGCAACCGCAGCCGCGCCGGGCACTGCAGAGACTGGCACATCAGCGTCTGGCGCTGCCACGGATAGCGCCGCTGCCACTGACGTGAGTGCTGTCGCCGATGCCAGTGCCGACATCACACAAGAGAGCGCAGCAGAGGATGCTGCGCCGGCGGCAGACCCGCGCAAGCTCGAATTGACGTTCAACATCAATTCCTGGACCGACATTCGTGATGCCGATGGCAAGCGCCTGCTGCGCGGCAACAACGAGGCCGGCACCAGCACGACGCTGGAAGGCAAGCCGCCCTTCACGCTGACCATCGGCAATGCCTCTGGCGTCGAATTGCGTTACATGAATGAAGCGGTCGACCTCACGCGCGTCACGCGCGGCAGTGTCGCCAAACTTACCCTCGGTGAATGATCCGGAATCCCATGCATAGTCACTCCCCCATCAAGCGCCGCGTCTCGCGCAAGATTCATGTCGGCAATGTGGCCGTCGGCGGCGATGCACCGATTTCCGTGCAGAGCATGACCAACACCGACACCAACGATGTCGCCGCCACCGTCGCGCAGATCAAGCGCCTCGAGGATGCCGGTGCCGATATCGTGCGTGTCAGCGTGCCGGACATGGATGCCGCCGAAGCCTTCGGCCGCATCAAGCAGCAGAGCAACATCCCGCTGGTCGCCGATATCCACTTCGACTACAAGATCGCCCTGCGTGTGGCGGAACTTGGCGTCGACTGCCTGCGCATCAACCCGGGCAACATCGGTCGTGAAGACCGCGTGCGTGCCGTGGTCAGCGCCGCCCGCGACAACGGCATCCCGATCCGCATCGGCGTCAACGCAGGCTCGCTGGAAAAGGACCTGCAGAAGAAATACGGCGAACCGACGCCGGCGGCGCTGGTCGAATCTGCCATGCGTCACATCGACCATCTTGATCGCCTCGATTTCCAGGACTTCAAGGTCAGCGTCAAGGCCAGCGACGTGTTCATGGCCGTCGCCGCCTATCGTGACCTGGCAGCGCGCATCGAACAGCCGCTGCACCTGGGCATCACCGAAGCGGGCGGCCTGCGCTCGGGCACCGTCAAGTCTTCCATCGGCCTGGGCATGCTGCTGATGGACGGCATCGGTGACACCATCCGCGTGTCGCTGGCAGCGGACCCCGTCGAGGAGATCAAGGTCGGCTTCGACATGCTCAAGAGCCTCAAGCTGCGCGCCAAGGGCATCAACTTCATTGCCTGTCCCAGCTGCTCGCGTCAGAATTTCGACGTCATCAAGACCATGAACGAGCTGGAGACACGTCTTGAAGACGTGATGACGCCGCTGAACGTCTCGGTCATCGGCTGTGTCGTCAATGGCCCCGGCGAAGCCAAGGAGACCGATGTCGGTCTGACCGGCGGCAGCCCCGCCAACCTGGTCTACCTGGACGGCAAGCCGGCCAGCAAGTTGACCAATGACACCCTGGTTGACGATCTTGAGCGACTCATCCGTGACAAGGTCGCGGAAAAAGAGGCCCGTGAGGCCGACACTATCATCCGCCAGAGCTGAGCTTGTCTCGGCTGGCTTGCGCGTCATGATTGACGCGCCTTCGTCTCCCCACCCGCCTGCATGACGTCATGCGAGCGCCGTGGGGAGACGCGCAAGAATTCAGGAGAGAACGTTGAGTACCAAGATCCAGGCCATTCGTGGCATGAACGACCTGCTGCCGGACCAGTCACCGGTATGGCAATACTTCGAGCACCAGGTGGAAGCGCTGATGGGCCAGTACGGCTATCGCGAGATCCGCACCCCCATCGTCGAGCAGACCGCGCTGTTCAAGCGCTCCATCGGCGAAGTCACCGACATCGTCGAGAAGGAGATGTACACCTTCGACGACCGTAACGGCGACAGCCTGACCCTGCGTCCGGAAGGCACCGCCAGCTGCGTGCGCATGGCGATGGAGAATGGCCTGGTCCACAACCAGATCCAGCGTCTGTGGTACACCGGCCCGATGTTCCGCCACGAGCGCCCGCAGAAGGGCCGTTATCGTCAGTTCCATCAGGTGGGCGTCGAAGCCTACGGCATGGAAGGTCCGGACATCGATGCCGAGATGATCCTGATCTCCGCACGTCTGTGGCGCCAGCTGGGCCTGCTGGAGCACGTCACGCTCGAGCTCAACTCGCTGGGTAGCCTCGAGGCGCGTGCCGCCTATCGTGACCTGCTGGTCGAATACTTCGAACAGCACCTGGATGTCCTCGACGAAGACTCCAAACGCCGTCTGCACAGCAACCCGCTGCGCATCCTCGACACCAAGAACCCGGACATGGCCGCCGTCGTCGACGCCGCACCGCGCCTGGGGGATCACCTGGATGAAGAATCCCGCGTGCACTTCGAGGGCCTCAAGGCACGTCTCGACGCAGCCGGCATCGAGTACGTCATCAACCCGCGCCTGGTGCGTGGCCTCGATTACTACTCGCGCAGTGTGTTCGAATGGACCACCACCGCGCTGGGCAGCCAGGGCACCGTGTGTGCCGGCGGCCGCTACGACAGCCTGTTCGAACAGCTTGGCGGCAAGCCGGTACCGGCGGTCGGCTTCGCGATGGGCGTCGAGCGCCTCATCCTGTTGCTCGAGACACTGGAACTGGTACCGCAGGACGTCCGCGAGACCGTCGATGTCTACCTGATGTCGATGGGCGAGCAGGCCGAAGGCGAAGCCATGCGTCTGGCCGAAGAGCTGCGCACCGCCCTGCCCAATCTGCGTCTGGTGCTGCATTGCGGTGGCGGCAGCTTCAAGAGCCAGATGAAGAAGGCCGACAAGAGCGGTGCACGCATCGCGCTGATTCTCGGTGAGAATGAAGTCATCGAAGGTACGGTGGCGCTCAAGTTCCTGCGCGAGGAACGCGACCAGGAAACGCTGAACCAGCGTGCGCTGGGCGAACGTCTCGACAGCGTCTTCGGCGCCTGAGACTGCCAATGAATATCGGGCGGAGAGCCAGCTCTCCGCCTCACGAATGCAAGTGCCGGCATGCCGGCCAGGTCAAGGAGACCGCCCGTGGCGGAAGAGCTCAGAAGCGAAGAAGAACAGCTTGAAGCCATCAAGCGTTGGTGGAGCGAGAACGGCAAGTCACTGATTGCCGGTGTCGTACTGGCCGGCGCCGGTGTCTTTGCCTTCAAGGCCTGGCAGAACTACGACGCCAGCCAGTCCGAAGCGGCCTCCGTGCGTTACCAGCAACTGATCAGCCTCGTCAGCCAGCCCAAGCTGGAAGATGCCGGCGTCAAGCAGGCGCGTACGCTGATCGGCGAACTGGAAAGCGAGCACGGCGACAGCCTCTACACCCAGATGGCGCACCTGCTGGATGCCAGCATGTCGGTCAAGGCCAACGATCTCGACGCAGCCGCCACGGCGCTGCAGAGCGTGATCGACAACAGCGACGACAGCTACCTGCAGGGGCTGGCCAGCCTGCGTCTGGCGCGCATCAATGTCGAGCGCGGCGACAACGACGCGGCACTCGCCCTGCTCAAGAGCCCGCCGGCGCCGCTGGCAGCGCAGGCGGCTGCGGTGCGCGGCGATGCCCTAGCCGCACAGGACAAGCGCGATGAGGCCATCGCCGCCTATCAGCAGGCCAGCACCCTGTCGCAGGAAAGTGGTCAGCCGGTCTACGGTCTCGACCTGAAACTCGCCGATCTGGCTGCGGAGTCTTCTTCATGAGCGTCACTCGTCGTCTGAGCGTACCGGCCTCGCTGCTGGCCGTGAGTCTGCTGGCCGGTTGTGCCAGCAGTGCCCAACCGGAATATGCGCCCAAGGAGCTGGTCGATTTCGATCGCCAAGTCGCGCTGGATTCCGTCTGGAGCGAATCGGTCGGCAATGGCCTTGGCCGTGCCCACTATCCGCTGTCACCGATCTTCGCCAACGACAAGCTGTTCGTCGGTGCCGAAGGCGGTGAGCTGGAAGCCCTCGCTGCCGACAGTGGCGACGACATCTGGCAGACACAGTTGCCGGCTGGCATCACCAGCGCACTGAATGCCGATGCCTCTCGCCTGTACGTCGGTACGCGCGATGGCAAGGTCAGCGCCGTCAGTCAGGAAGATGGCAGCATCGAATGGAGCACGCGTGTCTCCAGTGAAGTGCTGGCCGCGCCGCAGTACAACGACGAGCTGGTCGTGGTGCAGAGCGTCGATGGCACCGTGACCGCGCTTGATCGCTTCACCGGCGAAGAGCAGTGGGCCTACTCGGCCACGATTCCGGCCCTGACACTGCGTGGCACCGGCGCGCCGCGGGTCATCCAGCCGGTCACCTTCGCGGGCTTCGCCAACGGCAAGCTGGTCACGCTCGACAACCGCTCAGGTCAGGAACTGTGGGACCTGCGCGTTGCCGTGCCGGCCGGGCGTACCGAGGTGGACCAGCTGGTCGATCTCGATGGCCAGCCGGTGCTGACCCAGGATGGTCGCCTGTTCGTCACCAGCTACAACGGTCGTCTGATCGCGCTGGACGCTCGCAACGGCGAGCCGCTGTGGGACAAGCCGTCCTCCAGCTATCTGACGCCCATCGTGGTCGGCGATTACCTGTTCAGCATCGACAATGCCAGCCATGTGCTGGCGATGGATGCCAACACGGGCAACGTGCTGTGGAAGTCCGAAGACCTGGAAGGCCGCTGGCTGACCTCTCCGGCCTTCGTCGATGGCAAGCTGGTGGTCGGTGACTACGAAGGCTATGTGCACCTGATCGACGCCCAGAGCGGCGAGATGGCCGGCCGCTATGACGTGGGGGGCGATGGCATCAGCATCACCCCGCTGACCGAAGGCAAGCGCATCTACGTCTACACCAACGATGGCGAGCTGACGGCGCTGGATCTCGAAGCCCCGTAAGCCACTGATCGAGCGCGCACGTCAGCCTGCCCTGCAATCTGACATGCGCCTCGTTCAGCCCTCGTTCAGCCCTCGTTCAGCCCTCGTCAAGACAACGGCAGCCATCTGGCTGCCGTTGTCGTAATGCGCCATTGGTAGCAACTCCCTGTCAATGCTAGAATGCTGCCCCCGCTGATCAGGCCTGCCGCACGACGCAGCCGTTGATTCAGCCACGAGATCTTTCCGTCGACAGTGCTAACCCCCTGTCGGCGGACCATACTGGATGCATGCGACGCCTGCGTCGTCATCCAGTGCCCCAAGTCCGATATCATCGCTATCGCCCTGCCTGCACAAGGTGCTTCCCAGCCATCATGGTTCGAAGCAGACCGTACGGGGCCGGCATCGATGCTATCCCTGCGAATGCTGTGAGATTCCATGAACCCCGTGATCGCCCTGGTCGGCCGCCCGAATGTCGGCAAGTCGACGCTATTCAATCGCCTCACCAAGACCCGTGATGCTCTGGTCGCCGATTTCCCCGGCCTGACCCGTGACCGCAAGTACGGCACCGGCAAGGTCGGCGGCAAGCCCTACACCGTCATCGACACCGGCGGCATCAGCGGTGACGAGGAAGGCATCGACCTGATGATGGCCGGCCAGTCACTGGCCGCCATCGACGAAGCCGACATCGTGCTGTTCATGGTCGATGCGCGCGCCGGCCTGAACATGGCGGACGAGGCCATCGCCAATCACCTGCGCGTCAACCAGAAGAAGACCTGGCTGGTGGTCAACAAGACCGACGGCATGGACGAGGAGATCGGCAAGTCCGACTTCTGGACCCTGGGTCTGGGTGACCCGCGCGCCATCGCCGCCGAGCACGGCCGCAACGTCACCACGCTGCTGGAAGAGGTGCTCTCGCCCTACCCCGAAGTCGAGGAAGGCGAAGACGAGGACCTGCACCCGGAGCTGGATGATCGCGGCGTGCGCATCGGCATCATCGGTCGCCCGAACGTCGGCAAGTCGACGCTGGTCAATCGCCTGCTGGGCGAGGAGCGCGTGGTCGTCTATGACCAGGCCGGCACCACCACCGACGCCGTGGAGATTCCCTTCGAGCGTCGTGGCAAGCCTTACCTGCTGGTCGATACCGCCGGGATCCGTCGTCGCAAGAACGTGCGCGAAGTGGTGGAGAAGTTCTCCATCATCAAGACGCTGGAAGCGATCAAGAAGTGCAACGTCGCCGTGATGGTGCTCGATGCTCGCCAGGGACTGGTCGAGCAGGACCTGCACCTGCTGGACTTCGTGCTGACCAGCGGCCGCGCGCTGGTGCTGGTGGTCAACAAGTGGGATGGCCTGGAAAGCGAAGCCAAGGAGAAGATGCGCTCCGAGATCAAGCGTCGTCTGGGCTTTGCCGACTACGCTGACCTGCACTTCATCTCCGCGCTGCACGGCACTGCGGTGGGTGATCTCTACCCGTCCATCGACCGCGCCTTCGAAAGCGCCGTGGCTCGCTGGTCGACCAAGCGTCTGACCACTCTGCTGCAGGACGCCACCCAGGCGCACCAGCCGCCGATGGTCAACGGCCGTCGCATCAAGCTGCGCATGGCTCACCAGGGTGGCGCCAATCCGCCGCTGATCGTGGTGCACGGCAACCAGACCAACCGTCTGCCGGAAGCCTACAAGCGCTACCTGACCAACACCTTCCGCAAGGTGCTCAAGGTCAAGGGCACGCCGATGCGCTTCGAGTTCCGCTCCGGCGACAACCCCTTCGATGGCGCCCAGGGGGCTGACGACCGCGAACGCGCGAAAGAGCGTTCACTGGCGCGCACCAAGGAAGCTCGCAAGGAACGCAAGCAGCGCCGTTGATGGCGTGAGCTGTGCCCGTGCGTGATGGCAGGCCAACGGATCTGATCCGCCAGCCTGCCCCATGAAAAAGCCGCCCCTGCAGTCAACTGCAGGGGCGGCTTTTTCATGTCGCGAGCACTGACGTTTCAGCGCGCTTCAAGCGCTTCAAGCACCTTCAGGCACCTCAATCGACAAGCACCGGGCTCACGCCTCCAGCGTCTTCTGCCCCACCCATAGATTGGCGAACTGCCAGGCGGCACGCCCGCTGCGCACCCCGCGCTGAGTGGCGTAGCGCAGCGCCTCGCCACGCGCGGCCTCATCGAAGCTGCCCGCGCCGAGACGCCATTCCACCCAATGCTGACAGGTCTCCAGATAGGCGTCCTGGTTGAAGGGATGGAAGGCCAGCCACAGGCCGAAGCGGTCCGACAGCGAGACCTTCTCTTCCACCGCATCGCCGTGATGCAGCTCGCCATCGACGATGTGGGTGGCCTGGTTGTCACTCATGTGTTCCGGCAGCAGATGACGACGGTTGGAGGTGGCGTACAGCAGCACGTTCTCCGGCGGCCCGGTCAGGGTGCCATCCAGCACGCTCTTGAGCGCCTTGTAGGCGTCATCACTGCCCTCGAAGGACAGGTCATCGCAATAGACGATGAAGCGATGCGGCTGCTGGGCCAGCTCGGCGACCAGCGCCGGCAGTGCCGGCAGGTCGTGACGATCGATCTGGATCAGACGCAGCCCCTCGCGGCCCAGGGTATTGAGCAGTGCGCGGACCAGCGATGACTTGCCGGTGCCACGGGCGCCCCACAGCAGCGCGTGGTTGGCCGGCTTGCCCGCAAGGAAGGCGCGGGTATTGGCCAGCAGCTCACGCTTCTGGCGTGCGATGCCGAGCAGGTCCTCGAGTGTCAGGGCATCACGCGGCGCGATCGGCGTCAGGCGCCCTCCCAGGGGGTGGCGGGTCCACAAGGCGGCGACATCGCGTGTCCAGTCCACTTCGACAGCCGTCGGCGGCAGCATCGGTTCGAGTCGGTCCAGCAGATGCGAGAGGCGGCGTTCAAACTCTGGCGACATGGTGATTCCCTGTCAGATACATGGGGTCCGGGCCGTGGCAGGCCCATCAGATCACGCCCAGTATCTCATGCCCGGCGGGGCCGTCTGGCCTGACGATGCTGTGATCTCAGCAACGTATCATTTCGCTGACTGCACCACTGCGCCTATCCGGTTATGCTGTCTGCACGTTTCTTGCACGTTCAGCGTCGCTCTGCCGTGCGCTCGAAGGTTGTCACGTCATCTAGCCAGGAGGCCCCAATGCCAGGATTGCTCGATCTCTCATCTCCCCGCGCCCTGCGTCGTCTGCTCCCGCTGGCGGCCCTTGCGGCGTCCGTCACCCTGAGTGCCTGCGCCAGCTCTCCGCTGGGCCGCAGCCAGCTGACCCTCTACTCGGACCAGGAACTGGAGAAGATGGGGGAAGCCAGCTTCAGCAAGTACCAGCAGGAGCTGCCGGTGGTGGAAGGGCGTCAGGATGCCTACGTCAGCTGCGTGGCGGATGCGGTGACCGCCAAGGTGCCCGCCAGCTATGGCATCAGCGGCTGGCAGGTCAAGGTATTCGAGGATGAGTCCGCCAATGCCTTCGCGCTGCCGGGCGGCTACATCGGCGTCAACACCGGGCTACTGGAGGTCGCGGAGAATCAGGATCAACTGGCGACCGTCATCGGCCACGAGATCGCTCACGTGCTGGCGCGCCACGCCAACGAACGCGTCTCGACACAATCGCTGACCTCCGCCGGGCTGTCACTGACCCAGGCACTGGCCGGCCTCGAAGGTACCGGTGGCGATCAGCTCATGGGCCTGCTGGGCATGGGCGCGGAATATGGCGTGCTCAAGCCGTTCTCTCGCTCCCACGAGTCCGAAGCTGACCTGCTGGGGCTGGACCTGATGGCCGAAGCCGGCTTCGACCCGCGCGCCAGCATCAAGCTGTGGGCCAACATGAACGCTGCCGGTGGCGCGCAGCCCCCGGTGTGGATGTCGACGCACCCGAGTGATGAGCAGCGCATGGCGGCCCTCAACGAGCGCCTCGAGACCGCTCTGCCGACCTATCAGCAGGCCCGCGCCGCCGGCGAGAAGCCCAACTGCGATCGTCTGCGCTGACCCCGCCTGTGTGGCGTGGCTTAACCAGTCTCAGGTAACACACGCTCGCGCAGTCCCGGAGGCAACCCGGGGCTGCGCGAGCGTGCGGCGCGCTCTATCCAGCCGCGCTCTACTCTCTGGCTCTGCTCTCACTAGTCTGTCCTCTGATCTACCTCCCTTGGCTATCTAACGCTCTACCAGCTCCTCGCTTTACCGGCTTGAAAGTCTGAATGTAAAAAGAAGCCGTCAAATGTGTCGATATCCGCGAATCATGTAACCGCATTGCTAATCTGGGATCACCTGCTCGCCTGCGCACTGCTCATGCAGACACTTCATGCACAGCGGCGCGAGCGTATTCCCGACACTCGCTTGAGGATGCCTTACATGACTCGACACGCACTCATCATCGACGACGATCCGGATTTTCGTGAACTCATCAGCGGCCTGCTTTCCGCGCATGGTTTCGACTGCACGCAGAGCGAAGGGCTGCAGGACATCGCCTGCAATCCCGCCTGTCTGGAGACGGACCTCATCCTGGTGGACTACGAATTGGGCGACTTCACCGGCGATGATGTGCTCGGCTATCTGCGCGAACGCAATGTCGAGGCGGGCATCATCCTGATGAGCGCCTGTCACAACGACGACATGCAAGCGATGGTCGCCAGGGGCAAGCGCAGCGGCCTGGAGATGCTGGGCCAGCTCGGCAAGCCCTTCGACATCATGCACCTGGCCTCGCTGCTGGCAGAGCTGGACAAGCAACGCAATCCGCTGTCACTCGATGAACTGGATGATGCTCTGACCAAGCGCCAGCTGCACCTCGTCTACCAGCCCAAGATCGACCTCGCCAGTGGCCGGCTCAGCGGCGCGGAAGCTCTCGTGCGCTGGCAGCATCCTCTGCGCGGCATGGTCATGCCCAACCAGTTCATCGCCCTGGCGGAACGCAGCAACCGCATCGAAGCACTCACCTGGCAGGTCATCGAGCATGGTTTCCGCCAGCAGGGCCAATGGCAGTCCCAGGGACTTCACCTTGACCTCGCGCTCAATCTGTCACCCCAGCTGCTGCGCACCCGCGACATGCTGAAGACGCTGGATGCGCTGGCCAGTCAGCATCATGTCGATCCGCACTCCATCACGCTGGAACTCACGGAGAGCTGCGGGATCGACTGCCTCACCTACGCTCGTCACCTGCTGAACGCCATTCGCGATCGCGGCTATCGCCTGGCGCTGGATGACTTCGGCACCGGTTTCTCCTCGATGATGCAGCTCTACAACCTGCCGTTCGACGAATTGAAGATCGACCAATGCTTCGTCGGGCGCAGCGACAGCCACCCGGAAGCGCGCGCCATCACGCGTACCATCGTCGAGCTGGGCCAGCGTCTGAATCTCGCCGTGGTCGGCGAAGGCATCGAGACCGCGGAACAGCGCGATTACCTCTGCGATACCCGTTGCAATATCGGCCAGGGCTATCTGTTCGCACGCCCCATGCCCGTCAGCGACTTCAATGCCTGGAGCCGCTGCCCGCCCAGCGCCGTCAATGCACTCAGCCAGCGCCACGTCTCCGCTGTCCATTGAGGAGACTGGCGTCCCGCCGCAGCGCAGCACAGCACAGACAGCGGGAATGCCGCAACACCCCCACGACACAGACGCCACCCATGTCACCATGGGTGGCGTCTGTGTCGAAGGACAGGGTGAAAAGAGCGAGAGGAGGCGGGAACGGGAGAACAAGAGGGACGGTAGTGGAATGCTGTCGGCTATCTATCACGCTATCTCATTCCCATACCGTCAGGAGAACAGATAGCCCTCTGCGAGAAGGCTGTCCCGCGTCGGCACACTCAAGGAGCGCAATGTCGCGACATGCTGGTGTACCTCAGGCAGGTCCTCGCTGATCACGGCCTCCTCCAGCGCCTTGGCGCCACTGGCTATGCCGCTGCATCCCAGCGAGGCTGACGCCCCCTTCAGAGAATGCGCCTCACGCTTGAGCTCGGTGAGATCCATCTGCTTCAGCAAGGTCACCATCACGTCGAGGCGTCCTTCAAGGCGCGTCAGGTAATTGCTCAGCAGTCGTGAATAGGCCTCGCCACTCAGGGTCGTGAGCAGCTCCTGACAGGTCGCGTGCTGCAGCAAGGAAGGCGCGGCATCGGGCAGAGAGTGCGCGGCTGAGTCGTCAGTTGCCGCACCGAGCGCCGGAGCAGCGTCGATCTGCGCGCCCTGATCATCAGCCGCTGACGAGCTGACGCCATCATCGTCTGGTGCCTGCATGACGGTAGTCCGCTCGCCAGCCGAAGCCTCTGGCTTGTCTGGCTCGAGCGCTTTCTGCTGCGAATCAGACTTCTGTGAAACAGCCTCCTGTGAATCAGAGGCCTGGACCAGATACTGTTGCAGCACCCGATGCAGATCATCACGCGTGAAGGGTTTGTGCAGCACCCCCTGCATGCCAGCCTCGATGCAGCGGCGGGCATCCTCCTGCATCACGTTGGCGGTCATCGCGATGATCGGCAGACGAGCGCTGCCGGGTTGCTCGGACTCGTGCTGACGCCAGCGACGTGTCGTCTCGACGCCATCCAGCACCGGCATCTGCATGTCCATGAACACCAGATCGACATCGTTGCCAGCCTGCGCCAGCCATTCGAGTGCCTGTTCACCGTCTTCCACTACCGTGACCTGCTGCCCCAGATACTCGAGCATGGCCCGCGCCAGTGACTGATTGACCTCGTTGTCTTCCACCACCAGCACGCTTGCATGGGGCAAGGGCGTGTCTCCCACCGCCTGCTGCGGGCAAGCCTCGGCGGCGGTCAATACCGGCAGCGGAACGCGGCACCAGAAGCGACTGCCAAGCCCGAGATGACTCTCGACGCCGATCTCGCCGCCCATCGCCTCCACCAGTCGCTTGCAGATGGCTAGCCCGAGCCCGGTGCCTTCATGACGACGCGCAATCGAGGTATCCACCTGGGTGAAGGGGGCAAACAAGTGGCTCACCTGATCGGCGGCGATCCCGCAACCGCTGTCGTGAACCTCGAAATGAAGCGTCTCGCCGTCTTCCAGTGATGCCCTCAGCCGGATGGTGCCCTGGGGACAGAACTTGAAGGCGTTGTTGAGCAGGTTGGTCAGTACCTGACGCAGGCGATTGACGTCACCCTTGACCCAGACAGGCAGGTCATCGGCACGTTCTTCGAGGAAGATGCGCGAGCATCCCTTGCCGGCATTGCCTGTCTGGCGATGGTAATGCGCGGCCAGGGAATCGAGGAATTCGGGCAGCGAGAAGCAGCGCTGATCCAGCTCCAGCTTGCCGGCTTCGATCTTGGAATAATCCAGCACATCATTGATGACGGCCTGCAGGCTCTCGGCACTCTGGCGCAGCATCGTCAGGTATTGCTGGCCACGCTGGGTCAAGACTTCCTCGCCGATGAGGTCCGACACGCCGACCATGCCATTGAGCGGGGTGCGTATCTCATGGCTCATGATCGCCATGAATTCCGACTTGGCACGACTGGCCGCCTGCGCCAGCTGCACCATGCCATCCAGCTCCTGAGTGCGCTCCTCCAGCTTGCGGGTCTTGTAGGCCCGTACACGACTCTCGACGATCAACGCGACCACCAGCACGATGCCGCTCAGCGTCATCAGCAGCACCAGCGACAGCGCGAGGGCATACAGGTTGAGGAGCTCCGAGCGCTCCTTGGTGCGCTGGATAGCGGCCTCGGCATTGATGTTGAGCAGCAGCTCGCCGGTCTGCTCCTGAAGCGAGGCAAGCCGGCTGAGTATCTGCACATAGAGGGACGCATCACGCTCCTGACGACTCGCCAGGTCCATGATGGCGCTGTCCAGCACCTCGATTCTGGGCAGCATGGCCATCAACTGGGCATGCAGGTCAGGCATCCCCGCCAGCATGCTGCCCAGTTGGCCGCTCTGCAGCAGCTGCACCCGGCTATAGAGGATGTCGAGCCGCAACAGCAGCTCGCTGTCATCCATCAAGGCGGGCGGCGTCGGGGTCTTCTGCTCCTCGGCCACCACCATGCGCAGCTCGCGCACTTCCCTGTCGAACTGATAGACCGCCCAGATCAGATTCTCACGCAGCTTGTGCTCGAGTGCCTGCTGACGCTGATAGACCAGAACGCCAGTCACCAATGCCGAGACGAAGAACAACGTCGCGGCAATGGCGATGGCGGTTCTGAAATGCAGAGAACGGAGTGGATTCATGCACGAGCATCCTGGCAGCGCTCATGAAACGGAGCAGGAGAGGCGGGTTCAGCGTTCGATGTCGATTCGCTTCACCTGCCAGACAGAGCGGGTCATGATTTCCTCGTTGAGGAGATCCGGCTGCTCACTGAAGGGGTAGATGATGAAGATGGGGCCATTGTCGCGCACACGCAGTCGCTTGCCATCGACTTCCATGGCCAGTATCACCGGATGATCGAAATAGTCCTGCACCGGCGCGTTGGCGGCGTAGTCGTTGAGCGCCACGATACGCATGGTGCCATCCTCGACGCCTACCGCCTCCATCAGCGCCGAGCCGAGCGGACCGCTGAAGCTCACTTCGCCGTCATGCCAGGGGGTAGTGGTCACGGTTTCCCGTTGCGTCAGCGCCATGAGCATGGCGCGATCGAAATGTGCCTCGCCTCCGGCGTTGGTATGGGTGATATCCCCGGTGACACGCAGCACCACCGGCCCCTGCGGAGCCTCCAGGGCCATGGCGAAGGGGCAAAACGACAGTGTCAGCAGCAGAAGCCAGTGACGCATGCGGGGTAACGCCGTGGTGAGACATCGCAGGAGAATGAGAAGCGGCATGGGAAGACTCCAGGGGTCATGGACAACCATGGATGACGGCCGGAGATTCACCGTCTCGTTTCATCCTCGCCATTCACGGGTCAGCAGCGGCACCGCGCCATGAAGCAGCGAGAGGGGATGAACACGAGTATATGTCGCCATCGTCATGCCAAACGTGAACCATTGTGACGCGGTCTCACGCAAGAGACGCGTAGACTGCATGCGATACCCACGCGGGGAGGCAGCGACATGCAAATCGGCATTCTGGAAGATGATCATGATCAACGTGATTACCTGACCCTGTGTCTCGAGGCCCAGGGACATGAGCTGGCAGGCTTCGAGCGCGCCAGCCAGTTGTTGCGCGCACTGCGCGAGCGCAGCTTCGACCTGCTGATCATCGACTGGCAACTGCCGGATGCCTGCGGCATGGAGCTGACGCGCACACTGCGCAGCGAGCACGGCTGGCGAGGGCTGATCCTGTTCATCACCGCAAGCCAGGGGGAGGAGGATGTCGTGCATGCGCTTCAGCATGGCGCCGATGATTTCCTGGCCAAGCCTATCCGCCCTGCCGAGCTCACGGCGCGTGTGGAAGCGCTGGGCAGGCGTTTCGTCACCTCCGACACCAATTACCTGCAGCCCAAGGTGGCCATCAGCGATCAATATCGGATCGAGCCGGATGAACACACCATCTGGTGCGGCGAGGAGCCGGTCGCCCTGACCCAGCGCGAATATCAGCTGGCCTCCCTGCTGCTGCGCCACGTCGGAGAGCTTTACTCACGCGCCTACCTGCTGGAGATGATCTGGGGGGTCAACGGGGACATCTCGACCCGGACGGTCGACACCCACGTCAGCCGCCTGCGGCGCAAGCTGGGACTGAACGGCAGCCGTGGGCTCAGACTGAAAAGCGTCTATCAGTACGGATATCGGCTCGAATCCTGTGCCACGGCCCCCGTCAAGAGCAGCTGAGCGCCAACAGCGAAGGCGTGAGCACGCTGGATCATGGCCAACCAAAAAGGAGCGGGCGACTCTGTCGAGTCCCCCGCTCCTTTTCATCGTCTGTCGTCTGGCTGATCGTCTGGCTGGCCGTCTGGCTGACCATCTGAATCGACGTGCATGCCCGGCAAGCGCACGCGAATCACCCCTCCGCCAGCATCCTGCGCAGCATGCCCGCCACGGGCCCCGTCTTCGGGCGCTTGTGACGCCACAGGAAGTAGGACTCGGCTGCCTGCTCCACCAGCATGCCGAGACCATCCTCGACCCGCGCGCCGCGCTCGCTGGCCCAGCGCATGAAGACGGTCGGCTCGGCGGCATACATCATGTCGTAGGCGAGCGCCTGCGGAGAGAACAGCGAATCCGGCAACGGCGGCAGCTCACCGCCCAGCGATGCACTGGTGCCATTGATGACCAGATCGAACTGACCCTCGATGGCCGCATAGCTGCCGCCGGACAGCAGGCAGCCTTGCCCCGCCAGGTCGGCGAAGTCCTCGGCCAGCGCGCTGGCCTTGGCGGCGGTGCGATTGGCGATCACCAATGCCGCCGGCTGCTTGGCCAGCAGAGGTTCCAGCACGCCACGCACGGCGCCACCCGCGCCGAGAATCAGGATGCGCGCGCCCGTGAGCGGCGCCTCGAGACGTTCGAGATCACGGGTCAGGCCGACACCATCGGTGGTATCGCCATACAGCTGACCGGTCTTGCCAAGCATCAGCGTATTGACGGCGCCGGCGCGACGGGCACGCGGGCTCAGCACATCGACCAGCCGGAAGGCCTGCTCCTTGAAGGGCATGGTGACATTCGCCCCCTGGCCGCCTTCAGCGACGAACTCGGCCCAACCGGCCGCGAAGTCATCGACCGGCGCCAGTCGCGCCTCGTAGCTCAGCGAGTCCTTGAGCTGCTCAGCGAAGGAGCGATGAATCAACGGGGATTTCGAGTGGGCAATCGGGTTGCCGAATACAGCGTAACGGGACATCAGGACTCCGGGACAATCACAGAAAAGCGTCAGGTCAATGCGGCGATCAGGCCTCTTCGCCCAGCCAGTCGCGGGCATGCAGGAAGTCACGATACAGCACCGCTTCGGCACTGCCTTCCTCGGGCTCGTAGCCGTACTCCCAGTGCACCACCGGCGGCATCGACATCAGGATCGACTCGGTACGTCCACCGCTCTGCAGGCCAAACAGCGTGCCGCGGTCCCAGACCAGATTGAACTCCACGTAGCGCCCGCGACGATAGAGCTGGAAGTTGCGTTCACGCTCGCCATAGGCCGTGTCGCGGCGGCGCTCGACGATGGGCAGATAGGCCTCGAGGAAGCTGTCGCCGACGGATTGCTGGAAGGCGAAGCAGCGCTCGAAGCCCCACTCGTTGAGATCATCGAAGAACAGGCCACCCACGCCCCGCGTCTCGTCGCGGTGCTTGAGGTAGAAGTACTCGTCACACCAGGCCTTGTAACGCGGATAGACATCACTGCCGAAGGCGATGCAGGCATCGTAGGCCGTCTGGTGCCAGTGACGCGCGTCTTCTTCATGCGGGTAGAACGGCGTCAGATCGTAGCCGCCCCCGAACCACCATACCGGTGCTTCGCCCTCCTTCTCGGCGATGAAGAAGCGCACATTGCCATGGCTGGTCGGCACGTGCGGGTTGTGCGGATGCAGCACCCAGCTGACCCCGACGGCGTGGAAGCTGCGACCGGCCAGCTCCGGACGCACCGCCGTCGCGGAGGCCGGCAATTCATGCCCGAAGACATGCGAGAAGTTGACGCCACCCTTCTCGAACACGCCGCCATTCTCGATGACCCGTGAGCGACCACCGCCACCCTCGGCACGCTCCCAGCTGTCTTCACGGAAACTTGCCTGGCCATCGCAGGCTTGCAGCGCCTCGCACAGGCGGTCTTGCAGATCGAGCAGGTAGACCTTGACGTCTTCGAGATTGGCGTGGGCCACGATGCCTCCGGTAGAACGGGAATGAATGATGACGGGGCGACACCCGTCGTTGGCCGCTGCTGGCGGTGAACTGCCAGCTTACCGCGACACGCTGCGCTCGGCAGGTCGGAAAATGCCCCTCTTGGGCGCCTGGATGACGCGGCACTGATCTGGATCAACCCGAGGGGCGATCCTGCTGGTCAGGCGCGCAGTACCTTGCCGGTCGCGAGATCACGAATGGTGCTGGGACGCGGGTTGCCGCCGAGCGGTCCTTCGAGGATCACGTCATTGACCAGCGCATCGCCGAAGGCGTCACGCACCTCGTCTGCGCTCATGGCAGGCGATTCGCCGGCACGGTTGGCCGAGGTCGACACCAGCGGGCCGCCGAAGGCGGCGCACAGTGCCTGAACCAGCGGATGATCGGTCACGCGCACGGCCAGGCTGACATGTTCACCGCGCAGCAAGGGGTGCGCACGGCCATTGTCAGGCACTAGCCAGGTATAGGGTCCCGGCCAGCTGGCCAGCAACTGCTCACGCTGCTCGACGGTTACTCCCGCCAACCAGGGTTCCAGCTGGGCGATATCACCGGCGATCAGGATCAGGCCCTTGGCGGCGTCGCGGGACTTGAGCTTGATCAGCCGAGCCAGGGCCTCACCATCGTCGGGATCACACCCCAGCCCCCAGACGGCCTCGGTGGGATAGGCAACGATGCCCCCATTGCGAAGACAGGCAGCGGCGCCGTCGAGGGCACGCTGATCCAGCGAAACATCACTGACATTCATGATCTGCTCGAACTCCTAGCTGCGGCAACACAATGGCGGCGATTCTAGCACGCTCACCGGCGCGAGACCGACGCTGCACATCGACGCAACACGGCGTCGCGTCGGGGTGGCATAGGCGCACCGCCCGGTTCACGGCATGATGAACGGGTCCATCACCCTCAGGGTATTGCGAAACTGACGCAAAGGCTTGTTTCAAAAGACTATCGAGGTCATTTGAACGCTTTGCTGGACAGTCTCCAGCACTGGGCCTGATGGCGTTTCACCCCCACTTTGCCTCCCCCTTTTCTTCAGACAAGGATGTGATCCATGCGTCGCGCTTTCTCACTGACCACCTCAGCCGCTCTACTGCTGGCATTGGCAGGCTGTGCCAGCTCTGGCACCCAGACGCCGACCGCGCCGGCGCCACGCCCTGCGCCGCTGCAGGATGCCGCAGCACAGGCGCCCTTGAGCGACCAGGCGATGCTGGCGACCCTGTGGATACAGCGCAGCGCGGAGTTTCATGCCCTGTCACTGCAAGCCTTCAACGTGGCCCACGACCGCCTGAATCTGGCGCTGGCGCGTCGCCACGCGCAGGACAAGCCGCTGGCGGTGGTCGTCGATGTCGATGACACCGTGCTCGACACCACCAGCTACGGCGGCTGGGCACTGCGTGAAGGTCGTACCTACGACAGCCAGAGCTGGGCTGACTGGGTGGATGATGCCGTCTCCACGGCTTCACCGGGCGCCGTGGAGTTCCTCAACTACGCACACGCCAGCGGCGTCGATGTCTACTACATCACCAACCGCAAGGCGGCCGGCAAGCAGGCCACCATCGCCAATCTCGCCGCGCTGGGCTTCCCGCAGGCCAATGCCGAGCACGTGATGCCGCGCACCGACAGCTCCGACAAGACCGCGCGCCGCGCGCGGGTCACGCAGGAGCATGACATCGCGCTGCTGATGGGCGATAACCTCGGCGATTTCGATCAGGCCTTCCAGCAGTCCACCACCCGCGCGCGCAATGCCGAGGTCGCCCGCCAGGCGGATCAGTTCGGCCGTCGCTTCGTGCTGTTGCCCACCCCGACCTACGGCGAGTGGGAAGGCGTACTCTACGATGGCAACTGGAGTGCCAGTGAGCGCGAGAAGCGCGCCATGCGTGATGCGGCGCTCAATGCCTGGCAGCCCGAGAGCGGCAGGGTCAGCCTCGGCAAATGAGTTCAGGTTGCCGGCCTCCCGGATCATCACTGTCAGGTCGGCAATCTCGGATCATCAATGCCAGGTCGGCAACATTTGCTCAGAGCGTCAGAGTCGCTTCCAGCCACCCGGTGCCTGCATGACTCGCCCCTCGAGCTCCAGTTCCAGCAACTGCATGCTCAGCTCACTGACCGAGGTGCCACTCAGCTCGACCAGCTTGTCCAGCGCCAGCGGCACGGCCCCCAGAAAACACAATGGCGCCGCTTCCTGACTGACAGGCGGTGTGGCAGCGCGTGACGCTGGCGGCGCCAGGGACGGCAAGGGCAGTGATGTCGTGGGTGTCGCGAAGGTGGCGGAGGCTGTCGCTTGCCGAGCCGAAGTGGCTGAGCGAGAGGCCGCAGAGCCGGCAGCGGGCTGCCTGGATGACGCCACCCGGGCCTGCGTTGACGGCTGCTCGGTCGAGTGAGCCGGCAGCAGGTGCTCGAGCTCCGCCAGCATGTCATCGACATCGCGTACCAGCGTCGCCCCCTGACGGATCAACTCCAGACAACCGCTGGCGGTGATGTCATCGATGCGTCCCGGCAGCGCGAACACCTCGCGATTCTGCTCCATCGCCAACCGGGCACTGACCAGCGAGCCACTGCGCAGCGTGGCTTCGACCACCAGCACGCCAAGTGACAGGCCGGTGATCAGCCGATTGCGGCGCGGAAAATGACGCGCATGCGCGCCGGTGCCAGGCGGATGCTCCGAGAGCAGCAGACCGCCACCCTCCAGCAGCCGTTGGCGAAGATGATGGTGCTGGGCGGGATAGACCACATCGACCCCACAGCCGAGCACCGCCAGCGTCGAGGGGTTGGCCGCATAGTCGTGCGCGCCGAGACGCGCTGACGCCGCCAGGGCTCCCTGATGCGCCGCGGCATCGACTCCCAGTGCCAGTCCACTGGCGACACTCCAGCCACGTGAGACCAGCTCAGCCGCGAAGTCATGCGCATGCCGCAGGCCTGCCTGGCTCGCCTTGCGTGCGCCGACGATGGCCAGCATGGGTAACTCAAGCAGCGACTGCCGCCCCAGCGCCCAGAGCGCCAACGGCGGGTCCGGCAGGGTATCGAGCATGGCTGGCCACTCGAGGTCCGCGGGGGTGAGCAGATGATAGCCCTGTGCCGGCGCATGCCAGGCAAGGTCTGCCATCACCTGCTCATGGAGCGGCGAGGATTCGGGGCGCTCGCACCACAGGCGCAGCGGTGCCGCGAGACGTGGCGGCAATACCGCCAGCCAGCCCTGCGGCCAGTCGGCCCGCTCACGCAGCTTGGCCGCGGTATGCGTGCCAAAACCCGGCAGGCGCGCCAGAAAGACGAAATCCGCCCGCGAGGGGCCGCGTTGTTCGACATCGATCGACACGCCACACCTCCCGAGCGGATTATTGACTCACCCTGGTTGTTCACTTCAGCACGACGAGTCGTTTCACCACGCCGATGCTTGCGGATGACAGGGGCTTTCGATCAGCCGTGGGGCTCCAGCAGCTTGTCACCGACGCTCAATGGGCGGCCGGCCTGCATCACCAGCGCGTAGCTGACCTTGTCGTAGATACGAAATACCATCACCAGGCCACCTTCCTCACCGGGCAGGGTGATCGGCTCGCCGGTGACGGGGTCGGTGATCGTCTCGCCGCGGCGCTCGATACCGAAGACATACCCCGGCTGGATGCCTTCACGGCTGCCACGATTGAGCGCCACGATGTCATTGCGACCGATATTGCGCAGTCCATCGGGGGCCGCGAGAATGACGCCGCCCACATCTTCTTCGGGCGGCTGCGGCTGGAAGCTGGTGGTGATCGCACCACCATCCGCCGGCAGCAGCAGATCACCATTGAGAATCTCGCGATTGGCCGACAGCACGCGCAGCACGCCGATATCGCCTTCGCGACGCTCAAGCTTGATGTCGCCGATGCTGATCATCTCCAGCCCCAGAAACTCCTGGGTGTCCGGGTCCAGATAGCGCTGGCCCTTGCGGTAGACGCTGTAGGTGTCATTGGAGGACCAGTTGCCACGGGCGTAGATGGTATCGCCGGCACCGCTGATCAGACGGGTGTCATCCCCGGCCACGATATAGGGCGCATCGGTGAGCAGCGCCGGGTCAATCACGCGATGCTCTTTCAAGAAGGCCGAGATCTTCTCCAGCGGAATCGGCGGCACCGCCTCGCGCTTGGGAATCTTGCGGATCTGGGGAGACAGCTTGACGACACCGCCCTGGCCACGCTCCAGGCGCAGACGTGGCTCGCCATTCTCGTAGTAGAGCGAGATGCGATCGCCCGGATAGATCAGGTGCGGATTCTTGATCTGCGGATTGGCGCGCCAGACTTCCGGCCACAGCCAGGGTTCACGCAGAAAGCGCCCGGAGATGTCCCAGAGCGTATCGCCACGCACCACCACGTAGGTGGAAGGTACGTCATCACGCACGGTTGCTGCCTGTGCCAGCGACATCCCTGCGCTTGCCCCCAGCGTCGCCATGCCGAGGAGTGCCGTAAAGACGGCATTGCCGACCAGTCGTTTCATGCCCATTCCTGCGTCCCTTGCGTTATTGCCACCCATCGCTCGGTGGTGATGGTCTTGTTCTGAACTCCGCACCGCGCAGACCCGCTCTGCCCCGCGCCTGGTGGCTGCTGACCCCTGTCCATCGCCATGTCAGATCAATCCTGACTATTGCCGCGATAGTAGCAGCATTGACGGCATTCGGTTCCGTTCCTCGCTTGCGCACACTACAATATCAGGCAAATCCTTTCTGACAGCACAACGGTAATTACACCAGCCATGGCCAAACGCGAAATCCTTGAATTCCCTGATGAGCGTCTGCGCAACGTTGCCGCCCCGATCGACACGATCGACGCCGAGCTGCAGACCCTGATCGACGACATGATCGAGACCATGTATGACGCCCGCGGCATCGGCCTCGCCGCGTCACAGGTCGACGAGCATCGCCGTCTCATCGTCATCGACGTCAGCGAAGATCAGTCCCAGCCGCTGGTGCTGATCAACCCGGAATACACCCCGATCGGTGATGAACAGCAACCGATGCAGGAAGGCTGTCTGTCGATTCCTGAATATTATGCCGAAGTCCCACGCTATCTGAAGGTACGACTCAAGGCTCAGGACCGCAACGGCGATGCCTACGAACTGGAAGCCGATGGCCTGCTGGCACATTGCATCCAGCACGAGCACGACCACCTGCAAGGCAAGCTGTTCGTCGACTACCTCTCCCCGCTCAAGCGTGATCGGGTGATGAAGAAGATGCAGAAGCGTCACAAGCTGCAAGAAGCCTGATCCCTCACGCTCGGCCACACGGCCGATATTGAGCGCATGGCGGCACCGCACGAAGGCCGAGGGCAACCCCTCGGCCTTCGTGCGGTTACTAGTCCATCAGCCGCATCTGTCGCGCTGGCCCTCCTGCCGCAACCGTCAGCACCTTGAGCACGGCCGCCTCCGTGCTCCTACATGAGTCATAGCACATGTCGAAAGCCCTGCGCATCGCCTTTGCCGGCACCCCCGATTTCGCCGCCGAGTGTCTGTCCGCCCTGCTGGGCAGTCGCCACGAGATCATCAGTGTCCACACCCAGCCTGATCGCCCCTCCGGACGTGGTCGCAAGTTGACCCCGGGCCCCGTCAAGCAGCTGGCACTCCAGCACGATATCCCCGTCCATCAGCCGCTCAACTTCAAGGACGAGGCCGATCGTCAGATTCTGCGCGACCTCGAGGCCGACATCATGGTGGTGGTGGCCTACGGGCTGATCCTGCCGCAGGCGGTGCTCGATATTCCGCGTCTGGGCTGCCTGAACATCCACGCCTCTCTGCTGCCGCGCTGGCGCGGTGCCGCGCCGATCCAGCGTGCCATCGAAGCCGGTGACAACGAATCCGGCGTCACCATCATGCAGATGGATGCCGGCCTGGATACCGGTGACATGCTGCTGATCCGCCGCACCCCGATCACCGCCAGCACCACTGGGGGCGAGCTGCACGATGCGCTGGCGGCCCAGGGTGGAGAGGCCATCGTCACGGCTCTCGACGCCATCGCCGCTGGCGACCTGCCCGCGACCCGCCAGCCGGAAGACGGCGTGACCTACGCCGCCAAGCTCTCCAAGGCCGAGGCCGAACTCGACTTCACCCGCCCTGCCGCCGAGCTGGACGCGCGCATCCGCGCCTTCAATCCGTGGCCGGTGGCCTGGACCCGCCTTGAAGGCGAGCCGCTGCGCCTGTGGATGTCCCGCACCGGTGAGCAACGCCTCACCGACAGCGTGACGCCCGGCACCCTGCTGGCGCCCGGCAAGGATTGCCTGCGCATCGCCTGCGGCGATGGCCATGAGGTGCTCGAGATCACTCGCGCCCAGTTGCCCGGCGCCAAGCCGCTGTCCGTCAAGGACCTGCTCAATTCACGTGCTGCGCGCTTCCCCGAGGGCCTTGTCCTCGGCGCAGATCACGCCCCAGATACCGATTCCCAGACCGAGACTTCCGCATGAGCCAGTCAGACAACCCGTCCTCCAAGGGCAACGGCAAGAAGCGCAACTCCCTGCCGCCGGCCCGCAGCAAGGGCGGCGCTCACAAGCATGGCGGCGCCCGTCGCAAGCCTGACAATGCACCGGCCTCGCCGGGCGCTGCGGTGCGTGTCGCGGCCGCGCGGACGCTGGCCCCGGTGCTGGCCGCGCGCACCTCGCTGAACCTGGACAGCCTGCCGTCCGGCGTCGCCGGGCGTGACCAGGGCCTCTACAAGGCACTGTGCTTCGGCGTCTGCCGTCAGCTGCCGCGTCTGGATGCCTTGGCGGGCAAGCTTTTGAAGTCGTCCTTCAAGTCGCAGGATCAGGACATCCACGCCCTGCTGCTGCTCGGCCTCTATCAGCTGCTGTACATGCGCATCGCCCCGCACGCCGCCGTCGGTGAGACCGCTGGCGCTGCCCGTGGCCTGGGCAAGGGCTGGGCCACCGGCGTGCTCAACGCCTGTCTGCGTCGTTTCCAGCGTGAGCAGGAAGCGCTGGAAGCCGAGGTCGACAAGGACCCCGCCGTCGCCCTGTCCCACCCCCAGTGGCTGCTGGATACCTTCCAGCGCAACTGGCCGGACGACTGGCAGGCCATCGCCGAGGCCAACAACGCCCAGGCGCCGATGACACTGCGCGTCAATGTCGCCGCCATCAGCCGCGATGACTACCTCGCCCAGCTGGCGGAAGCCGAGATCGAAGGCGTGGCCTGCCCGTTCGCCGAGCACGGCATCACCCTGACCAGCGCCTGCGACGTCAGCGCCCTGCCGGGCTTCGAGGAAGGCCTGGTCAGCGTGCAGGATGAAGCGGCACAGCTGGCCGGCCAGCTGCTGGCGCCGGCCGTGACCGCCATCAACGCCGAGGGTGAAGGCGTGCGCCTGCTGGATGCCTGCACCGCGCCGGGCGGCAAGCTGGCGGACATGCTGGAGCGCTTCCCGGGCCTGGACGCCACCGCCATCGACATCGACGGCGAGCGCCTCGAGCGCGTGGAAGAGACGCTGGAGCGTCTGGAACTGGGTGCCGGTGTCGTATGTGCCGATGCCAGCGAACGCGACTGGTGGGACGGCGAAGTCTTCGACGTCATCCTGCTCGACGCGCCCTGCTCCGGCAGTGGCGTCATCCGTCGTCACCCGGACATCAAGCTACTGCGTCGCCCGAACGACATCGGCGATCTGGCGCGCCTGCAGGGCAAGCTGCTGGCCAATCTGTGGGGCATGCTCAAGCCCGGCGGCACCCTGGTCTACGGCACCTGCTCCATCATCACCCAGGAAAACGCCCGCGTGATGGACCGCTTCCTGGCCGCGACGCCGGACGCCAAGGCCGAGACCATCAAGGCCGACTGGGGCCGTGTCTCAGGTGCTGGCCGTCAGATGCTGCCGCAGGTCAATGGCCACGACGGCTTCTACCTGGCCCACATCACCAAGGCCAGCGCCTGATCACAGCCAGGTGAGCCGTGTCGGCGCGACGTCCGTGATGACATGAGACGCCACGCCTGACATTCCCGGACAGCCGCGCCCCGACTCTCGGGGCGCGGCTGTCTTCCGTCCTGGCACTGGTTTATCCTGTGCCGACTGAGCAACAGCGGACGAGCCGGACATGAAAATCATCATTCTGGGCGCAGGTCAGGTCGGCGGAACGCTCGCCGAACACCTGGCCCATGAAGAAAATGACATCACGGTGGTGGATACCGACAGCGAACGGCTGCGCGAGCTGCACAACCGACTCGACATCCGCACGGTCACGGGGCCGGCGAGCTATCCGCAGATCCTGCGGCAGGCGGGTGGCGAGGATGCCGACATGCTGATCGCGGTGACCAACTCTGACGAGGTCAACATGATCGCCTGTCAGATCGCCCATAGCCTGTTCCACACGCCGACCAAGATCGCGCGCGTGCGCTCGACCGCCTATCTGACCCGCAAGGGCCTGTTCTCGCATGACGCCATCCCGGTCGACGTGCTGATCAGCCCCGAGCAGGTGGTGACGGACCACATCCGCCGCCTGATCGAATATCCCGGCGCCCTGCAGGTGCTCGACTTCGCCAATGGCGTCGCCCAGCTGGTCGCGGTCAAGGCCTACTACGGCGGGCCGCTGGTCGGTCAGGAGCTCGGTTTCCTGCGTCGCCACATGCCCAACGTGGATACCCGCGTCGCCGCCATCTATCGTCGCAATCGTCCGATCATCCCGCGCGGTGACACCGTGATCGAAGCCGATGACGAGGTGTTCTTCATCGCGGCACGCAAGGACATCCGCACCGTGATGGGCGAGCTGCGACGCGTCGATCGCAACTTCCGCCGGGTGGTGATCGCCGGTGGCGGCCATATCGGTGAGCGTCTGGCCGAGACGCTGGAGCACAGTCATCAGGTCAAGATCATCGAGCACTCGCTGGCGCGTTGCACCGACCTTTCCGAGCGCCTCGATCGCACCGTGGTCCTGCACGGCAGCGCCACCTCCAAGCGTCTGCTGCTGGAGGAGAACATCGAGGATTGCGACATCTTCTGCGCGCTGACCAACGACGACGAGGTCAACATCATGTCGTCGATGCTGGCCAAGCGGCTCGGTGCCAAGAAGGTGCTGACGCTGATCAACAACGCGGCTTACGTGGACCTGGTGCAGGGCGGCGAGATCGATATCGCCATCTCGCCCCAGCAGGCGACCATCGGCGGCCTGCTGACCCACGTGCGCAAGGGTGACATCGTCAATGTCCACTCGCTGCGCCGTGGTGCGGCGGAAGCCATCGAGGCCATCGCCCACGGCGATGAGCGCTCCTCCAAGGTGGTGGGCCGACGCATCGAGGATATCAACCTGCCGGAGGGCACTACCATCGGTGCCGTGGTACGCGGCAAGGAAGTGCTGGTGGCGCATCATGACCTGGTGGTGGAGTCCAACGACCACGTCATCCTGTTCGTGGTCGACAAGCGTCGCATCCGCGAGGTGGAGCGTCTGTTCCAGGTCGGGTTGACCTTCTTCTGATGCCGGCCTCCATGACTTCCGCCCCGCGCCCGCCCCGAACGTCACTCGGCGGCCTCGCCACGCTGCGCCTCTCTCAGGGAGGCGCCGCATGAGCCTACGCGTGATCTCTCGCATCCTCGGTATCCTGCTGATGCTGTTCAGCCTGACGCTGGTGCCGCCGATGCTGATCTCGAGGGTCTTCGAGGACGACACCCTGAGCGCCTTCGCCGTGGCGATGGGCATCACCCTGCTGACCGGTTTTGCGCTCTTCTACCCCAATCGGCACGCCCGCAAGGAGCTGCGCAACCGCGATGGCTTCCTAATCACGGTGCTGTTCTGGACCGTGCTGGGGGCCTTCGGTTCCCTGCCCTTCCTGCTCGCCGAAGACCCGAACCTGACCATCATCGATGCCATGTTCGAGTCGTTCTCGGGGCTCACCACCACCGGCGCCACGGTGATGACGGGGCTCGATCTGCTGCCCCACTCCATCCTCTACTATCGCCAGCAGCTGCAATGGCTGGGCGGCATGGGGATCGTGGTGCTGGCGGTGGCGATCCTGCCGACACTCGGCATCGGTGGCATGCAGCTCTACCGCACCGAGATTCCCGGCCCGCTGAAGGATTCCAAGCTGACGCCGCGCATCACCGAGACGGCCAAGGCGCTGTGGTACATCTACGCCGCGCTGACGCTGGTGTGCTTCGCCAGTTACTGGGCGGCCGGCATGAGCTGGTTCGATGCCCTGGGCCACAGCTTCTCGACCGTCGCGGTCGGTGGCTTCTCGACCCACGACGCCAGCATCGGCTACTTCGACTCCGCCAGCATCGAGATGATCTGCGTGTTCTTCATGGTGGTGTCCTCGATCAGCTTCGGCCTGCACTTCGCCGCCTGGCGCGAGGGCCGCATCAGCCATTATCTGCGCGACCCGGAGACACGCTTCTTCCTGATCCTGCTGCTGATCCTGACCTGCGTCACCATCGCCGGCCTGCTGCTCACCGGCAGCTACGATGACAGCAAGGCACTGCGCCACGGCCTGTTCGAAGCCGTCTCGGTGGCCACCACCACCGGCTTCGGCGTCGCCGATTTCACCGGCTGGCCGGGCGTCTTGCCGATGATGCTGTTCATCGCCGCCTTCATCGGTGCCTGCTCCGGGTCCGCCGGTGGCGGCATGAAGGTCATCCGCATCCTGCTGATCCTCAAGCAGGGCGTGCGCGAGATCCATCGTCTTATCCACCCCAATGCCATCCTGTCGGTCAAGGTCGGCAAGATGCGCATCTCCGAGGGTGTGGCTGAAGCGGTGTGGGGCTTCTTCTCCGTCTACCTGATGCTGTTCGTGCTGATGATGCTGGGCATGCTGGCCACCGGGCTTGACCAGGTGACGGCGTGGTCAGCGGTCGGCTCGGCGCTCAACAATCTGGGGCCGGGGCTGGGTGAGGTCGCGACCCACTACGGCGATATCCCGGGGGCCGCCAAGGGCATCCTGATCCTCGCCATGCTGCTGGGACGCCTGGAGATCTTCACCATCCTGGTGCTGTTCACGCCGGCCTTCTGGCGGCGCTGACAGCCGCCAGCGTGCCGAGAGCATCACCTTGAACGCAAACGCCCCCGCCGGAGGACTCCGACGGGGGCGTTTTGGGTGTAGCGCTTCGACTATGACTCGCCAGTAGTGTCGTCACGGCGCGCCAGCAGGCGACGCATCGGCGCGGTCGGCTCCAGCACGTAGTGGATGCGGCTGGCACGATAGCAGTCGTTGAAGGCATCGAAGTAGTCATCCAGCACGCTGGCCGCGTTCTCCTCCCCCGCCTGACGCAGCAGCTCCGCCGCCACTTCCGCCGTGCACAGATGCGCCTCGGAGGCAGGCTTGCGCAGGTGATAGCGGGTCAGACGTTGAGTGTGCAGCGGCAGGACCGGCAGGCCGTCCAGATAGGGGCTCTTGCGGAAGATGCGCCGCGCCTGGCGCCAGGTGCCATCGAGCAGGATGAACACCGGAATGCGCGCCTCGCCACTGGCGGTATGCGTCGCCACATCAGCGCCGACGCCGGCGATGGCGTTCACGTCGACCACGCGGTCGGCGTAGTCGGGCTGGTCATCCGGGAAGATGATGAAGGGCTGATAGCGCTCATCTTCCAGCAGCGCCAGCAGACGCGGGTCCGGCTCGACGCGATACCAGCTGAAGACCTCGGTGCCCGCCAGCACATCCGAGATCAGCCGCCCGGTATTGGTCGGCTTGTAATGCTCCAGAGGATGGGTGATCAGCCAGAACTTGATCCGCGACTCGGCGGTGACCTGATAGGGACACAGGCAATTGAGCCTGGGCAGGCGGCACGCCTCACAGCGAATCACCTGACTGCCGCGCGCCTTGAACTCGCGGCGCGGATGCCGTCCGTGCCACGCCTCCGGCTCGCCACTGGGCAGCGTGGTGATGCCACTGCCTTCGCCTGGCGCGACGGTATCGATTGCCACAGCGTCGCCATCGACGCTGGAGGCGACAGCGGAAGCAGATTGAGGCGCACAGGCGGCGATATCGTCGCCATCAGCCGGCGGGGGGCGGGAATCACACATGATGAGCAGTCAGAACCAAAGAAAAAGGGACGCGCATTCTAGCATGCGCGCCCCTTTCTCCTATTCCTCTATCACAGCCCAGGCGGCCAACTTGCGGGATCAGACCTCGTAGCGGTGCTTGCTGCCGGTCACGAACTTGGGCGGACGACGCTTCCAGTAGCCTGCCAGCAGCGACCCCGAGACGTTGTGCCAGATGGAGAAGATCGCCCCCGGCAGCGCCGCCGTGGCGGAGAAGAACTGACTGGCCAGTGACGCCGCCAGGCCGGAATTCTGCATGCCGACCTCGATGGCGATGGTGCGCGAAGTGCGCTCATCCAGCCCGAAAAGACGCGACAGGCCATAGCCGGCGCTCAGGCCGATGGCATTGTGTGCCACGACCGCCAACGCGACCAGCGGGCCCAGCGTGGCGAGGCGCCCGACGTTGAGCGAGACCACGATGGCGATGATCAGCACGATGGCCAGCATGGCCAGACTCGCCAATGCCGACTCCCACTCGCGGATCAGATCACGCGCGAAGTGGTGCACGACCACGCCGAGCACGATGGGGGCGACCACCAGCTTGGCGATGCTCAGCAACATGCCGCTGACCGGCACGTTGATATCGGTGCCCAGCAGCCACCAGGTCAGCAGCGGCGTCATCACGATGGAGAGCAGCGTCGAGGCCATGGTCATCGAGACCGATAGCGCCACGTGTCCGCCGGCCAGCCAGGTCATCACGTTGGAGGAGGTTCCCCCTGCCGTGGCGCCGACCAGCACCATGCCCACCGTCAGCGCCGGGTCCAGCCCCAGCAGACGCGCGATCAGGAAGGCGGCCAGCGGCATCACGCTATATTGCAGCAGCAACCCAAGCGCGATCGGGCCGGGGCGACGTGCCACGCGTATGAAGTCGTCACGCGACAGGGTCAGGCCCATGGCGAACATGATCAGCGCCAGCAGAGGCTGAATGGTGTCCTTGAGCGCCACGAACGGCGTCGGTGCCACCACGGCGATGCCGGCAAAGACCAGCGCCCACAAGGGGAAGAAACGATTCAGCGTCTCGAACATGCTTTTCACTTTTCGGTCGCCCGGGGCATCGATTTCCCGGAAATTGCTGGCCCGCCTCCCATGGCAGGCCTGAAGGCGCGCATCATAACGTATCAGGCAGCCCCAGGTGGCCCTGATACAACCAATGGCGCACAAGGCGCGGTACCGCCTGACCGGCACTTTCGGCCAGCGGCAGCACGCCGGGCTCGGCCAGTTCATCGGCATTCGGGTCGACCAGCACGATGGGGGCATCCAGCGGCGCTGCTGCATAGAGGTTGGACGCCGGCATGACCTTGAGCGAGGTGCCGACGATCAACAGCAGGTCCGCCTCGGCGGCGATCTCCTCGGCGACCGCATAGAGCGGCACCGCCTCACCGAACCACACCACGTCCGGGCGCAGCTGACTGCCCTTGTCACACAGGTCTCCGAGGCGAATGCCGCCACGCGGCAAGGGGTAGCGCAGGCCGTGGTCGACGCTGGAGCGCGCCTTGAGAATCTCGCCGTGCAGATGCACGACCTCGCGCGAGCCTGCTCGCTCGTGGAGGTCGTCGATGTTCTGAGTGATGACCGAGACGCGAAAGCCGTGCTGCTCCAGCTCAGCCAACGCCTTGTGGGCCGCGTTGGGCCTGGCGCGGCGTACCTGGGTACGGCGGTCATCGTAGAAGCGCAGCACCTGCTGGGGGTCACGTCGGAAGGCCTGAGGCGTCGCGATGTCTTCCAGACGATGCTCTTCCCACAGGCCATCCTCGGCGCGGAAGGTGCGCAGGCCGCTCTCGGCACTGATGCCGGCGCCACTCAACACGACCAGATGGCGTCCGTGACGTGCACCGGGGTCCTTGAAGCCTTCACTACTCATCTAGCACTCTCTCTGGCGTTGGACAGGATCGAACAGCGGGCATGGCGATCACACTCAGTCATCGATGAAGTCCTGACTGCGATCGACACCGAAGCGCCGCTTGTTGCGATAGGGATAGACATCGATCACGCGCCCTTGCGCGATGGCGTCCTGCAGGCCACGCCACCAGCTGGCCTGGAAGATCTCGGGATGCAGCTCGTAGAACAGCTTGCGCAGCTGGATATCGGCAAACAGGAAGGGGCCGAACTCCTCGGGGAAGATGTCGTTGGGCCCCACCGAATACCAGGGCTCGCTGGCCAGTTCCTGCTCAGGGTAACGTGCCTCGGGAATCTCACGGAAGTTGCACTCGGTCAGGTAGCTGATCTCGTCGTAGTCATAGAAGACCACCCGCCCGTGGCGCGTGACGCCGAAGTTCTTGAGCAACATGTCGCCGGGGAAGATGTCAGCGGCAGCCAACTGCTTGATCGCATTGCCATAATCATTGAGCACCGCGCGGGTTTCCTCGGCGTCACACTCCTCGAGATACAGGTTGAGCGGCGTCATCATGCGCTCGGTATAGCAGTGACGGATCAGCACCTTGTTGCCGCGCAGGCTGATCGAGGAGCTGCACACCTCCAGCAACTCTTCAAGGCAGGCCGGGTCGAAGTGGTCCTTGCCGACGGTGAAGTTCGAGAATTCCTGCGTATCGGCCAGTCGCCCGACCCGATCATGGCGTTTGACCAGACGGTACTTCTCGCGCACCTGATCACGACTCATGTCCTTGCCGGGGGCGAAGCGGTCCTTGATCAGCTTGAACACCAGCCGGTAACTGGGCAGCACGAAGACCGCCATCACCATGCCGCGCACGCCCGGCGCGATGATGAACTGATCGGAGCGACTCGCCACATGCTGGTTGAGGCCGCGGAACAGTTCGGTCTTGCCATGCTTGTAGAAGCCGATGGCGGCGTACAGCTCGCCGATGGGCTTCTCGGGCATCAGGGTCTGCAGGAACCCGACCACCTCGCTGGGCACTTCGATCTCGACCTGGAAATAGGCCCGCGTGAAGGAGAAGATGATCGAGACCTCTTCCGGCTCGATGATCACGGTATCCAGATAGACGCCATCGCGCTCGGTATGCAGCACCGGCAACACCAGCGGCAGGGTCTGGCCGCCACCCTCGATGCGCCCGACCAGATAGGCCCCCTTGTTGCGATAGAAGACGCTGCGCAGCATCTCGAAGGCGGCGTCCGGCGCATCGCGCACCGCCTCAGGCAGCGTCGCGAGCAACATCTCGGCGCCCAGCGTCACATCGCGCCCCTGGTGCTCGAAGGCGATGCCCAGCGGCGCCTCGTTGAGCACGGATTCGAGTGCCCCGGCCCAGTCACCCTCGACCGGGACACGATGACTGATGCTCAAGCCGGAATGGCGTGCCGGCCCCTGGCGGGATGGCGAGACGAACATCCAGTCGTCGCGGATGTGGCGATGGGAAAACACGCTGCAGAAGATGGAGTTGTAGAAGGTCTCGGCCAGCTTGTAGTCAAGGCGTTGATCGATCAGCGCCATGTACTGCCGCTTGGCCTCGCCCCACAGGGTGCACTCGCACAGGCGGTCGGGCTCGAAGGCGCGCTCCAGCCGCTCCATGGTGGCGGCGACCTTCTCGTCGTAGAGGTTGATGCGCGCGGCGGAGGCCTGCTGTGCCTCACGCCAGTCGGCCTCGATGAAGCGTCGCCGCGCATCACTGGAGATCTGCTTGAAGCGTGATCGATATTCATCGAAGCCATGCAACACGGTCGCCGCCAGTCGCTGGCCCTGCTGGCCATTGCCGCGCTCGTCACTGTCCACATCATTGCCCATCGCCGCCTCCCTGCCCTTCAGTCACCTGACATGACCAAAGCATGCGGACTGTCGCGCCAGCAAGCGAGACGACAATGGTCGCGGGCCTTCAACCCTGACTCACGCTAGGTGCGCCATCCACCAGGGCCGGGATGGCAGCGGACCACCTGAAACGCAGAACGCCACCCCGCAAGCGAGGTGGCGTTCATGATGTCTGAGAATGGCCAGGGGCGCGTGGCTTACAGCTCATGCCCCAGCGAGGCCGCCGAGTCGGCCAGCGGCTTGACGCGGCGCTCGGCCTCGAACAGGTCATCGGCCATGCCGGCCTGCTCGGAACTCATGTCCAGCGCATCGATGCGCGAGGCCTGGAAGCGGTCACGCTGCTCATCCAGGCCGGCGAAATCGAACAGGTCGCGGTCCGCCAGGTGTGACGGCGCCACCGAGGTGACGGCATGAAACATGGTTTCCAGCCGCCCCGGATGCTTCTTCTCCCAGTCCTGCAGCATCTCCTTGACCACCTGACGCTGCAGATTCTCCTGCGAGCCGCACAGATTGCAGGGGATGATCGGAAACTCGCGGGCGCTGGAATAGGCCTCGATATCGGACTCACGGCAGTAGGCCAGCGGGCGAATCACGATATGGCGCTGGTCATCGGAGAGCAGCTTGGGCGGCATCGTCTTGAGCTTGCCACCGAAGAACATGTTCAGGAACAGCGTCTCGAGGATGTCATCGCGGTGGTGGCCGAGGGCGATCTTGGTCGCGCCGATCTCGGCGGCGAAGCCATACAGCGAGCCGCGACGCAGGCGCGAGCACAGCCCGCAGGTCGTCTTGCCCTCCGGCACCTTCTCCTTGACGATGGAATAGGTGTCGCGCTCGAGGATGTGGTACTCGACGCCCACCGACTCGAGCCATGCCGGCAGCACATGTTCCGGGAAGCCGGGCTGCTTCTGATCGAGATTCACTGCCACCAGCGTGAACTGCACCGGCGCATTGCGCTGCAGGTTCATCAGGATATCCAGCATGGTGTAGGAATCCTTGCCCCCGGACAGGCACACCATCACCTTGTCACCATCACGGATCATGCCGTAATCGGTGATGGCGGTACCGACATTGCGCCGCAGGCGCTTCTGCAACTTGTTCAGTTCGCGCTTGGCAGTGGCCGCATCAGTGGGGCTGGACGAAAGCTCGCTATCGGGTGTGAACATGGGGCATCAGGCTGGCAGTTTGGAAGGGCGCACAGTCTAGCATTGGCCAGTAGACGGTCACAGAGGCAGTGTGCTTCAGGCGGGGGTGCCTGCCCCTGTCGGGCCAGGTGGTGTGACGCCGACGCAAGATACGCCAACGCCCGCAGTCAGCGGGCGTTGGCGTGTGGCATGCACCGTGGGGAACAGCGGCGCTTGCAGGAAATCCGCGCTGGCTAGAACAGGCGCAGGCTAGAACAGACGCAGCACTTCCAGATAGCGGATCACCACCCCGCCCAGCATCACGAGGATACCGAAGCGTTGCAGTCTGAATTCAAGCGCAGTGAGCGCAAGCTTGCGTGACCAGAACATCAGCACACCGCGCATGTCCTGTGTCCGGCGAATATAGAGGCCGTAGGCAAACAGCACGATGGCCAGGCCAAGAATCAACAGCGTATTGGTCGCGATCAGCATGTCGCACCTCGTGGGCAAGTACCCCTGAGTCATAAGGAAGGCAATCGTGGGCGGATGCCTTATCTGAAGCCGGGCCCCGGGCAGATGCCCGGGGCCCGACAGTCATCACCTGGCGCAGTGATGACGATCCTGAAGAGAATGATTCCGTCCTCAGGCCTGACAGAGGCTGGCTGACAGCAGGTCCTTGTCACGCATGGCCTTTGCTCGCTGTCGCCGCTTCATTATGGTTATCAAAGCTGCTCGGTCTTGCATCCTGCATGGCTTGGCCGTCCTGCTGGCCGGTAGTGCACTGGCGTGTAATCAGAGTCGACCTCTCGCCGCAGTGGGCGTGTCGTATGGCTGCCAGTGTGGACAAAGGCAGTGAGCCGGGCCATTGGACATTCCGGCAACAGACCTTGGAATAATAGCCTTGAGGATGATGTCGGCTGATGAGACGTCTGATACCGGGCCTGACACGCATCCAGCGCCTGCCCAGCCCCTGCCATAAGCTCCTGACACAAGCCCCGCTCAGGCCTGGCTGGCCAGCGAGGGCGACAGCGGTGCCTGCATCAGGCGCTGCGCCATCAGCGCACTGGTCACGGCGTCCCCCAGCGCGCTGTGGCGACCGATCACCGGCACGCCGAGGGCATCGGCCATCGCCTCGAAGCGCAGGTCCGGGGCGGCGTCCGGCTGCTCATGCTTGCAGCGCCGGGCGTAATCGCGCGCCAGATCATGACGCTGGTTGGGCAGGTCAAAGCCGAAGCGTGGCCGCAGGTGACGGTTGATCACCGCGACATCGAAGTCGATGCACCAGCCCACCAGCGGACGATTGCCGATGAACTCCAGCAGCTGTCGCAGCGCATCGCCCAGCGCTTCTCCGCCATGCAGATCGATACCGCGCAGACGATGGATGCGGATCGAGTCGCCCTGCAGCCCTTGCGGGCATTGCAGATAGAGCGACAGCGCGCTGGAGGTATGGATATGGCGCGCATCGAAATGCACCGCCGCCAGCGAGACCAGCTCGGCGTGGCCGACATCGAGACTGGTGGTCTCGCAGTCCAGCGCCACACGCTCCCCGCCCCGCTCGGCGATATGCCAGGGACGAAAGAGCTCGGCGAACTCTCCCTGCGCATGACGACGACGATCACTGGCGCGTCTCAGTTGTTCGAACATGCCACCTCCCCTCGGCCTTGAGGCCGGTTCAGTATTCCAGGTGATAACGATGTGACAGGCGCTGCTTGAAGTCCTTGACCCGACTCAGGGCATCGCGCAAAAGATCACGCTCCAACGAGGACAACGACTGGGTGATGATCAGGTTGCGACTCCCCGCCTCCCGCGTCGCCGTGGTCTGCTCCTGGCCATCCTTTCGTGAGTCGCTGGCCCCGCCGGCGGCAGCGCCATGTTCGTCCTCTTCCAGATGGCGCAGCTGCTGGCGCAGACGCAACTCGGCAAACAGCGACAGTGCCTCGGCAAGGTCGGCGCTGTCGCTGGCCTCGATACGCCCATCACTGACCAGCGCCTCAAGCCGCGCGAAGGTGCCGGTGGCCATCACTCCGCGTTCCAGCGCCATGGTGCGAACGCCATGCACGATGGGGAAGATGCCGCCCTTCTTGATATCGATGCCGTGACGCGGCGAGCGCAAGGAGCCGAACAGCGTCAGCGGGGTCGAGAAATGCAGCGCCGGGCGCGCGAAGTGCGACAGCAGCAGTTCATCGCGCGTGGCGTGGCGCACCAGGTGGCCGCGCAAGCTGTCGACCAGCGCTTCATTGCCGCCGCTGGCGCGCGCATCGAAGACGATGGCCAGATTCATCAGCGCCTCGCCATCGCGTCCGGCGCACCAGCGCGCGATCTTGCCGCGCCAGCGCGACTCGGTGGCGACCCACTCCGGATTGGAGACCATGATGTTGCCCGGGCATGGTGGATAGCCGAGACCGGCCAGGGCGTCACTGAAGCGCTGCAGGGTGTCCTCGTTTTCGGGCCACTGGTGGCCATCGGCGATGATCAGCCCATTGTCCTGATCGGTCTTGAGGATCTGTTCGCCGCGCCCTTCGCTGCCCATCAGCATCAGGCAACTCGAGGCCCGGTGCTCCTCCTCCACCAGCATGGCGAAGGTGCGCTCGATCAGGCGCCCGTTGAGCGCACTCAACAGCGCCATCGCATGGCGCATGTGGACTCCCTGCATCGCCAGCGCCCTGACCATTTCCGGCAGACGCGCACTGGCCTGCTCAAGCGCCGCCATGTCAGAGGCGCGCTCGATCTCGAGACTCACGAGCTGACTGCGATTGGAGAAGAACCCCAGCACGTCGGTCAGCTCGATGACCCCGACGACCGCCGCGTCAGGCGTCAGGCGCTCCTTGACCACGACCCGCGCGACCCGGTGGCGGGTCATCTGCACCAGCGCCTGGAACAGATACTCCTCCGCCGTGACCGCCACCAGCGCAAAGCTGCCCAGCGAGGCGAGCGGATGATTGGCAGCCAAGCCCTGGATCACCAGCGCATTGAGCAGGTCCGTGCGTGTCACCACGCCCTGACGGCCCTCGACAGAGATGATCAGGCTGTCCGCCCCCGCCGTCTGCATGGCCTTGACGCCCTGCTCGATACTGGCGCTGGCCGCCAGCTTGAGCGGCGGACGCATGCAGTCCATCACCCGCGCCAGCATGAAGCCCGCCTGGTCGCGACTCGCGCCCTGACGGGTGTCACGCTGCGCCGCCAGCAGCCGCGCCTTGTCACTCAGGCTGTGCTGGAAGTACTCACCGAAGGCAGGACACTCGTCGCACAGCGAGAAGAACAGCTCTGCGGGCAGCTGATAGCACAGCGTCTCCTGCTCGCAGACGAAGCGGGTGCGGCAATGGCCATTGAGCAGCGTCAGCGCCCCGAACAGGTCCCCCGCGGTGTAATGACCGATGCGCAGGCTGACCCAGGCATCCAGTCCCTCGCGCTGCGCCTTGTCGAGCGTGGCAGCGTCCGGCAGTGCCGAATCGGCGGCCAGTTCCGCCACCTCGCCCTTGTGAATGATGTAGACCGCCTCACCGACGGCCCCCGGCACCAGCGGCTGCGCCAGCGCCTCGAAATAGTGAAGATCCACCCCTTCGGCCAGCCGTTGCCGAAGACGCTCATCCAGCAGACTGAACGGCGGCTCCTCGAACGCGATATCCACCAGTGACGCTTGCATGACAGCGACTCCCCTCTGCGCGTGCAGCGCTGATCGATGCACGAGCCCTCAAACCACGAGGCCCCGCCTGCAGGTGCAAGACGGGGCTTCGGGAAACGGGGGCCTGTTCGCACCGATGCTGCGTGCTGCGCGAACAGGCCCTGCTGCCTGAATCAGTGATCCACTGCTGTTCCGGCCCCGCGCGGAACACGAATGTCCTCGACGATATGCTGGATGTGCTCGGGCGGCGGCGGAGTCATCTTGCAGACGATGACCGCGACGACGAAGTTGAGCACCATGCCCAGCGAGCCGATCCCCTCCGGTGACACACCCAGCAACCAGTTCTCGGCGCTGTTGAGTTCCGGCGAGATGAACTTGAAGTAGACGATGTAGCTGAAGGTGAAGACCAGGCCGACCAGCATGCCCGCGATGGCACCTTCCTTGTTCATGCGCTTGGAGAAGATCCCCAGCAGGATGACCGGGAAGAAGCTCGATGCCGCAAGCCCGAAGGCAAAGGCCACCACCTGCGCCACGAAGCCTGGCGGATTGATGCCGAAGTAACCGGCGATCACGATGGCCACGGCCGCCGCCATGCGTGCCGCCATCAGCTCCTGCTTCTCGCTGATGTCTGGCTTGAAGGTCTTCTTGAGCAGGTCATGCGAGATGGCCGACGAGATGACCAGCAACAGACCGGCCGCCGTCGAGAGTGCTGCCGCCACCCCACCCGCCGCCACCAGTGCGATGACCCATGCCGGCAGGTTGCCGATCTCCGGGTTGGCCAGCACGATGATGTCGCGATCGATGTAGACCTCGCTCTCGTTGTCGGTAGGCGTGTTGCTCACCAGACGCTGACCGTACTCACCGCGGGCCGCCTGGCTGTCGGCGCTGCCTTCGTAGCTCGGCTTGCCCGCGAAGGGATCACCGCCACGCATCTGGATGATGCCGTCGCCATTCTTGTCGACCCAGCCGATCAGCCCGGTGTTCTCCCAGTTGTAGAACCAGCCCGGCAGCTCCTCATAGGCCGTCTCGTTGACGGTCTCGACCAGATTCACCCGCGCGAAGGCACCCACGGCCGGCGCAGTGGTGTAGAGCAGTGCGATGAAGAACAGCGCCCAACCTGCGGAGATACGTGCATCCTTGACCGTCGGCACCGTGAAGAAGCGCACGATGACGTGGGGCAGACCCGCGGTACCGCACATCAGCGCGGCGGTGATGAAGAAGACATCGATGGTGGACTTGGAACCCTCGGTGTATTCGCGGAAGCCGAGATCGGTCACCACCTGATCGAGCTTTTGCAGCAGGTAGACGCCGGTGTCATTGCCCTGGGCATCGACCAGGGTGCCGCCGAAGCCGGTCTGCGGCAGCACGTGGCCCGTCATCATGATCGACAGGAACACCGCCGGCACCAGGAAGGCGAAGATCAGCACGCAGTACTGGGCCACCTGGGTATAGGTGATGCCCTTCATGCCGCCGAGTACCGCATAGAAGAAGACGATCGCCATGCCGATCACCACGCCGACGTTCACGTCCACCTCGAGAAAGCGCGCGAAGACGATGCCGGTACCGCGCATCTGGCCGGCGACATAGGTGAAGGAAATGAAGATGACGCAGACCACCGCCACGGTGCGCGCGACGCTGGAGTAGTAACGGTCACCGACGAAGTCCGGCACCGTGAACTTGCCGAACTTGCGCAGGTACGGCGCCAGCAGCATGGCCAGCAGGACGTAGCCGCCGGTCCAGCCCATCAGGTAGACGGAGGCGTCATAGCCGACATAGGCGATGATGCCCGCCATCGAGATGAACGAGGCCGCCGACATCCAGTCAGCGGCGGTCGCTGCCCCGTTGGCGATGGGGTGAACGCCACCCCCGGCGACATAGAATTCCTTGGTGGAACCGGCTCGCGACCACACCGCGATCCCGATATAGAGCGCAAATGACGCGCCCACGAACAGATAGGTCAGCAGTTGAACATCCATTGGCAGTGTCCTTGGCGATGTCGATCATATTGTTCTTATTCACACAACGGCGCGTCACGACGAGCGGCCTGTGCCCGGCGTGTCACTGACTCATTGCTCGTGAACATCGAAGCACTCATCGAGCTTGTTCATCGAACGGGCATACAGAATGATCAGCGCGAGGAAGAAGTAGATAGCCCCCTGTTGCGCAAACCAGAAGCCCAGCTTGAAACCGAAGAACTGGATGTTGTTCAGCACGTCCACCAGCAATATCCCGCATCCATAGGACACCACGAACCAGACCACGAGATAGCCCATGATCAGTTTGATATTGGCGGACCAATACGCCTTGGCATTCGCTTCCTTCATGATGGTGTTCTCGCATTGTTATTGTGATTGGCGAAGTGGAGTGATTGGCGATCCGGAGATCGATGACCACCCGTCAGCGGATGATCCTTTCTCGGCGGTTGATGGGTATTTCCTGCACCTTTCAAGGCATGACAGGAAACTTGGCGACTCGAATCTGACAGTAGACAAGGCCCTGCAACGTTGCAGGCTGACTTTAGTCGAGAATGTCAGTCACCCCTGATGGAGCAAAGTTGAGAACGATACAATTCATTTTAAATCAACAAGTTGATTAATATCCTAAAGATGCAATCCCTTGGTCTATTGGCCAAATGGGCGAAGAATGACCGGCGAAAGCTTCGGCGTATTGCGCGCATGACATTGGCCGATGCCAGCAAATAGGCCCGTTGTGCAGACGCCATTTACCGCTTCTTGAGGGCAGCCAGCGAGGCGTCTGCATGGCAATGGATGACACAGCCTCTTCCCCACGACGCTCAAGACGCCGAGTCTGTCATGCACAATGCTTGGGACTCGTGGCGGGGCTGCGTAGAATGGCGCTTCCAGAGAGGAGAGCGACATGTTCCAGGGTTGGTGGCTGATCGCAGTGGCACTCGCATATATCGCGGTGCTGTTCACGATTGCATGGCGGGGGGATCGCAACGCCAAGAAACACGGGTCGCCGAATCGGCGCCCAGCGGTCTACAGTCTGGGGCTTGCGGTCTACTGCACCAGCTGGACCTTCTACGGTAGCGTCGGGCAGGCCGCGACCAGCGGCTGGAGTTATCTGAGCATCTTCATCGGGCCGATTCTGGCCTGTCTGCTGTTCTGGCCGATCCTGCTCAAGATGATTCGGGTCGCCAAGCGCCAGAACATCACCTCGATTGCCGACTTCATCGCCTCGCGCTACGGCAAGACACAGTCGCTGGCGGTGTTCGCCTCGCTGGTGGCTTTGGTCGGCACCCTGCCCTACATCGCCCTGCAGCTGAAGGCCGTCTCGAGTGCCTATCAGGTACTCACCGACACCAGCGATGTCACACGAACCGCCTGGCTGGGCGATACCGCCTTCTATGTCGCGGCGATCATGGCGCTGTTCGCCATCCTGTTCGGCACCCGCCACACCGACGCCACCGAGCACCATGTCGGCCTGTTGCAGGCGATCGCCTTCGAATCGCTGGTCAAGCTGGTCGCCTTCCTGACCCTGGGCGTCTATGTCACCTGGGGCATGTTCAATGGCCTGGGCGATCTGTTCACCAAGGCCGATACCTATCTGGAGCTGCAGCAGCAGCTGGAGACCCAGACCTTCGGCACCGGCTTCTGGGCCCAGACCCTCTTGGCGATGCTGGCGATCTTCTGCCTGCCGCGTCAGTTCCACGTCGCGGTGGTCGAGAACACCCACCACGATGACGCCCGGCGTGCGCGCTGGATGTTCCCGATCTATCTGGTCGCCATCTCCTTCTTCGTGCTGCCGATCGCCGCCGCCGGCCTGACCATGTTCCCCGATGGTTCGGTGTCACCGGACAGCTTCGTGCTGGCGCTGCCGATGGCGGCGGACCAGACCTGGCTGACCCTGCTGACCTTCATCGGCGGCTTCTCCGCCGCCACCGGCATGGTGATCGTCGCCGCCGTCGCGGTCTCGATCATGATCTCCAACGAGATCGTGATTCCGCTGTTGTTCCGTCTGCGCTGGTTCGATACCGAGGCGCGCGACTACAGCCATATCGTGTTGCTGGCGCGCCGTCTGACCATCGTGATGATCCTGGCGCTGGCCTACGGCTTCTATCTGCTGATCGCCGAATATAGCACCCTCTCGGCCATCGGCTTGCTGTCGTTTGCCGCCGTCGCCCAGTTCGCACCCTCGCTGATGGGTGGCCTCTACTGGAAGCGCGGCAATCGCCTCGGCGTCATCGTCGGCCTGAATGTCGGCTTCGCGGTCTGGGCCTGGACCCTGCTCGTGCCGGCACTGGCACAGGCGGGCCTGATGCCGACCGAGATCGTCAATCATGGCCCGCTGGGCATCGACTGGCTGTCGCCGCATGGCCTGTTCGGCTTCCGCTTCAATGACCCGCTGACCCACGGCGTGATGCTGTCGCTCGGCCTGAACCTGTTCTGCTACATCTTCGTCTCGCAGATGACGCCGCAGCGCGTCGTCGAGCGCATCCAGGCCTCGCTGTTCGTCGACAGTGTCGAGACCCGCCAGACCAGCGTCTCGCGCCCCTGGACCGGCTCCACCTCCGTCTCGGACCTGCGCGTCCTGTGCGAACGCTTCCTCAGCCACGAGCAGGTCGAGCGCGCCTTCGAGGACTACGCACGCCGCAGTGGCCAGCCGCTGGAGCTGCATGCACGCGCCTCCATCGACCTGATCCAGTTCACCGAACGCTTCCTGGCCTCGGTACTCGGTGCCTCCTCGGCACGCATCGTCGTCAACTCGGCGCTGCAGGGTCGCGGCATCGGCATCTCGGATGTCATCTCTATCGTCGATGAAGCCTCGCAGGTGCTCGAATTCAATCGCGCCCTGCTGCAGGCGACCATCGAGAACATCCACCAGGGCATCAGCGTGGTCGACCAGCACATGCGCCTGGTGGTGTGGAACCAGCGCTACCTGGACATGTTCCGCTTCCCTGACAACCTGATCCGGGTCGGCGCGCCCATCGATCGCATCTTCCGCTACAACGCCCACAACGGCGAATACGGCCCGGGCGACCCCGAAGAGCACGTCGACCAGCTGCTGGATGCCATCCGCAACGGCGAGCCGCACCGCTACGTGCGCTATCGCCAGGATGACAGCGTGATGGAGATCCAGGGCAACCCGATGCCCGGTGGCGGCTTTGTCTACACCTATCAGGACATCACCCAGCAGAAGCGCACCGAAGAGGCGTTGATCCGCTCGGAAAACAACATCCGCATCTACACCGACAACGTGCCGGCGCTGATCGCCTACTTCGACAAGGAGTGTCGCTACCTCTTCACCAACCGTGCCTATGAAGCGGTAATGGGCATCGACCGTACCGCCGTGATCGGCGAGCCCGCCGAAGAGGCGATGCCGGAAGACATCTATCGCCAACGCGCGCCGTGGATGACGCGCGCGCTGTCCGGTGAGCGCGTCTCCTTCGAGATCTCGCTGGAAGCCCCGGAAGGCGGCGTGCGCTACATGCTGGTCACCTATACGCCGCACTTCAGCACCAAGGGCAACATCCTCGGCTTCTTCGCGCTCTATCAGGACATCACCGAGCGACGCCTGGCGGAGATCGCCCTCAAGGAGACCAACGAGAACCTGGAGGAACGCGTGCGCGTGCGTACCCAGGAGCTCTCACAGGTCAACGAGGCCCTGCGCACCGAGAACCGCGTGCGCGCCGAGGCCGAGCAGGCACTGCGTCAGGCCAAGCAGCTGGCCGAGGATGCCAACGCCTCCAAGACACGCTTCCTGGCCGCGGCCAGCCATGACCTGCTGCAGCCACTGAATGCGGCGCGTCTGTTCACCTCTGCCCTCGCCCAGCAGGTCGAAGGCGAGATGAAGACCACCACCAATCACATCGACAACTCGCTGCAGGCCGCCGAGGAACTGCTCAGCACCCTGCTCGACATCTCCAAGCTGGATGCCGGGGCACTGGCGCCACGCCGCAGCGTGTTCCGCCTCTCCGACATCCTCAAGCCGCTCAAGGCCGAGTTCGAAGTAATGGCGGAAGATCGCGGACTGGACCTGAAGGTGGTGATGACGCAGCTGGCAGTGGATTCCGATGGTCAGATGCTCAGACGCATCGTGCAGAACTTCCTCTCCAACGCGGTGCGCTATACCCGCCAAGGGCATGTGCTGCTGGGCTGCCGCCGTCTGGGCGATCGCATTCGCATCGAGGTCTGGGACACCGGTCCCGGCATTCCCGAGTCGAAGCTGACCGAGATCTTCCAGGAATTCCGGCGTCTCGATCAGACCGAGCGTCACAAGGAAAGCGAGAAGGGTCTCGGCCTGGGACTGTCGATCGCCGAACGCATGAGCCGGGTGCTCGACCACCCGATCACGGTGCGCAGCTGGGTCGGCATCGGCACCGTCTTCGCCGTCAGCGTGCCGATCAGCAAGGAGCTGCCGGCGGCCGAGCTGCCGGATGCCGTGCCGGCTCGCAAGCGCGCCGGCAACAAGCTGACCGGCACTCGTGTCCTGTGCATCGACAACGAGAGCCTGATTCTCGAGGGCATGAAGGCAATGCTGTCCGGCTGGGGCTGCGAGGTGTTCACGGCGACCTCGATCGGCGGCGCCAAGTCGGTGATCCGCAACCTGGATGGTGATCCGGATGCCATCCTCGCCGACTACCACCTCGACAACGAGGTGACTGGCCTGATGGCGCTGGATGCACTGGATGAACGTCTGGCGGGCTCGGTACCGGGCATCGTGATCACCGCTGACCGCACCGATGAGGTCGCCGAGGAAGTACGCCGTGCGGGCTATCACCTGCTGCTCAAGCCGGTACGACCCGCCGCACTGCGTGCGCTGCTGACGCGCACCCTGCAGGCCAACCGCGCCGAGAAGCACACCAGTGGCGCGAGTAATGCCCCCGACGCCGCGGCGGATGACCCAGCCCCCTGATCAGGCGGGCTGGCCTGTCGCTCTTTCGCCCCTAACTCTTTTATCCATGACGCAAAAAGCCCGCCCTGTCAGCGACAGGGCGGGCTTTTTGCGGCTTGAAGGCGCGACTCTCGAGGAGAGCCTCAGCTCAAGCGCTGACGCAGGATCAGGAGCGGACTTTCGGCGGCTCGACTTCCAGACGCTGGGCCGCGATGACGGCCTGGGTGCGCGAATGCACGCCCAGCTTGCGCAGAATGGCGGTCACGTGGGCCTTGATGGTGGCCTCGGACACATTCAGCTCATAGGCGATCTGCTTGTTGAGCAGACCTTCCGTCAGCATGTTGAGCACGCGGAACTGCTGCGGCGTCAGTGACGCGATCGCCTCGGCGAAGCGCGATTCATCCTCGGAAGACTCGCCCATGGCCTCGGCGATATCCGTCGGCAGCCAGACCTCACCTTCGAGGATCTCGCCGATGGCTTCGGCGATGACGTCGAGGCTGGCGGACTTGGGAATGAAGCCGGAGGCCCCATAATCGATGGCGCGGCGCACCACGTAGGGCTCCTCGCTACCGGACACGACCGCCACCGGGATGTCCGGTGTCTGGCCACGCAACTGGATCAGACCGGAGAAGCCGTGGGCTCCCGGCATGTGCAGGTCCAACAGGATCAGGTCGGCATCGGGATGGCGGGCAACGACTTCGTTGGTCGCTTCCATGCTGTCAGCCTCGACGATCTCCGCCTGAGAGGCGACTTGTCTAAGCGCCTGGGTCAGTGCGGCACGAAAGAGCGGGTGATCGTCTGCAACGATGAACTTCTGGGCAAAGGCCATTGAGTCTCCTCCAAAACCCCGATGGTGATCATCACCGACCTTCCTGGCCGGTCAACAATCGCCGTTATTTTCTGGCATGTTACCCCATAAAACGTGCGTTTAACAAAGCAGCCCACCATCGGAAGATGTACTGATGTTTCGCTCGGGGAACACGAGTATCGCACGGATTGATGCCCGGCGAGCGAACAATCCGTGCGCTGATTCTGACAGCATCCTGGGGATGGTGAGTCAGACAACCCTACCCGCAACGCGACTGGCATGCCAGCCGATCAATGCGACACCGGCAATCAGCACGAAGCCGATCAGACTGGCGATATCCGGCACCTCCCCCCAGAGGGCCCAGCCCGCCAGTGCCGAAAACACGATGGTCAGATAGGAATAGATCGACACTTCCCCCGCCGGTGCGAGGCGATAGGCCGTGGTCATCAGAATCTGACCGCCGGCCGCAAAGATGCCGATGCCCAGCAAGGCCAGCGCCTGAGGGCCGCTCGGCATCACCGGATTCATCAACATCGGCACCAATGTCACCACACTGGAGACCAGCGAGAAATGCAGCACGATGGTCGCCGAGGCCTCGCGCCCTCTCATCGCACGGATGAGCGTATAGGCCGCTCCCGCCAGCATTGCCGAACCCAGCCCGACCATGGCGGGCAACAATGCCTCCACCCCACCCTCGGCAAATGCCAGTTGCGGCTTGATGACCAGCGCCGCGCCAGAGAAGGCGACCAGCATGCCGACCAGCCGCCAGCCACCAAGGCGCTCGGCCAGGAAGAGGCCGGCGAACAGGCTGACGAAGAACGGCGATAGCTTATTCAGAATAGTCGCATCTGCCAGCAGCAGATGATCGATGGCGTAGAAGAAGCTCATCACGCCGCCGAGCCCGATCAGTGACCGCGCCATCAGCATCGGCTGGTGATGCCAATGGCCCAGCAGCCGCGCGCCCGCCATGCGCACCATCACCACCGCCACGCCGAGACTGACCAGGTTGCGCACGAAGACCTTCTCGAACAGCGGCAGGTCGCCGCTCAGCTTGACCATCGCTCCCATCAGCGCGAACGAGATCGCCGACAGGCACATCAGGATGACGGCACGAGGACGATTCTCGCCCTCATTGGACGACGCGGCGGGAGAACTGGCTGGCTGAGAGGCGGGGCAGGATGCATCCGTCTTGCCTGCTGACATGGGGGCGGCCTTGATCTTGAATTGATTGGGGAAATGCGCAGCGAGGCGCGAACGGACTCCGCGGGCACATGCGCTGGCGCGTCATTATCAAGCCAGCGCCTCCTCGATGGCCAACCTTTCATGTCTCGCACTTCGCAAAAGCGCGGGCCAGGAATACGAACAGGCAGATGTCCCCGGGCAGGCGCACAAAAAAGCGCGGGAGCCAGGCTCCCGCGCTTCGCTGTCGCTGCGTATCTTGTCAGGCCTCGATGACCGTCACTCGACGCGTTCAGCGGTTGGCGCGCTGCTCGATCAGGTCATCCACCACTGACGGGTCCGCCAGGGTCGAGGTATCGCCGAGGCCGTCGGTCTCGTTGGCGGCGATCTTCCGAAGGATGCGGCGCATGATCTTGCCGGAACGCGTCTTGGGCAGCCCCGGCGCCCACTGGATAACATCCGGCGAGGCGATCGGGCCGATGTCCTTGCGCACCCACTGGGTCAGCGTCTTCTTGAGCTCATCACTGGCTTCGATACCGTCGTTGAGCGTCACGTAGATGTAGATGCCCTGGCCCTTGATGTCATGGGGATAGCCGACCACGGCGGCCTCGGCAACCGCCTCATGCGCCACCAGCGAGGACTCGATCTCGGCGGTGCCCATGCGATGGCCAGAGACGTTGAGCACATCGTCGACGCGCCCGGTGATCCAGTAGTAGCCATCCTCGTCGCGACGACAGCCGTCACCGGTGAAATACATGCCCGCATAGGTGGAGAAGTAGGTCTGCACGTAGCGTTCGTGATTGCCCCAGATCGAACGTGCCTGCCCCGGCCAGCTGTCGAGAATCACCAGGTTGCCTTCGGTCGCGCCCTCGAGGATGTTGCCCTCGTTGTCGACCAGCGCCGGCTGCACACCGAAGAACGGCAGCGTGGCGGAGCCCGGCTTGAGGTCGGTCGCGCCCGGCAGCGGCGCGATCATGATGCCGCCGGTCTCGGTCTGCCACCAGGTGTCCACCAGCGGGCAATTGCCATTGCCGATCACGCGGTGGAACCACTCCCAGGCCTCGGGGTTGATCGGCTCGCCCACCGAGCCGAGCAGTCGCAGGCTCGTGCGCGAGCTTGAGTCCATCACGCTGTCACCGTGTGCCATCAGCGCACGCACGGCGGTCGGGGCGGTATAGAGAATGTTGACCTGGTGCTTGTCGACGATCTCGCCGATACGCCCGTGGGTCGGATAGCTGGGCACACCCTCGAACATCAGCGTGGTCGCGCCATTGGCCAGCGGCCCGTAGACGATGTAGCTGTGGCCGGTCACCCAGCCGACATCCGCCGTGCACCAGTAGATATCGCCATCGTGATAATCGAACACGTAGCGATGGGTCATCGCGGCATAGAGCAGATAACCGCCCGTGGTGTGCTTCAGACCCTTGGGCGTGCCGGTGGAACCGGAGGTGTAGAGGATGAACAGCGGGTCTTCCGCGCCCATCGCCTCGGCCGGGCAGTCACTGGACTGACGGTCCACCAGCTCATGGAACCAGGCATCGCGACTGCCCCAGTTCACCTCACCGCCGGTACGCCGCACCACCAGCACGTGGTCGACACAGTCGGTGCCGTCACGCTCCAGCGCCTCATCGACGTTCTCCTTGAGCGGTACGCGCTTGCCACCCCGCAGTGACTCATCGGCGGTGATCACGATGCGCGAGCTGGAATCGACGATACGCCCCGCCAGCGCGTCCGGCGAGAAGCCACCGAACACCACCGAGTGCACGGCACCGATGCGTGTACAGGCCAGCATCGCCATCGCGGCTTCCGGAATCATCGGCATGTACAGCGTGACCACATCGCCCCGCTTGACGCCCAGCTCCTTGAGGCCATTGGCAAACTGGCTGACACGCGCGTGCAGCTCGCGATAGGTGATCGACTGGGACTCGTTCGGGTCGTCCCCTTCCCAGATGATGGCAACCTGATCGCCACGCTCGGCGAGGTGGCGATCGAGGCAGTTGTGCGCCACGTTGAGCTTGCCGTCCTCGAACCAGCGCACATCGACATCACCGGGGCCGAAGTTGGTATTGCGGATCACCGAGGGCGCATCGAACCAGTCCAGTGACTGGGCCTGCTCGGCCCAGAATGTCTCCGGCGCCTCGACGGACTGCTGATACATGGCCTGATAGCGCTCGCGGTCTGCCCAGGCGTGGGCGGCGACATCGGGAGTGACCGGATGAACCTTGGCATGTTCGCTCATGTGGCGTGACCTCTGACGGATTGGCTGGCGACTCGCTGTCCCACGCGGCATGCGTGAAGCGCAGGCGAGCCGAGGCAAGTCCATTTCAGCTTAAACCCAAGCATGGGGGGGCCACACACTAGACCTTGGTAGATAAATTTTTACTAATTATTTCAACTGTTTATCAACAAATTACACCAAGGTCACAGCGACGTTCGGAGGACAGAAACCGCCTGAAAAGACACCTTCTGGCGCGACTCGCACTTTGCAATGACGCGCCAGCGAGTGAAATGCTCGTCAACGCGCAGTCGACGCATTGCGCGCCGGGTCATTCAAGGGACCGCTCAATTCCTGACCACAGCGTCGACAGCGATAGCGGTGGCCGCGCTGGGCATTGGCGTGGCGTCGCGAGCTGAAATAGTGCGCGGTATCGCAGCCACAACCATAGGCCCAGGGCGTCGGACTGGCAGTCGAGACATCCATGCGATGCGTCACTTCCGGCGGGATGCCGTAGAGGTTGGTCATCACCTGCTGCCACTCGGGGCCATGCGGTTTGACGCGCGTCTTGCCGGCGCGCTCGACCACCTCCATCACCACCCAGTGCGCGACCTCGTGGGGGACGGTCTGGCTGAGGAAGTGATGGCGGTTCTCGCTGAGCAGTTGCCAATTGAAGCGCAGCCGCTGGCGCGCCGAATCCGCCGTGCCCGCCGTGCGTCCCTTGAGGCGGCAGGAGACCGACGGCATGCGCAGCTCGGGGAACAGGGCACGCGCGCGCGCCAGACATGCCAGCACCTGCGCCTCCAGCGTCGCGTGCAGGGCAGGCGCCGTCAGCGCCTCGAGCGCGGCGGCATCGGCCAGCGGCAGTGGCGTCGCGGGGGTCTCCCCCAGGCAGGCCAGAGCATGATCGGGCGCAAAGCGGTGACGACTGACGACACGACGAGTGGATGATGACATGACACGATGACCAGACAGCAGAGCGAAGGCATGGATGAGCCGATGACGAGCGAGCGTACCACTCCTCGAGGCGTGAAATGATACACTAGCGCCATTCACGCCTGCCCGGTTCCCCTTGGTTCACCCAGGTAGCCAGGCGGCACTGTTCGACTTCTCCCCTTATCGCACGTGAGACTCCCCCATGGCCGAGCCTGTCCAGACCCAGCCGCTGCTGGATGATGAATCCCTCGACATCCTCGACGAATTCCTCGAGTCCGACATCGTCGGCCCGGAAGCTCTCGATATCATCAGTGCGCATGGCTTCATGCTGGCACTGGCCATCGCACCGCGCGAAGTGCCCTCCAGCCTGTGGCTGCCGGAACTCTTCCAGGGGCAGCCAAGCTACGAAAGCCCGCAGCAGGAAGCGGAAGTCGTCTCCCTGTTCGAGCAGATGCGCGCCAACGCCATCGATGCCCTCGAGCACGGCGTGCTGCCGGAACTGCTGTTCGAGCTGGAACTGGGCGGTGCCGACCCGGTCGAGACACCGATCGGTGACTGGTGTGCCGGCTTCATGGAAGGCGTGTTCATGGACGAGGAAGCCTGGTTCGGCACCCAGGAAGAGGCGGCCGCCGAACTGCTGCTGCCGTTCATGGCCATCTCCGGCGTCTTCGACGATGAAGACCCGGAGATCGGTGAGCTGATCGCCGACCCGATCGGTGCCCAGCGCTTCGTCAACCAGCTGCCGGAACTGCTGCTGGATCTCTACCTGCTCTACCGTGTCCCGCCGGAAAGCCCCAAGCCGTCGCCGCGTCGCAAGGGTTCCGCCGCACCGGGCGCAGCCGGCATTCCGCGCAGCAAGCACGCCGGCAACAAGGGCGCTGGCAAGGGTGGCAACAAGAACGGTGGCAAGGGCGGCGGCAAGAAGCGCTGAGCTTGCCATGGCGCTCTTAACGCCATGCAGCCTTGAAAACGACAACGCCGGGCGACCTCATGGGTCGCCCGGCGTTTTTGGTTCCACGCAGCCGCGTCTGTTGAAACAGCTGCGAGCCGCTCAGCGCAGCCGCGTCACCAGGCTATCCAGGGTGCCATAGCCCCACTCGCGACAGCGCTGCATCAACGGCCGACGCTGCCAGGCGGCCTGGGTGATCTCGACACTGTGGGCGAAATGATGCTCGAACAGCGTGGCGACGTCGGCGGCGAAGCGATGGTCCTGCACTTCCTGATTGGCCTCCAGATTCCACTGCAGGCTCCAATGATCGAAGTTGCACGACCCCAGCGTCACCCAGTCATCCGCCAGCGAGAACTTGGCGTGCAGAAAGCGGGGCTGGAATTCATGGATACGCACGCCCGCCTTGAGCAGCCCGGCATAGAAGCGCTGCCCCGCCGAGCGCACGCCCGGGTGGTCATGATGCTGGCCGGCGATCAGCAATCGGACATCGACGCCCCGACGCGCCGCGCGCTTGAGACGCCGCCGCATGCTGAAGGTCGGCACGAAGTATGGCGTACAGATCCACAGCCGCTTGCGTGAGCTGCTGGCCTGATGCTGCAGGGAATGACGAATGGCCTGATAGCGGAAACCATGCCCCCAGACCACCCGCCCGCGCATGCTCAGATAGCCCTCGACCCGGCACGCCCGCACATTGATGCTGCGCACCGCCAGCCGGCTGCCATGGCCACGACTGGCCGCGGAGTCCCACACGCGTGCGAACAGGCGCACCCAGTCACTGATGCACGGCCCCTCGATGCGTATCGCGACTTCCGACCAGGCCTCGGCGAAGACGTCCACCGCACCGAAGCCGCCGGTAAAGCCCACCTCCCCATCGACCACCAAAAGCTTGCGATGATCACGCGTCAGATTGCGCCCCAGCCGCCACCAGGAAAGCGGGTTGTAGATCCTGAGCTGGATATCGGCCTCGATCATGCGCTGGCGATCAGCTTCCTCAAGGCCCAGCGAGCCGAAGCCGTCCAGCAGCACCAGCACCGTCACGCCGCGGCGGCGCGCGCCACACAGCGCATCGATCAGGACGCGACTGAGGTGGCCGCTCTCGGCCAGATACAGCTCGAGCAGGATGGAATGTCGCGCGGATTCCACCGCCTCCAGCATGCTGGGCAGAAAACGCGCGCCTTCCGGCAGCAAGGTGAATCGATTGCCTGATCGCCACATTCCCAGCATGCCTTGCCTCCCGTCATTTTCCTGCACGGCACGATACAGATGACGATGCCCATGACGGTGCACCGCCAGATGCTGCCACTGTGCGCTTCGTCACTACGCACTCAGTCACCAAGTACTCTGTCGCTACGTGCTCAGTCACCAAGTACTCTGCCACCAAGTACTCTGCCACGGCGTCTGCGGGCAGAATGCGTATAATGTTCAATATCATGCTTGCGCTGAACGCTACCAGCCAGACCATGAAAACGTCGCAATCAACCCTCATTCATCGTCCCGATGCTTTATTCGTGAACGCCGACAGATTGTCGTTTCCGGTAGTCCGTCCTTGTCCACACCTGCGAGAGCCTCACCATGTCGCCAGTCACCTTAGTCTTGCGCCCGTTGCGCAATGTCAGTCGCCGTCTGCTGGGCAAGTGGGTGGAGCTGCGCGCGGTGGAGCCCGACATCAATGCGTTGGACCACAGCGCCTTGAACCTCGATCCGACGCTGCCGGTGGTCTACGTCTTCCCGTACCAGGCATTGTCCGACGAGCTGGTGGTCGAGCAGCTGTGCGAGGCACGCGGCCTGCCCTCTCCGACCCTGCCTCTGAGCATAGGCGACCTGCGCCTGAGCCACTCCCGTCTCCGTCTGTTGCGTCGCTCGCGCAGCGACAGGAGCCTGCTGTCACGCCGCCTGGCCAAGTTGATCGCCGCGCTGGAAGACGCCCCGAGTGATGTCGAGGTGCAGCTGGTGCCGGTCAGCGTGTTCTGGGGGCGTGCCCCGGGCAAGGAATTCGGCTTCTGGAAGTTCATCTCCGCCGATAGCTGGCGGGTGACGGGCGTGCTGCGCCGCGCCATCGCGATTCTGGCCCATGGCCGCTCGGTGGATGTGCATTTCGGTCAGCCGCTCAGGCTGCACGAAGCACTCAGGGAAGGCCCACAGGACTCGGCGCTGGCGCACCGCCGCATCTCGCGCCTGCTGCGCGTGCACTTCCGTCGCGTGCGTACCCGCCTGCTGGGGCCAGACCTCTCCCACCGCCACACCATGATTCGCAACCTGCAGAAGGCGCCCGCCGTGCAGGACGTGATCAGCGAGCTGGCACGCGAGCAGAATCAGCCGCCGGCACGTCTGGAGAAGCGCGCCCTGCAGTATGGTCGCGAGATCGCCTCCAACATGGGCTATCCGGTGCAGCGCTTTCTGGCGCATGCCCTCAAGCGGCTGTGGCACAAGCTCTACGACGGCGTCGAGGTGCGTGGCATGTCGCAGGTCAAGGCGATCGCCGGCGACTGCGAGCTGATCTACGTGCCCTGCCATCGCAGCCATATCGACTATCTGCTGCTGTCCTACGTGCTGTTCCACGAGGGCCTGATGACACCCCACGTCGCCGCGGGCAAGAACCTCGACATGCCGATCATCGGCCCGATCCTGCGCCGTGGCGGCGCCTTCTTCCTGCGCAGAAGCTTCCGCGGCAATCGCCTGTATGCCACCGTCTTCGACGAGTACGTGCATCAGCTGATCACCCGTGGCCACCCGCTGGAGTACTTCATCGAGGGGGGCCGTTCACGCACCGGCCGCATGCTGCCCCCACGCCCGGGCATGCTGGCGATGACCCTGCGCTCCTTCCTGCGTGATACGCGCCGCGAGGTGGCCTTCGTGCCGGTCTACATCGGCTACGAGAAGGTCTTCGAGAGCCTGAGCTATCAGCGCGAGCTGTCGGGGGCCAGCAAGAAGAAGGAATCACCGCTGGACCTCATCCGCGTGCTCGGCCAGCTCAAGCAGCCCTTCGGCAAGGTCTACCTGAACATCGGCGAACCGCTCAAGCTGGGCGAATGGCTGGATGAGACCGCGCCGGACTGGAAGGCCAGCCGTCATCAGCGCCGCCCAGAATGGCTGACCCAGGCGGTGCCGCAACTGGGGCATGAAATCGCCACGCGCATCAATGCCGCCGCCGCGCTCAATCCGGTCTCGCTGACGGCGCTGGTGCTGCTGTCTACCGCCCACCACGCCATCGAGGCCAGCCTGCTGCAACGCCAGCTGGCGATGCTGGTGCGTCTCGCCGACAAGCTGCCGGGCCGTCATGACCACAGCCTGCCCGAGGGCACGCCGGATGAGTGGGTCGCACACTGCGCCCATCTGGGGCTGGTCACCCTGCGTCCGCAGAGTCTTGGCGAGCTGGTGATCGCCACCCCGGAGCAGGCCAGTCTGCTGACCTGGTATCGCAACAACGTGCTGCACCTGCTGGCGTTGCCGGCGCTGATCGCCTTCGCCTTCCGCAATACGGCCCAGTACACCCTCGAGGCACTGGAAGACCAGATCAGTCCCGCCTGGCCGCTGCTGGTGCGCGAGCTGTTCGTCCCCGAGGCCCCTGAGCTGAAGGCGGATATCGCCGCCACGCTGGCTCTGATGAGCGAGGAAGGCCTGCTGGAGCATCAAGCCGCGACTGGCGACACTCCGGAGCGCTGGTCGCGTCCGGTGGCCAGCCAGGAGCCTTCCGAGCAGCTGCGCCTGCTGGCTCAGCCGGTACAACCGACGCTGGAACGCGGCTATCTGTTGATCGCCGCCCTGTTGCAGCACGGCAGTGGCACGCTGGACCGCGAGTCCCTCGAGAGCCATTCCGGCGCCCTGGCCGAACGCCTGACCCTGCTGTCGGGCCTCAATGCACCGGAGTTCTTCGACAAGCGTCTGTTCAGCGGCCTGCTCGATACGCTGCTGGAGCTGGAGTTCATCTGGCTGGAAAGCGGCCAGCTATGCTTCGGCGAAGCGCTGGAAGACCTGCAGGTGCACGGCCGCGATCTGTTCGACCCCGCCCTGCGCCATCGCCTGCAGCATGTGCGCCTGCGCGACAGCGAGAACGAGATCGAGAACGAGACCGAGAAAGCGAGCGACGCCCCGTCTGAAGGCATGGCCGAGGAGCAGACTCCAGCCCTCGACGACCATGAGGCCGCTGACGAAGCCGCCTCAGCAGACCGCAAGGCGTCCGACACCTCCTCTCAGCGCGAATGAGATGATGGGCCGAGGCCCCTGGAACAAAAAAGCCCCCGCTCGCGATCAGATCGCGAGCGGGGGCTTTTGCGTTTGGCGGAGGTGTTACATCGCTGACGCCATCGTCAGGCGTCAGCGCAGCGCCTGCTTCACATAGACGTCGTAGCGGCTGGTCTTCTCCTCGACCACATGGCTCGGCGCGAGTCCGCCGATCGGTTCGGCCTTGCGGGGGCGCTTGACCACCACGCGATGCGTCGCGACCTCCAGCGCCGCCTCGAGCAGCGCCGGGGCATCCGCATCATCGCCGGCCAGGGCGCGGAAGACACGCATCTCCTTCTTGACCAGGGCCGACTTGTCACGATGCGGGTACATCGGGTCGAGATGCACCACCTGAGGCGGCTGGTCCCACTGCGTCACCAGCTCCCCAAGCTCCCGCGTGGCATCACCGTGCAGGGCCTGCATGCGCAGCGCGATCTCGCGAATCTCGTCATCTGCACAGCCCTGTGCCCGGGTCAGGCCATCGACCAGGATCGCCGCCGTAGCCGCCACGCGCTCGATCATCAATACCGGTGCCCCGAGACTCGCCAGCACGAAGGCATCGCGCCCGAGCCCTGCGGTGGCATCGACGATGCTCGGCAGTGCGCCTCGGTTCAGGCCACAGGCGCGTGCGATCAGCTGGTTGCGCCCCCCGCCGAAACGACGGCGATGATCGGCACGACCGGCGACGAAATCGACGCACAGCGGCTTGCCGTATTCACGCTCGTCTCCGGCGATCACCAGGCGCGGTGCGCCCTGCTCGTCCAGCGCCACCTCGAGCTTGAGCGCCGGCATCTCGTCATCTTCCCGCAGTGCGATACCGAAATGTGCCGCCAGCATGGCGAGTTCCGGGCGCGCCTGCAGCCGTGAACGGGCAATGGCGATCACGGGAGCGGCATCGGCCGCTGCATCATGGGCAGCGAGGGAGTCTTCGGGTGGCAGCATGGATGGGCTCTATGAGAAACGGTGAAGCGAAACGGTGAACGCAGGAAAAGGGAAACTCGCATGGCATGCGATCAGGCTGACAAACGCCGACGGCGCCGCAAGAGCGACGCCGTCAGGGGACAAGCTTACGTCATCGCGCGCATGGCTTACAGCAGCAACAGCATGCCGAACAGCATCATGCCCAGCAGCAGGCGGTAGATGACGAAGGGCAGCATGCCGATGCTGTCGATGGCCTTGAGGAACAGCTTGATGCACACCAGCGCGGAGACGAAGGACAGCACCACGCCGAGGGCGACATCGAACAGCTGGGCCTCACTGCCGGTCTCGATCAGCTCCAGGCCCTTGAGCAGGCCCGCTGCCACGATCAGCGGAATCGACAGCAGGAAGGAGAAGCGCGCAGCGCTCTGACGCTCGAAGCCCAGCAGCAGCGCGGCGGTGATGGTGATGCCCGAACGCGAGGTGCCGGGAATCAGGGCCAGCGCCTGGAACAGGCCGATGATCAGCGCGCCCTTGAGCGTCAGCGTCGCCAGGTCACGCGTGCGTGCGCCCTTGACGTCCGCCCACCACAGCAGCAGACCGAAGACGATGGTGGTGGTACCGATCACCGCGATCGAGCGCCCGGCCGTTTCCACCACATCGCCCAGCAGACCGCCGAAGATCACGGCCGGCAGCGTCGCCAGCAACACCGCCCAGCCCAGACGGCTGTCTTCGGTCTGGCGCGCCGCCAGCGTGCCGCTGCCGCTGAACTGACCAAACCAGCCAGCGAGAATATTGGCGACATCCTTGCGGAAGGCCATCACCACGGCCAGCAAGGTACCGACGTGTACCGCGACATCAAACGCCAGCCCCTGGTCCGGCCAGCCGAACACCTGGGAGGGCAGAATCAGGTGGGCGGAGGAGGAAATCGGCAGAAATTCCGTCAGACCTTGAATGACGGCCAACGCCACCACATGCATGAGTTCCATGAAACATCCTTTTAAGAGAGACGGGCCTCAGTGGCCCACACGGACGGCAGACATCGTCTGTGGCACTGCACGTGCCGAAGTGACAGAACAACGCTTTGCGTCAAGCCGCGCCGTGAGTGTCGGGCGCGACATGATGATGCGCGAACCTTATGTCAGCCTTGGCTGAACCCACGATGACGCAACGAGATGGCAATCCCTGGTGCCATCAGCGCCATGCCACCTCATTGCGCAGATAGACCGGCTGGGCCTCGACCGCCGACACCGCTTCACCGCGGGCATATGCCTGGGCGGCCAGCATCACCATGGCTTCGGCATCCGGTTGCGGCTCGGGCAGTTGCAGTGCCAGGCTGGCACGCACGCTCTCGGGCAGCTCGTCGTGCATCACCAGACCCGAGCCGACCGCCAGCCAGTCATGCTCACGCAGCGCCGCAGGCAGCTCCAGCAGGCCCGGAGCGCAGACCTGCTCGGGTAGCACCTGCTCGACCTCGATCTCGCCGTCAGCGCGCGTCACGACGCGATAGGCGCCGGTATAGAGCTCGCCCATGCGTGCATCCAGCATCGGCAGCACGAAACGCGCGTGATGCTGGCGGTGGGCCTGCAGTGACAGGGCCGCCAGCGTCGAGACGCCGATCACCGGCACATCGAGACCGAAGGCGAGGCCCTGGATGGTGCCAGCGGCGATGCGCAACCCGGTGAACGAGCCCGGTCCGTGGCCATAGGCCAGGGCGTCGAGGTCATTGAGGGTCAGATCGGCAGCGGCCAGCAGCGCCTCGATCATCGGCATCATGCGCTGGGTGTGCTGACGGGGAGCCTCACAGCGCTCGGCAGTAACAACGCCGTCTTGCCACAGGGCAACGGAACAGGCGGAAGAGGATGCATCGATGGCCAGAAGCGTGGTCATGGGCGGTTCGTCGTCAGAAAAATGTGACGCGATTCTACCCGTCCCCCGCGGGCAGCAAAAGACGCAGGCTGTCCACGGCTGGTGTCGGTCGCGGGCGTCACTCCTGCTGCAACCCCCACGCCCACGCCGTCAAGCGGCCTGCCGCAACGCCCAATTCCTGATTCGCGCCAGTATGCGAAGAACAAAAAAACGCCCGCAGACAATGTCTACGGGCGTTCTTCGTCAGGCGACCGGCTTCACCAGCGCGATCTGATCTGTTGCAGCTGAGCCACCTGAGGCGTGCCAGGCAATCAGTGCTCCAGCGCGCTGACCAGCTGAGCACGAATGTCGTCGACGGAGCCGACGCCTTCGATGCGGTGGTAGGCCGGTGCCTGGGCATCGCCAGTGGCAGACCAGCTGGAGTAGTACTCGACCAGCGGTTCCGTCTGCTCGTGATAGACGGACAGGCGGTTGCGCACGGTGGCTTCGCGGTCGTCTTCACGCTGGATCAGGGCTTCGCCAGTGACGTCGTCCTTGCCTTCTTCGCGCGGCGGGTTGTACTCGATGTGGTAGACACGACCGGAATCCGGGTGCACACGACGACCGGACAGACGCTTGACGATCTCTTCGTCAGCGACGGCGATCTCGACCACGTGGTCCAGCTTCACGCCGGCTTCCTTCATGGCGTCAGCCTGCGGAATGGTGCGCGGGAAGCCGTCGAACAGGAAGCCGTTCTCGCAATCGGGCTGGCTGATGCGCTCCTTGACCAGGGCGATGATGATCTCGTCGGACACCAGTCCGCCGGTATTCATGATCTCCTTGACCTTGAGCCCCAGCTCGCTGCCGGCCTTGACCGCGGCGCGCAGCATATCTCCGGTAGAGATCTGCGGGATGTTGAAACGCTCGCAGATGAACTGGGCCTGGGTGCCCTTGCCGGCGCCGGGGGCGCCCAACAGGATCAAACGCATCGGTACTGCTCCTTGAGTGTGCAAATGAAAAGCATCAAACGGGTGTAAAGGGTCATCTGGCGCTGGTGCACCTTGCCCTCGGCGGCAGATAGCCATCCAAGGCGCTCTGGTCGTCGACACGATCGAGGTGAAGCGGCGAAACTCGCGGCGTCGAGACGCTCGACTACCTCATGAGGGCCGAACGCATCGAGCGTATCGATGACCAGGATGAATATGGGCAGCGGACCAATATGTGCTGCGCAGAACGACGGCGCGCACGGATGATCTCATTATGTCATCGCCATGCAATGTAGAGCTGACGATACCGTTCACACGACGCCGGCACAAGCACACCAAAGGCGCGTATGCCGCCCTTTGGCACTGTTTTGGCGCGCAGGAGGGCCTGTCGCCCTCCTCGCCGGTTGCCGACCTGCCATACACGGCTGTCATGACACCAAAACGCCCCCTGCGGCACGCGGTCGCAGAGGGCGTCTTTCCACTCACGCCGGGCCACCTTGCTCAGTCGCCGTGGCGTGATCAGGCTGAGTCATGTCAGCCGTTGCTGTGCCAATGTCTCACTCGGTCACGTCTTCCGCCTGGCTGCTGCGACGCAGACGCACTGCCTTGGCGCGCTTGCTGCGCAGACGGATGTTGAGCATTTCCACCGCCAGCGAGAAGGCCATCGCCACGTAGATGTAGCCCTTGGGCACGTGGACACCGAAGCCTTCGACCATCAGCATCATGCCGACCATGATCAGGAAGGACAGCGCCAGCATCTTGATGGTCGGATGACGATCGACGAAATCGCCGATGGGCTTGGCGGCCACCATCATGATGCCCACCGAGATGACGATGGCGATGACCATCACCATCAGGTGATCGACCATGCCCACCGCCGTGATCACCGAATCCAGCGAGAAGACGATATCGATCAAGGCGATCTGGACCATGATTGCCATGAAGCTGGCGCTGCCTTTCTTCGCGCCCTCTTCGGCAGGGTCTTCGCCTTCCAGGTTGGCGTGGATCTCGTGGGTGCTCTTGCCGAGCAGGAACAGGCCCCCGAAGACCAGAATCAGGTCGCGTCCCGAGAAGCTGAAGTCGGCCACGCTGAACAGGGGCGCGGTCAGCGACATCAGCCACGACAATGACATCAACAGCACGATGCGCATGCCCATCGCCAGGCCCAGGCCGATCATGCGCCCGCGCTGACGCTGGGACTCGGGCAGCCGCGCGACCAGAATCGACAGGAAGATGATGTTGTCGATGCCCAGCACGATCTCAAGCGCGGTCAGGGTCGCCAGAGCCACCCATGCCGAAGGGTCCATCAACCATTCCATTGTCTTGCTCCTTGTGTGTTGCGAGAACCGGTGTTGCGAGAACCGGCCTTCCCGGGTCGTGCCAGCACGATGCGGCAGATCGCGGCAGGTTGGCGTGAAGCATCGCATGTTGTGCAGGGCAGCAACAGCGGTCGCCGCCCTGCCACGCCAACGGACATGCACAAAAAAACGGCCTCCCGAAGGAGGCCGTTCTGTCAGCGAGAAGCGCCTTCACCTTCCAGGAAGGTCACGGCACCCGCGCTTCATGCCACAGGCATCATCAGAGCAGCATGCGACGCACGTCGGTCAGCACCTGAGCCAGATACGCCGTGAAGCGAGCTGCATCCGCCCCGTTCACCGCACGGTGATCGTAGGACAGTGACAGCGGCATCATCAGACGCGGCTGGAAGGCAGCGCCGTCCCACACCGGCTTCATCTGCGCCTTGGAGACGCCCAGGATGGCGACTTCCGGCGTGTTGACGATCGGTGTGAAGGCAGTGCCGCCAATGGAGCCAAGGCTCGAGATGGTGAAGCAACCACCGGTCATCTCTTCGCGCTTGAGCTTCTTGGTCTGCGCCTTCTTGGCCAGTTCCACGGACTCCTTGGCCAGGTCCAGCAGGCTCTTCTGATCCGCATTGCGGATCACCGGCACCATCAGGCCGTCCGGCGTATCCACCGCGATACCGATGTGCACGTACTTCTTGTGCACCAGGGTCTCGCCGTCGGCCTTGAGGCTGACGTTGAACTGCGGATACTTGGCCAGCGCGTGAGCCGCCGCCTTGATCATGAACGGCAGCGGCGTGAGCTTGGCACCTGCCGCTTCCGCCTCAGCCTTCATGGACTTGCGGAAAGCCTCGAGCTCGGTGATATCGGCTTCATCGAACTGGGTCACGTGCGGGACGTTGAGCCAGCTGCGATGCAGGTTAGTGGCACCGGCCTTCATCAGGCGGCCCATCTTCTTCTCTTCGATCTCACCGAACTGGCTGAAGTCCTGATCCGGCACCTGCGGGATACCGGCACCGCCGGTGGCCTGCGCGGCAGGGGCTGCCGGTGCGGACTTGGCCTTCTGCATCATCTGCTTGACGTAGGCCTGGACATCTTCCTTCACCACACGGCCCTTCGGACCGCTGCCGGAGACGTCCGCCAGATCGACACCGAACTCACGTGCCAGCAGGCGAACCGCAGGCCCTGCGTGGACCTTGGCACCCTTGCTCGGCTTGTGAGCGGCCATCTGGGCTTCCGGACTCGGTGCACCGGCCGGTGTCGGAGCCGGCTTCTGCTCGCTCTTCTCCGCCTTGGGAGCAGCCGGCGCTTCGGACTTGGCAGCCTTCGGCGCAGGCGCGGCACCCGCGACCTCGATGTAACCGATCAGGTCACCCTCGGAGACGGTGTCACCTTCCTTGACGGAAAGCTCCACCACCTTGCCCTTGTAGGGGCTCGGGATGTCCATGGTCGCCTTGTCGGACTCGAGTGTGATCAGCGCGTCTTCCTCGCTGACCTCGTCACCGACGGCCACGGCCATCTCGATGATCGGCACGCTGTCGCTGCCGGAGAGATCCGGGACACGCAATTCCTTGCGCTCCGGCTCACCGGAGGCCGGCGCTTCTTCAGCAGCCGGTGCCTCGGAAGACGTGTCTTCAGAGGTGGACTCGGAGGAAGAAGCCTGCTCGGCCGGCGCGGAATCAGACGCGCTGTCACCGCCTTCACCGGCGATTTCCATCTGACCGATGACATCACCGGAAGCGACGCTGTCGCCTTCCTTGACGGTCAGCTTGACGATCTTGCCCTTGTGCGGGCTCGGGACGTCCATGCTGGCCTTGTCGGATTCCAGCGTGATCAGCGCATCTTCGGCGTCGACTTCGTCGCCTTCGGAGACGGCCATCTCGATGATCGGCACGGCTTCGGAGTCGCCCAGGTCCGGCACGACGATGTCGACGGTCTGGGTACCACCGGAAGCGGCCTTCGGTGCAGAAGCGTCTTCCTTCGGCGCTTGCTGCTCAGAGGCTTCCTGCTTGGGAGCCTCTTCCTTCGGCGCTTCCTGCTCGTCAGAAGCGTCAGAGGAGGTGTCACCACCGCCTTCGGCTTCCAGCTCCAGGATATCGTCGCCTTCGGAGACGGTGTCGCCTTCCTTGACGAGAATCTTCACCACCTTGCCGCCCTTCGGTGCCGGCACATCCATGCTGGCCTTGTCGGACTCAAGAGTGATCATGGTGTCTTCGGCGGAAATGACATCTCCCACCGCCACCGCTATCTCGATGATCTCGACATCGGAACTACCGCCAATGTCGGGAACCTTGATGATTTCGCTGCTCAAGATCGTGCTCCTTCCAAAACGTGCACGGGGAGCGACACCCGAATCACCTGCGCATCATCATGATGTCGAGGAGGGAGTGCCGCTCGCCTGTTCCGCGATCTCCGCTCAGACGTTCAGCGGATTCGGCTTGTTGGGGTCGATGCCGTAGGTCTTGATCGCTTCCGCGACCACCTTGCGGTCGATCTCACCACGATCCGCCAGCGCCTTCAGGGCCTGGACGGTGACGAAGTTGCGGTCGACTTCGAAGAAGTGACGCAGCTTCTCGCGGGTATCGGAACGACCGAAACCGTCGGTACCGAGCACGTGATAGTCAGCCGGCACCCAGGCACGAACCTGATCAGCAAACAGCTTCATGTAGTCAGTGGCAGCCACGACCGGGCCGTCACGTCCTTCCAGACACTGAGTGATGTGCGGCTTGGCCGGGGTCTCTTCCGGCTTGAGGAAGGCCTGACGATCCAGTTCCAGCGCTTCGCGACGTAGCTCGTTGAAGCTGGTGACGCTCCAGATATCGGCGTCGACACCGTAGTCCTGCTTGAGCATCTCGGCGGCTGCCTCGACTTCACGCAGGATGGTGCCGGAACCCAGCAGCTGAACGCGTGCCTTGCCGTCCTTGCCGCCTTCCTTGAGCAGGTACATCCCCTTGATGATGTCCTCTGCGGGCACCGTCTCAAGTGCTGGCTGCTCGTAGTTCTCGTTCATCACCGCCAGGTAGTAGAAGACCGGCTCGTGCTGCTCGAACATGCGCTTCATGCCGTCCTGCACGATGACCGCCACTTCGTGAGCGTAGGTCGGGTCGTAGGTACGGCAGTTCGGGATGGTCGAGGCCAGGATATGGCTGTGGCCATCCTGGTGCTGCAGACCTTCGCCGTTCAGGGTGGTACGACCGGCAGTACCGCCGACCAGGAAGCCACGCGCCTGCAGGTCGCCTGCGGCCCACGCCAGATCACCGATGCGCTGGAAGCCGAACATCGAGTAGTAGACGTAGAACGGCATCAGCGGCAGGTTGTGGTTGGCGTAGGACGTTGCCGCCGCCACCCACGCAGACATGGCGCCTGCTTCGGAGATACCTTCCTCGAGGACCTGACCTTTCTGGTCCTCGCGGTAATACATGATCTGACCCTTGTCGACCGGCTCATACTTCTGGCCTGCCGCGGTGTAGATACCCAGCTGACGGAACATGCCTTCCATGCCGAAGGTACGCGCTTCGTCAGGAATGATCGGCACGACACGCTCGCCGAGGGTCTTGTGCTTGACCAGACCGTTGAGCACGCGCACGAAGGCCATGGTGGTGGACACTTCGCGGCCGTTGGAACCCTTGAGCTGGGACGCGAAGATCTTGTCGTCCAGCGGCGGGATTTCCAGCGTTTCATACTCGGTGCGACGCTGCGGCAGGTAGCCGTTCAGACGTTCACGCATGAGGTGCATGTACTTCATTTCCGGGCTGTCGTCCGCCGGCTTGTAGTACGGCACTTCCTCGAGCTGCTCGTCGGTCAGCGGGATACCGAAGCGATCGCGGAATGTCTTCAGCGCTTCGTGTTCCATGGTCTTGACCTGGTGGGCTTCGTTGGCCGCTTCGCCATCGCCCATGCCCATGCCGTAACCCTTGACGGTGTGCGCCAGGATGACGGTCGGACGACCATTGGCGTTGTTGACCGCCTCGTGATACGCCGCGTAGACCTTGTACGGGTCGTGGCCACCACGGTTCAGACGCCAGATATCGTCGTCTGACATGTCCTTGACCAGATCGGCCGTCTCCGGGTACTTGCCGAAGAAGTGCTCACGCGTGTATGCGCCGCCATTGGCCTTGTAGTTCTGGTAGTCGCCGTCGACCGCTTCGTCCATGCGCTTCTGCAGGATGCCTTTCTTGTCCTGTTCGAAGAGCGGATCCCAGAAGCGACCCCAGGTGACCTTGAGCACGTTCCAGTCGGCACCACGGAAGACACCTTCCAGCTCGTCCATGATGCGGCCGTTGCCGCGCACCGGACCGTCAAGACGCTGCAGGTTGCAGTTGATGACGAAGATCAGGTTGTCGAGATTCTCGCGGCCAGCCAGCGAGATGGCACCCAGGGATTCCGGCTCGTCACACTCGCCGTCACCCATGAAGCACCACACCTTGCGGTCGTACATGGACTTCAACTCACGCGAGTTGAGGTACTTCATGACGTGCGCCTGATAGATCGCCTGGATCGGGCCCAGACCCATGGAGACGGTCGGGAACTGCCAGTAATCCGGCATCAGCCACGGGTGCGGATAGGAAGACAGGCCGTTGCCGTCGACTTCCTGACGGAAGCTGTCCATCTGCTCCTGGCTGAGACGACCTTCCAGGAAGGAACGGGCGTAGATGCCCGGCGCCACGTGACCCTGGATGTAGAGCAGATCGCCTTCGAAATCTCCTTCCGGTGCACGGAAGAAGTGGTTGAAACCTACGTCGTAAAGCGTCGCACTGGACATGAAGCTCGAGATGTGACCGCCCAGGCCCTTGTGGGCACGGTTGTTGCGGATCACCTGAGCGATGGCGTTGTAACGGATAAGCGAACGGATACGACGCTCCATGAACAGGTCGCCCGGCATGCGCGCTTCGCGGTGCACGGGGATACTGTTGCGATGGGGCGTGGTCACCGAGAAGGGCACCTGATGGCCATCACGACGCAGGCGGTCGGCCAGGCGTGACATCAGGTACTGGGCACGATCCTCACCCTCACGATCCAGAACCGATTCCAGGGAGTCCAACCATTCCGTGGTTTCGATCGGATCGAGATCTTCTCTTGCCTCCAGACTCATAGACGTCTCTCCGAGTGAAGAAATTTTTTGTCAAACGTTTCGACGAACAGCGATATCGAAACCAGTGGCGCTCTTCAGTGTGGGCACGACCTTCTGAGTGGGTCGCATCTCCGATAGACCTGTCGTGACCGGGTCTTGCCGGCCGTCAATCTCGACGCGCATCCTGCGCCAAAGCAGGGCACAAGATGCAGTCATTTGGCGTGAAAGATACCGCAAACACCCCCGCGTGCCAATTCAGGGCAGCAAGACTCACCGGGCAGGTGCAATGCTTGGCTGCCCCGCGGCAGCACTGGCCTCATGCGCCTTGCGGTCGGGACTCATACGCTAGACTGAGCCGCCCTCGATAGCCGTGATGTAGTAAAACTACCAACGCGCCCCGCCACTGGGCGTTTCCTGCCTGGAGACGCCACATAATGCTGCAACGCACCATCGCGAGGCACCTGCGACCTTAGTCCTGAATGTCGTCCAGCAGGCGATCGAAGTAAGCCCAATCGAAGGCGGGGCCAGGATCCGTCTTGCGCAACGGCGCAATCCGCGCATGCGAGGTGATGCGCTCGCGCGTCAGCGCGGGATAGCTCGCCATCAGGCCGGCCACGGTGCGTGCCAGGGTGCGATATTGGACATCGCGATAGGGGTGCACCTCATCGCCCTCGAGCTCGATGCCGATGGTGAAGTCATTGAGCTCGACGCGTTCACGCTGACCGTCATGCCAGCGCGAGCGACCGGCGTGCCAGGCTCGACGATCGAAGGGCACGAACTGCACCAGGCGACCATCGCGCTGGATCAGCACATGCGCCGAGACGCGCAGCTGATGGATATCGGCAAAGTAAGGGTGGGCGCCAGGGTCGAGCTGATTGGTGAACAGCTGCTCGATGGCCGGGCCACCGAAGCGTCCGGGCGGCAGGCTGATGGAATGCAGCACCAGCGCCGAGACTTCTCCCTCGGGACGAGCATTGTGATTGGGAGACGGCACCTGACGGGCGCTCTCCAGCCAGTGCTCGGGGGTGACCGCCAGACGCGTCAGGTGGCCCGACCGCGGGGAAGAGGACAAGGGGGGCATCGAAGACTCCAGACGGGAAGGTCGTCGCACGCGGGGACTGACCGCTCGCGTGGCTTTTCCTATAATGGCGCACATTATGGCATGCTCGGTAGCCACGGGTCTGTGCCACTGCCCCGGCACACGCACAGACCCCGGCTCCGGCAGCACTCTTCGTACAAGGATCAGACGCGCATGAACTTCCACGACGCCCTCGCCGAGGATATCCGTACCAGCGCCGCCCGCCTGCTCGCCGAGGATGTCGGCGGTGGCGATATCACCGCCGAATTGATTCCGGAGCGCCAGTGGGCCAAGGCGCGCGTGATCAGTCGCGAACCGGCCATCCTGTGCGGTGTGCCCTGGGTCGATGAGCTGTTTCGTCGCCTCGATCCGCGCGTCAGCCTCAAGTGGCTGGCCAGCGACGGTGATCGCCTCGAGGCCGACGCGCCCTTCCTGGAGCTGGAAGGCCCGGCACGCTCGCTGCTGACCGGCGAGCGCGCGGCGCTCAACCTGCTGCAGACGCTCTCCGGCACCGCGACCCGCGCCAGCCACTATGCCTCGCTGGTCGAGGGCAGTGGCGTGCGCCTGCTCGATACCCGCAAGACCCTGCCGGGCATGCGTGTCGCCCAGAAGTACGCCGTCAGCTGCGGCGGTGGCCACAATCATCGCATCGGCCTCTATGACGCCTTCCTGATCAAGGAAAACCATATCGCCGCCTGTGGCAGCATCGCGGCGGCGGTACGTGAGGCGCGCGACATCGCCTCCGACGTCACCTGTGAAGTGGAAGTCGAGAATTTCGAGGAGCTGGCCCAGGCGCTGGATGCCGGTGCCGACGTCATCATGCTCGACAACTTCGACAACGATCAGCTCATCGAGGCCGTGGCGCGCAACAAGGCGCATGCCAAGCCGGCCGTGCTGGAAGCCTCTGGCAACGTCAGCGAGGCGACCCTGCCGGGTATCGCCGCCACCGGCGTGGATTGCATCTCGATCGGCGCACTGACCAAGGACGTGACCTCCATCGACCTGTCGATGCGCATCTACACTGTCGAGACCCGCTAGCCAACGACAGGGGAATGCCTTCCTGCTGGCCAGCTCCTGTCCTGCAGAGGTCGCCGCTGACGCCGGCCCATCTGTCACGACACATTGCCATGCCGCCAGGGAGGCGCCCCATGTCCCCGCCATCTCCTCATCAGCATCCGCCTGAAGCCTCCAAGGCATCAGGCGGATGCTGGCAGACGCGCCGCTGGAGTCTCTACGCGCCGATCTATGACCGTGTGGCCGCTCGCATCCTGCGCTCCGCGCGGCGCGATGCCATCGCGACCCTCGATATCCAGGCGGGCACCCGCGTGCTGCTGCTCGGCGGTGGCACCGGGCTCGACCTGCCCTTCCTACCCCGCGACATCGAACTCGAGGTGATCGACGCCTCCCCCGCCATGCTGCGCCGCTGTCGCGAGCGCGCCGAGACGCTGGGCTTCGATGCCAACGTCAAGCCGGGCGACGCCATGGCGCTCGACTTCCCCGATGGCTATTTCGATGTCGTCATCGCCCACCTGATCATCGCCGTGGTGCCCGAGCCCCAGCGCGCCTTCGATGAAGCGCTGCGCGTTCTGGCCAGCGATGGCGAGCTGTCGTTGCTCGACAAGGGCCTGCGCGGCAATCGCCCGGCTGGACGGCTGCGTCGTCTGCTCAATCCACTGGCCCGGCTGGTGGCGACCAACCTCAATGTGCCGCTGGACAACCTGCTGGAGGGCCATGCGGTGCAGCGACTCGAGGACCGCGACCTCGGCCCCGGCGGGGCGTTGCGCCACATGCATCTGCGCAAGATCTGACCTGCACCGCCGCTCCCCCTTGCATTGCGCGTTAGGCATCGCCACGCAATGAGCACACCCGGATGACGAAAGCGACACGGCTCGAGGCACCTGCCTGGGCTCTCGTCGCCGTCGCTCCCTGCAAGGAGGTTTGCATGCAGATTGATCTACGCGGCCGCAGCGCCATCATCAGTGGTTCCACTGCCGGTATCGGCTTCGCCATCGCCAACGGGCTTGCCCGCGCAGGCGCCAGCGTCACCTTGACCGGCCGCACCCAGGCGCGTGTCGATGAGGCCGTCACCAGCCTCAGAGACAAGGCGCCCGGCAGCGAGGTACAGGGCGTGGCCGCGGACCTGGGCACACGCGAAGGCTGCGACACGCTGATTCACGCCGTGCCGGACACTGACATCCTGATCAACAATGTCGGCATCTTCGCCCCGCAGGATTTCTTCGACACCGACGACGACACCTGGGAGCAGTTCTTCCAGGTCAACGTGATGTCGGCGGTACGCCTGTCCCGCCACTATGCGCGCGGCATGAAGGAGCGCGACTGGGGCCGCATCCAGTTCCTGTCCAGCGAATCGGCGCTCAACATCCCCAGCGAGATGGTCCACTACGGCATGACCAAGTCGGCGGTGCAGTCCGTCTCGCGCGGGCTCGCCAAGGTGCTGTCCGGCACCCGCGTGACGGTCAACGCCATCCTGCCCGGGCCGACCCGCTCCGAGGGCGTGCTCGAGATGCTCAAGCAGAATGCCGAGGAGCAAGGCAAGGCACTTGAGGAGGTCGAGGCCGACTTCGTCAAGCAGGCCCGTCCGACCTCCATCCTGCAGCGCCTGGCAAGCCCCGAGGAAGTCGCCAACATGAGTGTCTACGCTGCCTCCGAGCAGGCCAGCGCCACCACCGGCGCCGCACTGCGCGTGGAAGGCGGCATCGTCGACACCATGGCCTGATCGATCTGATCACGCGGCATGACTGACACCATGCCAGACGCGACACCATGCCAGACACAAGACGCCCCCGCCGGATGACCGGCGGGGGCGTCTTCATTTCCGATATCACCGTGACGCACTCGTCACTCGTCGAGGCGTTTCTCGAAGCGCTCGCGCTTGAGGCAGATGCCATCGCGCTTGACGTGCTCAAGCCCCAGGCTATGCCAGCCACGGCGGGCCAGGCCCGGCGACAGCGTCAGGCTGGCTTCCAGACTCATCACGCGCACCTTGCGCTCGCGCAGGTCGCGCTCGGCCGCCGCCAGCAACTGGCTGCCGATGCCCTGCCCCATCAGACTCGGATAGACGTAAAGCATCTCGATGCGCGCCAGCGGCCATTCGGGGGCGTACTCGCAGAAGCCGATGCAGCGGCCATCACGCTCCGCCACCAGCACCTCGAAGCGATGCTGACGCGCGGCCCAGCGTTCGGCGTCGCGCGGGACACGCGCGGCCCACTGCTGTCGCTGCGCCAGATCATAATGACCGGCAGCGCCCTGCATGACGGCCTGGTAGAACACCTCGGCCTGGTCCGCGGCATGCTGCGGCTGCGCCGCCACGATATGAACACGCTCCCTGGCCACTTCACGGCTATCGGTCTGGCTGTGCAATCGTTCGTCCTCCTTGTGTCCTCGAACGAGGACGATGTATTCATGGAAAACCTGACAGGCTCACGGCTGACACCTGTCACTGAAGCGTCCTGTTCAGCCGCTGAAGGACACCTCATCGAAGCGGCTGGCCCGGGGGTGATCTCCCGTGACCATGTCCGGCTCCCGCACCAGCTGCCAGGTATGGAAGCCGGCGGCAGCGGCGGCGTCCAGCTCGGCGACGACATCCGACAGGAACAGGATCTCCGCGCCCGGAATGCCCAGCTGACCGGCGATGCGGCGATAGCTCTCGGCTTCCTGCTTGGGGCCCGTGGTGGTGTCGAAGTAGCCGGCAAACAGCGGAGTCAGATCGCCGACATCGGAATGCCCGAACAGCAGCTTCTGGGCCTGGATGGAGCCTGAAGAGTAGACATACAAGGACAGTCCGCGTTCCTTCCAGTCACGCAATCCCTTCACGGCATCGGGGTAGACATGGCCGGTGAAGTCACCGTCCGCGTAGCCCTGTGCCCAGACCATGCCCTGCAGTGCCTTGAGCGGCGTGGCCTTGCGGTCGGCGTCGATCCAGCCTTCCAGAATGGCGATCACGGCCTCGAGATCGGCCGCGGGCGCCTCGGCCAGCTCGCGGGTGGCGGCCAGCTGCTCGGCGACGTCCTCACGCTCGGCATTGGCGCGCACGAAATCGCCCAGGTTGGCGCGCGCATAGGGGAACAGCACCTGATGCACGAAGCGAATCGAGCCGGTCGTGCCCTCGATGTCGGTGACGATGGCGCGAATCATGCGGACTCCTGGGAATGCGGGGCTGCGGTCTGAGTAAAGTGCTCGGCCAGCGCTTCATGACGCGGGAAGCGGGCAGCGATGTCATTGTCGGTGAAGTTGGCGATCCAGCCTTCCGGATTGGTGAACAGGCGGATGGCGGTGAAGTCCGGCGTCGGCCCCATGTCGAACCAGTGCGGCGTGCCGGCCGGTACGGCGATCAGGTCATCCTTCTCGCAACCGACCGCCAGCACGCGCTCGCCCAGATGCAGGTAGAAGATGCCGCTGCCGCGCACGAAGAAGCGCACCTCATGCTCCGCGTGGCGGTGCTCATCGAGGAACTTGCCGCGCAGGGCGTCGCGGTCCGGATGATCCGGCGTCAGGCCGATCACGTCGGCGGTGACGAAGCCGTTCTCGGACTTGAGACGCGCGACATCGTCGGCGTAGGCCGCCAGCACCTGGGTCTGGTCGGTGGGATCACTCATCTCGCAGCCCGCCGTCCAGCGCTCGAAGCGAATGCCTTCGGCCTCGAGTTCGCTGGCGATCTGCGCGCCATCATTGGTGATCAACTGCGGACGCGAGGCGTCCTGCTCGGCGTAGATGGCCAGAAAGCTCATCGCTGTCTCCTCAGTTCCAGTTCACAACCCATCAGGAAATCGAGCGCTTCGACATGGCGGCGACAGGCCGTCATGCTGCTGGCCCAGGTGTAGAGGCCATGGCCGCGGATCAGGTAGCCGTGCAGACCGGCATCGGCGGCCAGGCGGGCGCGTACGTCCAGCGCCAGCGCCTCGATATCCTGAGTATTGTCGAAGACGGCCAGACGTACCGCCGTCTCATGACTCTTGACGCCTTCCAGCGCCTTGTTGAGCTCGAAACCCTCCAGGCTCAGGGTGTCGTCCTCATGGCACAGCGACAGCACGGTGGCGGCCCTGGAGTGGGTATGCAGAATCGCCTGTGCGTGGGGCAGGTCTTCGTAGAGCTGGCCATGCAGGCGCGCCTCGTCAGAGGCCTTGCGGGAAGTGCCCTGCAGCCTGACGGCAAAATCGCTGACCAGAATGTCGCCACTGGTCAGGCGGCCCTTGTGGCAGCCCGAGGCGGTGACCGCCATCAGGCGATCACTGAGACGACTGGAGAAGTTGCCACCGGTGGCCGGTACCTGCCCGGCAGCGTCCAGCGCCTGGCCGGCCTCGATCAACTGTTGGCTCGCCAGTGCAAGGCGGTCGAGGTCCAGTGTCGACGGCAGGCTGTCGACAGCAGCAATGGCGATAGGGTCTGACATGATCAAAGTTGCCCTCAAGAGTCGCGCGGGGCATTCACGCCCCGTCGCCAGCATCACGATTCAGCGCCACGCGGCGCTGCTCTCGCGGCAGACTACACAAGCCGACCCAGTGAGACCAGTCATGCCGTGCGACGACGGGCATGGCATCATGGCGGCCTGGAATGTCACACGACATTCTGCGCCATCATCACTTCAGCCTCTGCCACGGTCTTGCCATGTCCTCTTCCGATCAGCCCGCCAGCCCCCACCCGACCGCCGACACGGCCGAGCGCCCGATGAACGATGCCGCACTGGCCAGGCGCCTGCCGCTGCTGCCCCCTCATCTGCGTGAGCAGGCCGCGGCGCTGGGACAACAGGCCATGCAGCCGGTGGGCATCATCGAAAGCTGCTACCCGGACAAGTTCGGCATTCCCCGCCAGCCGGGGCTGGCGCGCCACGCCACCGCCATCCTGCACCTGCTGCCGCCCTTCGATGACCCGGACTGCGTGCGCGACATCGAGGGCTTCAGCCATCTGTGGATCCACTTCCTGTTCCACGCCAGCCCCACACGCTGGACGCCCTTGATCCGCCCGCCGCGCCTGGGAGGCAACGCGCGCACCGGTGTCTTCGCCTCGCGCAGCACCCACCGCCCCAACCGACTGGGGCAGTCGGTGGTCGAACTGGCAGGCGTCGAGACGGCGGCCAACGCCACGCCGGATGGCGGGCAGTCGGGCAAGCGCAACGGCGTGCGCCTGCTGCTGCGCGGCCATGACCTGCTCGATGGCACGCCGGTGATGGACATCAAGCCGTATCTGCCGTGGGTCGATGCCGTGCCCGAGGCGCGTGCCGGCTATGCGCCTGCGCCACCGCCGCGCCACGCCGTTGTCTTCAGCGCAGAGGCCGAGCAGACACTGGCGACCCGGGCCGACAGCGCCACGCTGCGCGCACTGATCGAGGAAGTGCTCGCCCAGGACCCGCGCCCCGCCTATCACGCCACCAGGCCCGCCGATGGCAAGCGCCAGTATGGCGTACGGCTGGTGGACGTGGATGTGCGCTTCACGGGCCGCACGCAACCCGATGGCTCCTTGACGATGGAGGTCGCGGCCATCGTGGCCGTCTGATCAAACCCCTGCGCGAGCCAGGGCAGCGCCTTTTCCAGTGGGGGTCAACGCCGTGCATGAAGCGGATCGAAGGATTGCGCGCGCCAGATCAAGACAATGCCAGATTGGATTGGCAAACCGTCACGAGACCTGACCATACTGGGCGTGCGTTCCTTCATCTCCACTCGTTTCACCGGGAGTCCGCCGCATGAGTATCCGTCTGCTTGCCTTTGCCGCCAGTACCCGCAAGGCCTCCGTCAATCGACGCCTGATCGAGCGCCTGGCACACCACGCCCGGCAGGAAGGTGCCGAGGTCAGTCTGCTCGATCTCAACGACTTCCCGATGCCGCTCTACGATGGCGACAGCGAAGAGGCCAATGGCCGTCCCGCCAGCGCCGACCGCCTGCAGGAGATGCTGGCCAGCCATCAGGGGCTGCTGCTGGCGACGCCGGAATACAACGGCTTCTTCAGCCCGCTGCTCAAGAACACCTTCGACTGGCTGTCACGCCCGGCGGCGGATGGCCAGAGCGGCATGGACGCCCTGCGCGGCATGCCGGTCGGCATCGTTTCGGCCTCACCAGGTGCCATGGGCGGCATGCGGGCGTTGCCCTTCGTGCGCCTGTACCTGAACAATCTCGGCATGCTGGTCGCGCCACAGCAGATCGCGGTCTCGCGTGCCGCCAGCGCCTTCCACGAGGATGGCAGCCTGGATGACGAAGGCCAGGACCACGCCCTCTCGGCTGTCGCCCGTCAGGTGATCGACCTGGCCAGCCTGCGCGCCTCCTGAAGCGCCACGCCTCTTTCCTCACAGCTACATTCCCGGCCAGACACATGGCGCCTGCCAAACAGGAACGGCCCCCTGCCACTGGCAGGGGGCCGTTCCTTGATGCGCTGTCAGTGACGTCAGAGCGTCAGTGCATCACCTCAGATTTAGCCCCAGATTCAAGCTCAGGCCGAGAAATCGATACCGATACGGCGACCGACTTCCTCGTAGGCTTCGATCACGCCGCCCAGGCCCTGACGGAAGCGGTCCTTGTCGAGCTTCTCGCGCGTCTCGGCATCCCACAGACGGCAGCCGTCCGGCGAGAATTCGTCACCCAGCACGACTTCACCATTGAAGACGCCGAACTCGAGCTTGTAGTCGACCAGCAGGATGCCGCCATCTAGGAACAGCTGTTTGAGGATGTCGTTGACCTGGAAGGTCAGTTCCTTGGCGCGCGCCAGGTGCTTGGGCTCTGCCCAGCCGAAGGTCTCGACCAGCGACTCGTTGATCATCGGGTCGCCCTTCTCGTCGTTCTTGAGGAACAGCTCGAAAGTCGGCGGATTGAGCTCGATGCCTTCCTCGACACCCAGACGACGCACCAGTGAGCCGGCGGAGATGTTACGCACCACGCACTCCACTGCCATCATGTCGAGACGCTTGACCAGGCACTCGTTGTCGCTGACCAGACGCTCGAAGTGGGTCGGAATACCGGCCGCCTTGAGTTTCTCCATGATGAAGGCATTGAACTTGTTGTTGACCATGCCCTTGCGATCCAGCTGCTCGATGCGCTTGCCGTCGAAGGCGCTGGTATCGTCGCGGAATTCCAGCAGCAGAAGATCCGGGTCGTCAGTGACGAAGACGGATTTGGCCTTGCCAGCGTAGAGCTCTTCACGCTTTTCCATGAGATTCCCCCTGATGACGCTAGACGCGTCGAGTGTTGAGGCGGTCGACGATGAATCGATCACGCTTGAGTCTGTCACGCCCAGTCGAGAAGGACTGTGGCGTTGGTGTATGGCGTGATTCGAGAGCTGTCCATCTGGTCAGCTCATCCAGAATCACAAACGCCCGATCGCGAAGCGACCGGGCGTCATGAATATCAGGCGATGGCCTGCCAGCCAAAGCCGCTGTCCTGCGCGGCGATGATCAGGCGACTATCGTCATCCGCAAGCCAGGGGGCCAGTGCCTCCCGGGCCAATGACGGATGGTTGTTGCTCTCCGACAGGTGCGAGGCCACCAGCCGCTGCAGGCGCGCCAGCCCCAGATAGGGCAAGGCAGCACACGCCTGGGCATTGGCCAGGTGACCGAGCCGCCCCCCGACCCGCCGCTTGAGGCTGGGCGGATACGGCCCGCTGGCCAGCATCTGCGGATCGTGGTTGAACTCCATCACCAGCGCATCGCAATCGGCAAAGCACTGCAGCACATGCTCACTGACGTGGCCGAGATCGGTCAGCACGCCGAGGCGACGCGTGGCCGTCTCACCGCGCCGGTTGAACACGAACTGCACCGGCTCACGCGCATCATGGGGCACCGTGACCGGCAGAATCTCGAGATCCTTGATCGCGAACTCCTGCTGCGGCGTGATCAGATGCCGACTCGGCAGCGCGCCGAGCTTCTTGGCACGCCCGGCAAGCCAGGTGCCGGTGGTCAGATGCACCGGCACACCATGGCGACGCGCCAGCGGCCCCACGCCGCTCAGGTGATCACCATGTTCATGCGTGACCAGCACGGCGTCCAGCTGCGAGGGATGCACGCCGAGGCGCGCCAGGCGGGCCTCGGTCTCCTTGAGGGTGAAGCCGCAATCGACCAGCACCAGTGCCTCGCGGGTGCGGATCAGCGTGCCGTTGCCCTTGCTGCCGCTGCCCAGCGAAGCCATCGCCATCACGCCCTGGGCGTCGTCACTCGGCCCACGGGCGGCCGTCAGGCCAGCCGCCAGCGCCCCACTGCCTTCCACCGGGAGGGGGATCTGAAACGACGCAGCCGCCTCACCCGACGAGTCGTCAGATGAGGCGGCGCAAGGCGTGTCGAGCCACATGCTCAGCGCAGTGTCGACGCCACAGCGTCGAGCAGCTCACGCGCCAGTGCCGGCGTGGTCTCTTCACCATCGGCACGAGTCGCCGTGACCAGGGTGTGGTCATTCTCGGCGCGCAGCTTGAGTACCATCGGCACAGGGTCACCATCGCCGCCGATACCCAACCAGCCGCCATCACGCTCTTCACGCGGGATGTAATCGACCATGAACTCGCCACGCGAGCGGTCCTGATCGGTCAGCGTCTGGTAGTCGGTGTTGAAGTTCTTCTGCAGCTGATAGAGCAGCTCGGCCCAGCTGCGCTCGGTGTCCAGCGCCAGATCAACCTGCCAGGTGCCATCGCGGCCTTCCAGGCGCACGCGGTCATCACGGCTGAGCGACTGGGCCGCCAGCGAGACGCCGCTATCGGCGGAAGACGCGGCCAGATAGCCGCTCAGCGCGTTCAGGCAGCTGCCGGCGACATCGCCGCCCTGCTGACAACGCACTTCGGAGGCATCGGCACGCAGCCCCTGGCTGACGCTGATGATGCCCTGGGCCGTGGTGATCTCGCCCTTGCCGGCATCGATGCTCTGCACATCCAGGCCCTGGTCGCGCACGAAGGACTGCAGACGTGTCCATACCGCTGCCGGCGCGGCGTTCACGGCCAGCCAGCGGGCATCGCCACTCTGACGCATGGCGACGAATTCACGCCCGCCCTGCTCGCTGGTCGCCAGCGGCTGGGGACGCGGTGCCTCGAAGTCGTCGCTGGCCAGGAAGTCACTGCTGGCCTGCGGCACCGGCATGGAATCCTGGTAATCACCACGATTGATCGTGTCCGGCAGCTCCAGCGGCGGCGCGATGCTGGCATCGGCATACTCGCTGTTGCGATCGTAGTAGTAGCCATCACTGGAACAGCCTGCGACCGCGAGCGCCGTCAGCAGGGCCAGTGGCACGAAACGCTGACTCATCAGTTGAGCACCTCGGCCAGTTGCAGTGCTTCCTCGACCGTGGAGTGGTACTGCTCGGACAGCCAGGTCAGCGGCAGACGCACGCCGGATTCCGGCGACAGGCCCATGCGATGCATGGCGAACTTGACCGGGATCGGGTTGGACTCGACGCCCATCGCGGAGTGCAGCGGCATCAGGCGCGTGTTGATCTGGTGAGCGCGCTCGGCATCGCCGGCCACGGCGGCTTCACACATCTCGTGCATCAGGCGCGGCGCGACGTTGGCCGTCACGGAGATATCGCCGTGGCCGCCCATCAGGATGAAGTCGCAGGCCGTGGGGTCATCGCCGGAGTAGAGCGCGAAGTCAGTGCCCTTGAGGCGGTCGATCAGTTCCTGACCGCGCTCCAGGTTGCCGGTGGCATCCTTGAGGCCGACGATGTTGTCGAGCTCGGCGAGACGGAAGACCGTCTCGTTGTAGATATCGGAGCAGGTACGACCCGGCACGTTGTAGAGAATGACCGGGATACCGGCCTGCTCGGCGACGGCCTTGAAGTGCTGGTAGAGCCCTTCCTGGGTCGGCTTGTTGTAGTACGGCGCCACGGAGAGGCAGTAATCCGCACCGACTTCCTTGGCGTAGCGAGCCAGCTCGACCGCTTCGGAGGTGGCGTTGGCGCCCGTGCCGGCGATGACCGGAATCTTGCCGGCAACCGTCTCGACCACACAGCGGATGACATCGAAGTGCTCCGCGAAGGACATGGTGGTCGGTTCGCCGGTGGTGCCGGCGGCGACGATGGCATCGGTGCCATTTTCGAGGTGGAAGGCGACCAGCTGGCGCAGGGCGTCCCAGTCGATCTCGCCGGTGGCCTTCATCGGGGTCGCCAGTGCGACAATGCTACCTGTGATCATCCCTCGAATTCTCCTCTGGTGCCTGATGCGCCAGGCGTGTCCCTGCGCTGTTGAAACAACGGATCTCGGGGACAGACATCTGACATAAATTGGTTGACGCAGGACTCTGATTGCGTGGGCACGCCGACACGCGAGTCGCGTCAAGGGTGATGATGTTACAAAGACCATCGAAGCCTGTACAGACGCCATCTGCACCGGTTGTGCAAAGCGGTGGATTCCCTCGCCTGTCCGCGGGGCAGATGCACGGTGGATGGGCGCGATGGCGCCGGTCGCCAAGACGGTGAAACACAAGAGTTCTGCCCTGTCTTTGACAAGTCAGGACGCCCTGCGTGTAATGCAGGACACACCGCAGAAGCGGGCAAGCGCGATGCCCATCACTGCCGGTTTTTTTCATCATTCAGCACTGTCAGCCGCCACATGGCCGTCAGTCATCGCCAGGAGAGCACGATGAGCGTCAGCCTCGGTCAGCCAATTCCCGACTTTACCGCCCAGGCCACCAGTGACACCGAAGTCACTCCGGCCAGCCTCAAGGGCAAGCAAGCCGTCATCTATTTCTACCCGAAGGACCACACGCCGGGCTGCACCACCGAAGGCGGTGACTTCCGCGACAACCTCGAGGAATTCGAAGCGGCCAACACCGTGATTCTCGGCGTTTCCCGCGACAGCCTGCGCACCCACGAGAACTTCCGGGCAAAGCAGGGCTACCCGTTCGAGCTGATCAGCGACCCGGACGAGATCCTGTGCAAGATCTTTGACGTCATTCACATGAAGAAATTCATGGGCAAGGAAAGTCTCGGCGTGGTGCGCTCCACCTTCCTGATCGACGCCGATGGCAATCTGGCGCGCGAATGGCGTGGCGTGAAGGTCAAGGGCCATGTCGAGGAAGTGCTGGAAGCCGCCCGCGAGCTCAACGCTGACCGCTAGTCTCGAATGGCAGCAGCTCGAGTGGCAGTAGCCCGCGTGACAGCAGCTCGTGGAGAAACAGCTGAGCAGAGAGCGCCTGCGCGCCAGCCGCCTCAGCCATGACAAAGCCCCGCCGATTGGCGGGGCTTTTTCGGTCAGGCGCTCTTGTCCGCGACCCGATTCTCCTCGGCGCGCGCCCGGCGCGGCCAGGCGTAGAGCAGCGACTTCATCAGGGTCGCCAGCGGGATGGCGAAGAACACCCCCCAGAAACCCCAGATGCCGCCGAAGAACAGCACCGCGAGGATGATCGCCACCGGATGCAGATTGACCGCCTCCGAGAACAGCAGCGGCACCAGCACGTTGCCATCCAGCGCCTGGATGATGCCGTAGGCGATCATCACGTACATGAAGGTATCGCCCAGCCCGTAATGGAAACCGGCGACGGCGGCGACCGGCAAGGTTGCCCCTGCCGCGCCGATATAGGGAATCAGCACCGAGAAGCCGACCACGATCGCCAGCAGCGCCGAATACGGCAGCCCGAAGGCGACGAAGGTGACGTAGCTGACGCCGCCGACGATGACGATCTCGATCACCTTGCCGCGCACGAAGTTGGCGATCTGGTCATCCATCTCGTTCCAGACCCGGCTCATCAGCAGGCGCTTGCGTGGCAGCAGCGCCAGCGTGAAGTCCACCAACCGCTCGCGGTCCTTGAGCATGAAGAACACCAGGATCGGCACCAGCACCAGGTAGATCACCACGCCCATCAGGTTGCCCAGCGACGCCAGCGACAGCGATACCGCGCGCTGCCCGAACTGGGTCAGCTCTCGCCCGGCGGCGCCGACCCACTGCTGGACCTGCTCCGGCGTGATCAGGCCGGGGAAGCGCTCCTGCAACTCGCCCAGCCAGCGCTGCCCGGAGGCGAACATGCCGGGAATCTCCTGGATCAGGTTGGCCAGCTGATGCCAGACCAGCGGCAGCAGGATCAGCGCACTGGCCAGCATGATGCCCATGAACACCAGCGTCATCAGGCTGACCGCCGCCAGGCGCGGCAGGCCACGGCGCTCCATCCAGCTCACGCCGCTCTGCAGCAGGAAGGCGACGATCAGGGCGGTGAAGAACGGCGCCAGCATGCTGCCGAGCAGAATGACGGCGGCGAACACCAGCACCAGCACCAGAAACAGCACCACCGCTTCTTCGTCGGAGAAATAGCGCTCGATCCAGCCACGCAACAACGTCTTCATGGTCATGACGGATCTTCCTCGCACAGCGCCTTGATCACGAAGCGATAATCGCCCTCTGGCGTCTCTTCACGCGAGACCAGCGCGTGATCGCTCAGCGCCAGATAGGCAGGGATGTCGCCCCAGGCGCCGGCGTCGCTGGCGAGGACCTCGAGTTGCTCGCCGGCACTCATGCCAGCCAGTTTGAGCTTGGTGCGCAGCAGCGGCAACGGACAGTGCAGGCCGCGCGCATCCAGCGTCTGCAGGTGAGTATCGGCCGTGGAGTCAGCCATCGGATTCGCAGTCTCAGCGCCAGGTCGTTCGAATGCCATCTGCCCTTCCGTTCTCGTTATGATGTTCTGCCGCACGCCATGGAGGGTGCAGCTTGAAAACGCCCCGATTTAAGGGCACCTTGCCTGACAAAGCAACTTTCCGCCCTGCGCGGCTGCGTCTTGCCCGGACTCACGCAGGGCCGTCAACGCCAGTGCGGCGCCCGGCAATCGGGCGAGCCGACCGCACCTTGCGCCATATCGAAGAGGATTGCCTGCATGTCGTTGCTGCCCCCCTTGAGCGGACGCGTTCGCATCGGACGCCGCGGGCTTGCCACCCTGTCGAGCGCCCTGCTCGGCCTGTTGCTGATGGGCGCGCCGGTCGCCAGTGCGCCGGCCGCATCCCACAACGACTATGGACTGCCTGACCTGGGGAGTGCGAGTGGCGGCATCTCCAGCAACGATGAATATCGTATCGGTCGCGCCTGGCTGCGTCAGTTCCGCGCCCATGTGCGTGAATGGGATGATCCCATCACTCTGGACTGGATCGGTAGCATCGTGCGTCAACTGGCGCCGTGGAGCGAGCTGGATGACCGCAATTTCATCATCACGCTGGTCGCCAGCAGCCAGCTGAATGCCTTCGCCGTGCCCGGCGGCGTGGTCGGCGTCAATACGGGCCTGTTCGCCTTCGCGCCGGACCGCGACGCCTTCGCCTCGGTGCTCGCCCACGAACTGGGCCACCTCTCCCAGCATCACTTCGCGCGCAACATGGAGCGCCAGGCCGAGACACGCCTGCCGACGCTGGCCGGCTTCCTCGCCGGCATGGTGATCGCGGCGGGTGGAGGCGGTTCAGCGGGCATCGCGACCATGGCCGGCACCCAGGCCGCTGCCATTTCCGATCAGCTGGCCTATTCGCGTCGCTTCGAGCAGGAGGCCGACCGCGTCGGCATCGATGCACTGTCACGCGCCGGCTTCGACCCCGAAGCCATGCCGCGCATGTTCCGCGCCATGCAACGCATGGCCAGCCTGCAGGGCGGCAATGCACCGGAATTTCTGCTCACGCACCCGGTGACCGAGGCGCGTATCGGCGACACCCAGGCGCGTGCCGACGCCATGCAGAAGGTGACTCCCGACCCGCTCGCGCAGCTCGCCTACGCGATGATCCGTGCCCGCGCCTTGCTGGCGCTCAATCTGCGCCAGCCCGAGCAGGGGCTGACGACACTGCGCGAAGACAACCCCGGCCCCGACGCGATTGCCTACTATCAGGCGCTGGCCGCGGCGGAGCACAACCAGGTCGACAAGGCGCTGGCCGCGCTGGACCGCCTGCATGACAAGCATCCTGACCTGACCCTGATCAGCGCCAGTGCGGTCGAGGTCGCGCGGGATGCCCGGCGTTATGAGGAGGCGACCCGCCGCGCCAGACGCCTGCTGCGCCTGCAACCCGACTACCTGCCGACCCGACTGGCCATGGCGGAAGTCGCGCTGCAACAGGACCCCGCCGCCGCGCGCCAGCAGCTGGAGGATATGCGCCGCGACCATCCCGATGACCCCAAGGTCTGGAGCCTGGCCTCCGAAGCCAGTGGGCGCAGCGGCCACACCGCCGAGGCCTTCCTGTATCGCGCCGAATTCGACCAGCTGGAGGGCCGCATGGACAAGGCCTTCGCTCAGCTCAAGCTGGCCGACGAGGCCGCGCGCAAGAACGGCGACTTCAGCATGGCCAACCGTATCAGTTCACGCCGGGAAGACTTCAAGCGCTATCGCAACGCCATCGAGGAGTTCTGAGGCAGCCCCCGCTCGCAGCACCAGGCAAACAAAAACCGCCGCCCCGGGGAATCGGGAGCGGCGGCTTTGTTCATGCAGGCAGCAATCGGTGGCGATCAGCGTCAGCGCTCAGCCGCGATTGAATTCCAGCATCCGCGTCAACGGCTTCAGGGCGCGCTCACGCAGGTCATCATCGACGAAGACTTCCTCGGCATTGGCTTCCGCCGGATCGCGACGCAGCACGGCGGCCAGATTCTCCAGGCCGTTCATCGCCATCCACGGGCAGTGCGCACAGCTCTTGCAGGTCGCGCCATTGCCGGCAGTCGGCGCCTCGTACAGCTGCTTGTGCGGCGCGGCCTGCTGCATCTTGAAGAAGATGCCACGATCGGTCGCGACGATCAGCTGCTGATTGTCGAGCTCGACGGCAGCCTTGATCAGCTGCGAGGTGGAACCGACCACATCGGCCAGTTCAACCACCGACTGCGGTGATTCCGGGTGCACCAGCACCGCGGCGTCCGGGTAGACCTTGAGCAGGTCACTGATGCCCTGGGCGCGGAACTCGTCGTGGACGATGCAGGCACCGTCCCACAGCAGCATGTCGGCACCGGTCTGCTTCTGCACGTAGGCGCCCAGATGCTTGTCCGGCGCCCAGATCAGCTTCTCGCCCCGGGCGTGCAGGTGCTCGATGACATCGACGGCGATCGAGGAGGTCACCACCCAGTCGGCACGCGCCTTCACGGCCGCCGAGGTATTGGCGTACACCACCACGGTGCGGTCGGGATGAGCATCACAGAAGGCCGCGAACTCGTCTTCCGGGCAGCCGAGGTCCAGCGAGCAGGTCGCCTCCAGCGTCGGCATCAGCACACGCTTCTCCGGCGACAGGATCTTGGAAGTCTCGCCCATGAAGCGCACCCCGGCGACGATCAGTGTCGAGGCGTCATGGCGGGCACCGAAACGTGCCATCTCGAGCGAGTCGGCGACGCAGCCGCCGGTTTCCTCGGCCAGCTGCTGGATGGCGTCGTCACAGTAGTAATGCGCGACCAGTGCGGCATCACGCTCGATGAGCAGCTGCTTGATCTCGTCGATCAGCGCGGCATCCTCGGCGGCGGGGCGTGTCGGGCAGTAAGCGCGGGCCAGATGCTCGCGCACCTGCTCACGGACGGCATTGTGGGCCTCACGACCCGGCATGGCATTAGTCAGGCTGTTCATGTGTCTCTCACCTAGCCCACAGGGGCTCCCCCTGTGCTGAGTGGGTCAGGACTCGGCCCGGGCACGAACGGCCCGTGGCGGCCCTGCCAGCGCTGCAGCTGGGCTCCCCAGACTGCGGCGTGTGCCTTGGGCGTCTATCGCCCGCAGCGTCGTCCGCACTGGGCGGACATGAGCCTTGGCTCGCCCACAAGGATACGCCTGGCGCGATCGCGGCTCCAGTCGACTTGGGGGCAACGGACTCTTTCCTTTCGCGTAACAAAAATTGCCCCGCGCCAATGAAGGCACGGGGCAAGATCTGGTGGGTCGTGAGGGATTCGAACCTTCGACCAATTGGTTAAAAGCCAACTGCTCTACCACTGAGCTAACGACCCAAAACTGGGTGGCGGATGGTGGGTCGTGAGGGATTCGAACCTTCGACCAATTGGTTAAAAGCCAACTGCTCTACCACTGAGCTAACGACCCAAAACTGGGTGGCGGATGGTGGGTCGTGAGGGATTCGAACCTTCGACCAATTGGTTAAAAGCCAACTGCTCTACCACTGAGCTAACGACCCGCCGCCGGGTGCTTTGCAAGAGACCATTCCAGAGAATGGTGGGTCGTGAGGGATTCGAACCTTCGACCAATTGGTTAAAAGCCAACTGCTCTACCACTGAGCTAACGACCCTTGCGAAGCGGGACGTAAGATACCGCCGATCCCGTTTCGACGCAAGCCTTTTGCAAAAAAACTTCAAGTAAATGACCAGCTTGTCCGCTGGCACCTCGCGAAACGCCCGCGCCAGCGCGCGGCCAGCCCCTGTGCCAGATACACGCAAGCCCGCGATGGGCGCGGGCTTGCGGGTTACCACTTAGGTCGCACGAGCTTGTGGCATGTCCACGAGCTTATGCCATGTCAGTGAATGACGGCGCATCGCCGCCCTCACCGACTGCGCCATCAGCGCGGCTTGCGCGTACGCTGCGGCGGCTTCTTCATGGCGCGCACCGGACGACGCTTCTGCTTGTCGCGGCTCCAGCGATTCTGCTCGTCCGGCGTCAGGGCCGGCGCCTTGCGATGCTCGAGACCTGCCAGCGTGGACAGTTCATCGATCTCGCTCTGCTCCATCTCCACCCACTCACCGGCGCGAGCGCGCTTGTCGAGGAAGATGTTGCCGTAGCGCACGCGCTTCAGACGGCTGACGGTCAGGCCCTGGGAGTCCCACAGACGACGAACCTCACGGTTGCGGCCTTCCATGATCACGACGTGGAACCAGCTGTTGATGCCTTCGCCACCGAATTCCTGCACATCGGTGAAACGTGCCGGGCCATCTTCGAGCATCACGCCATTGACCATGTTGACGACGTGCTCGCGCTTGACCTCGCCCATGACACGCACGGCGTACTCACGCTCGATCTGGGTCGACGGGTGCATCAGGCGGTTGGCCAGCTCACCGTCGGTGGTGAACAGCAACAGACCGCTGGTGTTGATGTCGAGACGACCGATCGCGATCCAACGCTCGCCCTTCAGACGCGGCAGACGCTCGAAGACGGTGCGGCGGCCTTCCGGGTCCTTGCGCGTGCACAGCTCGCCTTCCGGCTTGTTGTACATGATGACGCGACGCGCCGTCTCTTCCGCGCCCTTCAGGCTCTGCGGGCGATCATCGAGGCTGACCTGGTCACGCGGGCCAACGCGATCACCCAGCTGGGCGACCTTGCCGTTGACCTTGACGCGACCGGCGCTGATGGCGACTTCCATCTCACGGCGGGAGCCGAGACCGGAGCGCGCCAGCACCTTCTGCAGTTTCTCGTCCTCGACCAGCTTGTCGCCCTTGGCCTGCGGCGGCAGCGGACGCAGTTCCGGCGCGTCGGCGGCGGCCGGCTTCTTGCCGACATTGGCCTTGCTGCCGCGCGTGGACTTGCCGGTATCACGGGTCGGGCGGGCCTGCTCGCCACGCTTGTCGGCAGAATCCGCCGCGCGCTTGTCCGTGACATTCTTGTCCGCGAAGGCCTTGCCGGTCACGGCCTTGCCACCGGCGTGCTTGTTGCCTGCCTGGCTGCTGCCGGGGCGAGAGGTCTTGCGCTTATCAGAGTCTGTCTTGCTCATGACATGAACCATTTCATCTATAGGAGTTTCGCCTACGCAGGGTCGTCATCATCGACGGTCCCGGCAGCGGAGGAGTCGTGCGGCTGCGCATCGGCAGCGTCGTCATCCTCGTCTGCACCGCGCAAACGTTGGCTGAGGCGCGCTTCGAGTGTGGCGAAGTCGACCCCCGAGCCGGTGGACGCCATCCCGGCGTGGTCATTTTCCGCCTGTGAGGCGGAGGGTGCTGCTGTGTTCGGTGTGTCAGCCGAGGCGCCGGAGGTATCGAGTGCGCGCATCTTCAGCGCCTCTTCCAGCTGCTCGGCGGTGACGTCCGGCGGTTGCCAGTCGTCGGGCACCGGGGTGCCAGTGTCGGTCTCAAGACCTGTCTCAAGATCTGACTCAAGCCCTGTCTCAGCGCCTGACTCAGTCTTTCCCCCAGTCTCTGCGTCAGGTGCTGACTCAGGCGCTGTCTCATGCTCTGGATCAGCCCCCGCATCAGCGCCGTCTGCCGGTGCCTCCTCCGTCTCGCCGTCCGGGTCATCCGGCAGCGGCAAGGTCTGAGAGGGCGGCACATCATACAGGTCTGCCTCGAGCTGTTCGAGTCCTTCGAAGCCTTTCAGTTCATGCACCGGCGGCAGCTCTTCCAGCGTCTTGAGCCCGAAGTCATCGAGGAACTGACGCGTGGTGGCGAAGACCGCCGGACGCCCCGGCACATCACGGTGGCCGACCACTCTCACCCAGCCGCGCTCGACCAGGGTACGCATGATCGAGGAGCTGACCGTCACGCCACGCACCTGCTCGATATCGCCGCGGGTCACCGGTTGACGATAGGCCACCAGCGCCAGGGTCTCCAGCAAGGCGCGTGAATAACGTTGCGGGCGCTCTTCCCACAGCCGCGATACCCAGGGGGAATACTGCTGGCGAACGCGCAGCCGCCAGCCACTGGCGGTCTCGATCAGCTCCAGCGCGCTCTTGTCGGCCGGGTGACGCGCTTCCAGCTTGCCCAACGCCTCGCGCAGCGCAGGCCTGGTCGGGCTTGAATACTCATCGAACAGACCGGCCAGGCGCTCAAGCGTCAGCGGCTCGCCGGCGGCCAGCAGGGCCGCTTCGATGATCTGGTCCAGCGGGACATCGCGCAAACTCATGACGCCGCGTTCTCCTGCTCGTCGGATGGGGGTAAGGAGGGTGACGTCTGCGCATCATCGGACGCTGCGTCATCGGACGCTGCGTCATCGAACGCCCCCTGATCGGCCGCCACCTCTTCTTCGTCGGCGAATTCCAGCGCCAGCCAGTCCCCGTCATCCTCGGGGTCCGGTTCCGGCGTGCGGGCGCGCACGTGAATCGGTGACAGCGGCGCATTCTGGACGATCTCGATCATCGACTCCTTGGCCAGCTCCAGAATCGCCATGAAACTGACCACTACCCCGGCACGCCCTTCCTCGAGCGTGAACAGCTTCTCGAAGGGCATGAAGTGCTCATGGGTCAACAGATTCATGATCGCCAGCATGCGCTCGCGAGTCGACATCACCTCACGCGAGATGGTGTGCGCCTGGACGAGGTCCGCCTGACGCAAGAGGCCGGACAACGCGCCGAGCAATTCCGACAGGTCGACATCAGGGTGCACCACCCGCGTCTCGAGTTCGGGCAGGTCTGCCGTGGCCACGAACCAGTCGCGGCCCTGACGCGGCATCTCATCCAGCCCTTCGGCGGCCAGCTTGGTCTGCTCGTATTCCTGCAGGCGGCGAATCAGCTCGGCGCGCGGATCCTCTTCCTCGTCGTCATCACTCGCCTTGGGCTGACGCGGCAGCAGGCTGCGCGACTTGATCTCCGCCAGCATCGCGGCCATCAGCAGGTATTCACCGGCCAGATCGATCTGCATGGCGTGCATCAGCTCGACATACTCGATGTACTGATGGGTGATGGCCGCGACATTGATGGCGAGGATATCGAGATTCTGGCGACGGATGAGGTAGAGCAGCAGATCCAGCGGCCCCTCGAAGGTCTCGAGAAAGACACGCAGCGCCTCCGGCGGGATGTACAGATCCTGCGGCATCTCGGTGAGCGCGGTGTCGTTGACGCGCGCCAGTACCGTCGACGACGCCGTCGGGGGCGTGACGAGAGGTGCGGGCTGATGCCCATCGGTGAGGGCAAAACTGGCGCCATCGAGCAGGTCGCTCATGACATCTCCTGCAGGAGGCGGGTGAAGGTGGGTCTGGGGGACGGGCATTCTAGCGGCTCGCGCCCCATCCCCCAAGTCTTTACGCCGCCGGTGATACGCCGGGGCCGCGCTCGGCGCCGCCCGCCTCTAGCGATAGGTCAGGCCGATCACGCGCCGCAGCTCATCCAGGGTGTCGCGCACGGTGTCGCGGGCCCGCTCGGCCCCTTCTGTCATCATGGTGCGCACCTTGCCATGCTCCCCTTCCAACGCCTCGGCACGCTCACGAATCGGCGTCAGCGCCGCGTCGACATGCTCGATCAGACAGCCCTTGCAGTCCAGGCAGCCGATGCTGGCATCACGGCAGCCCTCCTCCGCCCACTGGCGGTCCGAAGCGGGCGTGAAACTTTCGTGCAGCGTCCACAGCGGGCAGCGCTGCGGGTCGCCGGGGTCCTTGCGACGCACGCGCGCAGGGTCGGTGGGCATCTCGCGCACGCAGGCCGCGATATCGTCGCGCCCGCTGCGCAGGAAGATGGCGTCTTCCCGTGCGGCCTTGTGCGTCTTGAGCTCCATGCCCAGCAGCGGCTCGACCTCACCCTGCCAGTGTTCCGGCTCGCCGAGGATGCGCCGCCCGCCACCTTCCAGATAGCCGAGCAGGCGCTCCTGCTGGTTGCGGTTGAGCTTGCTGGTCTCGGCCAGCAGGCCGCGCGCACGCTCGAAGGCCTCGAGATCGCCCTCTTCCTGATAGTCGCTCAACCATTCGCGATACAGGCGGCCGCTCTTCTTGCCCAGGCGCGCGATGGCGCGTTCGGCCTGTTCCTCGAAGCCGGCATCGCGGCCATAGCGATGATTGAAGCGCCGGGCGACCTCACGGGTGAACTCGATATGCGCACGCTGCTCGGGGCCGGCGGGCACCACCTGCCCCCGCAGCGCCAGAATGTCGGCCGCCTGCATCAGGGGTGCACCGAGCATGGCCAGACTGGCGCCCTGCTGCTCACCGAGCCCGGCGACCATCTCGCGGTAGCTGGGCAGACGCTCCAGCCAGGCCTTGGGCGTGACGCTGGCCAGGATCATGTGCACGTCGGTCAGCTCCGGCACCCACGACTGGATGAACAGGGTAGCGACCTTGGGGTTGACCCCACAGGCGAGACAGTCGATCACCATCGCCCAGCTGTATTGCTCGATCTCGTGAGGCGCGTGACCGCTGACCGCCAGCGCGTTCCAGTCGGCGACCAGAAAATAGGCATCGTGATGGTATTGCAGCTCGGTCCAGCGCCGGATCACTGATTGATAGTGTCCGAGTTGCAGGTGTCCGGTGGGGCGTAAGCCGGACACCAGCCTGGCCGAGGTATCGGTGGCACTCACCTTGTGAGTTCTCCCTGAGGCGTATGAAGCCGCCAGTCTAGCAACCCGAGGCCCCGATCAGCATCCCCGCGACGTCGTGTCCCTGACAACATGCGCCACGCGACCGGATCACGCAGCGGCCAACGCGCCGCTCAACCGGCGGCGATGCCGGTGCGATAGCGCCCGGCGTAGTCGAACAGCTTGTCGCGGATCTGCCAGTAACGCCCGCTCTTGCGCCCGATGACGAAGTCCGGCGCCTTGAGACGCTCCTCGCCCGCCAACACCTCGGCGATGTCCTTCGGTGCCCAGTCACTGCCCGGCGCGCGCAGATGACGCGCGAGGAAGCTCAAGCGGAAGGCGTGACGCTGCGCGGAGGTCTCGAGCGCGAACCACTCGGAAAGATCGGTGCCATCCTCGTCGTAATAGGTCACCTTCAAGCGTGGAAGGCCGCGCCCGTTGCGCGCCTCCTCCAGCTGCCAGCCGCTGACGCGCAGCACCCGTGCATCACGCAGCTTGAGCGCATCGCGCAGCTTGTCATCCGGATCTACCAGTCGCGCCTGACAGGCATGACAATGGCGGGCGGCGATGTCATTGGCCTCGCCACACTGCGGGCAGGCCTTGGCGCGATAGCGGAAGTCGCACTGCACCAGCGGCCTGCCCTCGCCCTCCGGCGACTCGACCAGCCCCTGACAGCGGCGCCCGAAGTGCTCGACCACCAGCTCGCCATCCTTGCGTCCCCAGAACAGATTGGCATTGCCGCATACCGGGCACTCGACCTGCACGATCTCGGTGTCGCCGGCCGGTTTCGGCGTCGCCACCTCCGGCGCGTAGAGATCCCAGGGATTGCCGGCGTAGTCGAGAATCAGACAGTCCGTCTTGCCGGGACTCAGACGCAGGCCGCGTCCGACAATCTGCTGATAGAGACTGACGGATTCCGTGGGCCGCAGGATGGCGATCAGATCGACATGCGGCGCATCGAAGCCGGTGGTGAGCACCGCCACATTGACCAGATACTTGAGCTGCTGGGCCTTGAAGGCATTGATCAGCCGCTCGCGCTCCTCGCTGGGGGTCTCGCCGGTGATCAGCGCCGCCTCGCCGTCAGGCAGGAGTGCGGTGACTTCCTCGGCATGCTCGACGGTGGAACAGAACACCATCACGCCACGCCGCTCGCGTGCCTGGGCGACGATATCCAGCACGATGCCCGGCGTCGCGCGCGAGCCCTGCACCACCTCGTTGAGCTCCGCCTCCTGGAAGCTGCCGCCGATACCGGGCGCCAGCTGCGAGAAGTCATAGCGCGCCACCGCGACATCGACGCGCCGCGGCTCACTCAGAAAGCCCTGCCGCACCATCAGGCGCAGCGGCTGCTCGAAGACGCAATCACGGAAGAAGCAGTCGTCATCCCCGCGCACCATGCCGTGATAGTGACGGTGGAAGATGAAGCCCTGACCGAGACGATACGGCGTCGCCGTCAGCCCCAGCACCTTGAGACGCGGATTGTGCTCGCGCAGATGATTGATGACCTTGCGATAGCTGGCGTCCTTCTCCAGCGAGACCCGGTGACACTCATCGATCACCAGCAGCGTGAAGGGCGCCGCCTGAGCATCAGCCGTCGGCTCAGCCGGCGTGAAGGCATCAAGGTTGCGCACCACTGACTGCACCGAGCCGAACACCACCTGACGCGAGGCCTGCTTGCGCTTGAGGCCGGCACTGAAGATGTCGGCGTCCTTGCCATAGGATTCGTACTTGGCGTGGTTCTGCTCGACCAGCTCGCGCACATGCGCCAGCACCAGCACACGGCCACGCGCGATACGCGCAAGCTCCGCGATCACCAGTGACTTGCCGCTGCCGGTGGGCAGCACGATCACCGCCGCCTCATCACTGCGGCGAAAGTGCTCGACGGTACGCCGCACGGCCTCCTGCTGATATGGACGCAGCTCAAACATGCAGCGCCGTCCAGCAAGGCACATGAGTGGGGGCGCTGCCGGCAGGCAGGCCCAGGGAAGTGATGGCTGACAGGGAAGTGATGGCTGACAGGGAAGTGATGGCTGACAGGGGCGTGAGGGCTGACAGGAACATTGACATCAAGGGGCCGCCGAATCGCAGGAAGGGACAATGCCCCCATTATCCGCATCAGCGACTGCAGCGGCAAAGTGGGTGTGGATAACCTGAGCCCGCCAACCTTGGCCCGTAAGTCTTGACCCGTCAGGATCAGAAGCGTGGCGCGCGGCCCTCGAGCTTGGCCTTGATGCATTCGGTCTGCTCCGCACGCCCCAGCAGCGAGGACTGCAGTTCTGCCTCAAGCGCCAGCGCCTCGGCTTCCGGCGCCGCGAGGGCCTCGTCATAGAGACGCGTGATCGCGCGGATGGCGCTGGGAGAGCGCCCGGCAATCTGGCGCGCCAGGGCCAAGGCCTCCTCCTGTGGGCTGGAGATGATGCGCGTGACCAGGCCGGCACTCTGCGCCTCGTTGGCCTCGACCTTGCGCCCGCTCCACGTCAGCTCGTGCAGCCAGTCCGGTCGCACGCCACGCGCGGTGACGCTGATGCCCATGTCCGGAATGATGCCCCAGTCGATCTCGAGCACCGCCAGACGCGCATCAGGATCACACAGCCGGATGTCCGCCCCCAGCGCGATCTGCAGACCGCCACCGAAAACGTTGCCATGCAAGGCGGCGATGACCGGCACCCCGATATCTCGCCAGCCCAGCGCCAGCTGCTGCACGGTATTGCGCTGCGGCGCACAGCCATTGGCCCCCGCGACCAGCAACTGCGGCACGCGGGCGGCGTCGCCCATGATGGCGGCGATATCCAGCCCCGCACAGAAACTGGGCCCCTCGCCCGACAGCACGATGGCGCGCAGGCCTGATTCCCGGGCGCGGGCATGCAACTCCTGCTGTACCGCCAGCAGGGCATCGATCATCTTCCAGTCGATGCCGTTGTGCTTGTCAGGACGATTGAGGCGCACGTCGGCGACATGCTCACTGATCGAGAGGGTCACATAACGTTCAGGCGTGAGGTGGATAGCGTCAGACATGGCGGTCTCCCTGCGACGGATAACGAGCAAGCACGCGCTCGAACGATTTCACGACAGTGCCGAGCGATGGCACTCATCCAGTGATAAACCCAAAAGGCGCAGGCAACCACACTGCGTTCGTCGAGCTGCCCACGGGCATGACTCGCTACGTCTCAGTGTGACTGCCTGCGCCCGGTTGTTGAACGGTCGTTTGGTCGCAGAGGTGACGATTGTCTACTCGCGCTTGGCCCCCGAGACCTCCGACAGCGATCGCGGCTGGAAGCTCTCGGCCTGGGCCATCGCCCAGACACGACGATAGAAGGGATAGTCATCCCCTTGCGTCAGCAGTGCGCCCTTGGTCAGGAAGGGATGCAGGTGCGAGAACAGCTTGACCTCATTCTCGGAGACACGATGCACCAGGTGGTCCGGGGTGATCTGCCAGGGCGTGTGCAGGCCCGCCGCCGACAGGATCTCGGCCAGCGCATGCAGGGTGTTGTGGTGGAAGTGACGCACCTGATCGGCCTTGTCTTCCACGACCAGCGATTTCTGGCGCAGATCATCCTGGGTGGCGATCCCCGTCGGGCACTTGTTGGTGTGACAGCTCAGTGACTGGATGCAGCCCAGCGCGAACATGTAACCGCGTGCGGCATTGACCCAGTCCGCGCCCAGCGCCATCACGCAGGCGAAATCGAAGGCACTGATGATCTTGCCGCTGACCCCGATGCGCACCTCATCACGCAGCCCTGCGCCCACCAGCGAGTTGTGGACGAACTGCAGCCCTTCACGCAGCGGGGTGCCGAGGTGATCGGTGAATTCGGTCGGTGCGGCGCCGGTACCGCCCTCACTGCCATCGACGACGATGAAATCGGGCACGATCCCGGTCTCGAGCATCGCCTTGACGATGGCCATGAACTCCCACGGCTGACCGAGGCACAGCTTGAAGCCCACCGGCTTGCCACCCGACAGCTCGCGCAGGCGCTGGATGAAGCTCAACAGCTCAAGGGGTGTGGAGAACTCACCGTGGTTGGAGGGCGAGATGCAATCCTTGCCCATCGGAATCCCGCGCGTCTCGGCGATCTCCTCGCTGATCTTGCTGGCCGGCAAGACGCCCCCGTGGCCGGGCTTGGCGCCCTGACTGAGCTTGATCTCGATCATCTTGACCTGCTCGCTGGCCGCCTGACGGGCAAACTTCTCGCCATCGAAGCGCCCTTCCTCGTCGCGGCAGCCGAAGTAGCCACTGCCCAGCTCCCAGATCAGATCGCCCCCGAATTCGCGGTGATAGGGGCTGATGCTGCCTTCGCCGGTGTCATGGGCGAAGTTGCCCAGCCTGGCGCCCTTGTTCAGGGCGCGGATGGCGTTGGCGCTCAAGGAGCCGAAGCTCATCGCCGAGATATTGAACAGCGAGGCATTGTAGGGATGCGAGCACTGGGAGTTGCCGACGTTGAGACGAAAGCCCTTGGGGTCCGGCACGCTCGAGGTCTGCATGGAGTGACCGATGAACTCATAGCTGTCGGAATAGACATCGAGCAAGGTGCCGAACGGCTGGGAGGAGTTGTGCTGACGGCCACGCGCATAGACCAGCTCGCGCTGCTTGTGGGAAAACGGCAGCTGATCGGTGTCCGACTCGAACAGGTACTGACGCATTTCCGGACGCAGCGCCTTGAACAGGTAGCGCATGTTGCCGATCACCGGATAGTTGCGACGCACGGCGTAATCCGGCTGCTGCATGTCGTAGATGCCGACGGCGACCAGAAAGGCCATCAGCAGCGTCAGCGGCCATATCCAGGGCGTCAGCTCCGACAGCCCCAGGCAGACCAGCAAGCCGAGGACACAGAGCCCGAAGACGGAGTAGCGAGGTAACAGCGACCATTTCAGTTTCATCAAGGCTTCCTTTGCCAGCGAACAGCAATGTCAGGGCTGTCGTTGTGGGAGGGGCAGGGGTTGTGATCAAGAGTCGCGACCACGGGTTGCGTCCAGTGCGGCGGCCACGGAACACGCCATGCCTGTCAGGGAGGCATCATCATCGATAGCGATGGCGACATCACGATGACGCCAGCCTGCCGCATGCCGGGCCGACTGTCCTGCCCAACGGTGGAATCCGCTGTTGAGCCAGTCGCACCACGATGCTCTCAGCATGTCTGTAAACAAGAAGACGCCTTCGTGGCGTGAACCACGAAGGCGTCTCCCGTTACTGCATTTCGCCACTGGTGACGTGCGCCAGCCTCATCGGCCGATGAGGCCGAGTCACTGGCGCGTCACGTCGCTCAGTCAACCCAGCGACGGGCATTGCGGAACATGCGCAACCAGGCGCCATCCTGCTGCCAGTCGTCCGGACGCCAGGAGTTGGTGACGGCACGCGCCACGCGCTCCGGGTGCGGCATCATGATGGTCACGCGACCATCATCGGTGGTCAGGCCGGTGATACCGGACGGCGAGCCGTTCGGGTTGGCCGGATAACGCGTGGTGGTCTGGCCGTAGTTGTCGACGTAACGCAGCGCGACCTGGCCGCTGCTCTGCATCTTGCGCAGGTGAGCGCTGTCGCGGAACTCGGCACGCCCTTCGCCATGCGCGATGGCGATCGGCAGGCGCGAACCTTCCATGCCATCGAGGAACAGCGAGGCGCTCTTCTCGACTTCGACCATCGCGACACGGGCCTCGAACTGCTCGGACTCGTTGCGCACGAAGCGCGGCCAGGCCTCGGCACCCGGAATCAGCTCCTTGAGCTGGGAGAGCATCTGGCAACCGTTGCAGACGCCCAGCGCGAAGCTGTCGTCACGATTGAAGAAGCGCTCGAACTGTTCACGCGCACGCGCATTGAACAGCACTGACTTGGCCCAGCCACCGCCGGCGCCCAGCACGTCACCGTAGGAGAAGCCGCCACAGGCGACCAGCCCCCGCATGGTGTCCAGATCGACACGCCCTTCGAGAATGTCGCTCATGTGGACATCGACGGCCTCGAAGCCGGCACGGTCGAAGCTTGCCGCCATCTCGAGCTGACCATTGACGCCCTGCTCGCGCAGGATCGCCATGCGCGGACGTGCACCGGTGTTCAGGTACGGCGCCGCGATGTCCTCGTTGACGTCGAAAGTGGCCTGGGCGGTAAGGCCCGGGTCACGCACGTCGTTGATGGACTCGAATTCGCTCTTGGCGCAATCGGCGTTGTCACGTGCGGCCTGCATGCGATAGCTGGTCTCGGCCCACAGGCGCTCGGCACTGGCGCGGGTGGTGGAGAGCAGGTTCTGGCCCAGCAGCGTGATGTTGATCTGCTCATCGGCACGCGGCGTGGCGATCACGCCACTGTGCTCGAGGCCCACGGCCTTGAGCTCGGCGAGGATGGACTCGGTATGTTCGCGACGTACCTGCACCACGGCACCCAATTCTTCGGCGAACAGCGCGCCGGTGGCCTGACCCGGCTCGGCGGCGGTCCAGTCGAGGGAGATGTCGAGACCGACACGTCCCGCGAAGGACATTTCCATCAAGGTGGTCAACAGACCACCGTCGCTGCGGTCGTGATAGGCCAGCAGCTTGCCTTCGACATTGAAGCGCTGGATGGCCTCGAAGAAGTGCTTGAGGTCTTCAGGCTTGGCAAGATCCGGCGCTTCGTTGCCGACCTGACCATAGACCTGCGCCAGCGCGGAGCCACCGAGACGGTGAGCGCCATGGCCGAGATCGATCAGGATCAGGTCCGTCTCCACGGCCTCGCCATTCAGTGTGCGACGCAGCTGCGGCGTGAGGGTACGCATGGCATCGGTGACCGGCGCGAAGCCTGTCATCACCAGCGACAGCGGCGCGGTGATCGACTTGTCTTCGCCGTTCTCGTCCTGCCAGGCGGTGCGCATGGACATGGAGTCCTTGCCGACCGGAATGGTCAGGTCCAGCGCCGGGCACAGTTCCATGCCGACGGCGTGGACGGCCTCGTAGAGCGCCTGATTCTCGCCGGTGTGATCGGCAGCGCTCATCCAGTTGGCGGACAGCTTGATGTCAGACAGCTTGGCGATCGGCGCGGCGGCCAGGTTGGTGATCACCTCGGCCACGGCCAGACGCGCGGACGCGGCCGGCGAGATCAGTGCGACCGGGGTACGCTCGCCCATCGCCATCGCTTCACCGACATGGCTGTCGAGGGAGCTGGTGGTGACGGCGCAATCGGCCACCGGCACCTGCCACGGACCGACCATCTGGTCGCGCGCGACCATGCCGGTGATCGAGCGGTCGCCGATGGTGATCAGGAATTTCTTGGAGGCGACGGTGGGCAGCTGCAGCACACGGGTCATCGCTTCGCGCGGGTCGAGGTTGTCGAGACCCAGCGCCGGCAGTTCCAGCGTCTGGCGCTCGAAGCTGCGTGACATCTTGGGCGGCTTGCCGAACAGCACGTCCATCGGCAGATCGACCGGACGCGTATCGAAGTGACCATCCTTGACGATCAGTTCGTGCTCCTCGAGGGCTTCACCGACCACGGCGTACAGGCAACGCTCACGCTCACACAGGGCTTCGAAGGTGGCCAGATTCTCCGGTGCCACCGCCAGTACGTAGCGTTCCTGGGATTCGTTGCACCAGATCTCCAGCGGGCTCATGCCGGATTCGGCGCTCGGCACGGCGCGCAGGTCGAACAGGCCACCGCGACCGCCATCCTTGACCAGCTCCGGCAGTGCGTTGGACAGACCGCCCGCGCCGACGTCGTGGATGAAGCAGATCGGGTTCTTGTCATCCAGCGCCCAGCAGCGATCGATGACTTCCTGCACGCGACGCTCCATCTCGGCGTTGTCACGCTGCACGGAGGCGAAATCGAGGTCTTCGCTGGAGCTCCCGGAGGCCATGGAAGAGGCAGCACCGCCGCCCAGACCGATCAGCATCGCCGGGCCGCCCATCACGATCAGCTTGGCGCCGACCGGAATATCGCCCTTCTCCACGTGCTGGCTGCGGATGTTGCCGTAACCGCCGGCGAGCATGATCGGCTTGTGATAGCCGCGACGCTCGATGCCGCCGGCACCGAAGGCATCCTGCTCGTAGGTACGGAAGTAGCCGTTGAGGTTGGGACGGCCGAATTCGTTGTTGAACGCTGCGCCACCGATCGGGCCTTCGAGCATGATGTCGTAGGCGGTCTTGATGCGCTCCGGCTTGCCGTAGTCGTGCTCCCACGGCTGTTCGAAGCCCGGGATACGCAGGTTGGAGACGCTGAAGCCGGTCAGACCCGCTTTCGGCTTGGAGCCGACACCGGTCGCGCCTTCATCACGGATCTCGCCACCGGCACCGGTCGCGGCGCCCGGATAGGGAGCGATGGCGGTCGGGTGGTTGTGGGTCTCGACCTTCATCAGGATGTTGATCGGTTCCTGATGGTAGCGATAGATGTGGCCTTCGCCTGTCGGGAAGTAACGCCCGGCAGTCGGACCTTCCATCACGGCGGCGTTGTCACTGTAGGCGGACAGCACGCCATCCGGATGATGCTGGTAGGTGTTCTTGATCATCTTGAACAGCGAGTGCGACTGCGCTTCGCCGTCGATGGTCCAGTCCGCATTGAAGATCTTGTGGCGGCAATGCTCGGAGTTCGCCTGAGCGAACATCATCAGTTCGATGTCGGCAGGATTGCGGCCCAGAGTCTTGAAGGACTCGACCAGATAATCGATCTCGTCATCGGCCAGTGCCAGACCCAGGCTACCGTTGGCCTTGGCCAGGGCTTCGCGGCCACCGCCGAGGATGTCGACATGGGCAAGCTTGGCAGGTGCCTGATGCTGGAACAGACGTGCCGCGTCCTGAGTGCGGGTCAATACCGTCTCGGTCATGCGGTCGTGCAGTCGGGAGGACAGCGTGGCGAAGAGCTCTTCGCTCAGGGGCGCGTCCAGCTTGATGCGGTAGGCGATGCCACGCTCGAGGCGGCGGACTTGCGGCAGGCCGCAGTTGGCGGCGATATCCGTGGCCTTGGAAGACCAGGGAGACAGCGTGCCGAGGCGGGGGATGACGAGGAAGAGATGTCCTTCCGGAGCGCTCTCGTCACGACTGGGGCCGTAGTCCAGCAGGCGCTCCAGTGTTGTCCGATCGGAACTGCTCAGTTCACCATCGACCTCGGCCAGATGAAGGTACTCGGCATGAAGAGATTCCACCTCCGGCACCAGCTCGCGTAACGAAGCCAGTAGACGGGTGTGACGGAAGGCGGAAAGGGCAGGCGCGCCTCGCAGTTCGAGCATGGTCAGGGAAAGCCTCTGAAGCAGCGTGAACGGACAACCGCCAAACGGCGGCAGCAAGCGCATATCATACGTGAAAGGCGAGCCTTAACGAAGCCCGCAGGCGACATGCGTTGGATGACAGTGTGTTGAGCTGCCGGTATGGTGGAAGCCCTGCCGTGAATGATGCTGACGCATGCTCAAGACTTCGCCCTCTTCTCTCATTCCGCCCGTGCGACAGCTGCTGCGCCACGCGCGGCGTTTCCTCGTCGCGGCGCTGGCCCTCGCCTTGCTGATACTGCCCGAGCGCACCCTCATCGAGATGCCCACGCGGCTGGACGATGTCCGCGCGCGCGACTTCATTCAGGTCGCCACGCGCAATACCCCCACGACCTTCTATCGTGGCCGTCAGGGGCCTACCGGTTTCGAATACGAGCTGGCACGGGACTTCGCCGATTATCTTGGCGTGAGTCTGTCGATGGATTCCGAGCACAATATCGAGAGCCTGACCCAGAGCGTGCTCAATGATCAGGCCGACCTTGCGGCCGCGACCCTGCCGCTGGATCTCTCCGAACAGGACCTGCGCTTCTCGCGCCCCATCCTCGAATTGCAGGCGATGGTGGTCTATCGCCGCGGCATGCATCCGCCCAAGGAATTGAAGGATCTGGTCGGCAAGCGCATCGGCGTCATCAAGGGCGCCGGCACCAGCCTGGTACTGCGCGAAGTCCAGCAGGACATCCCCGAGCTCAGCTGGAAGGAAACCGGCGAGCTTGAGGTGGCGGACCTGCTGCAACGCATCGAGGAAGACAAGCTGGATGCGGCGGTCGTCTATGCCCATCAATTCAAGCTCAATCGCCTGTTCTTCCCCAATGTGGAGAACGGCTTCGACGTGGGCGATCCTCTGACCCTGGCCTGGGCCTTCCCCGCGCATGGCGACATTTCATTGCTGACCGCCGCCAATGATTTTCTCGAGACACGTCGCCAGGATGGCACCCTCGATCAATTGGTCGAGCGCTATTTCGGCCATGATGACTATCTCGAGTATGTCGGCGCACGGACCTTCATCCGCCAGGCACGCGACCGCCTGCCGCGTTATATCGACACCTTCAAGGAAGCCGCGCGCGAAACCGGCATCGACTGGAAACTGCTGGCCGCCACGGGCTATCAGGAATCGCACTGGCAGCCGAAGGCCACCTCTCCCACGGGGGTGCGCGGCCTGATGATGCTGACCAATGTGACGGCGCGCGAAATGAAGATCGCCAACCGTTTGGACCCCGTTCAGAGCATCGATGGTGGCTCACGCTATCTTGTGAGTATAAAGGGACGCTTGCCGGACGAGATCAAGGAACCGGATCGCACCTGGATGACGCTGGCGGCCTACAATGTCGGCCTGGGTCACCTGTTTGACGCCAGACGAATCGTGAAGATGAAGGGCGGTGACCCGAATCGCTGGAAGGATGTCCGCGAAGCCCTGCCCTTGCTGCAGAATCGTGAGTGGTACCAGAAAGTCCGTTATGGTTATGCACGCGGCGGAGAACCTGTCATCTATGTCCGCAATATCCGTCGTTATTATGAAATACTGAATTATGTTTACCGTAGCCAGCAGCAGTTCTATCAGCTGGATGAGCGTCCGATTACCGACGACGAAGGCGACAGCAATCCCTTCGATACAGTGCCTCCGATTCTCTGAGGATGGAGTTCGGACCGTCAGCACTCCGGTGCCTCAAGTGCACGCATCTTCACCACGCATCAAGAGCCTCTAAGGACAGGGAATGACACGCAGACTCGTCTTGATGTCGCTAAGCCTGATCGCGTTCGGCATCGCCTTGCTGGGGCTCTGGCCGTCTGCCGGCAATGAGGCCAATGCGCTGCTGCTGATGATGTTGACCCTGCAAGCCGCCGGCCAGGCTGCCTGGCATTGGCGCAATACCTCCCTCAGTCAGCTGTTCCTCAGCGCCTCATTGATCCTCAATATCCTGCTGATCTGCACCTTCCTGCTACCGGAAAGCTGGGTGGGGGTGGACCACTGGGGAGACCTGCTGATCAATCTGCCGGGCGATTGGCACATCGCCAATATCCGCCCGCCTATCCTGATCCTGTTCGCCTGTTTCGGCCTCACGACCTGCGCCCTGTTGCGCATGCGACTGGGATTCGGCTCTGCCATCCAGCTGACGCAAGTCACGCTGCTGTTGCTGTTTGCCATGATGTCCGACGCCAGTCTTTCCGTCGCCAGCATGGTGCTGGCAGGCCCGGAACGCATCACGCTGACCAGCTTCGTCAGTCTGCTGTTGATCGCTCAATGGATCGATCTACAGCCGGCATTCATGCAGATGTGGCGCCGCAATCTCATACCGCTGATCATTTCCTCCTCGATCACCCTGGTCTGTCTGCTCGCCTGGCAGCAGCAGAGCCAGGACGAGAACAATCGCATCAACCAGTCGACCTACGTACTGGGCGACAAGATCGCCACGGAGCTGTCTCGCGAGATCAACGACCAGCTCAATGCGATGCGACGTTTCGCCGGTTTCTGGAGCCTGATGGGGCAGACTCCGTCACGCGGAGAGTGGCAGCGCCTGGCACGCAGCTATTACAAGGATTTCGATTACTTCCAGAACATTGCCTTCATCGACCCGGACAGCGTGATAACGCGCGTCTTCCCGGACAAGGGCCGCAATCATGACGTGCTGGGCGTACGCCTGCTGGATGCTCAGCCGGACACTCCGCTGCGCAACCCGCTGGAACTCGGCATCGAGGGCCATACCGGCATCATCGACCTGATTCAGGGCGGCAAGGGCATGGTGTCCTACCTGCCGGTGCGCGATCCTCGCGATGGCACCATTCTGGGGGCGATCGCCATGGTGGTGGATCTGGCCCCTCTGCTCGACAGAGCCATGGACACGGCACGCAATGAGGCATTTGCGGTCACCCTGTCAGAGCGCGGCAACATCTATATCCATGTCGGCCCTGAGAGCCGTCTGGCGCCCTGGGGCCATCGTATCCCCATCGAGCTGCCCGCCACCGACCTGACCCTGGGTCTGCAGCCGACACAGCAGTTCCTGGCGGCCACTCGTGGCCGTCTGCCGGAGGTCACATTGCTGACGGGCATGCTGCTGGCCTACCTGCTCTTCCTCGTGATCTACATGTATCGCCGCGTCTCTCAGGAGCACGGCATCGTCAAGAATGCCAATGATGCACTTCGCGAAGAGATGGTGCGGCGAGAGCGACTGCAGAACGAGATCCAATGGCTGGCGCGTCACGACGAGCTGACCCAGCTGCCCAATCGTCGCTATTTCCTCGAGCAGGTGCAGAGCTTCAGCGGCAAGATGCCTCTGACGGTCATGATCCTGGATATCGACTTCTTCAAGACGATCAACGACAAACTGGGGCACTTGGAGGGAGACCGCTACCTGCAGAAGATTGCCGCCGTCTCACGGGCACCCGTGGAGTCTGCCGGCGGCATACTGGCGCGCTTCGGTGGCGAGGAGTTCGTGGTGTGCATTCCGGAATGCCCGCGCGCGGTAGGCCGCACTCTGGCGGAAGAGCTGCGGCGTGCCGTGCAGGCTGCAGGACTGCCGCAGCCCGCCACGGACAGCGTCGTCACGGTATCCGTGGGCATGGCATGCGTGGCGCGCGCTCCATTGCGGCTGGATGCACTGCTGCAGGCAGCGGATGAGGCGCTGTATCGCGCCAAGTCCAGTGGTCGCAATCAGGTCCAGGTCGCCGCCTGACGACTCATGGAGACCAACACGATCGCAACGCCGGAGGATCAGCTCGGTAGGACCTGCGCGGGCGGATCTGAGCGGAAGGTTCAGCGCGAAAGGATCAGCGCGGAAGCTCACCGCGCCGCTCCGCGAAGAAGGACTTGAGCAAGCGCTTGGCCTGAGCGGCCAATAGCCCCCCTTCCACCTCGACGTGATGGTTATGCCAGGGCTGTGCAAACAGATTGGCACGCGATTCCACCATGCCGGTCTTCGGCTCTGCTGCCGCGTAGACGACCCGCTTCACCCGCGCGTGGATCAAGGCGCCACTGCACATCATGCAGGGCTCCAGCGTCACATACAGCGTGCAATCGTCGAGACGATAGTTGCCGAGTCGGGCCGCCGCCGCGCGCAAGGCCTGTACCTCGGCATGTGCCGTCGGGTCCGGGGTGCTGACAGGCGCATTGTAGCCAGTGCCGATGATGTCGCCCTGGGGATTGACCACCACCGCGCCGACAGGCACCTCGCCAGCCTCGAATGCCAGCCGCGCCTGGTCCAGCGCCCGATGCATATAGTAATGATCCCCACGTGGCCCACTCCGGGCCTGCGGCGCTATCGCCAACTCGTCACTCACCGTTGTTCTCCGGTATCCTGAGGCCATTGTTTCGCTCACCATGATAACGGCTTGGCGCTCGCGCTTCCTACTACATTGCCGACCCGCTCGGTCTGGCACTGCTCCGAGCGCCTGCCCCTCAGCACAAGGATAGATCCATGACCCAAACAGCCACTGCGCCTCTTGAGGCACTGGTCACCCTGCTGGGTCTTGAGACCCTGGAAGAGAACCTGTTCAGAGGGCACAGTCAGGACCTCGGCTTCCCTCAGCTGTTTGGCGGACAGGTACTCGGACAAGCGCTGTCCGCAGCGACACGCACGGTACCGGTCGAACGTCAGGTTCACTCTCTGCATGGCTACTTCCTGCGCCCGGGCGATGCCCACAAGCCTGTCATCTATCAGGTTGATGGCGTGCGTGATGGCGGCAGCTTCACGACCCGCCGCATCAGTGCCATCCAGAATGGCAAGACCATCTTCTTCTGCAGCGCCTCCTTCCATGGCAAGGAGGCAGGCTTCGAGCATCAGCTCGCCATGCTCGATATCGAATCCCCAGAGCAGTTGATCGAACAGGGGGCACGTATCGAGCGCTATGAGGGCCACCCCATCGAATTCCTGCGCCTGAAGGCGCCGATCACGGCGAGTGATGATGACGCCTGCCCCCCACCACGCCAGCGGCTGTGGTTCCGACTGGCAGGCGAGCTGCCGGAAGATGATGCCCTACATCGCTACCTGCTGACATACAGCTCCGACTTCAATCTGCTGGCGACAGGCCTCGGCGGACATGGTGTGCGGTTCGGTTCGCCGGAACTGCAAATGGCGAGTCTGGATCACTCGCTATGGTTCCACCGCGATGTACGCGTCAATGATTGGATTCTCTACGAGATGGATAGCCCGTGGGCGGGAGGCGCACGTAGCTTCGCTCGCGGCAGCCTCTACAACCGGCACGGCGAGCTGGTGGCATCCAGCGCCCAGGAAGGCCTGACACGCCTGCGCAAACGTCCCTGAACGAATCGCCCTGTGCGAATTGTCCTGAGCGAGTCGTCCTGAACAACAATGCCCCTCCTGAGACATTCTCAGGAGGGGCATCGTCATTTTTAGCTGCGTCTATCTACAACCTACAACGCTGAGAATAGCGCACTGCGATTCACTATTATCGCGTCAATAGAGGAGTCACTTCAGTGCTGTCCTGACGCGCGTGCAGTTTTCATCCCGATAGCGCTGCTTGTAGTCATTGCGCTGGGACTGCCAACTTCGCATCTGGCCCGACGACCCGCCGCCGCGGCGCCTATCAGTATAATATTCGATCTTGTCCTTGATGAACTGACAGCGCTCTATCTTCCTCTCTCGCTCCCCGGCAGATGCCATTTCTGACGACATCAGCCCCAACAAAAGAGCCATCATTCCTGCCAATAGAAGTCTTGATAACGAATATGAAAAGCCCCTCGACATATCGCCTCCTTGCGCCTATTCATGGATAGCTTCAATGAGTGATATTCAATGACAGCGCAGACACCGAGCAGGTGCAGCAACAGCAAAGATATCTCCCGATAAAGATATCTCTCAACAGCGTGGAATGCCTGTCGATCAAGTACACTCAATGGAGAGCCAGCACGTTTTCCCAGTGATACTGATCCATATACAAAGATGCCTCTATCATTATCGTGATAGAGGCATCTTTGTATCATATAGCTCATGTAGCCATGTCTTGGGCTGTACGCATTTACCCCAGCACGGCAGTTCTTTTGCGCCAACGTTTCCTGAGCACCACTTTTCTTGAACACAAAGAGAACCGCCCCTGCAGCAAGGCTGCAGGGGCGGTTCGGTATAAGTGCCTGACGATGACCTACTCTCACATGGAGAAACTCCACACTACCATCGGCGCTAAGCGGTTTCACTTCCGAGTTCGGCATGGGATCGGGTGGTTCACGCTCGCTATGGTCGTCAGGCGAAACGGTGGCATCTTGCGATGCCTGAGTCCCGAGGTTTGTGGCCTCGTGACTCGCAATATGAATCATGCTGACCGATATGTCTCGATCCTGTCGCAATCCCGGCGGTTTGCCTACGCAAACCCCTTGGGTGTTATATGGTCAAGCCTCACGGGCAATTAGTACTGGTTAGCTCAACACATTGCTGTGCTTCCACACCCAGCCTATCAACCTTGTAGTCTTCAAGGGCCCTTCAGGAGGCGCAAGGCCTCAGGGAAGTCTCATCTTGAAGGGGGCTTCCCGCTTAGATGCTTTCAGCGGTTATCCCGTCCGAACGTAGCTACCGGGCAATGCCATTGGCATGACAACCCGAACACCAGAGGTTCGTCCACTCCGGTCCTCTCGTACTAGGAGCAGCTCTTCTCAAACTTCCGACGCCCACGGCAGATAGGGACCGAACTGTCTCACGACGTTCTAAACCCAGCTCGCGTACCACTTTAAATGGCGAACAGCCATACCCTTGGGACCGACTTCAGCCCCAGGATGTGATGAGCCGACATCGAGGTGCCAAACACCGCCGTCGATGTGAACTCTTGGGCGGTATCAGCCTGTTATCCCCGGAGTACCTTTTATCCGTTGAGCGATGGCCCTTCCATACAGAACCACCGGATCACTAGAACCTACTTTCGTACCTGCTCGACGTGTCTGTCTCGCAGTCAAGCACCCTTATGCTCTTGCACTCAATGCACGATTTCCAACCGTGCTGAGGGTACCTTCGTGCTCCTCCGTTACTCTTTAGGAGGAGACCGCCCCAGTCAAACTACCCACCATACACTGTCCTCGATCCGGATAACGGACCTGAGTTAGAACGCCAATGATGTCAGGCTGGTATTTCAAGGTTGGCTCCACCGCATCTGGCGACGTGGTTTCAAAGCCTCCCAGCTATCCTACACAGACAACATCAGCATCCAGTGTAAAGCTATAGTAAAGGTTCACGGGGTCTTTCCGTCTAGCCGCGGGTACACAGCATCTTCACTGCGATTTCAATTTCACTGAGTCTCGGGTGGAGACAGCGTGGCCATCATTACGCCATTCGTGCAGGTCGGAACTTACCCGACAAGGAATTTCGCTACCTTAGGACCGTTATAGTTACGGCCGCCGTTTACCGGGGCTTCGATCAAGAGCTTCGCGTGAGCTAACCCCATCAATTAACCTTCCGGCACCGGGCAGGCGTCACACCCTATACGTCCGCTTGCGCGTTTGCAGAGTGCTGTGTTTTTAATAAACAGTTGCAGCCACCTGGTATCTTCGACCGGTAAGAGCTTACGGAGCAAGTCCTTCACTCGAACCGGTGCACCTTCTCCCGAAGTTACGGTGCCATTTTGCCTAGTTCCTTCACCCGAGTTCTCTCAAGCGCCTTGGTATTCTCTACCTGACCACCTGTGTCGGTTTGGGGTACGGTCGCATGTGATCTGAAGCTTAGAGGCTTTTCCTGGAAGCGTGGCATCGATGACTTCCTGACCGTGGTCAGTTCGTCTCGCATCTCGACCTCAGAGGAACCGGATTTGCCTGATTCCTCGGCCTACATGCTTTCACCAGGACAACCAACGCCTGGCTCACCTAGCCTTCTTCGTCCCCCCATCGCAACCACATCCGGTACGGGAATATTAACCCGTTTCCCATCGACTACGCGTTTCCGCCTCGCCTTAGGGGCCGACTCACTCTGCTCCGATTAACGTAGAACAGAAAACCTTGGTCTTCCGGCGGGGGAGTTTTTCACTCCCCTTATCGTTACTCATGTCAGCATTCGCACTCGTGATACCTCCAGCAGACTTCTCAATCCACCTTCATTGGCTTACACGACGCTCCTCTACCGCTCATCCAGAGGATGAACCCGTAGCTTCGGTACCTGATTTAGCCCCGTTATATCTTCCGCGCAGGCCGACTCGACTAGTGAGCTATTACGCTTTCTTTAAAGGATGGCTGCTTCTAAGCCAACCTCCTAGCTGTCTGAGCCTTCCCACATCGTTTCCCACTTAATCAGGATTTTGGGACCTTAGCTGACGGTCTGGGTTGTTTCCCTTTTCACAACGGACGTTAGCACCCGCTGTGTGTCTCCCACGCTGCACTCACTGGTATTCGGAGTTTGCCTCGGGTTGGTAAGTCGGGATGACCCCCTAGCCGAAACAGTGCTCTACCCCCAGCGGTGATACGTGAGGCGCTACCTAAATAGCTTTCGAGGAGAACCAGCTATCTCCGGGCTTGATTAGCCTTTCACTCCGATCCACAGCTCATCCCAGCATTTTTCAACATACTTGGGTTCGGGCCTCCAATTGATGTTACTCAATCTTCACCCTGGCCATGGATAGATCGCCCGGTTTCGGGTCTATACCCTGCGACTGGTCGCCCAGTTAAGACTCGGTTTCCCTACGCCTCCCCTATACGGTTAAGCTCGCCACAGAATATAAGTCGCTGACCCATTATACAAAAGGTACGCGGTCACACCACGAAGGTGCTCCCACTGCTTGTACGCATACGGTTTCAGGATCTATTTCACTCCCCTCGCCGGGGTTCTTTTCGCCTTTCCCTCACGGTACTGGTTCACTATCGGTCAGCCAGGAGTATTTAGCCTTGGAGGATGGTCCCCCCATGTTCAGTCAAGGTTTCTCGTGCCCCGACCTACTCGATTTCACGTGACTCAGACTTCGACTACGGGACTATCACCCTGTATCGTCAAGCTTCCCAGCTTGTTCGTCTGTCAGTTGTCACGCTTAAGGGCTGGTCCCCGTTCGCTCGCCGCTACTTGGGGAATCTCGGTTGATTTCTTTTCCTCCGGGTACTTAGATGTTTCAGTTCCCCGGGTTTGCCTCTATAGGTTATGTATTGGCCTATAGATACTCACCTGATGGTGAGTGGGTTTCCCCATTCGGAAATCGTTGGGTCGCAGGGTATTTGCCACCTCGCCAACGCTTATCGCAGGCTATCACGTCCTTCATCGCCTCTGGCTGCCAAGGCATCCACCGTATGCGCTTAATCGCTTGACCATATAACCCCAAGGGGTCTGTCAAGGATTACGAATCTGTCGGACCTCTCCGACATATCGTTTTGATAGACATGCGCTTGGCGCACACATCTATCGTCAGCATGATTCACATTGTTAAAGAGCGGCTGTTCAGAGAACAGTGAGAAGCGCGCTCTGTGATGAGCACGCTTGCCACTGCCGGCTAAGCCAGCAATAAGATCAGGTAATTCGTTGTGAGCACTTGCCGCGAGCAGTAGACAGTGTCGATAAGGAGGTGATCCAGCCCCAGGTTCCCCTAGGGCTACCTTGTTACGACTTCACCCCAGTCATGAACCACACCGTGGTGATCGCCCTCCCGAAGGTTAGGCTAACCACTTCTGGTGCAGTCCACTCCCATGGTGTGACGGGCGGTGTGTACAAGGCCCGGGAACGTATTCACCGTGGCATTCTGATCCACGATTACTAGCGATTCCGACTTCATGGAGTCGAGTTGCAGACTCCAATCCGGACTGAGGCAAGCTTTATGGGATTGGCTCCACTTCGCAGTATTGCAACCCTTTGTACTTGCCATTGTAGCACGTGTGTAGCCCTACCCGTAAGGGCCATGATGACTTGACGTCGTCCCCACCTTCCTCCGGTTTGTCACCGGCAGTCTCCTTAGAGTTCCCGACATTACTCGCTGGCAAATAAGGATAGGGGTTGCGCTCGTTACGGGACTTAACCCAACATTTCACAACACGAGCTGACGACAGCCATGCAGCACCTGTCTCAGAGTTCCCGAAGGCACCAATCCATCTCTGGAAAGTCCTCTGGATGTCAAGGGTAGGTAAGGTTCTTCGCGTTGCATCGAATTAAACCACATGCTCCACCGCTTGTGCGGGCCCCCGTCAATTCATTTGAGTTTTAACCTTGCGGCCGTACTCCCCAGGCGGTCAACTTATTGCGTTAGCTGCGCCACTAAGTCCTCAAGGGACCCAACGGCTAGTTGACATCGTTTACGGCGTGGACTACCAGGGTATCTAATCCTGTTTGCTACCCACGCTTTCGCACCTCAGTGTCAGTGTCAGTCCAGAAGGCCGCCTTCGCCACTGGTATTCCTCCCGATCTCTACGCATTTCACCGCTACACCGGGAATTCTACCTTCCTCTCCTGCACTCTAGCCAAGCAGTTCCAGATGCCGTTCCCAGGTTGAGCCCGGGGCTTTCACACCTGGCTGACTTAGCCACCTACGCGCGCTTTACGCCCAGTAATTCCGATTAACGCTTGCACCCTCCGTATTACCGCGGCTGCTGGCACGGAGTTAGCCGGTGCTTCTTCTGCGAGTGATGTCTTTCCTCGGGAGTATTAATCCCAAGGCGTTCTTCCTCGCTGAAAGTGCTTTACAACCCGAAGGCCTTCTTCACACACGCGGCATGGCTGGATCAGGCTTTCGCCCATTGTCCAATATTCCCCACTGCTGCCTCCCGTAGGAGTCTGGGCCGTGTCTCAGTCCCAGTGTGGCTGATCATCCTCTCAGACCAGCTACGGATCGTCGCCTTGGTGAGCCATTACCTCACCAACAAGCTAATCCGACATGGGCTCATCCGATAGCGCAAGGTCCGAAGATCCCCTGCTTTCTCCCGTAGGACGTATGCGGTATTAGCCTGAGTTTCCCCAGGTTGTCCCCCACTATCGGGCAGATTCCCATGCATTACTCACCCGTCCGCCGCTCGACGCCTCCTAGCAAGCTAGGATCGTTTCCGCTCGACTTGCATGTGTTAAGCCTGCCGCCAGCGTTCAATCTGAGCCATGATCAAACTCTTCAGTTGAAAGCTTGATAGTCTGTTAAGCAGACCAAACTTGGTTCAGAGTCAAACTTCTCGTGAGAGGCTTGCTCCGATATTTGGTGACCTTGTCACCACTCATCGGCAAGCGCTCACACGAATTACCTGATCAAATTTTTAAAGAGCGTCGCTGTTAAGCGAGGAGGCATATTCTACTTGGAACGCTTGAGAAGTCAAGCACTTGATGATGAGTCAGTCGACTGCCTCTAAGCATCATCAAGCGGTGAGGAGCGTTGCTCGATCACCTGTTCCGTAAGGAGTGCGGCGTATTCTAGCGAATCGCCCGGGATTGTCAATCGATGATTTCGAAGCGAGCTTCAAAAACATTAAGCAAAACAATCACCTGCAAACCTCTTTCACCGCTGGTAACGCCATGCGTCCCCGGCAGCGGATGCGTACTTTACGCAGGAATCGGCGCGAGAGCAAGGGCTTTTTGGCAGCAATGTCCAAAACAGTGCAAAGCGGGCCCATGCGTTTCTCTAGTACCATCAGAGCGACAACTCGAAGGGCACCACATGGAGAGCCCTCTATATAGTCAGTTTTCTACCGGCGCTTCCAGCGCCGCCCCATCAAGCGCACCTTCCATTCTCCCCCTCAACAAGCTTCTTCAAAAGCTTCCCTGCAAGACATGTGAGCCGCTGCATGCGCGACGGCATCGGCCAATGCACTTTCTCGCCCCGCCGCCATCTGGCAGACACTACCCACGATGATCAGGCACGGTGTCGGCAATGGATGCTCGGCCAGACGACTCACCATATTGCCGAGCGAGCCATGAAGAGTCTGCTGCTCGGAAAGACTGGCATTGGCGACCAGCATCATCGGCCAGTCCGCCGGCAGCCCATGACGCTGCAACTCATCACAGATCACCTCGAGACGATTGAGCCCCATATAGAAGAGGAGCGTTTCATCGCGACGCGCCAGCTGCTGCCATTCAGGCTGCTCGCTCTTGCTGCAGAGCTGAGCGGTCACGAAACGCAGACGCTGTGCATGCGCCCTGTCCGTCAATGGCATTCCCAGGGCAGCGGCCGCACCGGAGGCCGCGGTGATGCCAGGCACGATATGACGCGTGATGGCGGCATCATCGAGGGCCGCGAGCTCTTCCCCCATGCGACCGAAGACACCGGGGTCACCGCCCTTGAGGCGCACGACTCGCATGCCCTCCCCCGCCAGGCGCACCATCAGCGCGCCGATCTCATCCTGCGGCACACTATGATTGCCGCAGGCCTTGCCGACGTAATAGCGCTCACAGTGAACCGGTAGCTGAGCGAGAATCTCATCGCCGACCAGTCGGTCATATACCACCGCATCCGCGGCATTCAGCATTCGCCAAGCCTTGAGCGTCATCAGGTCCGGATCCCCCGGCCCCGCGCCTACCAGCGCGACCTGGCCTGGAAGAAACGCCTCCCAGGCGGGAGAAATCCCGTTGGCATCGCTGCGCGCTGGCGCATGCCGATTCTCGCCACGCCACTCGCGCCGCGACATCAGGCCGTCGGTCAGCCGTGCCATGAGAATCCCGAGAGACTCTGCACTGCTGGATACCGACATCAGGTCACGCCATTTCCAACGAATCAGTCCGCTCATCGGATCGCTCCTCTTCCACAAGACGTTTGAGTTCAGGCAGGCAGGAACCACAGCGAGTGCCGCAGGCCAGTCGCGCGCCCAGGGCTTCCACGGAACCGTCACCGGACTGGATGGCCTGGCGAATGGTCAGCTCGCCGACCTGATGACAGGCGCAGACCATCGCCCCGACATCCGCCTGCCCGGAGAGACGCCCGGCCAGCAGGCTGCGGCGCTCATGCGCGGAGAGCTGCTCTGATGCGAAGCACTCGCCCAGCCAGGCGATATTGGGTTGGCGATCGAGGTGTGCGTCACCCGGCATCACCTTCAGCCACCAGACAAGGCGCCCATCACGAAAGCCCGCTGCGCTGATGCCGCCCTGGGCGGCGTCCTGTGCCCAGAGCCCCGCCGGGACACCCAGATGGCTTTCGCACCAATGCTGCCAATCCGGCTGACCCTGGCCTGCCAGCTGGTAGCGCACCAATGCCGATTGCGGAATACGCGCCCAGTAGCGTCCATCGAGCTGGGCCACGGCATCCGCCAGATCCTCACGCCCGGCCAGGATGGAGGGGGCAATCAACAGAGTGGCCTGCCACTCGCATGGCAATGGCACGACCTCGACCGCGCCATGCTTGGATTCCGGCTGACCGGAGAAGGGATCGACGAGACCCGCCAGCAGCGCACCGGCCCGAGCGTGACTCGCGAAGTGGTCGCTCCAGTGCATCGGAATGAATACCTCCCCGCGACGCTGACCACTGCTGATGCGGACGCGAGCCCGATAATCTCCACGCAGCCCGCCCTGCCCCTCACGCCCCTTGAGCTGCGCGAGACCGCCATCCTGCAAATCGCGAGCCGCCGCATCCTGCGGATGAAGCTCCACGAAAGGCTCGGCCCGGTGATTCATCAGGCGAGCACTGCGCGCGGTGCGCGTCATGGTGTGCCACTGATCACGGATACGCCCGGTATTGAGGCGCAGCGGCGCCGCATCGCTCAGCGCCTGTTGCGGCAATTGCGGTACCACGGGCACCAGGCGGGCGCGCCCATTGGGGGTATTGAAGGTGGCATCCTCGAACAGGCGCGGCGTGCCGATCAGCTCGCCCTTGTCCCCGCGGCGTACCGGCCACTGGATCGGCTTGAGCGCGTCGTAACCCGCGCGATCCAGCTCCGCCAGCGGCGCGATGTTGAACAGCCGCTTGACCGAGGAGGTCGCCAATGGCTTGCGACCGGCCTTGAGACGCGGCGCAGAATTGCGAAACCCCGAGAGGCGGGCGTGCTCACGGAAGACCGCGTGGGGCCCCGAGTAGTCGAAAGCCTCCTGAAAGCCCATGCGCTTGCCGACCTCCGCCAGCTGCCACCAGTCGTGACGCGCCTCACCCGGCGGAGTCAGCAGGCCACGCTGACGCGAGATGCAGCGCTCGGAGTTGGTGACGGTGCCATCCTTCTCGCTCCAGCTGCTGGCCGGCAGCACCACATCGGCGTAAGCGAGGGTGTCGCTGTCGGCCATGCACTCGGAAACGATCACCAGCGGGCAGGCCGCCAGCGCCGCACGCACTCGTGCGCTATCCGGCAGGCTCACCGCCGGGTTGGTCGCCATGATCCACAGCGCCTTGATCTCGCCACGCCCCAGCGCCGCGAACAGCTCGACCGCCTTGTGACCAGGCCCCTCGGGCAGGTTCGGGGCCTGCCAGAACTCGCTGACCAGCGCCCGCGCACCCGGCGTGTCGTAATCCATATGTGCCGCCAGCTGGTTCGCCAGGCCACCGACTTCGCGGCCGCCCATCGCATTGGGCTGGCCTGTGATGGAGAACGGCCCCGCCCCCGGCAGCCCGATCTTGCCGCCTGCCAGATGGCAATTGATGATCGCATTGCCCTTGTCGGTGCCACTGGTCGATTGATTCACGCCCTGGGAGAACAGCGTGACCACGTGCAGCTGGGTGGCGAACCAGTAATAGAAGGTCTCGAGACGCTCCACATCGATATCGCAATCCCGCGCAATTGCGGAAAGCGAGCAGTCGTCACGCTTCGCCTGCTTGAGCGCCGCATCGAAACCCTGAGTGTGGGCCTCCAGATAGAGGCGATCGGTGCGTCCGCGCTCGGCCATATAGGCCAGCAAGCCATTGAAGAGGCGCGCATCGCTGCCGGGGCGAATGCCCAGATACAGGTCCGCGATCTCGCAGCTGTCGGTCAGGCGCGGGTCGATCACCACGATACGCAGCAGCGGATTGTCGATACGCGCCTGCTTGAGGCGCTGGAACAGCACCGGGTGATTCCAGGCAAGATTGCTGCCGACCAACACCACCAGCTCGGCACGCTCGAGATCCTCGTAGCTGCAAGGCACGGCGTCTGCCCCGAAGGCACGCTTGTGCGCCACGACCGCCGAGGCCATGCACAGCCGCGAATTGGTATCCAGGTGCGGCGTACCGATGAAGCCCTTGAACAGCTTGTTGGCGAGGTAATAGTCCTCGGTCAACAGCTGCCCCGACAGATAGGCGGCGATGCTGTCCCCACCATGGGTGCTGCGCAGCTCACCGAAGCGAGCGGCGATCAGGTCCAGCGCCGTATCCCAGCTCACCTCTCGCAGCACGCCTGCGGCGTCGCGTATCTGAGGCTGCGTCAGGCGGCCGCTGGATGACAGCGTCTCGGCAAGCGCAGACCCCTTGACGCACAGACGCCCGTAATTGGCCGGATGGTCGTTGTCGCCGCTGACGGCGGTGATGCTGCGCTTGAGCTCACCGCCCTCCTGCACCTGGGTTTCCAGCTCAAGCGATACGCCACACCCGACACCGCAATACGGGCAGGTCGTCGAGGCGCTGCAGGGGGAAGACTCACTTTTGCTCTGGGGCTTGCTGGCCTGCATCGACATCACTCCCTGGTGCAGTAAGCATGAAAAAAGGCGCCTGATGACCCGCCACGTAATGTGCGGTCATCAGGCGCCTTTGCCTGTCGTTGTCAGTCCTAGTCTGCCCTGCAGACTGACAATGGAAACTGATGATGGATACGGTCTCGTCATGCCGATGGGTGCGCAATCTCGTCTTCGAGACGTCGACATGGCGTGCATGATTGAAGAGCCGCCGTTGGCCGGTTCGCGAGTCTCGCAATAGTGAAGCTTGCCGAGTCGCGAACCCTCAATCAGGTATCACACCAATGACCTGACAGACGCACTTAACAGACCAACCCTGACCAATCATCAGAAATAACAATCGCTTGGCCGTCATGAGCTACCGAAGCAGGAGGCGAACAGCGCCAGACGGCCAGCGCCAGGCATCGCTGACGCACCAGCCATGTGCATCAGCGCATGCGACTGCACCAATCCCTGCCTTGATGCCCCCCACAACCGCGACCGACTCTGCCATGGCAGGACAGCTCCTCGAGCCTCTTCAACCGCAAGTGAATGAAAAATAGCGACTTTCTCTGAAGCGGCACCGAATTCGCCTGAGTATCGGCAGGTTGGGTCAATGACGACCCCGAATCGCAGGTCTCGCAGCGCATCGCTCCGATGAGTGACATGCAGCAGCCAACGGTCCGCCAGACCTGCCGCAGTTGCGGGTGACAGCGACATCGTCACCTGACACTGCAACTCGCTATCCAATGCTTAGCCCTTATCTTCCAGGCAAAGGCGCCTGCTTGACGTCGTGAACATCACGGCGGCAAGCAGGCGCTTTTTTTATGCGTCCAGAACGTCAGCGCAAGGAGGCAGAATGCATCCGTCATCTACCACCCGCGAGCCTACGCCAGCACTGGTCATCATCGGCCACGGCATGGCGGCGCAGAAGCTGTTGGAGCAGCTGGTCTCGCTGAGCCCTGATCAGCAGCTGCCCTGGCCGGTCACGGTGATCGGCGAGGAGCCCCACCTCCCCTACAACCGCATTCAGCTCTCGCCGCTATTGGCCGGCGAGACACGAACCGAAGGCCTGATCAGCCAGCAGGCCGACTGGTTCTCGCGGCACGGCATCACACGAATCAGCGGCGACCCCGTCAGCCAGATCGATCGCGCCGCCCGCTGTGTCGAGACCGCCAGCGGCGGCCGCATCCCCTATCAGCGGCTGGTGATCGCGACCGGCTCACGTCCGGCGCTGCCCCTGCCTCTGCCCGCTCATCTGCCCGCTCATCTGCCAGAGGCATCGTCCGCCAATGACTGGCCGCCGGGACTGATGGGCTTTCGCGACCTGAAGGATGTCGAGCAGATGCAGGCCGCCTGTCTTGCTGGACGGCATGAGGGCGCCGGCGCACTGGTCATCGGCGGCGGGCTGCTCGGGCTCGAGGCCGCCGAGGGCCTGCGCAAGGGTGGTCTTGAGGTGACGCTACTGCAGCGCAGCGAGCGTCTGATGAACCGTCAGCTGGATGAGGTCGCGGCCGAACTTCTGGAGCGGGAACTTCGCGGGCGTGGCCTCGACATCATCACTGGCGCGCACCTCGAAGAGTGGCTCGAGTCCCCGGCGGGCCGCATCAGCGGCGTACGCCTTGAGGATGGCCGCGAACTGCACGCCGGACTGACTATCGCCGCCACCGGCATCCGCCCCGAAATCGAGCTTGCGCGTGCTGCGGGGCTGGCCTGTCAGCGCGCCATCCAGGTCGATGGCCATCTGCTCACGAGTGATCCGCACATTCACGCGTTGGGCGAATGCTGTGAGGTGGATGGCGAGACCTTCGGCCTGATCGAGCCCATCTGGGCGCAGATCGAAGCGCTCGCCCGCCAGCTTCTCGCGCAACCGACCCCGCCCTATCGCAATGCGCCACTGGCGACGCGCCTCAAGGTCAGCGGCATCGACCTCTACAGCTGCGGCGAGCTTGCCCCCCAGCCGAATGACGAGGTGCTGGTCTATCAGGACCACGCCCTGGGCGACTACCGCCGACTGCTGCTGCGCGAGGAGCGCCTGGTCGGCGTGGTGCTCTACGGCGACGTCAGTGCCGGCAACGCCCTGTTCGAAGCGCTCAAGGCCGGCACGCCACTGACCAGGATTCGCGAAGACCTCCTGCTGATGCCGGCGGAAGCCCTCGCAGGACTGACCCAGGACGGCCCGCCGACGGCGCCCGATGACCCCAGCGGCAAGCCGGGCACTCAAGACATGACAGACCAGCATCGTGATCGCGACACCACAGACAAGACCGACAACACCCCTGACACCTTCGAGGAGGCCGCATGAAACACCTGATCATCATCGGCAATGGCATGGTTGGCCATCACTGCGTCGAGCAGCTGATCGCACTGGGCGCCACCGCGCACTACCAGATTCATGTCTTCGGCGAAGAACGCCACATCGCCTACGACCGCGTGCATCTCTCGGAGTATTTCACCGGGCGTGATGCCGAATCTCTCGCGCTCGGCACCGCCGACGACTACCGCAAGGCGGGCGTCACCCTGCACCTCGACGAGTGTGTCACCGCCATCGACCGCGATGGCGGCCATGTCATCACCACGCGCGGGCGCTACCCCTACGACAGCCTGGTGCTGGCGACCGGCTCGACCCCCTTCGTGCCGCCCATCCAGGGCCTCGGTGAGCCGGGAAGCGAGGCTGCCGCCAGCAATCGTCTGGTCTACCGCACCCTGGAGGATCTTGATCAGATTCGCGCTGCCGCCGATGGCAAGACACATGGCGTGGTGGTCGGCGGTGGCCTGCTGGGGCTGGAAGCCGCCAATGCCCTCAAGTCACTCGGCCTGGAAGCGCATGTCGTCGAATTCGCGCCACGCCTGATGCCGGTGCAGCTGGATGAGGATGGCGGCCTTGCGCTCAAGCAACACATCACTGCGCTGGGCGTGGGGGTGCACCTCAATCGCGCCACCACCGAGATCGTGCCCGGCGAGCAACATCAGTGGCGGATGAACTTCGCCGATGGCGAGTATCTGGAGACCGACCTGATCGTGTTCTCCGCCGGCATCCGTCCTCAGGACGCGCTGGCACGCAGCGCCAGCCTCGAGATCGGCGAGCGTGGCGGCATCATCATCGATGACGAATGCCGCACCTCGGACCCGGAAATCTTCGCCATCGGCGAGTGCGCTCTGTGGCAATCACGCATCTTCGGGCTGGTCGCGCCGGGCTATCAGATGGCCCGCGGCGTGGCGTCCCTGCTGGCCGCAAGCGCTGGCGATGCGGCAAGCGCCTCTCAGGAGAGCTTCCGCTTCCAGGGTGCCGACATGTCCACCAAGCTCAAGCTGCTGGGCGTGGATGTCGGTTCCATCGGCGACGCCCATGGCAAGAGCGAGGGCGCGATCAGCTATCGCTACTGTGACGAGGCCTACGGTGTCTATCGCCGCCTGATCGTCTCGCAGGACCGCAAGCAGGTGCTGGGCGCGGTACTGATCGGCGACAACTCGCGCTACGACACCCTGCTGCAGTACGTCACCAATGGCATCACGGCACCCAAGGACCCGGCGACACTCATCCTGCCGGATGCCAGTGGCGAAGCTATCACGCTGGGCGCGGATGCCCTGCCCGACAGCGCCACGCTGTGCTCCTGCCACAACGTCTCCAAGGGCGATGTCTGCAACGCCATCGATGCCGGCAACAGTGACCTGGGCGCCATCAAGGCCTGCACCAAGGCCAGCACCGGCTGCGGAGGCTGTGCGGCGCTGCTCAAGAAGGTGGTGGATGCCGAGCTGGAAAGTCGTGGCGTCGAGGTCGATCGCTCACTGTGCGAGCACTTCGCGCACACACGCCAGGAGCTCTACTCGCTGGTGCGCGTCGAAGGCATCGAGACCTTCGCCGAGCTGATGGCCAGCCACGGCCGCCATCCGGACGCCCTGGGCTGCGAGATCTGCAAGCCGGCGGTGGGCTCGATTCTGGCCTCGTGCTGGAACGCGCCGATCACCGAGTCCTCGCACATTCCGCTGCAGGACACCAATGACACCTTCATGGCCAACATGCAGAAGAACGGCACCTATTCCGTAGTGCCGCGCATCCCCGGCGGCGAGATCACGCCGGACAAGCTGATCGCCATCGGCGAGATCGGCAAGCGTTACAACCTCTATACCAAGATCACCGGCGGTCAGCGCATCGACCTCTTCGGGGCCCAGCTGCATGAACTGCCGGACATCTGGAGCGAGCTGATCGCCGCCGGCTTCGAGACCGGCCACGCCTACGGCAAGTCCACCCGCACGGTGAAATCCTGCATCGGCAGCACCTGGTGTCGCTATGGCGTACAGGACAGCATGGCGATGGCGCTGACGCTGGAAGACCGCTACAAGGGCCTGCGTTCACCGCACAAGCTCAAGTTCGCCGTCTCCGGCTGTACCCGTGAATGCGCCGAGGCCCAGAGCAAGGATGTCGGCGTGATCGCCACCGAGAACGGCTGGAACCTCTACGTCTGCGGCAACGGCGGCATGCGCCCGCGTCATGCCGAGCTGTTCGCGACCGACCTGGATGACGAGAGTCTGATCCGCACCATCGACCGCTTCCTGATGTTCTACATCCGCACCGCCGACCGCCTGCAGCGCACCTCCGTCTGGCGCGAGGGCCTCGAGGGCGGCCTCGACTATCTGAAAGAGGTGATTCTCGAGGACAGCCTGGGGCTCGGCGAGACCCTCGAAGAGCAGATGCAGCAGGTGGTGGACCGCTACGAATGCGAATGGGCCAATGCGCTCAAGAGCCCCGAGAAGCTCAAGCGCTTCCGCAGCTATGTGAATGACCAGCGCCCGGACCCTGACGTGGTCAATATCGTTGAGCGTGACCAGATTCGCCCCGCCAGCCGCGATGAACTGGCCAGTGGCAATCTGATCACCAGCGACGGTGGCGCCCGCGAAGCAGTGGCAGAACATCAACCTCAGTCAACGACCCACCTGGCCACGGAGGTACGCTCATGACATCGCCTGCACTCGCCACGACATTTTCCACTCCGCTCTCCAGCCCGTCCTCTGCAACACAGGACACCTCTGCCGCGACACAGTCGCCGCTACGCTGGGTGACACTCTGCCAGCGCGAGGACCTGGTGCCGGGCTCCGGCGTGGCCGCCTGGCTTGAGGCGGACGGCCAGGCCCGCCAGATCGCCCTGTTCACGCTGCCGGCCACAGTCGACAGCGATGACCTCACGCTGTTCGCCATCGACCATAATGATCCGGTGTCAGGCGCCAACGTGATTGCCCGTGGCCTACTGGGCGATCACGCCGGAGAGCCGCTGGTGATCTCGCCACTCTACAAGCAGCGCTATCGACTCAGTGATGGCCAATGCCTCGACGACGACACACTCGCATTGACGGTGTGGCCTGTGCGTCTGGCTGGCGGCGAGGTACAGGTACAGTGCCAGCGGACAGACGATGCCTGCTAGCCACACCCGCTATCCACACCCGCAAGCCACATAAGTTATTGATGACGTACGGATATGCTCGAAAAACGGCACGCATTTGGTGCACAACCATGCTGCAACGCACCATGAATCGCCCAACAGCGCGCACGCCTCGAGTCATCTGACCGCCACCTGGCAGCCCACAAACAGGCACCAATACCTCAAGCCATTGTTTTTATTGGGAATACCAAAAAGCTGGCATCGGGCATGCAGTCTATACAGCGAGATGACAAATGGCGGCTATCTCGCATGGCGTGCTCATTGCTGAGTCGAGGATCCGGGACCGGCGTATCCCCCTCGATATACAATGGCATTTAAGTCCACCCTATTTGGGGTGGACTTTTTTTATGCCTGAAGTCATCGGCAAGTCATTGATTTCTTTGCTTCAGAGCACGATAGGCCACTCACTCTGTCTTGCTGATCTCCCTTCGTGCTTCTCGCTTTTCCTTCTCGCCGCCTCGCCACTCATTTATCTTCCCGCTGCTGACGACGCGCGATCCAGCGCTGACATTCCCCGATGATGCCGCTGCGGAAGCTGAGCACGCAGACCACGAAGATGGCGCCCAGAATCACGCTGACCCAATCCCCCAGCGCGGATTGCGCCAACTGATGCTGCAGCCCGATGACCAGCCCGGAGCCCACCAGTGGCCCGAGCAGCGTGCCGACGCCGCCCAGCAATGTCATCAGGATCACCTCCCCCGACATGTGCCAGCTGGCATCACCCAGCGAGGCGAGCTGGAACACCAGCGTCTTGGTCGCTCCCGCCAGGCCCGCCAGCCCCGCCGACAGCACGAAGGCCACCAGCTTGTAAGCATCGGTGTGATAGCCCAGCGAGATGGCGCGCGGTTCATTCTCGCGGATGGCCTTCAGCACCTGACCGAAGGGGGAATGCACCACGCGCCGGATCAGGGCAAAGGCCGCCACGAAGATCGCGAACACGAAGTAATAGAGGGTGTGGTTGTTCGCCAGATCGAACACGCCGAACAGCTCACCGCGCGGCACGCCATGCAGGCCATCTTCTCCGTGGGTGAACGGCGCCTGGATGAAGAAGAAGAACATCATCTGGGCCAGGGCCAGCGTGATCATCGCGAAGTAGATGCCCTGTCGCCGGATGGCCAGCGCCCCGAACAGCGTCCCCAGCACTACCGCGCCGAGCGTACCGGCCACGATGCCCAGCGCCGGACTCAGGCCCGGATATTCCGCGAGCAAGAAGCCGGTGATATAGGCGCCCGTGGCCAGGAAGGCGGCATGCCCGAAGGACAGCAGCCCCACGAAGCCGAGCAGCAGATTGAAGGCGCTGGCGAACAGCGCAAAGCACAGAATCTTCATCAGAAAGACGGGATAGGCGACCCAGGGTGCCAGCAACCCGAGCAGGAACAGCACGAGATACAGCACGCCCAGCGGGGTGATTCTGCGCGGCGCGCTGCCTGCACGCGCGGCCTGGTGATCCTGTTGCAGTACGGCCATGTCAGGCCTCCTTTCCGAACAGCCCGGCAGGGCGAAGCATCAACACCATCACCATCACGACGAAGATCACGGTATTGGCGGCCTCGGGATAGAACACCTTGGTCAGCCCCTCGATCAGCCCCATCGCGAGCCCGGTGAGGATGGCGCCGAGAATCGAGCCCATCCCGCCGATGACCACCACCGCGAACACCACGATCAGCAGGCTCGAGCCCATGGTCGGCGAGACGGGATACAAGGGCGCGGCCAGCACGCCGGCGAAGGCGGCAAGCGCCACACCGAGTCCGTAGGTCAGCGACACCATCAAGGGCACATTGATGCCGAAGGCCTGCACCAGCTCGGGATTCTCGGTTCCCGCGCGCAGATAGGCACCGAGGCGCGTGCGCTCGATCAGGAACCAGACTCCGAAGCAGACCACCAATGCCGCCACCAGCACCCAGGCACGGTAGGTGGGCAGGAACATGAAGCTCAGCTTGAAGCCGCCACTCAGCGCCTCGGGGATCGGATAGCTCGACCCCGAGACACCGAACAGATTCACCAGCGTGCCCTCGAAGATCAGCGCCAGCCCGAAGGTCAGCAACAGGCCATAGAGGTGATCAAGATGCTGGATGCGCCGCAGAAGTAGACGCTCGACCACGATGCCCAATGCTCCCACCACCAGCGGCACCACGATCAGCGCCGCCCAGTAGTTGAGCCCCAGATATTGCGCTCCCAGCAGCGCCGCGAAGGCGCCCAGCATGTACTGGGCACCATGCGCGAAGTTGATGATGCGCAACAGACCGAAGATCACCGCCAGCCCAAGGCTCAGCAATGCATAGAAGGCACCGTTGATCAGCCCCAGCATCAGCTGACCGAACAGCACCATCAGGGGTATTCCAAAAATCATGGTCATCCGCACATTCCTTTTCAGCACCCATTCGCGTCAGCCGCTCGGCGCTGCCGATCATCCGACCGGCAGCGCCATGCCATACGCCTCAGCGACTCGACTGACGTTCGGCTTCAGCCCTTGACCAGCTCGCACTGGCTGTCCGCCAGCGGTCGGTAGGCTTCAGCGCCGGGAATGGTGCGGATCACGTCATAGACATCCCACTCGCCTTGGGAGTCGGAGGGCGCCTTGACCTTGACCAGATACATGTCGTGCACCATGCGCCCATCGGCACGGATGGTGCCGTTGTTGGCGAACATGTCGTTGACCGGCGTCTCGCCCATCTTGGCGCGCACGGTGGCAGTGTCATCGCTGCCAGTGGCCGCGACCGCATTCAAGTAATGCAGGGTGCTGGAGTAGATACCGGCCTGCACCATGGTCGGCTTGCGCTCATTGCGCTCGTGATAGCGCTGGGACCAGGCACGTGTCTCGTCATTGAGGTCCCAGTACCAGCCGGTGGTGAGCTGCAGCCCCTGCGCCACCTCAAGCCCCAGGGCATGCACGTCATTGAGGAAGATCAACAGCCCCGCCAGCGACTGCCCGGCCTGCACCACGCCGAACTGGCTCGCCGTAGTCAGCGCATTGACGGTGTCCGACCCGGCGTTGGCCAGCCCGACGATCTTGGCCCCGGAGCCCTGCGCTTGCAGGATGTAGGAGGAGAAATCACTGGTCGGGAACGGATGACGTACCTTGCCGACGATGGTGCCGCCGTTCTCGTTCACCACCTTTTCCACATCGCCTTCCAGGGCATGACCGAAGGCGTAGTCCGCGGTCAGCAGGAACCAGCTATCGCCGCCTTCATCGACGATCGCCTTGGCCGTGCCATGCGCCAGCGGGTAGGTGTCATACACCCAGTGGACATGATTGGGCGTGCAATGCTCATTGGTGATGCTGGAAGCCGCCGAGCCGGAAACGATTCCCAGCGTGTCCTGTTCGGCGAGAATCCGCGTCACCGCGATGCTCACCGATGAGGCCACCAGTCCGGCGACCATGTCGACATTCTGCTGATCGATCCAGCCGCGCACCGTATTGGCGCCGACATCGGCGCTGTTGCGGTCATCGGCACTCAATACCTCGATCGGCATGCCGTTGACGCTGCCGCCGAAGTCCTCGACGGCCATCTTGAGCGCATCGAGACCGCCCGGGCCGGCCAGGTCACGATAGGTGCCCGACATGTCGGCCAGATAGCCGATCTTGATCACGCCGTCGCTGATATCGGCCTGCGCGATTCCCGCCGACAGCAGTGACCCCATCATGAGCGCGGACAGCGGCAACAGGCGCCGGCGTGTGGCCGCCGTGATGCGGCGTGACAACGGTGACGCGACAGGGGTGGCGTTGGAGGTAGCAGTGGCGTTGGATGTAGCAGTGGCGTTGCATGAAGCGGTGGCGTGCATGACATCTCCAGACCGGATTGCCCGGCAATATTGTGATTGTTGTGATGAGACGTACGGACTTCAGATTGGCGAGTGCATGGCGGCCAGCCCTGTGCAGCTCAGCCCGAGCGGGAGCTCAGACCCCCAGTACCTTGTGCAGATATTCGTGGCGGGCCGGCAATTCGGCCGCGCTGATCTCTTCCAGAATGGTGCCGTGCTCCATCAGGTAATGACGGTCGGCCAGCGGTGCGGCAAAGCGGAAGTTCTGCTCCACCAGCACGATGGTCATGCCGCGCGCCTTCAGCATCATCAGCACTTCGGCCAGCTTCTGGTTGATGACCGGCGCCAGACCCTCGGTGATCTCATCCAGCAGCAGCAGATCCGCCCCGGTGCGCAGGATGCGCGCCAACGCCAGCATCTGCTGCTCGCCACCGGAGAGGCGCGTGCCCTGACTGGTGCGCCGCTCATGCAGATTGGGGAACAGCGCATAGAGCTCATCCAGCGACATGCCCTGGCCCTGGCTCCGGCCCTGGTCATGTCCTGTGCTCTTGACCAGCGGTGGCAGCAGCAGATTCTCCTCGACGCTCAGGCTGGCGAAGATGCCGCGCTCCTCGGGGCAGAAGCCGACACCGAGATGGGCGATGCGATGCGGCGCCAGCCCCATGCTGTCCTGCCCCTTGATGAGGATGTCGCCGCTGCGCCGGCCGACCATGTTCATGATCGCGCGCAGCGTGCTGCTGCGACCGGCCCCGTTGCGACCCAGCAAGGTCACCAGCTCGCCGCGCCGCACCGTCATGTTGACGCCATGCAGCACATGGGACTCGCCATACCAGGCGTTCAGCTCGCGCAGGCAGAGCTGCTCTTCCCCCATTGGCGAGTCGGCCGCCGAGGCTTGCCTGTCCGTTGCCTGCTCCATAACCACCGTCATGAAACCTCCTTGTGCTCATCCGCCGTGGACTCGGGCGCTTCACTGCCCAGATACGCTTCACGCACCTCGGGATTGGCCGACACACTGGCGTAGTCGCCTTCCGCCAGCACCCGGCCGCGCGCCAGCACGCTGATGCGATCGCACAGACGGCTGACCACGCTCAGATTGTGCTCGACCATCAGCACCGTACGGCCCCGCGCCGCGACACGAATCAGCTCGACCACGCGGTCCACATCCTCGGCGCCCATGCCCTGGGTCGGCTCGTCCAGCAGCATCACCGTGGGCTCAAGCGCCAGCGTGGTCGCCAGCTCCAGCGCGCGCTTGCGGCCATAGGGCAGACTGGCGGTCACACGGTGGGCGTCATCGCGCAGCCCTACCTGCTCCAGCAGATGCAATGCCTGCTCGTTCAGGCTGTCGAGGCTGCGTTCCGGCTTCCAGAAATGAAACGAGGTGCCCTGGGGGCGTTGCAGGGCGACCCGCACGTTCTCGAGCACCGTCATCTGGGAAAACACCGCCGATATCTGGAAGGAGCGCACCAACCCAAGGCGCGCGATCTCATGCGACTTCATGCGAGTGATGGATTTGCCGCGATAGAGAATCTCGCCGCGGGTGGCCGGCAGAAAGCGCGTCAGCAGATTGAAGACTGTCGTCTTGCCGGCGCCATTGGGGCCGATCAAGGCATGGATATGCCCTTCCTGCACCTGGAGATTGACGTCATCGACGGCCGTGAAACCTCGAAAGTCCTTGCTCAAGCCACGCGTCTCGAGAATCGGGGCTGTCGCTGATGCGCCCCCGCTGGCACGCGGCCCCTGAATGGGCGGTGATGGCATGTCAGTACTCCGTCCTGACCGGCAAGCCGGTGGTCTGTGTCTTCCAAGAGACATGAGGGCTGTTCGTCAGCGCTGGTCGCCGCAACATCGCGGCTCGTCATCGACACGCAGCATCAACAGGCGCTATTCACAGGCGCCATCAACAGACGCCACTGACAGGTCCTCGATACGCACCATCGTTGCGACCGGCGCAACTGACGTTAACGTAAACTAGAACAGTGAGAAGCGCGCTGCCAGCGGCAAGCGCGCTCACTCGACCAATAGCCGATATATCAGCGACTGCTTTACAATGCAGCCCTCCCGAGACATCTCAAGGCTGGCAGATTCCCCCACCAAACCGAGCCGAACCGTCGAGATGAGCGCTATTTCCGCCATAAAAAAGACGCCTGTCCGTCGCGGAATACCGCGCCGAAGAGGCGTCAACGAGGGTTGCCGAGATCATGACCTCTGGCCGGAGGTCATGTACCTGACAAGAGACAACGGGTTTGGCCGGAGGCGGCAGGCCTCCGGCGGAAAGTCATGGCAGTTCGACTCAGGCTCACATCACACAGGTTCACATAGCGCGGGTTAAATTCACGCAGACTCAATTCAGTCAGACTCAGTCCAGTCCAGTCCAGGTCAGGGAGCCTGCCAGTGGCTAGCGGTCGTATCAGCATTCGATGGCGTTGACCGCGAGACCGCCCTTGGAGGTCTCCTTGTACTTGTCCTGCATGTCGCGGCCGGTGTCACGCATGGTGCGGATCGCCTTGTCCAGCGAGACGAAATGATCGCCATCGCCACACATCGCCATCTGGGCGGCATTGATCGCCTTGACCGAGGCAATCGCATTGCGCTCGATGCAGGGAATCTGCACCAGGCCGCCGATCGGGTCACAGGTCAGCCCCAGGTTGTGTTCGAGACCGATTTCCGCCGCGTTCTCGACCTGTTCCGGCGTCGCGCCCATCAGCTCGGCAAGCCCGGCGGCCGCCATGGCGCAGGCGGAGCCCACCTCGCCCTGACAACCGACTTCCGCGCCGGAGATGGAGGCGTTCTTCTTGCACAGGATGCCCACCGAGGCTGCCGTGAGCAGGAAATCGACCACGTCCTCCTCGCGAGCATCTTCCTGGAATTTCATGTAATAGCTGAGCACCGCCGGGATGATGCCGGCCGCGCCATTGGTCGGCGCCGTCACCATGCGACCACCGGCCGCGTTCTCTTCATTGACCGCCAGCGCGAACAGGTTGACCCAGTCCATCGCCGAGAAAGTCGAGGTGATGATCGACTTGCTGGATTCCACATCCAGCAGACGTGCATGCAGACGCTTGGCACGACGCTTGACGTTGAGACCGCCGGGCAGCACGCCTTCATGCGTCAGGCCGTTGTCGATGCACTCGTTCATCACTTCCCAGATGCGCCAGAGCCCACGCCGTACCTGGGTCTCACTGCGCAGCGCACATTCGTTGGCCATCATCAGCTCGCTGATGCGCATCTTGTGCATGCGACACAGCGCCAGCAGCTCATTGGCGGTGTTGAATTCATACGGCAGACGCAGGCTTTCGTCTTCCAGCAGCGGGTCACGCGCGGCCTCGACTTCGTCGACCACGAAACCGCCGCCCACCGAGTAATAGACATTGCGATACAGCTCATCGCGATGGCCGTAGGCGATCAGACGCATGGCATTGGGGTGATACGGCAGCGGCGCATCGTGCCACTGCATGTCACGCACCCACACGAAGGGCACCGCGATGCGGTTGTCGAGCAGCAGTGTCTGGGACTCCAGCAGCTCTTCGATGCAGGGGTCGATGATCGCAGGGTCGATCGTTTCCGGCAGCTCGCCCATCAGGCCGAGGATGGTCGCCTTGTCGGTGCCATGGCCTACGCCGGTGGCAGACAGCGAACCATGCAATTGCACCTCGATTCGCGCCACGCGCTCCAGCTGGTCACGCGAGCGCAGGGTCTCGACGAACTGCGCGGCAGCACGCATCGGGCCGACGGTGTGCGAGCTGGAGGGGCCGACACCGACCTTGAAGAGATCAAATACACTGATGGACATGACAACACCTCATCTCGGAAACTCGCCGCGCCTGAGCGCCTGCCAGTGGATGAGGCAATGATGATGGATGGGGACAGGACGCGACAAACCATAAAAATTGGTCGTCGGTTTAGTCTGACTAAACTCTATGCATCAAAAACGGCGTAAACTATGCTCTTCGCGCCACCTTGTGCCCTGATGCCTTTAGCTATCACCGCCATCTGCATCTGGCCATCGCGGCTTCTCCCTCACTATCTGCCTCCAGCGCTTGCATGAGACCCGCCCATGACGTCTTCCCTCGACAACACGCCTGGTACTGGCCCCGCCGCGCCGCCGACGGCGACCGGCACGCCCGCCACCACACCGAGCCTGCGCCACCTGAATGGTCAGACCCATGCTTGGCTGCAGGTCTTCGCCTGCGCCGCGCGTCATGGCTCCTTCACGCGTGCGGCAGAAGAACTGCACGTCACCACCGGCGCGGTGAGTCAGCAGATCAAGCAGCTGGAGGAGCGGCTGGGCTTCAAGCTGTTTCTGCGTCGTTCACGCGGACTAGAGCTGACAGGGGAAGGCGCGCGACTGGCGCGTGTGGTGGAGCAGTCCTATAGCGCGGTGGGGCTGGAGGTCAAACGGCTGCGCAGCGGCTTGATGAGCGGTGTGCTCAGGTTGCGTTCGGTGCCGTCATTTCTCTCCAAATGGCTGGCGCCCCGACTGCCGCGCCTACAGGCACGCTTTCCGGATATCGAGCTGCACGTGCGCGCCGAGGACAGTGACTCGCCGCTGCGCGAGGGTGACTTCGAGCTGGCGGTCGACCTCAACGACGGCCACTACCCGGGTATGCAGGTCACCGACCTGATGGAAGAGGAGATCTTCCCCGTCTGCCATCCCGGCCTGATGCGCGGCCGCCCGCCACTGCGCAGCGCAGAGGACCTCGCCTGGTATCCACTGCTGCACGACATCACCGCCTGGCGCGGCAGTCACGACCACGCCGAGTGGGAATTCTATCTGGCCAGCATCGGCGCGCCCGAGATCAACGTTCAGCGTGGCTATACCTTCAACCGCAACCACCTGTCGATGGAGGCTGCCATCGCCGGCATGGGAGTCGCGATGGCAAGGCGCACGCTGATCACCGACGAGCTGTCACGCGGCACGCTGATCGCGCCCTTCGCGCAGCGGGTGCTGACCGGCAAGCGCTACGTCATCGTCCATCCCCACGGCACCCTGGATGATGGCCGCATCCAGGCCGTGCATGACTGGATCGTCGAGGAAGCCGAGCGGGATCGGTTACGTCAGAGCTGACGAACATTTCCGCTCGGCGCAACATCGATGCTGAAATGGAATCTCACAGTTTTCTTACCAGAATATTAACTGAGCACCTTTGCATCGTTATAATGAGCAGGCAAACAACACCCTCACCCTGACAGGCAGTCCATGGACTGTCCGGAGAGTCCCTTGTCTCGCCTGACTTCGCATACCCAGCACCATAACGCTGTCCCGCTCCCCATCAGCGCCGAACAGCCGCTGTATGGGCGCAAGCCCACTTCGCTCTTCATGCAAGCCTGCCTGCGCCTGGCCATCTATGCGCCGCTGGTGGCCGCGATGATGTCGCTGGTCATGCATGATGCCCACCACTTCGGTGATGTCGGCTTCAGCGAAGCCAGCTGGACAGAACACATGCAGAGCACCCTGCTGGCGTTGAGCGCAGCCACCATGTGGCTGGTGCATTCACGCCTGCCGGACCTGCGCACCATCAGCCTGCTGCTGTTCGGCCTGTTCGCGGCGTCCCTGATCCGTGAGCAGGACGCCCTGCTCGACGGCATGCTCGGCGATGGCAGCTGGCAGTTCCTGGTCAGCGTGGTCGCGATCCCGGTCATCATCGGCGTATGGCGCAACCGCAGCCGCTTCATTGCCGAGTTCGAGCACTTCGGCCGCAGCTTCGCGTTCGGCCTGTTCGGCGCCGGCTTCCTGGCGACCTACGTCTTCTCACGCCTCTACGGCCGCTCGGAATTCTGGGAAACCCTGATGGGGGACTCCTACCTGCGTTCGGTCAAGAATGCCGCCGAGGAAGTCACCGAACTGTTCGGCTACACCCTGATGGCCATCGCCGTGATCGAGATCGTGCTGCTGGCGATCCGCATGGGCCGCCAGCGCCGCGCCCTGCTGCGTGAGCTCAACGCCAACGACTGAGCCCGGCAGCAAAACCCTCTTGCCGAGCTGCGCGCATGACCTGTCGCACGACCGTCACTTCGCCCTGCCCCATGAAACAACGCGAAGTGACGTGACATGACATGAAGCACAGCACGAAGCGCAAGAGACAGACAGACCCGTGACTCTCCCAGAAGCCGCTGCTCACCAGAGCCGCGGCTTTTTTTCGTTTCTACTCTCAACAGGCTTCGCGAGACAGTCTCTGCTCGACAGTCTTCTCTCAACAGTCTCTGCTCGACACGCTGCGCTAGACAACCGTCTCTCGATAGCCATTGCGCGAGGCACTGACGGAAAACGGCTGGACATCAAATGAGAATGATTATATTTTACTAAGCAGTGGATACAATTCAACTATCGCCACTGCCACAGGAAAGCACCGACAGGATCTTGACCGTGTCATGCCCTCATTCTCAAGGAGCCTCACATGCGCTGGTTCAGTAGCTACCGCTTGCACGGTCATAGTCTTGCCCCCAGTCTCCCGCAGCACAGCCTCATCATCAGCATGCGCTGGCCCAGTCGCTGGCGATTGACGCCCGGCGCCACCGTCGTGGTGGAACATCCCAGGCTCGGCCAGCTGGTCAAGCGCCTGCATCGCATCGACGACAACGGCCGCCTGTGGCTACGTGGCGAGCACCCCGACGGCTTGAGCAGCGAGCAGATGGGGCCGGTCTCCCGTCAGTGCATCAAGGGCCGTGTCGTCTTCAGCGTGGCGGCAACGCCTTCGTCTCACCAGTTGCGCCACGGCGCCTGATAACCCCCAGGGCACATCACGCAGCTCTGGAACGACACAGCTCGAAGGTGACATGACCCGTAGAGAAAGCCACGCAAAGAAAAGCCCGTAACGAAAAGCCCGTAACGAAAAGCCCCACAAACGACAACGCCCGCCTCCCATTCGCATGGGGGCGGGCGTTGTCTTGTCAGCGAGGCCAGCAGTTTAGGCGTGGCCCCGAGCGCTTCAGATCACTCTTCCATGAAGGAACGCAGTGACTCGGAGCGTGACGGGTGACGCAGCTTGCGCAGCGCTTTCGCTTCGATCTGACGGATACGCTCACGGGTGACATCGAACTGCTTGCCGACTTCCTCGAGGGTATGGTCGGTGTTCATGTCGATACCGAAGCGCATGCGCAGCACCTTGGCTTCACGTGCGGTCAGGCCGGACAGGATGCCGCGGGTCGCTTCGATCAGACCTTCGCCGGTGGCGGAGTCGATCGGCGAGACCATGGTGCCGTCCTCGATGAAGTCACCCAGGTGCGAATCATCATCGTCACCGATCGGCGTCTCCATGGAGATGGGCTCCTTGGCGATCTTGAGCACGCGACGCACCTTGTCTTCCGGCATCTCGAGACGCTCGCCCAACTCTTCCGGCGTCGGCTCGCGACCCATTTCCTGCAGCATCTGACGCGAGACACGGTTCAGCTTGTTGATGGTCTCGATCATGTGCACCGGAATACGGATGGTGCGCGCCTGGTCCGCGATGGAGCGAGTGATCGCCTGACGGATCCACCAGGTGGCGTAGGTCGAGAACTTGTAACCACGACGGTACTCGAACTTGTCCACAGCCTTCATCAGACCGATGTTGCCTTCCTGGATGAGATCCAGGAACTGCAGACCACGGTTGGTGTACTTCTTGGCGATGGAGATGACCAGACGCAGGTTGGCCTCGACCATTTCCTTCTTGGCACGACGCGCCTTGGCTTCACCGATCGACAGGCGACGGTTCACTTCCTTCAGCTCGCTGACCGGCAGCTGGACCATGTCCTGCTCGAAGGCGATCTTGCGCTGGGCACGCAGCACGTCGGCACGGAACGGCTCGAGCTTGTCGGCGTACTTCTTGCTGCCACCGATGAAGCTGTCGAACCAGTCCATGTCGGACTCGTGGCCCGGGAAGGCCTTGATGAAGCTCTTGCGAGGCACCTTGCCGCGCTTGACGAAGATCTGCAGGATGACCTTTTCCTGCTCGCGCACCTGCTCGACGGACACGCGAACCTGACCGACCAGACGCTCGAAGTGCTTGGGCACCAGCTTGATCGGCGAGAACAGCTCGGCAAGACGGTCCTGTTCGGCTTTCGCCTCGGCAGAGCCGGAACCGTACTTCTCGATGGCGGCCTTGGTCGCCTCGTTCTGTTCACGGATCTGCTCGAAGCGGACGCGGGCCAGCTCGGGGTCCGGGCCACCTTCAGAGGCGGAATCGTCGTCTTCGTCTTCGTCGCCTTCGGACTCTTCGCCCTCGGGTATCTCTTCGACTTCCTCGACTTCGACTTCAGCGACACCCGGCACGCCTTCGTCAGGGTCGATGAAACCGGAGAAGAGATCGGACAGACGTCCGCCGTCTTCGCCCAGAGTGCCGTCGTAGGCTTCCAGGATGGAGTCGACTGCCCCCGGCAAGAATGCCAGCGACGACATCACCTCACGCGTGCCCTCCTCGATCCGCTTGGCGATCTTGATTTCGCCTTCGCGGGTCAGGAGTTCCACGGTGCCCATCTCACGCATGTACATGCGGACAGGGTCGGTGGTGCGTCCCACATCGCTTTCCACCGCGGCGAGGGCGGCAACGGCCTCTTCGGCGGCAGACTCGTCAGTGGAGGAATCAGACATCATCAAGGTATCGGCATCGGGCGCTTCTTCCGCGACCTTGATGCCCATATCGTTGATCATGCTGATGATGTCTTCCACCTGTTCGGGATCAGCGATATCCTCGGGCAGGTGATCGTTGACCTCGGCATAGGTCAGGTAACCCTGTTCCTTGCCGCGCGCGATCAACTCCTTGAGACGCGACTGCTGCTGCGCATTACCAGCCATAGAACCCCTATCTCGACGAAGAAGAATGAAGCACCTGGACGCGACGCGGCTCAGCGAGTGAGCATGGCGCCGGTATAGGGACGAAGAGAGCATCAAGCGCACCAGTATAGCGTGCCATCAGGAGATGCTGCCAGCGGCGTATTTGCCGGACCATCCAGGTGTGTTAGCGTTATCGGTTACGTTGCGGCAGTCCGCATCGGGAGCTACCTCATTAAATAGTGGGCATGAGTGCGTCTTTCAAGGCCATGGGGCGTATTTTCCTGCGCCATCGCCTCAGCTCTCACGGCATTTCCACCATTGTCGGCCTTCCTGGCACCGAGACTGCGTCAGCGCCGTGTTGCCAGCTCCATCAGCAGGGCCATCAGCCGCTGCTTCTCTTCTGCCGACAACTTCTCGCCACGCTTTTCCTTGGCCAGCAAGGCCTGATATTCCGCTTCCGGCGTGGTGCGCGCCTGCTGATGCTGGCAATGCTCCACCAGCCCCTTCAGCTCTTCGCTGCGCACGTCACGCGGAATCAGCAATTCACGGGCTGCCAGCTGCTCAAGCCTCGGCCCCTGTGCGGTACCGAGGAAGTGCGCCAACAGCACCTGTGGCGAACGATACTGCCCCGCCTTCAAGAGACGCACCACGTCGTTCAACAGCTGCGCATCCTCGCTGTCGGCCGGCTCGCCCGCTCCTTCGATCCACTCATTGGAGTCAGGCAGCTCGGCGACCAGCTGCGGCTCGTGCACCAGAAGATGCAACAGGCGCGTCAGCATGCTGACCGAAGTGCGCTTCTGAGACCTGGCCGGCGTCGCGCGCGCGGCTTGAGCGCCCTGGCCCGCAGGCATCTCGCCATGCGACTGCCAGTCATCCGGCTGCCAGCCATCGGGCTCGCTGTCGCCGAAGCCGGCATCTGCCATCGCCTCCAGCGACGACCACTCATCCTGCGCGTCACTCAGCGCCGCGCCGTCCTGAGGACTGGCAGCGGACGCTGAGCGCGGTGCCGAGTGTGTCGCGCCGGGCTGACGTTGTTGCGGTTGCGAACGCTGCTGTTGCTGAGGGTGCTGACGTAGCTGCTGGTGCTGACGCAGCCGTGCCTGCTGGGCTTCACGCGCCGCGGCGCGCTCCACCAGCATGGCGTCCAGCCGCTCACGCTCCAGACCACTGCGCCGCTCAAGCTCCTTGAGCAGCAGCGAGCGCAGCACCCCTTCGGGCACGCGCGAGATCCACTCCAGCGCCTGGGTCACGAACCGCTCGAGCTGCTCCATGCGCTTGAGGTCACGCCCTTCCGCGGCCTGCTCGAACAGGAACTCGGAGAGCCCGGAGGCGCAGGTGACACGCTTCTCGAACGCCTCCTGACCCTCACTGCGCACCAGGGAATCCGGGTCCTCGCCTTCCGGCAGGAACAGGAAGCGCGCCTGACGCCCATCGATCATGACCTCGAGCACGGTCTCCAGCGCGCGGCGCGCCGCCTGTCGACCGGCCTTGTCGCCGTCGAAGCAGAACACCACCTCATCGACCAGGCGATAGAGGCGCTTGAGATGCTCCTCACTGGTCGCGGTGCCCAGGGTCGCGCAGGCATTGCGAATGCCATACTGCGCCAGTGCCACCACGTCCATGTAGCCTTCGACGATCAGCATGCGTTCCAGCTTGCGATTCGCCTCACGGGCTTCAAACAGACCGTAGAGCTCGCGTCCCTTGTGGAAGACGGGAGTCTCGGGAGAATTCAGGTATTTGGGCTTGGCGTCGCCCATCACGCGACCGCCGAAGGCGATGGTACGGCCTTTCCAGTCACGGATCGGGAACATCACGCGATCGCGGAAGCGGTCATAGCGGCGACCGCTTTCCTCATGATGGATCAGCAGACCGTATTCGATCTGCACATCCTCGCTGACACCCAGCTTGCTCAGGTGATGCTTGAGGTGCTCCCAGCCTTCCGGCGCGAAGCCGATGCCGAAATCACGCATGACCTCACGCGACAGACCACGGCCTTCCAGATACTCACGTGCCGGCTGCGCGGCCGGTTCCGTCAGGCGCTGACGATAGAAGTCCGCGGCCGCCTCGAGCAGATTGACGCCCTCTTCGCGGGCCTGCTCGCGACGCTGGCGCTCACGGCGCTCGTGCGGACTCTGGTTGCCGCCTTCGCGCGGCACTTCAAGCGCCAGCCGCGAGGCCAGCTGCTCCACGGCCTCGGGGAACGGCAGGCGATCGAACTCCATCAGGAACTTGAGGGCACTGCCGCTCGCCCCGCACCCGAAGCAGTGATAGAACTGCTTGTCCGGGATGACGTTGAACGAGGGAGAGTTTTCCTGATGGAACGGGCAGAGGCCGACATAGCTCTTGCCGGCCTTCTTCAGCTGGACGCGCTCACCCACCACCTCGACCACGTCGGTGCGGGCCAGCAGATCGTCAATGAAGCCTTGGGGGATGAGACCAGCCATGATTCGCCAGAAGTCGTGGAAAAACGGACTGACCGCAAGATAGTGACGGCTCAGCAACGTGAGCGGCTACCTTCGGGTCAGGCCATTCCTCGAGTTAGCGACATGCGCCAGGCAACGGCACACGGCTCGAGAACAAACGGACCACTAGAGACAAAAACAAGCGGCCACCGTGAGGCAGCCGCTTGGTGTCCTTCCAGAGAGCAGAATATCACTCCCCAAAAGTACGGATCAGTAGAGACGCTCGAAACGCTTGCGCTCACGCTGAACCTTCTTGGCGTGGCGCTTTACAGCGGCCGCCTGCTGACGCTTGCGAACAGCTGTCGGCTTCTCGTAGTGCTCACGACGACGCACTTCGGAAAGAACACCGGCTTTTTCGCAGGAGCGCTTGAAACGGCGCAGGGCGACGTCGAACGGCTCGTTGTCACGTACTTTAACTGAAGGCATTAAACACTCACCTACCTTGAGATCATGAGTTCGGTTTGAACGCACATCCGGTGCAGCCACTCCTCAGGAGCCACCAGCCAGCGACGGTAAACCGCCACCTGCAGGTCGATCCAGCATCAATCAGTCGCCTGCGACACCACCGGTGAGGGTAGCCGTCGCTGGCTGGAATCATGATTCGGGGAGCTTTTGCGGGGTGGTCGGATGCACGACCCAGTCTTGCAGAGTGCCATATTCTAGACACCCGCCCCCGGCTTTGCAAACGCGGAAACCGGAAATCCTCTCTGCCTCAACGCCAGCTGGCGCGACACCCGTGCTCACAGCCAGTAGAATGTCGCGCATTCACGGCACACACGCCTCTCGGGCTCGCTCAGGCAGCCTCGCTGGTCGTGCCGCCCTCTACTTCTGATATTTCCTGAGAGTCAGCCATGCGTGTGCTCGGCATCGAGACTTCCTGCGACGAGACCGGCGTCGCCATCTACGACACGGACCAGGGCCTGCTTGCAGATGCCCTCTACAGCCAGATCGCCATGCACGCCGAGTTCGGCGGCGTGGTGCCGGAACTGGCGTCGCGTGATCACACTCGCAAGCTGCTGCCGCTGATCCAGCAGGTGATGGATGAGGCGCAGCTGAAGGCCGCTGACATCGATGCCATCACCTATACCGCAGGCCCGGGCCTGGTCGGCGCGCTGATGGTCGGCGCGTCCACCGCGCATGGCCTCGCCAAGGCATGGGGAGTGCCGGTGCTCGGCGTCCACCACATGGAAGGCCATCTGCTGGCGCCGATGCTGGAAGACGATGCACCGGAATTCCCCTTCGTGGCGCTGCTGGTCTCCGGCGGACACACCCAGCTGGTCGCGGTGCGCGGACTGGGCGAATACGAGCTGCTCGGCGAGTCCGTGGATGACGCCGCCGGCGAAGCCTTCGACAAGGCCGCCAAGATGCTGGAACTGCCCTACCCCGGTGGCCCGCAGGTCGCGAAGCTGGCCGAACAGGGCGACCCCAGGCGCTATCGCTTCCCGCGCCCGATGACGGACCGCCCGGGCCTCGACTTCAGCTTCTCCGGCCTCAAGACCCACACCATGGTCACGCTCAAGAAGGCCAAGGCCGCGGATGACCTGGATGAGCAGCACTGCGCCGATATCGCACGCGCCTTCGAGGAAGCCGTGGTCGACACCCTGGTCATCAAGTGTCGTCGCGCGCTGGACCAGACCGGTCTCAAGCGCCTGGTCGTCGCCGGTGGCGTGAGTGCCAACACCCGCCTGCGTGAGCGCCTGAGCCATGAGCTGACCAAGCGCAATGCCCGCGCCTACTACCCGCGTGGCCGCTTCTGCACCGACAACGGCGCGATGATCGCCTACGTGGGCGCGCAACGCCTGAATGCCGGCGAGCAGGACACCGGCCCGATGAAGGCCGTGCCGCGCTGGCCGCTGGACAGTCTGGCGGCCCCGAGCACAGCGCAGGACTGAGCCCTGCCAGACGCCAGAGCCCTGCCAGACGACAGTACCCTACCAGACAACAACGCCCTGCCGATGAGAATCGGCAGGGCGTTGTCATTGAGGGGCCGGTCACACTCACCGCCGGACACTGACACCAGCAATATGGCGCCTGATAGCGTCAGGCTGGGGCATCAGAGAGCAGCGTCAGACCGTGGCATCAGCGCGAGAGATCATGCGGCAGCGCCAGCTGAAGTCCACCGGCCATAGCGGCTGCTGTTCGGCGCGCCCGGCGGCCACGAACGCCTTCCAAAGCGAAGCGTAATCCTCGCCGGTGACGGGGTGGCGCTCTTCGCCGAACGACTCGGCCAGCGGCAGCAGCACGAAGGCATTGCGATCGACCTCATCGCGCGGCAGCATCACGCCATCGACCTCCCCGGTCAGGGTACCGACGGTCAGCAGGTCCAGATCCAGGGTGCGCGGACTGAACTTGGCGCTGTTCTTGAGGCGACCATTGGCCAGCTCGAGCTGCTTGCACCAGGCCTGCAATTCGCCGACGCTCCAGTCACTCTCGAAACCCGCGACCAGGTTGAGAAAGTTGCGCCCGTCGACGAAGCCCACCGGCTCGCTCTCGTAGACGGAGGACAACGTCAGGTTGCCGAAGGTCGCCTCCAGCGCATCCAGGCAGACCCGCACATGATGCTCGCGCTCGATATTGCTACCGATGGAGATCAGTACCAGACTCATGCCGGCGCATCCGAGACGGTCTCGAGGCTGCCGCGCACGATGCGCACGCCAACGGCGGCGGCTTCCGGCACGGCGCCCGGCTTGCGCACTGTCATGGTCAGCCAGGGAATGCCGAACTCTTCACGCAGCAGCGCTGCCAGGCGCTCGGCGAAGGTTTCCACCAGCTCGAAGTGGCTTTCTTCGGCGAAGGTCTGGATGCGCGCGCTGATGGCGGCGTAGTCCAGGGTGTGCGTCAGGTCATCGTCGGCAGCTGCGGCACGAATATCCGTGGCCATTTCCAGATCCATCACCAGACGCTGGCGAATGGTACGCTCCCAGTCATAGACCCCAATCACGGTTTCCACGGCCAGAGCCTCGATCAGCACACGATCCACGGCGTTACCTCTATGCTTGTCGAATGAACGAATAAAAACGACGCCCAAGGCCCCGCCATCATGCGAATGATTCTACTGCACCCGGCCCCTGCTTGGCCAAGCTGCCTGCCCCTCTCTCCCTGCCTGTGTGCGACACCTCGGGCACGCAGCGAGTCGACAGCATGCTGACGGGCCTGATCGAGTGGGCCGCGCAACTGGCCGCCTGGCAACAGCTGAGCCTGCTGATGGCCGTGGCCTATGCCAGCGGTTCGGTGCTGGGCGCGGTGTGGATCTGTCAGCGACTGGGGCTGCCCGACCCACGCCTGGCGGGGTCCTTCAATCCGGGCTTCTCCAATGTGCTGCGATTGCATGGCGCACTGCCCGCCGCTCTGGTGCTGGTCTTCGATGCCGCCAAGGGCATGCCGGCACTCTGGCTGGGGCTGGCGCTCTCGCTGCCGCCCTGGGCTCTGGGATTGATCGGGCTGGCCGTGCTGATCGGCCACAGTCTGCCGCTGTGGCACCGTGGCCACCGCGGCGGCAAGGCCGTGGCCGCTGCCTTTGGCGTGCTGCTGATGCTGGCGCCGGGCGTCGCCTTGAGCTGCGCCGCGCTGTGGGTCGGGCTGGCCTGGCGACTGCGCACGGCGGCCATCGCCTCGCTGGTGGCCGGACTGGCGGCACCCCTGTTCAGCCTGTGGCTGGCGCCGCAGATGAGCGGCGTGATTCTGGTCTTCGCCAGCCTGATCGTGATTCGTCATGCGCTGAATCTGCGCCGCCTGAGCGATGGCAGCGAGCCGCGTCTGTAAGCAAGCTTTGCTCACACGCTGCGCTCCGCTCATGAAAAACACGCTCTGCCCATAAACAGCACGCTCGCCCTCACAAAACCCTTCCTGATGCCACGACGCAAAAGCCCCGGCGCAGGGCCGGGGCTTTCGGGGTCATATGCTCAGGTCATTTGCTCAGGCCAGGTGCTCAGCAGCGGTCAGGTGCTCAGTGACTGTGTCCGCAGCCGCAATGAGGCGCGTGCACTTCCGGCATGGCCTGCCATTCGCTCAGCGCCTGCTCGATGGCCTGCTGGCGCTGTTCACTGAGCGCACGCCCGATCTCCGCCCCTTTCAGGCCCTGTTCGACCAGAGACTGCGGCGACACCGCCGTCGCGGCTTGCCAGACGGCATTGCCCAGCCGCGCCAACCCCTTGTCCTCGACGGCCAGCAGGGCCACCAGCACCGACTGGCGCTCGCCACGCCGCCAGGCATCGACACCATCCAGCCAGGCCTTGAGATCGGCTGCGCTCACGCCACCTTCCCGCCGCGAGGCCTCGTTCAATTCCCGGCACAGACGTGCCTGCTGGGCGGCGTCACGCACGGCGCTGGGCAGGCGCAAGTCCTGCGCCAGGGCATCGATCTCGTCGCGTGACAGGTGCTCCACCAGGCGCGCCATGCGCCAGCAGACCATCTCCGCCTCATCGACCAGCTGACGCGGCAGGCGATCCAGACGCGCCAGCGCCGCTGTGAGCTGTTCGGCATCGCGGGTCAGTGGCGGCATCAGCACCGCCAGCGCCCCCAGTTCGTCGAGCAGCTGGAAGTAGGCCTCGGGGCTGGCCTCGCCCAGCGCCTTCTCGGTCTCCTTCCAGACCCGCTCGGCCACCAGATGCGAGACCTCGCCGCTCTCGACCATGGCGACCATCATCTGCCGTGTCTCCTCCGCGACCGTGAAGCCGAGCCCCTGATAGCGCGCCAGAAAGCGTGCCACGCGCAATACGCGCAGCGGGTCTTCGCTGAAGGCGCTCGAGACATGACGCAACACGCGCGCCTCGAGATCCGCCAGGCCACCGTAGGGATCGATCACCTCGCCCTGCCCCGGCGTGCTGTCGAGCGGCTCGGCCATGGCATTGATGGTCAGATCGCGACGAATGAGGTCCTCTTCCAGCGTCACATCGGGACTGGCATGCACGCTGAAGCCGACATACCCGTGGCCGGACTTGCGCTCGGTACGCGCCAGCGCGTACTCCTCCTGGGTCTGCGGATGCAGAAAGACCGGGAAGTCCCGCCCGACCGGCCGGAATCCACGCGCCTGCATGTCTTCCACCGTCGCGCCCACCACCACGAAGTCGCACTCGTGCCACGGCCAACCCAGGCGCGCATCACGCACCGCGCCGCCCACGCGATAGACCTCAAACCCGCTCAACAGGCGGTCACGCGAATCGGTCAGTGAAGAAGGCGTCGTCTGAGTCATGCGAATGTCCTTGCCCTGCGGCACGAGATACAAAGCTGAATGAGGAAAGCGAGGAAGTACGACCAGTGATGGCAGTCACGTGCAGGCGGCGTCAGCTACCGCTCTCGACGTCATCACCATGCGTCAATTGGTACTGGGTAAAGCCACCATCGAGGGAATAGACCTTCTCGAAGCCCTGTCCCGCCAGCCAGGCGGCGGCCTGCTGACTGGAATGGCCGTGATAGCAGACCACCACCAGCGGCTTGTCGCGCGGGGTGTCTTCCAGGATGGCACCGGCACTGGCGTTGTCCAGATGACGGCTGCCCGGGATACGCCCCTGCGTGAAGCTGAGCGGATCGCGGATATCGAGTACCACGAGTGACGGGTCGCGTTGGCGCCAGTCACTGAGGGTTGCGAGATCAAGATGTTCGAAACTCATGCGGACTCCGCTTGTTGAGTAAGGGAAAGGCATTCGCCAGCGACGGCAGACCTGCTGTCACTGGCGACGGGAGGGCGCTCAGCGCGAGGTCAGCGCCGGCTCGAAGACGCGCTCTTCCGTCTCGAGATTGAGCGCCGTCAGGCCACCGCCCCACACGCAGCCGGTGTCCAGCGCCTCGACATCCTGACGCGCCGCCGGTGTCTCGCCTTCCAGAGCAGCCCAGTGACCGAACAGCAGGCGCGGCGAATCATCCCAGGCCCCTTCGGGACGCGGGTACTGGAACCAGGGACGGCTCCCCTCCGGCGCGCTGTCCAGCCCTTCCTTGGCCGCGAAATCCAGTCGGCCATCACTGTGCAGAAAGCGCATGCGCGTGAAGACATTGACGATGCAGCGCAGGCGCGGCGTGCCTTCGAGATCCTCCTGCCAGCGGTCCGGCGTATTGCCGTACATCTCGCCGAGAAAGCCTCGATAGTCGTCGCCCGCCAGCACGGCGTGCGCTTCGCGGGCATAACCGGCCGCCTGGTCCAGCGTCCAGCTCGGCAACACGCCGGCATGGCTCATCACCGTGCGGCGATTGCCGACCAGCGCATCCACCATCAGCGGCTGACGACGCAGCCAGTCCAGCAGCTCCTCACGGTCCGGCGCCTCGAGAATCGGCGTCAGCGTATCGGAGCGCTTGTGGCGGCTGAAGCCTTCGGCCACCGCCAGCAGGTGGAGGTCATGGTTGCCCAGCACCACCCGCGCATCATCGCCCAGCGACTTGACCAGACGCAGGCATTCCAGCGAGCCCGGCCCGCGATTGACCAGGTCTCCCGCCAGCCACAGCACATCGCGCCCCGGCGTGAAATCGAGGCGCTGCAACAGAAGTTCGAACTCTTGATGGCAGCCCTGCAAATCGCCAATCGCCCACTGCGTCATGCCCACTCCCTGACCGCCGTGGCGGCCTGACTTGCTGTCTTGAATACGAAACGCTGCGTCACGCGGCCACCCTAGTGAACCTGATGCGGACCGGCGAGACGGAACGGTGCGATGGCGACCTCGAAGGTGCGCGCATGGGTCGCGTCACAGAAGGTATAGGCCCCCTGCATCACGCCGACCGGCATGTCGAGCACGGCGCGCGAGGTATAGCGAAAGCTCTCGCCAGGCGCGATCAGCGGCTGCTTGCCGACCACGCCCTTGCCACGTACTTCCTGCTCATCGCCGCTGCCCTGGGTGATCTTCCAGTAGCGCGCCAGCAGCTGCACGGTCTCATCCGTCCCGTTGTGCACGGTGATGGTGTAGCGGAACACGTGTCGGTTCTCGCTCGGACGACTCTCGTCGGCGCAGTACTCGGGTACGGCGTCGATACGGATGTCCGCCACGCTACTCATGCGTCGTGGTCGCTGGCGTTGCGGGCGTCGCCCTTGGCATCGCTCTCGGCATCGAGGCGCTCGCCACTGTCACTATTCCCATCACTACCACTGGCACTGTCGGCTGCCGGCGCACCGTGGCCGACATTGCTGCGCGGACGCTTCTTCGGTGCCTTGTCGGCCTTGTCCACCGTCATGCCCTGCTCACTGAGGTGGTTGCTGATCATCACCAGCTCTGCGACGGTCAGCGTCTGCGGGCGACGCGAGGGGTCGATGCCCAGCGCGGTCAACTGGTCGGCATCGATGCGGCCCTTGAAGTTGTTGCGCAGCGTCTTGCGGCGCTGGGAGAAGGCTTCGCGCACGATGACGGCGAGCAGCTTCTCGTCCTTGGCCGGATGCGGCAGTTCACGGTGCGGCACCAGACGCACGATGGCGGAATCCACCTTCGGCGCAGGGAAGAAGGCGCTCGGCGGCACCAGGAACAGATTTTCCACCGCGCAGTAATACTGGGTCATCACCGACAGGCGGCCCCAGTCGGTGCCACCCGGCTCGGCGGCCAGACGCTCGACGACTTCCTTCTGCAGCATGAAGTGCATGTCGGAGATCGCGCCGCGTGCTTCCAGCAGGTGGAAGATCAGCGGAGTGGAAATGTTGTACGGCAGGTTGCCGACCACGCGCAGTGCCGGGCCATCACCGACCAGCTCCGGGAAGTCGAAACGCAGGGCATCGCCTTCGTGGATCACGAAGTCCGGGTAGTTGAAGAACTGCACGCGCAGACCCGGGATGAGGTCACGGTCCAGCTCGATGACTTCCAGCTTGCCTGCCGCTTCCAGCAGCGGGCCGGTCAAGGCACCCTGCCCCGGGCCGATCTCGACCAGGCGCTCGCCTTCCGCGGGACGAATGGCATTCACGATGCGAGAGATGACGCCAAGGTCCTGCAGAAAGTTCTGACCGAAACGCTTGCGAGCGCGATGCGCGGGGAAATGTTGGGACATGGGACTGACCTTCCTCCTGGGAATCCGTCGGGATTCCCGACAACAAGACGCCGCCATGGCCTGCAGGGACACAGGCAGACCGGGGCGGCGAGACCATCCTCGATGGTCGAATGACTGGGGTAGCGAGACGCCACGCTGTGGGGCACGCCTGACGTGCCGCCATGCGGTCACGCCCGAGTGATGCGGGGATTATCTCAGGCTCGCGCGGCGGCTGCCATCTCGATGGCGACACGCACGGCCTGCAACAGGCTGCCGACGTCGGCGCGTCCGCTGCCGGCGAGGTCCAGCGCCGTGCCGTGATCCACGGAGGTACGCACGATCGGCAGGCCCAGCGTGATGTTGGCGGCTTCACCGAAGCCGGCATACTTGAGCACCGGCAGGCCCTGGTCGTGGTACATCGCCAGTACCGCATCCACGCCCTCCAGATGCCGCGGCGTGAACAGGGTATCGGCCGGCAGCGGGCCATCCAGCTGCATGCCGGTCGCGCGCAGGGCGTCGAGCGTCGGGGAGATCACCTCGATCTCCTCATGCCCCAGGTGCCCGCCCTCGCCGGCATGCGGGTTGAGCCCGCATACCGCGATGCGCGGTGCGGCACAGCCGAAGTAGCGCGTCAGGTCCTTGGCGAGGATCTCCATCACCCGCGTCAGGCCCTCGGGCGTGATGGCATCGGCCACCTCGCGCAGCGGCAGGTGCGTGGTGGCCAGCGCCACCCGCAGCCCGGGGCACGCCAGCATCATGACCACTTCCTCGACCCCGCAGACATCGCGAAGATATTCGGTGTGGCCGGTGAAGCCTGCATGCCCGGCCTCGATCACGGCGGCCTTGGACAGCGGTGCCGTCACCATCGCACTGGCATGCCCCGCCTGACAGGCGGCGATGGCGACATCCAGCATCGCCAGCACATGATCGCCATTGCGCGCATCGATCACGCCCGGCTCGCTGGGCACTGCCAGCGGCACCGGCCACACGGCCAGTTCACCATTGCGGGTCGGCGGCAGCGGGTCACCCGGTGACAGCTCATGCACCACCAGCGGCAAGCCCAGCAGGCGGGCACGACTGACCAACAAGGCGGGGTCCGCCACGGCGACCAGCTGCGCGGGGAACGCTTCCGCCTGGCCGGCCAGCATGACCAGCAGTTCCGGGCCGATGCCCGCCGGCTCGCCGGCGGTCAGGGCGATGATGTCGGGCGCAGTCTCTTCGCGACGATTCATGACGGTGTCTCGCTGCTCCACTCGGGCTTACTGCTCATCGAGACGGTTGTCGACGTAGGCCTCGGCACGCACCTGCTGCTGCCAGGCTTCGAGCTCATCATTGAGCTTGCGCTGGAACAGGGTCTTGCGCACCTTGTCACGCTGGCTGGAGTTGGTCACATCCTGCTGGCGACGCTCCTCGACTTCGATGATGTGGTAGCCGAAGCGGCTCTTGACCGGCTGGCTGATCTCGCCCACGTCCAGGCCATTCATGGCCGTCTCGAAGGAGGAGACCGTCTGGCCCGGGCTGACCCAACCCAGCTCACCGCCCTTGAGAGAGCTGCCCTTGTCGTCGCTGAATTCCTGAGCCAGCGCGGCGAAGTCCTCGCCTCCCAGCAGACGGCGGCGAATGGACTCGGCACGCTCAAGCGCCTGCTGATCGCTGAGGTTCGGGTTGGGCTGGATCAGGATGTGGCGTGCGCGCGTCTGGGAAATCAACGCCTTGCCCGCGCCACGCTTCTCGATCAGCTTGACGAGGTGATACCCGCTGGCACTGCGCAGCGGCTCGGAGACCTGACCGGCCTGCATGTTCGGGATGACATCGGCGAACACCGTCGGCAGCTCACCGCCGGAACGCCAGCCGAGATCGCCGCCGCTCAGCGCCTGACTACCGGCGGATTCGGCGGCAGCCAGCTGGGCGAAATCGGTGCCCTGCTCGATCTGCTGGCGCAGGCTGTCGGCCTTGGCGCGCGCGGCGTTGACCTGGTCCGGCGTCGGCTCCTGGGGCAGTGCCACCAGCAGGTGCGCCAGATGGTACTGGACGTCGCTGCCGACATTCTGCTGGTTGAGATAGCGGTCTATCTCACGATCGGAGATCCGCACCCGGCTGGCGACGCTGCGCTGCTGGATCTGCTGCACCAGCAGCTCACGACGCACCTGATCGCGCACCTGGGCCAGCGACATGCCGTCCTGCTCGAGCTTGTCCGCGAAGGCTTCCAGGCTCATGCCGTTGTCCTTGGCGATGCCGCGCAGGGTGGCGTTGAGCTGGGTATCGTCGATGCTGAGGTTGGCCTGTTCCGCGAGCTGCAGCTGAATCTGCTCGTTGACCATACGATCAAGAACCTGACGCTCCAGCACGTCGCGCGGCGGCAGGTTGATGCCACGGCTCTGCAACTGCTGACTCGCCTGGGTGACGCGCTGCTCCATGTCGCTTTGCATGATGGCGTCCTTGTTGACCACGGCAACCACGCGGTCGAGCAACTCGGCGGCACCGGCCGGCAGACTCGCCAGCACAAATGCCAGCCCCAGCGGGGCAATCAGGGTCTTGCGCATCACATGTTCTCTCGGCGTAAAAATGTTGATGGCGCCGCCCTGCGGCGGCGCCTTGGCGTCATTCACGGCCTGGCGCGGCGACTCAGAAGCCCGCGTTGCGATAGCCCGGTACGGCCTGTTCCAGGTAGCTGTCAGCACTCTGGCCAACGCCTCCCAAGCCCTTGAATTCAAAGGTCAGGAAGATGCCATTCTTCTCTTCGTCATCCGAGATGGTGTTGGCGGTGTCGTTGTCATCCTGCCATTCACGCCAGGTGACCTGCACGCCGTAGCAGCAATCGTTGTACTGCACGCCCAACACCTTCTCCAGTGAACGGGAATTGGTGCTGTCATACATGTAGCGACCCAGCAGCGACCAGCTCTCGCTCATCGGCGTCGCGAAGGAGAAATCCCACTCGTTGCGGGTATAGCCCAGCACGTCATCCTCGTCCTCATCGTCGTAAGGCACGAAGCCTTCGATCTCACGATTGAAGCCAAAGTTCAGTACCGTGCCCTGTTCCGCACGATAACGCAGCGAGGTCTGGGCACTTTCGGTCACGCCACGATCGAAATCCTGGAACACGGCCTGGGAGGCGGTCCACTGGTCGTTGAGCACCACATCGGCCTGGAAGACCACCGGCGAACGGTCACGCGTCGCACGATAGTAGTCGGAGTAGCTGTCGAAGTCGGAGCGTGAGGTCTTGTCCGGATCACCGTCCATGTCGATGTTGCGGTCCGACAGGTAGCTCGACTGACCGACGCCCAGCTTGAGGCGTTCACGGCCGCTTTCATCGCTGATGAAGCGTGACGACACGCCGTAGGAGACCTTGTTGGTATCGCCGACGCGGTCACCCCCGCTGAAGCGGTACGGAGACCACAGCTGATTCCAGCTGAAGGCATCTTCCGAGGTGTCGAAGTCGGGCAGATCGGACTGGTCGACCTCCGGCACGTAGGCGTAATAGAGGCGCGGCTCCAGCGTCTGGGTATAGCCGTCGCCGAACCATTCGGTCTCGCGATCGAAGATCAGGCCGCTGTCCAGCGACAGTACCGGGATGGTGGCGGACGGACTGGTGCTGCGGTCGGTCTCGCGATCACCGTAGTTCAGGCTGTATGACAGGCTGACCAGCTGCGCGCGCGGCTCGATGAAGCTCCAGCTCTGATCGCTACGCCAGCCCAGCGCCGGTGCCAGACGCAGGCGCGAACCATTGGCGGCCTGGTCTTCGTCGATGTCGGCGTCCGTCTCATCGACATCACGCCAGAAGTAGGTCGCGTTGGAATTCCACTCTTCGTAGAAGCCGTTGGACTGACTCCAGCGACCATCCGCGGTCAGACTCGGCAGACGGTAGAACGGCTTGTCATCGTTATCCAGCGGGTAGTCCATGCGCTGGTAGCCCTGCGCCTTGAACTGCAGGTCCCAGACATCGCCGTGGTAATCGAGCTGTGCCAGACGCTCGAGGCTATCGGTTTCCGTTTCCCCGAAGTTGCGCCCGAAGTCGTCGAAATAATTGCCATCGGAGGCGGCGCCGTACTTCAACTGGTAGTCGGTACGGGCATCATAGCGGCCAGCATGCTGGTAGTTGATGTACCAGCGGTCCTCGCCGATCAGGTCTTCCTCGTCATCGTCGGGATCGCTGCCGCCATCGTCATCGGCGAGCCAGGCGCCCTCGATGCTGCCTTCATCGCCACGCGGCAATAGATAGCGGAACTCGCCTTCCAGCATCTCGCCACGCTCGGAGATGTAACGCGGCGTGAGGGTGGCATCGTAATTGGGGGCCAGATTCAGGTAGATCGGCTGGGCGTAATCGAAGCCGCTGGAGCTGGTGTAGCTGAACTGCGGCCACAGCAGGCCCGTATGGCGACGGTCATCGACCGGGAAGCGCACGTAGGGCCAGTAGAAGACCGGCACGCCGCCCATTTCCATGCGCGCATGCTTGGCCGTTCCCCAGCCGGAATCCTGATCGATGGTGATGTCGCTGCCGACCAGACGCCACAGGCTGTTGCCCGGCTCGCAGGAGGTGAAGCTGGCATCCTTCAGGCGGTAGCGACCATCCTCGAGACGCGCCAGCTGCACCGCGTCGCCGCGCACATGCTGCTCGTGAAAGACGTAGTGGCCGTTGTCGACGCTGGCCGCATCGCTGTTGAGCGAGACCCGCGCGTCGTCGCCGCGCAGCAGGACCCCGGGCTGGCGATAGGTGACAGGCCCCTTGGCGGTGGCGGTGTCACGCGCCTCGTTGACGCTGACCTCGGGCGATTCCAGCTGGGAATCGCCGCGGCGCAGCACCACCTCCCCCATCAGGGTGGCGACACCATCGTTGCCGTAGTTGGCCTTGTCAGCCGAGGTCGTGACCTGCTCCGGCGTGTCGCCCGCCTCGATACGGTAGGCCGGCGTGACATAGCGCCCGGAGCACAGCTTGCCCTGCGGCACCTCATCATAGGGCTGCCAGTCGAGCTGACTGGCTGACAGGGGCTCGGGCGGAGCGGCCTGTGCCATCAGAGGGGCGCCGGCGGCCAGAGGCGCCAGGGTCCACAACAGACGGAAAACCAGTGGCTTGAGCTGCCAGACCGGGCGGTCATCGCCCAATCGGGCTATCGGTGCCTGCCGGGAATGAGCAGACAGAGAGGGAGTCGCGAAGCGACGCTGACGTCGCCCGGGAGCGGTCGTCGGCTTGCCCGGATGGGATGAATGGCTGCGCTGGGCCATGGCTGCTCTGTGTCCTTGGCTGGGGGAATCGGTATTATACAGGCCCAGCAACCGGCCTTCCTGCTTGCCGGTTCCGCCTGCCTTCTCGTCACCACACGACAGCATGCGGGGCCGCGGCACAGGCGTCAACTGACAGCCGGCCCCGCACACGCCGACAGGAGCCCAAGCCCCATGACATCCGACGCCCGCCGCCAGGCGCTGCACGCCTGGGCCGCCGCCCGCCACGACCTCACGCCAGAGGCCGTGCGCATGAGCGCCGTGGCTGACGACGCCAGCTTCCGCCGCTATTTCCGCCTGCACCTCGAGGAGCTCGACCCGGCCACGCCGGCGCGCATCCTGATGGACGCCCCGCCCGAGAAGGAAGACAGCCACGGCTTCGTCGCCATCGCCCGCCAATGGCGTGACGCCGGCCTGCCGCTGCCCGAGGTCTTCGCCTTCGACGAGACACTCGGCTTCCTGGAGCTGGAAGACCTCGGCGACACCCCGCTGATGACCGCCCTGACCAGCACCGAGCACGCCGACCACTACTATGGCGAAGCCATCGGGCTACTCGAGCAGCTGCATCAGCTGCCGCCCGGCAACCTGCCGGCCTATGATGACGCCCGCCTGTCCGCAGAAATGGAGCTGTTTCCGGAGTGGTGTCTCGGCCAGCTGCTCGACATGCCGCATGACCGCCGCTACGCCGCCTGGGGCAAGCTGACTGACCAATTGCTCGCGGCCGCCAGCGCGCAGCCGGTGGTGACCGTGCACCGCGACTTCCATGCCCAGAACCTGTTTCTGCATCAGTCGGCATCCCAGCACCAGCCCCGGCTGTGGATCATCGACTTCCAGGACGCCGTCAGCGGCCCCGAGAACTACGACCTGATCTCGCTGCTGCGCGACCGTCACTGGCGCTGGCCGGAACCCGCCATGGCGCGCTGGATCGAGCAGGCGCGTCTGGCCGCCTTGCCACGCTACGCCGCGGCCAGCCTGCCGGCACCGAGCCCGCTGGAATACCGCCAGAGCGTCGAGCGCATGGGCGTGCAGCGCAATCTCAAGATTCTCGGCATCTTCGCGCGCCTGACGCTGCGGGACGCCAAGCCCCGTTACCTGACGCTGATGCCGCGCTTCCTCGGCCACCTGCGCGAAGGTCTGGCCTTCTGCCCGGAACTGATCTCCTTCACCCACTGGCTGGATGAGGTGCTGACGCCGGCGCTGTCGCTGCGGCTGGCCGAGGAATGCGAGGCGCGCGATTTGCGTCTCGCCAATGGCGAGCGCCCCGAGATCAATCTCGATGATTACGATGAGCTGGCAGCCCTCGCCGATCGCGCCGCCCGCCTGCAGCGCAATGCGGCCGCCGCTGACACCGCGAAGTGCGCTGCGGCAAGTGGGGAAAGCAAGGAAAGCGCAGCAAATACCGACAACGAGACAGGGAGCCACTGATGCGCGCGATGATTCTGGCGGCCGGTTTCGGCACGCGCATGCGCCCGCTGACCGACCACACCCCCAAGCCATTGCTGGAAGTCGCCGGGCTGCCGTTGCTGGAGCACCATCTGCTGCGCCTGGAAGCGATCGATGTGGACAGGGTCGTCATCAATGTCGGCCACCTGGCCAACAGGATTCTGAGCCACTTCGCCGCGAAGCCGAATGCCAAGGGCCAGCTCGAGGCTTGCTGGCAGGGGCGCAAGCGCCGCCTGACGCTGATCTTCTCGCGCGAGGAGACGCCGCTGGAAACCGGCGGCGGCATCGCTCGCGCCCTGTCACTCTCCGATGCGCTGACGCAGGACGCAGGCGATGACACGCCCTTCCTGCTGATCAATGGCGATGTCTGGTGTGACGTCGACCTCACGCTGCTGACCATCCAGGCGCTGGCGAGCCATTCACTGGCCCCGCTTGCCGACCAGCCGCAGGCGCTGGCGGGTCTGGTGCTGGTGGATAACCCGCCACATCATCCTCGCGGGGACTTCCTGCTCACCCCGACGGGGATAGTGAAGGATGAAGCCGGCGCCACGGGTGACGAGCAGGACGAGAAAGACGAGAAAGAAGAGCAGGCCGGCAGCCGGCTGACCTTCTCCGGCGTGTCGTGGCTGTCACCACGCCTGATCCGCCGCGCCATCGCCGAGACGCCTGCCTACCAGGGCCCTGACAGCGTCTTCAAGCTGGCGCCGCTGCTGCGTGACGCCATGCAGCATGGCGAGGTGCGCGGCCTGCATCATCGCGGCGCCTGGATCGATGTCGGCACCCCACAGCGTCTGGCCGAGCTGGATGAGCTGCTGAGCCACGCCAGGGCCTGAGCCAGCGCGATATAAGCTCAGCGCTGGACGTTCCTCCGGGCACGCCGATGACAATGCTACCCTGTGCGCCATCCTGCTCACCGCGCCATTATTCCTGTAGCCCCTGGCCTTTATAGCCACTAGCGCCGGGCCGGCGGCGCATCAACGACTTATCAGAAGGAGAAGTTCCGACATGGCAATGAACGCCAGCATCAAATGGACCGATGGTCGCCAGTTCCTCGCCGAATCCGGCAGCGGCCACAGCGTGGTCATGGACGGCAATCCGGACAACGGCGGTCGCAACACCGGTCCGCGTCCGATGGAAATGCTGTTGATGGGTCTGGGCGGCTGCACCAGCTTCGATGTCATCCAGATTCTGGAAAAGGCCCGCCAGCAGGTCACCGACTGTCACGCCGAACTGAGCGCCGAGCGCGCCGATAGCGTGCCGAGCGTGTTCACGAAGATTCACGTCAAGTTCGTGGTCACCGGTCGCAACCTCAAGGAATCCCAGGTCAAGCGTGCCGTCGAGCTGTCCGCCGAGAAGTACTGCAGCGCCTCCCTGATGCTGAGCGCCGGGGGTGTCGAGATCACTCACTCCTACGAAGTCATCGACATCACGGCCTGATCACGCCTCGCCCTCCCGCCGTTCAAGGCCCCGCCGACGGCGGGAGGGAGCGCACCACTGACGACGTCTCGCCAAGATCGGCGGGAATTGTCGCTGGCGTGTCAGCCCTGCCTGTGCATAATACGCCCCTCAAACCGGTCGTCTCACCGGTCGTCTCGTGGCAAAGATGGTACGCAATGCTCCCTGTGAGTCATGCTGCCAGCGCCCGGGACGGGCCTTTCGAGATGTCCTCTTCGGCCCGATGCCTGCCTCTGCCCCATTGCAATGGCGCATCGGATGTCATACCACCCTCCCATTTCAAGGAGGCCTGGACGTGAGCGATCAACTCCGCCTTCACGGGTTCAACAACCTCACCAGTTCGTTGAGCTTCAATATCTACGACATCTGCTACGCGCAGACCGAAGAGCAGCGCACGGCGTATATCGATTATATCGATGAGCTCTACAATGCCGAGCGTCTTACCCAGATCCTCAAGGATGTCACCAACATCATCGGTGCCCACGTGCTGAACATCGCACGCCAGGACTATGAGCCGCATGGCGCCAGCGTGACCATCCTGATCGCCGAGCACGAGCTGGAAGAGCAGGACGTGTCCCAGACCGCGCCGGGCCCGGGCCCGCTGCCGGAAACGGTCGTCGGCCATCTGGACAAGTCTCACGTCACGGTGCACACCTATCCCGAGTCCCACCCGGACAACGGCATCAGCACCTTCCGTCTCGATATCGATGTCTCGACCTGTGGCATGATCAGCCCGCTGAAGGCGCTTAACTATCTGATCCACAGCTTCGATTCCGATATCGTGACCATGGACTACCGCGTGCGTGGCTTCACGCGCGACGTGGATGGCAAGAAGCTGTTCATCGATCACGACATCACCTCCATCCAGGATTACCTGGCGGAAGACACCAAGCGTGCCTACCAGATGGTCGATGTGAACGTGTATCAAGAGAACATGTTCCACACCAAGATGCTGCTCAAGGACTTCGAACTGGACAACTACCTCTTCGGCACCTCGCGTCGCGAGCTGACCTTCGAGGAAGCCACCAACATCGAAGGCCGTCTGCGTCGTGAAATGCTCGAGATCTTCTACTCGCGCAACTTCGACTGATCATCGTCTGCGTCATGCACGGCAGTCGCAGCGCATGTGCCTGCTTGCCTGAGGCCTGATGACAGTTCGAAAAAAGCCCCTGACACCTCACGGTGTCAGGGGCTTTTTGTTGCCTGCCTGCCGGTTCAACGTTCGCCGGCGGGGCCCTCCTTGTCTGGCGGAGCGGCATCCCCCAGGCGCTGTTCCATCTCCTCATTCACCTGGCGATGCAGCGCCTCGCGGTGGCGCTCGCGCTCAGCCAGCGACTCGCCCCGCTCCTGCGCGACCTGATCCAGCCGCTCACGCAGCTCGCGCACCTCCGTCGTCAGCTCGCTGATCTGATGATAGAGCGCCCGCGTCATGTCGCGCTGGGCACGCGCCGCCCGGGCCTCCTGCTCGCTGTCATCCTCGATGAAGATCGAGCTGATATAGGCGGCGAAACTCCCGAACAGCCCCACGCCCCCGACCATCAGCAGCACCGCCACCACGCGACCGAGCGTCGTGATGGGATAGTAGTCGCCATAGCCGACGGTGGTCACCGTCACCACTGCCCACCACAGCGCCTCCTCGGCGGTATTGATGGGGCTTTCGGGATTGGGTGTCTCCACCATCAGCATGGTCAGGGCACCGAACACCACCAGCAGCACCGTGGCGGTGGCCGCCGAGGCGAAGACCCCCTCGGCCCGGTTGCGGAACAGCAGCTTCCAGATCATTTCCATCGACTTGATGGCGCGCAGCACCCGCAGCACCTGCACCACACGAAACAGCCTCGCGCCCTGGAAGAGTCCCGCCGGAATACAGGCCAGCAGGTCGATCCAGCCCCACTTCATGTACTCACGCTTGCTCTTGGCACTGGCGAAGCGCTTGCAGAAATCGATGAAGAAGAACAGACAGACCACATAGTCCATGTATTCCAGCAACCGCTGGACCTGCGGTGACAACACAAAGACAAGGTCCACCACCATGGCGCCGATCACATAGATCGACAGCACCAGGATGAACAGCTGAAAGGGCGTGACGCGTTCCTGCATCCGAAGACTCTCCGTGAGTGGGGCTCTGGAAAGCCTACCCCATCCTCGTCGCCCTGACAGTGTGAAGCCACCGCTGGCGTGCGCCCGAGCACTCATCTGTCCGATGGTTCATGGATTTCTGGGCTCAGGCGCCCGCGCTCATCAAGCCTTGTTGCGCGACTCCTCGTCACTCGGGGGCTGGAAGGTGGACTGCTTGCTGATGTCCTCCCCACTGATGCGATTCAAAAGCTTGCGCAACTTGTGACGCTGCCTGCGTGATGACAGGCGATTGGAATCCCAGCGCTCCGGTACCAGCGCACATTCTCCATTGGCATCGTGCAGGCGGAAGGCACGCTCGACGCCGATCGGATGGTCCTCACTGCCGTAGATGCCGATGATGCGCAGTGTCAGGCGCTGGAATTTCAGCTGCTCATTGCTGGGCCAGTGACCGTCGAGCGAGATGCCATTGCGGCGCGCCATGCGCTCGATGACTTCAGAGAAAGTCCCGATATGCAGGAAGTCGCCCGAGCCCAGCGGCCCCTGACGCGTGGTATCGGAGATACGCCATTCACTGCTGCTGGAAGCCTCCTGCGCGGGCTGTTCGCTGTCATCGTCCTGCGCATCCTTGCGCTGCTCGTCACCTTCCTGATAGCTGCGTTCGAACTCGGTGACATCCATCAGCAGGCTGCCATGACTGGTATCCAGCCTGGCGATGATGTGCTCGATGAAGATCGATTCGGCACTCATGTTGCTGACGATGCACAGACTGTCGATACCCTTGGACTTGCCGCGATTGATCAGCACTCGCGGGCGACGCTGGCGACGGAAGTTGTGATACAGCAGCTGCGCGTAGACCAGCCAGATAAAGAACGAGCCGATACTGGCTATCGCCGAGATGGTTTTCGAGTGATTCGCAATCCACTCCATCATGCTGACCTCCCCTGTCAACGTTGTCTGGTGCACCCTTTCTGGGGACAGCGACAGGGGATTGCGAGCATTGATTTGGCGTTAAACCTCCTAGTGACTGACCTGATCCTCGCCCAGCAGTGCCTGCCAGAGGATGATGACCCGCTCACGGTGGGCGGCAATCATCGGGTGCTGCTCCAGCCGCATCAGGCTGCCGTGCTTCTCCAGCGCCAGCCGATGGCTGACATCGCGGTAGGCCAGATAGGCCTCGCGCAGCTCACCGGCCTGCTCACCCGGCAGCCGCCCACAGGACTCGAGGGTTTCCAGCAGCCGCATGTTGTCGCTCCACTCGAGCAGAGCAGGCACCTGATGACTCAGCGCCAGCACGCAGTACTGGGCGAGAAACTCGATGTCGACGATGCCGCCGGCATCCTGCTTGAGATGGAACTGGCCGGCCTCGCGGTCCTTGGCGCTGCTGCCCAGGTGATCACGCATCTTGTGGCGCATGGCGATCACCTCCTGGCGCAGCGTCTTCTCGTCCCGCTGCTGACCGAGCACCTCACGGCGCACCTCCTCGAAGGCCAGCGCCAGCGCCGGGTCTCCCGCCACGGCCCGCGCACGCACCAGCGCCTGATGCTCCCAGGTCCAGGCTTGCGTGAGCTGATAGTCCCGGAAGGCCGCCAGGCTCGAGACCAGCAGCCCCGAATTGCCCGACGGGCGCAGGCGCATGTCGACCTCGTAGAGCGCACCGGCCGGCGTCACCGCCGTCAGCAGGTGGATGATGCGCTGCCCCAGACGCGTGAAGAACAGCGGATTGTCCAGCGGCCGCGGGCCATCCGTCTGGCCCTTGCTGGCCGCATCATGCAGGAAGACGAGATCCAGATCCGAGCCATAGCCCAGCTCGATGCCGCCCAGCTTGCCGTAGCCGACGATCACGAAGCTTCCACTCAGGCTGTCGCCGGTGATCGGCTGGCCATCGCGCCCGATGGGGAAACCATGCTTGCGGGTCAGGGTCTTCCACGCCATCGCCAGCACCTGTTCCAGCACCACCTCGGCGATGAAGGTCAGATAGTCACTGACCTTCATCAGCGGGCGGGCACCGGCGATATCGGAGGCCGCCACGTGCAGTACCTGGGCATGGCGGAACACCCGCAAGGCCTCGAGCAACGCCTCTTCATCATCTTCGGGAATGCGCGACAGTGCGGTGCGCAGCTCATCGGCGAGACGCGTCTTGTCGGCGGGTGAGTAAAGATTGTGCGGGTGCAGCAGCTCGTCGAGCAGCACCGGATAGCGCGCCAGCTGCTCGGCGATCCACGGGCTGGCCGCACACAGGCGCATCAACTGCGCCAGCGCATCCGGGTTCTCGCGCAGCAGCGCCAGATAGGCCGTCCGGCGTAGCACCGCCTCGATCAGCGGCAAGACGCGCTCCAGCACTCGGCTGGCATCGTGCTCGCCGGGCTTCTCGGGGTCGCCCGCCGCCGAGCCCAGCGCCTGCAGCAATGGCGGCATCAGTGCATCGAGGCGATCAAAGCCGATGCGCTGCATGCCCTGCACCGCACGTGACCGCCGCAGGCTGTCGAGGCGCCGGAAACTCTCGGCCGCACTCTCGAAGCCACTCTCGGCGAGCAGAGCCTCGCCCTCCTCGGCCGTCAGCTCGCCACGCCACAGTGCTCGCCACTCATCCAGCGCCTGCTGGCCTTCGCCCTGCTCGGCCTCGTCGTCTTCCGGCGCGGCGATCACGTTGTCGAAATGATGGCGGATGCGCGTGCGCACCTCCTCCAGGCGCGCGGTGAGCGCCTCCCAATCGGGCAGCTTCATGGCCAGCGCGAGGCGCTCGCGGCCCAGCGGGTCCAGCGGCAGTGTCTGGGTCTGGCGGTCGGCCTGGGCCTGCAGGGCGTGTTCAAGATCGCGCAGGAAGACGTAGTCCGGCACCAGCTCATCCACGACCGCCTGCGGCAGCAAGCCCAGGGCTGGCAGGCGCGCAAAGGCCTGCTTGAGCGAGGTGACCTGCAATTCCGACTCACGCCCGCCCCGAATCAGCTGGAAGGCCTGGGCGATGAACTCCGCCTCGCGAATGCCGCCGGAGCCGAGCTTGATGTTGTCGGACAGCCCGCGCCGCTTGACCTCGCGATTGATCATCGCCTTCATCTCGCGCAGCGACTCGATGGCACCGAAATCCAGATACTTGCGATAGACGAAGGGCCGCAGGTGCGCGATCAGGCGCTCGCCGGCAGCGACGCTGCCCGCCACCGGGCGCGCCTTGAGCATCGCGTAACGCTCCCATTCGCGGCCCTGATCCTGATAGTAGCTGGCCAGCATCGAGAAACTGCCGACCAGTGGCCCGCCGTCCCCCAGCGGACGCAGCCGCATGTCGACGCGAAACACGAAGCCATCGGCGGTCATCGCGTCCAGCGCGGCAATCAGCTTCTGGCCGAGACGCGTGAAATATTCCTGATGATCCAATGACTTGCGACCGCCCGATGTCTCGCCCTTGTCGGGGAAGGCGAAGATCAGGTCGATATCGGAGGAGAGGTTGAGCTCGCCGGCGCCCAGCTTGCCCATGCCGAGCACCACCAGCCGCTGCGGCTCGCCGAAGCGGTCCGGCGCGGGGCGGCCGTAACGCGGCTCAAGCGAGGCTTCCAACCAGCCAAGCGCGCCCTCGAGAGTGACTTCGGCGAGGTGCGAGACTGCCGCCGCGGTCTGCCACATGTCGGCGCCGTTGAGGTCGCGCCACACGATGCCCAGCATGCGCAGCTGGCGGAAGCGCCGCAGCACCTGCTGCATCGCCTTCTCATCATCGGCGCTGGCGAGACCGGCGGCGAGGCGCTCAGTGAGCTGCGCGACCGGCAAGGCGCGCTCCAGCTCGCCGCTCTCGAGCAGCTCGGACAGCAGTTCAGGGCGGCGGCACAACGTCTCCAGCGCGAAGTCGGACAGCGTGATAAGACGCCCAAGCTGGCTGCGCTGACGCTCATCGAGGGCCAGAAAGCTCGCCAGCGGTGAGCTGTCATCGCCACGCATCTCGCTGAGGTTCTCAGCCTGGGTCAGGCTCTCTTCGAGGCGCTCCTGAGCGGCGTGCAGGGCGCTCTCGAGCGTGGCACGGCTGTCAGCCGACTGCTCGGCGAGCAGCGATGACGGCGCAAGGAAATCAGCGGGCAACAGTGGGCGGGACTGCGCGGGGGATGGCTGGGGCATGGTCGTCTCCTTCGATCCAGCCCTCAGCATAACGGAGGCCGCAGGCACATGACACGGCCTGCCCGCCGACCCCTTTCATTGATGTGGTCGGGGCTTGGGCGCTCAGCCGAACAGCTTGTCGTAGAGCAAGGTACCCCAGGTCAGGCCAGCGAAGATCAGGCTGATCATCACCGCCGCCGAGCCCATGTCCTTGGCGCGCCCGGACAGTTCATGGAATTCCGGGCCGATGCGGTCAATCGCGGATTCCACCGCCGAGTTGAGCAGTTCGACCATCAGCACGATCAGCGTGGAGCCGACCAGCAGCAGCCACTCGACATGCGAGTCGCCGATCCACCAGGCAAACGGCAGCAGCAAGGCGCACAGCACGATCTCCTGGCGGAAGGCCTCTTCGTTGCTCCAGGCGGCCTTGAGGCCCTTGAGCGAGTAACGCGCGGAATGCTTGAGGTGGGTCAAGCCGGTATGCCGTGATTTCATCTTCGGGTCTCGTACAGAAGCAGCACGGAGGCTGCAAAGGCCGATCTTTCAATCGGACGACGTCTGCCAGCAACACGCCTCGGGAGAGCTCGCAGCACACCGGCCAGCGACAGCGCAGCGCTGCCTGCGCGATTTTCACGACCAAAGGCTACCCGAGACCTCATCGACGGGCGTGCTCTAATACCGCCAGGCGCTCGATGACGGCGGCGATGATAGCAAAGCACGCGCTGAAGCGGCATTGCCGATCCCGTCCTCCAACAACAACAAATCAACGCCGGGAACTGCCCATGCCTTCGCTATCACACGACACACGCCAGACGCTCAGCCGCGGACTGGCGCGCAACTTCCTCGGCCAGTCGCCACGCTGGTACAAGCAGTTGATGTGCCTGTTTCTGATCACCAATCCGCTGCTGCTGTGGTTCAGCGGTCCGCAAGGTGGCGTGATCGTCGGCTGGCTGCTGCTGGGGGAATTCATCTTCACGCTGGCGATGGCGCTCAAGTGCTATCCCCTCCAGCCGGGCGGCCTGCTGGCACTGGAGGCCGTCGTCATCGGCATGGCCTCGCCGGAGGCCATCATGCAGGAGATGGAGCGCAACCTGCCGGTGATCCTGCTGCTGATGTTCATGGTGGCCGGGATCTACTTCATGAAGCCGCTGCTGCTGTATGCCTTCACCAAGATCATCCTCGGCGTGCGCTCCAAGACCTGGCTGTCGCTGATGTTCTGTCTCTCCAGCGCCCTGCTGTCCGCCTTTCTCGATGCCTTGACGGTGACGGCGGTGATCATCGGCATCGCGGTGGGCTTCTACTCCGTCTATCACAAGGTGGCCTCGGGCAAGCATTTCGACACCCAGCATGACCATGCCAACGATGTCAGCGTCGAGGCCGTGCACAGTGAAGACCTCGAGGATTTCCGCGGCTTTCTGCGCTCGCTGTTGATGCATGGCGCGGTGGGAACCGCGCTGGGAGGCGTCAGCACCATGATCGGCGAGCCGCAGAATCTGGTGATCGCCAAGGCCGCCGAATGGGACTTCATCGACTTCTTCCTCGCCATGGCGCCGGTCACCGTGCCGACCTTCTTCGCCGGCCTCGCCCTGTGCGTGCTGCTGGAGCGTGGCCGCTGGTTCGGCTACGGCCAGCGCCTGCCCGCCAGCGTACGACGCATTCTCGAGGATTATGACCATCACCAGGGTTCACGGCGCACGCCGCGGGAACGCGCCGCGCTGATCGTGCAGGCCGTGGTGGCCGTGCTGCTGGTCCTGGCGCTGGCACTGCACATGGCAGAGGTCGGGCTGATCGGACTGGCGGTGATCATCCTGCTGACCGCCGGCAACGGCATCACCGATGAGCATCAGATCGGCCGCGCCTTCCAGGAATCGCTGCCCTTCACCTCGCTGCTGGTGGTGTTCTTCACCATCGTCGCGGTCATCCACGAGCAGCATCTGTTCCAGCCGTTCATCCAGTGGGTACTCAGTCTGCCCATCGAGGAACAGGCCGGTGCGCTATTCCTGGCCAACGGCCTGCTCTCGGCCATCTCGGACAATGTCTTCGTGGCCACGGTGTACATCACCCAGGTCAAGAATGAGTTCGTGGCCGGCAATATCAGCCGCGAGCACTTCCATGCGCTGGCGGTCGCGGTGAACACCGGCACCAACCTGCCCAGCGTTGCGACCCCCAACGGCCAGGCGGCGTTCCTGTTTCTGCTCACCTCCGCCATCGCGCCACTGGTCAGGCTCTCCTACGGGCGCATGGTGTGGATGGCGCTGCCCTACACGGTGCTGATGACGCTGGTCGGGCTGGCCACCGTGCGCAGCTTCATCTAGTCAGCGCCGCCTGTTACCGGGGCCAGCCGCACCTCCGGCTGGCCCCGGTTGCGTCAGTCTCATCCCAATGTCGATATCGCGAGACTTCCCCACAGCGTCGCTTGCAGGCACTGTGAGATGACGCGTCTCGATCAGACGCCGTGACACCTTCAAGCAGGAAGACCGCCAACACCAACGCCATCCACAAGGAGACAGCCATGTCCCGCGCACTGATGCTGCACGAAGAGACACCTCGCGCTCGAGTCGTCGACCTCTCCGATGATCAGCTACCTGACCTGCCTGTCACGGTGGCCATCGAGCGTTCCGGACTCAACTACAAGGACGCGCTGGCCATCACTGGCCGTGGCAAGATCGTTCGCGAGCTGCCCTTCGTGCCGGGCATCGATTTCGCGGGTCGCGTCGAGGCCTCCGACTCGCCGGATTATCAGCCGGGCGATGAGGTCCTTCTGACCGGCTGGGGCGTGGGCGAGCGCCATTGGGGTGGCCTGGCCGAGCGCATGCGCGTCAAACCCGAGTGGCTGGTCAAGCGTCCTGCCAATCTGAGCGCCGAGCAGGCCATGGCCTTCGGCACCGCCGGCCTGACCGCCATGCTGTGCGTGATGCGTCTCGAGGAGGCCGGCCTGACGCCCGAGCAGGGCCCGGTGATCGTCACCGGCGCCACCGGTGGGGTCGGCAGCTGGGCCGTGCAGATGCTGGCCGGGCAAGGCTTCGAGGTTCACGCGATCAGCGGCAAGGCCGAGCAGCGCGAATGGCTCGAGTCACTGGGCGCGAGCGAAGTCCATCTGCGCAGTGATTTCGAGGACAAGGGCCGTCCGCTGGAAAAGAGCCGCTGGGCAGGCGCCGTGGATACCGCCGGTGGCCAGGTGCTGGCCAATCTGCTGGCGCAGATGAATTACGATGGCAAGGTGGCGGCCGTGGGCCTCGCGGCGGGCGCCGACCTGCCCACCAGCGTGATGCCGTTCATCCTGCGCGGTGTCTCGTTGCTGGGCGTCGATAGCGTCATGATCAATGCCGAACGCCGTCAAAAGGTCTGGCAGCGTCTGGCCGACCTGCCGGACGAGATGCACGCCCAGATGCAGCTCGAGACGGTCGGCCTGGAAGGCCTCGCCGAACGCGCCGAGGCGATGATCGACGGACGCGTCAGCGGTCGCGTGCTGCTCGACCCGACGCGCTGAAGACACTCGACGCACGACCCGCGACGGAAAATTTGCCCTCGCAGCGCCAAAAACGCTTCAAGTCCTTGATTGTTGCGGTGCAATAGCGATTTTGGCGTTAGCCAACGCCGTCACACAACGCTATGCTCTTGTTATCTCGTTGCGCCCTGTCGAGCGTCCCGAGTGCCCTCCCCTCAGCCATGCCGGGCGTGTGGAGGACCACCCCGCCTTCGGGCGGGGTTTTTTGTGTCTGTCACTCAGGCCATGAACACGAAAGCCCCGCCGATTGGCGGGGCTTTCGTGTCATGCGCTCGCGATCAGGAGCTCAGTTGCGCTCGATCATCGCGGTCAGGTCCTCGGCGACCGGATCCAGCACCTGCGGCCAGGACAGATAAGGCACCGCCGCCCGGCCGTTGACCATCACCGCGAAGGCGCCCCAGCGGCCACTTTGCGTGCGGAAGTATCCCGAGATGGCGCGCACCGGCACCGGGTTGTTGAGGGTGCCCGTCTTGACCATCACGTGATTGCGGAAGGTCTCGCTGCCACGGCGGATGAAGCGCATCGGGCCATTGACCGGTGCCTGCAGGCCCGCCACGAAGGTGGGGAACAGCGCCGGGCGGTGATACATGCTGTCGAGCAACGCCACCAGCCCACTGACGCTGGTGCGGTTCTGGGAAGTCAGGCCGCTGCCGGAATACATCGTCAGCGGGCCGTGACCGGGAATCGCGCTGGCGAAGGTCTCGAGCTTGGCGCCGCCCTGGCGCAAGGTGGCCTGACTGCCGCCGACCAGCGCCAGCGTCAGCTGGTCCGCCATGAAGTTGTTGGAGTAGTTGAGCATGCGCGTCAGCAACTCCTGCATCGGCTTGCCTTCGACGCTACCGAGCTGCGCGGCGCTGGAGGGCGGCGCCGTCGAGGTGATGTCCACCCCGCCGGTCACCGTGATCCCGGCGCGCGCCAGGATGTCGCGCATCAGCTCACCGGTGTACAGCGCAGGATTGGAGACGGCGCGGTAGATGCTGCGCGGCTGGCTGTCGGCGGCGATGGTGCCGGTGACGACCAGCGTATCGCGACCATTGCTGGTGGTACGCCGGGCATTGATGGCGCTCTTGCCCCCCGCGCCGACCGTGGTGACCTGGTTGTCGAAGATCTCGGTGGGCTGGGTGGTGTCGCAGCTGGCCAGTCGCGCCGGCGCCTGACTGCCCGCACCCGGCATCACCTTCACGCACCAGCTGGCATAGTTGCTGGCCGCGGACGACAGCAGCGCATCATAGGCATTGCTGGAACGCCGCGAGGCATTGCAGCGATCGGTACTGATGCAGGGCACCGGCCCGAAACGCCACTGACTGATCAACAGGCGCCCTTCGACGCGGCGGATGCCCCGAAAGCGCAGCTCCTCGGTCAGCCGCCACAGCTCTTCACTGGTCAGCGCCGGGTCGCCGCTGCCCTCGAGCACCAGGTCACCGGTCAAGACGCCGCCGCTGATCGTGCCCGTGCTGCGCAGACGCGTGGAGAAACGGTACTGCGGGCCGAAACGGTCCAGCGCCGCACCGGCGATATAGAGCTTGGACAGCGAAGCCGGCGTCAGTTGCTGGTCGGGATTGACCGAGGCCAGCGTCTCGCCGGTATCGAGCATGCGCGCCTGGGCACTGACGATGAAGCCCTTGTCAGTCAGTCGCGTCAGGTTGTCAAAGCCCGCCGCCTGCGCCGGGCCCGCCACGACAAGCGTCGCACCGGCCGCCATGGCCAGTCGGCGCAGCGAGCGCGTGAAACGCAGCGACTTGCCCGCTGCTGCGGGGCGCGCCGCCGCCTTCAGCAAGGGCAACAGGGGAGACAGTCGGGAGGGTCGCGCAGAGGTCGGTGCAGTGCGAAATAGGGGCATGAGGCATCCAGTGACGTCGTCGGTGAGCATCCATGTCACAGCCGGGAGGCGCCGTGATGCCCCTAGCTTAATGAGGACTGGCGCTGGAAAACAGATGCAGGACAGCGACACCGCCCACGATCATCGCCAACCCCAGGATGGCCGGCAGGTCCGGCATCTCGCGATAGACCACCGCACCGAACACGGTGACCAGCACGATGCCGAGCCCGGACCACACCGCGTAGGTCACGCCCAGCGGCAGATCACGCAGTACCAGCGTCAGGAAATAGAAGGCGATGCCGTAGCCCACCACCACGATCACGCTGGGGCCGAGTCGCGAAAAGGACTCGGAGGCCTTGAGCGCGCTGGTCGCGATGACCTCTGCCAATATGGCCACTGCCAGGAAGACATAACTCATCGAATCACCTCGTGTTGTGGGGGGCCAGCTGCTGCTCACGCGCGGCCTTGCGCGCCAGCAGACGACTCATCACGGCATCGAACAGCGGATTGAAGATCATGGCCCAGACCAGGAAGAAGGCAACGAAGCCCAGATCCAGCAGCAATGCCTGCCACAGCCCCAGGTCGAGCCAGGCGGCCACGATGAAGACGGTCACCAATACCAGGCCGAGCTCGAAGCCGAGTGCCTGAGCGATGCGCTGGGTCGCGCTGCGCTGGCGGGTCGGCACCCAGCGATCGAACATCCAGTTCCAGACCGTACTCCAGATCACCGCCAGTGTGGACATCACCACCGCCAGGCTGCCCATGCTCGCCAGGTCATGCCCCGTGACCAGCGCCGACAGCGGCGCCACGAGCAGGATACCGCCCAATTCCAGCAATACTGCCTGAGCCAGACGTTCTTTCTTGGAACGCATGTCATACCTCCTCTCGATCACCGCGTGTGATGCCGGGTGGGCTGCACGACGCGGATGGAGGAGGCATTCTAGAGAGATACAAGATGGTTTAAAGTTGGTATCCATCTATTATTCAGATGGATCAAGGCACGAGGCGAGGCAATGAACTGGACACTGGAGCAACTGCAGACACTGCGCTGCGTGGCGGAGACGGGCTCGTTCTCGGCGGCGGCGCGGCGTCTGGGTCGCGCGCAATCCGCGGTCAGCACCGCCATCGCCAATCTGGAGCTGGACCTGGGCTGCGAGCTGTTCGATCGCCGCCCTCGTACGCCGGTGCTGACGCCCGCGGGCGAGGCCATGCTGCATGAAGCCAACAGCGTGCTGATGCAGTGCCAGCGCCTGGAGGCACGCGCCCGCACCCTCAGCCAGGGGCTGGAAGCCAGCCTGACGCTGGCGATCGATGAGGCGCTGGTAGAAATGCCGCCGGTGATGGCGGTGCTGGAAAAGATGGCGGTGCAATACCCGACGCTGACGCTGAATCTGCTCAATGGCGCGCAGGATGAGGTGGCCCGCTGGGTGGAGCAGCACCAGGCCAATCTCGGCATCCTGTTCTATCAGCCGCTGGGTGTCATGGCGCTGGAGCGCGAGGCGCTGGGGCGACTGGAGCAGGTGCTGATCGTGGCACGCGATCACCCGCTGGCGCAGCTCGAGAGCCCGACCCACAGTGATCTGGCCGATCACCGCCAGCTGATGATCGGCCAACGTCAGCAACTGGAACCCGGCCACGAGGGGCCACGCTCACAGCGCTTCTGGCAGCTCAACAGCTTTTATGCGATGGCAGAGCTGACGACACGCGGACTGGGCTGGGCGCAGGTTCCGCGCCATATCGCCCACTACCCGCCCTTCCAGCAGCGCCTGAAGATTCTGGACTTGAGCGCGCTGGGCGCCACCGCCGACATCGATATCGAACTGATCTCGCGCCGCGACAGCCCTCGTGGCCCCGCGGCCAGCTGGCTGCGCCAGTCCCTGCGCGACACCTTCCACAACAGCCACGCCGCTATCGCCAACCAGAACCTGCCACCGGCGTGATTCGCGTCAGACCTGCAGCGGGTAGCGCTCGGGCGTGTGTTCCAGCTGGCATTCGAGTCGCCACAGCGCCTGGCCAGACTCGTGATACTTGCGCTCGAAGTGCGTCAGATAATCGCCCTGCGGCTCGAAGGCGTGCGCCGTCACCTCGACACCGGTGGCATGCTCGATGGCCTGGGCGAATTCCCGGGCGTAGATCTCCCAGTTGGTGCGCAGCTCCAGCTGGCCGCCCAGCGCCATGATGATTGGAAACACCGGGTGGCCCTGCCAGCGCATCTTGAGATGGCGCGCCTTGGGATAAGGATTGGGGTACAGCAGGGTGTGATGCGCAGGTGCCCAGCCCGCGGCAAGCGCCAGGCGCCAGAAGTCGACGAGGTCCGCGCGCACCAGCAAGGCGTTGTCCGGCAGCTCGCCATGCTTGCGACTGAGGCGGTCTTCGCTGCGATCCACGCCGATGACGGCATGGTCCGGATGCGCCAGTGCCAGCTGACGGGTCGATCGCCCGACGCCGCAGCCACTGTCCAGCCACAGGGGCTTCGCCTGAGCCGACAACCACTGTTGCGCTTGCAGGAACGCTTCGCGGGTATGCTCCGCCACGGGTTTGCGCAGCGGATGCGCCATCGCACGGCGCACGCGACGCTCGATATCCTCGTGGGGGCCGGTCTGGGGAGAATCGATCTGGCGGGAGTTGGCGTACATCAGCAGTTCCGATAGCAACGGGCAGGAAAATCACGCGCGGAGTCTAGCAGATGCGCCTGCATCGGGCTGCGCCATATGGCGCACAGCCCATCCGGGGCTGGCGGCGCAGGAAGGCCTGGACACAAAAAAAGGCGCCTGCCTCGCGGCACGCGCCTACACCAACTCAAACAGCCACGACAGAATGGCAGCTTGCGATTCGAAAATCAAACAAACGTTTAATCACGATCATCCCGTGCCATGACGAGTGCAAAAACAGGCCAGTGGGACTCGCACTGAGCGCAGAGATATCGCACAGTGTTCGCAGCAAGCGCTCGCTGGCGCGCCCGCGTAGAGGCGGGGGTGCATGACGCCTGTATTGAGGGGGTGTTATCATCCGCCCATCATTTGGACGAATATCCGCAGAGGTATCGCCCAGACCAACGACTCACAGTATTTTTACGAGGAAAGCGGCTTGTCACACTTACCGGTGATCGTCGGCATGGGCGGCGTCAATGCCGCCGGCAGAACTTCGGGCCATCAGGCGTTCCGACGCACGGTGCTCGACTCCCTGCCGGAGACAGACCGTCAAGAGACCCTGCTGGGTCTCGCGTCGCTCATGAACCTCGCCCGCTGCGATGATCAGGGCCAGTGGTTCGATGCCGAAGGCCAGCCCGCCGAGGCTCAGGCGCTTGCGGAGCGTCTGGCAGACCAGGTGCTGTCCCACACCCTGATTCGTCGCATTGAAGACGAGCGCTTCAACGCGACCGGCATTCCTGCCAATCGTCAGTCAAAGCTGACGCTGGGCCAGGACTTGACCTTCACGCTGCGCAGCCGCCAGCTGCCGGAACAGCCGCCTGCTGACTGGCAGATCCGCGAGCTGGACAACCGTCATGTCGAAGTCACGGTACCGGCCGGCGAATTCGATGTCCTGCTGCCCGATCATCGTCAGGCGCTGGTGCGTGCCGCGGGTCAGCTGCCCAGCGGCTTCGCGCCGGAGCAGCTCTATCGCAGCGTGCATCACCCGCGCGGTCTGTCGATGACCATCTTCGGTGCCAGCGACTGCCTCGGCGACAGCGGCCTGGACTGGGATGCGCTGCGCGATAGCCTCGATCCGGACGATATTGCCGTCTACGCCGGCAACTCCATCGGCCAGATGGACGCCGAAGGCTGGGGCGGACTGATGAAGTCCTTCGTGGCCGGCGAGCGCGCCACCTCCAAGCAGATGCCGTTGGGCTATGCCCAGATGCCCGCCGACTTCCTCAATGCCTATGTGCTGGGCAATGTCGGTGGCGCCGGAGCCGCGATGGGCGCCTGCGCAAGCTTCCTCTACAACCTGAAGCTGGGCCTGAACGACATCCGCAGCGGCCGTCGCCGTGTGGTGATGGTCGGCACCGCCGATGCGCCGATCACGCCGGAAGTCATCGAGGGCTTCCGCAGCATGGGCGCCCTGGCCGATGACGAGAGCCTCAAGGCCCTCGACGCGCTGGAAGTGCTCACCGACAGCGATTACCAGAAGGCCTGTCGCCCGTTCGCGCGCAATTGTGGCTTCACCATCGCGGAAGCGACCCAGTTCGTGATTCTGATGGCGGATGATCTGGCGCTGGACACCGGCGCTCGCATCATCGGCAGCATGCCGGACGTGTTCGTCAATGCCGACGGCTGGAAGCGTTCCATCTCGGCGCCCGGCGTCGGCAACTACATCACCCTGAGCAAGGCGGTGGCGCTGGCGCGCGATATCGTCGGCGATGAAGGCGTGCGCCAGCGCAGCTTCGTCCACGCCCATGCCACCTCCACGCCGAAGAACCGCACCACCGAATCCCACGTGCTCAATGAAGTGGCTCGCGCCAACGACATCCAGGCCTGGCCTGTGGTGGCGGTAAAATCCTTCGTCGGCCACAGCCAGGGCAGTGCCGCGGGCGATCAGGCGGTGTCGGCGCTCGGCAGCATGGCGACCGGCATCCTGCCGGGTATCCCGACGCTGGATGCCATCGCCGATGACGTGCATCACAGCCACCTCGACATCCGCCGCGAGGCGCGCGAGTTCACCGCAGACGTCGCCTTCATCAATGCCAAGGGCTTCGGTGGCAACAACGCCAGTGGCGTGGTGCTGTCGGCAGACGTCACGCTGAAGTTGCTGGCGGCGCGGCATGGCGAGGAGGCACTGGCTGCCTGGCGTGAGCGCAGCGGTCTCTGCGAGCAGCGTCGCGCCGACTATCTGGACAAGGCACAGCGCGGCGAATTCACGCCGACCTATCGCTTCGGTGAAGGCGTGCTCGAAGGTCCGGAGCTGGAGATCACGGATCGCGAGATCCGTATCCCCGGCTATGCGAAGCCCGTCTCGCTCAAGGTCGACAACCCCTTCGGTTCGCTGTAAGCCAGGCTGGCTGCCCCCCGGGTAGCGCACTCGCTGACGAATCCCCTCCCGCGACTGGCAAGCCGCGCGAGGGGTTCTACACTCGGCGTACCGGGGGAGCCGGCGGCGCGACAGCCACTGCGTCCCGGCCTTCTGCGGCTCCTCATCCTTCGTCGTCCACTGCAGCCGGTCACCAGGCTGACCCGCTGCCGACAGAGCTCGAGTTCGTCATGCCCAAGAACATTGCCGTCTATCCCGGCACCTTCGACCCGATCACCAATGGCCATACCGACCTGATCGAGCGCGGCGCGCGCCTGTTCGACAAGGTGGTGGTCGCGGTGGCTTACAGCCCCAGCAAACGCCCCGCGCTGCCGCTGGAGATGCGCATCGATCTGGCACGCCGGATTCTGGCGCATCTCGACAATGTCGAGGTCATCGGTTTCAGCTGCCTGCTGACAGAGCTGCTTGAGCAGCAGAATGCGCGTATCATTCTGCGCGGCCTGCGTGCGGTCTCCGACTTCGAGTACGAACTGCAGCTGGCCAACATGAACCGGGCCCAGGCACCGCACGTCGATAGCCTGTTCCTGACCCCGGAATTACAGAACTCCTACATTTCATCGACCATCGTGCGCGAGATATCGCGTCATGGCGGTGATGTGTCGCGTCTGGTGCATCCGCTGGTGGCCGAGACCCTCGCCCGGCATTTCTCCGCTACCGACGACGACACCGCCACAAGCTGAGGACAGCATCATGGCCCTGATCATCACTGATGAGTGCATCAACTGCGACGTCTGCGAGCCGGAATGTCCCAATGGGGCCATCTCGCCGGGGGAAGAGATCTACGTCATCGACCCGGACCTGTGCACCGAATGCGTCGGACACTTCGATGAGCCGCAATGTCAGCAGGTCTGCCCTGTCGACTGCATCCCGCTCGACCCGGCCAACAAGGAAAGCCAGGAAGAGCTGATGGACAAGTACCACATCATCACGGCCGCACTCGGCAACTGATTGCCGCCTGCTCCGGCAGCCGTCATGGCGATGACATGGCCTGTACTGCGCCACATCCGTCGTGACGGCTGCTGCTTGCTTCTTGCCTGACACCTCCTGCTTTCTCCGCAAGCCCTCTCTATAAGCTCTTTCCTCAAGCCCTCTCCACAAGCCCTTTCCTCAGGCTCGGCCCTGACTGACGCTTCAGCGCCAGACTCGCCAACGCGGCGCCTCTTGCTGCAAGACACCAACGGGTAACGTAACCGACTGGCACTAACACCGACTGGCAAAGGCGCGACGGGCAAAGACGCCGGCTGGCGACACACTTCGTTGCGATCAAGACCTCCCCCCGGCGCGCTGCCCGTCCTGCCGGCCTCTCTAATGACCCCGCTGCTGGCCCCGCTGCTGACATGGCCAGACTGCATCGTGGCTCCCAGCCTGCTCTCGGCCCCTGCCTAAACGGCTACGCAATTAATACCAAACGCTACTCTAGGTTATTTTCTGTTAGGATAATGTAAACAATCTATTCTATCCTGTAGTTACGCAGTCACCGGTCATCCCCTTTCACGCGCACGGATTGCCCATGTCCTCTCGCTCTCTCTCTACCGTTCTCAAGCGCCCCTTCCTGGGGACACGCACACAGCTGCCCAATGCCGGCACGGCGATGTTGCTTGTCATGCTGGCGATCATGGTGGTCTTGATCGTGGTGCCGCGTCCGCAGCTGTTCAGCTCGGTCGGACATTACCTCGTCCCGCATTCACTGCTGGAAATGGGCGCGATACTGGTCGCACTGATGTCTGCCGTCTCCATCTTCCAGGGGCACCGTCGGACGCTGCCGACCAGCTTTCTGGTCATGGGATGCGCCTTCATGCTCTCCGCCTTCTTCGACATGGTGCATATCTTCAGCTACGACGGCATGCCCGACTTCGTCAGCGAAGCCTCCGTCAGCAAGGCCATCCACTTCTGGCTGGCAGGGCGGACCGCCTTCATCATCGCGCTGCTGGCCCCCTGCCTGCTGACAGCCCGCCCCGTGCCGCGTCGCTATCTGCCCGTGGCCTTTGGCTTGACGCTCGCCATCGGGCTGGCGGTGAGCTGGATAGGCCTCTTTCATCTCGACTTCCTGCCAGAGACCTTCATCGTCGGCAGCGGCCTGACCGCCTGGAAGATCGGCTACGAGTGGGCCCTGGCGCTGAGCGCTGTGCTGGCCGCGGTACTTCTGCTCGGCGCGCGCCGACTGCCTGAAGGCACCAATGCCGGCTGGCTGGCGGTCGCGGCGCTGGCCACGGGGATTTCCGAGCTGTGCTTCACGCTCTATGCCACTGCCTTCGATGTCTTCAATCTGCTCGGCCATCTGTACAAGGTGGTGGCCTACGCGATGATCTATCACGCCATCTATTCATCGCGCATGGTCTACCCCTATCAGCAGCTGCAGAAGATGAGTGACGCCCTGGGCGAGGCCGAACAACGCTGGCAGTTCGCGCTGGAAGGCTCAGGCGCCGGCGTCTGGGACTGGAAGCAGGATACCGATCACGTCTTCTACTCTCCGCAGTGGAAGGCGACGCTCGGCTTCCAGGAACACGAGATCGGCAGCAGCTTCGATGAGTGGAAATCACGCATCCACCCGGATGACATGCCGCGCACCCTCGACGACCTGAAACAGCACTTTGAAGGCCACAGCGCAGAATATCGCAACGAGCACCGCATGCTGACGCGCAACGGTGAATGGAAGTGGATCCTCGATCAGGGACGCGTGGTGGAGCGTGCCGAGGATGGCCGGCCCCTGCGCATGATCGGTACTCACAGCGATATCGACTGGATCAAGGAGCAGCAGCAACGCCTGATCAGCAGCCGTGCCCGCCTGCGCTCCATCTATCACTCCGCCCCGGTGGGCATCATCGTCGCCGACCGGGATGGCACCATCGCGGATGCCAACTCGGCCATGCATGCCCTGCTGGGCAAGAGTGATGCCGAGCTTTTCCAGCAATCGCTGTGGGGGCTGTTCTCACTGGATGAGATCAGTCGCATGAAACGTGCCTGGGGCCAGCTGCAGCGCGAAGGCGGCAGCTTCCAGGACGAATACCACATGCAGACCGACACGGGGCAGATGTTCTGGGCGGAAGTCACCCTCACACCGCTGGAGGGCGAGGAGCGCACCCTGGTATTGATCAACAATATCGAGGACCGCCGCCGCGCCATCGAGTTGCTCGAAGAGAACGCGACCCTGTATCAGGAAGTCTTCAGCACCGGCAACGCCATCAAGCTGCTGATCGACCCGGAGCTTGCCGAGATCATCGATGCCAACCCGGTCGCCGCCGACTTCTATGGCTACAGCATCGGCGAGATGTGCGGCATGCCACTGGGCCGTATCAACGTGCTGGCCAGCCAGTCGCTCTCCAAGCGCATCCGTGCGGTCGTCAACCGTACCGACAACCACTTCGAGGCCAGCCATCAGCTTGCCAACGGTGAATTGCGTGATGTCGAGATCTTTACCGGCCCGGTGGACCTGAACGGCCGCACCCTGCTGTTCTCCATCGTTCACGACATCACCGACCGCAAGCGTGCCCAGCGCGACCTGCAGGCCGCCAACCTCAAGCTGTCGCGACTCTCCGAGAGCCGCAGCCAGATCCATCACCTCGCAGAATGCCTGCTGACCTGCTCCCAGCTCGATGAGATCATCACCCAGCTCAATGTTCGTCTGCCCAGCCTGTTCGCCGGCTGCGAAGGCAACGTGACCCTGCATGACCCGAATGACATCAATCAGACGATGCATATCAACTGGGGGACACCACCCACCGATGCTCGTCACCTCAAGCAGACGCTGACGGTCGGGGATGGCCAGGTGGGGGAATTCGTGCTGCTGATCCCGCCGGAAGAGGACAGCCTGGAACGCCTGCAGCCCCTGGCGGAAGATGTCAGCCACCTGGTGATGCTGGCACTGGCCGACCTGCAGCTGAAGCGGGGTCTGGCACATGAGGCGCGCAAGGACACGCTGACGCGCCTCTTCAATCGCCGCCACCTCGATGAGGTGCTACCCCAGAAACTGGCCGAGGCCAGCATCGGCAACCCGCTGTCCCTGGTGGTGCTGGATCTCGACCACTTCAAGCAGGTCAACGATACCTACGGCCACGAGATGGGCGATCAGGTCCTCACGCGCCTGGCCAACCTGATACGTGAGTCGCTGCGCAGCTCCGATGAAGCCTGTCGCTACGGTGGCGAGGAGTTCGTGATCCTGATTCCCGGTGCCAGCGCAGCGGTGTCACGCGCACGTGTCGAAGCCATTCTCGAAGCCTTCCACGAAGAAGTCTTCGAGCATGAGACGCTGGGGCCGCTGACCGGCTTGAGCTTCTCCGCCGGGGTCGCCAACGCGCCGCATGACAGCCAGGCCACCGACGCGCTGTTCAACATGGCCGACAATGCGCTCTACCAGGCGAAACGCGCCGGACGCAAACGCGTGCTGTGCTTCAACTCACTGCCGCCCGCAGCCGATAGCCACGCCAGGCAACCCGCGCACTGACCGCCGCTCTCACCCCCCTTCAGACACGACAACGCCGACCCTCGAGGTCGGCGTTGTCGTGTCTGGATCATCGAGTCATAGCTCGTCTCACGTTTTCCATATTCCTTCAGGTCTTACATTTCATCAGCACGACGGCTCAACTCACACCCGAGGCAGCGACGGAATGTCGCTTCCGCGGGCGTCTTGACCAATGTCTCTGCCGTAGCATCCAGATTCCCTCCGAGAGCCGCGAAGGGGGCAGACACCAGGAAAACTGCCGTGCCAGCGACTGTCGTCAACAACAACAGGGGGCGCCCTATCAATGCATCGGCCACCATGGCGCCAGCTCCCGGCCCTGACTGCTCCGGTTCACCAGGCAGGTCCAGCGCCTGAGCGGGCATGGCCATGGCAAGAGCCATCGCCCCACCCACCATGAGCCCCAACCATCCTTCTCGTCTTGTTTTCATTCCCCTCACTCCCTGTAGGCTGCATGGATGCGCTCGCGTCCCTATCGGTATGACGGCCTGTTGGCGCACTGCTCCACCCAAGTGTATCAGGTGAACTCATTCCAGCTGGAGATAGTGCATGCCAAGTGATCAACGTAGAGGGTGCGTCGCATCAAGGATACTGTGTCGAGAAACCTCATAATACAATATGACGATATATTAAATCTGTGGTGATATTATATAACTCGTACGGAACCATCATAATCAACAACACACGCAAGGATATTGATCATGTTTGCAAGGATGCTGTTTACTGGCGCTATTCTCTTCTCTGCGGCACAGGCGCATGCCGCCAGCGACACCGCTCCTTCTGATAAATTCTATCTGGGCGGGGGTGCCGGGCAGGCTGTCTATCACAGTGACACTCTCGATGATATCGATGACTTCGAGGGCACCAATGTTGACGAAAAGGATGCCGCTTATACGCTGTTCGGCGGTTATCGATTCAACCCGAACTTCAGCATGGAAGTGGGCTACGTCAACCTGGGAGAGGCAACGGGCAAGATCAGCGGTGTTGGTCAGGTCGCGTCTTTTGAGATCGATGGTGTGTCGGCTGCACTGCTGGGTCGCTTGCCGATAGATGGTGGCTTGAGCGTGATCGGGCGCATCGGCGTAATCAAATGGGACTCTGAAGCCAAAGCATTTAACGAAAAGGAAAAGGATAACGGCACTGACCCTCTTTTCGGTGGCGGCCTTGAGTACAGCAATCAATCCCTTTTCGCCCGTGCTGAATACACACGTTATATGCTCGATGTGGATAGCGGCAGCTCCGATGAAGATGTCGACATCGATCTGTGGAGCCTGAGCGCTGGCATGTATTTCTAAAGAACGACTCTAGTTTCTCTTACTAAACGTCAAGAATCATCGCCTGTATTGATGCCCTGCAGAGTTTCTGCGGGGCATCATCACATCCGGGGCTCTTACAGGGCATTGACGACTTCCTGCGCAAGGGTAGGCTTGTAGCTCTTGAATGGAGCGCCAATGACCGATTCCCCACGCCAAACTGACATCTCCTCGCCACTCCCTCCTCGCGCCGATCGCCATATGTGGCGCCTGGCCTGGCCCATCATCCTTTCCAACATTTCCGTGCCGTTGCTGGGGCTGGTGGATACCGCCGTGGTCGGGCATCTCGAGGATGCGGTGTATCTGGGCGCGGTCACGCTGGGCGCGGTCCTCTTCAGCTTCCTGTACTGGGGCTTCGGGTTCCTGCGCATGGGCACGACCGGCATGACGGCACAGGCCCATGGCCGTGAAGACCACGATGGCCTGCGCACCTTGCTGGGCCAGGGCATCGGGCTGGCACTCGCCATCGGGCTGGTGTTGATCATCGCCGGCTCGCCGCTGATCACCCTGGGACTATCGCTGATGGAGGCCAGCGAGGCCACGCGTGCCCTGGCCCATGACTACGCCAGCATCCGGCTGTGGTCGGCACCGGCCGTGCTGATCAACTACGTGATTCTGGGCTGGTTCCTGGGGCTGGGGAATTCGCGTGTCACGCTCGGCATCCTCGTGCTGACCAATGGCGTCAACATCCTGCTCGACCTGGCCTTCGTGCCCGGCCTTGGCATGACCAGCGATGGCGTGGCGCTGGCCAGCGTGATCGCCGACTACTGTGCGCTGGCCACAGGCCTGTGGCTGGTCGCCCGCCAGCTCAGACGCATGCCGGGGGGCAGTGATCGCGCAGCGCTGCGGTCTCTCCCCGCCTGGGGCGCGCTGATCCGCGTCAATCAGCATCTGTTCGTACGCACCCTGTGCCTGCTGGGCGCGACGGCCTATTTCACCTCGCAGGGTGCCAGCTTCGGGGATGATGTTCTGGCGGCCAATGCGGTGCTGCTGCAGTTCGTGATGATGACGTCCTATGCACTGGATGGATTCGCCCAGGCGGCGGAATCAGAGGTCGGGCGAGCCGTCGGCCAGAACGACTGGCAACGCTTCGCGCGCAGCGTGGGAGCGGCAACCCGCTTCTCCTTGATCACCGCGACAGCGGCCAGCGGCCTGCTCTGGCTCTGCGGACCGGCGTTGATCCACCTGCTGACCGACATTCCCGAAGTCCGGGCCCTGGCCACCCTCTATCTGCCCTGGATGGTCGCCATGCCCCTGGTTGCGGTGTGGAGCTACCTGCTGGACGGCATCTTCATCGGTGCCACGGCGACGCGTGAAATGCGCAATACGCTGGTGGTATCCCTGCTGGCCTTCATCGGCCTGTGGCCGCTGCTCGAAGGCTTCGGCAATCATGGACTGTGGCTGGCCTTCCTGCTGTTCACCAGCGTGCGCTCTGCCGTGCTCGGCGGCTACTACCTGCATCATCGCCGCCATCATTGGCGCTGATGCCATGCCCGTTGAAGCCTCCAGCAGGTTGATGCAGCGCTGAAAGGCTTGCCGCTGGCATTGGCATTGGCATGCCACTCGACCATCGCGCGATATTCTCCTGATAGCGAATAGACTAATGTGAGCGTGCCAACCCGTTTCCCATACTGATAAAAAGCCAACAGGGACTCTCACATGCTGCAATCGCTATCACGGCCAGCCGTCAAGCTGGTTGAGCGCTATCTGCCTGACCCCTATATCTTCGTCTTGTTGCTGACCGTCGTTGCAGCGGCAGCCGCCATGCTCATCGAACAGCGCTCCCCCACCGAGGTGATGCGCTATTGGGGCGATGGCTTCTGGAATCTGCTGACCTTCTCGATGCAGATGTTGCTGGTGTTGATCTCGGGCTTCATGCTCGCCAACACCCCGCCGGTGAAGAAAGGCCTGGCCAGCATCGCCTCGCTGGCCAGAACGCCCGGCAGCGCCATCATGCTGGTCACCTTCGTGTCGCTGATCGCCAGCTGGATCAACTGGGGCTTCGGACTGGTCATCGGGGCACTGTTCGCCAAGCAGCTGGCCAAGATGATCAAGGTCGATTACCGCCTGCTGATCGCCAGTGCCTACTCCGGTTTCGTGATCTGGCATGCGGGCATCTCGGGCTCGATTCCGCTGACCATCGCCACCGCGGGCCACTTCACCGAGGACAGCATCGGCATCGTGCCCACCTCGGACACCATCTTAGCCTTCTTCAATATCGCCATCGTCGCGGCGCTCTTGATCATCATGCCGCTGGTCAATCGCGCCATGATGCCCTTCGAGAAGGAAAGCGTGTACGTGGACCCGGCCCTGCTCGAGGAGAAGCACACCGAGATCAGCGACCAGCCTCGTCCCGCCGAGCGTCTCGAGAACTCGCCGATTCTCGCCTGGGTCGTCGGGCTGTTCGGCCTCGCCTGGCTGGTGGATCACTTCGTGATTCGTGGCGGCGGACTGAACCTGAACGTGATCAACTTCAGCTTCCTGTTCCTGGCCATCGTGCTGCATGGCACGCCGCGCAAGCTGCTGGACAGCCTGAATGAAGCCATCAAGGGCGGCGCAGGCATCGTCATCCAGTTCCCCTTCTACGCCGGCATCATGGCGATCATGGTGCAGTCGGGGCTGGCCGCCACGCTGTCCGAAGGCTTCGTGTCGATTGCCACCGCCGACAGCCTGCCGTTCTGGTCCTTCATCAGTGCCGGTATCGTCAATCTGTTCGTGCCCTCCGGTGGCGGCCAGTGGGCCGTGCAGGCACCGGTCATGATTCCCGCCGCCCAGGCATTGGGTGCCGACCTGCCGCGCGTCGCCATGGCCGTCGCCTGGGGCGATGCCTGGACCAACATGCTGCAGCCCTTCTGGGCATTGCCGGTGCTCGCCATCGCCGGCCTCAAGGCCAAGGACATCATGGGCTTCTGCCTGGTGCAGCTGCTGGTGACCGGCATCATCATCTCGCTGGGTCTGACACTGCTTTGACACCCACCTGACGGAGGCGTCAGCTAACCTTTTAGCCAGCCATTCAGATAGCCTTACCGATAACCCCGCAAGCTCCTTGCCCCCACAGGCGACTGTGGGGGCAAGGTCGTTTATAGATAGCTGATATGCCGCTCACGGGGTGCCAAGACGTCACGAATCCCGCAGACTAGCCATTATCCCTCTCTGCGCGGCATGCCAGAGCCATTGCTTCACCTGAGAGCCCCTGACAGCTCCCACTCACCTGACAGGCCCGTGCCTGAAGGACGCCCCAATGAGCGAGAACCAGCCAGAACAGACCGCCCTCAACGAAGCTCTGCCCGGCCAGCATCAGTTGATCATGACCGAGCTGATGACCCCCGACATGGCCAACTTCAGTGGCAAGGTGCACGGTGGCGCCATCCTCAAGAAGCTGGATGAAGTCGCCTACGCCTGTGCCAGTCGTTACAGCGGCAGCTACGTCGTCACCCTCTCGGTCGACCAGGTGCGCTTCAAGCAGCCGATCCACGTCGGCGAGCTGGTGACCTTCCTGGCCTCGGTCAATCACGTCGGCCGCTCCTCGATGGAGATCGGCATCAAGGTGGTCGCCGAATCCATCCAGGGTCGCCTGATTCGTCATACCAACAGCTGCTATCTGACCATGGTCGCGGTCGACTCCAACGGCCAGCCGGTGCCGGTGCCGCCACTCAACCTGGAAACCCAGGAACAGAAGCTGCGCTTCCACAAGGCCGCCATCCGCAAGAAGCTGCGCAAGCAGGCCGAAGAAGAAGAGAAGCGCCAGGAATCCATCGAGTTCTGAGCGACTCCCGGCAAATGCTGCGAGCGCAATCCTGACAGTCAGCACAAGATACGGAGTGCACAGCCCCGAGCGGATGGCGATACTGATCGTGAACCTTGCACAGCGAGATGAACGATGACATCAGTGTCCGGCGAAAAGACAGCGGCAGGCATGACGGCACCACCTGCCGCTGGCGACGCTCAAGGGTGCGATGAGGCCATCTGGCAGCGTCTGCTGGCGCGCCACCCGATCGCCGGGGAGGCACTGCGCTACGGCGTGATCACCACTGGCATCTTCTGTCGCATCGGCTGCCCATCCCCGGCGCCACGCCGCGACAACCTGCGCCTGTTTGCCGATGCCCACGCGGCGCGAGCCGCAGGCATGCGCGCCTGTCGGCGCTGTCATCCTGAGCAGTCCGACAAGCCTGATCGCCCTCACGCCGACAAGCAGACTCGCCGTCCCGTCAGGGCCACGCCTGGAGCACCGATGATGCCGGAATCGAACGCCCTACTTTCACGCGCCTCCACTGCCGCCCGCTCGACACCTGTAGATGCTGCCTCAGCCCCCGCCTCGCCCTGGCCGCTGGCGGTATGCCGGCAGCTGGAGCGGGCCGTCGCCGCAGGCGAGCCCACCCCGACACTCGCAAGCCTGGCGGCGGAGCACGGGATAAGCGCCTCGCATCTTCAGCGCCGCTTCACGACACTGCTGGGCCTGTCTCCTTCCGAGTACTCGGCGGGTCTGCGTCAGATGCAGTTCCATGCGCTGCTGGAGGAAGGCCATGGCGTGACCGAGGCGATCATCGCCGCCGGCTATCGCTCCAGCAGCCGCGCCTATGCACGCAGGGACGGCATCACGCCCAGCGCCCGCCGCTCCGGCGGCCAGGGAGAAGACCTGCTGGCATTGCATTGGCCGTGTCGCTTCGGGATACCGGAACAGTCCTGCTGGCTGAGCGCAGGACTCAGCGCGCGTGGCGTGGCCGTCATCCAGCTCAGCGACAGTCGTGAGGCGGGCCAGCAGGCGCTGGAAGCACGTCTGCCCAAAGCCAATTGGCAGCAGATGGAGGCAGACGAGCAGGACGGCAGCGGTCACGCGGCCAGTCGCCTGCTGCATGCCTCACTGGGGGCACGGTTGCTCGCGCTGTGTGAGCAACCGGAGACCAGCCATGCGCTGCTGCTCGAACTGCCGCTGGATGTGCGTGGCACCGCCTTTCAATTGAGCGTCTGGCAGCAGCTCAACGCCACCATGAGTGGCGATACCCTGACCTACCGCCAGCTGGCCGAGGCGCTCGAGCGGCCGACCGCCAGCCGCGCCGTCGCCAATGCCTGTGGTGCCAACCCGCTGGCTCTGCTGACGCCTTGCCATCGTGTGGTACGCGGCGATGGCGGGCTCGGCGGCTATCGCTGGGGGGTGCCGCTCAAGCAGGCCAGATTGGCGCAGGAGTCCGGCACCCGCCGGGAGTGAGAGCGGCGATGTGCTAGAGCGTCATGGGGCGCAGTGTAGGCGGCGCCTGCAGCTGCTCGCGCACGATTTCCAGCGCGTGGGTCAGCGCCTCACGGCTCTCGGCAGCGCTCAGGCACAGCCGGATGGCCTGCGGTGGCGGCTCATTGCCGACACAGAAGGGCTCGGCGCTGGTGACGTGCACCCCCCGCTCGGCCAATGACGCGACCATCGCCTGACTGCGCTGCCCTTCGGGCAACTCGAGCCACAGATCGAATGAGGACGGCCGCGCCGCCGGCGACCACTCCGCCAGCAGCGTGCGGGCCAGTCGCTGGCGCGCGCGCATCTCCTCCATCTGCCACGCCACCAGCTGTGTCGCGTTGCCGCTGGTCAGCCAGGCACAGACCGTCTCCATCAACAGCGGCGCCACCATCCAGCTGTGGCTGCGCAGCACTGCGCCGATGCGGGTCAGTACCTCCACCGGCGCCCGCAATACGCCCAGGCGCAGGCCGCCGGCCAGCAATTTGGAGGTACTGAAGACATACAGGGTGCGCTCCGGCGCCATCTGATAGAGACGGGTGCCGCACTCCTCGTCAGGCAGATATTGCACCCCATCTTCCAGAATCCAGAAGTCATGCTGACGCGCGAGCGCAACCAGGGCCTCGCGCCGTGCATGAGACAACTGCGCCGCGCCCGGATTGTTCTGCTCGGCCATCACATAGACCATTCTGGGCGCCTGCTGACGACACAGCCGCGCCAGCGCCTCGACATCCATGCCGTCCTTGTCCAGCGGCACCCGCAACAGCTTGAGGCCACGTTCGGCGCTGGCGACGATCAGCCCGGGATAGGTCAGTGCGCCGGTGACCACGGCATCCCCGGGTGCCAGTAGTGCCGACAACGCCAGCGTGATGCCATTCTGGCCGCCCTGGGTCAGCATCAGCTCCTCGGGGTCAACCGGCATGCCGAGCTCGCCCATCCAGCTCGCCAGCAATTGACGGTGGCTGCCGTCGCCGAATTCATTCTGGTACTCGACACTGCGCAGCAAGGCCTCGGGTGACTGGCTGATCGCGGCCAGCGCCGCCGCCATACCCTGCTGCCGCGCGGGGTGAGGCGGTGGCAGGCTCATGGTGAGATCGATCACGCCGGACGCTGCTGGCAGCGCGCCCTCCTGCTCTGGCGCCAATCCGTAAGCCTTGCTGGCACGCAGAGCATGCCCGAAGCTGCTGAAGGATCCATGCGCGCTCCGGGTGGCGCCGTTGATGTAGGTGCCGCTCCCGACACGCGCCGACACCAGGCCACTCCGCTCGGCCTCGGCGTAGCCTCGCGTCACCGTGCCGATGGTCACGCCCAGCGCATCCGCCAGCCGCCGTTGAGGCGGCAGTCGCTCGCCTTCCTTGAGTTGGCCCGCGGCGATATCGAGACGGATGGCCTCCGCCAGCGCACGGTAACGCGGCATGGCGGGGTCCAGGGTCGGAATCCACATTGTCATGGTGACAAAAAACCTGTTGACGGTAATTGTCATCAGATTATGCTCAAAACATGCCGCCAACAAGCCACAAAACACGGGAATGTGCCGGCATCCACAAATTGAACCCATACAATCAGACACGCCTCTTCGACAACGCCCACCACGCTGAAGGACACCCATGGAATCCCTCGCCTTTCTGGCCCCCGCCACGCTTTTCATGCTGTCGATGACCCTGACACCCGGCCCCAACAACGTGATGCTGACGGCCTCGGGGGCCAACTATGGTTACTGGCGCACCCTGCCGCATATCTTCGGCATCCTGATCGGCTGCCTGGTGCTGTTCATCGCCATCGCGCTGGGGCTGGGGCTGGTCTTCGAGCGTTATCCCATCGTGCAGACGCTGCTGAAGGTGCTGGGCAGTGCCTACCTGCTCTACCTGGCCTGGAAGATCGCCACCGCCCCGCCCCCAGACTTCGCCAGCCAGCAGGATGCGCGTCCGATGACCTTCCTCGCGGCGTGCCTGTTCCAGTTCGCCAACCCCAAGGCCTGGGTGATGGGCATGGCGCTGATGGCAAGCTTTCTGCCCGAGGAAGGCCCGGCACTGCTCAACGCCGTATTGCTGGCAGGCTTCGCGGAACTGGTCGCGCTGCCGTGCATCTCGCTGTGGGCGGGCTTCGGGACCGCCATCGGGCGCCTGTTGAATACCGAGCGCGCCTGGAAGATCTTCAACCGCGTGATGGGCGTACTGACCGCTTCCTGCGTGGTGATGATCCTCGGCTGACCCTCAGCCTGAATCTGGAGTACGCGAATGACACCGGATCGTCGAACACTGTTCGAATAATCACTGTTCATGCAGGCGAGGTTGGTTAGACTGTCGAGACGCCAATTCCACGCTCGCACAGGACGCTCCCTGCATGCTGACACTCTACGGTGATCGCCGCTCCGGCAACTGCTACAAGGTCGAGCTGCTGCTGCACCTGCTCGAACGCCATCATCACTACATCGAGGTCGACATTCTGGCCGGCGACACCCGTACGCCGGAATTCCTGACCCGCAACGTCAATGGCAAGATCCCGCTGCTGGAGCTGCATCGCGGCGAGACGCTGTCAGAGTCGAATGCCATCCTGAATTACCTCGCCGATGGCAGTGACTATCTGCCGCGTGACCCCTTCCTGCGCGCCAAGGTGCTGCAGTGGCAGTTCTTCGAGCAGTACAGCCATGAGCCGTACATCGCCACCGCCCGCTTCATCAATCGCTACCTTGGCCTTCCCGACGAGCGCCGCGCCGAGTACGCCGCCAAGCAGGATGGTGGCAAGCGTGCCCTGCGCGTGATGGAGCACCATCTCGCCGAGCATGACTGGCTGGTCGGGGACCGATTCACGATCGCCGACATTTCCCTTTATGCTTATACGCATGTTGCCGATGAAGGCGGCTTCGCGCTGGATGACTATCCCGCCATTCAGGCGTGGCTGGCACGTGTCGCGGCGCAGCCGGGGCATTTCGATATCCCGCGGGACTGATAGGATATGGCATCCCCGACGACCGCCGTTTGCCAGGACACACGATGCCAACCTTGACCTATCGCCCAATGACACCGGAAGACCACCCTGCCTTCATCGCCATGATGGAGGCGACCCCGGGAGTGGTCATCCGCGATGCCGACCGCCATGCCCCTGTCGCCCGCTATCTGGCGCGCAACCCCGGCATGAGCCACCTGGCCTTTCTCGATGAGCGCCTGGTCGGCTGCGCCATGGCGGGCCATGACGGCAAGCGCGGCTATCTTCAGCATGTGATGACGGCGCCGGACATGCGTGGCCAGGGCATCGCCAGCACGCTGGTCGACCGCTGTCTGGCAGCCTTGGCCAGCGAAGGCATCGACAAGGTGCATCTGGATACCCTGCACGACAACCATGACGCTCATCGCTTCTGGGAGCGTCTTGGCTGGTCCAACCGCAATGCCGAGATCGTGCGCTTCTCGCGCATTCTGGTGGACAACCCCAACGCCTGAGACAGCCGCCTTCTATCCGGACGACCACTGAGCAAGCCCGATGACCGCTGAGCAAGGAGCTCTACCGTGCAATTTCTCGAAAATGACGACCTCGGCAAGCTGATACTGCGCCTGATGCTGGGCCTGCTGTTGCTGTTTCATGGCCTCTCGAAATTGCTCGGCGATGGCGGCACGCTGAGCTGGATCGCCGGCGAGCTCGAGAATCTGGGCATCCCGGGCGTGGTGGCCTATGGCGTCTACATCGGCGAGATCATCGCGCCCATCATGCTGGTGCTCGGCGTGCACTCGCGCATCGCCGGACTGATCGTGGTCGCCAACATGCTGTTCGCCTTTGCCGTGGCGCACATGGGCCAGCTGTTGAGCCTGTCGCCCTCCGGCGGCTGGGCGCTGGAGCTGCAAGGCTTCTTCCTCGCCAGCGCCCTGGCCATCGTCTTTCTCGGCAGCGGCCGCTTCGCGGTACAGGAGGACTGATGGCCGACGTCGTCACCGCCAGCACCTATTGCGAGAATGCTCCTCAGCACCCGATTCATGGCCCATATCATGATCATGAATACGGCTTTCCGGTCAGCGATGACCGGGTGCTGTTCGAACGCTTCGTGCTGGAGATCAATCAGGCCGGCCTCTCCTGGCTGACGGTACTCAAGAAGCGCGCGGCCTTCCGCGAGGCCTTCGAGGATTACGATATCGCGCGCATCGCCGCCTACGGGGACGAGGATCGCGCGCGCCTGCTCAGCAATGCCGGCATCATTCGCAACCGGCTCAAGATCAATGCCGTGATCCACAACGCAGGCGTGGTGATGCAGCTCAAGGACTCCCACGGCAGCTTCAGTGCCTGGCTGGATGCCCACCATCCACAACCGCTGTCAGCCTGGGTCAAGCTGTTCAAGAAGACCTTCCGCTTCACCGGCCCCGAGATCGTCAACGAGCTGCTGATGAGCTGCGGCTATCTGCCCGGCTGTCATCGTGATGATTGTCCGGTGCAGGCACGCGTGCTGGATGCCGGCCCGCGTTGGGCCGAGCCGGGCGCCCTGGCGGCGATCCGTGCAGATGACTGACGCCTGCTCCCACGCCTCCCGCTCTCTTCTTCCTCACAGGTAGCCCACGCATGGACTCCCTTACCCAGATCTGCCTCGGAGCCGTCGTTGGCGGCGCCGTCATGGCGCCGGCCATTCGCCGCCTGCCCGGCCCGAAACGCGGCGCGGCCATCCGCTATGCGCTGCTCGGCGGCGCGGCGCTCGGCACCCTGCCCGACCTCGACGTGATGATCGACTACGGTGACGCGGTCGCCAATTACACCCATCACCGCGGCTTCAGCCATTCCCTGCCGGTATTGGCGCTTTTGGGCATCGCGCTCGGCTGGCTGCTGGCGCGCCTGCCAAGGCTGGCGAGTCTCGGCCGTGGGCGGCTGATCGCCTACTGCGTGCTGTGCCTGGTCACCCACCCGCTGCTGGACAGCTTTACCACCTACGGCACCCAGCTGCTGTGGCCGTGGCCCAGCCGTCCCATCAGTCTGGCCAGCGTCTTCATCATCGACCCGCTCTACACCCTGCCGCTGCTGATCACCGGCCTGTGGGTGGCGATTCGTGGTCGCGCCGGGCGCCTTCTGACCGCGGGCCTCATGCTCTCGAGCCTCTATCTGGGCTGGGGGCTGGCCGCCAAGAGCTGGGTCGAACATCGCGTGGCGCCGCTGCTGGCCAGCCAGGGCTTCGCCGACGCCCCGCGCATGGTGCAGCCGACTCCCTTCAACAGCCTGCTGTGGCGTGTCAGCGCAACCACGCCGCAGGCGGATCACGAATGGATGGTCAGCGTGTTCGACTCCGACGCGCAGCTGGCGTCTCTCGCACGCCGTGATTTTCCGCGCCATCCGACGCTGGATGTCGAGGTCGCGAAGCTGGAGGACGGCCAGCGTCTGCGCTGGTTCGCGGCGCCCTATCTGCGCGCGAGCCGCGAGCGGACCCCGGAAGGCGAGACGCTGCTGGCAGTGACCGATACACGCCTGGGCTCACCCGGCTATCACCCCTTCCGCTTTGCCCTCGCACGCCAGAACGCCCAAGGGGAATGGCAAGGGCTCGAGGACAGCCAGCGCCTGCCCAGCCAGCCTGTCGATCGCGCCGCCCTGCTAAGCCTCTGGCAGGCCGTCCACGACCCGCAGACGCGCATGCAGCCGAATCAGCGCACCGTCTCTGCCACGCCCTCAAATCCCTCGGCCGAGACAAGATAAAGCGCCGCTGATGAAGGCCCGAGATACGACAACGCCCGCCATGGTAGCCATGGCGGGCGTTGTCGTATCAGTGCTGTGGTGACGATCAGCCGAGGTACTTGATCATCACCCCCGCGGCAACCGCCGAGCCGATCACGCCGGCCACGTTCGGCCCCATGGCATGCATCAGCAGGAAGTTGTGCGGGTTGTACTCGAGCCCGACCTTGTTGGAAACACGTGCCGCCATCGGCACCGCCGAGACACCGGCCGACCCGATCAGCGGATTGATCGGTGTCTTGGAGACCTTGTTCATCAGCTTGGCCATCAGTACCCCGCAGGCCGTGCCGATACCGAAGGCGACCACGCCGAGGGCCAGAATGCCCAGCGTCTCCACCGCCAGGAACTTGTCGGCCTGCAGCTTGGAGCCCACCGACAGCCCCAGGAAGATGGTGGTGATGTTGATCAGTGCGTTCTGGGCGGTATCCGACAGACGCTCCACCACGCCACACTCGCGCATCAGGTTACCGAAGCAGAACATGCCCAGCAGCGGTGCGGCGTCCGGCAGCAGCATCGCCACCATGATCAACAGCACCAGCGGGAAGAGGATCTTCTCGGTCTTGGACACCGGGCGCAGCTGGGTCATGACCAGGCTGCGTTCCTTGGCGGTGGTCAGCGCGCGCATGATCGGCGGCTGGATCATCGGCACCAGAGCCATGTAGGAGTAGGACGCCACGGCGATCGCGCCCAGCAGCTCCGGCGCCAGCAGGCTGGCGACGTAGATGGAGGTCGGGCCGTCCGCACCGCCGATGATGCCGATGGCCGCCGACTGCTGCAGGCTGAAGTCCATCAGGCCCATCGAGGTCAACGCCACCGCGCCCAGCAGGGTCGCGAAGATGCCGAACTGCGCCGCCGCACCGAGGAACAGGGTCTTGGGATTGGCCAGCAGCGGGCCGAAGTCCGTCATCGCGCCCACGCCCATGAAGATCACCAGCGGCGCGATGCCGGAGGCGATCGCCACGCTGTAGAAGCTGTAGAGCATGCCGTTGGAGAAGCCGCCATCCAGCGCCATGTTGCTGGCCTGCTGCTTGAGCGCGGCGGGAATCTCGCCATGCAGCGCCTGCTCCACCGCGTGGCGCGCCTCATCCAGCGGCAGGCTGGCGATGTTGACGTTGAGCAGATTGGCCATCGAAGCCAGCAGCTCCGGCTTGCCGAGATGGGCCGCCTGCTCGGCGGCAGACAGCGCCAGCCCGGCTTCCGGGATGTTGGCCAGAATGCCGCCGAAGCCGATCGGCACCAGCAGCAGGGGTTCGAAGTTCTTGCGGATCGCCAGATAAAGCAGGCCAAGGCCGATGACGATCATCGCCAGCTGGCCGAAGCTCATGTTGTAGAGCCCCGAGCCGTGCCAGAGGTTGAGTATCTTGTCCATGTCGTGTCGCCTTGCAGAGGAGCATCACCGACCGGCCCGCCGTGCATGACGACGGGCCGGACACACCGGCTCAGAGGGTGATCAGAACGTCGCCGACACTGACACTGTCGCCTTCCTTGACCTTCACCGCGGAGACGGTACCGGCCTGGTGGGCACGGATCTCGGTCTCCATCTTCATCGCCTCGAGGATGATGACCACATCCCCTTCGGCCACGCTGTCACCGACACTGACATTGACCTTGAAGATGTTGCCCGCCAGCGGCGCACTCACCGGCTCACCGGAGGCGGCCTGTGCGGCAGGTGCCGCCGCTGCGGCTGCCGGAGCAGGCGCCGCTGGCGCGCTGGCCTGCACCTGGGTGATGTCTCCGCCTTCGGCGACCTCGACCACATACTGCTTGCCGTTGACGTTCAGGGTGTAGGTCTGCGGACCGCTCGACGCGGTTTGAGTACTGACGGCCGGCGCTGCGGCGTCCGGCGCACTTGCAGACTTGGACGCCTTGTCATCGACAGCCTGCGGGGCGGGCTCGAAGGCATCCGGGTTGCCACGATTGCGCAGGAACTTGAGGCCGATCTGCGGGAACAGCGCGTAGGTCAGCACGTCATCGGTCTCGCGCTCGCCGCCTTCCAGCGTGATGCCCTCTTCACTGGCCTTGCCCTTGAGCTCCTCACGCAGACGCTCCATCTCCGGCGTCAGGTTGTCGGCCGGGCGGCAGGTGATCGGCTCGCCGCCTTCCAGCACGCGGGACTGAAGCTCGCTGTCGAAGGGCGCCGGTGCCGCACCATATTCACCCTTGAGCAGCGCCTGCACTTCCTTGGAGATCGACTTGTAGCGCTCACCCATCATCACGTTCATCACCGACTGGGTGCCGACGATCTGTGAGGTCGGGGTCACCAGCGGGATATAGCCCAGGTCCTTGCGCACACGCGGAATCTCGGCGAGCACGTCATCCAGCTTGTCACCGGCGCCCTGCTCCTTGAGCTGGCTTTCCATGTTGGTGAGCATGCCACCCGGCACCTGCGCGACCAGGATGCGCGAGTCGATACCGCGCAGGCTGCCTTCGAAAGCCGCGTATTTCTTGCGCACTTCGCGGAAATAGCCGGCGATATCCTCGAGTTTCTCGAGATCGAGCCCGGTATCGCGCTCGGTTCCCGCCAGCATCGCGACCACGGATTCCGTCGGGCTATGGCCGTAGGTCATCGACATGGAAGAGATGGAGGTGTCGACGTTGTCGATGCCCGCCTCGATGGCCTTGAGGGCCGTGGCGGTGGAAAGCCCGGTGGTGGCGTGGCACTGCATGTGGATCGGGATCGACAGGCTCGCCTTGAGGCGCGAGACCAGTTCAAAGGCGGTGTACGGCGTCAGCAGGCCTGCCATGTCCTTGATCGCCAGTGACTGGGCCCCCATGGACTCGATCTTCTGTGCCAGCTCGACCCACATCTCCAGGGTGTGCACGGGGCTCACGGTGTAGGAGATGGTGCCCTGGGCATGCTTGCCCTGATCCAGTACCGCCTTGAGCGGACGCTCGAGGTTGCGCGGGTCATTCATGGCATCGAAGACACGGAAGACATCGACACCGCTGGTCGCGGCACGCTTGACGAAGGTATCCACCACATCATCGGCGTAATGACGATAGCCGAGCAGGTTCTGGGCGCGCAGCAGCATCTGCTGTTGGGTCTTGGGCATCGCTTCCTTCAAGGCACGAATGCGCGCCCAGGGGTCTTCACCCAGGTAGCGAATACAGGCGTCGAAGGTCGCGCCGCCCCAGCTCTCCAGCGACCAGAAGCCGATGTCGTCCAGCTTGGCGGCGATCGGCAGCATGTCATCGAGGCGCATGCGCGTGGCCAACAGTGACTGATGCGCGTCGCGCAGTACCACATCCGTGATGCCCAGCGGTTGCTTGTCCATGAGTGATCCCTTGTTCTTTATATTGTGGATATCGAGTTCTGCGCGCGCTGCAGGCAGCCTGTTGCGTCGGCCTGCAACACAGAATATTGCACTCGGGGGGAGGTCTACCCACCGTACTGCTCGTGATAGAATCGCCGCCTGCTATTCTCGGCAGTGGTCAGACGCTCGGCAGAGCCCAGACGCTATAGGCGAAGCTGCGAAAGCGTCAGTGCTTGTGCTGGTCCTGCCGGAAGCGGTGAATCGCCGCGGCCATGACGGCCGTCAGTTCGCTGTCGTCCTCTGCCGCAGGAGCCGGGGCAGCCGGTCCCCGCGCAGCACCTGGCGCAGCGGGCACTGGTGCAGGCGCGAAGCGATCCACCAGCCTGGCCATCGCCATCATGGCGACCACCAGCAGACTTAGAAACACGAACACGAACCCCATCCCGAACACCATCAGGTTCAAGCCTTCACCGAGCAGATCATTCTCTTGCATGCCAGTGTCCTCGAGTCTTTCTCGTTATCGAGCCGCACTACGGCGCAGCGCCTGCGCTGAACGCCAATGTCTTCGGTCACGCCGGACACGGCACGACGGATAGGCTCCGCCGCCGATAGCCTCTGTCGGTATGCCCATGCAGCTGCATTCAATGCTTGTTGGTCGCTCTAAAGTGCCTGATTCCACGGCAATTGCAATGACACCATCGTTGACCCCACAGGCCCTCGCGCGGGCCGGCCGCATCGGCATCGCGCCGATGGAAGGCGTGATAGATGACATCACGCGCGAATGTCTCACCGGCCTTGGCGGCTACGACTGGTGCGTGACGGAATTCGTGCGCGTGACCCACGTCAAGTTACCGCCGCGCGTCTTCAAGCGCATCTGTCCGGAGCTGCTCGACGCCTCCCCGACACAGACGACCCGTACACGACACGGGACCCCGGTCGCCCTGCAGCTGCTGGGAGCCGACCCCGAGGCACTGGGCATCAATGCCCGCGTCGCCGCGCGTCTGGGTGCGCCAAGCGTCGATATCAATTTCGGCTGCCCAGCCAAGACCGTCAACCGACATGATGGTGGCGCGGCACTGCTACGCTCGCCGGAACGCGTCTTCCGCGCGGTGGAAGGCGTGCGCAAGGCACTCGAGGGGACGGGCGTACCGGTCACCGCCAAGATTCGTCTCGGCTTCAATGATCGGCGCCTGGCGCTGGCCTGCGCTCAGGCGGCAGAGGCAGGCGGTGCGACCCAGCTGGTGGTGCATGGGCGAACCAAACAGGAAGGCTATCGCCCACCGGCGCACTGGGAATGGATCGGCAAGATCACCTCCGAGCTCTCCATTCCGGTGGTCGCCAATGGCGATATCTGGGATATGCACTGCTACTGGCGGGCGCGCTCCCTGTCCGGCTGTCGCGATGTCATGCTGGGGCGGGCCGCCCTGGCCGACCCCTTCCTGGCGGCGCGCATCAAGCATTGGCAAGCGACCGGCGAGCTGCTGCCCGAGACGGACTGGACACAGCGTGCGCAGGTGCTGCTCTCCCATGCTGAGCGCTGCGCCCACCTCCCCGACAAGGTGATGGTGCCGCTGCTCAAGCAGTGGATGAACATGATGCGCCAGAGCGGCAACGCGGAAGCCGAAAGCCGTTTCCAGGCCATCAAGCGCCACAAGGGGCGCGCCGAGTTCTTCACCGGCCTGGTGGCCGGCACTGCGCTGGAGCTGGCGCCAAGCCTTCTGACGTCGGTGACTCGCATGCCGGAACCGACTCAGACATCGGAATCGCCTCAGGCATCAGAATCGCCCCAGGCATCGGAAACGGAAGCCGCGACCACCCCGGCCTGAGCCTGAACCTGAACATCAGCACCGACCAACACCCGATCCGTTCGCTGCCCCGATCAGTGAACCAAAAAAAGGGCGCCCCTCGCGAAAAGGGCGCCCTGGCGATCGTCCGCCCGAAGGCGTGACATCACAGTCAAGGAAAGCGGTAGAACACTCAGGTCATCAGCAATGTGGGGATCGGGGCCGTGCAGGCGGCGATCACTCGGCGCTGATCTTGCCTCATAGCCTGGCTCAATAGCCTGGCTTCTTTCATTGCCTGACTTTTCTTCAGACGAAGAAAAACCCGCTTCAGTGAAGCGGGTTTTTCAATTGGCGCGCCCTGGAGGATTCGAACCTCCGACCGCCTGATTCGTAGTCAGGTACTCTATCCAGCTGAGCTAAGGGCGCATAAACCTTGAAATCTGTGGCCTGAGCATTTCAAATGACTTCAGGACTTTATCGTGCGAGTACTGCGTCTTTCCAACTTCATGTCTTGCGTTGCAGTGGCGCGCCCTGGAGGATTCGAACCTCCGACCGCCTGATTCGTAGTCAGGTACTCTATCCAGCTGAGCTAAGGGCGCATCTTACTGCATTTGTACCTAATGGCGGAGAGAGAGGGATTCGAACCCTCGATAGGGCTATAAACCCTATACTCCCTTAGCAGGGGAGCGCCTTCAGCCACTCGGCCACCTCTCCTCATCAGGTACGGCGCATATCTTACTCATTTGATTGGGCTTTGTCCAGCCCCTGTGTCGATTTTTTGGCTTCGATGCTGAACATCTCATCACCACTCGACAACAGGCTCGAGGCTGCGCGCCCCCAAGCAATCTCCCCGCATGAACCAGAACATGACGATGGCTAGCCTGTCGTCGCGTCTCGTTCGAGGGAGCGGGCATATTACCGAACCAGAATCGGCTTGTCTCCCCCTTTTTGAGAAAAAAGCCAAATTTTTCCCTTACGGAACACAGACTTGAACAAGCCACCCTCTCATCACCCCGCATGAGCCGCTGCTCATGGAGGTAAGTACGCCGTTGTTCATGAGCTAGGCGGACCGCCCTCGCCTGCGCCAGGCCCACACACGCGAACGCCAGCCATGGGGACAATGGCTGGCGTTCATCGGGTCGTGCAGGGTCGTGCGACGTGCAGGCGCAGCATGCCGTCAGGCGATGGCGTCGCCATTGTCTTCTTTCTCACGCTGGATGCGCTGATAGATCTCTTCTCGATGGACGGCAACGTCCTTGGGCGCGTTCACACCGATACGCACCTGATTACCTTTCACTCCGAGAACGGTGACAGTGATGTCGTCTCCGATCATCAGAGTTTCACCCACTCTACGGGTCAGGATGAGCATGACTGATCTCCTTGTCAGAAATTCAAAACAGCTGGGACTTCAACGGGATGTGGAGGCGGCGATCGACCGGGACAAGTCGACCACCCTGATGCATGAAGCTCGAATTATGCGCTATGCATGCTCCGACGGCCAATGCCATACCTTCATCACACCCGATAGACACGTTGAATGAAAGCGCCCGATGCACAGACTGACATTCAGAAGAATGACAGAAAATGCATCGGGCGCTATCGACTTCACGTGCCGCACGTCTGCCAGACCAATATCCGCGGCCTGGGCACCGACGCTTCACGACTTGGGCAAGTCATTGATTGTCGGTGTCTTTACGACTTCCTTGCTGCACGCTCCGTGGTGAGACTCAGGCAGTCTCGTCGCTGACCGCTTCTGCATCCAGGCCGAAAGCGGTGTGCAGGGAGCGAACCGCCAGCTCCATGAATTTCTCGTCGATCAGGACGGAAATCTTGATCTCTGAAGTGGAGACCATGCGGATATTGATGCCTTCTTCCGCCAGTACGCGGAACATCTTGGAGGCGACACCGGCGTGAGAACGCATGCCGACACCGACCAGCGAGACCTTGGCGATGTTGTCATCACCGCGCATCTCACCACCACCGACGGACGGAATCACCGTCTCGGTCAGGATGCGCTGGGTCGCCTTGAAGTCGGTCTTGGCGACGGTGAAGGAGAAGTCAGTGGTATTGCCGTCCGGAGAGACGTTCTGGACGATCATGTCGATTTCGATGTTGGAATCGGCGATCGGGCCCAGAATCTTGGAAGCGACACCCGGGATATCCGGCGTGTTGAGCAGAGTCAGCTTGGCTTCGTTGACATTGAAGGCGATGCCGGAGATCAGCGGTTCTTCCATGTTGTCTTCTTCCTCAGCGACGATCAGGGTACCCGGGCCATCCTCGAAGGAAGACAGCACACGCAGGGGAACATTGTACTTGCCGGCGAATTCCACCGAACGGATCTGCAGGATCTTGGAGCCCAGGCTCGCCATTTCCAGCATTTCCTCGACGGTCACCGTTTCCAGACGACGTGCCTTGGAGCACACGCGCGGGTCAGTGGTATAGACACCATCGACATCGGTATAGATCTGGCACTCATCCGCCTTCAGTGCGGCAGCCAGCGCGACACCGGTGGTGTCAGAGCCACCACGACCCAGCGTCGTGATGTTGCCCTCTTCATCGACACCCTGGAAGCCTGCCACCACGACCACCTTGCCATCGTCGAGGTCTTCACGCAGGTCATCGGTATCGATGTGCTGGATACGCGCCTTGGTGTGCGCGCTATCGGTGCGGATTCCCACCTGCGCCCCTGTGTAGGAGGTCGCGTCGACGCCGATCTTCTGCAGCGCCATGGCCAGCAGGGAAATGGTGACCTGCTCGCCAGTGGAGACCAGCATGTCCATCTCGCGCGGTGTCGGGTCATCATTGATCTCGCTGGCGAGACCGATCAGTCGGTTGGTCTCGCCACTCATGGCAGAGACGACCACGACAATCTGATGGCCTTCATCGCGGAATCGCTTGACCTTCTCGGCGACGGCCTTGATCCGCTCCACCGAGCCGACCGAAGTGCCTCCGAACTTCTGAACGTATAGCGCCATGTGCGTTTCCGTTATCCGTGTCCGTTTGCGTTGTCCCCACATGAAGCTCATGTGAGCCCAAAAAGAGGCCGGGTCTCCCCAAGAGGAGCCCGGCCTTCATCTTGTACTGTCAGCCCAGCTGGGCGTCTACCCATGATGGCACACCGGCCAGTGCGCCCGGAAGCGAGGCGGCGTCACTGCCACCGGCCTGGGCCATGTCAGCACGACCGCCACCCTTGCCACCGACCTGCTCGGCCACGTGGCGCACCAGATCCCCCGCCTTGACGCGCGAGGTCAGGTCGTCGGTGACACCGGCGATCAGGCTGACCTTGTCACCGTCCGCGACGCCGAGCACCAGGATGCCGGAGCCGAGCTTGGACTTGAGGTCATCCATCAGGCCGCGCAGCTCCTTGCCGGAGACGCCTTCGACCTGCTTGGCCAGCACCTTGATGCCCTGGACATTCGCGATGTCGCTGAGCATGTCGCTGGCCGAAGCGGACGCCAGCTTGGCCTTGAGGCGCTCAAGCTCCTTCTCGAGGCCGCGGTTGCGCTCCAGCAGGCTGCCGACACGCTCCTCGACCTGCTCCGGCTTGGCCTTGAGGCGCTCACCGAGGCGAGCCAGAGTCGCTTCCTGCGCGAGCAGGAAGTCACGTGCGGCGCGACCGGTGATGGCCTCGATACGACGCACGCCGGACGCGATGCCGGTCTCGGCGAGAATGTGCATCTGGCCGATGTCGCCGCTGCGCTTGACGTGAGTCCCGCCGCACAGCTCGATGGAGAAGGCATCCTGACCGATGGTCAGCACGCGGACTTCCTCACCATACTTGGCATCGAAGAGTGCCGCTGCGCCGCGCGCCTTGGCCTCATCGAGGCTCATGAACTCGATGGTGGTCTCGGCGTTGGCCAGGATCTGCGCGTTGACGATGCGCTCGACCTCGGACAGCTGCTCGGCCGTCATCGCCTCAAAGTGGCTGAAGTCGAAGCGCAGACGCTCGGCCGTGACCAGCGAGCCCTTCTGCTGAACGTGCTCACCCAGCACCAGACGCAGCGCTTCGTGCAGCAGGTGCGTGGCGGAGTGGTTGCGAACGGAAGCCGCGCGCAGCTCGGCATCGACCTGCGGACGCACCTTGTCACCGACCTTGAGAGCGCCTTCGATCAGCACACCGTGGTGCAGGTGATGGCCGGTCTGCTTCTGGGTATCGCTGACCTGGAAGCGGCCGCCATCCAGATGCAGATAACCGGTGTCACCGGCCTGGCCGCCTGACTCGCCGTAGAACGGGGTGGTATCGAGCACCACGATGCCCTTGGTGTCCACCTCGAGCTGCTCGACGGCATTGCCTTCGGCGTCGAACAGCGAGGTGACGGTGGCTTCCCCTTCCAGCTGGTCGTAACCGGTGAAGACGGTCTCGCCTTCCAGCACCAGGTTGGCGGAGTAGTCACCGCCGAAGTTGCTGGCCGCACGGGCGCGATCACGCTGTGCTTCCAGGGCCGCCTGGAAACCTGCCTCATCAAGGATCAGCTCGCGCTCGCGGCAGATGTCGGCGGTCAGGTCATAGGGGAAGCCGTAGGTGTCGTAGAGCTTGAAGATGGTCTCGCCGTCGAGGGTATTGCCCTCGAGGTCAGCGATGGCTTCTTCCAGAAGCTTCATGCCATGTTCCAGCGTACGCGCGAACTGCTCTTCTTCCTTGAGCAGCACACGTTCGATCTGCTCGCGTGCGGCGCGCAGTTCCGGATAGGCATCGCCCATCTCGCTGTCGAGAGCCGCGACCAGCTTGTAGAAGAAGCTGCCACGCGCCCCCAGCTTGTGACCGTGACGCACGGCGCGACGGATGATGCGACGCAGCACGTAGCCACGGCCTTCGTTGGAGGGCAGCACGCCATCGGCGATCAGGAAGGCACACGAGCGGATGTGGTCAGCCACCACGCGCAGTGACGGCGTGGCGATGTTGTCGTGACCGATGATCTCGGCCGCGGCGGCCAGCAGATTCTGGAACAGATCGATCTCGTAGTTGGAGTGCACGCCCTGCATCACGGCCGCGACACGCTCCAGGCCCATGCCGGTATCGATGGACGGCTTGGGCAGCGGGTGCAGCGTGCCCTCGGCGTCACGGTCGAACTGCATGAAGACCAGGTTCCAGATCTCGATGTAGCGATCGCCATCCTCGTCCGGGCTGCCCGGCGGGCCACCGGCGACATCTTCGCCGTGGTCATAGAAGATCTCGGAGGACGGGCCGCACGGGCCGGTGTCGCCCATCTGCCAGAAGTTGTCCTCGTCGAGACGCGAGAAGCGGTTCTGATCGATGCCGACCTCGTTGAACCAGATGTCACGGGCTTCATCATCGCTGACGTGCACGGTGACCCACAGCTTCTCCTTCGGCAGGCCGAGTTCTTCGGTCAGAAACTTCCAGGCAAACTGGATGGCTTCGCGCTTGAAGTAGTCGCCGAAGCTGAAGTTGCCCAGCATCTCGAAGAAGGTGTGGTGACGGGCGGTATAGCCGACGTTGTCCAGGTCATTGTGCTTGCCACCGGCGCGCACGCAGCGCTGCGCAGAGGTCGCACGGCTGTAGCCACGCGGATCACGGCCCAGGAAGACATCCTTGAAGGGCACCATGCCGGCGTTGGTGAACAGCAGGGTCGGGTCGTTGTTCGGCACCAGGGAGCTGGTGGGAACGATGGTATGGCCCTGCTTCTCGAAATAGGTCAGGAAGGCGTTTCTGATTTCTGCGCTTTTCATAGAGGTTCCGTAGCGATGTGCGTAAAGACGCTCCGGGGGTCTTCTGCATGACTTCCGCATGGTTTCTGCATATTCATCCATGTGGGTATGCATGGAGGTGCAATGAAAAGCATGAAAGAAGGCGCCTGCCCCGTGCCGTCGCAAGACGACCTAGTATAACGCCTGTTCGCGCAAGCTAAAGGGGGGGAAATGTCCTGAAGCGCCGGTTTGCGCGTCATGAGAGCCAAACAGTCGCCCGCCAGCTAGCCTTCCTCCCCCTCATCACTCCAGGCGGACTCCATGGCATAGCGCAGCTGCTCATAGTCGAAGCCGCGCTGGAGCAGAAAGCGCTCGCGCCGTGCGCGCTCCTTGTGCCCCTCGCCGGGGCCGGAGAAGCGCCTGGCCAGCGTCTCGCGCGCCAGCTCGAAGAAATCCACCGCCTCGACATGACCGAAGGCATCCGGCGTCGGGTCACTGGCGGCACGCATCACGGCATTGAGCGTCTCGCTATCGATACCACGCTGGCGCAGCTCCTGCTGGATACGCCTCGGCCCCTGCCCGCGCAGCACTCGCGTCCGCAGGAAGCTGGCGGCAAAGCGCTCATCGGATTGCAGGCCCTCCTCGGCCATGCGCTCCAGCACCTCCTCGATCAGCAGCTCGACCTCATCGCGACTCAAGGCCGCCTGTGCGCCCTCCTCGCCAGCGGCTTGCCGCTCTGCCAACTCGTCATCGCTGACCGCCCGCAGGTAGTCACGCTCCTTGAGATAGTCGTGCAGCTCGCGGCGGCTATGTTCGCGGCGCGCCAGACGCGCGATGGCATCATTGCGCGCACGCCGTTGCGGCGTCATCGCGCCTGAGTCGAGCGGTTGATACTCAGGCCCACCCATTTCAGCGCTGTCATCGTGCATGGTCATGCTCCCCGGGGTTGAGCAGAAGGACATCGATGGACGTGAACGCAAGGCGCCCGCCTCCGAGTCATCGGGGCGGGCGCCTTGGGGTCATCTCACCGGGTCGGAAACGACACGGTGCGATGACGCCAGCCTGGCGGCTGGCGCTCTTGCTCTTTCTTCTGGACGAACCTCAGTCGAGATCGATATCCAGGTCGTCTTCACTCTCGGCGGCCGCGGTCTCTTTCGGCTCTTCCTTGGCTTCCGGCGCTGCCAGCAACTGGGCACGGATCTGGGTTTCAATCTCCTCCATGATGGCGGGATTGTCTTCCAGGTACTGGGCGGAATTGGCCTTGCCCTGACCGATCTTGCTGCCCTGATAGCTGTACCAGGCGCCTGACTTGCCGACCAGACCACACTGCACGCCCAGATCGATCACCTCACCGGCGTGATAGATGCCCTTGCCGTAGAGAATCTGGAACTCGGCCTGACGGAACGGCGGCGCGACCTTGTTCTTGACGACCTTGACGCGGGTCTCGTTACCGGTGACTTCATCACCGGACTTCACGGAACCGGTGCGACGGATATCCAGACGCACACTGGAGTAGAACTTCAGTGCGTTACCGCCAGTCGTGGTTTCGGGGCTACCGAACATCACGCCGATCTTCATGCGGATCTGGTTGATGAACACCACCATGCAGTTGGCGTTCTTGATGTGACCGGTCACCTTGCGCAGCGCCTGGGACATCAGACGCGCCTGCAGGCCGACGTGGGAGTCGCCCATCTCGCCTTCGATCTCGGCACGCGGCGTCAGTGCCGCCACGGAGTCGACGATGATGACGTCAACGCCGCCGGAGCGTACCAGCATGTCGACGATCTCGAGCGCCTGCTCACCGGTGTCCGGCTGGGAGACCAGCATCTCGTCCAGATTGACGCCCAGCTTCTCGGCGTAGGACGGATCCAGTGCGTGCTCGGCATCGATGAAGGCACAGACCTTGCCCTGCTTCTGCGCCTGGGCGATGACCGAGAGGGTCAGTGTCGTCTTGCCCGAGGATTCCGGGCCATAGATCTCGACCACGCGCCCGAAGGGCAGGCCGCCGATGCCGAGTGCGATATCCAGCCCCAGAGAACCGGTGGAAACCGACGGGATGGCCACACGCGGGGCATCGCCCATGCGCATGACGGCGCCCTTGCCGAACTGGCGCTCGATCTGGGACAGCGCCGCGTTCAGCGCCTTGGTACGATTGTCGTCCTTTGCCATGTGGCCTCCTGTCGAACGGCGGAGCCACACGGGCTGCCACCTGGAATAGAGAATTCTATCACTGAGAGCTGAGCAGACACCGTCAGACTAGCGGCTGAGGTGTCGTGGCAAAACCCTGTATACATGGACAGTATAATGCCGCAAGTTGCGTCACTCTGCCAGTCCGGTGATGCGCTTTTTCAGGCAGCACCCTCAACGCGGGGCTTGCATCGGGCTCATGCGTCTTCGGTGCCGATCTGCAAGGCCTCCACGCGCTCGATCAAGCCCTGCAATGCCTCCCGCACCGCGGCGTCGCGCACGGCCTGCCGGTCGCCGGGAAAGTGACAGCAGCGTGCCTGCTGGCGCGCCTCGCTCCCCCACGCCAGCCATACGGTGCCGACGGGCTTCTCGTCACTTCCCCCGCCGGGGCCGGCCACACCGCTGATCGCCACCCCCAGCTCAGCGCCACTTTCGCGACAGGCGCCCCGCACCATCTCGCACACGACCGCCTCTGAGACGGCACCGAATGTTTCAAGCGATGTCTCACTGACCCCCAGCAGGCGCTGCTTGGTGGCATTGGAATAGGTCACGTAGCCCGCATCGAAATAGCTGGAGCTACCGGCAATCGCCGTGATCGCCGCACTCACCCCGCCCCCGGTGCACGACTCGGCGGTGGTGATGCGCACGCCGCGCGCGACTGCCAACGCCTGCAACTGCTCAGCCAGGGCATTCGCGCACGCAGCCTCGGGGGTCGTACCAGTCAATCGGCTCACGAACTTTCTCCTTGTGGAGGTCATCGGGTGAAAAGGGCAGCGAGCATGAGACATCACAGGCATTGGAGCCGGCCGCGCCAGTCCGTAGAATATCGCGCATCCCGCATGCCGTGCTCTCGCATGTGTGCTTTTTCCCATTGCAGTGCAGTCAAGGAAGTCCATGGCCATGGCCAAGAACAGCGCGCCCCAGATGACGCCGATGATGACGCAGTACATGAAGATCAAACGCGAGCACCCCGGCGTGCTGCTGTTCTATCGCATGGGCGACTTCTATGAACTGTTTCATGAGGACGCCAAGCGCGCAGCACAACTGCTCGATATCACGCTGACGGCGCGCGGCAGCTCCGGCGGTTCCCCGATCCCCATGGCAGGGGTGCCCTACCACAGCGCCGAAGGCTATCTGGCACGCCTGGTCAAGATGGGCGAATCGGTAGCCATCTGTGAGCAGATCGGTGACCCGGCGACCAGCAAGGGGCCTGTCGAGCGCAAGGTGGTACGTATCGTCACCCCGGGAACGCTGCATGATGAGGCGCTGCTGGATGCCAGCCGCGACAACCTGCTGGTGGCGCTGCATCGTGATGGCGAGACCTGGGGCCTGGCCGCTCTCGAGCTCTCCTCCGGTCGCTTCAGCGTGCTCGAGGTCAATGGTGATGACGAGCTGCTGGCCGAGATCCAGCGTCTGTCGCCTGCCGAAGTCATGGTCGGCGAAAGCCGTACCCTCCCCGCCAGCCTGGCCTCGCGCCCGGGCCTGACCCGCCAGAGCGATTGGCACTTCGATCACGAGACTGCCTTGCGCCTGCTGTGCGATCAGTTCGGCGTCCAGGACCTCAACGGCTTCGGCTGCAGCCACCTGACGCGCGCCGTCACGGCAGCCGGTGCCCTGCTCGACTACGCTCGCGACACCCAGCGTACCGGCCTGCCCCACGTGACCGCGCTGGCCGTCGAGAGCCGCGATGACTCGGTGGTGATCGATGCCGCCAGCCGTCGCAACCTCGAGATCGACACCAACCTGGGCGGCACCAGCGACAACACGCTGGCCAGCGTGCTGGACGTCACCGCGACCGCGATGGGTTCACGCCTGCTCAAGCGCTGGCTCAACCGCCCGCTGCGCGATCAGCTCCAGATCGGCCAGCGTCAGGCGGCGGTGCAACGTCTGCTGGATGGCGACTACCCCTTCGAGCTGCAAGGCCTGCTCAAGCGCATCGGCGATGTGGAGCGTATCCTCGCCCGTGTCGCGCTGCGCAGCGCACGCCCCCGTGACATGGCACGCCTGCGCGATGGCCTCAACACTCTGCCCGAGCTGCGCGCCGTGCTCGCCAGCGTCGAAAAAGGCAGCGCCATCGATGACCTGCGCGATGCCATCCGCCTGTTCCCGGCACTTTCCGCGATGCTCAGCGAGGCGCTGGTCGAGAATCCGCCGGTGGTGCTGCGCGATGGTGGCGTGATCGCCGATGGCTACGACGATGAGCTGGACGAGTATCGCGGCCTGTCCGAGAACGCCGGCCAGTATCTGGTCGCACTCGAGACCCGCGAGCGCGAGCGCACCGGCCTGAGCAACCTCAAGGTCGGCTACAACCGCGTGCATGGCTACTTCATCGAGCTGCCGCGCTCGCAATCGGCCGAGGCCCCGCCGGAATACATCCGTCGCCAGACCCTCAAGAATGCCGAGCGCTTCATCATCCCCGAGCTCAAGGAGTTCGAGGACAAGGCGCTGTCTGCCAAGTCCAAGTCACTGGCGCGCGAGAAGCTGCTGTACGAGCACCTGCTGGATGACCTGAATACCGAACTGGATGGCCTGCAGCAGACGGCCCGCGCACTGGCGTCACTGGATGTGCTGACCGCCTTCGCCGATCGCGCTGCCTCGCTCGATTTCGTGCGCCCCGAACTCAGCGAGACCCCGGGCATCGATATCGAAGGCGGACGCCACCCGGTGGTCGAGCATGTCAGCGATCATCCCTTCGTTCCCAACGATGTGCGCTTCGATGATGCGCGGCGCATGCTGGTGATCACCGGCCCCAACATGGGCGGTAAATCCACCTACATGCGCCAGACGGCACTGATCGCTCTGCTCGCGCATACCGGCAGCTTCGTGCCGGCGTCGCGCGCCTGCATCGGCCCGCTGGACCGCATCTTCACGCGCATCGGCTCCTCGGATGACCTGGCCGGCGGCCGCTCGACCTTCATGGTCGAGATGACCGAGACCGCCAGCATCCTGCATAACGCCACTGATGAGAGCCTGGTGTTGATGGATGAAATCGGCCGCGGCACCTCGACCTTCGATGGCCTGTCACTGGCATGGGCCAGCGCCGAGCATCTGGCGCGCACGCGTGCCTTCACCCTGTTCGCGACCCATTACTTCGAGATGACGGCGCTGCCCGAGCATGCCGATGCCGTCGCCAACGTGCACCTGACGGCCGCTGAGCACGGCGATGGCATCGTCTTCATGCACCGTGTCGAGGAAGGCCCTGCCAGCCAGAGCTATGGCCTGCAGGTGGCCCAGCTGGCCGGGGTGCCGCAGAGCGTCATCCTGCGCGCGCGCGAGAAGCTGACCAGCCTGGAGCAGCAGGAAGTCGATCGTCCGCAGGTGGCGCGCGAGGATGCGCTGGGCCAGCCGGTACCGCAGCAGAATGACCTGTTCGCGGCACCGCCGCATCCGGTTGTCGAGGCCCTCAATGGCCTAGACCCGGATGATCTGAGCCCCAAGCGAGCGCTGGAGCTGATCTACGAATGGCACCGTCAGCGCTGAGCGCCGTCACACCGAGCCAGCGTTGGCGTGCCCGGCCCGAGAATGAGTGGCAAGGCCCGAGAATGCGCGGCAAGGCTCGACAGCAACCTTCGGGCATAGCACCATTCCAAAACGATCCGCCCCTGCTGATTGCGGGGGCGGCAGAGCGCCACTAGAATAACGCCTTATAACATCTGCGCCGCTTATAACCTGAAGACCATGATGTCGCCGAGATGACACATGGTGGGCGCCTGGACCACGACCTACGAGAGAGACGCCAATCCGCGTCAGGAGACCTGCATGGCATTCATCGTCACCGAGAACTGCATTCGCTGCAAATACACCGACTGCGTGGAAGTCTGCCCGGTGGATTGCTTCTACGAAGGCCCGAACTTCCTGGTGATCAACCCGGATGAGTGCATTGACTGCGCGCTGTGTGAGCCGGAATGCCCCGCCGAAGCCATCTTCTCCGAAGATGAAGTGCCGGAGAACCAGAAGGAATTCATCGAGCTGAATGCCGATCTGGCCGAAGTCTGGCCGAACATCAGCGAGAAGAAGGACGCCATGGAAGACGCCGAGAAGTGGGATGGTGTCGATGGCAAGCTTGAGTATCTGGAGCAGTAAGCCCCTCAAGCAACCCGCATCTCACGTGGCAAGCGGCTTGCCCGCCCTGACCGGGCAAGCCCGGGTCTCACGACAGAAACGGCAGCGATTCCCTCGGGAGCCGCTGCCGTTTCTGTCTCTGATGCTTGAAGTCGGTGCCTGAAGTCGGAGACTCAAGCTCATGTCAGGAGCTCAGCCCCCTGACATCCGGGCATAAAAAAGGGCGACCCCGTAAGGTCGCCCGCTCCAAGCGTGTCCCTGTCGATCCATCCTGGATCGCACTCCTGAGTGCTGTCCCTGCCCTTCACGACATCCTGTCATTCGGGGCGCACCGTCACGCGTGGCGGGCATTGCAGCACTGCTCGCGCAGCTGTCCCACCGCAATGCCCGTTAGTGCAGATATTTGCCTGTCCTGCTGTCCTGCCCATGCATTGCCCGGCGTCCTGCCTGTACCGCTCCCTGCCTGTGCAGCTGACAGCCTCACGACATTCCTTGTCCGACCATCCTTGTCGTGGCTTCCTGCCACTTGATGCTGCCGCTTTCTGCCCCATCATTCCTGACGCGGATGATGTCCCGTCATCCGTCACTTCCTGTGAAGGGCAAGCTTCCTGACTGCATATCAGAGCCTGGGGCTCTTCGACACTCCGTGTCGTTATCGTGCTTCCTGCCTGTGTGGCGCTTCCCATCGCCGACGGATCATCCTGATCCTGACACACTCCGGTGTCATGCCCGCTATCCTTGCTTCCCTAGCATTTCTCGCCTGACTCCTTCAAGCGAAGATATGCAGCTCTCTGCTACCGACGTCCATGTCAGGTCCTTTTCCGCCGAGCGTCCTGCTCAGCGGGGCGAAACGTCCTGTCTCGCCATCAAGTCTTTTCTGATCATCCCGTTGGCATCCTGCCGAGACTGCGGTGTCCCGCCGCACCCTCACGTCCATGCAGCCATTCTGGGCAGCATTCGCCGGCGAGGCAACTAGCCAAACCGCTTAACCCGCTATATCTGAACAGGCCGTCAAAGAAAATATCATCAATAAAATCAAATAGATATTGAAGAACATACGTTCATGTCCGCAGGCGACTCGCAGCCAGTGTCTCGATTGTCCTGCGGGATTTGTAAGAGATGGCTTACACGAAATCAGTGCCTGAAAACGGCCTGTTTCCTGCATCCCCCTCAAACGCACTCAATCATCGCCTGCAATGCACAACGGGGCCGTGCCAGAAGGCACGACCCCGTTGCAAGTTACCTCTGCGATGCTGGGCGCTGAGCCCTCACATCACAGGCGATTACTGACCCTTGATCTCTTTCAGGCCGTTGTAAGCCACGTCACCCAGCTGCTGCTCGATCACCAGCAGACGGTTGTACTTGGCGACACGGTCAGAGCGGCACAGAGAGCCGGTCTTGATCTGGCCAGCACAGGTACCGACGGCGAGGTCGGCGATGGTGGTGTCTTCGGTCTCGCCACTGCGGTGGGAGATGACCGCGGTGAAGCCGGCGGCCTGCGCCATCTTGATCGCATCCAGGGTCTCGGACAGTGAGCCGATCTGGTTGAACTTGATCAGGATGGAGTTGCCGATGCCTTCATCGATACCACGGCTCAGGATGCGCGTATTGGTGACGAACAGATCGTCGCCGACCAGCTGCACCTTGTCGCCCAACTCGTCGGTCAGCATCTTCCAGCCTTCCCAGTCGGACTCATCCATGCCGTCTTCGATGGAGACGATCGGATATTCCGCGGCCAGGCCGGCCAGATAGTCGACGAAACCACGTGCGTCGAAGCTCTTGCCTTCGCCGGACAGGTTGTACTGACCGTCCTTGTAGAACTCGGAAGACGCGCAATCCAGCGCCAGGGTCACATCGGTGCCCAGGGTGTAGCCTGCATCGCTGACGGCCTGCTTGATGACGGCCAGTGCTTCGGAGTTGGACGCCAGGTTCGGTGCAAAGCCACCTTCATCACCCACGGAGGTGCTCAGCTCGCGACCCTGCAGCACCTTCTTCAGCGCGTGGAAGATCTCGGCGCCGGTGCGCAGTGCTTCACGGAAGGTCGGCGCGCCGACCGGCTGGACCATGAACTCCTGGATGTCGACATTGTTGTCGGCATGTTCACCGCCGTTGATGATGTTCATCATCGGCACCGGCATGGAGTACTGGCCTGGCTGGCCGTAAAGCTCAGCGATGTGAGCGTAGAGCTCGATGCCCTTGGCCTGCGCTGCCGCCTTGGCAGCCGCCAGAGAGACGGCAAGAATCGCGTTGGCACCCAGCGATTCCTTGTTCTCGGTACCGTCCAGCGCCAGCATGGCATCGTCCAGCGCGCGCTGGTCGAGTGCATCCATGCCCACGAGGCGCTCGCGGATCGCGCCATTGACGGCTTCGACTGCCTTCAGCACGCCCTTGCCCAGATAACGGCTCTTGTCGCCATCACGCAATTCCAGCGCTTCACGCGAACCGGTGGAGGCACCGGAAGGAGCGCAGGCACTGGCGCGTTGGCCACCCTCCAGCACGACCTCGGCCTGTACGGTCGGGTTACCACGGGAATCGAGCACCTCAAGGGCGCGGATTTCGACGATATTGGCCATCTTGTGTCGTCCTCTACACGGGGGATTGAAACACCACGACGGGCATCTTGCCCATAGTGCAAAAAGGCCGCTCACACAGGGGTGAACGGCCAGTAGTCCTGCTCAACGAATGTCCAGCGGCGCGAAGCCCTTGACCAGTGCATCCAGCGATTGCAGCTGGCGCAGGAAGGGTTCGAGCTGATCCAGCGGCAAGGCGCAGGGGCCGTCACACTTGGCGTTGTCCGGGTCCGGATGCGCTTCGAGGAACAGACCCGCCAGCCCCAATGCGACACCGGAGCGTGCCAGATCGAAGACCTGCTCACGACGCCCGCCAGCGGAATCGGCTCGCCCGCCCGGGCGCTGCAGCGAGTGGGTGACATCGAACAATACCGGCAGGCCGCTATCCTTCATCTCGGCCATGCCGAGCATGTCGACCACCAGGTTGTTGTAACCGAAGCTGGAGCCACGCTCGCACAGCAGAATCCGGTCATTGCCCGCTTCACCGCACTTGGCGACGACATGGCGCATCTCGTGCGGCGCGAGGAACTGCGGCTTCTTGACGTTGATGACGGCGCCGGTGCGCGCCATGGCCACGACCAGGTCCGTCTGCCGCGCCAGGAAGGCCGGCAGCTGGATGACATCGGCCACTTCCGCCACGGCTGCCGCCTGATGCGGCTCATGCACGTCCGTGATGATCGGCACACCGAAGCGCGACTTGATCTCGGCCAGAATCTCGAGCCCCTTCTCCATCCCGGGACCACGGTAGGAGTGCATGGAGCTGCGATTGGCCTTGTCGAAGCTGGCCTTGAAGACGTACGGCATGCCCAGGCGTGTCGTCACTTCGACATACTGCTCGGCGACTTCCAGCGCCAGCTCCCGCGATTCGAGCACGTTCATGCCACCGAAAAGCGTCATCGGACGATCGTTGGCGACTTGCAGACCCGCAAATTCGATCATGCGTTGTTCGTTGCTCATCTCTGCACCGTCCATCAAATCGTTGTCCATCGGCAGTCTGCCTGATGATGCTCTGGCGAACATCAAGACATGCAACCACCGCGGAGAAGACCTACGGGCGCCACCCGAGGTGGCGCCCGCTCAACACCCTATCACTCGCCGCGAGTACGCGCCGCCTTGTGATTGAGCGCGGCATTCACGAAGCCGGTGAACAGCGGATGGCCATCACGCGGCGTGGAGGTGAATTCCGGGTGGAACTGACATGCCACGAACCACGGGTGATCCGGCAGCTCGACCATCTCGACCAGAGAGTTGTCGACGCTGCGACCGGAGAAGATCAGGCCCGCTTCTTCAAGGGCCGGCACGAACTGGTCGTTGACCTCATAGCGGTGACGGTGACGCTCGACGATCTCGTCGCTGCCATAGGCCTGATGCGCCTTGGAGCCGTTGAGCAGGCTGCAGGCCTGGCCGCCGAGGCGCATAGTGCCGCCCAGATCAGACGCCGCGTCGCGGGTCTCGATCTTGCCTTCCGGCGTCAGCCACTCGGTGATCAGACCGACCACCGGGTGCTGGGTGTCATGGGTGAACTCGGTGGAGTTGGCATCGCTCCAGCCTGCCACGTTACGCGCGAACTCGATGACGGCAACCTGCATGCCCAGGCAGATGCCCAGATACGGCACCTTGTTCTCACGCGCGAAGCGCGCAGTGGCGATCTTGCCTTCCACGCCACGCTCGCCGAAGCCGCCCGGTACCAGCACCGCGTCCTTGCCGATCAGACGGTCGGTGCCGTTGCGCTCGATTTCCTCGGAGTCGATGAAGTCGACGTTGACCTTCACACGCCCCTGGATACCGGCGTGGATCAGCGCCTCGTTCAGCGACTTGTAGGCGTCGAGCAGCTCCATGTACTTGCCGACCATCGCGATGTTGATGGTCTTGAGCGGGTTGAGCTTGGCGTCGAGCACCGCGACCCACTCGGACATGTCGGCCTCTTTGGCCTCCAGGCGGAACTTGTCGCAGACGATCTCGTCGAGGCCGGCTTCGTGGAGCATCAACGGAATGCGATAGATGGTGTCGGCATCCTGCAGGGAGACGACGGCACGCTCTTCGACGTTGGTGAACAGCGAGATCTTGCGACGCTCGCTTTCCTCGATCTCGACTTCGCTGCGGCAGATCAGGATATCCGGCTGGATACCGATGGAGCGCAGCTCCTTGACGCTGTGCTGGGTCGGCTTGGTCTTGGTCTCGCCGGCCGTCTTGATGTACGGCACCAGCGTCAGGTGCATGAAGAGTGCACGCTCGCCACCCAGCTGCGCACGCAGCTGACGGATGGACTCCAGGAACGGCAGCGACTCGATGTCACCCACGGTACCGCCGATCTCGACCAGTGCGACGTCATAGCCTTCACCGCCGGCGATCACGCGACGCTTGATCTCGTCGGTGATGTGCGGGATGACCTGCACTGTTCCGCCGAGGTAGTCACCGCGGCGCTCCTTGCGCAGCACGTGCTCGTAGACGCGACCGGTAGTGAAGTTGTTGCCCTGGGTCATGCGCGAGCGGATGAAACGCTCGTAGTGACCGAGGTCGAGGTCGGTTTCCGCGCCATCTTCGGTGACAAAGACTTCGCCGTGCTGGAACGGGCTCATGGTGCCCGGATCGACGTTGATGTACGGATCCAGCTTGAGGATGGTGACCTTGAGGCCACGGGCCTCGAGAATAGCCGCCAGCGAAGCGGATGCGATGCCCTTGCCAAGCGAGGACACAACGCCGCCCGTCACGAAGATAAATCGTGTCATGGAAACCTGCCGAAAACGTGAGCTGTAGGAGAGATCCGGGGGAACGGATCAGGATGGGTCGCCAGTCTAGCGGAAAGGCTGCTCCGGCTCAATTTGAATGCCACCACCTGCCCATCTCGCGTCGCCATCCGATGCACCCGCCATAACGCATCAGACCCGCCGTGGCGGGCCTGATGCGTGACGTCACATGACCCTTACACTTCCAGGAAATCAAGAATCCCTTCAGCGGCACGGCGACCTTCATCGATGGCGGTCACCACCAGATCGGAGCCGCGCACCATGTCACCGCCAGCGAACACCTTGGCATTGGTGGTCTGGAAGGCATGACGCTCGGCGCTGGTCGCGATGCGGCCACGCTCATCGACGGCGATGTCGAAGTCGGCGAACCACGGCGCAGGGCTTGCCTGGAAGCCGAAGGCCACGACCACGGCATCCGCCGGCAGAATCTCTTCGGAACCCGGCACCACTTCCGGACGCTGACGACCATTGGCATCCGGCTCACCCAGGCGGGTGCGCACGACCTTGACGCCTTCGACCTTGCCATCGCCGACCACTGCCACCGGCTGACGGTTGAAGAGGAAATCGACGCCCTCTTCGCGGGCATTGGTCACCTCACGACGTGAGCCCGGCATGTTGGCCTCGTCACGACGGTAGGCACAGGTCACGCTTTCCGCGCCCTGGCGGATGGAGGTGCGGTTGCAGTCCATCGCGGTATCACCGCCGCCGAGCACCACGACCTTCTTGCCTTCCATGGAGACGTAATCCGCCGGGTCCTTCTCGAAGCCCAGGCAGTGATTGACGTTGGCGATCAGGAAGTCGAGCGCCTTGTGCACGCCCGGCAGATCCTCGCCCGGGAAGCCGCCACTCATGGCGTTGTAGGTACCCATACCGAGGAAGACGGCATCGTATTCCTCGAGCAGCGCATCGAAGGTCACATCACGCCCGACCTCGACGTTGAGACGGAACTCCATGCCCATCTCTTCGAAGATCTCGCGGCGGCGCGTCATCACGCCCTTCTCGAGCTTGAACTCCGGGATACCGAAGGTCAGCAGACCGCCGATTTCCGGATGGCGATCATAAATCACCGGACGCACGCCATTGCGCACCAGGATATCGGCGGCACCGAGACCCGCCGGGCCTGCACCGATGATGGCGACGCGCTTGTCGGTCCAGCTGACCTTGGACATGTCGGGGCGCCAGCCCATCGCGAAGGCGGTGTCGGTGATGTACTTCTCCACCGAGCCGATGGTGACGGCACCGAAGCCGTCATTCAGGGTGCAGTCGCCCTCGCAGAGACGGTCCTGCGGGCAGACGCGACCACAGACTTCCGGCAGCGAGTTGGTCTGGTGCGAAAGCTCGGCGGCTTCAAGGATATTGCCCTCGGAGACCAGCTTCAGCCAGTTGGGAATGTAGTTGTGTACCGGGCACTTCCACTCACAGTAGGGGTTGCCACAGCCCAGGCAGCGATGTGCCTGGCTGGCGGCTTCTACCGGCTTGAACTCGGCATAGATCTCGTTGAACTCACGTGCGCGCACGCGAGCATCTTTCTTCTGCGGGTCCTGACGACCCACATCGATGAACTGGAAGTCGTTGGCGAGCTGATTGGCCATGATGAATCCTCCTTCAAAATCCGGGCACCGTCGCGGTGCGGGCCCTCACCCGAGGCATGCTGGGGTGAGGGGTGCGATCACTCCGGCTGACGCCGTGACTGGTCCAGCAGGCCGTTGAGGCTTGCCGCCTTCGGCTTGACCAACCAGAAGTGACGCACGAAGTCAGGGAAATCACGCAGGATGTCGCGCCCGCGCTCGGAGCCGGTCTCGGCCACATATTCCTCGATGACTTCGCGCAGATGGCGACGATAGGCCTCCATGGCTTCGGTATTGATGCGGTGGATTTCCACCAGCTCGTGGTTGTACTTGTCGACGAAGTCGCGATTCTCGTCCAGCACGTAGGCGAAGCCGCCGGTCATGCCCGCACCGAAGTTGACGCCTGTCTCGCCCAGCACGCACACCAGACCGCCGGTCATGTACTCACAGCAGTGATCACCCGCGCCTTCGATCACGGCGTGCGCACCGGAGTTACGCACCCCGAAGCGCTCGCCGGCGGTGCCCGCGGCATACAGCCGCCCGCCGGTCGCGCCGTACAGGCAGGTGTTGCCGATGATGGCAGTCTTGTGGCTCTCGAAGCGCGAACCACGCGGCGGCACGATGGTCAGCTTGCCGCCGTTCATGCCCTTGCCGACATAGTCGTTGGCGTCGCCTTCCAGATGCATCTCGAGTCCGTGCGCGTTCCAGACACCGAAGCTCTGGCCTGCCACACCGGTCAGGCTGACCTTGAGCGGCGAGCCCGCCAATCCGGCCTCGCCATAGCGCTTGGCGATTTCACCCGAGACACGCGCGCCCACCGAGCGATCGCAGTTGGTGACATGGAAGCTGAACTCGCCACCGCTGCGGCTGTCGATCGCAGATTCCATCGCGGCCAGCATCTCGAGGTTCTTGGCACCGGGATCATGCGGCTCGTTGCGGCTGACCTGGCAGAACTGCGGCGCGTCCTTGGGCACGAAGTCATTGCCCAGCAACGGCGTGAGGTCGAGACGACGCTGCGCGTTGGTCTCACCTTCCAGCACTTCGAGCAGATCGGTACGACCGATCAGGTCGGTGATCTGACGCACGCCCAGCAGTGCCATCAGCTCGCGCACTTCCTCGGCGATGAAGCGGAAGTAGTGCTTGACCATCTCGACGGTGCCGCGGAAATGCTCGTCACGCAGCGCCTGGTGCTGGGTCGCGACACCGGTGGCACAGTTGTTCAGGTGACAGATACGCAGGTACTTGCAGCCCAGTGCGACCATCGGCGCGGTACCGAAGCCGAAGCTCTCGGCGCCCAGGATCGCGGCCTTGACCACGTCCAGGCCGGTCTTGAGGCCACCATCCGTCTGCAGACGAATCTTGTGCCGCAGCTGGTTGATGCGCAGCGCCTGATGCACCTCGGGCAGCCCCAGTTCCCACGGGGAACCGGCGTGCTTGATCGAGGTGATCGGGCTGGCCGCGGTGCCACCGTCATAGCCGGAGACGGTAATCAGGTCGGCGTACGCCTTGGCGACACCGGTGGCGATGGTGCCGATCCCCGGCTCGGAGACCAGCTTGACCGAGACCTGCGCCGACGGATTGACCTGCTTGAGATCGAAGATCAGCTGCGCCAGATCCTCGATGGAATAGATATCGTGGTGCGGCGGCGGCGAGATCAGTGTCACCCCCGGCACGGCGTAGCGCAGACGTGCGATCAGGTCGTTGACCTTGCCGCCCGGCAGCTGACCGCCCTCACCGGGCTTGGCGCCCTGTGCGACCTTGATCTGCAGTACCTCGGCATTGACCAGGTACGCCGGCGTGACACCGAAGCGACCGGAGGCGATCTGCTTGATCTTGGAGGAGCGCACGGTGCCGTAACGCGCCGGGTCCTCACCGCCCTCACCGGAGTTGGAGCGCCCACCGGCCTCGTTCATGGCCTGGGCCAGCGCTTCATGTGCCTCGGGAGACAGTGCACCAAGCGACATGCCGGCGCTGTCGAAGCGCGGCAGCAGTGACTCGACGGACTCGACCTCCTCGATCGGCAGCGGCTCGGCGACCGGCTTGAGGGTCAGCAGATCACGAATGGTCGCCACCGGACGCTCGTTGACCAGGCGCGCGAATTCCTTCCACTTGCCGTAGTCACCCTGCTGCACGGCCTGCTGCAGCTTCACCACCACATCCGGGTTGTAGGCGTGGTATTCGCCACCATGCACGTACTTGACCAGTCCGCCCTGCTTGATGCGCTTGCGCGGCAGCCAGGCTTCACGGGCCAGCAGTTCCTGCTGGAACTGCAGCTCGGCAAAGCCGGCGCCTTCGATGCGCGAGGCCATGCCGGTAAAGCACATGTCCATGACTTCACTGTTGAGACCGACCGCCTCGAACAGCTGCGAGCCACGGTAGGAGCCGATGTGCGAGATGCCCATCTTGGACAGGATCTTGTAGAGGCCCTTCTGCATGCCCTTGCGATAGTTCTCGCGGGCATCTGCCGGGTTGCCGGACAGCTCGCCGGTGCGATGCATGTCAGCCATCACCTGATAGGCAAGGTACGGGTAGACCGCCGTGGCGCCCACCCCGAACAGCACTGCCATCTGGTGCGCGTCACGCGCATAGCCGGTCTCGATCACCAGGTTGACGCGCGGGCGCAGGGCCAGCGCACCGAGGTGATGATGGATGGCGCCGGTCGCCAGTGCGGCGTGGATCGGCAGCTGCCCCTTCTTCAAGCCACAGTCGCTGAGTACCAGGATCACCTTGCCATTGCGCGCCGCTTCCTCGGCCTGCTGACAGAGGCCCTTGAGCGCCTGCTTGAGGGAGTCCTGCGCCGGATCGTAGTGCAGCTTGAGCGTCTGCGAGGTGAAGGCCGGATCTTCGTGATTGACCAGCGCATTGAACTTGCGCGGTGACAGCACCGGCGTGGTCAGGATCAGGCGATGCGCGTGCTCCGGCGTCGCGTCGAAGATGTTGAGCTCGGCGCCACAGCAGGTCTCCAGCGACATCACAATCGCTTCGCGCAGCGGATCGATCGGCGGGTTGGTGACCTGGGCAAACTTCTGACGGAAGTAGTCGGTCAGCACGCGGTTCTGGCGCGACAGCACGGCCATCGGCGTGTCATCGCCCATCGAGCCGACCGCCTCCTGACCGCTCTCGGCCAGCGGGCGCAGCAGCTGATCGCGCTCCTCGAAGCTGACCTGGAACATCTTCTGGTAGACGTCCAGCTGATCGGCATCCATCGGCTGGAAACGCGCCAGCTCGGTCAGTGCCGACTCGAGATAGTTGGCGTTCTCACGCAGCCAGCGCTTGTAGGGATGCGCGCCCTTGAGGCGCTCACTGACCTGATCGGTGTGCAGCACTTCACCGGTCTCGGTATCGACACCCAGCACCTGACCCGGCCCGACGCGCCCCTTGGCGACGACATCTTCCGGCTTGTAATCGTAGGTGCCGATCTCGGAGGCCAGGGTGATGAAACCATTGCGCGTGATGACCCAACGCGCCGGACGCAGGCCGTTGCGGTCCAGCATGCACACGGCGTGGCGACCGTCGGTGAGCACGATGCCCGCCGGGCCGTCCCAGGCCTCCATGTGCATGGAGTTGTATTCATAGAAGGCACGCAGATCGGAGTCCATCTGCTCGACGTTCTGCCACGCCGGCGGCACCATCATGCGGATGGCGCGATAGATATCCATGCCACCGGTCAGCAGGACTTCCAGCATGTTGTCCATGCTGGAGGAATCGGAGCCGACAGTGTTGACGATCTCGTCCAGCTCGGCGATCTCGGGCAGCTGCTCGGAGACGAAGTTCTCCTTGCGCGCGTTGGCCCAGCCGCGGTTGGCCTCGATGGTGTTGATCTCGCCATTGTGGGCGAGGAAGCGGAACGGCTGGGCCAGCGGCCAGCGCGGCGCGGTGTTGGTCGAGAAGCGCTGGTGGAAGACACAGATCGCGGTCTCGAGGCGCGGGTCGCCCAGGTCCTTGTAGAAGCGCGGAAGGTCTTCCGGCATCACCAGACCCTTGAAGGAGATGACCTTGCCGGAAAGCGAGCAGACGTAGAAGTCCTCTTCACTCTTCAGCGCCTGCTCGGCATAACGGCGCGCCATGAACAGATCGACATTGAAGGCGATGTCGGTGCGCTCGTCGGCGGCACCGACGAAGACCTGACGGATGCGCGGCAGGCAGTCGCGGGCCATCGGGCCGCACACGCTGTCATCCACCGGCATGTCGCGCCAGCCCAGCACCTCGAGATTGCGCGCGCTCAGCGCCGACTCGAAGGCGTCACGCGCGGACTGTTCACGCGCGTCATCATCGGGCAGGAAAAGCGTGCCGACGGCATAGCGAGCGCCCAGTTCCAGCCCGAGGGTTTCTCGAGCGATCTGGCGCATGAAGCCGTCCGGCATCTTGAGCAGCAGGCCACAGCCATCGCCGGTCTTGCCGTCAGCGGCAATCCCGCCACGGTGGGTCATGCAGGTCAGGGATTCAATGGCGGTCTGCAGCAATTCGTGGCTCGCCTGCCCTTCCATATGGGCGATCAGACCGAAGCCGCAGTTGTCGCGGAACTCTCCCGGATGGTGGAGACCTTTGTTCATGGGGCGTGCCTCACGGAGAAATCATGTGTCCAGATGCTTTTTTTCAAGCATTTTCCCGGTTATAGTTATCGGTTATCTTTATTTTTATACCTGCCGATAGTGGCGCCATCAGTGTCGCTACACGACGCCAGATTTCCCTCGAGCATATCCCCCAGCTTCCCGCCTGCGCAATTCTCCACAGGTCGCCCATCGACCAAAAAAACCTGACAAAACCGAAGGTTAGAAGAACCTTCAACCAAAAAACCCTGTAGGCTCAAGCGCTTAGCGGGTAGACATGCCCCATGAATTTCGCCTTGCAACTTTAGTATTGGTTAAATAAAAAACAGCGTTTTTATTCGATTTACCCCATACCGATTACGCATACGGCATACCAATTCAGGAATCACGCTCCACCAATGACTCCGTCACGGCGCGCTGACACCCGCCAAAAGAAAAGCCGCCACCCAGAGGGTGACGGCTTGCGTGGTCGTGCAGCGCCCATGAACCAGCCGTTGGCTGGCCGGGATGTCAGCGAGAGCTGCGCGGCCAGTGCTCCAGCATGTCGGCCAGCACACCGGCTGGCGCCTCTTCGGTAATCACCGCTCGGCCGATACGCTCAAGCAGGATCAGGCGCAGACGGCCATCGACATTCTTCTTGTCCAGCTGCATGTGCTTGAGGAAGTCCTCGACGCCCATGTCTTCCGGAGCCGCCAGCGGCAAGCCTGCCTTGGCGATGATGTGCGAGACACGCTCCACATCCGCACTCGACAGCCAGCCCATGCGCGCCGAAAGCTCAGCCGCCATCAGCATGCCGGTGCCGACGGCTTCGCCGTGCAGCCAGACGCCATAGCCCTGGTCCGTCTCGATGGCATGCCCGAAGGTGTGCCCCAGATTGAGCAGCGCACGCACGCCCTGCTCGGTCTCGTCCTGCGCCACGACATCCGCCTTGATGGCACAGCTGCGGCGAATGGCTTCACCGAGCAGGGTCTCATCCAGCGCCATCAAGGCCGTCATGTTGTCTTCCAGCCAGCTCAGGAAGCTTTCATCCCACAGCAGACCATACTTGATGACCTCGGCCATGCCCGCTGACAGCTCACGCTGTGGCAATGTCTTGAGACTTGCGGTATCGATCAGCACCAGACGCGGCTGCCAGAAGGCGCCCAGCATGTTCTTGCCACGCGGATGGTTGACGCCGGTCTTGCCGCCCACCGAGGAATCCACCTGCGACAGCAGCGTGGTCGGCACCTGAATGAAGGCCGCGCCCCGCTGATAGCAGGCCGCCGCGAAGCCGGTCATGTCACCGATCACGCCACCACCGAGGGCGATCAAGGTGCAGCGGCGATTGAAGCCGGCCTCGAGCAGGGCATCCCAGATCAGGCCGATGCTGGCCATGTGCTTGGTCTGCTCACCGTCGTCGAGAATGACCTCGCGGATATCGAGCCCCTCGCCCAACGAGGCCTTCAGTGCGTCCAGATACAGCGGTGCCACCACGGTGTTGGTGACGATCATCACCTGACGCCCCGCAAGGTGCTCACGAATCAGATCACCACGTGCGGTCAGGCCCGGCCCGATATGAATGGGGTAACTACGCTCGCCGAGCGCGACATCAAGACGATGAGCAGGTGCCAGGGACATCAGAATTCTCCTTGGGCGAAACAGATGACAGCGACTGATGCCCGCCAGGGCCACCAGGCGCTGATGAGACTAGCCAGGGGCGTGCAACGGGTCCGCCAGCGCCTTGATGCGGCGACGGATCTCGTTGGTGACCGCCCGAGGACTGCGCCGATCGGTACGCACGATGATATCGGCCGTCTCGCGGTAGAGCGGGTCACGCAACTCGAACAGGCGCTTGAGCACCCGCCCGGGGTCATCCTGCTGCAACAGCGGACGATTGCGATCACGGCCGGCTCGCTTGAGCTGCTGTTCGACAGGCGCGTAGAGATACACGACAGTGCCGCGTTCGCGCAGTACGCGCCGATTGGCCTCCGCCATGATGGCGCCGCCACCGGTGGCCATCACGACTTCCCTGAGCGAGGTCAGCTCATCGATGACAGCCTGCTCACGCTCACGAAAGCCGGACTCGCCCTCGACGTCGAAAATCCACGGAATGCTGGCTCCGCAGCGGTCTTCAATCACATGGTCGCTATCGCAAAATTCACGATGCAAGTCGGCCGCCAGCAGGCGGCCGATAGTGCTCTTGCCGGCCCCCATGGGGCCGACAAGGAATACGTTGGGAATCACATGCATCAGCGCACCGCCAGGCCGTCCTCGATGATCTTCGGGGTAATGAATACCAGCAATTCTACCTTCTCGTTGGACTCTTCGGTATAGCGGAACAGATTCCCGATCACCGGCAGGTCCCCGAGGAAGGGCGTCTTGAAGACGCTGCGAATCTGCTCGGAGGTCAGAATGCCACCCAGCACCACGGTTTCGCCATCATTGACCAGCACCTGCGTCTCGATTTCATTGGTATCGATGGCCGGTTCGCCATTGAAGCTGTCATCGGAGACATCGTCATTGTTGATCAACAGATCCATGATGATGCGGTTGTCAGGCGTGATCTGCGGCGTCACTTCCAGCGCCAGCACCGCTTCCTTGAACTCGATGTTGGTCGCACCGCTGGAGGTCGCCTCCTCGTAGGGAATTTCCTGCCCCTGCTTGATGACGGCCTTCTTCTGGTTGGCGGTGATGATCTTGGGCTGGGAGATGGTCTGGCTCTTGCCTTCGCTTTCCAGCGCCGAGAGCTCCAGGTCCAGCAGGATATCGCCGGACAGGTAACCGAAACTGAAGGTGCTTCCCGGACTGCTGTCATCACCCAGATCTACGCTCAGACCACCGTTGCTGGTCGTACCGGTCGACGCGCCTTCCAGGCCGAACTTGCCGTTGCTGCTGTTGGAAAGCCCCCAGTTGACACCGATCTCGCTGGAGACGCTGCTGCGCGCGATGACGATGCGCGCCTCGATCTGCACCTGACGCACCGGGATATCGAGATATTCCAGCGTGCCGCGAATGGACTCGAGCGTATCGCGGGTATCCTGGATCAGCATGGTGTTGGTGCGCTCATCGACCATCACGCGTCCCCGCTCGGACAGCAGACCGATACCGCCTTCACCGCGCAGCAACGCCGCCAGGTCCGCCGCCTTGGCATAACGCACCTGGATGTATTCGGTGGTCATCGGCGCCAGCTCCTTGACCTGCTGGTTCGCCTCGAGCTCCTTGCGCTCCAGTGCCGCCAGCTCTTCGGCCGGCGCGACCATCAGCACGTTGCCCATGCGACGACTGGCCAGACCGTTGGACTTGAGCACCAGATCCAGCGCCTGATCCCAGGGCACTTCCTTCAGGTTCAGGGTCACGTTGCCGGTGACGTTGTCACTGGCGACCAGATTGAGCCCCGTGAAGTCAGCGATGATCTGCAGCACGGAGCGCACTTCGATGTTCTGGAAGTTGAGCGAGATCTTCTTGCCGGTGTAGGGGAACTTGTCCTTGATGCGCTCCGCCTGCTCTTCGCGCGTCAGCGGCTTGACCTCGAGCACCAGCTCGTTGCCTGCCTGGGTGGCCAGCTGGGTGTAGTAGCCACTGGCATCCACCACCATGCGCACGCCATCACGGGTACGCTGCGGATCGATACGCGTCACCGGCGTGGCGAAATCGCCGACATCCAGCACCTGATTCATCTCCGGCGGCAGCTTCACGCCCTTGATGTCGACGTAGATCTTGCGCCCGCGCTCGGTGACGCGCGACTCGACGTTGGAGCGGTTGAAGTTGATCACGACGCGACCTTCACCGTCCGTGCCACGACGGAAATCGATGCCACTGACGGCCGGCTCGCTGGCCACTTCCAGGGCACGATTGTCCGGCGGCACGTTGGCGGCGTTCGCCTGGGAGGCAGCCGCAGGCTGAGCGCCCGGCGCACCGCCCTGCTCGCCGATGATGACGTAGAGGCTGTTGCCCTCGGTGCGCGTGACGTACGGCTTGGACTGGTTGAGCTTCATGACCAGACGCGTGCGCGAGCCGGCCTCCAGCGCCACCAGTTCGTCCACGCCGCTGAGCCCCAGATCGAAGCGACGCTTGTCGAGCTGGCTGCTGGTATCCAGGAGGTCGATGGTGATGCGCGGCGGCGTCTCGATACGGTAACCCTTGACCTCCGGCACTCCGCCGACGAAGTCGAGCTTGAGCTCCATACGGTCGCCCCCGAGGGCGGTGAAGTTGAGGTCCTGCAGCGACGATGCAGCCATCGCCACATTCGCCATCAGGCTACCGACTGCCGCCAGCCCCAGCAGACTCATTCGTTGCAATCGCGTCATGTTCCCTAGTCCCCTGTCTCGCCGTGGCTCCGTTCAACCGTCGGGCTGATCGCGCCTTATTCTTATCGAAGCGTTATGGTGTCGGTCGCCAACTCTTGCGGGTCGACCGTTCGTCTTCCGTGACAATATGGCTACTGCCAACGCCAGTGATCTCAACCACCTTGCGACACGGGCTCTTTCAGCGCCATGGCGCGAGACCGCTCTATCCAACCGCCCTGACCATTGGGCACGATTTCCACCATATCGATCTGCGTATCACCGATACGGGTGATCCTGCCGAAGTTGCTGCCCATATGGTTGCCGACCCGCACACGCTGGACTTCCTGCTCCGGCGTCAGAATCAACGCCGAACGCGCGCCATCGACATCCAGCGTCCCGACCATGCTGAGCTGCTCCATCGGCCAGGCTTCCAGGGGTTCACGAGGGCGATCGAGGTCCGGTCGCACACCGTTGTCGACGGCCGTCAACTCCTCTTCGGGCTCCGGCAGGCGTGACTGGAAAGGACTACGCGCATCCGCCATGTCATAGGTGACGGGATGATACTCGGGTTGCGGCGGCAACTCCTGCACCTTGCCGGAAGGACGCCCCCTCAAGGACTCGAGCTCCCCTTCCAGCGCGCCCAGCTGCGGATCCCCACAACCCGCCAGCAGAGTGACCAGCAACGCACTTCCCATCACGGTGTTTCGACGTGTCATCAGGCTCATTGCTTGCCTCCTGACGTTGCCGGGGTCTGGCGATAATTGTAGGTCTTGGCCAGTAGCGACAGCTCGAGATCATCGCTGTTGGCGACCGGCGTCAGCACGAAATCATGCAGCGTCACGATGCGTGAAAGCCCCGCGACCCCGGAGATGAAGGCTGCGATACGATGATAGTCGCCGCGCACCTTGATATCGAAAGGCTGCTCGACGTAGAAGTTGCGATTCTCCGCCGGCTTCAGACGAATGTATTCGACCGCCAGCTGGTTGTTGATCGCCGTCTCGCTGATGTCATCCAGCAGCGCCGGGACTTCCGCGTCGGTGGGCAGCATTTCCAGCAGCTGCCCCATGCGGGACTCCAGCTCCACCATCTGCTCGCGCATGGCCGGCAGGTTGGCGGCCTTGAACGCCTTGCTCTCGAATTGCTGAAGCAGCTGATTTTCCTGGGCACGCAGACGCTCGAGGTCTTCTGCCTTGGGCGCCGCAAGGAACCAATGGGACGCCCAGAACAGGGCGCCCAGCACGATAAGCGCCAGCACGGCCTGCAGCGTGACCGGCCAGATACCGGCTTCCTTCAGGTCAAGATCACGAAAATCCGTCGACTTGAGGCGGCGGATTTCAGCATCGATGAAACTCATCGCCGACCTCCTTTCTTGTCATTTTCCGCATCGGCAGCGCTCAGCGCCGACCCCATCGGGCGCTCCGGAATCATGATGTTGAAGCTGCGCTGATCGTCGTCATTGCTCTGCACATCGGAGAGCGTCGGGGTGCCGAAGGAATCCGACAAGGCAATGGCGCGCATCAGGCCGGAGACCTGACGCGTGCTTTCCGCCGTGCCATTCGCCTTGAGCTGGCGCCCGCTGCGACTGATGCTCTGATACCAGGCGCCGTCCACCAGAGACGTCACCAGCTGATTGAAGACCCGTACCGTTTCCGGACGCGAGAACTGCAGACTGCGGATCAGCTCTATCTGGTCGAGCATCTGGGTGCGGCGTGCCTCGATATCCTCGACTTCCTTGATGTCACGATTGAGGCGGGCCATTTCCTTCTCGATGAAGGCATGGCGCTGCTGCTGCGCCTCGAGCTGGCTCTGGTAATACTCGCTCATGCCATAGCCGCCACCGATACCGATGACAGCCGCCAGCGCCAGTATGCCCATGAAGCGCTTGCTGCGCTTCTCACGCCGGTCTTCACGCCAGGAAAGCAGGTTGATCTCGATGGTCATGAGCGCTTCCTCATCGCAAGACCGCAGGCCGTGAGCATCGCCGGGGCATCGCCCGCCAGCGCCTGGATGTCGACGCGCGGATTGACGCTCATGTGAGTGAAGGGGTTGGCCATGATCACTTCAAGCCCGGTGTGCTCCGCCAGGCCTTCACGCAGCCCGACGATGGCGGCCGTACCGCCCCCGAGCAGGATACGCTGCACCTCGCGGCGCTTGCCGGCGGTGTAATAGAGCTGCAGTGAGCGTGCGATCTGCTGGATGAGCGTCTCGCGGAACGGACCCAGCACTTCGCTGTCATAGGTATCCGGCAGACCGCCACGCTTCTTGGCCAGGCCCGCCTCATCATTGGAGAGATCGAAGCGATTCATGATCTCGTCCGTCAGCTGACGCCCACCGAAGACGGCGTCGCGACTGTAGACGATGCGGCCATTCTGGATGACGTGGAAGGCGGTCATCGTCGCACCGATATCGACGACGGCAACACACTCTTCGTTGTCGTAGGTCGGCGGCAACTGATGACGCAGCTCGCCGAAGGCGCGCTCGAGGGAGAAAGTCTCGACATCGACGGCAGCTGGCTCGAGGCCGGCCTGGGACAGTGCCGAGGTCAGCTGATCGACGTCCAGGCTGCGACACGCCACCAGCAGCAGATCCTGCTGATCGGGATTGCGCGGATTGACGCCCAGATGCTGGAAGTCGAACGCGACATCGTTCAGCGGAAAGGGAAAGTGCTTCTCGGACTCGAGCGCGATGCGCTGCTCGATCTCGTCATCGGCGAGATTGGCCGGGAAGCTCAGTGTCTTGGTGATGGCAGCGCTCGCGGGAACCGCGACCACGGCACGCTTCGAGCGCGGCTGTGCCTGCTCGACCGCGCGCTTGATGGCCAGCACGACTTCGTCCATGTCCCGTATACGTCGCTCGACGACTGCGCCTTCCTTGAGTGGACGCACCGCATAGCTATCGATCTGGTATCGATTTCCTTGCCTGGACAGCTCCAGGAGCTTCACCGTGGCCGACGTGATATCGACCCCGATGAGTCCCTTGCCGGCGGATTTGAGTCCCAGCAATTGGCGTTCCCCTGCTCTGATGACGATCTTGCCAGACTGGCTGGCCGCCGGTTCCCTGACGACGTTGCCGCGACACCCTCTATCATTCCAGGATGTTACATTATGTTTCCCAGAATAACACAACAGACGCGCAAGTCAGGGTTCAACGCTGGCCGCATCTGAACCCGCTACTTATAATGCCCCAGCAATGGAATTGCCAATCCCCGCGCAGCCACTCGCTTTTCTTACCCACGGACCCTGTCTTGCCCATGAAGCTATTGAGACGACTACTTTCGCCAGTGTTCTGGCTGCTGCTATCACTATGTGCCGCGGGACTTCTGGCCATCGTTGGCGCTTCGCTGTACTTCTCGCCGGGCCTGCCCGACGTCCATCAGCTTCAGGATACCAAGCTGCAGACGCCGCTGCGCATCTATACCCGCGATGGCAAGCTGATCGGCGAATACGGTGACCAGCGCCGCATCCCGGTCACCTACGACGAGATCCCCGAGACCTTCGTCGACGCCCTCCTCGCCGCCGAGGACAGCAACTTCTTCTCCCACCCGGGCATCGACCCCAAGGGGCTGGCGCGCGCGGCCGTGCAGCTGGCCTCCAGCGGCAGCATCCAGTCCGGTGGCAGCACCATCACCATGCAGGTGGCGCGCAACTATCTGCTGACGCTGGACCAGACCTTCACGCGCAAGATTCGCGAGATTCTGCTGTCGCTGCAGATGGAAGAGATCCTCTCCAAGCAGGAGATCATGGAGCTCTACGTCAACAAGATCTTCCTAGGCCATCGCGCCTACGGGATCGCCGCCGCTGCGCGCACCTACTACGACAAGTCCCTGGATGAGCTGACCCTGGCCGAGCAGGCCATGCTGGCCGGCCTGCCCAAGGCGCCGTCAAGCTTCAACCCGCTGACCAACCCGCAGCGCGCACTGATCCGTCGCAACTGGATCCTGCTGCGCATGAAGGAGCTGGGTTACATCGAGCCGCAGGCCTATGACGAAGCCGTCAAGGCACCGATCACCGCGGCACGCCACTACTCCCGGCCGGAAGTGCAGGCACCCTACGTCGCGGAAATGGCACGCAGCTTCGCCGTCGACCGCTTCGGCGACAAGGCCTACACCGACAACGTCCGCATCACCACGACGCTGGACAGCTCGCTGCAGCCAATGGCACGTGATGCGCTGATCAAGGGGCTGATCGCCTACGATACCCGCCACGGTTGGCGCGGGGTCGAGGAATCCGACATCGCCGCCTCCCTGGCGGAAGCCCAGGACCAGACCGATCAGGCCGGCCTCGAGGAAGAACTCTCCAAGTCACCGGAAGTGCTGGAAACCGCCAAGCAGGCGGCCCAGAAGAGCGAGAAGCGCATCGCCGGCATCGACCGTGATGTCTCGAACTGGCTGAAAGTGCTCGACCGCACCCCGGATTACGGCCCACTGAAGGCCGCCATCGTGGTCGAAAGCACCGGCAAGCAGATGAAGGCACTGCTGGCCGACGCCACGGTCGTGACCCTCGATTGGGACGGCCTGAAGTGGGCGCGTGAGTACAAGAGCGCCAAATGGCGTGGTGGCGTGCCGGGGTCGGCCGCCGAGATCGCCAAGGCCGGTGATCTGGTACGCGTGATCAAGCAGGACGACGGCTACCGCCTGGGCCAGCTGCCGGACGCGCAATCCGCCATCGTCTCGCTGGACCCGGAAAGTGGCGCCATCCTCGCCCTGCAAGGTGGCTTCAGCTATTCCGCCAGCAAGTTCAACCGCGCCATCCAGGCACGCCGTCAGGCAGGCTCGATCTTCAAGCCGTTCGTCTATCTGTCCGGGCTCGAACAGGCCGGCATGTCACCGGCGACCATCATCAACAACGCCCCCGTCGTGCTTCAGGATGGCGGCAAGGTGTGGCGTCCGGAAAATGCCGGCGGCAAGTTCACCGGCCCGACCCGTATCCGCGTTGGCCTGTATCGCTCGCTGAACCTGGTCTCCGTGCGTCTGCTGCAGACGGTCGGCCTCGACAAGACCCTCGACTTCCTGGTCAAGCTGGGCTTCCAGCGTGACGAGCTGCCCAATGGCCTGTCACTGGCCCTGGGCAGCGCCTCGCTGACCCCGCTGGAGATGGCACGCGGCTATGCCGTGCTCTCCAATGGCGGCTTCCGTGTCGAGCCCTGGTACATCGATACCATCACGCGTGGCGATGACGAGACCGACTATGAAGCGCATCCGCCGGTTGCCTGCGCCAACTGTGCGCCGGGTATGGTCACCGTCAATCGTGACGGTCGCCAGTACCCGCTGGCCGAGCGTGTCGCCTCCCCTGAAGCCATGTATCTGATCCGTGACATGATGCAGGATGTCATCAAGCGCGGTACTGGCCGTGGCGCCCTGGCGCTGGGTCGTGATGACCTGGCCGGCAAGACCGGCACCACCAACGACCAGCGTGATGCCTGGTTCTCCGGCTTCAACAGCAAGCTGGTGGCCACGGTCTGGGTCGGCAAGGACTCCAACGACACCCTGGCCGAGTATGGCGCCCAGGCCGCCCTGCCCATCTGGGTCGACTACATGCGCGGCGCCCTCAAGGGCATGCCGTCCTCCACCATGGAGCGTCCGGAAAACATCGTGACGGCGACCATCGACCCGGACTCTGGCAAGCGCCTGCGCAGCGGTCAGTCCGGCGGCATCAGTGAGCTGTTCCGCAAGGATAATCTGCCGCCCTACAAGGAACGCACCATCCGCAAGGAGCTGGAGCAGGAAAGCGGCTCGGAAGGTACCGGAACTTTCGAGGCCATCTTCTGATCTGATCTCCAGACCTCGCCTGCCAGCCTCATCGGCAGGGGGAGAGCCCAAGGAAGAGCGGCCGCTGGTCGCTCTTCTGCCATCTGAGCATTCGCAAGGCTCCCCCGTATCGCGATCCACTGGTAGCGTCCGGATGACGCGCCAGGCCGCCTCGCTCAGCAAGCGTCATCTCGCAAGCCACATTCCCGATGATGATGTCATGCCTCAAACATGCCGGAGTTCGCATGCTTCACCCATTGCCCACACTGCGCAGGACCGCGTTTCTGTGCCTGGCCCTGCTTCCCCTCGACACGGCTGTCGCAGACGACCTCTTCTATGCACCGCCACCCGCCAGCGAGGACTCTGAGCCCTTCAGCGGCCAGGCCGAGCTGGGCTTCACCAAGCTGTCGGGCAACTCGAACAGCGAGACCCTGCTGGGCAAGACCAGCCTCTCCTGGCACCTGAAGCCCTGGACCCACACCTTCCGTGTGGAGGCCAAACATGTCTCCAGCAGTGGCGAGACCACGACCGACAAGTACCTGGTCGGCCAGCGCGAGCGCTATGACCTCAGCGATGATCACTACGCCTTCGGGCTGCTGCGCTGGGAGAAGGAGCGCTTCTCCGGCTACAACCACCAGGTCACCTCCATCGTCGGTGAGGGCATCACGATACTGGATGGCCCCGAGCACAACCTCTCCCTCGAGGCCGGGCCGGGCTATCGCTTCGATGACATCACGGCGGGGGATCACGAGAACTACCTGCTGGGCTATGGCGCGATGGACTACCGCTGGCAGCTTTCCGACACCTCCAAGTTCGAGCAGCAGTTCTCGGCGGAGGCCACGCGCGAGAACGTGATCAGTCGCAGCTATACCGCGCTGACGGTCGCCATCAATGCAAGCCTCGCTCTCAAGCTCTCGCACGAGATCGAGAACAACACCAACCCGCCCGACGAGTCGGATGCCAAGACCGACACCACCACGGCGGCCTCCATCCTCTACAGCTTCTGAGCACAGGCCTGACGCCTGCCTGCCCAGGCGCTACTCGCTGGTGGCTCGTGGCTCGCGGTTCATGGCTCTAGGCTGAAAGCAGCCACCAACAAAAAGCCCTCGCCGGAATCTCCGACGAGGGCTTTTTCATGTCTTGCGTCGCTTCAGCGACGCCGCCAACCGGCCATTCGACCGCTGACGCTTAACCGTAGACCTGATCCGTGCTGGTCAGCGGGTAGTGCGCCGGGTACGGCTTGCGTGCGACACCGGAATCGATGGCCGCCTGGGCCACGGCGGCCGGCAGACGCTCGAGCAGACGCGAATCCATCGGCGTCGGGATGATGTAACCCGGGCCGAATTCGAGGCTGTCGATCTCGTAGGCATCCAGCACATCCTGGCTGACCGGCTCACGCGCCAGGTCTTTCAGGGCGTGAACGGCGGCCAGCTTCATCTCTTCATTGATGCGCGTCGCACGCACATCCAGCGCGCCACGGAAGATGAACGGGAAGCCCAGCACGTTGTTGACCTGGTTCGGGTAGTCGGAGCGACCTGTCGCCATGATGACATCCGGGCGTGCTTCGCGAGCGGTATCCGGATGAATTTCCGGATCCGGGTTGGAGCAGGCGAAGACGATCGGGTTGGCGGCCATCTTCTTGAGCTGCTCTGCCTTGAGCAGGTTCGGGCCGGACAGACCGACGAAGACGTCGGCGCCATCGATGGCGTCGTCCAGCGTGCGCAGCTCGGTCTCGGTGGCGAACATCGCCTTGTACTGGTTCAGGTCATCACGGCCGCTGTGGATCACGCCCTTGCGGTCGAGCATGAAGATGTTCTCGACCTTGGCACCACTGGCCACCAGCAGCTTCATGCAGGCGATGGCGGCAGCGCCGGCGCCCAGGCAGACGATACGCGCGTCTTCCAGCTTCTTGCCGGCGATATCCAGGGCGTTGAGCATGCCGGCCGCGGTGACGATGGCGGTACCGTGCTGGTCGTCATGGAAGACCGGGATGTTGCACTGCTCGATCAGCGCCTGCTCGACTTCAAAGCATTCCGGCGCCTTGATGTCTTCCAGGTTGATGCCACCGTAGGTGGTGTGGATGCGGCGCACGGTATCGATGAAGGCCTGCGGGCTTTCCGCATCCACTTCGACATCGACGGAGTTGATGCCAGCGAAGCGCTTGAACAGCACGCCCTTGCCTTCCATGACCGGCTTGGAAGCCAGCGGCCCCAGGTTGCCCAGGCCAAGGATGGCAGTCCCGTCAGAGATGACCGCGACCAGGTTGCCCTTGCCGGTGTACAGGTAGGCATTTTCCGGGTCGGCGGCGATTTCGCGGCACGGCTCGGCAACGCCCGGGCTGTAGGCCAGCGCCAGGTGCTTGGCGGTCTCGGTCGGCTTGGTCAGCTCGATGGAGAGCTTTCCGGGAATGGGTTCGGCGTGATATTGCAGTGCTGCTTTCTTCATGGCATCAGACATGCGTGTCATCCGGTATTTTGGCGGGGGGGTTGGCTGCTCCAGAATATAGAAAAAGACACCTCTGAACAACCGACGCAACTTGCTGTTATGCATGACTTTAAAACGATTGTTTAAAAAACATTTTAGCCATTCGTCTAACGTTATGGATGCCCTACCCAGCCATAAACCTTTCCTTATCGCTGACCGGCTTTTACGCCGATTTCGGCCCGAGATGACGCCACGATTCGCGCAAGATCCTCGATTTTCGACCTATCACTGACGCAACCCGCCATTCTGGCGCGCTTGATGCAGAGGCAGAGCAGAAAAAGTGCCAAATCGGAAACAATCTTTCCTTTCAGCAAGCGCAGCGCAGGGGTGACATCACCGCAAGGGCATCACGTCAGACCATCACGACCAGAACATCACGACAAGGGCATCCCGGGCCGGCTGGCGTGGTCGCGGCTCTCTTCAGAGCGGCCTGAACGACAGGCACAAAAAAACCCGCTCGTGAGCGGGTTTTTCGTCCATGACGCTGCAAGATGCGCAGCGCCATGAAAGCGACAAGCAGCTGAAGGTATCAGCGCTTGATGGCAGCACCGAAACGCTTGTTGAAGCGCTCGACGCGACCACCGGTGGTAGCCTGCTTCTGCTTGCCGGTGTAGAACGGGTGGCACTCGGAGCACACGTCAAGCGCGAAAGTCTGCTTGGAAGTGGTACCGATTTCGTGCTGCGCGCCGCAGGAGCAAGTTGCGGTCTGGCGCTGGTAGTCCGGATGGATACCCTGTTTCATGATGTGTAACCTCAGGTCGCTGTGCACCGCCACCTGATCACTTGCCAGGCACCGTACACGGGTTTTGGATTGAACCGGTCATTCCGCCGTTTCCGACGGAAGGCCGCACATTTTACCAGTCATCTGCCGCAAGACCAAACTTTGTGCCGTTTATTGCGGGCAACACTCTGTAGACTGCGTGCCACGGCATATCCTCGTTTTACTGAACGCCTCATATCACCTCATATCCGGATACCTTGCGTGCCTGACACTACCGACAAGACTGCGATTCACCTGCCGGGACGTGTGCTGGGCATCGCGATTCCCGGCCCGCTGCGCGATCTGTTCGACTACCTGCCATCCCGCCAGCCGCCACGCCACGGCTGGCAGGTGGGCCTGCGCGTGCGCGTCGAATTCGGGCGTCGCCAGCTGGTCGGGGTGATCGCCGAGCTGCGCAGCGACTCAAGTTTCCCCATCGACAAGCTCAAGCCTGTCAGCGAAGTCATCGATGACGAACCACTGCCGGCCGACTGGTTGTGGATATGTCAGTTTACCGCGCGCTATTACCAGCACTCGCTCGGCGACACCTTCGCCCAGGCGATGCCCTCGCTGCTGCGTCAGGGGCGCGCCCTGGAGGCGCGTACCCGTGAGCGCTGGACGCTGACCGACAAGGGCCGCGCCACCGAGCCGGCAAGCCTGGGGCGAGCCACCCGCCAGATCGCGTTGCTGGAGCTGCTCGCTCAGCATCGTCATGGCCTGGTGCACAGCGCCATCACCGCCCAGGGCTTCACCCGCCAGCAGCTGGAGACCCTGCGCGGTCGCGGCTACATCGAATCCCGTGAGGAGCCGGTGACCGGCACCACGCCGGAGCAGGCCAACAAGGGCGTGCTCGCCGCACCCGGCCTGGCCCTCAATGATGAGCAGGGCCGCGCCCTCTCGCGTCTGCATGAGGGCCTGAGCCGCTTCTCGCCCACGCTGCTGGAGGGCGTGACCGGTTCCGGCAAGACCGAGGTCTATCTGCAATTGATCGAGGCGGTGCTGGACCGCGGCGGCCAGGCGCTGGTGCTGGTGCCCGAGATCGGCCTGACGCCCCAGACACTGGAGCGCTTCCGCAGACGCTTCCGCGTGCCGCAGGTGATGCTGCACTCCGGCGTCAGCGATGGTGAACGCCTCGATGGCTTCGAAGCCGCCCGCAGCGGCCGGGCGCGCATCGTGATCGGTACCCGCTCCGCCATCTTCACGCCGATGGCCAGGCTCGGCGTGATCATCGTCGACGAGGAGCACGACGGCTCCTTCAAGCAACAGGACGGCCTGCGCTATCACGCCCGCGATCTGGCGCTGGTGCGCGGCAAGCAGGAAGGCATACCCGTGGTGCTCGGCAGCGCCACGCCGTCTCTTGAGAGCCTGCGCCATGCTCGCGAGGGCCGCTTCACGCATCTGCACCTGCATCAGCGCGCCGGACGCAGTCAGCCGGCCCGCCTGCACCCGGTCGACCTGCGCGGCCGCATGACGCTGGGCGGTCTCTCGACCCAGAGTCTGGAGGCGATCGAGAAGCGCCTCGCCCAGGGCGATCAGGTGCTGGTGTTCATCAATCGGCGCGGCTTCGCGCCGACCCTGACCTGCCATGCCTGCGGCTGGATCGCCGAATGCGACAACTGCGATGCCCGCATGACCCTGCATCGCCATCCGCCCCAGCTGACCTGCCACCACTGCGAGCGCACCCGCCCGCTGCCGGATGCCTGCCCGGCCTGTGGCAGCGGGGATGTACGCCCGCAGGGCGCGGGTACCGAGCGCACCGAAGAGCTGCTCGGCGAGAAATTCCCCGACGTGCCGGTGCTGCGCATCGACCGCGACAGCACCCAGCGCAAGGACGCCATGAGCGAGGCGCTGGCGGTGATCCGGCGTGGCGAGCCCTGCCTGCTGGTCGGCACCCAGATGCTGGCCAAGGGCCACCACTTCCCCCACGTCACCCTGGTGGTGGTGGTCAACGCCGACAGCGGCCTCTATGCCGCCGACTTCCGCGCACTTGAGCAATCCGCGCAGCTGCTGGTACAGGTCGCGGGGCGCGCCGGACGCGCCGAGCGCCCCGGCGAGGTATTGATCCAGACCCGCCACCCGGAAGACCCCAACCTGCTGACGCTGATTCAGGCCGGCTACCCGCAGCTGGCGGGGGAATTGCTCGAGGAGCGCCGCATTGCCCAGCTGCCGCCGTTCAGCCATCTGGCGCTGCTGCGCGCCGAGGCCAGCGACCAGCAGCAGGTCGAGCAGTGGCTATTGAAGGTCGGTGGCGCCCTGCGCCAGCACCTCGAGGCTGCCAATCTCAAGGTGGATTGCCTCGGTCCGGTACCCGCACCGATGGAGCGCCGCCAGAATCGCTATCACGCCCAATTGCTGTTGCGCTGTGCGAAACGCGGCCCATTGCATGAAGCGGCGGCCTGGCTGGTGACGCTCTGCGAGCAGGACCGCGACGCACGCCGCCTGCGCTGGTCGCTGGATGTCGATCCCATCGGCATGGCCTGAGTAATACGCAAGCGGCGTGACAGCCCTTCACGCCGCTTGCGATGAACTGACCACTATCCCTGCAGGGCGCGGAATGCGGCGCGATTGATCACGACGGTTTATGCAAGCCGCAGGATCGGTGATAATGCCCGCCATCGTGCAGCGACATCCGCACTCCCCCATTGCCCGCAGGCCTGATGCCTGCAACCGCCTGCTGTATGGCACGCGGTGCGACCCGAGCCGTGAAGAGACCGATATTCCATGAAAGAGACGATCATCGAACTGCTGGGCCAGGCCCTGGAAACCCTCAAGGCCGACGGCACCCTGCCCGCCGACGCCAGCCCGCAGATCAAGGTCGACCCGACCAAGGACAAGAGCCACGGCGACTACGCCAGCAATCTGGCGATGATGACGTCCAAGGCCGCCGGCATGAAGCCGCGCGATCTGGCCGAGAAGCTGATCGCGGCGCTGCCGGCCTCCGATGCCGTCTCCAAGGTCGAGATCGCCGGGCCCGGCTTCCTGAACTTCTTCGCTGATACCGGTGCGGTAGCCGACATCGTGCGTCGCGTCTTCAGCGAAAGCGACAGCTTCGGTCACAGCGACGTGGGTGCCGGCGAGAAGGCTCAGGTCGAGTTCGTCTCCGCCAACCCGACCGGCCCGCTGCACGTCGGTCACGGCCGCGGTGCCGCAGTCGGCGACGTGCTGTGCCGCCTGCTGGCCGCCACCGGCCACGACGTCACGCGCGAGTTCTACTACAACGACGCCGGCGCCCAGATCAACAATCTGGCGCTCTCCGTCCAGGCGCGCGCCAAGGGTCTGGGCCCGGACGATGCCAGCTGGCCGGCCGATGGCTATCGCGGTGACTACATCAGCGAACTGGCCGCCTCCTACATGGCCGGCGATACCGTCGAAGCCGATGGCAAGCAGGTGACCGGCGCCGCGGACCCCGATGACCTGGAGGCCATCCGCGTCTTCGCCGTCGCCTACCTGCGCCACGAGCAGGATCTCGACCTCAAGGCCTTCGGCGTCGAATTCGATGTCTACTTCCTCGAGTCCTCGCTCTACAGCGACGGCAAGGTCGAGGAGACCGTCAAGCGCCTGGTCGACAACGGCTACACCTATGAAGACGACGGTGCCCTGTGGCTGCGTACCACCGACTTCGGTGATGACAAGGACCGCGTGATGCGCAAGCGTGACGGCGGTTACACCTACTTCCTGCCCGACGTCGCCTACCACCTCGACAAGTGGCAGCGTGGCTTCACCCAGGTCATCAACGAGCAGGGCGCCGATCACCACTCCACCGTGACCCGCGTGCGTGCCGGTCTGCAGGCTCTGCAGGCCGACATCCCCAAGGGCTGGCCGGACTACGTGCTGCACCAGATGGTCACCGTGATGCGCTCCGGCGAGGAAGTGAAGCTGTCCAAGCGTGCCGGCAGCTACGTGACCCTGCGCGACCTGATCGAGGAAGTCGGCCGCGACGCGACCCGCTACTTCCTGGCCGCACGTCGCGCCGACTCCCAGCTGACCTTCGACATCGACCTGGCGCGCTCCCAGTCCAATGACAACCCGGTCTACTACATCCAGTACGCTCACGCCCGCGTGCACAGCGTGCTGCGCAAGGCCAGCCGCGAAGAGAAGCCCTTCGACGAAGCCCTGGCCATGGCGCAGCTCTCCCTGCTGACCAGCGACCAGGAAAAGGCCGTGATGAATCGCATGGCGCAGTTCCCGGACGTCGTCGCCCACGCCGCCAAGGTGCGCGAGCCGCAGCAGGTCGCCCAGTACCTGCAGGACCTCTCCTCCGACTTCCACACCTGCTACAACGCGGTGAAGGTGATGGTCGAGGACGACGCGACCCGCAATGCGCGCATGGCGCTGGGTCTGGCGACCGCTCAGGTCATCCGCAACGGCCTGGCCCTGCTGGGTGTCAGCGCTCCCGAGGAGATGTAAGCCATGGCTGCTCGCCGCCCCGCCAACAAGAAGCCCGCCTCCCGCCAGGGGGCGAGCCCCCGTCGGCAACCCGCTGCCAGCCAGAGTCGTGGTCTGCCCGGCTGGCTGTGGGGCATCATCGGTCTGATCGCCGGCTTCGCTCTCGCGCAGTACTTCGAGAAACAGGCCCCGCGTCTGCCGGTCGCGGCCATCGTGCCCAAGGCCAACACGCAGCAGAACGGACAGCAGAACGGGCAGCAGGCCGCCAAGCAGGGCAACCAGCAGCAGAAGGAAGCCCCCGAAGAGTCCGCCGGCAACATGCCGACCTTCGAGTTCTACACCCTGCTGCCGGAAACCGAGGTGATCGCGCCCAAGGTGGATGAGTACAAGTCCACGCCGCGTCCGGGCAGCGCCGAGAGCACCAAGAAGTCCGAGGCCTCGCTGACCAACTACATGTTGCAGGCCGCGTCCTTCCGCGAGATGAGCGATGCCAAGAAGCTGGCCGGCAAGCTCAAGGACCTTGGCCTGCTGGCCAAGGTCAGTGACGTCAATGCCTCTGGCGGTACCGTCTGGCACCGGGTGCAGGTCGGTCCCTACAAGGACACCCGCGAGCTCAATCGCGCCCAGGACCTGATGAACACCCAAGGCATCGAGCCCCTGTTGATCAAGCTGCAGTAAGCCAGGCGTGAGCCTTGCGACAGACGGGCCCGCTCATTTTTGAGCGGGCCCGTTGCATGAGGGCACAGACCAGGGCCGATCACAGTCAACGCTGAGTCGCCGATGACTTGAAACCCGTATCGGCGCCCCCATCTACAGCATTCCGGTGAGATATCAGGCCCGCGTGCCGCCCATCAGGCGGTGCAGGATCGCGGCAAGCAGTGGCAAGCGCCAGGCTGACGATCACCACCCGTTTTACGCGACGAGGCCACGGCCTCGTCTGCCCAGAAATGCCATGCCCGGCCCCGTTCACCTTATTCCAATCGCCGGCATGCTCTCTCAGGAGTTATCCATGACCACGATCGTCTCCGTGCGTCGCAACGGCCAGGTCGCCCTGGCTGGTGACGGCCAGGTATCCCTTGGCAACACAGTCATGAAAGGCAACGCCGCCAAGGTGCGTCGTCTGTATCGCAATCAGGTACTGGCCGGTTTCGCCGGTGGTACCGCCGATGCCTTCACGCTGTTCGAACGCTTCGAAGCGCAGCTCGAGAAGTATCAGGGCCAGCTGGTGAAGTCCGCCGTGGAGCTTGCCAAGGAGTGGCGCTCAGACCGCGCCCTGCGCAAGCTTGAAGCCATGCTGGTGGTCGCCGACAAGCATGCCTCCTTGATCATCACCGGCAACGGCGACGTGGTCGAGCCCGAGCACGGCGTGCTGGCCATCGGCTCCGGCGGCAACTATGCCGAGGCCGCTGCCCGCGCCCTGATCGAGAATACCGAACTTTCTGCCCGCGAGATCACCGAGAAGTCCATCTCCATCGCGGCCGATATCTGCGTCTTCACCAACCACAATGCCATCATCGAGGAGCTGTCCTGAGATGTCCCAGATGACCCCGAAGGAAATCGTCAACGCCCTCGATCAGCACATCGTCGGCCAGCCTGAAGCCAAGCGCGCCGTGGCGGTTGCCATGCGCAACCGCTGGCGCCGCATGCAGCTCGATGATGATCTGCGCCCGGAAGTCACGCCGAAGAACATCCTGATGATCGGCCCGACCGGTGTCGGCAAGACCGAGATCGCCCGTCGTCTGGCCAAGCTGGCCGGCGCGCCCTTCCTCAAGATCGAGGCGACCAAGTTCACCGAGGTCGGCTATGTCGGCCGTGACGTGGAATCCATCATCCGCGACCTGGTCGAGGTCGCGATGAAGCTGGTGCGCGAAGACGCCATGAAGGAAGTGCGCGACAAGGCCGAAGATGCCGCCGAAGAGCGCATCCTCGACGCCCTGCTGCCGCGTGTGCGTGGTGAAGAGTACGACGCTGCCGCCAACAACAGCAGCACGCGCCAGATGTTCCGCAAGAAGCTGCGCGAAGGTCAGCTGGATGACAAGGAAATCGACATCGAGCTGAGCCCGGCCAGCCAGAGTCTCGATTTCGCCACCCCGCCGGGGATGGAAGAGATGACCAGCCAGCTGCAGTCCATGTTCTCCAACATGGGCAAGCAGCAGAAAGAGAGCCGTCGCATCACCGTCAAGGAAGCGCTCAAGCTGGTTCACGAGGAAGAAGCGGCCAGAATGGTCAGCGATGAAGACCTCAAGAGCCGTGCCATCGAGGCCGTCGAACAGAACGGCATCGTCTTCCTCGACGAGATCGACAAGGTCGCCAAGCGCGGCGAATCCGGCAGTGGCGGCGATGTGTCCCGCGAAGGCGTGCAGCGCGATCTGCTGCCGCTGATCGAGGGTTCCACCGTGTCCACCAAGCACGGCATGGTCAAGACCGACCACATCCTGTTCATCGCCTCCGGTGCCTTCCACCTGTCCAAGCCGTCGGACATGATTCCGGAGCTGCAGGGCCGTCTGCCGATCCGTGTCGAACTCAACGCCCTGACGCCGGAAGACTTCAAGCGCATCCTGACCGAGCCGTCCGCCGCCCTGATCCGTCAGTACAAGGCATTGCTGGCGACCGAAGGCGTCGAGCTGAGCTTCGCGGATGACGCCATCGAGCGCATCGCCCAGATCGCCTATCAGGTCAACGAAGGCACCGAGAACATCGGCGCCCGTCGTCTGCACACCGTGATGGAGCGTCTGCTGGAAGAGATCTCCTACGAGGGTGGCGATCAGCCCGGCGAACTCAAGGTCGATGCCGCCTACGTCGATGCCCGTCTGGGTGATCTGGCGCGTGATGAAGACCTGTCGCGCTACATCCTCTGACGACACGCTCACGCGCCTGACAGCCCCTCATGGAAGCCAGTCCCGTTCCTGAGGGGACTTCTGACGCCCGATCCGGCTTGGCCCGGATCGGGCGTCAGTGCATCATGCGCACAAGACACATCGACCGGCCAAGCGCCGCGCTCGACGCCTATCTGCCTTCGCCATGCCGCCCTGCGCCCTACGCCGCCGCGCGGCATGCAAGCCCGAGGATGCCCCGATGAGCCACGACACTCCCAAGGACGCCGCCGCGTCCCACGACGCTGATACCAGCGGTCAGCAGCGCGACTACCGCCTCAATGAGCGCCATGCCCGCGATGGCGAAGAGGCCCCGGTGCCGACGCGCGTGCACTACCACAAGTCAGAGCGCGAACTGGAACTGGGCTACGCCGATGGCCAGAGCTTCCGCCTGAGCACCGAATTCCTGCGCGTGATGTCGCCGTCGGCGGAAGTGCGTGGCCACGGTGTCGGCCAGGAAACCCTGCAGGTCGGCATGCGCTACGTCGGGCTGACCAACATCACCCAGAGCGGCCGCTACGCGCTGAAGCTGCACTTCGATGATGGCCATGACAGCGGCCTGTATACCTGGGAATACCTGTGGGAACTGGCCAATCGCCGCGACGCCATGTGGGCCTACTACCTGCGTCAGCTGGAAGAGGCCGGTGCCTCGCGCGAACCACTGGGCATTCCGCTCAACCAGCTGTAAGCCACTGATGCCACTGGGCGCGGCAAGATGTCCGAGTCGACGTCTTGCCAAAAGACAGCCCGCTGGCTAGCGGTTACAATCGAGCCACTGCGAAAGCTCACCATATTGTGCTGACGTCGCCACGGCGGCGTCACAACAGGGGAAGTCATGGACAAGCGTACGACTCACTTCGGTTATCAGGAAGTTGCCGTGGACGAGAAGGCAGGCCGCGTCGCGGATGTCTTCCACAGTGTCGCCGCCAAGTACGACGTGATGAATGACCTGATGTCGTTCGGCATCCACCGTCTGTGGAAGCGCATCACCCTGGAGCGTGCCGGCGCCCGTCCCGGCCAGTCGGTGCTGGACATCGCCGGCGGCACCGGTGACCTGACGCTGAAGTTCTCGCGTCTGGTCGGCCCGAAAGGCCGCGTGGTGCTCGCCGACATCAATGCCTCGATGCTCAACGTCGGCCGCGACAAGCTGCTCGACCGTGGCGTCGGCGGCAACGTCGAATACGTGCAGGCCAATGCCGAGGCCCTGCCCTTCCCGGACAACACCTTCGACATCATCACCATCGCCTTCGGGCTGCGCAACGTCACCGACCAGGCCAAGGCCCTGCGCTCCATGCAGCGCATCCTCAAGCCGGGCGGCCGTCTGCTGGTGCTGGAATTCTCCAAGCCGGTCAATCCGCTGCTCTCCACCGCCTATGACCAGTACAGCTTCCGGCTGCTGCCCAAGATGGGCGAGATGGTCGCCGGCGACGCCGACTCCTACCGCTACCTGGCCGAGTCCATCCGCATGCACCCCGACCAGAAGACGTTGGCCGGCATGATGGAAGAGGCCGGTCTCGAGCGCGTCGAGTACACCAACCTGACGGGCGGCATCGTCGCGTTGCACCGCGGTATCAAGCTCTGAGGCTGTCATGGCATTGCTGACCCCCCTGCTGTTGGCGACCGCTGAGCGGACGCTGAATCAGCTGCTTGCTCGCGACCCGGCCTCGACGTCGCGCCTGAATGCACTGGCAGGCCGACGCCTGCTGGTGCGTGTCGAACGCCCCGCCTTTGACCTACTGGTGCATTTCGACCTGCAGGGCCTGCACCTGTTGCGCCTGCCCCAGGCCAACGAGAGCGATGGCGATGTGGTGGTGGAGCTCGACATGGAGACCGCCGCCGCCCTGCTGTCCGGTGAATCCATCGAGCGCCTGATGTTCGAGGGCCGCCTCGCCGTGCGTGGCCGTATCCATCTGCTGGAAAGCGCCCGTGACCTGGTGATGGACCTCGACCTGGACTGGGAAGGCGCGCTCAGTGAGTGGTTCGGCGAAGCCCCCGGCCATAGCCTGGCCAGCGGCCTGCGCAGCCTCGGGCGTTTCGGCCTGATCAGCCGCCGTGAGCTGGAGCTGGACCTGCGCGAGTACCTCACCGAGGAGGCGCGCTGGCTGCCCGGTCAGGCGCAGATGCGCGTCGCCCGCGACGAGCTGACCGAGCTGACCCAGTGTCTGGATCGCACCGAAGCGCGGCTGGCGCGACTGCGCCGTCACCTCGAGGCCGCCACCTCTCATCAACCTGCCGAGCGGGAGTGCCAGCCGTCGTGAGACTCTATCGCCTGCTGAGCATTCTGTGGGTCATCGCCCGCTACCGCCTCGACGACCTGGTGCCGCCGGGGCGCGTGCCGGCTCTGCTTCGCCCGCTGCTCAAGCTGTCGCCGCTGCGTCTGTTCCCCATCGGCAGACGCACGCGCGGCGAGCGTCTGCGTCTCGCGCTCGAGGCCCTCGGCCCGATCTTCATCAAGTTCGGCCAGATGCTCTCGACGCGCCGCGACCTGCTGCCGCCGGACATCGCCGACGAACTCAAGCGCCTGCAGGATCAGGTGCCGCCGTTCGAGAACCAGGTCGCGCGGGAGCTGGTCGAGCAGGAACTCGAGATGTCGGTCGAGGAAGCCTTTGCCGAATTCGAGGCCCAGCCTCTGGCCTCCGCCTCCATCGCCCAGGTACATGCCGCACGCCTGCACGATGGCTCGGACGTGGTGGTCAAGGTCATCCGGCCGCGCATCGAGGAAGTGATGCGCAAGGACATCGGCCTGCTCTACATGTTCGCGCGCCTGTTGATGAAGGTCTCGCCGGAAGCCCGTCGCCTGCGCCCGGTCGAGGTCGTCGCCGACTACGAGGCGACGCTGTTCGACGAGCTCGACATGCACAAGGAGGCCGCCAACACCTCTCAGCTCAAGCGCAACTTCCTCGACTCGCCGCTGCTCTACGTCCCGGCCATCCACTGGCCACTGACGCGCCGCCGCGTGATGGTGCAGGAACGCATCCGCGGCATTCCGGTCGCCGATATCGAGGAGCTGACGGCGCAGGGCACCGACCTCAGGAAGCTGGCCGAGCGCGGCGTGGAGATCTTCTTCACCCAGGTATTCCGCGACAACTTCTTCCACGCCGACATGCACCCCGGCAATATCTTCGTCTCGCGCGAGAACCCGCACGACCCGCAGTTCATCGCCATCGACTGCGGCATCGTCGGCAGCCTGACCCGCGAGGACCAGGACTATCTGGCGCGCAACCTGCTGGCCTTCTTCCGCCAGGATTACTACGAGGTCGCGGCGCTGCACATCGAGTCCGGCTGGGTCGGCGAAGGCACGCGCGCCAACGAGTTTGCCGCCGCCATCCGCGCCGTCTGCGAGCCGATTCTCGAGAAGCCGCTCAAGGACATCAGTTTCGGCCAGGTCCTGCTGGGGCTGTTCCAGACCGCGCGCCGCTTCAACATGGAAGTCCAGCCACAGCTGGTGTTGCTGCAGAAGACCCTGCTCAACATCGAGGGCCTCGGCCGCCAGCTGTATCCGGACCTCGACCTGTGGGCCACCGCCCGCCCCTATCTGGAGCGCTGGATGAAGGAGCGCGCCGGTCCCAAGGCGTTCTGGGCCGAGATGGTCAAGCAGGCACCGGAGCTGTCGCATCAGCTGCCACAGCTGCCGGCGATGGCCTTCCAGGCCATGGAGCGCATCGAGGACGAGCATCGCGCCCGTCAACGCCAGACAGAAGCCATCACCACGCTGCGCGACCGGGTCAATCACGCCTCCAGCACCAGCTGGCGACTGCGTGCGGGCTTGCTGCTGGTGGCCGGCGCGTTCGGTTGGCAGCCCCTGATGGCCTGGGCGGAGACCCAGCCCGTGGCGGTACTGGTGGGCGCAGGACTGGGAATCGTGTTATTGCTGTGGCGCTAGCCGCAGGCAGACATGATGGCCTGACTGGCCCGGCGCGCAACGACACTTGCCGCCCCATGGGACGCAGTGCAATATGAATGACATATAACACTTGCATCCTGAGTCGCCTGCCCACGCCGTGCCGTTTGCCGTGCAAGGTGTGCCGTCAGCGCAGAACTCGATGACTTAACGCAAGACCCAAGCTTTCAGGAATGATGATTCATGAGTGATATTCTCAACCGTCTGTCAGTGGTACTGGCAGAACGGCGCGACGCTGACCCGACCTCCTCCTATGTCGCGAGCCTGCATCACAAGGGCCTCAACAAGGTACTGGAGAAGATTGGCGAAGAGGCGACCGAAACCGTACTGGCCGCCAAGGATTTCGCTCACGACGACGTGGACTCGCAGCGTGCCGTGATCGGTGAGACCGCTGACCTGTGGTTCCATTCACTGGTCATGCTGTCGCACCTGGGGCTGGATCATCAGGAAGTGCTGGATGAGCTGGCACGCCGCTTCGGTGTTTCCGGCCATGATGAAAAGGCCGCTCGCGGCCAGTGAAGGACCCGTATTCTTCCGGCGCAAGTCGGCTTTCCGGCAGCGGTGCCAGCACCCTGCAAGTCTCAAGGCCCAATGACCCGGTGTCAGCGGCCCAAATGGAGAATTTCCCATGTTAGGTGGCATCAGTATCTGGCAGCTTCTCATCGTGCTCGGCATCATCATCCTGATCTTCGGGACCAAGAAGCTGCGCAACGTCGGCTCTGATCTCGGCGGTGCCGTGAAGGGCTTCAAGGGCGCGATGAAGGAAGAAGAGAAGAAGAGCGACGAGCCGACTGCCCAGCAGAAGGTCGCGCATGAGGAAAAGCGTGGCGACACCATCGATGTCGAGGCCGAGAGCCGCGATACCGCTGACAAGCGCTCGTAACCCGCATGTTCGATATCGGCTTTTTTGAACTGGCATTGATCGCGCTGCTGGCGCTGATCGTGCTCGGCCCGGAGCGTCTGCCCCGGGCCGCCCGCACTGCGGGTCTGTGGCTGGGACGCATCAAGCGCAGTGTCTCGGGCATTCAGCAGGAAATCAGTGCCCAGCTGGAAGCCGAGGAACTGCGTCAGACGCTCAACGAGCAGAAGAAGCAGCTCGATGAGACGCTCGCTCATGCGCGCAACGAGGCACGCGATGTCGAGCGCGGCATCACCGAGTCCAGCACGTCCCGCGATGCAGGCGCCTCCGGCGCCGAGACCAGCCCCCGCCCTGCCGAGAATGGTGCGCCGGCCACCGAGCCGAGCACTGCTTCCGACACCCGTGAATCACGAGAGCCACGTTCCTGATGAGTGATCCACATGCCTCACCGTCAGGTGGTCAGGGCGACGCCGCACATGCGCCGCTCATCGAGCACCTGATCGAGCTACGCTCGCGCTTGCTGCGCGCCACCCTGGTGGTGCTGGTGGTTTTCGCCGCGCTGTACGGCTTCTCCAACCAGATCTATCTGTATGTCGCCGAACCGCTGATGGCATTGCTGCCACCGGGTTCGCAGATGATCGCCACCGAAGTGGCCTCGCCCTTCCTGGCGCCCTTCAAGCTGACATTGGTGGTGGCGCTGTTCCTGGCGATTCCCGCCGTGCTCTATCAGGCCTGGGCGTTCATCGCGCCGGGCCTCTATGAGAACGAGAAGGCGTTGGCCCTGCCGCTGCTGGCCTCCAGCATCCTGCTGTTCTATGCCGGTGCGGCCTTCGCCTACTACGTGGTGTTCCCGCTGCTGTTCCAGTTCTTCACCACCACGGGCCCCGAGAATGTGGCGATCATGACGGACATCAATCAGTACCTGAATTTTGTCCTCAAGCTGTTCTTCGCCTTCGGGGTCGCCTTCGAGATTCCCATCGCCACCTTCCTGCTGATCTGGACCGGTGCGACCACGGTAGAGGCACTGAGCAAGAAGCGCCCCTATATCGTGATCGCCTGCTTCGTGGTCGGCATGCTGCTGACACCGCCGGACGTGATCTCGCAGTCGCTGCTGGCGATCCCGATGTGGCTGCTGTTCGAGGTCGGCATTCTGGCCTCGCGCCTCTTCAAGCGCCGGCGTGCGGCCTCAGACGATGAGGCATCGCAGGACACGCCCTGAACGAGGCTGCCAGTAGTCGGGCATCAGAATCAGAGCATCAAAACAGAAAGCCCCGCCGAGTCACCGGCGGGGCTTTCTGTTTCTGGGGGCTTTGTGTTTCCAGGGAACTTGCTCACACCAGCCACGTGCTATCACGCCAGACGCACAGGCGTGTCGAGATCAGTCCTGCTCGGCGGCACGCGCCTTGTCGTCCTCGATCCAGCTATCGATGCGCTCGACCAGCTTGAAGATGCCCTGGGCCGCTTCGCTGATGCGCTCCGCCAGCAGGTAGGCCGGGGTGGTGACGACACGGTTGGCGGCGTCGACGACGATGTCCGTCACCTCGCAGCTCTTGTGCAGGCCGCCCTGGGCGCTGATCGCCCCGGAGACACTGGCATCGTTGCCGATGGTGACCGAGATGCCCTCCCCCAGCAGCTTGGGCACCATCACCGGCGCGATGCACATCACGCCGATCGGCTTGCCGGCCGCGTGGAAGGGCTGCACCGCGTCCTGCAGGCCCGCGACGAGCTCGAGGTCCTCACCCTTGACGGCAAAGTCACACAGATTCTTGGCGGCGCCGAAGCCACCGGGCAGGATCAGTGCATCGAAGTCGTCCGCTGACAGCTCTTCCAGCGGGCGCACCTTGCCACGTGCCAGACGCGCGGACTCGACCAGCACGTTGCGGGTCTCCTTCATCTCGTCGCCAGTGCCGTGATTGATCACGTGGTGCTGCGCGACATCCGGTGCAAAGCACTCATAGGCAATGCCCAGCTGATCGAGACGCAGCAGCGTCAGGGTAGTTTCATAGATCTCGGAGCCATCAAAGACACCGCAACCGGAAAGGATCAGGGCTACCTGCTTGGTCATGGGTTACTCCATTGACGATGAGCTGTGCGCGGCGATTGCCGGACAGGTCAGAAAAGACTAATACAAGCGCGTGACTGATTCGAATGCCGAGCCTGATTTCATGCCCAGCGTCATGCCCGGCGTCATGCCAGGCGCGAGACGCTTCAGCGGCACCGAAGCTGCGCGACCACCACGCGGCAGACAGTGACAGGCGTGCAGGCGAGGCATGTCACTGCGCATCCTCTCAAGACTATGGGCGGCCCCGGCACAACTCAAGTGCTGCTCCTCGTCCACTCGTATGCCATCAAGGCTCTGGTGCCGGAGGCTTGCCGCGGTGTCCGGACTCGTCTTGCAGCCCCACACACCCGCCCCATACGGGGTGTGCATGAGGCGCGACACCGCGACACATCTCCTGCGCCTGTGGCCACAAGTCAACGCTGATATACTGGATTGACCCTGCCACAGGGACGACGGCTCCCGTCACGGGCCACCCACTTGCAGGCCGCAAGCCAGGCCTTCTCGTCGCCCGACAGACGCCTTGTCGTCATGTTCAGCCCTTGCTGGCACCTCACGTGACCGGCCTTGCCCCATGACCGCTGGCATCACTGTAATATTAATGAAATATTATAGACCTAGACTGCCTGCGACCATCACGGGAGCGGACCACCCGACCCGGAGAATGTCTCTTGACCCAACGTAGCCCGCGCCAGTTTCCTGCAACCCGTATGCGCCGCATGCGCAAGGACGACTTCTCTCGCCGCCTGATGCGTGAAAACCAGCTGACGACCGATGACCTCATCCTGCCGGTCTTCGTGCTGGAAGGCGCTCAGCGTCGTGAAGCCGTGACCAGCATGCCCGGTGTCGAGCGTCGCTCCATCGATCTGCTGGTGGAAGAGTGTCGTGAAGTGCATGCCCTGGGCGTGCCGGCCATCGCGCTCTTCCCGGTGATAGACGCAGAGGCCAAGAGCCTGCTGGCCGAGGAGTCCTACAATGCCAATGGGCTGGTGCAGCGTGCGGTACGCGCACTCAAGGAAGCCATCCCGACGTTGGGTGTGATCACGGATGTCGCGCTCGACCCTTACACCGTGCACGGCCAGGACGGCATTCTTGACGAAGAAGGCTATGTGCTCAACGACCGCACCGTGGACACCCTGATCAAACAGGCGCTGTCACACGCGGAAGCCGGCGCCGATGTCATCGCGCCCTCCGACATGATGGATGGCCGCATCGGCTCCATCCGCGCCATGCTGGAACAGGAAGGCCTGATCAACACGCGCATCATGGCCTACTCGGCCAAGTACGCCTCCAACTACTACGGCCCGTTCCGTGACGCGCTCGGTTCGAGCGGCAATCTGGGCAAGGCCGACAAGCAGACCTACCAGATGGACCCCGCCAACAGCGATGAAGCGCTGCACGAAGTGGCCATGGATATCACCGAAGGCGCTGACATGGTGATGGTCAAGCCGGGCATGCCCTATCTTGATGTGGTAACGCGTGTGAAGCGCGAGCTGGAAGTGCCGACCTTCGCCTATCAGGTCAGCGGTGAGTACGCCATGCACATGGCGGCTTTCCAGAACGGTTGGCTGGATGCCGACAAGGTCATTCTCGAGTCGCTGATGTGCTTCAAGCGTGCGGGTGCCGACGGCATCCTCACCTATTTTGCTCGCCAGGCGGCCGAATTGCTGGCGCAGAAAAACCGCCTTTGACAACCCCGGCCATTGCGGATGCGGCTGACCGGGATCATGGAGTTGATGATGGAACAGACGCCCAAGCAAGACACCGACAACAACACGGCGACCCTGCCGGAAGTCGCTGACAGTCGCGACAAGGATGCTGCCCCCAAGGCAGCATCCACCCCACGGGAAGGCGAGATCGAGCTGGCGGCGGATGAGCCGCCGGCTCAGGAACCGCTGCCCCTGCGCGTCAACCGGACGCGTACCGGTATCCATGCCAAGGCCACCCCCTCCCCCGAGGCTGATCTCGCTGATCCGGCGCTGTACTTCAATCGCGAGCTGTCCAACCTGCAGTTCAACATCCGCGTACTCGAGCAGGCCAAGGATACCTCGCATCCGCTGCTCAACCGCTTGATGTTCCTGCTGATCTTCACGTCCAACATGGACGAGTTCTTCGAGATTCGCGTGGCGGGTCTCAAGCATCAGATCGCCTTCGATCGCACCGACCCCGGCTGTGACGGCATGCTGCCGAGCAAGGTGCTCGATGAGGTCTCCCGCATCACGCATGAGCAGGTCGAACGCCAGTACCGCATGCTCAACGAGGACCTGATCCCCGCGCTGGAAGAGCAGCACATCCGCTTCCGTCGCCGCAATCAGTGGAACGATGCCCAGAAGGCCTGGGTGCGCGATTACTTCGAGGAAGAGATCCAGCCGGTCATCAGCCCGATCGGTCTCGACCCGTCGCACCCGTTCCCGCGCCTGGTCAACAAGAGCCTCAACTTCATCGTCGAGCTGGAAGGCAAGGATGCCTTCGGTCGTGAAGGTGGCCTGGCCATCCTGCCGGCCCCGCGCTCGCTGCCGCGTCTGATCCGCATCCCGGATGGCCTCGTCGAGCAGGGGTACACCGAATACGTCTTCCTGTCCTCGATGATTCACGCTCACGCCCAGGAGCTGTTCCCGGGCATGAAGATCAAGGGCTGCTATCAGTTCCGCCTGACCCGCAACGCCGATCTCTCGGTGGATGCCGAGGATGTCTCCGACCTGGCTTCCGCGCTGCGTGGCGAGCTGCTGGCACGCCGCTACGGCGACGGGGTGCGTCTCGAGGTGGCCGACAACTGCCCGGAAGCCCTCTACACCTTCCTGCTCAAGCAGTTCGATCTGGAAACGCGCGACCTCTATCAGGTCAAGGGCCCGGTCAACCTCAACCGCCTGATGGAAGTCATCGGCGACGTCGGCCGCGAGGACCTGCTCTACGCCCCGTTCACTCCGGGCATCCCCAAGGCACTCAAGGGCGACAACAGCCTGTTCGATGCGATCCGTCGCGAGGACATCCTGCTGCATCACCCCTTCCAGTCCTTCTCCCCGGTCGAGAACCTGCTCGCCGAGGCGGCGCGTGACCCGAACGTGCTGGCCATCAAGCAGACCCTCTATCGCACCGGCGCCGACTCCAACATCGTCTCCTCGCTGGTGGAAGCCGCACGTCAGGGCAAGGAGATCACCGTGGTGATCGAGCTGCGGGCGCGCTTCGATGAGGCCGACAACCTGCAGCTGGCCTCACGCCTGCAGGAAGCCGGCGCCATCGTCATCTACGGCGTGATGGCCTACAAGACCCACGCCAAGATGCTGCATATCGTGCGACGTGAACACGGCGAGCTGCGTCACTACGCGCACCTGGGCACCGGTAACTACCATGCCAAGACGGCGCGTCTGTATACCGATTACAGCCTGCTGACCGCCAACGAGACACTTTGCGAGGACGTCCACAAGGTCTTCCAGCAACTGACCGGCATGGGCAAGCAGCGCAATATCGAGAAGCTGCTGCACGCGCCCTTCACGCTGCATGAGCGCATGGTGGAGATGATCGACCGTGAAGCGCGCAACGCCGAGAAAGGCAAGCGCGCCCACATCATCATCAAATGCAATTCACTGACCGAGCCCAAGCTGATTCGCGCCCTCTACCGCGCCTCGCGGGCTGGCGTGCAGTGTGACCTGATCATCCGCGGCGTCTGCTGTCTGCGCCCGGGCGTGCCGGGGATTTCCGACAACATCCGCGTACGCTCGGTGATCGGTCGCTTCCTCGAGCACACGCGCACCTTCCACTTCCACAATGCCGGTCAGCCGGAGACCTGGTGCTCCAGCGCGGATTACATGGAGCGCAACATGTTCCACCGCGTCGAGACCTGCTTCCCGCTGCTCGACAAGAAGCTGGCCCAGCGTATCCGCAAGGACCTGGACACCTATCTGGTCGACAACTGCCAGAGCTGGCGTCTGGAAAGCGATGGCCACTACACCCAGCTGGATGCCGGCGACGCGGAACCGATCAGCGTGCAGGAAACCCTGCTGTTCGCCTACGCCGCCAAGGCCTGATCGCGCTCGACGAGGTCAGGACAGAACAAAGCTCATGAACTCTCGGCCCTCACGCTTGCGTGGGGGCCGTTGTCGTTGGTCCTCTCCTTTCTTTTGACAGACGAGCGCCCTCAAGCGAAGCGGGGCCAGGTTCAGGCGTATGAAAAAGCCCCCGTATCATCGATACGGGGGCTTCGCGTTCACACCTGACGCGCGGCTTTCATCAGACGCCGATCTGGCCGCCATCTTCGCGCTGGATGACCACGGTCGCGGCGCGGGCACGCACGCTGCCATCGGTCTCGGCGGTGGCATCATCGCTCTGCGGCCAGTTGGCCGGGTGCTGGATGTTGATGAACATCGCGGTCTTGTCCGGGGTGGTGAAGATCCCGGTGACTTCACAGCCGTTCGGGCCCACCGCGAAGCGCTTGAGCTGCGCCTGGTTGTCGGCACCGATCACGGCCGCGTCTCCCTCGGCCTGCTCGAGACCTGCCGGCACGACCGCCAGCAGCTGGTCATTGGTGACCTCGGTGATGCCTTCGTAGCCGTTGTCTGTCTGGATCCACAGGATGCTGTCCTGTCCTTCGCGGCCATCGAAGTAGAGGCCATCGGGACTGGCGAACTCGTTCATCTCGGTCAGGCCGGACAGGTTGTCGGCATCGCTGGCCGCTGCGCCGAACACGAAGATCTCCCAATCGAAGGCCTTGTGATCGCCCGCTTCACGCCAGCGGATGATCTGACCCGCTTCGTTGTTGCCACGCGGATTGGCCGCGTTGGTTGGCGCCGTCTTGTAACCGACACCCGGCTCCTCGATGGCGGTGCCATCGTTGGTGAAGGCGGCGTCAGTGCCTTCCTCGGTGCGCTTGGAGTTGTTGGTCAGCGTCATGTAGACCTCACCGGACACCGGGTCCACCGCGCCCCACTCCGGGCGGTCCATCGGGGTCGCGCCCATCAGGTCAGCCGCATCGGTGGTGTGGATGATGATGCCAGCCAGGTCATCGGCCGCCAGCCCCAGTGCTTCGGCCAGGGTGCGGCCATCCTTGGTCACGGCGTCCGGCGTCAGCTTGAGCCACGTGCCGGTGCCATCGGCGGAGAACTGGGCGACATACAGCGTGCCCTTGTCCAGGTACTTGTCGCCGATCGCCAGGCGGTCCTTGAAGTCACCGGCGCCACGGGCATCAGCGGCGTCCCACTTGGCGTCCGACACGAACTTGTAGATGTACTCGTTGCGCGAATCGTGACCGGAGTAGAAGACCACCGGCTCACCCTCGACCAGCTTGCCCGGCCAGCAACCTTCGTGACGGAAGCGGCCCAGCGCGGTGCGCTTGATGGCCTGCTCGCCGGTGTAGGGGTCGATCTCGACGATATAGCCGAAGGTGCGCGGTTCGTTGCGGTAATCCTTGTCGGCGCTGTCTGCCGTCGGCGTGTTGTCGAAACGCGCGAACTCGCCATCGACTTCACTGGCATCTCCGGCGGCGGTTTCCCAGCCATAGCGGCCACGCTCGGTCTCGATGCCGATGCGGTTGTCATCGAGCTGACGATCGCTGCGCTTGACGAAGTAACCCGGCCAGTTCTCTTCACAGGTCAGGTAGGTGCCCCACGGGGTGTAGCCGTTGGCGCAGTTGTTGTTGGTACCACGGGTGCGCATGCCATCCGGCGAGAAGGCCGTCTTGACGTAATCGCTGCCCGCTACCGGGCCGCTCAGCTTCATTTCGCTGGCGCTGGTGTAGCGGCGGTTGTAGCGCGAATCGCCCACCACTTCCCACTTGCCGTTGCTGGCCTTCTTGACCTCGACGATGGTCACGCCATGGGCATTGATCTCGGTGCGCACTTCATCGGCCGGACGCTTGCCGGAATCCGCATTGGTCGCGCCGCCCTTGGGTGCCCACAGCGCATCCTGATCGATGTATTCGTTGTTCATGACCAGCAGGAAGTTGCTGGAGGCCGTGTCGTCGCTCAAGGCGAAGTTGTGCATGCCATCGTGATGCATGCCGACGGTGTTGAGCTGGATCTCCGGCGTCATCGCCAAATCCTTGCTCCACTTGGGTGCCTTGGCATTGAGCGGCGTGCCCCACGGCGCCAGCACCTGTGCGGTATACCCCTTGGGAACCACGACTGCATCCGTGCGTGACCCCTTGATCGATTCGAAGGCCAGTGCCAGAGTCGTCTTCTCACCCGCAGCGTTGCTGGCGGCGTTGGCCGTGGTGCTCAGCCCCGCAAGACCGAAACCACCCAGCATGCTGGCAGCCGCCATGCCCAGGCCGCCCTGCAGGACACGACGACGCGAGATGTGTCGTTCGATGACGGATGAGAACGTCTCGTTGCTGCTGGGATTAAGCAGGCGATGGTCTTCGATTTCCTTGCTCATGTCGCTTCCCCGTAGTCAGGTTTCGGGTTGTTCTGTTCAGGCACGCCCCTTGAGGGCATGCCGAAGGCAACAAGAGTGATACGCGAGCCCGATGACAATTCCGTGACGAACGGGCAACAAAGGCAAGAGACGACAGCGCCCAACGGCCTTTCGACCGTTGGGCGCTGGGGATTTCAGGACAAGCCGACAAATTCAGCAAACATCAGGCAAGCGCGACGTCATCCTCCCATCGAGGCGCGAGTCTGGCGTTTGATCTCAGGCCTCGCGCAAGCGCTCGGCGGCCAGGCTCAGCAGGTGCTCGGTGGTTTCCCAGCCAAGGCATGCATCGGTGACGGACACGCCATGACGCAGCTGGGAGAGCTTCTCCGCTGCCGGCAAGGCCTGCTTGCCTTCATTGAGGTGACTCTCGAGCATCACGCCGATCAAGGCGTCATCCCCCGCCAGGCGCTGAGAGAGCACATCCAGCATCACTTCGCTCTGGCGGCGGTGGTCCTTGCGGGAATTGGCGTGGCTGCAATCGACCATCAGACGCGGCGTCAGGCCAGCGCCTTCCAGCTCACGCCGGCAGGCGGCCACCGAGGCGGCGTCATAGTTGGGCTGGCCATGGCCGCCGCGCAGCACCACATGGGTATGCGGGTTGCCCGCGGTCTCGATCAGCGCCGGACGTCCGCTGTCATCCATGCCGAAGTGGCGATGCCCATGCGCCGCCGCCCCGATGGCCTGCACGGCGACCTCGACGCCTCCGTCAGTGCCGTTCTTGAAGCCCACCACACAGCCGAGGCCGGAGGCCATCTCGCGATGGATCTGCGACTCGGTGGTGCGGGCGCCGATGGCCGCCCAGCCGAGCAGGTCTTCCAGGTAGGCGGCGGTCAGCGGCTGCAGCAGCTCCGTCGCCACCGGCAGGCCCAGCTGGTTGATCTCGCGCATCAGCTCGCGTGCCTGACGCAGGCCGGTGGCCATGTCATCGCTGCCATCCAGATGCGGATCATAGGCCAGCCCCTTCCAGCCCACCGTGGTGCGCGGCTTCTCGACATAGACACGCATCACCAGCTTGAGGCGATCACGTACCTGCGGCTCGATCACCGCCAGGCGCTGGGCGTACTCACGCGCGGCCTTGAGATCATGGATGGAGCACGGCCCGACCACCACCAGCAGACGATCATCGTCGCCGGCGAGAATGGCGTTGATCTCATCGCGATGCTGGCGAATCTGGCCGGCCAGGTCGGCGTCCACCGGCAGCTGCTCGCGCAATTCGCTGGCGCTGGGCAGGGCTTCACGACTGATGCGTCCGGGTGTGGTCGGTGTCTGGGCGGCATCAGAGCGGGTCACGGTGGCGTTCTCGGCAGTCAAGGGGTCAACAGTGGCGTCGGCAGTGTGCGGGTTGGCGGTCAACACGCGTTCAAGGCTGGCGTTCATGGTCTTCTCTCCTGTGATGAAGCCTCGGCTCCATCACGCAATATTCATTCTGACAGACAGGGACTTCGCGAATCGTCACCCCGGTGTTGCTCGCCCTGCCCCGCGGTGACAGCGGAAAGAGGCAGGACGCCGCTAAATCGCCAGCGCCAATAACCATGCACGACCCGAGCGGAGGCAAGAGAAAAGCGGGTAGTCAGGAAAGTGGTGCGCATGGTCATTCCTCTCGTCATTCATGCTGCAATCATTGTCGGCACGTTAGGGTGACATGCCTCTCGTCATGGATTTCGCAAGGCCCGAAACGCAAGAACCCCCGGCCGTGGCTGCGACCGGGGGTTCTTCAAGGTGGTGGCAGCCCGTACGAGACAGGCGCGCCGTAACCTCAGGCGCGCCCCTGTGTAAACCAATACCAATAGCCGGCCGCACACGCCGCCGTCACGACCTGGCCCGAAGGGCAGGCAGCGACAGTGAACGGGCGGTGGCTGGTGGTCTGGTTCATGGGTCGGGCCGGTATCCAGTAGTGACGATGAAAATGGTGATAGGCCTATCCTTGCACTCCAGATCGTCCTGCGCAAGCGTGAACCGGCAACAAACCGTTGCCCGCACGCATAAAGAAGGGCTATCAGCCTGAAGTGGCATCAGTATAATCTTTGGTTGTCGAGCAACATGATCGGCAACACGCATTCGTCCAGCGGTGCCTGACACCGCGCCCACAGCTTGGAATGCATGCATGCAGGATTCCCGAAATGATGCACTGATTGAGTATCTGTCGGGATGCGCCCGGCAGGATGCCAAGGCACTGGATCAGCTCTATCGAGCGACCAGTGCGCATCTATACGCTCAGTTGCTGCGTATCTTGAGACATGAGGCATCCGCGCAGGATTGTCTTCAGCAGGTCTACATCCGGGTATGGGCCGCCGCCGCCCAGTATGACGCCGGCCGCGCCCGCCCGATGACCTGGCTCGGCACCATGACCCGCAACATCGCCATCGACTGGATACGTCGACAGCGACCCAGCGAGCATGACAGCGATGAATTGATCGCCGCCATGCCGGGGCGGAGTGATATCGAGGCAGATGTCGACCTGGCCCAGCACAGTGGTGAGCTCCACCAGTGCCTGGCCGAGCTGAATGACGATCAACGCCGCGCCCTGGAACTGGCCTACTTCGAAGGCCTCACCCACCAGGATCTGGCCAATCAACTGGACCAGCCCTTGGGCACCGTCAAGAGCTGGGTCCGTCGTGGACTCGAGAGGTTGAAGACATGCATGAGTCATTTGATCTGAGCGACCCGGAACTGCGCGAAGCCGCAGCGGGCGAATATGCGCTCGGCACATTGACACGCGACGAGCGCGCGGCATTCGAGTCACTGCTGGCCGTCAGCCACGACCTGCAACGTGATGTGGAGCGCTGGCGCGAGCATCTCAACGTGTTCAATGAACAGCTTCCCCCCGTCACGCCACCGGCCCATGTCTGGCAAGGCATCGCCGAGGCGACGGGCACCGCCCGTCAGCCCTGGTGGCGTCGCCTGGGCCTGTGGCAGGGCATGACTGCCACGGCGTTCAGCCTGGCACTGGCGGTCACCCTGACCTTCAGCCTGGGGCACAACGCGGGCATGGAGAGCGACTACGTGTTCGTGGTCAACAACTCTGACAGCAGCCCCGGCTGGATCGTCAACGCGTCCCACTCGGGCGAGATGATGGTGCAGGCAGTCAGGCCCGAAGCGCCGGCCCCCGGCAAGGTCTGCGAGCTGTGGCTGATGGCCAAGGATGGCAAGGAGCCGATGTCACTGGGCATCCTGCCGCACTCCGGTACCATGAAGGTCGAGGTGCCCAAGGAGTATCTGGCCGCCTTCCCTGACAGCGACCTGGTGATCACGCTGGAAAGCCCGCAGGGCGCTCCCTCCGGCAACCAGATGGGCCCGACCCTCAAGAAAGGTCAGCTGACGCCGGTCGAAGGCCGCCATATCCTGTAAGCGCTTCAGTAGTGCAGGATGTAGTAGCAACGATCGCAACAACGATCGCAATAACGGTCGCAGCAACGAAAAAAAAGCCCCCGCTTTTCAGCGGGGGCTTTTTTTGTGCAGTGCTCAGGTCTCGAATGTCACGCCTCGGAAGTCGAAAGCGATAACCGAAAGATCACTGACAGAAGCTATCAGCGCAGATGGCGGCCACCATCCACCGGCAGGGTCGTGCCCGTGACATAGGGACTATCCAGCAGATAGCGCAGCGCCTGCCAGATGACGCCTGGCCCCGGTACCTGCTGCATCAACGACTTGGCGCGCGCACGCTCGGCATAGTCGTCGTCATCGTCCGGACGCAGCATGATCAGCGCCGGCGCGATGGTGTTGACCTGGATGCGTGGCGCGAACATCGACGCGAACGACAAGGTCAGGTTCTCGAGCCCCGCCTTGCTGGCCGCGTAGGCCGCATGCTTGCGCGAGCCCTTCTGGACCACGAAGTCACTCATGTGGACGATGTCCGCCTGCGTCTCGACTCCGGCTTCCAGCAGATCGCGCAGCGCCAGATTGATCAGGTACGGCGCCTGCATGTGGACACGGAACAGGTGCTCGAACAGCTCGCCCTGCCCCTCGCCGTCGCCATCCGGCGCCCAGTCGCCGGCATTGTGCACGATGGCCCGCAATGTCGGAGTCAGCTCACGAATCGCCGCGATGAAGGCCTGGATGCCTGCCTCGCTGGAGAAATCCGCCTGCACGGTGCGAATGCCCAGCGCGCGCAGGGCGTCGAGCTCTTCCCGCTCGCGTCGATAACTGATGATGACCGGATGACCATCATCGATCAGTCGCTCGGCACAATAGCGCCCCAGACGCTGGGCGCCGCCCGTGATCAGTATCGGGGACTGGCTCATTCACTCGACTCCTTCAGGCAATGTCAGGCGGCTTCAAGCAATGTCAGGCGGCTTCAGGCAGAGACCAGCGCCGGGTCCAGCAGCGGCTCGCGTGGCGCATAGCTGAACACATCGGAGCTCAGCGCGCTGGCCTCGACACCCAATGGCGTCAGCGCATCGACACAGGCATAGACCATGCCCGGCGAGCCGGACAGATAGACGCGCTTGCCCGCCATGCTGCCCGCGTGCTTGCGCAGCGCCTCATCGATACGCCCCAGATGGCCATTGAAAGCGGCCTCGACACCGGCCGCTTCCAGCGCGCGATGGTGGGCATCACCGACTTCCGGCGCTTCTTCCAGCACCGGGAAATAACGGAAGTTGGGCTGACTGGCGGCCCAGTTGAGCGCCGCGCTCTCCAGGTACAGATCACGCCGCTCACGCGCCGCCCACCACAGCTCGATGGGCTGGGTCAGGCCACGCGCAAACGCCGCCTGCAGCATGGCGTGCATCTGCGAGAACCCGGTGCCGGCACAGATCAGCACGATGGGGCTGGGGTCGTCGAGGTCCAGCACGCACTCGCCACTGGGCAGACGCAGCTCTAGTTGATTGGCCGCGACCAGCAGGCTGCGCAGACGCGCGGAATTACTGCGCTCCGGCCAATGCTGGATATGCAGCTCGAGCACGCCATCATCACTGGCGGCATTGGCGATGGAGAACGGTACCCAGGTGGTGTCATCGAGCTTCATCTCGAGATACTGGCCCGGCGCGTGCGCCAGGGCCTCGGGACGTGCGGCGAAGCGCACACGAAACACGTCCGGGGTCAGATCTTCCACACTCTCGACATGACAGGTCAGGGTCCGCGCCGTCATCGTATCCTCTTGTTATCTGATGCCTGCCGCCAGCGCGCCGCGCAACGACAGGGTAAATGCATGGGTGTTGATGGTCTGTCGCGGAATCAGTCCAGAATGCCCAGACTGTCCCAGCGTTCATCGACACGGGATGTGATCTCTTCGCTCATCACGATGGGCTCGCCCCACTCGCGGTCCGTCTCGCCGGGCCACTTGTTGGTCGCGTCCATGCCCATCTTGGAGCCAAGACCCGCCGTTGGCGAGGCGAAGTCCAGATAATCGATCGGCGTATTGTCGACCAGAACGGTATCACGGCTCGGGTCCATGCGCGTGGTGATGGCCCAGATGACATCTTCCCACTTACGGGCATCGACATCATCATCCAGCACGATCACGAACTTGGTGTACATGAACTGACGCAGGAAGCTCCAGACCCCCATCATCACGCGCTTGGCGTGGCCGGGGTACTGCTTCTTCATCGTCACCACCGCCATGCGGTAGGAGCAGCCTTCCGGCGGCAGATAGAAGTCGACGATCTCCGGGAACTGCTTGCGCAGAATCGGCACGAAGACTTCATTGAGCGCCAGGCCGAGAATCGCCGGCTCATCCGGCGGACGCCCGGTATAGGTGGAGTGATAGATCGGGTCGCGCCGATGAGTGATGCGCTCGATGGTGAAGACGGGGAAGGTCTCCACCTCGTTGTAATAGCCGGTGTGATCGCCGTAGGGGCCTTCCGGTGCCACGTCATCCGGATACAGATAGCCTTCCAGGATGATCTCGGCGCTGGCCGGGACTTCGAGATCCGACAGGCCGCATTTGACCAGCTCGGTGCGCGAGCCGCGCAGCAGGCCGGCAAAGGCATACTCGGAGAGTGAATCCGGTACCGGCGTGACAGCGCCGAGGATGGTGGCCGGATCGGCACCCAGAGCCACCGCGACCGGGAAGGGCTCGCCCGGGTGGGCCTTCTGCCACTCGCGGAAGTCCAGTGCGCCGCCACGGTGTGCCAGCCAGCGCATGATCAGGCGATTCTTGCCGAGCTTCTGCTGACGATAGATGCCGAGGTTCTGGCGCTCCTTGTGCGGACCACGGGTGATCACTAGCGGCCAGGTCACCAGCGGTGCGGCATCTCCGGGCCAGCAGTGCTGGATCGGAATCATGTCGAGATCGACATCCTCCCCTTCCAGCACGATCTCCTGACAGGGCGCACGCTTGACCTTCTTCGGCCCCATGCTCATCACCTGCTTGAAGATCGGCAACTTGTCCCAGGCATCCCGGAAGCCCTTGGGCGGCTCCGGCTCCTTGAGGAAGGCCAGCAGCTCGCCGACTTCGCGCAGCGCCTCGACGGATTCCTGGCCCATGCCCAGCGCCACGCGCCGCGGCGTGCCGAACAGATTGCCCAGCACCGGCATGCTGTGGCCCTTGACGTTCTCGAACAGCAACGCCGGACCTCCCGCCTTCAGGGTGCGATCGCAGATCTCGGTCATCTCCAGATAGGGGTCCACCTCGGCACGAATGCGCTTGAGTTCGCCCTTCTCTTCCAGCGCCGCGATGAAATCGCGTAAGTCTCGATACTGCATGGGAGTTTCCGCTCGGCTTGATCAAGTCCCGAGCATACCATTGCCAGCCGGCACTCGGCAGGTCAGCAACGCAAGACGCCCACTTCCCGGGTGGGAAGTGGGCGTCCTGGCAAGCACCTGTCGAGAACATGGCCAGCCAACCGGCTGGGCCAGTGTCGATCAGCGGCGCTTCATGGCCTCGAAGAACTCGAGATTGGTCTTGGTATCTTTCAGGCGATCGATCAGGAACTCGGTGGCCGCCACATCTTCCATCGGGTTGAGCAGCTTGCGCAGGATCCACATGCGCTGCATTTCATCCTCGGACGCGATCAGGTCTTCACGACGCGTGCCGGAGCGACGGATGTTGAGGGCCGGGAAGACGCGACGCTCGGCCAGCTTGCGGTCGAGGTGAGCTTCCATGTTACCGGTGCCCTTGAATTCCTCGAAGATGACTTCGTCCATCTTGGAACCGGTATCGACCAGCGCCGTGGCGAGGATGGTCAGGCTGCCGCCTTCTTCGATGTTACGCGCGGCACCGAAGAAGCGCTTCGGCTTCTCGAGGGCGTGAGCGTCGACACCACCGGTCAGCACCTTGCCGGAGGACGGCACCACGGTGTTGTAGGCACGCGCCAGACGGGTCACGGAATCGAGCAGGATGACGACATCCTTCTTGTGCTCGACCAGACGCTTGGCCTTCTCGATCACCATCTCGGCGACCTGGACGTGACGGGCCGGCGGCTCATCGAAGGTGGAAGCCACGACTTCGCCACGCACGGTGCGCGACATCTCGGTAACTTCCTCGGGACGCTCATCGATCAGCAGCACGATGAGGTGACATTCGGGGTTGTTGCGCGTGATGGAGGCGGCGATGTTCTGCAGCATCATCGTCTTGCCCGCCTTGGGCGGCGAGACGATCAGGCCACGCTGGCCCTTGCCGATCGGTGCGGTCAGATCAAGGATGCGCGAGGTGATGTCTTCGGTGGAACCGTTGCCGATTTCCATCAGCAGGCGCGACTGCGGGAACAGCGGCGTCAGGTTCTCGAACAGGATCTTGTGCTTGGCATTCTCGGGGCGGTCAAAGTTGATCTGATTGACCTTGAGCAGCGCGAAGTAACGCTCCCCTTCCTTCGGCGGACGAATCTTGCCGGAGATGGTGTCGCCCTTGCGCAGATTGAAGCGACGGATCTGGGACGGTGAAACGTAGATGTCATCAGGGCCCGCGAGGTAGGAAGAGTCTGCACTGCGAAGGAAGCCGAAGCCGTCCTGCAGGATTTCCAGAACGCCGTCGCCGTAGATGTCCTCACCGCTTTTCGCGTGCTTCTTGAGGATGGCGAAGATGATGTCCTGCTTGCGCGAACGTGCCAGATTATCGATGCCCATCGTCTGGGCAAGTTCCAGCAGTTCGGGGACAGTATTTTGCTTGAGTTGGGTAAGATTCATCGGCTTTGTTTGAACGTGGCTCAGGTCAGCAGGGCTGATAGATAAGAAGGGAATCGAGAAGACGGGCAGAAGGCAAGGACCGGCACTGCAAAGGTGCAGACAGAACTCGACAGCATTCCCGGAGGCAAGCGCCTGAGCTGGATGAAGACAGGTGCCAAAAGTTCAGGAAAGATCACTCACCACGGCCGAACTATGAATTCAGCAACGGAGTGTCGAGCTACGGATGTCCAGCGACGACGGACCGGTCGAAGGGACACGGAGCGTCATGCTTCCTGACAGAAAAGTCTTCTCGATATGGAATCTAGCGGTATGAATCGCCTGGTGGCTGGCCGGCGTGTTGCGGGCAGCATTACCAGAGGGCTGGCTGACAACTGGGGGACCGTGGGACGGTCGACATGACGCAATCAGAGAGCGTGTAATCAGGCGAACGCCTCGATGGTAGTCAAGCCGGCCCCTGAACGCAAGCCCCGGCGGCCTGGTGGCGCTCCCGGCGCTGCCTGAAGCGCTCGCTAGCGGCCAGTCAGCGCTGCGATAGCCGCCGCTGACGTGGCGCTTTCACTGACGGCTCAAGGCACCTGGCGGCGGCAAGGCCCGATTCACAGATTGGCATCCAGAAAGGCTGCCAGCTGCGCGCGCGGCATGGCGCCCACCTTGCTGGCTTCGACATTGCCGCCCACAAACAGCATCAATGTCGGCACACCGCGCACGCCGAAGCGGGCGGCGAGTTCAGGGGCTTCATCGACATCGACCTTGACGATCTTGAGCTGCCCTTCGTATTCCTCGGCCAGGGATTCCAGCGTCGGTGCCACGCTCTTGCACGGCCCGCACCAGGAAGCCCAGAAATCCACCAGCACCGGATGCTCGCTCTCCAGCACCACGGATTCGAAGTCCCTTTCTGCAATCGGTACCACACGTTCGCTCATCGCGACGTTATCTCCCAGACCCGGTTGGTCTTGCTGATTGTGCTGCGTGATGGCTTGCGACTCATTGAGCGTGATGATGACCCGCGACTTCGTCGTTCTGTCATATCACGCCGCTAGAATAGCATGCCCCATGCGCTGAATGTGCCGCCAGCCCCTCGTGGTGATGGCGCCGTATGTGCCACCGGTTTGACACCTCTGGCCAGTCGCCGCAATCTTGCGAGAGTCGCCGCCGCGACCTGCTGCCAGCGTCATCTTCCCGCAGCAGGCTCGCGTCCGGTGGCCGCCCACGCTCACGACAACTTCATTGCGCCATGGTCGCCACGCAAGGAAGCCGTCGCAGGAGTTGGCGTGAAGGAGGCAGTGCATGATGCCTGCCATGAATGACCCGCCGTAAAGGACTCCGCCCTTGAGTGAATCAGCACCCTCCCAGCACCCGCAACCCACCGCCTCTGATGAAGGCAGTGCCGGCAATGAGGCCCCGCTGCTGAAGCTGGCCGCCATCGATCTGGGTTCCAACAGCTTCCACCTGCTGCTGGCCAACCACCAGGCGGGGCAATTGCAGGTCGTGGCCAAGCAGGGTGAGAAGGTCCAGCTGGCGGCAGGGCTGGACGAAGACGGCATGCTCAGCGAGGAAGCCATGGAGCGCGCCCTCAACTGCCTCGCCCAGTTCGCGCCCTTCATCGATGGCATCGAGGCCGACCATCTGCGGGTCGTGGGCACCAACGCCCTGCGCGCCGCGCATAACAGTGAAGAACTGATCGAGCGTGCCGAGGCTCTGTTGGGGCATCCCATCGAGATCATCGCCGGGCGCGAAGAAGCCCGCCTCATCTATCTGGGCGCGGCGCATGCGCTGGCCGATGTGCACGGCAAGCGCCTGATCGTCGATATCGGCGGCGGTTCCACCGAGTTCATCATCGGCGAGCAGTTCGAGCCCCAGCTGCTGGAAAGCCTGCACATGGGCTGCGTCGCCTATACCAAGGCCTTCTTCCAGGACGGCGAGATCAGCGAGAAGCGCATGCGCCGCGCCGAGCTGGCCGCACGCTCGGAACTGGCCAGCATCCAGCGCACCTATCGCGAGATGGGCTGGGATGACCCGGTCGGCTCCTCCGGCACCATCAAGGCCGCCGCCAACGTGCTGGAAGCGCACGGCTGGGCCCCGCATGGCGTGGTCACACGTGAGGGGCTGCACAAGCTGCGCGCGGCGCTATTGGAGTTCAAGCGCCTCGACAAGGTCAGCCTGCCGGGCCTGAAGAGCGATCGCGCCAGCGTCTTCCCAGCGGGCATCGCCATCCTGTGCGGTGTCTTCGAGGCACTGGGGCTGGAGCAGATGCGCTACTCCGACGGTGCGCTGCGTGAAGGCGTACTGTTCGATCTGATCGGGCGCAACACGCCGGAGGATTCGCGTCTGTCCGCCATCGAGTCGCTGCAGCGTCGCTACGGCATCGATACCCGCCACGCCAGCAATGTGCGCGACACCGCCCTGCAGCTGTTCGATCAGGTCGCCGGCGACTGGGCGCTGGGGGCGACGTCACGTCAGCTGCTGAGCTGGGCCGCTGACCTCCACGAAGTCGGCCAGGCGGTTTCCCACAGCCAGTTCCATCGCCATGGCGCCTACCTGCTCGAGCATTCCGACCTGCTCGGCTTCTCGCGTCCGGAACAGCGCGCGCTGGCCTTCCTGGTCCGCGCCCACCGTCGCAAGTTCCCCAAGAACGAACTGGCGGCGCTGCCGGAGCCGCAGCAACCGCGTCTGGCGCGTCTGGCACGCCTGCTGCGCATGGCGGTGATGCTCAACCATTCACGCTCGGAAGCGCCGGTGCTCGGCATGCATCTCAGCGCCGAAGGCGACGACCTGACGCTCAACCTGACCGAGGAATATCGCGATCACAGCCTGATCAACGATGACCTCAGTCAGGAAAGCGAGCTGCAGAAAGCCGCCGGCATGACGCTGACACTGGCCGATGCCTGAGCGAGCACTGCGCAAGACATCGGCGAGACCGCCCGCTGGCCTCACTGCTGTGTGAGTACGGCCAGTAGCCACCAGCCCCGCGAGGGATGCCACAGCCCCGCGACAGTCCCGTCGTGCATGCGTGCCACACGCAACTGGTCACGCTGCCACGGCGGGATATTGGCTTCCTGCAGCAAGCGCTTGAGATCGCGCCGCCCCCGCCCTGCCACTCGCAGTACATCTCCCGGCTGACGTGAGGTGAAGGCAACATGCTGCTCATCCCTTCCCAGCGCCCGCCATGCCTTGCGCGCCTCAGCATCCCACTCAGAGGGTGGCGTCTCGCCAGGTTGGCGACCACTTCCCGCACAGCCGGTATCGCCTTGTCGATGACGCACACCCTGCTCAATAACGGTATCTGACACCTGCCACCACAGCTGGCCGCGCCACGCGCGCACGCTGACGGTGTATTCGGCGTTGGCCCAGTGCACCTCGGCCACCGAGTCGGGCGGCGTGGCGATCAACTGCTGCAGGCTCATCAAGCGACCCCGCGGCGGCACCGGCCAGCCACGCGACTGGCATAGATGGCGCAGGACCAACCGCTGACGTGACTCACTCAAGCCTGCCAGCTCCGCCAGTGACAACTGCGTCTCGTGCGCCCGCCCCTGATCCAGGCCCTGATTAAGCCTCTGATTCAGTCCCTGCTCCTGCTCCTGCTCCTGTCCCTGCTCATGTCCTTGAGCTTCGCGCTCCGCGCCTGACACCTGAATCTTCGCCAGCAGCTCGGCCGCTAGCTCATCAAGCAGTGACTGCTCTTCCTGCAACTGTTGCGCCGAACGCGCCAGGCTGGCCACGGCCTGCGGCCAGCGCGCCTGCAGCAGCGGCACGACACTGTGGCGCAGGTAGTTGCGATCAAACTGCTGATCGACATTGCTGGGGTCTTCGCACCAGTCGCGCCCGGCCTGCAAACCCTGCTGGCTCGCCAATGTCAGGATTTCATGGCGCGGGATGCCCAACAGCGGCCGGAGTAGTCGTGCCCGCTCATTGGCGAGCTGGTCTTGCCCGGGAGACGCTTCGCCCACGGCCAGCGCCCGCTCAGGCGGCATGGCCGCCAGCCCGCGCCCGCCACTGCCACGCAGCGCGTTGAGCAACAGCGTCTCGGCCTGATCATCCTGATGCTGCGCCAGCCACAGGCTATCCCCCGCCGCCAGACAGGCGCTCAGTGCCGCCAGCCGCCCTTCGCGCGCTGCCGCCTCCAGTCCTCGCGACTTGAGTGCTGTCTCCGCCAGCGCCAGATGACGCACGCTCAGCGGCAGCCCGAGGCGCGAGGCCAGCCTGCGCGCCAGCTGCTCGAAATCATCGTTGGCCGCCTGCAGGCCGTGATGCACATGCACCAGCCGCAGTCGACGCGGGCAGTCCTTGACCGCGCGAGCCGCCAGCCGCGCCAGCATCACCGAATCCAGCCCGCCCGAGAGCGCGATCCACACCGTGCGCCTGGCATCGCTGGCCTCGAGCGCTTCGCGCACGGCGACGAGTGCGCGCGACTCCGCCATCTCGCTCAGCGGTTGAGCGCGCAGGCACAGCGAATCCAGTGAGGGGGACAGAGACATGTCGGGCTCCTGTCGCGAAGCGGATGAAGTAAGTGGTGGAGAAAAGGAAGTGGAGAAGAAAACGCCGGCCCTGAACGCAAGAACGCCCCCGGAAGAATCCGGAGGCGTCCTGGTCACGCGGGCATGAGCCGATCGCGCTTCACGCGAGAGGCACCGGGATCATGCCGGGGCGCCGTAGCTCATCAGGCGCTGGTAACGACGCTCCAGCAGGGCATCAGTATCCAGGGCGCCAAGACGCTCCAGACCTTCGCCCAGCGCGGCCTTGATGCTGTCGGCAGCGGACTGCGGGTTGCGGTGTGCACCACCCAGCGGCTCCTTGATCAGGTTGTCGACGAAGCCCAGCTCCTTGAGGCGCGAGGCAGTGATGCCCATCGCATCAGCGGCATCGGCGGCACGCTCGGCGCTCTTCCACAGGATGGAGGCGCAACCTTCCGGCGAGATCACCGAGTAGGTGGAGTACTGCAGCATGTTCAGCTCGTCACACACGCCGATGGCCAGTGCGCCGCCGGAACCACCCTCACCGATGACGGTGGAGATGATCGGCGTCTTGAGGCGAGACATCACCGCCAGGTTGTAGGCGATGGCCTCGGACTGACCGCGCTCCTCGGCACCGATGCCCGGATAGGCACCCGGGGTGTCGATGAAGGTCAGGATCGGCATCTTGAAACGCTCGGCCATCTCCATCAGACGGCAGGCCTTGCGGTAGCCTTCCGGACGCGGCATGCCGAAGTTGCGACGCACCTTTTCCTTCACGTCGCGGCCTTTCTGGTGACCGATCACCATCACCGGCTTGTCGTCGAGACGCGCGATACCGCCGACCAGCGCTTCGTCGTCCGCGTAGTGACGGTCGCCGTGCAGCTCATCGAAATCCGTGAACAGATTCTCGAGGTAGTCGAGGGTATACGGGCGCTGCGGGTGACGTGCCAGCTGAGATACCTGCCAGGCGCCGAGGTCCTTGAAGATGGACTCGGTGAGCTTGGTGCTCTTTTCCTGCAGGCGAGCGATCTCGTCAGACAGGTTGACCTGGGAGTCGTTACCGACCAGACGGAGTTCCTCGATCTTGGCCTGCAGCTCGGCGATCGGCTGTTCAAAGTCCAGATAATTGGGATTCATAAGGCGTTTCGTTCGTCGTCTCGGGCAGCCAGGAAAGCGAGTCGGCCGGGTCACTCCCCCTGAGCACACGCTCAGGCGATCTGTGGCTCGCGGCGGTCACAGTCGGCATGGAATTGGGTACGGAAAAGATGGACAGGCATTATCGCACCCTGTTCGACAGGTGCAAACCTTGCCCGCCTGTTAGGCGTGGATTAACTCTGCGCCCACGCCGCTCATCTCGCTGCTACGCCTGCCCCGCCGCTTGGCGAGGCAGGCACCATCCGGTGGGCCAGCACCTCAGTCACGGTACTTGAGGCGCACACCGCGCTGGCCTTCCACCTCACCCAGCTGAATCAACAACTCATCACTGGGCGCAACGCGCCATTGCTCGCCCAGCTCCAGCCAGGCCTCCGCCGCGGCGTTGCGATAACGCAGGCGCATCGGCAGGCCTTCACTGGCCAGGTGTGGCGTCAGCAAGGTGGTCAGCTGCTGGGTGAAGCGACCGCCGATGTCCTCGGCGGCGATACTCATCTCGACCGCCTCACCGAAGCGCGCCCGCGCATCGATGATCGGCGTGACGTCCTTGCCGCGCAGACGCAGGCCACCGGAATAGTCATCCTGGCTGACCTCGCCCTCGACGATCACCACGCTGTCAGGCACCAGCTTGTTGCGCACCTGATCATAGAGCTCACCGAACATCGAGGCCTCGATGCGTCCGGTGCGGTCATCCAGGGTCACGAAGGCCATGGTGTCGCCCCGCTTGGACTTCATGGTGCGCATGGCGATCACCAGCCCGGCGATGCGCTGCGGCTCACGCGACGGCTTGAGGTCACTGATGCGCGCATTGATGAAGCGCTTGAGCTCACCCTCATACTCATCGATGGGATGGCCGGTCAGATAGAGCCCCAGCGTGTCCTTCTCGCCGGTGAGGCGCTCCTTGTCGGTCCACTCGCGCGCCTTGCGATAGCCGGCGTAGACATCGGTTTCCGGCTCGCTGAAGGCATCGCCGAACATGTCGGTGATGCCGACATCGTTGTTGGCGTGATTCTGGGAGGCAGCCTTGAGCGCATCTTCCACCGCCAGCATCAGCACCGCACGCGACGGGCCGATGTTGTCCAGCGCGCCGGAGCGGATCAGCGCCTCCAGGGTGCGCTTGTTGATCTTCTTGGCGTCGATGCGCTTGCAGAAATCGAAGATGTCGCTGAACGGGCCACCCTCGGCGCGCGCGCTGACGATAGCATCGATCGGGCCCTCGCCGACGCCACGGATGGCGCCCAGGCCGTAGACGACGCGCCCTTCCAGGTCGACGGTGAACTTGTAGCCGCCGATGTTCACATCCGGCGGCGTGACCGTCAGACCGATATGACGGCACTCCTCGATCAGCGGCACCACCTTCTCGATGGTCTGCATCTCGGTCGAGATTACCGCGGCCATGAACGGCCCCGGATAGTGCGCCTTCAGCCAGCCTGTCTGATAGGAGACGAGGCCATAGGCCGCCGAGTGCGACTTGTTGAAGCCGTAACCGGCGAACTTCTCCACCAGGTCGAAGATGTTGCCGGCCAGGTCCTTGTCGATGCCCTTGCCCGCACAGCCTTCCATGAAGCCGGCGCGCTGCTTGGCCATCTCTTCCGGCTTCTTCTTGCCCATCGCGCGGCGCAGCATGTCGGCCTGACCCAGCGTATAGCCGGCCAGCACCTGCGCGATCTGCATGACCTGCTCCTGGTACAGGATGATGCCGTAGGTCGGCTCCAGTACCGGCTTGAGCAGCTCATGCTGGTAATCCGGGTGTGGATAAGACACTTCCGAACGACCGTGCTTGCGGTTGATGAAGTCATCCACCATGCCGGACTGCAGCGGGCCGGGACGGAACAGGGCCACCAGGGCGATCATGTCTTCCAAGCAGTCGGGCTTGAGCTTCTTGATCAGCTCCTTCATGCCGCGGGATTCCAGCTGGAAGACAGCCGTCGTCTCCGCCTTCTGCAGCATGTCGAAGGTCTTGGCATCATCCAGCGGGATGTCATCGATATCCAGCGGCGCCAGCCCTTCCCGCTCACGGATCTTGTCGACCATCTCGGTCGCCCAGTCGATGATGGTCAGGGTGCGCAGACCCAGGAAGTCGAACTTGACCAGCCCGGCCTCCTCGACGTCGTTCTTGTCGAACTGGACCACCAGACCGCTGCCATCTTCATCACACAGCAGCGGCGCGAAGTCGGTCAGCTTGGTCGGCGCGATCACCACGCCCCCGGCGTGCTTGCCGGTGCCGCGCGTGGTGCCCTCGAGCTTGAGCGCCATCTCCCAGATTTCCTGGGCTTCCTCGTCGTTGTCGATGAATTCCTTGAGCTGCGGCTCCTGCTCGATGGCCTTCTCGAGCGTGATGCCGACCTCGAAGGGAATCAGCTTGGAGAGCTTGTCACCCAGCGAGTAAGGCTTGCCCTGGGCACGCGCCACGTCACGCACCACGGCCTTGGCGGCCATGGTGCCGAAGGTGACGATCTGCGAGACCGCGTTGCGCCCATAGCGCTCGGCCACGTAATCGATCACGCGGTCACGCTTCTCCATGCAGAAATCGACGTCAAAGTCGGGCATCGAGACACGTTCCGGGTTCAGGAAGCGCTCGAACAGCAGGTCATATTCCAGCGGGTCCAGATCGGTTATCTTCTGGGCGTAGGCCACCAGCGAGCCGGCACCGGAACCACGCCCCGGACCGACCGGCACGCCGTTGTCCTTGCCCCACTGGATGAAGTCCATGACGATCAGGAAGTAACCGGGGAAGCCCATCTGCAGGATGATGTCGAGCTCGAAATCCAGTCGCGTGCGGTAGCGCTGCTCGATCTCGGCCCAGGCCTCGCTGTCACGCGGATGCCGGGCGTGCGGATACAGCTTGTCGAGGCGCTCCGTCAGGCCATCATGCGAGACCTTGCGGAAGAACTGGTCCATCGTCATGCCTTCCGGCACAGGGAACTCGGGCAGGAAGTAGGTGCCCAGCTGCACGGTCACCGAGCAGCGCGCCGCGATCAGCACACTGTTCTCGAGCGCTTCGGGAATGTCGGAGAACAGCTCGCTCATCTCCTCGGCGCTCTTCAGGTACTGCTCATCGCTGTAGCGGGTCTCGCGCCGCGGGTCATCCAGCGCCTTGCCTTCGCCGATGGAGACGCGCGTCTCGTGGGCCCAGTAGTCCTCGCGCTTGAGGAAGCGCACATCATTGGTGGCGACCACCGGCGTATCGGTGGCCTCGGCCAGCGCTACCGACAGGTGCAAGCACTCTTCCTCGTACTGACGCTGAGTGCGGGTCAGCTCCAGATAGAAGCGATCCCCGAACACCGCCTTCCACTCACCGAGCAGTGCCCGGGCGCTGTCTTCGTGGTCCGACAGCAGATGACGGCCGATCTCGCCTTCACGGCCACCGGACAGCACGATCAGGCCCTCGGCCTGCTCGAAGATCCACTGTTTCTCGAGGTAGGCGCGGTCCTGCTTCTGGCCATCGGTCCAGCCGCGCGAGATCAGCTCGGTGAGGTTGCGATAGCCGGTGTCGTTCATCGCCAGCAGCGTGAGGCGATACGGGCGCGTGGCATCCTGGGGATTGATCAGCCACATGTCGGCACCGATGATCGGCTTGATGCCGGCAGCGCGCGCATTGGAGTAGAACTTGACCAGCCCGAACAGGTTGGCCTCGTCAGTCACCGCGACAGCCGGCTGGCCCGCCGCGGCGGTCGCCTTGATCAGCGGCTTGACGCCGGGCAGACCATCGACGAGGGAGAACTCGGTGTGAACGCGCAGGTGAACAAAGGGCGTGGTCATGGAATCGGCTCGTGAAGTCGGCGTGACGGTGAAGGATTCGGTTGCGGCGGGTGCTGTCGTCGCTGCGGGTGCCGGCGGCGGCTGCGAGGCTGAAGGCTCGGGCTTCAAGGATAGCCTGTCAGCGCCATCGTCTGAAGGCATAGCATCTGAAGGCGCAGCATCCGCCCGGGCAGGCTCGACTGACGGGGATGCCGTGGTCTCACTGGCATCAGTCAGACCACGGCTGGCGGCTTTTTTGCCGTGGGCTGCTGGCTCGGCTCGCTTGCCTCGCTCAACGTCACGCTCGGCTCTGGCGTCGCTGCCTGCGGGGCCGGAAGCGCAATCAGCGCGTCCGGCGGCACGGCCTGTGGCACGTGCCCCGACATGAACAGTCGCTTGACCGGCCCGAAGCTCTTGCGATGCAAGGTGAGGATGCCATGTTCCTCGATGGCGGCCTGATGCTCGCGGGTCGGGTAGCCCTTGTGACGCGCGAAGCCATAGGCGGGGAAGTGTGAATCCAGCGCCGCCATCTGGGCATCACGATGCACCTTGGCCAGAATCGAAGCCGCGCCGATGGCAGCGTGGCGCAGGTCGCCCTTCACCACCGCCATGCCGGGGATGTCGTGTCCCGGCAGGCGATTGCCATCCACCAGCAGGTATTCCGGGCGCACGCCCAGTGCATCGATGGCGCGCCGCATGGCCAGGTGCGTGGCCTGATAGATGTTCAGCTCATCGATCTCGTCGCTGGTGGCCTCGGCGATCGCCCACGCCCAGGCACGGGCCCGAATCTGCTCGTAGAGGGCCAGACGCTTCTTCTCGCTGAGCTTCTTGGAGTCCGTGATGCCCTCGATGGGGTCATTCGGGTCCAGAATCACCGCTGCCGCCACCACCGGGCCGACCAGCGGCCCACGCCCGACCTCATCGATACCGGCCAGCAACTGCCCCTGATAGGGAATCACCAGCGGCGGAAAATCATCGGCGGGTTTACGCTTGCGCGCAGAAGGCGTGGTGACGTGGCTGTCGGCAGAGTCGGTCATGATATCTCGAGGCGTAAGACAACAGGCAGAGCGCCAATGCGATCTGCCTGTCGAGGTGATTCAATCAAGGGTAGCGCAATGTCTGGCGGCGACACGCGGGATCAGCGTCCGGCCAGTTCACCGATGGCGATGGCGGCCGCGGCGCTGGCATCACAGGTCAGTTCACGATGCATGGCGGTGAAACGCTCACGCAGTTCTCGTTGGCGGGCGACGTCACCGGCGGCACGCGACAGCAATGGCGCAAGGCTTTCCTCGATGGACTCCGGCGTGGCGGCGTCCTGGATCAGCTCCGGCACCAGCGTCTCGCGGGCGATCAGATTGGGCAGGGAAATCCACTCGGTCTTGACCATATGCCGCGCGATGCGATGCGTCATCGGCGCCATGCGATAGGCCACCACCATCGGACGATGACAGAGCAGGCATTCGAGCGCCGCCGTGCCGGATGCCAGCAGCACGGCATCGGCGGCGGTCATCGCTTCACGCGATTGGCCATCCACCAGATGGATGCGGCTGCGATCCAGCCCTGCGCGCTCCGCCATCAGGGACTCGAGCTCGGTGCGCCGCAGCGGCGTGGCCGCCGGGATCACCACCTCAAGGCCGGGATAACGCTGACAGAGACGCTCGATGGCGGCCAGGAAGGTCTCGCCGAGAAAGCGGATCTCGTTGGCGCGGGAGCCCGGCAACACCGCCAGCAGCTGCACTTCCGGGTCGATCCCCAACTGTCCACGGGCAGCAGCGCGATCATCCTCGAGCGGCAACTCATCGGCCAGCGGATGACCGACGAAGGTCACCGGCACCTGATGCTCACGATAGAAGGCGGCCTCGAAGGGCAGGAAGGTCAGCATGCGATCGACGGCGCGCCGAATGGTCTTCACGCGCCCCTGACGCCAGGCCCACACGGAGGGGCTGACGTAGTGCGCGGTGGTGATGCCCTGCTTGCGCAGGCGCAGCTCGAGCCCCAGATTGAAGTCCGGGGCATCGATGCCGATCATCACGTCGGGTTGCCACTCAAGGGCGTCGCGCAACAGATGGCGACGCACCTTGATCAGCGCCGGCAGATGCTTGAGCACCTCGACCAGCCCCATCACCGACAGCGTTTCCAGCGGATAGAGGCTGTCGAAGCCCTCGGCCTGCATGCGCGGGCCGCCGATGCCACGGAACTCGACATCGGGATAGCGCGCCTTGAGCGCGTGCATCAGGCTGGCACCGAGGATGTCACCGGAGAGCTCACCGGCTACCAGGTAGATGCGCATGCTCAGCGAGTCAGACCGCGAGTGGACGCCTTGAGCGAGGCGATGAAGACATCGCGCTCGGCCAGCGGCGGCTCGGCTTCCAGCTGCTCGAGGGCCTGGGCCAGCGTCAGACCCTGACGGAAGACCGTCTTGTAGGCCGTGTTCAGCGCGGAGATGGTCTCGCGGCTGAAACCACGACGCTTGAGGCCGACGCTGTTGAGGCCATGCGCTTCCGCCGGATGGCCATTGACCATCACGAAGGCCGCGATGTCCTTGGTGATGATGGAGCCACCACCCGCCATGGCATGTTCGCCGATATGGCAGAACTGATGCACCGCCGACAGGCCACCCAGAATGACGTGGTTGCCGAGATGGACATGGCCACCCAGCGTCGCCTGATTGGCCATGATGCAGTCGTCACCGATGATGCAGTCATGGCCGACATGCGAGTAGGCCATGAACAGGTTGCGACTGCCGATACGCGTGAGACTGGCATCCTGGACGGTGCCGCGATGCAGGGTCACGCCCTCGCGGATGACGTTGTCATCCCCGATTTCCAGACGCGTCGGCTCACCGGCGTACTTCTTGTCCTGACAGTCCTCGCCCACTGACGCGAACTGGAAGATACGGTTGCGCTCACCGATGACGGTGGTGCCCTTGATGACGACATGCGGCCCCACCACCGTGCCAGCGCCGATCTCGACATCAGCCCCGATCACGCAGAACGGGCCGACCTCGACATCATCGGCCAGGCGGGCGCCGGGATCGACAATGGCAGTAGGATGTATCAAGCGACCTTCCTCTCGGCACAGATGATTTCGGCCTCGCAGACCAGATCGCCGTCGACCTTGGCCTGACAGGCGAATTTCCAGATGCCACGCTTCTCGCGCAGCACGCGGGCGCTGATCTCGAGCTGGTCACCCGGCATCACCGGGCGCTTGAAGCGCACATTGTCGCTTCCGACGAGATAATAGATGTAGCCATCGGCGGGACGTTTGTCGACGGTCTTGAAGCCGAGAATACCCGCCGCCTGAGCCATGGCTTCCACGATCAGAACGCCCGGCATGATCGGGTGCTCCGGGAAGTGACCATTGAAGAACGGCTCATTGATGCTGACGTTCTTGCGCGCGACGATGAACTCGCCAAGGGTCAGGTCCATGACACGATCGATCAGCAGGAAAGGATAGCGGTGCGGGAGATACTCACGGATCTCGTTGACGTCCATAACCATTGGCTTGCAACCTCTGAAATAACGAAATGCCTGCCGCTCGCGGGCAGGCATGTAATGACGGTCCGGACCGCCGTTCGGGCAATGGCGCGCATTATAGCGTCCTTGCGCGTGGCTGGCAGCCGCTCATTGCCCGACAGTGCGCCAAGCAGGTGCGAGACTCTGCTCTGGACAGGTACTACCCGGGCTTGCAGTACTACTTGTCCTTCAAACTCTTCTCGACCTGATTCAAGCGTCGCGCCAACTGATCCAACTGCTTGAAACGTACGGCATTTCTGCGCCACAGGCCGTTGTCCATCGCGCCAGTGCCGGAGGAATAGACGCCCGGCTTGGTGATGGAGTTGGTCACCAGACTCATGCCGGTCACCTGCACGCCATCGGCGATCTCCAGGTGGCCCGCCAGACCCACACCGCCGCCCATCAGACAGTAGCGACCGACCTTGGTGGAGCCGGCGATGCCGACACAGCCCGCCAGCGCCGAGTGGTCACCGATCTGCACGTTGTGCGCGATCTGGACCTGGGAGTCGATCTTGACGTCATTGCCGATGATGGTGTCGCCGAGCGCGCCACGATCGATGCTGGTGCAGCTGCCGACTTCGACATCATCGCCGATCAGCACGCCGCCGAGCTGGGCGATCTTGTGCCAGCCCTTGCCATCGTGGGCAAAGCCGAAGCCATCGGCGCCGATCACGCAGCTGCTGTGGAGTACCGCACGCGCCCCGATCACCACGCCATGATAGAGCGTGACATTGGGGTGCAGCAGACAGCCCTCGCCCAGCATGCTGTCAGCCCCGATCACGCAACCCGCGTGAATGCGCGTGTTGTCGCCGATGCTGACGCCCGGGCCGATAACGACCTGCGGGCCGACCTCGACATTGGCCCCCAGGGTTGCGGTCTCGTCGATGACGGCACTGGCGTGCACGCTCGCCTGAGGCTCGACCGCCAGCGGATCGAACAGACGCGACAGCTCAGCGTAGGCCAGATACGGATTGTCCAGCACGAGGGCATTGCCCTTGCACTCTTCAAGATGGCTTTCATGCAGCAGCACGGCAGTCGCGGCGGTTTCCCCGAGATACTTGAGGTAGGCGCGATTGGCGAGGAAGGCGATATCGCCGGGCTCAGCATCGACCAGCGTCGACAGGCCGGTGACCCGGACAGCCGGGTCACCGACGAGACGAGCGCCCAGCCGCTGAGCCAGATCCTCGAGAGTGTAAGAGAATTGTCGCTTTTTCATTCTGTCTCTGGGCGCTGAGCGCCTCTGGCTCGCATTCGCGTTGGCATGCTCGGATGCAACACATCCCGCACGCTTGCGCGCGCGGGATGCACTCAGTTGAGCGAGTTGAACACCTGAGTCACTTCATTGGTCAGGTCCATACCGTCCTTGCTGTAGACCGTCGCATTGCGGTCGACCAGCAGCTCGATGCCATGCTTGTCGACGACCTGCTGGATGGCCTTGTCGAGCTTCGGCTTGGACTGCTTGAGGAAGGTCTGCTCCGCCTGTTGCTGCTGCTGCTGGACCTGGCCACGCAGCTGCTGGAACTGGCCGCCCTTCTGGCGCAGCTGCTGCTGCACGGACTGACGCTCGGAATCGGACATCACGGCGCCGTCCTTCTGCAGCTTGGCCTGCAGGGATTCCAGTTCCTTGGCGAGTGCCTTGGCCTGGTCCTGCTTGCCGGCCAGCTGATTCTTGAGCTGGTTCATGGAAATCTTGGCCGAGTCGGAACTCAACAGCGCCTGGCGCCAGTCGAGGACCGCGACTTCGGTGGCCTGTGCCAGCATCGGAGTCGCCATGGCGGCAAGGCCACCAGCCAGACACAGGGCGCGGGTCAATTTACGCATCACACAAACTCCTTGTAGGCCTGTTGTTCAGTCACTGATGACTCAGCGACCGACGGTGCGAGGACCGGCGACGGAACAGGGACAGCGCCGCCGGTGGTCGTGACGAAGGCCGCACCGGCTCAAGCGGGTGCGGCCTCGTACGGCCTTAGAAGGTCTGGCCCAGCGAGAACTGGAAGATCTCGGTGTCATCATCGTCATCGTCACCGATCGGCTGGGCGACACTGAAGGTCAGCGGGCCCACCGGCGTGATCCACGACAGGCCGATACCGGCACTGTAATTCAGCTCGCCCAGGTCGACACCGCTTTCACAGCTGCTGGTGTCACTGGAGCTCACGTCGTAGCACGACGTCAGATAGGTGTTACCGGCATCGACGAAGAACGACGGCTGCACAGAGCGCTTGTCCTTGATGAAGGGCATCGGGAAGATCAGGTCCACCCCACCTTCGATCAGGATGTTGCCGCCGATGGTATCGTCGTCACCATCGTTCTGTTCGGTGGTGGCCTGCCCCAGGGTATTGGAGCTGTAGCCACGCACGCTGCCCAGACCGCCGGCATAGAAGTTCTTGAAGAACGGATAGGTATCGCCGGAGAACGAGTTGGCATAGCCCAGCTCGGTACGGAACTTGAGTGACCAGTCCTGACTCAGCTCGAAGAACTTGGACCCCTTGTAGCGGAGCTTGTAGTAATCCGCATCGGAGCCCGGCACCGCCACTTCCAACGACAGCAGCTGAGAGCTGCCCGCCGTGGGCAGGATGCCACGGTTGAGGTTGTTGCGAGACCAGCTGGCCGTCAGCTTGTAGAGATTGAAGTCTTCGCCTTCATCCTCGATGAACTGGGTGACCTCCGCCGGGCTGTCGTCGAAGTCCTTGACGCGCACGAACTCGTAACCGCCGCCGAAGTTCAGACGTGACAGCTCGTTGATCGGGTAACCGAAGTTGATCCCGCCACCGAAGCTGTCGGTCGCGTAGCTGGCGACGTCGTCATCATCGTCGTAGTCCACCTTGCGGTAGAACATGTTGTAGCCGCGCGAGATGCCATCCAGCGTCCAGTACGGGTCGGTATAGCCGAAGCTGACGTTGGTGTAGTCATCCGATTTCTGGGCGTTGATGTTGACTTCGTTACCGGTACCCAGGAAGTTCTTCTGCGACAGGCCCACCCCGTAGATGACACCGTCACCCTGGGAGAAACCGACCGACGCCGAGATCGAGCCTGACGGCTGCTCCTCGACGTTGTAGTTGACGTCCAGCTGGTCCGGCTCGCCGGCGACAGGACGCGTGTCGACATCGACCTGCTTGAAGAAGCCGAGGCGCTCAAGCTTCTGCTTGGACTGCTTGATCTTGTCGGTGGAGGCCGGTGCACCTTCCAGCTGGGTCATCTCACGACGCAGCACTTCGTCTGCAGTGGTGGTGTTGCCCTTGAAGTTGATGCGACGCACGTAGGCCCGCTTGCCGGGGTCGACCGCGAAGGTCAGATCGACGGTGTCGCTCTCTTCGTTGACCTCCGGCACCGCGTTGACCTTGGCGAAGGCGAAGCCGTCGGCACCCAGTGCCTGGCGCAGCGCCTCGCTGGAAGCAGTCACATCACGCTGGGAATAGAGGGCATCCGGGGCGAGCTTGACCAGATCGCGGGCGCGCTCTTCCTTCATCTTCAGGTCACCGGCAAAGCCGATATTGCCGATCTTGTACGGCTTGCCTTCATCGACGTTGATGGTGACGAAGATCTCGGACTTGTCCGGCGAGATGGACACCTGGGTAGAGCGCACCTGGAAGTTGACGTAACCACGATCGAGATACCAGGACTTGAGGGTCTCGATATCGCCGGTCAGCTTCTCCCGCGAGTATTCATCATCGGAGAACCAGCCGAAGAACCAGCTCGGCTTGTCTTCCAGCTCCAGCTGTTCGCGCAGGGTCTCGTCATCGAAGGCATCGTTGCCGACGATGTTGATCTGATGAATCTTGGCGATCGCGCCTTCCTTGACGTCGATGTTGACCTGTACGCGGTTGCGCTCGAGTTCCTCGACGGAGGTCTCGATACGCGCGCTGTAGCGGCCCTGAGCCTGGTAGACACGCTCGAGCTCACGCTGCATCTCTTCCAGCGTGGAGCGCTGCAGAACCTGACCCTCGGCCAGCCCTGCTTCCTTGAGGCCCTTGCGCAGGTCTTCGTCGGGAATCTGCGAGTTGCCGTCAATCTCGATCTTGGAGATCGTCGGACGCTCGACCACATCGATGATCAGGACATCGCCATCACGCTTGAGGCGGATGTCGTCGAACAGGCCCGTATCGAACAGCTGACGCGCAGCCGAGGACAGGTCCTCTTCTTCCACATTCTGATCCGCGGAGACGGGGAAGGCGTTGAAGACGGTGCCCGCAGACACGCGCTGGAGGCCCTCTACCCGGATGTCCGAAATTTTAAAAGATGCGGCCAAGGCGCCCTGACTGGCCCCGAGCAGCGCAGCTGCCAATCCAATGGTCTTGAGTTTCATGCAGTCGCTTCGCTTCTCTGGATTCCGCCCGCTTGGGTGAACAGGCACCTTATACACAACCCCCTGCAACTGACAAGACAGCTACGAGTGAGGATCGGCAATCGGGGCCGAAGTCGTGTGGGCATGATGACGGGAGTTGATCGCATTGACCAGCCCGTGCAATGAATTGACCCCCATGGGCATCGACAGTTCAGATTCGGTTCATCCTGCGGGAGCCATCACGTGCTGATGACTCCCCGAATCCGTCACCAAAGACGCATGAGATCGAAGTAGATGGCCATCAGCATGAGGGAACCGACCAGCGCCATGCCGATCTTCAGCCCCGCATTCTGGACCTCTTGCGAAAGTGGTTTGCCGCGCACGGCTTCCACCAGATAGAACAGCAGGTGACCGCCATCCAGCACCGGAATCGGCAGCAGGTTGAGGACACCCAGGCTGATGGAGAGATAGGCCATGAAGCCGAGGAAGGCCTCGAGGCCGGAGCGCGCCGTGTCGCCGGCGATACGCGCGATGGTGATCGGGCCAGACAGATTGGACGGTGCGATCAGACCGACCAGCATCTTGCGGATCGAATCCAGCGTCAGCACCGTCATCTCGCCGGTCTTGCCGACGGCCTGCCCGACGGCCGCCAGCGGCCCGAAGCTGAGCTCGCGCTGATACTGCTCGGGCCAGCTGACGTTCTCGACGCCGGCACCGACCTGCCCCACCACACGCCCGTCATCGAGCGAATTGCTGGCAGGTGTCAGTGACAGTGTCTCTTCCTTACCATCACGTGCCACCAGTACCGACAGCGTCTCACCCGGCGCACCGCGCACACGCTCGACGAAATCGATCCAGTCGACCACCAGGGTGCCATCGATGCTGACGATGCGGTCACCGGCCTGCAGGCCTGCCGCCTGGGCGGCACCACCGTCCAGCACCCGCCCCAGCACCGCCGGCAACTGAGGACGCCAGGCCGTGATGCCCAGCGTCACCAGCGGACGCGGCGGGTCCTGATCGACCAGGAAGCGTGTCACGTCGAGGGACTGCTCACGCGTGGCGCTGGCACCCTCGGCACGTGTGGTGAGCGTCAGGCTGTCATCGCCGATCGCACCGATCAAGCGCAGGTTGACCTCATCCCACGAGGGAGTGGCCTGACCATTGATGGCGACGATCTCGGTCTTCGGCGCAAGGCCGGCGCGGCCAGCCGGCGAGTCCGGCGCCACGGCACCGACCATCGGCACCACCGTGGTGGTACCGGCGACGAACAGCGCCCAGTAGGCGACGATGGCCAGCAGGAAGTTGGCCAGCGGGCCCGCCGAGACGACGGCGATACGCTTCCACACCGACTTGGTATTGAAGGCCAGATGACGCTCGGCCGGATCGACCGGCCCTTCGCGCTCATCCAGCATCTTGACGTAGCCACCCAGCGGGATGGCGGCGACGCCGTACTCGGTGCCGTGGCGATCGGTCCACGACCAGAAGGGTTTGCCGAAGCCGATGGAGAAGCGCAGCACCTTGATGCCGCAACGACGCGCGACCCAGAAATGACCGTACTCATGGATGGTGATCAACACCCCCAACACGACGATCACGGCAAGAATATTCTGGATCACACCCATCACGCGCTCCTGGAGATTGGTGCCCGAGATGGGCAGCCTGCCTTGCAACGCTCACGAAGAAAGTGACAAGACAGTGCAAGATAGGATTTCAGGGCCCGGCGAGGGCCAACTCGGCGGCAGCCAGCTCACGCGCCGCCGCGTCTTCGGCGAGAATCACCTCGAGGCCATCCACCGCCAGTGGCGGACGCGCCTGCATGACGGCCTGCACCACTGCCGGGATTCGATCGAAGGCCAGGCGACCCTCGAGGAAGGCGGCCACTGCCACCTCGTTGGCGGCATTCATCACCGCAGGCCAGGTGCCGCCTGCCGCGATGGCCTCGCGCGCCAGCCGCAGACACGGGAAGCGCGTCTCGTCGGCGGCACGGAAATCGAGGCGCGCGACCTGAAACAGGTCCAGCGGCTCGACGCCGGCATCGATACGCTCCGGCCACGCCAGCGCATAGGCGATCGGCGTACGCATGTCCGGATTGCCCATCTGGGCCAGCACCGAGCCGTCACTGTAGGCCGCCATCGAGTGAATCACGCTCTGGGGATGCACGACCACCTGGATGTCGTCCGGCCCGCAGGCGAACAGCCAGCAGGCCTCGATCAGCTCCAGGCCCTTGTTCATCAGGGTGGCGCTATCGACGGAAATCTTGCGCCCCATCGACCAGTTGGGGTGCGCGCAAGCTTCGTCCGGTGTCACCGTGGCCAGCCGCTCGGCAGGCCATTCGGCATCATCGCGGAACGGGCCGCCGGAGGCGGTCAGCAACAGCTTCTCGACGCCGATCGGCGCCAGACCATCACGATGCTGGGCCGGCAGGCACTGGAAGATGGCATTGTGCTCGGAATCGATCGGCAGCAGGGTCGCCCCGTGCTGCTTCACCGCATCCATGAACAGCTGCCCGGCACACACCAGCGCTTCCTTGTTGGCCAGCAGCACGCGCTTGCCGGCTCGCACCGCCGCCAGTGTCGGCAACAGGCCAGCCGCACCGACGATGGCGGCCATCACGCTATCGACTTCAGGCGCCTCGCTGATGTCGACCAGCGCCTGCTCACCATGGCGTACCTCGATGGGCGTGCCCTGATAGCTCTCGACGCCCTTGAGCGCCTCACTGAGCCACGCAGCCGCCTCGCACGAGGCGATCACCGCCACCTGCGGGCGATGCGTCAGGCACAGCTCCAGCAGCGCCTCGTGACGCGTGGCAGCGCTGAGCGCATGCACCCGATAACGCTCGGGATGGCGCGCGATCACATCCAGGGTGCTGGATCCGATGGAGCCGGTCGCGCCGAGGATGGTGATGCGCTGCAACGCAGGCGCCTCATGAGGAGTCTCGTGGTTCACGCTCACGTTCACATTCGTGCTCACGCACCACCTCCCAGCACCCACGGCAACAACAGGGCAAACAGCGGCACCGCCGCGGTCAGGCTGTCGATGCGGTCCATCACGCCACCATGACCGGGCAGCAGATGGCTTGAGTCCTTCATCTGACGCTGGCGCTTGAACATGCTCTCGAGCAGGTCACCCAGCACCGAGACGGCGGTCACGCCCAGCGTGACCAGCAGCAGCGGCAGCCAGTCGGCCAGCCCCGCCAGCGCATAGCCGGTCGCCAGCAGGCCGGTGGCCACCAGACCACCATAGACGCCCTCCCAGGACTTGCCCGGGCTGACGCGCGGCGCCAGCTTGCGCTTGCCGAAGCGCTTGCCGGAGAAGTAGGCACCGATATCCGCCGCCCACACCATCAGCAGCACATACAGCAGCCACTCGCCGCCACTGGCCTTGAGCTGCACGAAGCCGAACCAGGTCGGCAGCAGTGCCAGCACGCCGACGCCCAGCCGCACGCCGGTCGCCTGCCATTCCTGACTGGCGGCCGGATAGCGCATCACCCAACGCAGATTGACCAGCCATGCCAGTGCGGCCAGATACAGCGGCCAACGCGCAAGAGCGCCATCGAACTGCCAGACCAGCAGCATCAGCACGCTGAGCACCAGCGGGAACAGCAGGCGCGCCATGCCGGCACGCACGCCAGACAGGTTGGACCACTCCCAGGCGGCCAACGCGACGACAGCGCCGGTGAAGGTGGCAAAGGCAGCACCGTCGAGGCCGAACAGCCCCCACAGCGCCAGCGGCGCGAGAATGAGCGCGGTGATGATTCGTTGTCTGAGCACTAGAGCCCCTCGGCGTCGAGTTGTTCGCTGGTCATGCCATAACGACGCTGACGCAGGGCGTAGGCGCTGAGCGCTTCATCGAAGGCGGCCGCATCGAAATCAGGCCACAGCACGGGCGAGAAATAGAACTCGGCATAGGCCAGCTGCCAGATCAGGAAGTTGGAGATGCGCTGCTCACCGCTGGTGCGGATACACAGATCCACCTCCGGCAGTTCGCTCAGGCACACTTCCGCCCCGAGACGTGACTCGTCGATGTCCGCGGCCTTGAGCTCGCCGCGCTCGACCTGCTCCGCCAGACGGCGGGCGGCCTCGGCGATATCCCAACGGCCGCCATAATTGGCGCAGATCACCACGTGCATGCCGCGATTGCCGCGCGTCATGTCTTCGGCGCTCTGGATATGCTTTTGAATCGAATTGGAAAAACGACTGCGCTCGCCGATGACCGAGAGTCGGATATCGTGGCGATGAAGCTTCTTGACCTCGCGCTTGAGCGCCAGCAGAAACAGCTCCATCAGCGCACTGACTTCATTGGCCGGGCGCTTCCAGTTCTCACTGGAGAAGGCAAACAGGGTCAGCACTTCCACGCCCTGCTCGGCAGCGCGACGGATGGTACTGCGGACGGTTTCGGCACCGGCGCGATGGCCGCGTATGCCAGCCCAGCCGCGGGACTTCGCCCAGCGGTTGTTGCCGTCCATGATGATCGCCACATGGCGTGGCGTGGAGGGGGAATTCGGTGACGTCATGGGGTCTCGCTACGAGCACCGGATGCCGCCGGCAAACGCCGGCGGCAGACCCGATCAGACCTGCATCAGGTCGGTTTCCTTGTGCTCCAGAGCACTGTCGACTTCCGCCACATACTTGTCGGTCAGCTTCTGGATCTCGTCTTCTCCGCGACGTGCATCGTCTTCGGAGATGTCCTTGTCCTTGAGCAGGCTCTTGATGTCGCCATTGGCGTCACGACGCACATTGCGGAGCGCCACGCGGGCGTTTTCCGCTTCTGCACGCGCCTGCTTGGTGTAACCGCGACGCGTCTCTTCCGTCAGCATCGGCATCGGGACGCGAATCACGTCACCGGCGGTGGACGGGTTGAGACCCAGGTCAGAAGTCATGATGGCCTTCTCGACCTTCGGCACCATGGGCTTTTCCCACGGCACGACAGTCAGGGTGCGCGCATCTTCGGTGGTGATGTTGGCCACCTGATTCAGCGGTACCTGGCTACCATAGTAATCGACCGTCACGGCATCCAGGATGCTGGGATGCGCACGACCCGTACGGATCTTGCCGAAGGCGGCACCGAGGGACTCGATGGTCTTCTTCATGCGTGATTCGGCGTCTTTCTTGATGTCGTTGATCACAGTCTTACCCTCTATCAATCAGCGTGCCTTCCTTGCCACCCACCACCAGGTTGAGCAGCGCGCCTGCCTTGTTCATGTTGAACACCCGCACCGGCATGTCATGGTCACGTACCAGGCAGATGGCGGTCAAATCCATCACGCCAAGCTTCTGGTCCAGCGCATCATCGTAGCTGAGGCTGTCGTACTTCACGGCATCCGGGAACTTGACCGGGTCCTTGTCGTAGACACCATCCACCTTGGTTGCCTTGATGACGGCATCCGCGTCGATCTCGATACCGCGCAGACAGGCAGCGGAATCGGTGGTGAAGAACGGGTTGCCGGTACCGGCGGAGAAGATGACCACATCGCCAGACGTCAGATAACGGATGGCGGTACGGCGATCATAATGTTCTACCACGCCACTCATCGGGATGGCAGACATCACGCGTGAACGGATGTTGGAGCGCTCCAGCGCATCACGCAGCGCCAGACCATTCATCACGGTCGCCAGCATGCCCATATGGTCACCGGTCACACGCTCCATGCCGACTTCCTGCAGGGCTGCGCCACGGAACAGGTTGCCGCCACCGATGACGATGCCGACCTGGACGCCGATGCCCACCAGCTGACCGATTTCCAGCGCCATGCGATCCAGCACCTTGGGGTCGATGCCGAAATCGCCATCGCCCATCAGGGCCTCACCGGAAAGCTTGAGCAGTATGCGCTTGTACTTGGCATTGCGTTCAGCGGAAATGGTGGCCATGCGAATCTCTCCTGATACTGACATACGGGGAACGGGGCGGCCCGAAGGCGGGGGCCAGATACACGATGGCGTGCGACTATGCGCACGCCATCATGAGAAGCGAAAACAGTCAGCCCTTACGCGCGGCTGGCCTGCTCACGGACTTCAGCTGCGAAGTCGACTTCTTCCTTCTCGATACCTTCACCGACTTCCATGCGTACGAAGGATACCACTTCACCACCGGCTGCCTTGACGAACTCGGCGACGGTCTGGTTCGGATCCTTGACGAACGGCTGTTCGGTCAGGCTGTTCTCAGCCAGGTACTTCTTCAGACGACCCTGGGACATCTTCTCGGCGATTTCCGCCGGCTTGCCTGCCATGTCCGGCTGAGCAAGGATGATGGCCTTTTCAGCGTCCATCTGTTCCTGCGGCATGTCGGACGGACGTGCACAGACCGGGTTGACGGCTGCGACGTGCATGGAGACGTCCTTGGCTGCTTCACCAGTACCGCCGTTCAGCAGGGTCAGCGCAGCGATGCGGCCGCCGTGGACGTAGCCACCGACGACGCCGCCAGCCGGCGCTTCGACCAGCTCGGCACGACGAACGGAGATGTTCTCACCGATCTTCTGAACCAGCTGACCACGGGTGTCTTCCAGCTCGCCTTCCATCAGGGAAGCGATGTCGGTGTTCTTGGTAGCGAACACACGATCGGCGATTAGCTGGGTGAAGGCCTTGAAATTGTCATCACGAGCGACGAAGTCGGTCTCGGAGTTGATTTCGACCATCACGCCGTAGCTGGCGTCGTCGGCGACCTTGATGACGATGGCGCCTTCAGCGGCCACGCGGCCAGCTTTCTTGGCGGCCTTCAGGCCGGAGTTCTTGCGCAGGTTCTCGATCGCCAGCTCGATGTCGCCACCGGCTTCGGTAAGAGCCTTCTTGCATTCCATCATGCCGAGCGCAGTACGCTCACGCAGTTCCTTGACCATAGATGCGCTGATAGCTGCCATGGGATGAAACCTCTGTCGTGTCGACGTCTTTGAATACGGGAATTCGGTCACGACCGCTGAACGGTCGCAAATAAGGGGGCCGTGGCCCCCTCATTGCCTGACCTGACTGCCACCTGGCTAGGCCATGCCGCACTTAGTGTAGCGCAGCGTTTGTGACAGTCAGATCAAGCCGCCAGGATCACTCTGCTGCGTCTTCTTCAGAAGCAGTTTCGACGAACTCACCGGCCAGCTCTTCTTCCTTGTTCTTGCCACAGGCGCCTGCAATTGCCTGGACATAGATCTGGATGGCGCGGATGGAGTCATCGTTACCCGGGATGACGTAGTCCACGCCGTCCGGGTTGGAGTTGGTATCGACGACGCCGATGACCGGGATGCCCAGCTTGTTGGCTTCGTTGATCGCGATGCGCTCGTGGTCAACGTCGATCACGAACATTGCGTCCGGCAGGCCGCCCATGTCCTTGATACCGCCGATGGAGCGCTCGAGCTTGTCCTGCTCACGAGTGGCCATCAGGACTTCTTTCTTGGTCAGCTTCGCGAAGGTACCGTCTTCATGCATCTGCTCGATTTCACGCAGGCGCTTGATGGACTGACGGATGGTCTTGAAGTTGGTCAGCATGCCGCCCAACCAGCGATGGTTGACGTACGGCTGGCCAGCCTTGCGAGCTTCTTCCTTGATGATCTTGCCGGCAGCGCGCTTGGTGCCCACGAACATGATCTTGTTGCCATTGGCAGCCATCTTCTCGACCACTGACACGGCTTCGTTCAGCGCCGGCAGGGTGTGCTCGAGGTTGATGATGTGGATCTTGTTGCGAGCGCCGAAGATGAACTTGGACATCTTCGGGTTCCAGTACTTGGTCTGGTGACCGAAGTGTGCGCCTGCCTTGAGCAGATCGCGCATGTTGACTTGCGCCATGTGAATATCTCCTGGATATCGGGTTGGGCCTCCACGTCCCCCATGGATCCGACCGCTTGCGCGGCACCCGGGACCATGTGACGGAACGTGTGTGGATTGGGGTTATGTACGTCAGTCCTTCAATCTCGCCTCGGCCAGGCGCCCGGAGGTGGCCGATCGAGGAGAATTTGCAGGAAAGCGCGCGGCTTTATACCATAGCTCGACCACGATATGAAGTCGCCACTGCCCGACGCGGCATGCGATGCGTCGCGCCATTCCCCCGTCACGCGCGGCCTGGCGGCGTTTCATCCCTCTTATCTCCTGCCTCGAGTCCTCATGAACATTCCCATCAAGACAGCTGAAGAAATCGACAAGATGCGCGTCGCCGGCCGTCTGGCGGCTGAAGTGCTGGAGCTGCTCGACGAGCATGTCCGTCCCGGCGTCACCACGGGCGAGCTCAACCGCATCGCGCACCACCACATCACCGAAGTTCAGGGCTGCATTCCGGCGCCGCTCAACTACCACGGCTTCCCGAAATCGATCTGCACCTCGATCAATCACGTGGTCTGTCACGGCATCCCCGATGACAACAAGAAGCTCAAGAAAGGCGACATCCTCAACATCGACATCACCGTGATCAAGGACGGCTATCACGGCGACACCTCGAAGATGTACATCGTCGGCGAGCCGAGCATCCAGGCCGAGCGCCTGTGCCGCGTCACCCAGGAATGCCTCTATAAAGGCATCGAGCTGGTACGCCCGGGCGTACGCCTGTCAGAAATCGGTCGTGCGATCCAGAAGCATGCCGAAGCGGCGGGCTACAGTGTCGTGCGTGACTTCTGCGGCCACGGCATCGGCGCCGGCTTCCATGAAGACCCGCAGGTGCTGCACTATGACGGCTACGAAGCCCGTGCCGACGCCGAGCTTCTGGAAGGCATGTGCCTGACCATCGAGCCGATGGTCAATGTCGGTGGCTACAAGGTGAAGGTCCTCAAGGACGACTGGACAGCCGTCACCAAGGACAAGAGCCTCTCGGCCCAGTGGGAGCACACCCTGCTGGTCACCGCCACCGGCGTCGAGGTGCTGACACGTCGCACGGAAGAGGACCTCTCCTTCCTCGAGGGTTGATCAAGATGCTCCTGCACCACTATCACTTCGTCGAGCGTGAAGCGCTCTACGATGCCGTCACCTTCGACGGCGAGCTGGCCACGACGAAGACACCCATCCCGCTGTTCAAGCGGGCTCTGGCACAGGTACAGGAGCGTCTCGAGGCTCGCTTCAAGGCGGGCGCCGACATCCGCGACCTCATCCATGGTCGTGCCCGCGCCATCGATCGCCTGCTGGCCATCGCCTGGCAGCGCCAGACCTGGCCGGATGACGGCATCGCCCTGCTCGCCGTGGGCGGCTACGGCCGCGGCGAGCTGCACCCGCATTCCGACATCGACCTGCTGCTGTTGCTGGAGCAGGACGACGACACGCCCTATCGTGAGGCGCTGTCCGACTTCATCACCTTCCTGTGGGATATCGGTCTCGAGATCGGCCAGTCCGTACGCTCGCTGAGTGACTGCGAGCGTGAGGCACGCGCCGATGTCACCGTGATCACCAACCTGCTGGAATCCCGTGTCATCGCCGGCCCTCAGCGGCTGCGCGAGGCCATGCGCGAACGTCTGGCCACCGACCGTCTGTGGCCGGCCGAAGCCTTCTTCGAGGCCAAGTGGCAGGAGCAGATCGCTCGCCACCACAAGTTCGCCAACACCGAATATCACCTCGAACCCAACATCAAGTCGTCGCCCGGCGGCCTGCGCGATATCCAGATGATCGGCTGGGTCGCCAAGCGCCACTTCGGGGTCGAGCGCTACGACAATCTGGTCGCGCTGGGCTTCATGAATGATGCCGAACTGCGCATTCTCAGCCAGGGCCAGGCCTTCCTGTGGCAGGTGCGCTTCGCGCTGCACATGCTGGCCGGACGCGCCGAGGACCGGCTGCTGTTCGACCACCAGCGCACCATCGCCGAGCTGTTCGGCTTCCGCGACACGCCCGAGCATCTGGCGGTCGAGCAGTTCATGAAGCGCTACTACCGCCACGTCACCGCCCTGGCGGGCCTCAACGACATGCTGCTGCAGCACTTCGACGAGGCCATCCTGCGTCATGACGAGCCGGTCAACATCGTACCGCTCAATCCGCGCTTCGAGATCCGCAGCGGCTACATCAGCCTGCGCGAGGAAGGCGTGTTCCGCCGCCGCCCCGCCGCGCTGCTGGAGCTGTTCCTGCTGATGGCGCAGCACCCGGAGATCGAGGGTGTGCGCGCCGACACCATCCGCGCACTGCGCGATCATCGCCACCAGATCGACGACGCCTTCCGCGACGACGTGCGCCACCAGAGCCTGTTCATGGAGCTGATGCGCTGCGGCGGCAACGTGCCCCGCGTACTCAAGCGCATGGCGCGCTACGGCATCCTCGGCAAGTACCTGCCGGCCTTCGGGCGTGCCGTGGGGCTGATGCAGCATGACCTCTTCCACGTCTACACCGTCGATGCGCATACCCTACGCCTGCTCAAGGTCGCCCAGGAGTTCCGCGCCCCCGATGCCGAGGAGGAATTCCCGGTCGCCGCGACCCTGATCCGCGAGCTGCCCAAGCTGGAGCTGCTGTGGATCGCCGGGCTCTATCACGACATCGGCAAGGGCCGTGGCGGCGACCACTCCGAGATCGGTGCCGAGGAAGTCGAGGACTTCGCGCGCCGTCATGACCTCAGCCCGCGCGACACCCGCACCCTGAGCTGGCTGGTGCGCCACCACCTGCTGATGTCGATGACCGCGCAGAAGCAGGACATCGCCGACCCCGAGATCATCACCCGCTTCGCCGAGATCGTCGGTGACGAGACGCACCTCGATTATCTCTACGTGCTGACGGTGGCCGACATCAACGCCACCAACCCGTCGCTGTGGAACGGCTGGCGTGCGGCATTGCTGCGCCAGCTGCACATGGAGACGCGCCGGGCGCTGCGCCGTGGCCTCGAACATCCTCCGGAGCGCCACGAGTGGATCACCGAGACCCGTGAGGAAGCGCTGTCCCTGCTGGCCGGCATGGGCACCACCCGCACTGATGCCGAGGCACTGTGGGCCAGCCTCGGTGACGACTACTTCGTGCGCTATGCCCCCAGCGAGGTGGCCTGGCACACCCAGGGGATCCTCGCGCGCCAGGCAGCCCCGCAGCTCGACGAGCATGGCGAGCCGCTGCCGCTGGTACTGACCAGCGCGCCCACCGAGGAGATGACCGAAGGCGGCACCAAGGTCTTCATCCACACCCGCTCGGTGGACAACCTGTTCGCGGCCACCGCCGCGGCGCTGGAGCAGCTGGGGCTCTCGATCCACGATGCGCGCATCGCCACCTCGAGCCACAACTGGACGCTCAACACCTTCATCCTGCTCGACGATGACGGTGAACCGATCCGCGACGCCGCACGTCTGGCCGATATCCGTACCCATCTGGTCGAAGAGCTGGATGACCCGGATGACTACTCGGTGATCGTCAATCGCCATACGCCGCGCCAGCTCAAGCACTTCCGCATCGCGCCGCGCATCACGCTGAGTCAGGACTACACCAACGGCCGCAGCGTGCTGGAAGTGATCGCCTCGGACCGCCCGGGCCTGCTGGCGCGCATCGGCCGCGTGTTCATGGAGCACGAGATCGCCATCGATGCCGCCAAGATCGCCACCCTCGGCGAGCGCGTCGAGGATATCTTCTTCATCACCGACCGCGCCGGTGAACCCATCACCGACCCCGAGCGCCAGACACGCCTGCGTGACGCCCTCACCGAAGTCCTCGAGGTCGGCGAGCGCGGCTGAGACGCGCGACGGCGCGTGACGGCACGTGACGAGAGTACAGAGGAAAAGCGCCGGCCGGCACCCCGCGATTGAGGGGACCGGCCGGCTTCCCTATAATCGCGAGTCGACCTGCATGGCAGTCCGGTGACTCGCGGACGCCTTCCTCCCTGCTCGGCCGGCAGCCTGGCTGCCACGGCCATCACCCATGGAACGTGCATGAACCCGGATCTCGACCAGCTCAAGCCCTACCCGTTTGAAACCCTGGCCAAGCTGCGCGAGGGCGTCGTGCCCAATCCCGCCCTGGACCCGATTGCACTGACCATCGGCGAACCGCGTCATGCGCCACCCGAGTTCGTGCTCGACACCCTGCGCGAGCACATCATGGGCGTGGCCAAGTACCCCGCCACCGGCGGTCTGGGGGAATTGCGCCAGGCGATCGCCGACTGGCTCGCGAAGCGCTTCTCGCTCAACGTCACGCCGGATATCGACCAGCAGGTCCTGCCGGTCACCGGCACCCGCGAGGCACTGTTCGCCTTCATCCAGGCCTCGCTGGACAGCACGCGTCCGGCGCGCGTGCTGGTGCCGAACCCCTTCTATCAGATCTACGAAGGCGCGACGCTGCTGGCCGGCGGCGAGGTCACCTACCTGCCCTGCCCCGCCGAGAATGGCTCCCGCCCCGACTACGCGGCAGTGCCGGCCGAGGTATGGCGTGATACCCAGATCGTCTTCGTCTGCTCGCCGGGCAATCCCACCGGCGCCGTGACACCGCTGGAGGACTTCCAGCAGCTGATTCGCCTCGCCGACGAGCACGACTTCCTGATCGCCTCCGATGAGTGCTACTCGGAGCTCTATCTCGACGAGTCGACGCCACCGCCGGGCCTGCTGCAGGCCTGTGCCGCCATGGGCCGCGATGACTACGCGCGCTGCGTGGTCTTCCACTCGCTGTCCAAGCGCTCCAACCTGCCGGGCCTGCGCTCCGGCTTCGTGGCCGGCGATGGCGAGGTGATCCGTCGCTTCCGTCACTACCGCACCTATCACGGCTGCGCGATGCCGCTGCATCACCAACACGCCTCCATCGCCGCCTGGAATGATGAAGCCCACGTGCTGGCCAATCGCGATGCCTACCGCGAGAAGTTTGCCGCCGTGACCGAAATCCTCGCACCGGTGATGGACTTCCCGACCCCGGAAGCCAGCTTCTACCTGTATCCCGCCGTGCCCGGCGGTGACGACGCCGCCTTCACCCGCGAGCTGCTGCGTGAAGAGGCGGTCGGCGTGCTGCCGGCAAGCTACATGGCGCGCGAGGTGGACGGCGTGAATCCGGGCGCCGGACGCATTCGTCTGGCGCTGGTGGCCGAACTGGAACAGACCGTCGAAGCCGCCCAGCGCCTGCGTCGCTTCGTCGAACGCCTGCGCTGAGCGCCAGGCCTGCACGGGCTGACAGCAGCCCAACACTGGATGACAGCCCCGCCCGGCGGGGTGGATTGGCTCAAGGAGACCGCCATGCACGTGCTCTACGGCATCAAGACCTGTGATACCTGCCGCAAGGCGCGCCGCGCCCTCGACGACCGGGGCGTGCCCTATCGCTGGTATGACCTGCGCGAGGATGGCCTCTCCGCCAGCCTGCTGGAATCCTGGCTGGAACAGACCGCCTGGAGCAGCCTGCTCAACAAGCGCAGCACCAGCTGGCGCAACCTGAGCGATGAACAACGTGACAGCCTCGATGCCAATTCGGCACGTGCATTGATGCTGGAGCACCCGACCCTGATCAAGCGTCCCATTCTCGAGCGTCATCCCGCCGACAATGAGATGGATCTGGTGATCGGCTATGACAAGGCGGTCTACGAACCGCAGGACTGAGTTACCCCTTACACCACTGGACACCCCGGAGATTGACACGATGTTGAGCCTTGCCCTCGGAATCGGCACCCAGAACACCACCGGCGACTGGCTGGAAGTCTACTATCCTGCCCCGCTGTTCAAGCCGACCGCTGCCGTTGCTGACGCCGCTCGCAAGGCACTGGACGCACCGGCTGGCACCACCGCCACCAGCTTCCTGCCGGAACACTGCGCCGCCCTGGCAAGCGCCCTGCGCGACGCCGGTGACAACGCCCAGGCCGAACTGGCCGAGAGCCTGGCCGCCAGCCAGCGCCCGCTGGTCGCCATGTTCATCGAGGAAGACGCCGCCCCGCAGAGCGTGCCGGAGGTCTACCTCAAGCTGCACCTGCTGTCTCACCGCATGGTGCGTCCGCACGGCATCGACCTGACCGGCATGTTCGGTCTGCTCAAGAATGTCGCCTGGACCAGCGAAGGCGCCATCGACATCGAAGAGCTGCCGGCGCGGCGCCTCAAGGCCCGTCTGGAAGGGCGCACCCTGTCCGTGGACTGCGTCGACAAGTTCCCGAAGATGACCGACTACGTGGTGCCGACCGGCATTCGTATCGCCGATACCGCACGCGTGCGTCTGGGCGCCTACCTGGGCGAAGGCACCACCGTGATGCACGAAGGCTTCTGCAACTTCAATGCCGGCACCGAAGGCCCGGGCATGATCGAAGGCCGCATCTCCGCGGGCGTCTTCGTCGGCAAGGGTTCTGATCTGGGCGGCGGTTGCTCCACCATGGGCACCCTGTCCGGTGGCGGCAACATCGTCATCAAGGTCGGTGAAGGCTGCCTGATCGGCGCCAATGCCGGTATCGGCATCCCGCTGGGCGATCGCTGCACCGTGGAAGCTGGCCTGTACATCACCGCCGGCACCAAGGTCATGGTCTTCGACAACGAAGGCCAGGAAGTCGAGACGGTCGCGGCCCGTGAGCTGGCCAGCCAGGACGACCTGCTGCTGCGTCGCAACTCCGTCACCGGCCGTGTCGAGTGCCGCACCAACAAGAGCGCCATCGCGCTCAACGATGCCCTGCACGCCCACAACTGAGGCGCGTGACGACGGCCTGTCAGGGGCTGCACCTCTGGCAGGCCGTCGTGGCATTTCCCGGCTCGGGCAGCAGTGCCCGGGCCGGCGTGAAGACACTTCGTCTCTCCCCCCGAATTTCGCGCTGTCGCTCCTCGCGATGACGCCTGCAGCGATGGCCCATGATGACTGATTCAAACGCACCGCTTCCGCCACGCCCCGCCGATCTGTCTCCGACGCTGGAGCTGGCCTTCGATCTCATCTCACGCCCCTCGGTCACGCCGGACGACCTGGACTGCCAGACCCTGATGATCGAACGCCTTGAGGCGCTGGGCTTCACCATCACGCGGCTGCCCTTCGGCGATGTCGACAACTTCTGGGCGGTGCGCGGCCATCATGGTCCGGTGCTGGCCTTCGCCGGCCACACCGATGTCGTGCCGACGGGCCCGGAAGCCAACTGGCAGTATCCGCCGTTCTCGCCGTGCATCGACGATGCCGGCTTCTTGTGTGGCCGCGGCGCCGCCGACATGAAGGGTTCTCTGGCCGCGATGCTGACCGCCACCGAGCGCTTCGTGACCGCCAACCCGGACCACGAAGGTCGCATCGCCTTCTTGATCACCTCCGACGAGGAAGGCCCGGCGGTTCACGGCACCCGTGCGGTGGTCGAGTATCTGCGCGAGCATCACGAGCGCCTCGACTACTGCATCGTCGGCGAACCGTCCTCCACCGATTACGCCGGTGACGTGATCAAGAATGGCCGTCGCGGCTCGCTGGGTGCGGTCATGCACGTCAAGGGTGTTCAAGGCCATGTGGCCTATCCGCACCTGGCGCGCAACCCGATCCACGATGCCGCCCCGGCGCTGGCCGCCCTGGCCGCCGAGCATTGGGACAACGGCAACGACTTCTTCCCGGCGACCAGCTTCCAGATCTCCAACATCCGTGGCGGTACCGGCGCGACCAACGTCATCCCCGGCGAGCTGGAAGTGGTCTTCAACTTCCGTTACTCCACCGAGCTGACCGCCGATGACCTCAAGCGTCGCACCTATGAGATCCTCGAGAAGCACGGTCTGGACGTCGAGATCGAGTGGAACCTGAGCGGCGAGCCCTTCCTGACGCCGGAAGGCGCGCTGGTCGATGCCGCCGTGCACGGCGTGGAACGTGCGCTGGGCCGCAAGCCGGTGCTGTCCACCTCCGGCGGCACCTCCGATGGTCGCTTCATCGCCACGCTCGGCACTCAGGTCGTCGAGCTGGGGCCGGTCAATGCGACCATCCACAAGATCGATGAACGCGTCATGGCCAGCGATCTGGACCGACTCTCCAGCGCCTACGAGCACATCCTGGAATACCTGTTTGTCCCCGCGACCCAAGAGACCACGGCATGAGCGACACCCCGCACAATGACGCCGATGAGCAGTACCCGGACATCGAGATCTATCTCAAGCCCTTGAGCCTGGAGGCGCTGGGCGCCTGGCTGGGCGAGCAGTTCGGTCAGGTCGTCGTCTTCCAGCCGGCCGGCAAGCTGCAGCACCGTACGCGCCTCACGCGTGATGGCGCCGAGATCGCGGTGCTGGTGGTCGAGAAGGTCGCCGATGGCTTCGCCAGCCTGTGGTTCGACAGCGCCAGTACCCCCTGGGCGCGCGATGTCGACTGCGCACGCGCTGCCGCCCGGGCCCTGCAGGTCGAGACGCGTTGCTCGCTGGGCAGCTGGCAGCCCGGTGATGAGCCGGACCGCTTCTTCCGTGTCATGGCCGACGGCAGCGAAGAGGCCTTCACCTGGCCGGACAAGGGCTGAGTGACCCGCCTCTTCTGGTGACAAGTCCATGAAACGACAACGCCCCGCAGGCTAGCCTGCGGGGCGTTGTCGTCTTTCACTGAGCGAGTCAGCGATCAGGTGATGACCGTCACGTCATCCGCCTGCAGGCCACGCTCATTGCTGATGACGTGGTAACGCACTTTCTGACCTTCGGCCAAGGTACGGTGGCCCTTGCCACGAATGGCACGGAAGTGAACGAAGACATCTTCACCACTTTCACGGGTCACGAAACCGTAGCCCTTGTTGACGTTGAACCACTTGACCTCGCCGATCTCACGATCGTCGTCCTCGACTTCAGCCAGTACTGCAGAGCGCGGAGACAGCACCGGAATGGCAAGCGTCGCGATCAACAGCAGGATGAACACGGCCGCGACGGCAGCCGCGTACGCCAGCTCGAAGCCCTCGACGCTAAGCGCCTGGCTCAGGGTGTCGGCCAGCTGGCCGCCGGTCAGGGTGATGAAGACAGCAATCAGCAACGGTGCCGGCAGTGCCAGCAGCAGGCTGATGATGAAACAACGGAAGAACGTCTTGGAACTCATCAAGATAAACTCTCTAGGTAATGGGTGGAGGTGTAACGCGAGGGCAGAAATGAGTGCTTCGGATGATCCCTATCAGAATGTTCTGCCCTTGATCGCAATGGACAGCGCCTGACCGCACGACAGGGTTACAGCAGCTATCGTCAGTCGGGAAACTGCCTGAATGCAGCGCCTCACGGCGGTGCCCGTCACCATCACTGATACACGCGAAGATGCCGGTGCATCGCTCTGGTGACGTCGTGGCTCGTGATGCAGGTAACTCCACATCAGTCGATGGAACCGGCCCTGTCAATGACGCGCGAAGCGCAGGCAATCGAAGGCCGTCAATGGGTGCGATATACGAAAAATAAGTCAATCGCACTGTCAACAGTCTATCACGCCTCTTCCTGATGCGTCTGAGGCAACTCAGTGACAATCCTTCAACACTTTGCGGTAATTCGACAACGATCCAGGCAACGACCGCAGCGATGATTCGGCGTGCCATCGCTCAGAAATCGTGGCAGGAGTCGTGGCAGGAGTTGTCATCCATCGCCGGCCACCTCACCCTCTTCCCCCACTGCCCACGCGGACCATTCCCTCACCCTCTGGAGCCCAGATGCATGACAACCTCGACTGATCCCGGCCTGGAAGCCCGACTGGAAGCACTGGAATCGCGCCTCGCGCATCAGGATGACTGGCTCGAGACCCTCGATCGCACCGTCATCACCCAGCAGCGTCAGATAGAGACCCTCGAGCGCCTCACCGCGCTGATGGCCAGCCAGCTACGCACCCTGCGCGACCAGCAAGGCGATGCAGACTCGACAGCACCTTTCAGTGCGCAGCCACACGACGAGCTGCCGCCCCATTACTGAGCTGTCAGCAGCACTCAGCTCTCTCGGCGCAGACCAGGCAGGGCCCTGAACGCAGACCGGCCCCGCAGCGAGGCTGCGGGGCCGGTCGGGCAGTGCTGAATCAGACTTTCTCGAATCAGACAGTGCCGAATCAGACACTCTCGACACAGGTCGTGTCGACATGGATCGTGTCGAAATGGACAGGATGATCTCAGGCGATGAGGCCGTCCAGATAACGCTCGGCATCCAGCGCCGCCATGCAGCCGGTACCGGCAGAGGTGATCGCCTGACGGTAGACGTGGTCCATCACATCGCCACAGGCATAGACGCCGGGGATGCTGGTCTGGGTGGCATTGCCTTCCAGACCGGACTGGACCTTGAGATAGCCGCCCTGCATGTCGAGCTGGCCTTCGAACAGGCTGGTATTCGGACGGTGGCCGATGGCGATGAACACGCCCATCGAGCTCAACTCCTTGGTGGCGCCGCTTTCGACATGACGCAGACGCACGCCGGTGACACCGGAGTTGTCGCCCAGCACTTCGTCGAGGGTGTGGTGCCATTCGACCGCCATGTTGCCGTTCTCGACCTTGTCGAACAGCTTGTCCTGCAGGATCTTCTCGGCACGCAGGCTGTCGCGGCGATGCACCAGCGTGACCTTGGAGGCGATGTTGGACAGGTACAGCGCTTCCTCGACAGCGGTGTTGCCGCCACCGACTACCACGACTTCCTGATTGCGATAGAAGAAGCCATCGCAGGTCGCACAGGCCGAGACGCCCTGGCCCATGAACTGCTGCTCACTCGGCAGGCCCAGATACTGCGCGCTGGCGCCGGTGGCGATGATCAGGGCGTCACAGCTGTAGCTGCCGTTGTCACCCTTGAGCAGGAACGGACGCTCGCCGAGGGTCACTTCGTTGATGTGGTCGAACAGGACTTCGGTCTCGAAGCGCTCGGCGTGACGGCGCATGCGCTCCATCAGCTCCGGTCCCTGCACGCCAGCATCGTCGCCGGGCCAGTTGTCGACGTCGGTGGTAGTGGTCAGCTGACCACCCATCTGCATGCCGGTGATCAGGAGCGGCTTGAGATTGGCACGTGCAGCGTAGACGGCAGCGGTGTAACCCGCCGGGCCGGAACCGAGAATGATCAGACGTTCGTGACGGACATTGCTCATGGATGACCTCAGTGACAGATGAAGGCGGAGGATTTCACCAGCAGCAATGGCGTCTGCTGGCGATCAATGTACTCAACGATACCGACAGCGCTGCAGACGGCGCATGCGATCGACATGGTTCAGGACACGGCATGATGGATCCGGGCCGGCCGGCGCCCGTGCAGGCTTCCCGCTGGAAGCACTTGTACTCGCTGGCTGACTGGCTCGCCGGGCTGGTTGAGGCGAACAAGGACTGCGCAGAGTAGCGCAGACGCCGCCAGCTTTCAGCACCGGACTCAGACCGGCATCGCAGAAGCTTATGCTCAAGCACACCCCCGCAGGATGGCATTGCCCAGATGCGCGGAAGCCGCCGCCAGGGGCGACGGCTTCCGGTTCGCCTACCTCTCGAGACACTCATTACCGAAGGTTCGAAAGGCAGTCGCGGGATCAGTCAGCGCGAACGCGTGAGCTGATCTCGTCCAGGCAGCGACTTACAGGCTGCTGGAGTGGCCTGCCAGGTACTTGGCAACACCTTCAGCGGTGTCCTTCATACCTTCCTGACCTTCTTCCCAGCCTGCCGGGCAGACTTCGCCGTTGGTCTGGTGGAACTGCAGGGCCTTGACCATGCGGACCATCTCATCGACGTTACGGCCCAGCGGCAGGTTGTTGACGACCTGGTGCTGAACGACACCGTCTTCGTCGATCAGGAAGGAAGCGCGCAGAGCGACGCCAGCTTCCGGATGCTCGATGCCGTATGCCTGGGTGACTTCGTGCTTGACGTCAGCCACGATCGGGAAGCCGACTTCACCGATGCCGCCAGCGTCCGGAGAGGTCTTGCGCCATGCGTGGTGAGTGAACTGGGAATCGATGGACACACCGATGACTTCGACGCCGAGTTCCTTGAACTTCGCCAGACGGTTGTCGTGGGCGATGATTTCAGACGGGCAAACGAAGGTGAAGTCCAGCGGCCAGAAGAACAGCACGCGCAGCTTGCCGTTGGAATCAGACAGCTTGTAGTTGTCGACGATGGTACCGTCGCCCAGCACTGCTGCGGCTTCGAAATCCGGGGCCTGACGTCCGACCAATACGCTCATGGTGATCTCCTGAGGAATAATGATGATAAAGGCAGCGGACCGCCTTTGTGATGAATCGCCACACAGACTAATCGCCACGTGTGGCAGATGCCAAATGTTTGCTGCAATCACCACCATAGAGATTGCCTATGGCAGCTCGATGACGCCAACAGCGGGTGTCGGGATCATAAGTGACCTTGGCTGCAGAATACAGCATCTACCGCGCCCTGCCCTGCAAGCCTGTCACTTTGCGTCACTGATGCCTGTCGGCGCCGGTGCCAGCGTGCCGCGCAGGTGAGATGCCGTCACAGCACGTCGTCATCCTGGCCGATATCCAGCCCTTCGAGCTCACCGCTGACCGGGTCGACCTGCTGGCGCACCTGGATCGGCTGACAGCAACGCTCGCAGTCGATGATGTTGGTCAGACTGCCCTCGTCCAGATCCAGGAACACCGTGAAGGGCGTGTCGCAGTAGGGGCAGTTGATTTCCGCCTCATGCAGCGCCTCATTGACCGCTCCTTCCTGCTTGTCTTCCAGCAACTCATGGCCCGGCCATTCATCGGACTGCCCCGAGGAATGCTCCGCCAGCCACTGCTCGACCGCCGCATCCAGAACCTCATCATCTTCCGGCAGCTCGCCGGACTCGCTCGGCCTGCGCCCTTGTTCGTTCATGACAGCCTCCGTTGTGCCTGATGGTGAACGCGACGGACGTTGCGAGTGGCACCGTCTGGGGTGCCACCGTCTTGGATGTCACCGTTTCGGATACCCCTGTCTCGGATACTTTAGGGGCCGCATTCACGCCGCGCGAGAGTCGTGGCGGCAATCTCTATGGCAGCGAACGCGACGCAGGGTTCCTTGCTTCACACTATCCTCGATGATGGTGTGCGCTTGAATTCCTGTCACATGATGACCATAGCCTTATGTAGGCAACCATCCGCGACCTGGCAGTCGCTCTCGCGACGCGTCGCATCCGGCCGAGGTACCTGACGCGCCTGTTGAACGACACTTCAGCAGTCTGGCCGGTGAAGACAACGACAAGGAGGAGAATCATGGGTTCCCAGCGCTCTCAGTCACTGGATTCGCTTGACACCCTCTCCGAGCTGGAAGTCGGAGACAAGCGCTATCACTACTACTCGCTCAAGAAGGCGGCCGACACGCTTGGCGACCTGACGCGACTGCCCTTCACGCTCAAGGTGCTGCTGGAGAATCAGCTGCGCTTCGAGGACGGTGAAACCGCGACCAAGGAAGACATCAAGGCACTGGCCGACTGGCAGAAGACCGCCTCCAGCACCCACGAGATCGGCTATCGTCCGGCGCGCGTGCTGATGCAGGATTTCACCGGCGTGCCCGGGGTGGTCGACCTGGCCTCCATGCGTGACGCCGTCAAGAAGCTCGGCGCCGACCCCGAGAAGGTCAATCCGCTGACCCCGGTGGACCTGGTCATCGACCACTCGGTGATGGTGGACCACTACGGCGATCCGAGCGCCTTCAAGGACAACGTGCGCATCGAGATGGAGCGTAACCGCGAACGTTACGAGTTCCTGCGTTGGGGCCAGCAGGCCTTCGACAACTTCTCCGTCGTCCCGCCGGGCACCGGTATCTGCCACCAGGTGAACCTGGAATATCTCGGCCGCGCCGTCTTCACCCGCGAGGAAGATGGCAAGACCTTCGCCTACCCCGACACCCTGGTCGGCACCGACTCCCACACCACCATGATCAACGGCCTCGGCGTACTCGGCTGGGGTGTCGGCGGTATCGAGGCGGAAGCCGCGATGCTCGGCCAGCCGGTCTCGATGCTGATTCCGGAAGTGGTCGGCTTCAAGCTGACCGGCAAGCTCAACGAAGGCATCACCGCGACTGACCTGGTGCTGACCGTCACCCAGATGCTGAGAAGCCGTGGCGTGGTCGGCAAGTTCGTCGAGTTCTACGGTGATGGCCTGGATGACCTGCCGCTGGCCGACCGCGCGACCATCGCCAACATGGCGCCGGAGTATGGCGCTACCTGCGGCTTCTTCCCGCTGGATGACGAGACGCTCAACTACATGCGTCTGTCCGGTCGCTCCGATGAGCAGGTCGCGCTGGTCGAGGCCTATGCCAAGGAGCAGGGCCTGTGGCGCGAGCCGGGCCACGAGCCGGTCTTCTCCGATACGCTCGAGCTGGACATGACCGAGGTCGTCGCCTCCCTCGCCGGCCCCAAGCGCCCGCAGGACCGCGTCGCCCTCACCGACATCAAGCAGACCTTCGAGAAGATTCTCGGCGATCAGCTGGGCGAAGTGCCGGACATCGAGGACGGCAAGTGGCTGTCCGAGGGTGGCCAGACCGCCGTCGATGTCGAGCAGAGCTACGACAAGCAGAGCGAGGTGAAGAACGGCGATTATAGCGAGCTGAATGGTGAGACCTTCCGCCTCGATCACGGTGATGTGGTCATCGCCGCCATCACCTCCTGCACCAACACCTCCAACCCCAGCGTGATGCTGGCGGCAGGCCTGGTGGCGCGCAAGGCACGCGAGAAAGGCCTGAGCAGCAAGCCGTGGGTCAAGACCTCACTGGCGCCGGGCTCCAAGGTCGTCACCGACTACCTGGCGACTGCCGGCGTGCAGGATGACCTCAACGAGCTGGGCTTCAACCTGGTCGGCTATGGCTGCACCACCTGTATCGGCAACTCCGGCCCGCTGCCGGAACCGGTCGAGGACGCCATCAATACGCGTGACCTGACGGTCGCCTCGGTGCTGTCGGGCAACCGCAACTTCGAGGGTCGCGTGCATCCCAACGTGCGTACCAACTGGCTGGCGTCGCCGCCCCTGGTGGTCGCCTATGCCCTCGCCGGCACCGTGCGGGTCGACCTTTCCAAGGAGCCGCTGGGCAAGGACACCGACGGCAATGACGTCTTCCTCAAGGACATCTGGCCGAGTCAGGCCGAGATCGCCGAGGCCGTCGAGCAGGTGCGTACCGAGATGTATCGCAAGGAGTACGCCGAGGTCTTCGACGGTGACGAGACCTGGCAGGCCATCGACGTGCCGCAAGCCGAAGTGTATGAGTGGAAGGACTCCACCTACATCCAGCATCCGCCGTTCTTCGAAGGCATGCAGCGTGAGCCGGAAGCCGTTCAGGATGTCGAGAATGCCCGCGTGCTGGCGATGCTCGGCGACTCGGTGACCACTGACCACATCTCTCCGGCCGGTGCCATCAAACCGGACAGCCCGGCGGGTCGCTACCTCAAGGAGAACGGGGTCGAGGTCAAGGACTTCAACTCCTACGGCTCACGTCGCGGCAACCACGAAGTGATGATGCGCGGCACCTTCGCCAACGTGCGTATCCGCAACGAGATGCTCGATGGCGTCGAGGGCGGCGAGACCCGCCACGTGCCGTCCGGCGAGCAGATGGCCATCTACGATGCCGCCATGAAGTACGCCGAGGAAGGCACGCCGCTGGTGGTCGTCGCCGGCAAGGAGTATGGCACTGGCTCCTCACGTGACTGGGCCGCCAAGGGCACCCTGCTGCTGGGCGTGCGCGCGGTGATCGCCGAGTCCTACGAGCGTATCCACCGCTCCAACCTGATCGGCATGGGCGTGGTGCCTCTGCAGTTCCCGCAAGGCGAGAGCCGCCAGTCGCTGGGGCTGACCGGTGATGAGGAAATCAGCATCAGCGGCCTGAATGACCTGACGGCCGGCGGCAAGGTCCAGGTCACCTATAAGAGCGACAAGGGTGAGCAGAAGATCGAGGCGCTGTGCCGCATCGATACCGACAACGAGCTGGAGTACTACCGTCACGGCGGCATCCTCCACTACGTGCTGCGCGGCATGCTGTAACCCGCCAGCCGCTCACCGCAGCGCTGACTGCAACACAAAAGCCCCCGCAGGCATTGCCTGCGGGGGCTTCTTCATTGACGCACTCTGTTTCATGCAACCTGTTTCATGCAATCTGCTTCATGCGCTCACTAGCGGCGCCGATGCAATCAGAACGCCTTGCGGCGGTAGGCGCGGTAACGCGGCTGCCAGAAGTTCTTCTCGATGTTGGCCTGGATGATCTCGTCGCTGGAGGTCAGCGCCACACCATCGGTCTGGGCCTGACGCGCCACGTCGAAGGCGATCTGACGGCTGATGTCCTGGATATCGCCCAGTGACGGCAGCAGCGCACCCTCGCCCTTCAGGACGATGGGGGCGTTGTTGGCCAGCGCGTTGGCGGCGGCCATCAGCATGTTGTCGGTGATGCGCGAGGCGTTGGACGCCAGCACGCCCAGACCGATGCCCGGGAAGATGTAGGCGTTGTTGCACTGGGCGATCGCGTGGGTGTGGCCGTTGTGCTCGACCGGTGCGAACGGGCTGCCGGTGGCGACCAGCGCCTTGCCGTCGGTCCACTCGATGACTTCCGCCGGTGTCGCTTCGACGCGTGAGGTCGGGTTGGACAGCGGCATCACCAGCGGGCTCTCGCAGCCGGCCTGCACGGCACGGATCACGTCTTCGCTGAACAGGCCACGCTGGCCGGACACACCGATCAGCACGCTCGGCTTGGCGGCCTTGACCACATCCAGCAGGCCGCGATCACCGAAGTCGGCCACGCTGTCGATATCGTGGGCCAGACGGCTCTGGAAGTCGTAGAGGCCTTCCATGTCGCTGGTCAGCAGACCGAAGCGATCGACCATGAAGACGCGCTTGCGGGCCTCGGCCTCTTCCATGCCTTCCTTGACCATCGCCACCACGATCATCTCGGCGATACCGCAGCCGGCGCTACCGGCACCCAGGAAGGTGACGCGCTGGTCGGAGAGCTTCTCGCCCTTGGCCTTGCAGGCCGCCATCAGGGTCGCGACCACGACGGAGGCAGTACCCTGGATGTCGTCGTTGAAGCAGCAGACTTCATCGCGGTAACGCTCGAGCAGCGGCATGGCGTTGGCCTGCGCGAAGTCCTCGAACTGGATCATGGCCTTCGGCCAGCGACGCTTCACGGCAGTGATGAACTCGGCCACGAAGGCGTTGTAGTCATCACCGGTGACGCGCTCGTGACGCCAGCCCATGTAGCGCGGGTCGTCGAGCAGCTTCTGGTTGTTGGTGCCCAGGTCCAGCGAGATCGGCAGGGTGTAGGCCGGACTGATGCCGCCACAGGCGGTGTACAGCGACAGCTTGCCGATGGGGATGCCCATGCCGCCGATGCCCTGATCGCCCAGCCCCAGGATACGCTCGCCATCGGTGACGACGATGACCTTGACGTTGTCCTTGGTCGCGGAGCGCAGGATGTCATCCATGTGCTCGCGGTCCGGGTAGGAAATGAACAGGCCGCGGTGGTTGCGGTAGATGTTGGAGAACTCCTCGCACGCCTGACCGACGGTCGGGGTGTAGATGATCGGCATCATCTCCTCGAGGTGTTCCTCGATCACGCGGAAGAACAGGGTCTCGTTGTCGTCCTGCACCGAGCGCAACAGGATGTGCTTGTCGAGGTCGGTGGCGCACTGCTGATACTGGCTGTAGACGCGCGCGACCTGCTCTTCGATGCTCTCGACATTCTGCGGCAGCAAGCCCATCAGATTGAAGCTGACACGCTCCTCGAGGCTGAAGGCGCTGCCCTTGTTGAGCAGCGGCATCTCGAGCAGGCTCGGGCCGGCGTAAGGAACATACAGGGCGCGCTTGGAAGTATCCGTCATGGCGAGACTCTTGAATCAGTGGGGACGACCTCACGCTCGGCAAGCTTCTCGGCATGCCGGCAGACAAGCGCAGCATGCCCGCTGAAGCACCGCAGAAGACCTGCTGGCAACCGGGCGTCCGAGGGACCTTTCGACGTGCAGTTTCCACGTGCGAACAAGGCATGATGATAGCACGCGCAGTGCTATCTCCGGCAGCCTGTGCAAGGTCGGCATGCGTTGCGCAGACAAGGGTACTGCATGACGAGAAACGCCTCGCTCATCCCCCTGACGGGGAAGGAGCGAGGCGTTCGCGGTCACGTGCGGGGTATGGCTCAGGCCAGATCGGCACGCGATGCCGGCTTGCGCGGCGCAAGGGCGAAGAAGGGACGCAGCTTCACGCCCAGCATGTTGCCGACAAAGGCCATCACCAGCCACAGCCAGCCATGCAGGCTGCCAGAGGAGATGCCGCCGAAGTAGGCGCCGATGTTGCAGCCGAAGGCCAGGCGCGCGCCGTAACCCAGCAGCAGGCCACCCAGCACGGCAGCCACCAGCGAGCGCAGCGGAATGTTCCACTTCGGCGCGAACTTGCCGGCCAGCAGCGCTGCCGCCAGCGCCCCGACCACGATGCCGATGTTCATCACCGTGGTGATGTCCGTGTAGAGCGGTGCCGCCAGTGCCTTGGCATTGCCCGCCGCCTGCCAGTAACCCCAGTCACTGACATCGAAGCCCAGCGTGGTGTAGACCTTGGTGCCCCACAGCGCGAAGGCCGAGGTGATGCCCCACGGACGCCCGGCCAGCGCCAGGGTGGCGAAGTTGAGCAGCGCCAGCGCCACCGCGCCCGCCAGCAGCGGCCAGGGGCCGCGCAGGAAACGTGACAGGCCGCGCGGCTGGCTGTCGGTCACGGCGGCCTTCTCGAGCTCACCGTGACGACGCTTCTCCAGCGTGCGCGTCACCAGCACGATGATGGCGAACAGCGCCAGGCTGACGATGATGCCGCCCAGCGCGCCGAAGCTGTCCACCAGCGAGACGGCGGGCAGTGACGGCAGGCTCTGCCACCAGCTGAAGTGCGCGGTGCCGATCACCGAGCCGACGCAGAAGAAGATCAGGGTGATCACCATGCGCGCATTGCCGCCGCCGACGGTGAACAGCGTGCCCGAGGCGCAACCGCCGCCCAGCTGCATGCCGAGGCCGAACAGGAAGGCGCCGACCACCACGGAGGTGCCCAGCGGCGAGACGAAGCCGGAGACGTCCTGTCCCCACAGGCTGCCCGCTGCCAATACCGGGAAGAACAGCACCACGGCAATCGCCAGCATCAGCATCTGCGCGCGCAGGCCGCGGCCACGACGCTCGGTGATGAACACTCGCCAGGCGGAGGTGAAGCCGAAGGCCGCGTGATAGAGCACCACGCCCAGTGCGCCACCGATCAGCAACAGGAGGCCCTGGCGCCAGCCGGCGACCAGGCTCAGCAGCACTGAGGCAATGACCAGCAGCCCACCCGCCCAGACGGCGCGAGGGTTGATGGTGGTAGATGGCTGGGCAGGCTCACTGGCCTTGCCCGGCATCGCGTGTTGACTCATGTCGTACCCCCTTGTGTATTCAGCATGCTTCAAGCTTTTATGCGGCAAGCCTAACGCGTCGCTTTATAGCTGTGAATGAATTTCCAGAACGCTTTTCATTCCCTGCAGATATATGCCTGACATCACGCCCCGGGTGCCATCAGCCCGCCAGCCCCGATGACGTCACCCTCTGAAACGACGGTGCCAGTAACAGAAACCCCCGCCATCCGGGAAGATGACGGGGGCCGATCGAGCAGCGTGGACGGACGACCTAGAGGAAGTTGCCCAGGCCGACGGCGCGACGCAGGCGCTCCATCATCGGTGCGGCCTCTTCGCGGGCCCGCTCGGCGCCACGCTTGAGGATCGCCTCGACATGCGCCGGGTCTTCCATCAGCTCGACGTAACGCTCGCGCGGCGCCTTGAGGTGATCATTCAGGTATTCGAACAGCTGGTTCTTGGCGTCGCCCCAGCCGATGCCGGCCGCGTACTGCTCACGCATGGCGGCGACTTCCGCCTCGGTGGCGAAGGCCGAATAGATCTGGAACAGCGAACAGGTATCCGGGTCCTTCGGCTCGCCCGGCTCCAGCGAGTTGGTCTTGATCTTGCGCACGCTCTTGAGCAACTGCTTCTCGGTGCCGAACAGCGGGATGGTGTTGTTGTAGCTCTTGGACATCTTGCGACCGTCGAGGCCCAGCAGCAGCTGGGATTTCTCGTCGGTCACCGCCTCGGGCATGGTGAAGTAGCTGCCCTTGAAGAGGTGGTTGAAGCGTCCGGCCATGTCGCGCGCCATCTCGATATGCTGGATCTGGTCACGCCCCACCGGCACCTTGTGCGCATTGAACATCAGGATGTCCGCCGCCATCAGCACCGGATAGCTGAACAGGCCCATGCTGATGCCGCGATCGAGATCCTCGATGCCGCTCTCTTCATTCTCGGCCACGGCGCCCTTGTAGGCATGCGCACGGTTCATCAAGCCCTTGGCGCACACGCAGTTGAGCAGCCACATCAGCTCCGGGATCTCCGGCACGTCCGACTGGCGATAGAAGATGGCGTTGTCGGTGTCCAGACCCAGAGCCAGCCAGGTGGCGGCGATCTCACGACGCGACTCCTGCACGCGCTTCGGGTCCTGACACTTGATCAGGGCGTGGAAGTCGGCGAGGAAGTAGAAGGACTGGACCGTCGGGTCCTGACTGGCTTCGATGGCAGGCTTGATGGCGCCGACATAGTTGCCGAGATGAGGGGTGCCGGTGGTCGTGATGCCGGTAAGAACGCGGGTCTTGGTCATGGATGCACTTCTTGGGCGTCTGGGTCGGGAGGTCGTGCCGCGGGGCTGCACTCGCTCACAATGGATCACGACAGGTCGCGGCAGCGCCCGCTCGAAGTCCTCGAACGCAGCCACCATGACCTGTCGCTATATGTCCCACATCTTACCCTGAGGCGTGCAGCCTTCGTAAGGGCCGGCGCGCCCGGCTCACTCCTTCGCCAGTGCCTCGGCGAGCGCAGTGACCGACATGTCGAAGGCCTCGCCGACTTCCGGCAGGATCAATTGCCCCGCGTGCACATTGAGGCCCGCGGCAAAGTGGCTGTCCCGGCTCAGCACCTCGCGATAGCCGCCATTGGCGAGGCGCACGATATACGGCAGCGTCGCGCTGGTCAGCGCCTGGGTCGAGGTACGTGCCACCGCGCCGGGCATGTTGGCCACGCAGTAATGCACGATGCCATCCACCACGTAGGTCGGCTCGGCGTGGGTGGTCGCCTGACTGGTCTCGAAGCAGCCGCCCTGATCGATGGCGACATCCACCAGCACGGCGCCCGGCGTCATCTTGCGCAGATGCTCGCGGCGAATCAGCTTGGGGGCCGCCGCGCCGGGCACCAGCACGGCACCGATGATCAACGCCGATTGCCGCACCGCTTCCTCCAATGCCTCGGAGGTCGAATAGACGGTACGAATCTGGCCCTGATAGCGATGATCCAGGGTCTCGAGGCGCGCCAGTGAGGTATCGAGAATCACCACCTCGGCGCCCAGCCCCAACGCCATGCGCGCGGCGTTCTCCCCCACCACGCCACCGCCGATCACCGTGACCCGCGCCGGCGGCACGCCGGGCACGCCGGGCAACAGCACGCCCATGCCGCCCTGCGCCTTCTCCAGCGCGTGCGCGCCGGCCTGGATCGCCATGCGCCCGGCGACGCGACTCATGGGTGCCAGCAGCGGCAGCCCCCCGTCGGCATCCGTGATGGTCTCGTAGGCGATGGCCGTCACGCCGCTCTCCAGCAGGCTCTCGGTCAGCTCACGAGCGGCCGCCAGATGCAGATAGGTGAACAGGGTCTGGCCGCTAGTGAGCCGCGCGACCTCGGCCGGCTGCGGTTCCTTGACCTTGAGAATCAGCTCGGCGTCGCGAAAGACCCGCTCGACGTCCGACTCGAGACGCGCGCCCACGCCCTGATATTCGGCATCGGGGTAGCCACTGCCCTCCCCGGCGCCAGACTCGACGATCACCTCATGGCCCTGGGCGATCAGCTCGCGCACACCGGCAGGCGTGAGGGCGACGCGATACTCGTGGTTCTTGATTTCCTTCGGCACGGCAATCTGCATGGTGAACTCCTTGCACTGCTGGCGGAATGCACTGACGTCATCACGACGCCTGCTACAAGCACAGCAGACTCGTCAGCGTCTCGCCAATCAGATACCAGCAAGATTCACCAAAACACGCCAATGATGCAGTGGAATGCGAGGAATCATCGCTGACTGGCAGTTTCCTCACTCACCAGCGCCGCCGAATAGCATTCACGATAGGCGCCGGGCATGCGCCGGGCCCGTCCACTCGAAAGCTCGATGCAGACAAAGCGCGTGCGCGCCTCCAGCAGCGTCTGGCCATCCGAGCACCGGCGCAACTGGAAGCGACGCGTCAGACTCAGGCGACCATCGCAATCCACCAGCCAGGTCGCCAGCATCAGTGAATCGCCAAGTCGCGCACTGGCCAGATAGTCGATCTCGTGACGGTGCACCGCCATGCCGCGGTCCTGCTCACGGTAGTGCGCCAGGCCAAGCCCCAACGCTTCGGAGTGTGCCCAGCTGATGTCCTCCAGCCAGCGCACATACTCGGCATTGTTGACGTGACCATAACCATCCAGCGCCTTCTTCTTCACGCTGATCGGCAACAGGAACGGGCGTGGCAGTGCCCAGCCGGGGGAATCTTGCGTCAACGGCGGCGCGTCGCTCGCCTTCGGGGTGCCTTTGCTCATGCCACGAACTCCGGGTCCTCATCGCGCGGACGCGCCTGTGGTGCGGCCTGCTGCGGCGCGCTTGCCCCACACGCCCAGCACTCACTGAAGCTGCCCTCGAGATGTTCGCCACAGGCACACTGCCAGTCCGGCAGGGCCGGCGCGGCCTCGATGCTCGCCAGCAGGCGGCGGGCACGTGGAAGGTCATGCTCTGCCACCCACAGCTGGGGCTCGCAGTCGAGCACGGGCAACTCGCCCGCGGCAGAACCGAGCAGGCGATTGCGCAGCTCACAGGGGATGCCCTCGCTTTCCAGCAGGTTGCGCCAGTGATCGAGCAGCACGAGATTGTGATGAGATGTCAGTCGTCTATGCATGCCGTCAGACTATCAGAGTCCATGAGCCATGGACGATTAGCCAAAAGCGAGCTGAAGTCGATAGGCAAGCCACAGACGACTCACAAGCCACAGACGACAACGCCGCCCCGAAGGGCGGCGTTGTCGTCGATGCCGGATGGCACAGCCATCAGTCCTGGTAGCCGTCAGGCGTCATCAGTCTCGATAGACGCGCACACCGAGGGCCTTGAGGTAGGACGTCTCGGGGATGGACGGGTGCACCGGGTGGTCGCTGGCCTGATGGCCCTGGAAGATGACCTGACCGTGGCGGTCCTGGTGACGCACGGCGCCACGTACCACATCCATCAGGCGCTCCGGCGCCAGATGCATGGAGCAGGAGCCGGACATCAGCAGACCGTCACGACCCAACAGGCGCATGGCTTCACGGTTGAGGCGTGCATAGGCGCGCTCACCGTTGGTGATGTCCTTGCGCTTGCGGATGAAGGCGGGCGGATCCGCGATGATGACGTCGAACTGCTCGCCTTCCGCGCGCAGAGCCGAGAGGGCCTCGAAGACATCCGATTCCGCGATGGAGACGCGGTCCTCGACACCGTTGAGCACGGCGTTGCCCGAGACGCGCTCGAGTGCCGCGCCGGAAGCATCGACACACAGCACTTCACTGGCGCCATGCGCCGCCGCCTGCACGCCCCAGCCACCGACGTAGCTGAACAGGTCCAGCACGCGCTTGCCTTCGACCTGACGGTTCAACCAGGCACGGTTGGCGCGGTGATCGTAGAACCAGCCGGTCTTCTGGCCATCGAGTACCGGCGCCGTGAACTGGACGCCGTTCTCTTCCAGCAGCACGCTTTCCGGCAGCTCGCCATAGACGACTTCGACGTTGCGCTCGAGCTGTTCCTGACGGCGACCGCTGGAATCGTTCTTGAACACGATGGCTGTCGGCTTGACGACCTTGAGCAGCGCATCGACGATGACTTCCGCCAGACGCTCCATGCCGAAGGTGTTGAGCTGACAGACCAGCACGTCGCCGAAGCGATCGACGATCAGGCCCGGCAGCAGGTCGCCTTCGCCGTGGACCAGACGATAGAACGGCTTGTCATAGAGGCTCTCGCGCAGCGACAGCGCCTGGTTGAAGCGGTGCACCAGCAGCGAGCGATCCAGACGCTGTTCCGGGTTGCGCGACACGATGCGCGCGCAGATCAGCGAGTTCGGGTTGACGTAGGCAACACCCATCGCACGACCATTGCTGGCCTCGATGATGGCCTGGGCGCCCGGCTCGAAGTTCTTGAGCGGCGTCGCGACGGTATCGACTTCATTGGAGTACAGCCACAGATGGCCGGCCTTGAGGCGGCGATCAGCATTCTTCTTCAGGCGCAGACGTTCAGTCACGGGAAATATCCAGAAAGCAGAGGAAGGGACAGGACGACGACAGGACGCGCCCGAACGGGCCTATTCTAGTCGTCATGGCGGCCCCGGTCACGGAGCCCCCGGTCAAGCAGTGGTCTGATGCGGCTCGCCGCTAGCGCTGACAATACGGGCAGAAGCAGCTGGCGCGTTGGCCCAGCACCAGACTCATGATCTCGTGGCCGCATTCGCGGCATGGCTCGCCACCCCGCCCGTAGACGTTGAGGCTTTGCGCGAAGTAGCCTGGCTTGCCATCTCCGCCGACGAAGTCACGCAACGTGGTACCGCCCTGGGCGATCGCCGCGGCCAGCACGCTGCTGGCGGCGTTGGCGAGGCGCTCGCATTCCTCGCGCGTCACTTCACCGGCAGGACGGCGCGGGTCGACACCCGCCATGAACAGCGCCTCGCTGGCGTAGATATTGCCCACGCCCACCACATTGGCGTTGTCCATCAGAAACGGCTTGATCGCCACGCGGCGCTTGCGGGAGCGCGCAAAGAGGTGCTCGCCATTGAAGGCATCGGACAACGGCTCCGGACCGAGTCGCGCCAGGCGCGTATCGGCATGCGGGTCACCGCGCACGAAGTCGACGAAGCCGAAGCGACGTGGATCGTGATAGCGCAGCACATGGCCGTTGCCGAGCACGACATCGACATGATCATGCGTGCGTGGCGGCGTGCCGATGGGCACCAGTCTGAGGCTACCGGACATGCCCAGGTGCCAGAGCAGATGGCCATCGGCGATCGGCAACAGCAGGTACTTGGCGCGACGCGCAAGCGTGCCGAAACGCTGACCCACCAGCCATTCGGCGAGCTCGCCGGGCACGGGGGTGCGCAGACGCGGCTGACGCACGATCACCTCGGTGACCTCCTGACCCTCGACCAGCGGCGCGATACCGCGACGGGTCGTCTCGACTTCCGGTAATTCGGGCATGTTCTCTCCTCGACTGACCGCCAGACGCACAACAGGGTGACGACAGAAGCCGCCACCCTGTTGCAGGATGCCCAGAACAGCGACATCCAGATACTCGAAAACCCGGTCAGGACCGGGTTTTCGAGGGTTCCGACAGCACGCTGGCGGGAGACAAGATCACTTGATCTTGGCTTCCTTGTACATCACGTGCTTGCGAACGACCGGATCGTACTTCTTGAATTCAAGCTTGTCCGGAGTGTTACGCTTGTTCTTGTCGGTGGTGTAGAAGTGGCCAGTACCGGCACTTGACACCAACTTGATCTTGTCACGCATTTTCAGTTTCCTTCCACAGTCGCATTCACCGAACGATTGAGAGCGTTGCCCTCGGCTCGGTTGCCATTGCTACAGGGGCTGTCTTCTAGTGTTTAGAAGCGCTCGCCACGTGCAGTGAGGTCCTTGAGGACTTCGTCGATACCCTTCTTGTCGATGATGCGCATGCCCTTGGTAGAGACGCGCAGCTTGACGAAGCGCTGCTGGGATTCAACCCAGAAACGGTGGGTGTGCAGGTTCGGCAGGAACCGGCGACGAGTCTTGCGCTGGGAGTGAGAAACATTGTTACCAGTCACCGGGCGCTTGCCGGTAACCTGACATACTTTGGACATTGGAGCCTCCAACCGCTGCGTTGGCTAAGTTGTTCAAAACCTGTCGGGCAAACCGGAAGTGGCAGGCGCCGCCTCATGCCCTGATTTCAAAGTGTTTACGTCCGTTCCGGAAGACAAGCTTTCGGGTGCTGGAACGTGCAGGCGCAGCATTTTACCCGAAGAGGAACGTGAAAGCACGTCCTATACGGATTTTTTTCGCCAGCACGCCCATGCCCGACGTGTCACATCGGTACAGACGCTTCTCAGCCAAACGCTTCACTCAGCCAATGTCGGCCAGAGTGGTCGCGAATTCTGTGGTGGGTGATACGGGAGGCGCAACATTACCACAACCAGTGCCCTGGTTTGCAATCCCTGCGCATTTCTCACGCCAGCGGCGTCCGCATCTGGCGGGGGCTGTGCCGTCATCGGGCACTCAGCGCCTCAGCCTCCTCGACACCCCCAACTAGAGCCAGCCGCGCTCGGCAAACGAGACCACCTCGCCGTCTCCGACCACGAAGTGATCCAGCACGCGAATATCGAAAAGCCCCAGCGCCTCTTCCAGGCGCTGCGTGATGCGTCGGTCGGCCTCACTGGGCTCCGCGACGCCGGAGGGATGGTTATGGGCCAGGATCAGGGCACCGGCATTGAGCGCCAGCGCCCGCTTGACCACCTCGCGCGGGTAGACGGCGGCGGCATCCAGCGTGCCGGTGAAGAGTGTCTCGAAGCGGATGACGCGATGCTGGCTGTCGAGAAACAACGCGGCGAACACCTCATGCGGCAGATCGCGCAGATGCGAGGACAGATAGCGCCGCACCAGCAGGGGCGATGTCAGGGCGGCCCCGCGCATCAACAGGCTCTCCAGATGGCGACGCGACAGCTCCAGCGAAGCCTGCAGCTGCACATACTTGGCGTCACCCAGTCCGCGCGCGGCGCAGAAGTCCTGCTGGGTCGCCTCCAGCAATGGCCTGAGTCCGCCGAAGGTGTTCAGCAGGTCGCGCGCCAGGTCCACCGCTGAGCGTCCTTTTATGCCCACGCGCAGAAAGATGGCCAGCAGCTCGGCATCTGACAAGGCCCCTGCCCCTGACGACAACAGCTTCTCGCGCGGACGCTCCCCGACCGGCCACTCTCGAATCCCCATGCACTCTTCTCCCATCACCTGTCGCCCCGAGTGGCTGACAGTCCAAAGCATGAGAAGCGTGGTCAGATGCCGTCTCTTTCGCCATTGTGAGCATCAACGCTTGCCGCCCCGTGGGTCTGCGTCTGGCCCCTGCATGCCACCTGATGACAGCTCCCGCCCCATGAAGCGAGCGCTCGCATGGACCATGGCGACACTCGGCGTCGCGGGCCAGCGGCGCTACGCAAGGTTGCATCACGGTGATATGGTAGAGGGCAAACGCGCGAGCGTAGCAATCGACGCATCAGGGACGCAGGACACACCATGCATTCACTCGCCGGACGGCGCATTCTGCTGGGCATCAGTGGCGGCATCGCGGCCTACAAGGCCGCTCTGATCACCCGCCTGTTGAAAAAGGCGGGCTGTGAAGTGCGCATCGCCATGACCGAAGGGGCTCAAGCCTTCATTACACCGCTGACCCTACAGGCGTTGTCGGGCAATCCGGTGCACACCTCCCTGCTGGACCCCGAGGCCGAGGCCGGCATGGGGCATATCGAGCTGGCACGCTGGGCGGAGGTCATCCTGATCGCGCCTGCCACCGCCGATCTGATGGCCCGCCTGGTGCATGGGCATGCCGATGATCTGCTCACTACCCTGTGCCTGGCCAACAGCGCGCGCTGGGTGATGGCCCCGGCGATGAATCAGGCCATGTGGGCGCACCCCGCCACCCAGCGCAACGCCCGCCAGCTCAGTGCCGACGGCTGGACGCTGCTCGGCCCGGCCAGCGGCGAACAGGCCTGTGGCGACGTAGGCGCGGGCCGCATGCTGGAGCCGGAAGAGATCGTCGCGGCGCTGAGCGATCTCATGAGCCAGAGCGACCTCATGAGCCAGAGCAATGAGATGTCATTGCCGGCCACAGGCCTGACGGTGACCATCACCGCCGGCCCGACCCGCGAGCCGCTGGACCCGGTGCGCTATCTGAGCAATCACAGCTCCGGCAAGATGGGCTATGCGCTGGCCGCCGAGGCCGCGGCGCTGGGCGCCAGCGTGCGCCTGATCAGTGGCCCGGTGGCGCTGGCGACCCCGGCTGGCGTCGAGCGCATCGATGTCGAATCCGCGCTGGACATGCAGGCCGCCGCCGAGGCAGCCGCCAGCGAGAGCGACCTCTTCATCGGCTGCGCGGCAGTCGCCGACTTCCGCCCGGCCACGGTCGCCGACCACAAGCTCAAGAAGCAGTCGGGCGAGGAGCAGATGCAGGTCACGCTGACCCGCAATCCGGACATCATCGCCGGTATCGCCGCCCAGACGCAGGCACGCCGCGCCGCCGGTCAGCGGGCGCCACTGGTGATCGGCTTCGCCGCCGAGACCCGCGATGTGCTGCGCTATGCACGCGATAAGCTTGCACGTAAACAGCTCGACATGATCGTCGCCAATGATGTGAGCACGCCGGGCCTTGGCTTCGGCAGCGACAGCAATGCCGCCACCCTGCTGTGGCAGCCGCTCGATCAGAACACGAACACGCAACACGAACAGGCCATCGCGGCCTGTCCCAAGACGGAACTGGCGCGCGCGATTCTGAAGCGCGCCCTGGCACTCCATCAGCACAGGGTCAGCCTCGACCCTGCCATCCAGACCGTTACACCGACTGTCACCGACGATCAGGAAGCACCCTAGATGACCCGCCCCCGGCTCGAACTCAAGATTCTCGACGAGCGCGTTCGCGATTACCCGCTGCCGCATCACGCCACTCCCGGCAGCGCCGGCATGGACCTGCGCGCACTGCTCGACGCGCCGCTGACATTGGCGCCGGGCGCCTGTGAGCTGGTGCGCACCGGGCTGGCGATCCACATCGCCGACCCCGCACTGGCCGGCATGATCCTGCCGCGCTCCGGTCTGGGGCACAAACACGGCATCGTGCTGGGCAATCTGGTCGGCCTGATCGACTCCGACTACCAGGGCGAACTGATGATCTCGGTCTGGAACCGCGGCAACAGCGAGTTCGTGCTGGAACCCGGCGAGCGTCTGGCACAGTACGTGCTAGTGCCAGTGGTACAGGCGGAGCTGGTGGAAGTCTCTGAATTCGAGGCCAGCCAGCGCGGCGAAGGCGGCTTCGGCCACTCCGGTCGCCACTGATTGACCCGTCATGCCAGAGGGCAGCCGAGCGGCAGGCTTGCGTCGGCTGCCGGGCTTCCGGTCACAAGGAAGCCATGCAGGTTTCCACACTGATCGTCATGCAGCGATAGCGTTCGAGACGCATGACGCCTCAAGCGACTTCACGATTGATTCAACCGACAGGGATGCACCATGAGTCAGGTACCCGCTTCAATTTTCCGCGCCTACGATATCCGTGGCATCGTGGATGAGACCCTCACCGAAGACGGCGTGCGCGCCATCGGCCAATCCATCGGCAGCGAAGCCGCGGCACGCGGTGAATCCACCGTCGTGGTCGCGCGTGACGGCCGTCTCTCCGGCCCGCGCCTGTCCAAGGCGCTGATCGCGGGCCTGCGTGATGCCGGCCGTGATGTCGTCGACATCGGCATGGTGCCGACACCGGTGCTCTACTACGCCACCAATATCCTGGAAGGCACCCGCTCCGGCGTGATGCTGACCGGCAGCCACAACCCGGCCAACTACAACGGCCTGAAGATCGTGCTGGCCGGTGAGACCCTGTCCGGCGACACCATCACCGACCTCTATCGTCGCCTGCAGGAAGGCGATCTGGCGCAAGGCGAAGGCAGCCTGCGTGAAGAGGACGTGCGTGAGCGCTATCTGGAGCAGATAACCGGTGATGTGGTCGTCAAGCGTCCGCTCAAGGCCGTGGTCGATTGCGGCAACGGCGTGGCCGGCGAGCTGGGCCCGGAGCTGATCCGTCGCCTGGGCGTCGACACCGTGCCGCTGTTCGACGAGATCGACGGCAACTTCCCGAATCACCACCCGGATCCGGGCAAGCCGGAAAACCTGCAGGACCTGATCAAGACCATGCAGGAAACCGGCGCGGACATCGGTCTGGCCTTTGATGGTGACGGCGACCGCCTCGGCGTCGTGACGCCCAAGGGCGAGATCCTCTACCCGGACCGCCTGATGATGGCGCTGTCGGAAGACCTGATCGAACGCGTGCCGGGCGCGCGCATCATCTTCGACGTCAAGTGCACCGGCAACCTGGCGACCGTGATCGAGAAAGCCGGCGGCACGCCGGAAATGTGGCGCACCGGCCACTCGCTGATCAAGGCACGCATGAAGGAAACCGGCGCAGCACTGGCCGGCGAGATGAGCGGCCACATCTTCTTCAAGGAGCGCTGGTTCGGCTTCGATGACGGCATCTACGGCGCTGCGCGCCTGCTGGAAATCCTCGCCAAGCAGGATGTCGATGCCGACACCTTCTTCGCCCGCTTCCCGCAGGACCTCGGCACCCCCGAGATCAATGTGGAAGTGACCGACGAGAACAAGTTCGCTATCGTCGAGCGACTGGCCAGTGAAGGCGACTTCGGCAGCGACGGCGTCAAGACCACGCTGGACGGCATTCGTGTCGACTACGCCGATGGCTGGGGCCTGTGCCGCGCCTCCAACACCACGCCGATGCTGGTGCTGCGCTTCGAAGGCAAGTCGGAAGCCGCACTGGAGCGCATCAAGGACAGCTTCCGCGCCGCGCTGAAGCAGGCCGAGCCGAGCATCCAGGCACCGTTCTGATCCCGCACTCGCTCGCCATCGACAGGATGGCATGAGCCGCAACGGGGGCGGCGGTCTGCCGCTTGATCGCCGCCCTCGCCTTGCCAGGCACTGCAGCCGCTCATCCGGGCGCATCAGGTGCCTGAAGCAACCGATTTGCATGACAGCGCGCACCGCGCGTGCTGAAAGACCGTTTCGAGTGACAGTGTCCGGACTCTCTTTCCGGACCATTTTCTGTGGAGTGATACGCTGATGAGCCACGCCAACCGCGACCCGCATCAGGTGGTCGAGGTCCTGTCCGAAGCCCTGCCCTATATCCAGCAGTTCTCGGGCAAGACCGTGGTGGTCAAGTACGGCGGCAACGCCATGACCGAAGAAGCCTTGATCGACTCCTTCGCTCGCGACATGGTGTTGATGAAGGAAGTCGGCATCAATCCGGTGGTCGTGCATGGCGGCGGCCCGCAGATCGGCGCGCTGCTCGAGAAGCTGAACATCGAATCGCGCTTCGTCGATGGCATGCGCGTCACGGATTCCGAGACCATGGACGTGGTCGAGATGGTGCTGGGCGGCCTGGTCAACAAGGGCATCGTCAACCTAATCAACCAGAGCGGCGGCAAGGCCATCGGCCTGACCGGCAAGGATAGCGGCCAGATTCGCGCCCGCCAGCTCAAGGTCAGCGGCCAGACGCCGGGCATGAATGCCTCTGAAATCATCGACATTGGTCATGTCGGTGAAGTCGAGCATGTCTCCACGGACCTGATCGAACTGCTGACACGCAACGATTTCATTCCCGTCATCGCGCCCATCGGGGTCGATGCCGAGGGTCGCAGCTACAATATCAATGCCGACCTGGTCGCCGGCAAGGTCGCCGAGGCACTGGGCGCGGAGAAATTGATGCTGCTGACCAACGTGGCTGGCCTGATGAACGCACAAGGCGAAGTCATGACCGGCCTGACCACCGAGGCGGTGGATGGCCTGATCGAGGATGGCACCATCTACGGTGGCATGCTGCCCAAGATCAGCTGTGCACTGGACGCCGTGAAGCAAGGCGTGCGCAGTGCTCACATCATCGATGGCCGCGTGCCACATGCGACCCTGCTGGAAATCTTCACCAATGCCGGGGTCGGCACGTTGATCAGCAACGCGGAAGCGGACACTGACAAGGCGTAAGGTGACAAGCCGGGGCTCGGCCCCGGTGTTTCGCGCGAGGCAAGCGACATGCCTCAGGACACGGACCCGCCCGTAGCACACTGCTGCAGGCCGCGATAAACGACAAGATTCCATGACGCAGGCGAATCCAAAACAATCACGTCGCGAACAGATCCTCCAGGCACTCGCTCTGATGCTGGAAGAGGACAGCGGCAAACGCATCACGACTGCAGCACTGGCACGACAGGTCGGTGTCTCGGAGGCGGCGCTCTATCGTCACTTCCCCAGCAAGGCACGCATGTTCGAAGGACTGATCGAATTCATCGAGAGCACGCTGTTCGAGCGTATCGCGCTGATCATTCAGGACAACGACACCGCGCATGCCAGGGTGCATCACATCCTGAGCCTGCTGCTGGGCTTTGCCGAGAAGAATCCGGGGCTGTGTCGCCTCCTCAATGGTGATGCCCTCACCGGCGAGACGGCACGCCTGCGCACGCGCATGGCGCAGCTGTTCGAGCGCCTCGAGACGCAGATCAAGCAGGTACTGCGCGAAGCCGAGCCTCGCGAAGGACTGCGACCGGCCATCACCGTCACGGCAGCGGCCAACCTGCTGCTGGCGTGTGCGGAAGGTCGTATCGGCCAGTACGTGCGCAGCGACTATCGCAAGCGCCCGACCGAGCACTGGGAAGACCAGTGGCAGCTGCTGAGCCGCGACCTGCTGCTGAGCAGTCAGGAGCGCATTGCCGTCTGAGGGGTTTGTCTCGCGCGCATGCGCCACACCAAAAAGAACGCCCCGCCTGCAGTCATTGCAGGCGGGGCGTTCTTTCTGGGTCAGGCCTTCTCATGTCACCACCGGGTGGGGTGGGATGGGGTCGGACTGCACGGACGGCACCTCAGGCGTTGACGCTGAAGCGCTCCAGTATGGCCTCGGCGGACATCGGCCGCGCCAGCAGGTAGCCCTGATAGGTGTCGCAACCCAGCCGCTTGAGCTCCTCGAACTGCACGTCCGTCTCGACTCCCTCGGCGACGATCTCATGGCCCAGCGAGTGCCCCAGGCTGATCACGGCACCGACCAGCTGGATGGCCTGCTGATTGGGGCAGCGGATACCACCGTCAGAGCCGGCGACAGCATCCATCTTCATCACGAAGCTGCGGTCGACCTTGAGCACATCCAGCGGCAGGGATGACAGATAGGACAGCGACGAATAGCCCTGCCCGAAGTCATCCAGCGCCACACGCACGCCCAGCTCACGCAGCGCGCCGAGCACCGCAAGCCCCCCTTCCATGTCCTGGATCAGCAGCGTCTCGGTCACCTCGACTTCCAGCCGCGTCGGCGACAGCTTCTGGCTTTCCAGCACGCCAAAGACTTCGTTCTCGTAGCCCGAGGTCAGCTGGCGCGCCGACAGATTGACCGCCATGCGCGGCATGTGAAGGCCGGCGTCCTGCCAGCGCACCATCTGGGCACAGGCTTCCTCGAGCACGAACCGTCCGAGACGGAAGATCAGACCGGTCTCTTCGGCCAGCGGAATGAACTGGGCCGGCGAGATCATGCCCAGCTCCGGATGCTGCCAGCGCAGCAGCGCCTCGACACCCTGCAGCTCACCGTGGCTATCCAGCTGCGGCTGGTAATGCAGATAGAGCTGCTCGCTGCCGATGGCCTGACGCAGATCCTGCTCCAGCGTCATGCGCGAGGCGACATGCTTGTCCAGCGAGGACTCCCAGCGCAGCGCATGATCGCCGCGCGACTTGGCGTGATAGAGCGCCACATCGGCATTCAGCATCAGCGCCTGGGCATCGCCATTGGTCTCGGACAGCACATAGCCGGCGGTCAGGCTGACGATCAGCGGGCGCCCCAGAATCGTGAAGGGACGCTCGACCTTCTGCTGGATCTCTTCCACCACCTGCGCCGGATCATCATTGCCATGCGGCAGGTAGAGACCGAACTCATCGGCCCCCAGACGTGCCACCAGACCACCCGGTGGCAGCAGACGACGCAGACGCTCGCCGACCGCGACCAGCAGCTGGTCACCGGCTTCATGGCCCAGACCATCATTGACGGTCGAGAAACGGTCGATATCGGCGTAGATCATCAAGCCACCCGCCGCGACGCGCTCGTCGGCCGCCGCCATGAAGGCCTTGCGGTTATAGAGCCCCGTCAGGGCGTCATGGCGCGCCAGGAAATCGAGCTGACGCTCGGATTCCTTGTGCGCACTGATGTCGAGCAGCAGGCCTTCCCAGTAGCGCACGCCATCCTCGCCCTCGATCATCACGCTGCGGTCCAGCACCCAACGCTCATGGTCAGCGATGATGCGGAAGACCTGCTCATGGCGCATCTGCGCGCACATCGCCCAGTGGCGAGCGGCGCTGACGGACTGGCGGTCTTCCTGATGGATCAGCTCGGTCAGGGTGATGCCGGCGCCGACCAGTGATTCGGCCGAGCGACCGAACAGCTCGGCCGAGCCGTTGCTGATGAAGGTCAGCACACCGGTGTTGACCTCGATGCGATACACCACGCCCGGCAGGTTATCCATCAGCGTCACCAGGGTGCGAGAGCGCGCCGTCATCGACTCGAGTGCGCCCTCCAGCTCATCGTGGCGCTCAGCGCGCTTGCGCTCGGCACGCGCCACCACGACCACCAGCACGACCAGGAAGATGCCGCCGAGCAGCATGCCGAACCAGATACGATTCCACCACAGCCACCACAGGCTGGAGAGTGGCTGACTCACGACGCTGAACAGCTTGAGCGGTGCGATATAGCTGCCCGCCGCCATGCGCGGCCGGCCGTCAAAGCCCGGCACATGATAGCGACGCACACCACGCTCGGAGATGTACTTGCCCATGTTGGCCATCGAGGACAGCGGCAGCTTGCCGGTCACGCCCAGCGCATGCTCCTGGGGGCTCGAGAACAGCAGCAGACCGTTGGTGGAAAACAGGCGCAGGCGCTGCCCATCATCGGAATTCGGGTTGGCCAGCAGGCTGCGTGACTCGGAGAAATCCAGGCAGCCGATCAGCAACCAGGACATGCCTTCGATATCCATGTGACGGTAGAACGGCAAGCCCGGCTGACCGGATGCCAGCGGCAGTGCCGAGCCGAACAGCAGGCTGCTGCGCCCGGGCAGCGCCTGGGCTTCCGGCTGGGTCAGCTGCCAGCTGCAACTGCGCCCCACGCCGATCTGACGCAGGCTGCTGCCGCGGTAATCGGCAAACGGCACCACCATCAGCGAGACCAGAGAGGGATGACGGCCCAGCGCGCTATCCAGCGAGCCACGCCACAGCTCCTTGCCTTCGCTGCTCAACACGCGCTCCAGCACCATCATCTCGCGCGAGACATTGGCGATCAGCTGCTCGGTGGAGATATGCAGCTGGGTATCCAGCAGCTCCAGGCGACGCATTTCCTGTTCACGCACATCAAACCATTGGCTGGCCAGAAACAGGCCACCCAATACCACCATCAAGGCTGCATTGAGCCCAAAGATTCGCCACAGCGAATGCGTGCCATTGACGTGCGGGGAGGTCGGGTCCACGGGGTCACCAGTAGAAATGTTTCATGTCTTAGTGTGACAGAATGAAACATTGTGTTGCAGTGTTCAACCAATAACGACGGATTCCTCGGGATCCACTCTCCCTCAACGAAAATGCCCCGCCGGGAAACCCGGCGGGGCATTTTCACGTGACAGCGAGCCTGAAAATCGCGGGCTCATGTCATGGGGTCATCAAGCTCAGGCAGCGAAGCCTTCGCTCATGTCACCCATCGATTCACGCAGCTTCTTCATCGCGTTCTTCTCGAGCTGACGGATACGCTCGGCAGAGACGCCATAGATGTCAGCAAGCTCGTGCAGAGTCGACTTGTTGTCGCTCAGCCAACGCTGCTGGAGGATGTCGCGTGAGCGCTCATCCAGTGCCGCCAGCGCCTTGAGCAGACGACCGTGGGAATCGTCTTCCAGGTCCTGCTGTTCCACCTGGGCAGCCGGATCGAGGCTGTGATCTTCCAGATAGTTGGCCGGCGCCTGATAGGCAGAGCTCTCGTCGTCGCTGGGGCCGGCGTCGAAGCCTGCATCATGGGCGGAGAGACGGCTTTCCATCTCACGCACTACGGCAGGTTTGACGTCCAGATCGCCCGCGATGGCATCCACTTCATCGTTGTTCAACCAGGCAAGACGCTTCTTGGCGCCACGCAGGTTGAAGAACAGCTTGCGCTGAGCCTTGGTGGTCGCGACCTTCACGATGCGCCAGTTGCGCAGCACGAACTCGTGAATCTCGGCCTTGATCCAATGCACGGCAAAGGAGACGAGGCGTACGCCCTGATGCGGGTCGAAACGCTTGACCGCCTTCATCAGGCCGACGTTACCTTCCTGGATCAGGTCCGCCTGCTGCAAGCCATAGCCGCTGTAGCTGCGCGCGATATGCACGACAAAGCGCAGGTGCGACATGACGAGTCGGCGGGCCGACTCCAGATGATTCTCTTCATGCAACCGCAGGGCCAGCTCATGCTCTTCTTCGGCAGTAAGCACAGCGATACGGTTCACCGACTGAATATAGCCGTTTAGATCTTGACCCGGTGACAGGTGGCCAAGTGGCTGAAGACTGGTGCTCATAGTGCAGATGTCTCCATGGTTGCCTAACACGCATGCAAGTAGTGAGACTGTGAAGGGTGGGACAGGTTCCCGTCAATAGCTGTACATGGCGTGTACAATTGTCATGACGAGTAGCACTTCGTAACGCTGTCGGGTGTGTGGTGCGTTTAACCGCCCACCAGCCCCCTTCACTGACGCCCGACAGGAATGTTGTCGGAACGTAACTTTTGACCTTCCTGGGCAGAAATACTGGCTGAAAACCGCGAAAAATAATCGGAATCAGCGCGGAGAAATACTCGCCAGATGACGTCCGACCGCGATCCAGGCCCCTATCCAGCCCAATATTGTACTCGAAAACAGCAGCGTGGCACCCCCTGCAACGCCCAGCGCGGGCAACACATAGTTGCCGCCATAACTTTGTACAAGGGCCGTCACGGGTGCCGCCAGCCAGTTGCCGCCAAGTGCCAGGATTCCGCAGGCCAGCAGCCCTCCTCCCAGACCGTACCAGGCACCGCTGTAGAGGAAGGGACGCCGCACGAAGGCGTGGGTCGCCCCGATCAGGGTCACGACCTCGATCTCCTGGCGGCGACTCTCCACGGACAGGCGGATGGTATTGCCCACCACCAGCAACACGCCCAGCCCGAAGAGTAACGCGAGTCCCAGCGTCACTTTCTGACCCAGCTCACCCAATTGGCGCAGACGCTCGAGCCAGGCCAGATCCAGACGTGCGCTGGCGACACCCGGCTCGCCCTCGAGGCGCGTGGCCAGGGCGCGGACGGACTCCGGCGTGGTGTCCAGCGGCGTGATGACGATGCTGGCCGGCAGGGGGTTGTCATCCAGCAGACTCAGCGAGCGCTTGAGGTCCAGCGCCTGGGCGAATTCCTGCATGCCCTCGGCGGCGGTGATCAGGCGCACTCCCCCGACACCGGCGGCATCGCGCAGCGAGTCCGACAGCGTCAGCGCCTGGCTCTCGTCGACCGAGGTCTCGAGATAGAGGGTGAGCTGGGCGCTGTCATTGAGCTCATTGTCGAGCAGGCGTGCGCTGTCCAGTGCCAGCCACAGCGCCGCCGGCAACGTCAGTGCGATGGCGATGGCCAGCATGGTCAGCAGGCTGGCGATGGGCGCGACCAGCAGGCGGCGTGCGCTGTCGCGCGCCATGGCAGCGTGATGACGCAGCCAGCTGCGGTAGCGGCTCTCGACCGAGACACGACTGGAGCGCGCACCCTTGCGCGCCGCACGCTCGGCGGCCTCCGGTGATTCAGGCGCCTGCGCGGCGGCCTTGCGGGTACGCGTCTCGGCGCGGGGCTGGCCACGCTCGCGTGAAGAAGAGGGAGACTCGTTGCGGGAACGCGGGGGGCTCATCGGGCATCCTTGTCGGCGATCAGACGACCATCGGACAGCTCCAGCGTGCGATGGTGCAGGCGGGCAATCAGCGCCAGATCGTGGCTGGCAATCATCACCGTGGTACCGATGCGATTGAAGTCCTCGAACAGACGCATGATGTCGGCGGACAGTGCCGGATCCAGATTGCCGGTCGGCTCATCAGCCAGCAGCAGCGCGGGCTTGTTGACCACGGCGCGCGCGATGCCGACCCGCTGCTGCTCACCACCGGACAGCTCGATCGGCAGCGCCTTCTCACGATGCAGAAGGCCGACCTTGTCGAGCGCCGCCCGCACCCGCCGCGCCTGTTCACGCGGCGGAACCCCCTGGATCATCAGCGGCAGGGCCACGTTGTGGAAGATGTTGCGGTCGGTCAGCAGCTGGTGGTCCTGGAAGACCACGCCGATCTGGCGGCGGTAATACGGCACCTGGGAGGTATGCAGTCGCCCGATATCGTGCCCCGCCACCAGAATGCGCCCACGCGAGGGGCGCTCGAGGAGCATGATCAGCTTGAGCAACGAGCTCTTGCCGGCACCGGAATGGCCTGTCAGAAAGACCATCTCGCCACGCTCGACCCTGAAGTCGAGCCCGGCCAGTGCATCGAAGCGCCCTCCATAGCGCTTGCCGACATGCTCGAAGGCAATCATGCCTCGCGCGACTCGGCGTTGGCCTCTTCGCTTGCCTCATCGCCAGCACGTGCAAACAGGGCACTGACGAAGTCATCAGCCGCGAAGGGACGCAGGTCATCGACACCTTCCCCGACACCGATATAGCGGATCGGCAGATTGAGCTGCTTGGCCAGCGCGAAGATGATGCCGCCCTTGGCGGTCCCATCCAGCTTGGTCAGCGTAAGGCCCGTGATGTTGACCGCTTCATGGAAGGTGGAGGCCTGTGACAGCGCGTTCTGGCCGGTACCGGCATCCAGCACCAGCATCACCTCGTGGGGCGCGGACACATCCAGCTTGGCCATCACGCGCTGCACCTTCTTGAGCTCTTCCATCAGGTGGCTCTTGTTGTGCAGGCGGCCCGCGGTATCGGCGATCAGGATATCGACGTTACGCGCCTTGGCGGCTTCCAGGGCGTCATAGATGACCGAGGCACTGTCGGCGCCGGTATGCTGAGCGATGACCGGCACCTTGTTGCGCTCGCCCCACACCTTGAGCTGCTCCACCGCCGCGGCGCGGAAGGTATCGCCCGCCGCCAGCATCACGCTGCGGCCCTGGCTCTGATAGCGCTTGGCCAGCTTGCCGATGGTGGTGGTCTTGCCGACGCCGTTGACGCCGATCATCAGGATCACGAAGGGACCGCTGCCCTTGGGCGGCAGCTCCAGGTCCTTGGCGACCGGCGCCAGCATCACGCGCAGCTCTTCCTGCAGCGCTTCGTAGAGCGCCTGCGGCTCCTTCAATTCCTTGCGCGAGATACGCGCGGTCAGGTTGTCGATGATCTCGGTGGTCGCCTCGATGCCCACGTCTGCCATCAGCAGCTGGGTCTCGAGGTCTTCCATCAGCTCGTCATCGATCTGCTTCTTGCCGAGGAACAGGCTGGCGACGCCCTCGGTCAGATTGGCGCGTGTCTTGCCAAGACCTGCCTTGATGCGCGCGAAGAAGCCACGACGCGGCTTTTCCCGACCATCGCGGGCCGTATCACGCGCAGCGTCATCCTCGACCACGACGTCTGCGCCAGCGGCGGCAGCCTCGGCGGCACGTGCTTCTTCTTCCTGGCGAGCCTGTTCCAGCGCGGCCTGCTCTTCGGCCTCGATGGCGGCCAGCTGCGCGGCGGCCTGACGCTCTTCTTCCTCGCGAGCCGCGATACGCGCCTCTTCGGCACGCGCTTCACTGGCGGCTTCTTCCGCACGGGCCTGAGCGGCCTGTTCGGCAGCGATGCGCTCGGCCTCTGCCTGGGCGGCCTGCTCGGCAGCCAGACGTTCCGCCTCTTCCCGGGCGGCCTTTTCGGCGGCGACGCGTTCTGCAGCGGCCTGCTCCTGGGCGATGCGCTCCGCTTCGTCTCGGGCGGCCTGTTCCTGAGCGGCCTGCTCCTGCGCTGCGCGTTCCTGCGCGATGCGCTCGGCTTCGGCCTTGGCGGCCTGATCGGCAGCCGCCTGTTCAGAGGCGCGGCGCTCGGCTTCAGCTTCGGCCTTCTGCTCTTCGAGCTTCTGAGCCTCGGCCTGCTGCTCTTCGGCCTTCTGAGCCTCGACCCGAGCCGCCTCTTCACCGGCAAGGCGCTCTGCCTCTACCTTCTCGGCCTCGAGACGCTTCGCCTCGAGCCGCGCTGCCTGCTCGGCATCGGCTTGCTCGTGGGGCGTGGCGTCTTGTGTCTGTTCAAGAGCCTGTTGCTCGAGGGCCTGCTGCTCGGAGGCTTTCTGCTCCTGAGCCTTGTGTTTCTTGCGCTTGAAAAAACCGAACATGGCGAGACAGTCCTGAACTCGTGAAAGTGGCGTCATCCTACCATCCCTTCGGGGCTGAAGGTACGCACCGCGCGGCATCCGGCGTCGCACATGCTAGACTCGCGGCATGAAAAAACGCGCATCCTCCCAAGGCCCCGCACGGGGCAAATCCAACGCGCCCTCGCGCGCTGACAAACAGAGCGGCAAGCGTGGCCAGGCCGCCGGCGGGCCAGGTCGCCTGCGCATCATCGGCGGGCGCTTCAAGCGCCGCCTGCTCAACGTGATCGACGCACCGGGCCTGCGCCCGACGCCCGACCGCGTGCGTGAGACGCTCTACAACTGGCTGGGCTTTCATGTCGGCGGCGCCCGCGTGCTTGACCTCTATGCCGGCAGCGGCGCGCTGGGCCTCGAGGCGCTGTCGCGTGAGGCGGCGCATGTCACCTTCGTGGAGCGCGACAGCCGCGTCGCGCGTGCGCTCGAGGCCAATCTCGCGACCCTCGCCAACGGCGACAGCCTGCCAACACAGGTGGTGACCGGCGATGTCCTGCACTGGCTCGAGACGGCCGCTCCCGCCGCGGGCGGCATGGACCTGGTGCTGCTCGACCCGCCCTTCCGGCTCGAGCTGGCCGCCGCGAGCTGCGCACTGCTCGAAGCGCATGGCTGGCTGAGCGATGACGCCATGATCTATCTGGAAGTGGAATCCGGTCTCGACCCCGTGGTGCCCGCCAACTGGCAGCTGCACCGGGAAAGCCGTGCCGGCGACAGTCATGGCCGCCTGTATCGGCGCCATCCGCCCGCCTGAGCCACCTTCCCACTTGTGTCGACTCAGGCGGCGTCGTAGTCTGCCTGCAGGCGGGTATCGCTGCGCCATCCGGCAAGGATTCCCGACATGGCCGATATTCATCGCACCAGCATTTACCGCATACCTTTACCGCCCTCAACGAACCCCCTCGGGCCACGACCGTGACTCGACAAGGAGATAGCATGAGCACCGAACTCTTTACCCAACTTGAGCAGAAAGTCGGCCAGGCCATCGACAGCATCGAGATGCTGAAGATGGAAGTCGAAGAGCTGAAGGAAGAGAACCAGCGCCTGACCGAAGCCAAGACAGGCCAGGGCGAAGAGCTGGAGCAGCTGCGCCAGACCAACACTCAACTGCAGGAAGAGCGTGACCAGTGGGCACAGCGTCTGGAAGCGCTGGTCGCTCGCTTCAGCGAGACCGAGAGCGAAACCCAGAGCGCCTGATGCTCCCGCGCGTCCTGCGCGCTGGGCCGCGTGAACATGCACTCTTGAACACTGGCTCTTGAACAGGAGCGCTTGAACAAGAGTTCATGAGCAGGGCCTCATGAAAACGCCGCCGACAGGAGACTGTCGGCGGCGTTTTCGTGTCGGCACCAGCACCAGAGCGATGCCGGAGCCCAAGACAGAAGGGCCAGGATCACACCAGCGGCAGCGACATGAGCCAGGCATCTTCTCGCCCGCCATCCGCCAGCGGATAGTAGCCCTTGCGCACTCCATCCCGGGTGAAACCGGCTTTCGCATAGAGGGCTGCGGCGGCGGCATTGCTGGCGCGCACCTCCAGCAGCAGACGCTCAAGTCCCGAGTCACGTTGCCAGTCACGCGCCTGCGCGATGGCGGCGGCCAAAAGGCGTGCACCGACGCCCTGCCCGCGCTGCGCGGCGTGCACGGTGATCGCCTCGATCTCGGCCTCGAAGGGCCCGCGCGCCAGCACCACGAAGCCGATCAGTTCTGCAGTCGACGCCTCACCGCCCGACGATTCACAGGCCTGCCACCAGGCGCCCAGCACGCAGCGCGCGTCATCGTTGAGCACCTCGATCAGCTGTGACTGGCTCAGGCCATGTGCCTGGCTGGCCTCGATGGCCTCAAGCGCCAGCAGAGTCGCTTGATCATCGGCCAGCTCACGCAGCTCGAGGCGCCGGGCAGCTGACTCGCTCATGAGGCGTCCGTCTGCGGCGATGCCGACTGCCACTCGCGCCCCCAGCGGATCAACAGCGGCCACAGTTTGCGCTTGGCGTCACTGGAGCGCGCCAGCGCCGACAGCGCCGGTCCCTGCCAGACCGGCAGGCTCAGCAGACTGGAGGTCGCCTCGCCGCGCTGGGAAGCGGTGATACCGAGCACCTCGCGCAGCGTCTCGCTGGCCTCATCGCTGCCGAAGATCAACAGCCGCTCCGGCTGCCAACCACGACGCGCCGGGCCACTCAGGAAGGCATGCAATCCTTCGCGGGCTTCCTCGAGTGGCGCACTGGCCTTGAGGTTGGGCAACAACGGCCAGCGGAAATGGCTGAAGGAAAGCCCTGATGCCGCCTCGATACCGGCGGCGCGCCACAACGCCTTGAGCAAGGCTTCCCCTTCCAGATGCGGTGCCTCGTCACCGGGCAGCATGATCAACCAGCGCCCTTCCAGCGCCGCCAGCTGAACGCTGAAGCGCAGTGGCGGCTTGTCTGCTGCTGGCGGCGTCACTGCCTCATCTGCTGCCGGTGCCTCGGCCGAGACCTGCGTCGGCGGCGTCCCCCAAGAGGCCGTGCTGCTGGTCTCGGCAGCGCCGGGCGTCGGCGAGGCAGCCGCAGCGGGGGCTTCGACCGCCGCCGGCGCCATGCCCAGCAAGGCGCGTGCACTCGAGGCCGGAGAAGGCCCTGGCGGGCGTGGCGTCGCGCTGCCGGCCATGCCGCCAGCCTGAGTGGAGGAGCCATGGCTGGCATCCGCCGTCTGGTGGGCAGCAGGCGGACGCGGCGTCTCATCGATCAGCGCGTGCAGGCGCGCCTGAGGCGCGACCGCCTCCGCCGCTTGCGGCTCGGGCCAGTCACACGCCTGGGTGGGCAAGGCATTGGGCAGCTGATAGCGACCGACCCAGGCGGTCAGTCCCATCGCGTCCAGATATTGCAGGCGTTGTGGTTCAGGGGTCATGGTCAGTGCTTGCCGCCGCCCAGACAGTTGGGGGAATCCGGAATCTCGCCGCCGCGTGCCGCCCACTCCTGCGCGGTGTACAGGTGCAGCGCCAGTGCGTGCACCGGGCCATCCAGCTCTTCGCTGAGCAAGGCATACAGCTGCTGGTGACGCTTGACCCGCGACAGGCCGCTGAAGCGATCGCTGACCAGCGTGACCTTAAAGTGGGTCTCGGAGTTGGCCGGCACGCTATGCATATGGCTCTCGTTGACGACTTCGACCATCAACGGGTCAAGCGTCGCGAGCTTGGTGTCTATCTGGGTCTGGATGCTCATGCGCAATCTCCTTGAAGGGGGGAAGCCGCACGACGGACATGCGGAAAAATGAGGGTGACGATGCGATCGCCACAACGCAAATGGCCTCGGGCATTTTGCCCGAGGCCATTGTAGCGTCTGTCGCCATCACTGACAGTCATTGCTGACGGCGCTTGCTGGCGGCTCTTGCGGAAAGTACGGCGACGGCGTTCATCACGCGTCTGGCAATCGGCGCGATCACACCGGAGATTCAGTCCAGATCGGCCAGCAGCTCGTCATCGACTTCGCTGACTTCCAGCGGTGCCTCGTCGTCCAGGTCGACCGCCAGATAGCTGTGCTCGACAGTCAGGAAGCGCTCGAAGAGTGCCTTGTCCATCGGCTCCGGCCAATGACGGGTATCTTCTTCCCAGGCGCGCAGCTCGCTTTCCAGCACGTCCAGCCAGCGCTCGGAGACGAAGCCATCCAGCGCCTCACGCGTGTCCATCTCGGGAATCAGGTAGACGGTGCTCTCCTGATTGACATCCTCCAGCGCCAGATCCTCGCCTCCCTCGCCTTCGGATTCCAGCGAGTTGATCCAGTCGACAAACGCCTGGGTCGGCTTGACGCTCAGGGCGGAACGGTTAAGCAGCTTCATTCTGCACTCTCCAGGACATTCAGGGACAATTCCGAGACAGGACACACCGTGGATGGCAGCGCCGCTCATAAAGCAGGCACGCGATGCGGGTGAGCCTCGAGGCGTCCAGCGCGTTACCCTGGCAGTGCCAGGGCGCCAGCAGACTGGACGCCGACCATTATGGCCGCTCGCGGGCAACAAAGCCAAGCGCCACCTTGCCTCATCGGCACCGATCATGCCCCGCGAGGCACTCGTCGTCAGTCATTCGTGTGAGCCAGAGACCACAACGCCCCCGATCAGGGATCGGAGGCGTTGTGGGTGCCCTCAGCGTGGCCCGTCACGATGGCGCGTCATTATGCGCCATCGTGACGGGCTGGCGGCCGACTGCTCAGCCCTGCTGCGGACGCATCGCCGGGAACAGCAGCACGTCGCGGATGGAGGCGCTGTCGGTCAGCAGCATCACCAGACGGTCGATGCCGATGCCTTCACCGGCGGTCGGCGGCATGCCGTATTCCAGCGCGCGCACGTAGTCGGCGTCGTAGAACATGGCCTCATCATCACCGGCGTCCTTCTCGGCCACCTGGGCCTGGAAGCGCTCGGCCTGATCTTCGGCGTCGTTGAGCTCCGAGAAGCCATTGGCGATCTCGCGGCCACCGACGAAGAACTCGAAGCGATCGGTCACGTGCGGGTTGGCATCGTTGCGACGCGCCAGCGGGCTGACTTCGGCCGGATATTCGGTGATGAAGGTCGGCTGGTCGAGACGGTGCTCGGCGACTTCCTCGAAGATCTCGGTCTCGAGCTTGCCCAGCCCCCAGATCGGCTTGACCTGGATACCGAGACGCTCGGCCGTGGCGCGCGCGGCGTCGTAATCGGCCAGGTCGGCTTCGGTGATGCCATCGCCGTACTTGATGATCGACTCGCGCATGGTCATCTGGATGAACGGCTGGCTCAGGTCGTACTCGCTGCCCTGACAGGTGATCTGCGTGGTGCCGAGCACTTCCTGGGCCGCGGTGCGGATCATGTCTTCGGTGAGCGCGATCAGGTCACGGTAGTCCGCGTAGGCCCAGTAGAACTCGAGCATGGTGAACTCGGGGTTGTGACGCGTCGACAGCCCTTCGTTGCGGAAGTTGCGGTTGATCTCGAACACGCGCTCGAAGCCACCCACCACCAGACGCTTGAGGTACAGCTCCGGCGCGATGCGCAGGTACATTTCCATGTCCAGCGCATTGTGGTGCGTGATGAACGGACGCGCGGTCGCGCCACCCGGAATCTGCTGCAGCATCGGCGTCTCGACTTCCATGAAGCCGCGCTCGCTGAGGAAGCGACGGATGGAGGCGACGATGCCGGCACGCAGCGCGAAGGTGCGGCGTGACTGCTCGTTCATGATCAGGTCGACATAACGCTGGCGATAGCGCATTTCCTGATCGGACAGACCGTGGAACTTGTCCGGCAGCGGGCGCAGGTTCTTGGTCATCAGCTGGGCGCTTTCGATCATGACGTACAGATCGCCCTTGCCGGATTTGTGCACCGGACCACTGGCACCGACGATGTCACCGATATCCCAGCTCTTGATGTCCTCGAGCAGCGCTTCCGGCAGGCCCTTCTTGTCGACGTAGAGCTGAATCTGGCCGGAGACTTCCTGCAGCACGATGAAGGGGCCACGTTTGCGCATGATACGCCCGGCGACGGCGGCCTTGCGGTCCAGCGTCTCCAGCTCGGCCTTGTCCTTCTCGCCCAGCTCTTCCATCAGGTCAGCGGCGAGGCTGTCACGACGGAAATCATTCGGGAAGGCACTCTTGCCTTCGGCGGCGGCCTGCTCGCGGCGGGCGTTCAGCTTGGCGCGACGTTCGGCGATCAGGCGGTTCTCTTCCTGAGCCTGTTCGGCGGCCTGCTGCTCATCAATGGCGGGGGTCTGCTCTGTCGACATGGAGGGGCCTGTCTCGTGTCAAAGGGTCATGGCCTGGGCCACGACAGATCATGGTCAGCCTGACGATTGTGACCATCAGGGCTGACCGCGATACGGGGATTCGTGGCCTCCGCCGGCGATACCGGCGGAGGCGAATAGGCGCTGGGCCGCGAGGGTACTCGCGCTCAGAGCCCCATCTTGAGGCTGGCGACGATGAAGTCATCGAGGTCGCCGTCGAGCACCTTGTCACAGTTGCTCGACTGGACGCTGGTCCGCAGGTCCTTGATGCGCTGGTCATCGAGGACGTAGGAGCGGATCTGGCTGCCCCAGCCGATATCGGACTTGGAGTCCTCGAGTTCCTGCTTGGCGGCGTTGCGCTTCTGCATCTCGGCTTCGTAGATACGCGCCTTCAGCATCTTCATGGCGCGGTCACGGTTGGAGTGCTGGCTTCGCTCGGTCTGGCAGGCCGCCACGATGCCTGTCGGCACGTGGGTGATACGTACCGCGGAATCGGTGGTGTTGACGTGCTGACCACCGGCGCCGGAGGAGCGATAGGTATCGGTGCGCAGGTCGGCCGGGTTGATGTCGATCTCGATGTTGTCATCGATTTCCGGCGACACGAACACGGACGCGAACGAGGTGTGACGACGGCCGCCGGAGTCGAAGGGACTCTTGCGGACCAGACGGTGCACGCCAAGTTCGGTGCGCAGCCAACCGAAGGCGTAATCGCCCTCGACGTGGATGGTCGCGGACTTGATACCGGCGACTTCACCGGCGCTCGCCTCGACGATCTCGGTCTTGAAACCGTGATGCTCGGCCCAGCGCAGGTACATGCGCAGCAACATGTTGCCCCAATCCTGCGCTTCGGTACCGCCGGAGCCTGCCTGGATGTCGAGGTAGGCGTTGTTGGCGTCCATCTCACCCGAGAACATGCGGCGGAACTCGAGCTTCTCGAGACTGGCCTTGAGCTGGTCCAGCTCGCGGACGACTTCGTCCACGGTGCCTTCGTCCTCTTCCTCGACCGCCATTTCCAGCAGGTCGGAGCAGTCGGACAGACCGTTGCTCATGTCGTCGAGGGTCTTGACGACCAGCTCCAGCGACGCACGTTCCTTGCCGAGCTTCTGCGCGTAGTCCGGGTCATTCCAGACATCCGGATTCTCGAGCTCGCGAGTGACTTCCTCTAGCCGATCCTGCTTTTCGGCATAGTCAAAGGTACCCCCTCAGGACTTCTGCCCTTTCGGACAGGTCCTTGATGAGGTTGGTGATCGGATTGATCTCTTGCATGGTCGTCCTGTCTTGAGGCGATGATGCGTGAATGGGTGCGCGGCGATCCTGTCGCAAGCGACGGGCTCCGCCACATGCCACCCGAGGGTGCATGTGCAGATCGACAGCGCGCAAAGCCCGATATTGTAGCCATTTCCCGGCGTGGCGACCATGCCCGGCCCATCATCCGTGGCCAGCGGGCAAGCGGCGGCTCTCGGCTGCCAGGCATGCCGCCCATCAGCGGGCAGGCGACGAATACGACCAAAGTGATTCAAAGGCCCGTCAGCCCCGAATGGCCCGAGTTTCCACGCCTTGCATGACGTTTATCGAATGCATGCATAAGCCATCCATTTTTTAACATGGACAGCGGGCAGGAAAAGATTCGATGGTAGAAGGCGACACTCGTATTACCCCTAACAACAATAGCGAGCCTCCCTATCATGGCACGACTGTACTCCCCCTCTCACACCCCGGTGCTCCCCGGACGCTTCGCGCTCAAACGCCTGGCAGGTTCTCTGCTGCTGGCCGGGGGCATCGTTGCCTCCCAGGGCATCATGGCCGACACGCTCAAGCTGGCGATCATGGGTGAACCGGCCTCGCTGGACCCGCAGCAGATCTCCGGCACCTGGGAAAATGACGTGGTGGGCGACCTCTTCGAGGGCCTGGTCACCGAAGCCGCCGATGGCGAGCGCATCCCCGGCGCGGCCGAGTCGTGGCAGATTTCCGACGATGGCAAGACCTACACCTTCACGCTGCGCGAGGACGGCAAGTGGTCAGACGGTGAGCCGGTGACCGCCGAGGACTTCGTGTACGCGCTCAAGCGCATCATGACGCCGGAAAATGCCTCGGATTACGCCTACATCCTGTATCCGATCAAGAACGCCAAGGCCATCAACAGCGGCGAGGCCGAGCCGGACACCCTCGGCGTGCGTGCCGTGGATGATCATACCCTCGAGATCACCCTCGAGCGCCCGACGCCCTACTTCCTGGATCAGCTGTCGCACTACACCGCCTACCCGCTGCCGAAACATGTGGTGGAGAAGTACGGCAAAGACTGGACCGACCCCGGCAAGATGGTCTCCAACGGTGCCTTCGAGCTGAGCGAGTGGCAGCCGCAGACCCGCATCGTCGCGCTCAAGAACCCTGAGTTCCACGATGCCAATGAGGTCGCGCTGGATGAGGTGATCTACTACCCCATCGAGGAGCGCAACAGCGCCCTGAAGCGCTTCCGCGCCGGCGAGATCGACATCGCGCGCGAATTCCCGACCCAGCAATACGGCTGGCTGAAGGACAACCTGCCGGACGCCACCCACGTCGCGCCCTACCTGGGCATCTACTACTACGTGCTCAACTCGCGCGATGGTCATGCCACGGCAGACCCGCGCGTGCGCGAGGCGCTCAACCTCTCCATCCGCCGCAACATCATCACCGACAAGATTCTCGGTACCGGCGAAGTGCCGGCCTACAGCTTCGTGCCCACCGGGGTGAACCACTACGACATCCAGGAGATGGCCTTCAAGGACATGTCGATGGATGAGCGCATGCAGAAGGCCAGGTCTCTGATGGAAGACGCCGGTTATGGCCCGGACAATCCGCTGGAGCTGACCCTGCGCTACAACACCAGCGAAGACCACAAGAAGGTGGCCATTGCCGCCGCCGCGATGTGGAAGCCATTGGGTGTGAAGGTCAATCTGTTGAACGCCGAAGTCGCGGTGCACTACGAGGACATGCGCCAGGGCAAGTTCGACGTCGGTCGCGCCGGCTGGATCGGTGACTACAACGACGCCCAGAACTTCCTCAACCTGCTGGAAAGCGGCGTGCCCAACAATTACGGCGCCTATTCCAACAAGGCGCTGGATGACGACATGCAGAAGGCCGCCAATACGCTCGACATGAAGGATCGCGAGGCACTGATGCAGGACGCCGAGCGCAAGGCGCTGGATGACTACGCCGTGCTGCCGATCTACTACTACGTGTCGCGCAATCTGGTGAACCCCAGGCTCAGCGGCTGGAAGAACAACATCGAGGATACCCACCGCTCGCGCTGGGTCTCGTTCTCCGAGTGAGGCGAGCCCTGTGAGCCTCTGACCCGGCTCGCCGCTCTCTAGATCGTCATGGGTCCACGCTCGTGCCTGGCAGGGCAGGAGCGTGGCATCTGCCAAGGATGGCACCAGAAGATGACGTCGCGCCCCACGGGCGTGACAAGGAGTTCATGCATGTCCCCCACCTCACCGATGCAATGCGCGGCAAGCCTCAGCGCAGGCCTGCTGCTGTCCGCTCTTTCCCTCTCCCTTGGCGCTTCCGGCTGCGCCATGGCCGCAGAATCTTCAAGCCAGAGCGAGCAGATCCTGCGTATCGCCAATGGCGCCGAACCCGGCTCGCTGGACCCGCAACAGACCAACGGCACCTGGGAGACACGCATCACGCGTGATCTGTTCGAGCCGCTGATCGCCTACTCCGCCAATGGCGAGCTGATTCCCGGGCTGGCAGAGCGCTGGGAGTCGTCCGCCGATGGGCTGAGCTGGACCTTTCATCTGCGCGAGGGGCTCGAATGGTCAGACGGCACGCCGCTGACCGCCGAGGATGCCGTCTTCGCGCTGCGCCGCCTGCTGACACCCGCCACCGCGGCCCACAACGCCACGCTCTACTACCCGATCGTCAATGCCCGAGCGGTGAATACCGGTGCGCTGGCGCCGGAGCAACTCGGCGTGGCCGCGCCCGATGCGCAGACGCTCACCATCACTCTCAGCCACCCTTCGGCGACGCTGGAGCAGACGCTGGCGATGAGCGAAGCCGCCCCGCTGCCACGCCATGTGATCGCGGCCAAGGGCGCTGACTGGACGCGGCCGGCCAACATGGCCACCTCGGGTGCCTTCGTGCTCAAGACCTGGTCGCCCCAGGCCGAGATTCGCCTGACGCCCAATCCGCGCTATCACGCGGCGGACACGGTCGCGCTCGATGAGGTGGTCTACCTGCCCATCGAAGAGAGTCATGCCGCGCTCAATCGCTTCCGCGCCGGCGAGGTCGAGATCGCCTACGGTGTGCCCGCCAGCCATTACGCCTGGATCCAGGACAATCTGGCCGCTGCCCTGCAGACCTACCCGATCCTCGGCGAGTACTTCTATGTCTTCAATCTGCGCGAGGGCTCGCCGGTGGCCGACCAGCGCATTCGTCGCGCGCTGAATCTGGCCACGCGCCGTGAGGTGATCACCGAGCGCATTCTCGGCATGGGCCAGATTCCCTCCTGGCACTTCGTGCCGAAGGCATTGGGTGAGCATCAGGGCGCGCGCTTCGACTTCGCTGACTGGTCGATGGACAGGCGCATGGCGAAGGCGCGTGAGCTGATGGACGACGCGGGCTACGGCCCGGATACCCCGCTTGAGCTGACCCTGCGCTACAACACCCTGGAAGACCACAAGAAGATCGCCGTGGCCCTGGGCGCGATGTGGAAACCGCTGGGCGTGAAGGTGACGCTGACCAACACCGAGGCCGCGGTGCATTACCGCGATCTGGCGCTGGGCGATTTCGAGGTCGGCCGTTACGGCATGATCGCCACCATCGCCGATGCCTACGACTTCCTGAACGCCTTCAGCAGCGACAACACCTCCAACGCGCCCGGGCTCAGCTCACCGACCTACGATGCGCTGATCGAGGCGGCGGCGCGTGAAGGAGACGTCGGCACCCGCCAGCGCCAGCTCCACGATGCCGAGCAGTATCTGCTCGACAACGATGTGGTGCTGCCGCTCTACGACTATGTCACCTCCAGCCTGGTCGACCCCGCCATCAGCGGCTGGGCGCCCAATGCGCTGGACGTGCACCCGAGTCGCTATCTGCAGCTCGATACCTCGCACTGACAGACGACAGTCACCAATAACAACGACACACCCGGGCAGCGGCCCGGACGGAGCACTGGATGCTGAGCTACACCCTCAAACGGTTGCTGCAGGCGATTCCCACCCTGCTGATCGTGATCACCCTGTCGTTCTTCCTGATGCGGGTCGCCCCGGGCGGCCCCTTCGATGGCGAGCGCCGCCTGCCCCCGGAAATCGAGCAGAACCTGCGCGCGGCCTATCACCTGGATGAGCCATTGCCGATGCAGTATCTGCGCTATCTGGGCGATCTGGTGCAGGGCGATCTCGGTCCGTCCTTCAAGTACAAGGACTTCGATGTCAGCGAGCTGATCAGCCAGGGCTTCCCGGCCAGTCTGGAGCTGGGGATGTGGGCGATTCTGGCCGCGCTGCTGATCGGTGTGCCGCTGGGGGTGATCGCGGCCATCCGGCGCAACTCGACGGCGGATTACGTGGTGATGAGTACTGCGCTGGCGGGGATCGCGGTGCCCAATTTCGTGATCGCCCCGCTGCTGGCGCTGGTGTTCGGCGTGCTGCTCGGCTGGTTGCCGGCCGGCGGTTGGAACGGTGGCGCCTGGCAGAACCTGCTGCTGCCGGTGGTGGCGCTCTCCATCCAGCAGATCGCCTACATCGCCCGCATGATGCGCGCCAGCATGATCGAGGTGCTCGGCAGTCACTACATCCGCACCGCCCGCGCCAAGGGGCTGAGCGAGTGGAAGGTGATTCTGCGCCATGCATTGCGACCGGCGATGCTGCCGGTGGTCTCGTATCTCGGCCCGGCCATCGCCGGCATCATCACCGGCTCGGTGGTGATCGAGCAGATCTTCGGCATTCCCGGCATCGGGCGCTATTTCGTGCAGGGTGCGCTCAATCGTGACTACACCCTGGTGATGGGTACGGTGGTCTTCTATGGCGCCTTGATCCTGCTGCTCAACCTGATCGTCGATCTGCTCTACAGCATGCTCGACCCGCAGATCCGCTACGACGACTGACCCGAGGCCCTGACATGTCACAGACAACTCCCGCTCCCCACGGCACCGGCGGTGCCAGCGCCTTCGACGGCCAGCCCCCTGCCGCGCCGGCAGGCGACAGCCTGACCCGCGACGCCTGGCGTCGTCTCAAGCAGAACCGCGCTGCCATGTGCAGCCTGGTGGTGATGGCCGTCATCGTGCTGGCCTGCCTGATCGGCCCATGGCTGACGCCCTTCGAACTCGATGAAGTCGACTGGAACGCCATCGGCACCGGTCCGGACCTGGCCTCCGGGCACGTCTTCGGCACCGACGTCAACGGCCGCGACCTGCTGACCCGCACCCTGCATGGCGGCCAGATCTCGCTGTCGGTGGCGCTGGTCGCCACCTTCGTCAGCCTGGTGATCGGCGTGCTCTACGGTGCCGTCTCCGGCTACTTCGGCGGACGCACCGACAACCTGATGATGCGCTTCGTCGACATCATGTATTCGCTGCCGTTCATGTTCCTGGTGATCCTGCTGATGGTGGTGTTCGGTCGCAACATCTTCCTGATCTACGCCGCCATCGGCGCGGTGGAGTGGCTGGACATGTCGCGCATCGTGCGCGGCCAGGTGCTGGCGCTCAAGAAGCGTGAATTCGTCGAGGCGGCGCATGCACTCGGCGTGCGTGACCTGCAGGTAGTCACCCGCCACCTGATTCCCAATGCGCTGGGGCCGGTGATCGTCTACGTCACGCTGACGGTGCCCAAGGTCATCCTGCTGGAAAGCTTCCTGTCGTTCCTCGGCCTCGGCGTGCAGGAACCGCTGACCTCATGGGGCGTGTTGATCTCCGAAGGCAAGGACATGATGGAGACCGCCCCCTGGATGCTGCTGGTGCCCTCGGCCTTCCTCGCCGCGACCCTGTTCTGCCTCAACTTCCTCGGCGATGGGCTGCGTGATGCCCTCGACCCCAAGACTCGCTGAACCGGAGCGCTGATCATGACTTCTTCACCCTCTACCTCCGGCACCTCCTCCAGCCTGCCGCCAGCACGCAACGCCGCCGACCAGGCGCGCGCCGACACCCTGACTCGCCTGGGGCTGGCCGCCGAGGCGCCGGGCACGCCGCCGCTGATGGAGATCAATGACCTCAAGGTCGACTTCCAGCTGCCGGATGGCGCGGTACCCGCCGTCAAGGGCGTCAGCTTCACTCTCAACAAGGGCGAGACGCTGGCGCTGGTCGGCGAGTCCGGCTCCGGCAAGTCGGTCACGTCCACCGCCATTCTGCGCCTGCTGCCGGAACTCGCCGAGATCAAGGGCGCCATCCGCCTGCGCGGCGAAGACCTGCTGAGTGCCTCGACGCGGCGCATGCGCGAGCTGCGCGGCAACCGCATCGCCACCGTCTTCCAGGAGCCGATGACCTCGCTCAACCCGCTGCACCGCATCGGGCGCCAGATCATCGAGGTACTGGCACTGCATCGTGACCTCAAGGGCCGCGCGGCCCGCCACAAGGCGCTGGAACTGCTCGAGCAGGTCGGCATTCCGGAGCCGGCGCGACGTATCGACAGCTATCCCCATGAGCTGTCCGGTGGCCAGCGTCAGCGCGTGATGATCGCCATCGCGCTGGCCTGCGAGCCGGACCTGCTGATCGCCGATGAGCCGACCACCGCGCTGGATGTCACGGTGCAGGCGCAGATCCTGCGGCTGCTCAAGTCGCTGCAGCAGCGCTACGGCATGGCGATCCTGTTCATCACCCACGACCTGAGCATCGTGCGCCACTTCGCGGACCGCGTCTGCGTGATGCGTCACGGCGAGCTGCTGGAAACCGGCGCCACCCACGACGTCTTCGAGAGCCCGCAGCACGCCTACACCCGCATGCTGATCGATGCCGAACCGGCCGGCGAGAAGGCGCCGGTGGCCGCGGATGCACCGGTGCTGCTGTCGGCGCGCGATGTGCGTGTCAGTTTCACCATCAAGCGTCCGCTGTTCGGGCCCAAGGTCGCCTTCGAGGCGGTGCGCGGCATCGATCTCGAGGTGCGACGCGGCCAGACCATCGGCATCGTCGGCGAGTCCGGCTCCGGCAAGTCGACGCTGGGGCGCGCCCTGCTGCGCCTGCTCAAGAGCCAGGGCCAGATCAGCTTCGATGGTGTCGATATCATGCCGCTGGACAAGTCGGGCATGCGCCCCTTGCGCTCGCGCATGCAGGTCGTCTTCCAGGACCCCTTCGGCTCCCTGTCGCCGCGCCTGACCGTGGGCGAGATCATCAGCGAAGGCCTGCGCGTGCATCACCCCGAGCTCAATCGCGCCCAGCGCGATGCGCGGGTCTGCGACGCCCTGAGCGAGGTCAGCCTCGACCCCGGCATGCGCAATCGCTATCCGCATGAGTTCTCCGGCGGTCAGCGCCAGCGCATCGCCATCGCCCGCGCCCTGGTGCTCAAACCGGAATTCCTGCTGCTGGACGAGCCGACTTCGGCGCTGGACCGCTCGGTACAGGTCACGGTCATCGACCTGCTGCGCGACCTGCAGGCGCGCCACGGCCTGACCTATCTGTTCATCAGCCATGACCTGGCGGTAGTCCGCGCGCTGTCAGACCACCTCATCGTGATGAAGGAAGGCGAGGTGGTGGAAAGCGGCAGTACCCACGCCATCTTCGAGGCACCCCGTGAGCGTTATACGCGTGAATTGATGCAGGCCGCCTTCGCCCCGGACCTGGGTCAGACGCACCACTGACACCCTGAAAAGACGACATGCCTGATGGGCGCTGCGGCGCCCATCAAGACCCCGCTTTGCCCGGGAAATGGCGCAGGGCCTCATCACTGCCTGTCTGAAGGGTGGCGATGAGCGCTCGGCCTCGCCCCGGGCAAGGGCAGCCGAGTCGCTCACACGAATCGACATTGGCTGCCAACCGGGTGCTTGCACCCGACCGAGGCCGGAGCAGGATGCTCCGGCATGACCCACACCGATGGAAAGACATGCACAGGATGACGATGCAACCTACAACAACAGCCAGCATCCCCCTCCACACTCACTCACGACTGCGTCACGCGATTGGCGCAGCCCTGCTCGGCACGGGACTGCTGAGCATGAGCCCCATGGCCCAGGCCATCGAGGTCTACAAGACGGATACCGACCGCGTCGAGTTCAGTGGCCGCCTGGCGGCGTTTGCGGTGATCCAGGATGGCGCACACGATGAGATCTACAACGGCGGCTCGCGGGTGCGCCTGATCCACGAGCATCAGTTCGAGCAGGGCTGGAGCTCCATCATCCGCGCCGAATGGGGCTTCGATCCCTGGTTCAAGGACGGCACCGATGCTCACTACAAGCGCATGCTCTATGCCGGAGCGGCCCACGAGAAATGGGGCAGCTTCACGGTCGGCAAGCAGTATGGCCCCTGGTACGACATGGTGGCCGTCAACACCGACTGGTTCTGGATCAATGGTGGCGAGGCGTCCGGCACCTTCGAAGGCCGCAGCGGTGACGGCGGCCTGCATGGCACGGGGCGGCCGGACAACTCGCTCTACTGGAAGAAGGGCTTCGACGATGTCACTGTCGGCCTGCTCTACCAGCTCGGCCATGATGGCCAGCACAGCAACGAGACCTCACTCTTCGAGGATGGCGTCTTCACCACCGAGACCGAGTATTCGGGGTATGAGCGTGACTACAGCTATGAGGCCGCGCTCAACTGGCACCCGAACGAGGACTTCACGGTGGGCGGCGTCTTCCACCATACGGAGCTGAGCGACTACGAGAGCGGCAACAGCGAGAACGGCGATATCGATGCCTGGCTGCTCGGCGGTCACTGGTCACCGGGCAACTGGTACATCGCCCTCGTCGGCGGGGAGTATCGCAACCACATCGCCGGCAGCACCCTGGACTCCTCGGAAGATTTCGTCGACAAGGCGCGCGGCGCGGAATTCGTGGTCAACTACAAGTTCAAGGAGGTCATCTGGGGCGATGACAGTGTCGAGCTCTACGGTGGCTTGAATCACCTGGAGGACGCCGACAGCGAAGCACGCTACGCCTATCAGATTCTGGGCGCGGCCTGGCGGGTCAAGGACCTGACGCTGGCCACCGAGTATCGCTTCGACAACAGCCGCCTGTCAGACGGCAGCGAGTACAGCGCCGACCGCGACCAGCTGATGTTCCTGGCGCGTTATGACTTCTGATCGTCATGTCAGACGCTGGTGACGGTTCGCCAATGCTCGCGCTGAGGCGATAGTTCCGCCCTTGCCTGATGAACCCGGCAGAGACGACAAAAAACGCCCGGTCATATGACCGGGCGTTTTTTGTATCGGCTGTATCGGTTGTCCCGAGACCAGCTCAGCGTTTCAGCCGCTTACGTGCTCAGAAGCGATAGGTCGCGCCGAGACCGAAGCCATGCGCTTCATTCTCGTAATCGGCTTCATAGGTGCCACGGTTGGGCTCGCTCAGGCTGACGGTGGCAGTCTCTTCCCACAGGTAGGTGTAGGCCATGTCGATGGTCAGCTCCGGCATCGGCGTCCAGCCGGCCCCCAGCGAGAAGATGGTGCGATCACCGGACGGGATACGCGCGCTGCGATGCTCATCCACGGTCGGGCTGTCATCGAAGGCCATGCCGGTACGCAGCACCCACTGCGGATTGAGCTGATAGCTGAGGCCCACCGCGTACTGCCAGCTGTCCTCGTAGCCCTGCTCCTCGACGATGTCGCTCGTGTTGTCGACTTCCACCGCGATCTCGTCGAAGCGGCTCCAGTGCACCCAGGTCACGCCCGCCATCAGCGTCCAGCGATCATCCAGCTTGTGCGTCACGGAGAAGTCGATGCTTTCCGGCAGGGTCACGTCCAGCGACGCATCCTGCTCGGTATTCGCGAAGCCCGCGCCAGTGAAGACATTGTTGTACTTGGCCTCGCCATCCAGGCTGTAATCCACCTTGGAGCGATAGGACAGACCGAGACGGGTACTTTCCACCGGCTGGAAGATGACCCCGACGTTGTAGCCCCAGGCGGCATCGTCGCCCTTGATCTTGACCTTGCCATCGCCGGCGCCGACATCGACAGTATTCGACGTCAACTCACCCTTGATACTGTTGTAGGTCACACCGGCGCCGATGGCCCACTTGTCATTGATGCGATAGGAGATGGTCGGCTGGGCGGTGACCACCTCGACTTCACTGTAATTGGCGAAATAACGGCCACGGAAATCAGAACCATAATCGGTGATCACACCAAAGGGTGCGTAGACCCCGAAGCCCAGTGCTACCCGGTCATTCATCGGCTGCACGTAATAGAAGGAAGGCACTGCCGCCCCCGGCACCATGTCGCCGTCATCTCCCCCAGAGACTGTCTGATTTCGAGCGTCCTTTGCGCTGGCGACATCAATATCGGTATTGACGTCGAGATAGGTCACACCGCCGGTGATCTGGGCGCGATCCAGGAAGGACATGCCGGCCGGGTTGCCGAACACGGTGGAGGCATCATTGGCATTCGAGGCGCGCCCGGCGAAGGAGGTGCCCTGGGTACTGACACTCTGCTCGTTCAGCTGGAAGGCCCCCGCGTGAACGCCACCGGCATAAGCCGTGGCAGCCGCTGCCAGAGCGACCCCGAGGGTGAGTTTGTTCATCTTGTTTTTCATTATGGATGGCGTCCCATTGCAGGTGGCTGGAGAGCCGCATGTTGTTGTTATCATTCGTTGATGCATAGCTCTGTCACCTACGTTTTGGGCGAGTCGTGCGTTCAAGTCAAGGGCGAACGTTCGTTTGAATAGGGAGATTTCTAGTATTCAGGGAACTTTCATTCATGTCTGCACTGTCACGTGCTGCTAAGCCCATGACCTGACGACGATTTAGTGCCTTGTCTCCAGCGTTTAAAACACGACAGCCTCCTCTGCTCCCCCCTCTAGCCTATTGGTCGAACATCAGCTTTTTCGTATGTATCGGCTCGCTTGACCTATGTGCAACACATAAGTCTTACACTGATGATCAGTCACGGAACATTGGCTGCCGACAGACCTTCAGGGCAGCCGAATGCTCTCTCCGCCATTCTTGATCACCAGGAGATGATGCAATGAAAGTCGCCGAACTGGCCCGCGCGGGGGGCGTCACCGCCGAAACCGTTCGCCATTACACGCGCCAGGGGCTGATCACGGCCCGACGTGATCCCGTCAACAACTACCAGCGCTTCGATGAGCAGGCGCTGGTACGCCTCAAATTCATCAGTCAGGCACGCCAGCTGGGCTTCAGCCTTGCCGACATCAAACAGATTCTCGAGCAGGCGGACCAGCACGACTCGCCGTGCCCGCTGGTGCGTGACCTGCTGCGACAGCACCTGCCGAGAGTGCGCGAGCGCATTCGTGAGCTGGAAGCCCTCGCAGAGCGCATGGAGCACGCGCTGGATTGCTGGCAGGACCTGCCGGATGGCGTGCCGGACGGCAACAGCGTGTGCTGCCTGATCGAAGGCTTTCCACAGGACGTGCCCGACACCGCTTCCACTTCCAAACGCCGCGACGGGGGGCAATCATGATGACCACATCACTTCCCGAGACACGCCTTCTGCAGGCGCCAGGCATCCATTGTCAGGGCTGTGTCAGCAGGATTCGTCGTGCCCTGCAGGCGCAGGACCCGCAGGCCGAGTTGCTCGGCGCGCCTGACGCAGAGCTGTTGCTGATGCACAGTCAGCTGTCATCCACGGCACTGCAGGAAGTCGCGGACGACTGCGGCTACCCCCTCAAGGAGGAAGCCCTGCCGGAACGCGCCCATCACGATCTGTCGGTGTACGGCATGCACTGCCAGAAGTGCGTCGCCAGATTGCGCGAGGCCATCCAGCACTGGGATGAGGCTGCGCAAGTCACTGGCACGCCGAAAGAAGACATTCTCGACGTGGACACCTGTCTGCCGCGCGGGCTGCTCGAGAGAATCATCCTCGAGACGGACTATTCGCTTGAGGCCCCCACCGTGGAGGGGGAAGCTCAAGTCGCGCCGGCTGCTGATACGCCGGTCGTTGCAAACAAGACAGCGACTGCGAGCCAGCCAGCCGATAGCGCAAGCGCCGAGTTCTCACTGTCCGGCGTCACCTGCGCCAGCTGCGTGGCGACGATCCAGAAGGCACTGGATGGCCTGGATGGAGTGGAGCAGGCGCAGGTCAACTTCGCCTCGCGCACCGCCCAGGTCACGAGCCGCCTCGCTCCCGACGAGATCGTCTCTGCCATCGAAGGCGTCGGCTATGGGGCAAGCCTGGTGGAAGACGCGCAGGCCGGTGAGCAGCAACAGCAAGAGGACGCCGATCAGGAATATCGCTCTCGTGTCCGTGACAGCGTGCTGTCACTGGGCATTGGCATCCCCCTGATGATCAGCATGTTCTTCCATCATCCCGGCTTCGAGGGGCTCGAGCGCGGGGTGTGGCTGGCTATCGGCGTCGCCGTGCTGGGCGTGCTCGCCACGGCAGGACGCAGCTTCTTCACCAGCGCCTGGAAGGCCTTCACGCACCATCAGGCCAACATGGATACGTTGGTGGCGCTCGGTACCGGGGCGGCATGGCTTTACTCCATGGGCGTGCTGCTGTTTCCCGACAGCGTACCCCCGGCGGCGCGCGGGCTCTACTTTGAAGCCTCGACCATGATCATCGGCTTGATCAGCCTGGGGCAGGCACTGGAAGTCCGCGCCCGGGGCCGTACTCAGCAGGCGCTGCGCGCGCTGCTGGATCTGCAGACCCGCACGGCCCGCGTGATCCGCGACGGGGAAGAGCGCGAGATCGATATCAACGAGGTCCGCAGCGGGGACCAGGTGCGCATTCGCCCCGGTGAGCGCATCCCGGTGGATGGCCGGGTCATCGAGGGCCAGAGCCACATCGATGAATCGATGCTCAGCGGTGAGCCGCTGCCCGTGTCACGCGGTATCGGCGACGAGGTAGCCGCCGGTACGCTCAATACGCGTGGCAGTCTGGTCTTCGAAGTCGAGCGAGTCGGTAGCGAGACGCGCCTGGGACGCATCATCAGCCAGGTGCGTCAGGCGCAGAATTCGCGCCCGCCGATCGGCCGGCTGGCTGACACCATTTCCGGCGTATTCGTGCCCAGCGTGATGATCATCGCCATCGTCGCGGCGCTGGTGTGGTTCAACTTCGGGCCTGCGCCGACCGGCGTGCATATGCTGGTGGTCGCGACGGCGGTACTCGTCATCGCCTGCCCGTGTGCGCTGGGCCTGGCGACGCCGATCTCGACCATGATCGGGGTCGGCAAGGCGGCGGAACATGGCGTACTGGTACGCAGCGGTGAGGCACTGCAGACCGCCAGTCGCTTGACCGCACTGGTGGTCGACAAGACCGGCACCCTGACGCGCGGCAAGCCGGAGGTCACCGAGGTCTCGCTCCTCGAAGGGGAAGACGAGGAAACCGTACTGGATGCAGCATATGCACTGGAGCGGGGCTCCGAGCACCCGCTGGCCGCGGCACTGCTGGCACATATCGAAGCCAGACGCCCCGATGCCTCGCGCAGCAAGGCCTTCCATGACTACCAGACCATCAGCGGGCGCGGCATTCAGGCCCAGGACGATGCAGGGCGCACCTGGCGCATGGGCAACGCTGCCATGCTGGAAGAGGCAGGCATCAGCCTGACCCCTCTCAGCGAGCAGATCACAGCGCTGGAAGACAATGCGCGCACCTTGATCCTGATGGCCCGCGACGATGAATTGCTCGCCGTCTTCGGCCTGGCCGATCCGCTACGTGACGATAGCCGCGATGCCATCGCTCGCCTGCATGCCATCGGCCTCAAGGTGATCATGCTGACCGGTGACAACCCTCACACGGCAGCGGCCGTGGCGCGCGAGACCGGTATCGATGATTACCGTGCCGGCGTCTCGCCGGATGACAAGCACGACGAGATCGCGCGGCTGCAGCAGGAAGGTCATGTAGTGGGCATGGTCGGCGATGGCATCAATGATGCGCCGGCGCTGGCGCTGGCCGATGTCGGCTTCGCGATGGGCGAAGGTACCGACGTCGCCATCGAGACCGCCGGTATCACGTTGATGCAGCCGTCGCTGGGCGGGGTCGCGGATGCGATCGCGATCAGCCAGGCCACCCTGCGCAACATCAAGCAGAACCTGGTGGGGGCCTTCGGCTACAACCTGATCGGCATCCCGATTGCCGCGGGCATCCTCTACCCCTTCACGGGCATGTTGCTGTCGCCGGTCATCGCGGGACTGGCCATGTCCCTGTCCTCGGTCACCGTCGTGACCAATGCCAATCGTCTGCGTCGCTATACGCCCCCGAGTGCAGCTGGATCCGCAACGAGTAACCCTGAGAATACCGCCACCACCTCACAAGGAGCGTCAGCATGATCTGCATGGCCATCAATCTGCTAGGGCTCGGCCTGATCGCCGCCATTGTCTGGTGGTTCTGGCTCGCCAAGTCATGAAGCACACTCCAAGCCTTGCTCTGTAGTCGCTGAAATAGAGCAAACTGATCGCACAAGACAATCGCGCAAGATCATCATCTCAAAGCCCTGTCACACGCTGTGTGGCAGGGCTTTTTTCGTGACTGAGCCATGCTCAAAAGCGCACCAGACGGCTCTCGCAAGACTCGTATCGAGAGCGCTCATGGCATGCCGCCCAGTGGCTCCGAGACCCGTGTCACCCAACAGCACACGGGAGGGAAAGCAGCTGCCGCGAGTTCGTGTGGGTAGCTCCTGCACTGACGAATCTTGAGTTTTCCACAGCCGCTTTGCTCTTCTTTACCCCGAGCATCACTTCTTTACCCCGCTCGACCAAGGCGCCGAGAATGCAAAAACGCCCCTGCCACATCAGTGACAGGGGCGCTTCCTTTGAGCTTCTTTCTGCACAGCGGATCTGCTGACGTCTCTATGCGTGCCTTTCCACACATGTCACACATGGCTTATCCCACGCATGACCTTCACGCCTATGATTTTTCCTGCGCACAAAGAGAACCGCCCCTGCAGCAAGGCTACAGGGGCGGTTCGGGATAAGTGCCTGACGATGACCTACTCTCACATGGAGAAACTCCACACTACCATCGGCGCTAAGCGGTTTCACTTCCGAGTTCGGCATGGGATCGGGTGGTTCACGCTCGCTATGGTCGTCAGGCGAAACGGTGGCATCTTGCGATGCCTGAGTCTCGAGGCTTTTGGCCTCGCGACTCGCAATATGAATCATGCTGACCGATATGTCTCGATCCTGTCGCAATCCCGGCGGTTTGCCGAAGCAAACCCCTTGGGTGTTATATGGTCAAGCCTCACGGGCAATTAGTACTGGTTAGCTCAACACATTGCTGTGCTTCCACACCCAGCCTATCAACCTTGTAGTCTTCAAGGGCCCTTCAGGAGGCGCAAGGCCTCAGGGAAGTCTCATCTTGAAGGGGGCTTCCCGCTTAGATGCTTTCAGCGGTTATCCCGTCCGAACGTAGCTACCGGGCAATGCCATTGGCATGACAACCCGAACACCAGAGGTTCGTCCACTCCGGTCCTCTCGTACTAGGAGCAGCTCTTCTCAAACTTCCGACGCCCACGGCAGATAGGGACCGAACTGTCTCACGACGTTCTAAACCCAGCTCGCGTACCACTTTAAATGGCGAACAGCCATACCCTTGGGACCGACTTCAGCCCCAGGATGTGATGAGCCGACATCGAGGTGCCAAACACCGCCGTCGATGTGAACTCTTGGGCGGTATCAGCCTGTTATCCCCGGAGTACCTTTTATCCGTTGAGCGATGGCCCTTCCATACAGAACCACCGGATCACTAGAACCTACTTTCGTACCTGCTCGACGTGTCTGTCTCGCAGTCAAGCACCCTTATGCTCTTGCACTCAATGCACGATTTCCAACCGTGCTGAGGGTACCTTCGTGCTCCTCCGTTACTCTTTAGGAGGAGACCGCCCCAGTCAAACTACCCACCATACACTGTCCTCGATCCGGATAACGGACCTGAGTTAGAACGCCAATGATGTCAGGCTGGTATTTCAAGGTTGGCTCCACCGCATCTGGCGACGTGGTTTCAAAGCCTCCCAGCTATCCTACACAGACAACATCAGCATCCAGTGTAAAGCTATAGTAAAGGTTCACGGGGTCTTTCCGTCTAGCCGCGGGTACACAGCATCTTCACTGCGATTTCAATTTCACTGAGTCTCGGGTGGAGACAGCGTGGCCATCATTACGCCATTCGTGCAGGTCGGAACTTACCCGACAAGGAATTTCGCTACCTTAGGACCGTTATAGTTACGGCCGCCGTTTACCGGGGCTTCGATCAAGAGCTTCGCGTGAGCTAACCCCATCAATTAACCTTCCGGCACCGGGCAGGCGTCACACCCTATACGTCCGCTTGCGCGTTTGCAGAGTGCTGTGTTTTTAATAAACAGTTGCAGCCACCTGGTATCTTCGACCGGTAGGAGCTTACGGAGCAAGTCCTTCACTCGAACCGGTGCACCTTCTCCCGAAGTTACGGTGCCATTTTGCCTAGTTCCTTCACCCGAGTTCTCTCAAGCGCCTTGGTATTCTCTACCTGACCACCTGTGTCGGTTTGGGGTACGGTCGCATGTGATCTGAAGCTTAGAGGCTTTTCCTGGAAGCGTGGCATCGATGACTTCCTGACCGTGGTCAGTTCGTCTCGCATCTCGACCTCAGAGGAACCGGATTTGCCTGATTCCTCGGCCTACATGCTTTCACCAGGACAACCAACGCCTGGCTCACCTAGCCTTCTTCGTCCCCCCATCGCAACCACATCCGGTACGGGAATATTAACCCGTTTCCCATCGACTACGCGTTTCCGCCTCGCCTTAGGGGCCGACTCACTCTGCTCCGATTAACGTAGAACAGAAAACCTTGGTCTTCCGGCGGGGGAGTTTTTCACTCCCCTTATCGTTACTCATGTCAGCATTCGCACTCGTGATACCTCCAGCAGACTTCTCAATCCACCTTCATTGGCTTACACGACGCTCCTCTACCGCTCATCCAGAGGATGAACCCGTAGCTTCGGTACCTGATTTAGCCCCGTTATATCTTCCGCGCAGGCCGACTCGACTAGTGAGCTATTACGCTTTCTTTAAAGGATGGCTGCTTCTAAGCCAACCTCCTAGCTGTCTGAGCCTTCCCACATCGTTTCCCACTTAATCAGGATTTTGGGACCTTAGCTGACGGTCTGGGTTGTTTCCCTTTTCACAACGGACGTTAGCACCCGCTGTGTGTCTCCCACGCTGCACTCACTGGTATTCGGAGTTTGCCTCGGGTTGGTAAGTCGGGATGACCCCCTAGCCGAAACAGTGCTCTACCCCCAGCGGTGATACGTGAGGCGCTACCTAAATAGCTTTCGAGGAGAACCAGCTATCTCCGGGCTTGATTAGCCTTTCACTCCGATCCACAGCTCATCCCAGCATTTTTCAACATACTTGGGTTCGGGCCTCCAATTGATGTTACTCAATCTTCACCCTGGCCATGGATAGATCGCCCGGTTTCGGGTCTATACCCTGCGACTGGTCGCCCAGTTAAGACTCGGTTTCCCTACGCCTCCCCTATACGGTTAAGCTCGCCACAGAATATAAGTCGCTGACCCATTATACAAAAGGTACGCGGTCACACCACGAAGGTGCTCCCACTGCTTGTACGCATACGGTTTCAGGATCTATTTCACTCCCCTCGCCGGGGTTCTTTTCGCCTTTCCCTCACGGTACTGGTTCACTATCGGTCAGCCAGGAGTATTTAGCCTTGGAGGATGGTCCCCCCATGTTCAGTCAAGGTTTCTCGTGCCCCGACCTACTCGATTTCACGTGACTCAGACTTCGACTACGGGACTATCACCCTGTATCGTCAAGCTTCCCAGCTTGTTCGTCTGTCAGTTGTCACGCTTAAGGGCTGGTCCCCGTTCGCTCGCCGCTACTTGGGGAATCTCGGTTGATTTCTTTTCCTCCGGGTACTTAGATGTTTCAGTTCCCCGGGTTTGCCTCTATAGGTTATGTATTGGCCTATAGATACTCACCTGATGGTGAGTGGGTTTCCCCATTCGGAAATCGTTGGGTCGCAGGGTATTTGCCACCTCGCCAACGCTTATCGCAGGCTATCACGTCCTTCATCGCCTCTGGCTGCCAAGGCATCCACCGTATGCGCTTAATCGCTTGACCATATAACCCCAAGGGGTCTGTCAAGGATTACGAATCTGTCGGACCTCTCCGACATATCGTTTTGATAGACATGCGCTTGGCGCACACATCTATCGTCAGCATGATTCACATTGTTAAAGAGCGGCTGTTCAGAGAACAGTGAGAAGTCACACAACCTTCACGAGGAAGGCGATATGCTTGTCACTGTGGACTGTGCAGCGTTATCAGGTAGTAGAAGCTGAACCGGACTTTCATGGTGGAGCCAAGCGGGATCGAACCGCTGACCTCCTGCGTGCAAGGCAGGCGCTCTCCCAGCTGAGCTATGGCCCCAAAGTCGGCAAAACCGTGTCGACAAAAGCACGAAGCTTTTGGTGGGTCTGGGCAGATTTGAACTGCCGACCTCACCCTTATCAGGGGTGCGCTCTAACCAACTGAGCTACAGACCCGACACTACTACTCGATAAACTAACTTGATCAGGTAATTCGTTGTGAGCACTTGCCGCGAGCGATAGACAGTGTCGATAAGGAGGTGATCCAGCCCCAGGTTCCCCTAGGGCTACCTTGTTACGACTTCACCCCAGTCATGAACCACACCGTGGTGATCGCCCTCCCGAAGGTTAGGCTAACCACTTCTGGTGCAGTCCACTCCCATGGTGTGACGGGCGGTGTGTACAAGGCCCGGGAACGTATTCACCGTGGCATTCTGATCCACGATTACTAGCGATTCCGACTTCATGGAGTCGAGTTGCAGACTCCAATCCGGACTGAGGCAAGCTTTATGGGATTGGCTCCACTTCGCAGTATTGCAACCCTTTGTACTTGCCATTGTAGCACGTGTGTAGCCCTACCCGTAAGGGCCATGATGACTTGACGTCGTCCCCACCTTCCTCCGGTTTGTCACCGGCAGTCTCCTTAGAGTTCCCGACATTACTCGCTGGCAAATAAGGATAGGGGTTGCGCTCGTTACGGGACTTAACCCAACATTTCACAACACGAGCTGACGACAGCCATGCAGCACCTGTCTCAGAGTTCCCGAAGGCACCAATCCATCTCTGGAAAGTCCTCTGGATGTCAAGGGTAGGTAAGGTTCTTCGCGTTGCATCGAATTAAACCACATGCTCCACCGCTTGTGCGGGCCCCCGTCAATTCATTTGAGTTTTAACCTTGCGGCCGTACTCCCCAGGCGGTCAACTTATTGCGTTAGCTGCGCCACTAAGTCCTCAAGGGACCCAACGGCTAGTTGACATCGTTTACGGCGTGGACTACCAGGGTATCTAATCCTGTTTGCTACCCACGCTTTCGCACCTCAGTGTCAGTGTCAGTCCAGAAGGCCGCCTTCGCCACTGGTATTCCTCCCGATCTCTACGCATTTCACCGCTACACCGGGAATTCTACCTTCCTCTCCTGCACTCTAGCCAAGCAGTTCCAGATGCCGTTCCCAGGTTGAGCCCGGGGCTTTCACACCTGGCTGACTTAGCCACCTACGCGCGCTTTACGCCCAGTAATTCCGATTAACGCTTGCACCCTCCGTATTACCGCGGCTGCTGGCACGGAGTTAGCCGGTGCTTCTTCTGCGAGTGATGTCTTTCCTCGGGAGTATTAATCCCAAGGCGTTCTTCCTCGCTGAAAGTGCTTTACAACCCGAAGGCCTTCTTCACACACGCGGCATGGCTGGATCAGGCTTTCGCCCATTGTCCAATATTCCCCACTGCTGCCTCCCGTAGGAGTCTGGGCCGTGTCTCAGTCCCAGTGTGGCTGATCATCCTCTCAGACCAGCTACGGATCGTCGCCTTGGTGAGCCATTACCTCACCAACAAGCTAATCCGACATGGGCTCATCCGATAGCGCAAGGTCCGAAGATCCCCTGCTTTCTCCCGTAGGACGTATGCGGTATTAGCCTGAGTTTCCCCAGGTTGTCCCCCACTATCGGGCAGATTCCCATGCATTACTCACCCGTCCGCCGCTCGACGCCTCCTAGCAAGCTAGGATCGTTTCCGCTCGACTTGCATGTGTTAAGCCTGCCGCCAGCGTTCAATCTGAGCCATGATCAAACTCTTCAGTTGAAAGCTTGATAGTCTGTTAAGCAGACCAAACTTGGTTCAGAGTCAAACTTCTCGTGAGAGGCTTGCTCCGATATTTGGTGACCTTGTCACCACTCATCGGCAAGCGCTCACACGAATTACCTGATCAAATTTTTAAAGAGCGTCGCTGCTAAGCGAGGAGGCATATTCTACCCGGAACGCTTGAGAAGTCAAGCACTTGATGATGAGTCGGTCGACTGCCTCTAAGCATCATCAAGCGGTGAGGAGCGTTGCTCGACCACCTGTTCCGTAAGGAGTGCGGCGTATTCTAGCGAATCGCCCGGGATTGTCAATCGATGATGTCGAAGCGGACTTCAAAACATCAAGAAAAACAATCACCTGCAAACCTCTTTCACCGCTGGTAACGCCATGCGTCCCCGGCAGCGGATGCGTACTTTACGCAGGAATCGGCTTGATGGCAAGAGCTTTTTGGCCAGATATCGCTGTCAATTCAAACAAGCTCATGCAGGCACTGCGTGCTCCAGCATCAACTGCAGTGACTCCCTCCCCCGCCAGCGGTTGCGCGACAACTTGTAAGCACACTTCAGAGAGGCCCCAACGCCGAATGCCGGCGATTCCCCCGGCGACAGCGCACGGAACCAGATCGCCTTGAGGCGCGTACGCCCGAGCGAAAGTTCCAATGACAGGTGCGTGCCATCGGCACCTACCGGCCTGAGGCTCTCGACCAGAAAGCTGCCCTCGAAGAGAGGCGCCTCGAACTCACGCCCGAAGGGCGCCAGACACTCGAGCTCATCCAGCGTTTCCAGACTCAACTGCCCTTCCACCAGCTCACCATCGCTGAGAATCAAGGGGTTGAGCGCCCTCTCCCCCAACTGCTCCGCGGCTGCCTGTTGCAAGGCACGAGTGAAGGTATCCTTTTCCGCCAGCGGCAAGCCCACGCCGGCGGCGCCGCGATGCCCACCGAAACGCGGCAGACACTGCGGCGCGAGATCATGGGCACGCTGCAGCGCATCCCGCAGGTGCAATCCTTCGATGGAGCGTCCGGAGCCCGTCAACATGCCGGGCACCGCGGCTGGTGTCAGCACGACGGTCGGTCGCCCGAACTGCTGCACCAGGCGCGAAGCGACAATGCCCTGCACCCCGGGATGACCATCCTCCAGGTGGACCACGATCACCTGATGCCCTTCCCGCAAGGAGGTGAGCGCCAGGGCACGCGCCGACTCCACCATCTCGGCCTCGATCGCCTTGCGTGACTGGTTGTCCTGATCGAGCACTTCCAGTGCACGCTGCGCTGCGCCATCTTCCCGCGCCAACATGAAATGCAGCGCGGCGTACGGGTCATCCAGACGCGAGCGGGCATTGATACGCGGCCCCATCTGGAAGGCCAGCGTCTCGGCATTGAAGGGCACGCTATCCGCCCCGAGCCGCTCTGCCATCGCGCGCCAGCAGGGTTCCTGCATGCGGTTGATCAACGTGAGGCCGAGATTGACCACCGCGCGATTGATCGCACTGCCCCCCAGCGACACACAGTCCGCCACCGTCCCCAGCGCCACATACGACAGCCACGGCGACAGCTTGGGGGCATCGCTCGGCAACCTGCCCTGTTCGATCAAGACGTTACGGGTCAATGACATCGTCAGCCAGGCGACCATGCAGCCGGCAATGGTCGCGTCGGGATAGGCGCAGTCATCTCGTGTCGGATTGACGGTCGCGTAGGCGGAAGCCGGCGGCCCTTCCTGAGGCAACGCATGGTGATCCGTCACCACCACCTCTATCCCCGCCTCCTTGAGCAACGCCAGACGCGCCTCATCACTGGAGCCGCAGTCCGCGGTCACGATCAGAGACGGACGCGGTGACAGCGTCATGATGCGCTCGACCAGCGGCAGACTGATGCCATAGCCATCATGGATGCGATGGCCGATCAGACTGTGCACGCGGTCGTTGGGCACATCGAACAGCTCGGTCAGCGTGCGCAGCATCACCACATGCGAGGTGATGCCGTCCACGTCATAGTCGGTGAGGATGCCGATATGCTCCCCCTCGGCGACGGCGCGCGCGATGCGCTCTGCCGCGCGCCGGCCATCGGCCAGCCGTTCGGGATGCTCGATATGCCGGAGTGCCGGCGTGACCAACGCCTCCAGGGGCGCCTTGCAGCTCTCCAGCGTCAGACGCCCTGCCAGCACACGTGCCTGCAATTCGCTGAGCCCGGTCGCGATGCCCTGCTGATAGAGACGCTCGTCACGCACGCGCGGCTGAATGACCCGCGCAATGCTGGCCGCAAGCGTGCGCTCGTCCGGACGACTCATGGAATCTTGCGAGAATGGGGGCGACACGGGGGAAGTGACAGACATGGAGAGCTCCTGACAAACGACATGGCCGTCATCTCGGCAGCGGACTGCAGACATGACGGCCATGAAAAGATGACTGCCGATCACCCCGAGCGGGCCAACCGGCAGTTGCTGCAATCACCCGCGGCGATTCTCGCGCACGAAGTCCTGCACTGCCGCCAACTCCGCCGGCAGTACGCTGTAACGCTCCTCGCGCTCCAGCAGGTCATGCAGATGCGGCGGCAGATCGACGCCAGCAAAGCCGGCACGCGCCACGGCTTCGGCAAACTTGGCCGGATGCGCCGTCGCCAGCGTGATCATCGGCGTCGCGCTATCGGTACGGCAGACCTCAGCCGCACGATAGCCGGTTGCCGTATGCGGATCGAGAATCTCGCCGGTGCGATGGTGCGCCTCACGGATGACCTCGAGGATCGTCTCGTCATCGACACTGTGACTGGAGAACAGCTCACGCAGCTTCGCCAGCGGGGCATCCGCCAGTGCTGCCGGTTCCCGCGAGAAGTGCTCGAGCAGCTCACGGATCGCCTGACCATCGCGGCCATAGGCTTCGAACAGCAGACGTTCGAAGTTGGAGGACACCACGATATCCATCGACGGTGCCAGCGTCGCCTTCAGCTCCTGACGCGAGAAGTCATTGGAGGAGATGGTGCGATGCAGGATGTCGTTGGCGTTGGTGGCGATCACCAGCTGGCGCACCGGCAGCCCCATGCGCGAGGCCAGATAGCCGGCAAAGATGTTGCCGAAGTTGGCCGACGGCACCGTGAAACTGACCTGACGCGCCGGAGCGCCCAGCGCCACACCGGCGGCCACGTAGTAGACGGTCTGGGCCATGATGCGCGCCCAGTTGATCGAGTTGACCGCGACCAGACGCGTGCCGTTCAGGAAGTCCTGATCGGCGAAGCTGGCCTTCACCATCGCCTGGGCATCATCGAAGTTGCCTTCGATGGCGATGTTGAAGACGTTGGGCGCCAGCACGGAGGTCATCTGGCGGCGCTGCACTTCGGAGACACGGTTGTGCGGATGCAGAATGAAGATATCCACATGATCGCAGGCACGGCAGCCCTCGATGGCGGCGGAGCCGGTATCACCGGAGGTCGCGCCCATGATCACCGCACGCTCGCCGCGCTTGGCAAGGAAGTGATCCAGCAGGCGACCCAGCAGCTGCAGCGCGACATCCTTGAAGGCCAGTGTCGGGCCGTGGAACAGCTCCAGCAGGTAATGGTTGCTGTCGAGCTGATTGAGCGGCACGACGGCATCGTGACTGAAGGTTGCGTAGGTCTCGCGCACGATGTCACGGAAGGTCTCGCCATCGATGGCGCCATCGACGAAGGGCTTCATGACACGGAAGGCGATTTCCGCGTAGGACTCACCGGCCATCGCCGTCAGCTCATCGGCGCTGAACTGCGGCAGGGTTTCCGGCACGTACAGACCGCCATCACTGGCAAGCCCCGTGAGAACCACATCTTCAAAACCGAGCGCCGGCGCCTGGCCGCGCGTGGAGATATAACGCATGTCGTGTCTTCCCGTGGCTCTTGCCACCGTTATGATTCTTGCTCTTCCGGCCTGCGCCGGCTGCCCAGCGGGGCGGTGCCATCACCGTCGATAGCCCCGCCCCGTTTGCCCGCGATCAGGCGTTGTCGTCGAGATCCTCGACACGAATGCGCACCACGGAACCGGCGACATCCACCAGCGCTTCCAGCTGACGAATCGCTTCGTTCATGTGCAGTTCGCGCGCACGGTGCGTGAGCAGAATGATCGGCACCAGCTCCCCTTCGGTGGCTTCCTTCTGGATGATCGCCTCGATGGAGATGCCCTGCTCGGAGAGGATCGACGCGACACGCGCCAACACGCCCGGGCGGTCCACTGCGTGCAGACGCAGATAGCAGGCCGTCTCGATCTCTTCCATCGGCAGGATCGGCAGGGTGTCGCCGTGCTGATTGATCTCGGCGAAGGCCAGATACGGCACACGGTAGCGGTGGTCGGTGGCGATATCGCGCGCCACGTCGAGCAGGTCCGCGACCACGGCAGAGGCCGTCGGCTCGGCACCGGCGCCGGCACCGTAGTAAAGGGTCGGGCCGACAGCGTCGCCCATCACCTCGATGGCATTCTTGACGCCATGCACATTGGCCAGCAGACGTCCCTTGGGAATCAGCGTCGGATGCACGCGCAGCTCGAGGCCCTTGGCCGTGGCGCGGGTGATGCCCAGATGCTTGATGATGTAGCCCAGGTTATCGGCCTGCTCGATGTCCTCGGCCGTGATGCGCGAGATGCCTTCGGTGTAGGCCTTGTCGAACTGCAGCGGCACGCCGAAGGCAATCGAGGCCAGGATGGTCAGCTTGTGCGCGGCATCGATGCCTTCGACATCGAAGGTCGGATCGGCTTCGGCATAGCCCAGCGCCTGCGCCTCGGCCAGCACGTCCTCGAAGCTGCGACCTTCATCACGCATCGCGCTGAGGATGAAGTTGCCGGTGCCGTTGATGATGCCGGCCAGCCACTGGATGCGGTTGGCACCCAGGCCTTCACGCAGCGACTTGATGACGGGAATGCCACCGGCCACTGCGGCTTCGAAGGCCACCATCACGCCTTTCTCGGCGGCGGCACGGAAGATCTCGTTGCCGTGGACGGCGATCAGCGCCTTGTTGGCGGTCACGACATGCTTGCCGTTGGCGATGGCTTCCATCACCAACTGATAGGCGACATCGTAGCCGCCGATCAGCTCGACCAGCACATCGACCTCGGGATTGCGCGCGACCTCGAAGATGTCGTGCGTGCGGCTGACGCCGGTGATATCGCAGTCAGGATTGTCGCGTCGTGCGCCGACCTGTTCGACGATGATCGGGCGTCCAGCACGACGCGCAATCTCATCGGCATTGCGAATCAGCACGTTATAAGTGCCGCCGCCTACGGTCCCTAGACCACAGATTCCTACTTTCACCGGTTTCAACGTCGCTTTCCTCTCTTGTTACGGTATCCAGCCTTGAGGGCCGCGCCACTGTCAGCGACGGCCTTGCCGATCTCACGTCGGTCTATTATCCAGACATCCTGCACGTACGTCTGTCGTGACCACGGTAGCAAGGCAGGACGCCCTGTCAACGCGCAGTCTTGTCGCCTGTGGTTCAGTCATCGATGCCCAGCATGCTGGCAAGACGCTCCACGGGCAGGTAGCCCGGCACCATCTGGCCATCCGGCATCACGATGGCCGGGGTACCCTGCACTCCCATGCGCGTGCCCAGCTGATACTGGCTTTGCACCGGCGCATCGCAGCTGGCCGCCTGCTTGGGCACTTCGCCTTCATTCTTGATCTGGTTCATCGCCTCGGTGGGATTGTCCGCACACCACACCTGCGCCAGCTCACGCGCGCCCTGCGAGCGCATGCCACCGCGCGGGAAGGCCAGATAGCGCACTTCGATGCCACGTGCATTGAGTTCCGGCACTTCCTGGTGCAGCTTGCGGCAATACGGGCAGGTGGTATCGGTGAATACACTGATCACCGCCTTGACCTCACCCGCCGGGCGGAAGATGACCATATCATCTTCACTGACCTCGGCCAGCAGCTCGAGGCGCTCGCCATTGGCCTTCTGCTCGCTGAGATTGACCAGCCCCTTGTCGCCATCATTGCGGTACATCTCACCCACGATCAGATGCTTGCCGTCGATATCGGTAAAGAAGCTCTCGCCACTGGTCAGGCGCACCTCATAGAGGCCGTCGATGGGGCTTGAGGCCAGTGATTCGACCGGCAGCGGCTGGCCATTGACGACGAGCTTGTCGCGCAGATCATCCAGCGCATCAGCCTGGGCCAATGGCGCCACAAGCGTCAGCACGGCGCCGGCGCTCAGGAGGCGGATCGCACGGGACAGGGCCTGCGGACGACGGAAAGACTTGCTCATCAAACACTCCTTGGCGTCCGCGCGCAGAGGGAAGGACACTCAGCCACGCGGATGATGTTCGGCATGCAGACGCTCCAGACGCGCCTGGGCCACATGGGTATAGATCTGGGTCGTGGAAAGATCACGATGTCCCAGCAACAGCTGCACGACACGCAGGTTGGCACCGTGATTGAGCAGGTGCGTGGCGAAGGCATGGCGCAGCGTATGCGGTGACAGAGGCTTGCTGATGGCCGCAGTCACGGCGTGACGCCGGATGCGATGCCAGAAGGTCTGTCGCGTCATGGCCTTGTCGTGTCGGCCGGGAAACAGTGCCGGACGCGTCTGGTCGGCCATCATCGCAGGTCGGCCAACGGACAGCCAGCGTGACAACCAGTCACAGGCCTCCTCGCCCAGCGGCACCAGCCGCTCACGATCGCCCTTGCCGGTGACACGCACGACACCCTGGCGCAGATTGAGCGCATCGACACTCAGGTTGACCAGCTCGCTGATGCGCAGGCCCGCTCCATAGAGCACTTCGAGCATGGTGCGATCACGCAGCCCGATGGGCGTCTCGAGATCCGGTGCCTCCAGCAGGCGCTCGACCTCCTCCTCATCCAGCGTGCCCGGCAGGCTGGGAATCACGCGCGGCAGGCGTACCTCATGCAGCGGGTCCGCCTCGATCATGCCTTCGGCCAGCGCCCAGCGATAGAAGCGCCGCAATGCCGACAGCAGACGCGCCGTGGAGCGCAGCGCATGTGACTCACGCCGCGAGTCACAGAAGGCCTGCACCTGCTGCGGTGCCACGCTCAGCAACGGCACCGTGTCAGCGCCCGTCTCCGCCTGATCGGCCAACCAGCGCCGCCAGGCCGTGAGATCACTGCGATAGGCGCCGAGCGTATTGTCACTGGCACCCCGCTCTAGCCACAACGTATCGAGAAAGGCCTCGACCAACGCATCGTCGTCCATCATTCCCGCTTCCCCGTCCTGAATGACGCGCCATCCGCGCTCGCCGTGGCCATCATGTACCGCGGCACCTGGCCTGCGTGAGCCTCGATTCTACCGTGATGCCCTGACGATGAAATGAACCCGCTGCAAGTCATAGCGGATTTCCCTGGTGCACAAACACGAAGACCCCGCCATGCGATGCATGGCGGGGTCTTCATATGGCGGAGGAGCAAGTGGCAATTCGCTCCCCCGCAGTACTGCCGAGTTCTGCAGTCAGGGAATGCGGAGCGCTTAGCCCAGCTTTTCCTTGATGCGTGCAGACTTGCCGCTACGCTCACGGAGGTAGTACAGCTTGGCCTGACGGACGTCACCACGACGCTTGACGTCGATAGCGGCAACCTGCGGGCTGTAAGTCTGGAAGGTACGCTCGACGCCCACACCGTGGGAGATCTTGCGGACGGTGAAGGCGGAGTTCAGACCGCGGTTACGCTTGCCGATCACCACGCCTTCGAAGGCCTGCAGACGCTCGCGAGTACCTTCGACGACCTTGACCTGGACGACGATGGTGTCGCCCGGTGCAAAGGCCGGGATTTCCTTGGCCATCTGCTCGTTTTCGATCGCCTGGATCAGTTTATTCTTGCTGCTCATCGCTAGCTCCAAATTCGTTAGCATCAACCCTGGGATTGATGTTCGTCATGACCCCGGCACCGCAAACGGCCTTGAACACGGGGATCGACCTTGTGTGTGACGCGCCACGGAACTCCCGCAAGATGACTCCGGGCCGTGCCGCACCTCCGCCACGGTGGCGGCCTTCTCCTGACTGCGAACCTTCGGTTCGCAGCGGTCAGGCCTTGCCTTTCCGGGCGTGCTGCGCGATGAACTCGTCGAGCAGCTTGCGCTCCTCACGAGTCAACGTGCGACTCTCCAGCAAATCCGGACGCCTGAGCCAGGTACGTCCCAGAGACTGCTGCAACCGCCAGCGCTTGATCAGGGCATGATTGCCACTGAGCAGAACATCCGGCACCCGCTTGCCGTCGATGACTTCAGGGCGGGTATAGTGCGGACAATCGAGCAGGCCATCGGTGAAGGAATCCTCCTCCGCGCTGGCTTCATGCCCGAGTACGCCCGGCACCAGGCGTGCCACCGTATCGATCAGGACCATGGCCGGCAGTTCCCCGCCAGACAGGACGTAATCGCCGATCGACCACTCCTCGTCGATCTCCTCTTCCACCACGCGCTCATCAATGCCTTCATAGCGTCCGGCCACCACGATCAGACGCTCTTGCGTCGCCAGTTCGCGGGCACCGGCCTGATCCAGCTTGCGGCCTTGCGGGGAGAGATAGATCACACGAGCGTTGTCACCGCCAGCGGCGCGGGCGTCACGAATGGCGCCACGCAGGGTCTCGACCTTCATCAACATGCCGGGACCACCGCCGTAGGGACGATCATCGACCGTACGGTGCCTGTCGGTGGCGTAGTCGCGAGGATTCCAGAAATCGACCTCGAGCAGGCCCTTGTCGACCGCTCGGCCGGTCACGCCACTGGCGGTAATCGCCGTGAACATTTCCGGAAACAGGCTCACTACACCAATCCACACAGGCGTCAGCTCTCTGTGCTTAACATCAGAATTCGGGATCCCAGTCGACGCTCATGCGCCCAGTGGTGAGATCCACATCGCGAACCACCTGATCGGGAAGGTACGGCACGAGCCGTTCCTTCTCATCGATGCTGTCGTCGTTCGGCTTTATCACCAGAACGTCGTTGGCACCGGTTTCCATCAGGGTGCTCACTTTCCCGAGGCGCTGGCCATCCAGCGTTACCACCTCGAGACCTTCCAGTTGATGCCAGTAGTACTCACCGACTTCCAGCTGCGGCAGGTGCTGCTTGGGCAGGAGAATCTCCGCCCCGGCCAGCTCCTGTGCTGCTTCGCGACTGTCGATACCTTCGAGCTGTGCCACCAGGCCCTTGCCATGGCGACGTGCCTGAGCGAGGCGGGCGGGAATCTGCTTCCCGTCCAGCTTCAGCATCCAGCCAGCGTAATCGAAGATGCCATCAATCGGGCTGGTGTAGGAATACACCTTGAGCCAGCCTTTGACGCCATAGGGGCTGGTAAGCTTCCCCATTACCACGACATCATCGTCATGCGATGATGCTGCGGTCGGCTGCGGGTTGTTCGGTTGAGTAGGCATTCTGGAATCAAGCCTGCTGCTTGCCAGCTTCCTTGATCAGCTGAGCGACACGGTCAGAGACCTGTGCGCCCTGCTGCTGCCAGTGAGCGACGCGCTCGAGATCGACGCGCAGACGCTCTTCCTGGCCGCGAGCGACCGGGTTGAAGAAGCCGACGCGCTCGATGAAGCGGCCATCACGGGCTGTGCGGGAATCAGCCACAGCGAGGTGGTAGAAGGGACGCTTCTTGGCGCCACCACGTGCCAGACGAATGGTAACCATTGCGTAATCTGTCCTTCGTGTTGAAGTGAAAATCGTGCCACAGAACTCGTCTTCGCATGGAGGGTCCACACGAAGAGGCGACATTCTACGGAAATTGGCAAGCCTTGGAAACCTTTTTCCAAGGCCATACACACGCTCCGTGGCACGGGACGTGCCACGGAGCGCAATTCCTGGTGTCAGCGCCCATGTCTCATCAGCGCTGCATCGGGCATCGGGTCAGCAATCAGCGACGCGGGAAGCGTCCGCCGCCCATGCCGCCGGGGCCACCCATACCGCCCATGCCACCCATACCACCGGGGCCGCCAGGACCACCGCCACCGCCCATCATGCCGGACATGCCACGCATCATCTTCTGCATGCCACCTTTCTTGCCGGCCTTCTTCATCATCTTGGCCATCTGCTTGTGCTGCTTGAGCAGACGGTTGAGGTCCGGCACCTGGGTACCGGAGCCCATGCAGATGCGGCGCTTGCGCGACCCATTGATGAGGTCGGGGTTGCGGCGCTCCTTGGGCGTCATGGAGTTGATCATCGCCTCGAGCTTGCCCAACTCCTTCTCGCTGGCCTGGCTCTGGGCGACTTCCGCCAGCTGACCCATGCCCGGCAGCTTGGACATCAGACTGCCCATGCCACCCATGTTCTTGAGCTGCTGGAGCTGGTCACGGAAGTCCTCGAGATCGAAGCCTTCGCCTTTCTTGACCTTGCTGGCCAGCTGCTCGGCCTTGCTCTTGTCGACGGTGCGCTCGGCTTCCTCGATCAGCGACAGCATGTCGCCCATGCCGAGGATGCGCGAGGCGATCCGGTCCGGGTGGAAGGGTTCGAGGGCGTCGACCTTCTCCCCCATGCCCATGAACTTGATCGGCTTGCCGGTGATGTGACGCACGGACAGGGCCGCACCGCCACGCGCATCACCGTCGGCCTTGGTCAGCACGACACCGGTCAGCGGCAAGGCTTCATGGAAGGCCTTGGCGGTGTTGGCGGCATCCTGACCGGTCATCGCATCGACGACGAACAGCGTCTCGTCGGGATTGACGCTGCGGTGCAGGGCGGCGATCTCGTCCATCATGTCGGCATCGACATGCAGGCGACCGGCGGTATCGACCAGCACCACGTCGTGGAACTGGATACGCGCGTGCTTCATCGCCGCTTCGGCGATGGCCACCGGCTGCTGGGAGGAGTCGGAGGGGAAGAAATCGACCCCGACTTCCTTGGCCAGCGTTTCCAGCTGGTCGATGGCGGCCGGGCGATAGACGTCGGCCGAGACCACCAGCACCTTCTTCTTCTCGCGCTCGCGCAGGTAGCGTGCCAGCTTGGCGACGGTGGTCGTCTTGCCCGCACCCTGCAGGCCTGCCATCAGAATGACGGCCGGACTGCCCTTGAGCGTCAGACCTTCATTGGCTTCGCCCATGATCGCTTCCAGCTCCTGCTGGACGATCTTGACGAACTGCTGGCCCGGCGACAGGCTCTTGGACACTTCCTGACCGACGGCACGTTCGCGCACTCGCTCGATGAAGGCCTTGACCACCGGCAGCGCGACATCGGCTTCAAGCAACGCCTTGCGCACTTCGCGCAGGGTGTCCTTGATGTTGTCTTCCGTCAGCTTGGCCTGGCCGGTAATCGACTTCAGCGTATGCGACAGGCGATCACTCAAACTTTGAAACATGGGCCTCTCCGGCTAGGGACGTCTGGGGTCCGCGCTGCGGGGACGAGGGCGTAAGCCACCTCGTGACCGGCGCACGGCATGACGCCCCAGCGCGTGAATGGTTATCCTGTCGCGCATTATACGCACAGGGCGGCCGTGTCTCCATGCATGCAAGACTTGCAAGCCGCCATCACTGGCGATGACATGCATGAAGGAAGCAGCGCCGACAATCGTCATGCAATGCGGAGTCTGTCGCCGCGCAGGCCTCATCGCCCGTCAGAGCACGCGACAGGACACCGCGAGTGGATGCAATCCCGGCGGCGCATTCGGTATAGTCTCTGCAGATAGACAGTGCCTCATGCGAGGCCTGATCTCCCGCTACCCTCCGGCACCTGGACAACAGCACATGCAGGCTCTGCCTTTTGCCTTTCTGGCCATCATCTTCTATCTCGGCGCCGGCCTCTGGCAGGGCCTTACCCTGACACGCCGCGTCCCGGCACGCACGCGTCTGGTGCGCAGTCTGGCGCTGATCGCCGTCGCCTGCCATGCCGTCATCGTCTGGGTCACGCTCAACCACGGTGGCGCGCTGCACCTCGGACTGTTCGAGAGCGCTTCGCTTGTCAGCTGGGCCATCTGCCTGCTGTTGGTCATCGCCAGCCTGTTCAAGCCGGTGATCGCCGGGGGCGCGGCGCTGTTCCCGGTCGCCGCCGCCTGCGTGCTCGGCGTGATGAATCTGCCGAGCGCCACCACCGAGAACCCGCTCTCCCCCGGTCTGGTCGCCCACATCTTCACCTCGGTGGCGGCGTTGGCCTTCTTCAGCATCGCCGCCATGCAGGCCGGACTGCTGTCGCTGCAACAGCACGCGCTCAAGAAGCGCCATACCCGCGGCATCGTCCAGGTGCTGCCGGCACTGACCAGCATGGAACGCGCGCTGTTCGAGCTGATCTGGGCCGGCATGATCCTGCTCAGCGTGTCGATCATCAGCGGCACCATCTATCTGGACAACATGTTCGCCCAGCATCTGGCTCACAAGACGGTGCTCAGCCTCGGCGCCTGGATCATCTTCGCCGTGCTGCTGTTCGGGCATCACGTACTGGGCTGGCGCGGCCAGCGTGCCGCCCGCTGGACACTGGGCGGCTGCCTGGTACTGGCGCTGGCCTTCTTCGGCACCAAGTTCGTGCTGCAAGTGGTATTTTCCCACTAAGCCCTGCCACCCCGACAGAGATCGCTCGCTGCGCCTGATGCATTGCAGCGAGCGTGTCAGTATCATGCGCCTAAATCCGCCACCGAGGACCCTTCACTCTTGAGCGACGACACCCCGTTGGGGCTGCTGTTCGGCCTACTGGTCATCCTGATCATCCTGTCTGCCTTCTTCTCGAGTTCCGAGACCGGCATGATGTCGATCAACCGCTACCGTCTCAGTCACCGCGCCAAGGGCGGTGAGCGCGGCGCCAAGCGTGTTACCCGCCTGCTTTCCCGTCCGGACCGCCTGATCGGCGTCATCCTGATCGGCAACAACTTCGTCAACAACCTGGCCGCCTCGCTGGCGACCATCATCGCGATCCATTACTTCGGTGATGTCTCGGGTCCGGCCGTCTCGACCGCCGTGCTGACCATCGTGGTGCTGATCTTTGCCGAAGTGACGCCCAAGACCATGGCCGCCGTGAATCCGGAGCGCATCGCCTATCCGGCCTCGCTGGTGCTGGAACCGTTGCTCAAGCTGCTCTACCCGCTGGTCTGGCTGGTCAATGGCATCTCCAATGGCCTGCTGCGCCTGTTCGGCGTGCGCGATGTCAGCGGCGGCGCCGACAGCCTGACCCGTGACGAGCTGCGCACCGTGGTCCACGAAGCCGGCAGCATGATCCCGCGTCGCCACCAGGGCATGCTGCTGTCGATTCTCGATCTCGAGAACGTCACCGTCGATGACATCATGGTGCCGCGTCAGGAGATCTTCGGCATCGACCTGGACGATGATCTCGACATCATCCTCAGCCATATCCGCGCCAGTCAGCACACGCGGGTGCCGGTCTACAAGGGTGACATCAACAACATCATCGGCATCCTGCACCTGCGCAACGCGGCACGCTTCCTGTCACTGGACGAGGTCACCAAGGCCTCCATCATCCAGGAAGCCCGCGAGCCCTACTTCATCCCGGAATCCACGCCGCTGCATACCCAGCTGCTCAACTTCCAGAAGCAGAAGCGCCGCATCGGCATCGTGGTCGACGAGTATGGCGATGTGCAGGGGCTGGCGACGCTGGAGGACATCCTCGAGGAGATCGTCGGCGAGTTCACCACCGATGTCGCCGGTACGCATCAGGAGATCCACCCGCAGGACAACGGCAGCTACGTGATCGAAGGCACCGCCAACATCCGCGAGATCAACAAGGCCATCGGCTGGCAGCTGCCGACTGACGGCCCCAAGACGCTCAACGGCCTGATTCTGGAACATCTGGAATCCTTCCCGGATGCCCCGGCCAGTCTCGCCATCGGCACCACGCGCATCGAGATCCAGCAGGTGAAGGACAACCAGATCACCTCGGCACGCTGCTGGCAGGCGGCTCGCACCACACGCAGCTGACGCGCCACCCGCATTGCCACGCAGCACGGCACTCTCGACGACAGGCCCGCCAATTGGCGGGCCTGTCGCGTCTGGGGCACGGCAACTCGCCCAGGTGCTCACTTGCAGGTACTCCTTTGCGGGTGCTCATTTGCAGGTGCTCAGACGCAGCGGCTCAGGTGCAAGAACCAGCTGCAATACGGTGTTGCAGACCACGACACGCAAGCGGCCCGAACCCACGCTATGCTGTGCGCGTTCGCGCTGCCCGCCAGCGCCAGACGTCACGGACCTGCGCCAGAGCAGGCTGACTCACCGCTCCCCCTGCAATGCCCCACAACCTTCGAATGGCCCTCATGACTTCAGCTTCCGCCCCAACGGCGTCCCCCGCCCTGCATCGACAACCTCACTTCACCGTGCTGCTGGCCCTGATGGTGGCGCTTGCCCCGCTATCGATGGATGCCTTCCTGCCAGCCATCCCCGCCATGGCCGCGGAACTCGGTGTCGATCACTCCCGCCTCGGCCTGACCATCACCTTCTTCCTGGCCGGCTACGCCTTCGGTCAGCTGAGTGGTGGCCCGCTGTCGGACAGCCTGGGCCGTCGCCCGATCGCGCTGGGCGGCATCGTGCTGTTCTTGATCGCGAGCCTCGGCTGCGCCATGACGCATAGCCTGGAATGGCTGATGGTCTTCCGTGTCCTGCAGGGGATCGCGACCGGCATGACCGGCGGCGTCTCTCGCACCGTGGTGCGCGATGTCGCGACCGGCAAGGACGCCGCACGCCTGATGACCAACGTCATGATGGTGCTGATGGCAGCCCCGCTGGTCGCCCCCAGCCTCGGCGCCCTCATCCTGGCACTGAGCACCTGGCAGATGGTCTTCATCGGCCTGGCCGTCTATGGCGTGATCGCCGGAGTCGCCATTCGCCAATGGCTGCCGGAGACCCTGCCTGCCTGCGAGCGTTCACCGCTCAGCCTGCGCGGCGCATTGGCCAGCTATCGCACGGTACTGACCACGCGCGGCGTCCCCGGGCACCTGATGCTGCTGCTGTGCGGACCCGGCATCATGTTCACCTTCCTGACCAACGCGAGCTATCTCTATCAGGGCGTGCTGGGGCTGAACTCCGGTGAGTTCGCGCTGGCCTTCGGCGCCAATGTCGGCGCGATGCTGATCGGCAACCGCCTCAACCACTTCGGCCTCAAGCATCTGCGCACGCGCAAGCTGGTTCAGGTGGCGCTGTGCATACAGGGGATCGGCATCACCTGGCTGATCTCGCTGGTCATCACCGACAACGTCCAGGTCGCCACCCTGATTCCGGGCATCCTGTTCGTGCTGGGCGCCGGCGGCATGATCACGCCCAACGTGATGGCCGACTACCAGTCGCTGTTCGCACGTGGCCATGGTGCCGCCAATGCCATCTCCGGCACGGTGCTGTATCTCGGCGGCGGTCTCTATGGCGCCCTGGCCAGCCTGTGGCTGAGCGGCGACGACATGCTGGCAGTGCCGCTGGTCATGCTGGGCGCCTGGGCCATCGGTGGCTTCGGCTTCTGGGTCACGCGCCACACCGCTCCCTCCGAGCAGTCCAGCGACTGACGCGACGCCGCGCTCACCACCAGTAGCCATCTGCTGGTCGCCAGAACGAGAAATGCCGCCCCTGCCTGACGATCGTGTCGGCATGGGCGGCATTTTCATGCAGCACTGATAAAAGTGAGCGGCTAGCGGGAGCGCGCCAGGCGTGTCGCCTTGCGATGCAGATCACGCACCGCCTCTTCGAGTTCCACCGCCTTGGTGCCGACAGGGTCGAAGGTACGCCCGACACACAGCTCTACGCGCCCGCGCAGGCGCCGCGGAAACTTGGCGAAGGCAGGCCCGCCGCCGTGGGAGAACCAGGAGCCCCACAGGCCACCCAGCGCCATCGGAATCACCGGCACCGGGTCACGCGCCAGAATCAACTCCAGCCCGCGCCGGAAGCGCCCGACCTCACCGTCGCGCGTCAGCTTGCCCTCGGGGAAGATCATCACGACCTCTCCCTCGCGCAGCGCCTTGCCGACTTCCTCCAGCGAGCGGCGCACCCCTGCCGGGTCCTTGCGCGAGGAGTCCACCGGAATCGCCCCGGCGATGCGGAAGAACCACTTCAGCCACGGCGAGTGATATATCTCGGCATCCATCAGGAAACGCAGCGGGCGCGGACTGGCCCCGCCCAGAATCAGCGCATCCATGAAGCTGACGTGATTGCACACCACCAGCGCCGCCCCTTCCGCCGGTATCCGCCAGCGTCCCTTGAGGTGTAGGCGATACATCAGGTGGATGAGGATGAAGATATTGAGGCGCAGGAAGGGCCGCGGGTCACGCAGCATGCAGACCACCGCGATCAGCCCGCTGATCAGGGACAGCAGCAGCAGGAAGTCCGGAATATCGCGCCCCATCACGCCCAGCACCAGAATGCCGGCACCGGCCGACAGCACCATCAGCAGGGCATTGAGCACGTTGTTGGCGGCGATCATGCGCGCGCGGTGATCTTCAGGACTGCGAATCTGCAGCAGGGTATAAAGCGGCACGATATAGAGGCCGCCGCCGAAGCCGATGACACCGAGATCCAGCCACATGCGCCAGAAACCGGCGATGCCCAGCAGCTCGATCAGCGGTGTGGCCATCTGCGCCTCGGCCAGCGCAGGGCGCAGGGCAAGATCCAGCCCGCCAGCGAAGATGATCAGCGCGCCGAAGGGCACCAGCCCCGTCTCGAGACGCCCGCGCGAGACACGTTCACAGGCCAGCGACCCCAGCCCGATGCCGATGGCGAAGGCCGCCAGCAAGGCAGAGGTCGCCCCTTCGGCCCCATGCACGATATCGCGCGCATAGGCCGGCAACTGCGTCAGATAGCTGGCGCCGAGGAACCAGAAGGCACTGATGCCCAGCAGCGCCCAGCGTAGCCGGCGGTTGCTCAGCCCTTCACGCATCACCGCGATGCTGCCGGAGAGAGGCCGCCACGGCACAGGGCCGGGCGAAGCGGAGGGTGCCGGCGGAATCTTGCCGGCCGCCATCACGCCTAGAAGAGACAGGGAGACCAGCGATGCGGACAGCGCCCAGCGTGCCAGCTCGCCGCCCAGCGCCATCAAGGCCGCGGCGGCAAGGGTACCGATCAGGATGGCGAGGAAGGTGCCCAGCTCGACCCAGGCATTGCCGCTGACCAGCTCATCCGGCTTGAGGTGCTGGGGCAGGATGGCGTACTTGACCGGGCCGAAGAGCGCCGACTGGGTGCCCATCATGAACAGCAGCGCCAGCAGCAACTCCCAGGCCTCGAAGATCAAGGCGCCGGCCGCCACGCTCATGGTGGCCAGCTCCAGCCACTTGAGCCGCACGATCAGGCGCTGCTTGTCGAGGCGGTCAGCCAACAGGCCGCCCCAGGCGGAGAACAGCAGAAAAGGCAGGATGAACAGACCGGCCGCCAGGTTGTTGACGATGCCGGTGTCCCAGCCCCGCTGCTCGATGACCACGAAGGTCATCAGCAGCAGCAAGGCGTTCTTGAACAGATTGTCATTGAAGGCCCCGAGGGCCTGGGTCCAGAAGAAGGGCGCAAAACGGGGTCGCCGGAGCAGTTCTCGACTCATTTGCCAGCTTCCGTGGCATCCCCCGCACACGCAGCCTCGCTGCGCACCTTGAGCCCCGCCAACATGGTGTCCAGCAACTGATCGAGCAGCTCCGTCACTTCCAGTGGCTGCCCCTGCCAGAGTCCCAGACGCTCGTTCATGCCCAGCTGCACCAGACCGTGCACGCTACCCCACAGCGTGCGCGCCATGCGCTTGGCCTCGACGGACTCGACGCGTGGGGCGTACTCGACCAAGGCCCCCTCCACACGCTCGAACAGCCCTTCGATCATCGCGTTCTGACGCTGGTCCAGCTCACCTTCCTGCGCAAGCGGGAAGTCGAACAGCAGCTGCCAGCGGTAAGGGTCGCGCTGGGCGAAGCCCCAGTAGGCGCGCGCCAGGGCCTTGAGGCGTTCCGAAGGACTCGGCGTCTCCTGTCCGGCTATCGCATCGCGCAGCCTGTCCAGCGTCGCCAGATTGACGTGCTGGAGCAGGTTGCCGAAGCTGCCATAAAGCTTGAGCAGGGTGCTGGGCGCACAACCGACTTCGCGAGCCAGGTTGCGCAGAGACAGGGCGTGAACGGGCTGCTCTTTGAGCCATTCATCGCAGGTCTCCATTACCCGCGCATGCAGCGCTTCCGGTGCATGCTGACGTGGACGGGCCATCGAATTCCTCTGATGCTTGAGATGCGTTACCGCGTAGCGAATCTGACGCGGTGTGTGTTCGGACAGCACGGGTGGGCAAAGGGTTGCGACGCCTAGCGGGCATCTCTTGGAGCACCCCGTATCGGTCATTGAATCGAACAGTGTTTCCGTCCAGCATATCGAGACTGAGCACAAACGCAAGCACCACCAAGGTGTGGCATGCTGGCATCCGTGGCGTGCAGCGCGATCCACACCCCATCTCAGGCAGCAGCTGCCGCTGCATGTTCCCTTCGCCTCATCGCCTCAAAGGATTCTCGTGGCCGGTCGTCTGTATATCCCCCCCTACCCCGCTGACCTGCCCCCCGACGAGCTGTTCGGGTCGCTGGCGACTCCCGCGCTCGAACGCCAGTTGCGCAGCGAACTGCTGGTCAGCGCCAATCGCGCCCCGCGCATGCCCGCCTCGATGCTGCGCATGGAAGGCCCCCGCCTGCGCCTGGTGCCGGCACTCTGGGGCCTGACTCCCAGTTGGCTGGAGATCATGGACCACGCCCCGCACGTGGCGCGGGCAGAGTCGCTGGAAACGCGACGCATGTTCCGCGAGTCGTTCATCAGCCAGCGGGCACTGATCCCCGTCGGCGGTGTCTATGTGTGGAAGGAACAACCGCGCATGAAGCAGCCGTTTCTGGTCACGCACCCGACCCGCGCCCCGCTGTTGCTGGCCGCCCTGTGGACGCGCCACTTCAGCGCCCCCCTGATGGAGGGGCTGCCCCCCGAGGGGCGCGACAGCTTCGCGCTGATCAGTGTCGAGTGTGCCGGGGTCACGTCACGCCTGACCGATCGCATGCCCGCCGTGATTGCGCCGCATCAGGTACGCGACTGGCTGAATGCCGAGACGCCGCTGGAGACGGTACGCAGCATGCTGACACCGAACGCCAGCCTGGCCGCCTTCCCGGTCGCACGCCTCGTCAACGACCCCGAGCATCAGGAGTGGAGCGTCGCGCACCCCACCGGCCCGATGCTGACCTGAATCCGCCTGCGCCGACGGCACGTATCGAGGATGGCGGCACTGCATCGCTCTACCGCCTCGCGCGCATGTTCGCCCAATGAGAACCATCACCGAGTCAGCGCCACCTGCCCGAGCAGCGGTGGCATGAATCAGGAGAGAAGATGTCACTGCCTTCAGGATTTCGCCCTCTTGCACTGAGCACGGCCATTGCCGCCATCGTCATGAGTGGTCTGGCGCCGGCCATCAGCCAAGCCGATACCCGCCCGGCTTCCGCGCCCGCGTCGTCCCTTGCGCCGGCCGCCAACTCCGCCTCAAGCACGGCGCCCGCCAGAGCCGAGCAGGCCAGTCCCGTCATCAAGAGCGAGAACGACCAGCGACTTTATCGCAGCCTGACCCTCGACAACGGCCTCAAGGTCCTGCTGGTCAGTGATGCCAAGGCCGACAAGGCCGCCGCCGCCGTCGATGTCGAAGTCGGCAGCGCCCAGGACCCCGACGATGTCCCGGGGCTGGCACACTTCCTGGAGCACATGCTGTTCCTCGGCACCGATCGTTATCCGAAGCCGGATGCCTACCAGGACTTCATCACCAAGCATGGCGGCCAGCACAACGCCTTCACCGCCAGCCAGGACACCAACTACTTCTTCGACATCGACCCGGATGCCTTCGATGAGGCGCTGCCGCGCTTTGCACGCTTCTTCGTCGCGCCGCAGTTCAATGCCGACTACGTGGATCGCGAGCGCCATGCGGTCAATTCCGAATATCAGGCGCGCCTGCAGGACGATGGCCGGCGTATCTACGAGGCTGTCGAAGCGGCCCTCAACCCGGAACACCCCTTCAACCGCTTCAGTGTCGGCAGCCTCGAGACCCTCAAGGACACAGAGGCCGGCAGCCTGCGCCAGCGACTGGTCGACTTCTATCAGGCCCACTACGGCGCCAACGTGATGCGCCTGTCACTGGTCGGGCCGCAGTCATTGGAAACGCTCGAACAGCTGGCCCGTGACAACTTCAGTGATGTGCCCGACCGCGGGCTGTCGCGCCCCGAGATCACCACGCCCCTGGCCAGCGGTGACGAGCTACCGGCACGCCTTGAGGTCAAGGCGCTCAAGCAGGAGCGCAAGCTGTCGTTCATGTTCCCCATCGACGACCCGATTGCCCACTACCGCTCACAGCCGGTCAGCTACCTGGCCAACCTGATCGGTCATGAGGGCGAAGGCAGTCTGCTGGCGGTGCTAAAGGACAAGGGCTGGGCAGATGGCCTCTCGGCCGGCGACGGCCTCAGTGATGGCGAGCATGCCCTGCTCAGCGTCGACATCAGCCTGACCCCGGAAGGCGCGCAGCATCAGGCGGAGATCCGTGCCGCGCTGTTCGACTACCTGGCGCTGATCCGCGCTGAGGGCATCAACGACTGGCGCTATACCGAACAGGCACAGCTGGGCGAGCAGAGTTTCCGCTTCCAGCAGCGCAGCTCGCCGGTCAATCTGGCCAGCAATCTGGCGATGATGATGACGCGCTACCCGATCGAGGACGTGCTGGCGGCACCCTACCTGATGCAGGACTTCGACCCGGACCTGATCAAGGACACCCTCGCTCGTCTGACACCCGACAACCTGCTGGAGGTCTACTCCGGCCCGCAGGTGGAGGGGGATCAGCAGGGCGAGTGGTTCAAGGCGCCCTACACCCTGACGCGCCTGACGGCGGATGCCGCTGCTCAGACCGCCGGCGACGACACCCTGGCCAGCCAGCTGGCGCTGCCCAGGCCCAACCCCTATCTGGCCAAGGACTTCCGCGTACTCGACCTGGCCGACGCCAAGCCGAGCCAGTTGATCGATGAGCCCGGTGCCGAGCTCTGGTATCAGGGCGATGCGAGCTTCGGCGTGCCGAAGGCCGAATGGCGCTTCGGTCTGCTCAATCCCGACGTCAGTCGCTCGGTGGATGACCAGGCCATGAGTCAGGTGCTGGCGGCGTGGCTGAATGACAACCTCAACGCGCGTCTGTATCCGGCACGTCTGGCGGGGCAGGATGCGCTGGTCTATGCCCATGGGCGTGGCATCACCCTACAGTTCAGTGGCTGGCGTGATGGTCAGCAGCCGGAAATGCGTGAAGTGCTCGACCAGCTGGTGAACGGCGAGATGGCCCCCGCCACCCTGGAGCGCATCACTCAACGCCTGCGTCGCAGCCTGCAGAACCGCGCTCAGGCACCGCTCTACACGCGCCTGGGCCGCAGCCTCAGTGAAACGCTGGTCGGCCTGCCGAGTACCGCCGCGCAACAACTGGCGGCCCTGGACAAGATCGACGCCCAGTCACTGGACAGCTTCCGCAAGCGCTTCCTTGCCAAGCTGCACGTGCAGGCGATGGTGACCGGCAACCTGACCGCCGACCAGGCCCGCGAGACCGGTCAGCTGGTGATCAACGGCCTTGCGCCGCGCATCACGCGCGAGGCGGTGCCAGACCTGGAAGTGCGTCAGGTCACCCAGCACACGGTACTGCGCCCGGACAGCACACGCGGCGATGCCGGCGCCCTGCGCTACCTGCAGGGCAAGGACCGTACGCTGCAGTCCCAGGCACGCATCGCGGTGCTGGGCCAGCTGCTCGAAGCGCCCTTCTACAGCCAGCTGCGCACCGAGGAGCAACTCGGCTATATCGTCTCCGCACGCTATTCGCCCATGCTGGATGCGCCGGGGTTGAGCCTGCTGGTGCAGTCGCCGTCCAAGGACAGCAAGACGCTGTTTTCGCGCATGGATGCCTTCCTCACCCGCTTCGACAGCCGCGTAAAGTCGCTGGATGAGGCCGCGCTTGCCAGCTACCGCGACGCCGTCGTCGACAGCCTGACCCAGAAGCCCCGCAAACTGTCCGAGCTGGCAGCGCGCAACTGGAGCGAGCTGAGCTTCGGCTGGACAGGCTTTGACCGCCGCCAGCAACTGGTCGCGGCCGTCGAGCAGGTCAGCGCGCAGGATATCCGCGCCATCTGGCAGCAGCTGAATGCCTCCAGCGCGCTGGAACTGGCCTTCGACCCCGGCACGCCCAGCGACTTCGACCAGCGCCTTACCGAACTGGACCTGCCGCCGCTGCCCGAGGCGCCGCGCGCCGAGACAGGCGCGACCCTGGCGGCACCCTCAGCCGAGGCCAGCGGCAATGCTCAGCATTGAGTCTCGCCGGCCCGCCAGCGGCTTGACGGGCAAACAAGGCACCTGTCCTCACCGGACGGGCGTCTGAAACGACAAGACCCCGACGAGGTGCAGTTCAATAACCGCGTCGGGGTCTTGTTCATTCATGCCTTGCCGGCAAGCACAGCAGGCCGGCTAGCCCGTCATCAGCCGAAGGCCTGCGGCGGCATGATGCCTTCCACGTACATCGCCAGTTCTTCGAGAATCTGCACGCGGTCCGGGTCCTGTTCGCTCTGGGCCAGCCGCTGGATCTCGCTGACGAAGCCCTTCACGGTCAGGCTCGCGACCTGCTCATCGTTCATGCGCTCCCAACGCCACTGCTCCCAGCGTTCGCGCTCGGCGGAATTGAGCGTGTAGCCGTAACTGCGCGCACGATAGCGGAACAGCATCTCCTCGAGTCGGCCATCCTGGAAGGCGAACGGCGTATCGTCGAGCGCCTCGGGATGGGTGGCGCGCACACGCTCCATCTCCTTGCGGTCCGCGGGCGAGAAGAAGCCACCGGAATAGAGCATCAAGTCCGGATCAGCCGGGCCGGCCGGCGGCGCCTCGGCGAATACCTGCGCCACCTTCACGCCGACACCGGCGTTGTCCTTCAGCCACTTCCAGTGCACGCGACACTGGGCGGGGTCGATCTTGAAGCGCGCGGCGATCTCGCCGTACTCGCCCTCATGCGTCCCGGACACATCCTTGAGCGCATTGGCCGGCAGCAGCACCGGACTCTTGTTGAGATGGATGACCTTGAGCGGAATCCGCTCCTCGCCTTCCGCGAGGTCATCGGCACTAGCGAAGACGCGAGCACGAATCTCTTCCGGTGACAGCTCCATCAACGGTGCCGGGTCGACCGAGAGGTCATAGACGATCACGCCATTGGCATTCGAAGGATGCTCCGCCAGCGGCACCACCAGCGCGCCACAGGCCCGCGAGGCCGGATAGCGACGCGAGATGTGCAGCATCGGCTTGCGTGCGCCGATATCCAGCAGACTGGCGACATGGCGCTTGTTGCGCAGCTTGAGCAGGTAATCGAACAGCCGCGCATTGCGCGACTTGAGCAGGCGTGCCAGCGCGATGGTGGCGCGCACATCCACCAGCGCGTCATGCGCGCCGGCGTGCTCGATGCCATTGGCCGCCGTCAGGTGCTCCAGACGGAAGCTGGGCGCACCATCTTCTCGTTTGGGCCATTCGATGCCCTCCGGGCGCAGGGCATGGAAGGCGCGCACGACATCGATCAGGTCCCAGCGCGAATTGCCGTTCTGCCACTCACGCCCGTAGGGGTCGAGGAAGTTGCGGTAGAACAGATGACGGCTGACTTCATCATCGAAGCGCAGGCTGTTGTAGCCCAGCGTGCAGGTCCCCGGCACGCTCATCTCGTCATTGATGCGCCCGGCGAACTCGGCCTCGGGAATGCCGCGACGCTCGGCCTGCTGCGGGGTGATGCCGGTGATCAGACACGCCATCGGCTGGGGCAGGAAGTCATCGGCCGGCTTGCAATAGAGGGTCAGCGGCTCGCCGATCTCATTGAAGTCAGCATCGGTACGGATGGCCGCGAACTGCGAAGGACGGTCACGGCGCGGGTCGGCGCCGAAGGTCTCGTAGTCGTGCCACAGGAAGGTGGGCTCTGCCACAGGATGTCTCCACGCGGGCGGTCGAAAAATGAACGTGCCAGAGCACCGTCTCCAGCAAGGCTGGCACGGTGCTCTGGCAGGCAATGGGCATTGGCTGGGGCGGGACGTCGCAGGCGCTGCCCGCTCGGCAACGCCTCAGGTGGCAAGCACCCGACGCCCCGCGAACTCAGGCCTCGCCGGGGCGCGGCAGAGTGACGTTGAGTTCCAGCACCGAGCAGTCGTCTTCGCGGTCCAGCGAGATGTTGATGGCATCCTGGTCGACCTGCACATACTTGCGAATCACCTCGAGCAGCTCACGCTCCAGCATCGGCATGTAATCCGGCTGGTCACGCTGGCTACGCTGGTGCGCGACGATGATCTGCAGCCGCTCCTTGGCGACATTGGCGGTCTTCTTGCGCTCTCGCTTCAGAAAATCCAGTAATTTCACTTGCGCCCCCCTCCAAACATTCTGGCCAGCAGACCGCGCTTCTCGACTTCATGGAAACGCAGCTGCACTTCCTCGCCCAACAGGCGGGACACGCAATCCACGTACGCCTGGCCGGCATCGCTCTTCTGGTCATGCGTGACCGGCACACCCTGGTTGGACGCGCGCAGCACGGCGTCGGATTCCGGAATCAGGCCGATCAGCGGGATCGACAGGATTTCCTGGATATCGGTCAAGTTGAGCATGTCACCGCCGGTGACGCGCGCCGGATGGTAACGGGTGATCAGCAGGTGTTCACGCACCGGGGTGTCGCCATTCTCGGCGCGACGCGTCTTGGAAGACAGCAGGCCGATGATGCGGTCGGAGTCACGTACCGAGCTGACTTCCGGGTTGGTCACCACCACGGCCTCGTCAGCGAAGTACATCGCCAACTGGGCACCACGCTCGATACCGGCCGGCGAGTCACAGATGACGTAATCGAACTCCTCGCGCAGCGCGTCGAGCACCTTCTCGACGCCTTCCAGCGTCAGCGCGTCCTTGTCACGGGTCTGGGAGGCCGGAAGGATGTGCAGGTTGTCGATGCGCTTGTCGCGGATCAGGGCCTGCTTGAGATTGGCTTCGCCCTGGATGACGTTGACCAGGTCATAGACCACACGGCGTTCGCAGCCCATGATCAGGTCCAGGTTACGCAGGCCCACATCGAAATCGATCACTACGGTCTTGTTGCCGCGCAAAGCCAGTCCGGTGGCAATGGCGGCGGCGCTGGTCGTCTTGCCGACTCCGCCCTTGCCTGACGTCACTACGATAATCTTGGCCAAAGGTATCTTCCTTGCTGAGAGTCCCTCGCCGAGCGAGGATCACCTGTAAATATTGGATATCGTTCAGAACACAGTGCTGGGGTCAGCCGAGTCGTGCGATACAGAGTTGGTCGTGTTCAAGCACGACTTCGACATTGGCACCCAGCAGGCGATTGTCGATGTCATCGAGCCGCTTGTAGGTTCCGGCCACCGAGAGCAGCTCGGCGTGCAGTTCCTTGCAGTAGATGCTGGCGTTGCGATCGCCATGGATACCCGCCAGCGCGCGGCCACGCAGAGCGCCATAGATATGCACGCTGCCGGCGGCCAGGATCTCGGCGCCGGCATTCACCGCGCCGATGATGACCAGGTCGCCCTCCGGTGCGCTGACCTGCTGGCCCGAGCGCACCGTGCCGCGATACACCTTGCTGGCGTGGGCTGGCTCCGCTTTCTCGGCCGCGCTGTCCGCGACTGTCTCGGCAGGTTCGGCGACCGGCTCAGCGGCCACCGGCGGCACGGACTCGAGGGAGCGCCCGCGATTCTCCTGCGGCGGGAACCACCCCAGCCCCAACGCCCAGGCGGACTGACGCACCGGGTCTCCACCGCCACGCACCGCGACCGGCAGCAGCTTGTGGCCACGGCAGACGGCACAGATGCGCTCCAGCGCCAGATGCGGCTCGTCGAGCTTCTCGACGCTCAGCACCACCGGCGTATGTTGAAAGAAGGCCGGCGACTGGCTGAGCTTGCTGGCCAGCTGAGCACGGATCTGCTCCGGATCACCGCTGACCAGCTCCATGACCGTCATCGGCAGCATGCCGCCCTTGAAGGTGAAGGCCTGAGGGGCCCTGTCCGTACTGAGACTCATGACCTGACTCCGGTTGCGTAAGGAGTGTCGAAGCCCTCCGACACTCTTGATGATGCACGTGCTGTTCACGGCATCCTCAAGGCGACCCTCGATTGGAAAGGCCACCTGAATAACATAGCTCGCCGTCGCACACGGCACAGCGACTGCTTGATAGGCGCCGAGCATGAATGACAGACACTGAATGGCATAGCGGTAACGTACAAAACTATGTGAGCGAACACAGTGCTGCAACTGATGATACGGCCAGCAGCAGGCACTGTCAGGTGTCGCGAGCCTACGACGTGGCTCCCTTGCCGACCTGTCACCCGCCGCCGGTCGCCCTGCACGCCGCCGCGCGCGTGCAATAAGGCACATCGATCGACATGCGATACCACACAACGGGGGGCTGTGACTGGTAAGATAGCGGGGTGACGAAATTCATGCGCCGTCACTCCGCCCACTCCGTCGTGCCCACCCGATTGCACCCGCCGAGTGTGCGGCCAATTGTTGCGCCCCTCTATTTTTTGCCTGGATAACCGCTCTCTCATGACCGGACTGCTCTCCCGCCTCACTGGCCGCCTGTTCACTCCTCGCTGGCAACACGCCAACCCTGCCATTCGCTCCGCTGCCACTGACCAGCTTGATCCGGAGATTCCAGACCAGCGCAAGATCCTGGAGACCCTGATTCTCGAAGATGACGCCCTGGAAGTGCGCCATGCCGCCCTGACGCGCATGCAATCTCCCGAGCGTCTGCTGCCACTGCTCGACCGCGCCGATGGCCTGGTACGCGAGCGCCTGATCGAACTGTTGAGCGGCGGCCAGGATGCGCCCTCACTGTTGAGCCGTGAACAGCTGGTCGAGCGCCTGGACGATAGCGAACTGCTGTCCGCCGTGGCGTCCCGCGGCGACAACCAGCAACTGCGTCTGACGGCACTGAGCCGTCTGGAAGATGAAGAGGCGCTGATCCATCAGGCCTGCCACAACACCATCGCCGCCGTGCGCCATGCCGCTGCCGCCCGCATCACCAGCCAGGCCGGCCTCGAGCGTCTGGTGCGCGATGCCAAGCGAGACCGTTACGTGCAGCGTCAGGCGCGCGACACCCTCGCCCAGCGCCGCGCCGATGCCCAGCAGGCCGACGCACTGGCCGCCAGCCGCGACAACCTGCTGCGCCAGATGGAGAAGCTGCCGCGTCAGGCGTGGGAAGACAGCGTGCCCTCGCGTTACCGCTCGCTGCTGCGCGAGTGGGAGCGTCTGCCGGCCGCGGACTACGAGATTCAACAGCGCTTCGAAGAGGCGCGCCAGCAGGCGCACAAGGTCATCAGCGACCATGAGGCCCGCGAGGAAGCCATTCGCGCCCATGAGCGCCTGAGCGCCAACCTCAACACGCACCTGGAAGAGATTCTCAGCGCCGTGGATCAGGCGCGGGAAGACCTCTACAGCCGCGACTGCGTCAATGACCACGACTTCGCCAGCCTGCAGGCCCAACGCCGTCTGCAGGGAGAACGCTGGAGCGAGTTGACCGACCAGTTCTCTGCCCCGGCCGAACTGCTCGAACGTCAGCAGCGCCTGCAACAGCAGCTTCAGGATGCCCTCGATGCTTGGCATCGCCATCAGCTGTGCCAGGGCGAGCTGGATGCCGCGCTGGTCGACAATGACATCGACCAGCTGCGTCGTCTGGAAAGCGAAGTGGCCTGGCCTACGGGTCTGCCGCAGACCGCCAGCCTGAGCGCGGTGCGTCAGGCGATCAGCGCGGCGCAGCCAGAAGAGCCGACAGAGGCAGCGCAGGAGCAGGACGCGCTCGATGGCAGCCCTGCACAAGACGCCGAGTCAGCTGACGCCTCCCGCGCGGCCGACGGCAAGGCGAGCCTGGATCTGGACGCACTGGATGCCGAACTGGCACGCCTGGAAGCGGATCTCGATGCCGGCAAGCTCAAGCCGGCCAGCCGTCTGCATCGCTCACTGCGCGATCGCACCGAAGGCCAGCTCGACAATGCCCGCCAGACACGCCTGCGCCAGCTGGGCGCGCGTGTCGCGGAACTCCGTGACTGGCAGAACTTCGTCGCGGCACCCAAGCGCGAGCAGCTGCTCGAGGCCATCACCACCCTGAGCGAGCGCGATGACATCAGCGATGAGCAACGCGACCGCCAGCACCAGCAGCTGATTCAGCAATGGCGCGAGCTGGGCGATGCAGCCGCCAGCCGCGATGCCAGCCAGGCCTTCCGCACCGCCTCTGACGCCATCAAGCTGCGCCTGCGGGATTACCGCGAATCGCGCAAGCAGCTGCGTGAATACAATCTGGCCATGCGCGAAGCGCTCTGCGAGCAGCTCGAATCGCTCAACGGCCACGCCATGGACGATGCCGACCCCGACTCCCTGCGCCAGATCCGCGATCGCGCCCGTGAGGAATGGCGTCGCCACACGCCGGTGCCCGCAGGCCCCGGTCGCCAGCTATCGCACCGCTTCGGTGAAGCACTGACGGCACTGCAGGGGCTGATCGACAGCCGCGCGGGCCAGATCGCCGCCGCCAAGCAGGCACTGGTCGATGCCGTCGAGGCGCTGGCCAATGAGGACTCACCGGCACGTGCCCGCGCCGAACAGGCCAAGGCACTGCAGAGTCGCTGGCGCGAGATGGGCCGCGCACCCAAGGGCGAAGAGCAACGCCTGTGGGCCGCCTTCCGCGCGGCGTGCGACCGTATCTTCGCCGCGCGCGATCAGGACCGCGAAGACCGCGACAGCCGCGAGCAGGCACGTCTGGATCAGTGGCAGGCGCTGATCGAACGCCTCGACAGCTGGGAGCCGGAGACACTGGAAGACGCCGCCCTGCTCGATGACGCCCTGAAGGAAGCCGACACCCTTGGCCCGCTGCCGCGCGGCAAGCGGGGCGACGGCATGCGTCGTCGCTGGACCGGCATTCTCAAGCGTCGTGAGCAGCGTCTGGATGAACTGCACGCCCTGCAGCTGCGCGAGGAATGGCAGCAATGGCGTGATCTGCTCGAACAGCACGCCGTGGCGGATGCCAGCGCGCGCAACGGCGACGTGCAGGATGTCGAGCTGCCGAACACCTCGGCCTTCGACGACAACAGCCGTCAGGCCAATGCGGCGCGCAACCAGATGCGCCAGGCCCTGCCGAGCAACTGCAGCGCCGCCAATGAGCGCCTGGCCGAGCTGCGTGTCCACTTGGCCATTCTGTTCGAGGCCCCGCTGGGCAGCGAAGATGAATCACGCCGCCTGACCGTGCAGGTCGCGCGCATCAACCAGCAGCTGGGCGAGCGCATGGAACGTGAAGAAGAGCTGGATGAGGTGCTGGATGCGCTGCTCGCCAACGGTCCGCTGGACTGGGACGCCTGGCAGACCGAACTGCCGCGCTTCGATGCGCTGTTCAATCACTGAGCCAGTGCTCTTGAGCTGGTGACGACGCGCTCGCAAGATTGAAGTCATGGCAACGAAAAGCCCCCGCCTCGAGAGAGACGGGGGCTTTTTCATTCTCTTGCCAGAGGGGGCCGGGTGCCAACCCTGCTCTGGCTCGCGCTAGCGCAGAGCATCAGCCCATGAACTGGCCGCCATTGATATCCAGGTTGGCACCGGTGATGAAGCCGGATTTCTCGTCGGCCAGGAAGGCGACCGCACGTGCGATCTCGTCCGGCTGACCATAACGCTTGACCGGGATGGTCTCGCGGATCGATTCACGGATCTCTTCGGGGATCTTCATGATCATGTCGGTGGCGATGTAGCCCGGTGACAGGGTGTTGACGGTAATGCCCTTGGTCGCGGTTTCCTGCGCCAGCGCCATGGTCAGACCATGCATGCCCGCCTTGGCGGCCGAGTAGTTGACCTGCCCGAACTGGCCCTTGCGGCCATTGATGGAGGAGATGTTCACGATGCGGCCGTACTTGTGCTCCAGCATGTCATTGATGACGGCACGGCAGGTGTTGAAGACGCTGTCGAGGTTGCAGTTGATGACTTCGCGCCACTGCTCATAGCTCATCTTGCGCATGGAGGTATCACGCGTGATGCCGGCGCAGTTGACCAGAACCGCGATCGGACCGAAGCGCTCGCGGATTTCGTTGACGCCTGCCTGACAGGCTTCGAAGTTGTCCAGCTCGATGCCGGACAGTGCGATGTTCTCGAACCCGGCAGCGCGCTGTTCCGACAGCCACCCCTCTGCCTTTTCCTTGTTCCTGTAACCCGCAATTACCTGATACCCCTGGTTCGCCAGCTCGCGGCAGATAGCGGAACCAATGCCACCGGTACCACCGGTAACCCATGCGACGGGTGCTGTTTGTGTCATCTTATTGTGTCTCCCTAATCCTGGAACGTCCTGTGTCCTTGGCTTGGGCACAGCTTGGCGAATCTGCGGACACCCCCGCCCTGAGAAAACGAGAATGCCTGCAACGACAACAATGACCCGCGTCTCTAACAGCCTGATGACAATCGTGCACTCTGTGACGCCTGCCATCCGCCTGCGCGAGGCGCGTCACCCTCAGTATGGACAGGATGCAGCGGGAATGTATGTAGCAGATCTCTCACACAAGATGCCGATAATCGCTCGAGGTACGCAGACGGGTTGGTGACGACTCACCGGACACGAGAAGTTTGCGTCAATTACGGGATAACGGTTGACGCAGCACTGTATATCCTTATACTACGCCCCACGTTGATGCGGGGTGGAGCAGTCTGGTAGCTCGTCGGGCTCATAACCCGAAGGTCATCGGTTCAAATCCGGTCCCCGCTACCACTGACAAGTCGTTGCCTATCAGGCAATTGCCGGTCAGACACCAACGTGATGTTGCGGGATGGAGCAGTCTGGTAGCTCGTCGGGCTCATAACCCGAAGGTCATCGGTTCAAATCCGGTTCCCGCTACCAACCTCTGATGCGTCAGAGTTGGAGCAAAGGCAGTACCCAGTGTTGCGGGGTGGAGCAGTCTGGTAGCTCGTCGGGCTCATAACCCGAAGGTCATCGGTTCAAATCCGGTCCCCGCTACCAAGAATTCGAAAGGCCTGATGCCATGCATCAGGCCTTTTTCGTATGCGTGAAATTCCTGTGCGATGATGGCGAGGAAGCCGGTTCACGAGCCTGGCTACCCCTATCCATACTCATCATGTCAGTCCCAAGGGAGTGCCTGCATGCGCCACTGGCTGGTCAAGACCGAACCCGATGCCTTCTCGCTGGATGACCTGCGCCGCGAATCACCGGCGCTCTGGGATGGCGTGCGCAACTATCAGGCGCGCAACTTCCTGCGCGAGATGCAGCTCGGTGATGTCGTGCTCATCCAGCACTCCAGCTGCAAGGTGCCTGCGGTGGTCGGACTGGCCGTCGTCAGCGAACTCGCCCTGCCCGACCCGACGGCCAGTGATCCCGAGCACAAGGGCTTCGACCCACGTCAGGTGGCAGATATCGATGCCGACAAGCCTCCGCGCTGGGTCGCCCCGCGTCTGAGCTACCTTCGCCCGCTGCGCACCACCCTGCCCATCGCGCGCCTGAAGGCCCGGCCCGAGCTGGCGGACAGCCACTTGGTGCGCCGCGCACGCCTGTCCGTGATGCCGCTCAGCGAGAGCGAAGCCGCTTGCATCGCCAGCATGGCCGGCGACACCCTGCTGCCGTGAACCGACGCGCCCGGGACGCTCGCGCGAGGAAGTGTCCGGCAGCGCCTTGAACTCCACTGCGACGGGCCGCATCATCAGCCCAACCGGCTCGCGCGCGAGCCTTGAATCGCAGACAGAATTTCGGGGCATGCACCATGATCATCGATCCCAATACCGGCCAGCCACTGACCGGCAATGACACCACCGCCGCCCAGCCACAAGGGGTGGTCGGCGGCGGTGCCGCGAGTGCACCGCGCCAGGCAGAAGACGCCAACACCTACATCATCGATGTGGACATGAGCAATCTTCAGCAGGTGCTGGAAGCCTCACAGCAAGTGCCGGTACTGCTGGATTGCTGGTCGCCGCAGAGCGAGCACTGCCTCGTCCTGACGCCGATCCTCGAGAAGCTGGCACGTGAATATGCGGGCGGCTTCATCCTGGCCAAGCTGAACGCCGAGGAACAGCAGGACATCGCCGCTCAGCTGGGCGTGCGCTCGGTGCCGGACGTCAAGCTGGTCATCCAGGGCGGTCTGGCAGGCAACTTCACCGGCGCACGTCCGGAAGCCGAGATTCGCCAGTTCCTCGAGCAGCACAAGGTCCAGCCGGCGGCAGGAGCAGGTCCCAGCCTCGCGGAGCAGGCGGCCACTGCACTGGAAAGCGGCGACCTCGTCACCGCCAAGGCGCTGTATCAGCAGCTGGCGCAGGAATCCCCCGAGACACCGGAATACCGCATCCACCTCGCCTCGGTGCTGGTCGCAGAAGGCAATGGTGAAGAGGCCCGTCAGCTGCTGGACTCCCTCAAGCCGGAAGACCGTGACGGCGCCCAGGCGCGTGGCGTACGTGCGCGCATCGACTTCATCGCCGAGGCACCGTCTCCCGAAGAGGTGCAGGCGATGATCGAGCGGGACGACAGCGAAGCCCGCTACCAGCGCGCCATGCGTGATCTGGCGGATGGCCACTACGAGCTGGCGCTGGATGCCCTGATCAGCCTGGTGAAGACCGACCGCCAGTACGGCGATGATCTGGCACGCAAGACGCTGCTGCGTGTCTTCGACGCCCTCGGTGCGACCCATGAGTTGACCGTGCGCTTCCGTCGCCAACTGTTCGCTCTGATGTACTGATCGTACTGGCGTGCTGATCGTACTGATGCGCTGATCTTGCTGCTGACCATATCAATGAGTTGATCACGCCACGCAGACGACAAGGCCCCGCCTCCGGTAAAGGAAGCGGGGCCTTGTCATTGAGGGCCTGCCGTCGCGCCGACTCAAGGGCTAACGACGGCTCCAGCCCTTGAGAAGCGAGGGGCGAGCACGCGATTCGCGCACGCTGGGCGGAAAGTCCACCTCTAGTTCCTGGCCCGCAGACTTCACGGCGTCTGGCGCAGACGGGGTGGCAGATGACGCCGCGGGAGCACGGCAGCGGGAAGATGGCGGCGACGAACGCGCCAGGCGCAGGCTCCCGCCCTGACAACACCATTCACGACAGGCCGTCACGCCTGCATCCCTGCTTGCTGGCCGCCCCTGTCGCGGCGTCTCTGCCACCTCATGTCTCATCGTCGCATCTCCTGATGACAAGCCCCTCCCGATGAGCGGCCTGACTTCAGAGTTGACGATAATGATTCTCAATTCAAGTTTGCGATGAGCGATAGCTGCCAACGAAACGCCGCAGACTGACCCAGATCAACTCCGGTACTGTCGCCCCCCCCCTTCTCGGTCGCTTCGCTCGCCCCCGCGATCCCTTCGCCAACCTCAGCCTTTCTGCAGGCGCTCATCCATCTGCTGCAGCGCCTTCTCCAGCTGCACGCGCGTGGTGCCGTAGTTCAAGCGCACGAAGCCCGGCCAGCCGAAGTCTGCGCCATCCGACAGCGCGACATCGCATTCCTCGAGCAGGGTCTGCTGCGGAGACTCCCCGAGCCCTGCCTTGCGCATATCGAGCCAGGCCAGATAGGTGGCCTGCGGGCGCGACATGCTGACACCGTCCCAACGTGCCACATGGCTTTCCAGCAGATCGAGGTTGTCACGCAACACGCCCAGCAACTCCTGACGCCACGGCTCGCCCTCGCGCCACGCCGCTTCGGTCGCGGCCATGCCCAGCACATTGGTATCGGGCATCAAGCCATTGGCGGCGCCGGTGAAGCGTGCACGCAGCTTGGGATCGGTGATCACCGCACAGGCGAACGTAAGCCCGGCAGTGTTGAAGGTCTTGGAGGGCGCCCACAGGGTCACGCAGCGCGCCGCCAGTCGCTCGTTCAGGCTGGCCAGCGGAATATGGCGGGCCGTCGGGTCCACCACCAGATCCGCATGCAGCTCATCGGAGACCACCAGCAGATCGTGACGCTCGACCAGCTCCGCCAGCGCCTCGAGCTCTTCCTCGCGCCAGACGCGGCCGGTAGGATTGTGCGGGTGGCACCATAGCAGCAGCTCGGTCTCGGGGGTGATGGCCGCTTCCAGCGCCTCCAGATCCAGACGCCAGGGGCCGCCTTGTGTCTCGGGCTCTGCCAGCGGTGCCATCTGCGCCAGTCGCCCGGTCTTCTGGGCCACCTTGAGGAAGGGCGGGTAGATCGGGGTCGTCGTGACCACGCCCGCGCCGGGAGAGGTCAATGCCAGACTGGCCAGATGCAAGGCCGGCACCACGCCCGGCAGCCAGACGATGGAGTCACGCGGCACCTCCCAGCCATAATGCTCGCGACTCCAGTCACACAGGCTGTCATCGAGGCCCTCCGACGGCTTGGCATAGCCGTAGACCGGGTGCGCCACTCGCTCGGCCAGCGCTCGCGTCACGGCGGGCGGGGCGCTGAAGTCCATGTCGGCGATCCAGAGGGGCATGACGTCCGAGGCGTAGCGATCCCACTTCTGGGAAGGATACTGGCGTCGATCGAGCGGGGTGATGAAATCGAATGGCAAGATGGAGTCTCCCTGTGGCGGGCAAATTTGGCAGGCAACGCGAGCAGTGCGCTCGACTCACGTCGCCCTCGGGCGGCGAGAAGAATACCTGTGGACCAACTACAGCATAAGGCTTTGTGCATGTCTGAAGACACCTTTTACCCACAGGCCCAGCGCGGGCTGCCCGGTCTGTTGCGTGCCTGGCTGACCCATGGCCGTGGCGACAGCGAGCGCCTCGCCGTGCTGCTGGCCGATACCGCGCGCGTCGCAAGTCTTGGCCAGCCCGCCAGCAATCCCGATGGCGAGACGCTGGAGCAGTGGGCCGCCGAGGGCGGTGCGCCGCTGTGGGCCCCCAAGGCAGCGCTGTTCCTGTTGATGCAGATGCCGGCACGCCCGGTGCCGCAGGGCCCTGATGACGCCTGCGCCTGGGCCTATTGCTGGTTGCGCATGCGCGAACACGACAGTCCCACGGCCGCCCTGATGGCGCTGCCGGAACACCTGCGTCAGCCACTGGCCTGGCCCATCGAAGCCGCCTGGCAAGACCTGACGCACCAGCGGCTGATCTAGCCGCGTCGATTTTGAACACTCGCAGCGCTGTTGGTGAGCAGCGCTGCGTTTTTCTCTACTCTGCTCTCCCCGTGCTCTCACCGGCGCTCTCATCCGTGCGCCCTTCTTCCTCTCCTCGGCTTTCCCTCCCCTGCTTACCCTCTCTTGTCCGTTCCTGTCCGCTCTGATCTATCTCTGCCCGCACTCTCCTTGCCGATCCTTCTCCTTGCGGCTCTTACTCCTTGCCCCTGCGTCACTCCCGGGTCACATCCTCTTCACTCCCGCTCCTCCCTGCTACTGACAGCGATTCTGATGGTGACCCTGCTGGTGCCCTAAAGGGCAGCTCGTCCCGCTCTCGGCATTGCTGACAGCCATGGGTAGCAGTTTTCTCAGCGAATATCGTCACCACCGGCTAATGGCGTAGCGGAAACCTGAGACTCGTCAACGCGCAACTGACGCCATTTCGTTTAATCATCGTTTTGTGAAGCGATACACCCGAAGGGATTTCTTGTGTGAGCGAGGAGTAAAGTTCTTTCAACCGCAACGAAACGGTAATTCAACAAGAATCCGCTGGCGCGACACGACGACCAGCAAGCTTCAGGAGAAGCTCCATGACCACCTCCCTGATTGTCGGACTGGATGGAACCCCGGGCGGCGACAGTGCCATTGCCTATGCCAAGCGCGTCGCCTCTCTGGTGGGCGCGGAAACCAGGATCATTCTCTGCTACGTGGTCGAATGGTCGCCCTACAGCTTCAACACGCCGGAGGAGAACGCCCAGCGTGCCAGCCGCCGTGAGAACGAGATCAAGCTGGCCCGCGAGCGTGTGCTGGCGCCTGCCATCAGCGAGCTGGAAAAGGAGGGCTATCAGGTCGAGGGCCGTGTCCGCCACGGCGATGCCGCCGAGATCCTCAGCCTGCTGGCGCGTGAAGTGAATGCCGAGCAGATCATCGTCGGCCGCAAGGGGGAAAGCGTGCGCTCACGCATCTTCGGCAGCGTGACCGCCCATCTGATTCAAGAGGCCTCGGTGCCCGTCACCATCGTTCCCTGAGACAGGCGCCTCCCGCACCCGCCGCCTGCAGAGATTCGCACCAGACAATAACGACAATTCGCTTTTCGAGGTTACCTCTCATGAGTCGATTCCGCTCCCTGGCCCCCTGGGCTGCCGCGATGGCAGCCCTCATGGCCGCAAGCTCTGCCCGTGCCGAAGGCATGGACCAGGCCATCAGTGACATCGTCGGACCGATCGTCAATCCGATCGTCTCGACTATCTTCTATTCCGTGCCGGTGGCCGGCACCCAGTTCCCGCTGATCGTCGGCTGGCTGATCATCGCGGCCGTCATCTTCACGCTCTATTTCGGCTTCGTGCAGTTCCGCCTGTTCGGCCATGCCATCCGTCTGGTCAAGGGCGACTACACCGACCCGAAGGATGAAGGCGAGGTATCCCACTTCCAGGCACTGGCCACGGCGCTGTCCGGCACGGTCGGCCTTGGCAACATTGCCGGCGTCGCGGTCGCCGTCTCGCTGGGCGGCCCGGGCGCGACCTTCTGGATGATTCTGGCCGGCCTGCTCGGCATGGCCTCCAAGTTCTGTGAATGTACGCTTGGCGTGAAGTACCGCAACGTCAACGCGGATGGTTCCATCTCCGGCGGCCCGATGTACTACCTGTCCAAGGGCTTCGCGGAAAACGGCAAGGCGGGTCTGGGCAAGATTCTGGCGATCTTCTTCGCCATCTGCGCCATCGGTGGCTCCATCGGCGGCGGCAACATGTTCCAGGCCAACCAGTCCTATCAGCAGGCCGTCAACGTCACCGGCGGTGATGCCAGCTTCCTGGTCGGCTACGGCTGGCTGTTCGGTCTCGTGATGGCCGCCATCGTCGGCATGGTCATCATCGGCGGCATCAAGTCCATCGCACGTGTCACCGAGAAGCTGGTGCCGATGATGGCTGTCATCTACGTGATCGCGGCACTCATCATCCTCGGCTTCAACTTCAGTGCGATTCCGGCCGCCTTCGGCGCCATCATCGAAGGTGCCTTCGCACCGGTCGCGGTCGGCGGCGGTATCGTCGGCGTGCTGATCCAGGGCTTCAAGCGTGCTGCCTTCTCCAATGAAGCCGGTATCGGCTCCGCGGCCATCGCCCACTCTGCCGTCAAGACTTCCCAGCCGGCGACCGAAGGGATCGTCGCCCTGCTCGAACCGTTCATCGATACCGTCGTCATCTGCACCATGACCGCGCTGGTCATCGTCATCACCGGCGCCTACCAGGTCGAAGGCCTCGGCGGCGTCCAGCTGACCTCCTACGCCTTCGAGACCGCCTTCCCGTGGTTCCCGTATGTGCTGGCCCTGGCGGTGCTGATGTTCGCCTTCTCCACCATGCTGTCCTGGTCCTACTACGGCTTGAAGGCCTGGACCTACCTGTTCGGTGAGAGCAAGGGCTCCGAGATCGTCTACAAGCTGATCTTCCTCGCCTTCGTGGTCATCGGTTCCTCCATGAGCCTCGGCCCGGTCATCGACTTCTCCGACGCCATGATCTTCGCCATGTCCATCGCCAACATCATCGGCCTCTACTACCTGATGCCGGTAGTGAAGCGTGAGCTGGCCCAGTACATGGCCAAGCTGAAGTCCGGCGAGATCGCACCGGTCGACAAGGAGGCCAAGCGCCAGAACGCGTGATCCCCATCACGCCCAGGCGGGCCTGACACAGCCGTCAGCCGCCGCATGACCCAAGCCCCTGCCCATCGGCAGGGGCTTTTTCGTTGTCGATCATGCAATTCCGTGCATTGGACGGCTGAAACCACCCAAGTCGGATTGCCGCAACGCAGCGCAATGGGTAGGGTGTGGCGCTCACTGGCCACACTGGCCGGAACCCGTATCAACGAGGACGTCTCATGCTCGCTTCCATGCATGCCATGGTGCTGCGCAATCCCGGCCCGGATGCCGACTTCGTGGCGACCGAATGCCCGCTGCCCACTCCCGGCCCCGGCCAGGTGCGCATTCGCGTCGCTGCCTCCAGCGTCAATCCACTGGATCTCAAGCTGGCCAGCGGCCAGGTGCCTCTCCTGCCGCCAGCGCCCTGCGTGCTGCACGGCGACGTGGCCGGTGTGATCGATGCCGTCGGTGATGACGTGCTGGCCTTCTCGCCCGGCGACGAGGTGCTCGGCTTCGCCGGCGGTGTCGCCGCTCATCCGGGCGCGCTGGCGGATTACATGCTCGCCGATGAGCGCCTGATCACCCGCAAGCCGCGCCGCCTGAGCTTCATGGAAGCCGCCGCGTTGCCGGCAGTGTTCATTACCGCCTGGCAGGCACTGGTGGAGCGTGGCCGGCTGGAAGCAGGACAACGCGTGCTGATCCACGGCGGCGCCGGTGGCGTCGGCCATGTGGCATTGCAGATCGCCCGTTGCATCGGCGCGGAAGTCGCCACCACGGTGTCCAGCGATGACAAGGCCCGGGCGGCACGCGACTGCGGCGCGGACCACGTCATTCGCTACCGCGAGGAAGCCGTGGCCGATTACGTGGCCCGGCTGACGGGTGGCGAGGGCTTCGATCTGGTCTTCGATTGCGTCGGTGGCAAAAACCTGGCCGCCAGCTTCGCCGCCAGCAAGCTGGGCGGACGCATCGTGACCATCAATGCGCGCACCACGGTGGATCTCTCGCCGCTGCACGCCGGCAGCCGCAGTCTGGAAGTGCTGTCGATCCTGCTGCCGCTGACCGCGGGCATCGGGCATGAGCAGCAGCGCCAGGCGCTGGGCAAGCTGGTGGAGCTGGTCGAGGAAGGCGAATTCAAGGTGCGCCTCGATGAGCGCCAGTTCGACTTCAGCGAGGTCGCCGAGGCTCATCGTCATCAGGCCTCCGGCAAGGCAGTGGGCAAGGTCTCGCTGGTGCGTCGTCAGTTCTGGGACGCCGCCCAATGAGCGCAGCGCTTCAGGGTGAGCTGGGCCTGCAACTGCTCAAGCTGCTGATCTCGGTGGCGGTGGTGATCGGGCTGTCATTGATCGCGGAGCGCCTCTCGACGCGCATGGCCGGGCTACTGTCCGGCTACCCGCTGGGCACGGCCATCACGCTGGGCTTCATCGGCGTTGAGATCTCTCCCGAGTTCGCCGGCCAGAGCGCCGTCTACACTCTGGCCGGCTTCTCCTCGACGCTGGCGCTGGGGGTCGGCTACTGGCTATGCGGGCGCGCACAGGGACTGCGCGGCGTCATCAACGGCACCCTGGGCGGCCTGCTGGGTTGGCTGCTCGCCAGTCTGGTGCTGGCGCAGTTCGAGTTCACGCGCGTCAGCGGCGTGATCGTGACGCTGATCGCCATCGTGCTGTGCATGCGCCTCTATCGCGGCGTACCGGAGAGCACGGCGCGCAAGTCGCCCTTCTCCTGGGTCTCGCTGCTGGCGCGCGCCGGACTGGCCGCCGGCATCGTGTTCGGCATCACCGCGCTGGCCCATCTGCTGCCGCCCTCGTGGGCAGGCCTGGTGGCGGCCTTCCCGGTCACCATGTACCCGCTGCTGGTGATTCTGCATCTCACCCAGGGGCCAGTGGCCGTCGCGACCGTCATCAAGCACTACCCGGCCGGCCTTGGCTCGCTATTGTGCTATGCGCTGGTGGTCTCGCTCAGTTACCCCGGCATGGGGGTCGGCCTGGGCACCCTGCTCGGTTTCATCGTGGCGACGGCGTGGCTGGGCGTGTTCACGCCGTTGCAACGTCGACTAGCCTCACGACGTACAGCCAGCGCCTGAGCTTCCTGATAGGCTGAAATGCCGCATGGATGCCCAGGAGCGATGACATGTACTTCAAGACGCTGGAACCGGCCTTCTACGACACCGATGCCCTCGGGCACGTCAACAACACGCGCCTGCCGGCCTGGTTCGAGTGGGCGCGCAATGACCTGTTCCGCGTCTTCGTGCCGGACCTCGACCTGCGCAAGTGGCCGCTGATCATGGCGCGCATCGAGGTCGACTTCCTCGCCGAGCTGCAATACGGCCAGCCGGTGGAGATTCGCACCTGGCTGTCGCGTCTCGGCGGCAGCTCCTTCACCGTGACCCAGGAAGCGTGGCAAAGCGGCGTCTGTGGCGCGCGTGGCCACTGCGTGCTGGTGCAGTTCGATCATCATGCCAAGCAGTCGCTGCCCATCGAGGGCGAGCTGCGCGCGACCCTGGTCAGCCATGTACACGAACACACCGACAGCGCCGAACTGGATGTCCCCGCCCTGCGCGAGGCCGCCCGGGCACTCGGGACGCACAGCGCCACCTCCGAGGGGAGCGTGCCGGCATGACACCCGCGCTCAAGCTGCTCAAGGGCAAGCCGCACCGCACACTCGAGTATGCCCACGACCCGCGCGCCCCCGCCTACGGGGAAGAGGCCGCCCGCACGTTGGGGCTTGATCCCGCCCAGGTCTTCAAGACCCTCGTCTGCCAGCTGGAAGGCGGCAATGCACGTCAGCCGCTGGTGGTTGCCGTGGTGCCGGTCAGCGGTACGCTCGACCTCAAGGCACTGGCACGCGCCTGCGGGGCACGCAAGGCGGCGCTGGCCGCGCATGAGGCCGCCGAGCGTGCCACCGGCTATGTGGTCGGCGGCATCAGTCCGCTGGGTCAGAAGAAGCGCCTGCCACTGTGGGTCGATGACAGCGCCGCGACACAGGCGGAAATCTTCATCAGCGGCGGCCGCCGCGGACTGGAGATAGCGCTCGCCCCCGCGTTACTGTGTGAGCTGGGCAATGGTCAGTTCGCCCCGCTGGCCCGTGACGACTGAGGGCCACGGGCCAGGCATTCCAGCACAGGCACTTCATGGCAGTCCCTGCATGATGGACTCTCCATGACGGCTCTCCACGACAAGCACCCGCCACAGCACCGCGTCAGCGAGGAGGCCCGATGGGCATTCGCTACAGCAAGTGGATCTACCCGGACATGACCGAGCTGCATGCGCAGGTCGAGGCGGCGCTGGAGCACTGGTTCAGTGAGCGCTTCGCCGACTACCCGCACATCAGCTTGCCGGGCCTTGACCCCTACGATTATGATGGCTGGTTCAATCGTCTGGCCCCGGAGCTGATGGCGCGCGGCAGTGACTACTGCGAGCGTGAGTGGCATGGCTATGTGCCGAGCCCCCAGCAGCTCAACCAGGCTTTCTTCCGGGCCGTATCCCGGTCCAACAAGTGTGTGCTGGAGCCTGACCGCAAGCATGGTGATCCTGACCAATCATAGTCCCGACGCGCGGGAGCTCGAGATCATCGAGCGCCAGCTCGGGCGCAAGCCGCGCGGCATCCAGGCCGTGGCCGCCACCGATGGCGAGGGCACTCCGCTGGTGCTGCGCATGCATTCGCTGGTGGACGGCAAGCCCTTCCCGACCCTCTACTGGCTGTGCGATGAACGCCTCAAGATCTCGCTGTCACGCATCGAGGCCGAAGGCGTCATCAAGGGACTGGAAGAACGCCTCAAGACCGACGAGGAACTGCTGGCGCGCTACCGTGCCAGTCATGAGGCCTACGTCGCCGAACGCTGGAGCTTCATGAGCGAGGCCGAGCGCAGCGCCATCGAGTCCCAGGGCTTCGCCGACCTGATGCGTGAACGTGGCGTCGGCGGTATCCGTGACTGGAATCAGGTGCGCTGCCTGCACACCCAGTACGCCCAGCATCTCGCCTACGCCGAGGGCAACGCCATCGGTCACTGGGTCGATGCCCATTACGACGTGCTGTCCGAGCTGCCCTGAGCCCTGAGCCCTGACAACGATCGAGCCGATGCCGTCGGCTTGAAGGCAGAAGACGAAGAAGCCCGCCAATTGGCGGGCTTCTTGCGTTGGGACGAGCGTCAAGTCTACAGCGAGTGCGCGAAGACCAGCGCGATGCACAGCGGGCAGATCAGGCGCACGTACCACGGCCAGATCTTCCAGAACAGGCTGGACTCGATGTCCGGCGCCCCGCTCTGGATCTCCTTGAGCAACGCATGGCGCGACATCGCCCAGCCCACCAGCAGGCACATCACCAGCGCGACCAGCGGCTGGCTGTACTGGGTGGTCAACATGATCACCAGGCCGAACAGTGCCCCGAAGTTGGCGGCGATGGTCAGGCTGATGGCCATGATGGCGGCACCGACGGCCAGGGTGGCGGCACGCCGACCCAGCCAGCCACGCTCGACCACGAAGGACACCGGCACTTCCAGCATCGAGATGGAAGAGGTGATGCCCGCCACGCTCATCAGCGCGAAGAACGCCACCATCAGGATGTCACCTGCGCCGCCCATCTGGCCGAACAGCGCCGGCAGCGTGTCGAACAGCAGGGTGTCCGAGCTCTTGAGCAGGCCATCGGCATCGAAGATCTCGACGCCCAGATGACGCGCGGCGTACATGGCCGGAATCACCAGCAGGCCGGCGAGGAAGGCGATGCCGACATCGATCAGCGTCACCAGTACGCCCAGACGCGGCAGGTTCTGCTCCGGCCCCAGATAGGAGCCGTAGATCAGCATCGCGCCCACGCCGAGAGACAGCGAGAAGAACGCCTGGCCCATCGCGCTCAGCATCAGGTCGGCATCGAAGATGCGGTCCCACTGTGGCGTCAGGTAGACACTCAGGCCTTCATCGGCGCCCGGCAGGGTCAGCACATAGCCGATCAGACCGACCAGCAGCATCAGCAACAGCGGCATCAGACGCGTGGACCACTTCTCGATCCCGCCGCGCACACCACCGACCACGATCGCCATCGTCAAGGCGAGGAAGACCGCCGTCAGCGAGACATTGCGCGTGAAGTCGAAGGTGGTCAGCCAGCTGGCGGCGGAGCTCATGCCCAGCGCCTCGCTGACCGGTGCGGCGGTATAGCCCAGCAGCCAGCCCGCGACGATGGCATAGAAGGCCAGGATCAGGCTGGCGGTCAGCATGCCCGCCCAGCCCGCCAGCGCGCCGAAACGCTTGGTGATGCCTCGACCGAGACTCATGCTGGTGACGATGTTGGCCTGACCATGGCGGCCGATGACAAGCTCAGCCATCAAGGCCGGCCATGCCAGCAGGAAGGCCAGCACCAGATACATCACCACGAAGGCCCCGCCTCCGTTGTTGGCCGTCTGGGACGGGAAGCCCCACACGTTGCCAAGTCCTACTGCCGAACCAGCGGCGGCCATCAAGAAGCCCAGCCGACTGGCAAAGCGTCCGCGCACCTGCGCCATCTGCCTCTCCTGCCTTGTTGTTCCGCGTCCGTCGAAGACGACGTCGCGATGAGTCCACGCTCGCCGAAGGCGGCGTCGCGATGAGTTGGGGTGCATCCCGGTGCAAGCTCACGGGGCGCCAGCGCCCGCCAGCCGTCGCCTGCGGGGGCGGCAAGGGTAGCAGAGCAGGCCCGCGAATGCAGGCGACAACGCCGAAAGTCAGCACGTGCCCGCGTTGGCCACGGGGCAATGCCGAGTTCCTCACCGGCGTCATAGCGTCGCCGCACAACTCGCGTAGGATAGGAAGGACATGACATCAAGGCACGGCAGCCAGCAGTGAGCGCCGCCGAGAAACATTCAGGAGAGCAACATGCATCGCATCTGTGTCTATCTGGGCTCCCGCGAGGGCGTCTCCCCACAGCACCGCCAACTGGCCGAAGCCCTGGGCACGGCCATCGCCGAGCGCGGCTGGGGACTGGTCTACGGAGGCGCGCGCGCCGGGCTGATGGGAGCGTTGGCAGATGCCGCGCTGGCAGCGGGCGGTGAGGTGATCGGCGTGATCCCCCAGGCACTGGTACGCAACGAGAAGGCGCATACCGGTCTGACACGCTTGATCGAGGTAGCGGACATGCATGAGCGCAAGGCGCAGATGGCCGCACTGGCGGATGCCTTCGTGACCCTGCCCGGCGGGATTGGCACCCTGGAGGAATTGTTCGAGACCTGGACCTGGCAGTATCTGCGCTTTCACGCCAAGCCGATCGCCGTCCTCGACAGTGACGGCTTCTTCGCGCCCCTGCTCGAGTTTCTGGACCGCACCGTCGAGGCGGGCTTCCTCGATGCGGACACTCGCGCGCGTCTGATCAGCGAGCGCGAGATCGCCCCCCTGCTGAAGCGTCTGGCGCCCGAGACGTAAGACCTGAGACCTGCCAGGCTGTCGCGTCACTCCCCATCAAGCGCATGACGCCGGCGCCATGGGGAGTGACTCTGCGAGCGGCCGTCTCAGCTCAGCGCGCTCTTTCAGCAGCGCGCCACCTCAGTTCAGCGCCGTCTCGCCAACAGCCTCAACGGCGTCGTCCGAGGCGGCCTGCTGCTGAACGGGTTTGCCGATATAGCGCGCCCGCTTGCTGGCGGTGACCTGCTCGACATCGACCATCACCAGGCCGTCGATGCAGTAACCGAAATCGGCGTCGACACTGAAATCGAGGAAGCGGGTGCCGCCGGGCTCGGTGACCTCGGCGTACTGCTTGTAGAGCGTCGGCACCGTCACGCCCATCGCATCCAGCTGGGCACGCAGGCGGCGGAAATCGCCATCGGCGTCCTGACCATCGAACAGGCGCTCCGCTTCATGGGCGGCGCTGCCCGGCACGCTCTGGGCGACCGGTGCCCGTGCGCGCGCCAGCCCCTCATCATCCCCGTAGTAGTGACGGTAGTAGCTGACGATCAGTACCCTGGCGGCCTCCGGATAGCTGTTGGAGAGCGTGACCGGGCCGAACAGCCAGCGAATCTCGGGATGACAGCGCAGATAGGCGCCCAGCCCCTGCCACAGGTAATCGAGACTGCGCCGCCCCCAGTAGCGCGGCTGCACGAAGCTGCGCCCCAGCTCCAGACCGTCCTGCATGCGCTCGAACATCTCCGGCGTGAAGCGGAACAGGGTCGGGCTGTAGAGCCCCTTCTCGCCATGTGCCGCCATGATCTTGCGCACCTCACCGATGCGATAGGCACCGGCGATCTCGAGATCGGCGTCATCCCACAGCACCAGATGCCGGTAGTGGGCGTCATAGCGATCGATATCGCGCCGCTCGCCGGTGCCCTCGCCGACCCGCCGGAAACTGATCTCGCGCAGTCGCCCGATCTCGCGCATCACGCTGGAGCCGGGGAAGGCATCGAACAGATAGATCTTCTTGCCGTCGCGGGTCTCGCCCAGCAGTTCACAGGGCGTCAGTTCCTCACGCAGCGCCTGGCGCTCCTCCGGATGGCCGATGGCCTTCTCGGTCACGAACAGACCGCGCTTGCCGCGCCCGATGCGATACAGGTGCTTGCGCAGCAGGCGCGTCTTGGCGTTGGTATTGAGGGCATCGCTGTCGAGGCGCTCCAGCGGAATCAGCTCGCCGATGCGCAGCTTGAGCTGCCGCTCGCGCTGGCGAAACATCTCATGCGCCAGCAGGGGCGTGCCGAAGCTGCGGTTGATCGACGACAGCGCATAGAAGAGCGTCGAGTTGCGCCCGCTGACGTGGATAGGCAGCACCGGCGCGTTGGTCTTGCGCGCGAAATGCAGGAAACCCGACAGCCACTTGCCGTCACGTGGCCCGGTCGGGCCTGCACGCGAGACCTCGCCGGCCGGGAAGATGATCACGGCCTCTTCATTCATCAGCGCATCGCAGATCTGACCACTGCTCTTGCGATAGCCACGACGACTGAGGTTGTCCAGCGGCAGCAGCAAGGGTGCCAGCGGCTCGACCTTCATCAGGATGTCGTTGGCGACGATCTTGACGTCGCGGCGCACTTCGCCGACCAGCTTGAGCAGTGCGAGGCCATCCAGTGACCCCAGCGGATGGTTGGCGACGATGACGACACGCCCGTAGGCCGGAATGTTCTCGCGCTCCCGCGAGGACACCGAGTATCCGAAGGAGAAGTGATCGAGCACGCGGTCAATGAAGTCGAAGCCGCGCTGGTCCGAGTTCTCGCCGAGGAAGGCATTGATCTCGCCCTCATGCACCAGGCGCCGCAGCATGGCCAGAGCTGGCCGCCGGATCAGCGGGTGACGTTTGGCAAAGGCAGGATACTTGGCAGCGATGACGCGGGCAGTATCGATCATGCTCTCTCCTTGGCCGCACGGAGTGCGGAACGCGATGTCTGGATCATGGGGCTTGATATCACGTCAGGTTCGCGCCACTTCATGACAGATGCGTCACAGTCCCCGTACAGTGAGATGACAGTCGCCCACGTGACCCGCGGCCGATGCGCCCCGGCACGGAGATCATCCGCGTACGAACAGGCAGCGCGACTGCCACGCCAAGGAGAGAGCGAATGTTTGCGATAGCCGTCGAGAATGAATCACTGGTCTGGCAGGAAACCGAGGCCCCGCAAGGGATCGCCTCGGATGAGGTGCGTATCGAAGTGGCCTGGGCCGGCGTCAACCGCGCCGACCTGATGCAGCGTGCCGGCCAATATCCGCCACCCGAAGGCGCCAGTCAGATCCTGGGACTTGAGGTCAGTGGCACCATTCGTGAAGTTGGCCGACACGTCGAGCGCTTCAAGGTCGGTGATCCGGTCTGTGCGCTGCTGTCCGGTGGCGGCTATGCCGAGGAGGTGGTCGTCAACGCCCTGCAGGTGTTGCCGGTACCGGAGGGCTATAGCTTGCGAGACGCCGCCGCGCTGCCGGAGATGTTCGCCACCGCCTGGCTGAACCTGTTCATCGAGGGCAATCTCAAGCACAAGGAGCGCGTACTGCTTCACGCCGGTGCCAGCGGCATCGGTACCACCGCCATCCAGCTGTGCGGGCTGTTCGGGCATCCGTGCTTCGTGACCGTCGGCAGCCAGGAAAAGCTGGAGACCTGCCTGCGCCTCGGCGCGGATGCCGGCTGGAACCGCCACGATGGCAGCTTCGTGGAGGCCGTGAACGACTGGGGCGGCGCCGACATGATTCTCGACCCGGTGGGCGGCGGCTATCTGGCCGACAATCAGCAGGTGCTGAAGCAGGATGGCCGCATGGTATTGATCGGCCTGATGGGCGGGCGCATGGATGAGCTGGATCTGGGTCGCATGCTGATGAAGCGTCAGCGCCTGATCGGCTCGACCCTGCGTTCGCGCTCCCCCGATGGCAAGGGCATGGTGCTGGATGCGCTCTACGTGCATGTGTGGCCACGCCTGGCACGGGGTGAGCTGCGCCCGCATATCGACAAGAGCTGGCCGATCCAGGAAGCCGATGCCGCGCATGCCTATGTGCAGGACAACGCCAGCACCGGCAAGGTGTTGCTGGCGGTGACGGGCGCCTGAGCCTCGTCATGGCGCTGATGACATCAGCAGCATGAAAAAGCGGCAGCCCAGTGGGCTGCCGCTTTTTGGGCTTTATTGGCGCTATCTCGTGCTCGCTGCTCCGCCTGACAACATCTGACCTGACAACACCCGGCCTGACAGCAGTGTCGCTCATGCCGCCAGGCGTAGGCCCCGAGGCACCTGGCAGAGGCTTACTCGCTACGCCCGATCGACTGGGCTTTCTGCCAGGTGAGTTGCAGCAGACGGGCGTCGTCTCCGGCGCGATGGCGCTGGATGCCGCCCTCGGCGATCACCGCTTCCTTGAGCTCCGCCCAGCAATTCAGCTGCTCCTCATCGAGCAGCCGTCTGAGCGCCTCGAGACGAAAGCGCGGCAGCATGCCGGCATGATAGAACAGCAGCGAGAGCCAGGTATTGTCGTAGCCCCAGCTGTCGCTATAGGCGATTCCCGCCTCACCCAGCTCATCATTGACCCACTGCGCCACCTCACGCACTGGTCGCCCTTCGCGTGCCAGCCGCGCCCGTGAGATGCCATGCAACAGCTCCGCCTTCGGGTCCCAATGCACCCACTCATCAAGAGGCTGTATCAGAAAGGCGCAACTGCTGCCGTCGGCACGCGCCAGCCCGATCTCGATCGGATAGCTACCACGGCCAAAGCCGGAGGCTTCAATATCGAGCAGAATAGGCAGCGTCACACGAATCTCCCAAGGTATCTCAGGCAGACAGGGCCCGGGCGAGAAGAGGTTGAATGTCCTCAGGTTACGGGAATTGCCCCCTGCTTGGCGAGTCCTGAGCGCGACGCTGTCAACGCAGGCATCAGGTCGATCTGCTCCATCACGCTGGCATCACGTTCAAGAGACGCGCGCGGGAGGGCCAGAGACGACAACGCCCTCACGAAGAGGGCGTTGTCAGTGGCAGCGAGGGCAGTACCGCAGCTGGTACATCCGGTCAGTACATCAGCTCAGTGCAGGTCTGCCTCACCACCCGTGCGGGCGTGGGCTTCCCACTGCTCGGCCTTGTGCGGACAGACCGCCAGACCGAGGGAGCCTTCACGATAGGCACGCGCCAGGCGCTGGGCCGCGAGAGCATGGCGGCACTCGGCGGCACGTGCGTACCAGGTCACGGCCTTGGCCGGATCGCTCTGATACTGGGCACAGCCATACTCATAGATACGCGCCGCCTGATACTGGGCATGCACGTCACCGGCCTGCGCGGCCTTGATGACGAAACGCGCGCCCTTGGCCTTTTCCTGAGCGGAGTTGCCGCGCTGGAACAGCATGTGCCCGTACAATGACAACGCACCGGTGTGACCGGCATTGGCGCAGTGATTGAACAGACGCATGGTCAGACGATGCTTCTGCTGAGAGCCGGACAGCCAGGAGGCGTGGAACAGACGCTCCGCCAGGCGGTATTTCAGTCCAGTCATCAGGGTTGGGGCCTGCGGCATGACGAGTAACCTTGATACAGAATAAGAGGGGTGACGCCGTGTCCTGGCCCGATCCTGAGCCCGCGACGCTATTCTCCTTGCCAACACTGTCAGTTTGCCCTTGCGGGCGGCCTAGAAAGACTGCTCCCCTGACAGCGGGGCGCCAAGCATACTCGCGCAATCGGGGGGACTCAAGCCCGCCTTGTGGGTTTTTGTTACGCTGCTAATATGTGCGCCATCCTTGGGGTAAAGTACGCGCGCGAACCGCGCGCCACGCGCGTGCTGGAAGCACTCGTCCTGCCCGCTACATTGACACCTACCCGATAGGGGAATCCTGCATGCAACGTAGAGCTCTTGGCCGTACTGGCATCGACGTCAGTCTGCTATGCCTTGGCACCATGACCTTCGGCGAGCAGAACAGCGAAGCCGATGCCCACCAGCAGCTGGACCGTGCGCTTGACGCTGGCATCGACTTCATCGACACCGCCGAGATGTACCCGGTGCCCCCGAATGGCGAGACCCAGGGCCGTACCGAGGAATACATCGGCAGCTGGCTGGCGGCACGCGGCAATCGTGATCAGGTCAAGATCGCCACCAAGGTCACCGGCCCGGGCATGGATTACCTGCGCGGTGGTTCGCGCCTGACGCGTGAGCAGATCATCGCCGCCTGTGACGACAACCTGCGTCGCCTGGGCACCGATTACATCGACCTCTATCAGCTGCATTGGCCGGACCGCAAGACCAACTTCTTCGGCAAGCTGGGCTACCAGCCGACCGAAGACGAAGACATGACGCCGCTGGAAGAAAGCCTGTCGGCACTCGGCGAGCTGGTCACCGCCGGCAAGATTCGCGCCGTGGGTCTGTCCAACGAGACGCCGTGGGGCGTGATGCAGTGCCTGAACCTGGCCGAGCGCCTGAACCTGCCGCGCGTGGCCAGCGTCCAGAACCCGTACAACCTGGTCAACCGCAGCTTCGAAGTGGGCCTGGCCGAGTTCGCGCACCGCGAAGATGTCGGCCTGCTGGCCTACTCGCCGCTGGCCTTCGGCACCCTGTCCGGCAAGTATCTGGACGGCGCCCGTCCGGAAGGCGCTCGCCTGACGCTGTTCGAGCGCTTCCAGCGCTACAACGCCGAGCCGGCTCAGCACGTCATCGCCTGCTACGTGGACATCGCGCGTCGTCACGGCCTGAACCCGGCCCAGATGGCTCTCGCCTTCGTCAACACTCGCCCGTTCCTGACCAGCAACATCATCGGTGCCACGACGATGACCCAGCTGGAAAGCAACATCAAAAGCCTCGAGGTGGAGCTGAGTGAGGAAGTGCTGGCCGAGATCGAGATGATCCACAACACCGCGCCCAACCCGTGCCCCTGAATCGCCTCTGACCCGTAGCGGATACACAACCCCGACAGGCCGGTCATCATGACCGGCCTGCTCGTGACCAAGGACCCCACATGAATCCCGCTGAATTGAGCATGATCCTCATGGCTGTCGCCGCCGGTGCCATGATGCCGATTCAAGCTGGCGTCAATTCCACGCTGGCCCTGCAGACCCACAGTTCGCTCATGGCTGCCATGGTCAGCTTCGTGGTCGGCTCGATCGCGCTGGTCGTCATCGTGCTGGCCATGCGCCTGCCCATGCCGGGCGTCGGCGCTCTGAAAGCGGCCCCCTGGTGGAGCTGGACCGGCGGTCTGCTGGGCGCCTTCTTCGTCGCGGCCAGCGTGATACTGGTGCCCAAGCTGGGTGCTGCCACCATGATGGCCACCTTCCTGGCGGGGCAGCTTACGGCCTCGGTGGTGCTGGACCACTTCGGCTGGGCAACCTTCCCGCAGCATGATCTTTCGCTGGGGCGCGTGGCAGGCGTGTTGCTGCTGTTCGCGGGGGTCTTCCTGATCCGCCGCTATTGATGCCTCTGGCGTCACGCAGTGCAATCTATGGCCCCGATAGTCCTGGCGGACTCGGGGCCATCTTGTCTGCCTGATATACTGAGACCTTTCCCTGCCAGGAGGTCTACATGCTGAGTGTGATTTCGCCCGCCAAATCGCTGGATTTCGACAGCGCCCCCGTGACCTCCCGTCATAGCCAACCCGATTTTCTCGAGCAGGCTCAACCGCTGATCGACATCCTGCGCGAGCAGTCGCCGCAGGACATCGCAAGCCTGATGAAGCTCTCCGACAAGCTGGCCGGCCTCAATGCCGCTCGCTTCCAGGAATGGCAGCCGCCCTTCACGCCGGATAATGCCAAACAGGCGGTGCTGGCCTTCCAGGGGGATGTCTATCAGGGCATGGCGGCGGATTTGTTCAGCGAGGAAGATTTTGAGCGCGCACAACACAAGCTGCGCATTCTCTCCGGCCTCTATGGGCTACTGCGCCCGCTGGACCTCATCCAGCCGTACCGTCTCGAGATGGGCACGCGTCTGAGCAACCCGGCCGGCAAGGACCTCTACGCCTACTGGCGCAAGACGCTGACACCGGCACTGGAGCAGGCCGTCGAAGACAGCGGAACGCCGATACTGGTCAACCTGGCCTCCAATGAATACTTCAAGGCCATCGATGCCAAGGCGTTCCGCCACCGTATCGTGACGCCGGTCTTCAAGGACGAGAAAAATGGCCAGTCCAAGATCATCAGCTTCTACGCCAAGCGTGCACGCGGCCTGATGAGCGCCTGGATGCTCAAGCACGACATCGAGACAGCCGAAGACCTCAAGGACTTCGACGTGGCCGGTTATCGCTTCTCCAATGCCGCCTCTGAAGGCGATACGCTGGTCTTCACGCGCAGTGAGGCCGACGCGGCACGCACCTGATACGTGACCGCCGGGTCACTTGACGCCTCATCCGCCCAGCCCCGGGAAAGTCAGGTGTTCTGCGGCGCGTGGTTTGAGGTAACGGCGATGAATATCGCCGAACAGGGCGTGATCCGCACACCCAAGCCATTCATACGCCACCATCTCGGCACTGACGATACTGGCGCCCGCGGCCTCGCAGCGGGCCACTCCCAGCGCCGCCTCCCGCGGGCGGCGACTGGCGACCCCATCGGCGACCAGCGCCACGCGATAGCCTGCGCCACACAGGGACAGCACGGTCTGCATCACACAGACGTGCGCCTCGGCACCACATACCACCAACTGGTCACAGCCACTCTGCTCCAATGCCTTGCGAAAGTCCTGCGCATCCAGCGCGCTGAAACTGCGCTTGGTAAAGCAGCGGGTGCGCTCGCTCAGTAGATGCGTCATCGGAGCACTTGCGCCCAACTTGTCGGGGCAGTGTTCGGTCAGCCAGACGGGAATTTCCAGCGCCTGGGCGATTCCGCCCAGCCAGATGGCACTGTTGATGGCCTCGGTTCCGCCACTCAGAACCGGCATCAGGCGAGCCTGGAAATCGATCAGCAACAACAATGATCGCCTCGCCATCAGGTGTTGAGACTTTTCGTCGTCCATTGGTCCTCCCACGACGATTCTAAGGCTAGAATGGAGCTTCCACTTACACGCTAGCGCATCCAAGGAGATCCCACATGCGCCATCTGTTCATCATGCTGATGGTCGGCTTGCTCGGCTTCGGTCTGAGCGTCGAACACGCAGAGGCCAAGCGCCTCGGCGGCGGCAAGAGTTTCGGTAGCTACTCACGATCCGCTGACAGCGGAAAATCCTCCAGCTCACTGTTTGGCAGCAACAAGGCCACCAACAGCAGCACCGCAGCGAAGTCCAAACCCTCCAGCGGCCTGTCCAAGTTTGCCGGACCTCTGGCAGGCCTGCTGGCAGGCGGCCTGTTGGCATCGCTGTTCTTCGGCGGCGCCTTCGATGGTCTGCGCATGACAGACTTCCTGATCATCGCGGTGATCGCCTTCATCGCCTTCAAGTTCCTCAGCGCGCGCAAGAAGGCCGCCATGGCGAGCGGCGGGCCGGCAGGTAGTGGTGGTGGTTCCTCTACACGCCACGATGACCAGCCGCGCAATGTGCAGGCGCGTGAAGCGCATCAGGCGCAAGGCGAGTCGCTGGCGCCGGCCGGTGGTATCGGGGCAGGCCTGACGGGCGGTGCCCCGACCAGCGAACCGGCCTGGTTCGACAAGGAGCAGTTCCTCGGTGGCGCCAAGGAACACTTCATGACGCTGCAGCGCGCCTGGGACAACAACGACCTGCCGCGCATTCAGGAGTACGTCACGCCAGAGCTCTACAATCTGCTGCGTGAAGAGCGCGCTCAGCAACCGGCCAACAACCGTACCGAGATCGTGCGTCTGTTTGCTGAACTGGGCAGCGTGCAGGAGATTGGCAAGCAGGCGGAAGCGACGGTCCTGTTCCACGGCGTGCTGGATGAAAATGGCGAGCAGAACGAGTTCAACGAGACCTGGCACCTGGTCCGTGAGCTGCGTGATGGCGCCGACTGGCACATCCAGGGTATCGAGCAGAACAGCTAAGACGTTCCTCGCTCACTGATGTGACCTTCACTCCGTGAGGGCCACATCAGACGCCAAAGCGGCCGGATGATCACTCATCCGGCCGCTTTTTTGCGTCTCGCTGCAGATGACCTACCAGGGCTTTGCAACTGCTTGCCGAAGACCACAAAGACATCGCCCGAATGACAGGCATAAAAAAACCGGCCACTGGGGAAGTGACCGGCGGATAGGCTGCTCGACTGCAAGGCAGGAGCGCCAGATCGCAAAAAGTCTGCTGATGGGATAGCACAGACAAGTTTCTAAGCAAGGGAACGTCGAAACTCACATACTCAGAGTCGCCGACTGAGCTTTAGTTCAGCCTGATCATAAAAAACATGAGCAACACTGAGGTGCAGAACCCGCGACGCCTGATCAGCCCCCACCATCAGCCGGCTGTACCCAAGGTTTCAGCAAGGCTTGCCTACCCCAGGAAACACCTCATGCTCGACAAGCCCTTGTGGATAATTCAGGCGCCACTCCCAGATTCCGGTTGTCCACAGGCGGATCTCTGCGCGCTCCCCTTCCTCAGCAGGGAACCTTGCCCCCCTATGCACTGCCACAGACAGCACCGCCCCTGCAGCAAGGCGACAGGGGCGGTTCGGGACAAGTGCCTGACGAGCTTTTCATGACCGCCCTTGGTACAGGCCTCCCATGAGCTGGCCATCCGCGGGCTTTTTACGCGTCAATTTTTTCCGCGCACAAAGAGAACCGCCCCTGCAGCAAGGCTGCAGGGGCGGTTCGGTATAAGTGCCTGACGATGACCTACTCTCACATGGAGAAACTCCACACTACCATCGGCGCTAAGCGGTTTCACTTCCGAGTTCGGCATGGGATCGGGTGGTTCACGCTCGCTATGGTCGTCAGGCGAAACGGTGGCATCTTGCGATGCCTGAGTCTCAAGGCTTTTGGCCTCGCGACTCGCAATATGAATCATGCTGACCGATATGTCTCGATCCTTTCGCAATCCCGGCGGTTTGCCTAAGCAAACCCCTTGGGTGTTATATGGTCAAGCCTCACGGGCAATTAGTACTGGTTAGCTCAACACATTGCTGTGCTTCCACACCCAGCCTATCAACCTTGTAGTCTTCAAGGGCCCTTCAGGAGGCGCAAGGCCTCAGGGAAGTCTCATCTTGAAGGGGGCTTCCCGCTTAGATGCTTTCAGCGGTTATCCCGTCCGAACGTAGCTACCGGGCAATGCCATTGGCATGACAACCCGAACACCAGAGGTTCGTCCACTCCGGTCCTCTCGTACTAGGAGCAGCTCTTCTCAAACTTCCGACGCCCACGGCAGATAGGGACCGAACTGTCTCACGACGTTCTAAACCCAGCTCGCGTACCACTTTAAATGGCGAACAGCCATACCCTTGGGACCGACTTCAGCCCCAGGATGTGATGAGCCGACATCGAGGTGCCAAACACCGCCGTCGATGTGAACTCTTGGGCGGTATCAGCCTGTTATCCCCGGAGTACCTTTTATCCGTTGAGCGATGGCCCTTCCATACAGAACCACCGGATCACTAGAACCTACTTTCGTACCTGCTCGACGTGTCTGTCTCGCAGTCAAGCACCCTTATGCTCTTGCACTCAATGCACGATTTCCAACCGTGCTGAGGGTACCTTCGTGCTCCTCCGTTACTCTTTAGGAGGAGACCGCCCCAGTCAAACTACCCACCATACACTGTCCTCGATCCGGATAACGGACCTGAGTTAGAACGCCAATGATGTCAGGCTGGTATTTCAAGGTTGGCTCCACCGCATCTGGCGACGTGGTTTCAAAGCCTCCCAGCTATCCTACACAGACAACATCAGCATCCAGTGTAAAGCTATAGTAAAGGTTCACGGGGTCTTTCCGTCTAGCCGCGGGTACACAGCATCTTCACTGCGATTTCAATTTCACTGAGTCTCGGGTGGAGACAGCGTGGCCATCATTACGCCATTCGTGCAGGTCGGAACTTACCCGACAAGGAATTTCGCTACCTTAGGACCGTTATAGTTACGGCCGCCGTTTACCGGGGCTTCGATCAAGAGCTTCGCGTGAGCTAACCCCATCAATTAACCTTCCGGCACCGGGCAGGCGTCACACCCTATACGTCCGCTTGCGCGTTTGCAGAGTGCTGTGTTTTTAATAAACAGTTGCAGCCACCTGGTATCTTCGACCGGTAGGAGCTTACGGAGCAAGTCCTTCACTCGAACCGGTGCACCTTCTCCCGAAGTTACGGTGCCATTTTGCCTAGTTCCTTCACCCGAGTTCTCTCAAGCGCCTTGGTATTCTCTACCTGACCACCTGTGTCGGTTTGGGGTACGGTCGCATGTGATCTGAAGCTTAGAGGCTTTTCCTGGAAGCGTGGCATCGATGACTTCCTGACCGTGGTCAGTTCGTCTCGCATCTCGACCTCAGAGGAACCGGATTTGCCTGATTCCTCGGCCTACATGCTTTCACCAGGACAACCAACGCCTGGCTCACCTAGCCTTCTTCGTCCCCCCATCGCAACCACATCCGGTACGGGAATATTAACCCGTTTCCCATCGACTACGCGTTTCCGCCTCGCCTTAGGGGCCGACTCACTCTGCTCCGATTAACGTAGAACAGAAAACCTTGGTCTTCCGGCGGGGGAGTTTTTCACTCCCCTTATCGTTACTCATGTCAGCATTCGCACTCGTGATACCTCCAGCAGACTTCTCAATCCACCTTCATTGGCTTACACGACGCTCCTCTACCGCTCATCCAGAGGATGAACCCGTAGCTTCGGTACCTGATTTAGCCCCGTTATATCTTCCGCGCAGGCCGACTCGACTAGTGAGCTATTACGCTTTCTTTAAAGGATGGCTGCTTCTAAGCCAACCTCCTAGCTGTCTGAGCCTTCCCACATCGTTTCCCACTTAATCAGGATTTTGGGACCTTAGCTGACGGTCTGGGTTGTTTCCCTTTTCACAACGGACGTTAGCACCCGCTGTGTGTCTCCCACGCTGCACTCACTGGTATTCGGAGTTTGCCTCGGGTTGGTAAGTCGGGATGACCCCCTAGCCGAAACAGTGCTCTACCCCCAGCGGTGATACGTGAGGCGCTACCTAAATAGCTTTCGAGGAGAACCAGCTATCTCCGGGCTTGATTAGCCTTTCACTCCGATCCACAGCTCATCCCAGCATTTTTCAACATACTTGGGTTCGGGCCTCCAATTGATGTTACTCAATCTTCACCCTGGCCATGGATAGATCGCCCGGTTTCGGGTCTATACCCTGCGACTGGTCGCCCAGTTAAGACTCGGTTTCCCTACGCCTCCCCTATACGGTTAAGCTCGCCACAGAATATAAGTCGCTGACCCATTATACAAAAGGTACGCGGTCACACCACGAAGGTGCTCCCACTGCTTGTACGCATACGGTTTCAGGATCTATTTCACTCCCCTCGCCGGGGTTCTTTTCGCCTTTCCCTCACGGTACTGGTTCACTATCGGTCAGCCAGGAGTATTTAGCCTTGGAGGATGGTCCCCCCATGTTCAGTCAAGGTTTCTCGTGCCCCGACCTACTCGATTTCACGTGACTCAGACTTCGACTACGGGACTATCACCCTGTATCGTCAAGCTTCCCAGCTTGTTCGTCTGTCAGTTGTCACGCTTAAGGGCTGGTCCCCGTTCGCTCGCCGCTACTTGGGGAATCTCGGTTGATTTCTTTTCCTCCGGGTACTTAGATGTTTCAGTTCCCCGGGTTTGCCTCTATAGGTTATGTATTGGCCTATAGATACTCACCTGATGGTGAGTGGGTTTCCCCATTCGGAAATCGTTGGGTCGCAGGGTATTTGCCACCTCGCCAACGCTTATCGCAGGCTATCACGTCCTTCATCGCCTCTGGCTGCCAAGGCATCCACCGTATGCGCTTAATCGCTTGACCATATAACCCCAAGGGGTCTGTCAAGGATTACGAATCTGTCGGACCTCTCCGACATATCGTTTTGATAGACATGCGCTTGGCGCACACATCTATCGTCAGCATGATTCACATTGTTAAAGAGCGGCTGTTCAGAGAACAGTGAGAAGCGCGCTCTGTGATGAGCACGCTTGCCACTGCCGGCTAAGCCAGCAATAAGATCAGGTAATTCGTTGTGAGCACTTGCCGCGAGCAGTAGACAGTGTCGATAAGGAGGTGATCCAGCCCCAGGTTCCCCTAGGGCTACCTTGTTACGACTTCACCCCAGTCATGAACCACACCGTGGTGATCGCCCTCCCGAAGGTTAGGCTAACCACTTCTGGTGCAGTCCACTCCCATGGTGTGACGGGCGGTGTGTACAAGGCCCGGGAACGTATTCACCGTGGCATTCTGATCCACGATTACTAGCGATTCCGACTTCATGGAGTCGAGTTGCAGACTCCAATCCGGACTGAGGCAAGCTTTATGGGATTGGCTCCACTTCGCAGTATTGCAACCCTTTGTACTTGCCATTGTAGCACGTGTGTAGCCCTACCCGTAAGGGCCATGATGACTTGACGTCGTCCCCACCTTCCTCCGGTTTGTCACCGGCAGTCTCCTTAGAGTTCCCGACATTACTCGCTGGCAAATAAGGATAGGGGTTGCGCTCGTTACGGGACTTAACCCAACATTTCACAACACGAGCTGACGACAGCCATGCAGCACCTGTCTCAGAGTTCCCGAAGGCACCAATCCATCTCTGGAAAGTCCTCTGGATGTCAAGGGTAGGTAAGGTTCTTCGCGTTGCATCGAATTAAACCACATGCTCCACCGCTTGTGCGGGCCCCCGTCAATTCATTTGAGTTTTAACCTTGCGGCCGTACTCCCCAGGCGGTCAACTTATTGCGTTAGCTGCGCCACTAAGTCCTCAAGGGACCCAACGGCTAGTTGACATCGTTTACGGCGTGGACTACCAGGGTATCTAATCCTGTTTGCTACCCACGCTTTCGCACCTCAGTGTCAGTGTCAGTCCAGAAGGCCGCCTTCGCCACTGGTATTCCTCCCGATCTCTACGCATTTCACCGCTACACCGGGAATTCTACCTTCCTCTCCTGCACTCTAGCCAAGCAGTTCCAGATGCCGTTCCCAGGTTGAGCCCGGGGCTTTCACACCTGGCTGACTTAGCCACCTACGCGCGCTTTACGCCCAGTAATTCCGATTAACGCTTGCACCCTCCGTATTACCGCGGCTGCTGGCACGGAGTTAGCCGGTGCTTCTTCTGCGAGTGATGTCTTTCCTCGGGAGTATTAATCCCAAGGCGTTCTTCCTCGCTGAAAGTGCTTTACAACCCGAAGGCCTTCTTCACACACGCGGCATGGCTGGATCAGGCTTTCGCCCATTGTCCAATATTCCCCACTGCTGCCTCCCGTAGGAGTCTGGGCCGTGTCTCAGTCCCAGTGTGGCTGATCATCCTCTCAGACCAGCTACGGATCGTCGCCTTGGTGAGCCATTACCTCACCAACAAGCTAATCCGACATGGGCTCATCCGATAGCGCAAGGTCCGAAGATCCCCTGCTTTCTCCCGTAGGACGTATGCGGTATTAGCCTGAGTTTCCCCAGGTTGTCCCCCACTATCGGGCAGATTCCCATGCATTACTCACCCGTCCGCCGCTCGACGCCTCCTAGCAAGCTAGGATCGTTTCCGCTCGACTTGCATGTGTTAAGCCTGCCGCCAGCGTTCAATCTGAGCCATGATCAAACTCTTCAGTTGAAAGCTTGATAGTCTGTTAAGCAGACCAAACTTGGTTCAGAGTCAAACTTCTCGTGAGAGGCTTGCTCCGATATTTGGTGACCTTGTCACCACTCATCGGCAAGCGCTCACACGAATTACCTGATCAAATTTTTAAAGAGCGTCGCTGTTAAGCGAGGAGGCATATTCTACCCGAAACGCTTGAGAAGTCAAGCACTTGATGATGAGTCAGTCGACTGCCTCTAAGCATCATCAAGCGGTGAGGAGCGTTGCTCGATCACCTGTTCCGTAAGGAGTGCGGCGTATTCTAGCGAATCGCCCGGGATTGTCAATCGATGATTTCGAAGCGGACTTCTAAAACATCAAGCAAAACAATTACCTGCAAACCTCTTTCACCGCTGGTAACGCCATGCGTCCCCGGCAGCGGATGCGTACTTTACGCACGAACCGCCGTGAGGGCAAGGGCTTTTTCAAGAGATTGTCATTCTCGGGACATACGGGTGACATCTCTGCTCTGCCTTTCTCTTCTCTCCTCATTCTGCTTCTCTGTTCTCCTTGTCCTCGTCGCGCCGTTGCTTGCTGACATCTTCCCTTGGCCAGCAACGCATTCGGCCCCGCCAGGAATGGTGGGGCCGAATATCGATCATCACACTGCTGGCAGCTGACGCTTACTTGTTGCCACGCAGCTTGCGCCCCAGCGCCATGATCGGGCCACTGGCGACATAGCAACCGAATAGGCCCAGCAGCATCACGGACGGCTCCAGCGAGATGACCACGAAGGCCAGCACGATGGCGAGCAGCGCCACGAAGGGCACCGGCCCCTTGAGGTCGATTTCCTTGAAGCTGTAATAGCGGATGTTCGACACCATCAGGATACCGGCAGCCGCGACCACGAAGACCATCAGTGACTTGAAGGCGAAGGTCTCGGCGTCGAAGTTGTGCATGGTCCATACGCAGCCGGCCACGAGTGCCGCCGCTGCCGGACTCGGCAGACCGATGAACCACTTCTTGTCGGTGGAGCCGATCTGGACGTTGAAGCGCGCCAGACGCAGCGCAGCGCCTGCCACGTAGACGAAGGCGGCGATCCAGCCGATCTTGCCGACATCCTGCAGAATCCAGCTGAAGGTGACCAGCGCCGGCGCCACGCCGAAGGACAGCATGTCCGCGAGGCTGTCGTACTCGGCACCGAAGGCGCTCTGGGTGTTGGTCAGGCGCGCCACACGACCGTCCAGGCCGTCGAGCACCATCGAGACGAAGATGGCGATGGAGGCGTTGGCAAACTCCCCGTTCAGCGCACACACCACAGCGAAGAAGCCGGAGAACAGCGCGGAGGTGGTGAACAGGTTGGGCAGCAGATAGATGCCACGCCGACGAACGGGCTTGCCGTCCTCGATGGCTTCTTCCACGACTTCGCTGTCGTCGGTGAACTCCTCCACTACCTTGTCCAGCACTGAACTGCTGCGGCGTGTCTGTGCTTCGGGGGCTTCGTCTGCGCCGGGATGTCGATTTTCGTCTGTCATGGGATTCCTTGCATCATGCCTCGTCGTGGCAGGGTAACCACATTCTACACCTGCCAGTGAGCGCGAATAGTGGTGACACCCTAGCGGCCTCACCGTCGACTGTCACTTCCCTCTCCCATTCGATAGCGCTTATAGAGCAACAACGCAAGCGGGGCGCCCTCCTGATGGAGAGCGCCCCGCTCATTTCACGCTGGATCCAATAGCCAGGATCAGTTGCGTGACTTGTCGACCAGCTGGTTGGCAGTGATCCACGGCATCATGCCGCGCAGCTTCTCACCAGTCTGCTCGATCGGATGCTCGGCGTTCTGGCGACGACGGGCCGTCATGGACGGGTAGTTGGTGCTGCCTTCCTGGATGAACATCTTGGCGTATTCACCGCTCTGGATGCGCTTGAGTGCATTGCGCATGGCGACACGGGACTGCTCGTTGATGACTTCGGTGCCGGTCACGTACTCGCCATACTCCGCATTGTTGGAGATGGAGTAGTTCATGTTGGCGATGCCGCCTTCGTACATCAGGTCGACGATCAGCTTGAGCTCGTGCAGACACTCGAAGTAGGCCATTTCCGGTGCGTAGCCCGCTTCGGTCAGGGTCTCGAAGCCCATCTTGACCAGCTCGACCGCACCACCACACAGGACAGCCTGCTCACCAAACAGATCGGTTTCGGTCTCGTCCTTGAAGGTGGTCTCGATGATGCCGGTACGGCCGCCGCCGACGCCTGCCGCGTAGGACAGTGCGATGTCCTTGGCCTGGCCAGTCGCATCCTGGTGGATGGCGATCAGGTCCGGGATACCGCCGCCCTTCACGAACTCGGAACGCACGGTGTGACCCGGTGCCTTCGGCGCGATCATGATGACGTCGAGGTCAGCACGCGGAACGACCTGGTTGTAGTGGACGTTGAAGCCGTGAGCGAAGGCCAGGGTCGCGCCCTGCTTCAGGTTCGGTTCCACCTGGTTCTCATAGATGGCCTTCTGGTTCTCGTCCGGCGCCAGGATCATGACCAGGTCGGCAGCCTTGACCGCTTCCTCGACTTCAGCAACCTTCAGACCAGCCGCTTCGGCCTTGGCCCAGCTGGAGGAAGAGCGACGCAGGGCTACGGTGACGTCGACGCCGGATTCCTTCAGGTTGTTCGCGTGGGCGTGGCCCTGGGAACCGTAACCGAGGATGACCACTTTCTTGCCCTGGATGAGGGAGAGGTCACAATCCTTGTCGTAATAGAGTTTCATCGTCATTGCTCCTGGCGGCTCACCCCGTCAGCGGGATGGCGTGAGATCTTGAAAGAGTGTCTGTTGTTCTTGCGACCCTTCCCGCGAGGGAAAGGCGTATGACAGTGTCCAGCGCCGACGGCCATCTGTCTCGGCCGCTCTGCGTCCTGGGGAGGTCGTGCGCCTTGAATCAAGGTCTGCCGTCCTCCTCCTGCGCGGCGATGAGTCCACCTTACCTGCACCTCGACATTGCGTAAAATGCTATATTTGCACCATTATATGCCATATTGCGCAATACAAGGCATTTCCCTCTACAGCACTCACCGACAGCGGACTCCGGCATGGACAATCGTCAACTCAAGCAATTCCTGACCCTCGCCGAAACGCTGCATTTCGGGCGCGCCAGCACAGCCTGCCACCTGAGCGCCTCTGCCCTGTCACGTGCCATCCGGGCCATGGAGGAAGAGCTGGGCGTCAGCCTGTTCGAGCGCGACAACCGCAGCGTCGCGCTGACACCGGCGGGTGAACGCTTCCGTCGTCATGCTCGCGAACTCCTGAGTCAGTGGGATGACATTCGCCAGTCACTGCTGGAAGACAGCGATGAGCTGCGCGGCGAGCTCTCCCTGTATTGCTCGGTGACCGCCAGCTACAGCTTTCTCTACGAGATTCTGGCCACCTTCCGTGCCCGCCATCCGCATGTGGAGCTCAAGCTGCATACCGGCGACCCCGCCGTGGCGTTGGAGCGTGTCCTGATGGGACACGAGGACCTGGCGATCGCCGCGCGCCCCGACGTGCTGCCTTCCCGTCTCGCCTTCACCGACTTCGCCGAGTCGCCACTGCGCTTCATTGCCCCGCGTCGTGATGGCCCCGGCCAGCAACTGGAAGGCATCGGCGAGGCGGACGATTCGGCGGCGGGCGACGACCACATCGACTGGACTCGCGTGCCGATGATCCTGTCGGAGACCGGCCTGGCGCGCGAGCGCTTCGATGCCTGGTGCCATACACGCGGCATCAAGCCTCGCCTGTATGCCCAGGTCGCCGGCAACGAGGCCATCGTCAGCATGGTCGGGCTGGGCTTCGGGATCGGCGTGGTACCGCAGATCGTGCTCGACAATTCGCCGCTGGCCGACCAGGTGCGCATCCTTGATGTCGATCCGCCGCTGACTCCCTACAAGGTCGGGCTGTGCGTCCAGGAAAAACGCCTGCGTCACCCGCTGGTGCGCGCGTTGTGGGAGCAACTGCCCGGCTCGCCGCAGCGCCCCGCTGACTGATACCTGGTAGCGAGCCAACGAAAATGGCGCAGCAACGAAAACGGCGCCCCGAGGGGCGCCGTTCTTGTCTTGCGATTCCACCACCACCGTCTTACAGGCTCAACACCTTCTCACCGCGAGCGATGCCGGAGACACCGGTACGTGCCACTTCCAGCACGCCTACCGGCTGCATCGCCGCCAGGAAGGCATCCAGCTTGCCACCGTCGCCGGTGATCTGGATGGTGTAGAGGCTCGGCGTGATGTCGACGATCTGGGCACGGAAGATGTCCGCCGTGCGCTTGATCTCGTCACGCTGGGCGCCCAGCGCCTTGACCTTGACCAGCATCAGCTCGCGCTCGATGTGGCTGCCCTCGGTGAGATCCACCAGCTTGACCACATCCACCAGCTTGTTGAGATGTTTGGTGATCTGCTCGATGACGCGATCTTCACCGACCGTGGTGACGGTCAGACGGGACAGGGTCGCGTCTTCGGTCGGGGCCACGTTGAGGGTCTCGATGTTGAAGTTGCGCTGTGAAAACAGGCCGACGACCCGTGACAGCGCGCCCGGTTCGTTTTCCATCAGAATGGAGATGATATGGCGCATCAGGTCCGCTCCGTCTTCGTAAGCAGCATGTCACGCATGGAGCCGAGAGGCACCTGCATCGGGTAGACGTGTTCACGCGGGTCGACATAGATGTCGAGGAACACCAGCTCGTCCTTGTTGCGGAAGGCTTCTTCCAGCGCAGGCTCGAGCTCCTCCACCGTGTGCACCTTGATGGCACGGAAGCCATAGGCACCCGCCAGCTGCACGAAGTCAGGCAGCGACTCCATATAGGAATGCGAGTGACGGGACTTGTAGTTCAGGTCCTGCCACTGACGCACCATGCCCAGCGACTGGTTGTTGAGGTTGATGATCTTGACCCCGATCCCGTACTGCTTACAGGTCGAGAACTCCTGCATCATCATCTGGAAGCTGCCCTCACCGGTGAACAGCACCACATCGTCTTCCGGGTAGGACATCTTGATGCCCATGGCCGCCGGGAAGCCGAAGCCCATGGTGCCCAGGCCACCGGAGGTGATCCAGCGGTTGGGGCGCTGGAACTTGTAGTACTGGGCGGCGAACATCTGGTGCTGACCGACATCGGTGGCGACGAAGGCTTCGCCACGCGTCGCACGGTGCACGGCTTCCACCACCTGCTGCGGCTTGAGCGGCTCACCCGGGGCGGACGGCTCATACAGCTTGCCTTCACGCTCGGCACGCCAGCCATCGATCTGGGACCACCAGGCCTCCAGTGCATCAGGGTTGGCCAGCTCGCGACCCTGCACGAGGCTGATCATCTCGTTGATCACGGCATCGGCCGGACCGACGATCGGCACATCGGCGCGCACGGTCTTGGAGACCGAGCTCGGATCGATGTCGACGTGGATGATCTTGGCCGTCGGGCAGAACTTCGAGGTGTTGTTGGTCACGCGGTCATCGAAGCGCGCACCGATGCAGATGATCAGATCGGTGTGGTGCATGGCATTGTTCGACTCGTAGGAGCCGTGCATGCCGGGCCAGCCCAGACACTGCCGATCGCCCTGCGGGTAGGCACCGATGCCCATCAGCGAGGTGGTGATCGGGAAGTTGAGGCGGCGCACCAGGTCAGTCAGCGCTTCGCTGGCACGCCCTGACACCACACCACCGCCAGTGAAGAACAGCGGGCGACGTGCCTTGAGCATCAGCTCGACGGCTTTCTTGATCTGACCGCTGTGGCCACGGGTGACCGGGCTATAGGAGCGCATGCGTACCTTCTTGGGGTAGCTGTACTCATAGCGTTCGGTCGGGGCGGTCATGTCCTTCGGGATATCGATGACGACCGGCCCCGGGCGACCACTGGAGGCCAGATAGAAGGCCTTCTTGATCACCTCGGGAATCTCGCTCGGGTGCTTGATCGAGAAGCTGTGCTTCACGATCGGGCGGGTCACACCGACGATGTCGGTTTCCTGGAAGGCGTCTTCACCGATCAGGTGGCTGGCGACCTGACCACACAGCACGACCATGGGGATCGAGTCCATGTAGGCCGTGGCAATACCGGTGACGGCATTGGTCGCGCCCGGGCCTGAGGTGACCAGCACCACACCCGGCTTGCCGGAGGCGCGCGCGTAACCATCGGCGGCGTGGGTCGCGGCCTGCTCGTGACGGACCAGAATGTGCTGGACCTTGTCCTGGCGGAACAGGGCGTCATAGATATGCAGCGCCGCTCCACCGGGATAGCCGTAAATATATTCCACGCCCTCGTCATGCAGGGCGCGGGCGATCATGTCAGCGCCGGAAAGCAATTCCACTTGGTTATTCTCCCCTGGAGGTCTCGAGTGCGTCCGGCGGCAATGCGCAAGCCGGATCGAGTGCGACCTAAATGTCGCTACCGCAGAAATTGCGGCACCTGATGCCAAACCCTGGCGTCTGCGGCCCGGTTAGGGCCTGCACTCTTGTCGCATCGGTTGGATGCGGTCGGGGCTGATGGCCGGTCGGTACGGTTGGCGTACCCGGACCGGCGTATCCTTTGACAGGCGGACAGCGACTCAGCGTCTGTCCTTCACGCGGCGCTTCGAGGGTCGCCCGAATGGCCGCGCCCGCAATCAGGAATGGTCAAGAGTCCAACAGCCGCAAGGGGCTGTCAACTCAACCTTACGCCAGTGTGCGCCGCCTGCGCCAAATGCCACACCGATAACAACGAATCCGGCCATAAGCGTGCGTAAAACCTCACCAATGGCGATAAATTCGCAATTTCCTGCTTCGTGAATTTCAGCATGCCTCACGCCGGGTTGTCTTTTTGCGCCCGGGCGGCAGACACAAGAACGCCCCACCGCAAGCGGAAGGGCGTGCTTCCGTCACGGTGGGGCGTCACTCACGGGCGCACGAATCAGCGCGTGAAGGTCAGCTCCCCGCCCTCTTCGCCGACATGGATAACGTCACCGGGCACGAAGTCACCGCCCAGCAGGGCCTGGGCCAGCGGGTTCTCGATGCGGCTCTGGATGGCGCGCTTGAGCGGGCGAGCGCCATAGACCGGATCGAAGCCGGCCTTGGCCAGCAAGGCCATCGCCGGGTCGGTGATCTCGAAGCCGAGATCACGCTCGGCCAGACGCGCCTTGAGACGCTCAAGCTGAATGCCCGCGATGGAGGCGATCTGCGCCTGTCCCAGCGCGTGGAACACGACCACTTCATCGATGCGGTTGATCAGCTCCGGGCGGAAGTGATTGCCGACGACTTCCATCACCGCCGTCTTCATGTCGTCGTACTGGAAGGCCGCCTTGCGCTCGGCACGCTCGTCGGCGCTTTCCGTACTGCCCTCGTCTTCCGCCAGCTCGCCATTGAGGCCGCTCATGCGCTGGATCATTTCCGAGCCCAGGTTGGAGGTCATCACGATCACGGTATTGCGGAAGTCGACGGTGCGCCCCTGACCATCGGTCAGGCGGCCATCTTCCAGCACCTGCAGCAGGATGTTGAAGACATCCGGATGCGCCTTCTCGACCTCGTCGAGCAGCAGCACGGAGTACGGCTTGCGGCGCACGGCCTCGGTCAGATAGCCGCCCTCTTCATAGCCGACATAGCCGGGAGGCGCGCCGATCAAGCGAGCCACGGAATGCTTCTCCATGAACTCGGACATGTCGATGCGCACCATCGCCTCTTCGGTGTCGAACAGGAAGTTGGCCAGTGACTTGCAGAGCTCCGTCTTGCCGACACCGGTCGGGCCGAGGAACAGGAAGGAGCCGTTGGGACGATTCGGATCGGACAGCCCCGCGCGTGAACGACGCACCGCATTGGATACCGCGATCACCGCCTCGTCCTGGCCGATCACCTTCTCGTGCAGCGCCTCTTCCATGCGCAGCAGCTTGTCACGCTCGCCTTCAAGCATCTTGGCGACCGGAATGCCGGTCCAGCGCGAGACGACCTCGGCAATCTCCTCCTCGGTGACATTGGAGCGCAGCAGTACGTGGGCGGAGGTATCCGCCTCGCCGTCGCCGGCTTCGCTGATCTGCTTCTCGAGCCCCGGAATCACGCCGTACTGCAGTTCCGACATGCGACTGAGATCACCGGCGCGGCGCGCCTGCTCCAGATCGATACGCGCCTGCTCCAGCTCGGCCTTGAACTGGGCCGCGCCCTGGATGCTGGACTTCTCGGCCTTCCAGACTTCATCGAGGTCGGCGTATTCCCGCTCCAGCTCCGAGATCTGGTCCTCAAGCGCGCCGAGGCGCTTGAGCGCCGCCTCGTCGGTTTCCTTCTTGAGCGCTTCACGCTCCATCTTGAGCTGGATCAGGCGACGGTCGAGACGGTCCATCTCCTCCGGCTTGGAATCCAGTTCCATGCGGATACGTGACGCGGCCTCATCGATCAGGTCGATCGCCTTGTCCGGCAGCTGGCGGTCCGTGATGTAGCGCGAGGACAACCGCGCGGCGGCGATGATGGCGCTGTCGGTGATGTCGACCCCGTGGTGCACCTCGTAGCGTTCCTTCAGGCCACGCAGGATGGCGATGGTGTCTTCCTCGCTGGGCTGGTCGACCTGCACCTTCTGGAAGCGGCGCTCGAGTGCGGCGTCCTTCTCGATGTACTGGCGATACTCGTCAAGCGTGGTGGCACCGACACAGTGCAGCTCGCCACGCGCCAGCGCCGGCTTGAGCATGTTGCCGGCATCCATCGCGCCTTCGGCCTTGCCCGCGCCGACCATGGTGTGCAGCTCGTCGATGAACAGGATGACCTGGCCTTCTTCCTGTGCCAGCTCCTTCAGCACCGACTTGAGGCGCTCCTCGAATTCGCCGCGGAACTTGGCCCCCGCCAGCAGCGAGCCCATGTCGAGGGACAGCACGCGCTTGTTCTTGAGGCCTTCCGGCACCTCGCCATTGACGATACGGCTGGCCAGCCCCTCGACGATGGCGGTCTTGCCGACGCCGGGCTCACCGATCAGCACCGGGTTGTTCTTGGTGCGACGCTGCAGCACCTGGATCGTGCGGCGAATTTCCTCGTCACGCCCGATCACCGGGTCGAGCTTGCCATCCCGCGCGCGCTCGGTGAGATCCAGGGTGTACTTGTTGAGCGCCTCGCGATTGTTCTCGGCATCGGCATCGCCCACGGCTTCGCCACCGCGCAGCGCATCGATGGCGGACGTCAGGGCGGGCTTCTTGATGCCCGAGGAGGTGAACAGCTTGCCGAGATCACCGCCCAGCTCCAGCGCGGCCAGCAGCGCGAGCTCGGAGGCGATGTATTGATCGCCGCGTTTCTGCGCTTCGCGATCGGCCAGATTCAGAAGCTTGCCGAGGGCCTGCGAGGGCGCGACATTGCCGTCGAACTGGGACACGGTGGGCAGGTCATCCAGCTGGCGCTTGAGGCCACTCATCAGGCTGGTGGCATCGCCGCCCGCCTTGTTGACCAGCGCCTTGAGACCGCCATCGCGGTCTTCCAGCAGTGCCAGCAGCAGATGCTGCGGGTGAATTTCATTGTGGCCTCGCCCGACGGCGAGCGACTGGGCATCCGCCAGAGCGTTCTGCAGCTTGCTGGTGAGTTTGTCGATGCGCATGGTGCCTTCTCCTGAGAGTCATGGCGGTACTCCTTTTCTCAGGAGCTTCGCCTGTAACATTTCGTATCTGACTCTCAAGATGGGGGCTGGCGCACGGCTTTCAAGGCAGGATTCGCCGCGCTGCAGCATGTTGTGGCATTTGCCTGATCCAGGTCAGATTCCGGCTGCCCCCGCCGGTCATCAGCTTTGCCACACACACAGAAACGCCCCGCCAACCTGAAACATCAGGTCAACGGGGCGTTTGTGGGTACTGCATGTCGAGCTTGCGGAATGCGCTGATCCAAGTCCCGATCAGAGATTCCTGATCAGCGCCTCAGCGCAGCCAGATCACCGTGGCGAGGCGTCCGGTCACGCCATCATCCCGCCGGTGGGAATAGAAGCGGGATTCAGAGGCGGTACAGAAGTGGCCGCCACTGACATGACCGACCCCGGCACGCTCGAGACGCAGGCGTGCCAGCTTGTAGAGATCACCCATGTAGTGACCGAGCCGGTAGGGGCTGGCCTCGAAGGCATCATCGGCCTCAGGCAGATCCGCGATGAAGGCATCACGCACCTCGGGGCCGACCTCGAACTGTGCATTGGAGATCGCCGGGCCCAGCCAGGCCATCAGCTCGCCGGGGTCATCACCGAGACGCTCGATGGTGGCTTCCAGCACGCCTTCGACCAGCCCGCGCCAACCCGCATGCGCCACGCCGACGCGCGTGCCCTGCCGATCACAGAACAGCACCGGCAGACAGTCCGCCGTCATCACCACACAGGCCTGTCCGGTCCCGGTACTGATGCAGGCATCCGCCCGTGGCGGGGCATCTGGGCGGTCTTCGGCGTGGCAGACATCGAAGGCATCCACCACCTGAGTGCCGTGTACCTGATCCAGCCACGCCAGCGGACGGCCATCATCGACCTCCGCCGCGAGCAGCTCGCGCACCTGCGCCACCATCGCCGGGTCATCGCCGACATGCAGCGCCGGATTGAAGCCGGCATACGGCCCCTGGCTGGGGCCGCTCTCACGCGTGGTCACGAAGGCCTGCACCGGGCTCGGCGCGGGCCAGTCCGGCAGTATCAGCGTCGGGCGTAGACTCTCGTCGTGCATAACCTCTCCTTGTGCGGCGTGTCGCGCGAGCCTGCCGCCTCAGCGAGCGATGTCTTCCTTGAGATAGTCGATCAACACCAGCATGTCGCCCGGCATCTCGGCGCGGAATTCGACTTCCTTGCCCGTGATCGGGTGGATGAAGGCGAGACGACGGGCATGCAGTGCCTGACGCGGGAACTGACGCAGCAGCTCCTTGAGCGGGTCACTGGCACCCGGCGGCAGCTTCAGACGCCCGCCGTAGACCGGATCTCCGACCAGCGGATAGCGCTGGTGCGCCATGTGCACGCGAATCTGGTGGGTACGCCCGGTTTCCAGCTTGCAGCGGATATGGGTGTGCCCCCGGAAGCGCTCCACTACGCGGAAGTGGGTGACCGCCGGCTTGCCACTGTGAGTGACGGCCTGACGCTTGCGGTCCTTGGGGTGACGCCCGATGGGCGCATCCACGGTGGCACCGGAGGTCAGCACGCCCGTGACGACGGCATCGTACTCGCGCGACACGGTACGGGCCTGCAGCTGCTCGACCAGGTCCGCCTGGGCGGTCAATGACTTGGCCACCACCATCAGCCCGCTGGTGTCCTTGTCGAGACGGTGCACGATGCCGGCACGCGGCATCATGGAATTGCCCGGACAATGATGCAGGATGGCGTTGAGCAGCGTGCCATCGTGGTTACCCGCGCCCGGGTGCACGACCATGCCGTGCTCCTTGTTGATGACCAGCACGTCGTCGTCTTCATAGACGATCTCGAGCTCGATATCTTCCGGCTCGTGGCTGACTTCTTCTTCAAGCTCGGCGGTCAGGGCCAGACGTTCACCGCCATAGACCTTCTCGCGGGGTTTGACGGCGGCACCGTCGAGGGTCAGCGCACCGGTCTTGATCCAGTGCTTGAGACGCTCGCGGGAATAGTCGGAGAAGATCTCGGCGCAGGCCTGATCAAGGCGCATGCCAATCATCGCCTCCGGGATCCGCTCTTCGCGGTTGATGGTGTCTGCCATATTGCTCTCTGAGGCCGTTTCGCACGAAAGGGCCTTTGCTTTATAGTGAGTGCGGATCGGCGGATTCTAGCATGCCCGCCATGGATTGCCCGAGATGAGGAAACCGATGCGCGCCCTTCCCTTGACTGCCCTCGCCCTGGCCAGCACCTTGCTGGCTGGCTGTGCGTCCAACGAGCCGGCACCGGATCTTCAGGAGCAGGACCTGTATCGTCAGGCCCAGGTTTCCTTGGATACCAGCCGCTTCAACTCCGCTGTGCAACAACTTGAAGCCCTGGATACTCGCTTCCCGTTCGGCAGCTACGCCGAACAGTCGCAGCTGGAGCTGATCTACGCCTATTACCAGGTCGACAACTGGGAGGCGGCACGCGCCGCGGCCAGCCGTTTCATTCGCCTGCACCCCGATCACCCGCAGGTCGATTATGCCTACTACATGCGTGGACTGGCAGCGTACAGCGCGGGTCGCTTCAGCCTGGAATCCCTCGATCTGATCGATATTTCCAAGCGTGACCTGGGCGCGACACGCGATGCCTACGTCGACTTCGGTGAGCTGGTACGTCGCTTCCCCAACAGCACCTACGCGGCAGATTCCCGTCAGCGCATCATCTATCTGCGCAACGTACTGGCTCGCGGCGAGCTGCAGACAGCCGATTTCTACCTGCGCAAGCAGGCCTATCTGGCTGCCGTGAAGCGGGGTGAGTGGGTCATTGAGCACTACCCTAACACTCCTGCCACCCGCGATGCGCTGGCCGTGATGGTCGAGGGCTATCTGGGCCTCGGTCTGCGTGACCGTGCCAGCGAGACGCTCAAGGTGCTGATCCAGAATGATCCGGACAACGAACGTCTGGATGGTCGTACCTTCGAGCCGCGTTACGTGAAGGCTGACGACCTGACGGTCTGACGACCGGCAGGCGTCACCATCGAAAAGCCCGTGATCATCGATCACGGGCTTTTTCGTGCTGCCAGCATGGCCAGAATCGTCGGATTCAGGCGCTTTCAGCGTCTTGCGCAAAGAATCCGCAATCCGTCATTCGCCGGCCACCCAGCCATTGACGATCGGATAGCGGCGGTCCCGCCCGAAGCCGCGCGGCGTGACGCGCACGCCTACCGGTGCCTGACGGCGCTTGTACTCGGTACGGTCGACCAGACGCACCACGCGATAGACATCCTCTTCCTCGAAGCCTGAGCGGATGATCGCCTCGGCGCTCATGTCACCCTCGATATAGTGGGTGAGAATCGCATCCAGGGTGTCGTAGTCCGGCAGCGAATCGCTGTCGAGCTGGTCTTCGGCGAGCTCGGCGGACGGCGGGCGCGTGATGACGCGCTCCGGAATCGCCGGGCCCATGGTGTTGCGCCAGTTGGCGAGACGGAACACCCAGCTCTTGTAGACATCCTTGAGCGCGTTGTAGCCGCCGACCATGTCGCCGTAGAGCGTGGCGTAACCCACCGCCATCTCGCTCTTGTTGCCGGTGGTCAGCACCATCAGGCCCTTCTTGTTGGAGATGGCCATCAGCAGCACACCACGGCACCGCGACTGCAGGTTCTCCTCGGTGGTGTCGCGCTCGCTGCCGGCGAAGCTCTCCGCCAGGGTCTCGGTGAAGGCCTCGACCATCGGCGCGATGGGCATCACCTCGTAATTCACGCCCAGCAGCCTGGCTTGCTCGGCGGCGTCTTCCTTGGAGATGTCCGCGGTGTAGTGATACGGCATCATCACGGCGTGCACGCGGTCCGCGCCCAGCGCATCGACGGCGATGGCCAGCGACAGGCCGGAATCGATGCCCCCGGAAAGCCCCAGCACCACACCCTTGAAGCCGCTCTTGTTGACGTAGTCACGCAGCCCGGTGACCAGCGCACAGTAGAGTGACTCCTCCGGCGACAGCAGCTCGGCGAGCTCGCCACTCTGCGGCACCCAGTTGCCACCCTCTGTCTTGAGGAACTGCACCGGCATCAGGCCGACATCCCACCACGGTGCCTGCACGCAGGTCTTGCCGTCGGCATCGATGGCGGCAGAGCCCCCGTCGAAGACCAGCTCATCCTGACCGCCGATCTGATTGACGTAGACCAGCGGGCAATTGACCTCGGCTGCCCGCTCGGCGAACAGCTGATTGCGCTCGGCCGGCTTCTCCAGGTGGTAGGGCGAGGCGTTGAGGCTGACGAGAATCTCGGCACCGGCATCGCGCGCCTGACGGATCGGCACGCCGTCCCACAGGTCTTCGCAGATGACGATGCCCAGGCGGGCACCACGGCACTCGACCACACACGGCTCGCTGCCCGGCGTGAAATAGCGCTGCTCATCGAAGACCTGATAGTTGGGCAAGGCCTGCTTGGCATATTCGGCGATCCACTCACCATCCTTGAGCACGCCGGCCAGGTTGTAACGCTTGCCGTCACGCATGCCGGGGTAGCCGACGATGACCATCACGCCCGGCGCGACCTTCTTCGCCATCTGGGCGCGCGCCTCCTCGAGGCGGGATTCCATGGACTCGCGTAGCAGCAGGTCTTCCGGCGGGTAGCCGGTCAGACACAACTCGGGCAGCACTACGACATCGGCCTTGTGCTCAAGACTCGCTTCACGCACCGATTCGATGGCACGCGCAGTGTTGCCGGGAATATCACCGACCAGCGGGTCGAGCTGGGCCATCACCAGAGTCAGATCTTGCATGCGGTAAGGATCTCTCGATTGGCGGTTCGATAAGGGGCCAGTACACTGTGGCCAGACATCTGGCTCAGATCACTGAGCCGTGCACCGGCCCACCTGTCATCATGTTGGCCGCCATTGTCCCGCAAGGTCGCGCCGCTGGCAAAAGCCACGCGCGCCGCCTCATCTGGGAGTCATATAGGAATGAGCCTGTTGATCATCCGTCTGCTGGTTTTCGTCGCCCTGTTCTGGGCCGGCCTGCGCCTTTACCGCATGTATCGCCAATGGAAGCTGAGCCAGGACGACTACGGCAACGACAGCCCCGCCGAACGCGAGGCGCAGAACATGGTGCGCTGCGCCTACTGCGACCTGCATCTGCCGGAAAATGACGCCATCCGCCATGAGGCGCTGCACTTCTGCTGCCAGGAACACCAGCAGCACTTCCTCGACGAAGGACCGCGCAAATGATTCGCCACCGAGACGAGATGCTCGATGGCGAAAGACGGCAACCAATCCCTCAGGCCCAGCGGGTCTCACCGGCATTTGACGACGTATCCAGCGCAGCGATCTCGGCCAGCAGGGCCTCGGGCTGGTAGGGGGCGGGGTCGATGATCGGCGTACGCCCGAGCAATTGATCCGCCAACAGGCGGGTCGAGGCCGGCGCCAGTACCAGCCCATTGCGGTAATGGCCGGCATTGACGTGCAGGTGGCGGCGTTCAGGCACGGCACCAATGAAGGGCGTGCCGGTCGGCGAACCGGGGCGCAGTCCCGCCCAGTGGTGCTCGACCTCACACTCCGCCAGCGCGGGGATGATCTCGCAGGCGCTCTTGATCAGTGACTCGCGTGCCTCGGCGGTGGTCGCCTTGTCGAAGCCGACCTCCTCCAGCGTCGAGCCGGCCACGATACGGCCATCGCCCCGCGGTATCACGTAGCGTCCATTCTTGAGCACCACGCGCTCCACCAGCCCCTTGGGTGCCTTGAACAGCACCATCTGGCCGCGTACCGGCCGTACCGGCAGCGCAAGCCCCGCCTCACTCAGAATCTCTCGACTCCAGGCACCACCGCAGACCACGACCTGCCCGGCAGACAGCACCGAATTGGCGGTCTGTACGCCGATGGCGGTGTCGTCCTGCAGCAGAATGCCCTGCACCGCGACATTCTCCAGCAGCCGCACGCGCGGGTGAGCGTCGAGCGCGGCGCGCAGTGACTTGCCCAGACGCGGATTGCGGATGCTGCCCAGCGTCGGCATCCACAGCGCCGACTCACAGCCGAGCGCGACCGCCGGTGCCTTGTCATAAACGAAGTCGGCGTCCACGCGCGTCAGCGGCTTGGCATATTCCCGGGACCAGGCCAGTGCCTGCTCGGCGTCCTCGACATTCAGGTACAGCAGGCCCTGCTGGCGATATTCGGGGTCGATGCCGGTGGTCTCGATCAGGCGCTCGGCCAGCGTGGGGTAGAAGCCTTCCGACCAGGCAGACAGGCGTGAGATCGGCGCGCTATAACGCCACGGATACAACGGCGAGACGATACCGCCGCCCGCCCATGACGCCTCACGCCCACACTGGCCTCGCTCGACCAGCGTGACCTCGGCACCGCCATCCGCCAGCTCCAGCGCGGTCAGCATGCCGATCACGCCACCGCCTACCACCACAAAGTCATTCACGCCTGTTCGCTCCTGCCATCAGCCCGAGAAAGGGATCAAGAATACGCCGCCCGCAAGGCGGTGCAAGCGAGCCGCGTGCAATCCAGCATTGCGCAGAGCCTCCAGCATTGAGCAGAGTCTCCAGCATCGTGCAGAGCCGAGCGCTTCACGGCTACCAGCAATCGCCGTCGCCGGTCGTATCGCGGACACCGGTATTGGTGAGGGTCAGCGCGGGGCAGTCGGCATCGGCGCTTTGAGGCGCCACCGCGGTCGCGATGAGCGTGAAGCGCGTGGTCGTGGCGCCATCCTCCAGGCTCAGGGTGTAATAGCCTTCCGGCGACTCGGTGGCACGCCCCAGTCCTTCCTCATCACAATCACTGTCGCCGGCGATGCTGGTCGCGTAGCCGCCGCAACGCGCCATGTAGCGCTCCTGGGCCTGGGCCAATGACATCAGCGCCGCCTGCCCATCGGCACGACGCGAGCGAATTACCTGGTCCTGATAGCTCGGGTAGGCGATCGCCGCGAGAATGCCGACGATGACGATCACGATCATGATCTCCGTCAGCGTGAAGCCTGAGGCGTACCGGCGCCGAGAGAGGCGCGAACGGGAAGAGAGAAGACTGGCCATGAAGTGCTTCCTTGAAGAACGTGAATGAAGGGCTTGAGTGAAAGACCAGGGCGCAAGACTCGGTTAAAAGGCTCAAGGCAAACCTGCCTGAAGGAAGTAAGCCCTGATGAAAGGCAAGGCGCCGCCACTCCGGGGAAGGCGTGGCGGCGCAGCGTGTCATCCTTGCCTCATATCGAGACGGGCTCAGCGCAGCTGATACCAGGAGACACGGCCGGTGTCCGTCGAGCTGGACACGTTGAGATCATAGGACGAGACACCACCCTCCTCGCTGCCCAGCGAACTGGTGCCCACGTAGACCGTATCACCGACACTGACACTGGATGTCGGTGTACCGCTCAACTTGACGCTGACGATGACATTGCCGACGGCGACGGTGTCATCAACGAGGGTACCGACCAGGTCATCAGCGCTGAAGGCCTCATCCTGATTGAAATCGAAGATGGTCACGTAGCTGCCTTCGCTATCGTCGTAGGTCGGCAGACCTGTCTCGGTGTCCAGCGCGACCAGCCAGCCACCGCCGGTACTTTCACAGAAGTTGGTTCCGGTACTGGACGTGCTGGTGGAGAAGACCACCAGATTGGAGAGCAGATTGGCCGGCTCGACCAGCTCTTCCTGCTCGGAGGTATCCAGATCCAGATACCAGCCGAAGCGATCCGTGTCTTGATCCTCGAGCTGGCTGGGATAGTAGGCAAAGCTGTCGCCGCCAAGGGTCCGGCCTGTCAGCTCGCCGTTGGTGTAGCTGCCGCTGACGAAGTTGCGTGCCTCAAGGTCACTGCGCGTCAGGCTGGTATGACTGCCGCCGGTATCCAGCACGGTGTAGAGGCTCTGCGTGACCCAGGCTTCATCTTCGGCGTCGGCGTACATGTCCTGGCCGGTCCCGAAGGACACCAGCAGATTGGGCGAGGTCATGGTGTGCGTCTCGCCGGAGTAGCGACTGAGTGTCGGCTTGACGGTGATCGGCTGCAGCGCGTCCGTCTGGCACTCCCCGCCGGTCAGGCTGGTAGCACAGGCCGTGAACAGGCGCGTGACATTCCACTTGCTGCTGTCGTCGTCACTGAGGTCAAACTTCCACAGTCGCCCCTGCAGGTCTCCGCCATAGGCGAAATCGACGGTGCCATTGCTGTCGAGGTCCGCGACCTGCAGGTTTGCCAATCCGCCGGTCACTCCGCTGGGGGACAGCTTGGCGATCACGCCGCCGGCATTGACTCCATCAAGCTCCAATGCGAACAACGTCGGCGCGGCGTTCTCATCGGCCGTTTCCAGCCCGTTGCCGACCAGCACCGCGCTGTCGCCGTTGTTGAGGGTGACGATATGCGCGCTGCCGTAGACATGCCCCATGTCATCATCGTCACTGGCACCGAATTCCCAGCGCACCACATCATCTTCATCGAAGTCTTCGCCTGCCACGGCCTTGGTGACATTGAGCGCGAACAGGCCGCGTCCACCGCCAGCGAGACCGGATACCAGCCACTCCTCACCATTCAGGCTGGCCAGACGCAGTTCACCGTCGACATAGTAGCGATGCTGATAGCCCGGGTCCGTCAGATACCCCAGCCCTGCGTCGTCCTCTTCGCTGTAGAGCAGTTCCGGAATATAGGCGAACTGCTCGTTGCCGGTCTTGAGGTCGAAGGCATGCAGCATGCCGTCGTTGGCCCCGACAAAGACACTGCCCTCTGTCGTCGAGTCTTCTTGAGTCACGACGACAGGCGACGAGCCGATGATGTCGCCCAGCTGGACGCCAGTGCGATTGCGCAGGCCATCACCTTCGTATTCATCGCTGCCCCGCAACCATTCGATCGCCGCCTCCACATGGTCATCGGTGGAGTTGCCACCGACCTCCATGCGCGCGAGATCATTGCGCTGGCTGGAGCTCAGACGGCCCGCATTGTCGGTCGTGAACTCGACTCCGTTGCCGCCGGACATGGTGAAGACCGTACGCGACTCAACACCATCCTCATCCGCCAATGCCTCACTCAACTGGGTGGCAGCACTCCAGACCTGGTCGTCATCCTCGACGTCCTTGCCCTCCTGTACCGACGAGGCCACCACATCACCCGTCCAGGTCGAGGCGGAATAGCGGCTCTCGATCAGTTGGCTATCCGTCTCGACACTGGCCGTGGTCAGGTTGGTGGAGAGGCCACTGACACTGTTGCCCACCGCGACGATCTCGGAGGCGATCGCCGCCAGGGCCGAGACGAGGTCCGTCGGACTGGAGGCATTGAAGTAGGAGCCCCCGCCATCGATCGCCGCCTGCTCCAGATCATCGATGGTGCTGGAGCTGCTCTCGATGACGCGATCCTTGTCATCCCAGTCGTCACTGGTCGACTCGACCCCGAACGCCACCGTATAGGTCGTCATCACCTGCTTTTCATAGGTCCCGCTTCCAAGCTTCGGCAAGAGATCATTATGAGCATAATAATAAGCGACATCCGCCAGCGTGGCATCACCGCCATAACTGTAGTTATAACTTTCCCGCCAGGTTCGTCCGTCACCATTGGCATCGCCGATCTTGCTTTCAATATTATTGGAGGCGGAAGAGTTTTCGGAGTTCCAGAAACCATCGGTGATCAAAACAGTGAAGTTCTGCTGACACATACCGCCTTCATCTTCGGAAAGAATCGGCGTGGAACCCAGGCTGGAGTAATTGTCACTGTAATATTCACCAGCGCGATAGAGTGCCTCACGCAAGGGCGTCGACACATAGGTGTTGCTTGAGCTGATTTCCGTTTTGACGATGGCATCCTTGATCTCATCAAGATGATCGTTGCCACTGTCACTTGTTGTGACGACTGATACCAGATTGCCCAGTACATTGGTGACATATTCTATGATCGAATCCAGAATATCATCGACCTTTACCTTGGTTGCCGTCTCTGAGCCGGGGTTGATGGTGATGAACCCAGTGCGGTACTCAATATCGGAAAGCAGCTCGAGACCGGCAGCCTTGCCGACATTCAAGCGACTGCGATAATAAGTGAACCAGTTGGCATAGTTGACCTGCTCATCCGGACTGAGATCCGAAACCTGCACTTCGCTGCTGTCACTGCAATTGCTGCCAGTGTAATAACGAAACTCGAGATCCGGGTCCGTCAGGTCAACCAGATTGTCTTCATCATCGCCTTCATTGAAATCAATCCACGCCGCTGCCGGGTCCATGTCATCATAACGTTCATCCCCATTTCCAGACTTCCAGGGCTGATAGATCTGATCCGGGTCATAGGCTTGGCTATTGGAGTCAGCACAGAAGTATTTGTTGGAAAGATCTTGCGGCTTGAAGACATATTCACAGGACCACTTCCATCCATTACTATATTTTTTCTCGACCTTCTCACATACCTGTCGCTTCTTGTAAAGCATGTTGTAGCCCTGATAGGAGCTACCACCATCAAAGGTGTCTTCCCAGGTCATCGAGCCCGAGTCATCCAGCACCAGCAGAACATTGGGCGTAACGCCGACACTCTGGGTGGTGGGCAACTGAAGTAGTGTGTCGCTGTCTGCCAGCACGGGCAAGGAGACCAGCAGTCCACCTGACAGCAAGACCGGCAGGTGAATACGACGCAAGCCGCTGCAGCGGGGTGAGTGCTTCGATTTCATCGATAGATTCCCTTCAATCGGCCATCATGATTTCGCTTTGCACCACTGCCAGTGCACGCTTCTTGCTATCAGGGTCACCTGCGCTCTCAAGACTCCAACCGGCGGCCGTGATGCGGAAGGCATTCAACAACTGACTGCTGCTCAGGTTATCGTCATTCAGAACGCCTTCCGTCGTCTCTCCGAGATACTCGATGACATAGTTGCCGTTGTCAGCCGCATCACCACTCAAGACACCTTCCCCCTCCCAGGCGTCTGCCTGCAGAGGATCGAAGTCCAGGTCCTCCCCCGCCGTGACGTCATAGAAGCCGTCCCCACCGAAATCATCCAGGGTCAGCTCCCCCTCGAGCAGACGACTCTCAGCCTGTTGCTGAAGGCTCTCGGCCTCCGCGTAGGCGTTGTCGTAGAACTGGGTATTCATCAACATGCGGGTCTGCAACTGGGTATCTTCATTGCCTGTCACCGCCATCACGCCCACCACGATCAGCATGATCAGCACGACCAGCAATGCCATGCCTTGCTGGCGTGGCGGCCTGGAAGAACTTGCCTGGTTCATAGACCGATATTCCTCGGGCTCAGGGTGATATCGAAGGTGCGTTGCAACTCACCGTTCCCCTCACCCTCGACGTTGATCGTCGGCGGCGTCTTGAGGGTCAGGCTGATGTGGATCCGTCTGACGCTGCTCCAGTCGTTCGCGGCTTCCACTTCCGCCACGCTGCGCTCCACGGCAAAGCGACTCGCGCTACCGCTGCCGGAGGCCGTATCGAAGGTCAGGTCCAACGCTTCGACGTATCGCGCCACTTCTTCGCCACAGCCTGCTGCCGGGTCGCCATCGACATCCTCGCCGTTCAGGCAGAGCCGAACGGGGGAGTCGTCATCGGCCTGTGACAGCAACAGGTACCAACGCTGCAGCGGATAGACATATGCCTGGGTCTGTATGGTGCCGCCATAGCCGTGCTCGACGGCGCTCGACAGATCGAGCGAGTTGTTGCCATCGCCCGAGAGGCGTGCGATGTCGCCGCTCTCACAGTCGCTGATCAGCACGACGCTATCCGTCTCCAACGTGCCGGAGGTGTAGTCCTCCAGGGTCAGCGAGGTATCGCCCTGGGCGACGCTCGCCCCGAGCTGCCAACCGCGCTGCGTTCCCAGCGCCGGTACCTGCAAGGCCAGACGGTCGTAGGTGATCCCCGCCACCGTGTCGGACTCGGCCGTCAGAGGAGAATCGGACAGCGCATGGCTCCCGGTGCCATCACTGACACTGCTCACCGACGCACAGCCGGAAAAGCCGGCATTGCGCACCAATGGCTGCAGGCGGCGTGTGACGTGGCGTGCAGACTCCTGCAGGTAAGACACGGCAGACGTGGTGTTGAGGGTCGAGCGCGAGGCCAGAAAGTATTCCAGCGCCATGGCGGAAATGAACAGTCCCAGCACCAGCGCCAGCATCAATTCGACCAGGCCGACGCCCTGCTGGGCACGCCGTGAGGGAATCGAGCGCGGCGCCCGAGGCGAGCGCGACGCGAAGGCTCGCAGCGAGAGGGAGGCTTTCGACGACATCAGGGCACCACTCGTATCTGTAGGGTCTCGCTCAACGCCTGAGCATCGGCGTCCATGCTGTCTTCGTTCTGCCCGAGCTGCGCGGCACCGCTCCAGCCGAGAGTCAGGGTGAGAAGGTCACTGCCGCTGCTGGCGATGGACCCGACCGGCGCGTTCAGACTGCTGTCCTCAAGCCTGTCCGCCCACACCGCCACATCACGGGCCGCTAGCTCGGCAACACTGCAGGGACAACCGCCCGGATTTCCTGCCCCCGCAGTGGAAAGCCCATCGTAGTCATCCACGCCATCGGGATTGGCTTGAATCCGCTCAGCCATGCTGACCAGGAGAATACGGGCTTCGGTACGCGCGTAACTCTCGTTGTTGGCCTGCAGACTTTCCATCTGCATGAGCCCGAACCCCAGCAATGTCAGCCCCATCAACAGCAGAGCGATCAACGCCTCCAGCAGGCTGGTACCTTGCTGGCTACCGCTTGCACGGGACACGCCAAGCTCAGCAACTCTGGTCATCGCTGCCATAAGTCTCCGTCAATACTCGTCCGATGGGAGTCAATTCAAGCTGGCGATGGCCCTGCCCGCCCGACTGATCGCAGATCAACAACCAGGTGGAATCAGAGGTCGCGCCCTGATCATCGAAAGTCACGCCGGCAACACCCGCCTGCACGGTGATGGCGGCATCAAACACGCGCAACAGGTCATCGCCCAGCGACGCCCGTGCCTCGGCCTGACTGCCCTGCACCACCGCCCAGCCATTGCTCCAGCTGGTGGAATTCATGCAGGCGTCACCCTGCGCATTCAGGGGGCAGAGCGTGATGTCGTTGCCGCTGGCCACCGCCTCGCTACGCGCATAGTTGATGGAAGACACGAGCGTCTCGGCCGTGCCGGTGACGGCGTTGCGCGCGACCACCCCCTGCCAGGCGGGGACGGCAATCGTGATCGTGATCACGAGAATGGCCAGCGTGATCATCAGCTCAATCAACGTGAAGCCTTGCTGGCGGCCCTGCTGACATCCATGCCGAAGTGCAGGAAAAAGCTGCATCGTCTTACCCCTGAAAGCCACGCAGGCCAAAGCACCCTGCAGGGCGTGAAATTGGGCAATTTAACGTCTATGAACCACAGATGGAATCATTATGTTACACAAAATTACCCATCATTCCGAAAACTCCCCATAATCACCGTTATTCCATATTTCTCGACTGAACCTCATCCACCAGACAAAAAAAGCCCCGATCATCGTAGATCGAGGCTTCAGGCGCTTGCCATGCAATGTCGGCTGTCAGTGCCTACCAACAATCACTGCTATCGGTATCTTCCGAGTCCTCAAGAACTGCCGCTCCCTTCACTCCCAACTCCGTGAGCGTAAAGGTGGCGCAGTCCTCATCATTGGCCTGACTGCCGGTAGCAGTGGCAGTCAGGGTATAGCTGTCTGCATCCCCTGCGACGGCCAGGTTGTAGAAGCCTTCCTCGCTGACGGCATCTGCCTGTCCCAGCCCGATACCACCGCCACCGCCTCCGAGCGCATCTCCACAGCTGGTCGCCGCTGTCACGCTGGCCGTCGCGTATTCACCGCAGGTTGCCATGATGCGCTCCTGGGTCTGGGCCAGTGCCAGCAAGGCGGTGGTGGCGTCGGTGCGACGTGAACGCTCCACCTGATCCTGGTAGCTGGGATAGGCGATCGCCGCCAGAATGCCGATGATGGCCACGGCAATCATGAGTTCCAGCAGACCGAAGCCGCCTTGTGCCCGCCCCCCCCCTGTTCGCCTGATCATCAGCGCCCCCGACGCAGCAGCGTGATGTCGATGACCTGCTTCGGCTCACCACGTGGGTCGAAGCGCACCTCGACCTCCTGCCCCGGCGTGAGGTGGAAGGCCTTCAGCTCGCGCCCATTGCGATTGAGTATCCGGCTATCCGGCTGAAGCACGAACCCCATGTCGTCGACGAGCAGCTGATCCCCCTCTCGCTCGTCGATGACGCCGGTGACGCTCTGCTCCATGACCAGCGGAATTGGGGCATCTTCCGCCAGGGCCTGGGAGCCCCAGCTCGTGAAGAGCAAGCCCGCCGCCAGCATCAGTCCACTACCAGTCAGCTTGAGTCGTGATGTCTTCATGGTCTCTCTCCTAGCGCAGCTGATACCAGGCACTACGGCCTTCCAGCCCATCGATCCCGAAGTCCATGGCCATTTCGACCACCTGATTGGTGCCACCCTGACCGACATACTGGGTATCACCCAGGAATTTCGGTGAGGTGGGCTCGCCTTCTGTCTTGATCGAGAGTACGACCTGATTATTGACGTTGTCGCTCGCGTTGACCTCGCCATCATCGTTGTAATCAAAGACCTGCTGCACATTGTTGTAACTGCGTACCGGCTGCAGGCCGTTGCGCAAGCTGAGCGCATTCAGCCAACCACTGGCACCGCCAGTACAGGGGCCATTGGAGCCCGGGATGGTGGTATTGAAGACAATCAGATCACCACGGACAGCCGGGATGGTCACCAGACGCTCACCGGAGTCCGGTAGCTCCAGGTACCAGCCGTACTGCATACCATTGTTGTTCTGATTGGAATAATCGACGCCTACCCCCGTGACCGTCCGCGCGTCACTCACGCCGCTGATATTGGAGAAGCTCTGCTTTTCCAGCTGGCCATGATGACGGCGAGTCGAAGACCCGGTATGCAGCACGCTGTAGAAGGATTGCGTCGAGGTATCGACCGCATCCTGCAGCGTCAGCAATTGCCCGGTGCCCCAGTACACATTCAGGTACGGCGTATCGACGGTGCTGTTGAAGACACCGCTGCGTGCCACGGCTACCCGCGATGTGATGGGCTGTCGGGAAGCTGCCGGACAGGTCGATGACGTGCTGTTCAAGGCAACGGCACATGACTGGAACAGACGCGACATTTCGCTGCTGCCGATGTTGCTCAGCGAGAACTCGCGCATGTCGAACACCCAGACATTGCCATGCAGATCGCCGGCATAGACCCAGTCGGTGATGCCATCGGCATCGACGTCGGCCAGCTCAGGGCTCGACATGCCATTGCAGTCACTGCTGCCAGAGGTGCACGATCCACCGGCATTGCTGCCCTGTTGAGAATCCAGCAGCGCATAGTTGTCGGGGTCTTCCAGGTCCACGATGAACAACTTGGCACGCCCATCGCTGTCGGCGTTGTAGCCATTGCCGAAGATGGCATACCACTTGCCGTCATCCAGACGCGCTACCTGAATATCGCTGAAGGTATAGCCGAGGTCCTCGTGCGTGAATTCCCACTGCACGATCTCGGCCGGCGAGGTGCCGTCGGATTCACCCAATGACTCGAAGCCTTCAGGATCGGTGATATCCAGCATGTAGACCGCCTTGCCACCAGCGCCCAGCCCACCCAGCAGGACCGAGTGCCAACCGGGCGCATCCTCATCCCCCAACTGGACATGCACGTCACGCGCGACCGGAGTGGCATCGACATAGTACTGGTGCACATAGTTCTGATCAGCGAGCTGGCGAATACCGCGCCCGCTCTCGATGCTGAAGGCGGCATACGGCATGTAGGCGAACTTCTCTTCACCGGTCTCCATGTCGATGGCGTGCAGCATGCCGTCGTTGGCACCGATGTAGATCATGTTCTGGCGCTCCTCATACAGCGTCTTGAAGGAGCGGTACGAAGACACTTCCATGTCATTGCGATAGCTGGCCGAAGGCGGCCCGACGATCGCCGGCGAGGCATGCACGATATCTCCGAGATAGTTGTCGTCACGCTCGCGGAACAAGGTGCCTTCGTAGGCATCATCACCCTTGAGGTAGCCGATCAGATTCTCGAGATCCGACGTTCTGACACCAAGGTTAGCGCCATCCAGCTTCAGGAAGGTACCGGTAGTATCCAGGACGCGTCCCGTCAGCTGAGTCACGCCACTGGTGACGCCTCCGACCACTGAGCCGACTCCGCCAAGAATGCCATCATCATCGTCGTCGTCGTCGTCGTCGTCGTCGTCGTCATCATCCCGGACGGTTCTCCGCAGCGTTGCCAGCAGTGTTTCTGACAGCAGGGTCTCATCGAGGAAGCCCACGAGGTCCAGTACCTGTTCGGCCTCCAGTGATCCGGCCTCCTCGATATTGAAGAAGAACGCCTTTTCATCCACTTCGGAGATCCCCGGGTTGTAGGTGATCACCTTGCGGCTGGAGCTACGGCTATCATCGTCACGCAACCACTCCGCGACGGACCAGTCCGAGGTGGCGCTCAAGGCGCCATTGGTGCCGATCTTGCGTGCAACGACATCGCCCGACCAATCGGCGGGATCATAGATGGTCTGGATCACATAAGCGCCGCTGGTCTGCCCACCACTGCTGATGTCCAGGCTACCGGTGCTGGCCGCGCGCCCTGCGATGGACTGCGCGATATTGTTCAGCGCATCAATCAATGCCTGCGGATTGGCGGCGCTGAGATATTCACCACGTCCGTTCCAGGCCGCATGGCGCAGATCATCGATGGTGGTATTGGTATTGGCGGAAGGCTGCGGCCAGGTGAAGGCAGACTCGAGATCAGCAGGGTTCTCGGACAGCGAGCCATCCACACCGAAAGCGACGGTGTAGGTCACCATGTGCTGAGCGGAGTTTTCATCCACTCCCGGTATGGTAGGCACGCTGTCGATCAAGTCAGTCCGCAGGTCCTCGCGATAATATTTCATCGCGACATCGCCAAGCGTATTGGAATGGCTGTCACGGTGACTGGCACTGATGTGATCACCGCTGCCACCATCGACGTTGCCGACACTGGGGCTGGAGCCATTCCAGTAGCCATCGCTCATCATGATGGAATAGTTCTGCTGGCACATGCCGCCCTCATCCGCACTCAGGATGGGAGCATTGCTTCCAGTGCTGGAATAATACTCACCGGCATTCTTGAGCGCGGTACGCAGAGGGGTGCCACCGGAGGGATAGGCGGTAAACAGCTCCTCCAGCAGGTCTTCACGCTCATCGACATCCGTCATGTCCGCAACGTTGCGATTGTTGCGACCCTGGATGGTACGTAGCCCGACCCGGGACTCGTTGGCGTCGATCACGCCGGCCATGGCGGATTTGGCCACGGACATGCGGTCACGGTAATACGTGAACCAGTTGGCGAAGTTGGTCTTCTGCGCGGCGGACTGCTGGTTGATGTAGGTCTGACGTGTGTTGTCCACATAGAGGCTGCTGCCGCTTTGATAGAGGCCACACTCCTCGAAGTCATACTCTCCATCACCATCATTATCCGTCCAGGGCATGTAGTAGACCCCGGTGAGGTTGACGGTGGACGTCGGCTCATAAGGATTTGAACGCGCCGTCAACAACGTGGCATCTGCGTACTCCACCCCAAAGCGGTCCTTGCCCGCCCAAGGGGTGTAGGTCAGCTCCGGATCGTAGGCCAGCACATTGAAACCATTGCACGAGCCGATGGCCCGAGCGATGGTGTTCTGGGTGCGATGGCTGACGACCCCGGCATTGATCGAGTAGACCCCGGAGTTCCCAAGCACCGAGGAAGCCGGCTGATACCCCCAGTGTTCCACTCCCTTGTTGAGAGTGTCCTCCCAGGCCATGCTGCCCGAATCATCCAGAATGAACAGGATATTGGGCTGAACCCCGGTCGCTTCCGTGACCGGGGCGCGGGCGATTTCCCCGGGGGCCGCCAGACAGGGCAAGGCGACAAGGCACAGGGCACCACTCAGCAGATAACGCATATTCATGCTCCTCTCAGAAGTAAGGGCCCAGTTCCATCTCGCTTTGCACTACTGTCCAGGAGGCACCATTGCCGCCCCCCGTGCCCATCGCGTTGATACGGAAGGCATCCAGGCGCGTGCCCACCGCATTCACTTCGTTGCTGGCATTCAGCGGCGGCTCGCCGACCTTGCCCAGATACTCGATCACATAGGCCCCGATGACCGCACCGGTATCACTGTCCAGCGTCTGGATACCGCTGGCTTGCCAATCCGCTTCCGAGAGCGGGTTGATCGGCGGTGCATCCTCGGGCAGTGCCAGCATCAGGCCGGCCGAGTCATCGAAGCTGTCCAGGCTCCAGGTGCCATCCTCCAGGCTTTCCTGCAGCGCACGCTCACCGATGCTCAGGCTGGTTTCCGCGTTGTAATAGGACTGCTCGAAGTTGCGGCTGTTGACGGCCATGCGTGTCTGCAGCTGACTGTCCTCGACCCCGGTCACGGCCAGCAGGCCGATCACGACCAGCATGATCAATACGATCAGCAAGGCGATGCCTTGCTGACGTGCTGGCCCCCGGGTGACCGCGCAGACCCTGGACGTTGAAGACGATGTATTCATCAGCTGCCCCTCAGTTGCAGATTGCGCGGTGTGAACGTGAGATTGAAGGTTCGCGTCAAACGCCCATCGTTATCCCCGCCCGGCACCACTCCCGGCAGGCTCTCGAGCGTGAGTGCGATCTCGATACGGCGCACCTCATCCCAACGGCCTTCGCTGCGCACCGTGGCGGCCGGCACCTTGACACGATCGACACTGCCATTGCCGGTGGTATCCAGGCTGAAACTGACATCGAAGCCCTGTACGCCGGAGGCCAGTTCTTCGCGTGCGAAAGCGGCATCGATACGGTCGATATACAGTGCACGCACCGAAGAATCGTTGGCCTGGTCATCCAGCCGCAGCTCCCAGGCCTGCACCGGGTAGAGATAGGCATTCGAGGACTGAGAGCTGCCGTAGGAACGTGACAGGGTGTCGTTGGTTTCCACATTGCCCTGGGTGGTGCCCGACACCCTGAAGACATCGGTGCTGCTGCAATCACTGACCAGTGCATACTCGTTGGTCACGAAGGCATCTTCGCTACCGTTGCGCACGGACAGCGGGCCGCCCAGCGACGTCATGCTGCTGGTCAGCGTGGTTTCATCGCCGTCCTTGCTGGCAGCGACGAACGTCAGATTGAAATAGCTGAGGCCCCGCTGGGTACGCTGCTGCCCCCCGAAGGGCGCCGTGAGGTCATGGGAGGCATCCACCGAGCTGGCATTGGTGATATCGCGGCTATTGGCACAGCCTGCGTAGCCCACATTGCGCATCAGCGGCTGGAGCCGGAAGGACACGTAGCGGGCCGATTCCTGCAGATAGGAAAGCGCCTCCTGGGTGCTCACGGTGCTGCGTGAGGTCGAGAACATCTGCACGGCCATCGCCGTGATCAACAGCCCCAGCACCAGGCTGATCATCAGCTCGACAAGCCCCACGCCCGCCTGGCGTTTCAAGCCATGCGGACGGGCGGTGTCGGGGGCGAAGCGTCGGCGGACCGATGCAGGGGAACAGCGATTCATGGCTCTACCTCGAAACGATAGGTCTGCTGGTCAACTCCCCCGCTGATGGGGTCACTCCACTGCACCTGGACACTGACATCGTGAACGCCGATACCGGCGCCGCCAACAACACGCTCGTCGACTTCCACGCTGCCGACGCCGCTGGTCAGCGTGGAGCCGATGATGGCGTCACGCCAATCAATGATGTCCTGGTCCGCCAGCTCTGCGGGCACGCAGTCCGAGCTGCATCCATCCGCCGGCGCATTGGTGGTGTCGGCATCATCATATTGATCGATGGCCTCAAGGTTGGCGCGGATACGCTCAGCCAAGTCCAGCGACAGCAGTTGTGCCACGGTATTGCTGTAGCTGACGCGCTGATGTTGAAGCGTCTGAACTTGCAACAACCCCAGCCCCAGCAGGGAAACCCCCAGCAGCATGACCGCGACCAGCGCCTCGATCAGGCCGACGCCGCGCTGTGAATGCCGAGCGGAACGCCGCCGCTGCAGGCGAGACAGCAATGTCTTCCTCAGCGCTCGCGGCTGCAGGGCTTGCTTGAGGGATGTGATCATCAACGATGCTGTCATGAGCAGTCCCCTCCTGATTCAAGGCGTACACGGCCTGAAGGCGCCACTACCACAGAGGTAGCATCGGATGCCGCACAGAACACCAGCGTACTGTTGCCACTAGTCAGCGTGCCGCGATCGTTGTAGGTGATCCTGGCGGCGCCGCCCGACTGGGCAACCGCATTGCTGTCCTGATGGATCCAAAGGCGGTCGTCGAGGGTGAAGTTGGAAGCATTCCCGACATAGACAACCCAGCCATTCGCCCAGTCATCGTCGCAGGTCGTGGGATTGGGGGTGGCGACGCTCGGCGCATAGGGACAGACACTCACATCCACACCGCGCGTGGTGGCGGTGCTGCGCGCCATGCCGAGCGCATGGGTCAGGGCACGCACATCGGACTCCACCTGAGAGCGCTGCACCAGGCCTTGCCAGGCCGGCACCGCCCAGGTCGCGATGATGGCAATGATCGCCACTGTCACGACCAGCTCGATCAGGGTGAAACCACGGGATTGGCGCATGAGAGATACTTCTCCTTGCCGCTGAGGGTCGACCGGCCATGCCGGACTCGAGTCTGTCTTCTGGGGCCCACCATCACCAGCACCGACCTCCTCCTTCGGCACCGGTATTCATGTCCTGGTCCATCCACAGCACGCCGCAGTCATCATTGAGTTGTGCCCCTTGAGGCGTCGCCTGCAGGACGAAGTCCGAGGCAGACAGACTGCGATACGTGATCAGGTAGCGAAGATTGCCACCGCTGTCCTCTATACGGCTGACGCCATCCGTCGGCTGGTCATCATCCCCCACGGGCGCCTCGGAAAAATTCTGGTAGTAGAAGCCATGCAGCTGTCTGGCCTGCTGCCCCAGCGCCTGCTGGGCATACGAGCGCCAGCTGCGCTCCACATAACCGAGATAGGAGGGAATGGCGACCGCCGCCAGAATGCCGATGATCGCGACCACCATCATCATCTCGATCAGAGTGAAGCCCTGAGACCGACGCCTGCCAGCTGCCCCGCGCCCCGGTCTCGGCTTGCGGCGTGCACCTGCACTGCTGACACCGGTGACCGAGAACAGTCGTGGCATGGGGAATTCTCCAGAGTACGAACCATACCTCTATTATGTATCATTTTGGTAACTGCGCATTACATTTTTTTTCAATACGCACCATTTTGATCAACGATCGTGCTCAAGAATGCCGTTGCTTATACAAGAAACTGCTGAATTGAATGGCAAAATGCGAATGGCGCACATAAAAAAGCCGCGACAGGGTCGCGGCTTCTTCACTGGCAGAAACTTACAAGGCGTTACAGCTCGCGGATCTGATCCGAGGCGATCAAGCGCTCCTTGAGCTCCTTGGGCATCGAGAAGACGATGTTTTCCTCCTGGCCCTCGAGCTCCTCGGGCGCCGAGGCTCCCAGCGCCATCAGACGATCGATCACTCCCTGCACCAGCACTTCGGGGGCACTGGCCCCGGCGGTGATGCCGATGCTGCCGATCCCCTCGAGCCAGCTGGCCTCGATCTGCTGCGCATCGTCGATCAACCAGGCCGGGGTCTGCATGCGCTCGGCCAGTTCGCGCAGGCGATTGGAGTTGGAGCTGTTGGGGCTGCCGACCACCAGCACCACATCGCAGGCTTCCGCCAGCATGCGCACGGCGTCCTGGCGATTCTGGGTCGCGTAGCAGATGTCATCCTTGCGCGGGCCCTGAATCGCCGGGAAGCGTTCGCGCAGCGCGTCGATCACGCGCGCCGTGTCATCCATCGAGAGCGTGGTCTGGGTGACGAAGGCCAGCTGCTCCGGGTCCTTGACCTCCAGACGCGCCACATCGGACTCGTCTTCCACCAGATGGATGGTGCCACCCTTGGAAGTGTCATAGCGGCCCATGGTGCCCTCGACCTCCGGGTGGCCCTCATGACCGATCAGCACGCAATCCTGGCCCTTGCGCGCATAGCGCAGGACTTCCATGTGCACCTTGGTCACCAGCGGACAGGTGGCATCGAAGACCTTGAGGTTGCGACGCTCGGCCTCTTCCTGCACGGCACGCGAGACGCCGTGTGCCGAGAAGATGACGATGACGTCATCCGGCACTTCGTGCAGTTCCTCGACGAAGATGGCGCCGCGCTCCTTGAGGGAGTCGACCACGAAACGGTTGTGCACCACCTCGTGACGCACGTAGATCGGCGGCCCGAACACGTCGAGCGCCCCGTTGACGATATCGATGGCGCGATCCACTCCGGCGCAGAAACCGCGCGGGTTGGCCAGCTTGATCTGCATGACAGGCTCCGCTTGATGGCGAGGTGCGCTCACGGGGAGCGCACCTTTTGATAGTAGACTCAGTGCGTGGTCGCGGGGGCGACTGACAGTACCTCGACCTCGAAGGTCAGGGTACGCCCGGCCAGCGGGTGATTGAAGTCGACCTTGACGTCACGCTCATCGATCTCGCGGATGATGCCCGGCAGCTCCGAACCCGACGGCTCGGCGAAGGACATCACCATGCCGACCTCGATCTCTTCATCGAAGCTCTTGCGCGCCACGGTCTGGACGTTCTGCGGATTGTGCTGGCCGAAGGCATGCTCCGGCGTGATCGTGAAGCTGCCGGTCTCGCCCGCCGCCATGCCCATGATCGAACGCTCGAAGCCCGGCGGCAGATTGCCGTCACCCACCTGGAAGGTGGCCGGTGTCTTGTCGAAGGTGGAGTCCACCTCGGTGCCGTCTTCCAGACGCAGACGGAAATGGAGGCTGACCTCCATGTTATCGGCGATACGATGCTCGCTCATGCTGACCTCGCTTGTGGCGCTCATTCGGAGCGGCCACGGAAAGATTCAAGAATCAGTGCCACGGCTCCCAGGCTGATGGCGACGTCCGCCACGTTGAAGGCCGGGAAGAAGGCATTGCCCCAGTGGAAGGACAGGAAGTCCACCACGTAGCCATGCACGACACGATCATAGAGATTGCCAAGCGCGCCCCCCAGCACCAGCGCGATGCCCAGCGCGGTGAAGGTCTCGTGACGCTTGAGGCGCGCAAGCCAGATGCTCAGGCCGATGGCTGCCACCACCGCAATGCCCGCAAACAACCAGCGCTGCCAGCCATCATGGCCAGCCAGAAAACTGAACGCCGCGCCGGTGTTGTGGAGCAGCGTCAGATTGAAGATCGGCAGCACTTCGTTGGCCTGACCATAGACCAGCGAACTGCTGGCCAGCCACTTGGTGGCCAGGTCCAGCACCACGATCACCAGCGACAGCCACAGCCAGCGCAGCGGCGAGCGCATCGGCTCACTGCCGGCTGAAGGGGTATCCGTCGCGGGGCCTTGTGAAGAAGACGTCATGTTACCTTCCTGTCGTGAAATGAGTCTGCGACCGGCAAGACACGAACGCCGGGCCAGAGCCCGGCGTTCGATATCAGCGCTCAGCGGAGGCTGAACGATGCCGCGGTCGCATCAGCGATCAAGCGAAGTGACGCGTCTCGCCTTCGCCATCCGGCAGGTTGGTCACGCAGCGACTGCACAGCGTCGGATGTTCCGGCAGGGTGCCGACTTCCGGACGGTGGTGCCAGCAACGCTCGCACTTGGCATTCTCGCTGACCTTGACCGCCACCTTGAGGCCGGACACTTCGGTCTCTTCCGCCTCACCGGCCGCCTCGAGAGGCGCCAGGGTCACGCCGCTGGTCAGCATCACGAAGCGCAGCTCGTCGCCGAGACTTGCCAGCAGCGTGTTGAGCTCGTCATTGACGTAGAGGGTGACTTCCGCCGCCAGGCCATTCTTGACCAGACCGGCGTTGCGCGCGCCTTCCAGCGTCTTGTTGACCGCCTGCTTGACGTGCAGCACCTGCTCCCAGAACTCACGCCCCATGGCCGCATCATCCGCCAGAGTCGTCAGGCCGGTGTAGGCCGTCTCGAGGAAGATGGTGTCCTTGCGCGGGCCCGGGATGTTGGCGTAGATCTCTTCACCGGTGAAGGAGAGGATCGGCGCCATCCAGCGTGCCAGTGCCTCGATCACGTGATACAGCGCCGTCTGGCAGCTACGACGCGCACGCGAGTTCGGCTGCGTGGTGTACTGGCGGTCCTTGATGACATCCAGATAGAAGCCGCCCAGCTCACGCGAGCAGAAGGTCAGCACCTGCTGATAGATGTCGAGGAAGCGGTATTCCTCGTAGGCCAGTTCGACACGTGCCTGCAGCTGGGCGGCACGATCGACCACCCACTGGTCCAGCGCCAGCATGTCGTCAAAGGCCAGCGCATCACGCTCGGGTTCGAAGCCGTTCAGATTGGACAGCAGGAAGCGCGAGGTGTTGCGGATACGACGATAGGCATCGGCGGTACGCTTGAGGATCTCGTCCGAGACGGCCATCTCGCCGGAGTAATCATTGGAGGACACCCACAGGCGCAGGATGTCGGCGCCCAGCTTGTCCATCACCTGCTGCGGCGCGACCACGTTGCCGACGGACTTGGACATCTTGCGACCCTGCGCATCCACGGTGAAACCGTGAGTCAGCAGCGCCTTGTAGGGCGCGTGGCCGTCGATGGCACAGCCGGTCAGCAGTGACGAGTGGAACCAGCCACGGTGCTGGTCGGAGCCTTCCAGGTACAGGTCGGCACGCGGGCCTTGCTCATGACCATGCGGGTGCGAGCCACGCAGCACGTGCCAGTGGGTCGTCCCGGAGTCGAACCACACGTCCAGCGTGTCAGTGACCTTCTCGTAGTTCTCGGCCTCATCGCCCAGCAGCTCCTGGCTGTCGAGTGACCACCAGGCATCGATGCCGTGCTCGGCAACGCGATCGGCGACCGCTTCCATCAGCGCCACGCTGTCGGGGTGCAGCTCCCCCGTCGCGCGATGCAGGAACAGCGGGATCGGCACGCCCCAGTTGCGCTGACGCGAGATGCACCAGTCCGGACGGTTGGCGATCATGCTCTTCAGACGCGCCTGACCCCAGGCCGGGATGAAGGCGGTATCCTCGATGGCGGACAGCGCCTTGTCACGCAGGGTCACGCCGTCGGTGCCGGCAATGTCCATGCCGACGAACCACTGGGCCGTCGCGCGGTAGATGACCGGCGTCTTGTGGCGCCAGCAGTGCATGTAGCTGTGGGAGATCTTCTCGTGCGCCATCAGCGCGCCGAGCTCTTCCAGACGCGCGACGATGTTCGGGTTGGCCTTCCAGATGAACTGGCCACCGAATTCCGGCAGGTCCGGCACGTAGACGCCGTTGCCCTGCACCGGGCTTTCGATCTCGTCGAAGCTCATGCCGTAACGACGGCAGGTATGGAAGTCATCCTCGCCGTAGGCCGGCGCGGAGTGGACGATACCGGTACCGGCGCCAGTCTCGACGTAGTCGGCCAGATAGACCGGCGACAGACGATCGTAGATCGGGTGACGGAAGTTGATCAGCTCCAGCGCCGCGCCATTGACGGTCGCCAGCGTCTCGCCGCTCAGGCCGAAGCGCGCCAGACTGTCCTCGACCAGTTCCTCGGCGAGCACCAGCAGGCGCTCGCCGGTGTCGACCAGCGAGTAGACGAAGTCCGGGTGCACGTTGAGCGCCTGGTTGGCCGGGATGGTCCACGGAGTGGTGGTCCAGATCACGATCGCCGCCGGCTTGCTCAGTGACTCGAGGCCGAAGGCCTTGGCCAGCGCCGCGCTATCGTCTGCCGCGAAGGCGACGTCGATGGCATCAGAAGTCTTGTCGGCGTACTCGACTTCCGCTTCCGCCAGCGCAGAGCCGCAGTCGAAGCACCAGTTGACCGGCTTCAGGCCCTTGAAGACATAACCGCCCTTGACCATCTCGGCCAGCGCACGGATCTCACCGGCTTCATTGGCGAAGTCCATGGAGCGATACGGATTGCCCCAGTCACCGACGATGCCGAGACGGATGAACTCGTGCTTCTGGCCTTCCACCTGCACGCCGGCGTATTCACGGCAGAGATGACGCGCCTTCTCGGACTCGAGATGCTTGCCGTGGGTCGTCTCGACCTTGTGCTCGATGGGCAGACCATGACAGTCCCAACCCGGCACGTAAGGCGCGTCGAAGCCCGCCATCGTCTTGGACTTGACGATGATGTCCTTGAGAATCTTGTTGACGGCATGACCGATGTGAATATTGCCGTTGGCATAGGGAGGGCCGTCGTGGAGCACGAAGCTCGGACGGCCCTTGCCTGCTTCACGCAGACGCGCGTAGAGGTCAATCTCGTTCCAGCGTGCCAGTTGGTCCGGCTCACGCTTGGGGAGATTGCCGCGCATCGGGAAGTCGGTATCGGGCAGATTCAAAGTATGCTTGTAGTCGCTCATAGCCTTTCGGGTCAGCCGTCGTGGGGGCGGGAAGCCTGGGCTTCCCGAGCTGTGGAATCAGACACCTCAGCAGTGCCGTGTAAGGGTGCCGTCGGCGCATCCGTCATCAGTGCGCTCAGCGGACGGCTGGCCAGCGGCAGGTCAGCCATCGAGGTCATGCAATCAAGCAACGCCTGCTCATCACCGGCAGGCGTCTCGCCCGCGGCCAGCGCGAAGAAGCGCTTCGCCAGGGCGATGTCGGCGTAGATGGCGGCCTTGAGGGCTTCCAGGCCATCGAAGCGCTGTTCACCGCGCAGGAAGGCGCAGAAGCTGACGCGCATCGGCTGGCCGTAGAGGTCTTCCGCGAAATCCAGCAGATGGACCTCGAGCACCGGCCGCGGCGTGCCGACCGTCGGGCGCCAGCCGATGTTGGCCACCGCCGGACAGTCGCGGCCATCGGCAAGGTGCGCCATTACCGCGTAGACGCCGGAGACTGCCAGCGGCGCATTCGGCAGCGGCAGGTTGGCGGTCGGCACGCCCAGCGTGCGACCCAGCTGGCGGTCCGCGACCACGCGTCCCTGCCAGTGGTGGGCACGCCCCAGCAGCCGGGCGGCCAGCGCCATGTCGCCTGCGGCCAGCACCTCACGCACGCGGGTGCTGGAAACACGCTCACCGGCGATCTCGAAGGTGCGGGTATGCTCCACCGCGAAGCCTTCGGCGGCGCCGATGCGTTCCAGCAACGCGAAGTCTCCGGCGCGATCGCAGCCGAAGCGGAAGTCGTCACCGACCACCAGATGACGCACGCCGAGCCCATCGATCAGCACCTGCTCGATGAACTCGCGAGCCGACAGCGAGCGCAGCGTCTCATTGAAGGGCAGACACAGTACGCGCTCGGCGCCATGGCTACCCAGCAGACGCACCTTGTCCGCCAGACGCGTCAGCCGCGGTGGCGCCTTGTCACCCGCGAAGAACTCACGCGGCTGCGGCTCGAACACCACCACCGTGGCGGGCAGGCCATAGGCCGCCGCGCGCTCGCGAAGTTGCTCCAGAATCGCCTGGTGGCCGAGATGCACGCCATCGAAATTGCCGATGGTGGCCACGCAGCCGCGACTGCCATCCTGCTTGCGCAGGCGGGCGAGATTGTGGAGTCCTCTGATCAAGTCCATGCGTGCATCACACAAGCCGCCGAAAGTGGTCGATTATAGCGAAGGGGCACGGCGCTGACAGCCACCGTTGCCCCGCCAGGGAGAAAACAGCTGGAACCGAGGGCACCAACCTGCGTGGCACCCGGGCAGCAGACTCAGCTCTGCATGCGGAAATGGCGCGGGCGGACACCGCACAGCCCCAACCACACCGCATAGGCCAGTACACCGCCGACGACCAGCGCTCCCATCATCGCACAGCGCTCCCACAGGCCCCAACCAAGCCAGGTGGTCCAATCCGGCGACAGCCACATCAGGCCGCCGCCCATCAGGGCACAACCGCCGATCAGGGTCAGCGAATAGCGTCCCCAGCCGGGCTGGAAGCGCAGCACGCCGTCACGATACAGGCCGCGTGCCAGCAGGCCCGCATTGAGGAAGGCCGACAGCGCCGTGGCCAGCGCGAGCCCGGCATGTGCCAGCGGCACGATCAGCGCCAGGTTGAAGGCCATGTTGGCGACCATCGCGATGATACCGATCTTGACCGGCGTTTTCGTGTCCTGACGCGCATAGAAGCCCGGCGCCAGCACCTTGATCAGCATGAAGGCCAGCAGACCGAAGCTGTAGGCACGCAGACTCTGGGCCGACATCACCACATCGTTGTCGGTCATCGCGCCGTAGTGGAACAGCGTGATCAGCAGCGGTTCGGCCAGCACGCCGAGCGCCAGCGCCGCCGGCACACCGATCAACAGCACCGAGCGCAGCGCCCAGTCGAGCATCTTCTGGAAGTGCTCCAGTGATTGCTCGGCATGACGTTTTGAGAGCGCCGGCAGAATCACCGTCCCGATGGCGATGCCGATGATGCCCAGAGGCAACTCGACCAGACGGTCGGAGTAATAGAGCCACGACACGCTGCCGGTGACCAGAAACGAGGCCAGCACGGTATCCAGCAGCAGATTGATCTGCGAGACCGAGACACCGAACAGCGCCGGGGTCATCAACTTGAGAATGCGGCGCACGCCTTCATGGGCGAAATTCGGCCACGGCTTGGGCATCAGGCCGAGGCGCAACAGGAACGGCACCTGGAACAGCAACTGCACGCCACCTGCGATCAACACGCCCCAGGCCAGCGCCATGGCGGGTGTCTCGAAGCGCGGGGCCAGCAACAGCGCCGCGCCGATCAGACTCAGGTTGAGCAGCACCGGCGTGATGGCCGGCACCGCAAAGCGATTCCAGGTATTGAGCACGCTGCCCGCGAAGGCGGTCAGCGAGATCAGCAGCAGATACGGGAAGGTCAGGCGCAGCATGTCGCCGGTCAGCGCCAGCTTGCCGGCATCGTCACCGAACCCGGGCGCGAAGACCCACACCAGCCAGGGTGCGCACAGCATCGCAAGCGCGGTGATCAACGCGAGTATGACACCAAGACTGCCACTGACGGCGTCCAGCAACTCACGGACCTCTTCCCGCGTCCGGCGAGTCGCATACTCCGACAGCACCGGAATGAAGGCCTGGTTGAAGGCACCCTCGGCAAACAGGCGGCGCATGAAGTTGGGGATCTTGAAGGCGACGAAGAAGGCGTCCGCCCCGCTGCCGGCGCCCAGCAGGGATGCGATGGTCACATCGCGCGCCAGGCCCAGCACGCGCGACAGCATCGTCATCACGCTGACGATCAACCCGGAGCGCAACAGACCACCCCGCACCGGCAGGCTGTCGCCCGAGCGGGTCTCGCCCTGGGCACTCGCCTGTGAAGCGGACTGCGCGGCGGCCTCGGCCTTGCCGCCTTCTCCCCTGACTTCCTTCTCGCCTGCGGGCGACTCATCCTGCGGCTTGCTCACCCTGCCCCCCCTCTCGCTTCCCTGACCTGACACCGATGTCATCCACTCGACAGACAGACACAAAAAAACCGGCCGAAGCCGGTTTTTTCACACTCACACGTCTTAGACAGCCAGTGCCTTGACGCGAGTGTTCAGACGGCTCTTCAGACGAGCGGCCTTCTTCTTGGACAGAATGTCCTTGTCGGCGTAACGGTCGAGGACCTTCTGCGCGACATTGAAAGCGGCCATGGAAGCAGCGTGATCGCCAGTCTTGACGGTCTTCAGCACGTTCTTGATGCTGGTACGCACGGCAGAACGTTGTGCGGAGTTGTGCTGACGACGAACTTCAGCCTGACGAGCGCGCTTACGTGCTTGCTTGGAATTTGCCACTTTGATGCTCCTTATGAGTCCACCCGTAGGCGCGTACTCATGAACTTGAATTTGGAAGACGTTGTCGCACCGCGACAGCGAGTCCGATCATCTCTCGCCTTTCGACACTGAAGTGAAGACTTTCGAGAAATCAGCGACTTGACGTGGAAGCCCCGCCAAACCTTCGCCATCGGGGCGGACCAGCACCCGACAGGACGGCAGAGTCTAGCATGACCCGAGCGCATATCGCCAGTCTGAGCTTGCCTGCGCCGGCCCCAGACACAGACCCAGGCACAGAGCCAGGAAGCAGGCCTCATGGGTGCTACAGCACGATGAGGTTGTCGCGGTGGATCAGTTCCGGCGCCTCGATATAGCCCAGCGTCGCCTCGATCTGATGACTGGGCAGGCCGAGAATCCGTCCGGCATCTTCGGCGCTGTAATTCACCAGCCCCTTGGCGATGCGCTGGCCGGATTCATCGACGCACTGCACCAGATCACCGCGCTTGAAGGCGCCCTCGATCTTCCTGACGCCCACCGGCAACAGGCTGGAGCCACGCGTGGTCAACACATTGACGGCGCCGGCATCCAGCGTCAGGGTGCCGCGCACCTGCAGCTGCCCCGCGATCCAGCGCTTGCGCGCCGCGATCGGCGCATGCTCCGGCAAGAGGAGCGTGCCGAAGCGCTCACCGGAAGCCAGCCGGGTGATCACCTCGGGCTGACGACCAGAGGCGATCACGGTCAATGCGCCACTGCGCGCCGCCAGACGCGCCGCGCGCACCTTGGTCGCCATGCCACCACGGCCGAGCACGCCGCCACCGCCGGCCACCTTGACCAGTATCGGGTCATCGGCCTGGGCTTCCTCGATCAGGCTGGCCGCCGGATCATGACGCGGGTCGGCATCATAGAGGCCTTCCTGATCGGTGAGCAGCAACAGCGCATCGGCCTCGAGCAGGTTGGCGACCAGCGCGCCGAGGGTGTCGTTGTCGCCGAAGCGGATCTCGTCGGTGACCACGGTGTCGTTCTCGTTGATCACCGGCACCACCCGCAGGTCGACCAGGGTGCGCAGCGCCGAGCGTGCATTCAGGTAGCGCTTGCGGTTGGAGAGGTCATCGTGGGTCAGCAGAATCTGCGCCGTGGTCAGGCCATGACGATGAAAATGCTCTTCATAGCACTGGGTCAGACCGTTCTGACCGACCGCCGCTGCCGCCTGCAGCTCATGCACACCACTGGGGCGTGCCGTCCAGCCCAGCCGCGACATGCCGACCGCGATCGCCCCGGAGGACACCACGATCACCTCGACACCCCGCGCGTGCAGCGCCGCGATCTGATCGACCCAACGGCCGATGCCGGCATCATCCAGCCCGCGGCCGTCATCGGTCAGCAGCGCACTGCCGATCTTGACCACCACGCGTCGTGCATTGGCCAAGGCCTCGCGCCCCGTCTGAGTACCCAGTTCCGCCACTTCCGCCACCTTCTGCTCCGACACCGCGCTCTCTCCTGTCATGTAATCCCTCGCCCGGCAGGCTCTGCCTCCCTGCTTGCCATTGTCTGCTCCCGCCAGCCCGCTGTCATCACTCCTCGCCGGCCCCGACAACGAAAACGCCCCGCCGCGAGACCATGAGGTTCGGGGCGGGGCGTGAATCGCGAAGCGGGTCGCTCGTCACTCAGTGGCTGCCACGCAGGACAGCCACCGGACGAACTGAGACCTCAGGGCGCGTATTCGACTTCGACGTCGTAATCGTCGTCATTGAAGTCGTCATCGTCCTCTTCTTCGTCATCCTTCTTGCGCTTGCGACGTGTCAGGCGCTCTTCAGCGCGCTCCAGCGACTCGTTCTCCATGCGCGCCAGCAGGGCGGCATGTGCCTCGGCAGCTTCCGGATCTTCCGCCAGCTGCAGGCGTTGCTCGCCCAGCCAGCGGTGAGCGGCCTGCACCAGCTCCTGAGTGCCGATACCGCTGGCCGCGGAGACGACGAACAGCTCGCCCTCCCAGCCCAGGCGCTCGACGAGGTCCTTGACCATCGCGTCGCGATCGTCCTCGGGCAGCAGGTCGATCTTGTTGATCACCAGCCAGCGCGGCAGCTCCGTCAGTGCCGCGGAGAAGTTCTTGAGCTCCTTGAGGATCGCCTCGACCGCATAGGCCGGGTCGCTCTCGTCAAAGGGCGCAATATCCACCACGTGCAGCAACAGGCGCGTACGCGTCAGGTGCTTGAGGAAGCGCAGACCCAGGCCAGCGCCGTCAGCAGCGCCTTCGATCAGACCGGGGATATCGGCCATCACGAAGTGCTGGTGGCTACCGATCTTCACGACACCGAGGTTCGGCACCAGGGTGGTGAACGGGTAGTTGGCGACCTTGGGCTTGGCGGCGGAGACGGCGCGGATCAGCGTCGACTTGCCGGCATTCGGCATGCCGAGCAGACCGACATCTGCCATCACCTTCATCTCGAAGCGCAGGTTGCGACGCTCGCCCCAGGTTCCCTTGGAGGTCTGGCGCGGCGCGCGGTTGGTCGAGGACTTGAAGTGGATGTTACCCAGACCACGACGTCCGCCCTGCGCGACCAGCAACAGCTGACCGATTTCCGTCACGTCACCGATGATCTCGAGGGTTTCCTCGTCGATCACGGTGGTGCCGACCGGCACCTTGACGATCAGATCCTCGCCCGCCTTGCCTGCCATCTGGCGGCCTTGACCGGCATCGCCGCTCTCCGCCTGATAGTAGCGCTGGAACTTGAAGTCGATCAGGGTATTGAGGGAGTCATCCCCGATCAGGTACACACTGCCGCCGTGCCCGCCGTCGCCCCCATCGGGACCACCGCGCGGCACGTATTTCTCACGGCGAAAACTCAGGCAACCATTGCCGCCACGTCCGGCCTCTACAATGATCGACGCTTCATCAAGGAACTGCATGCTGCTCTCTCCTGACGACGACCCGGGCCGTCATGCGACAAAAAAGCCCCGCCTGAGCGGGGCTTCCTTGCAGACTGCCATGCGACACCGGGGCATCGAGCAGTCTGCGTAAGCTGTCAGACGTTTCAGGCAGAAACGATGCTGACGAACTTGCGGTTCTTCGGACCCTTGGTCTCGAACTTCACGTGGCCGTCGGCCAGCGCGAAGAGAGTGTGGTCCTTGCCGATGCCGACGCCAGTACCAGCGTGGAAACGGGTGCCGCGCTGACGCACGATGATGTTGCCGGCGATAGCCGCTTGGCCACCGAACAGCTTCACACCAAGGCGCTTGGATTCAGAATCGCGACCGTTGCGGGTAGAGCCCGCCGCCTTCTTATGTGCCATTGGATAATTCTCCTATGGTGGGTAGCGCTGCAATTAAGCAGAGATACCAGTGATCTTGACTTCGGTGAACCACTGACGGTGGCCCGCACGACGCATGGAGTGCTTCCGGCGACGGAACTTGATGATGGTGACCTTGTCGCCACGGCCGTGAGACACGACCTCGGCAGAAACCTTGGCACCTTCAACCAGCGGAGCGCCGACCTTGATGTCGTCGCCTTCAGCGACCATCAGGACTTCGTCAAACTGGATAGCTTCGCCAGTCGCGACTTCAAGCTTCTCGAGCTTCAGGGTCTGGCCTTCCTGAACGCGGTACTGCTTGCCACCGCTCTTGATAACTGCGTACATGATTCTCTCCATCGGACTCATCAAGGGTGTGCTCTTGGGTGGCCTGCTGCGAGTGGCGCCCCTTCTGGAGCCATCTGACAGGGAGCGGGATGAGTCACGGCCGCGTATTATAGCGCCACGTGCCGCGACCGACAAGCAATGTCAAGGTTTACGCGACCAATCGGCCGCCAGCCAGCGTCCTTGCGCGGGTGCACGCCTTGACGGCCATAGGGGTGCCCCATAGCATTACCGCCAAACGGCACGCCACGGCGGCCTCACCTCTCGCTACGGGCACGACGATCTCATGCAAGCCGACGCATCGACCCTTCACGCGGCAGTGGCAGATGACTTCGCCGCCGTCGACCGCACCATCCTCGCGCAGCTCGAGTCGCGCGTGCCGCTGGTCCAGACCATCGGTCAGTACATCATCCAGAGTGGTGGCAAACGCCTGCGCCCGGTGCTGGTGCTGCTGGCAGCCCGCGCGCTGGGTTATCAAGGCGAGAAACACGTTCATCTGGCCGCGCTGATCGAATTCATGCACACCTCGACCCTGCTGCACGATGATGTCGTGGATGAATCCAGCCTGCGGCGTGGCCGCTCCACCGCCAATGACACCTGGGGCAATGCGCCTTCGGTACTGGTCGGTGACTTCCTCTATTCGCGCTCCTTCCAGATGATGGTCGAAGTCGGCTCGATGGACGTGATGGCGATTCTCTCCGCCGCCACCTGCACCATCGCCGAGGGCGAAGTCCTGCAGCTGACCAATATCGGCAATGCCGACATTGATGAAGCCGCCTACTTCGAGACCATCCACGGCAAGACCGCCATGCTGTTCGAGGCGGCCGCACATGCCGGCGCGATTCTGGCCAGGGAAACCGACGACACCGTCACCCCGGCACAGGTCAGCGCGCTGCAGAACTATGGCCGCTACCTGGGCCTCGCCTTCCAGCTGATCGATGATCTGCTCGACTATCAGGGCGATGCCGAGACCATGGGCAAGAACGTCGGTGATGACCTGGCCGAAGGCAAGCCGACCCTGCCGTTGATTCGCGCCATGCAGGTCGGCAGCCCGGCCCAGGCCAGTCTGGTGCGCGGCGCCATCGAGAAAGGTGGACTGGAGCAGCTCGACGAGGTACTGGAAGTGGTGCGCCTCACGGGGGGCCTCGACTATACCCGCAGCCGTGCTCAGGAGATGGCCGACAACGCCCTGAGCGAGCTCAAGGCACTGCCGGAGAGCGAATTCCGCGACAGCCTCGAGCGCATCGCGCTGTTGAGCGTCGGCCGCCAGGCCTGATACCCGCATGACGATGGCCTGCCTGGCAGGTCGTCAGCCAGTGGGTCAGTCAATCCATCATGACAGCAGAAAACCGCCGCCAACGTGGCGAGAAGCGCTGGCAGAATGAGGTGAAGAGAAGCGCGCTTCTCGACAGCGGAATTGCCCCTTGAGACTCAGATAAAACTTTTTGACCTCAAGGGCTTGCAAAGCAAAGCTGCCTGCGTATAATTCACCTCCGTCGAGACAAGCTCACGACGCATCGGAGTATAGCTCAGCTTGGTAGAGCGCTGCCTTCGGGAGGCAGAGGTCGTAGGTTCGAATCCTGCTACTCCGACCAGATATATGAAAAAGCCGCTGATCACTGATCAGCGGCTTTTTTGATGCTGGAAGGTTTTTCCTGCCTCACAAGCCTGCTTCTGCTTGCTCGCGTCTGCGACGCGCTCCCCAACGCGCTACATCCCTCAGAGTGCCCCATGCACACACTGCGTCTTGCCTTGCTGTCCCTGCTGCTGACCTCACTGCTCTCCGCCTGCGCCAGCCCGCGCGCCCAATGGGAAAAGCCCGGCGCCAACAGCACACAAGCCCACAGTACCTATGCGGGCTGCCAGTACGAGCTTGGCCTGACCGACAAGTCCGCCAACGAGGAGCAGACACTGCTGAAATACTGCATGGAGCGCGACGGCTACCGGCTGCAAAGTTACTGATTCATGGCGCGCACTGAACCGTATCGAGCGGCGAGTCAGTCGGACATCCAGCTGTCACTCGCCTTGCGGGCCCGCTCGCGACCAGCACGTTCACGGTCGCGGCGGGCCTTTTGCTTGAGGTAGTAACTGCGCAGGCCAAGGCCGAGACCGAAGGCCAGCATCAGGGCGAATACCAGCCCCTGCCAAGGGCGGGCGGCATCGCCAAGCCAGGTCTCCAGCGCGACGATGGCGATCAGGCCGCTGGCCTGACTGGCAACGGCGATCGCACGGCTACGGTCATAATGATGTGACAACATGGGGATATCCTTGGAGCGTCCTCGGCGGCAGAGCCATGCTCAGCGCGCGAGGCGTGGATGTCGAAGTCCGTCGATTATCGCATACTCGAGCCTCGCGACTGCAGCGCCTGCCGAGCGTTTGCCAAGCGCCTGCCACACGCAGGCCGACAGGTATTGCTGCCCTGAACGCTCCCCCGGACACCGCCAGAGGATAACCGCATGGATGCCATCGCCCTGGGCCCTGCCTTGATTTCCGTCGAACGCCTCTATGCCTTCGTGGCAGCCCTGGTGATGCTGATCGAGTTCTCGCTGCTGATTCGTCTGCTGGCACGCATGCACGCCAGGGGCACGACCGCGCCCGCTCACGATTCTCCCCCGCTGAGCCCCTCGCGCTGGTTCAATCGCATGCTGGTCAGCTGGGTGATCGGCGCGCGCCTCACTCATGTCGCGCTGCACTGGGCAAGTTATCAGCAGGCACCGCTGGATATCCTCAAGCTATGGCAACCGGGCTACCACCTGCTCGGCGGCATGCTGGCCGCGACCCTGGCCAGCCTGTGGCTGTTGCGCCGGCATGGCGCGATTCGCCAGGTCATCGCGCTGGGCAGTCTGACCCTGGGGCTGACCGCCTTCCTCGGCCTCAAGCAACTCGACCCGCTGGGCAATGACTCCGCCATCGAGGCAATGCCTGCCATCACCCTCAATCATCTGGACCGCCGCCCCGTGGCACTGAATGACATCCAGGACGAGCGCGTGATCGTCAATCTATGGGCCACCTGGTGCCCGCCCTGCCGGCGCGAGATGCCACTGCTGGCAGAGGCTGATCAGAGACCCGGCGTCACCGTGGTACTCGCCAATCAGGGCGAGCAGGCACTGGCGGTGACCCGCTTTCTGAAAAGCGAACAGCTGACGCTCGAGTACGCGCTGCTCGACCCCGCCATGCAACTGATGGCGCTGGCCGAGGCGCAGGGACTGCCCGCGACCCTCGTCTTCGATGGCGACGGACAGCTGATCGAGCGTCATATCGGCGAGCTGAGCCGCGCCCAGCTGGACGCCCTGCTACCGGAGTCGCGGCCATAGAGCGACACGCTGGTGGCCTCGCTCGGCACGACAAAGACGCTCGCCACAAGAAAAGGCGCTTAAGCCACGGCGTCTGATCCGGTAAGATACCGCGCCCCTGTATTCCCGATTCCCGTCTTTGTCCTACCCCGAGGCTTCATGAGCGACTTCATTCCCGGTCAGCGCTGGATCAGTGACGGCGAGGCTGATCTCGGCCTTGGCACCATCCTCAATGTCGACTTCCGTACCGTCACCGTGCTCTTTGCCGCCAGCGAAGAAACCCGAACCTACAGTCTGCGCGAAGCGCCCCTTACCCGGGTGGCCTTCGGCAATGGCGACCGCATCCAGTCCGACGATGGCGAATGGCTGGTCGTCGATGACTTCAAGGAAGTGCGCGGCCAGATCGTCTACATCTGTGAACGCAACGGCGAGCATGCCGGCGAGCTCATCGAGCTTCCCGAAGCCCGCCTGAACGACAAGATGCAGTTCAATCAGGCACGTGATCGCCTGCTGACCGGCCAGGTCGACCGCAATGACTGGTTCGACCTGCGCTACCGCACCCTGCGCCACTTCCATCGTGTCGAGCAGAGCCCGGCGCTGGGCCTGTCCGGCCCCAAGGTCGATCTGGTGCCGCACCAGCTCTACATCGCCGATGAAGTCTCGCGCCGTCACGCGCCGCGCGTACTGCTGGCCGATGAAGTCGGCCTCGGCAAGACCATCGAAGCCGGCCTGATCCTGCACCGCCTGCTGCTCAGCGGCCGCGCCAGCCGTGCGCTGATCCTGGTACCGGCGAGCCTGACCCACCAGTGGCTGGTCGAGATGCTGCGCCGCTTCGCGCTGGATGTCTCGCTGCTCGACGAGGAGCAGTGCAAGGCCTACGGCACGCGCAACCCCTTCGAAGGCAACCAGATCATTCTGGCCAGCCAGGACTGGCTGTTCGCCAACCCGTCGCGTCAGGTCCAGGCTGCTGCCTGCGATTGGGACATGCTGATCGTCGATGAGGCCCACCACCTCGACTGGAGCGAAGACAAGGTCGGCCCGGGCTACGCCTGTGTCGAATCCCTCGCTCGTCAGACCGCCGGTGTGCTGCTGCTGACCGCCACACCGGAGCAGATGGGACTCGAGAGCCATTTCGCGCGCCTGCGCCTGCTCGACCCGGAGCGCTATCACGACATCGAGCGCTTCAAAGCCGAGGAACAGGGCTATGTCGCCGTCGCCAGCGCCATCGATGCCCTGGAAGCGCTGCCCGCCGATCAGTCCGGTCTCGACAGCCTCGCCAGCGTGCTGGATGACAGCGACAGCCGCGCCCTGCTCGACACCCTGATGGACAGCGATGCCGACGATGCCCAGCGCGACAGCGCGCGTCGCCAGCTGCGCGACCAGCTGCTCGACCGCCACGGCACCGGCCGCGTGATGTTCCGCAACTCACGCACCCATGTCGCCGGCTTCCCCGAGCGTCGCCTGCACGTCCACGAGCTTGAGCTACCCTCCTCCTACCGTCGCGTGGTACGCAAGCTGGAGCGTGACGAGGACTATCTCGATGACCTGCTGATCGAGACCGGCATGAACCACCCCGAGGTGGTGCTGTTCCTCGACGAGATGTATCGCGCCCTGCCCGATGACCGCATGAACGCGGAGCCCTGGTGGCAGATCGACCCGCGCGTCATGTGGCTGCTGGAAACCCTGACCGACCTCGGCAACGAGAAGGCGCTGGTGATCTGCCATACCGCCGATACCGCGCGTGAGCTGTCCGAAGGCCTGCGCGTGCTGGGCGGCGTGCATGCACCGGTCTTCCATGAGGGCATGAGCCTGGTCGAGCGCGACCGTGCCGCCGCGGCCTTCACCTCCGAAGAGGAAGGCGTGCAGCTGCTGGTGTGCTCGGAAATCGGCTCGGAAGGTCGCAACTTCCAGTTCTGTCACCACCTGGTGATGTTCGACCTGCCGGTACATCCGGACCAGCTCGAACAGCGCATCGGGCGTCTGGATCGCATCGGTCAGCAGTTCCCGATCGAGATCCACGTGCCGGTCTTCGAAGGCTCGCCGGGTGCCCAGCTGCTGCGCTGGTACCGTGACGGCATGGATGCCTTCAGCGCGCCGCACGGCATCGGCAGCGAGCTCTACGCCCAGTTCGGCGACGAGCTGGAAGAAGCCCTGCTCGACAGCGAAGAGATCGACAGCATCATCGAGCAGACCCGCGAGCGCTTCGACGCCCTGCAGGAAGAGCGTCAGTCCGGCCGCAACCGCCTGCTGGAACTCAATGCCTGCCGTCACGAGCGCGCCGAGGAAGTCATCGCCGCCATCGAGACGCTGGACAACGACAAAGCACTGCCCGGCTATCTGGAGCGCGCCTTCGACATCTTCGGCATCGAGAGCCGGGACCTCGGCGACGGCATCACCTATCTGGCACCGGGCCCGCACATGCTCGACGGCCTGCCGGGGCTGGTGAAGGGCGAGGAAGGCTTCAGCGTCACCAGTGACCGCGCCACCGCGCTGTCACGCGAAGACGTGCAGCATCTGTCGTGGGAGCACCCGCTGGTACGCGAGATGCTGGTCCGCATCCTGGATGGCTCGATGGGCAACACCGCGCTGGCGCTGCTCAAGCACCCGGCGATTCCCGGTGGCCGCCTGATGACGGAAGTGGTGTTCCGCACCCAGTCCACCGCGCCGCGCGGCCTGCGTCTGGGCCGCTTCCTGCCGCCGACCGCCATCCGTGTCCTGCTGGATGAAACCGGCAGCAACCTGTCCGACAAGGTCTCCTTCGGCGGACTGGCCAAGAACCTCAAGCCAGTCAAGAAGGCGGTCGCGCGCGACCTGATCAAGCAGAACCACGCCACGCTGCGCAAGCTGATGAGTGATGCCGAACAGGAAGCCGAGCGCGAACTGCCGACCATCGTCGAGCAGGCCCAGCAGCAGATGCGCGAGCAGCTCAGTGCCGAACTGGCGCGCCTGGAGGCCCTGGCCAGCCATAACCCGGCCGTGCGCGAGGAAGAGCTCGAAGCGCTGCGTCAGGAGCGTGCCGCACTGGATGGTGCCATCGAGACCACCCGTCTGCGTCTGGACAGCGTGCGCGTCATCGTCACCGTGGATGCCCACGAGCGTTGAGCTGACCGCAGGCGTCAGTGATGCACCTGAAACGCCCCACCTGCCATCGGCAGGTGGGGCGTTTTGCCGTGTGCGCCAGCGACAATGGCCCGCTGGACTTGCCAGATCGACCAGCGGCCGCGACGATGCCATCGCCTGCGCTTCGCGATTCGCGGCCCATCACTTTCGTTGCATCCCTTTCGTTTCACCCTATCGTTTCATTACTACAGAGCACCCTCATGGCGAGATCATATCCAGAGAGCGACGAGGCAGCGTCAGGGCAGAGCTGGCAGGGAGAGCGCCTGGCCGAGGAAGGCGAGCGTGTCGCGAAGGTGGGGCTATCGCTGCTGGCGGCGGGCGATGACTGGTGGGCCATCGACAAGCCGGCCGAGCTGCCCTCGGTGCCGGGGCGTGATCCCTCGCGCTTCGACAGTGTCCATTCGCGCCTGTGCCAGCTGAGCGACGATACCCGCGCCGTGCACCGTCTGGATGTGGCGACCTCCGGGGTGCTGCTGGTGGCGCGCAATGTCGAGGGCCAGCGGCGGCTGTCGCGGCTCTTCCAGTCGCGCACCATCGAGAAACGCTATCTGGCCGTGGTGGCAGGTCATCTCACGCCCGCCGAGGGCAGTATCGCCCTGCCGCTGCGCTGTGACTGGCCACGCCGCCCGCGTCAGATCGTCGACTTCACGCATGGCAAGTCGGCCCTGACGCATTATCGGGTCGAGCAGCGTCTGACGCTCGAGGGCCAGCGCCCGGATGGTACGCCTCAGACCCTCGCCGCCAGTCGTGTAGCACTGACACCGCATACCGGGCGCTCACACCAGCTACGCCTGCATATGCTGGCGCTCGGCCATCCGATCATCGGCGATGGCTTCTATGCGCGCGGAGCGGCACTCAATGCCAGCCCGCGCCTGTTGCTGCATGCGGCGCGCCTGGTGATTCCGCCAGCCAGCGACGGCGAGGCACCGCCACTGGTGCTGGAAGCGCCGCTGCCCTTCTAGCGTCGCCTTGCTGCCAAGGCTCACTTGCGTGACAGGATATCGGCGAAGGCCACGTCGAGGGTCGGGTAGTCGAAGGTGAAGCCGGCAGCCAGCAGACGCGCCGGCACCATGCGGGCGCCTTCCAGCAGCAGGGTGCTCATCTCCCCCAGCCCCAGCTCAAGCGCCTTGGCCGGCAGCGGCAGGATCGCCGGACGCCCCAGACCGCGAGCCAGAGCGTGGGTGAAGCCCATGTTGGTGACCGGATGCGGCGCGCTGGCATTGAAGGCGCCGCTGAGACTGTCATCCGCCAGCAGACGCTCGATGATGCGAATCATGTCGTGGCGGTGGATCCACGGCATGTAATGGCGTCCATCGCCCAGCCGTCCTCCGAGCCCGAGCTTGAAGGGCGTCAGCAGCTTGGCCAGCGTGCCGCCATCGGCCTCCATCACCAGGCCAGTGCGGATGATGGCCAGCCGCACGCCGTATTCGGTGACGGGCATGGCGGCCGCCTCCCAGTCGCGACACAGGCGGTGATTGAAATCGTCGTGGGGCGTCGCCTGCTCGTCGATCTCGACATCGTCCGGCTCGCCCGCCCTGGGCTGTGCGCCGTAATAGCCCATCGCCGAACCGGACACCATCACCTGCGGCGGATGGCCTTCGGCGGCCAGCTGCTGACACAGCATCACCAGATGCTCGGTGGCCTCCAGCCGCGAACGCCGTAGCTCACGCTTGTGATCCTCGCTCCAGCGCCGCCCGGCTATCGACTCCCCCGCCAGATTGACGATGCCCTCAGGCTGCCAATCCTTGAAGGCCAGTGACGAATCCGCCGCGACCACCGTCAGCCCCAGGTCGGCAAACTGGCGCTCAGCACGCTCCGGGCGGCGCGATACGACCGCCAGCGAGTGGCCCGCAGCAGCCAGTGACTGACACAGCGCCTGGCCGACGAACCCCGTTGCACCTGTTATCAATATTCGCATGTTGCCCTCCTCGGCGATGAAGCATCGAGTGTGCCGACTTCCGCCATAAATCTATACTTATATTGTACAATTATGCGCAAGAAGTTAACTTTAGCGTATCTGCTGTCGGGTCACATGACGACCCGTACCCCCTGAACACCGCCCGCGCAGGAGTCGCCTCCAGATGCCAGTATCGTCCATCGCCATCATCGGTGCCGGTATCGCCGGATTGTCCGCCGCCACCCGACTGGCCGCACAGGGCCATGCGGTGACGATTTTCGAGAAGGCACGCGGCCCCGGCGGACGCCTGGCCAGTCGCCGAACGAGCGAAGGCCCCATCGACATCGGCGCGCAATACTTCACGGCGCGTGATCCACGCTTCCAGTCCGCGCTCGAGCAGTGGCGGGCCGCAGGCGTCGTCGCAACTTGGGGTGAGAGACTGTTGAGCCTCGGCAAGTCGGCGTCTGACGAGAGCCAATGGAAGCGGCTGCGCGATGATTCCACCCGCTACGTGGCCAGTCCGCGCATGAGCGCCCTGAGCCGCCACCTCAGTGAACAGCTGCCGGCCCACGCCAGTCTGCACAGCGAAACGCGCATCACGCGCCTGATCGCGGACGAAGGCACAGCATCAGGCAAGCGCTGGCGGCTCGAGGACAGCGACGGTGATCAGTACGGCCCCTTCGATCACGTGGTGATCAGCGCACCGGTGCCGCAGGCACGCGCCCTGCTGAGCACGGCCGGCACCGACGCCCAGGGGGTGGCGCTCGCCGAGGACTCGCTGGCCCCAGTCCTGAGTGAGGCGCTGGCGCAGGTGGAGATGGCGCCGACCTGGACACTGATGGCCACTCTGGAGACGCCGCTACCCGCACTGGGAGGCGACGCTGACTGGCAAGGGTTGCTGGTCAGTCGCGGTGATGATGGCCCGCTGCGCTGCGTGATGCGCCAGCATTCGCGTCCCGGCCGCCAGCCACCGACGCATGCACGGGAAACCCTGAGCCTGCTGGCGACCGCCGGCTGGAGCCGAGCGAATCTCGAGAAGTCGCCACAGGAAGTCGCGACCTTGCTGTGGCAGGCCTTCGAGGCACTGCCGGAGCTCCGTGAGCTGGCACCTGGCTGGAGCCAGGGCAAGGTCACCCTCACGGCGCATCGCTGGCGTTACGCTCACCCGACCCAGACGCTGCCGCAGACCTCAGCGGCAGCCGGCCACAATGCCCATGTCCACAATGTCTATGACCAGAAGGGCTATGGCCAGGGGTCATCCGGGCTATGGCTGGCCGGAGACGCCCTGCGTGGCCCGCGCGTCGAGGACGCCTGGCTGTCAGGGCACGAGGTAGCCGAACAGCTGCTCAACACCCTCGCCGACAGCTGATACGCTGCCGCGACCCCTCATCGCCCACAGGATAGCTGCATGACTACGTCCACAGATCACGACAACGCCTTGATTCTATTGGCCCATGGGTCACGTGACCCGCGCTGGCGCGAGCCCTTCGAGGCACTGGAAGCCACGCTGGCTTCCCGCCTCAAGCGCCCGACGCGCCTGGCCTATATGGAGCTGTGCGATCCGCTGCTGACCGACACCATCGATGCCCTGGCGGCAGACGGTGCCGCGCGTATCGACATCCTGCCGCTGTTCTTCGCGGCCGGCCGTCATCTGCGCGAGGACGTGCCCGCCATGCTGGAAGACTCGCAGCGCCAGCACCCCGACTGCCCCATCAGTCTGCTTGACCCGGTGGGTGCACATCCGGCCTTTGTCGAGGCCTTGATCCAGATTGTGGAGCAACAGGACAACGCCTAGACGGCCGATTTCATGACGGGACCTTCGGCGTCAAAGGCGCTGTGATGCACCTTCAAAACATGCGCACCGAGGATGCGACGCAGCTTGCCTCTTGTCAGGCTCTGGCGGCTGCGCCATCCTGATGCCCACATGTACAGCTAGTGCACAAGATGCATTGCCGGTATCCCACAGCGCCCCAAGTGACGACACTTCAACTTTACCCTGTGTGTCGTCCTCACCTGTGCTTCACCCGGGATGCCTCGTCACCGCCAGAGGTAACACCATTCATGACTGACAAGGCCACGGAAACTGCCAGTTCGCCGCTGTTTCCGATCCGCGAAGTCTCTCGCCTGACCGGCGTCAATTCGGTCACGCTGAGAGCCTGGGAACGCCGCTACGGACTGATCGAGCCCCGCCGCACGCCCAAGGGGCATCGCCTGTATGCCCGCGAGGACATCGAGCGGATCGAACACATCCTGCAGTGGCTCAACCGCGGAGTACCTGTCAGCCAGGTACGCGAGCTGCTCGACCAGCCGCAGCCGGAAAGCACGCCGATGCCGGACGAAGGCAGCTGGAACGGCCAGCAGCAGCTGGCACTGGCCGCCATCGACGCCCAGGACGAGGCGCGCCTGGCCGAGCTGTACAACCAGAGTCTGGCACTGTACCCGGTCAGCAGCGTGGTCGAGCGCCTGTGGCGTCCGCTGCTCGAGCAGCTCGAGGAGCGCGGCACCGCCACCTTCGGCACCCGCCTGGCCCAGTGCTTCTTCGAGAGCTTCCTGCGCTCGCGCATCGGTGCCCGGCTGGTGTTTGCCAATCAGGAGCGTCACGCCCCGCACATCACGCTGACGCGCCTGCCGGAAGAACCGGGCCTGAGCTGGCTGCTGCTGTTCGCGCTGGTCGCCAGCGACGCCGGCTATCACGTCAGCCTGCTGGATGGCCCACTGCCGCTGGCGGAGCTGCCGCTGGCCGCAGAGCGCCTGCAGGCACAGGCCGTGGTGCTGGTCGGCACCCAGGCCGAGCGCTCGGATGTCATGCGCCGTCAGTTGCCGCGGGTCGCAGAACAATTGAGCGTGCCGCTGGCCATCGCTGGCCCGGCCGCCCAGATTCGCCAGCAGGAGCTGGTAGACGGGCCCATTGAAGGCCTGGGGGCCGACCCGATTCAGGCGGTCGCTCGCCTGAGGTCCTTGATGGCACGTTGATCGCAGGCTCCTGCTCGGCATTGGTTTCACCGATCGCCAAGGAGCCCCGATGTCATCTGACTCACCATCCGCCTCTTCCCCCGCCTCCGCACCAGCGGGGGCTCCCCTGCAGCTGGTCTGGCTGCGCAGTGACCTGCGCGTACACGACAACACTGCTCTCTCGCAGGCCGCCGCACGCGGCCCGGTCGTGGCCGTCGTCGCCCCCTGCCTGGCGCAGTGGGTCGAGCACGGCCACGGCGCCAACAAGCTCGACTTCCTGCGCCGCGGCCTGCATGTCCTGCAACAGGCACTCGCCGGCTATCACATCCCGCTCAAGGTGCTCGACTGCGACACCTTCGCCGAGGTGCCCGAGGCACTGGCCGCACTGTGCGACGAGCTGGGCGCCCAGGCCCTGCACTTCAATGACGAATATGCCGTCAATGAGCGTGAGCGCGACCGGCGCGTGCGCGAGCGCCTTGCCGGGGGCGACGTCCGCCTGCATCGCTATACCGACATGCTGGCCTTCACGCCCGGAGAGCTGCTGACCGGCAAGGGCGATTACTACGGCGTCTTCACCCCCTTCTCCAAGCGCTGGCACAAGGAAGTCGATTCCCGTCGTCTGGCGCTGAACGAGGCACCTGAAGTGCAAGCCACGCCCCGTGACCCCCAGGGGCGCGAGATCCACGGCGACGCCATCCCGCCACTGCCCGAGACGCTCAAGGGCGAGCCGGCGACAGCGCTGGACGCCGAGCTGTGGCCGGCCGGCGAAGAGGCCGCGCAGGAGCGTCTGGAACGCTTTCTGACCTTCCGCGCGCGCCGCTATCATGAGCAGCGCGATATCCCCGCCACCCGTGGCACCAGCGAGCTATCGCCCTATCTGGCGCTGGGCATGATCTCGGCCCGCCAATGCTACGCCGCCGTACTGGCAGAGAACGGCAGCCTCGCCGATGGCGATGTCGGCCTGACCAGCTGGGTCAACGAGCTGATCTGGCGTGAGTTCTACCAGCATATCCTGGTCGGCTTCCCGCGCGTCAATCGCCACCGCCCCTTCCAGCGCCACACCGAGGCCCTGCAGTGGCGCGATGACGACGCAGGCTTTGCCGCCTGGTGCGAGGGCCGTACCGGCTACCCCATCGTCGATGCCGCCATGCGTCAGCTGGTGCAGACCGGCTGGATGCACAATCGCCTGCGCATGGTGACGGCGATGTTCCTCACCAAGCATCTGCTGATCGACTGGCGGCGTGGCGAGGCCTTCTTCATGACCCATCTCGTCGATGGTGAGCTGGGCGCCAACAATGGTGGCTGGCAATGGGCGGCCTCCACCGGCACCGACGCCGCGCCCTATTTCCGCATCTTCAATCCGACCACCCAGGGCCAGCGCTTCGACAAGGACGGCGAGTTCATCGCGAGCATGGTGCCGGAACTGGCCGAGCTGCCGGCCAAGCGGCGCCACCAGCCCAGTGCGGATGACTGCCAACAGACGGGCTACCCACGACCGATCGTCGACCACAAGGCCGCCCGCCAGCGGGCGCTGGATACCTTCAAGGCGCTGTCAAAAAGCGAATGACCCCTCAAGCGGCCTGCTGATCTTCAGCAGGCCGCTCTTGTATCCCCCCTTCAGGAGCATTGCCATGCAATCGCTACCCGACGAGATGAGCCCGGCCCTGACTCGGGTATGTCGTCTTTACGAAAAGCTGGACAAAACCTCTACAGAACTGCTCAAATCAGTCTACAGTGACGATATCGTCTTCCGCGACCCCCTGCATGAAGTCCGCGGCCTGACGGCACTCAACGCCTATTTCTCAGGGTTGTACATGAATGTCGCCGCCATCGACTTCGTCTTTCATCACCCGCTGGGGCCGATGCCTGCGCAAGCCGCCGGCTCTGCGGATGAAGGCAATGCGGATGAAGGTAATGAACAGGGACTTGCCTGGCTCAGCTGGACGATGACCTATCGCCATCCCCGCCTGAACGGGGGCAAGGACATCAGCGTGCAGGGCGCCTCACGCCTCGAGTTCCGAGACGGGAAGGTCATCCAGCACCGTGATTTCTTCGATGCCGGTGAGCTGCTCTACGAGCAGGTGCCCGTACTGCGCAACGTGATCGGCCTGCTGAAACGTCGCATGGACTGAGTATCAAGAGGGTTGAGCTCTGGCGACATCCATACGGACACGCCCGGCGTTCTCTGAGTCAGTGTCACCCAGATTTGCCAGGCCAGGCAGGCAAGGCGCAGACACGCAGACACGCAGACACGCAGACACAGTCAGGCACGCAGACACAGACAGGCACGCCAGACACGTACATGCCAAGGAGGGGAAATGGCCAGTCATGGTTCGAGCACCACATCGACGACCACATCGACGACCGCAAAGGCTCGCAAACGCATCTGGCTGACCGGCGCCAGCTCCGGCATTGGCGAAGGACTGGCACGCCGGCTGCTGGCGGATGGCCACCGGGTCGCCCTGAGCGCGCGCTCCGCCGACAAGCTGGAGGCTATCGCAGCCGATGCCGAGCAAGGCCCCGGGCAAGCGCTGGTCGTGACGCTCGACCTCACCGACCGTGAGGCCATCCGCGCGGCGGCCAGCCAGATAGAGGCCAGCTTTGGTGGACTCGACCTTGCACTGCTCAACGCTGGCACCTGCGAATATCTGGATGCACGGGAATTCGAGGCAGACCTGGTCCACCGCGTGTTCGCGACCAACTTCCAGGCCGCCGTGGATGTGATCGAAAGCGCCTTGCCGCTGCTGCGCATGGCAGCGGCAGACGGCGGTGAGCGGCCGCAGCTGGCAGCGGTCTCCAGTGCCTCGGCCTACCTGCCGCTGCCACGCGCGGAGGCGTATGGCGCCTCCAAGGCCGCGGTGAGCTACTTCCTGGAGTCGCTGCGACTGGACCTCGACAACCAGGGCATCGATGTCAGCGTGATTCACCCCGGCTTCGTCAAGACGCCGCTGACCGAGCGCAATGACTTCCCGATGCCGATGCAGGTCACTGTCGATCAGGCGGTCGAGGCGATCGTGGCGGGGCTCGCGCGTCATCGGCTCGACATCCATTTCCCGCGACGCTTCACGCTGCTGGTCAAGTTGCTGGGCATCCTGCCCGCCCCCTTGCGCCGCAGCATCGGTCTACGCATGACCCGCGACTGAGTGCGCGGCAGGCAAACCCGACGAGGTCTGCCCGCGCCGAATACCCGGCAACGCTTCTGCTCATGACGACATGGTGCGTTCTTCTTCTGGAGTGGCATGAACACGACAACTACCTACGCGACAGCGTCTCTACCCCGCCAGCGGATTGCCGTCATCGGCAGCGGCATCAGCGGCATGTCAGCGGCCTACTACCTGAGTCGCAAGCATGAAGTGCATGTCTTCGAGTCAGCCGAGCGCCTGGGCGGCCACACCGCCACCATGGATGTGCAGTGCGCCGATGGCAGCGACTGGGCCATCGACACCGGCTTCATCGTCTTCAATGACCGCACCTACCCGCATTTCCAGCGCCTGCTGGAACGCCTCGACGTGGCCTATCAGCCCACCGAGATGAGCTTCTCGGTGCATACCACCGCCGAGGACTTCGAGTACAACGGCCATACCCTGCTGTCGCTGTTCGCCCAGAAGCGCAATCTGCTGCGCCCGCGCTTCTATCGCCTGCTGCGCGACATCCTGCGCTTCAACAAGCAGGCTGCCGCCGATCTGGACAACGGCAAGCTCGCCGAGGGCGCGACCCTGGGCAGCTACCTGGATGCCAATGGCTACTCGCAGGTATTCCGTGAGCATTACCTGCTGCCGATGGGCGCGGCGATCTGGTCCGCCAGCATCGCGGATATCGCGCAGTTCCCGCTGCTGTTCTTCGTGCGCTTCTTCCGCCATCACGGCCTGCTGTCGGTCAATGACCGCCCACAGTGGTTCACGCTGATCGGCGGCTCGCGCGCCTATATCGCGCCGCTGACCGAAGGCTATGCCGAGCGCATTCGCCTCAACAGCAAGATCACCCGGGTCCTGCGCGACGCCGACGGCGTGACGCTTGAGCATGCCGATGGCCGCCGTGAACGCTTCGACCAGGTGGTGATGGCGTGTCATGCGCCGCAGGCACTGGCGCTGCTCGGCGATGCCAGCGAGCAGGAGCGCGCGGTGCTGGGGGCGATCACGACCCAGCGCAATGAGGTGGTGATGCATACCGACACCTCGCTGCTGCCCAGGCGCAAGGCGGCCTGGGCGAGCTGGAACTACCGCCTCGACGGGCGCGACGACGCCCAGCGGGCCAGCGTCACCTACGACATGAACATCCTGCAACGCCTTGATGAGCGCGAGCACCCGCCCCGCGAGACCTTCTGCATCACGCTCAATGACAGCGACGCGATTGATCCCGCTCGGGTGCTGGGCCGTTATGCCTATGACCACCCGCGCTTCACGCTGGCCGCCGAAGCCGCCAAGGCACGCTTCACGCAGATTTCCGGCGCGCAGGCCAAGGCGGAGGGCGCGGTGGGCCGAACCCATTTCTGTGGCGCCTGGTGGCGCAACGGCTTTCACGAGGATGGCGTATGGAGTGCGCTGCGGGTCGCCGAGGCACTGGGTGCGCGCGAGGCAGACGATTGAAGGCGCCCGCCAGCCGCATCGGTTATGGCACGCTGCGCCACCGTCGCCACGCGCCGCGCCAGCATGCCTTTCGCTATCGCGTCGCCATGGCATGGCTGGCACTGGATGAGTTGCCGGCACTGATGGCCGGCACGCGCCTGGTGAGCGCCAGTCACGCCGCGCCACTGGCCTTTCGCGACAGTGACCATCTGCCGCCCGCGGTCCACGACATTGCCGATGGCCCACTCGAGGAACGGGTGCGCGCCGCCTGCCAGCGCGAGCTTGCCCGCAGTGGCGATCACGCGCCGCTGCCGCAGGGTCGCATCTTTCTGCTGACCCAGCTGCGCCACTTCGGGATCGGCTTCAACCCGATCCGCCTCTATTACCTCTATCACGCCTCAGGCCAGCTGGGCGCCGTGCTCGGTGAGGTGACCAATATCCCCTGGGGGGAGCGCGTGCTGTATGCCGCCCGTACGGACCCGCAGCGTCGCATGCAGGCGGCGCAGTTCGACAAGCGCATGCATGTCTCGCCCTTCATGCCGATGGGCATGCGCTATCACTGGCGCTTCAACGACCCCAGCGCGGATGAGCTGTTGCTGCACATGGAAAACCACCCCCTCACCGGGGATACGGCGCGGAAAGCGCAGCACTCGCTGTTCGATGCCAGCCTGAGCCTGCATCTGGAACCGGCTACCCCGCGCGCCTTTCATCGCCTGCTGCTGCGTTTCCCCTGGATGACGCTCAAGACGGTCGCAGGCATTCATTTCGAGGCGCTGCGTCTGGCGCTCAAGCGCGTGCCGATCTTCGACCATCCGCGCTCGCCGTCTTCATCATGAGGAACTCATCATGAGCCAATTCGAACCCGCTCCCCCCACATTGGCCACGACCCGGGCACCGGCGGACCGCCTGACGCGGCTGCTGCGGCCACGCCTGCTGCGCATGCTCGACAAGCTCGAGGGTGGCAGCCTGACGGTGCTGGAAGGCCGTGAGCGCCACGTGCTGGGCAAGGGCGGCGCGCGCAACGTCACACTGCGTATCCATGACTCACGCGCCTGGCGGCGCATGGCGCTGGGTGGCACCGTCGCGGCGGCGGAGGCCTACATGGATGGCCAGTGGGAGACGGATGATCTGGTCGGGCTGGTGCGCCTGTTCGCCTACAACCTCGAACAGGTCAATGACTCGGTGGACAGCGGGACGTCGCGCCTGTCCAAGTGGGCGCTGAGCGTCGCCTACGCGCTGGCGCGCAATACGCTAGCGGGTTCGAAGCGCAACATCTCGGCGCATTACGATCTCGGCAATGATCTCTTCGAGCTGTTTCTCGATCGCGAGCACCGCATGTATTCCGCGGCGGTGTTCCCCTATCCCGAAGCCAGTCTGGAGGCGGCCTCCACCCACAAGCTGGAGAAACTGTTCAACCTGCTGGAACTCGGGCCGCAGCATCACCTGCTGGAAATCGGCACCGGCTGGGGCGGGCTGGCGATCCATGCCGCAAGAACACGCGGCTGCCGCGTGACCACCACGACCATCTCCGATGAGCAGCACGCCTATACCCAGGCGCGCATCGCCGCGGAAGGGCTGGAAGATCGCATCACGCTGCTCAAGGAAGACTACCGGGCACTGGAAGGCCGCTTCGATCGCATCGTCTCGGTGGAGATGATCGAGGCGGTCGGCCATCAGTATCTGCCGACCTATCTGAAGACCCTCGAGCGCCTGCTCGAACCGGCAGGCCTGATCGCGCTGCAGGCCATCACGATCCGCGATCAGCGCTTCGTGGCCGCCAGCCGCGAGATGGACTTCATCAAGCGCTACATCTTCCCCGGCGGCTTCCTGCCGTCCCATGCGGCGATTCTCAGCGCCATGCAACAGGATACCCAGCTGAACCTGTTGCAGCTCGAGGATATCGGCCTGCACTACGCCGCCACGCTCAAGGCCTGGGGGCAGCGCTTCGAGGCGCGTCTCGGTGAGGTCTATGCGCAGGGCTACGACGAGCGCTTCGTGCGCATGTGGCGTTACTACCTGGCGTACTGCGAGGGGGGCTTCCGCGAGCGCACCATCGGCACCTGTCAGCTGCTGCTGGGGGGGCCGGGGGCGCGTCCGGTACAGGCGGGGCTCCAGGATTGGGACGCCTGAACTTGCTGTCCGAGCGCCCTGGAGCACTGCTCAATGCCGGGCTCTTTCAGCTCGGCTGGTTCTGCTGCGTACTGGGCGGCTCGACGGTCGCCCTGCTGGCCACGCCGCTGATATTGGCCGTGCATCTGTGGCTGATCGTGCCGACGAGTGAGCGCCTGCGCGAGCTGCGCTGGCTGGCCGCCTTCGTGGCGCTGGGCATGGTGGTGGATGGCAGCCTGTCACTGGCCGGTGGCTACACCATCACCTCGGACACGCCTGACTGGGCGCACTGGCTGCCCCTGCCTGTCTGGATGTGGTGTCTGTGGCCGCTGTTCGCCAGCACGATCCATCATGCGCTGCGCTGGTTGTGGCAGCGGCCCTGGCTTGCGGCGGCTTGCGGTGCCATCAGTGCGCCGCTGTCCTATTACGGCGGGGCGCAGCTCGCCAGTGTGACCCTCGCCGACTGGCTGCTACCGGCGCAGGCGCTGATCTGGGGCGGCCTGTGCCTGGGTATCGCACGCCTTCATGGCCATGCCGAGCGCGCCTGAGCGCCTCAGGCGGCCTTGATGGCCAGATTGCCGGCCTCGTAGCCATTGAGCCGCTCGATGACCTCCCCCGCGGGCGCCGGCCGCGAGAAGTAGAACCCCTGGATCCAGCCGCAACCATTCGATACCAGATATTCACGCTGCTCAGCGGTCTCGACGCCTTCCGCGATCATCTCCATGCCCAGGCCCTTGGCCATCGCCAGCACCGCCATGGTGATGGCGGCATCCGCACGCTCGCCGGGCAGGCTGCGGATGAAGGCGCGGTCCAGCTTGAGCTTGTCCACCGGCAGGTCCTTCAGATAGGCGAGTGACGAATAGCCGGTGCCGAAGTCATCCACCGCGATCTGGTGGCCGCGAGCGCGTAATGCCGCCAGGCGTCGTGAGACGTCGCCGGCACGCTCATCCAGCAATACCGATTCCGTCAGCTCCAGCCCGATGGAGCTGGCAGGCACGTCATACTCCATCAACAGGCCCGCCAGCGAGGCCTCAAAGCCACCCTGGATCAGCTGCAAGGCCGAGACATTGACCCAGATGCACAGGCGATGACCGGCGCGCCGCCAGCTGGCCTGCTGCTGTACTGCCTCGCGCAGTACCCAGTTGCCCAGGCGCAGCATCAGGCCGTGGCGCTCGGCCAGCGGCACGAATTCGGCCGGTGAGATGGCACCCCGCAGCGGGTGCTTCCAGCGCAATAGCGCCTCGACACTCGCGACCTTGCCGGTGCTGGCGTCGTGCTGACATTGATAGTGCAGCTGCAATTGCCCCTGGCTCTCGATGGCGACCCGCAGGTCATTCGCCAGCCCCAGCTGCAGGTCACCGCCCGCATCCAGTGCAGGCTGGAAGCGCATGTCGGTATTGCGACCATGTCGCTTGGCGGCATACAGGGCACTTTCCAGGCGCTGCATCAGCACATCGGCGTCAACGCCATCCTCCGGGGCGCGGCAGCTGCCGATCGACAGCGCAAGGTGCAGCGCCTGATCGCCGATCTCGAAGGGCTTGGTCAACACCTGACGCAGCTCATCCACCCAGGCGGTATGCTCGCCCCCCGCCGTAGAGCGCAGAATCACGAATTCGTCGCCGCCGATGCGCCCGACCACGCCGCCGCGCGCCAGCGCCGTCAGACGCTGGGAGAACTGCTGCAGCAGACGATCGCCCCCTTCCGCGCCCAGGGCATCATTGATGCTCTTGAGCGCATCGATATCGATCAGTGCCAGGTCCATCGCCTCCCCGGCGCGCAGGCCATTGAGGCGACTGACCAGCAGGTCGCCCAGCCGGCGGCGATTGGGCAGGCCCGTCAGGGCGTCTTCCAGCCCCAGGCGCTGCAGGTCCTGCTCGCGTGCCTTGTGGCGGGTGATATCGGTAAAGAGAGCGACATGGAAGACATCGCCGCCCTGCTCGATACGGCGTGCCCGCAGCCACTCGGGATATTCATCCCCCTGCTTGCGCCGGTTCCAGACCTCGCCCTCCCAGTGGCCATTGACCTCGAGCGCCTGGCGATAACGGGCGTGAAACTCCTCGTCATGGCGCCCGGAAGACAGCAGGGAAGGGTTGCGACCAATGATCTCTTCCGGTGCGTAACCGGTGATATGACTGAAGGCGGCGTTCACGGCCAGCACCCGATTGTGGCGATCACTGATCACCAGACCATCACTGCTCAGGTGCACGGCGGCTTCCAGCAGCTGACGATGCAGCAGCTGGCGACGACGCTGGCGCGCGATGTCCAGCCCCGCCAGAACGGCAGGCAGCAACGCGGCAAGACGCAGCTCAAGCCCCGGCAACCAGGGCAGCGCTGTCAAGGCAACGAGCGCCCCGATGATCAGGGGCCGATTGAAGTGGGCTTGCGGCCACATAAGCAGCTCTCGGTGGAAGGGGTCATCGGGGATGATCCTGCATTTGCAGGCAGCGGGCCACTCTCGGCACGGCTCCAGCGGATTGCGACCGATGCCGGCAAAGAGGATCCCGCGCGAATCACACACTAGCTCCTATCGACCACTTTCCCGCCAGCTGTAGGACTTATTTGCACCCGCCCTTGCTGCCCTTTAGTCTGGCCCCCACGTGCATTCAGGGGTGCCAGCCATTAGACTAGCCCCATTCAGGCGCTCAGGTGCCTCGTACGGCATTACCATCCCGCTACTCGGAATGACTCAGTGACCAAGCAACACTCCTTTACTCGCGACGAGCTGCTGGCCTGTGGCCAGGGCGAACTCTTCGGCCCGGGCAATGCGCAACTGCCTGCTCCCAACATGCTGATGCTGGATCGCATCACTCACATCAGTGAGGAAGGCGGTAGCCACGGCAAGGGTCAGCTGATTGCTGAGCTGGATATCTCTCCGGACCTGTGGTTCTTCGACTGCCACTTCCCGGGTGATCCGGTGATGCCGGGCTGCCTGGGCCTCGATGCCATGTGGCAGCTGGTGGGCTTCCACCTCGGCTGGCTGGGCAATCCGGGCCGTGGCCGCGCGCTGGGCTGCGGCGAGGTCAAGTTCTCTGGCCAGGTGCTGCCGACCGCCAAGAAAGTGACCTACACCATCAACATCAAGCGAGTCATCACTCGCAAGCTGATCCTCGGCATCGCCGATGGTACAGTGACAGTTGACGGTCGCGACATCTATCAGGCCAACGACCTGCGCGTCGGTCTGTTCACCTCCACTGCGAACTTCTGAACGGGAGGCTCCCATGCGTAGAGTGGTAGTCACCGGGCTGGGCATTGTTTCCTGCCTGGGCAATGATCGCCAGCAGGTCCTGGAATCGCTCCGCGAAGGACGTTCTGGTATCCGCCGCAAAGAGGAATACGCCGAGCTGGGCTTCCGTAGCCACGTGGCCGGCGTTGTCGACATCAATCTCGAAGACCACATCGATCGCAAGCAATTGCGCTTCATGGGGGATGCTGCGGCCTATGCCTACATCTCCATGGCGCAGGCGATTGCCGATTCCGGTCTCACCGAAGAGCAGGTTTCCCACGAGCGTACCGGCCTGATCGCCGGTTCCGGTGGCGCTTCCTCCGCAAACCAGGTCGAGGCCGCAGACGTGATGCGCGCCAAGGGCCTGCGTCGCGTCGGTCCCTACCGCGTCACTCGCACCATGGGCTCGACCGTCTCTGCCTGTCTGGCCACGCCGTTCAAGATCAAGGGTATCAACTACTCGATCTCCTCGGCCTGTGCCACGTCTGCCCACTGCATCGGTAGCGCCGTGGAACAGATCCAGCTGAACAAGCAGGACATCGTGTTTGCCGGTGGTGGTGAAGAAGAGCACTGGACCCTGTCCTGCCTGTTCGACGCCATGGGCGCCCTGTCCACCAGCTACAACGACACGCCGGAAACCGCGTCGCGCCCGTACGACAAGACCCGTGATGGCTTCGTCATCGCTGGCGGCGGCGGCATGCTGGTACTCGAGGAGCTGGAACACGCCAAGGCACGCGGCGCGAAGATCTACGCCGAAGTGACCGGCTATGGCGCGACCTCCGATGGCCACGACATGGTGGCACCGTCCGGCGAAGGTGCAGCACGCTGCATGCGTCAGGCGATGGCGACCGTGAATGGCGATATCGACTACATCAATACCCACGGCACCTCGACGCCGGTGGGCGATGTGGCCGAGCTCAAGGCCATCCAGGAAGTCTTCGGCGCCGCCAGCCCGGCAATGAGCTCGACCAAGTCGCTGACGGGTCACTCGCTGGGCGCCACTGGCGTGCAGGAAGCCATCTACTCCATGCTGATGATGGAGAACGACTTCATTGCCGCGTCTGCCAACGTCAGCGAGCTGGATGACCGCGCCGAAGGCCTCGACATCGTCACGACCCGTCGTGATGGCGTCAAGATCGACCGTGTGCTGTCCAACAGCTTCGGCTTCGGTGGCACCAACGCCTGCCTGATTCTGGAACGTTTCCAGGACTGATGCAGCACGCGTTCAGCAGACATGCAGTCTGCTGATATGCGCTGGTGTGAGACACGAAAAGGCCGCCCTTCGGGGCGGCCTTTTTGGTGGCTGTCCGGTACTCGCTGGCGGGCACCGGATGCATCAGAAGCGCGACAAGCTGTCAGGCGCCGACGCTATCGGCTGCCGCTTCCTCTTCCAGCGGCGGACGCTGGACACTGGAGATTTCCTGTAGCTTGGTCTCGACCCAGGCCTCGACATCGGCGATCACCGCATCCGGCTTGCGCCCCGCCGTCTCGATGGCCGGGCCATAGGCGACATGGATGGTGCCTGGGCGCTTGATCCAGCTGTCGTTGGGCCAGATCTCACCGGCATTGTGCGCCACCGGCACCACCGGCACGCCGGCACGGCAGGCAATCGCGGCGCCGGACTTGTTGAACTTCTTGCGCGTCCCCGGCGCGATGCGCGTGCCTTCCGGGAAGATCAGCACGGTAAAACCGTCCTTGAGGCGCTGGGTGCCCACTGACAGCACCTGCTTGAGCGCCTTGGCCGGCTGGGTGCGATCCAGCGGAATCGGTTCCAGCAGTTTCAGCCCCCAGCCGAAGACCGGAATCTTCAGCAGCTCCTGCTTGAGCACGGTGCATAGCGGGCGCTTGGCCACCTGCAGGTAGATGGTTTCCCACTCGCTCTGGTGGTTGGCCAGCAGCACGCAGGCCCCCTCAGGCAAGGCGTCACGCCCGCTCACCTGCACCTTCACGCCGCAGGTCAGTCGGAACCACCACAGCACGATATGGTTGTAGCTATGCAGGACACGGTAGCGCGCCTGTAGCGGAAGGCAGGCCGCCAGCGGCACCAGCACCACGGCGCTGAGCAGCAACGCCATGAAATAACCTACATAAAACAGCACGCTACGCAGCGCATTCACAGGCACAGTCTCCACAGGTCAGATCGAATCGGGGCGAGATGAGCCGGAGGCGCGCTGCGCGATCCAGTCATCCATCAGGCGGGATAGTTCGAGGCGCCACGGCTTCTGATGCACACCGAAGGTGTCCAGCACGCGACGGCAGTTGAGCACACGCCGCAGCGGCGTACCGGCGTTGAGGGTCAGCGCCTTGAGCGGGCCTGCGGCCACCGTCTCGCCCAGCCCCTCGAGACGGGTGATCAACTGGGTACGCACGACACTGACGAAGGCGTAGGTGCTGATGGGCTCGGTGCCGGCCAGATGGTAGGCCCCCCAGGCATCCGCACCGCAGCGCTGCTGCTGGAGCATGCCGATCAACGCCATCGCCACGGCATCGACACTGGTCGGGCACAGGATGACGTCCTCGGCGGCACGCACCTCTTCCCCTGCCAGCAGACGCTCGATCAGTGTCGGCAACCAGGCATCGCGCCCTTCCGGACCGAACAGCGGGCCCAGACGCACGATCAGGTGATTGGGCAGCTCGGCACGGATGCGATCACCGGTCGCGATGACGCGGCGCAGCGCCGTATCGATCGGCGAGGGCACCTCGTCCTCGTCGAGCAAGCCTTCGCCGCCCTGCTCGAACATCTGATCTGCCACGCACCACACCAGCGGTGTGCCGGTCTCGATGCAGGCGGCCAGCACTTGCTCCACCGCCTCGGCATGCGCCATCACCTCGGCAGGTGCGGAATCGGCCGGGCGTGCGAACGGCGGCACGATGACGACATCCGCCTGGCTGGTGCGGATGTCATCGGCACCAATACGGTCAGACTCGACGGCGTTGAGCTCAAGATCGGCGCGCGTACCGGCCGCACGAATCAGACCCAGGCCAAGACAATGCCCGGCATCTAGCAGCAAGAGTTTCACAGGCAGGCTCCAGCAAACAGGCGCATCGCCGCAAGAGGCGACGATGCAAAGGTGTCATTCTATCAACCTTGCAGACTGGCTGCAGGCCCGTTGTTGCGTGGAGTGATGGAGATCAAAGGGGCGCCGATCGGGTGAGGGCGACCGATGCCGTAGCCTTGCACGAAGTCGACTCCGATCAGCTCGAGGGCGGGGATCAGCTCAAGACGCTCGACATATTCCGCCACCGTGATGATGCCCATCTGGGCACAGATGCCACAGATGGCGGAGACGATGGCGGCGTCGAGGCTATCGCGAGTCAGGTTGCGCACGAAGGCGCCGTCGATCTTGAGCTGGTTGACCGGCAGCTCCTTGAGGTAGGCAAAGGACGACATGCCGCTGCCGAAGTCGTCCAGGGCGAAGCTGCAGCCGAGCCGACGCATGCTGTAGATGAACTCGCGCGCCTGAGCCAGATTGCTGATGGCCGCCGTCTCGGTGATCTCGAAGCACAGCCGCTGGGGCATGACGGAGCTTTGCGTGACCAGCGCCGCCAGCTGATCGCGCATGCGCAGGTCACCCATGCTCTGGCCGGAGAGGTTGATCGCCAGCACGGCATCCGATTCGATGCGGCCATCATCGGACTCCAGCACCTGCAGCGCCTGGGTGACGACCCAGATATCAATCTCGGGCATCAGGCCGAATCGCTCCGCCGTCGCCATGAAGTGCGCCGGGGCCAGGTGCTCGCCCGAGTCGTTGACGTAGCGCAGCAGCACCTCATAGTAGGGCTTGCTGGTGGCATCACTCAGCGAGCGGATCGGCTGGATATACAGCGTGAAGCGATCATTCTCCAGCGCCTCGTGCAGCAGCGGCAGCCATTGCACCTCGCGCTGGGCGCGCTCGAATCCCGCATCTCCGTCATGGTAGGCATGCACCTGATTGCGCCCGCTCTGCTTGGCCATGTAGCAGGCCCCATCCGCCTGACGCAGGACCTCGGAGGCCTGGACACCACTTTCGACCGGCGCGACCCCGATACTGACGCCCAACTGGAATGGCCGCCCCTCATCGTAGTAGCGATAGGCACTGACGGCCGCGCACAGCGCTTCGGCACGCTCGATGGCCTGCTCGCGAGAACAGCGATAGAGCAGCACGGCGAATTCATCGCCCCCCAGGCGTGCCAGTACATCCGTTTCCCGCACATGTGCTCGCATCAGCGCGGAGAGCTCGCGCAATACGGTGTCTCCGGCCGCGTGACCGCAGGTGTCGTTGACCACCTTGAAGAAGTCGAGATCCAGGTACAGCAGCTGGTGAAAGCCGCCATCGGTCAGCGCCGCGGTGAGAGAGTCATCGAAGGCGGTGCGATTGTGCAGGCCGGTCAGGCTGTCGTGATGCGCCTGGAAGTTGAGGCGCCGAATCATGGCCTGGCGATAGCTGATGTCGCGGAAGACCAGTACGGCCCCCTCGACATCCCCACTGCGACGCCGCACGGGCGAGGCCTTGAGCTCCACGGCACATTCACTGCCATCACGTGCCACCAGCAGCGTCTGGCTGGACATGTGCACCACTTCACCACGCTGCAAGACCCCTTCCAGCTGGCTGGAGACCGACTGCAACGTACCTTCATGGCGCAGCTGCAAGATGCGCGCCCAGGGACGACCGCGGGCTAACGACGGGTCCCAGCCACACAGTTCGGCAGCGATGGGATTGATGTGCTGGATATGGCCCTCGCGATCAAGGCTGATCACTCCTTCATCGATGGAATCCAGCATGACCGCCACCTGATCGCGCTCATGACGCAGCTCCCGGGTCCGATACTCCAGCAGGCCATCCAGACGCGAGCGGTAATGGCGACTACGACGCATGCGCTGCTCGGCACTGATGGCCAGGAGTGCCAGCCCCAGCACGGCCAGGGTCGCGATCGCGATGGCCAGGGCCAGCCACAGATTCTGCCCGGAGTTCATGCCCGCCCCGGCAGGAGAGATGATGGGCGTGGTCAGCGGCATCATCTCCATCGCCGCCATGCCGATGTAATGCATGCCGGCAATGGCAAGTCCCATCGCACCGGCCGCCAGGGCCTGATAGATACGATTGGGGCGGCGCTGGCGCAAGAAGAAGCCTCCCAGCCACAAAGCCGCCGTCGCGGCCACCACCGCCACCACGATGGACACCGCGAACAGCAGCGGGTCATAGCGGTATGGCATGTTCATGTGCATCGCCGCCATGCCGGTGTAGTGCATCGTGGCGATACCGCCGCCCATGATGGTCCCGCTGGTCATCAACAGCATCGGCGTCAGGCGTGGCAACGTATTCACCCAGAGCGCCAGCCCCGATGCCAGCATCGCGATCAGCACCGACAACGCCGTCAGACCGGGCGCATAGGTGACCGAAGCCGGGCTTTCATATGCCAGCATGCCGATGAAATGCATGGCCCAGACACCCAGCCCCATCGCCACGGCTCCGCCCACCAGCCAGCCGAGGCTGGTGGCGCGCGAAGGGGCCAGCGCGACCTGACGAATCAACTGCAGCGCTGCATGTGAAGCCAGCACGGCGACTACGATTGACAGGGCGACCAGTGGGTAGGAATAACTGCCATGCATGAATAACCTCAATCATCAGGGGCATGCCACAGTCGGCAAGATAGGGGCGGAAATCCGACAACGGCGTCATGTCGCCAGCACCCTCTCTGGAGTACCACGACAGGCTTCTCAGGCCATGGATTGCCACCCGACAACACTGGCAGTCCAACGGCGAGATACCAAGAGAATACGGCCATGAAGCGTTTTTTGCACAACGCTCGTTTGCAACGCATGTATGAGCCGCAATGGACTGGCGCTCAACCTCCCTTACGCGCGGCACTAGCCACTGGATGTCGCGCTCGGAATCATTTCTCATGATCAGCGATAATTCATGAAAAACAGTCGCTTACATAAACAATATCGCGAACATCTTATGGTTGATTCAAAAAAAAGCCCTCGCTGAACGAGGGCCTTTTCATCGTTATCGCTTGCGCGCTCTATCGGCGCACAGGCGAGAAACTTTATTCAGAACGGGATTTCATCATCGAAATCATCGAAGCTGCCCGCGGGCGGCGCACCGAAATTGTTGTTCTGGGAGTTGTTCTGCTGGGCAGGCTGCTGGCCACCGAAGTTGTTGCCCTGCTGAGGGGCCGACTGCTGACCACCGAACTGACCGCCTTGCTGTGGGGCCGGCTGCTGACCACCGAACTGGCCACCTTGCTGCGGGGCCGGCTGCTGACCACCGAACTGGCCACCCTGCTGGGGGGCTGCGGCCGGTTGCTGGCCGCCCTGCTGAGGCGCCTGCTGCGGGCGACCACCAGCGAAGTTGCCGCCGCCACCTTCACCACGCGTATCCAGCATCTGCATGTCGTTGGCCACGATTTCGGTGCTGTAACGGTCATTGCCGTTCTGATCCTGCCACTTGCGCGTCTGCAGGCGGCCTTCGATATACAGGCGTGAGCCTTTCTTGACGTATTGCTGGGCCACTTCAGCCAGCTTGTTGAACATCACCACACGGTGCCATTCGGTACGTTCCTGACGCTGACCGCTCTGGCGATCATTCCAGGTGTCCGTCGTCGCGAGGTTCAGGTTGCACACCGCACTACCGGACGGGGTGAAGCGAACTTCCGGGTCTTGACCGAGATTACCGATCAGAATGACCTTGTTTACGCCACGAGCCATGAAGATTACTCCTGCAAATAGACCGGCGCGCCATGGGCACCGGAGAAGGTATCGAGTGCACCGGCAATGTGTTGCCGATGTCAGGGTTCAGCTGGCAGGCACTTCCGCGCCTGCCGGAGTTTCGTCATCACGCTGGCGAGTGAAACGGGCCAGCGCCTTGTCATCCAGTGTATCGCGTGTGACCTTGAGATAAGCGACCCGTTCCTCACGCACCACGAGCGCCTCTTCCACGCCGGCGATCGCCAGCAGGCGTGTCTGCAGCTCGACGGCCGACAATTGCGCGGCCTCGGGTGACAGGCCGATCACTTCACTACCCAGATGTCGCGGCGGTTGCATGCCCCACACCACGGCCAGCCACAGAATGGCGACCAGCCCCATGGCGAAGAACACGCCGCTCAGACCGAAATGCCCGGTCAACCAGCCGCCCCCGACACCGCCAACGAAGGCGCCCAGGAACTGACTGGTGGAATAGACCCCCATCGCCGTGCCCTTGGCACCGGCCGGGGCCAGCTTTGAGATCATCGACGGCAAGGTCGCCTCAAGCAGATTGAAGGCGACGAAGAACAGCCACAGCAGGCCGAGGAACATCGCCAGCCCCGCATGCTCGATGCCATCGACTCCCAGCAGCAGCAAGCTTGTCGCGATGGTCGCGACGGCTCCCAGGAAGACGGGCTTCATGCGCCGATACTTCTCGGCCACGATGACCAGCGGCAGCATGGCGACAAAGGCCAGCCCCATCAATGGCAGGTAGATCCAGCCGTGATGCGCCGGGGCGATGCCGAAATTGACCAGCTGCTGGGGAATGGCCACGAAGCAGGCGGTCAGGATCATGTGCAGCGCAAAGATCGACACATCCATGCGCAACAACGCGGAATTCGCGAGGATACCCTTGAGCTGGCGCCTATCAAGCCCCACATCCTGATGTTGACGCCTGGGCGCAGCTGGCACCAGCTTCCAGAGCACGAACAGGCTCGCGACGGCCATCACGGCGGTCAACCAGAAGACCCCCGACAGGCCGAAGGCATCTGCGGCCAGTGGCCCTGCGACCATCGCCAGCGCGAAGGCGACCCCGATCGACATGCCGATGGAGGCCATCGCCATGGTGCGAACCTCCTCCCGGGTCTGATCGGCCAGCAGTGCCATGATCGCTCCCGCCACGGCGCCGCTGCCCTGCAGACAGCGTCCAAGGATGATCATCTCGATGCTGTCGGCCGTCGCCGCGACCAGCGAGCCCAGAATGAACAACCCGAGCCCGAAGCCGATCACGGCCTTGCGCCCCAGTCGGTCTGACAGCCAGCCGAACGGAATCTGCAGCAATGCCTGGGTCAGCCCGTAGCCACCCAGCGCCACACCGACCAGTGTCGGCGTCGCACCGGCGAGATCACGGGTATAGAGCGCCAGCACCGGCAACACCATGAACAGCCCCAGCATGCGAGTCGCATAGAGGCTGGCAAGGCCGACGATGGCGCGGCGTTCCGGCGCGAGCAGTCGAGAGGTTTTCATGGGCGGCGGCGGGCTCCGGAGCATGACAGTCAAGAAGAGGGAGGCCGACCACGTGGGTCGCCGAGATGTGACGTCCAACGGTGGTCGCCCACCAATGGACTGCATATTCTAAGGCCCGCTTGGCGGCTTTGAAAGCATGCAGCCTTTGCCGGGTGTTTCACCCGCGCCTTATAATCGTTGCTTTTATCGACGCAGCCCGAGGTGGCAATGGACAGGATTCAGGTGAGGGGTGCGCGCACCCACAACCTCAAGAACATCGATGTCGAACTGCCGCGTGACAAGCTGATCGTGGTGACCGGACTTTCCGGTTCCGGCAAGTCATCACTTGCCTTTGACACTCTCTATGCCGAGGGACAGCGGCGCTACGTCGAATCACTGTCCACCTACGCACGTCAGTTCCTGTCGATGATGGAAAAGCCGGACATCGACCATATCGAAGGTCTGTCACCGGCGATTTCCATCGAACAGAAATCGACCTCGCACAACCCGCGCTCCACCGTCGGTACCATTACCGAGATCTACGACTACCTGCGCCTGCTGTATGCACGCGCCGGTACGCCGCGCTGCCCGGACCACGCGATCGATCTGGAAGCCCAGACCATCTCGCAGATGGTCGATCAGGCGCTCGCCCTGCCGGAAGGCAGCAAGCTGATGCTGCTGGCTCCCGTAGTCAGTGGCCGCAAGGGTGAGCATCTCCAGCTGTTGTCAGAGCTGCGCGCCCAGGGCTTCGTGCGGGCCCGCATCGACGGCGTGATCGTCGAGCTGGATGATCTCAAGCCGCTGGAGAAGAACAAGAAGCATGACATCGACGTCGTCGTCGATCGCTTCAAGGTGCGCGAAGACCTCAAGCAGCGCCTGGCCGAATCCTTCGAGACCGCGCTGAATCTGGCCGACGGCAGCGCGCGCCTGCACTTCATGGATGGCGAACAGGAAGACCTCGTCTTCTCCTCGCGCTTCGCCTGCCCGGTGTGTGGCTATGCGCTGGCCGAGCTGGAACCGCGCCTGTTCTCCTTCAACAACCCGGCGGGCGCCTGTCCGACCTGTGACGGCCTCGGCGTGAAGCAGTATTTCGATCCCGAGAAGCTGATCAGCCATCCTGAGCTGTCACTGGCCGAAGGCGTCATCAAGGGCTGGGACCGTCGCAGCGTCTACTACTTCAGCCAGCTTCAGGCCGTTGCCGAGCATTACGGCTTCGCGCTGGAAGCGGCCTGGGAGTCGCTCAGCGATGAAGCGCGTGACGCCGTGCTCAATGGCAGTGGCCGCGAGGACATCGCCTTCAGCTACGTGAATGACCGTGGCCGCAAGGTGACCCGCGAGCACCCCTTCGAGGGCGTGCTGCCCAACATGGAGCGCCGTTACCGCGAGACCGAATCCAACATGGTGCGCGAGGACCTCGCCCGCTATCTGGCGGTCCAGCCGTGCCCGAGCTGCGACGGCTCGCGCCTGCGTCGTGAAGCGCGCAACGTCTATGTCGATGACCGCACGCTCTCCGAGGTCGTGCGTCAGCCGATCGGCGAGGCGTGGGAAGAGTTCGGCAAGCTGAGCCTGCCGGGACGCAAGGGCGAGATCGCCGCCAAGATCGTGCATGAGATCCAGGCGCGCCTCGAATTTCTCGTCAATGTCGGCCTCGACTATCTGACCCTGGAGCGCAGCGCCGACACCCTGTCCGGCGGTGAGGCGCAGCGTATCCGTCTCGCCAGCCAGATCGGTGCCGGCCTGGTCGGGGTGATGTACATCCTCGATGAGCCGTCCATCGGCCTGCATCAGCGTGACAATGATCGCCTGCTCAAGACGCTGATCCATCTGCGCGACCTGGGCAACACCGTGATCGTGGTCGAGCATGATGAGGACGCGATTCGCGCCGCCGACCACGTGCTGGATATCGGCCCGGGCGCCGGCGTGCATGGTGGCGAGATCGTCGCCCAGGGCACGCCGGAGCAGATCGAGGCCACGCCGGGCTCATTGACCGGGCAATACCTGAGTGGCGAGCGCGAGATCGCCGTGCCGCCCTACCGCCTTCCGGCCAACCCTGACAAGGTGCTGCGCCTGACCGGTGCCACCGGCAACAACCTGCAGGATGTGACGCTGACGCTGCCGACAGGCCTGCTGACGTGCATCACCGGGGTCTCGGGCTCGGGCAAGTCGACGCTGATCAATGCCACCCTGATGCCGCTGGCGGCGCGTGAGCTCAATCGGGCCACCACCCTGACGCCCGCGCCCTACGGCACCATCGAAGGGCTGGACCTGTTCGACAAGATGGTGGATATCGACCAGAGCCCCATCGGGCGGACGCCGCGCTCCAATCCGGCGACCTATACCGGCATCTTCACGCCGATTCGCGAGCTGTTCTCAGGCACCCAGGAAGCACGCGCCCGCGGCTACAAGCCGGGCCGCTTCAGCTTCAACGTCAAGGGCGGCCGCTGCGAGGCCTGTCAGGGCGACGGCCTGATCAAGGTCGAGATGCACTTCCTGCCCGACATGTACGTGCCCTGCGATGTCTGCAAGGGCAAGCGCTACAACCGCGAGACGCTTGAAGTGCAGTACAAGGGCAAGAACATCCACGAAGTGCTGGAGATGACCATCGAGGAGGCGCTGGAGTTCTTCTCGCCGGTTCCGGCCATCGCCCGCCGCCTGCAGACGCTGATGGATGTCGGCCTCTCCTACGTCCGCCTCGGCCAGAGCGCGACCACGCTGTCCGGCGGTGAAGCCCAGCGCGTCAAGCTGGCGCGTGAGCTGGCCAAACGCGATACCGGCAAGACGCTCTATATTCTCGATGAGCCGACCACCGGTCTGCACTTCGAGGATATTCGCCAGCTGCTGGTCGTGTTGCACCGCCTGCGCGATCACGGCAACACCGTGGTCGTGATCGAGCACAACCTGGATGTGATCAAGACCGCCGACTGGCTGATCGACCTCGGTCCGGAGGGCGGCTCAGGCGGCGGCCAGATCATCGCCGAAGGCACACCAGAGCAACTGGCCACGCAGGAGATCTCGCACACCGGTCGCTTCCTGGCCCCGCTGCTGGAGCGCCAGAAAGCCACCAATGCCGACTCGAGCAGCAAGAAGAAGGCCGAGACCAGCAGCTAGGCGCCGGCTCACCTCCCTTCAGCTCCTCTGATCCACCTCGCCCCAGCACACTCTCAACACACCCCGGGGCGAGGTGTGGACCTTTCGGCAAATGACACGCCCGTGTCACCCGGCCAACTGCCAGGCATAAAAAAAGGCCAACCCGTGAGGGTTGGCCTTTTCTTGTGGACGAAGCAAGCCGAAGCTTACTCTTCGCCCGCTGCCTCGGAGGCAACCGGACGATCGACCAGCTCGACGAATGCCATCGGGGCATTGTCACCGGCGCGATAGCCGCACTTCAGGATGCGCAGGTAACCGCCCGGACGGGAGGTGTAGCGCGGGCCGAGCTCATTGAAGAGCTTGCCGACCGCTTCCTTGGAGCGCGTGCGAGAGAACGCCAAACGGCGGTTCGCAACGGTGTCCTGCTTGGCCAGGGTGATCAGCGGCTCGATATGACGACGCAGTTCCTTGGCTTTCGGCAGGGTAGTCTTGATGACTTCGTGCTCTACCAGAGAGATGCACATGTTCTTGAACATGGCTTCACGGTGAGAGCTGGTACGGTTCAGGTGACGACCACTCTTACGATGACGCATGGTTGTGATTCCTTACCAGTCTGGGGCTTGAGCCGACCGGGCTTCCTTAAGCGGAAGCCTTGTCGTCCTTCAGGCTTGCGGGCGGCCAGTTTTCCAACCGCATGCCGAGGGACAGACCACGCGCGGACAGCACGTCCTTGATTTCATTCAAGGACTTCTTGCCGAGATTCGGGGTCTTCAGCAGCTCAACTTCGGTGCGCTGAATGAGATCACCGATGTAATAGATATTCTCGGCCTTGAGACAGTTCGCACTGCGAACAGTCAGCTCAAGATCGTCTACGGGACGGAGAAGGATCGGATCGATTTGATCTTCCTCTTCTTCGACTTCCTGTTCCTTGTCTGCTTCCAGATCAACGAAGGCGGCCAGCTGCTCCTGCAGGATAGTTGCGGAGCGGCGGATCGCTTCTTCCGGATCCAGTGTGCCGTCGGTTTCCAGGTCGATCACCAGCTTGTCGAGGTTGGTGCGCTGTTCAACACGCGCAGCCTCGACGGCATAGGAGACCCGACGAACCGGGGTAAAGGTCGCATCCAGCTGGAGGCGGCCAATGGCACGTGACTCGTCATCAGCAGAGATGCGAGCATCTGCCGCTTCGTAGCCGCGGCCACGAGCGATCTTGAGCTGCATCTTCAGCTCGCCACCATCATTGAGGTGAGCGATGACGTGATCCGGATTCACGATTTCGAGATCGTGGTCGCCAGCGATGTCGCCAGCAGTCACGATACCCGGGCCCTTCTTGTTCAGCGCCAGCACAGCTTCGTCGCGACCATGCATCTTGATGGCCACGTCCTTGAGGTTCAGCAGGATTTCGATTACATCCTCCTGCACCCCTTCAATGGCGCTGTACTCGTGCAGAACGCCTTCGATCTCAGCTTCCACGACGGCACAGCCGGGCATGGAAGAAAGCAGGATGCGACGCAGAGCATTCCCCAGGGTGTGGCCGAAACCACGCTCGAAGGGTTCGAGGACGATTCGCGCGTGATGGGCGCTGACTTCCTCGACCTTGATATCGCGAGGACGGAGAAACTCTGTCACTGAGCGCTGCATAAGAACACCTTTAAGGCTGCCAAACGGATAATCTGGGTACTCCAGCCGGGCCGACGAATCGGCCCGGCGTTACATTACTTGGAGTACAGCTCGACGATCAGGTTTTCGTTGATATCGGCAGACAGGTCGCCACGCTCGGGGACAGCCTTGAAAGTGCCTTCCATCTTCTTGGAGTCGACGTCGACCCAGGAGACATCACCGCGGTTGGCAGCGAGTGCCAGAGACTGCTGGATGCGAGCCTGGTTCTTGGCCTTCTCACGAACGGTGACCACATCGCCAGCCTTCACTTTGAAGGAAGCAACGTTGACGGTACGGCCGTTCACGGCGATCGCCTTGTGGCTGACCAGCTGACGTGCCTCGGAACGCGTGGAGCCGAAGCCCATGCGGTAGACGACGTTGTCGAGACGAGTCTCGAGGAGCTGGAGCAGAACCTCACCGGTCGCACCCTTGAGGCGAGCGGCTTCTTTGTAGTAGTTGCGGAATTGCTTTTCCAGCACGCCGTACATGCGACGTACTTTCTGCTTTTCACGCAGCTGCAGGCCGTAGTCTGAAAGACGCTGACGGCGCTGGCCATGAACACCCGGGGGTTGTTCGGATTTGCACTTCTTCTCGAACGGAGTCACGCCACTCTTCAGGAAGAGGTCGGTGCCTTCACGACGAGACAGTTTGCACTTCGGTCCAATATAACGAGCCATGAGTCTGTCTCCTTAAACGCGGCGTTTCTTCGGCGGACGGCACCCATTATGCGGGATGGGGGTCACGTCGGTGATGCTTTGCACGCGGAAGCCTGCGGCATTGAGAGCACGCACGGCGGACTCACGACCCGGACCCGGGCCCTTGACCAGCACGTCGACGTTCTTCACACCATATTCGGCTGCAGCGGTCGCTGCACGTTCACTTGCGACTTGCGCAGCGAACGGGGTGCTCTTGCGAGAACCACGAAAACCCGAACCACCGGCAGTTGCCCAGGAAAGAGCATTGCCCTGGCGGTCTGTGATCGTCACGATAGTGTTGTTAAAAGAGGCGTGGATATGCGCGATGGCATCCACTACCTGCTTTTTAACCTTCTTGCGCTTACTCGGGTTAGCCATTAGATGTTTCCTGTCTAAACGCCAGTTCGTTTACTTGCGAATCGGTTTACGCGGACCTTTGCGTGTACGTGCGTTGGTCTTGGTGCGCTGACCGCGCAACGGAAGACCACGACGATGGCGCAGGCCACGATAGCAACCGAGGTCCATGAGACGCTTGATGTTCAGCGTGATCTCACGACGCAGGTCGCCTTCGACGGTGTACTTACCCACCTCGGCACGAACCAGGTCCAGTTGTTCAACAGACAGATCAGCGATCTTGACGCTCGGTTCTAAACCGAGAGCGGCGCAGATCTGCTGTGCACGCGTACGGCCAATCCCGAAGATATAAGTCAGCGAGATCGCCGCGTGCTTGTTGTCCGGGATATTGACGCCAGCAATACGGGCCATCAGTTTTCTCCGAAAGGTTAGCGGCGGATTTTACATCCACAAAGGGCGCAATAGCATACCCCTTGATCCCATTGGGAACAAGGGGGTATGCCAGCACCCGAGCTTGTATTCAGCTAAGCGGGTCGAGGGAATTAACCCTGACGCTGCTTGTGGCGGGGCTCAGTGCAGATGACCCGCACTGCGCCACGACGCCGAATGATCTTGCAGTTACGGCAAATTTTCTTGACGGAAGCTCGAACTTTCATCGTTCTCTCCAGTTTGCTAACAGGGGCTGCGCAATCAGCGCATCATGCCACCGCTGCCATAGCCTTTGAGGTTGGCCTTCTTCATCACCGACGCATACTGATTTGACATCAGATGCGACTGCACCTGGGCCATGAAGTCCATGACCACCACGACCACGATGAGCAGAGAGGTGCCGCCGAAATAGAACGGAACCTGCCATGCAACAACGAGGAATTGAGGCATCAGGGAGACTAGGGTGATGTAGAGGGCGCCGAACAGCGTCAGGCGAGTCATCACCTTATCGATGTAACGGGCGGTCTGTTCGCCTGGGCGAATACCCGGCAGAAACGCTCCTGACTTCTTGAGGTTGTCAGCAACATCCTTCGGATTGAAGACCAGCGCCGTGTAGAAGAAGCAGAAGAATACTACAGCGGCAGCGAAAAGCAAGATATACAGTGGCTGACCCGGCCCGAGAGCCTGAGATGCCGTCTGCAACCATTGCATGCTTTCACTCTGGCCAAACCATTGACCCATCGACGCAGGGAACAGCAGGATGCTTGACGCGAAGATCGGCGGGATGACCCCGGCCATGTTGACCTTCATCGGCAAGTAGCTGCTCTGACCTGCATACATCTTGTTGCCAACCTGACGGCGCGGATAGTTCACCGTGATGCGGCGTTGGCCGCGTTCGATGAACACCACGAAGGCAACGGTAATGACTGCGAGCAGCGTCAGCGCCAGCAGCGGAAGCACATTCCAGGCACCATCATTGCGCGCCAGTTCGAAAGACTGGCCGATGGCACTCGGCAGCCCGGCGACAATACCAGCAAAGATGATCAGTGAGATCCCGTTGCCGATACCCTTCTCGGTGATCTGCTCTCCCAGCCACATCAGGAACACCGCACCAGCCACGAACGTACTCACGGCGGTGAAGTAGAAGCTGAAGTCAGCGGAATAGGCGACACCGTTTCCGACCAGTCCGACTGCCATGCCGATCGATTGGACCAGGGCCAGTACTACCGTGCCGTAGCGCGTGTACTGGCTGATCTTGCGACGGCCGGCCTCGCCTTCCTTTTTCAACTGCTCAAGCTGAGGCGAGACCACCGTCAGGAGCTGCATGATGATCGACGCGGATATGTAGGGCATGATGCCCAGCGCGAAGATACTCATTCGCTCCAGTGCACCACCGGAGAACATGTTGAACATGCTCAGGATGGTGCCCTGGTTTTCCCTGAACAAGGCAGCAAGCTGGTCAGGATTGATACCGGGAACGGGGATGTGTGCACCGATTCGGTACACCACGATGGCGATGAACACGAAGCGCAAACGCGCCCAGAGTTCGCTCAACCCACTTCCCTGCATCGCCGGTACGTTTCCTGACTTAGCCATTTAGTCCTCTACCTTGCCACCGGCAGCTTCGATCGCAGCACGGGCACCCTTGGTGACCTTAATGCCGCGAACCGTGACTGCCTTGTCCAGTTCGCCGGAGAGCATGACCTTCGCGAACTTCGTGGAATCACGAAGCACGTTGGCCTTCTTCAGCGTTTCGAGGTCGACGATCTCGCCGTCTACCAGTGCCAGTTCGCTCAGGCGCACTTCTTCGGAAATCAGAGACTTCGCGGAAGTGAAACCAAACTTCGGCAGGCGACGCTGCATAGGCATCTGACCGCCTTCGAAGCCCGGCTTGACGCTGCCACCGGAACGGGACTTCTGGCCCTTGTGGCCACGACCGCCGGTCTTACCAAGACCGGAGCCGATACCACGACCGACACGCTTTGCAGCGTGCTTGGAGCCCGGGGCCGGACTCAGGGTATTCAATTTCATGGATTACTCTCCCTCAACACGGACAAGGTAGTGAACCTTGTTGATCATGCCGCGTACCGCGGGGGTGTCTTCCAGCTCGACAGTGTGACCGATGCGGCGCAGGCCAAGACCTTTCATAGTGGCCTTGTGCTTTTCGAGGACGCCGATGGTGCTGCGGATCTGGGTTACCGTGATCTTAGCTGCCATGGTGCCTTACCCCGCAATCTTGTCGACAGACAGGCCACGCTTGGCGGCGATGTCTTCCGGAGATTTCATGGCAGCGAGACCGTTGATGGTCGCGCGCACCACGTTGACCGGATTGGTGGAACCGTAGCACTTGGCCAGGACGTCATGGACGCCTGCCAGTTCGAGCACGGAACGCATCGCACCGCCGGCAATGATGCCGGTACCTTCGGACGCTGGCTGCATGTAGATCTTGGATGCGCCGTGACGAGCCTTCACCGGGTACTGCAGGGTGTGGCCCTTCAGGTCAACCTTGATCATGTTGCGACGAGCTTGGTCCATTGCCTTCTGGATCGCGACCGGCACTTCACGCGCCTTGCCACGGCCGAAGCCAACACGACCATTGCCGTCACCAACGACAGTCAGAGCGGTGAAACCGAAGATACGGCCGCCCTTGACTACCTTGGCGACGCGGTTGATCTGCACGAGCTTCTCTTGCAGGTCACCGCCCTTCTGTTCGATATTCGCCATCGTAAAACCCTTTAGAATTCCAGGCCGCCTTCACGTGCGGCATCGGCCAGGGCCTTCACGCGACCGTGGTACTTGTACCCGGAGCGATCGAAAGCCACTTGCTTGATACCCGCTTCCTTCGCGCGCTCGGCAATCAGAGCACCCACCTTGGCGGCGGAGTCCGAGTTACCGGTAGAACCTTCGCGCAGGCTCTTGTCGAGCGTGGATGCGGTGGCCAGGACCTGGCCGCCATCCGGCGAGATGATCTGCGCGTAGATGTGACGCGGGGTGCGGTTCACGCACAGGCGAAACACGCCCAGCTCGCGGATTTTCGCACGAGCGCGGCGGGCACGACGGAGACGAGATTCTTTCTTCGCGTTCATAACCCTGCCTTACTTCTTCTTGGCTTCTTTACGACGGACGACTTCGTCGCTGTACCGAATACCTTTGCCCTTGTAGGGCTCCGGCGGACGGAATGCGCGAATCTCTGCGGCGACCTGACCCAAAGCCTGCTTGTCAGCAGACGTGAGGACGATCTGAGTGTTCTTCGGCGTTTCAGCCGTAACACTTGCCGGCAGTTCATAGTCGACCGGGTGTGAGAAGCCCAGTGTCAGGTTGATTGTCTGGCCTTTGGCCTGGGCACGATAACCCACACCATTGATTTCCAGAGACTTGGTGAAGCCTTCGGAAACACCAGACACCATGTTGTTGACCAGAGCACGAGTGGTACCAACCATTGCCCAGTTCTTGGCGGTCTCGGACGGAGCGAAGGTCATTTGACCTTCTTCCATAGAGATGACCACGTCCTGGTGGACGGTCAGTTCCAGCTGGCCTTTGCTGCCCTTCACGGTCAGCTTGTCGCCGTCGAGCTTTGCCTCGACGCCGTTCGGCAATTTAACCGGATACTTGGCTACGCGGGACATTCCAAACTCCTAGAATACGGTGCAGAGGACTTCGCCGCCGACACCAGCTTGACGGGCCGCACGATCGGTCATCACGCCCCGGGAGGTGGAAACGATCGCAATACCCAGGCCATCTGCGACTTTCGGAAGCTCACCCTTGCCTTTGTACTGGCGCAGGGACGGCTTGGAAATACGCTTGATGCTCTCGATAACCGACTTGCCTTCGAAGTACTTGAGGGTCACGGTCAGTTCCGGCTTGGCGCCTTCTGCGACGGCAAACTCGGAAATATAACCCTCTTCCTTCAATACGCGGGCCACTTCAACCTTGAGCTTGGAAGACGGCATGGTAACCGTCTCCTTGGTGGCCATCTGCGCATTGCGGATACGAGTGAACATATCCGCCAGAGTGTCTTGCATGCTCATTTACGTTGCGCTCCTGAATTCTTGCAGTGGTGTTACCAGCTGGACTTGGTCAGACCAGGCACGTCACCACGCATAGCGGCTTCACGCAGCTTGTTGCGGCTCAGGCCGAACTTGTTGTAGTAGCCGTGCGGACGGCCAGTGATACGGCAGCGGTTACGCTGACGGACCGGGCTGGCATCACGCGGCAGCTGCTGCAGCTTCAGCTGTGCGTCGAAGCGCTCTTCTTCAGAAGCGTTGACGTCGTTGATGATGGTCTTCAGTGCGTCGCGTTTGGCGGCGTACTTAGCGACCAGCTTGGTGCGCTTGAGCTCGCGCTCAACCATGCTTTTCTTTGCCATGATCCACCCTTATTTCTTGAACGGGAAGTTCAGCGCGCCCAGCAACGCACGACCTTCATCATCGGTGTTGGCGCTAGTGGTGATGGTGATGTCCAGGCCACGAATCCGGTCGATCTTATCATACTCGATCTCCGGGAAGATGATCTGCTCACGCACACCCATGGAGTAGTTTCCACGGCCATCGAAGGACTTCGGGTTCAGACCACGGAAGTCACGAACGCGCGGGATAGCCACGTTCACGAGACGGTCCAGGAAGTCCCACATACGATCGCTGCGCAGGGTCACCTTAACACCGATCGGCCATCCTTCGCGGACTTTGAAGCCAGCGATGGACTTGCGTGCCTTGGTGACGATGGGCTTCTGACCAGAAAGCATCTGGAGATCGGCAAACGCGTTGTCGATCAGCTTCTTGTCAGCGGTGGCTTCACCGATACCCATGTTCAGGGTCACCTTGGTGATGCGGGGAACCTGCATCACATTGGCGTAGCCGAACTGCTCTTTAAGCTGGGCGGCCACTTCGTTCTGATAACGTTCTTTCAAGTTCGCCATGTTGTACCCGACTCGCGTTAGGCGTCGATCAGCTTCTGAGTCGACTTAAAGATGCGTACCTTAGTACCGTCTTCCTGTACCTGGATTCCGACACGATCCGCCTTGCCGGTCTCCTGGTTGAAGATGGCCACGTTGGACGCGTGAATCGGAGCCTCGCGCTCGACGATACCCCCCTGGGTGCCCAGCATCGGGTTGGGCTTGGTGTGACGCTTGATCATATTCACACCGGACACGAGCAGACGCTCACCTTTCAGCACCTTGCTGATGGTACCGCGCTTGCCCTTGTCCTTCCCGGCGATGACGATGACTTCATCGTCACGTTTGATCTTTTGCATATCCGCTTCCGCTCCTTACAGCACTTCGGGCGCCAGGGAAATGATCTTCATGAACTTCTCACTGCGAAGTTCACGGGTAACCGGGCCGAAGATACGGGTACCGATCGGCTGTTCGTTGGTGTTGTTCAACAGAACGGCCGCATTACCGTCGAAGCGGATCACGGAACCGTCATTACGACGGACACCGGCTTTGGTACGAACGACCACTGCCTTCATGACCTGGCCTTTCTTGACCTTGCCACGCGGGATAGCTTCTTTGACGGTGACCTTGATGATGTCTCCAACACGAGCGTAACGGCGGTGTGAACCACCCAGCACCTTGATGCATTGCACCCGGCGCGCGCCACTGTTGTCGGCGACATCCAGCATTGTCTGAGTCTGAATCATCGGTTTTCTCCAAACCTAATCTGACTGCCTGGTGGGAACTGGCCTAGGGATTAACCCTTGGCCTGTTCAACCACCTCGACCAGGGTCCAGGCTTTCTTCTTGGACAGCGGACGAGTCTCGGCGATAGAGACGGTGTCACCGATCCGAGCCTGATTCGCCTCATCATGGGCGTGCAGCTTGGTGGAGCGTCTCAGGTACTTGCCATAGATCGGGTGACGCTCACGGCGCTCGACCATGACAACGATGGATTTTTCCATCTTGTCACTCACCACCTTGCCGGTGAGTGTGCGTGCTTTAGTTTCTTCGGCCATTTTACTCACCTGACTTCTGGTTGAGCACAGTCTTAACCTGAGCAATTTGGCGACGAGTCTGCTTGAGCAGGTGAACCTGGCTCAGCTGGCCTGTTGCCTTCTGCATGCGCAGATTGAATTGCTCACGCAGCAGTTCGAACAACTGCTCCTGGAGCGCCTCGACTGACTTTTCACGGAGTTCTTGGGCTTTCATCACATCACCGTCCGCTTAACAAAGGTGGTGGAGATCGGCATCTTCATAGCGGCCAGGCTAAATGCTTCACGGGCCAGCTCTTCGGACACACCTTCGATCTCGTAGAGGACCTTGCCGGGCTGGATCTGAGCGACCCAGTACTCGACAGAACCCTTACCTTTACCCATACGAACTTCCAACGGCTTGTTGGAGATCGGCTTGTCTGGGAAGACACGGATCCAGATCTTACCGCCACGCTTGACGTGACGAGTGATGGCACGACGGCCAGCTTCGATCTGACGAGCGGTGATACGACCACGGCCGGTGGCTTTCAGGCCAAACTCACCAAAGCTTACCTTGCTTCCGCGATGCGCCAGGCCACGGTTGCGACCTTTCTGCATCTTGCGGAATTTCATACGCTTGGGCTGTAACATCGATTACCCCCTTACTTGCCTTTCTTCTTGGGTGCGGACGCGGGCTGCTTCGCCTTGGCTCGCACCTCTTCGATGCCACCGAGGATCTCGCCTTTGAAGATCCAGACCTTGACACCAATGATGCCGTAGGTGGTGTGAGCTTCGAAGGTGGAGTAATCAATGTCAGCACGCAGGGTGTGAAGCGGAACGCGGCCTTCGCGGTACCATTCGGTACGGGCGATTTCGGCACCGCCGAGACGACCAGAGAGCTGAATCTTGATGCCCTTGGCGCCCAGACGCATTGCGTTCTGCACAGCACGCTTCATCGCACGACGGAACATGACACGACGCTCGAGCTGACCTGCCACATTGGCAGCAACCAGCTTGGCATCGAGTTCCGGCTTGCGAATCTCCTCGATGTTGATGTGGACGGGAACGCCCATCATCTCGGAAACTTCACGACGAAGGCGGTCGACATCTTCACCTTTCTTACCGATCACGATACCCGGACGGGCGGTGTGAATGGTAATACGGGCGTTGTTTGCCGGACGCTCGATGCTGATGCGGCTCACGGAAGCGCTTTTCAGACGCTCTTCCAGGAATCCACGCACCTGCAGATCGTTGTTCAGTTTGTCGGCATAGGTAGCGCCTTCGGCGTACCAGACAGAGGTATGATCCTTGACAATACCCAGTCGGAAACCTGTCGGATTAACTTTCTGACCCATTGGTCGTCTCCTACTTCTCGGCTACCTTGACGGTGATATGACAAGTGCGCTTCAAGATACGATCCGCACGGCCTTTGGCACGTGGCTGGATGCGCTTGAGCGTCATGCCCTCGTCGACACAGATAGTCGAGACGCGAAGCTCGTCAATGTCCATGCCGTTGTTTTCTTCCGCATTCGCGATCGCGGACTGCAGAACCTTGCGAACAATCTTCGCGGCCTTCTTCGGTGAGAAAGCGAGCAGATTCAGCGCCTCGGCGACCGGCTTACCGCGCACCTGGTCAGCCACCAAACGGGCCTTCTGGGCGGATAAACGAGCGCCGCGCAGCTTAGCAGCTACTTCCATCTCTTAAATCCTCTCTGGCTTACCGTTTGGCTTTTTTATCTGCAGCGTGCCCGCGGTATGTGCGGGTGGCAGCAAACTCGCCGAGCTTGTGACCGACCATTTCCTCAGAAACGAGAACCGGGACATGCTGGCGACCGTTATGGACGGCAATGGTGAGCCCGACCATGTTCGGCAGGATCATGGAACGACGCGACCAGGTCTTGATCGGTTTGCGGTCGTTCTTTTCCACTGCTGTCTCAACCTTCTTCAGCAGATGAAGGTCAATAAAAGGACCTTTCTTCAGTGAACGTGGCACAGCCGTTACCCCTCAATATCTGTTACTTGGCCTTGCGGCGACGGACGATAAGCTTATCGGTGCGCTTGTTCTTGCGAGTCTTGTGACCCTTGGTCGGGACGCCCCACGGGCTGACCGGGTGACGGCCACCAGAGGTACGACCTTCACCACCACCATGCGGGTGATCGACCGGGTTCATCGCGACACCGCGAACAGTCGGGCGCACGCCTCTCCAACGCTTAGCACCGGCCTTGCCCAGTTGACGGAGGCTGTGCTCGGAGTTGCCCACTTCGCCGAGAGTTGCACGGCATTCGGACAGCACCTTACGCATCTCGCCAGAGCGCAGACGCAGCGTGGTGTAGTTACCGTCACGTGCCACGACCTGGGCACTGGTACCTGCACTACGAGCGATCTGGGCGCCCTTGCCTGGCTTCAGCTCTACACAGTGAACGGTGGAACCCACCGGGACATTGCGCAGCGGCAGAGCGTTGCCTTTCTTGATCGGTGCGTTAACACCAGACTCGAGACGATCGCCAGCAGAGACACCTTTCGGTGCAATGATGTAGCGACGTTCGCCGTCAAGGTACTTCACCAGCGCGATGTTCGCGCTACGGTTCGGATCGTACTCCAGACGCTCAACGATGGCCGGAATGCCATCCTTGTTGCGCTTGAAATCGACCAGACGGTAATGGTGACGATGACCACCGCCGATGTGGCGAGTAGTGATGCGACCATTATTGTTACGACCACCGGACTTTGACTGCTTTTCAAGCAGCGGAGCGTACGCGCGACCTTTGAAAAGTTCGTCATTGACGACCTTTACCAGGTGGCGGCGACCGGCGGAGGTAGGTTTTGTCTTAACAATTGCCATGTTCCGTACTCCTGCCTTACTCGGCGCCAGAGAAGTCTTCGATGGTCTCGCCGGCGGCCAGAGTTACATAGGCCTTGCGATAACCAGCGCGACGACCAACACCGCGAGCGGTGCGCTTGGTCTTGCCTTTCATGTTCAGAACCTGAACACGATCGACTTTCTTACCAAACAGCGCTTCGACGGCTTTCTTGATTTCGGGCTTTGTCGCGTCGCTGGCAACCTTGAACACGTACTGGTTGTTCTCGGCAGCGACCGCGGCCTTCTCGGTCATGTGAGGACCAAGCAGGACCTTGAATACGCGTTCCTGATTCATCCCAGGTTCTCCTCGAACTTGCGCAGGGCAGCGACAGTCATCAGCACCTTGTCGTAACCGACGAGGCTGACCGGGTCAGCGCCAGCGACATTGACGACGTCAACATACGGGATGTTGCGCGCGGCCAGGTACAGGTTGACGTCCTGCTCTTCAGTGACGATCAGCGCTTTCTCAAGGCCCAGTTCCTGGAGCTTGGCGATCAGCAGCTTGGTCTTCGGAGCTTCGACGCTGATAGCGTCGACCGCGACCAGGCGATCCTGACGGACCAGCTCGGACAGGATGGAACGCATGGCAGCGCGATACATCTTGCGGTTGACCTTGTGCGAGTGGTCCTGAGGACGCGCCGCAAAGGTCACACCGCCAGAACGCCACAGCGGGGAACGGATGGTACCGGCACGTGCACGACCAGTACCTTTCTGACGCCACGGCTTCTTGCCACCGCCGGACACGTCAGAACGGGTCTTCTGAGCCACGGTACCTTGACGTGCACCAGCCAGATAGGCGGTGACGACCTGGTGAACCAGAGCCTCGTTGAAGTCCTTACCAAAGGTGGCATCGGAGACGTCTACTGCGCCGCCTGCACCTGCAAGATTAAGATTCATCGGTTAATTCCCCTCAGCGAGCTTTCACAGCGGAACGCACGATCACTTCGCCGCCCGGAGCACCTGGAACGGCACCCTTGACCAGCAGAAGATTGCGTTCAGCGTCGACGCGGACCACTTCCAGGCTCTGGACGGTGGAACGGACGTTGCCCATCTGGCCAGCCATCTTCTTACCTTTGAAGACGCGGCCCGGGGTCTGACAGTTACCGATGGAACCCGGCGCGCGGTGCGACAGTGAGTTACCGTGGGTAGCGTCTTGGGTGCGGAAGTTCCAGCGCTTAACTGCGCCCTGGAAACCTTTACCCTTGGAGGTGCCGGTCACGTCAATCTTTTGACCAGCTTCAAAGAGGGATACGGTGAGTTCGCCGCCCACTGCAGGAGCTTCGTCGCCTTCGTTCAGGCGGAATTCCATCAGGGTACGGCCAGCCTCAACACCCGCCTTGGCATACTGACCAGCAGTTGCCTTGGTGAGGTGCTTGGCTTTACGAGAGCCAGTTGTCACCTGAATAGCATTGTAGCCGTCAGTCTCGAGAGACTTGATGGTCACGATGCGGTTCGGCTCAACTTCAATCACGGTAACCGGCACAGAGGCGCCAGCTTCGGTGAAGACACGGGTCATCCCGGCCTTCTTACCGACTAAACCGATAGACATGTTCAGTCTCCTTTAGTGTACGGGGCTGTCACCCGCTATGGCTGCCCTTTCCAGAGCATTCCACTAGCACATTGTATGACGCCATCCCGGCGTGGCGGCTGCTGCTCTATCAGTGAGAGCGCTGGGCCGCAGTGACTAGTGAGGTATCAGTCAACCTTGATCTGGACGTCCACACCGGCAGCCAGGTCAAGCTTCATCAGCGCGTCGACAGTCTTCTCTGTCGGCTCGACGATGTCGAGAACGCGCTTGTGGGTACGAATCTCATACTGGTCACGCGCGTCCTTGTTGACGTGCGGAGAGACCAGGATGGTGTAACGCTCGCGACGGGTCGGCAGCGGGATCGGGCCACGAACCTGAGCACCGGTACGCTTTGCAGTTTCAACGATCTCTGCAGAGGACTGGTCGATCAGACGGTGGTCGAATGCTTTCAACCGGATGCGAATCTTCTGGTTTTGCATTGCCCAAAACTCCAATGGATGTCGACGGCGTAGGCCGTCACCCACGCATTCAAAGGATGCGCATTATAGGCAGACTGACATCAGGTGTCAAACATGCGAGAAAAGGGGGCCCATCAGGGCCCCCTTCTGTGTCAGGTAAGGAGAACCTTACTCGACGATTTTGGCCACGACGCCAGCGCCGACGGTACGACCGCCTTCACGGATAGCGAAACGCAGACCATCTTCCATGGCGATCGGAGCGATCAGAGACACGACCATCTGGACGTTGTCGCCCGGCATGACCATCTCGACGCCTTCCGGCAGCTCACAGGTACCAGTGATGTCAGTGGTACGGAAGTAGAACTGCGGACGATAGCCTTTGAAGAACGGAGTGTGACGACCGCCTTCTTCCTTGGACAGGACGTAGACTTCGGCTTCGAACTTGGTGTGCGGCTTGATGGAGCCCGGCTTGGCCAGAACCTGGCCACGCTCGACGTCATCACGCTTGGTGCCGCGCAGCAGGGCGCCGACGTTTTCGCCAGCACGACCTTCGTCCAGCAGCTTGCGGAACATCTCGACACCGGTAACGGTAGTCTTGGTGGTGTCACGCACGCCGATGATCTCGATCTCTTCGCCAGTCTTGACCAGACCACGCTCGATACGGCCAGTGACGACGGTACCGCGGCCAGAGATGGAGAAGACGTCTTCGATCGGCATCAGGAACGGCTGGTCGATAGCACGCTCCGGCTCCGGGATGTACGCATCCAGGGCCTTGATCAGGTTGGCAACGGCGGTAGTACCCATGCCGTTGTCGTCCTTGCCTTCCAGAGCCATCAGGGCAGAGCCGATGATGATCGGAGTGTCGTCGCCCGGGAAGTCGTACTCGCTCAGGAGTTCACGAACTTCCATCTCGACCAGCTCGAGCAGTTCTTCGTCATCGACCATGTCAGCCTTGTTCAGGAAGACAACGATGAACGGAACGCCGACCTGACGGGACAGCAGGATGTGCTCGCGAGTCTGCGGCATGGGGCCGTCAGCAGCGGAACAGACCAGGATAGCGCCGTCCATCTGGGCAGCACCGGTGATCATGTTCTTGACGTAGTCGGCGTGACCCGGGCAGTCGACGTGCGCGTAGTGACGCACTTCGGACTGATATTCCACGTGAGCGGTGGAGATGGTGATACCACGCTCACGCTCTTCCGGGGCATTATCGATGGAGTCAAACGCACGCGCGTCACCACCGAAGACTTCTGCAGAGACGCGAGTCAGAGCCGCAGTCAGAGTGGTCTTGCCGTGATCGACGTGACCAATGGTGCCGACGTTGACGTGCGGCTTCGAACGCTCAAATTTTTCCTTAGCCACTGCTATAACCTCTTTCGTTAGCTAATCGGTTACTTCTGATTGATGACGGCTTCGACGATGCTGTTCGGTGCTTCGTCGTATTTCGCAAACTCCATGGAGTAGCTTGCGCGGCCCTGGGTCTGTGAGCGCAGGTCGGTCGCATAACCGAACATCTCACCCAGCGGCACCAGTGCATTGATGATCTTGCCAGTGGAAGAATCATCCATGCCCTGAACGAGGCCACGACGACGGTTCAGGTCGCCCATGACGTCACCCATGAAATCTTCAGGCGTGACGACTTCGACTTTCATGAGCGGCTCAAGCAGCACTGCACCCGCTTTCGGGGCACCGGCCTTGATCGCCATGGAAGAGGCGACCTTGAACGCAGTCTCGTTGGAGTCGACGTCGTGGTAGGAACCATCGAACAGCGTGACCTTGACGTCGATCATCGGATAACCGGCGATGACACCATTCTTGAGCTGCTCAGCGGCGCCCTTCTCGACGGCCGGCACGTATTCCTTCGGAACCGCACCACCGACGATCTCGGACTCGAACTTGAAGGTCATTTCTTCGTCGTCGCCCTTGTCCTCTGCAGTGAGAGGCTCAATGCGAAGCCAGACGTGACCGAACTGACCACGACCGCCGGACTGACGAACGAACTTGCCTTCCTGCTCGACCTTGGTACGGATGGTCTCACGGTAAGCCACCTGCGGCTTGCCGATGTTCGCCTCGACATTGAACTCGCGACGCATGCGGTCGACGAGGATGTCCAGGTGAAGCTCACCCATACCGGAGATGATGGTCTGACCGGACTCTTCGTCGGTCTCGACGCGGAAGGACGGATCTTCCTGGGCCAGCTTGCCCAGTGCAACACCCATCTTTTCCTGGTCGGCCTTGGACTTCGGCTCGACAGCGACGGAGATGACCGGCTCAGGGAATTCCATGCGCTCAAGCACGATCTTGTGATCCGGGTCACACAGGGTGTCACCGGTGGTCACGTCTTTCAGACCGATACATGCGGCGATATCGCCGGCATAGACTTCCTTGATCTCCTCACGAGAGTTGGAGTGCATCTGGACGATACGACCGACACGCTCCTTCTTGCTCTTGACGGAGTTGAAGACGCCATCACCAGACTTCAGCACGCCCGAGTAGACGCGGATGAAGGTCAGGGTACCAACGAACGGATCGGTCGCGATCTTGAACGCCAGCGCCGCGAACGGAGCCTTGTCGTCAGCTTCGCGGGTCTCGATGGTACCGTCCTTGTCGTCAAGCTCACCTTCGATGGCCTTGACTTCAAGCGGAGACGGCATGTATTCGATGACCGCATCCAGAACTGCCTGGACACCCTTGTTCTTGAAGGCAGAACCACAGGTCACGAGGCAGATTTCGTTGGCCAGGGTACGCTGACGCAGCGCAGCCTTGACTTCTTCCTCGGACAGCTCGCCTTCTTCAAGGTACTTGTCCATCAGCTCTTCGGACGCTTCAGCAGCAGACTCGAGCATGTGTTCACGCCATTCGGCAGCTGTATCTTGCAGCTCGGCCGGAATGTCGATCAGCTCGTAGTTCATGCCGTGATTGTCTTCGTCCCAGACAATGGCCTTCATCTTGATCAGGTCGATGACGCCCTTGAACTCGTCTTCCGCACCCCAGTTGATCTGGATCGGGACGGCGTTCGCGCCCAGGCGCTTGCGCACCTGCTCGACGACCATGAAGAAGTCCGCGCCAGCGCGGTCCATCTTGTTGACGAAGATCATGCGCGGAACTTCGTAACGGTTGGCCTGACGCCAGACAGTCTCTGTCTGCGGCTGGACACCGGAAGAACCACACAGCACCACGACCGCGCCATCGAGAACACGCAGTGAACGCTCGACTTCAACAGTGAAGTCAACGTGCCCCGGAGTATCGATGATGTTGATACGGTGCTCGTCGAACTGCTTGCTCATGCCCTGCCAGAAGCAGGTGGTCGCCGCAGAGGTGATCGTGATGCCACGTTCCTGTTCCTGCTCCATCCAGTCCATGGTGGCAGCACCATCGTGGACTTCGCCGACCTTGTGAGACAGGCCGGTATAGAACAGGACGCGCTCGGTAGTGGTAGTCTTACCGGCGTCGACGTGGGCACAGATACCGATGTTGCGGTAACGCTTAAGTGGAGTCTTGCGTGCCACGGTGAGTATCCCCGTTGTTTAGAAGCGGTAGTGGGAGAAGGCCTTGTTGGCTTCTGCCATGCGGTGCACGTCTTCACGCTTCTTCACAGCAGAACCCTTGCCTTCAGCGGCATCCAGGATCTCGCCAGAGAGGCGCTGCACCATGGTCTTTTCGCCGCGCTTGCGCGCAGCGTCCACCAGCCAACGCATGGCCAGTGCCTGACGACGGGAAGGACGAACTTCAACCGGCACCTGGTAGGTTGCACCACCAACACGACGGGACTTCACTTCGACCATCGGCTGGATGGCTTCCAGCGCCTTGTCGAAGAGGTCCAGCGGCTCGTCATTGGAGCGTTCGGCAACACGATCGAGAGCACCGTAAACGATGCGCTCAGCTGCAGACTTCTTGCCGCTGATCATCAGGTGGTTCATGAACTTGGCCAGGCGCTCGCTTCCGAACTTCGGATCCGGCAGGATTTCGCGCTTAGCTGCTACACGTCTTCTAGGCATGATAAGCCCTCAGTAGAAGGGTCCTTCAGGTAAACCCGGGACGCCTCGCGTTGGACGCGACGCCCGACCTTACTCTTATCAGACCGATATTAAACTTTGAATTACGCCTTCGGACGCTTGGCGCCGTACTTGGAACGGCCCTGCTTACGGTTCTGCACGCCAGAGGTATCCAGTGCACCACGAACGGTGTGGTAACGGACACCCGGCAAATCCTTCACACGACCGCCACGGATCAGAACAACAGAGTGTTCCTGAAGGTTGTGACCTTCACCGCCGATGTATGAAGTGACTTCGAAGCCGTTGGTCAGGCGAACACGGCAAACCTTACGGAGTGCGGAGTTCGGCTTCTTCGGGGTAGTAGTGTATACACGGGTACACACGCCACGCTTCTGCGGACATGCCTGCAGCGCAGGGACGTCGCTCTTGGACGCCTGACGCTTGCGCGGCTTGCGCACGAGCTGGTTAACGGTTGCCATTTGCTTGCTCCAATGGGTTGTACTGCCTTCCAACAACAGGGCAGGATGCACCTGCCCTACTGTTAAAGGCTGCATATTCTAGGGCTTGGGCCACAAGGGCGTCAACCCCGCCGTCAGAGACGGCGGGGCGCAAGACCTCAGAGGTCGTCGTCGTCCGCGTCGAGGGCAGTGAGCTGAGCGCCCAATTCCTGCTCGACGTCCTGTGCCGACGGGGCCGGTGCGAGCGGCAGGCCATCGCGACGGCGGCGACGCTCGTCGTGATAGGCCAGGCCAGTACCCGCCGGAATCAGGCGACCGACCACGACATTCTCCTTCAGACCACGGAGATAATCGCGCTTGCCGGTGACAGATGCCTCGGTCAGAACTCGCGTGGTTTCCTGGAAGGACGCCGCGGAGATGAACGATTCAGTTGCCAGGCTCGCCTTGGTGATACCGAGCAGGATGCGATCGAACTTGGCCGGGAACTTGCCGTCGGCCTCGAGACGCATGTTTTCTTCGACGACGCGGGCGTATTCCACCTGGTCGCCTGTGATGAAGGTGGAATCGCCAGAATCGGTGATCTCGACCTTGCGCAGCATCTGACGCACGATGACTTCGATGTGCTTGTCGTTGATGCCGACACCCTGGAGGCGATAGACCTCCTGGACTTCGGTGGTGATGTACTTGGTCATTTCCGCGACGCCGAGCAGACGCAGGATATCGTGCGGGTTGCTCGGGCCATCGGAGATGACTTCACCCTTCTCGACCGTTTCACCTTCGAAGACGCTGATCTGGCGCCATTTCGGGATCAACAGCTCGAACGGATCACCTTCCACCGGCGTGATGGTCAGACGACGCTTGCCCTTGGTTTCCTTGCCGAAGGTCACGGTACCGGAGATCTCGGCCAGGATGGCCGGCTCTTTCGGACGACGTGCTTCGAACAGGTCGGCAACGCGCGGCAGACCACCGGTGATGTCCTTGTTACCGGACGCTTCCATCGGGATACGTGCGATGACGTCACCCACGCCGACGGCTGCGCCATTCTCGGCGGACACCACGGCATTGCCCGGCAGCAGGTACTGGACCGGCGTGTTGGAGCCCGGCAGTGTCACGTGCTTGCCGCTACCGTCTACCAGCATGATCATCGGACGCTTGTCACGGGCCGCGGACGGACGTGAAGCGCTTTCGATGACCTCGATGGAGGACAGGCCGGTCATTTCGTCAGTGGTACGGTTGATGGTCTGGCCATCTTCCATGTCCGTGAACTGCACCTGACCCGCGACTTCCGCGACGATCGGGTGAGTGTGCGGATCCCACTTGGCGACGGACTGGCCAGAGGCCACCGGGTCGCCGTCACGTACGGACAGTTCAGCACCGTACGGGAGCTTGTAGAATTCGCGCTCACGGCCGTGGTCATCCGCCACTGCCAGTGCGCTGGAACGCGAGACGACAATCAGCTTGCCATCGGCACGTTCGACCGACTTGATGTTGTGCAGACGCACGCTGCCGCCATGCTTGACCTGGACACTGTCCACGGCGGAGGCACGCGAAGCGGCACCACCGATGTGGAAGGTACGCATGGTCAGCTGGGTACCCGGCTCACCGATGGACTGTGCCGCGATGACACCGATGGCTTCACCGACGTTGACCTGATGGCCACGCGCCAGGTCACGACCGTAACAGGCCGAGCAGACACCGTGCACGGTTTCACAACCGATGGTGGTACGCACGATGATCTCATCGACACCCATGGTATCGAGCTGTGCACACCAGGCTTCGTCGAGCAGCGTGCCGCGTGCGATCAGGACCTCATCAGAGACCGGATCGATCACGTCCTGCGCCACGACACGACCCAGCACACGCTGGGACAGCGGGACGATGATGTCGCCGCCTTCGATGACCGGGTGCAGAATCAGACCTTCCTGAGTGCCGCAATCCGCTTCGGTGATGACCAGATCCTGGGCAACATCGACCAGACGACGGGTCAGGTAACCGGAGTTGGCGGTCTTCAGTGCCGTATCCGCCAGACCCTTACGGGCACCGTGCGTGGAGATGAAGTACTGGAGTACGTTCAGACCTTCACGGAAGTTGGCGGTGATCGGCGTCTCGATGATCGAGCCATCCGGCTTGGCCATCAGGCCACGCATACCAGCCAGCTGACGAATCTGTGCGGCGGAACCACGCGCACCGGAGTCGGCCATGATGAAGACGCTGTTGAAGGAGTCCTGCTCCATCGGCTTGCCGTCTTCGTCATTGACCACTTCGCCTTTCCAGTTGACGACGGTCTCTTTCGAGATACCTGCCATCATCTCCTTGGCGACACGGTCGTTGGCACGCGCCCAGATATCGATGACCTTGTTGTACTTCTCGCCCGCGGTCACGAGACCGGAGGAGAACTGGTCTTCGATCTCTTTCACTTCGTCTTCGGCCGCGTCGATGATGACCTTCTTCGCGTCCGGGATGACGAAGTCGTTGACGCCGATGGAGGCGCCGGACCAGGTCGCGAGACGGAAGCCGGTGTACATCAGCTGGTCAGCGAAGATGACGGTGTCCTTCAGACCGACACGACGGTACGCCTCGTTGATCAGACCGGAGATGGCTTTCTTCTTCATCACCTGGTTGATCAGCTCGAACGGCATGCCCTTCGGCAGAATGCGGAAGAGCAGTGCGCGACCGATGGTGGTGTCGTGCAGGGACGTCTTCTCGTACAGCTCGCCGGACTCTTCGTCCTTGAGCGTCTCGGTCAGACGGACCTTGACCATCGCGTGCAGGTGAGCGCTGTGCGTACCGAAGGCACGCTCGACTTCACCCAGGTTCGCGAAGGCCATGCCCTCACCCTTGGCACCGATCTTCTCGCGGGTCATGTAGTACAGACCCAGCACGACGTCCTGGGACGGCACGATGATCGGCTCGCCGTTGGCCGGCGACAGCACGTTGTTGGTCGACATCATCAACGCACGCGCTTCCAGCTGGGCTTCCAGCGTCAGCGGTACGTGGACAGCCATCTGGTCACCATCAAAGTCAGCGTTATACGCAGCGCAGACCAGCGGGTGCAGTTGGATGGCCTTGCCTTCGATCAGCAGCGGCTCGAACGCCTGGATACCCAGACGGTGCAGAGTTGGGGCACGGTTCAGCAGCACCGGGTGCTCGCGGATGACGTCGGCGAGGAAATCCCAGACTTCCGGGGCTTCGCGCTCGACCATCTTCTTGGCGGCCTTGATGGTGCTGGCGTGACCGGAGGCCTGCAGCTTGGCGTAGATGAACGGCTTGAACAGCTCAAGCGCCATCTTCTTCGGCAGACCGCACTGGTGCAGACGCAGGGTCGGGCCGACGGTGATGACGGAACGACCGGAATAGTCGACGCGCTTGCCCAGCAGGTTCTGACGGAAACGACCCTGCTTGCCCTTGATCATGTCGGCCAGCGACTTCAGCGGACGCTTGTTGGAACCAGTGATGGCGCGACCGCGACGACCGTTGTCGAGCAGTGCATCCACGGATTCCTGCAGCATGCGCTTCTCGTTGCGCACGATGATGTCCGGCGCATTGAGGTCGAGCAGACGCTTGAGGCGGTTGTTGCGGTTGATCACACGACGATACAGATCGTTCAGATCCGAGGTCGCGAAGCGGCCGCCGTCCAGCGGTACCAGCGGACGCAGGTCCGGCGGCAGCACTGGCAGCACTTCCATGATCATCCAGCCCGGCTTGTTGCCGGAATAGTAGAAGGCTTCCAGCAGCTTGAGGCGCTTGGACAGCTTCTTGATCTTGGTCTCGGAGTTGGTCTGCGGAATCTCTTCACGCAGGCGCTCGACCTCTTCTTCCAGCTCGATGTCCTCGAGCAGCGCCTTGATGGCTTCGGCACCCATGCGGGCATCGAAATCATCACCGAATTCTTCCAGCGCTTCGAAGTACTGCTCATCGTTGAGCAGATGACCCTTCTCGAGAGTCGTCATGCCCGGGTCGATGACCACGAAGCTTTCGAAGTACAGCACGCGCTCGATATCACGCAGAGTCATGTCGAGCAGCATGCCGATACGAGACGGCAGAGACTTCAGGAACCAGATATGCGCGACCGGGCTCGCCAGTTCGATGTGAGCCATACGCTCACGACGCACTGCCGCCTTGGTCACTTCAACGCCACACTTCTCACAGATGATGCCGCGATGCTTCATCCGCTTGTACTTGCCACACAGGCACTCGTAGTCCTTCACCGGGCCAAAGATCTTGGCACAGAAAAGACCATCACGTTCCGGCTTGAATGTCCGGTAGTTGATGGTTTCAGGCTTCTTCACTTCACCAAAAGACCACGAGCGAATCATGTCCGGAGACGCCAGGGTAATCTTGATGGCGTCGAATTCTTCGGACTGCGCCTGCGATTTGAGAACTTTCACCAAATCTTTCATGGGTCGCTCCGTTGCGGAGTTGTCATGGGCAAAGCCTGGCTGCTGACACCAGGCTTTGCGGACCGTCAATACTTGTGGCTTTTCGGCGTCAGCCTTCCAGCTCCATGTCGATACCCAGCGAGCGGATTTCCTTCACCAGCACGTTGAAGGATTCGGGCATGCCCGCCTGCATGGTGTGATCGCCATCTACGATGCTCTTGTACATCTTGGTACGGCCTTCCACGTCATCGGACTTGACCGTGAGCATCTCCTGGAGGGTGTAGGCAGCGCCGTACGCCTCGAGGGCCCAGACCTCCATCTCACCGAAGCGCTGACCACCAAACTGCGCCTTACCACCCAGCGGCTGCTGCGTGACGAGGGAGTAGGAGCCGGTCGAACGCGCATGCATCTTGTCATCCACCAGGTGGTTGAGCTTGAGCATGTACATGTAACCGACGGTCACCTTGCGATCGAACTTCTCGCCGGTGCGGCCATCGTAGAGGTCCATCTGTCCGGAATCAGGGATACCGGCCAGCGTGAGCAACTGCTTGATCTCGTGTTCCTTGGCGCCATCGAAGACCGGCGTTGCCATCGGCACGCCCTTCTTCAGGTTGTGCGCCATGGTGATGATTTCATCATCGCTGAGCACGGAGAGGTCTTCCTGGCGACCGCCGACGGTGTTGTACACCTTGTCGAGGAATTCGCGGATCTGCTTGACCTGCTCGGCACGCTCTTCGCGCAGCATGTGCTCGATCTTCACGCCCAGACCACGCGCGGCCATGCCGAGGTGGGTCTCGAGGATCTGACCGACGTTCATGCGCGACGGTACACCCAGCGGGTTCAGCACGACGTCAACCGACTCGCCATTGCCATCGAACGGCATGTCTTCGACCGGCATGATCGCGGAAATGACACCCTTGTTACCGTGACGACCGGCCATCTTGTCACCCGGCTGGATACGACGCTTCACGGCGACGTACACCTTGACGATCTTGAGCACGCCCGGTGCCAGATCATCACCCTGGGTGAGCTTGCGCTTCTTGTCTTCGAAGCGCTCGTCCATCTCGCGACGACGGATCTCGAGCTGCTCATCGGCCTGAGCCAGCAGTTCGTTGAGAGACTCGTCCTGCAGACGCAGCTTGAACCACTCCTGGCGCGGCAGTGCTTCCAGGTAGTCATCGGTCAGCACGTCGCCCTTCTTGAGCTTCGGACCACCGTTGACGGCCTGACCGACCAGGTTGCGCTGCATACGCTCGAAGGTCGCCTCTTCCGCGATGCGGTAGGTTTCCTGCAGATCCTTGCGGACCTCGGCCAGCTGCATCTGCTCGATGGAGAGCGCACGCTGATCCTTCTCGACGCCGTCACGGGTGAAGACCTGAACGTCGATGACGGTGGCCTTCATGCCGGTCGGGGCACGCAGAGAGGTGTCCTTAACGTCGGACGCCTTCTCGCCGAAGATGGCACGCAACAGCTTCTCTTCCGGCGTCAGCTGGGTCTCGCCCTTCGGCGTGACCTTGCCGACCAGGATGTCGCCCGGGTTCAGCTCGGCACCGATGTAGACGACACCGGACTCATCCAGCTTGGAGAGTGCGGATTCGCCGACATTCGGGATATCGGAAGTGATTTCTTCCGGCCCGAGCTTGGTGTCACGCGCGACACAGGTCAGTTCCTGGATGTGGATGGTGGTGAAGCGATCTTCCTGCACCACACGCTCCGAGAACAGGATGGAATCCTCGAAGTTGAAGCCGTTCCAGGGCATGAACGCCAGACGCATGTTCTGCCCCAGGGCCAGATCACCCATGTCGACGGACGGGCCGTCGGCCAGGATGTCGCCGATGGCGACTTCGTCGCCAGGGCGCACGATCGGGCGCTGGTTCTGACAGGTATTCTGGTTCGAGCGCACGTACTTGGTCAGGTTGTAGATATCAACGCCGGCTTCACCGCCGATGATCTCTTCTTCCCGCACACGCACGACGATGCGCTTGGCATCGACGGAATCGATGACGCCGCCACGACGTGCCACGGCGCAGACGCCGGAGTCACGCGCCACGAAGCGCTCCATGCCGGTACCGACCAGCGGCTTGTCAGCCTTCAGAGTCGGAACGGCCTGACGCTGCATGTTCGCACCCATCAAGGCGCGGTTGGCATCATCGTGCTCGAGGAACGGGATCAGTGCGGCAGCGACAGAGACGACCTGACGCGGAGACACGTCCATCATGGTGACCTTTTCCGGCGCCATGAAGGTGGTCTCGCCACGGTGACGAACCTGAACCAGGTCGTCGACCAGACGGCCGTTCTCGTCGACGGTCGCGGAGGCCTGGGCGATGATGAAATCGCCTTCCTCTATCGCGGACAGATCGACGACATCGTCGGTGACCTGACAATCCACGACCTTGCGGTACGGCGTCTCGAGGAAGCCATAGCTGTTGGTCTTGGAGTAGGTCGCCAGCGAGTTGATCAGACCGATGTTCGGGCCTTCCGGCGTTTCGATCGGGCACAGACGGCCGTAGTGCGTGGCGTGAACGTCACGAACTTCGAAGCCGGCGCGCTCACGGGTCAGACCACCCGGACCAAGCGCGGAGACACGGCGCTTGTGCGTCACTTCGGACAGCGGGTTGTTCTGATCCATGAACTGGGAGAGCTGGCTGGAACCGAAGAATTCCTTCACCGCCGCCGCAACCGGCTTGGCGTTGATGAGATCCTGCGGCATCAGGCCTTCGCTCTCGGCCATGGACAGACGCTCCTTGACCGCACGCTCGACGCGGACCAGGCCGACACGGAACTGGTTTTCCGCCATTTCGCCCACAGAGCGAATACGACGGTTGCCCAGGTGGTCGATGTCATCGACATCGCCATTGCCGTTACGGATGCTGATCAGCTCCTTCATGACGGTCAGGATATCGTCCTGATCGAGCACGCCGCTGCCGGTATCGCTTTCGCGACGCAGGCGACGGTTGAACTTCATGCGGCCCACGCCCGACAGGTCGTAGCGGTCTTCGCTGAAGAACAGGTTCTGGAACAGTGACTCTGCTGCATCCTTGGTGGGCGGCTCGCCCGGACGCATCATGCGGTAGATCTCGACCAATGCCTCGAGCTGGTTACGCGTGGTATCCAGTTTCAGGGTATCGGACACGAACGGACCGCAATCCAGGTCGTTGGTGTAGATGACTTCGAACTGGGTGATCTTGGCCTGAGCCATCTTCTCCAGCAGTTCCGGAGTGATCTCGCTGTTGCTTTCGCAGACCAGCTCACCAGTGGCCGGATCGACCTGATCCTTGGCCAGCACCTTGCCGTACAGGTAGTCCATCGGCACTTCGAGACGCTCGAGGCCGGAGGCTTCCATCTGACGGACGTGCTTCTGTGTAATACGACGACCTTCCTCCACGATCACGCTACCGTCGGCATCCTTGATGTCGAAGGCGGCGGTCTCGCCACGCAGACGTGCCGGCACCAGCTCAACGGAGAAGCCGCTGCGCTCGATGTGGTACATCGTGGTGTCGAAGAACGTACCGAGAATCTCTTCGCTGGTCATGCCCATGGCACGCAGCAGAACGGAAGCCGGCAGCTTGCGACGACGGTCGATACGGACGTAGACGTTGTCCTTCGGATCAAACTCGAAGTCCAACCAGGAACCGCGGTAAGGAATCACACGTGCGGAGTACAGCAGCTTGCCGGACGAGTGGCTCTTGCCCTTGTCGTGGTCGAAGAACACACCCGGCGAGCGGTGCAGCTGTGACACGATGACACGTTCGGTACCATTGATGACGAAGGTACCGTTCTCTGTCATCAGGGGGATTTCCCCCATGTAGACTTCCTGCTCCTTGATGTCCTTGATCGCCTTGTTCGACGATTCCTTGTCATAGATCATCAGGCGCACTTTCACGCGCAGCGGTGCAGAGTAAGTGACTCCGCGCAGCTGACATTCCTTGACGTCGAACGCCGGCGTACCGAAGCGGTAGCTGACATACTCGAGCGCTGCGTTGCCAGAGAAGCTGGCAATCGGGAACACGGACTTGAAGGCAGCGTGAAGGCCGACTTCCAGGCGCTGTTCTGGCACCCTGTCCTGCTGGAGAAAGTCGTGGTAGGAATCAAGCTGGATGGCCAGCAGGTAAGGCACATCCATCACTTGGGGCAGTTTGCCAAAATCCTTGCGGATGCGTTTTTTCTCAGTGTATGAGTAAGCCATCTGTATTCCCCAGCTTGTTCACCTTGGGTGACCGATGCGTGGTCGGCTCATCCCTGATGGCGCGGCGATGTCCATCAGGCGCGGACGGCAAGCCTCCCTTGCGGGCTGGCTCGCCGTCATAATTCGTCTTGCAACAGAAAAAGGCTGGTGGCGGAGTCCGCCACCAGCCAGGAAGCTTACGCAGCGTGCGTAGCCTGGAACACGAGTTACTTGAGTTCCACGGACGCGCCAGCTTCTTCCAGCTTCTTCTTCGCTTCTTCAGCGTCTTCCTTGCTCACGCCTTCTTTCAGGGTGGCCGGAGCGCCGTCGACAGCTGCCTTGGCTTCTTTCAGACCCAAGCCAGTCAGTTCACGAACAGCCTTGATGACGTTGACTTTCTTGTCACCAGCAGCAGTCAGAACGATGTCGAACTCGGTCTGTTCTTCAGCGGCTTCACCAGCAGCGGCCGGGCCAGCGACGACGGCGGCAGCGGCGGAAACGCCGAACTTCTCTTCCATTGCTTCGATCAGCTCAGCCACTTCCATGACGGTCATGTCAGCGACGGCGTTGATGATGTCTTCTTTGGTCAGTGCCATTTTAGCAATCCTAAACTTTGCGGAGCAAAGATGCTCGGTCAAACGGAAATCGATTCAGGCTGCACGAGACAGCCAGGAGGTCAAAGCGCTGCTTACGCGGCGGCTTCGGCTTCCTTCTGATCGCGCAGTGCTGCGATAGTACGGACCAGCTTGCCTGCAGAAGCTTCCTTCATGACAGACAGCAGCTTGGACAGTGCTTCATCGCGGGTCGGCAGAGATGCCAGACGGTCGATATTCGCCGCCGGGATGAACTCGCCTTCGTAGGCCAATGCCTTGACTTCGAACGCCTCGACCTTCTTGGCAAATTCCTTGAACAGACGAGCGCCAGCGCCCGGGTGTTCCATGGAGAATGCAAGCAGAGTCGGGCCGACGAATGACTCGTTCAGCACCTCGTAAGAGGTACCGGACAGCGCACGACGAGCTAGAGTGTTGCGAACAACACGCAGCTGGACGCCCGCTTCGCGGCACTGTTTGCGCAATTCGGTCATTGCACCAACAGTTACACCACGAGAGTCGGCAGCGACTACGGAGAGAGCACCCTTGGCGGTTTCGCTGACCTCAGCAACAATTGCCTTCTTGTCTTCGAGACCTAAAGCCACGGTGTTGACTCCATTTCGTGCCGGGGAACGAATTCCCCAGTGGTTTACCATCTCTCTCACCAGAACTGCGCGGGAGAGTCTTGGAGGATGGCTGCCACCAGCAGGGCTGGGACACCATCTGCGCAGGCTACGCGCAATGCAAGCATCGCGGCGCGATTAAGCCGGCCCCGTCACCGAGATGACAAGGCCAGCGCCTGCGGTCTTTGACGGCGCCCCGCGGCTGAGCACGGGGACCGCAAAGTGAAACATTCTGAGACTGCCTTACGCGTACTTGGCGTGATCGACAGTCAGACCCGGGCCCATGGTGCTGGACAGGGTGATCTTCTTCAGGTAGACACCCTTGGAAGTGCTCGGCTTCAGCTTCTTGACTTCGGCCACCAGGGCGTCAATGTTACCCTGAATGGAGTCAGCACTGAAGTCGATCTTGCCGATACCGGCGTGAATGATGCCGTTCTTGTCAGTACGGAAACGCACCTGACCAGCCTTGGCATTCTTCACGGCAGTCGCGACGTCAGGCGTCACGGTACCGACTTTCGGGTTCGGCATCAGGCCGCGCGGACCGAGGATCTGGCCCAGCTGACCGACAACGCGCATGGCATCCGGAGAAGCGATGACGACGTCGAAGTCCATCACGCCTTTCTTGACCTGTTCTGCCAGGTCGTCCATGCCGATCACGTCTGCACCGGCTTCCTTCGCTGCTTCAGCGTTGGCGCCCTGGGTGAAGACAGCGACGCGCACTTCGTTACCAGTACCATTCGGCATCACGGTAGCGCCGCGAACGACCTGATCGGATTTACGCGGGTCAACACCGAGGTTCAGAGAGACTTCGATGGTCTCCTTGAACTTGACGGTGGACAGCTCGGACAGCAGAGCAACAGCTTCTTCGACGCTGTAGACCTTGCCGGATTCAACTTTCGCGTTGATCGCCTGGGCGCGCTTTGAAATCTTGGCCATGATCAAAGACCCTCCACGTTCAGGCCCATGCTACGGGCAGTACCGGCGATGGTGCGAACAGCAGCGTCCAGATTGGAAGCTGTCAGGTCCGGTTCCTTGGTGGTCGCGATCTCTTCGAGCTGAGCGCGAGTCACGGTACCGACCTTCTTCTTGTTCGGCTCGCCAGAACCGGACTTCAGACCAGCCGCTTTCAGCAGCAGGACGGCCGCAGGCGGCGTCTTGGTAACGAAAGTGAAGCTACGGTCGGAGTAGACAGTGATGACTACGGGAGTCGGGAGACCCGGCTCGACGTTCTGGGTAGCGGCGTTGAACGCTTTACAGAACTCCATGATGTTGACACCGTGCTGACCGAGGGCAGGACCCACGGGCGGGCTCGGGTTAGCTTTACCGGCTGCAACCTGCAGCTTGATGTAAGCCTGTACTTTCTTGGCCATGATAGGACTCCAGTATGGGTGGTAGCGCCTTGCGGCTCCCCGTAAAACCGGGCCGCCTCAGGCGACCCGTCGTGTTGCCGTGATGCTCGTATTCAAACAGGTGAGATGATGACCCTGAGATCAGTCCTTCTCGACCTGGGAGAACTCGAGCTCCACCGGCGTAGCACGCCCGAAGATCAGCACGCTGACCTGCAGACGGCTCTTTTCGTAATTCACTTCTTCGACTACGCCATTGAAGTCCGCGAACGGACCATCAGTGACACGCACCGTTTCACCCGGCTCGAAGAGAGTCTTCGGACGCGGCTTGTCGGTGCCATCCTGAACGCGACGCAGCATGGCGTCGGCTTCTTTCTGGGTAATCGCTGCCGGCTTCTCCGGGGTTCCGCCAATGAAACCCATGACGCGCGGGGTTTCATTCACCAGGTGCCAGGACTGATCATTCATGTCCATCTCGACCAGCACGTAGCCCGGGTAGAACTTGCGCTCGCTCTTGCGGCGCTTGCCGTCACGCATTTCGACGATTTCTTCGACCGGCACGAGAATCTCACCGAAGTGATCTTCCATGGCGTAAAGCTTCACACGCTCGTTGAGCGAACGCATGACCTGCTTTTCGAAACCGGAATAGGCGTGTATGACATACCAACGCTTGGACATGGAAACTCCGTTAACTGACGATGCCGGACATCAGCCAGCCGAGGGTGGTATCGATGAGCCATAGCAACAGGCCCACGATAAGCACGGCACCCAGCACGATGGCAGTTGTCTGGACAGTTTCCTGTCGGGTCGGCCAAACGACGCGCTGGATCTCGCGGCGCGCACTACTTGCCAGCTCGACAACATCACGGCCTTTGTTGGTCGTGATCGCCAGAGCAGCCGCTGCAACACCAAGCACGACGACGCCAAGCACGCGATAAAGCAGCGCTTGGTCAGCAAAATAGGCGTTGCCAGCAACAGCCAGCACAAGAAGAATGACAACGACCGACCACTTGAACCCGTCGTGGCGCGCTTCCTGCACCTCGGCGTTCTGTTTCATCAAAGAGACTCCTCAAGGGTGCAGCGATCGCTAGAATCGAGAATCGGTAAGAAGTCGAATACCATCCTGGGGAAGGATGGCAGGCCAGGAGGGAATCGAACCCCCAACCTGCGGTTTTGGAGACCGCTGCTCTGCCAATTGAGCTACTGGCCTGTAACACTTGCGTGTTCCAGAGACTAAAAACAAGGCTGAATGAACAGCGGGCGCCATCATAGCTGAGACAACCCAAACTGACAAGCCTTATCTTTGACCGCGACCTGGGAGGTCGCCGGAAACGAAAAAGACGAGCCAAACCGCGACTCGCCTTTCCGTTGTATGGAGCTCGTGGGCGGATTTGAACCGCCGACCTCACCCTTACCAAGGGTGTGCTCTACCCCTGAGCTACACGAGCAAAACCTTTGCGCAATCTCGACTGGCGAGATGAACTGGAGCGGGCAGCGGGAATCGAACCCGCGTCATCAGCTTGGAAGGCTGAGGTTCTACCATTAAACTATGCCCGCTTTCCAACTCTTGCTGCCCTGATGCACACGGCATCATAAGCGAATCTGGTGGTGGGGGAAGGATTCGAACCTTCGAAGCTTTCGCGGCAGATTTACAGTCTGCTCCCTTTGGCCACTCGGGAACCCCACCATCTGTGACGACGAATCTTACGTCGCTTGGGATACGCTGTCAAGTGCTTGATTTCATTCTACTTCAAGCGCTTGAGGGAATGTATCGCCTCAGAACGGGACGTAGTATGTCAAAGCATCTGGGTGAGCGCAAGCCCTGAGCGAAGTTTTTCTAGATCAGGCACTCGCGGCTGGTCGGGCGCACCTGACAGGCGCCCTGCCCGCTCGGCAGCGGTCAATGGATACAGCGCCTCCAGGCCGGCATACACCATGTCTGGCCACAGCGCATGCGGCACCCGCAGACCGCGCGCCACCACCCGCGCGTCACCGCCGGTCAGCAGTAGCGGCAAGGCTACCCCTTCACGATCGCAGACCTCGGCATAGAGACGATTGACCGCGCTGACGGCCGCCATGTAGATGCCGTGATTGACGGCCTCTACCGTATTGCGACCCGGCGCGAGCAACGTATCCACCTCGGTATCCGGGTCGATGGCCACATTGCGCGTGCCCAGCTTGAGGCTTTCCTTCATCAGACGCAGCCCCGGGAGAATATAGCCCCCCAGATGCTTGCCACCCGGCAGTACGAAATCCACCGTGATCGCGCTACCGCAATCGACGCTGCAACAGCCCCCGGTGAGATGATGGCCGGCGAGTGCGCCCAACCAGCGATCGACGCCCAGGCGTTGCGGCTCTTCATAGCCGCAGGTGACGCCCAGCGCCTCCCGCGTCGAGTGTGCGACATGCACGACGCCGACCTGCTTGCGCAGCAACTCCACCGTCTCATCCAGCACCTGCTTGCGCGCCACGCTGGAGATACGCACGGCCGTGACGACATCCAGGTCAGGAATGTCCGCGCCCGGCCGCCACTCCTCTCGCGTCCAGACGGCGCCGCGCGAGCGGATCTCGCTGGAAACGGTGTCCTTGAGACGCCATTTTGACAAGGTGTTGCCGATATCAAGATCCAGAATCATGAGACGGCGCGCAGACTGATCTCGCCACCGGCGAGAGTGATGGTTTCGCCATTCATGCGCACCTCGAGATTTCCATTGATATCGACACCTTCTGCCACGGCTTCTTCTCGTCTGTCTCCGCGCAGAATCACCACATCACGCCCCTTGAAGGCATTGCGCTCATTCCAGCGCGCCTGCCATCCGGCAAAGCCCTGCGACTCGAACTCGGGCAACAGTGCCAGCAATGACTCCATCAGACGCGCGGCATAGCGATTGCGTGAAGCACCAGGAATGATGTCACGTATCGCAGCCACCGGCTGGGTGATCGCCTCGCGCCGGGAGGCCGGCAACTCGATGTTCATGCCGATACCGATGACGACATCACAGGGACCGGACACATCCCCTGTGACCTCGACCAGGATACCGGCGATCTTGGGTTGATCCTTCTGTATCTGCAGCAGGACATCGTTGGGCCACTTGAGGCGCGCGGGCAGGCCATCGGCCTCGAGCACCTCCGCCACCGCCACGCCGATCGCCAGACTCAGGCCCTCAAGCGATGCGGCGCCTGATTCGAAGCGCCAGCCAAGCGAGAAGACCAGGCTGCGCCCCCAGGGGGTCTCCCACTCACGCCCACGACGGCCACGCCCAGCCGACTGCACCTCCGCCAGACAGACCTCGGCATGGCCGGCTCCCTGACGAAAGCGCTCGCGGATGAAGGTATTGGTCGAGTCCACCGACTCCTCGACGAACAGGCGCGTCAGGTGTTTGCGAGTCTCGCGCGGCAGCGCCTCGATGATCTGTTGACCATCGAGCAACTCGATGGGGTTGGCCAGTCGATAGCCAAGCCCCTTGATGGCTTCCAGCGGAATGTCGAGCGCCTCAAGTTTCTTGAGCTGCTTCCAGACCGCCGTACGCGACACCCCGAGCTCTTCGCCCAGGGCCTCTCCGGAGTGGTAGCCACCATCTCCAAGCAGACGAATGAGATCACGGATGGTCATGCGGAGGCCTGTCCCTGTGCAAAAGCGCACATTCTATCGGATTCATGGGCTTGCGAGCCAAGAACAACGACCAAAGATAACGCTCTTTTCGTCAATTCCGCTCCCCGGCACGCATTCCCGCCCCTGCCAGGCGATTGAACAAGGCAGAAAGCAGCATCAGGACACTGCCCAGTCCCAGCCATGAACCTACTCGCCACAGCCCCTCAAGGGTGGCGGTATCCCATACCCCCACCTTGATCACGGTGAGGATCAGAATGCCCTGTCCGATGCGCTGCCAGTGCTGCTGCCCCACCTTGGCGCCACTCACGACCAGCGCCGCCGCGACGACCAGCATCAGCACACTGTAGGCATATAGCTCCGCCTGCTCGATGCCCTGCCATAGCCCCAGCTCAGCGCCATGCCAGCAGTGACGCAAGTTGAGCGCCAACCACAAGCCGGCTGACAACAGACCGAGCACTTCGCTCAGCCCGCGCATTCGTGAGCGTGACGCGGCGCTTCCCGTATCCACGTCCGGTGCGCGCCTGGATGTCATGCGCCAGAGCATAGCGGCGCCGAGTGCAGGCAGGCCGTATGCCGGCAGAAGCCAATTGACCAGCGGCCAGCTCCCGACATCCGCCGGGTGCCAGAGCGGATTGAAGATGCCCAGCACGCCGACACTCCAGAGGATCACAGCCGCTCCGCCGACCACCAGTGCCAGCACGCGATACAGCTGCGTCCCTGTCCGCGCCTCAGCACCGGCGCCACGAGCACGCCAGGCGTAGCTTGCCGCCACCCCGGCCAGCGCCAATACCTGCAGGGAAAGCTCCGCCAGGGTGAGGCTGCCCTCGAAGGGCTTCCCACCAGTCAACATATAACGGATTTCCATCACCACCGTCGCGACGGCAAGCTGGACAACGGCACCTTCCAGCCAGCGCTGTGTCCGCGGGCGGTGGCGCATGCCGAGACTGGTCATGGCCACACAGGCCAATACCGGCAGCAGTATCTGCAGTGGCCAGTGCGCGATATCGGCATAGTCGTCATGCGCCATGCCATACATCAAGCGAGCCACGACACCCCACGCCAGCAAGCGTGACAGCTCAGCAAACACGGAGCGCGCCGCGGTATGCCCCTCGCGATACCAGCGCCATTCACAAGCGGTCAAACCCAATAGCTGCAGCGCCAGCGCCAGGGTCAGCGATGGCCCCTCCAGCACTGCCACCAGGGCAAGGAATATTCCGGCCTGCGCCGGCAGCCACAGTCCTGCGGCAAGCTGAGCGCCTTCACGCGCCTGGAAACGCATGGCACCTGCCCAGCACACCAGCCCCCAGATCAATGGCGGCAGCCCTATGTTGACTAGCCCTGTGTTGATCAGCCTCCCTGCATCATTCGCCCCGCTCGCCCATGGCATGACGTCTTGCCAGAGGGCCAGAGCCCACGCCAGCAGCGGCACCATGGTCGCCAATGCCCACCAACAGGCTGCAAGCGACCTCTCTGCTCTTTCACCCGCATCATGACGCGGTCGCCAACGCGCCAGCGACAACAGGCCGACACTCAGTATCAGCGGGCTGATCATCGCGCTGCTCGACAGCGGTGCCGTCAAAGCAAGCCCCCACACCAGCAACCAGAGTCCGTTGCCAGCAACCACCATCGACCACAGCACCGCATGGCGGCGACTAGACCAGGCAATCACCAGCATCGGCATGAGGCTAGCCAGCCACCCCCGATGCCACAGGGACACACCGGAGCCGGCCATTTCAGAAGGCGCCACCAATGAGTCAAAGGAGACGCCATGCACGAGACTGCCCAGCCAGGGCAGCCAGAGTCCCAGCACGACGCTCACTGAGACAAGCCCCCCGGCGAGCCAGTGCCGACGCAGGTCAAGAGATGCGCGCCAGGGCAACCAGGTCGCAAGTGAGGTCTTCGCCTGCCGCTCATCCTTTTCTGCGGCGCCCGTGGATGGCTCCCACACCTCCTCCCACAGATACCCCAACGCCAGCACGGCCAGCCAGACACCACCCACCCAGGGCAACAGCCCCACCAGCAATGTCGTGGCAGAGGAGATACCGAAGGGCATCAACAGCAACCACCAGGCGAGCGCTCCCACCAGACCGCCCCAATACAGCCAGCTCACCGCGACCTGGCGGTACAGCACACGACACGCTGCCGCGATCACACCCGCATACCCCAGCAACAGCAAGGTCGAGGCTTCCTGCCACTGCTGGTGAATGGGCAGCGCCAAGGGCAGAGCATATCCGCCCAACATGCCCAATGCTGCCAACCACGGCCCATGGTGCCGCGCACGCTCCAGCATCCACAGACTCAAGGCTGCCAACAGCACGAAGGTGACCGGCATGGACACCAGCGAAAGCAGAAAGTGACCAGCCAGCAGGCTCGCCACGAGCACCAGACTGCCGGCACCGCTGACGGCGCCTGTCAAACTCGATGACTGGGACGTACGCAGTCTCAGCCACTCGGCCAATACCGTCATGCTCAGGCCGAACCCGAGACCCAGCGCCAGCCGTACCCCCGGCCCCAGCAAGCCCTGCTCAAGGGAGTACCCGACGAGCAGGATGCCTGCCATCACCAGAGACAAGGCACCCACAAGAATCATCCAGTGTTCCTGAAGGAGCGTCAGCAGACGTGATATGCCCCCCGGCAGCACCTCTGATGCCTTGCTTGCAGGGTCTGCGCCCTGCCCCTTCTCGCCTGAACGACTGGAGTCAGCGCCATGCAACAAGCGCTGAAGCAGCCGGTAGGACAGAGAGTGGCCGCCACTGGATGATGCAGCGGCTCGCGAGTCGCGGATCGGTGGTGTTGCATCGGCTGCTGCCAGTCCCTCCCGGGGCGGCACTTCGGCAGGCGATTTGTCCACACCCCCTTCTTGCAAGGGGGTGTGCATAACCGGGGCGCCATGAGCAGGAAGCTCGCGAGCAAGCCTGGCCTCCATATCGCGCAGTCGCTGCTCCAGCGCCTTGATGCGCAGCATGCTGAGCCACCCCATCAAGGAACCACCCAGTACCAGCAACGCCATCATGACGCCCACCAACATCAGCTCATCCATCGTCCAGCCCGTCATCGAAGAGTCGTGCTCAGAGACTACGGCATTTTGCCTGGCACCTCATGCTGTCAGTCTCTCGGCACCGTATTTGCACATTGAACGCAAAAAGCCCGACTCCTGGGGGAGTCGGGCTTTCTTTTCCTGCGCACAAAGAGAACCGCCCCTGCAGCAAGGCTGCAGGGGCGGTTCGGGATAAGTGCCTGACGATGACCTACTCTCACATGGAGAAACTCCACACTACCATCGGCGCTAAGCGGTTTCACTTCCGAGTTCGGCATGGGATCGGGTGGTTCACGCTCGCTATGGTCGTCAGGCGAAACGGTGGCATCTTGCGATGCCTGAGTCTCGAGGCGTATGGCCTCGCGACTCGCAATATGAATCATGCTGACCGATATGTCTCGATCCTGTCGCAATCCCGGCGTTTGCCTGCGCAAACCCCTTGGGTGTTATATGGTCAAGCCTCACGGGCAATTAGTACTGGTTAGCTCAACACATTGCTGTGCTTCCACACCCAGCCTATCAACCTTGTAGTCTTCAAGGGCCCTTCAGGAGGCGCAAGGCCTCAGGGAAGTCTCATCTTGAAGGGGGCTTCCCGCTTAGATGCTTTCAGCGGTTATCCCGTCCGAACGTAGCTACCGGGCAATGCCATTGGCATGACAACCCGAACACCAGAGGTTCGTCCACTCCGGTCCTCTCGTACTAGGAGCAGCTCTTCTCAAACTTCCGACGCCCACGGCAGATAGGGACCGAACTGTCTCACGACGTTCTAAACCCAGCTCGCGTACCACTTTAAATGGCGAACAGCCATACCCTTGGGACCGACTTCAGCCCCAGGATGTGATGAGCCGACATCGAGGTGCCAAACACCGCCGTCGATGTGAACTCTTGGGCGGTATCAGCCTGTTATCCCCGGAGTACCTTTTATCCGTTGAGCGATGGCCCTTCCATACAGAACCACCGGATCACTAGAACCTACTTTCGTACCTGCTCGACGTGTCTGTCTCGCAGTCAAGCACCCTTATGCTCTTGCACTCAATGCACGATTTCCAACCGTGCTGAGGGTACCTTCGTGCTCCTCCGTTACTCTTTAGGAGGAGACCGCCCCAGTCAAACTACCCACCATACACTGTCCTCGATCCGGATAACGGACCTGAGTTAGAACGCCAATGATGTCAGGCTGGTATTTCAAGGTTGGCTCCACCGCATCTGGCGACGTGGTTTCAAAGCCTCCCAGCTATCCTACACAGACAACATCAGCATCCAGTGTAAAGCTATAGTAAAGGTTCACGGGGTCTTTCCGTCTAGCCGCGGGTACACAGCATCTTCACTGCGATTTCAATTTCACTGAGTCTCGGGTGGAGACAGCGTGGCCATCATTACGCCATTCGTGCAGGTCGGAACTTACCCGACAAGGAATTTCGCTACCTTAGGACCGTTATAGTTACGGCCGCCGTTTACCGGGGCTTCGATCAAGAGCTTCGCGTGAGCTAACCCCATCAATTAACCTTCCGGCACCGGGCAGGCGTCACACCCTATACGTCCGCTTGCGCGTTTGCAGAGTGCTGTGTTTTTAATAAACAGTTGCAGCCACCTGGTATCTTCGACCGGTAAGAGCTTACGAAGCAAGTCCTTCACTCGAACCGGTGCACCTTCTCCCGAAGTTACGGTGCCATTTTGCCTAGTTCCTTCACCCGAGTTCTCTCAAGCGCCTTGGTATTCTCTACCTGACCACCTGTGTCGGTTTGGGGTACGGTCGCATGTGATCTGAAGCTTAGAGGCTTTTCCTGGAAGCGTGGCATCGATGACTTCCTGACCGTGGTCAGTTCGTCTCGCATCTCGACCTCAGAGGAACCGGATTTGCCTGATTCCTCGGCCTACATGCTTTCACCAGGACAACCAACGCCTGGCTCACCTAGCCTTCTTCGTCCCCCCATCGCAACCACATCCGGTACGGGAATATTAACCCGTTTCCCATCGACTACGCGTTTCCGCCTCGCCTTAGGGGCCGACTCACTCTGCTCCGATTAACGTAGAACAGAAAACCTTGGTCTTCCGGCGGGGGAGTTTTTCACTCCCCTTATCGTTACTCATGTCAGCATTCGCACTCGTGATACCTCCAGCAGACTTCTCAATCCACCTTCATTGGCTTACACGACGCTCCTCTACCGCTCATCCAGAGGATGAACCCGTAGCTTCGGTACCTGATTTAGCCCCGTTATATCTTCCGCGCAGGCCGACTCGACTAGTGAGCTATTACGCTTTCTTTAAAGGATGGCTGCTTCTAAGCCAACCTCCTAGCTGTCTGAGCCTTCCCACATCGTTTCCCACTTAATCAGGATTTTGGGACCTTAGCTGACGGTCTGGGTTGTTTCCCTTTTCACAACGGACGTTAGCACCCGCTGTGTGTCTCCCACGCTGCACTCACTGGTATTCGGAGTTTGCCTCGGGTTGGTAAGTCGGGATGACCCCCTAGCCGAAACAGTGCTCTACCCCCAGCGGTGATACGTGAGGCGCTACCTAAATAGCTTTCGAGGAGAACCAGCTATCTCCGGGCTTGATTAGCCTTTCACTCCGATCCACAGCTCATCCCAGCATTTTTCAACATACTTGGGTTCGGGCCTCCAATTGATGTTACTCAATCTTCACCCTGGCCATGGATAGATCGCCCGGTTTCGGGTCTATACCCTGCGACTGGTCGCCCAGTTAAGACTCGGTTTCCCTACGCCTCCCCTATACGGTTAAGCTCGCCACAGAATATAAGTCGCTGACCCATTATACAAAAGGTACGCGGTCACACCACGAAGGTGCTCCCACTGCTTGTACGCATACGGTTTCAGGATCTATTTCACTCCCCTCGCCGGGGTTCTTTTCGCCTTTCCCTCACGGTACTGGTTCACTATCGGTCAGCCAGGAGTATTTAGCCTTGGAGGATGGTCCCCCCATGTTCAGTCAAGGTTTCTCGTGCCCCGACCTACTCGATTTCACGTGACTCAGACTTCGACTACGGGACTATCACCCTGTATCGTCAAGCTTCCCAGCTTGTTCGTCTGTCAGTTGTCACGCTTAAGGGCTGGTCCCCGTTCGCTCGCCGCTACTTGGGGAATCTCGGTTGATTTCTTTTCCTCCGGGTACTTAGATGTTTCAGTTCCCCGGGTTTGCCTCTATAGGTTATGTATTGGCCTATAGATACTCACCTGATGGTGAGTGGGTTTCCCCATTCGGAAATCGTTGGGTCGCAGGGTATTTGCCACCTCGCCAACGCTTATCGCAGGCTATCACGTCCTTCATCGCCTCTGGCTGCCAAGGCATCCACCGTATGCGCTTAATCGCTTGACCATATAACCCCAAGGGGTCTGTCAAGGATTACGAATCTGTCGGACCTCTCCGACATATCGTTTTGATAGACATGCGCTTGGCGCACACATCTATCGTCAGCATGATTCACATTGTTAAAGAGCGGCTGTTCAGAGAACAGTGAGAAGCGCGCTCTGTGATGAGCACGCTTGCCACTGCCGGCTAAGCCAGCAATAAGATCAGGTAATTCGTTGTGAGCACTTGCCGCGAGCAGTAGACAGTGTCGATAAGGAGGTGATCCAGCCCCAGGTTCCCCTAGGGCTACCTTGTTACGACTTCACCCCAGTCATGAACCACACCGTGGTGATCGCCCTCCCGAAGGTTAGGCTAACCACTTCTGGTGCAGTCCACTCCCATGGTGTGACGGGCGGTGTGTACAAGGCCCGGGAACGTATTCACCGTGGCATTCTGATCCACGATTACTAGCGATTCCGACTTCATGGAGTCGAGTTGCAGACTCCAATCCGGACTGAGGCAAGCTTTATGGGATTGGCTCCACTTCGCAGTATTGCAACCCTTTGTACTTGCCATTGTAGCACGTGTGTAGCCCTACCCGTAAGGGCCATGATGACTTGACGTCGTCCCCACCTTCCTCCGGTTTGTCACCGGCAGTCTCCTTAGAGTTCCCGACATTACTCGCTGGCAAATAAGGATAGGGGTTGCGCTCGTTACGGGACTTAACCCAACATTTCACAACACGAGCTGACGACAGCCATGCAGCACCTGTCTCAGAGTTCCCGAAGGCACCAATCCATCTCTGGAAAGTCCTCTGGATGTCAAGGGTAGGTAAGGTTCTTCGCGTTGCATCGAATTAAACCACATGCTCCACCGCTTGTGCGGGCCCCCGTCAATTCATTTGAGTTTTAACCTTGCGGCCGTACTCCCCAGGCGGTCAACTTATTGCGTTAGCTGCGCCACTAAGTCCTCAAGGGACCCAACGGCTAGTTGACATCGTTTACGGCGTGGACTACCAGGGTATCTAATCCTGTTTGCTACCCACGCTTTCGCACCTCAGTGTCAGTGTCAGTCCAGAAGGCCGCCTTCGCCACTGGTATTCCTCCCGATCTCTACGCATTTCACCGCTACACCGGGAATTCTACCTTCCTCTCCTGCACTCTAGCCAAGCAGTTCCAGATGCCGTTCCCAGGTTGAGCCCGGGGCTTTCACACCTGGCTGACTTAGCCACCTACGCGCGCTTTACGCCCAGTAATTCCGATTAACGCTTGCACCCTCCGTATTACCGCGGCTGCTGGCACGGAGTTAGCCGGTGCTTCTTCTGCGAGTGATGTCTTTCCTCGGGAGTATTAATCCCAAGGCGTTCTTCCTCGCTGAAAGTGCTTTACAACCCGAAGGCCTTCTTCACACACGCGGCATGGCTGGATCAGGCTTTCGCCCATTGTCCAATATTCCCCACTGCTGCCTCCCGTAGGAGTCTGGGCCGTGTCTCAGTCCCAGTGTGGCTGATCATCCTCTCAGACCAGCTACGGATCGTCGCCTTGGTGAGCCATTACCTCACCAACAAGCTAATCCGACATGGGCTCATCCGATAGCGCAAGGTCCGAAGATCCCCTGCTTTCTCCCGTAGGACGTATGCGGTATTAGCCTGAGTTTCCCCAGGTTGTCCCCCACTATCGGGCAGATTCCCATGCATTACTCACCCGTCCGCCGCTCGACGCCTCCTAGCAAGCTAGGATCGTTTCCGCTCGACTTGCATGTGTTAAGCCTGCCGCCAGCGTTCAATCTGAGCCATGATCAAACTCTTCAGTTGAAAGCTTGATAGTCTGTTAAGCAGACCAAACTTGGTTCAGAGTCAAACTTCTCGTGAGAGGCTTGCTCCGATATTTGGTGACCTTGTCACCACTCATCGGCAAGCGCTCACACGAATTACCTGATCAAATTTTTAAAGAGCATCGCTGTTAAGCGAGGAGGCATATTCTACCCGGAACGTTTGAGAAGTCAAGCACTTGATAATGAGTCAGTCGACTGCCTCTAAGCATCATCAAGCGGTGAGGAGCGTTGCTCGATCACCTGTTCCGTAAGGAGTGCGGCGTATTCTAGCGAATCGCCCGGGATTGTCAACCGATGATCTCGAAGCGGACTTCAAAAACACCAAGCAAAACAATCACCTGCAAACCTCGTTCACCGCTGGTAACGCCATGCGTCCCCGGCAGCGGATGCGTACTTTACGCACGAACCACCGTGAGGGCAAGGGCTTTTTGAAGATCAGGCCAGATTTCGCCTTCACACCCCTGATTCTGGCACCTGGAGCACTCCAGCCAGCCGATCTCTGGCAACAAGACTCGTCTTTAGCACCCTTTTCTTCACCTGGCGGCGCACGCAAAAAAGCCCAGTTTTGCGCATAAAAAATATCCCGAATGACGCCACTCCCGACCCAGACATGATGGAAGTGAGCATCTCTCTGATGAACTCCGACGCTGACAGGTTCATGCGAGTTGCTTCTAGCCGCACAAAAATACGCCCCCACATCAAAAGCTGCAGGGGCGATGCTTGGCAAAACCAGGGATAAAGAAAGAGCGCACATCATTTTTCGTCAATGGCAGAACCATCACAGCACGATGATGAGCCAAAGACTTTCTTCTTGTGCAGCCTGGGAAGGTTATCTCTCGCACCACTTTTCCATGCACGTCTTTCTGCACACGGATTTTCTATTGAGCCAATTTTTCCTGGCCACAAAGAGAACCGCCCCTGCAGCAAGGTTACAGGGGCGGCTCGGTATAAGTGCTTGACGAACTTTTCATGACTGTCATGGGGCGGCCATCCGCGACTCTTGCAGGGAGAGACTGTTCTAGCCGCATTCTTTCCTGAGCACAACTTTTCCTGAACACAAAGAGAACCGCCCCTGCAGCAAGGCTACAGGGGCGGTTCGATATAAGTGCCTGACGATGACCTACTCTCACATGGAGAAACTCCACACTACCATCGGCGCTAAGCGGTTTCACTTCCGAGTTCGGCATGGGATCGGGTGGTTCACGCTCGCTATGGTCGTCAGGCGAAACGGTGGCATCTTGCGATGCCTGAGTCTCGAGGCGTATGGCCTCGCGACTCGCAATATGAATCATGCTGACCGATATGTCTCGATCCTGTCGCAATCCCGGCGTTTGCCTGCGCAAACCCCTTGGGTGTTATATGGTCAAGCCTCACGGGCAATTAGTACTGGTTAGCTCAACACATTGCTGTGCTTCCACACCCAGCCTATCAACCTTGTAGTCTTCAAGGGCCCTTCAGGAGGCGCAAGGCCTCAGGGAAGTCTCATCTTGAAGGGGGCTTCCCGCTTAGATGCTTTCAGCGGTTATCCCGTCCGAACGTAGCTACCGGGCAATGCCATTGGCATGACAACCCGAACACCAGAGGTTCGTCCACTCCGGTCCTCTCGTACTAGGAGCAGCTCTTCTCAAACTTCCGACGCCCACGGCAGATAGGGACCGAACTGTCTCACGACGTTCTAAACCCAGCTCGCGTACCACTTTAAATGGCGAACAGCCATACCCTTGGGACCGACTTCAGCCCCAGGATGTGATGAGCCGACATCGAGGTGCCAAACACCGCCGTCGATGTGAACTCTTGGGCGGTATCAGCCTGTTATCCCCGGAGTACCTTTTATCCGTTGAGCGATGGCCCTTCCATACAGAACCACCGGATCACTAGAACCTACTTTCGTACCTGCTCGACGTGTCTGTCTCGCAGTCAAGCACCCTTATGCTCTTGCACTCAATGCACGATTTCCAACCGTGCTGAGGGTACCTTCGTGCTCCTCCGTTACTCTTTAGGAGGAGACCGCCCCAGTCAAACTACCCACCATACACTGTCCTCGATCCGGATAACGGACCTGAGTTAGAACGCCAATGATGTCAGGCTGGTATTTCAAGGTTGGCTCCACCGCATCTGGCGACGTGGTTTCAAAGCCTCCCAGCTATCCTACACAGACAACATCAGCATCCAGTGTAAAGCTATAGTAAAGGTTCACGGGGTCTTTCCGTCTAGCCGCGGGTACACAGCATCTTCACTGCGATTTCAATTTCACTGAGTCTCGGGTGGAGACAGCGTGGCCATCATTACGCCATTCGTGCAGGTCGGAACTTACCCGACAAGGAATTTCGCTACCTTAGGACCGTTATAGTTACGGCCGCCGTTTACCGGGGCTTCGATCAAGAGCTTCGCGTGAGCTAACCCCATCAATTAACCTTCCGGCACCGGGCAGGCGTCACACCCTATACGTCCGCTTGCGCGTTTGCAGAGTGCTGTGTTTTTAATAAACAGTTGCAGCCACCTGGTATCTTCGACCGGTAAGAGCTTACGAAGCAAGTCCTTCACTCGAACCGGTGCACCTTCTCCCGAAGTTACGGTGCCATTTTGCCTAGTTCCTTCACCCGAGTTCTCTCAAGCGCCTTGGTATTCTCTACCTGACCACCTGTGTCGGTTTGGGGTACGGTCGCATGTGATCTGAAGCTTAGAGGCTTTTCCTGGAAGCGTGGCATCGATGACTTCCTGACCGTGGTCAGTTCGTCTCGCATCTCGACCTCAGAGGAACCGGATTTGCCTGATTCCTCGGCCTACATGCTTTCACCAGGACAACCAACGCCTGGCTCACCTAGCCTTCTTCGTCCCCCCATCGCAACCACATCCGGTACGGGAATATTAACCCGTTTCCCATCGACTACGCGTTTCCGCCTCGCCTTAGGGGCCGACTCACTCTGCTCCGATTAACGTAGAACAGAAAACCTTGGTCTTCCGGCGGGGGAGTTTTTCACTCCCCTTATCGTTACTCATGTCAGCATTCGCACTCGTGATACCTCCAGCAGACTTCTCAATCCACCTTCATTGGCTTACACGACGCTCCTCTACCGCTCATCCAGAGGATGAACCCGTAGCTTCGGTACCTGATTTAGCCCCGTTATATCTTCCGCGCAGGCCGACTCGACTAGTGAGCTATTACGCTTTCTTTAAAGGATGGCTGCTTCTAAGCCAACCTCCTAGCTGTCTGAGCCTTCCCACATCGTTTCCCACTTAATCAGGATTTTGGGACCTTAGCTGACGGTCTGGGTTGTTTCCCTTTTCACAACGGACGTTAGCACCCGCTGTGTGTCTCCCACGCTGCACTCACTGGTATTCGGAGTTTGCCTCGGGTTGGTAAGTCGGGATGACCCCCTAGCCGAAACAGTGCTCTACCCCCAGCGGTGATACGTGAGGCGCTACCTAAATAGCTTTCGAGGAGAACCAGCTATCTCCGGGCTTGATTAGCCTTTCACTCCGATCCACAGCTCATCCCAGCATTTTTCAACATACTTGGGTTCGGGCCTCCAATTGATGTTACTCAATCTTCACCCTGGCCATGGATAGATCGCCCGGTTTCGGGTCTATACCCTGCGACTGGTCGCCCAGTTAAGACTCGGTTTCCCTACGCCTCCCCTATACGGTTAAGCTCGCCACAGAATATAAGTCGCTGACCCATTATACAAAAGGTACGCGGTCACACCACGAAGGTGCTCCCACTGCTTGTACGCATACGGTTTCAGGATCTATTTCACTCCCCTCGCCGGGGTTCTTTTCGCCTTTCCCTCACGGTACTGGTTCACTATCGGTCAGCCAGGAGTATTTAGCCTTGGAGGATGGTCCCCCCATGTTCAGTCAAGGTTTCTCGTGCCCCGACCTACTCGATTTCACGTGACTCAGACTTCGACTACGGGACTATCACCCTGTATCGTCAAGCTTCCCAGCTTGTTCGTCTGTCAGTTGTCACGCTTAAGGGCTGGTCCCCGTTCGCTCGCCGCTACTTGGGGAATCTCGGTTGATTTCTTTTCCTCCGGGTACTTAGATGTTTCAGTTCCCCGGGTTTGCCTCTATAGGTTATGTATTGGCCTATAGATACTCACCTGATGGTGAGTGGGTTTCCCCATTCGGAAATCGTTGGGTCGCAGGGTATTTGCCACCTCGCCAACGCTTATCGCAGGCTATCACGTCCTTCATCGCCTCTGGCTGCCAAGGCATCCACCGTATGCGCTTAATCGCTTGACCATATAACCCCAAGGGGTCTGTCAAGGATTACGAATCTGTCGGACCTCTCCGACATATCGTTTTGATAGACATGCGCTTGGCGCACACATCTATCGTCAGCATGATTCACATTGTTAAAGAGCGGCTGTTCAGAGAACAGTGAGAAGCGCGCTCTGTGATGAGCACGCTTGCCACTGCCGGCTAAGCCAGCAATAAGATCAGGTAATTCGTTGTGAGCACTTGCCGCGAGCAGTAGACAGTGTCGATAAGGAGGTGATCCAGCCCCAGGTTCCCCTAGGGCTACCTTGTTACGACTTCACCCCAGTCATGAACCACACCGTGGTGATCGCCCTCCCGAAGGTTAGGCTAACCACTTCTGGTGCAGTCCACTCCCATGGTGTGACGGGCGGTGTGTACAAGGCCCGGGAACGTATTCACCGTGGCATTCTGATCCACGATTACTAGCGATTCCGACTTCATGGAGTCGAGTTGCAGACTCCAATCCGGACTGAGGCAAGCTTTATGGGATTGGCTCCACTTCGCAGTATTGCAACCCTTTGTACTTGCCATTGTAGCACGTGTGTAGCCCTACCCGTAAGGGCCATGATGACTTGACGTCGTCCCCACCTTCCTCCGGTTTGTCACCGGCAGTCTCCTTAGAGTTCCCGACATTACTCGCTGGCAAATAAGGATAGGGGTTGCGCTCGTTACGGGACTTAACCCAACATTTCACAACACGAGCTGACGACAGCCATGCAGCACCTGTCTCAGAGTTCCCGAAGGCACCAATCCATCTCTGGAAAGTCCTCTGGATGTCAAGGGTAGGTAAGGTTCTTCGCGTTGCATCGAATTAAACCACATGCTCCACCGCTTGTGCGGGCCCCCGTCAATTCATTTGAGTTTTAACCTTGCGGCCGTACTCCCCAGGCGGTCAACTTATTGCGTTAGCTGCGCCACTAAGTCCTCAAGGGACCCAACGGCTAGTTGACATCGTTTACGGCGTGGACTACCAGGGTATCTAATCCTGTTTGCTACCCACGCTTTCGCACCTCAGTGTCAGTGTCAGTCCAGAAGGCCGCCTTCGCCACTGGTATTCCTCCCGATCTCTACGCATTTCACCGCTACACCGGGAATTCTACCTTCCTCTCCTGCACTCTAGCCAAGCAGTTCCAGATGCCGTTCCCAGGTTGAGCCCGGGGCTTTCACACCTGGCTGACTTAGCCACCTACGCGCGCTTTACGCCCAGTAATTCCGATTAACGCTTGCACCCTCCGTATTACCGCGGCTGCTGGCACGGAGTTAGCCGGTGCTTCTTCTGCGAGTGATGTCTTTCCTCGGGAGTATTAATCCCAAGGCGTTCTTCCTCGCTGAAAGTGCTTTACAACCCGAAGGCCTTCTTCACACACGCGGCATGGCTGGATCAGGCTTTCGCCCATTGTCCAATATTCCCCACTGCTGCCTCCCGTAGGAGTCTGGGCCGTGTCTCAGTCCCAGTGTGGCTGATCATCCTCTCAGACCAGCTACGGATCGTCGCCTTGGTGAGCCATTACCTCACCAACAAGCTAATCCGACATGGGCTCATCCGATAGCGCAAGGTCCGAAGATCCCCTGCTTTCTCCCGTAGGACGTATGCGGTATTAGCCTGAGTTTCCCCAGGTTGTCCCCCACTATCGGGCAGATTCCCATGCATTACTCACCCGTCCGCCGCTCGACGCCTCCTAGCAAGCTAGGATCGTTTCCGCTCGACTTGCATGTGTTAAGCCTGCCGCCAGCGTTCAATCTGAGCCATGATCAAACTCTTCAGTTGAAAGCTTGATAGTCTGTTAAGCAGACCAAACTTGGTTCAGAGTCAAACTTCTCGTGAGAGGCTTGCTCCGATATTTGGTGACCTTGTCACCACTCATCGGCAAGCGCTCACACGAATTACCTGATCAAATTTTTAAAGAGCATCGCTGTTAAGCGAGGAGGCATATTCTACCCGGAACGTTTGAGAAGTCAAGCACTTGATAATGAGTCAGTCGACTGCCTCTAAGCATCATCAAGCGGTGAGGAGCGTTGCTCGATCACCTGTTCCGTAAGGAGTGCGGCGTATTCTAGCGAATCGCCCGGGATTGTCAACCGATGATCTCGAAGCGGACTTCAAAAACACCAAGCAAAACAATCACCTGCAAACCTCGTTCACCGCTGGTAACGCCATGCGTCCCCGGCAGCGGATGCGTACTTTACGCACGAACCACCGTGAGGGCAAGGGCTTTTTCAAGAGATTGTCATCAGGGTGTCATGCATCTCGAACACCTCCCATCACCTTGGTGCCGAGGCTCTATCGACCAGACCGAGAATCGATTGATAGCTGAGTCCGGAGTGCTCACTCAGCCCTATCTCGCAGGTGCGCGAATTGGAAACCCCGTAGTCGCAATCGGCCACTACCTCCTTCAGTCCCTTCAATGCCGAGGCATTGAGCTCCGGTGTACTGAAGCCCTTGTCGCCGGCGAAGCCGCAGCAGGTGATCTCTTCCGGCACGACGACTTCACTGGCGCACTGCCGCGCCAGCGCCACGAACTGCTCTGCCAGCCCCATGCGGACACTGGAGCAGGTGACATGCACCGCGACTCTCGCCTTGAGCGGTGTGATCGAGAGATAGGGCAATAGATAGTCGAGTACCAGCTGCACCGGCTCGACCAGAGTCAGCGACACCTCGAGATGCTCGCCCGCATAGGCCTGAGCCTGTGCCAGGCACGGACTGGTATCACAGAAGATCGGCAGCCGTCCGCCGTCACTCGCCTCCACCAGCGCCGTTGCCAGCTCGGCGGCCTTGGCATCTCCCGCCTCGAACTGCCCCTTGGACTGGAAGGCCATGCCACAGCACAGCGCCTCCAGACCTTTCGGCAGCACGACCTCGAAGCCGGCCTTGTCCATCAAGGCCAGCGCCATTTCCGTGACACTGCGCGGATCGCGATCATCAGCAGCGACCCCGAAGACACGCGTGGCGCAGGACGGGAAGTAGACGACATGCCCATTGGGCGCTGCACTGCGCCCCAGTGGCTGCGCGAGACGCTTGAGATAATCACGCGCAGCGGCAGCCGGCATGCTGGGAGTCCATTGCTGCACCCTGTCGCCGGACACCTTGCGAGCAGTCTGGGTCAGGCGGCGCATGTTGCGCGTGCCGACGACACCATGCAGCCCATCCGCCAGCCTGAGCACGCCACGCATGCCGCTGGTGACACGCGTGAAGTGCTCACCGGCCCAATGCGCCACCTTCATCTTGCCTGGATGATCGGCACCGGCGTTCTCCTCATGACGTAGCCCCCGGATCAGATCACCGGTATTGATGCCGACCGGACACTGGGTCGCGCACAGGCCATCGCCCGCACAGGTCTCCATGCCCTGATAGGCGTATTCCTGCCTGAGCACTGCCAGCTGGTCGCGCTGTGCATCATCCAGTGCCTCGAGCGCAGCCAGGCGTGCGATCTCCCGCCGGATGACGATGCGCTGGCGCGGCGTCAGGCTCAGGTTCTTCGACGGGCAGACCGACTCACAGAAACCGCACTCGATGCAGCGGTCTACCAGCGGGTCCGCCGCCGGCAATGGCTTGAGGTTTTCCAGATGCAGGCGAGGATTGCGCGTCAGGATCACTTCCGGGTTGAGCAGGTTGTCCGGATCGAAGGCCTCCTTGATACGCCACATCAGGGCATAGGCATCCTTGCCCCACTCAAGCTCTACATAAGGCGCCATGTTGCGACCGGTGCCATGCTCGGCCTTGAGCGAGCCACCATATTCCTGCCCCACCAGCTGCGCGACGTCATCCATCAGCGCCTGATAGCGCGCCACCTCGCCTTCGCGCTCGAAGCCCTGCGGGAAGACGAAGTGAAGATTGCCCTCCAGCGCATGGCCAAACAGGATCGCCTGGGAGTAACCATGCCGCTGGAAGACCTCCGTCAGCGCACCGACGCCTTCCGCCAGCCGCTCGATGGGGAAGGCGACATCCTCGATGATCACGGTGGTCCCCAGATCACGCACTGCACCGACCGCCGGGAACAGCCCCTTGCGGATCTTCCAGTACAGCGCATAACGCTGCGCATCCTGAGTGAAGGCCCACGACTCGCAGGTCTCGATGCCTTCCAGCACGCGGGCAACCTCGGCCATGCGCGCCTCCAGCTCCTGATGATGCGCGCCCCGCACATCCACCAGCAGCGCGACCGCCTCTTCCGGCAGGGCGCGCAACACGTCCGGCATGCCCGGTGCGTCCTCCACGGAGCGCAGCGCCGCGCGGTCCATCAGCTCCACCGCCGCGACCGGTGCCATCTTCAGCAGCATGGTGGCGCGACAGGCCGCATCGATGTTCGGGTAGTACACCAGCGCCGCCGCCTTGTGCGGCTCCTCGATCACGGTGCGGTAGGTAATGGAGGCGATGAAGCCCAGCGTGCCTTCCGAACCGATCATCAGATGCTTGAGGATCTCGAGACCATCGGCATAGTCGACCAGCGCATTGAGGCTATAACCGGTGGTGTTCTTGAGCCGGTACTTGTGGCGGATGCGCTCGGCCAGCTCAGGGTCGGCGCGCACACTGGCCGCCATGCGTTCCAGCTCCGCCAGCAGACCACCATGACTGGCGCGAAAGGCCTGCACGCTCTCCGGCGAGGCCGTATCCAGGCAGGTGCCATCGGCGAGAATGACGCGCAGGTCCTCGACGGTGCGATAACTGTTGTGTGCCGTGCCGCAGCACATGCCGGACGCATTGTTGGCCGCGATACCGCCGATCATGCAACTGTTGATCGAAGCCGGGTCCGGGCCGATCTTGCGTCCGAAGGGGGCCAGCAGCTGATTGGCACGCGCCCCGATCACCCCCGGCTGCAGGCAGATGCGACTGCCCTGCTCCAGCACCTTCGCCCCTCGCCACTCACCACCCAGCTGGATGAGCACCGAATCCGTCAGCGCCTGACCGGACAGTGACGTCCCTGCCGCACGGAAGGTCACCGGCAACTTGCGCGCCCGGCACTCGCGCAACACATGCCCCAGCTCCTGCTCGTCATGCACCCGCACCACCAGCTGCGGCACCAGCCGATAGAAGCTGGCATCCGTCCCGTAGGCCAGGGTGCGCAGCGGATCATGGATCAGGCGCTCACCGGGAATGTGCTGCGCCAACGCCTCGCGCAGGGCGTCATAGGCAGCAGCACGCGCCTGGGGTGAGGCATGCCCGCCCATGGCAGGGTGAGCAGTGGAGTCAGGGGCAGCAGCGGCGGTCATGGCCAGTCTCTTTATCAGTCAGTCAGGATGTCTTTCAGGGTATCAGTCAGCACGGATCACGCTTACGGCAGCAGCGGATCACTCAGACCCACCAGGTGGAACGCCAGCATGCCCAGCACGCCGGAGGCCAATAGATAGTAGGCGGTCGGAATCGCCGTCATGCGCAGGGTACGACCCTCACGCCCCAGCAGACCGACGGTCGCCGAGGCCGCCACGACGTTGTGGATGGCGATCATGTTGCCGGCCGCAGCCCCGACCGCCTGCAGCGCCACCATCAGCGCTCCCGACAGCCCGAGCTGGGCGGCGACGTTGAACTGGAACTGGGACAGCATCATGTTGGAGACCGTATTGGAGCCGGCGATGAAGGCACCCAGCGCGCCGATGCCCGAGGCGAACAACGGATAGGCCTGACCGAGGCTGTCAGCTACCACGTCCGCCATCACCACCGGCATGGACGCCAGGTCGTTCAGGTTGACGCCGGAGTTGATCAGGATGCGTACCATCGGAATGGTGAACACCAGCACGAAGCCGGCGCCGACCAGTGTGCGCCAGGATTCGCTGGCCGCCGCCACCAGCTGGCGAGAGGCCATGCGATGCAGCAGCAGCGTGATCAGCGCCACGAAGACCATGATGCCGCCAGGCAGATAGAGCGGCTGAATCGCGCCGGAGATACCGCTGGCACCCAGCAGGTCAGTGGCACTGAATTGCACGCTGACCAGCCAGCCCTTGAAGTCACTCGATACGCGTGAGGCGACCAGCAGCAGCGCGATCAGCCCATAGGGCAACCACGCCAGCCACAGAGGCAGCGGCTTTCTGCCCGCCGCGGCGGTCTCGACATCATCACGCTCCAGCGTCAGGTCACCCAGCCAATGCTTGGGCCACTCGGCCTCGGGCGGAAAATCCCAGCTGTCCTTCGGCAGTAGAAATCCGGCACGCGCCGCTGGCACCACGAGGATCAAGCCGACCAGAGCGCCGATCAGTGACGGGAATTCCGGGCCGAGGAAGATACCCGCTGCCACGTAGGGCAGCGTGAAGCACAGGCCGGCGAACAGCGCGAACGGCGCAATCGACAGTCCTTCGCTCCAGCTTTTCTTCGCGCCGAAGAAGCGCGTCATCATCACGGTCATGAACAACGGCATCAGCAGGCCGACGATGCCATGCACGATGGCGACCTCCGAGGTGATCAGCTGCATGAAGGCCTCCCAGCTGGAGTGGTTCGCCAGCAGCTGCTCACCGAGATTGGCCTTGTCGAGGCCCGCATTCACGCCGATCACGATCGGCGTGCCCACCGCCCCGAATGATACCGGCGTCGACTGGATCATCATGCCCACCATCACCGCCCCCAGCGCCGGGAAGCCGATGGCGACCAGCAACGGCGCCGCGATGGCCGCAGGCGTCCCGAAGCCGGAAGCGCCCTCGATGAAGCTGCCGAACAGCCAGGCGATGATGATGGCCTGTACGCGACGGTCGGGACTGACGGTGGTGAAGGCGCCGCGGATCACCGCGATCGCCCCGGAATGCTTGAGCGTATTGAGCAGGAAGATGGCGCCGAAGATGATCCACAGCACCGAGACGGTCACCATCAGCCCCTGCAGCGTGGAGGCCAGAATGCGCGTCAGCGACATCTGCCACACGAAATAGCCGATGGCAGCGGTGACGAGAAAGATCAATGGCATGGCGCGACGCGCGGGCCATTGCAGACCGACGAGCAGGATGCCCGCCAGCAGGATAGGGGTGAAGGCCAGCAAGGCCAGCAGTGGCTCGGACATGACGGAAACTCCGCAGGCGAATTGTTGTGATTGTTGTCTGGCACGGCAGTGAAGGACTCGGGGGTTGGCGCACCCTTGGGTCAGGCCTTTCGATAAATTGGTCATACCAATTTACCCTACTGTGCTTCGGCATAATCTAGGCGTCGCCTCGAAAGGGGTCAAACATCATGTGGTACAAGGTATCTAGACATTGGTCAAAGCAGCCTCATTGCGTAAAATTGGTCTTACCAATTACTGAGAACGCCAACCTCCCACGCGAGGCGTGGTTATCACACATATTGGTAAGACCAATGTCGGCTGTGGCGTGGAATGCCCACGGGCCACACTGATCATCGGCAGCGCCGCAAGCGCCCCTCTCTTGCATGCTGCGCTCTGGCTTTCCAGCGTTCGGCGCCGCCTTTCACCTTTGCCGCAAGGACACTTCCATGCGTTACGCCCCTGTCCGCCAACCCCGTATCGCCGATGTACTCACCGAGCGCCTCGAAAGCATGATCATCGAGGGCAGCCTGAAACCCGGCGAGCGCCTGCCACCGGAGCGCACCCTGGCCGAGCAGTTCGAGGTCTCGCGCCCCTCCGTGCGGGAGGCCATCCAGAAGCTGGCCGCGCGCGGACTGCTGACTTCACGCCAGGGCGGCGGCACCTACGTCTCTGAAGAGCTGGCGCGCGCCTGGTCGGACCCGCTCAGCGCGCTGCTGGGGCGCCACGGCGAGTTCAATCTCGACCTGCTGGAATTTCGCGATGCGCTGGAGGGCATCAGCGCCTACTACGCCGCCATGCGCTCCACCCCTGCCGACAAGGCAATGCTGCGCCAGCGCTTCGAGGACCTGGAGAAGAGCTTCGAGGGACGTGACCCGGAGCGCGAGGCCGGTGCCGATGCCGCCTTCCACCTCGCCATCGCCGAGGCCGCGCACAACGTGGTGCTGCTGCACTCGATGCGCAGCCTGTTCCAGTTGCTGGAGAAGAGCATCGTGGCCAACCTGCGCCACCTGTTCGAGAAGCCGGAATCACGCCCGCGCCTGATCCAGCAGCACCGCAGCCTGTTCGAGGCGATCATGGAAGGCCGCGCCGAAGATGCGCGCAACGCCGCCCATGAGCATCTGGTATTCGTCGAGGATTCGCTGCTGGAACTGGAGCGCGCCGAGACTCGTGCCCAGCGCGCCTTGCGCCGTGCCCAGGCGGCGCCGGATGGCTCATGACGCTCAGTCATGACGCTCTGGCTGAATATGGAGTTCCGGATATGCAGTGCTTGAGATGAGGGCCTGAACATGAAGGCTTGCCGATGAAGGACACGCGCCTGCCCCAGCTGTGGCGTCTCGTACTGGCGGTCGCGCTACCGCTGGGGCTGATGCTATGCGTGTGGCAGGCGGTCTCGATGGCGCGCAGCCAGGGTCTGGAGCGCCTGGGGCATGAGGCAGACAACGAACTGCGTCTGACCGCCGCCAGCCTGCGTGGCCAGCTGAATCGCCACGCCTATCTGCCCAGACTGGTGGCAGAGAATGACCAGCTGCGCGACTTCCTCGATCACCCAGAAGACCCCAGCGCGGAAGTGGCACTCAATCAGCGACTGGACCGCATGCGTGAGCTGGCCGGCATCTCGGACCTCTATCTGGTCGATGACACCGGCACCACCATCGCCGCCAGCAACTGGCGCTCCGCCAATACCTTCATCGGCCAGAACTATCGCTTCCGCCCCTACTGGCAAGACGCCATCAATGGCGGCGAGGGGCGCTTCTACGGGCTGGGCACCAGCTCCGGTGAGCGCGGTTACTTCTTCAGCGCTGCCGTCACCAGCCCGCAGGGACGACGTGGCGTGGCCGTGGTCAAGGTGCAGATAGAGGCTCTGGAGGCGGCGTGGCTCGACCAGAATGCCGACATCATGGTCACTGATCCGCATGGCGTGATCTTCATCGCCAGCCAGGCGCAGCGGGTACTGCGCACGCTGGAGCCACTCAGCGAGGAGACACGCAACCGGCTGCTCGACACCCAGCGCTATGCCAATCAGCGCCTGCGCCCGCTGCGCCTGCATCACCGCGAGGCGCTGCCGGAGCTTTTGGGCCCGCCCTTTGAGTCGCGCCGCGACACGACCTCCATCGAGCTGTTGCAGCTGACACCGGGGGATCTCTGGCAGCACGCCTGGTTGAGCCTGTCCCAGCCACTGCCGGACATCGGCTGGCGCCTGCATGTGCTCAAGCCACTGGCACCGCTGCGCAGCGGTATCTGGCAAGCGGCCGGACTCGCGGCCGGTGGCTATGCCTTGCTGTGTCTGCTGGCAGGGCTGGGCTGGCAGCGACTGCGCATCCTGCGTGAGCGTCGCCTGTTCGCCGAGCGCGAGCGCCAGAATCTCGCCAGCAGCCAGCAACGGGTGCGCGGCATCATCGACCGCACTCAGGCTGGCCTGTGCATCCTCGATGAGCGGGTGCGGCTGGTGTATCTCAATCCGACGGCCATTGCGCTGTTCGGCTCGCCCTTGAGTGCCGATGCCTCACCGGGCGACTCACTCCGCCAGCCCAGCGCCCGCGAAGGGCGTGATCTGCGCGAGCTTTTCCTGCCAGCCGAGCGCCACCTGCTGGACCGCCTGACCCAGGCCCGCTCCGTCGGGCCGCTGGAAGTGCATGGCCTGCGCGAGGGTGTCGCGGTACCACTGGAGCTTTCCTGCTCGCCGCTGCCCAGTCCCAACGGTCCGCGCTGGCTGGTCACGGTCTTCGATGTCAGCGAACGCCGTGCCCAGGCCGAACAGCTCGCCCAGGCACGCGATGCCTTCGAGCAACGGGTGGTCGAGCGCACCCGCGACCTCGCCGCCAGCAACACGCGCCTGAGTGCCGAAGTCGAGGAGCGCACCCGCGCCGAACGCGAGCTGCGCGAGACGCGCGATGAATTGATCCAGACCGCCAAGCTCGCCGTCCTGGGGGAACTGGCCGCCGGCATCAATCACGAGCTCAATCAGCCATTGGCCGCCATCCGCGCCTATGCCGAGAACGCGACCGCCTTCCTCGCCCGCGCCCAGACCACCCAGGTCGAGAGCAACCTGCGCCAGATCACCGAGCTGACCCAGCGCATGGGCGAGATCAGCGCGCAGCTGCGTCAGTTCTCACGCAAGAGCGGTGACCGTCTGGAGGCCATCGATCTCACCACCAGCCTCGACTACGCCCTGCGCCTGCTGCATGCACGCTGCGAGGCACTCGGCGTGACCCTCATTCACGAAGCGAGTCCAAAGCTAGCGCGGGTGCGCGCCGAGCCGGTACGTCTGGAGCAGGTATTGGTCAACCTGATCGGCAATGCACTGGATGCGCTTGCCGACATGCCCCCCGAGCGCACGGAGCCCCCCAGCATCCAGCTCAACCTGCATGAGCAAGCGGGCAGCGCCGGCAATCAGGTCGTGCTGGAAGTCCACGACAACGGCCCCGGCCTCGAGCCATCGCAACTGGTGCGGGTGTTCGAACCCTTCTATACCCAGCGCGCCGACGGTCAGGGACTCGGGCTGGGGTTATCGATCAGCGCGCGTATCGTCGCTGACCTCGGCGGCACCCTCGAGGCGTACCCCTCGCCGCTGGGTGGTGCACTGTTCCGGCTGACGCTGCCGGCACTCTCGATGCCCTCACTATCGATACACTCACTTGCGACGCCCTCACATCAGCCGTCGCCCTCACAACCCCCAATGCCACCCACCGCCAACCATTCACAGGAGCCGTCATGAGCGACGTCACGAATACCGACATGCAGGTGCTGGTGGTGGATGACGAACCGCACCTGCGCGACAGCCTGAGCCAGAGTCTGATGCTGGCCGATTACCGCACTCGCCCGCTGGCCAGTGCCGAGCAGGCGCTGGCGATCCTGCGCGCCGAAGCGCCCTTCGAGGGTGTGGTGGTCACGGACATTCGCATGCCGGGCATGGATGGCCTGAGCCTGCTGCACGCGGCGCATGCCGTGGATGACGAGCTGCCGGTGATCGTGATGACCGGTCATGGCGACATCGACACCGCCGTCGCGGCCATGCAGGCCGGTGCCTGGGATTTCATCGAGAAGCCCTTCGATCGCGAGCGCATGCTCGATGGCGTGCGGCGTGCGGTGGCCGCCCGCCGGCTGACGCTGGAGAACCGCTCGCTGCGCGAACAGCTGGATACCCAGCGCAACAGCGCCGGCCCCAGGCTGGTCGGCAGCAGTGACATCATGCAGCGCCTGGACGCCCAGGTGTCACGCCTGGCGGCGGTCGATGCCGACACCCTGCTGTATGGCGAGACCGGCGCCGGCAAGGACCGTGTCGCCCGCTGCCTGCACGAGCGCAGCGCTCGCGCCAGCAAGCCCTTCGTGGCGCTCAACTGTGGCGGCATGCCGGAGACGTTGATCGAGTCGGAACTGTTCGGCCATGAGAAAGGTGCCTTCACCGGTGCCAGCGAGCGCCGCATCGGCAAGCTGGAACACGCCGACGGCGGCACCCTGTTTCTCGATGAGATCGAATCGATGCCGATGTCGTTGCAGATCAAGCTGTTGCGGGTGCTGCAGGAGCGCAGCATCGAGCGGCTCGGCAGCAATACGCCACGCCCCATCGATATCCGCGTCATCGCCGCCACCAAGCGGGATCTGCGCGAAGCGGCCAGCGCCGGCGAGTTTCGCGAAGACCTCTACTACCGCCTGAACGTGGTCACGCTGTATCTGCCGCCACTGCGCGAGCATGCCGAGGATATCCTGCAACTGTTTCGGCACTTCGCGATTCTGGCCAGCGAACGCACCAGTCTGGAAGTCCCGCCGCTGGACGCCACCACCCTGCAGGCACTGCTGGCGCATGACTGGCCGGGCAACGTGCGTGAATTGAGAAACTGTGCGGAACGCCATGTGCTGCTTGGCGGGCTGGAGGGCAACATCGGCGACAGCATGGCGGAAGGGCGACCGCTCACCGCGGGCACGAGTGGCCCAGCCGTGAACAGCACGGAAGCCACAAGAGAGGCGGTCAGAGAAGGCATCACCGCCGGCATGGGCGAGCGGGATGCTTCAGGCGCACCGAGGGAATCAGGCGAGCTGGGGGAACTGGAGCACAACGTGAAGGCAGCCACGCAGGCGCAATCGCTGCCGCAGCGCATGGAGGCGTTCGAGGCCGCGCTGATTCGCGAGGCCCTGGCGGCCAGCAAAGGTCAGGTGGTGATGGCCTGCGAACGACTGGGGCTGCCGCGCAAGACACTCTACGACAAGCTCAAGAAGCACGGCCTGAGCGCCGAGCCCTATCGTGCCTGATGCATCACAACCAAGGCATCACAACAGCAACGGAGATTCGCGCCGGCCTTCAGCCAGACGGCATCAGACGCCGGCCATCAGCCGCGACAGACCTGCGCCGAACACGGACAGCGGCCCCTGCAGGTGCATGATGTCCACCAGTACCGACAATGGTGGCAGCCAGGGCGTCATGGCGGCGATCACCGCCACCATCGCCAGCGAATTGCCCGGCTCACGATAATCGAACAGCTTGAAGGCGGTGCCGAAGCTGCGCTTCAGGCGTGCGCCGACCATGTCGACGCTGTACATCTCATCGAGCAGCAGGTGGATCATGGCGCCGAACAACAGGGCCGCGCCCTGCCACCAGGCCTGCTCTTCACTCTGGCCCAGCACATGCAGGCTGGCGGCCGTCACGCCCAGCGAGCACAGCAGTGACGCCAGCAGCGAGTGCCAGATACCGCGATGGACGGTAAAACGCTTGAAGATGGCGCTGGCCACATAGCGCACGCCCAGATAGGTGGCGCCGCCCGCCATCATCAAAGGCCCCGCCAGCAGGCGGTCCTGCAGCAACAGCACGCAGGCCATGGTCGCCAGTACCGCAAACAGCGTGAACAGGATACGGATGGCGCGCGAGTTGTCGGAGTCGATATCCGGCAGGATACCGCCGAAGGTGGTCAGGCTCGCCAGCGGAACCCCCTCCGCCAGCGACCACAGGCCGCCCTGCCAGCCCGCCGCCGCGACGATGCCGCCGGCAAAGGCCGCTACGGTGATATGGGTACGAAAATTGGCCATGAAATACGGGTCGCGAGCCCTCGACGATGTCACTGGACCAGACGCCACACGCTGGCACTGGATATACGTCCAGATTATGACGCAAGCATTTCATGAAAAACAATGGCTTGTCCTGGTTTGTACGCACCACTGCCACATCTGCCTTCTTAAGCTCGTGGAAAACCGACCCTGGCTTGCGTCAAATCCGCCCCTGGCTTGTGGAGAATCCGGCCCTGAAACGAGCACTCCCCCGCCGGCCTGAGCCGACGGGGGAGTGATCATTGCTGCGTCTGCCGCTCTGTGCGAGGGAGATTCAGTCGACGTAGTCTTCGGCCAGATGCTGATCCTTCAGCTTGACGTAGTTCACCGCCGAATAGGTGAAGAACTCACGCTCACTGTCCTTGATCGGGCGCAGTGCCTTGGCCGGGTTGCCGGCATACACATGCCCGCCCTCGAGACGCTTGCCCGGTGGCACCAGCGCACCCGCCGCGATGATGACTTCATCTTCCACCACCACGCCGTCCATCACGATGGCGCCCATGCCGACCAGCACACGGTCGTGAATGGTGCAGCCATGCAATACGGCCTTGTGGCCGATGGTGACGTCATCACCGATTTCCAGCGGATAGCCGCCCGGATTGAAGTCACTGGCGTGGGTGATATGCAGTACCGCGCCATCCTGCACGCTGGTGCGCGCGCCGATGCGGATACGGTGCATGTCGCCGCGAATCACCGCCAGCGGCCATACCGAGCTGTCATCCCCGAGGGCGACATCACCCAGCACCACACTGGCCGGATCGACGAAAACCCGCTCGCCCAGTCGCGGCGTCAGGCCCTTGAAGGATCTAATGCTCATGCCTTACCTCCTGAATTAGGCAACCAGCCTACTGCGCCAAACACCGGGATGCCAATAGCGCAACGGCCTGACTCGCGTTGCGATGTTTTCGACACCCCGTCCCGACGCCCCGCTTGCAGGCTCGCCATGCCCCACGCATCGCGCCATGCCGCACGCCGACTCAACGCCAGATTCACGTACCGATTGCGCAGGCGCGCTTACTTGAAGAAGCTCCAGCCCAGCACGACGACAACCAGCGGAATCGAGATCCAGCGCAGCACCCAACGCCAAGTGCGGAAGAAGCCACGCGAGGTGCCGAGGCCTGCCAGCGCACGATTCTGCGGCATCACCCAGGCCGCGAAGATGGCGATCAGCAGCCCGCCGATCGGCAGGAAGAAGTCCGGCGGAATCGTCGTCACCGCATCGAAGACATTCATCTCGCCCAGCACGTGCACGTCCTTGAGGCTCGAGAAGGACAGCACCGACAACAGCCCCATCGCCCACACCGAGACACCGACCACCAGTGCCGCGTGGCGACGCTTGAGACCCCAGCCCTCCAGCACCTCGACGATGGGCTCGGCGATGTTGATCGAGCTGGTCCAGGTCGCCAGCAGCAACAGCAGGAAGAACAGCGCCAGCAGCACGCTGCCGCCCGGCAGATTGGCGAAGGCGATCGGCAGGCTGACGAACATCAGGCCAGGGCCGGAGGCCGGGTCCATGCCCTGGCTGAAGACCGCCGCGAAGATGGCGATCCCCGCCAGCAGCGCCACACCGATATCCAGTGCCGCCACGGCGATCGCCGCCGTCGGCAGACTCTGGCGCTCCGGCATGTAGGCGCCGTAGGCCATCAGGGCACAGGCGCCGACCGCCAGAGTGAAGAAGGCATGCCCCATGGCATTGAGCATCACGTCCAGCGTGATGGCACTCGGGTTGGGCATGAACAGCCAGCTCAGCGCGGGGCCGAAGCCGGGCGTACTGATGCTGTAACCCGCCAGCGCCAGCAACAGCACGTAGAGCAGCGGCATCATCAGGTTGTTGAGGCGCTCGAGCCCGGAAGAGATGCCGGCGACCACCACACTCATCGTCATCAGCATGAAGACGGTGTGGTTGAAGGTCATCGTGACCGGGTCTTCCAGGAAGGCACCGAAGGAAGCGCCGATCTCCGGCGGGCTCATGCCGCTGAAGTCACCCTTCAGCGAATCGACCAGATACTCGATCGACCAGCCCGACACCACCGAATAGAACGACAGGATGAAGAACATGGTGATGGCGCCGAACAGTCCCAGCCAGCGCCAGTGCGGGGTGCGTCCACCGCTGACGGCCAGATGGGCCAGCGCCTGCATCGGTCCGCGACGTCCGGCGCGCCCGATCATGATCTCGGCCATCATCACCGGCAGGCCCAGCAACAGCACGAAACCGATATACAGCAGCAGAAACGCGGAACCGCCGTTCTCGCCGGTCATGTAGGGGAAGCGCCAGATGTTGCCCAGCCCTACGGCGGCGCCGGTCACGGCCAGAATGAAGGCTCGGCGACTGCCCCAGCGTTCGGTGGTTTCGCTCATGTCTGCTCTCGTGGTCTCGGTACGGGGGAAGGATACGGGCCCCACTCAGGGGCCAAGGCCAGCAAGATAGCAGCCGTACCGGCCTCGGCCAATGCGACATGCGCGTGGCAACGCCCGCCTATCGAGGCGATAGATTGAATAACACGCGCCGAGGCCTCACATTCTAGGTATCCCCGCGGCAGCGGTGACGCCGTTTTCACGGCGCAATCGATGCGCAAGTTCTCCTTTACCGCTCACCGCTGCCGCCCACCCGAATGACGCGAGGTACATGATGTCGATCAATCCCCTGCTGGAACGCAACACCCTGCCCCCCTTCGACACCCTCAAGGCCGAGCATGTCGAGGACGCGATCAGCGAACTGCTGGAGCACAACCAGCAGGAGATCGAGCGCCTGATCGAGGCCACCCGCGATGACACGCGCTGGGACAACTTCGCCGCGCCGCTGGAAGCGCTGGGCGATCGCCTGAGCCAGGCCTGGTCGCCGGTCTCGCACCTCAACTCGACCATGAACTCGCCCAAGCTGCGTGAGGCCTACCAGGCCTGTCTCGCCAAGCTGTCGGCCTACTCCACCTGGGTGGGTCAGAACAGCGACCTGGCCGCGGCCTATCAGCGCCTCGCGGACAGCGATGAGTTCGCAAGCCTCGATGAAGCCCAGCAGAAGGCGATCACCAACAGCCTGCGCGACTTCCGCCTCGCCGGTGTCGATCTGCCGCAAGACAAGAAGCAGCGTTACGGCGAGATCCAGGCGCGCCTGTCCGAGCTCTCCAACACCTTCTCCAACCATGTGCTGGATGCCACCCAGGCCTGGCACAAGGATGTCGGCGAAGAGGCGCTGGCGGGCGTACCGGAAAGCGGCCTTGAAGCGCTCAAGGCCAATGCCGAAGCCAAGGGCCTGGAAGGCTATCGCATCACCCTGGACTTCCCGAGCTTCTTCCCGGTGCTCAGCTATGCCGACAACCGCGAGCTGCGCGAGGAGGTCTACACCGCCTTCGTCACGCGCGCCTCGGAGAAGGGCCCCAACGCCGGTGAATTCGACAACGGTCCGGTGATCGAGGAGATTCTGGCCCTGCGCCAGGAGCTGGCCGCGCTGATCGGCTTCGACGACTACGCCTCACTGTCGCTGGCGACCAAGATGGCCGACTCGCCGGCGCAGGTCATCGCCTTCCTGGATGACCTCGCCACCCGCGCCGTGCCGCAGGCGCGTGAAGAGTTCAACGAGCTGGCGGCCTACGCCACCGAGAGCCTCGGCATCGACGACCTGCAGCCGTGGGATGTCGGCTACGCAAGCGAGAAGCTGCGCGAATCGCGCTACGCGATCAATCAGGAGCAGCTGCGCCCCTACTTCCCGGCGCCGCAGGCCATCGACGGGCTGTTCGAGGTCGTCAACCGCCTCTACGGCATCACCTTCAAGCAGCGCGAAGTGCCGGTCTGGCACGAGGACGTCAGCTACTACGAGGTGATCGAGAATGACACCCCGATCGCCGGCTTCTATCTCGATCTCTACGCGCGTGAAGGCAAGCGGGGCGGTGCCTGGATGGATGAGTGCCGCGTCCGTCGTCGCCGCGAGGATGGCAGCCTGCAGTTGCCGGTCGCCTACCTGACCTGCAACTTCACCCGCCCGGTGGGCGATCGCCCGGCACTGCTGACCCACGATGAAGTGGTCACGCTGTTCCACGAGTTCGGTCACGGCCTGCATCACATGCTGACCCGTCAGGAAGTCGCCGAAGTCTCCGGCATCAATGGCGTGGCCTGGGACGCCGTCGAGCTGCCCAGCCAGTTCATGGAGAACTTCTGCTACGAGCGTGAAGGGCTGGATCTGATCGCACGTCACGTCGACACCGGCGAGCGCCTGCCGGATGACATGCTCGAGCGCCTGCAGGCAGCCCGCAACTTCCAGGCGGCGATGACCATGGTCCGCCAGCTGGAGTTCTCGCTGTTCGACTTCCGCCTGCATCATGAGCTCGACAAGCCGTCGGCCAGCGATGTCCAGGCGCTGCTCGATGAGGTGCGCAGCAAGGTCGCCGTGGTGCCGGCGGTCGAGTTCAACCGCTTCCAGAATGGCTTCAGCCATATCTTCGCCGGCGGTTACGCCGCGGGTTACTACAGCTACAAGTGGGCCGAGGTGCTGTCGGCAGACGCCTTCAGCGCCTTCGAGGAAAGCGCGGTCTTCGATACCGCCACCGGCCAGCGCTTCCGTGACGAGGTACTGGCACGCGGTGGCTCGCGTGACGCCGCCGAGCTGTTCCGCGCCTTCCGTGGCCGTGACCCGCAGGTCGATGCCCTGCTGCGTCACTCCGGCATCGGTGCCCAGGCGGCCTGATCTCGCCCCGTCTCGGGATGGCGCAAGCCTGACCACGAGCTGCTGACCATGCGCCCCTGACCTTTACCGGTCGGGGGCGTATCATATGGCGCATCATCCGCCCGAGGCGGGATTGCCAGACCTACCCTGACCCTGACTGGAGGCACCATGTCTACCATCAAGCGCTTCATCGCCGGTGCCGTCTGCCCGCGCTGCGGAGCAATGGACCGCCTGCGTACCTGGGAGCAGAACGAGACCCGCTACCGTGACTGCGTGTCCTGCGACTTCTTCGAACAGCAAGCCGTCGAGGAACCGCCGACCCTCGCCGAGATTTCCACGCGCGTGAGCGACCCCCGCGAGACGCCGGCGAGCGATGAGGTTCAGCCGGTGCGCATTCTGGACCCCGGCAAGCTGCACTGACATCTGCTATAGCGCTGCGACATGAAAAAGCCCCGCCAATTGGCGGGGCTTTTTCATGTCATCTCGGCAGGTGGTTCAATTGACCACAGACCAGTCGACCGTAGATCTGTCGATCACCGTTCAGTCGACCACACATCAGTCAACTACACCGCAGGCGACGCGCGAACCGCCACCGCCCAGTTTGGGCGTATCGGTGTAGTTGTCACCGCCGGAGTGGATCATCAGCGCATGGCCGCTGAGGTCGCTTTCCTTGAGGCGCGGTGCCAGCACCGGCAGCGAGATCTTGCCATCGGCATCGACGCTCAGCGCCGGAAGGTCACCGAGGTGGCCGTCACCGTAGGGCCCCTGGTGGGTACCGGTCTCTTCTGGATCAAAGTGGCTACCTGCCGCGGCCGCGGCGACGGTCTCGCCATCCTTCTCGGCCGGTTCGCAGCTGGCATTGGCATGCAGGTGGAAGCCGTGGATGCCGCTCTCGAGCCCCTCGATCTTCGGCGTCAGCAGCAGACCATCATCGGTATCCTCGGCCATGACACTGCCGACGGACTCACCGACGCCATCACTGCTGACGCGATGCATTTCCACCTCGGTGGCGGCCTGGGCGACGCCGCCGAACAACCAGGCGCCGAGCGCCACCGTCGCGGCGGTCTTGAGGGGCTTTCTGGACGAGGTCGTAAAGGATGCCGTGTGCTGTGTCTCGTGATTCATGAGCAATCTCTCCATCACTGAGGCCGGCGTCACTGCCGACGCCTTGAGTGGCTTGCGGGCCGCTGTCACAAGCGGCTACCCGTCAGACCTCAGGGCGAGCGACGCCACATTCAATGCCGCTTTTCCAATTACTTGTCGCGCGCACCCGGCGCGCGTGACTCAACGAGAAGAGATCCCCAGATTTTCCAGCACCTTGAGACACGGCTCGGCCTGATTGAGGGTATAGAAGTGCAGGCCCGGCGCGCCGCCATCCAGCAGACGCTGACTCATGCGCGAGATCACCTCGGTGCCGAAGGCCTGAAGGCTCTCGCTGTCATCGCCATAGCTCTCGAGCTGCCGGCGGAGCCAGCGCGGGATGTCCGCCCCGCAGGAATCAGAGAAACGCGCCAGCCTGGTGTAGTTGGTGATCGGCATGATCCCCGGGATGATCGGCTGCTGGATGCCGGCGGCACGCGCGCGCTCCACGAAGTGGAAGTAGGCATCGGCATTGAAGAAGTACTGGGTGATGGCGATATCGGCGCCGGCCTGCATCTTGCGCGCGAAGTTCTCGAGATCGCTGTGGTAGTTGTCGGCCTGCGGATGGCACTCCGGATAGGCCGCCACCGCGATCTCGAAGTGGTCACCGGTCTCCTCGCGCACGAACTCGACCAGCTCATTGGCGTAACGCAGCTCGCTGCGCGAGCCCATTCCGGAGGGCAGGTCCCCGCGCAACGCCACCAGGCGCTTGACGCCCTGCTCGCGATATTGCGCCAGGATCTCGCGCAGCTCGCCGCGGTCACTGCCGACACACGACAGGTGCGGCGCGGTACAGATGCCGCTGGCGCTGACCGACTGCACGGTGTTGAAGGTGCGCTCACGCGTGGAGCCACCCGCGCCATAGGTGACGGAGAAGAACTCCGGCTCCAGCGCCGCCAGCTGATCGCGAACCCCCTTGAGCTTTTCACGCCCGGCCTCGGTATTCGGCGGGAAGAATTCGAAGCTGATCCCTGACGGATGTTCGCTTGCACTCATGGGGCGGCCCTCGTGGTCGTCGTGTCCGGCATTGATGTCGTTATCGCCGCACACTTCGCGGTGCGCGTGCAGCAATACACGTCCGGCACGTCACGCCACCGCCCTTGCACTGCATGTCGAGCATTCTGACCGCCGCCGCCGACCCCGGCCAATGAAAGGTTTTCGCCTCAACTTCAATACCATTCATATAAGAAAGTGCGTGTTTATAACCATTGCTGACAGTGGCGTCCTGCCCCTCACCAGGCGCGCAACCACGCGATGCGCAGCCGGATCAAGGAAAGGCGCAATGAGCATCATTCATGAGATGACGCTGACAGGGGCCACACGGCATGATGAGCCAAAAGGACAATGACGCTTTACAAGGAACCGTGATGGACCACATCGATCTGCAGCAACCGCTCTGGATGCTGATCACCTTCGTCGCCCTCGGCGCCCTCTGCGCACGCCGCCTCGCGATCGACCCGCGCCCCATCGCCACCTTGCTGATCTATGTGATCGCGCCGCTGACCTTCTTCCGCGGGCTGGTGCTCGGCGAGCCATCGCTGAGTGATCTGGGCCTGACGCTGGGACTGTTCTCGCTGGCCAGCAGCATCTGCCTGCTGGTGCGCCCGCTGGCCGCGAAGTTCTTCCCGCCGCAGGAAGCCGCCCTGCTCGCCTTCTCCTCGGGCACCGGCAATACCGGCTACTTCGGCCTGCCGGTCGCGATGCTGTTGCTGCCGCCGGAAGGCGTGACACAGTACCTGTTCTGCCTGCTCGGCATCACGCTGTATGAGTTCACGCTGGGCTTCTATGTCAGTGCGCGCGGGCAGTTCTCGATGCGCCAGAGCCTGGTCAAGATCGTGCGTCTGCCGCTGATCTACGCCTTTCTGGCCGCCCTGCTGGTGGGGACGCTGGGGCTCGAGGTACCGGGGGCGGTGATGGAGGGACTCGACTACTTCAAGTACAGCTACACGGTGCTGGGCATGATGATCATCGGCATGACGCTGGGCGGTGTCAGCCTGCGCGAGATCGACCCGCGCTTCATTCTGGCCGCGACCGGTCTGCGCTTCGTGATGTGGCCGCTGCTGAGTCTGGGCAGCGTGATGCTGCTGGGCAGCCTGTTCGCCCTCGACCCGGTGCTGGCGCAGGTGTTGCTGCTGCTGGGCGTGGTGCCGATGGCCGCCAATGTGGTCGTGCTGGCCATCGAGCTGAATATCCAGCCGGCCAAGGGCGCGATCGCGGTGATGCTGACCACCCTGGCGGCGCCGCTGATCATCCCGCTGTATCTGTCATGGATGCTGGCGATCAGCGGCCTGGGGTGAGGCTCAGGCGCCAGCCATCTCGGGCGTGACGGCATCGGGCGTCGCGGCCGGCGCCTGACGCGGCATCAGATGGCGCGGCGCCGTCTCGATGATTTGACCCTGCCAGTCGATCAGGTGCAGCGCGCCTTCGGCATCTTCCGCCAGCGCGGTGCAGTGCTCGACCCAGTCGCCATCGTTGCAGTAGAGCACGCCTGCCTCGACCCGGAAGCCCGCCTGGTGGATATGCCCCCCGACATAGCCATCCAGCCCTTCGAGGCGCGCCTGACGCATGGCGGCTTCCTCGAACTGGGCCACATAGCGCTGGGCGGTGCCGCTACGACGCTTGAGCGCGCTGGCCAGCGACCAGTACGGCAGCCCGAACATGCCACGCGCGCGGTTGCACCAGCGATTGAGTGACAGGATGAAGCCGTGCATGCCATCGCCCAGCTTGAGCAGCCACGGCGCGATGCGCACATGGGTGTCGAATTCATCGCCGTGGGAAACCAGCAGGCGACGGCCGCTGCCGGTGGTATGGATCGCGCGCCGCTCGATGCTCACGTTGTGCAGCTTCAGGCCGCACAGGCGACGGAAGGCGGCATCATGATTGCCGGGAATGTAGATGACCTCACAGCCGCTGCGCGCCAGACGCAGCACCCGCGCCACCAGCGCCTGCTGGTCCTTGTCGAGCACCGCACGCTTGCGCATCGCCAGCAGGTCGACGATATCGCCGACCAGATACAGGCGTTCGGGGCGCACGCGACGCAGCAGCTTCGCAAGCAGCGCCGCCTGGCAGTCCGGGGTTCCCAGATGCACATCGGAGATGAACAGCGTGCGAACCTGACCGAGAGCGTCGGGAGCAGGCGGCATTTCAGCACGGGGAGCCGATTGCGGAGCGGTCATGTCAGTCACCTCTGGGTTGCCAGGCGGAATCGACAGGCGAGGCCCAGATGGCCCCTGTCGTTGCCCAGCAAGACTGAGGGGAGGCGATGACATACCCGTAACAGCGACATGAAAAAGCGATGACAGCCATTGCCATCAATCACTTGCAGCATGAAAGAAGGGAAGATCGCGGGCTTTCTCACGCCTGAGGGTCGTTGGCGCCCGCCATGGCCCGCCGCCGAGCGCGCTTCTGACGATACATGCGGTCATCCGCGATATGGATCAGATCATCGACATCCACATCGCCCTGCAATACCGGGTCGTGGGTGACGCGCCCGATGCTGACCTCGACCGGGAAGGGGATTTGCTGCTCCAGGCGTTGCTCCTGAAGATGGCGCATCAGCTGGGTCGTCGCCTGCTGGCTGGCCATATCACAGGCTCCGGGCATCACGACCAGGAATTCATCGCCGCCCAGACGGCATGCCAGTCCGTCTTCACCGGCCGCCTGGGCGACACTCCGGGCCACCAGCTGGATCAGGCGATCCCCCTCAGCGTGCCCGAAGCTGTCGTTGACGTGCTTCAGGCGATCGACATCCACGAACAGGATCGACATGCATTGCCGGGTGCTCGTGCTCTCGGCCAGCATCCGCTCGAGAAAATCAAAGCCGAAACGGCGATTGGGCAGCCCCGTCAGCAGATCATGATTGGCGCGATATTCCAGCTCGTTCTGCTGAGTGAGCAACCGCTGATTCATGTCGTGCAATTCGAGATTGCGCGCCTCCAGCGTGCGCTGCAACCGGATGGTGCGATGGAAGGTCGAGGCTCGGGCGTGCGCCAGTGCCGGCGCGATGAAGAGGGTTCCCAGGGTGTAGGCACCGCCAGCGCCGGCCAATGTCGTCAACGACAAGGGACTCAGCCACACATAGATGGGCACATAACACAGTATCAGCGGCAGGCTGCTGGCCAGCTGGTAGCGCCAGCCCCACACCAGCCAGGCGGGCATGGCGATCAGCATGCAGGTCGAGAAACTCAGGTTCCACAACGTCAGCGTCAGCGCATCCGGAATCAGCGCGGCACCGAAGCAGAAGAACAGGTTGGCGGGTATCGCCCCGGCCAGCAGGATCTTGTCCGAATGCACGCCGCCGCGGCGCAGCTGGAGGATGCACAGCAGGCAGCAGAGGAAGATGATCAGCCGCCCCACCCACAACGCCTGCCAGGCAGACGGCACCTGGAAATAGTCAAACAGCAGGAAGCAGGCGAAGCACGCCATGGCGAACATGATGAAGGTATTGTTGATTCGCGTGCGATAGTGCTGCGCTTCGATATCCGAACCGTCCCTGCCCGGCAACATCAGATGTTCATGAAGCAGCATGTTCCATCCTCGACACTCGGTAGCATCAACCAATGTTACACCGCGCGCAGAGCACACCTCACTGGAATAAAGAGTTGATCAGTAAACGCAAGAATACCGTCTGCCTGATAGAACAATGTGCTGTGTCATCAGGCCGGCCAGGCGGAGAAAGGGCAAAGAGGTGTCGGCAACAAGAATGTGCCGGCAACACGAACGAAAGCGCCCTGCTGTCGTCATCCATATCGGTGGCGACAGCAGGGCGCTGAAGGTAAAGCCAAGGCAATACCAGGTCACGGCCAGGTCACGGCCAGGTCATGGCCAGGTCATGGCCAGGTCATGGCCAGGTCACGGCCAGCTCACGGCCAGCTCACGGCCTGAGCGTCATGACATCTTCTGGCGCACCCCGGCCGGCACATAGATGCGTGCAGAGGCGGCATCTCCCAGCCAGTACCCCGAGAAGATGCCATAAAGCCCTGCCGCCATCAGACCGCCGATGAACAGCGTGAAGTGGGTGATGTCGCCCAGCGGCAGGAAGCTGATGATCAGCGTCACCGCCGAGGAGACCAGCAGCGCCTTGACCGCCGCGACGTTGACGCCCTTCTCGAAGAAGTACTCGCCTTCCGTGCTGTCGGTGAACAGCGCCTTGGCGTTGATGCCGCCCTTGTTGACCAGATAGTGGTCGAACAGGATCACGCCATACACCGGGCCGATGGCCGCGGCGAGGATACCCACGGTGTACTGGATGATCTCCGGGTTGTTGAACAGATTCCACGGCGTGATGAAGATGGAGCCGATGGCGGCGAGCATGCCGCCCATGCGCCAGCTGATGCGGGACGGTGCCACATTGGAGAAGTCGAACGCCGGTGACACGAAGTTGGCCACGATGTTGATGCCGATGGTCGCCAGCACCAGGGTCAGGATGCCCAGCGCTGCCGCGACGCCATTGTCGATGCGGGCGACGGTCTCCATCGGGTCATGCAGCATCTCGCCGAAGATGGGCTGCGTGCCGGACACCACCACCACGGTGATGACGGCAAACAGCAGGAAGTTGACCGGCAGGCCCCAGAAATTGCCGCGCTTCACATCCCCGGGGGTAGCGCAGTAGCGCGAGAAGTCCCCGAAGTTGAGCGTCGGCCCCGCGAAGTAGCCCGCCACCAGCGCCGCGGCGATCACCATCTGCCACAGGGCGTCGCTGCCAGAGAGCGTCTTGCTGCCCAGCGTGAAGCTGATGTTGTCCCAGCCGGCCTGCCAGACGATCCAGCCCGCCAGCGCGAACATCACCACATAGACGGCTGGCCCGGCGAAATCGATGAAGCGCCGCACCGCATTCATGCCCCACCAGAACACCAGCGCCTGCAGTACCCACATGAACAGGAAGCAGTACCAGCCCAGCTGCGAGAGCCCGAACAGCTGGGTCTCGGTCAGCCCTTCCAGCGACGGCACGTAGCGCAGCAGCACCAGCATCAAGGCATGCGCCGCTAGATACGTCTGGATGCCGTACCACACCACCGCGATCAGCCCGCGGATGATCGCCGGAATGTTGGCACCATGGATGCCGAAGGACTGACGGCAGACCACCGGGAAGGGCACCCCCGTCTGCTGGCTGGGCCGCGAGATCAGATTGGCGAACACCTGCACCACCAGAATGCCGACCAGCATCGAGACCAGAATCTGCCAGCTGGCCAGCCCCAGGGTGAACAGACTGGCGGCAAAGACGTAGCCACCGACGCTGTGCACATCGGACATCCAGAACGAGAAGATGTTGTACCAGTTCCAGTTCTGCTCGCAGGGGGCGAGGTCCTCATTGATGAGCCGCTTGCTCGCGTTGCTCAGATCAGGGGGAGTCTGGGGTGTCATTGTTGTCTCCAGAGGGGCTTGTGGGCCATGGGCCAGTCACGAGGCGTCATGCCTCGCCATACCCTCCCCTTATCAACAAGCGTGCCAGTGAAACACTTGTTGCGGATGTTCAATCTCCAAGCGTTTTCCCCAGGACCCGATCTGCGTGGCACCCCTGCCAGCAACGTCATGTGCGTGGCAACTCCTGAGACATCAGGCACCATTAACTTCCGCTGTATTAGCCATATGCACCACAGAAGCGCGCCGTCAATGAAACGAACGTTGCGCCAGCAGGTGTCGCCGGGACTGGCACGGATGCTGCTCGTGTTTTGTGTGCTCCGCTCGTACGGCCCTGCATCCGACGCGCGCCGGCACGAGAAAGCCCTTCACGAGCCACCCATCATGAGAGAGCCCGCCATGTTGCGTCTCAAGGTCATCAATCCCAACACCAGCCAGGCGATGAGTCAGCAGATGGCGCACTCGCTGCAACGGCAGCTCTCCCGGGACGTCCACCTCGAGGTGCTGACTGCCGAGCATGGCGCCCCCAGCATCGAGACCGCCGTCGAGGAAGCCATGGCGGTGGTCGCGCTGCTGGCGCTGATCGCCCGTGATCGTGAGGGCCTGCTGGAGACCCCGCCCGCCGATGGCTATCTGCTGGCCTGCTTCGGTGACCCCGGCCTCGAGGCCGCAAGTGAACTGAGCCCCGTGCCGGTGATCGGCATCGCCCAGGCCGCCATGCACATGGCCACGCTGGCGGCTCCCTCCTTTGCCATCGTCACCAGCATGACCAGCACGCTGCCGATGTCCGAGCAGCTGCTGGAGCGCTATGCGATGCGCCCTCTGTGCAAGGCGCTGCTGGCCTGTGACGTACCGGTACTCGCGCTGTCCGAGGCGCGCACTCCCCCCGCGCCATTGCTGGAGCGCTGTGAACACGCCAGAGCCAGCGGTGCCGGCAGCATCGTGCTGGGCTGCGCTGCGATGGGGCCGCTGCGTGATGCCATCGCGTCAGAGATCGGCCTGCCGGTGGTCGATCCGCTGCTGGCGGGGCGCGACCTGCTGCTGACCCTGATGCGCCAGCCCGCTGTCGCTCGCGCGAAGCAAGCGGGTGAGGTGAAACCTCTCAGCGGTGTCTTTGCCCGGGGCCTGGCGGCCCTTTGACCCGCAGGCGAACTGCCCTTGGCTGGCGCCTCGCGACCGAAACGCAAACGCCCCCGCACTGCTGTCAGTGAAGGGGCGTTTGCATTGGCCGACTCTGACTCAGTGCTTGTCGTTCGACTCTCCCGAGTGGCTGCGATCGCCGACCACCGCCGTCACCAGCTTGCCGATACTCAACCCCTGCACGAGGATCGAGAACAGCACGATGATGTAGGTGGTGACCACCAGCGGCTCGCGGAAGTCGCCTTCGGGAATCGCCAGTGCCAGCGCCACCGAGATGCCGCCGCGCAGGCCACCCCAGGTGAGCACGCGCGTGGTGCCGGGACGGAAGGTGTACCAGCGACGCAAGAGGCTCAGCGGAAGGCCGATCAGCGCCAGGCGCGAGAGCAGGATCACCGCCACCAGCACCAGCGCGATGCCGATCGAGGTCAGCGTGATCGGCATCAGTACCAGTTCGAGGCCGATCAGCACGAACAGCACCGCGTTGAGAATCTCGTCGACCAGCTCCCAGAAGCCGTCCAGATAGCGGCGGGTGTTGTCGGACATGGCGCCATCACGCGCCATGTTGCCGATGATCAGCCCCGCCACCACCATCGCGATGGGGCCGGAGACATGCAGCGCCGAGGCCAGCGCATAGCCGCCCAGCACCAGCGCCAGACTCAGCATCACCTCGACCTGATACTGGTCGATGCTGCGCATCAGCTGGTAGACCAGCGCGCCCAGCGCCAGCCCGAGCAGGATGCCGCCGCCGGCTTCCTCGAGGAACAAGAGCCCCATGTGGCCGAGCTCGACCTCGCCGCTGCCGGCCGACGCCGCACTCAGCAGCGCGGTGAACAGCACCACCGCCACGCCATCATTGAACAGCGATTCGCCGACGATGCGGATTTCCATGTCGGCAGGCGCGCCGGCACTGCGCATGATGCCGAGCACGGCGATCGGGTCGGTGGGCGAGATCAGCGCACCGAACACCAGGCAATACAGGTAGGGCACCTCGATACCGGCCCACTGGAACAGCCACCAGGCGGCGGAGCCGATCACCAGCGTCGAGATCAGTACGCCCAGCGTGGCCAGCAGGCCGATGGAGCGGCGATAGGCCTTGAGGCGCGAGAGGTCCACGTGCAGCGCGCCGGCGAACAGCAGGAAGGACAGCATGCCGTCCATCAGCAGGCTGTTGAAATTGATGCGCCCCAACCAGTCTTCCGCGGTATCGGCCACGACGGTGGTCACCGCGAAGTGATCGAGCCCGATCACGCCCAGCGACAGCACCAGGCCGATGGCCATCACTCCGATGGTCGGCGGCAGGCGCAGGACGCGATGATTGAACCACATGCACACGGCAGTGATGGTGATGAACAGTGCAGCGAGATTGAGCATCCGAAAACGGTCCTTTGCAGTGGCGCCGATACCCCTGATGGCATGACGTCCTTGTCATTCTTTCCAGTTCTTCTGTCGCGTGAGCGGCCGCGTGGCTGTCTGAGCTGAGCGTGACTGTCCAGAGCGGCTCATGGCTACCAGAACGGAGCGCGGCTACCAGAGATCGCCGTGGCGTTCACGGTGGCAGAGATAGAGACGCAGCTCGAACTCACGTTGATGATACTCCGGCTGCATGTGACAGCAGAGCCGGTAGAACGCCTTGTCGTGGGCCTTCTCGCGCAGATGCGCCAGCTCATGCACCACGATCATGTTGAGCAGTGGCTCCGGCAGACGCCGGAACAGCGACGAGATACGGATCTCGTTCTTGGCCTTGAGCTTGTTGCCCTGCACCCGCGACACGAAGGTGTGCAGCCCCAGGGCGTTGTCGATGACGTGAATCCGGTCGTCGTAGATCACCTTGCTGATCGGCGCCGAGCTGCGCAGATACCGATTCTTCAGCGCCATGGTGTAGTCATGCAGCGCCCGCGCACCCTGCAGCTGATGAGGCTCGGGATACTTGCCGAGGAAGAAGGCTGCCGTCTTGCCCGACGCCAGCAGTTCACTCGCCTGCTGTTGGATCTCGGGGGCGTAGCCCTTGAGATAGCGTAGATCAGCCACTGGGCATCTCTCCTGTTGCTGTCCGAAGGAGGGCCAGAGACAAGAAAACCCGCCGAGGCGGGTTTTCTTGTCATGGCGCCGAAAGCGAGGGGCGAGACGTCCGCCACCTGCCAGGCCTGTCGAACTGGCGGACTTACAGGCCAGCGGCAGCCTTGAGGCCAGCGGCACGATCGGTCTTTTCCCACGGGAAGGCGGTGAAGGTTTCGGTCTTCTGCTCGCCGCTCACGTCGGTCCAGCTGTAGCTGTGCTCGAACGGCTCACGACCGAAGTGGCCGTAGGCAGCGGTCAGCTGATACATCGGGTGCGCCAGGTCCAGCATGGTGGTGATGGCGTACGGACGCAGGTCGAAGTGCTCGCGCACCAGCTCGACGATCTTGGCATCGCTGATCTTGCCGGTGCCGAAGGTGTTGATCGAGACGGAGGTCGGCTCGGCGACACCGATGGCGTAGGAGACCTGGATCTCGCACTTGTCGGCCAGGCCGCTGGCGACGACGTTCTTGGCCACGTAGCGACCGGCATAGGCGGCGCTGCGGTCGACCTTGGACGGGTCCTTGCCGGAGAAGGCACCACCACCGTGACGGGCCATGCCGCCGTAGGTGTCGACGATGATCTTGCGACCCGTCAGACCACAGTCACCCACCGGGCCACCGATGACGAAGTTGCCGGTCGGGTTGATGTGGTATTCGGTGGTCTCGGACAGCCACTCGGCCGGCAGCACCTGCTCGATGATCTCGCGCTTGACCATCGCGCGCAGGTCTTCCTGGGACACTTCCGGGTCATGCTGGGTCGACAGCACGACGGCTTCGACGGCGACCGGCTTGCCGGCTTCGTCGTAGCGGAAGGTGACCTGGCTCTTCGCATCCGGACGCAGCCACGGCAGCATGCCGTTCTTGCGCAGTTCCGCCTGACGCTCCACCAGACGGTGAGCGTAGTGGATCGGCGCCGGCATGAAGGAGTCGGTCTCGTTGGTGGCGTAACCGAACATCAGGCCCTGGTCGCCCGCGCCCTGATCTTCCGGCTTGGTGCGATCGACGCCCTGGGCGATATCGATGCTCTGCTTGCCGATCAGGTTGAGGACACCACAGGTCTCGCCGTCGAAGCCGACGTCGGAAGAGGTATAGCCGATATCGGTGATGACACGACGTACCAGCTCCTCGAGATCCACCCACGCGCTGGTGGAGATCTCACCGGCCACGATGGCAACGCCTGTCTTGACGAGCGTTTCGCACGCCACGCGTGCCTGCTTGTCGCGCGCGATGATGGCATCGAGCACGGCGTCGGAAATCTGGTCGGCAATCTTGTCCGGATGCCCTTCGGACACGGACTCGGATGTGAAGAGTGAGTATTCGCTCATTGGTCCTCGACCCTCTTTTCGGATGCGGGGATGATTCGGCCACTGACGGCAGACTGCGTTGACGACCGAGTAGAAACACGCTTGCGGCGCACGATGAAGCTCAACACGGGCGGTTGAGCCTCGGGGGGGCGAGTTTACACGCCACTTATGTGAGTTCCTAGCGCAATGGGGCCCGTGGGGCCGTCCAATCGAGACCTTTTTGCGACAAGCGCTGCACACAGGGTAATAAGCCGTTGCCACCTTTGGACGAGCGCGCATCCCGGATGCGATTTGCCGCGCCCTGTCATCTCGGTGACAATACCCGCCCGGAGATCACGCTCGGACGCGAGTCCGAGCGTACAAGGTTCACGCGACGCACTGTCCTTTCCGGCGCACTGTTTCAGGCGCACAGTCCTGAAGGAGACCCAGGCAGCAGCATGCCCTGGCTCTCGGGATGCACTGAGCGTCCGGCGCAGCACGCCGTGATTCATTGCCCCACTCTTGACGCCCGCAGGCGAGGAGCTACTGCATGCCTTCCCGTTTTGACCTGGCCAACGCCATCCGTGCACTTTCCATGGACGCCGTTCAGAAGGCCAAGTCTGGCCACCCCGGCGCCCCCATGGGCATGGCCGACATCGCTGAAGTGCTCTGGAACGACCACCTCAAGCACAACCCGGCCAACCCGAACTGGGCCGATCGTGACCGCTTCGTGCTGTCCAACGGCCATGGCTCCATGCTGCTCTACTCCCTGTTGCACCTCTCGGGTTATCAGCTGAGCCTTGAAGACCTGCAGAACTTCCGCCAGCTGCATGCCAAGACCGCCGGTCACCCGGAATACGGCTACGCGCCGGGCATCGAGACCACCACCGGCCCGCTGGGTCAGGGTCTGGCCAATGCCGTCGGCATGGCGATCGCCGAGAAGACACTGGCGGCGCAGTTCAACCGTCCGGGTCACACCGTCGTCGACCACACCACCTGGTGCTTCCTGGGTGACGGTTGCATGATGGAAGGCATCTCCCACGAGGTCGGCTCGCTGGCCGGCACCCTGGGTCTGGGCAAGCTGATCGCCCTGTATGACGACAACGGCATCTCCATCGATGGCGAAGTCGAAGGCTGGTTCACCGATGACACCGCCAAGCGTTTCGAGTCCTACGGCTGGCACGTCGTCTCCAACGTCGACGGCCACAAGCCGGAAGAGATCAACGCCGCCATCGCGCTGGCCAAGAGCCACGACGACAAGCCGAGCCTGATCATCTGCAAGACCGTGATCGGCTTCGGCTCCCCGAACAAGGAAGGCACCGAGTCCTGCCACGGCGCGCCGCTGGGTGACGACGAAGTCGCTGCCACCCGCGAGAAGCTGGGCTGGACCCACGCGCCCTTCCACGTTCCGGAAGACATCTATCAGGGCTGGGACGCCAGCGAGCGCGGCGCCAAGCTCGAGAGCGACTGGGATGCACGCTTCGCCCGTTACGCCGAAGCACACCCGGAACTGGCCGCCGAGTTCACCCGTCGCCTGGAAGGCAAGCTGCCGCACGCCCTGACCAGCGAGAAGATGATCGAGGATGCCCAGGCCGCCGGCGACAGCCCGGCCTCGCGCAAGGCGTCCTTCGAGTGCCTGAACCAGCTCGGCCCGCAGCTGCCGGAACTGCTCGGCGGCAGTGCCGACCTGGCCCCGTCCAACCTGACCTTCTGGAAGGGCGCCCAGGCGATCACCCGCGAAGACTTCAGCGGCAACTACCTGCACTACGGTGTGCGTGAGTTCGGCATGGGCGCGATCATGAACGGCGCCGGTCTGCACGGCGGCTTCATCCCGTACGGCGCGACCTTCCTGATCTTCATGGAATACATGCGCAACGCCGTTCGCATGGCCGCCCTGATGGGTCAGCAGGCCGTCTACGTCTTCACCCACGACTCCATCGGTCTGGGCGAAGATGGCCCGACGCACCAGCCGATCGAACAGCTGACCAGCCTGCGCACCACGCCGAACCTGTCCACCTGGCGTCCGGCGGATGCCGTGGAGACCGCGGCAGCGTGGGATGCAGCCATCAAGCGTCACTCCGGCCCGACCGCGCTGATCCTGTCGCGTCAGAACCTGCCGCACCAGAACCGTGACAAGGCACAGCTGGCCAACATCAGCCGTGGCGGTTACGTGCTGAAGGATGCTGCCAACGGCCAGCCGGAAGTGATCCTGATCGCCACCGGCTCCGAAGTCGGCCTGGCGATGGATGCCGCCGCCGAGCTGGAAGCCGCCGGTCGCGCCGTGCGTGTCGTGTCCATGCCGGCCACCGACCTGTTCGATGCGCAGGACGCGGAATACCGCGAATCCGTGCTGCCGTCTTCCGTCACCGCGCGCGTGGCGATCGAAGCCGGTCATCGTGACTACTGGTTCAAGTATGTCGGCCTGAACGGCGACATCATCGGCATGGAGACCTTCGGGGAATCCGCGCCGGCTGGCGACCTGTTCAAGCACTTCGGCTTCACGGTCGAGAACGTGGTCGAACGCGCCAACAAACTGCTGGGCTGATCACCGCCTGACCCACCCCGTCGATGACGGAGTGGGATGCAGACCGACGCCGCCGCCTCCCGCTGGGAGCGGCGGCGTTTTCGTCTGTGCGACACTCGAGGAGCCCTCAAGCGTCACCGGCTGTCGCCTGTAGTCGACGTGGCTCACACGAGTCGCGGCTTGATGACACGATTCATCCTGCATGAGCGGTCATTCTCCGGTGATCATGCCCACGACAGACAGCGCAGACGGCGACTACACAACCCCTCCAGTTGAGTAGTGTGACTACGTGTCCTTAGACGAAAAAAACCAGAAATCAGGCGCTTGCGCGCCTTTCGCTCCCTCCGCCCAGCAAAGCGATGCGCTACCATGGACCCCCTGAAAAACACTCGGAACACGACACCCTTGAACCACCAGCCGCCTCTGCCCACCGCCGACGCTCCCCAGGGAGACAAGGCGTCCCGACGCCAGGGAAACGCTCCCTTGCGAGTGGCCATCAATGGCTACGGACGCATCGGTCAGTGTGTGCTGAGAGCGCTGGTAGAACGTGAAGCACGCGGTGAGGCACTGCCGCTGGAAGTGGTCGCGATCAACGAGCTGTCAGACCTGGACACCATCACCTATCTGACCCGCTACGACACCACCCACGGCCGCTTCCCCGGCACGGTGGAACAGCGCGACGGCCAGCTGGTCGTCAACGGCCATGCGATCAGCATCCTGTCCGAGGCCAATCCAGATTGCCTGCCCTGGCGGGCATTGGGGATTGACCTGGTGCTGGAGTGCTCCGGCAGCTTCAAGGACCGCGCCACCGCCGAGCGGCATCTGGCGGCAGGCGCCGGCCGGCTGCTGTTCTCCCAGCCCGGCGATACCGACGCCGATGTCGATGCCACCATCGTGTGCGGCATCAATCAGTCGGCGCTGGCCCCCGCCGAGGCGGGACAGCCAGGCAGCGGCATGCGCATCGTCTCGGCGGCGTCGTGCACCACCAATTGCCTGATTCCGATTCTGACGGTGCTGGAAGAGGCCTTCGGGCTGGAGCGCGGCGTCACCACCACGGTGCACTCGGCGATGAACGACCAGCCGGTGATCGACGCCTACCACCAGACGGACCTGCGCCTGACGCGCTCGGCGATGAGTTCGATCGTGCCGGTGGACACCGGCCTGGCCAAGGGCATCAACCGCCTGATGCCGCACCTGGAAGGACGCTTCGAATGTCTGCACCTGCGCGTGCCGACCATCAACGTGTCCTGCATGGACATGTCCATCGAGGTGAAGCGTGACGTGAGCGCGGATGAGGTCAATGACCTGCTGCGCGAGGCCTGCGCCCAACGCCTGCAGGGCCTGATGGGATTGAGCGAGGAGCCGACGGCATCCATCGACTTCAACCACGATCCGCGCTCGGGTATCGTGGATGCGACCCAGACCCGTGTTGCCGGCGGCCGGCTGATCAAGATGCTGTGCTGGTTCGACAACGAATGGGGCTTTGCCAATCGCATGCTGGACGTCGCCACCCATTGGCACGCCTGCGAGATGACAACGCCTCTGGCGAGGGAAGCTCTCTCCACCGATTCACGACCAAGGAACCCGTCATGAACGTGCAAACGATGACCGCCCTCGACCTGTCCGGAAAGCGTGTGCTGATCCGCGAAGATCTCAACGTGCCGATCCGCGACGGTCAGGTGACCAGCGACGCGCGCATCCGTGCCAGCCTGCCGACCATCAAGGCGGCACGTGACGCCGGCGCACGCGTGATGCTGATGAGTCATCTGGGCCGCCCCACCGAGGGTGAGCCGGAAGACCAGTTCTCGCTGGCACCGGTCGCGGCACATCTGGGCGAGCTGCTGGGCAGCCCGGTGCGCCTGATCAACGACTACCTCGACACGGCACCGGATGTCGCCGAAGGCGAGGTCGTGCTGCTGGAGAACGTGCGCTTCAACAAGGGCGAGAAGAAGGACGAGGAATCCCTGTCCCGCGCCTACGCCGCGCTGTGCGATGTCTACGTGATGGATGCCTTCGGCACCGCGCACCGTGCCCAGGCCTCGACCCATGGCGTGGCACGCTTCGCCCCGGATGCCTGCGCCGGCCCGCTGCTGGCCGCCGAGCTGGAAGCCCTCGAGAAGGCACTCGCCGCACCGCGTGCGCCGATGGTCGCCATCGTCGGTGGCTCCAAGGTCTCCACCAAGCTCGACGTGCTTAAGGCGCTGTCCGACAAGTGCCATCAGCTGATCGTCGGTGGTGGCATCGCCAACACCTTCATCGCGGCGGCCGGTTACAACGTCGGCAAGTCCCTCTACGAGGCTGACCTGCTCGATACCGCTCGCGCGCTGATGGACAAGGTCGAGATCCCGCTGCCGACCGACGTCGTCGTCGCCACCGAGTTCTCCGACAAGGCCGAAGCCGTCGTGCGCGCCGTCGCCGACGTCCAGGACGACGAGATGGTCCTGGATATCGGTCCGGAGACCGCCTCGCGCTTCGGTGCGCTGCTCAAGGACGCCGGCACCATTCTGTGGAACGGTCCGGTCGGCGTGTTCGAGATCGAACAGTTCGCCAACGGCACCGAGCAGCTGGCGATGGCCATCGCCGAGAGCGACGCCTTCTCCATCGCCGGCGGTGGCGACACCCTGGCGGCCATCGACAAGTACGACGTCGAGTCGCGCGTCTCCTACATTTCTACCGGTGGCGGCGCCTTCCTCGAATACGTGGAAGGCAAGGTACTGCCGGCCGTTGCGGCATTGGAAGCCGCAGCAAGCTGAACCCGCCTGTGTCCTCATTGGCGCAGGCTTAGAGTCACGGCCACAAGGTCGCTCCCCGTCAGCTGACGGGGGGCACCCGACGCTTCTCCACTCGATTCCTCAAAAAGACAGGTGATGTCATGGCATTGATCAGCATGCGCCAGATGTTGGACCACGCAGCCGAGTACGGATACGGCATCCCGGCGTTCAACGTCAACAACCTCGAGCAGATGCGCGCCATCATGGAAGCCGCCGATCACACCGATTCTCCGGTGATCGTCCAGGCCTCCGCCGGCGCACGCAAATACGCGGGCGCGCCGTTCCTTCGCCACCTCATCCTGGCTGCGGTGGAAGAATTCCCGCATATCCCGGTGGTCATGCACCAGGATCACGGCACCTCGCCGGCAGTCTGCCAGCGCTCCATCCAGCTGGGCTTCAGCTCGGTGATGATGGACGGCTCGCTGGGCGAAGACGGAAAGACCCCGACCAGCTACGAATACAATGTCGATGTGACCCGTCGCACCGTCGAGATGGCCCACGCCTGTGGCGTGTCCGTCGAAGGCGAACTGGGTTGCCTCGGCTCGTTGGAAACCGGCATGGCCGGTGAAGAAGACGGCATCGGTGCCGAAGGCAAGCTGGACCACGACCAGATGCTGACCGACCCGGAAGAAGCCGCCGACTTCGTCAAGAAGACCCACGTCGATGCCCTGGCCATCGCCATCGGCACCTCCCACGGCGCCTACAAGTTCACCAAGCCGCCGACGGGTGACACCCTGTCCATCCAGCGCATCAAGGAAATCCACGCCCGCATCCCCGAGACTCACCTGGTGATGCACGGCTCTTCCTCCGTGCCGCAGGACTGGCTGGAAATCATCAACGAATACGGCGGCAAGATTCCGGAAACCTACGGCGTGCCGGTCGACGAGATCGTCGAAGGCATCAAGCACGGCGTGCGCAAGATCAACGTCGACACCGACCTGCGTCTGGCCTCTACCGGTTCCATCCGTCGCTTCATGGCGCAGAACCCGTCTGAATTCGACCCGCGCAAGTATCTGAAGGAATCCGTGAAGGCGATGCGCGACATCTGCATCGCCCGCTACGAAGCCTTCGGTGCCGCCGGTCATGGCAGCAAGATCGACCCGATCAACCTCGAAGCGATGTTCGAGCGTTACAACCGTGGCGAGCTGGACCCGAAGATCAACTGATCGGGCGGCACCCGCCAAGGTCTCCCTGCCTGCCCGCACGCGAACAGGCAGGGAATGAAGAGAAAGGCGACCCTTCGGGGTCGCCTTTTTTATGCGCCTCAGGGTGCCAGCCTCTCGCGCACGCAGGTATCCTTTCGAGATTCCGTTTGGCATTGATCATTCATCACCGTATCGCAGGAGACATCATGGCCTCGCTCAAGGATCAACTGTCCGGGCTTGTCTATTCCACCGAACATGGCGCAACCTGCCCTGAGTGTCGGCGTGCCGAAGCCGAGTGCGAATGTGCCGACCTCGCCGAGCGTGATCGCCTGGCAAGCCTCGATGGCGTGGTGCGTATCCGTCGCGAGACCAGCGGTCGCAAGGGCAAGGGCGTGACCACCGTGAGCGGGATTCCGCTCGCCGAGAAGGAACTCAAGGCCCTGGCCAAGACTCTCAAGCAGCGGTGCGGCACTGGCGGCAGCCTCAAGGATGGCATCGTGGAGATCCAGGGCGATCACCGCGAGACGCTCAAGGCTGAACTCACGCGGATGGGCTATACCGTCAAGCTGGCCGGTGGCTGAACGCCTGCTGCGCGCACCTTTGCCTTCCATCTCGCTGCACAAGGGATTTCCATGCTGAACTTCATCACGCCACGCCGGTCTTCGGCTCGCACGCTCTCGCTCTCTGGCCTGCTGCTGGCCACGTTCGGGCTGGGTGGCTGCATGACCGGCCCGGACTTCACGCAGCTGGAGGCGCGCGTGGTGCCGCAGCAGGCCTTCACGGCACCGCCGGATGCGATGCTGGAAGTGCGCCTGGTGGATGTCTCCCGCGCCGACGCCGAGGCCGGACTGATTGCCAGTACCCGCTATGGCGGCCTGCGTGAAGGGCCTTTCCCGGTCAGGCTGCAGTACGACCGCAATGCCATCGAGGAAGGCCATCGCTATGCGCTGCAAGCCGATGTGCGCAGCGAGGGTCGCCTGTACTGGATCAATGACAGCGCGGTGCCGGTACTGGGTGACGCCAGCACCTCACAGGGCGAGGTCGAGATCCCGCTCACGCCGCTGCCGCGTGCGCTGGGCCATTGATGGCGCGCTCGCCCGGCCCGACCAGTACGCTCGACTTGACCAGTAGGCCCGTCTCTCACCGATAGGACACCCCAATGGATTGGCTGGAATACCTGTTACCTGTCTTCTTCCTTACCCCTCTGGGTGCCATCGCGCTGGTGGTGCTGGGCATGCGCGGCCTGCATGAGCGGCGCATCCAGTCGCCGCTGACCCGCCGCCAGCTGCGTGAACCGGGCCAGAGCCTGCGCGATCGTCTCGACGAGGCCTTCCAGGCGCTGTTTCTCGACGGGGCGCTCGGCCCGCTCATCACCTTGAGTCCGCTGGTCTACGGCATGGGGCGCATGGTGTTCGGCGAAGAGCAGAACTGGCTTGAGTGGGCCGCCTACGGTCTGGCCTGTGCGCTGCTGGTGCTGGTGTTCGCGCTGCGCCTGACGCGTCACTTCCAGCGCATCCGCAAGCTCAAGCTGGGGCTGGCCTGCGAGCTGTCCATCGGTCAGGAACTCGACCAGCTGATCCGCCCGGAACAGCTGACCAGCATGGTCTATCACGACGTGCCGGCCGATGGTTTCCATATCGATCATCTGGTGGTCACCCCCGCCGGCGCCTATGCCATTCGCACCAAGGCGCGCTCGCGGCCGCTGGATGCGCTGGGCGCACTCAAGGATGAGGTCAAGCTCAAGGATGGTCGCCTGTACTTCCCGGGCTATCGCGAGCGCAAACCGCTGCGCGAGACACGTACCGCACGCGACTGGACGGCCGCCTGGCTGAAGCGTGAATGCGGCGTCGACGTGCCGGTGCAGGGGCTGCTGGCACTGCCGGGCTGGCAGATCGTGCGCGAGGGGACCCAGCGCGAGAATGACCCCGAAGTCGTCAATGGCGAGGGCCTCGCCGAGTGGCTGAGCACCCATTGCATGGCTCCCGAAGAGGGTTGCCCGACCCTGGATGACGCCCTCAAGCAGCGCATCAACGAGGCGATTCTCGACCGCGTCCAGGCCGAGCGCCTCGCTACCAGTTGATCCTTTGCCATGCTCCGGCCCCTCGGAGCATGACAGCGCCAGACAAAGGCTTGCCAAGGCGGCCCGCCCGGCGTTAAATACGCGCCGGTCCAGCCTTGGCAACCTTATCGCGCTATCGCAATGATGGCACTCTTGGCGACATATCCCGCATGAAACTCATCACCTTCGACGCTTTTCGTACCCTCGGCATTCCCGGTGTTCGTTATATCAAGCCGGAGCGCATGCTGGATCACCTCGACGAGATCCGCGCCGCCGATATCCTGCTGTTTCCCGAATACTGGCAGATCACCACCCTGGTCTACGGCCTCGGCAAACGCATCTTCCCCAGCCTGCCCAGCTACGCGATCGGCCACGACAAGGTCGAGCAGACACGCGTCTTTCAGGCCATCTGCCCGGACAATGTGCCACCGACCGAGATTCGCGGCGCCAGCCGTCAGGCAATCGACGATATCGAGGCGCGCTTCGGCTACCCGCTGATCGTCAAGGAAGTCAAAAGCTCGATGGGCGTCGGCGTGAAGCTGATCCAGTCGCGAGGCGAGCTGGAGGCGCATGCGGCGGAGCATCCGGTGCTGTATGCCCAGCCGCGCCTGGAGATCGACCGCGACCTGCGCATCGTGGTGGTGGGTGGCGAAGTCATCACCGCCTACTGGCGCGTCACGCCGCTGGGCGGCTATCGCTCCAATGTCAGTCAGGGCGGCGAGACGGCCTACGACAATATCCCGGCGCCCGCCATCGCCCTGGCCCTGCACCTGGCCGATGCACTGAGTGTCGATCATGCCGGCTTCGATATCGCGATGGTCGATGGCCATCCGCTCGTGTTCGAGTTCAACCGCCTGTTCGGCAATCAGGGCATCCCGGACAGCTCGCGGCGCATCGGTGCCGCCATCCTCCGCCATCTGGCGCTCGACAGCAGCGACAACGACCCGATGCCACCGCTACTGACGCCGCGCCGGGTGCGCCGCGCGACACTCGAGGAAACCGGCTGACGCCTTGCGGGCCAGTCATCACGCTACGTCCTTGCCTGCCCTGAACGACAAGACGCCGCCCAATGGGCGGCGTCTTGTCGTCTGGCACTGGCCGTTCAACCGGCCAGGCGGCTCATCTCCTCACAGGCGTGAGGGACGGCTGTGCGGGTCGCCTTCGATATGATCCTTGGGCGGGTCCTGCCGCGGCTTGCCTGCTGCCGGCACGTCCTCGTCGGGTATTTCCCAAGTGCCGTCTTCGGTCCAGGGGTCGTCTGCCGGGAACTCCTCGATGTTGATTTCCTTGACCGTGTAATCCGGCTGGTAGCGCAGGTCATAGTGCGCGGCACGCACGATGGAGATGCACAGCATCAAGGCCACTGCCAATAGCGGCACACCCCCGATGATGGAGGCCGTCTGCAGGGTCTCCAGCCCGCCGATGAACATCAGCACGATGGGCATGAACGACAGGGCGAAGGCCCAGAACAGGCGGTTCCAGCGCATCGGCTCTTCATCGACTTCCTTCTGGACCACAGCGGCCAGAATGTAGGAGATGGAGTCGAAGGTGGTCGCGGTGAAGATCAGCGCCAGCAGCGTGAAGGCGAAGATCACCACGTAGTCCAGCGGCAGCGTGTGCAGCATCGCGAAGATGGCTGCGGTCGGGCTCTGGTCATTGAGAATGGTGACCACGTCCAGCTCACCGGACAGCTGCAGGTAGAGGCCGTAGTTGCCCATCACCATGAAGAACAGGAAGCAGCCCATGGTGCCGAAGAACATCGAACCGGCGACCATGGCGCGGATGGTGCGGCCCCGCGAGATACGCGCGATGAACAGCCCCACGCTGGGCGCGAACACCAGCCACCAGGCCCAGTAGAAGATGGTCCAGTCCTGCGGGAAGTGCGTGTCCTCGAAGCCCTTGAACTCGGCGAACGGTTCAAGCCAGGTGGCCATGTGGATCAGATTGCTCATCACGCGGCCCAGCGCATCCAGCCCGGTATTGGCCATGAACAGGGTCGGCCCCGCGATGAAGATGAACAGCAACAGGCCGACCGCCAGCCAGAAGTTGATGTCTGACAGCAGCTTGATGCCCTTCTTGAGGCCCACGTAGGCGCTGTAGCCGAACAGGGCGGTACACACCAGCAGCACCACGATCTGCGTAGTCAGCGACTTGGGCACCCCGAACAGCTCGTGCACCCCCTCGTTGATCATCGGTGCCGCCAGACCCAGGGTGGTCGCACCGCCGCCCAGCATGCCGAAGATGAAGCTGATATCGATCAGCTTGCCCAGCCAGCCATGCGCCAGCTTTTCGCCCAGCACCGGCATCAGCGCCTCGGAAATCTTCAGCACGCTGTGGTGACGCACGTAGTAGAAGTAGGCGATCGGCACGGCGGGAATCAGGTAGATCGCCCATGCCAGCGGGCCCCAGTGGAAGATGCCGTAGGCCGCGGCCCATTCCGCTGCCTCCGGTGTCTGGCCTTCCACATGGAATGGGGGCGACTGGTAGTAGTAGACCCACTCGATCATCGACCAGTACAGGATGGAGGCCCCGATACCGGCACAGAACAGCATCGCCGCCCATGAGACGATGGAGAATTCGGGCTTCTCCTCGGCATCACCGAGCTTTATCTGACCGATGTCGCTGAAGATGATGTAGATCATGAAGCCGCCGGCCCCCACGCCGAGCAGCAGATAGAGCACGCCGAGCTTGCTGGTGACGAAGTTCTTGGCCGCCGATACCCACATCGCGCCCTGCTCGGGGAAGATGACCAGGGGCAGCGTCACTGCCAACAGCAGGAAGATCGAGCCGAAGAAGGTCGGCTTGTCGATCATGTCGAAGGGCTTTTCCGGCCGATCCCCCGCCGCCCTGGCGGATACCTTTCGGGTTTCCTTGCTCATATATAAGCCTCATTTATCGTTATTGCCATACATGATAACAGCTTATCATGAGTGATTGCGATACACGCATCCCCACTGCGTACAATCCTAGTACAACGATCCAAGCGGCTACGTAAAGTCAATTTAACGCAAGCAAGTCATTTATTAGCGCATGACAGGCCTTGGCGTTAAGGCCAAGAGAAGAGCAGGAAGCACGACGACAGGGCTGGCAGCGACAGGCAAATCAGCAGGGAAGACACAGCCAGAACAGGCAGCGCAGAGGTGGGCAGCCACAGAGGGGGGAAGACGCAGGGGAGGCGCAGCAAAGGCAGCAGATGTCAGACCGGACAGCAGGCACCCGCCAGGAAACAGCACAGCACCGCTGCCGCTCTCTGGCTGGAGATGATGAGGCTGAAAGTGATGAAGCCTGCAGTAATCAGGCTTGAGATGATCGGGCTGATGGCGCCTCGGACTCAGTCGCCGCGCAGACGCCCGCCCATCTCCTGGGCGAGGTCTACCGCGAAGTGGTCCGTCATGCCGCCGATGAAGTCGAGCATGCGCCGATAGCTGCGGTAGAGGTCCCAGTCCTTGGTCGGCGTGTTCTCGCCGATCAATGCCAGCACACGTTGATGCTTGAAGCTGGAGCGCCCCTTGGTATGCAGCTCATGCGCAGCGCCGATGAAGGCCTCGAGCAGGATACCCAGCGTGGTGTAGGCGCCGATCTCCAGCTTGGCCTTGCGCTCGTTGCGGAAGATCTTCTGGCGCGCCAGATTCTTGGCTTCCCGCACGCCCCAGCCGAGGTCGGGGTGGCAAAGGTCGAGCAGGTCTTCACTGAGCGTGCCGGCCAGCAGTTCCGTCTCGCGCTGCACGAAAGCCTCGGCGACATCATTGACGGCACGCTCCATTGCCGCGCCTCTCAACGCCGCCACCTTGCGCCGCTGGGAGGTGCCGCGGGCGACCATCTCCTGATATTCGCGCGGCTCGCCACCGCTGATGCCGGTGAGAATCTCGAACACTTCCTCGAACTGCAGGATGCCCATCTCGAGGCCATCTTCCAGGTCCAGCAGCGCATAGCAGATGTCATCGGCGGCCTCGACCAGCCACGCCAGCGGGTGACGGCACCAGCGGCCATCGGCCCGCGCCAGCAAACCACAGCGCTCGGCGACCTGATCCAGCAGCACGCGCTCGCTCTGATAGCAGCCGAACTTGCCGCCCGCCGTGGCGTGCTCCACCGTCCACGGGTACTTGAGCAGCGTGCCCAGCGTCGCTGCCGTCAGGCGCATGCCGCCATGGAACTGGTTGTATTCGATCTGGGTAACGATGCGAAAGCCCTGGGCATTGCCTTCGTAGGTGAGCAGGTCCTCGCGCTCGGCATCGCTCAGCCCGGCCAGCCGACCGTGATCACTGGCGGCCTCGGCGGCGAACCAGTCACGAATGGCGTACTCCCCGGCATGCCCGAAGGGCGGGTTGCCGATGTCATGCCCCAGGCAGCCGGTCTGGACGATGACGCCGAGATCCGACGGCGTGATCCAGTCGGGCAACTGCTCCTTGAGCTTCTCGCCGACCATCATGCCCAGCGAGCGGCCGACGCAGCCGACCTCCAGCGAGTGAGTCAGCCGCGTGTGGATATGGTCGTTGTCGGTCAGCGGGTGGACCTGGGTCTTGCGCCCCAGGCGACGGAAGGAGCCTGCGAACACGATGCGGTCGTGGTCCTTGTGGAAGGGTGTCCGCCCCATCTCACGCGATACGGTGCCCGGTGCGTCATGCAGGCGACTCGGTTCCAGCAGTCGCTCCCAGCTCATCGATGACATCAGGCAACTCCTTGGCAGGCGCCGAGTACTGGCGCCGGCGAGCAGATAACAGGTGAATGACGCGCATAAAAAAAGAGAACAGGGATTGTGGCACCCTGTTCTCCTTGTCTCCAGCCCGCTCAGGCTGTCCTCAGTCCTCGGCCAGCGCCGGCAGCAGCACCTTGAGCTTGCGGGTCAGGGTGTTGCGGCCCCAGCCCAGCAGCTCGGCGGCTTCGCCCTTGCGGCCACCGGTATGCTTGAGGGCCGTCTCGATCAGGATGCGCTCGAAGTCGGGCACCGCCTCTTCCAGCAGATGGGTGTGGCCGGCGGCGAGTGCGCGGTCCGCCCACTCGCGGAAGGCACCACGCCAATCGCCGGAGGCCGCCTCGGTGCCGCTGGCATCGCGCAGCTCCGGCGGCAGGTCCTCGATCATCACTTCACGCCCCGAGGCCATCACCGTCAGCCAGCGACAGGTGTTCTCGAGCTGGCGCACGTTGCCCGGCCAGTCGAAGCGCGTCAGGTGTTTCTCCGCGGCCTCCGTCAGCACCTTGGGCTCGGTCGACAGCTCACGCGCGGCCTCGCCCAGGAAGTGGCTCATCAGACGCGGAATGTCTTCGCGACGCTCCGACAGGCGCGGCAGATGCACGCGAATCACGTTGAGGCGGTGGAAGAGATCCTCACGGAAGCGCCCATCCTCGACCAGCTTTTCCAGGTGCTGGTGCGTCGCGGCGATGATGCGCACGTCGACCTTGACCGGCGTGATGCCACCGACACGATAGAATTCGCCATCGGCCAGCACGCGCAGCAGGCGGGTCTGGGTCTCGGCGGGCATGTCACCGATTTCATCGAGGAACAGCGTGCCGCCATCGGCCTGCTCGAAGCGCCCGCGGCGCAGCGCCGTGGCGCCGGTGAAGGCGCCCTTCTCGTGGCCGAACAGCTCCGATTCCATCAGGTCCTTGGGAATCGCCGCCATGTTGAGCGCGATGAACGGCTTGGCGGCGCGCGGCGAGTGCTGATGCAGCGCCTGGGCCACGCGCTCCTTGCCGGTACCGGACTCGCCGTTGATCAAGACGGTGATATGCGACTGTGACAGGCGGCCGATGGCGCGAAAGACTTCCTGCATCGCCGGCGCTTCGCCGATGATTTCCTTAGTCAGCCCTTCCGGCACGGCGGCGGGCGCCTTGGATTCACGGGCATGCGCCACGGCGCGCCGTACCAGCGCCAGCGCTTCATCGACATCGAACGGCTTGGGCAGGTATTCGAAGGCGCCGCCCTGATAGGAGGCCACGGCGCTGTCGAGATCGGAATGCGCCGTCATCACGATGACGGGCAGGTCCGGGTACTTCTCGCGCACGCGCGCCATCAGGTCGAGACCATCGGTTCCGGGCATGCGGATATCGGTGATCAGGACATCCGGGCACTGGCGCATGATGCTGGCTTCAGCCTGATCGGCACGCTCGAAGGTTTCCACCTCGAGGTCGGGTTGTGCCAGAGCGCGCTCCAGCACCCAGCGAATGGCACGGTCGTCATCGACGATACAGACGCGGGCAGTCTCGCTCATGTGTGATCTCCAGAAGTGCCGGCTAGCGGAATGAGTAATCGGAATTCGGTATGGCCGGGGCGCGAGTCACACTCGATCAGCCCCTGATGCTGGTGCAGGATGCCCTGGGCGATCGACAGCCCGAGCCCTGAGCCTTCGGCGCGCCCCGAGACCATCGGGTAGAACAGCGTCTCGCGCAGGCTCTCCGGTATGCCGGGGCCGTTGTCGATGATCGCCAGCTCGCAGACCAGCCGGTGGCGCTCATGGCCCAGCGTGAACTGCCGGCGAGCGCGGGTCCGCAGCGTGATCTCGTAGGGGGCTGCGTCAGGCTGCGGTGAATCGGGCTGTGGCTGCTCATTGAGGGCCTGGGTGGCATTGCGCGCGATGTTGAGCACCGCCTGGATCAGCTGACCTTCGTCGCCGATCACCTCCGGCAGGCTCGGGTCGTAGTCGGCGCTCAAGGTGATGGCGCTGCCTTCCGCCTGCAGCAAGGCCCGCACCCGCTCGGTCACCGCATGCACATTGACCGGCGCCTGCAACGGCGGCCGGTTCGGCCCGAGCATGCGATCGACCAGATCACGCAGACGGTCCACCTCCTCGATGATGATGCGCGTGAACTCCACCATCTGCGGTTCGGGCAGATCACGTTCGAGCAGCTGGGCGGCACCACGAATGCCGCCGAGCGGATTCTTGACCTCGTGCGCGAGACCACGCGTCAGCACCTTGACCGCCTCCTGGCGGGCGATCAGCGCTTCTTCGCGCGAGATCTGCATCAGGCGGTCACGCGGTTCTATCTCGACCAGCAGTTCATTGGCGCTGATGGGCGTCGCGGTGAAATCCACCGTCAGCGCTTCATGGGCCGCGTTGATGATCTCGGCCTCACGCTGGGTGTAGGGGTGCTGCTCCTCCAGCGCCTTGCGCAGCACATTGATCAGGGTGTCATCCAGCCCGGTCATGTTGTCGGGCGTACTGCCCTTCACACGCACCAGACTCACCGCCAGCAGCGTCTCCGCGGCGGGATTCATCCAGACCATCTGCAGCTGTGAGTCCAGCACCACCACGGCAGTGTTCAGGTGTTCGAGCAGTCGTTGATGCATGGGTTTGTTCGCCATCTGCAGTACGTCTCCCTGTTCTGCAATAACCGCGCCAGTCTGGTGCAGGCACCGAGAACACGGCGTCCGATGCTGTGCAACCATTTCTGGCCCCTCATATTGGCACCAAAATGGTGCAGGCAGAAAAACGCGCTAGAATCCGCGTTGCCTCTCTTCGCTGCCAGGTGGCCCGACATCGACTGGCCCAGACACGAAAAAGCCGCCCGAAGGCGGCCTGTCAGCGAAGGAGAAAGGCGCGAAGAAAAAGGCCGCCCAGACGCTGCTAACCACCGCCAGCGTTGGCAGGGTTGTTGGGGTTGCGAGGCAGATTGACGCTGGCGCGCTGCACATAGACCACCTTCGGCTCGCTGGTCTGGCGCACGCGGCCGGTGGAATCCAGCAGCTCCGCCTGGATGACATGCTTGCCACGCTCCAGCGCCGGCACCATGAAGACGGTGCTGTGCATGGCGGATTGAGACGGCGCACCGTCCACGGTCACGCGCACCTTGTCTTCCGGGCGCAGCTTGGGCTCGATTCCCAGGCGCACCGCCAGATTGCCCGCCTGCCCGGTCTGCAGCGTTTCCTCGTTGGACGGGCTCTGGATGGTGAAGGTGGTATAGCCACGGAAGGCCACATCTACCGCAGGCGCCCGGGTGCGGGTGCTCTCGCTGGATGAGGAAGAACTCACGCGCGACGGCGTGCTGCGCCGCGGCGGCAGGGATTCCGTCGACGGCACCACGCTGAGCGGCGTCAGCTGCACCTTGCTGCCGCCCGCAGGCTGATCACTGAAGACGACGTTGCCGTTGGCATCGACGTGACGATAGACCTGGGCCGCCTGAAGATCGAACGACAGGCTGGACAGCATCAGCGTCGCTGCCAGCAGCAGGCACTGCAGTGGCTCGGGGCGCGCTGCTGGCAGTGCACGCGAGTCAGTCGCGGGGTTCGCGACGCGCAGGGAGGATACGAAGGGCCACATCCGAAGATTCCTGAAGAGAGTCATGGGAGGCCAGAAGCCGCAGGCAGCTCCAGCGGGTTGGGTCTATCGACAGGCGATCCTGCTGCCTGATGACAAGGCTAACAAGTTACAAAGCTTACCGCGTTGATGCCAGCATTTGGGGCCTTCGACAAGACGCCTGTGTGCATTGACTGTCACGCAAGGCTACCACCGCGCCCTGCAGGTCTGTCATCAGCATGGCCGATCTCAGGGAAAAGGATCAGGGGCAGAGCAAAGGATCAGAGCAAAGAGATAGAACGAAACAGGGCCATAATGAAAAACAGGGCCACAACGAAAAACAGGGCCACACCTGTCGGTATGGCCCTGCTGTCGTCATCGTCGTGGGCTTGCCTTCACCTGGAAGGCACTCCGTCAGATGGCGTGACTAGCGAATGTCTGCCTCAACCCCGGCAGTACTTAGACGCTGTAGTACATGTCGAATTCGAGCGGGTGAGTCGCCATGCGCAGGCGCTGGACGTCTTCGCCCTTCAGCTCGAGGTAGGCATCGATCATGTCGTCGGTGAAGACGCCGCCCTGGGTCAGGAACTCACGATCGCCGTCCAGCGCGGTCAGGGCCTGTTCGAGGCTCTCGGCCACGGTCGGGATGGACTTGGCTTCTTCGGCCGGCAGGTCGTAGAGGTTCTTGTCCATCGCGTCGCCCGGGTGGATCTTGTTCTTGATACCGTCAATACCGGCCATCAGCATCGCGGAGAACGCCAGGTACGGGTTAGCCGTCGGATCCGGGAAACGCGCCTCGACACGCTTGCCTTTCGGGCTGGCGGTGTACGGGATACGGATGGAAGCGGAACGGTTGCGGGCAGAGTAGGCCAGCATGACCGGCGCTTCGAAGCCCGGCACCAGACGCTTGTAGGAGTTGGTGGACGCATTGGTGAAGGCGTTCAGGGCACGAGCGTGCTTGATGATGCCGCCAATGTAGTAGAGGGCCATTTCGGACAGACCCGCGTACTCGTCACCGGCGAACTGGTTGTCGCCATCCTTCCAGAAGGACTGGTGAACGTGCATGCCGGAACCGTTGTCACCGACCAGCGGCTTGGGCATGAAGGTCGCGGACTTGCCGTAGGCGTGAGCCACGTTGTGGATCACGTACTTGAGTTCCTGAACCTCATCGGCCTTCTTGACCAGGGTGTTGAACTTGACGCCGATCTCGTTCTGGCCGGCGTTCGCCACTTCGTGGTGGTGAACTTCGACTTCCTGACCGATGGCTTCCAGGGTGTTGCACATGGCAGCACGGATATCGTGGAAGCTGTCGATCGGCGGGACCGGGAAGTAGCCGCCCTTCAGACGCGGACGGTGACCCAGGTTGCCGCCTTCCGGCGTGGAATCGGTCGCCCAGGCACCTTCTTCGGAAGAGATCTTGAACATGGAACCGTTCATCTCGTTCTTCCAGTGCACTTCGTCGAAGATGAAGAATTCCGGCTCCGGACCGAAGAAGGCGGTGTCGCCCAGACCGGTGGACTTCAGGAATTCCTCGGCACGCTTGGCGACGGAACGCGGGTCGCGCTCATAGCCCTGCATGGTGGCCGGCTCGATGACGTCACAGCGCAGCACCAGGGTGGTGTCTTCGGTGAACGGGTCGAGGAAGGCAGTGCCGTCGTCCGGCATCAGGATCATGTCGGATTCGTTGATGCCCTTCCAACCTTCGATGGAGGAACCATCGAACATCTGGCCGTTCTCGAAGAATTCCTCATCCACTGTACGCGCCGGGATGGAGACGTGCTGCTCCTTGCCCTTGGTGTCGGTGAAGCGCAGATCAACCCACTTGACTTCGTGTTCTTCAATCAGGGCAAGTGTCTTCTCAGCCATGGTAATTCTCCGATGGAGCCGGCGGCTCTGGTTACAGTTGGTGTCAGCGTTGTCTGGGGTTATTGCTCTATTTTGTAAGCCTTTTCTCTCATGGTCGGCGTCGTTATGCCAGCCATCAGACAGGATGCTCTAACAATGCAGCGAGCGTGCCAGAATGGCGCACGCCGCAGCGCTAATTTCAGTAAGTTAATGAATATGCTGAAAAAAAACACCACCATCTTCATGCATGCAGCACGAAAACCCGACCAGAGATGGGCCGACAAGGTGCAAAAATTCTTGCCGCGCAGTGCAGATTCATCATTTGAGTGCACCAAAAAACGCCATTGCTCCACATTGGTGCAAAACACTGAATCCCGGGGATTTCTCCGCTCACACCCGATGATCACGTCAGCATCACATTGCGGTCATTTCTTTCTTTCATCCTCATGTTTGCCTCGACTCACAAGTTTTTTTCATCCGCGACAAGGGCGCGGAAAAGACTTGAGAGACAACCATTTGGGCACTTCAGGCCAATTGAAGGCACTCGCTGACTCGCCTCGTGAATGCACGATGCTGGCAGGAGGCATGCCATGCCCCCTATAATGCGCCCCAAATCACAAGCGCCCGGTACGCGAGCGCCCATTTTCCGCACAGGTTCCCGTCGTGATCGAGAAACTTCGCAACATAGCCATCATCGCCCACGTTGACCACGGTAAAACTACCCTGGTCGACAAGCTCCTGAGTCAGTCTGGCACCCTGGACCGCAAGGCCGAGGGTCAGGAACGCATCATGGATTCCAACGACCAGGAAAAAGAGCGCGGCATCACCATTCTCGCGAAGAACACCGCGATCCAGTGGAACGACTACCACATCAACATCGTGGATACCCCTGGGCACGCTGACTTCGGTGGCGAAGTCGAGCGCGTGATGTCCATGGTCGATTCCGTGCTGCTGCTGGTCGATGCCGTCGATGGCCCGATGCCGCAGACTCGCTTCGTGACCCAGAAGGCATTCGCCCAGGGCCTGAAGCCGATCGTCGTCGTCAACAAGATCGACCGTCCGGGCTCTCGTCCTGACTGGGTCGTTGACCAGATCTTCGATCTGTTCGACAACCTGGGCGCGACTGACGAGCAGCTCGACTTCCCGATCATCTACTGCTCTGCCCTGAACGGCATTGCCGGTATGGATCCGGAAGACCTGAAAGACACCATGGACCCGATGTTCCAGTCCATCGTCGACATCGTCGAGCCGCCGAAGGTCGAGCTGGACGGTCCGTTCCAGATGCAGATCTCCGCACTGGACTACAACAGCTACGTCGGCGTCATCGGTCTGGGTCGCATCAAGCGCGGCGCCGTCAGCCCGGGTCAGCAGGTTTCCATCATCACCAAGGAAGGCGCTGTCCGTAAGGGCAAGATCGGCCAGGTCATGACTCACATGGGTCTGGACCGCGTGCAGACCGACAAGGCGACTGCCGGCGACATCGTCTGCATCACCGGTATCGAGAACCTCGCGATCTCCGACACCATCTGCGACACCGCCACTGTCGAGGCGCTGCCGCCGCTGACCGTCGATGAGCCGACCGTCTCCATGACCTTCCAGGTCAATGACTCTCCGTTCGCCGGTCAGGACGGCAAGTTCGTCACCAGCCGCAACATCCGTGAGCGTCTGGACCAGGAACTGATCCACAACGTCGCACTGCGCGTCGAACAGGGCGAGACTCCGGAGAAGTTCGTCGTCTCCGGTCGTGGTGAGCTTCACCTCTCCGTTCTGATCGAATCCATGCGTCGTGAAGGCTTCGAGCTGGCCGTGGGCCGTCCGGAAGTGATCATCAAGGAAATCGACGGCAAGAAGCAGGAGCCGTACGAAGAAGTCATCATCGACTGTGAAGAGCAGCACCAGGGCTCCATCATGGAAGAGCTGGGCTACCGCAAGGGCGAGCTGACCAACATGAACCCGGATGGCAAGGGTCGTGTGCGTCTGGACTTCATCATCCCGTCTCGCGGTCTGATCGGCTTCCGTGGTCAGTTCCTGACCCTGACCTCCGGTACCGGCATCCTGACCAGCCGCTTCGATCACTACGGTGATCTGAAGGAAGGCGCAGGCGTCGAGCGTCGCAACGGCGTCATGATCTCCATGGTGCCGGGCAAGGCGCTGTCCTACGCCCTGTACACCCTGCAGGAACGTGGCAAGCTGATCATCGGTCACGGTACCGAAGTCTATGAAGGCATGCTGGTCGGTATCCACAACCGCGCCAACGACCTGGTCGTGAACCCGACCAAGGCCAAGAAGCTCGATAACATGCGTTCTACCGGCAACGATGAAAACATCGTGCTGACGCCGCCGATTCGCTTCACCCTGGAACAGGCGATCGAGTTCCTGGATTCCGATGAGCTGGTGGAAGTCACTCCGCTGCACATCCGTATCCGCAAGAAGTACCTGAAAGAGAACGAGCGCAAGCGCGCCAGCAAGTAAGCTGGCCCAGCCAGCCCCCTGCCTGATGGCAGGGGGCATCGTGCTCAAACGCAAAAGACCCGCCAACTCGGCGGGTCTTTTGCGTTTGAGCACTTTTCGCTGTTGCCGCAAAGGGCAGCATGACCATCTCTCTAATACTTATGAATGTCATTGCAGGAAGTGCGTCGCTATTAGGGCTCGCAAAATAAGGGAACTTTGCGCGATACCTTGGCCTGAGGCATCTCTAACACTTAAATGAGGGTTATATGAGGCATATTCGTGTTGCGCATATAGTGTCTTCATTCAGAGCATGCCACACGCGGCCAACGCCCCTGCGCAACGTAATGTCTTGATCTATTGATAGCGCGCAATCACACGTCACCGAGCGAGGATAAATCGTCGAATTCTAATGATGCGTCGCGTTTGGACGACGCCAAAACGAGACGTCGATGCGCAGTCACTAGGGTCAACGCAACGGAGCAGGTATCTTCTGCCGGAGCTTTCTTTATGCATATCCTGCAGTTAACGAAGACTTGTTCGCCACACGCCACCCGGAGCAGGGTCCTCTTACCGATCCTCGTGAGCACTCGCCATGTGTCGCCATTGCCAAGCCCGGTGTGTGCAATGCGTCACGAATACGCTCCAGAAGACCCGTATGAAAGGATTCAGCAATGAGCATCAAGCAACGCCTCGAAGTCCTGCCATGGGACACGCTGGCGCGTTACCGCCTGATCGAGATCATCGCCTTGTGGGAGGGGCGAGTCACTTCGCGCCATCTGGGCAACGCCTTCGGTATCGCCAGACAACAAGCCTCGCGCGTCATGAAGACCTACCGCGAGACGGTCGCCGAGAACAATCTCGAGTATGACCCCGTCATCAAGGGCTACCGTCCGTCGGCGAATTTCTGCCCCATGCTGACGCGGGGTGAGGTCGATGAATACCTGCAATTGCTGGGCAATCACGACAATCTGAATCCGCATTTCACCGGGTTGGGGCTAGGCCAGGCAAACACCGAGGCCCTGCGCCTGCCGTCACGCAGCGCCAGTCCGCCGGTGGTCAGGGCCTTGATCGAAGCCGCCAGTCAGGGCGCGCGTCTCGAGGTGACCTATGCCTCTCTCAACTCCCCCCAGGGGGAGGAGCGCATCCTGTGTCCGCATACGCTGGTCTACGCCGCTGGCCGCTGGCATGTGCGCGCCTTCTGCGAGAAGAACCGGGCTTTTCGTGACTTCGTGCTGTCTCGATTCCGCGCGGTGCCGGAGCTGTTCGGTGAAGTCCTCGAGGGCAGCCAGCGCGAGTGCGATGAAGGCTGGGAGACGCGAGTCACCTTGAAGCTGGGCGCCGACCCGCGCCTGACGCCCGCCGAGCGCGGCCTGATAGAGCAGGACCACGGCATGGTGGATGGCGAGCTGCACCTGCCGACACGCGGCGCTCTGGTGCAGTACGTCCTGCGCGAGCTGGGCATCAATCCGGACCATCTGGAAGAGTCTCCGCGCGCCCAGCAGCTGGTCGTGCTCAATCGCGACGAGATCACTGACTGGCTGTTCGCCAGCTCCAGCGCCTGACGCGGGAGTGAGCGGGTCTGTCCTCGCGCTGGCCTCAGTTGCCTGAATGGGCTATCCATCGCCGAGCGAAGTTTATATGATGACTTCTGCACACAGTCCTTCGCCCTTCCCGGCGGAGGGCTGTTTTTTTGGTGTCCAGCAAGGCCTTGCTCGCAAGGGGCTGACACCACGACTGACAGGAGGTCTCATGGCCACACTTCCCTCGATCATCATCAATCGCCTGGACGCCGAACGCCTCGAGCGCCTGATTGATCGCGTTGCCGCCGCCGACCGTCAGGTGGCAGAACAGCTTGAGGACGAGCTGGAGCGCGGCGAGGTCGTCGAGCCTCACGAGGTGCCCGCCGATATCGTCAGCATGAACAGCCGCGTGGAGTTCACGGACCTGACCCGCCAGCAGACTCTGGTGCGCACGCTGGTCTATCCGCATGCGCTGCCCGGCCAGCAGGACGGCCTGTCGGTGCTGGCGCCACTGGGGGCTGCCCTGCTCGGCCTCAAGGTCGGCAGCCTCATCGAGTGGCGGCTGCCGGATGGCAGCCTGCACGAGGTGCGTATCGAGGCGCTGCATTACCAGCCGGAAAGCGCCGGCGACCTGCACCGCTGACAGCGCCTAGCGCATCAGCAGGCGGCGGATAAGACCATGGATGGCGCGCGCAGTCGGCCCGTCGGCATAGGGCGGATACATCAGTCGCGCGCCATTCATGCGTCCCTTGGCGAAGATTCCCTTGGCCTTGCTGAGCGCCTGGAAGCCTTCCTTGCCATGATAATGGCCCATCCCCGACGGCCCGATACCGCCGAACGGCATGTCATCCTGCGCCACATGCAGCAGGGTGTCGTTCAGACACATTCCGCCCGCATGCGTGCCCTCGGTGACCCGCTGCTGTTCGTGCTTGTCGTGGCCGAAGTAATACAGCGCCAGCGGCCGGGGCCGGGCGTTCACATAGGCCATCGCGACGGATAGCGTATCCGCCGGTGCCTCCAGCAACGTGTCCTTCACACTCGTCTCGCCCTCCGCCTCATCCGCTGCCCCCGGATCCGCCAGGCCGACGATCGGCAGCAGCGGGCCGAAGATTTCCTCCTGCATCACGCGCATCTCATCCGTCACATCGAGCAACGCCAGCGGCGGCATCAGACGCTTCTCGACCAGCTCCGGGTCATTCCAGTCGGGGCTGTCGACCAGAGGCCTGAGTGTCGCGCCCTTCGCCAGGGCGTCCTCGAGCACCTCTCGCAAGCGCTGGTACTGACGCTGATTGATGATGCGCGAATAGTCCTGCGTCTCGCAGAAGCGCGGATAGAAGCGCTGGAAGGCCTCGCCCAGTGCCGTGACCAGCAGCGGGACCTGGTCCTCACTGCACAGCACGTAGTCCGGCGCGACGCAGGTCTGGCCGGCGTTCATGCCCTTGCCGAAGGCCAGCCGCCCCGCGGCTTCACGACGCTGCGACTCATCCGCCATCAGCTCACGCGACATGATCACCGGCGACTTGCCGCCCAGCTCCAGCGTCACGGGGGTCAGGTTGTCCGCCGCGGCGCGCATCACATGCTTGCCGACCGCCGTGCTGCCGGTGAACAGCAGGTGGTCGAAGGGCAAGGCCGAGAAGGCCGCCGCCACATCGGCCTCACCGATCACCACGGCCACCTGCACCTCATCGAAGGCATCGAGCAGCATCACGCGCAGCGCCTCGGCGGTCTCGGGGGTGAACTCGCTCATCTTGATCATCACCCGATTGCCGGCACTCAGGGCGCTGATCAAGGGGCCGATCGCCAGATAGAGGGGATAGTTCCAGGGCACGATGATGCCGACCACGCCCAGCGGCTGATAGACGACGCGCGCAGAGGCCGGCTGGAAGGCGGCGCTGACATGGCGCTTCGAAGGCTTCATCCAGCCCTTCAGGTGACGACGTGCATGACGAATGCCTTCGTAGCTCGGCACCAGTTCGGCCAGACGCGTCTCATGGGCGCTGCGGTGGCCGAAATCGGCGCTGATCGCCGCGATCAGGGCCTCCTCGTGTGACTTGAGCGCATCACGCAGCGAGGTCAGCCAGGCCTGGCGCTCGTCGGCGCTGGGCATCGGCGACAGGCCGTAGGCGGCGCGCTGGTCTTCCAGCAGCGCCTGCATGCGCGTGATTTCCCGGGCGGCAGCCTCGCTGCTCTCATTAGACGAGCCAGCAGGCGAGACAACAGATTCAGGCGAAGCAGGATCAACAGGGGCGGCAGTCGTCATGAGAACATCCAGTGAGGGCCGGCGAAGCCAGCAGCTAAGGCAGACAGCCACGAGTATGGCGTACTAGGCGACAGCGACCGGCGCGAAGAACCGCCAACGTGGCTCATCCCGTTTTAGAACACTCGTTTGATGACGTCAAAGAAAGTCGCCTGCGCCGCTGGTGCACGCCGCAATGCAAAAAGCCCCCGCACCGTGAGGTACGAGGGCTTTTCGGGTGTCGACCGGCAATGGCGCCGGTAACGGGAATTCGTTGGCGCGCCCAGCAGGATTTGAACCTGCGACCCCTGCCTTCGGAGGGCAGTACTCTATCCAGCTGAGCTATGGGCGCGCATGCCAGGGTTGCAGTGAACCGAGGCGCGCTTATGGTAACGTCTTGATTCTACGATGTCGAGATATCCCGCCAGCCACGCGGTTGCTGCGCCTCCGGCGAGCGCTATACTGGCTCGATACACAGCCCCAAAAGGTGCACGCCATGCAAGCTCGCCGGCCAGCTGCTTTTCCCCTCAAGCGCTCTTCCCTGTCACTCTCATTGAGCGCGATGCTGTTCAGCGTGCTTGTCAGCGCGTCCGCACAGGCCGCAGACAACTCCCGCGAGGCGATTGCCGAGCGACTCAAGCCGGTGGGCGAGCTATGCGTGAAGGGCGATGCCTGCGCCGGTGATGGCTCGGCAGCGAGCTCGCAGCCGGCGGACAGCGGCGCTGGTGGCCAAGCCAGTGCCGCCAGCGCGATAGACGGCGAGAAGGTCTACGGTGGCATCTGCATGGCCTGTCACACCACTGGCGCCGCCGGTGCCCCGCGCCTGGGCGAGGCCGGCGACTGGGAAGGCCGACTCTCCAAGGGCGACGAGACGCTCTACACCCACGCCATCGAAGGCTTCAATGCCATGCCGGCCAAGGGCGGCAACCCGGCGCTTTCCGATGAGGAAGTGAAGGCCGCGGTGGATTACCTGCTCGACTCCGTGCGCTGAGTCTCAGCGCACAGTACCCGACAGTAAACATCAGCCCAGCAGCGAACGCAGGCCCGCGATGGCATCCCGCCCGCGGGCCACTTTCTTCTCCTGATCCTGCGGCTTGTCGGCCCGCCCTTCCCACTCGAGGTCTTCCGGCGGCAGCTCGTCCAGGAAACGGCTCGGCACGCAGTCCATCATCTCCCCGTAGGTCTTGCGCTGGCGCGCCAGCGTCAGCACCAACGTACGGCGGGCACGAGTGATGCCCACGTAGGCGAGGCGGCGCTCCTCCTCCACTGTCTCCATCTCGATGGAGTTGCGGTGCGGCAGCAGGTCTTCCTCCAGCCCCAGCACGTAGACATGCGGAAACTCCAGGCCCTTGGAGGCATGCAGCGTCAGCAGCTGCACACGGTCGGAGTCATCTTCCTCGGCCTGCTGCTCGAGAATGTCGCGCAGTACCAGGCGTGAGATGGCCGCCGCGACATCGCCAGTCTCGGTATCGCCGGTCATCGCCTCGCTGCCCTCCAGCTCCTCCACCTCTTCCTGCGGATTGCCGCTGATCGACTTCTCGAGCTGATCGACCAGAATCCAGACGTTGGCCATGCGCCGCTCGGCGATCTTGGGCGCACTGGCGTTCTGATACAGCCAGCCTTCGTAATCCACCTCGCGGAACAGCTCGCGGATCGCGCTGATCGACTGGCCGGCGTCCATCTCGCGGCGCACGCGGTCCAGCGTGTGGGTGAAGCGGCCGAGGCGGTCCAGCGCACGCTCGCTCAGCTGCTCGCGCAGGCCCATCTCGCTGCAGGCGGCGTAGAGCGACACGCCACGCCCGGTGGCGTAGTTGGCCAGCTTCTCCAGCGTGCCCGGCCCGACTTCCCGCCGCGGCACGTTGACGATGCGCAGGAAGGCGTTGTCGTCCGCCGGATTGATCAGCAGACGCAGGTAGGCCATCGCGTCCTTGATCTCGTTGCGCCCGAAGAAGGAGGTGCCGCCGGAGAGCTTGTAGGGAATCTGGTAGTGCTGCAGCTTCAGCTCCAGCAGGCGCGCCTGGAAGTTGCCGCGATAGAGCACCGCGAAGTCACGCCATTCGGCGCCTTCTTTGATGCGCCGCGTGAGAATCTCGCCCGCCACGCGCTCGGCCTCGGCCTCTTCGTTGCGATTCATGATGATGCGGATCGGGTCGCCATCGCCCATCTGCGACCACAGCGTCTTGTCGTAGACGTGGGGATTGTTGGCGATCAGGGTGTTCGCCGCGCGCAGGATGATGCCGGTGGAGCGATAGTTCTGCTCCAGCTTGATCAGGTTCAGGCGCGGGAAGTCCTCACCGAGGGTGACGAGGTTCTCCGGGCGCGCGCCGCGCCAGGCGTAGATCGACTGATCATCATCGCCCACCACCGTGAAGGTCTGGCGCTCCTGCATCAGCATCTTCACCAGCAGGTACTGGCTGATGTTGGTGTCCTGATACTCATCGACCAGCATGTAGTGGATGCGCCGCTGCCAGCGCGCCAGCACCTCGGGGTGATCACGGAACAGCACCACCGGCAGCAGGATCAGGTCATCGAAGTCGACCGCGTTGTAGGCCTTGAGGTGCCGGTTGTAGGCCTCGTAGATCACTGCGGCGTACTGGGCGTCTTCATCCTCGGCATGCGACAGCGCCGCCCCGGGCAGGATCAGATCATTCTTCCAGGTGGAGATCTGGCTCTGCACCGCGTTGATCTGCTCGGCGTCGGTGTCGGCTTCCTTGTGCATCAGCTCCTTGATCAACACCTTGGCGTCATCGGTGTCGAACAGCGAGAAGCCCGGCTTGTAGCCCAGTGTCTTCAGCTCGCCGCGGATGATGGTCAGGCCGAGGGTGTGGAAGGTCGAGACGATCAGCCCGTGGCCCTCGCGGCCCTTGAGCATCTTGCCGACACGCTCCTTCATCTCGCGCGCCGCCTTGTTGGTGAAGGTCACTGCGGCGATGTTGCGTGCCTTCATGCCGCATTCCTGCACCAGATAGGCGATCTTGGTCGTGATCACGCTGGTCTTGCCTGATCCGGCACCGGCCAGCACCAGACAGGGGCCATCGATGGCGCGCACGGCTTCCTGCTGGCGGGGGTTGAGCTTGGCGAGGCGATCACGGATCTCGGTCATCACGGTGTCCTGCTGGGCGAAGAAAGGGAGCGGAAATGCATCTCACGCGGGCGATGGTCGGTCAATCGAGGCCTGGCCGATCAATCGAGGCCTGGCCGATCAATCGAGGGCTGGCCGATCAATCGAGAATTGCGGCGCCGGCGAAATCGAGCTGACGCCAGCTTTCATAGACGACCACGGCGACGGCATTCGACAGGTTCATGCTGCGGCTGTCGGCCAGCATCGGCAGGCGCAACACCTGCTCGCGGGGCAGGCTGTCGAGCATCGCCTGTGGCAGACCGCGTGTCTCGGGGCCGAACACCAGCGCATCACCGGCCTGGAAGCTGGCCTCATGCGGCGCGGTGCGACCACGCGTCGAGAGCGCGAAGACCCGCGAAGGTGTCACGTTCGCCACGAAGTCATCGAGGCTGGCATGGCGCTGCACACGTGCCCACTCATGATAATCGAGACCGGCACGGCGCAGGCGCTTGTCATCCAGCTCGAACCCCAACGGCTCGATCAGATGCAGGCGGTAACCGGTGTTGGCACACAGCCGGATGATGTTGCCGGTATTGGGCGGAATCTCGGGCTGATAGAGCACGATATCGAGCATGAGCAGACTCGCGGCAGAAGTCGAAAACAGGGGGCTGGCCGGCGATGCTCACCTGGCCATGACAACGCAAAGCGGGCCCCGAAGGGCCCGCCATCTTACCGCAATGCGTGACTCACGCGGAGCACGCGTTGCCGAGAACCCGCCTCAGAACTGCAGACGCATGCCGACCAGCGGGCCGGAATCCAGCGTGCGTTCGTCACGGTTCTCGAAGTCAGCCTTCACCTTGCGGTAGCCGACATAGCCTTCGACGTTGTCGATGACCTGATACCGTGCGCGCAGGCCGTATTCGTAGCTGTGCTCGAGGTCGTTGCTGGTCGCGACGTCCGGGGTCACGTAGCCGTAGCCACCCAGCGAGACACGCGGTGCGCCCGGCAGGTAGTAGTAGCCGTAGCCGCCGAGGCCCAGACCGCCGCCGTCACCGTGGTCGGTGTCGTACTGGCTCCAGCGTGCGCCGAGGCCCACGTCGTATTCGCTGGTGCGCTCGGTGCCCAGCAGCTGGACGTGACCGGCCGTGACGTCGTCGTGGTCATCGCTGGACAGGATACCGCCGCCGAGCTGGACGCCATTGCCGATCTCGCCATTGATTTCGCCCTGAACGGCTTCAGTATTCAGGTTGATGTCAGCGTTGCCGGCCATGGCCGGGGCGGACAGACTGGCAGCGAGGATGGCTGCCGAAAGGCCGAGAATGTTACGGTGAGCTGTCATGTATGCACCTCTGTACGTGACTGGGAAGGTAATGCTGCGCGGGTCATGAACGCTCTCAGGCGCCCTGGAGACCGTATTGCGCACGGTAGTCGCGAATCGCGACCGCATGCCCAGACAGTTCCTGCTGTGCGTATTGTTCCAGATATTCGAGCACCTGGTCGAGCGTCACGATACTGACCACGGGCATGGAGAAACGTGCCTCCACTTCCTGAATGGCGCTGTTCGCCTTCAGGCCTCCCTGACCATCGGGAGCGCGCTCCTGACGGTCCAGTGCGATCACGACGCCCGCCGCCTTGGCACTCTCGGCGTGGATGATCTCCATCACTTCGCCGATGGCGGTGCCGGCGGTGATGACATCGTCGATGATCATCACGCGGCCTTCGAGGGGCGCGCCGACCAACGAGCCCCCTTCACCGTGGGTCTTGGCTTCCTTGCGATTGAAGGTGAACGGCATGTCACGATCATGATGATCAGCCAGCGCCACGGCCGTCACGGCACCCAGCGGGATACCCTTGTACGCTGGGCCGAACAGCACATCGGCCTCCAGGCCTGATTCGACGATGGCACGCGCATAGAAGCGTCCCAGACGCGCCAGGGCCTGTCCGGAGCGGAATAGACCAGCATTGAAGAAGTAGGGGCTCACCCGCCCGGACTTGAGCGTAAACTCGCCAAACCGCAGCACGTCCTGCTCGATGGCAAACTCAATGAACTCCCGCTGGTAGTCCTGCATCCGATATCACCTTTGAATTCGTTAGCCATTTACCAAATCGTCTAAAGCTCGGGTATCATACAGGCGCGACGAACCAGGGACCACGTATGAAAATCGCTACAGTTAACGTCAATGGTATTCGAGAAGCGGTCAGCCGCGGCTTCCTCGACTGGCTTGCCAGTCAGGACGCCGACGTCGTCTGCATCCAGAACCTCAAGGCCAAGAGCTTCGAGCTCGACGACAGCATCCTCTACCCGGAAGGGTATGAAGGCTACTTCCTGGACGCCGAAAAAGACGGCTTCTCAGGGGTTGGCCTCTATTGCCGCCAGATTCCCAAGGCCATCATGTATGGACTGGGCTTCGAGCAGTGCGATAACGAAGGCCGCTACCTGCAGGCCGATTACGACCGCTTCAGCATCTGCTCTTTCCTGATGCCTGACGGAAGTGATCCGGCTGCCAAGGGCGCCTTCATGGAGCAGTATCAGGAATACCTCAGCAAGCTGCGCCGCAAGCGTCGTGATTACATGATCTGCGGCACCTGGCATGTGGCCCACAAGACTGTCGACCTCGCCAACTGGTCCGACAATCAGATGACGCCGGGCTTCAAGCCGGAAGAGCGCGCATGGATGGATCAGGTCTTCGGCCCGATCGGCTTCATCGACGCCTTCCGCGAAGTCAACCGCGATGCCGACCAGTACTCCTGGTGGCCAGCGCTGGACAGTGACCAGCCGCGCGCCCGTCAGGAAGGCTGGCGCCTCGACTATCAGGTCATCGACCCGAACCTGCGTCGTCATATCAAGGACGCCTGGATCGACACCGATGCCACCTTCAGCGAGTTCGCACCGGTCATCGTCGAGTACGACCTCGAGCTGTGATGCACGCTGTCACCCCTTGAGCGTTCGGCCTCGGGCCACCCTGCCAGTCGCATGATGTGCCTTCGGGCACTGACGAAAACGCCCCCATCGCGCAAGCGGTGGGGGCGTTTTCTGTCTGGCGTCAAGCGCTCATGACGCAGCGCTCATGACATGACACTCACGACACATCACTCATGACATGGCACTCATGGCACAGCGGCCGTGCCGCAGGGCTCAGGCGTCGGCCGGCATGCCGAGTGCGGCGCGCTGCGCGGCGAACAGCTGCTCACCGGTACGCTCGGCGAGATCCAGCAGCGCATTGAGCTCGGCGCGATCGAAGGCCGCGCCTTCGGCCGTGCCCTGCACCTCGATCAGCCCCTTGCCTTCGGCCATCACGACATTCATGTCGGTATCGGCCTTGCTGTCTTCCGGATAGTCGAGATCGGTGACCGGCACGCCCTTGTAGATGCCGACCGACACGGCGCTGACCAGACTCACCAGCGGGTCGGTCTTGATCTTGCGCTCACGCTGCAGGCCCTGCAGCGCATCGACCAGTGCCACACAGCCACCGGTGATCGCCGCGGTACGCGTGCCGCCATCAGCCTGCAGCACATCGCAATCGATGGTGATGGTGTATTCGCCCAGCTTCTTGAGATCTACCGCGGCGCGCAGCGCACGGCCGATCAGACGCTGGATCTCCACCGTGCGGCCACCCTGCTTGCCACGCGCCGCTTCACGATCATTACGGGTATGGGTCGCACGCGGCAGCATGCCGTACTCGGCGGTCAGCCAGCCCTTGCCGGAACCGCGCAGCCAGCGCGGCACGCCCGCCACGACAGAGGCGGTGCACAGCACGCGGGTCTCCCCGAACTCCACCAGCACCGAACCCTCGGCGTGACGAGTGAACTCACGGGTCAGGCGGATCTCGCGCGGCTGCTCCGGGGTACGGCCACTGGGACGGGTCACGTTGGCTTCGCTCATGGGGATTCCTTGTTGCAGTATTCGGGAGGCCAGAGTCTACACGCCGCAGCCACGGGCGACGACCTTCGCGCCGCGCGGGCCGGACCTGCTCCTGATCACTGGGCGCTCAAGAGCGGCACGCGTACACTTCAGGCTATCAGCGCGGTCGCTCATGCGCCGCCCCTCTTCTGACAGCCAACCGACAAGGAGCACGTCATGGTCCACAGCATGACCGCCTTCAGCCGCCAGACCCATGAAGCCGACTACGGCACCCTGACGCTGGAGCTGCGCTCGGTGAACCAGCGCTATCTCGAACCGCACTTCCGCCTGCCCGACAGCCTGCGCGAACTCGAAAGCGCCTTCCGCGAAGGCCTGCGCAAGCGCCTCAACCGCGGCAAGGTCGAACTCTCGCTGCGCTTTGACGCCGAAGCCGGTGCCGACAGCCTCGCCGTCGATGCCAGACGCCTGGGTGAACTCAGCCGCGTACTCGCCGAAGTCGGCCAGCACTGCCCGGACACCCCGCAGCCCTCACGCCTCGCCCTGCTCGACTACCCCGGCGTGCTGGTGCGCGAAGGCGCCGATCAAGAGCGCATCAAGGCCGATGCCCTCAACCTGTTCAAGCGCGCGCTGGACGAGCACATCGAAGGCCGCGCCCGTGAAGGCGAACGCCTCGCCGAGCTGATCAGCGCACGCCTCGATGGCGTCGACACCCACGTCGCCGAAGTCCGCCGCCTGATGCCCGACATCCTCGCCCGTCAGCGCGAGAACCTGCTCGCCCGCCTCGAAGAAGTCCGCGCCACCCTCGACCCACAACGTCTGGAAGCCGAACTGACCCTGATGGCCCAGAAGGCCGACGTCGACGAAGAACTCGACCGCCTCGACACCCACGTCGGCGAAGTCCGTCGTCAGCTCACCCAAAAGGGCCCCATCGGCCGCCGCCTCGACTTCCTGATGCAGGAACTCAACCGCGAAGCCAACACCCTCTCCTCCAAGTCCGTGGTCGCCGACACCACCCGCTGCGCCGTCGAGCTCAAGGTGCTGATCGAACAGATGCGCGAGCAGATTCAGAATATCGAGTGAAGCTGGCATTTGGTGGGCGCCCGCGAACCTGGTATTCTCCTGGTCACGCTGGGCGCCATGCGAGCATCCGATCACCTCATGCGAGGCGGAATTGCTGGCCATTGCATGTCAGCATGCAGTGATCGGATCAGCTCTGGAATCTGATGATCCTCAAGATCAAGGTGCTTCAAACCGCATTCCCATACGACAAGCACTCTCCAACCAAGCTGTTGCAGCTCATTCTGGACTCTGGCATCACGGGCCATGTTGGCCTCGAACTTCTGTTGCCAGAACTCAGGCCTCGTCTTCGGGCTGGCGGCGTAGAAACACTTTTCATGTCGATGCCAGAAACAGCCATGTACGAAGATGACGAGTGAGTGGCGCTTGAGCACCAGATCGGGAGAGCCGGGAAGGCCGCGCCGGTGCAGGCGATAGCGGAACCCCTGGGCATGCAGATACTGGCGCAACTGGATTTCAGGCTTCGTATCCTTGCCCTTGATGGCCCCCATCATCCGGGAACGCACTTTAGGATCAACCACATCTGTCATGTCAGCCCCCTGCTTCATTCAGGCATCAATTCAGGCTTAGAACCATGAACCATTCAATTCAGGTGGTCGACCTTTTTGCAGGCCCAGGTGGCCTGGGTGAAGGATTCAACTCCCTACGGGATGACAACGAGAAACGCGTCTTCAAGACACTCGTCTCGGTCGAGAAGGAAGCTTCCGCTCACAAGACACTGACCCTTCGAGCCTTCTTCCGGGAACTGCTCGATAGCGGAAAGGACAGGAGTGTCTACTTCAATTATCTGACAGGCGGCCCGCATCCCTCCAGCCTCGAAGAATATCGCGACCTCTGGGAACACGCAGAGCATGAAGCATTGTCATTGGAGCTGGGAGACGAAGCTGGCAATCATGCACTTGAGGAGAGGCTCGAGCAGGGGCTGGATCATTCGAGAAACTGGGTACTGATAGGTGGGCCGCCCTGCCAGGCCTACTCCCTTGCCGGGCGCTCCAGAAACAAGGGCAACAAGGAATACAAGGCAGAAGATGACAAGAGACACTTCCTTTACAAGGAGTATCTATCCGTTATCGCGCGCCATCGCCCTGGTGTCTTCATCATGGAAAACGTTCGCGGGATATTGTCATCCAAGGTCAATGGTGAATACATCTTTGACCAGATCCTGTCTGATCTACATGAGCCAGACTCTGCCGTAGAGGTCACTACCGCGGATTCCGTGATGTCGGTGCAGAAGAAGGGCTACACCATCTTTTCTCTGGTGGATGACAAGGTTCACTACCCGCGCGAGAACAGTGGCTGGTTTGGCTCTACCCCTCTTTCACGAGATGAGTTTTCCTCTTTCCTGATAAAGGCAGAGCAATACGGCATACCGCAGGCCCGTCATCGCGTCATTCTGGCGGGTGTCAGAAATGATCTTGTTGAAAGCATGGGGATCGACAAGATCGCCAGCATGCTCAAGGTTCCTCTTCACAGGGGAGGTGAGCCTGTGCCTGCTGCAGAGGTTCTTTATCACTCAGGCATGCCTGAACTGCGCAGTGGTCTGAGCCGCGAGGATTCACGTAAAGAGTGGTCCAGAACGATTCATGAAGCCGCGCAAAGAATCATTGCTGAACTGAAGGAGAAACCTCCTGTAAAGCTTGATTCAAGGCAAGCTGAGGAGCTGCTTGACGAGATCAAGTCCGTATCCGGGCATGCAGCCAAGGGGCTACGCCTTGAGCGAAAGCAGATGGTGGTAGAAGGGGCTTACAAATCCAGCCCGATAGTCAGTCAACTGGAAGAGTGGCTGCATGGTGCCTATGACAGAAAAGTGATGCCTATCTGGGTGAATCATGAGACGCGTGGTCATATCAAGGAAGATCTGGCGCGTTATCTCTATTGCTCCGCATATGCAAAGGTTACCGGAAGAGCCCCCAAGGGCTCCGAAGAGATACACCTGGATTGCCTGGCACCCAATCATGCCAACTGGAAATCCGGCAATTTCTCGGATCGCTTCCGAGTGGTTGTCGAAAACCAGCCATCCAAGACGATCACGAGTCATATCTCCAAGGATGGTCACTATTTCATCCACCCGGATCCATTCCAATGCCGTAGTCTGACGGTCAGAGAAGCAGCACGCATCCAGACATTCCCGGATGACTACTTCTTTGAGGGAAACCGGACACAACAATATGTCCAGGTGGGAAATGCTGTGCCACCGCTGCTGGCAAGACAGATTGCTGAAAGGGTCATTGAAGTTTTAAGTGCAGTCAATAACGCTTGAGCTATCTGCTCACCACAGATTACCGGAGATACTGCTAAACATCAGTATCTCCGGTATCAGTAGAATATGATCAACCATCAGACAATGCTAGTCCACTATGCTCAAACCCATCCATTTTCAACTTATCCAAGGCTAGCAGAGCAGCTTTACACTGCTTCGGAGACGGTGGTCTTTTGTGCATCGATTTACACGCCTTTAATGAATTCTGTTCGCCAAGAGTGATTGTATCGCACTCCAAAGACCACTCATATGCAGCCTCCCAACAGTCGGTACTGATCTTGTAGACATGAAGCTCCATGTCAATACTGTCATCAAACTGCTTCTCTACTTGGGCAGATTTCTTGTTATCTCTGTCTTCTTCTGTAGAAATCAGGGCTTCTCCAATCTTGGTTGTATATGTAACTGTAGAGTCGCGTACATGTTGCCAACAGACCTCTTTCTTGGCCCATTCACTGTAATTCCTGATGCCAGGCAAGGGATTGGTAATGACTTTCTGTGCCCGTTCAGCAGTAGCAAGCAAAGCCAACCGAAGCTCAGGAGTCAAAGTTTGACGGCGCCATACAAGATCGAGGTCAATACAGACACCTGTTTTTCTAGTATCGTAAACGAGTTTTGAGATCGCATAAGCGACAATATTTGCTCGATAACCACCAGCATACCATTCGGCATTGGAAACAAGCTTTTCGGTGGCCTTGAAAATGATAGCCTTTGCTATCATCTGCTTGTACCAGTAATCATTATAGGAAGACTCATGTCTCTTCCATTGCTTGCCTATCTCTTTCGCAAACTCAATGAAGTTCTTTTGTGCCCCCAAGCTTACAATATGTGGCTTCTCTGCCCAAAGATTTTCATACTTTGCCAAGTCTGTCTTGGTAAAGAATTGACTTTTCGGGTGCTGATTATCAAAAGCCTTTCTTTGAGCCCCTGTCAATTTACTACGTAGGTCCGCATACTGCCCCCTGGCTCTTTCATAGAACCATTTTGTATCCATATAACCGTCTAGCCCCCTCGGGGCCAGTATTTTACGTGAATACTGCTCAATTCGCGTATGGAACGGGTGATTAGCAAAGAAGTCTGCAGCATTCACCTTGTTCTGACTATTGGCAAATTCTGAGATCTTGGGGACTATTTCTTCAGACGCCTCTTTCGGTACTATGGTAAGCTTCATCTGAACATGAACTCGCTTCAATTCCTCCAAGGAGTCTTTGAGTGCAGCATGAAGCGATGCTGTTGTTTGTCCACCATTTACGATCTGAAGATTTTCCACTTGCACTAATTCTAGACCAACTTCTGACTCTCTTACCATTACCTTTTCTGCCGTAACACTCAATCCATTGTTATACGACAAGAACATTTCAGGAGTATTTTTGATCGTTTCTCTTATCCCTCTATTGACCTTGTTACGCGCCTGTAGAAAGCTTCTAACATTTGCCTCCAGGAGTCGTGCCCCCCACTTATCATATATCTCAGCCAATCTATCTCCAGAAACCACTGCCAAATAACTAGAGTACGCATCAATTTGTGAAGGTATAGCCAATACTGGTAAAGCACCGCCATACTCATTAGCAAAGTCGATAATAAGCTCAGACCTACTTTGCCCCTGCTCCTCAAATCCTTTAAGTCGCTTTATATCCCAAACACTGTAAACAACTTTTTTCCCATCGATAGACTCCATGCCGACAGAGTCAGACTTACCACGATAATCTGAATTGGACACTACTACAATCTTGATATCTTCAATCAAACCCCAACGTGTTGCAATCATGTCTCCGACTAAGAAACCTGAGCTCGTTTCCTCTAATTCATAAAGGAAAGTGGTTTTTTGGGTGGCTTTTATAAAGTTATACGCTAATTTGGCAAGTTTCTCTGCTCCACCTTTATCAAAATTTCGTAATTCAAGGCTAGGGTCGAAATCACATACGATAAGACTTAATACATTTTCATTATGAATTGGGTCTCCACCATATCCATCAAAGCGTAGATTAAAATTACCATTTGCTCCGGAATAATAAGCTCGATCTCCCCCACCAATTTCACCAGCTTCTTCTAAAAACTTGCAAATATAATCAAAGAAAGATTCAGATAAAAGTTCATTATTGGCATCGGCATTACTTTGTATATCAGATACCAAATGCTGGTGGTAAGCATTTAAATCACTCATGTATTTTATCTCCTAGTGAAGTCTTCATAAATATCTGGCACACAAAACTTAATACACTCATCAAGAGATAGACAGTATTTCAGTCGACTTATACCTCTTGGCAAAGGTGGTAATAGTCGAGGAAAATCTATGCCGACAAAGTAATTCATCCTTCCAACCACCTCCCAATGACGGCCTTCATAGTCATTAGTAGGGTCATAGCCTGTTGCCATGATGGTGCTTTGCCACAAGTCGTGTGCACTTTCATCAGCCTGAAATACTTTATCTGCCTGCTTGACCAATTCATGCAATGTCACACCATCTGGTCCAGCCCCAGAGGCTACCGAGGAAACATGTAAATAAAGATGACTGCCTTCAACAGGCTCAAGTTGATGCTCTGAGGATATCGATACAACAGGCTGACTGGCAGCCCTACGAGTCTTCACCTCCACACAAAATCCCGGAAACTCGTAGTCTTTGGCCGACCCCATAGGTCCTTGCCATGCTTCAATAGCCTTCCTTGGACTCGTTAAATTCGACATGTAGATAAGAAAGTCAAGCTCGCCCACAAGGCCTCTTTGCTCTTCTTGAGTCAGACCTCTGTCCCCTCCATTCTTGAGAAAATAGTGCCATTTACCAGTACATTTCACTGCATTGGAAACAGCTTCCTCAGTAGTACCTGCTTGTTTGGCTGCATTTACAACATCGAAGCAAAGTGTCGTAAAAATTTTCTTGTACGACTTATCTTTTAGGCTGATCAACAAGGCAAACCCATCCCCCATGGTACGAATTTGCACATTGATATTCTTGAATTTTGGCATCCGAATTCGAGAATCTAGCTGCTCGCTAAAAGAAAGCAATAGCCCCAACGACCCATCCTCCAGAATAATCCAGAAGAACCCATGTAAAGCGCCAGGGTCGACTCTACGCATGACACCGGGCTTTATCCCCCTCCATGGATCACTATTACTCATACGCTTCTTCCTCATCACCTAACTCTTCTTCACCAAATATCTCAATGAAGCGAGTAGTATTGACTACATATTCAACTTTCTCATCAGGCGTACTCGACTTGGGAAGACTAATACTCCAAGCTACGACCGGTGAATTCGACAAAAATGCAAATTCTTCCAAATCACCAGTTGACTTGTTTTTCAAGTTGAGATCAATCAGATGAATTATAAGTAATGGTTTTATCCTTTTTTCGCGATATATTTTGTCAGGAAAATTACTACCCTTCTTCTTTGTTAGATAATCTTCTTCAGCCTTTTTTATTGAGATAGTGTCCACTCCCGCTTTTTCTATACCCTTGCTTGAAACCCTTCTCTTGCTTCCACCAATCGAGATAATTCCTTTTCTCAGATCTTTGGTACTGATCGACCGCTGTATTGGATAAATAGGCTTTCCTAATGCCAAACTTTCTATTTCTCCAGTCTGCTTCCCGGATATCAATACATCCCAATTATGTAACTCTGTATCCTTTTTAGATTCTATATACTTTCTGACTAACACTGGGTCTGTTTGATCATTTATAAGAATACTCTTCCATTTGGAAAGGAAACCATCAACAATGCTTACAGGTATATCCTTATATAAAAACCCGGATTTCCAATCACTATCAGGAGCATTCGTCAGTTTTGACACCAGTTCCTTTGCAGCAAGAACATTTTGATCCAGATGATTACTATCTAAACTGAGACGCGCTGTCTCGGTAAATTTATTTGAAAGCCCGATATTAGCTTTTATCTTCTTGCCGGAGCCTAGCTTGTTTCTGGCCGTAACCAATAAAGAGGCAGGATGGCTGCGTACTGCAAGACCGAATTCACCTGGAGTCGCTTTCTGAGCCTGCATGGATCTCAACTCGTCATGCAGCTCTATAGTCGCGCTGGCAATATAGGTATACCAGCCAATAGCTTCTTCTGGCATCCAGATGCGGCAAAGATCTTCATATTTATTCCTGTAACCGAACCAGCGCCCCATCTGCATCAAGGTGTCATACATCTGAGTATTGCGCAAAAACCAGGTTACTGTTAGCCCTTCCAACGTCAGGCCTCGTGAAAGAGAAAATCCACCAACAGCTATCAGAGTTTTTCCTTTATCACTTGCTGCCTCATAATCGAGTTCATTTGTACGACTATTGACTTCTACTACCTTTGCTGCTGCGATGCTTTCCAGAAGATTGCCTAGTATTTCTTCCCAGGTTTCTTCAAGGTGAGAGTATTCTTCCAACCACACATCATGAAGTAATTTTATTTCTACATTGCTTAACGCATTATCTTTCTTGCTCGCATTGACTCTTATTGCATTCAATATACGATCCAGAGCTTCGTGTAGACGGTTTCTGATCTTGCCCTGAATACCTGTGAAACGACTTGCATTGACAAGCATCGAGCAATGTTGATCACCTTGCCCTCTTAAATTTCTGATCGTTCTTGCCAAAAGGAATGTTCGCAAAGCCGTCATCAATGACTCTGGTAACATATTGAAGTCATGATCTATCTTGTGCTTTATCGGGATATGAACTTCATTATCATCTATCTCCCTGAGATATAGTCTGGCTCTTGTAACATCTTCATCTTGCACTTCATTCTTGTCATCTTCTTCCAGAAACACCTTGGCAGGACCAAAGTAATTGCTAGGTGCATCCAAGCCAATGATAAAATCTTTAGGAAAGAGATCCTCCTTGTATATCTCATCCTCATGATCAGGATCAATGAAAATATTTGCAAATGGTGTTGCTGTATACCCTATATAGCAGCACCTATGAAATGTCTTCAACAAATCACGTATTTGACCATTGATCTTGGTAACTTCACTTTTTCCATATTTTGTATTTATCGATGCGTTATCAGCCTCATCATCAATGAGAAGCATAGGCTGATCGATCATATTACCATCGCCGCAATTACTATTATTTTCCTTCAACCAGTCAATCAAATTTTTCAATGTGCTACTATTTTTCTTTATAACGAGAACAACTGGCACTTTATAAGAATCTATCTCACTAGTATTTGTAGATGCTGTCGCCTTATTGAAATCTCGTAACGTATTTGTCAAACTGACAGGCGTATTTCGTGAATCGAATTTACCTACGCCGATTACATTGCTACTTTTCTTTTTCTTATTAGTATTTGCTATCAGGCTTCCTGTATCGCGCCCGATAAAGCCTTCATCTATACGTTTCTGTGTTTGATCCCTAAGATTGTTATGTATTCCTGCGATAACAATTATCAATCTATAACCAGCATCTGCAGCCTTACAAATAACACCAGTGTAATTAGCTGTCTTTCCACTCTGTACATGACCTACGACCATACCGCGACGATCCCATGGTGTAAGCTCCCGGGGGTTGCCTAGCCGACCAAGAATTTTCTCTGTTACTCTATCAGTAGCCGTTACAACATCTTTTGGCAATCCATTTTGAAGCAATAACTTCTTGTACCTTTCCCAATAAAAAGGATCTATGGAGGCCTTGGCATCATCAAGCCATTCTATAAAATCATTACTATCAACAACAGATCCAAGACCTGCTTTAACACCATGTTTGCTTTCAAGTTCACGAGCCATACTTTCAATGTCGTCATACGACATGGTCGGCGCTATTACTTTAGCCAAATTAGTAATGAACTCCCTCAACTCTTCACCAGTCTTTTCGCCGGTTTCATAGAGTGTTGCCTCTACAGCTGACATCAGTCCCTTGTTGCTATTCATCAACTCTTCTCCAATATGTAATTTCCTACAACATCTCGAACTTCACTTTGACTGACTCCAGGTATAGCATAGTTACTCATCACGCTCATCAGGGATGATATCTCTACCCCCCCATTAAGTAATACATCCGATAATTGATAAATGACCTCCGTTAATTCATCTTTTTTATCTGGCCCGCTCTTCAATGAATCTGGGCCAGCGGAAAGCTCCATGAATATAGTATCAATCGGCAACCCTATACCCAGCAACTTCACACACTGAATGAAACCTTCTTGAAATTCTTTTGGCAAATTCTTCAGATAATCAACGATAATCGGGTGTTCAAGATTAGGTCTAAACATAACTTTGGAATCTCTTATTTCTCGATTCCAGATAGGATTCATCTCACGATCAACAAGCTTGTTACCTTTACTCTGATATGTACGCTTGGATGTACTGGATAAACGCTCTACAATCTTTTTCAACCGTGACCTAACTGCTGGCGGCAATTGCGCTGACGCCTTTTTGACATCTATCTTCCAGTCAGAGTCCATAGAGTTGGGAATATCGACTCGCACTCGACAAAGCTTGGTCAGATCTGACTGTCGTGCCAGCCCTAACCACCCACCTGCAATTATCAATCTATCCCCGCGATATATATAGAACCCTTGAGACTTCAAGTGTCCCTCACTACCTCCAAGCTCCTCCCAATCTTCGGAGCTTAACTTCCCATGATGGGGTAGTGTATGGCATAGCACATCGACTTTCCCATTCAATAGCGAAATTGTTTCAACAGGATCTTTTTGAGTAGCCTTATGGTTACTTGCCATAGGGTCTATAGGCCGAAGTTTCCGGCCATTCAATGTCAGCACTAACCGGTGACCCGATCGCTCCATGAAGCGATGAAACACTAGCCTCAAGTGAGCTTCTGCATCTGCAAGCTGACTATTCATATGCTCCTGTCTATATGTGCCAGGCTCCTGTCCACCACTCAACCTATCCAATTTTTCCCATAGCACAACGGTACCGTTGGCATAGCCTTCAAGGTGTCTCCAACATGACAATGATGCATTTTTTCCCAGTAACTCAAGTGCCCACGTATTGCGTCTAGCGACATGATCAAGGTCCCAGCGTGCACAGGAAGTCACCCCTTCCTTACGAGAAAGAACCGTCAAAGAGCGGCATTGTGAGAAGCTGGCGCTCTTGAGCCCTAAGCCAAACCGCCCCAAGTCGCCACTTTCTCTAGCATCGGTCGGATTCTTGGAGCCCAATCTCATCGCTTCGATCAGCTCTTCTTCAGACATGCCAGTACCGTTATCCACGATCGCCAACCATGGATCATCAGAACTGGTATCTACTTCCAGCTTGACGCTTGTGGCTCCTGCAGAGATGGAATTGTCGATGACATCTGCAAGCGCAGTCTTAAGGTCATAACCAAAATCCCTATGACCCTCAATCAGTGCTGATGCATTCGGTGGAGTATCGATTTCTCTACAGGCCTGTCCTGCCTCTTCTTTCTTGTACATATCGCCACCACTACTTAAAGTTTATCTACAATATGCCTAACTTATAACACTCTGTTGGTCTCTTGGTAACTATGGTGATGCTCATATTCGCTATGGACTTTGATCGATACACTAAAAATCAACTTGACTTGGCAGTTGTTCCATATAAGTACTTGAATCTATGAATATCTACTTGAACTCATCAGCAGTGACCACCATCTTGTTTCCATCCCTCGACTGAGGGCTTTTCCGCTCAAGGAGTCAGGCATGTCTATCGAACAAGTGCTGTACCGTGCAGAAGCCACTACCACTGGGGGTCGTGAGGGCAAGTCGCGTTCTTCCGATGGGGCGCTGGATGTCACCCTGAGCACGCCGAAGGAGCTGGGCGGTGGTGGCGGTGAAGGTACCAACCCGGAGCAGCTGTTCGCGGCGGGTTACTCTGCCTGCTTCATCGGTGCCATGAAGCACGTGGCCAGCACTGACGGCGTGACACTGCCGGAAGGCCTGGAGATCACCGGCAAGGTGGGCATCGGCCAGATTCCGGCCGGTTTCGGTATCGAGGTGGCGCTGGATATCAGCCTGCCGGGCATGGACAAGGCCGAGGCGGATGCGCTGGTCGAGAAGGCGCACCAGGTGTGCCCGTACTCCAACGCGACGCGTGGCAACATCGATGTGACGCTGAACGTCAGCGTCTGATGGCTGATCGCCAGACACGAAAACGCCGCCCCTCGGGGCGGCGTTTTTGATGATGCGAGACGCGCATTGCTTGCGAGCGTGTGAGCCGATCAGACGCCCTGTTCGCGCGCCATGCGGCGGGCAATCAGCGGAGCGTTCCACAGGCTGGGCAGCAGAATCAGCGACACCGGCACGGCGGTGACGACGATGAAGGATTGCAGCGCGTTGATGCCGCCATCGCCCATCGAGATCAGCAGCGCCGCGACCACGCCCATCATCAGGCTCCAGAACACACGCACGCCGCGCGGCGGATTGTCGTGACCGCTCATCACCATCGAGACCGCGTAGGTCATCGAGTCACCGGTGGTAGCGACGAACAGCGTGGTCAGCACCAGGAACAGCACCGAGATGGTGAAGCCGAACGGCAGCTGCTGGGTGATGGCGATCAGCGCTGCCGGCAGGTTGAAGCCGGTGAACGGACCGGAGACGCTGCCCGGGTTGCTCAGCTCGAAGGCCAGACCGCTGCCACCGATGATGGTGAACCACAGGCAGGTGACCAGCGGCGAGATGACCGCGATCAACAGCACCATCTGACGCAGGGTGCGGCCACGCGAGATACGCGCGACGAACATCGCCATCAGCGGACCATAGCCGATGAACCAGCCCCAGAAGAACAGCGTCCAGCCATTCAGCCAGCCATCGTCACCCCGGAAGGAGGACATGGCGACGAAGTCACCGACGTAGCGCACCAGGCCCTGCGGGAAGGCTTCGAGCAGGAAGCCGGTCGGGCCCATGATCAGGATGAACAGCAGCAGCGCGCCGCCGAGCAGGACGTTGGTGCTGCTCAGGAACTGGATGCCACGGGTCACGCCGCTGACAGCGGACAGGGTGTAGATGACGGTCAGCACGAGCAGCAGCGTGAGCTGGGTCGCGTAGGTATCGGGAATGCCGAACAGCGCATTGAGGCCATAGCTGACCTGCAGACCGAGAAAGCCGATGGGGCCGACGGTACCGGCCACCACTGCCAGCACGCAGCAGGCATCGACCAGCGCACCGATGGGGCCACGCATGACGCGGTCGCCGAACAGCGGATAGAGCAGCGTGCGCGGCTTGAGCGGCAGGCCCTTCTCGTAGTGCAGGTACATGAAGATGATGCCGGTCAGGCTGCCGAGCATCGCCCAGGCCAGAAAGCCCCAGTGCATGAAGCTCTGCGCCAGCGCGTTGTAGGCGGCATCGGCATTGCCTGTCGGGGCGTCCGCGCCGAACACCGGCGGCGGCGAGGTGAAGTGAGCGATCGGCTCTGCCGCTGCCCAGAAGACACCACCGCCCGCCAGCAACGTGCACAGGATGATGGCCATCCAGCGCAGCGTCGAGATATCCGGCGCCGCCAGCCCGCCCATGCGCACCCGTCCGGTACGGCCGATGGTCAGCACGATGGCGATGACGAAGGTCGCCAGCATCAGCGCTTGCCAGTAGGCACCGAAGTATTGGGTCGAGACACCGAAGGCACTCTGGATGAGCGCGGAGACAGCGTCGAGATCCACCAGTGCGGCGATGGCAAACACTGCCAATACGCCACCACTGATGATGAAGACGGGCCAGTCGATACCTTGCGGGGTGTGTGCGGGTTCAGCGGGGGGATTTACCGGTGTGGCGGAGCCGGACGAAACAGTCCGGGAAGAATCCGTCATTAGTCAGCCTCTGGGCATGATCTGAGTGACGGTGCAGTGTATCAGCCGTAAAACGCTGAACTATGACACAAGCCGTTGTTTTTACACCCATGTAACGCGACGTATCACCAAGCCTACAGCCGTTTTACATCCGGGCATCGGTGATAACAACTCATGACCTCCCTCGGCTGCCATCTTCGGGCCATGCCAGACTGATCCGTGCATGACGACATGCAAAGGCCGCCCACTCGGGCGGCCTTTGTCACTCAGCCAGTTACAGCCCTTGCTCACGCGCCATCTGCCGCGCGATACGCGGCGCATTCCACAGACTGGGCAACAGCACCAGCGAGACAGGCACCGCGGTCACCACGATGAAGGATTGCAGCGCATTGATGCCGCCATTGCCCATCGAGATCAGGATCGCCGCCACGACACCCATGATCAGGCTCCAGAACACACGCACGCTGCGTGGCGGATTGTCGTGCCCACTCATCACCATCGAGATGGCGTAGGTCATCGAATCCCCGGTCGTGGCCACGAACAGCGCCGACAGAATCAGGAACAGCACCGACATGATGAAGCCGAACGGCAGCTGCTGAGTGATGGCGATCAAGGCCGCCGACAGATTGAAGCCGCTGAACGGGCCCGAGACGCTGCCCGGGTTTTCCAGCTCGAAGGCCAGGCCGCTGCCGCCGAGAATGGTGAACCAGACACAGGTCGCGAGCGGCGACAGGATGGTTATCAACAGCACCATCTGACGCAGGGTGCGCCCCCGCGAGATACGCGCAACCAGCATCGCCATCAGCGGACCGAAGCCGATGAACCAGCCCCAGAAGAACAGCGTCCAGCTATCCAGCCAGCCGCTGTCGCCGCGAAAGACCGCCATCGGCACGATATTGTCCAGGTAGTCGACCATGCCCAGCGGGAAGGCCTTGAGCAGGAATTCGGTCGGCCCGAAGAGCACGATGAAGAACAGCATCGCGCCGCCGATCAGCACATTGGCACTGCTCAGGAACTGGATGCCGCGCATCACGCCACTGACGGCGGACAGGGTGTAGACGAGGGTCAGGATGGCCAGCAGCACCAATTGCGTCGCGTAGGTATCGGGAATGCCGAACAGCGCATTGAGCCCGTAACTGACCTGGATACCGAGGAAACCGACCGGCCCCACGGTGCCCGCGATGACGGCCAGTACGCAGCAGGCATCGACCAGCGCGCCGATCGGCCCACGCATCACGCGTTCTCCGAGCAGCGGATAGAGCAAGGTGCGCGGCTTGAGCGGCAAGCCCTTCTCATAGTGCAGGTGCATGAAGACGACGCCCGTCAGACTGCCCAGCACCGCCCAGCCGAGAAAGCCCCAGTGCATGAAACTCTGCGCCAGCGCATTGTAGGCCGCATCGAGATTGCCGACCGGCGCCTCCGGCCCGAAGACGGGCGGCGGCGAGGCGAAGTGCGCGATGGGCTCAGCGGCGGCCCAGAACACGCCACCACCGGCCAGCAGGGTGCACAGAATGGTCGCCATCCAGCGCGGCGTGGAGATGTCAGGCGTCGACAATCCGCCCAAGACCACGCGCCCCGTGCGCCCGAAGGTCATGCCGACGGCGACGAGGAAGGTCACGATCATCAAGCCCTGCCAATAGGCACCGAAGTAGGTGGTCGAGAAGTCGAAGGCGTGATTGATCAGGGCCGACACGCCGTCCAGGTCGATGAGCGCGGCGGCGACGAACAGCGCCATCACGCCTCCACTGAGGAGGAAGACCGGCCAGTCCAGACTGCGGGAACTGTTGAGCGCGGTGAGCTCGGAATCAGGAAGTGATGCGGCTTGATCGGGAGAGGATGCGGTGTGATCAGCAAGAGATGCGGCGTGATCGGAAAGGGGAGCTGCTTGGGTTGCGGAGCCGGACAAGGCAGTCCGGGTGGTATCCGTCATTAGTCAGCCTCGGGGCATGATCTGAGTGACGGGGCAGTCTAACAGGCGAGAAAGCGCCGAATATGACACAAGTGATTGTTTTTACACCCATGTAACGCGACGTATCATCAAGCCAACAGCCTCATTACATGCCTGCCACCCCGTAACCACCAGCGAGAGGCTCGCCGCGGGAGCGTGCAGCTGCGAGGATGGAGTCTCACTGTGGCCATCCTGCCGGTCGCCTTCGATCCACTGCCGCTCGCGGCCCCTGCAACGAACGCAAGCCATGACCTCGCCCCGTCGCCGCGACTTCACCCCCGCGATGAAGCGTCGCAACCAGCATCTGCTCAAGGACGTGACCTGTGCCCAGAGCGCACCGCTCAATGTCGCCTTCATTTTACTGGAGCACTTCTCGATGCCCGCCTTCACCAGCGCCCTCGATGTGCTGGTCACGGCCAATCTGCTCCGCGATGTCCCCTTCTATCGCATTCACACCTTCGGGGTGACGGCGGGCAGCGTACGCAGTGATCTGGGCATCGACATCATGGCCAGCGCCGGGCTCGAGTCGCTGGGGCAGGCGCAGATCGACATGATCATCGTGTGCGGCGGCTACCGGGTGCAGCTGGACGAGATTCCCTTGCTGAGCGAGGTCTTGCGGCGAGCCGACCACCAGGGCTGTCGCCTCGGCAGCCTGTGGAATGGCAGCTACTTTCTGGCGGCCGCCGGCGTGATGGCGGGCCATCGCTGCACTATCCATCCCGAGAATGCGGCGCTGTTCAGCGAGTCATTCCCCCAGCTGGAGCTGTCGCGTGCCCCGCTGGTGGTGGAAGCGGCGCGCTTCAGCTGCACCAATGCCGGCAGCGCGCTGAACATGATGCTGGAAGCCATGCGCCAGCGTCACGGCGATGACCTGGCGCGCAGTGTCGAGGAAATCCTCGCCTGCGAGCGCCCCGCGACGCCCAGCCCCTGGCATCCGGACCAGACGCTGCCCGCGCCGGACAGCCAGCACCCGGAGGCACTGCGCACCATCCTCGAGCTGATGAGCAGCAACCTCGAGGAGCCTTTGAGCATGAGCGAGATCTCGCACTGCGTGACGCTGTCACGCCGCCAGATCGAGCGCCTGTTCACCCGCCATCTGGATACCACGCCCTCGCGCTACTATCTGGAGCTGCGCCTGACCCGGGCACGCCAGCTGCTGACACAGGGCAACGCCAGCATCACCGAGGTCACCGTGGCCTGTGGCTTCGTCAGCACCACCCACTTCAGCCACTGCTTCCGCGATTACTTCGGCATGTCGCCGACGCGAGCGCGTCAGCAGCGCTGACGATGCCCTATCGCTGACGTGCCGGCGCCGCTCCACAGACTTTCCGCCACTGAAACGCAAGACGCCGCCCCGAAGGGCGGCGTCTTGCGTTGCGGCTCGTGCTCACGGGGGGGTCTTGCCTCTCTTGCCTGGCCTCGCGTTCACAATCTCGCTTCAGGCTCACATCAGGCAGAAGCCGTCTGCAGCTCGCGGCGCTCATGACGCTGACCGAGCAGGAAGACGATCAAGCCCGCGATGGCCATCGCCACCCCGACCAGGCCGATGGAGGAATGCGACGGGCCATAGGCGAAGGCCATGCCGCCACACCAGGCGCCCAGCGCATTGGCGATGTTGAAGGCCGCATGATTGAGCGTCGCCGCCATGGTCTGGGCGTCTTCCGCCACATCCATCAGGCGCATCTGCAGCGCCGGTGCCAGACCGATGCCGGTACCGACCAGCCCGACGAACAGGATGCCGCTCCAGACGCCATCGGCGGCGAAGTAGAAGCCACCCTGCACCAGCGCGCTCCAGATCAGCACGGCAGGAATGGTGCGCATCAGGTCGATGTCCGCGGCACGGCTACCGATCAGGTTGCCGATGATGGTGCCTACCCCGAAGACGGCCAGCACCATCGGCACCAGATTCTGGGACAGCCCGGCCTGGACGTTGAGCGTCTCCACCGCATAGCTGTAGACACTGAACATGCCGCCGAAACCGATACAGGCGATGCCGAGGGTATAGAGCACCCGCGGCTTGATCAGCGCTGCCAGCTCGGTGAGCGGGGTCGCGTCCTGATTGCCGGCCTGATAGGGCACGAAGCCACGCACCAGCAGCGCCGTAGCCAGCGCCAGCAGGCCGACGACGAGGAAGGCGGAATGCCAACCGAACAGGCTGCCGAACCAGGTCGCCGCTGGCGCCCCGATCAGAATCGCCACCGTCAGGCCCATCATCACGCGACCGACGGCCCGTCCGCGCTCACCGGCGGGGGCAGCATCCGCCGCCACCAGGGCCGCGACACCCAGATAGACGCCATGCGGCAGGCCGGCGATGAAGCGCAGCGCGGCAAAGCTGGTCAGCGACGGTGCCAGCAGGCTGGCCACGTTGCTGACCGCAAACAGCAGCATCAGGCCGATCAGCAGCCCGCGCCGCGGCAGGCGTGCGCCCAGCGCCGAGATCAGGGGGGCGCCGACCACCACGCCCATCGCATAGGCACTGATGGCGTAGCCGACCTGCTGCGAGGACACATTGAAGTCCGCCGCGATGTTGGGCATCAGGCCCATGATCACGAATTCGGTAGTGCCGATGGCAAAGGCACCGAGCGCCAGCGCCAGTTCGGCGATGCGCGGATGGCGCGCAACGGGGGAGGCAGACATGTCCGGGTCTCCTGAAACTTGAAAAGGGGGTATCACCCGTGGCCGTACTCAGCCGTGGCGCCGCTGTCAGGGGCAGGCCACAGCTGACATAGCCCGCGCATGGCTGGCGCTACGCAGGGCAAAAGACCGCGCGCCATTCATCATCAGCCGGAAGGCGGGAATGAATGGCGCGCGGGACAGGTAACGGGTGATGCGCTCGTGCGCGGCCTCTCTGGCGGAGGCCTGCGGCACGTCTGGCGCTGCTCTATCGACTTATGTACGCGTCTGGCAAGGCGCGATGGGAATCACGGGAGTGCGCAAGCTCAGGCCAGTATGGCGAGGCGGCGGCAAACCCTGTGTCCCTTCAAGCCCCCAGGCCGGCGCGAGAACTGGCCGACGCTTGAGTGATAACTGAAATATACGACCATTGTTGCAGATAACGCCACGCCAACCCAGCCACTTCGCGACGACAACTGTGATGCCCGAGCTGCAACATTGCATCACGGGACTGTCATGCGCGCGTGCAGCGGAAGCGGGGTGGATTATGCGATAATGCCGCGATTCAGCGACAGCAAGCGGATCACTTCCATGTCTTCGACTTCTTCAGCACCTTCCTCGGCGGCCAGCAACGCACGTGGCACGCTCTACATCATTTCCGCGCCGTCCGGCGCCGGCAAGACCACCCTGGTCAAGGCACTGCTGGAGCGCATGGACGGTATCGGCGTGTCCGTCTCGCACACCACCCGCGGCCAGCGCCCGGGCGAGCAGGATGCCGTCAACTACCACTTCGTGGATGTCGATCACTTCAAGACCATGATCGAGCAGGGCGACTTCTTCGAGCACGCCCAGGTCTTCGACAACTTCTATGGCACCTCGCGTCCGGCGGTCGAAGCTCGCCTGAGCAAGGGCGAGGACGTCATCCTCGAGATCGATTGGCAAGGCGCCCAGCAAGTGCGCGCTCAGGTGCCGGAGGCCGTCTCCATCTTCATCCTGCCGCCGTCGCGTGAAGCGCTGCTCGAGCGTCTGTCCGGTCGCGGTACCGATGGCGAAAACGTGATCGCGCGTCGCATGCGCGATGCGGTCAGCGAGATGTCCCACTACGACGAATACGACCTGATCGTCATCAATGATGACTTCGAGCAGGCCCTCGACGAGCTGTGCGGACTCGTCAATGCCCAGCGTGCGCGTCTGCCGCGCGTGCAGCATCGCCACGCGGCACTGCTCGATTCCCTGCTGGCCGACTGATGACGGCGGCGGGAATCCTGCTGCTCAGTCAGCCGTTCGGTCAGCCGCGCGGCCGGCCGTTCTGACAGCCTGACAGTCGGGCAGGACTTGCCGGCTTTCGTCCTGATCATGCGCGCTGTGGTCGCGTACGCCGCCGACAGACGCGCCAGGCGAAGGAGTTGATCGCGCCTGACTTGTCATGCAACAACGGCGTCGAGTAGACTCGATTCCCTTTCAGAATCATTGGCCGCTGAGCCGTCTCGCCCCTGGCGGGCCGGCTCAGCGGCATTGTGCTTGCGTCGTGTGCGAGATACTGTCAGATGATCAGGGTAAGTGACCCCTAGCGGTCGCGGCACTCTGCGCTGATTACACGCCGACAGCGAACCCCGAATATCCCGCTATTGATAGGTGCACCGCCATGGCTCGCGTAACCGTAGAAGATTGCCTCGAGAACGTCGACAACCGCTTCCAGCTGGTGATGATCTCCACTCGTCGTGCCCGTCAGCTGTCACGCGGCAGCCGCAACGCCCAACTGCCGTGGGAAAACGACAAGCCCACCGTCCTCGCCCTGCGCGAAGTGGCAGCGGGTCTGGTCGGTCGTGACATCCTGAACGAGCCGGTCGAAGCTCCGATCCAGCGCAAGCCGGTAATGCCGCAGATCGAAGACTGAGCCCACGCTCAACCTGCCGACTGCATGTGTGCTTCCGCACCTCTGCCACTCCCGCCCTCGCGGCCGGAGCACGGGGTGCGGGCCCGGAATCACTCTGAGCCAAGGCCGCTGAATGTTCACGATCGATGACCTGGCAGACCGCCTGGGCGGTTATCTTCCCGAGGAAGAGATCCGTCAGGTTAGGCGCGCCTTCTATTACGCCGAGCAGGCCCACGATGGCCAGCGCCGGCGTTCCGGTGAGCCCTATGTGACCCACCCGCTGGCGGTGGCGAACATTCTCGCCAACATGCACATGGACCATCAGAGCCTGATGGCCGCCATGCTGCACGATGTCATCGAAGACACCAGCGTGACCTTCGAGGCACTGGCAGGCCAGTTCGGCGAACCCGTCGCCCTGCTGGTGGATGGCGTCTCGAAGCTGACCCAGATCACCTTCGAGGACAAGGCCGTCGCCCAGGCCGAGAACTTCCAGAAGATGGTGCTGGCGATGTCCCAGGACATCCGCGTCATCATCGTCAAGCTGGCCGACCGCCTCCACAACATGCGTACCCTCGGTGCCCTGCGCCCCGAGAAGAAGCGTCGCATCGCCCGTGAGACGCTCGAGATCTACGCCCGCGTCGCCAACCGTCTCGGTATCAACACCATTCGCGTCGAGCTGGAAGACCTCTCCTTCCAGGCGCTGCACCCGATGCGTTCCGAACGCATCAAGCGTGCCGTCACCGCCGCGCGTGGCAATCGTCGTACCCTGATGCGCGAGATCCAGGCCAGTCTGCAGAACGCGCTGGAGCGCGATCAGCTGCCCGGTTCGGTGATCGGTCGTCAGAAGCATCTGCTGTCCATCTATCGCAAGATGCGTGACCAGCAGAAGCCCTTCAATGAATTGATGGACGTGTTCGGCTTCCGCATCATCACCGATGACGTGGACAGCTGCTATCGCATCCTCGGCGTGGTGCACAATCTCTACAAGCCGGTGCCGGGTCGCTTCAAGGATTACATCGCGATCCCCAAGGCCAACGGCTACCAGAGTCTGCACACCACGCTGTTCGGCATGAACGGCATGCCCATCGAGGTACAGATCCGTACCCGCGAGATGGAAGCGATGGCCAACAACGGCATCGCGGCGCACTGGCTGTACAAGGCCGGCCAGACCGACCGCCCAATCGGCGCCGGCAGCCATGCGCGTGCCCGGGAATGGGTGCGGGGTCTGCTCGAGATGCAGCGCCATGCCGGCAACTCGCTCGAGTTCATCGAGCACGTCAAGAACGACCTCTTCCCAGACGATACCTACGTGTTCACCCCCAAGGGCGACATCATGGAATTGCCGCGCGGTGCGACGGCGGTCGATTTTGCCTATGCGGTGCACACCGATGTCGGCAACAGCTGTATCGCCTGCCGCATCGATCGTCATCTGGCACCGCTATCCTCGCCGCTGGAGAGTGGCCAGACCGTCGAAGTCATCACCGCGCCGGGCGCCAAGCCCAATCTGGCGTGGCTCAACTTCGTCACCACGGCCAAGGCGCGCTCTGCCGTGCGCCATTACCTCAAGCATCAGCAGCGCAGCGAATCCGTGACCCTGGGTCAGCGTCTGCTCAACAAGGCGCTCTCCGGGCTGGACTCTTCCCTCGAGCAACTGCCGCCCAGGCGTCTCGATACGCTGGCCGCGGAGCTGGAGCTGGAAGGCGGACGTGATGATCTGCTCGAGTCCATCGGGCTCGGCACCCGCGCCGCCTACAGCGTGGCCCAGAGCCTTCTGAGCGACACGACCAGCACCACGGCGCAGCAGCCCAAGTTCTCGGCCAAGGACGGCAATGTCCAGGCGGAGCAAAGCGGCAACAGCCCGATGCAGGTCAGCGGTGGCAACAGCATGGTCACCAGCTACGCGCGCTGCTGTCACCCGCTGCCCGGCGAGCCGATCATGGGCCATCTGTCGGCCGGCAAGGGCCTGGTGGTCCATCGTCAGGAATGCAGCAACATCACCGAGCTGGCCAGCGACCCGGAACGCGTCTTCCCGCTGACCTGGGCCGATCAGGTCGAAGGCGACTTCACGGTGGCGCTGCGTATCGAGGCACAGACCCAGCGCGGCCTGATCGCCGAGCTGGCCGAGCTGGTCACCGATGCCGAAGCCAATATCGAGCGCATCGGTATCGAGGAACGCGACGCCCATCTGGCCATCGTCAATCTGACCCTGGCCGTGCGTGATCGCATCCATCTGGCGCGCATCATCAAGCGCATGCGCAACCTGTTGCACGTGGAGCGAATCACCCGCGTCCTCAGCTGATCTACCGTACTGGCCGCGTCGTCCGCCACTGGCGGGCGGCGCGGTTTTTGTTTTCAAGGCTGCCGCAGAGCGGCCATCGGACACGTTCTTCTGAACACCCGTGTCGCGGTCAAGGCCGACTGCAGTGCAGGACCTTGACCGCGACCGAACTCGCCGTGGACGGCGAGACCCTATAACCACAATCGTAACCCGCTGCTGAAGGCCGCCACCGCACAACACTCGCAACCGGCAAGGCTTGAGCGCAGTCACAAGGAGCATGTCATGAGCAATCGCGCGATCATCAACACCGACAAGGCCCCTGCTGCCATCGGTCCGTATTCCCAGGCGATCAAGGCGGGCAACACCGTCTATCTGTCCGGCCAGATTCCGCTGGACCCGCAGACGATGGAAGTCGTCGAAGGCGGTATCGAGGCGCAGGCGCGTCAGGTCTTCACCAACCTGAATGCCGTGTGCGAAGAAGCCGCCGGCAGCCTGGGCGACATCGTCAAGCTCAACCTCTACCTGACCGATCTGGACGACTTCGCGCGCGTCAACGCGGTGATGGAAGAGTTCTTCACCGCGCCCTTCCCAGCGCGTGCCGCGGTCGGCGTCAAGGCGCTGCCCAAGGGCGTGGCCTTCGAAGCCGAAGGCGTGATGGTCATCGGTGACTGAGCACCCGCTCACTGACGATGGTAGGTCATCCGCGAGAAGTGGCTGACGCAGAGACGACAGTGCCCGCCCCGGGATTCCGGGGCGGGCACTGTCAGTTGGCGCTTCATCTGGCACTTGACCAGCCGCTTCATCACTCGAGAACTGCGCCGCTCGTCAGCCAGTCTCGGCGAGCAACTTATCCACACCCGGTCGGACGGCTCGACGCGCAACCACATGTGGATAAGTGAAAGCCGCAGTGATCAGCGGCCCGACAATTCGCTCTTCGGCACCGTCACGCCGTGCTCCTTGAGCACCTCGGCATAGCCTTCGCGGAAGGTCGGGTAGCGGAAGGTGTAGCCGCTCTCGAGCAAAAGGGCATTGCCGCAGCGCTTGCTGGAACGCCGCCGCAGCGGTGACTGGATCACCTCGGTGGACTCGACCTTGAGCTGACGCGCCAACCAGGCCATCACTTCGTGCAGCGGTGCGCCATCGCAGTCGGTGGCCAGATAGATCGGCTCGACCGGCTTGCCCTCGAGGCTCAGCGCGATCAGGTGTGCCAGCACGCCCGCGCAGTCGTCACGGTGGATGCGGTTGGAGTAGAGTGGCGGGTTGCTGGCGGCGATGCGACCATCACGCGCCTGGCGGATCAGCATGTCGCGGCCCGGCCCGTAGATGCCGGAGAAGCGCACCACGGTGCCGTTGAGCGAGGAATCGAGCAGTGCCTGCTCGCCTTCGCGCATCAACTGGCCCGAGAAGCTGGTGGCATCGGTGGGCGACTGCTCGTCGACTTCCTCGCCATCCTTCTGGGCGTAGACGGAGGTCGAGGACACGAACAGCACGCGGGTCGGCGGCTTGGCGCGCGACTCGAGCTCCGTCACCAGCGCCCGAATGCCATCGACGTAAGCGGCGCGATAGGCCTCTTCGTCGAAACGGTCGGCGCTCAGCACATGTACCACCGTGTCGGCATCTGGCAAGCTGGCCAGTGCACCTTCGGCAGTGATGTCCAATGCCAGCGTCTCGATGCCGAGATCCGCAAGCTTGGACACATCGCGCCTGACACCAATGACGTGCTGACCGGCCTTGAGCAGTTCACGCGCCAGCGCGCTGCCAACGTCGCCACAACCGAGGATGAGACTCGTCTTCTTCACCTTTGCCGTGCTCCTTGGTAAAACGAATCGGTACCCACCGCATCCCAGGATGCCAGTTCCGGGCAGGAATCATGACTCTAACAGAACTCCGCTACATCGTAACCTTGGCCCAGGAGCGTCATTTCGGACGCGCCGCAGAGCGCTGCTTCGTCTCGCAGCCCACCCTGTCGGTGGCCGTCAAGAAGCTTGAGGAAGAGCTGGGAGTCGCACTGTTCGAGCGTTCCAAGTCCACCGTACAGGTCACACCGCTCGGCGAGAAGATCGTTCAGCAGGCTCAGCGCGTGCTGGAGCAGTCCAGCGTGATCAAGGAACTGGCCAATTCCGGCAAGGATCAGCTCTCCAGCCCGTTGCGCATCGGCGCCATCTATACCATTGGACCGTATCTTTTCCCGCACCTGGTGCCGGAACTGACGCGGCGTGCGCCGAAGATGCCGCTCTACATCGAGGAAGGCATGACCGGCGACCTGCGTCGCAAGCTGCGCAATGGCGAGCTGGACGTGATCATCGTCGCGCTGCCGTTCACCGAGACCGACGTGCTGACCAAGATCCTCTACGAAGAGCCCTTCGAAGTCCTGCTGCCGGCCGGCCACCCCCTGCTCGAGCAGGACAGCATCGCCAAGGAACAGTTGATCAACGAGCGTCTGCTGATGCTCGGCGAGGGCCACTGCTTCCGTGATCAGATTCTCGAGGCCTGCCCGGCCATCGGCAATCAGATCAACAACCCCGAGAATACGCTGATCGCCGAAGGCGGCTCGCTGGAAACCATCCGCCACATGGTCGCCTCCGGTCTCGGTATCACCGTGCTGCCCTACTCGGCGACCGGTACCGGTCATTACGAGAGCGGCGTGCTCGAGACGCGGCCCTTCAAGGACCCGGCGCCCAGTCGCAGCGTGGCGCTGGCATGGCGTGCCAGCTTCCCACGCCCCAAGGCCATCGACGTGATCAGCCAGGCGATCGCCGAGTGCTCCAATCGTGCGCGCCAGAGCAATGAGAACGGCATGCAGGGCTCCGCTTCCCAGAGCCACGAACCGGCATGAGCAGGGCGGGCACGGAAGCCTCACCTGCCGGGCCCGCCAGCGCCGGTGTCTTCGCCACCGGCGCGCTGGCCCAACCGCTGGACAGCCTGAGCGGCGTCGGCCCCGCGCTGAGCGAGAAGCTGTCGCGCCTCGGGCTGGAGCGCGTCGCAGACCTGCTGTTCCACCTGCCGCTGCGCTATCAGGACCGCACCCGCGTCACGCCCATCGGCACGCTCAAGAGCGGCATGGAGGCGGTGGTGGAAGGCGAGGTGACGGCCTGTGACATCGTCAAGGGCCGTCGCCGCAGCCTGCTGGTACGCCTGCGCGATGGCAGCGGCATCCTCAGCCTGCGCTTCTTCCACTTCTCTCCCGCCCAGCAGCAGCAATTCCAGCGTGGCCATAGCGTGCGCTGCTTCGGCGAGGCACGCGCCGGGGCCACCGGTCTCGAGATCTACCATCCGGAATACCGCCTGCTCGGCCAGGGTGCCGCGCCGGTGGAAGACCACCTCACGCCCATCTATCCGGCCACCGAAGGCCTCAATCAGGCGCGCCTGCGTGCCTTGATCGCCCAGGCGCTCAAGCAGCTCGAGGAGACGCCCCATGAGCTGCCGGACCTGATCCCCGAGGCGTTGCGCACACGCTTTCGCCTGCCCGGCGTGATCGAGTGCCTGCGCTTTCTGCACGAGCCACCGCCGGATGCGCCCGTCGACCAGATGAGCGACGGCGTGCACCCGAGTCAGCGCCGCCTCGCCCAGGAAGAATTGCTCGCCCACCAGCTGAGCCTGCGTCAGGTGCGCGCGCGTATCCAGCAGGATGGCGCGCCCTCGCTGAGCGCCAGTGGCGGGCTCAGCACGCGCTTTCTCGCCCAGCTGCCCTTCTCGCTGACCGGCGCCCAGCATCGCGTACTGGAAGATGTGCGCCGCGATCTGGCGCGCGAAGTGCCGATGCTGCGTCTGGTGCAGGGCGATGTGGGCTCGGGCAAGACGGTGGTCGCCGCGCTGGCGGCGCTGATCGCGATCGGCGGCGGCTGTCAGGCGGCCCTGATGGCGCCTACCGAGATTCTCGCCGAGCAGCACTATCGCAACTTCCGCGAATGGCTGGAGCCATTGGGCATCGAGGTGGCGTGGCTGGCCGGCAAGCTCAAGGGCAAGGCGCGGCTGGATGCCAAGGCCGCCATCGCCGATGGCCGGGCGCGCATGGTAGTCGGCACGCATGCGCTGTTTCAGGCCGATGTGACCTTCCAGCGCCTGGGGCTGGCGATCGTCGATGAGCAGCACCGCTTCGGCGTGCATCAGCGCCTCGCGTTGCGGGCGAAGGGGGAAGCCGGTGGCCTGACACCGCACCAGCTGATCATGACCGCGACGCCGATTCCGCGCACCCTGGCGATGAGCGCCTACGCCGACCTCGACCTGTCGGTGATCGATGAGCTGCCACCGGGACGCACCCCGGTGCAGACCGTCGCGGTGGCCGACCCGCGCCGCCCCGAGGTGGTCGAGCGCATCCGCGCCGCCTGCTCCGAGGGCCGTCAGGCCTATTGGGTGTGTACGCTGATCGAGGAATCCGAGGTGATGACCTGCCAGGCTGCCGAGGTGACGCGTGACGAGCTGACCGAGGCGCTGCCGGAGCTGTCCATCGGCCTGGTCCATGGCCGCATGAAGGCGGCCGAGAAGGCCGAGGTGATGGCGGCGTTCAAGGACGGCGAGCATGACCTGCTGGTGGCGACCACGGTGATCGAGGTCGGGGTCGATGTGCCGAATGCCAGCCTGATGGTGATCGACAATCCCGAGCGTCTCGGCCTGTCGCAGCTGCACCAGCTGCGTGGCCGTGTCGGGCGTGGCAGCACCGAGAGCTTCTGTGTGCTGCTCTATCATCCGCCGCTGTCGCAGCACTCCAAGCAGCGCCTGGCGGTGATGCGCGAGACCACCGACGGCTTCAAGATCGCCGAGAAGGACCTGGAACTGCGCGGCCCCGGCGAAGTGCTGGGCACGCGTCAGACGGGGCTGGCGGGGATGAAGATCGCCGATCTCGAGCGTGACAGTGACCTGATCGCCCCGACCACCACCCTGGCCGATGCCATCCTCAGCGAGGCCCCGCAGGCCGCGGAGCCCCTGATCCGCCGCTGGCTGGGCGAGGCGGCCGGGCAATACGGCGCCGTCTGAGCGCGCTGCCCGCTGCTCACCTGTCGCCCTCACGTATTCAAGCCGGACACTCGATCACTCGGCCCGCCGCGCCAGTCGCTCAGACAGCACTTGTCTTACAGCACTTGTCTTACAGCACTTGTCTTTCAGTACCGGTCAGTCAGGACAGGTCAGCCAGTACAGGTCAGCTGGCGCGGCTGGCCTTGATCAGCTGGGTGCCGGCGCTTTCCAGCGGCTGCAACAGCCGCAGCACCAGAATCAGCTGTGACAGCGCCAGGCGTCCGGTGGTGGATTCGACCCGCTCGACCTCGGCTTCCAGTGCCGCGATCTCATCTTCGCTGTCCAGCGTGACGGCGATCTCACCGCCCGCCTCCAATTGCTCTCCCAACGCCGTCAGCTGCTGACTCAAGCGCTCGCCATGGCGCAGCAGCGTCTCGATGCCACTGCTGGCCGAGGCGGTCGATTCCAGTTCGCCACGATGCGCTGCCAGTGCCGAGAGATAGCCGAGCACGGTATGCGCGTGGAGCAGGAAACCGAAGCCCGGCTCGACATCGCGCCGGAAGTGGCCGGGCTCCTTGCGCGCGGTGGCCAGCAGATTGGAGAAGGCCGCGTCGGCGTTGTGGGCATTGCGGCGTGCCAGGCGGTAGGCCAGATCATCGCGCTTGCCGTGGCGGTACTGGGACAGCACCTCGCCCAGATAGCGACCGCTGGTCTTGAGGCTGACGCCGGCCTGACGATAGAGCTTGCGGCCCTGCCAGTCCGGCAGGATCAACACCACCGAAAGCCCGGCCAGCAGGCCACCGACCAGCGTATCGAACAGGCGCGGCCAGATGAGATCGAAGCCATCGCCGACCTGGTTGAAGCACGCCAGCACCATCAGCGTGATGGCGGCGGTGGCCAGGGTATAGCGCGAGCCACGGGTGGCGAAGAACAGCACCCCCGCGACCACGGCGATCCCGGCCTGGATCGTGGGCGCCGGGAACAGACTGATCAGCGCCCAGCCGGCGACCAGACCGATCAGCGTGCCCAGAATTCGCTGCGCCAGCGTGCGGCGCGTATCACCGTAGCTGGGACGACACACGAACAGCCCGGTCAGCAGAATCCAGTAGCCCTGGGTCGGGTGCACCGCCAGCAGCACGCCATAGCCGGCCACCAGCGTCGCGGTCAGGCGCAGCGCATGGCGGAAGATCGGCGAGCGCGGCGTCAGGTGGCTGCGGATACGCTCGAACATGTCGCGCGTGCCGTGGGGCGAGCGGTCCAGCAGGCTGTTGTCGTTTTCATTGCTGACGGCTTCGAGATCATTCAGGCGCGCGATCTGGCCTTCGATCAGGCGCAGGTTACTGGCGAGGGCTTCCAGCGCCTGCATCAGATGGTGCCACTCGGGCCGCTGCTGTTGCTTGAGATAGACGAGCGAGGCATTGAGGTCTTCCAGCGCCTGCTGGCTGTCACTGGCATCGAAGGGCTGGCGCATCAACAGCGCCTTGCCGAGCCCGCGACAGGCGCGCCCCTGCTGCTCCAGCAGGCGCTGACAGCGGAACAGGATGTCGTGATGGAAGAAGGCGTCGGTGAGCTGCCCGTAAGGATAATGGCTGGAGCTGGCGCGCTCGTGGAGGTCCTGGGCGATGAAGTAGAGGCGCAGGTAGCGGTCGAGCTTGGTGGTATCGCGCCGCCCGGCGAGGCGCCGGAAGACCATCTCCTTGGTCTGGTTGAGCGCCACCACCACGCGACCGTTCTGCTCGGCCAGCGCCAGACGCCGGGCGGACTGGTCGACATTGCGCAGCGGTTCGAACAGCTGCGCCTTGAGAATCAGGTAGCGCCCCAGCTCACGGTAGAGCGTCGCCATGCTGTGCTTGAGCGGCTGGCGCGAGAACAGCGCACACCACACGACCGAGAGCAGGCCATACCAGGTCGCCCCCACCACCAGCAGCAACGGCTGAACCAGATTGATGCCCAGCCCCGGCTCCCGCAGCCACTCGGGCAGGCTGCGCTCCAGCACCGCGATCTGACCATCTCCATGCTGCTGCTCGAGGCTGATCATGGTGTAGACGGCCAGAATCAACGAGGCGCGCGCGATGGCGCCGTAGCGGGCATCGATGGCGCCCAGCATCGGCATCGCGAAGGTGGCCAGCGCCAGCCCGATCACGAAGGGCAGCGGCATGCCGAACAACAGCTCCACCGAGACGGCGGCGATGCTGAAGCAGGCCAGCGTCATGCCCAGCGCGCGCAGTCGGCCGCGCCAGTGATCATCGGTTTCCGCCAGCCCCGAGGCGATCACGCCCAGAAACAGCGGAATCACCACCGCCATCTCGTCGAGCCAGAACCCCACCGCCATCACGCCACCCAGCGCGATCAACATGCGTAGCGAATAGCTGAAGGCATCCAGCGTCCACAGACGACGCAGGGAGTGCATGAGGGAGTCCAGGAGAGAGCGTGTCATGAAGTGTTCCGTGACCAGGGCGCCGGGCAGCGCATTAGACTTTAGATTTATATCGCTAGCATAACACCCCGTTCTGCCGTGTCCGAGAGCCATGGCGCATGCAAGCGTTGGCGGGCGCGTCGAATGTCGAATCGCCGCGACGTGCCACTCTGAAGACTCCTGACCTCATTGGCTTTCATGGAGAATACCGATGCATCCTCTTATCGAACGCGTCACTGGCTCCCTCGGGCTGTCACCGGAAATCGCCGAGCAGGCGGTCGGCATGGTTCTCAAGTTCGTGCGTGAGCAGGGGCCGGATGGCCCGGCCGCCTCACTGCTGGGCGCCATTCCGGGAGCGGAAGGCCTGATCGGCAGCGCAGGCGAGGAAGCCGCCGAGTCCGGTGGCGGTGGCCTCATGGGCGGCCTGATGGGCGCCGTCAGCGCCTTCACCGGCGGTGGCGGTGGCGGTGCGCTGGAACTGGGCCAGAAGCTGATGGGGCTGGACCTGAACATGGACCAGGCGCGCGGCGTAGCCGATGAGACGCTGAGCTATGCGCGGGAAGAAGCCGGCGATGGCGTGGTCGATCAGGTGCTCGAAGGCATTCCGGGCCTCAAGCAGTTGCTGTGACGCCTCGAGGGCGTTGAGAGGGTCTTCTCGAACAGCCCCTCGCAAGTAAAGGCTCGCAAGAAAGGCTCGTGACAAAAACAACGCCCCGCTGATTCTCTCAGCGGGGCGTCTTTCGTTCATGCAGGCACGGCACAGGGCCATTCAGCGAATGCGCTTGAGCAATGACTGCAAGCGGTTGAGCTGGGCCGAATCGCCGACCAGCCGCACGCGCTGGTCCATCAGGCCTTGCAAAAAGGCACGCGGCGAGGGCTTGAGCAGGAAGGCCACCGCACTGTCACTATCGGCGAAGCGCAGCTCAAGCTCGGTATCCACCGGCAGGCCACTGCCCGTGGTGACGCCCGCGTGGGACATGCGGTAGTGACGCGCGATGCTCATGTCTTCGGTCGCGACGCCCCAGTCCAGCGGACGCTTTTCCAGCTCGGCACGAAATTCGGGGTCACGCTTGAAGGCCCGCTTGAGCAGCAGACCCAGCACCCACAGCAATATCTTGAGCTTCATGGTGTCATTCCTTGAATCGCGAAGCGTCGGTCACGCAGGCCATATGAAAATGCCACCGGCCCCGCAGGGCGGAACCGGTGGCATCAGCATGACAGCCGACAGGGCTTTTGATGACGACGATTGAAAGCCATGGCGACAGCCACCCCGGGTCTGCGCTGAAGCACGAGCCGAGGTTACTTGGTCACTGCATCCTTCAACGACTTGCCGGGTTTGAAGGCAACGGTCTTGCTGGCCGGGATGGTCAGCGGCTTGCCTGTCTGAGGGTTCTTGCCGGTACGCGCCGCACGCTGGCGCACGGTGAATGACCCGAAACCGATCAGTGAGACGTCATTGCCTTTGGCCACGGTATGAGTGATCTCGTCGAGAATCACGTTCAGTACCTGACTGGCCTTGTCCTTGGATAGATCCGCACGCTCGGCGATGGCCGCAGCGAGTTCTGGCTTGCGCATGAAAAGCCCTCCTGGTTTGGCATTCTGCACGGGCGGCCAAGCCGCCGTTTCCATTGTTGTTCTTGCACTTGCTAGCGGTGGCGTATGGCGGCGACGCAATCCGCTCCCGGCAAGCTTTGCCGTATCAAACCTGTCGATGGCAGCATTCTGTCAGACGACGCCCGCTGAGCAGCATGTCTGACGGAGCATTCACTATCGTGCCTGACCGCGCTGGCAGCAAGGGATTTACGACCATCGATCATGGCATCGCCTAGCCTAGCAACGGCGGCGCCTGCCGCGCTAGCTCGACTTTCCTGCGAACGGCGGCGCCTGTCAACGCATATCCAATCAAGCGTTCGTTCATATCCAGTGCACGCGCTTCGAGGTCATCGCCTTCACCGTTGATTTCCCAGCGCGCCACGGCCGAACGCGGCGGATAGGCCACCACCGGCAAGGCCGGTGTCTTGACCAGCACCGGCCACGCCTTCCAGTCGAGCACGCTTGGCTCACCACACAGGTTGGCTGCCAGGGTGCGCGCGGCCATCTGCAGCGGCTGGACATACATGGCATTGACGCCCTCGACGCTGGCGCAATCGCCCAGCGCCCAGATATGCGGCTGTGAGGTGGCCAGGTGGCGGTCGACACGGATGCCGTCGCCGCCGGCGCTCAGGCCTGCGGCCTGCGCCAGACGAATGCGCGGCGCCAACCCGGTGGCCAGCAGAACCACGGAGCCCGTCAGGCGACGACCGCTCTGCAGGCGCACCTCGACCGGCGCGGCCTGACGCTCGGCCTCCTCGCCTGAACTTGCGGCGATGGTCTCGACCATCTCGCCCTGGCGGCGCGTCACGCCGAGTCCATCCAGCGCCGCGCCAAGACGCTGCCCCAGTGCTTGCGGCAGCAGTCCATCCAGCGGAGTTTCCTCAGGCGCGACCAGCGTGACGCGGTGGCCGGCCGCCGTCAGATCATTGGCGTATTCACAGCCGACCAGTCCGGCACCGACAATCACCACGTGCCCGTCTTCCCCACGCTCGCGGGCCTTCGCCAGCGTCGCGCAGAAGGCCGCATAGTCGTCGAGGTCATTGATGCTCTGCACGCGTGAGGCCACTTCCGCGGCGACGGGGAAGGGACGACGCGGCGCGGCACCGAGTGCCAGCACCAGCTCGTCATAGGCCAGACACTCCTCGCCCAGCCATAGCTGGCGGGCATCACCGTCGATGGCAGTGACGCGTTGATGGGTACGCAGCTCGGCATTCAGCTCGTCCACCAGCGCCACCGGCGCCTGACGCGACAGGTCGGTGGCCGACATCTTCTTGGCGAAGGCGGTGGACAGCATCGGCTTGGCGTAATCGTGGCCGCTGTCCTGGCTGATGAGGATCAGCCGGCTGTCCTTGTCACGCGCACGCAGCGCGCGCGCCAGACCAATGCCCGCCATGCCGGTACCAATGATGACAAGGGTGCGTGGGTCGCGCATGGCACCATCTCCTGAGATCGATCCGAGGGAAGCGCTGATGAAAGAGCGCCAACAGCGTCCGTCATGAACGCCGATGAATGCGCCCAGCATACCAGCCCGCCAGCAGTGCAGGCATGCCTGAGCGGGAGGCCTTGCCGCCCGGCCATGCTAGACTCGCCATTTCGTCATCCTGACAGGGAATTCACCGTGGTCCGATGCCCAGCAGGCGAGCCTCATCGCGCAGCGCTCACGCCACAGACCTCCACCTGTGAGGCGCCTCATTCGTCAGCCGAGTCCCTGTGCCAGCCTGCGCCTCGCTGGCCTTCGCCCACGCGCGCCGCACCCGCTGCTTCGGCGGCGGTGCGCCGTCATTGGCAGCCGGCTGCCGCGCTGCAGGGTGTCATGCCGGCCGGCTGGTGGGCGTGGCTCTCCTCGACGGACTCGCTGACCCAGCGTCTTGCCAGCGCCATGCAGCAGCAGGATGAACGCGATGGCCAGCCCATCCAGGGCCTGCGCGTGCGCCTGCTGCTGCAGGACACCGGCCCCGCGCGGCTGGATGAGGCACGCCTGCTGGGCATCGGCCCGCGCCGGCATGTCTGGCGGCGCGAAGTGGCACTCTGTCATGGCGATACGCCATGGGTGATCGCGCGCTCGCTGGCGGCGCTGGACCTGGCCCACGGTCATCGCCTCTCGACGCTGGGCGAGCGCTCGCTGGGCCACTGGCTGTTTCGCCAGCCCGACCTGACCCGCAGTGCCATCGATGTCAGCCGCGCCCCGCTGGTGCTTTCGAGCCCCAGGCCGCTGGCCCGCACCACCAGTCGGTGGATGCGCCGCTCGATGTTCTCGCATGGTCGCTTCAAGGTGCTGGTGCAGGAGGGCTTCACACCGGCCTTCCAGCACGCGCTGCAACTGGCCTGAGCCTTGCGCCCGACTGGCCTCGTTTCCCTCTCTTCCCTTGCCCACTACCACCCGCCCAGGAGCCCCGATGACCGCGTCATCCACTTCCGCCGCTTCGCGTCCTTCCAGACTGGCCGACTACCTCGCCCTGACACGGCTGGACCGCCCCATCGGCACCTGGCTGCTGATGTGGCCGACCCTGTGGGCACTGTGGCTGGCGGCAGATGGCATTCCCGAGCGCACGACCCTGCTGATCTTCATCGCCGGGGTCTATCTGATGCGCGCCGCCGGCTGCGTGATCAACGACTACGCCGACCGCCACTGGGACAAGCATGTCGAGCGCACGCGTGACCGGCCGCTGACCTCGGGTCGCATTTCGGAGCGCGAGGCGCTGACACTGTTCGGGGGGCTGGTCGCGGCCGCCTTCGTGCTGGTGTGCTTCACCAACCTGACCACGGTGCTGCTGTCGATCGTCGCCGTGCTGCTGGCGGCCAGCTACCCGTTCATGAAGCGCTTCCATCATCTGCCCCAGGTGGTGCTGGGCGCCGCCTTCGGCTGGGCGATTCCGATGGCGTTCGCCGCGACGCTGGAGGAGGTGCCGACCTACGGCTGGTGGCTGTTCGCGGCCAACCTGATGTGGACGGTGGCCTACGACACCGCCTACGCGATGGTCGATCGCAACGACGACCTCAAGGTGGGCATCAAGTCCACCGCCGTGCTGTTCGGGCGTGCCGACAAGCTGATGATCGGCCTGTTGCAGCTGGGCATGCTGGCGGTGTTGATCGGCATCGGCCTGCAGCTGGCGCTGGGCATCTTCTACTGGCTGGGACTGGCTGCCGCCGCCGTCACCTTCGTCTGGCAGCAACGTCTGATCCGTGAGCGTGAGCGTGCGCCCTGCTTCCAGGCCTTCCTCAACAATCATTGGACGGGTCTGCTGATCTTCGCCGGTATCGCCCTGGCGACCTGGCCGATGAGCTGACTCCTGCATAAACATTAGTTTTATTTGATTTAAAGCGACCCCTGCCCTCTGTTGCTCCCCAGCCCACGGTTCATGCCTGCCTGCCGCGCCTCCAAGGCGGCTGGCAGGCTTGCGTGCAAGCTGCCATGCTGGCAGTTGTCATCTCGTTGTCATATAAGCGGGTTGTAATCGTCATCGACTTGTCATTCTGGCGCGTGCGCCGACTGCTGCATGGGATCTAGCGATGAGCTCCAAGACCGTACTGATTGTCGACGATGAATCCTCGATTCGCGAGATGATCGCCGTTGCCCTCGAAATGGCGGATTACCGCGTGCTGGAGGCAGACAATGCCCAGGACGCCCACGCCATCGTCGTCGATGAAAAGCCCGATCTGCTGTTGCTGGACTGGATGATGCCGGGCACCAGTGGCCTGGAGCTCGCGCGGCGTCTCAAGCGTGACGAGACCACCTCGGAGCTGCCGATCATCCTGCTGACCGCCAAGGGCGAGGAAGACAACAAGATTCAAGGCCTGGAAGCCGGTGCCGACGACTACATCACCAAGCCCTTCTCGCCGCGCGAGCTGGTCGCCCGCCTCAAGGCCGTGCTGCGTCGCACCACTCCCAAGGGGGTCGAGGAGGCGGTGGAAGTCGAAGGCCTGATGCTCGACCCGGCCAGCCACCGCGTCACCGCCCACGGCAACTCGCTGGATGTCGGCCCGACCGAATATCGCCTGCTGCAGTTCTTCATGACGCATCAGGAGCGTGCCTACACGCGCAGTCAGCTGCTCGATCAGGTATGGGGCGGCAACGTCTATGTCGAGGAGCGCACCGTGGACGTGCACATCCGTCGCCTGCGCAAGGCGCTGGGCACAGGCCATCAGCATCTGATCCAGACCGTCCGCGGCACCGGTTACCGCTTCAGCGCTCAGGCCTGAGGGATTCATGCGCTATTGGACCAACGAGCTATGGCGCCTCGGCTACCTTGCCGGTGGCTTCGGCCTGATCGGTGGCCTGCTGGGCCATCTAGGCTGGGGCCTGGCGCTGGGTCTTTCGCTGTATCTGTTCGTCCATCTCAAGCACTTGAAGAGCCTCTACACCTGGCTGATCACCAATCCCCATGAAGAGCCGCCGCCCGGCGATGGCGTCTGGGGAGACCTGCTCGATCGTCTCTACCGGTACCAGAAGGGCCAGCGTCAGGCTCAGGAGCGACTGCGCAGCATCCTCAACCGTATCCAGGAATCCTCGGAGGCCATGCGCGACGGCCTGGTGATGCTGGACAACCACGGTGACATGGAATGGTGGAACAGCGCTGCCGAGCAGCTGGTCGGTCTCAAGGCCAGCCACGACCGCGGTCAGCACATCACCAACTATCTGCGTGACCCCGTCTTCATCGACTACTTCAATCGGCTGGCCTACCGCGAGCCGCTGACGCTCCAGTCGCCGCTGTCTGACAACCTGACGCTGCAGATCTCCATCACCCTGTTCGGTGACAACGAGCGTCTGGTCATGCTGCGTGACGTCACCCGCCTCTATCGTCTTGAAGAGATGCGCCGCGACTTCGTGGCCAATGTCTCCCATGAGCTGCGCACGCCGCTGACGGTGCTGGCCGGCTATCTCGAGACCTACTCCGATTACGCCGATGACCTGCCACCGCGCTGGCAGCGTGGGCTTGGCCAGATGCAGAGCCAGACCGACCGCATGCAGCACCTGGTCGAGGACCTGCTGACCCTGTCACGCCTGGAAACCGACGAGCTGTCCGACAACGGTCGCTGCATCGACATGAGCGCCCTGCTCGGCCATATCCGCGACGACGCCGAAGGCCTGTCCCAGGGGCGCCACACCTTCTCCATCGAGGCCGATGCCAGCGTGTCTCTGCGCGGTGAGGAGCAGGAGCTGCGCAGCGCGATCTCGAATCTGGTATTCAATGCGGTGCGCTACACCCCCGAAGACTGCCATATCACCCTGCGCTGGAAGGCGGATGACCAGGGCCTGCTGGTCGAGGTGGAAGATGACGGGGACGGCATCGACCCGGTCCACCTGCCGCGCCTGACCGAGCGCTTCTACCGCATCGACAAGGGCCGCAGCACCGCCACGGGAGGCACCGGCCTCGGGCTTGCCATCGTCAAGCATGTGCTGATTCGTCATCAGGGCCATCTGGAGATCGACAGCCACCCCGGCGAGGGTGCGCGCTTCCGCTGTCGCTTCCCCGACGAGCGCGCCTGCCAGGCGAGCGCTCCCCAGGCCAGCAGTGCGCTAGCCCAGTGATGGGCTGATTCAGTGATGATCTGACCCGGACGCCAGCCCAACGCAGAACGCCCCGCAGCCACCTCGAAAGGAGGCGACTGCGGGGCGTTTCGTTTGGTCAATCAGACGACGCTGCGGCTATTTCAGCGACGTGCCAACTTAGCGACGAGTCAGTTCAGCGACAAGCCAGCTCTGCGACAGGCTGTCTCAACGACGCGGCGCCGGCAACTGACGGTAGTGGCTCTGCCACATCAGTACCGCCCCGGCGACGGCGCCCGGGATGAACAGCAGATTGGCCAGCGGCACCAGCGTCATGACGAACACCGCGGCGCCGAAGGTCAGTGAGGGCCACCAGCGCGCCTTGAGGCGCTGCTTCATGTCACCGAAGCTGACCTGATGGTTGTCCATCGGGTAGTCGAGGTACTGGATCGACATGCTCCAGGCCGAGAACAGTCCCCACAACAGCGGCGAGAGCAGGTTCAGGCCCGGGATGAAGCCGATGATGAACAGCGCGATCATGCGCGGGATGAAGTAGCCCAGCTTGGCCATTTCACGCCCCAGCGAGTCGACGCCGATCTTCATCAGGCCGCGATCATCATCGATCAGGGTGCCATCCAGACGATGCTCGACCTTCTCGGCCAGAATGCCGTAAAAGGGCGCGGCGATCAGGTTGGTCACCAGGCTGAAGGTGAAGAACACCACCAGCAACAGACTCACCACCAGCACCGGCCAGATCAACCAGCTGAGCCAGTCCAGCCACGCCGGTACCTTGAGCATCCAGTAATCGATCCAGCCACCGAACTGGTTGAACAACACCCACAGCGTGATGCTGTAGAGCACCAGGTTGATCGCCAGCGGTACGAATACGAAGCGGCGCAGCCCGGGGGTATAGACCATGCGGGTCCCGCGGACCAGCGCCGATACGGCATCAATCATGCGACGTCCTCGTCATCTCAAAAGAACCGGCCAGCCAGCGGGCTGACCGGAGCCACACCCTAGCACTCCCGCCTGCGCGGCGCAGCTGTCGGCCGCCTGACACCGCTCGCGCTCCCACGACGCAATCGCCCCGCGGCCTGCCGGTGGGCAGGTGCGGGGCGAAAGAGGCGACACAGGGGCAGGGAAGCGCGTCAGCTCACTTCTTGTCCAGGTCCTGCGGCTTCAGATCATGGGTATCGGTGTGACGCACGTCCACGCCCTTGACCAGGAAGATGACGTACTCGGCCAGGTTGTCGGCGTGGTCACCGATGCGCTCCAGCGCACGCAGAATCCACATCACATTGAGCACCGGCGTGATCTGGCGCGCGTCTTCCATCATGAAGGTCATCAGCGAGCGCATCGCGCTCTGATATTCCAGATCCACCGAGGCGTCTTCACGCAGTACCTTGAGGGCAAGGTCGGTATCGAAGCGCGCGAAGGCCGTCAGGGAGTCACGCACCATGCTGCGCACGTGCTGACTGAGGTGACGCACCTCGACCATGCCGCGCGGGCTCTGGCCATTCTCGACCAGCGAGATGGCATTGCGTGCGATCTTGCTCGATTCATCACCGATACGTTCGAGATCGGAGGTGGCGCGGATGACGGCCAGCACCAGGCGCAGGTCGGAGGCCGCCGGCTGACGGCGGGCCAACACCCGGGTGCACTCGTCATCGATCTTGAGCTGCATGTCGTTGACAGCCTTGTCGTTGTCGCGCACCCGCGTGGCGGTTTCACTGTCGCCTTCCAGCAATGCCGTGACGGCATCCTGCAGCTGCTTCTCTACCAGTCCGCCCATGGCCAGCAGGTGTGTCTTCAGTGCATCCAGCTCGTGATTGAACTGCTCTGAGATATGCTTGCCGTGCGAATCGCTGGTGATATCCATTTCCCTCTCCCGGAAAGTCGCCCACCGAGTCAGGGGGCGTGACATGAATGACGTGACAAGTATGGCCCACTACTGACTGACACAGCGGGCTCCCCCTCAGCATGCCGACACTTGATTGCAGTTATGTTTCACCCATGGCGCAAAGGCGCTATCTGGCCGCCATCGTCAGCAATATCAGGACGAAAGGGCTACCTGGCTGCACGTTCGCGCATGAGCGCGCTAACCGAAACGCCCCGTGATGTAGTCTTCCGTCTGGCGGCGCCGCGGGTTGGTGAACAGCTGATCGGTCGGGGCGAATTCCACCAGGCGGCCCTCATGCAGGAAGGCGGTATCGTCTGACACCCGCGCGGCCTGCTGCATGTTGTGCGTGACGATGATCAGTGTCAGGCGCGAGCGCAGCGAACGGATCAGCTCCTCGATCTTGAGCGTCGAGATGGGGTCCAGCGCCGAGGCCGGTTCATCCAGCAGCAGCACCTCCGGCTCGACCGCCAGCGTCCGCGCGATCACCAGCCGCTGTTGCTGGCCACCCGAGAGCCCCAGCGCGCTGTCGTGCAGGCGGTCCTTCACCTCTTCCCAGAGCGCCGCGGAGCGCAGACAGGATTCGACCTTGTCATCGAGGTGGCGCTTGTCATTCTCGCCGACCAGCCGCAGTCCGAAGGCCACGTTCTCGTAGACCGACATCGGAAAGGGGTTGGGCGTCTGGAAGACCATGCCGATCCGGCGGCGCAGCATCGGCACGTCCACGCCGCGCGCATGAATGTCCTCGCCCTCGAGCAGTACCTTGCCGGAAAGACGTGACTGTTCGTCGAGATCGGTCATGCGATTGAAGGTACGCAACAGACTCGACTTGCCGCAGCCGGAAGGGCCGATGAAGGCCGTCACGCGCTTGCGCGCGATCTGCAGGCTGACGTCCTCCAGGGCGCGGCGCGTCTGGTTCTCCTTGCCGACACGTGCCTGATAATCGAGGCTCAGGTGACGGGTTTCCAGGCAGATGTCCTCAGCCGGCCGCGCAGGCGTCTCCTGAAGAAACAACTGGGGCTTGGGCTGTTCAGAGTCACGCCTCATTCGGTGGCTCCCTTGTAACGTTGTGCCAGCATGTGACGCAGGCGAATGGCACTCAGATTGAGGCATAGAATCACGACCACCAGCACCAGCGCGGTCGCGTAGACCAGCGGCCGACTGCTGAAGGCGTCGCTGCTCTGGAAGGCCAGATCATAGACCTGATGCCCCAGATGCATGAATTTTCGGTCCAGATGCAGCCACGGGAAGCTGTCATCCAGCGGCAGGTCCGGGGCCAGCTTGACCACCCCGACCAGCATCAGCGGCGCGACTTCGCCCGCCGCACGCGCCACGGCCAGAATCAGCCCCGTCATCAGCGCCGGCGAGGCAGCCGGAATCACCACGCGCTTGAGCGTTTCCAGGCGTGTCGCCCCCAGCGCCAGCGCACCTTCGCGCAGACGACGCGGCACGCGCGCCAGCCCCTCTTCCGTGGCGACGATCACCACCGGCAAGGTCAGCAGGGCCAGCGTCAGCGAGGCCCACAGAATGCCGCCGGTCCCGAAGGTCGGCGTCGGCAGCCGCTCGGAATAGAACAGCTCATCGATTCCGGCGCCCAGTCCATAGACGAAGAAACCGAGACCGAACACGCCGTAGACAATGGAGGGCACCCCGGCCAGGTTGCGCAGCGCGATGCGCGTCAGGCGCGTCAGGCGTCCCTGATGGGCCACCTCGTGCAGATAGAGCGCCGCCATCACGCCGAAGGGCATCACCATGATCGACATCAGTACCACCATCAGCACGGTGCCGAAGATGGCGGGCCAGACGCCACCGAAGCCCTCGGTGGGCGCGCCAGCCACGAAGTCACGGAAACGCTTGAACGTCATCATCAGCCGGCCGCTGAAGCCCATCGCATTGGGCCGCCAGGCATTGCGGATATCATCGAGCGCGATGCGGCCTTCGTAGCCGCCATTGCCGCCCAGCAGCAACTGACCGCCCGCCAGCGCATCCCGCAGGGCACTCAGCTGACCTTCACGCTCGATGAAGGCGCTGCGCACCTCTTCCAACTCCTCCTGCATCTGCTGCTCGAGCTCAGCGTCCTCTTGAGTCCGCGCCGGGTCACCGTCAGCAGTGGCGCTGCGCCGGGATTCGAGCGACTGCTGCAGCGCCTGATAGCGACTGCTCAAGGCTTCACTGTCCAGGCGCAGTGCCTGCAACTGGCGGCGCTCGCTCTCGATCATCTTCAGGCGGGCAAACAGCGGCTCGGCGTCCTCGGACAAGGGCCGGACAGGTCCGTCGCCGACATCGGGCGTGTGGTCCATCTCCCCTGTCATCGGGTCACTCAGCGCCCGTGGCATGCCGTAGAGAGTGCGGCCATCGCGCATTTCCAGCATCAGCGCCTGGCTGGGGAAGGTCATCCTGTCGAGCAGCGTCTCCGGCAGCCACTGCCAGCTGGCCGCGGCCCCGTCACGTGAGGATGTCTGCAGCAGCCACCATTGCTGGCGAGCGTCATCCCCCTCGCCCGAGGTAACACGGCGCATCTCCTCGTGCATCAGCTCGCCGAGCAGATGGCGATTGTCGGCCGCTGGCTCACCGCGCGTGGTGGTCAGCGCCGTGGGACTCTGGCCCGGCTGCGCCGTCAGCTCCACCTCGACCAGCCGTGAGGGCCAGAAGTGACTGAAGGAGCCCACCACCAGCAGGCTGAGCAGGCCCAGCACCAGCACCAGCGAGACACTGACCGCCATGGCATTCAGCCAGCCCCACGGGCCGCCGTCGCGCCAGTAGCGCTGCAGGCGCCCGACCAGCGGCTCGCGCGGGCGCAGCAGTGAGGAGCTGGCGCGATTGGTGTCAGGGTGACTCATCCCCAGCTCCCCTGATTGGGCGGCGTGAAGCGCTGTCGCAGCACTTCCGCCAGCGTATTGACCACGAAGGTGAAGACGAACAATGCCAGGGCAGCGAGGAACAGCAAGCGGTAGTGGCTGCTGCCGACCTCGGCCTCCGGCAGCTCGATGGCCAGGGTCGCGGCCAGTGAACGCAGGCCCTCGAACAGACTGGCATCCACCAGCGGCGTATTGCCGGCCACCATCAGCACGATCATCGTCTCACCGACGGCACGCCCCATGCCGATCATCATCGCCGAGAACAGCCCGACCGCAGCGGCAGGCAGGATGACGCGGCGCAGACTCTGCCATGGCGTCGCGCCAAGCGCCGCGGAGCCTGCGGCCAGACCGCGCGGCACCGACGAGAGGGCATCCTCGCTGAGCGTGAACAGGGTCGGCATCACCGCCAGCCCCAGCGCCATGCCGGTCACCAGGGTGTTGCGCTGGGCGTAATCGATGCCGTAGTGGCTGAACAGCCACTGGCGGAGGTCACCGTCGAACCACCACTGCTCGACCTGGCCGGCGATGGTCACATCCAGCCACAGCAGCACGAACAGCAGCGGCAACAGCCCGAAGGCCGCCATGTTTTCCGGCAGCAGATTACGCCATACGCGCGGCGACAGGGTCCACAGGAAGCCGGCCACCATGGTGCCCAGCGGAATCAGGACCAGCCCCAGCAACACCGCCATCAGCTCACGCTCGACGAAGGGCGCGACCACCAGCGCGGCGATGAAGCCGATCACCACGGTCGGCAGCGCCTCCATCATCTCCAGCAGCGGCTTGATGCGGGAACGCTGGCGCGGCGCCATGAAGCAGGCGACATGGATGGCACAGCCGAGCCCCAACGGCACGGCAAACAGCAGCCCGACCAGCGCCGCCTTGAGCGTGCCCCACATGATGGGCACCAGCGACAGACGGGGTTCGTGGGTACCGGTGCTCTCCAGCTGCCAGATCCACTCCGGCGCTGCGCGTCCCTCATACCAGACCTTGCCGAAGATGGCGTCGAGCCCGACGGCCTGATGCGGGTCGTGTATCGCAAGCCCCGCATAGGCCTTGCCGAGCGCCCCCAGCGACGCTTCCTGAGCGGGCAGCCTTGCCTCCCGGGTCGCCGATGCCAGCAAGCGGCGGTCATCATTGTCAAATTCCAGCGTCACGCCAGCCGCGACCCGGGCGGCGTCCAGCCAGTCCAGCACCTGACGGCGACGCTCGCTGGTGGCCAGATAGAGGCCAAGGCGGCCGTTGGCGTCCAGCGCGGCAAAGCCGAGGCTGTGATGGGCGGCAGCCATCGTCACCACCGGCGCCGACAGGTCACTGTCAAAGACGCCGGCCTTGACCAGCGGCTGCGCATGCGCCGGCAACAGGTAATGGCTCAGGCCACCGGCGGCGTCTCCGACGATCAGGCTTCTGCCGCCACGCAGGACGCTGATCGCGGTGATCGCCGGCGATGACGCGGAGGCAGAAGAGGCCATAGCGTGATGTGCCAGCTTGCGCGCCAGCGGCTTGGTCCCGGTGGAGGCCTCGCTCAGTTGCCACTGGGTGAAGCCATCGCGGTCAGCGGTGACCAGCAGACGCCCCTGCTGCGAAGACAGCCTGGCCGTGCCCGGCAACCACTGCTGCTGCCACTCGGAGAGCGGCGTCTGGCTTGCTGCATCGTCACCCAGCGCGCCGGCGGTAGCGTGCGACGCCGACAAGGCCAGGCGCGCCAGCCACAGGCCATCGCCCTCCTCGTACGGAATGCGCAGCCACAGCTGGTCACGGCTGAGCATCAGGCTTGCCTGGCGGCGCTCAAGCCCTGCGGGAACCTCGATGGCACTGCCGCGCAGTCGCACGCCAGCGGCGGACTGCTGAACCACCTGCAGGCGATCATCCGCGAGCCAGACACCCGCCAGCGGCGAGGTACGCGAATCCGCCGTCGAATCGTCACTGGCCAGCACGGGAGGCAGCCCGTCACGCGCGGCAAGCGGCATGTCAGGCAAGGCGCTCAGCCAGTCAGGATCGGTCTGCGCGGCAGGCATCTGCTGGTCGCTCACTTGCTGTTCGAGCGCCTGCTGAGGAAGCGACGTGACGCTGGCGGGCTTGAGCAGCGGCCACGACACGCTGACCAGATAGGCCAGCATCACGACGACGATGACCATCACGCCCAGCCCGGCCGCTGTCAGCCACAGACTGGCAAGACGGTCATGCCGCAGACGACGACGCTGCATTCGGGAGGCATCAACTGCCGACATGAAATATCACCACGAAAGGATTCGCGCCCTGGAGTGTCGACTCCGCAGACGCATGAAGCGGGTATGGCACCGAGATTATGTCCAAGTGATGACAGAGAGATGACAAAGGCGAATCAAAGGGCATCCACATCCTCCAGCCCCAATTGCTGACGCCAGTGCAGCAGCTGCTTTTCCGGCAGCGGCACATAGCCACCACGCAGGATGGCCTGCTGACCCTGGCGCGACATGATCAATGACAGGAAGGCCTGCTCCAGCGCCGGGAGCGGCTCGTCAGGCACCCTATTGACGTAGATGTACAGCGCGCGGGTCAGCGGATAACGGCCATCGCGAATGCTGGCCCGGCTCGGGAAGACGGCGTGGCCACCCGCCTCACGGCTGACGGACAGCTGCTTCACCAGCGGCGAAGAAGTGCTGAAGCTGGCATAGCCGATGCCATTGGGCGAGGAGCCCACCGCACCGATGATGGAGGCCGAGCCCGGCTGTTCACTGACATCGAGGCGGAAGTCGCCATCGCACAGCGCGATACGGCGGAAGGCGCCGTAGGTGCCCGAGGTGGCACTGCGCCCGAAGCGCGTGATCTGGCGGTCATTCCACTCATCACTCAGCCCGAGCTGGCCCCAGCGATTGGCTGCCTGGCCACCACAGTTGTGCGTGGCGGAGAAGATGGCATCCAGCTGCGCGATGCTGATCTCCTCCAGCGGATTGCTGCGATGCACGATGATGCCCATCGCATCCAGCGCCACGGGCACACCAAGCGGCGGATAGCCGAATTCACGCGTGAAGTCCTGACGCTCCTGATCGCTCATCGGGCGCGACATCAGCCCGATGCGAGTGGTGCCGGCGATCAATGCCGGCGGCGCCGTCGAGGAGCCCGCTGCCTGCAGCTGCACGCGCACCCCCGGATGATAGCGGCGCAGCTGGGCAGCCCAGCGCGTTACCAGCACCGACAGGGTATCCGAGCCCACCGCCGTCAGGTTGCCCACCACCCCGGACACCGGGCGATATTCGGGCACCTTGTCGGCCAGTGCCGGAGCCGAGAGCGTCGAGAGCCCCAGCAGGCAGGCAAGCGACATCAGCCGCAGCGACGGCAGACCTGAGCGCAGACGGGGCGCGCAGGAGGAAGGCACATATGAGGAGGACGCGGATGACCCGCGACGCGACGCGAACACGGCGCGAAAGCCTGAACGAACAAGCGACCCGACGGAAACTGACATGGCGACTTCCCACCAGAGAATGAACAAGATGACGATGCGACACGGAGCTGGCCACTGCTTGCCACGCCCGTGGCGACGGGCATGCGACGGTGGATCAAGGCGGCCCGTGCAGCATGGCGAAAGACAGCGAGTATCCGTCATTGCTGCGTTGAGGAACGATACTCCATGCTGCAGCGCAAAAAATCTCCTGACAGTCCATCGTCAGTGAGGACAGTGCTTTGTCCGCCGGAGTAGGATACAGGAGATGATGAAGCCGCTGCGGCTCATCCGCCATGGTCTGCGTCGCGCTGATGCTATCGATGGCCCCGGTGACTTTCTTCGGCGATTGCCGAAGTGCCCTGTATAAGGCCCCCTGTGCAAGGCAGTGCCCTGTACAAGGAGGCGTCCTATGCAAGGCAGCGCCCTGCGCCAAAAGACGCACCTTTTTCAGACGCAAGGGTGCAGAAATGAAATGACCATTTTATAACAACAAGATAGCGAGTCATGACATGCAAGCTCTGGATGATATCCCGACGCCGAACGGCACACTGACGCTAAAATTGATCGCCCAACGCCAGGACACCAATCTCTATGGCGACATCAGCGGCGGCTGGCTGATGCACCGCATGGACGAGGCCTGTGAGCTGGCCGCCGGGCGCGTCGCCCACGGACGCACTGCCACCGTGGCCGTCGAAGGCCTCGATTTCCTGTCGCCGGTGCGTATCGGCTCGGTGGTCAATATCTTCACTCAGGTGGCCGAGGTCGGGCGCAGTTCGATCAGGCTCGCCGTCGAGGTCTGGATCCGCCCGCCGCAGGAGCGCAATCAACACGCGCTGACCAAGGTGACCGAAGCCTGCTACGTGATGGTGGCACTCGATGACAATGGCCGCATCCGCGCCGTACCGGAGCAGGCCAGCACCGCCATCATCGAGGAGCAGGACTGATCCTGAGCAGGACTGAGCCAGGCGCCTCGCCTCTCTTCCTGTCAGCCACACGCCAAGAAAAAGCCGCCCTCTGGGGCGGCTTTTTCGTCAACAATCAGTCACGCGCTCAGACAGTCAGGCAGGCAGTCGGAAAGAGACTCGCTCAGGCTTCGCCCAGCACCCGACCACGCGCATCCAGATAAGCCTGCTCACCGATACGCGACCAGGGCGCGACCTGCTGCTGGAAGGCGCGGTAGGACTCATAGACGCGCCTGGCGTCCTCATCCTTGGCAATGAACTCGTCCAGCACCTCGTTGGAGGCATCGAACAGCGCCGCATAGACGTCCTGGGGGAATTCACGCAGCTCCACACCGTGCTCCTCGACCAGCGAGGTCAGCGCAGTGGCGTTGCGCAGCGCGAATTCATCCACCATGGCGTGATTGGCGATTCTGGCCGCCTGGATCACCACCTGCTGCAGGTCTTCCGGCAATGCCTGCCAGGCCTCGAGATTGACGGTGCCTTCGAGGATGGCGGAAGGCTCGTTCCAGGCCGGCGAGTAGTAATACTTGGCCACCTGATGCAGGCCGAAGGCCAGATCATTGTAGGGGCCGACCCAGTCGGTGGCATCGATCACGCCGGTTTCCATCGCGGTGAAGATCTCGCTGCCCGGCAGATTGACCGCGCTGGCGCCGATGCGATTCATCACTTCGCCCGCCAGCCCCGGCAGGCGGATCTTCAGCCCCTTCATGTCCTCGAGACTGTTCACTTCCTTGTTGAACCAGCCGGCCATCTGGGTGCCGGTGTTGCCCACCGCCAGCGGCTTGAGGTTGTGGCGCGAGTAGATCTCGTCCCACAGCTTCATGCCATCGCCATGATACAGCCAGGCGTTGGTCTCGGTGGTGTTCATGCCGAAGGGCACCGCAGTGAAGAACTGGGCCGCGGGCACCTTGCCCTTCCAGTAGTAAGAGGCCGAGTGGCCCATCTGGGCGGTACCGGAGGACACGGCATCGAAGACTTCCAGCGCCGGTACCATCTCGCCGGCGCCATAGACCTTGACCTGCAGGCGACCACCAGAGAGCTGACCGATCAGGCTGGCGAATTCATTGGCACCGGTGCCCAGTGCCGGGAAGTTCTTCGGCCAGGAGGTGACCATCTTCCAGTGGATGGTCTCGCCCTCGGCGGCATTGGCGGTGGACACGAAAGGCGCGGCGGCGAGACCGGCAGCACCGGCCCCCAGAGCAGAGAGAAAACGGCGGCGTTGCATGGGACTTTCCTTGTTCGAGTTGTGGGCAATGCATGACGCGGCATCAAGACAGCATGTCTGCCACTATGCCGCGACCCATGGATGGCCCACAACTGCACCAAGGCCGTAATGGCGAACGAATACCGCGCCCCCTGCCCCGCGCTACACCTCTTGCCAGCGCCTGCAGTCAGCGCCTCATGGCTGCGTCTGCCATCAATGCAGGATCAGCTCAGCACTTCCAGCTTGGCAAAGCCCAGCACCAGCCACTTGTCGCCTTCGCCCTCGAAGCTGATCTGCACGCGCGCGCGCTCGCCCTGGCCTTCGGCATTGATGACCACGCCTTCCCCGAACAGCGGATGCCGTACCAGGCTGCCGAGCGAGAGTGCCGGCATGTCGCCATTGGCCTCGACACTCTCCTGACGCGGACCGGAAGGACGGCGATTCGGCGTGGCGCGCTGGGTCGAGACCGGACGCGAGACCTGGCCACGCAGACGCACCTCTTCCATCAGCTCTTCCGGCAATTCACGCAGGAAGCGCGACGGCCGCTGGAAGGTCTCCTTGCCGTGCATGCGACGCAGCTCGGCGTAGGTCAGGTAGAGGCGCTGCATGGCACGGGTGACACCGACGTAGCACAGGCGACGCTCTTCCTCGAGACGCCCCGGCTCCTCCAGCGACATCTTGTGCGGGAACAGCCCCTCCTCGACCCCGGCGACGAATACCACCGGGAATTCGAGCCCCTTGGCGGAGTGCAGCGTCATCATCTGCACGCATTCCTCGCCTTCGGCGGCTTCGTGATCGCCGGCATCCAGCGCGGCTTCGGCGAGGAAGGGCTCCAGCGCCTCGGCCCCTTCGCTGGGGGCTTCCGGGTCCATGCGCTCGCCCTGACTGAAGGCGCGGCAGGCGTTGACCAGCTCCGAGAGGTTCTCGAGGCGCGCCTGGCCCTTCTCGCCCTTCTCGGCGGCGTGATGCTCACGCAGGCCGGAGACATGGATGACGTGCTCGACCAGCTCATGCAGCGCCATGCCGGCGGTGTCGTTGTCGAGGCCATCGATGATGTCGGCGAAGGCACGCACTGCGGTGGCGGCGCGTCCCTTGAGGGCGCCATCGGAGACCGCATCGCTCATCGCCTGCCACATGGTCAGGTTGCCGTAGCGTGCGCGCTCGCGCAGCTGCTCGACGGTACGCATGCCGATGCCACGCGCCGGCACGTTGATCACGCGCTCCAGGGCGGCATCGTCCTCGCGGTTGTTCATCAGACGCAGATAGGCAAGCGCGTTCTTGATCTCGAGACGCTCGTAGAAGCGCTGGCCGCCATAGATGCGATACGGCATGCCCTGGCGGATCAGCGTCTCCTCCAGCACGCGTGACTGGGCATTGGAGCGATACAGGATCGCGATCTCGTCGCGGCTGTAGCCATGCTCATTGACCAGTTCACGGATGGTATCGGCGATATAGCGCGACTCGTCGATGTCATTGAAGCCGGCGTAGACACGTATGCGCTCGCCGCGACCGCTGTCGGTCCACAGCTCCTTGCCCATGCGCCCGCCGTTGTGGCTGATCAGGGCGTTGGCGGCCTCCAGAATGGCGCTGGAGGAGCGGTAGTTCTGCTCCAGACGCACCACGCGGGTGTTGGCGAACTCCTCGGTGAAGCGCTGGATGTTCTCGACCCGCGCGCCACGCCAGCCGTAGATGGACTGGTCATCATCGCCGACCACGGTCATGCACTCGCGATCACCGGCCAGCAGCTTCAGCCAGGCGTACTGCAGGGTGTTGGTATCCTGGAACTCGTCGACCAGCAGGTGGGCGAAGCGCTCGCGGTAATGCGCCAGCAGGTGCGGCGTATCGCGCAGCAGCTCCAGCGAGCGCAGCAGCAGCTCACCGAAATCGACCAGGCCGCCGCGTTCACAGGCGAGCTGATAGAGCTCATACATCTCGACCATCTTGCCCATGTAGGCATCGCCATGGGTCTGCACCTGATGGGCGCGCAGACCTTCCTCCTTGCAGCCGGCGATGAAGTACTGGACCTGCTTGGGCGGCCAGCGCTCGTCATCGACGTTGTGCTCCTTGAGCAGCCGCTTGACCATGCGCAGCTGGTCATCGCTGTCGATGATCTGGAAGTGCTCGGGCAGGCGCGCCTCCTGCCAGTGGGTGCGCAGCAGACGGTGACTGATGGAGTGGAAGGTGCCGACCCACATGTGGCGCAGGCTGCTGCCATTGAGCGCCTCGAGACGCGTGCGCATCTCCCGCGAGGCCTTGTTGGTGAAGGTCACCGACAGGATGGCGTAGGGCGAGAACTGGTATTGGTCCATCAACCAGGCGATGCGGTGAACCAGCACGCGGGTCTTGCCGGAACCGGCCCCCGCCAGTACCAGCATGTTGCCCGGCGGCGCGGACACGGCCTCACGCTGATGCGTGTTGAGGTGATCGAGGAGGGGCGATTCGGACATGCAGGGCTCACCACAGGGCAGAGGAGTCGAGGAGCGGAGCAGCGTGAGATTCGCTGCCCCTGTTCAGGCATCCACCTTATCACAGCGGCCTGCCCTGCTCTTCCCCGCGCCGGCCTTCCTTGCACATACGTACCTTGCACTTGCCTTCAAGACAGATGATGCCCGGGCGGTGCTCAGTGGGTATCGAAGTCGTGGTCGTCGATGCGCAGGGTGGCGAGGCTCTTCTTGACCGCCTCCAGCTGCTCCTTGAGCTTGGGTCCGCGCGCCTTGGCGACTCCGACCGCCAGCGTATCGACGATCACCAGGTGCGCGATACGCGAGCTCATCGGGGTGTAGATCTCGGTGTCTTCGTGCACATCGATGTGCAGCGGCAGCGTGACTTCATCCGCCAGTGGCGAGCCACTCGGACACAGCCCGATGACGGTCGCGCCGGCGTCCCGCGCCAGACGCACGCTGGCGATCAGCGCCTTGGTGCGGCCGGTCTGGGAGATGGCCACCACCACATCGCGCGGCCCCAGCGTCACCGCTGACATGTTCTGCATGTGCGGGTCGGTGTAGGCGGCGGTGGAGATCTGCAGGCGGAAGAACTTGTGCTGGGCATCGTGAGCCACGGCGCCCGAGGCACCATAGCCGTAGAACTCGACCCGGCTGGCGGAGGCCAGCGAGTGGATGGCGCGCGCGACGGCTTCGGCGTCCAGACGGTCACGCACCGACAGCAGGGTGCCGATGGTGGAATCGAACAGCGAGTGCGAGAACTCGGCCACGCTGTCGGAGTCATTCATGGAGAACTGGGCGAACTGGGTGCCGGTGGCGAGGCGTTGCGCCAGCTGCAGCTTGAAATCCTGGAAGCCGGCAAAGCCCATTGCCCGACAGAAACGCACGACCGTCGGCTCACTGACCGATGACTCGCTGGCCAGATCGACGATCCGCATGTGAATCACTTCCTCCGGATGGCGAAGGACATAGCGTGCGACCTTTTGTTCAGAGCGGCGGAAATTCTCCATCCGGCTCCTCAGGTCGTCGAAGATGGCATGGCTCACGGCACACTCCTTGCAGACTTCATGGGCATGCCTGAGCTTACGTCATCCCCCCAGGGGTGTCGCCTGCACAGGCAGGCGATAGTCACAATTTTGTCAAGTGAGCTATAGTAAAACGGTGTGGCGCCAGTGAAAGCCCACATCCTTTGGATGCCATGGAGGTCGAATCATGCGTAATTCAGAGCAGGTAGATACGCTCAAGAAAGAGCTTCTCGATATTTTCATGACTCTCGGTGCCGACGAACATCAGGCCCGCAAGAAACAAAGCGCAGTCCGCCATCTCCGCGCCCGTCGTGGAATAGAATTGCACAACGAAATCAAGCGCCTAAGCGAGGATTTAAGCGACATCGAAGTGCTGGAAATGGATACTGAAAGCGATATCGACACCCACTGATTCCAGGCGGGGAGGCGATACGCTCCCCGCCGATCAGTGATGTTTTCACGCTCTGATCCGCCAGGGTTCGGGCTCCATGCGACACCTTCCACCATCTCTTTCGAGCATGGTCGTACCCCCCTCTGGCGCAATTTCAGCATCATCCCCCCTGACTGAAGTGCCTTCTGCGCTGTCATGCCCGGTGTCCTGCTCATCAATCCCGAAATATTCGTTTTTTCTCACCTCATTTTCCGCCCCACCGCTCTTCTTCTGTTTGTCACATTTCTCCTCTATCGCGTGCCGCCATCATCCTTGATGCACCATTTCAGTGCGTATCCGCCGCCATGCGCCTCTCAATACCTGAAACCAGGCTCACGCCTGATGGCGACTTTCCCTCTCGGAAAGGATGAATCTTCTATGTCAAACGAATGACAGACGACGGCCACGCAGCGCAGCGCTACCCAGCCATGACGCCTGCCAGGCAAGCACGCGACCGGGTTGAGATTCTCCAGGCTCAGAAACAGGAAAGGCCCACCGGATGGCGGGCCTTTCGCATTGCCTGCCATGACAGGCCTGAGGCATGTCATGGCAAGTGTTTCACGAGATCTCTCTATATCTCTCGAGATCTCACTAGACCTACAGGCTGGACGCGAACACCACGACCACACCGATCGGGGCGATATAGCGCGCCACGAAGCTCCACAGCGAGAAGGCCGAGTCGCTCATGTTGAGCTGGCTGCGCACCTCGTCACGGCCCATGAACCAGCCGACGAAGACGATGGTCGCCAGACCGGTCAGCGGCAGCATCAGCTTGCTGGTCGCGTAGTCGAGCAGGTCGAAGATGGTCATGCCTTCGAACTTGGCGAACATACCCAGCGGCGCCACGTCACTCCACAGGTTGAAGGACAGGATGGTGGCGATGCCCAGCAGCCAGGTGGCGATACCCGCGACCCAGGCCGAGCCGACGCGCGACATCGGCGTCTTCTCTTCCAGCCATTCGACGATGGGCTCCAGCAGCGAGATGCCTGAGGTCCAGGCCGCGAATACCAGCAGCACGAAGAACACCACGCCGAAGACTTCACCGCCCGGCATGTGGCCGAAGGCCAGCGGCAGGGTCTGGAAGATCAGGCCCGGGCCCGCGGCGGCGTCGAGGCCGTTGGAGAACACCACCGGGAAGATGGCCAGACCGGCCAGCAGGGCGATGACGGTATCCAGCACCACCACGACCAGCGCGGTACGCCCGATGTTGACGTCATCGGACAGGTAGGAGCCGTAGGCCATCATGATGCCCATGCCCAGTGACAGGGTGAAGAAGGCATGCCCCATGGCCGCCAGCACGCCATCCTTGTCGAGCTTGGAGAAGTCCGGCGTCAGCAGCCAGGCGGCGGCATCAGCGAAGCCATCGGTGGTGGCAGCGTAGCCGACCAGCACGATCAACATCACCGCCAGCAGCGGCATCAGGATCTTGGCGGCACGCTCCAGGCCACCGGCGACCCCGCCGGCCACGACCAGGATCACCATCAGCATGAAGGCACTGTGCCAGGCCAGCAGTGTGGTCGGGTCCCCCAGCAGACCGCCGAACAGGCTACCGGCCGTGTCAGAGGTCAGGGTTTCGAAACTGCCGCTGGCCGCGTCGGCGATGAAGGCCAGCGCCCAGCCACCGATGACGCTGTAGAAGGACAGGATCAGGTAGGCGCCGAGCACGCCGGCCACCCCGATCAAGACCCAGGCGGGACTGCGTTTGAGCCGGGCACTGATGTGGCTCATGGTCGAGATGGGGTTCTTCTGCCCCAGGCGACCCAGCAGCCATTCCGACATCAGGATCGGCAGACCGATCAGCAGTATGCAGATCAGATAGACGAGGACGAAGGCACCGCCGCCGCTCTCACCTGTCATGTAGGGGAATTTCCAGATATTGCCCAGACCGACGGAAGAACCGACGGCAGCCAGGGTAAAGGCCAGGCGAGAAGACCACTGTGCGTGGGAATGCGGTTTGGATGACATGTGAATCCCTGATTCGTCGCGAGGGTGCCAGTCGCTGGTAGCGACTTCGGACACCTTGTTGTGCTTGTTGCATCATGCTGCCAATGCGGACGGATCATCCGTGGCCAACACGATGGCGTCGCAGGATCACTGCTGTGGTGCTCCCGGCATTCACGCTGACCGGATAGGTCGTGGGGAATGACAGGCAAGTGCCGATAGGCACGCCGGAACGGGCAGACTGCCCATCTCCGGTAAATATCGCCGAGGTAACGGCAACATGTGGCTAAAGCTACTCGATTGAGGGGCCATCTGCCAGCAAGCCACCATCAGACCATGGCCTCACAGGAGAAACCTCACGGCCAGGTGGAGCGTCAGAACAGGCTGCCCTGCCCCTCTCCCGGAAAGGCCCCGATCAAGGGGCGGTCCAGTTTCGCCAGCACCTGATTGGCCAGCAGGCGTGCCAGCGCGGGCGCTGCCTTGTTGTCCGGTGTATGTACAAAGAGAAACGGGCTTTTCCCCTGACTTATCCACAAGAAAAGTCGCTCTACCCAGGGAGCGAACAGTGCCCGGTTGGTGGCTTCATCGTAATGACCGATGAAGCGCACCACGGGATGTTGTCCGCTGGAGAACACATGCAATGGGCGGTGAGGCTTTTCCGCGCGCGCCACCGCAAGGCCCGGATGCGCGGTGGTGGGGCCACTGAAGAGTGGACGCACATCCAGCATCACGCGATCGACTGCGTGAGTTATCAACAAGCGATTCAACTGTCGTTCCGCCTCGCCCTTGGCGAAGAATACCGGGTCGCGGGGCTCCACCGACCAGGCAAGCCCTGCTCCCTTCACCGACTGCAGAAATTGCTCGAGGCGTGGCAGGACTTCCGCCCCGAGGTCACGCGGCAGCTGAATCATGATCGGACCGAGGCGGTCCTTTATCGGCGCCAGGCAATCGAGAAACTCCGCCAGCTCCTGCTCGATGCCCTGCAGGCGCAATTCATGAGTCAGTCGGCCCGGCAACTTGAAGCAGAAACGAAAATTGGCCGGCGCCTGACGTGCCCAGCTGGCGATGGCAGCAGACGTGGGTTGGGCATAGAAACTGGTATTGCCCTCGACGCTATCGAAGACCCGGGCGTAATCCGCCAGATGTTCCCGCGGGCCGCTGCCCGGCAGCAGGCTGCCGCGCCAGTCGTCATTGGCCCACATCGCGAGCCCGAGATGAAGATGCCCCGCCGAGTGCGAGGCATCCGACGGTGCGGAGGCTGCATGAAAATGGTGCATGAAGAGGCCAGAACTAGAGGAATATAAGGGTCAAAGAGCCAATAAGCCGAAGAATATCGTCTGCCAGAGCGACGTAAGCACAATAAAAACTGTCATCACGGCGTGCTATGGTCCGCATCCTGCATGACACGTCAGCAAGCGGTCCACCCACCGCCCTGACTCCGCTTCCAGCCAGCCACAAGCCGCGCCGGAAGACACTCTTGTTGACTGCCCATACCCCGGAGCCTGTCATGACTGCTTTCCAACGACTCATTCTGCGCGCCAGCGGCAGCCGCTCTCGCGCGGCAAATGCCATCACCCTGCGCAGCCTGATCACGCTCATCGAGGGCTGCCTGCTGGTGGCGCTTGGCGTACGCCTGCTGCAGGCCGGTGGCCTGCTGGTCAGTGGCACTGCCGGCATGTCGTTGCTGGGTGCCGACCTGACAGCACTGAGCTTCGGCAGCCTGTTCTTCCTGATCAACCTGCCCTTCTACGGCCTGGCCTGGAAACAGCTGGGGCTGAATTTCACCCTGCGCACGCTGGGCTGCGTCAGCCTGCTCTCCGTGCTGTCCGATGTGCTGGCGGTCAGCTTGCCGCTGGGTGCCGTCAGCCTGCCGGTCGCGGCGATAGCCGCAGGCCTGTTGATCGGCCTGGGCATCACGCTGCTGTTTCGCGAGAACGCCTCGCTGGGCGGCCTGAACATTCTGGCACTGCATCTGGAGCGACGCTTCGGCATCCATGCCGGTCGCACCACCTTCGCCTTCGACCTGCTGCTGATCGCGATCGCCGCGCTGGTCTACCCCTGGCCACAGGTCATCTGTTCGGCACTGGCATTCGCGACACTGTCCTTCGTGCTGGGCCGCTACCATCGCCGCACGCCTCAGACTGCACAGCCTGCCTCACCGGCGCATGACAAGCAGGTGCAGACGGCTCACTAGCGGCGACCGCGTCCCCCATTGGAGGGACCGCTACCCTTGTACGAGGCGCCCTTGCCAGCCGAGCTGTTTTTCCCCGAGCTCGTGTTGCCGTAACTCTTGCTGCCGCCGCCCTTGTTGGCAGCGGTCTTGCTGTTGGCAGAGGCCTTGTTGACAGAGCCCTTGCTGTTGGCCGCGCCACGCTCATTGCGGCCATCACTGGCATTGCCACGCGTGCGCGGCTTGAGTCCGCTGGCAAGCTTGCCGGCGCCGCCCGCACTCTTGCTGGCATTCCTGCTGGCACTTCTACCGTCGCTTCTGCCTTCCTGATTGCCACGCCCCGTGGTGCGCTCGTCAGAACGCTCGCGACGCCCTGCACCCTCCTGCTTGGCTCCTGAACGCTGGCCCGCACGGCGTTGATCAGCACCGCGCTGACGTGTCTCGCGTTTATCAGGGCTGCGCTGGCCGGATCCGCTCTTGCCGCCCTCATGACGTCGAGTCCCGCTACGCCGGCCAGCGTCCGTATCCTGGGCGGCGCGCTGATGGCGCGCGGCCGTCGCGTGCTGGGAAGGAGGCGGTGCCGCCGCCAGGCGCGAGGCTTCCTCAGTGCCGCTGGAGCCCTCGATCATCTGCTGGATATCCGCCATCTCGCGCTGGGTGAGATACCGCCATTCGCCGACTCCCAGCCCGTCCAGGCTGACATTCATGATGCGCACCCGCTTGAGCTTGAAGACCTCATAGCCCAGCGCCTCACACATGCGACGGATCTGACGGTTGAGGCCCTGGGTCAGGGTGATGCGGAACACATAGGTCGAGATCTGCTCGATGCGACACGGCTGGGTGATGGTGTCCAGAATCGGCACGCCAGCGGCCATGCGCTTGAGGAAGTCGCCGTTGATCGGCTTGTCGACCCGCACCACGTATTCCTTCTCGTGGGCATTGCCGGCACGCAGGATCTTGTTGACGATATCGCCGTCACTGGTCAGGAAGATCAGGCCATCGGAGGGCTTGTCGAGGCGACCGATCGGGAAGATACGCTTGGGATGACCGATGTAATCGATGATGTTGCCGTCGACATGGCGCTCGGTGGTGCAGGTGATGCCCACCGGCTTGTTGAAGGCCAGGTAGACCGCTTCCTGCTTGGCTTTCAATGGCTTGCCATTGACCAGCACCTCATCGCCCGGCGCGACCTTGGTGCCCATTTCGGGCACGACACCATTGATGGTCACTCGTCCTTCGGCGATGTAGCGATCCGCCTCGCGTCGCGAGCAGAAGCCCGTTTCGCTGATGAACTTGTTGAGGCGGGTAAGCGATGCGTCGCGATCAGTCATGGCAGGTCACGTGCGTGCGCCGGGCGATGAACGCGCAGCGGACGGAAGGGGATAAGAAGGCAGGCGCACAGGATACCAAAAACGGCAGCCCTGAGGCTGCCGTTGGCACAATGAGACTGGGCTCATCTGCTGCTGCGCCAGATATGGCGCAGCCATCTTGCATCGCAGATCACTCGACCGTGACACTCTTGGCCAGGTTGCGCGGCTGATCGACATCGGTGCCCTTGAGCACGGCGACGTGATAGGACAGCAGCTGCAGCGGCAGGGTGTAGAGAATCGGCGCCAGCACTTCACTGACATGCGGCATGCGCAGCACGCGCACGCCTTCGCTCTCTTCAAGGCTGATGTTCTCGTCAGCGAACACATAAAGCTCGCCGCCACGCGCGCGCACTTCCTGCAGGTTCGACTTGAGCTTCTCGAGCAGCTCGTCGTTCGGCGCCACCGCCACTACCGGCATGTCAGCATCGACCAGTGCCAGCGGGCCGTGTTTCAGCTCGCCCGCCGGATAGGCCTCGGCGTGGATGTAGGAGATTTCCTTGAGCTTGAGGGCGCCTTCCAGTGCGATGGGGAACTGGGTGCCACGCCCGAGGAACAGCGCATTGTGCTTGTCGGCGAAGGCCTCGGAGAGACGCTCGATCTCGCTGTCCATGGCCAGTGCCTTGGTGACCAGCGACGGCAGCTGACGCAGCTCGCGCACCACCTCGGCTTCACCCGCCTCATCACCGCCACGCACACGACGCAGCGACAGTGTCAGCAGCATCAGGCCGACCAGCTGGGTGGTGAAGGCCTTGGTGGAGGCGACGCCGATTTCCGGGCCGGCCATGGTCATCAGGCTGAGGTCTGATTCCCGCACCAGCGAGCTGCCCGGGACGTTGCAGATCGCCAGACTGCCGAGGAAGCCTCCCAGCGACTGGGCATAACGCAGCGCGGACAGCGTATCGGCGGTCTCGCCGGACTGGGACAGAGTGACGAACAGGGTACCATCGGCGACCACCACCGGGCGGTAGCGGAACTCGGAGGCGACCTCGACCGCCGCCGGAATGCCGGCCAGACGCTCGATCCAGTAACGCGCGACCATGCCAGCGTGGTAGCTGGTACCACAGGCGACGATCTGCACCTGCTTGACCTGGCGGAAGAGGTTTTCCGCCTCGCTGCCGAAGCTGCGCACCAGCACGTGATCACCGTTCAGGCGGCCTTCCAGCGTGGCGGCCAGCACACGCGACTGCTCGTGGATTTCCTTGAGCATGAAGTGACGGTAATCGCCCTTGGAAGCGGCATCCTGCGCGTGCTCGAAGGTCTGCACCGGACGCTCGTTGGCCTCGGTGACCAGACGCTCGCCCTGCTCGAAGATCTCGATCTGCTCGGCGGTCATGCGCACCAGATCGCCTTCCTTCAGGTAGATGAAGCGATCGGTGACCTGCAGCAGCGCCAGCTGATCGGAGGCCAGGAAGTGCTCGTCGATCCCGACACCGATCACCAGCGGGCTGCCCTGACGCGCGCCGATCAGCACGTCCGGCTGGGCACGGTGCACCACGCCCAGCGCGAAGGCGCCATCGAGCAGCGCCACGGCTTTCTGCACCGCGGTCAGAAGGTCCTGACTCAGGGTGTATTCACGCGCCAGCAGGTGAGCGACCACCTCGGTGTCCGTCTCGGAGGTGAAGACGTAGCCCTGGCCTTCCAGCTCGCGCTTGAGGGTCTCGTAATTCTCGATGATGCCGTTGTGGACCACGGCCAGGCTATCGCCGGACTGGTGCGGGTGGGCATTGGCTTCGCTCGGCGCGCCATGGGTGGCCCAGCGGGTGTGCGCGATGCCGACACGACCCTTGAGCGGAGCTTCCTCGAGGCGGCTCTGCAGCGCCCCGACCTTGCCCAGCGCACGCACGCGGTTCAGGCGACCCTCTTCGGAGAGGACGGCCATGCCCGCACTGTCGTAGCCACGGTATTCGAGGCGGTGCAGGCCCTCGAGCAGGATGTTCTGGACGTTACGACTGGCGACGGCGCCGACGATGCCACACATGAGCGATCTCCTTATGCAGTTGCTGGCTCGATGAGCGGGGCGATCAACACCTCGACGCCATGAGCACGAATCTGGTCACGCGCAGCATCAGGCAACGCGTCATCGGTTATCAGGGTACTGACGCTGGACCAGGCCAGCTCCAGGTTGGGAATGCGGCGGCCCAGCTTGTGGGATTCCGCCATCACCACCACTTCACGCGACACCTCGGCCATCACGCGCGACAGGCCGATCAGCTCGTTGAAGGTGGTGGTGCCACGCTCGAGATCGAGACCATCCGCGCCGAGAAACACCTGATCAAAGTCATAGCTGCGCAGCACCTGCTCCGCCACCTGGCCCTGGAAGGAATCGGAGTGCGGGTCCCAGGTGCCACCGGTCATCAGCAGCACCGGCTCGTTTTCCAGCTCGCGGATGGCATTGGCCACGCTCAGCGAGTTGGTCATCACGATCAGGTCATCCCGGCCCTTGAGCTCGGGAATCAACACCACCGTGGTGGTGCCGCTGTCGATGATGATGCGCTGGTGCGCGCGGATACGGCTCGCGGCGAGACGGGCGATGGCCTGCTTGGCGGCGCTGACCGGCTCGTCATGCACCAGCAGCTCACGCGGCATGGCCACGGCGCCGCCATAGCGTCTGAGCAGCAGGCCACTCTTCTCGAGGAAGGCCAGGTCCTTGCGGATGGTGACCTCCGAGGTGGCAAGCTCCCGCGCCAGTGCCTCGACACTGACCTCACCGTCACGCGCCAGCTGATCAAGGATCTGGTGACGCCGTTGCGGTGTCAGTCGCTTTGACATCGGGGACTCCCATAAAGTTTCGAACCGAAAGATAAGAGAGATGAATCGAAACATCAAGTGAAAGACGATAGAGGATGAGGCGATTCACTCCCGGCAGGCCGTCCAGCACAATCGACCGTGACGAAAAACGGGGAGACACCTGTCGGTGCCTCCCCGCCGGTGATGCTCATCTACCCTCAGGGGCAAGCATCGCTACCACAACTGCCGATCACTTCTTGGTCGGACGCGGCCATTCCGGCTTGTCGATACGCTTGCCACGCGCCACGCTCAGCGCGCCCTCGGCGACATCGCGGCTCAAGGTAGAACCGGCACCCACGGTGGCACCGGCACCGATCTTGAGCGGTGCCACCAGCGCCGAGTTGGAGCCGATGAAGGCATTGGCGCCGATTTCGGTGCGGAACTTGTTGGCACCATCGTAGTTGCAGGTGATGGTGCCGGCGCCGACATTGACGGCCTCACCGAGGGTGGCATCGCCGACATAGCTCAGGTGATTGATCTTGGCATCGACACCGACCTGGGCATTCTTGGTCTCGACGAAGTTGCCGATGCGTGCGCCACGCGCAAGCTCGGTGCCCGGACGCAGACGCGCGAACGGACCGACGTTGTTGTCGCCTTCCAGCACGGCGCCGTCGATGACGCTGTGCGGCGCGATGTTGGCACCGGCACCGATGGTGGCGTTGCGGATCACGCAGTGGGCGCCGATGACCACATCATCCGCCAGGGTGACGTCGCCTTCGAAGATGCAGCCGACATCGATGCTGATGTCAGTGCCGATGGTCAGCTTACCGCGCACGTCGATGCGTGACGGGTCGGCCAGGCTGGCGCCTTCGGTCATCAGGCGGTTGGCCTCACGACGCTGGAAGGCACGCTCGAGATCGGCCAGCTGCAGGCGGTTGTTGACGCCCTGCACTTCCTCGACCGCCGCCGGCTGGGCGGTGGCGATGTTGACGCCTTCGCTGGCTGCCATGGCGATGATGTCGGTCAGGTAGTACTCGCCCTGGGCATTGTCGGCGGACAGCGCCGGCAGCCAGCGCTTGAGCTGGGCACCGGTGGTGGCGAGGATACCGGTGTTGCCTTCCTGGATGGCCAGCTGCTCCGGCGTGGCATCCTTGTGCTCGACGATGGCGCTGACGCGGCCTTCGGCGTCGCGCACGATACGGCCATAACCTGTCGGGTCTTCCAGAATCACCGTCAGCAGGCCCAGAGTCTGCTCACTGACTTCGGCCAGCAGCGCTTCGAGGGTCTCGCGACGAATCAGCGGCACATCGCCATACAGGATCAGCACCTTGCCATCACCGATGGCGTCCAGTGACTGGGCCACGGCGTGGCCGGTGCCCTTCTGCTCTGCCTGCACCGCAAAGCTGGCGCCGGTATCGGCCAGCTGCTGCTGAACGCGCTCACCACCATGACCGATGACGACATTCAGATGCGCACCGTCCAGGCCTGCAGCGGTGTCAGCCACATGACGCACCATTGCCTTGCCTGCCAACGGGTGCAGCACCTTCGGCAATCTGGAACGCATGCGGGTGCCCTGGCCTGCGGCAAGAATGACGACGTCGGTACGCTCTGCGCTGCTCATCGGTGAACTCCTGTAGAAAGCGGGTCTTCATACCTGAAGCCCTGAAAATAGTGGCGCCATGATAGCAGCTGATCCGTGACCTGCCAGTGACGAGGTTTACCCACGGGACTGTCGCCGAGAACAGACCCGAGAAAGTATCAGTGCTCCCGCAAGGGCTCTCAGCCAAGCGGCTCAGCGCTCAAGGTGCTGACGGATGAGCACGCTCAACCTTGAATCGCGCCAGGCTACCCCAGCGGCAAGACTGTCCATTCCCGGGTGATGAGCACAAAAAAAGGCGACCCGAAGGTCGCCTCTTTCCTGTCACTGGCCGTCATGGCCCAGTGCATCTCAGCGCGTGTGACGACGCATCTGCTGCACGGTGCGCAGCTTGGCCATCGCCTCGGCCAGTTCGGCCGTGGCGCGTGAGTATTCCAGTTCGGAAGCCTGGTCGTTCATGGCCTTCAAGGCCACTTCCTTGGCTTCCTGGGCTGCCGCCTCATCCAGATCGTCGGCACGTACTGCGGTGTCGGCGAGGACTGAAACGAGGTTCGGCTGCACTTCAAGGAATCCGCCACTGACGTAGTAGATTTCCTCGGCCCCACCCTGACGCTGAACGCGAATCGGGCCGGGTTGCAGCTCGGTCAGCAGCGGAGCGTGACCCGGCATGATGCCGAGGTCACCTTCACTGCCGGCAGCCACGAGACGCTCGACCAGGCCGGAAAAGATGCCTTTCTCAGCGCTGACGATGTCGCAATGGACGCTCATAGCCATACCTGTTTCCTCATGCCTGAACAGGGAAATTACATGCCCTTGGCTTTCTCGACAGCTTCGTCGATGGTGCCGACCATGTAGAACGCCTGCTCCGGCAGTGCGTCATATTCGCCGTCCAGGATACCCTGGAAGCCGCGGATGGTGTCCTTGAGGGACACGTACTTGCCCGGCGCGCCGGTGAAGATTTCCGCAACGAAGAACGGCTGTGACAGGAAGCGCTGGATCTTGCGCGCACGTGCCACGGTCTGCTTGTCTTCGTCAGACAGCTCGTCCATCCCGAGGATGGCGATGATGTCTTTCAGCTCCTTGTAGCGCTGCAACACACCCTGAACGTTACGGGCAGTGTTGTAGTGCTCTTCGCCAACGACCAGCGGGTCGAGCTGACGAGAGGTGGAGTCGAGCGGGTCAACGGCCGGATAGATACCCAGCTCGGCAATCTGACGGGACAGTACGACTGTCGCGTCAAGGTGCGAGAAGGTGGTCGCCGGAGACGGATCGGTCAAGTCATCCGCGGGGACGTAGACGGCCTGCACGGAAGTGATCGAGCCAGTCTTGGTAGAAGTGATGCGTTCCTGCAGGACGCCCATCTCTTCCGCCAGAGTCGGCTGATAACCTACCGCGGACGGCATACGACCCAGCAGTGCGGACACTTCGGTCCCCGCCAGGGTGTAACGATAGATGTTGTCGACGAACAGCAGAACGTCACGACCTTCGTCACGGAACTTCTCGGCGATGGTCAGACCGGTCAGTGCCACGCGCAGACGGTTACCCGGCGGCTCGTTCATCTGGCCATAGACCAGGGCAACCTTGTCGAGAACGTTGGATTCCTTCATTTCGTGGAAGAAATCGTTACCTTCACGAGTACGCTCACCCACGCCCGCGAACACGGAATAACCGCTGTGCTCGGTGGCGATGTTGCGGATCAGCTCCATCATGTTGACGGTCTTGCCGACACCGGCGCCGCCGAACAGACCGACCTTGCCGCCCTTGGCGAACGGGCAGACCAGGTCGATGACCTTGATGCCGGTTTCCAGAAGCTCGTTGGACGCTGCCTGTTCCGCGAAGCTCGGGGCTGCACGGTGAATCGGCATGTGCTCTTCAGCACCCACGTCGCCAGCTTCGTCGATCGGCTGACCCAGCACGTTCATGATGCGACCCAGAGTCGCCGTGCCGACCGGCACGGAGATCGGAGCACCGGTGCTCTCAACTGCGAGACTGCGCTTGAGGCCTTCGGTCGAACCCATTGCGATAGTACGGACCACGCCGTCGCCCAGCTGCTGCTGGACTTCGAGTACGGTCTCGCTATCGGCGACGTTCAGGGCGTCGTAGACCTTGGGCACTGCGTCCCGCGGAAACTCGACGTCAATCACCGCGCCGATGATTTGTACGATACGTCCGCTCATTCCTGGTTCCTCTTAAACCTGCGATTGAAACCTGCTTGCCTGTTGCCACGCTGTCATCAGACGGCGGCGGCACCGGATACGATCTCGGAGATTTCCTGAGTGATCGCTGCCTGGCGGGCCTTGTTGTAGACCAGCTGAAGGTCGTCGATCAGGTCGCCGGCGTTATCGGTCGCACTCTTCATTGCGATCATTCGCGCTGCCTGTTCGCAGGCGATGTTCTCGACCACGGCCTGGTAGACCTGGGCCTCGACATAGCGCTTGAGCAGCTTGTCGAGCAACGAGACGGCATCCGGCTCATACAGGTAGTCCCATGTAGTGGGACCGGTTTCTTCGTCATTCAGATCAGCTTCGAGAGGAAGCAGCTGACGCACGACCGGCTTCTGCGTCATGGTGTTGACGAACTCGTTGAACACCACGTACAGACGGTCGAGGCTGCCCTCGTCGAATGCGTCCAGCATGGCCTTGACGCTACCGATCAGATCCTGGGTACCCGGGGAATCCCCGAGACCGGACTTGGCGGCAAGCAGGTTGCCACCGTAGTTGCGGAAGAAGGTACCGGCCTTGGAGCCGAGGGCACAGAAGTCCACCTCGACACCCTGATCGCGCCAGCTCTTCGCATGCTTGGTGACAGCCTTGAACAGATTGGCGTTCAGGCCACCACACAGGCCGCGATCACTGGAGACCACGATATAACCGACACGCTTCACATCGCGTTCCATCAGATACGGATGGCGATATTCCGGGTTGGCCCGGGCGATGTGTCCTACAACCTTGCGGATCTGATGAGCATAAGGCTGGCTGGCCGCCATGCGATCCTGCGCTTTACGCATCTTGGACGCAGCCACCATTTCCATGGCGCTGGTGATCTTTTGCGTATTTTTGATGCTCCCGATCTGGGAGCGAATCTCTTTTGCAGCTGCCATAGCGATCTGCCTTATTCATGCCACCCGAAGGGAAACGACAGGGCCCGGACTGGCCGGGCCATGCCACTTACCAGCTTTGAGTCGCCTTGAACTTCTCGACGCCAGCCTTGAGACCATTCTTGATCTCGTCATCGTAGCCGCCGGACTGATTGATCTTGTCCAGAAGATCCGCGTGCTCGGAGCGCATGAAGTCCAGCAGCGCCTTCTCGAAGCCCAGCACCTTGGCGACGTCGACGTCATCCAGGTAGCCTTCGTTGGCCGCGAACAGCGAGATCGCCATGTCGGCCACGGACATCGGAGAGTACTGCTTCTGCTTCATCAGCTCGGTGACACGCTGACCATGCTCGAGCTGCTTGCGGGTCGCTTCGTCCAGATCAGAGGCGAACTGGGAGAAAGCTGCCAGCTCACGGTACTGAGCCAGTGCCAGACGCACACCACCACCCAACTTCTTGATGATCTTGGTCTGAGCAGCACCACCGACACGGGAAACAGACAGACCCGCGTTGATGGACGGACGGATGCCGGAGTTGAACAGGCTGGTCTCGAGGAAGATCTGACCGTCGGTGATGGAGATCACGTTGGTCGGAACGAACGCAGACACGTCGCCACCCTGGGTCTCGATGATCGGCAGCGCAGTCAGGGAGCCGGTCTTGCCTTTCACTTCACCCTTGGTGAACTGCTCGACATAATCGGCGTTGACGCGTGCGGAACGCTCAAGCAGACGGGAGTGGAGATAGAAGACGTCACCCGGGTAGGCTTCACGGCCCGGCGGACGCTTGAGCAGCAGGGAGATCTGACGATACGCCCATGCCTGCTTGGTCAGATCGTCATAGACGATCATCGCGTCTTCACCGCGGTCGCGGAAGTACTCACCCATGGTGCAACCGGCGTACGGTGCCAAGAACAGCATGGCAGCCGGGTCGGAAGCGCCAGCAGCGACGATGATGGTGTGTTCCATCGCGCCGTGCTCTTCGAGCTTGCGCACGACGTTGGCAATGGTGGACTGCTTCTGGCCGACGGCGACGTAGACGCAGGTAATGCCCTTGCCCTTCTGATTGATGATGGCATCAATCGCGATGGCGGACTTACCAATCTGACGGTCACCGATGATCAGCTCGCGCTGACCACGGCCGATCGGCACCATGGCATCGATGGACTTCAGACCTGTCTGCACCGGCTGGTCGACCGGCTCACGGGCGATGACACCCGGAGCGACCTTCTCAACCGCGTCAGTCAGCTTGGCGTCGATCGGGCCTTTGCCGTCAATCGGGTTACCCAGCGCGTCGACCACACGGCCGACCATTTCCGGGCCTACCGGCACTTCGAGGATACGACCGGTGCACTGCGCGGTCATGCCCTCTTCGAGCTGGAGGTAGTCACCCAGAACGACAGCACCGACGCTGTCGCGCTCAAGGTTAAGCGCCATACCAAAGACGCCACCCGGGAATTCAATCATCTCACCGAACATGACGTCTGCGAGGCCGTGGATCTGCACGATGCCGTCGGAGACGCTGACGATGGTGCCCTGATTACGGGCTTCGGATGCGACGTCAAGCTTTTCGATACGCTGCTTGATGATGTCGCTGATCTCGGAAGGATTCAGTTGCTGCATGCCATGTCCCTCGGACTCAGGAGTTCAGTGCTTCGGAAAGCCGGGCCAGCTTGCCGCGCACGGAGCCGTCAATGACGGTATCTCCGGCACGGATGATGACGCCGCCGAGCAGCGTACTATCCACCTGAGTGGTAATGGAGATGTCGCGGTTCAGACGCTTGCGCAGGGCAGTGGCGAGCTTTTCTTCCTGCTCACTCTCCAGTGCAAAGGCAGACACCAGGGTCACCTCGACACGCTGTTCCTGCTCGGCCTTCTGGGCCTCGAACAATTCGGCCACGGAGGGCAGGGCCGCAAGGCGGTCCTGCTCACCGAGAGTCCGGATGAAGTTGCGGGCGCTGTCATCCAGCGCCTCACCGCACACGTCCAGGAAGGTGCCAACCTTGTGCTCGGTGGAGAGCTTGGGGTTGTCGAGCACCGCCTTGACGTTTGCGTCGACAGCGACGAGCGCCGCTGTCGACAACATGCCGGACCAGGCCTCTAGCGCCTGCTGGCCGCGTGCAAACTCGAACGCCGCCTTGGCGTACGGGCGAGCCGCGGTGGAGGTAGACGTTTCAGCCATGGAATCAGTCTCCTCAGAGCTCGGCAGCGAGCTTGTCAATCAGCTCGCGGTGCTTGGCTTCGTCGATGGAGGATTCCAGGATGCGCTCGGCGCCGACCACTGCAAGAGCAGCGACCTGACCACGGAGCTCGTCCTTGGCCTGGTTGATCTCCTGGGAGATTTCGGCACGGGCCTGCGCAACGAGACGCTCGCCTTCCGCACGTGCAGTTTCACGTGCTTCCTCGATCATCTGGTTGGAGCGCTTATGGGTCTGCTCAATGATGCGTGCTGCTTCATCCTTGCTTTCCCGCAGAGTCTCGGTGGCTTTTTCCTGCGCCAGTTCGAGGTCACGGGTAGCACGGCTGGCAGCATCCAGACCATCTGCAATCTTCTTCTGACGTTCTGCCAGAGCCTGTGTGACCGGCGGCCAGACATACTTCATGCAGAAATAAACGAAGACCGCAAAGGCGATGGCCTGACCAATCAGGGTTAAGTTCAGATTCACGCCAGCACCTCTCGCTTCACGATTGTTGGGTCAAAAACACGGTAGGCCGGAGGCCAGCCGATGTTTAACCGACAAACGGGTTGGCGAAGGTGAAGAACAGCGCGATACCAACACCGATCATGGTCACGGCATCCAGCAGACCAGCGACGATGAACATCTTGACCTGCAGCTGCGGGATCATTTCCGGCTGACGCGCTGCGCCTTCCAGGAACTTACCACCGAGGATACCGAAACCGATGGCGGTGCCCAGGGCGCCCAGGCCGATCAGCAGGGAGACGGCGATAGCGGTCATGCCAAGAACTTGTGCTTCCATTGTGGAACTCCAGTTTTAGTCAAGTTTAAGTCAAGGGTTGAGGGTGTGAGCAGAGCTCGGAAATCTTGCCCCACGCCACGGATGGCGTGGGGCGAATTACATCAGTGGTCTTCGCTGGCCATGCTCAGGTAGACGATGGTCAGCATCATGAAGATGAATGCCTGCAGGGTGATGACCAGGATATGGAAGACCGCCCACGGGAAGTGCAGGGGCAGCTGCCAGATACCGACCAGCGAGATCAGGATGAAGATCAGCTCGCCTGCATACATGTTACCGAACAGACGCAGCGCCAGAGAGATCGGCTTGGCGATCAGCGTCACGAACTCAAGCAGGAAGTTGACCGGAATCAGCGCGATCTGTGCCAGCTTGTTCGGGGTGTTGAACGGGTGCAGCGTCAGTTCGGCCAGGAAGCCCTTGAGGCCCTTGACGCGAATGGAATAGAAGATGATCAGCGCGAACACGGACAGTGACATGCCCAGCGTGGCATTGATGTCAGTGGACGGCACCACCTTGAAGAACACGTGAGCCGGATCGGCGCCGAACATCTCACCGACCTTGGCAGCAACGCCAGGCAGCCAGTCTACGGGGATCAAGTCCATCAGGTTCATCAGGAAGATCCAGCAGAAGATCGTCAGTGACAGCGGTGCGATCAGGCGTGAACGACCGTGGAAGGTCTCACGCACGGACTGATCGACGAACTCGACCATCAATTCGACGAAGTTCTGCAGACCGCTGGGAACGCCAGTGGTGGCGGACTTGGCGACCTTGCGGAACAGGCACAGGAAGATCAGGCCCAGACCGATCGACCAGCCCATGGTATCCAGGTGGATGGCCCAGAATCCCATGTCGGCCGCTTCCTGAGCGCTGTGCGCCAGTGACCATCCGTGTTCCGGGTGGTTGCCGTACGTCAGATTCTGCAGGTGGTGCTGAATATATTCGGAGGGACTCGGGTTGGTGCCTGCCATGACTCTGCCTCAGGTTCGTGTGTACGGTGTTCGCTTCACCAGCCAGGGGCCCAGCCAGTGAACCGCCATTGCCGCCACGTAAGCGCAAAAAAATAAAGCGGGGTTTGAGGGCGGCACTGCAATGAAGAAGAACGCAAACAATACGGCCGTCAAACCGAACTTACCGGCCTCGGCCTGATAGAAGGCCTTGACCATTGCCTGGGCGTAGCGTGCACCGGTCACACGCAGTGAACGCCAGGCGAAAAACAGATTGGGCAGCAGGCAGACCAGCCCACCACACAGCGCGGAAAGCGCCGCACCACTGCCTTTCATCACTCCCGCCAGCAAGACGGCAATCACGATGACCAGCGCCTGGCCCCAGAGCAATCGAGCCACCTGAGGGCGTTGTAGAGCAGCGGGTGTCGTCTTGTGCATCTTGGACCTGTGTCTCGCAATGATGGCCTTCGCCATTTCTGGCGCTGCGCTGGACACAGCCCGGGAGCAAACTCGCCGGATTATAGGGGAGCGCTTCACCGCCATCAACCAAACGACAAGCTAAATTCCTTGATCTTTCGCAAGCTTACGACCAAAGCCTCACTATCTTGCGGGAAACCGATGACAGTTTGCTTACGTTGACAGTCGCTTGCGGTGCGAGCGACACAGGGTTGCATGAATCACAACCTGACGTCAGCAACATCCTTCAATATCTTGAATGTCAGATGCATTTCGCGCCCCTGCGACAATGAGTCACAGGGGCGCGAAAGAGGATCGTGATCCGTCACGCGGAAAATTGCCGCCCGGGGAGGTGTGACGCGCGGTCAGCCCTCCCCTGCTCACCCACTAGTGGATATGGCCGAGAATGCCGTCCAGCTCATCCAGACTGGTGTAGGAGATGGTGACCTTGCCCTTGCCGCTCTTGCCGTGACGGATATTGACGGCAGCGCCCAGTTGCTCCGAGAGGCGCGTTTCCAGACGCTGGATGTCGGCGTCCGGTCGCGCCGGTGCCGACTTGGGCTGCTCACCCTTCTGCACGCTTTTCACCAGCGCTTCGGTCTGGCGCACGGTCAGCTCGCGCTCGACGACTTCATGGGCCAGCTTGCGCTGACGTGCCGGAGTCAGGCCGATCAGGGCACGCGCGTGCCCCATGTCGAGCTCACCGCGCTCCAGCAGGGTCTGCACTTCCTGTTCCAGCGTCAGCAGCCGCAGCAGGTTGGTGACCTGGGCGCGTGAACGCCCGACCGCGTCGCCCACCTGCTGCTGGGTCAGCTCGAATTCCTCGAGCAGGCGCTTGAGCGCCAGGGCTTCCTCGACCGGATTGAGGTTCTCGCGCTGGATATTCTCGATCAATGCCAGCGCGAGCGCGATCTCATCGCTGATGCCTTCGCGGACGACGGCGGGGATGGTATCCAGCTCCGCCAGCTGCGAGGCACGCCAGCGGCGCTCGCCGGCGATGATCTCGTAGCGCCCCTCCCCCACCGGACGCACCACGATGGGCTGCATCACGCCCTGAGCCCGGATGGAATCCGCCAGCTCCTCGAGCGCTTCCGGCTGAATGTCACGCCGTGGCTGATACTTGCCACGCTGCAGCTGCCCGAGCGGCAAGCGCTCGAGGCGCTCGCTGGGCAATTCCGCCGTGGCAGCGGCCGGATTCGCGGCCAGCGCGGCATCCGGTGACGCATCGATGGCGTCGCCATCGACAGCTTCTATATCGGCTTCGACATGGCGGCGGCGGTTTCCGGCGCCAATCAGGGCATCCAGGCCCCTTCCCAGGGCACGCTTACGCGTCATGGACCTTCCTCGGTGAAGTTACAGCGAGAGACGACGAATCAATTCCTTGGCGAGCACCCGATAGGCCTGGCTGCCACGCGACAGACGCGCATACTTGGTCACCGGCAGGCCGTGGCTCGGCGCTTCCGCCACCCGCACGTTGCGCGGAATGGTCGCCTTGATCAGGGTATCGCCAAAGTAATCGGAAAGTTGCTTGCTGACATCGCGGGTCAGACTGTTGCGAGCGTCGTACATGGTACGCACGATCCCGAACACGTCGAGGGCCGGATTCACGTTGCCTTGAATCTGCTCGACGGTATCGAGCAGCGCTGACAGACCTTCCAGTGCATAGAACTCGCACTGCAGCGGAATCAGCACGCCATGGGCGGCGGTCAGGGCATTGACGGTCAACATGTTGAGCGAGGGTGGGCAGTCGATCAGTACCACGTCGTATTCCGCGGCGATCGGCGCCAGAGCTTCCGTGAGGCGGCGCTCACGCCCCTCGACACCGAGAAGATCGACCTCGGCGGCGGTAAGGTCGCCATTGCCGGGCAACAGGGCGTAGCCGGCATCGGGACAATCGAGAATCACGTCACTGGCACGCAGTTCGCCCAGCAGCACATCCAGCACGCTGCCTTCGAGGTCGTGCTTGTCGATGCCGCTGCCCATGGTGGCATGGCCCTGCGGGTCGAGATCGATCAGCAGAACGCGGCGATCGAGTGCCGCCAGCGACGCCGCCAGATTGACGGCAGTGGTGGTCTTGCCGACGCCACCCTTCTGGTTGGTCAGCGCGATGATCTTGGTCACGAGCGACTTCCTTGGTTCCTTGAGAAGCGGGGCCATTGGCACCAGCCACATGCTCACGAGGACAGATCAATGATCTGCCCTCGTGAAAACATCAGGCTGCCTGCCTTTTGCGCCCGGCACAATCCCTGCGCACGCCTTGAGGCGCTTTATCAGTCGCGCTTGAGGCGCAGAAGGTGACGCTCCCCTTCCTCGCCCGGCACTTCCAGCACCAATGTCTCGACCAGCGAGACACCCATCGGCAGGCGGGCAATCTCATCACTGGGGATGCGCCCTTTCATGGCCAGCCATTCGCCGCCCTCGGCGAGCACGGCCGCCGACAGATTGACGAAGGCATCGGTATCGGCGAAGGCACGCGAGATGATCTGCTCGAACGGCGCGCCATCATAGGCTTCGATACGGACCTGGGTCGGGCTCAGATTCTTGAGGCCCAGTTCATGGCCGGCCTGAATCTGGAAGCGCACCTTCTTGCCATTCGAATCCAGCGGCACGACGGCGATGTCGGGACGCATGATCGCGATCACGATGCTGGGCAGGCCCGGGCCAGCGCCGACATCCAGAAGGCGTGGCCCACTGATATAAGGCAGCACACTGAGGCTATCGAGCAGATGGCGAGTCACCATCGCCTCCGGCTCACGTACCGCGGTGAGGTTATAGGCGCGATTCCACTTGTGCAACAGCACCAGCAACGTCATCAGCTGGGCGTGCTGTTCCTCGCTCAGCGCCACTCCCATGGCGCTGGCACCACGACTGAGCAGCTGAGCGCAACGTTCACGCTGTGTCTCGTTGAGCGTCTGGCTCATTGCGCGACTCCCGTGTCAGTCGTTGCGGCATCTGCGGGTGTCTCCGCCTTGATCAGCTGACGCTTCTTCAAGTGAATCAACAGGATAGAGACAGCTGCCGGCGTGACACCGGAAATGCGACCGGCCTGGGCCAGCGTCGCCGGGCGCGCTTCGTTGAGCTTCTGCTTGATCTCGTTGGAGAGACCATCGACGGAATCATAGTCGAGGCTGGTCGGCAGTTCGGTGTGCTCGTGACGACGCAGGCGGTCGATCTCTTCCTGCTGACGCTGGATATAGCCTGCGTACTTGGCAGTGATCTGTACCTGTTCGGCGATGCGCCAGTCGTCGACCCCTTCCCCTTTCAGACCTGCCACATCCGGATACTCGAGCTCCGGACGCTTGAGCAGCTCCATCAGGCTGGCTTCGCGCTTGAGCGGCGAGCTGAGCTTGTCGCTCAATGGGGCCAGCTCCGGGCTCTTCGGCGTCAGCCAGGTGCTCTCGAGACGCGCGGTCTCGCGGGCGATGGCTTCACGCTTGCGATCGAAGGCTTCCCAGCGGGCGTCATCGATCAGGCCCAGCTCGCGACCCTTGGCGGTCAGACGCAGATCGGCATTGTCCTCACGCAGCAGCAGGCGATATTCGGCACGCGAGGTGAACATGCGGTACGGCTCGCGCGTGCCTAGGGTGATCAGGTCATCGACCATCACACCGGTGTAGGCCTCGTCACGCAGCGGATGCCAGGACTCGTCGTCAGTGGCGCGCAAGGCGGCATTGACGCCCGCCAGCAGCCCCTGGGCACCGGCTTCTTCATAGCCGGTGGTGCCGTTGATCTGACCGGCGAAGTACAGGTTCTTGATGAAACGCGTCTCCAAGGAGTGATGCAGGTCCTGGGGATTGAAGAAATCGTACTCGATGGCGTAGCCGGGACGCGTGATGTGCGCGTTCTCCATGCCACGGATCGAGCGCACCACCTCGAGCTGCGTATCGAAGGGCAGCGAGGTGGAGATGCCGTTGGGATACAGCTCATGGGTATTCAGGCCTTCCGGCTCGATGAAGACCTGGTGGCTGTTCTTGTCGGCGAAGCGATGCACCTTGTCCTCGATGGACGGGCAGTAACGCGGCCCGATGCCATCGATGACGCCGGAATACATCGGCGAGCGGTCGAGATTGGCGAAGATGATCTCGTGAGTGCGCTCGTTGGTGTGCGTGATGTAGCAGTTGACCTGCTCCGGCTGCATCTCACGGCTGCCCATGTAGGACATCACCGGACGCGGCGTGTCGCCCGGCTGGGCTTCCATCTTGCTGAAGTCGACGCTCTTGGCATCGATGCGCGGCGGGGTGCCGGTCTTGAGGCGATCGACCCGGAACGGCAGTTCACGCAGACGCGATGCCAGGCCATTGGCGGGCGGATCACCGGCACGGCCACCGGCATGGTTGTCCAGGCCGATGTGGATCACGCCGCCGAGGAAGGTCCCGGTCGCCAGCACCACCGTGGTGGCGTGGAAGCGGATCCCGGTCTGGGTGACGACACCCCGCACGGTCTCGCCTTCGACGATCAGGTCTTCCGCACCCTGCTGGAACAGCGTCAGGTTCGGCTGGTTTTCCAGCACGTTGCGGATCGCGGCCTTGTACAGCGCCCGGTCAGCCTGTGCGCGAGTGGCACGCACTGCCGGCCCCTTGCGGGCATTCAGGGTACGGAACTGGATACCCGCCATGTCGGTGGCCAGGCCCATGGCACCGCCCAGCGCATCGATCTCCTTGACCAGATGGCTCTTGCCGATCCCGCCGATGGCGGGATTGCAGGACATCTGGCCCAGCGTCTCGATGTTATGGGTCAGCAGCAGGGTCTGACGGCCCATGCGGGCAGCAGCCAGTGCGGCTTCCGTACCGGCATGACCGCCGCCGATGACGATCACGTCAAAGCGGTTCGGGTAATCCACGTTGGCACCTCGGGGTATCACGAAACTTGGGTGAAGCGCTGTTCGCTGGTTGGCGAAGCAGGCAAATCGGCCAGGCAGGGCGATGAATCGATGCCTGGATGAATCAAGGACTGCCAGACGGCATGGCGAATGATGTCCGTCGCCGAAGGCATGTGCTCGACCGGTGAGGGAGCTTGCAAGCCAGCAGGATGACGTCCGGGCCGCACAGTATAAACCGCCTGTGGGTAAGCGTCAGGAGTTTTCCACAGCGCCTTGCCCTGGCAGGCCATGAGCGAATGCCCGGGTTGTTTCTTCTGGGGCATCAATCCACGCCGCGGCGATTCACGAGTCTTGCGGATACGACGCGTCGATTTTCCGGCGAGGGATGCGCTACCCAGACAGCCGTTCGTTATCCCGAACACTTCGGATTCGGCGAGTTCACGTCAGGTCGATCGTGAGGTCTCGGTCCGTCCTTCGGGTTTCCGGATAACAAGATTATATAAAGAAAAGAAAAAGGGGTTCTGTTGATGTTGTAACTACTGTTGTGGACAAAATCAGTGGGAAATCGAATTTATCCGTTACAAATCAAAAGCTTACGATGTTGATATAGTTGGGGAGAAAATGCGGAGTACCTGAGGACGCCACCGGTCGCTTCCTGTGGATGAAATGCGGCCTTGTCCACAGCCCCGATTATCCCCTGATTCATACCGAGCTGGTACCCGACTTTTCTGCCCTGCTGTGCACAAGTGGCGTTGTTACCCACAACCCCTAGTGCTGCATGGTCTGACGGCAAGAAGGCCGCGGATAATGCCGGAAAATGTCCACAGAGGCAAATGTCGATTTCCTGCGCTGCCCAAGGCTGTAGACAGTCATGGGATAAGTGGTGCGTGAATGGCTACAGCCCTCGCCAATGGTGCCAATGACGTTACACGCCCCAGCCTGTGGATACTTTTTCGCTTGTTTTGCCCGTGTCGGCCGCTGAGACTGCCTGAACGCTGTCCCAGCGGCTCACGGTGCACGTTATCCTCGTGTGGTTTTCCGGCTAGGCCCCTGATTTATCCCTGTTTTTCACACGCTAAAGCGACGCCTCAGCGAGGACTGCCAGGCGGGGAAAGCGTCATTCCTTCGAGCGCCAAGGCGTGTTTGCGTGACCTGGCAAGGGGATGGCCGGGGCCAAAAAAATTCGTTTTTTTCTTCTCGAAATGCCGACAGATGGCGCGGGGAGAGAAGATTTTTCATCGTTTGGCGATCCGCAGGGCTCGCGAGGGCCTCTGAGGACAAAAAAAATGCCCCGACCTGACGGTCGGGGCATGCCCGCTGCACGCATGGCAGCGGGTAGGGTCTTCACGTGCTCAACGCTTGTCTGACCAGTGGCTCAGCGAGCCTTGTGGAAGGCGCTCAGTGGGACAGTACGCGGGCCAGGAAGCTCTGGGTACGTGGATGTTGCGGCGTATCGAAGACCTGCTCTGGCGTGCCTTCCTCGACGATGCTGCCCTGATGGATGAACACCACCCGGTCTGCCACTTCACGGGCAAAACTCATTTCATGGGTGACGATCATCATCGTCATGCCTTCGCGGGCCAGCTTGCGCATGACATCGAGTACCTCGCCGATCATTTCCGGGTCCAGTGCCGAGGTGGGCTCATCGAACAGCATCAGGCGCGGTTCCATCGCCAATGAGCGGGCAATGGCCACGCGTTGCTGCTGGCCGCCGGAGAGTTGCCCCGGGTACTTGTCGGCCTGCTCGAGAATATTGACCCGCTCGAGCAGCGTATCGGCTTGCTGCTCGGCCGCCGGTCGTGAGGTGCCGCGCACCTTGATGGGGGCCAGGCTGACGTTGTCACGCACGCTCATGTGCGGGAAGAGGTTGAACTGCTGGAAGACCATGCCGACTTCGGTGCGTATCGCCTTGAGCGCCCTGTGGCTCTTGCCGTGGGGGATCAGCGAATGCCCATCCACCTCGATGTTGCCGTCCTGAAACTCTTCCAGGCCGTTCACGCAGCGAATCAGTGTCGACTTGCCGGAGCCACTGGCCCCGATGATCACCACCACCTCCCCCTGGGCGACCTCGAGCTCGATGTCCTTGAGGACATGCAGGCTGCCGAAATGCTTGTTGAGCTTGTGCATCTTCACGATGGCAGTCATGGGGCGCTCCGAACCGGCGCTGCATGCCGGAAGGTCGTCAGAGAAATGAGATCAGGCTGAAGGTGAGAGGGCGCGGCTATATCCGTCGCGCGTGGGGGGCAGAGAGACATCATTGGCCCACCAACCCGCGGCGCTCGAGCATCCGCAAGCCAAATGACAGGCTGAGGGTGATCACCAGATACAGCAGCGCGACCATGAAGTAGGTTTCCAGCGCATTGAAGGTCGTGGCGATGTAGATCTGCCCCTGACGCACCAGCTCACCGACGCCGATCACCGAGAACAGCGAGGTGTCCTTGATCGAGACGATGCCCTGGTTACCCAGCGCGGGAATCATGCGGCGCAGCGCCTGAGGCCAGATGACATAGCGGAAGGTCTGCGGGGTGGAGAGGCCGAGTGACAGGCCGGCTTCCCGCTGGCCACGGGCGATGGACTGCACGCCACCGCGCACGATTTCCGAGATATAGGCGGCCGAGTTCAAGGCGATCGCGGCGATGCCGGCGGTCAGGGCATCGATGGGGCCACCGATGATCTGCGGCAGGCCATAGAAGATGAAGAGCACCTGGACGAGCACCGGGGTGCCACGGAAGATCTCGATATAGGCGGTGGCGACCCAGCGCAGGATGCGGCTGGGAGACAGGCTCAGCAGTCCGAACAGGATGCCGAGCACGAAGCCGATGGCGAGGCCACCGAAGGAAATGGCGAGGGTCCAGGGAATGCCCTCGAGCAGGTAGGGCACCGAATTGAGTGCGGCCTGCCAATCAAACTGGAACTGAACGTCCACGGGGGGCTCCTTGGCACGAACCTCTCATGCGCTGCTGGGCGCGCCGGAGGTTCGAGACGACCGACATTCCGGCAGGCTGTCGCTGCCGAAATGTCGTGATGATGATCTGCACTACGCGACGTGGGGTGTCTGAGGCGAGTCGAAAGCGGCTTACTGGCTGTCGCCGGGCATGGCGCCGAACCATTTCTGGTAGATCTCGGCATAGCTGCCATCGGACTTCATCTCGGCCAGCGCCTTGTTGGCGGCCTCGGTCCACTCGCTGCCTTCGGTGAAGGCGATGCCGTATTGCTGGCCCTCATAGAGCGGCCCCACCGTCTTGACGCGTCCATTGCCCTTGGTCTTGGCGAAGTAGCCGACGTTGGGGGCATCGTAGAAGACGGCATCGACGCTGCCGGATATCAGGGCCATGTACATGTCGGCGCTGCCCGGGTAAGGCGTGATGGTGGAGTCACCAAGGTTGGCGGTGAGGTAGTCGTAACTGGTGGAGCCGATCTTGGTGCCGATCTTCTTGCCTTCCAGGCCCTCGATATCCTCGATGTCGCCGTTGTTGGCCGAGGTCAGAATCTGCAGGCCGGAGTCATAGTAGGGATCGGTGAAGTCGACGATCTTCTCGCGCGCCTCGGTGATGGTGATGCCGGCGATGGCGACATCGACACTACCGGTCTGTACGGCCGGGATGATGCCATTGAAGTCCATGGTCTTGAGGTCGATATCGAAGCCGGCGCGCTCGCCGATGGCATTGAGGATGTCGATATCGAAGCCGACCATCTCGCCGCTTTCCTGGTCGAGCATCTCGAAGGGCACGAAGCTCGGGTCGGTCGCCGCCTTGAGGGTGACGGCATGGGCAGCGCTGGCCATGAAGGTGGCGGCCGCGAGGCCAGAGAGAGAGGCCAGCAGGTGAGATCTGCGCATTTTACATTCCTCTTTATATTTAGATTTTAGGATGTATAGCGTTTTTAGATTGACGAGCACACCGGACCCCGTCAAGTCTCCCGCTGCTGCCATGCGGCGAAGGGAAGCTTGCAAGCCACTGAGATGACGAAAAAAAAATCGCCCCCTACCGGGAACCGGTAGGGGGCGATCAGGCGCCAGCAAGACGCCAATGTCGTGTGCGGGCCTGTCAGCCCTCCCTGGTCAGACGCTCCCTGGTCAGACCCTCAATGATCAGACCATGAAGGAAGACCCGCAGCCACAGGTGCTGGTGGCATTGGGGTTCTGGATCATGAAGCGGGCGCCCGCCAGACCTTCCTCATAGTCGATCGTCGAGCCGACCAGATACTGGTAGGACAGCGGGTCGATCACGATGGCGGCTTCGCCCAGCTCGACCACGGTGTCGTCATCGGCCAGATCGGTGGCGATATCGAAACCGTACTGGAAGCCGGAACAGCCGCCGCCAGTGACGTAGACCCTGAGACGCAGCTCCGGGTTGGCTTCTTCCGCGCGCAGCGCTGCAATCCGGGCACTGGCGCGCTCGGACAGGTACAACGGCGTGGGGATGAAGCTTTGTGCTTCGCTCATGCGGGCCTCCTGGAAGGAGTCGGAGGCCGGACGCTGGAGACAGCGCCCGGCACGGTATAGAGAACGGAATGACGCCTATTATCCCTATATCCGAGCAAAAGGGTCAACTTTGTCTGACGTGCTGCCTTGCGGGCGTACGCTGGCGGTTCAGGGCATCATCGCCGGCGCGCCGATCCCCATCATCTCATCGAGACCGAACATCAGGTTGAGGTTCTGGATGGCCTGACCTGATGCGCCCTTGACCAGGTTGTCGATCACCGACAGCACCACCAGAGTGTCGCCGTTGCCCGGACGATGCAGGGCGATGCGGCACAGGTTGGTGCCACGCACGCTGCGCGTCTCCGGATGGCTGCCCAGCGGCATGACATCGACGGCGGGGTGATCGGCGTAGCGCTGCTCGAACAGCGCCTGCAGATCTTCCAGCGTGCCGCTGAAGCCGCTCAGACGCGGATAGAGGGTGGAGTGGATGCCGCGGATCATCGGCGTCAGGTGCGGGACGAAGGTCAGGCCGACCGCGCTGCCGGCTGCCAGGTCCAGCCCCTGGGTGATTTCCGGCAGGTGACGATGGCCGGAGGCGCCGTAGGCCTTCATGGACTCGCCGGCTTCACACAGCAGCGAGCCGACCTTGGCACCGCGACCCGCGCCGGAGACGGCGGACTTGCAGTCGGCGATGATGTTGTCGGTCTCGATCAGGCCAGCTTCCAGCAGCGGGATCAGCCCCAGCTGCACGGAGGTCGGGTAGCAGCCCGGCACCGCGATCAGGCGCGCTTCGCGGATGGCATCGCGATTGACTTCCGGCAGGCCGTAGACGGCCTCGCCGAGCAGCTCGGGCGCGCCATGCGGCTGGCCATACCACTCGGCCCAGACGTCGGCGTCCTTGATGCGGAAGTCCGCGGACAGGTCGATGACACGCGTGCCGCGTGCCAGCAGATCGCCGGCCAGGGCGTGAGCGACACCGTGAGGCGTGGCGAAGAATACGGCGTCACAGGCGGCCAGCACCTCGGCATCCGGCTCGCTGAACGCGAGGGTGTCGTAGTGGCCGCGCAGATTGGGGTACATCTCGTCGACACGCACGCCCTTCTCGCTTCGCGAGGTGATCACGGTCACTTCCACCTGCGGGTGGCTGGCCAGGAGCCTGAGGAGTTCCACTCCGGTGTAACCGGTGCCGCCGACGATACCTACCTTGATCATGCTGCCTCCCCGCCTTCGGGCGGTGTCCTGTTGATGCGAGATGTAATCTTGTGTCCGATCTGCTGCTGCGACCTTTGGTGGCCTGTGCGCGAGACAGGCGTTGCGCCATGCTGTGCCGAGGTTGTCGGATTGCGCACGGTCGCGACGGTTCGCAATCGATATGATACACAGGTGTCAGGCGGGCAGTAATGCGCTGCCGACATGGATGTCCTCTGTCATTGCCAGTGCCTTCAAGGAGTCGTGAGTGTCACGCCTGACGCGTCCGCATCTGCCTCGTCCCAGTCTCGACAATTTTCGGCGCAAGCTGGCGGCGGTCGATGCACTCCCGCAACTGTGTCTGCTGGGGCTGGTGGCAGGGCTGCTGACCGGCTCATTGATGGTCGGTTTCCGCCTGCTGTTGAGCGCCGGTGCCCTGGGCTTCATGCCCGATGACAATCCGGAGAACTTCGAGGGGCTTGCCCCCTGGGTGCGCGCCTCGCTGCCGCTGCTGGCGGTGCTGGTGATCGGCATCGTGCTGGGGCGACAGCATCCGGCGCAGCGCAAGCTGGGCATCGGTCATGTCATCGAGCGCCTGACCTACCATCAGGGCAAGATGCCGCTGCGTGCCTGGCTCAATCAGGTCGTGGTCGGGGTCGTGAGCGTGCTCGGCGGTCTGTCGGCGGGACGTGAAGGCCCGGCGATCCACCTGGGCGCCGGCGCCTCGAGCTGGATCGGCGAGCGCCTCAAGCTGCCCAACAACAGCCTGCGCGTGCTGGTCGCCTGTGGCACCGCGGCGGGCATCTCCGCCTCCTTCAATACGCCGATCGCAGGGGTCATCTTCGCCATGGAAGTGGTGATGATGGAGTACACCCTGATAGGCTTCATGCCGGTGATTCTGGCCTCGACCACCGGCGCGGTGGTCACGCAGATGGTCTACGGCTCGGCGCCGGCCTTCGCGGTGCCGTCTCTGCTGCTGCATTCCCTGCTCGACCTGCCCTGGGTCATCGTCACGGCGCTGGTCATCGGCCTGCTGGCGGGGGGCTTCGTGCATCTGGCGCGTCAGCAGGCGCGCGTGGCACACCTGTCATGGGGGATGCGCATGGCGCTGGTCGGGGTCTCGACGGCCGCCGTGGCGTGGTGGTATCCCCAGGTGCAAGGCATCGGCTATGACAGCCTGGCCCAGTTGCTCGACGGCCAGCTGGCGCTGGATATCCTGTTGGCGCTGGTGATCGGCAAGCTGGTGCTGTCGGCACTATGCGTGGCCTGTGGCGTGCCGATCGGCATCATCGGCCCGGTGGTGGTGGCGGGCGCCGCTGCCGGGGCCTTGATGGGCATGTTGGGCGGCTGGCTGTTGCCGGACCAGGCCTCGGACATCGCGCTTTACGCCCTGCTCGGCATGGCGGCGATGATGGGTGCGGTGCTTCAGGCGCCACTGGCCGCCCTGATGGCACTGCTCGAATTGACGCATTCGCCGAATATCATCCTGCCCGGCATGCTGGCGGTGGTGGTGGCAGGCCTGACCTGTCGCCAGCTGTGCCATTGCCAGGGCTTCTTCATCTCGACGCTGACGGCGCAGGGCCTGCATCCGCTCCAGCAGCCATTGATGCAGGCGCTGTCGCGGGTGGCGGTGCCGGCGGTGATGGAGCGCTCGCTGGTCAGCGTGCCGCGCCGCATCACGCGTGAACGTGCTCGCGCCCTGCTCGACAGCAAGCCGGTCTGGCTGGTGGTCACGCGCTCGACGCCGGAAAAGCCGATGGTCGCGCTGCCGGCGGCGGATCTGGTGCGTGTGCTGATGGATGAGCACTGGCGGGAGCAGGAGGAGCTCGACCTGCTCGAGATCCCCGCTCAGCGTCTGGATCTCGCGCCCATCCACCTGCAGGCTACCTTGTCCGAGGCCTATGAGCGGCTGCTGCCCAGCGATGTCGATGCCCTCTATGTCGAGCACACCACGGCACCGATGATTCGCAAGATTTCAGGTATCATCACGCGGGATGCAATAGAGAGCTACTATCGCTATACGCCCTGAAGCGTGGCGTGGCACCTGCTTCTCAGGCGTGAATTCGCTCTGCGCGCGCCTGCCGCGACCGCATACCGCATGGGCCTTGGCGGTGCCACATGCCATCGTGGCGATCCGATTGCATCATCCGCGCGTCCACTTTCTGACCTTCCCGACCCTGACTGACGGAGCTCCCTCATGTATCTGTGGATCAAGGCTTTCCATCTGATTGCCGTAGTGTGCTGGTTTGCTGCCCTCTTCTATCTGCCCCGGCTGTACGTCTATCACGCCCAGGCGCGTGATGCCGGCGACCACAAGGCCATCGAGTACTTCAAGACCATGGAGCGCAAGCTCTATCGCGGCATCATGATGCCGTCGATGATCGCGACCCTGGTGCTGGGGATCTGGCTGCTGGCGCTGGTGCCGAGCTTCATGAGCATGGGCTGGATGCACCTCAAGCTGACCATAGTCGTGTTGCTGGTCGGCTATCACCATGCCTGTGGCCTGTATCTGAAGCAGTTCGCCGCCGACACCTGCAAGAGAACCTCGCGCTATTTCCGCTTCTTCAATGAAGTGCCGGTGCTGATGCTGGTGGTGATCGTCATCTGCGTCATCGTCAAACCGTTCTGAGGGATGGTTCAGCCATGACCGAGTGCTCAGCGCAACTGCCCTACGTGCTGGTATTGGCGGGGCATGATCCCAGTGGCGGCGCGGGTCTGATCGCCGACAGCGAGGCGATCCGCGCCGGTGGCGGCTGGGCGCTGACGGTGCCGACGGCACTGACGGTGCAGAACTCCTGCAATGTGCAGGCGGTGATCCCGCAATCGGGCGAGTCGATGCTCGCCATGGCCCGCACCCTGTGTGAGGACTTCCGCCCGGGCGCGCTCAAGATCGGTCTGCTCGCCAGCGAAGCGGCGCTCACGGCGTGCGTGACGCTGATCGAGGAACTCCAGCAGCGCTGGCCGGGGCTGCCCGTGGTGTGGGACCCGGTGCTCAAGGCGGGCGGCGGGCTGGAGCTTTCCACCGAGTCGCTGATCCATCAGGCGCGTGAGAGCTTGCTGCCGCATGTGGATGTGCTCACGCCCAACCGCGCGGAGCTTGCGCGGCTGGCGGCCTGCCCCACGGGGACGGGCGACGGCCGACTTGCCGAGCATCTGCTGGCGGCAGGTGCCGGGGCCGTGCTGGTCACCGGTACTGATCCTGTCGAGCGCGATACTGATTCGCTGGCTGAGCCGTCGGTGATCCATCGTCTGTATCGCCGTGACCACGCCACGCTCGCACTGGACTGCCCGCGACTGACGGGCAGCTTCCATGGCAGCGGCTGCACGCTGGCCTCGCACCTGGCGGTGCGTCTGGCGCGCGGCATGGCGTTGCCATCGGCATGGCAGGCTGCCCAGCAGGCCACCTGGCAGAGTCTCGTCGATGGCCAGCAGCGTGGGCGAAAAGGCGCGCTACCTGAGGCCCAGTTTCTGCCCTGGCGATAGCGCTATTGCCCCTTTCGATGCCGGCACCCCTTGCGCTCGCGCGGCTGCAACTCACCCGTGAGTCGCGTTAAGCTGTCGCCATCGATGGCATTCGGGTTATCCACACCCCCTTGCCGCCCCGAGGCTATCGGGCCGTTTCATCGCCTGTGGACAAGCTGCATTCACGTTATCCACAGCGTCTTTGTGTCTGATCCCCCTTTTCTCCATTTTCGCGGCCGATGGCCGCTCGCCGCTTATCAAGAGGTATGTCATGACCACGTCCGCTGCCCAGTTCGAACGCGCCAGCCGTCATATTCCAGGTGGCGTCAATTCGCCGGTCCGCGCCTTCAAGGGGCTGCATCGTCCGCCGGTGTTCATCGACCATGCCAAGGGCGCGTATCTGTTCGATGTGGAGAACACGCGCTATATCGATTACGTCGGTTCCTGGGGGCCGATGATCACCGGCCACGCCGATGAAGATGTGCTCAGCGCCGTGCGCGAGCGTCTCGAGAGTGGTCTGTCCTTCGGTGCGCCCACCGAGATCGAGTCCGAGATGGCCGAGCTGATCTGCGAGATGCTGCCGAGCCTCGACATGGTGCGCATGACCAACTCCGGCACCGAAGCCACCATGTCGGCGATCCGCCTGGCGCGGGGTTTCACCGGCCGCGACAAGATCGTCAAGTTCGAGGGTAACTATCACGGTCACTCCGACTCGCTGCTGGTCAAGGCCGGCTCCGGCGCGCTGACCCATGGCGAGCCCAGCTCCCCGGGCGTGCCGGCCTCGCTGGCCGAGCACACCATCACGCTGGACTACAACGACGCCGAGGGCGTGCGTCGTTGCTTCGCCGAGCTGGGTGACGAGATCGCCTGTATCATCGTCGAGCCGGTCGCCGGCAACATGAACTGCATCCCGCCGGTTCCGGGCTTCCTCGAAAGCCTGCGTGAAGTGTGCGATGCCCACGGCAGCGTGCTGATCCTCGATGAGGTGATGACGGGCTTCCGTGTCGCCCTGGGTGGCGCTCAGGCGCATTACGGCATCACGCCGGACCTGACCTGCCTGGGCAAGATCGTCGGCGGCGGCATGCCGGTGGGTGCCTTCGGCGGCAAGCGCGAGATCATGCACCACCTCTCGCCGCTGGGGCCGGTCTACCAGGCCGGGACGCTGGCAGGCAATCCGCTGGCGATGGCCGCTGGTGTCGCGCTGCTGCGCAAGCTCAAGGCGCCCGGCTTCCACGCCGAGCTTTCACGCAAGGTCGAGATGCTGTGTGAAGGCCTGGAAAGCCGTGCCAAGGCGGCAGGCATCCGTCTGATTACCCAGCATGCCGGTGGCATGTTCGGTGTCTTCTTCACCGATGACGCAGAGGTCAGCAATTTCGCCTCCGCCACGCGCTGCCGTCAGCAGGATTTCGTGACCTTCTTCAACGCGATGCTCGCCGAAGGTGTCTATCTGGCGCCGTCCGCCTATGAAGCCGGCTTCATGTCCGCGGCGCATACCGATGCTGATATCCAGGCCACGCTGGATGCGGCCGAGCGGGTCTTTGCGCAGATGTCCGCATCGAACTGAGTGCGACGCAAGACAGTACCTGAGTCCGCGGGTTGGCCAACGCAGACAGGAACCCGCTCGGCAGGCTGCCGGGCGGGCTGCCATCCGGTACACTTGTCGCCAACGATAGCGATTGCGCTAATGACCTTATAGCCAGCTTGCCTTAGCGGAGATGACCTTGAGCCAGGCCTTGATTCGAGCCCTTCACACAGCCGATTGCTTCGATCACCCCGTGAAGGATATCGAAGTGCACGAGACGCATATCTCGTGGATCGTGCTGACCGGCGACTACGCCTACAAGATCAAGAAGCCGCTGGATTTCGGCAGCTTCCTGGATTTCTCGACCCTTGAGCGCCGCAAGCTCCTGTGTGAACAGGAAGTGCGCCTCAACCGCCGTCTGGCACCGACGCTGTACCTGGATACCGTGGCGATCTCGGGCACGCCCGAGGCTCCGCGCATCGGAGACGACAGTGCTGTCTTCGAGTACGCGGTCAAGATGCGCCAATTCTCCAATCGCCATCTGTTCAGCGCCCTGCAGGCCAGTGGCGAGCTGTCGCTGGAATTGCTGGACGATCTGGTCGACCAGCTGGTGGCCTTCCACGAGCAGGCCGAGCGCATCCAGGGCGATAGCGAGCTGGGTAGCCCGCAGATGGTCAGTCGTACCATCGACAACGAGTTCGAGCTGATTCGTCCGCGCCTCGGTGATGATGCCGAGGCCATCAAGCGACTCGCGCTGCTCAAGCAGTGGACCGAAGAGACCTTCCAGCGCCTCAATCCCGAGTTCGAGCGTCGCTGGCAGGAAGGCTTCGTGCGTGAGACTCATGGCGATATCCATCTGGGTAACGCCGTGCGCCATGAAGGCCGTGCCCTGCTGTTTGACGGCATCGAGTTCAATGAAGAATTGCGCTGGAATGATGTCGGTTGTGACCTGGCCTTCCTGGTGATGGATCTCGAAGCGCGTGATGAGCAGGCCTTTGCCCATCATGCGCTCAACCGTTATCTCGAGCTCTCCGGCGATTACTCGCTGGTGCGTCTGCTGCCGTACTACAAGATCTATCGCGCACTGATCCGGGCCAAGGTGGCGATGATTCGCTATCACCAGCCTGACCTGTGTGAAGCGGATCGCGCCGATGTGCTGGCCGAGTACGAGCGCTATATCGGGCTGGCGGAGCGCTATAGCGAGATCCGCTTCCCTTACATGATCATCGGTGTGGGTGTCTCCGGCAGTGGCAAGAGTCGCTTCACCGAAGAGATGGTGCGTGAACTGGGCGGTGTACGCATTCGCAGCGATGTGGAGCGCAAGCGTCTGTATGGCTTTGCGGCGGATGCCGATACCGAGTCCGGGCTCAATGGCGGCATCTATACCCCCCAGGCCACCCATGCGACCTACGAGCGACTCTCGAATCTGTCAGCCACGCTGCTGGAATCGGGCATCCCCGTCTGCATCGATGCCACCTGCCTGAAGAAGGTGCAGCGTGATCGTCTGCGTCATGAGGCAGAAGCCCGTGGCCTGCCGGTGCTGATGATCAGCTTCGAGGCCGATGACGAGACGCTGCGCAAGCGCATCATCAAGCGTAGTCAGCGCAGTGGCGAGGCTTCCGAAGCGGGTCTGGAAGTGCTCGACAAGCAATTGGCCAATCGCGAGCCATTTGCGCCAGAAGAGCATGGTCAGCTGGTCCATATCGACACGACAGCGCCCAACGCCAATGTCACCTTGGCTCGCCTGATTCGTGAGCAGCTCAGGCTGCATTGAGACGAGCGATCGTTGTCATGGGGCATGGCGGAATGACCGCCATGCCCTTTTTTGTATTGCATAGTGCGCTCCCGAGTGAGCCTTGGCTTTGGTTGGGAAGCTATGCATCTGGAAAGGAAATATCATGCGCCAACAATGCGTAAATACCGCCGCCGCTGCCATCAGTCTGGCACTGCTCGCGGGCTGCTCCAGCCAGCCGACAACCGCTGATCTCATGCGCGGTCAGGCTGAGGAAGCCAAGGCCGTCGCCAAGGTGCGTGATCAGCTGGCCGATAATTGGGAGAGCGGCAAGTCTCTGGTGGCCGCGGGTGAGAAGCAGATCGTCAGTGGTGAGAATCTGGTCAATGATGGCGAATCCAATATCGCCAAGGGCCAGGCGCTGATCGACAAGGGCAATGGTCAGATCAAGAAGGGCAAGGCGCGGATCGCCAGCGGTAACAAGCAGGTCAGCAAGGGCCGTCAGATGGTGGATGAAAGCCTTGAGAGTTATCGCAAGTCCTTCCCGGAGAATGTCGTGACACCGCCAAAGAAGTAACTTGCCGCTGCGATAGATGTTTCGCGGCTGGTACTGGAAGGCCGCTGACAACCCTGTCAGCGGCCTTTTTCATTATGGGGATCCACCGAGCGGAAAAACGAAAAACCCCGCTTGCGCGGGGTTCTGTAAGACATCCTGGCTGGGGCGTGATCAGTACTGCATCACGTTGGCTACGTTGCCACCGCCAGTCTGGGTGATGGTGGAAGAGTTGGTGAAACCAGTCTGCGTCACATTGGCAGTATTCGGCGCAAAGCTCATGAAGCCGCCAGCCTGCTGCAGAATGGTGGATTCGTTATGTCCGCCTACCTGCAGCACGGTCGCACTGTCGTTGTAACCGGTCTGGGTAATATAGGACTCGTTATCAACCGCCCAAACCTGCGTGACATTGGCATCGTTGTTGAAGCCGCTTTGCTCAGTCATGGCCAGATTGCCCAGGCCAGCCTGCTTGATATCAGAATCATTGAAGGCACCGCTCTGAATGACCATGCTACGGTTACCGTAACCGTACTGGTCTATCTCGGAGTCATTGTGGAAGTCAGACTGAGATACGCTGGCACGGTTGTAGCCACCCGCCTGATTGATATCGGAATCGTGTGACTTGTCGCTTTGCATGACACGAGCTCGCTGATGCTTGCCGGATTGTGCGATGTCCGAGTCACTGAAGGCCCCCGTCTGCATGACACGTGCCTTGCTGTACTTCCCGCTCTGTAACACGCTGGAGTCATGGTAGATGCCGCTCTGGCTGACGGAAGCGACGTTGTAGTCACCGCTCTGTTCGACATCCGAATCATGGCCGAGGCCCATCTGGGTCACGGTCGCTTTCTCGTGACTACCGCTTTGCGTGGCAATGGACGAGTTGAAGGCGCCTGTCTGGGTCACGGTCAACTCATTGAAACGACCACTTGAGTTCGGGCCGCTATCGCCTTGCTTGGAGACGGAGTTGTTGCGCAGGCCTTCCTGGGTGATGGTGGCCGTGTTCTTGAAGCTTTTCTGGTCGACATCAGCGTGGTTGCGGCGGCCATCCTGGTAGACAGTTGCTATCTGTGCCTGCCCCCTCTGCAGGACATCCGCCATATTGGCCAGGCCTTGCTGGTTGACACTGGCAATGCTCGCGACGCCGCTCTGGTAGACAGTGGCGCCGTTGAAGGCCCCTGTCTGGTCAATATCACTGGTATGCTCTCCGGCGTTGAACGGGTTTCCATTGCGATCACCTTGGGTGACCGTCGCGCCATTGGCGAAACCGGTCTGATCGATGTCGGAAGCATTGTCCACTGCCATCGCATGTGAAGAGAAAGCGACAGCGGCAGCCAGCAAGCTCATTTGGATTTTCATGGTTTGTTCCCTTGTGTAGATCGTTTTTTGAGTTGTGTTTTTATTATTGATTTTCTTCTGGTCGTGCATCCCCTGACATGATGACGGTCTGGTTTTTCGTGATCCGCGACATCATGTTGTACTGCTACTGCTCTTTTGTGCCCTTTCCAGAAGGTTGTGTTCGTCATGCAGGACTTTTGACTACATGAAAGCGAGAACACCTCCTGGCTAAGCAAAATCCATATTGTCGATTCGACGAAAGCGAATATTCAGCCACCACCTTCACAAGCATCATCGTCATAGAGCGATGTCATGCGAGCCATCGTGGTAAAGATCACTGTTGTATGACCTGGACACGCATATGGCCCCGTGAATATTGAGTGATACTTGCCGGTACCTGACTACTGGCCTGTTGTAGAAGCGTGGCGCTTCCCCCGATGCCTGTCTGCTGAATGCTGGCGCTTTGCCCAACACCTTGCTGAATGATCAGCGCATCATGATATTGGCCATGCTGAAGAATGCTGGCTTCATGCAGGGCACCCTCTTGCAGCGTGTATGCCGTGTTTCCATTGCCATATTGATCGACACCTGCTTCATTCAGGGCACCGCTCTGGTCAATCAATGAGGCGTTGCCATTGCCATGCTGAGCGATCATCGCTGTGTTGTACGTGCCAGATTGCTCGATGACGGCCACTGAGTGGCTGCTTCCCAATTCGGAGGTGGTCGCCAGGTCATTGGCCAACACCCACAAGCTGAATGTCAGTGATGAGAAGAAAAGGCAGGCCTGTAGCATTCTTCTTTGTTGATGCTTTGCCGAAGCCATGGCGTGAGTCCATCCAGGTGACCGTCTAAGTGCTCTAACTATTGGTCTTTATCGAGGCCATCACCATCAGTCCTTTTCGGGTTTATGAGGGCTAGAGCTTGCTACTTATAATGTCTTGCCCAATAGCGGTGAGTAATGACAAAGGGTGGCCAGATTTTCAGCACCGTTCAGGGAGGTATTACTGTTGACGGTATTAGGCGCATGATATTTCATGCTTTGTTGTTTTATTTATTTCTTATGTTTTGCGCAGACACGAAAAAAGGCAGCCACCTCTTGTGAGGTGACTGCCTTTTGAGGGAAAGATAAACACCGCGAATACCAAGATGCTCTCTACGGGGTCTTGAATGTGGGCTGGCTCTACAACATCGGGGTCGGGGCTTGCAGGTAATCCATCAGCTCTGATGTCTGAAGGCTGTCCGGGTCCTGGAGAACCCAGAGCTGGCGTTCGACGCCTTGCGCAATCAAGTGAATCACGGCAGATTCGATGGCGGACATGACCGCCATCTGTACGGGTTCATTGCTGGTATACCCCGCTTCCATCTCCAGCAAGCGACTGAAATCGATGAAGCGATAGACGCCCGCCCTCAGCTCGCGTGAGTAGATCGTCTTGCTGGTATTGACGTTGGCGATGACCTGCCCCGTGGTGATATCGACAGCGCGCAGATTGACCGTCACCTGGTCCACCTGATACTGACCAGAGGCGCCGATCCCGAAGTATTCCGCGCCCGCCCCGCCTGTTCTGACATTGGAGTCAAAGGCAATGATGCCACCCTCGAACAGCAGGTTGGCGGCTTGCAACGCGGCAAGATCATTCTGTCCCGTGCGCTCCATGTTGGCGCGGATGATCTTGCGCTCTGTCAGCAGGTTCTGCAGTCCCACGCGCTCGAGTGGGATGAACCAGCCGGAGTCCGACAATGCGGCGCTCAGCATGGCGGCGCCACCCTGGGTGACCGCCGTAGAGAAGGTACTGGCAGGGGCAGGCCGGTACTGGCCCGTCTGGTCACGGAAGTCATAGATGGCGACCGGAATACGCCCGGCGGGAGGCGGCAGACTGATCAGGTCTTGATAGGTGGCGGTTCTTGGCATCAAGGTGCTGGGCACCCCTTCAAGACCCTGGGTATTGGCGACCATCGGCGCACAGCCTGCAAGCGCCAGGCTGGCAACGGCCAGCATGGGAGTGAGTATCTTCATTGGACGAAACCCTTCATCAGTAGCGGATCAGAATGTATTGCCTGATGTGCCGAGGTTGATGACGGTGGTTTCACCTGTGGCGCGGTCAAGCACCTGCATGGAGAAACCGCCATTGCCGTTGCTGACCACTTCAATGCGCAGCTGCGCACTGTCGATCACGCTGGAACGGCCGGGTTCCGTAGCTTCTACGGCGTCGGTGATGGCATCAGAGACCAGGCTGTTGCGCAGGTCATTGATGAAGATTTCGGTATCGGAGAGGCTATCGAAAGAGTAGGCATCAGGATCCTCATGGGTGTCCTGGGCCTGGGCCTTGCCAAGCAGGTAGCTGCCATTGAGAGGGTTGCCACCGAAACTCGGGTTGATGGGCTGATAGATGAGTTCACCGGCATATAGCGGCATCGCCGACAACAGCAACGACACCGCGAGTGTCTGATGCTTCATGATGTTCCCCTGTTCCCTTGCGTATTGTCAGGGTCTCCGTGTCCGGAGCCCATTTATTATGTCGGTCTTCAATACATCAGAATTCGTCACCGGCCATGTCCGGGTCGTTGCGCAGGGCTTCCATGACCTTGCGACGCAGGAACTGGTCGGAGACGCTTGATACAGCGGCGCTGGCGTACATATCCACGTCATTAAGGCGCGGAGGGAGCGTCGCTTCATACAGAACGTTGTTGCCTTCGGTGATCCAGATGAGGCTGCCCCAGCGTGCTGAGGGGCGTTCATGGATGCTGAGGGATGTGTTGCGGATGGCTGGGCTATCGAGGCGTTGCTGGCTGAACTGGCGGAAGAAGGTCTTGCCGATCATGGTCATGGTGCGATCGATCATCACGCCGCTGAGACCGTCGGAGAGCGTGGGACGAGTGCGCTGGATGGCGACCCCATCTTCCCCCTGACGGCGAGCCTGCTGCTCTTCACTGGCAACGGATACCTCGGGTCGCACCGCCTCCGGCGCGGATTGCGCGAAGGCGGGCGACAGACTGAAGCATGTCAGTCCCCAGGCGACCACCTGGCGGCTTGTCATGCCCCGACCGTTCACGACATCTGTGCTCTGCGAGCGATGCGTGGGGTGCGCGAGACAGGCATTGCCAGGTTCTGACGTGCCCAGTTCATGGCCTGAATGCGGTTATGCACCTTGATCTTGCGGAAGATGTTGTAGAGATGTGACTTGACCGTGTGTTCACTGACGAACAGCTGGTCAGCAATCTCGGTATTCGAGGCACCCGTGCCCAGCAAGCCGATGATTTCCACCTCACGCTGGGTCAGACCACAGACCGGGCGATAGGCGTTGAGCTGCTGACGGCGATAGAAATCCAGCAGGCGGGTCATCAGCGGTCGGGACATCCACATGTCGCCTTCCAGCAGTTTCGCGATGCCCTTGCTGATCAGTGAGAGGCTGTCCTGTCGGTAGAACACGCCTTGAAGATGGGTGCTGACCAGCAGGCTGGCAGCTTCCTCTTCATCACTGATGTTGATAGCGGCCAGCTCTGCGCTGGCATCCTGGCTGGCATCTGCATCCCAGCGTTGCATCGTGCCTTCATCGACGTGGTCGGTGTCCAGCAGCACTATCGTTCTTTCTGCCTGCCCGGGTGTGTAATCCTCGTCGGGGCTTGCGGAAGCCACCTGACACTCAAGCTGCTGGCGAATGTAATCCATGAAAAGCGCTGACTGCGGATTGCAGTCAGTCACCAGCAGCACCATTGCGTTCCCTGTAATCATGGTGCGAGACCTCTGAGTTGTCGTACCGATTTTTCTTGGCGGAGCCATATCTGAAGTGTGGTTGGGTGAGTCGTGTAGCACTGCACTCATTCACGTCGGGCATTACGCGCTGAGCACCTTTATAGGATTGCGCGATAGTGGGGATAAGGCAACCTCTAATCAGTACTTGCTAAAATAACCAGTTTATCCTTCCCCTCCAGTCCTGATTTGACCCAGAAAAAGAATAGGAAAAACAGTACGTAAACCTGATGAAATTAGCGCCGGTCATGATGACCCTTCTCGAGAGTGCAATGAAAACCAGACCTTTGCGCTTTTTTTACCAAGCTTTTCACTGGTTCAAAGGTACCACAGATCTAATGCTTGAAGGCTTCTCTTTAATGTCATTATGTAACTGGGCTTGTCTTTTTGTATCCCCGCATTCGAGGGGTGTCAGGAATGCGACGCAGTACTGCGCATGAGTCATTTCACTCTTGAAAAGTGAAGCGCTTACTACGCGTAGCCGACGTGAGACATGCTCTGTCGCTGTGGTGACCTCACAGATCCAACTGCTGGAAGAGATGCTCGTCCAGCGTCACCTGAGCCTCAGGATTCCGGCTCCGTCGTGCGCTTGGGGATGTAAAGGTTGAGGTGCTCGTGGGCCCACTGGATCGCCTGATGGCGGTTGTGGACTCTGATCTTGCGAAAGATGTTATATAAATGAGACTTCACGGTGTGCTGGCTCAACATCAATCTATGCGCGATATCTGCATTACTTTGCTGTGACGCTATGAGTGACAATATTTCCAGTTCTCGTTGTGTCAGTCCCATGACAGGCTGGAAGGCAATCTGTTGTTGTTGACGATAATGACGAATCAACGTCTGCATGATATTGCGAGTCAGCCAGTTTTCATTCTCGAGTATCTTGCCGATACCCTTGCTGATTTGTTCAAGGCTGTCCTGGCGATAGAAGATCCCGCTGAAAGGAATATTCAGAAGTAGTGAGATGGCATCGTCTTCATGTTCGACATTGAAGGCAGCGATCTTGTCGATATGGCTCCATCGCATCATCTGGGTCAGACTGCACTGGGTGCTGTCGATCAGCACCAGGCTGGGAGATGACGGCAGTGGGGCTTCATGGTGGCAGGCCTCGACGACACATTTCAGTGTCTCTTGCAGGTACTCGACGAACAGTTCGGTCTGCGGTGAAGGGCTTGTCACGAACAGGACTCTGGTAGCAGTCATGGGGCGCTCCTGTCGCAAGCGTTTTGGGGGGCTCATCATCAGCAGGCTGAGGCGGAGACATGAATCCACGGTGATTCGATGGTTGTCTTGAAGTCTAGTCGAGTGACACCTGGGGGCTGGCGCTGCGCATAGTGTTAGATGGCATAACGCCCATTTCTTTTATTTCCCACTTAAAGGCTATACAAAACATCGAGTTACGGGTTTTTTTCGGTTGATGTTTACTTGCTTGAGCCGCGAGGCACAGACAAATCCTGCACAGGCATTAGCCCGCGCTGAGGCAGATAGCCTGTATCGGCCTGTCAGTCTTCAAGTTGAGCACATGAGTGACATCGGCCCATGACACCATGGATCTCAGTCGTGCCTGGCGCAGACCCCTCGCGTGTACGCACCGGACTCACGCGCTAGAATGGGGTGCTGCAAGCGCCTCGCCCGTGTGACTCACACGCGGCCGCATTCTCGTTGTTCCTACCCCGGAGATTCACATGTCCGCTTCTTCTCTCGTACTGGCCAGTGGCAATGCCGGCAAGCTACGTGAATTTTCCCACTTGCTCGCACCGCTGGGGATCGAACCGATGCCTCAAGGGCAGCTGGGAGTGAGTGACGCCGAAGAGACAGGGCTGACCTTCGTCGAGAATGCGTTGATCAAGGCGCGCCACGCCGCAGAGGTCACCGGCCTGCCGGCGCTGGCCGATGATTCCGGGATCGAAGTCGATGCGCTGGGCGGGGAGCCGGGCATCTATTCCGCACGCTTTGCCGCGCGGCGTCAGCAAGGTAGCGGTGATGGTGACAACAACGCCGCCCTGTTGGCAGCGCTTGAGGGCGTGCCTGAGCAAGCGCGTACGGCGCGCTACTGGTGCGTGCTCGTCTATCTGCGCCATGCGGCAGACCCGGTGCCGATCATCGTTCAGGCCAGTTGGGAGGGACGTGTCCTTGACGCGCCACAAGGCGAGGGTGGCTTCGGCTATGACCCGCTTTTCTGGCTGCCGGAGCATGGCATGACCGCCGCGGCCCTGGATGCCGAGACCAAGAACCGTCTCAGCCACCGGGGACGTGCGATGCAGCAGTTGCTCGAGGCGCTTGCAGCGCAGAGCGGTCAGGCGTGATGTCCGCCGCGAACCTGCCGCCTCTGTCGCTCTATATTCACGTGCCGTGGTGCGTGCGCAAGTGCCCTTACTGTGACTTCAACTCCCACGGGGTCGGGCGTGATGCCGGCTTGCCTGAAGAGGAATACATCACGGCACTGCTGGCCGATCTCGATCAGGACCTGCAGTTGCTGCAGGGCCAGCCCGAGCGTGAATTGCACAGCATCTTCATCGGCGGCGGCACGCCGAGTCTGCTGAGCGGGGCGGCTTACCAGCGACTGTTCGATGGCCTGCGGGCGCGCATGACGTTCTCTGCCGACTGCGAGGTCACGCTGGAGGCCAACCCCGGCACACTGGAGCAGGGCCGCTTTGCCGCCTATCGTGCCGCCGGCATCAATCGCTTGTCATTGGGCGTGCAGACCTTCCAGCCGGAGCAGCTCGAGGTGCTGGGGCGCATCCACTCCGCTGAAGAAGCCGGGCGCGCGGTGGCCAGCGCACGGGCGGCGGGCTTCGACAATTTCAATATTGATCTGATGCATGGCCTGCCGGGCCAGACATTGGAGACCGCGCTGGATGATATCCGGCGTGCGCTGGCACTCAAGCCGACCCATCTGTCCTGGTATCAATTGACGCTGGAGCCGAATACCGAGTTCTATTCGCGCCCGCCGGTACTGCCGGAAGATGATCTGCTGTGGGATATCCAGGATCACGGTCACGCCGAGCTGGAGGCTGCCGGTTTCCGTCGTTACGAGATTTCCGCCTATGCCCTTGAAGGGCGCAGCGCGCGTCATAACCTCAATTACTGGAAATTCGGTGATTACCTGGGCATCGGAGCGGGCGCGCACGGCAAGTTGACGTTGTTGAAGACCGACTCGGCAGGGAACTTGAACGGCGAGTTGCAACTCCAACGCCGTTGGAAAAGTCGTCAGCCTGAAGCGTACTTGCGCAGGATGCAGGACCCTCGCGGGTTCGTGGCGGGTCAGCAGGAAATTGACCGCGATGAGCTGGCGCTGGAGTTCATGATGAATGCACTGCGCTTGACCGGGGGTGTCAGCTTCGAGGATCTGCGTCGCACGACCGGGCTGGATCGCGAGGCATTGGAGCCGGGCCTGAGCCAGGCGCGCTCGCGCGGGCTCATCGTTGAGGATGACGTGCTGTTGCGCGCCACGCCGCAGGGCTTATTGTTCCTCAATGACCTGCTGGCCATGTTCGACACCTGATTGATCAGGCATTATCGGAGGCATGACGATTATTTGCGCAATTGTCGTCTTGCCTTTAATGAGTGTGTAGATAGGGAGCGTTACCATGAAGAAGTCTGTACTCCTGGCCCTGCCGTTGGCAGCCGCCGTCGCGATGGCGGGTTGTTCCACGACCAACCCGTATACCAATGAGCAGCAGACCTCCAGTGCGGCGAAGGGTGCCGGCATCGGTGCGGTCGTCGGCGCAATCGCCGGGGCGACCAAGAGTGGTAACCATCGTCTCGACAAGGCGCTGATCGGCGCCGCTGCGGGTGCCGCCGCGGGCGGTGGTATCGGCTATTACATGGATGTTCAGGAAGCCAAGCTGCGTGATCAGCTGCAGGGCACCGGTGTCAGCGTGACCCGTGTCGGCGACCAGATCATCCTCAACATGCCGTCCAACGTCACCTTCGGCTCCGACTCCAGCACCCTGTCCGGCCAGATTCAGCCGGTCATGGATGGCGTCATCACCGTGCTCAAGGAATACGACGAGACTCGCGTCAACATCGCGGGCTATACCGATTCCACCGGTGCCAGCAATTACAACCAGAACCTGTCCGAGCTGCGTGCCCAGGCCGTCGGCAACTATCTGGCCAGTGGTGGCATCGCCTTCAACCGTCTGAACATGCGCGGTTATGGTGAAGCCAGCCCGGTGGCATCCAACGACACCGCCTCCGGGCGCGCCCAGAACCGTCGCGTCGAGATCACGCTGACGCCGATGGAAAGCTGAGACCCATCAGCTGTCATGGCGACATGACGGTGAATGACCACGAGGCCTGCGCATTTGCGTGGGCCTCGTTGCTTGGCAAGCACGGCTTTTGGGGTGACAAGTGATCATCTCTGCTATCCTTCAGCCCCTTCGGCGGCCTTGTCTGGTTTTCCTCTCGTCGCCGCCCCCCGATTTCTATCTGCTGCCTCGCTGGATGTGGCAGATATCGCCGTATCAAGGAGGCGCTCTTGCTCGCCTATCAGCACGCCTATCACGCTGGCAATTTTGCCGACCTGCACAAGCACCTGCTCGCCACCACCCTGGCCGAGCAACTATTACGTAAAGAATCTCCTGTTACGTTTATCGATACTCACGCCGGTCGTGGCTGGTATCCGCTGGCGGCCCGCGAGACGGAACAGCTGCGCGAATACGAGCAGGGCGTTCTGCCGTTGTGGCAGGTGCGTGATCGCTGGTTGACCGATGCGGGTGAGCCGAAGACCCCGTCAGCTGACAAGCCGCTGGCTCGCTGGCTGTCACGTCTGGCGGACATGCAGCCGGATGCCGCCAAGGGCAGCGCCAGCGAGCTGAGCGTCTATCCCGGTTCGCCCTGGTGGCTGAGCCAGTCGCTGCGCCGCGGCGATCGCCTGTTGGCCTATGAGCTGCATCCGGGCGAGATCTACCACTTCGATCAGGCGCCGGTGCAGCGTGACAGCCTCGGCAAGGTCATGCGTCGTCAGCAGGATGGTCTGTCCGGTCTGTTGGCGGCCGTGCCGGTCACCACGCCGCGCGTCGCCGTGCTGATCGACCCCAGCTATGAGCTGAAGAATGATTATCGTGATGTCGCCGAGGTCGTGGTCGAGACCCTGCGCAAGTCACGTCATGCCACCATCATGATCTGGTATCCGCTGCTGCCGGCGGGGCGTCAGCATGATCTGCTCGAGCGTCTCAAGAAGCATTCGCCGGCACCGATGTGGCGCAGTGAGCTGACGATCGATTCACCGGAAGGCGAGCACGGCATGTACGGCTCCGGCATGCTGGTGATCAATCCGCCGTGGCAGTTCGATCGTCAGTTCTCCACCGCCATGCAGGAAGTGGTCGAGGTGCTCAAGGGCGCGCTGCCGGCTCCGCAGTCGGTTGCCGTCGAGCACAAGGGCCTGTGGTGGCTGTCGGAGGAGGTCGCCCGCGAACGCAACGAGCCCAAGCCGATGCCGCGTGAGCGCCTGCTGTCGCTGCGCAAGCTCAACCAGAAGGTCAAGCGCGACAGCGATGTCGAGGTGACCCAGGCCAAGCCCAAGCGCGAGAAGCTCAAGCGCGGTGAAGGCTGGGCCAAGCCTCGCGTGCGCAATGACAGTGCGACGCCCAAGGCCAAGGGCAAGCGTCATTCCGCGACTGCCAAGCCCAAGACCAGCATCAAGGCGCAGGTCAAGGATGAGGTCCATGGGCATTCCGCGCCGAGCCAGAAGCGCGTCAGCGAGAAGCCTGCCGAGCGCAAGTCGACGGCCGCTGTCGAGCCGACTCGTCCGCGTGGCAAGGGCGAGACGGCAGGCAAGGGAGCGGGCAAGGATTCTGCCAGCTGGAGCGACTGGTCCTCCAGCGTGCCGGGTAAGGGCCGCCGCGAAGGCTCCACGCGGGTCAGCATGCGCAGCACGCCGGCGATTGGTCGTGATGGTCAGGTCAACCCGAACAGCACGACCAAACTGCCCAGAAAGTACGCGGCCAAGCAGCGTCCTGAAGACAACAAGGATGTCGGCAAGCCGCTGGATGCGCGTGAAGCGCGTGCCCTGCGTGAGAAGCAGGAAAGCAATGCCATGAGAGGCAAGGCTGCCAAGGGCGGCGCCAGCAAGGAAAGCTCTGGAAAGTCAGCAGCTGGCAAGACGAATTCAGGCAAGACAGCGCCTGCCAAGGACAGCTCTGGCAAGACTCAGAGCAACAAGCCACGCGGCCCGCGCAAGCCGTGATGGCTGAGGTGAACGCAGAACGCTGAGCGCCATATCAAGAGCTCGGACTGACAACGCCCCCATAGGCCATGCCTGTGGGGGCGTTTGCATTGTGGGTGTTTAGATAGTGGGGCGTCTAGATCGCGGGGCCCTTTGCATCGTGGGGTATTTGTATTGTCGGGGCCGTTGGCCTGATCAGTGTGCGATGTCTTCCCGCCATAGCCGCCGATAGAGGCCGGGTTCTGCCATCAGGGCATCGTGGGTCCCCAGCTGGGTGATGCAGCCCTGTTCCAGCACCAGCAGGCGGTCCGCATCACGCACCGTGGCAAGCCGGTGTGCCACCACGATCAAGGTCACTTCGCCACGCAGCTCATGCAGTGCCTGCTGCAACAGGGCTTCGGTATGGCTATCGATGCTGGCGGTGGCCTCATCCAGCAACAGCACGCGTGGTGTCGTGACCAGTGCACGTCCGAGCGCCAGCAATTGGCGCTCACCCGTGGAGAGACTGAGGCCGCGCTCGCCCAGCAGGGTGTCGAGCCCTAGCGGCAGACTATCGACCAGCGGCGTCAGATGCGCTTTGTGCAGAACCCGTGACAGGTGCTGCTGGCTGATTTCACGCCCCAGCAGCAGGTTGTCGCGCAGTGTCGTGGCGCGGATGAAGGGCTCCTGCGGGACGACGGCTATCGCGGTAGCGCGTTGTTGAGCCGACCACTCCATCAGCGGACGACCATCCAGCAGCAGCTGAGACGCCGGGGCAGGGCGCTGCCCGCTGAGCAGATCGAGCAGGGTGGACTTGCCGCTGCCCGTCGGGCCGACCACGCCGAGAAACTCACCGCTCTCGATGGCAAGCATCAGTCCATTGAGGGCCGGACCCTCCGCACCTTGGTGGTGGAAGGTCAGCTGCTCGAGTTGATAGTGACCACTCGCTATCACGGTGTTGTCCGAGTGCCGACGCGTGGCTGCCTGCGCTGTGCGCGTGTCTGGCTCAGGCGTCTCGCGTGGCCGGTCCAGGACCTCTTCCAGCCGGCCAGTCGCCACCAGCGCCGACTGGAAGACCTGCAGTCGCTGCGTGATCTGGATCAGGGGCTCGCTGATGCGCCCCAACCAGGCGATGAACGCGTAGAGCACTCCCAGTTCCGCACCGCCCCCCAGTTCGCGCAGCCCGAACACGGCGACCAGCGAGAGCGTGATCAGCATCGCCATCAGGTCGATGGCCGAACGCAACAGCAGCCCCGACACACGCACCGTGCGCATGCGCGCCTGATACTGGGAGACGTTGAGGTGGTGATAGCGCTGACTGAAGCGTTCGGTCTGGTCGCTTGCCTGCAGCACACTCATGCCGCCGATCGCCTCGGCGATTCTGGCATTCTGCAAGGCACGCAGGCGGCGCACCTCGCGTGCAGCGCGCCCGGAGAAGCGCTGATACAGCCAGATCATGCCGATGGAGAGCGGCACCAGCGCCGTCGCGATCATCGCCAGGGTGCCATCCATCAGGGCCATCGCCGACAGGATGCCGATCAACAGCACCACATTGCCGATCAGTGTCGCCAGCACCCCGATATACAGCTCCTTGAGCGACTCGGTGTCGTTGGTCACGCGGGCCACCAATTCACCGGCAGCGATATTGTCGAGGGTCGATAGTGGCTGGTGCAGCAGATGTGTGAAGACTCGCTCACGGATATCGCGCACGCTGGCGAGGGCCAGACGGGCAAAGCGCAGCTGCTGGAAATAGCGTCCGGCGGCGGCGCCCAGCTGGGTGATCACGTAGATGCCCACCAATCCGGCCAGGGCCTCGGGGGCGAGGTTGCCGGGAATCAGGTAGTCATCCAGATAGCGCTGGGTCAGCCACGGGCCAAGCACATCCAGTACGGTCGCCGCGATCAGGATCAACAGCGCGCGCAGGACCTCTGCGCGGCGCCTGCCCAGCGGTTGCCAGAGCAATGCCAGTCGCCGTCGGCTGAGCAGGCGAGTGCCGCTGAGGGTGTCGGGTCGTGTCGCGGCATCGTGGCTCATGAGCGCTCCGCCTTGGCATCGTCTTCGCGGTTGACCTGCTGGGCCTGCCATAGGCGCCAGTAGGCGCCGCGGGCGGCCAGCAGACTGGCGTGATCGCCCTGTTCCAGGATGCACCCGTCCTCGAGCACCAGGATCTGCTGGCAGGCCTGCACGGCAGACAGGCGATGGGAATTGATGATCAGCGTGCGCTTGAGGCCGTGATGATCGGGTTGCTGCAGGCGCGCGAGAGTCTTCAGCAGGGTGCGTTCGGTGACCTGGTCGACCGCCGACAGGGTGTCGTCCAGCAGCAGGATCGGCGCCTCGCTGAGCAGGCTGCGTGCCAGTGCCAGCCGCTGACGCTGGCCGCCAGAGAGCGTGATGCCTCGCTCACCCACCAGCGTTTCCAACCCCTGGGGGAGGCGGCGCAGATCTTCCTCGAAGGCTGCCGCGCGTAGTGCCTCTCGAATTCGCTCGTCGGAGGCCTCGGGGCAGGCGAGGGCGACATTGTCGGCTACCGAGAGCGCAAACAGGAACGGGTCCTGGGGGACCAGTGAGAACTGCTGGCGCCAGGCCGATAGTGTGTACTTACTTGCTTCTCTGCCACCGAGCGTCAAGACCCCTTGCTCAGGCGTCAGAGGCCAGCTGCGCGACAGCAGACGCAGCAAGGTGGACTTGCCACTGCCGGTCGCGCCGACGATCCCCAGACTGCCCCCTGCCGCCACCTGAAGAGAGAGGGGGCCAAGGGCACGTTGCTGGCTGCCCGGGTAGTGGAATTCATTGATCTCAAGGCATAGTGAATGGACACTTACCTTGTTCAGAGTGCCGCTGTCCTCAAGGGCTTCTGGCGCGGCGTGGAAGGTGGCCAGCCGCCGTGCGGCTGCCGCGCCGCGCTGCAGGATATTCAGGCACCAGCCAAGCGCGAACATCGGCCAGATCAGCTGCGCCAGATAGAGCGTGAAGCTGGTCAGTTGGCCCAGGGTGATGGCGTCATCCAGATAGCGCCAGCTACCCACACCCAGCGTCAGCAGCGTCGCCGCCGAGAGCGCAATGAACACCACCGGATCAAAGGCCGCCTCCAGCTTCTGGACGCGATAATCGACGGCTTCGGCGGCGGCGGCACGCTGCGAGAATCTTGCGCCTTCATCCTCCAGCAAGGCATGGCTTCTGAGCATGCGAATGCCGGCGAAGGCTTCCTGGGTCTGGTCATTCAGGTCCGAGAAGCGCTCCAGCGATTCGCGGAAACGCTCTCCGATCCTTCGCGAGATGCGTGCGAAGGCCCAGGCCATGAAGGGAAATGGCAACAGGGCGAGCAGCGTCAGTGGCACATCGATGGCGATCAGCATGATGCCGAGCACCAGCACGAAGGTCATGGCGCCATCGACGCTGGACAGCACGCCTTCCGCGGCGGCCATCTCCACGGCATCGATGTCCTGACTGGCGTGCGCCATCAGGTCTCCGGTGCGATGGCGCTGATAGAAGCCGGGGTCCAGGCGCGTCAGCTTGGCATGGAAGGCATCACGCTGCTCCGTCCCCAGCTGATAGGCGGTGCCGAACAGTGTCACGCGCCAGGCATAGCGCAGTGCATAGAGCGCAAGCCCTGCGCCTACCAGCCACAACAGGCGGCTCAGCAAGGCCTCGTGGTCCAAGCTGCCATCACGCAACGCATCGATGGTGGCGCCGATCGCCCACGGCAACAGCAGATTCAGCCCCGCGACCCCGATCAGGAACGCGATGGCCAGCAGATAGCGGGGCCAATGGCGGGTGAAGAAGTCGAGCAGCAGGTGGCGCAACGGGGCCTCGGGGAGAGGCCCGGTGCTCAGTTCATCGGCGGGGGCCGGCGGGGGAGAGGCGCTGGAGTCACGGGACTCGCGATGGGCATCCTGCGGTCTGTTCGATGTCGCGCGTCCCGCCATGTCGGCTCCCGGTCTGCCCCTGCCCGCCTCCGCCACTCGGAGGGGTCGGCAGAGGCAGTATAACGAGAGGGAGACAGCCAGACGCAAGCACTGTCGGCAAGAGAGGCCGGCTGCGGGCGAGAGTCAGCTCGGCGCGATCACTTCGGTGCGATCACTTGCCGATGCAGAAGCTGCCGAAGATTTCCCCGAGCAGATCATCGGCTGAAAATTCGCCGGTGATCTCGGACAGTGCCATCTGGGCGGCGCGCAGGTCTTCGGCCAGCAGCTCCCCGGCGCCGGCGCCATGCAGCTGGGCGTCGCCGTTGTCGAGAGATACGCCAGCGCGCTCCAGCGCATCCAGGTGGCGGCGGCGGGCGCTGAAGCGCCCCTCTGCGGTGCCGGTGAAGCCCATGATGTCCTTGAGGTGATCGCGCAGCGCATCGAGGCCCTGATTGTCGCGCGCCGAGATGCGCACCACGCTGGCCTGGTGGCGTGCCAGCTCGGCATCGCCATCCTGTGTTGCGGTGATGGCGGTCAACCCCGGCGTCTCGCCGCTGGTGTCGATCTTGTTGCGGACCAGCGTCAGGCGGGACGGGTCCGGCAGGCGCGCGACGAATTCCGGCCAGATCTCCATCGGGTCCGTCGCCGAGGTGGTCGCGGCATCGACCAGCAGCAGGACGCGGTCCGCCTTCTCGATCTCGTCCCAGGCGCGCTGCACGCCGATGCGCTCGACGGCGTCCGGCGTGTCGCGCAGCCCGGCGGTATCGATGATATGCAGTGGCATGCCGTCGAGATGGATGTGCTCACGCAGCACGTCGCGGGTGGTGCCTTCGATATCGGTGACGATGGCGGTGTCCTGCTCGGTCAGCGCATTGAGCAGGCTCGACTTGCCGGCATTCGGGCGGCCGGCGATCACCACCGTCATGCCCTCGCGCATCAGGGCGCCCTGGTTGGCAGCGGCTCGCACGCCTACCAGCTCGGCCTTGACTTCATCGAGGCGCGCCGCGACATGGCCGTCGGCCAGGAAGTCGATTTCCTCTTCGGGGAAGTCGATGGCGGCCTCGACGTAGATGCGCAGCTCGATCAGGCGCTGCACCAACGCGCTGACGCGCGTCGAGAACTCGCCCTTGAGCGAGCGCAGTGCATTCTCGGCCGCCGCGCGTGAGCTGGCGTCGATCAGGTCGGCGATGGCTTCGGCCTGGGCGAGATCCAGCTTGTCGTTCAGGAAGGCGCGCTCGCTGAATTCACCGGGGCGTGCCAGACGTGCGCCCAGCTGCACGCAGCGCTCCAGCAGCAGGTCCATGATCACCGGGCCGCCATGCCCTTGCAGCTCCAGCACGTCCTCGCCGGTGAAGGAATTCGGGCCCTGGAAGTAGAGCGCGATGCCTTCGTCGAGGGCGATGGGGTTGCCCTGGGTATCGAGTCCCATGAAGGGGCCATAGTGGGCACGGCGTGCCGGCGGGCATTGGCCCAGCATGGCCTGGGCGATGGCCTGACAGGCCGGACCGGAGACACGGATGATGCCGACGCCACCACGGCCGGGCGGAGTGGCCAGGGCCGCGATGGAGTCAGGCTGGTAGGCGGTAGACATGCACAAACCTCGGGCGCGAAGCCGGAATGAAGATGAAGGAGATGGCCGCTATTGTCGCGGCTGGAGGCCCGTGACAGCAAGCGGGGTGACGGGGAAGGCGCCTTGCGGCGGGAGTGTCGGCGCAGCCCTCGGAATCAGGGCCTGAAACGCCACGACCCCCGCCGAGGCGAGGGTCGTGGGTGAGTCATGTCAGGCGAACCTGAAAGGCATCATGCGCCTTTCTTGGTTGGCTCGGCATTCTCGATCTGACGAGTGATGACGTACTGCTGAGCGATCGACAGCGTGTTGTTGACGATCCAGTACAGCACCAGACCTGCCGGGAACCACAGGAAGAAGAAGGTGAAGACGATCGGCAGCATCTTCATGATCTTCGCTTGGGTGGGGTCCGGAGGCGTCGGGTTCAGCTGCTGCTGGATGAACATCGTCAGGCCCATGATGATCGGCAGGATGAACAGCGGGTCCTTCACTGACAGATCCTGGATCCACAGCATGAACGGCGCGTGGCGCAGTTCGACGGATTCCATCAGCATCCAGTACAGGGCGATGAAGACCGGCATCTGGATCACGATCGGCAGACAGCCCCCCAGCGGATTGATCTTCTCCGTCTGGTAGAACTTCATCATCTCCTGCGAGACCTTCTGGCGGTCGCTGCCGTACTTCTCCTTGATGCGCTGCATCTCGGGGCCCATCTTGCGCATCTTGGCCATCGAGCGGTACGCGGTCGCGGACAGTGGGAACAGCACGACCTTGACCAGAACGGTCAGCAGGATGATGGAGGCACCCCAGTTGCCGACCAGCGCGTGGATGTGCTCCAGCAGCCAGAACAGCGGGTTGGCCAGGAACCACAGCCAGCCGAAGTCGACGACCAGTTCCAGGTAGGGAGCGGTCGCTTCCAGCTGGTCCTGATCCTTCGGGCCGACGAACAGGGTCGCGCCGAGCTCAGCCTGCTGACCCGCGGCGATCTGGGTCGTCGGGCTCGCGAAGGCGGCGACATTGCGGTTCTGCTTGTCGACGTTGGCGTAGTAGAGGTTCTTCTGGTTGTCAGCCGGCACCCAGGCAGACACGAAGTAGTGCTGGATCATGGACACCCAGCCACCCTGGACGTCGACATTCTTGAAGCTGCCGTCCTGGATGTCTTCGAAATCGACCTTCTGGTAGTGGTTCTCTTCAGAAGAGAACGCCGCACCCAGATAGGACTTCATGCCCATGCCGCCACCGGAGGTCGGGTCCGCGCTGTTGTCACGGGCCAGCTGACCGATGAAGCGAGCATTGACCGGCTGCTGTGACTGGTTGTCCAGCAGGTAGTCGACCTTGATCTGGTAGCTGTCCTGGCTGACGGTGAAGCGCTTGATGACCGCAACACCATTGATGTCGGCCTTCAGGTCCACTTGCAGGCTGTCATCACCCTCGGCAAGGCTGTAGCTGTTGCTGTCGGCAGAGAAGGCGATACGGCCCTTGTGGCCATCCAGCTGCAGGCCGGACTTGGCCACGTAGCTGCGTGACTGATTGTCGGACAGCAGCACGAAGGGCGACTCGGAAGCGTTGTTCTGCTTGTGCTCGAGCAGCGCTGCATAGACCACGTCACCGCCCTGCGGATCGATACGCAGGTCCAGCACGTCAGTCTTGACTTCAATCAGGTTGTTGCTCGGGGTGCTTGCTGCGCTATCCGGCGTGGAGAGGCCGGTATCGCCATTGGCAGTCGTGCTGCTGCTTGGGGCTTCAAGGCCTTGCGCAGTGGCATTGGCGGCCTGAGAGGCAACCTGGGGAGCCTGTGTTTCCGCAGCCGGCTGGTCGTAGTCCTTGTTCCACTGGACCACCATCAGATAGGCGACAACCGCAAGCGGAATCACGAGGAGTAATCGTTTGACGTCCATGGTGTATACCCGTTGGAGGGTGAATCAATCTGGCGGGGAGTCAGATGAGTCCGGTCACGAACGGTAGGGCGTATAACGAAAAAAACGCCACATGCCGGACGCACCGGGCAGGTGTCGCGTCAGGCAGGTGGCGTTGACTTGGCCGCTTTCTGGCGTCTGGCGTCCTTCTCCAGACGAGCCCACATGCCGTCCAGCTGGCGATGCAGAGTCTCGTTGTCCAGCTCGGTCACGCCTCGCTTGGCCAGTACGACGATGTCGACGGCCGGAAGGCGCTGCTGGCGGAGGCGAATGGATTCGCGCGTCAGACGTTTGAGGCGGTTGCGATCTACGGCACGGCGCACGTTCTTCTTGCTGAACACCAACCCCAGGCGGGCATGTCCCAGGTCATTCGGACACGCCAGGGCCAGAAGCCCCTTGCCGTGTACCTTGAGGGTGGTGTGATCGAAGACGTGCCGGTAATCCCCGGCAGTCAGCAAGCGAAGCTGCCGGGGAAATCCCTGACGGGACATCCGGGCCTCGATCAGGCGCTCAGACGCTTACGGCCTTTCGCACGACGACGCTGGATGACCTCACGGCCACCTTTGGTCGCCATACGAGCACGGAAACCGTGTGTGCGCTTGCGCTTCAGGACGCTCGGCTGAAATGTGCGTTTCATAGCTGCTTCTTCCCACGTGGTTGTTTGGAAAAGGTCAACGAATGTTGCCCTGTATCCACATGAGGACAGGGCAGATTGGTCAGGGGCAGGGATTCTAGTGAATCTGCAAGTGGCTTGCAATGTCGCGTTGGAAGTTGTCCACAGCCCGTTCGCGGCATTTGACGACAGATATCGTCTACGCCGCCCGCCATATGGCGCTTCGTGTCTCACGCGGATCACGTGCAAGACAGGCCTTCGGGCACAAAAAAATTCGATTTGGCGTCCTTGAGCCTACAGGCACCGCTCGCCAGGCAAGCGATCAGCGCTTTTTCAGCGCTCAGTGGGGCTGAGTGATCGGCATCGCCCGCCATGGCGATGCGCGGGAAGGGTGCAAGTCCTGTGTTCGGTCGTGAGCCTCAAGGACTCGCGTTTCTGACGAGCGGTTGTGCACTTACGACCCTTGCGTGTCAGGCGCGCCGAAAAGTCGCAGTGGATAACCCGGGATTCTGCCGACGCGATCACAGCCCCTCACACCTCGCGTGATCCGAAGATCGCGGGGCTGCTGTCATTACTACAGAGAAGTAGTTCTGAATAACCAATAACTATTAAGGAAGGCAGTTGCTGTGGATAACCTGTTTTTTCCTATCTTGCTCAATTGCATGTCGATAGGACAGCTCTGGCGATAAGTGGTGGGCAACCTGCGTTCAGCCTGTGCATGGCCATGTGCATAACTGTCGTCTTGTCCACAGTCGAAATCTTGTGCGCGGATACTCCCCAGCCTGTCCCGATGCGGATACTTGAAGAATACCGATGTTGTCCACAGTGCTTTTTGCGGCAGATGTCGTGTGGATAACTCGTGGCTTGGCCTATACAATGGCCGCCCCTTCGACAACTGGATGTGAGGTCGC